>NZ_JIAV01000021.1 GCF_000620645.1 Nocardioides sp. URHA0032 | reverse complement strand
GGGTCCAACGGGTCCAACGGGTCCAACGGGTCCAACGGCTCGGCCGGGCGTGGCATCACCTCGATTGCTCGCACCAGTGGCACTGGGGCAGCGGGCACGACCGACACGTACACGATCACCTACACCGACGCCACCACCTCCACATTCACGGTGGTCAATGGTGCGGACGGGTCGGGAGTCGGCGACGTCACGGGTCCTGCGACAGCGGTCAACAACAGGCTCGTTGCGTTCAACGGCACCACTGGCAAGATCATCAAGGACTCCGGGCTCAGAACCGGCACCGCGTCCGGCGACATCCCGCTCCTCGGTACTGGCGGCGTGCTGCCCGTCGCCCGTCTCGCCACCGGCACCCCGGACGGCACCAAGTTCGTCCGCGACGACGGCACCCTCGCCACTCCAGCGGGCGGCGCCACAGAACTCCTCGCGTCCACCGCCTACAACCCGGCCTCGGCCACCAACGTCACCAACGCCACGACCACCTACGCCGACGTCGACGCCACCAACCTGAGCATCACCTTCACCGTCCCCGCATCCGGCGCCGTCATCGTGTCCCTGAGTGCCCGCGCAGTGACCACGACCAGCAGCAATCCCGCCATGTGGGGTGTCGGAATCGCCGGCACTGTGGTCGCTGCGTCGACAGGCAGGGTCGCTGCGGCCGTCACCGCCGCCCGCGTCGTCCACCGGGTCAAGATCACCGGCCTCACCCCAGGGGCGTCGGTCACCTACAGGTGGATGCACGCCAACGCCTCCACCGCCACCACCACCACCTCCTACGGCGGCACCGGCACCACCGCCGAAGGCCAAGCACTTATCGAAGTTTGGAGCGCCTGATGAGCACGGTCACCACCCCCCGGCCCATCGACCCCCCACAGCTCACCGCCGAGCTCGGCGTCGCGAGCATCACCGTCGCGATCGGCGACACCGAAACCACCGTCACCGCCGACATCGACGAGGCCACCCTCCAAGCCGCGGTCGACGCACACACCCCCCACCCGACACCCAGCGCGGCGTCACTCATCCAAGCCCAGGTCGACGAACTCACCGACCTGACCGTTGAAATGCTCGACCTACTGATGGGAATGTGACATGGCCACTGCTCTCGGGTTCCGCTACCTGTGCCGCTTCTACGAGAACGACCCGGTCGTCACCGTCGCGACGCTCGACACCTGCCTGACGCGCAAGTGGATCTCGCTCACCGAGTACGAGCGCGCCCTGTCCGGTGAGCCCCCGATCGGCTACGTGCCCACGCCGACATTCGCCGCCGCTCAGGTCGAGGACGCTTCGGCGGCGACGGGTGGCGCGGGCAGTTAAGCCCCTGCTCTAACTCAGCGCGACGTAAGCCAACGACACCAAGGAGCCCCGGCATGGCCGACCCCACCCCCCTCGACGTGCAAGCCGGGGTTCCCTACTCCCGCCGAATCCGCATCACCGACGGCAAGAACCTGTGGGCGAACCTCGCTGACTTCGAGGTCCGCTCACAGGTTCGCGCCGGACGCCAGATCACCTCTCCGCTCAAGGCCGACCTCCGACCCTTCCTGGCAGCGAGCTTCGACGGCAACGACATCGTCATCGACCTGACGCTGACCGGAGCCGACACACGCACCCTCGTCGGCGGCAACTACGACATCCTCGTCACCGACACGGGCGCCACCGACGCGCTCGGTCTGCGGGTGCTGCACGGAACCCTGACCATCGCGCCCACCACCACGGCGGCCACAGATGAGTGAAGTCCAGGTCGTCGTCGAGCCGCCACTGCCCGAAGTCGTCGTCACCATCGAGCCCGCCCCCGAGGTTGTCGTCACGGTCGCCGAGGTTGGGCTGATCGGACCCGCGGGACCGAAGGGCGACACTGGCGCCGCGGGTGAACCCGGACCCGCAGGTCCCGTTGGGCCGACCGGACCCAAGGGTGACACCGGGGCTACCGGGGCCACCGGACCCGCCGGAACCTCCCCGGTCGGAGCAGTCACCGGCCCCGCTAGCTCCACCGACAACGCCCTGGCGCGCTTCGACGGCACGACCGGCACGCTGCTACAGGACTCGCCGGTCCCCGTCACCGTCAGCGACACCGGCTCCGTCTACATCGGTCCCCCCGGTTTGGCTGCCGGCTCCATCGGCACCGCCCTGAGCACCTACGCCACCGACCTGACGACGAACATCATCCTCAACTCATTCCAGGCGTCAGGCATCGCGCCCGCAGCCGGGAACGTCCAAGCGGTCCAGTTCAACGCCACCGACATCGGCACCAACAACGTGTCCTCCCTCACCGGGCTCAACGGCCTCGCGAACAAGTCCGGGTCCGGCACGATCGGCACCCTGACCGCCATCCAAGCGTCGGCCCGCACAGGTGGCACGGTCGCGGTCACCACGCTCTCGGGGATTCTCTCCCAGGTGCGAGTCAACGGCACCGCCACGGTCGGAACCCTTGTCGACTTCAACTCCACCGCCTCCACGGTCGCGGCCGGCTCCGCGATCACGGCCGCCTACGGGGTGAAGGTCGCAGCCAAGAAGGTCACCGGCGTGACCACCGGCTACGGCATCGCCTCCGATGGCGCCTCCGACCTGAACTACGTCATGGGCAAGCTCGGCGTCGGCAAGAATGCACCGACCGAACCGCTCGACGTCGTCGGCAACATCAAGGCGACCGGCGTCGTCCGCACTGGCGCGTTCACCACTGCCCTGCGACCCTCCGCGTCAACCTCCGGGGTCGGCGCGTGCATCTACGACACGACGCTGTCCAAGCCGATCTACAGCGACGGCACCGTGTGGCGCGACGCGATGGGTACTGCCGTCTGACCTGAAGTCGGCCCATTGAAGCCCCCAGCCTTCACCTTCGGGTGACGGCTGGGGGCTTTTCGCTATGCCCCGAACTCGGTAACCCAGACGCCGACAGACGGGTGGCGCGACACCGGGCTCCACACTCGCCACATGCCAGGGAAGGGCACCAAGCGCCACGCCATCCGCATCGACGACGAACTCTGGGACGCGGCGCTACACGAGGCAGCCGACCGAGGCGAAGACCTCTCCACCGCCATCCGCCGCTTCCTGCGCGACTACATCAACCAGCTCGACAAGCGCTGAGACAGCCGAACGCCCCCGCAGAGCTTGGGAGTCTGCGGGGGCGTCCGGTTCCCTTTGAAGGGGGCTCAGTTGTCGAGCACATCCGCGTCGACCGGGATGCTCGCGGTCGGCACACACAGCGCCCACACCGTCAGCGTCGACGTGTACTCGCCATTGCCGAGGATGATCCAGCCATCGAGCCGGTCAGCCTTCGGAAGACCCGTGTCCCAATCCATGCGGCCAGGGAACGACGAGTTGACCACGAAGCCGTCATCCTGCGTCTCCACCGTGCCGCCCTGCACACCGCCCGCGATCGCCGTGAACGTCTGCGAGACAGCCGGGTCGTCGTCACACGCGACCGTGGCCGAACCGCCGCCACCATTGCTGTACGTCAGCGAACGGTAGACCGCACCCTCGAGCCCGTCGCGACCGTTGGTGCCGTTCGCACCGTTCGCACCGGGAGCGCCACTGGGACCAGCCGGACCCTGCGCACCCGCCGGACCCGGAACCGTCGAGTCGGCACCCTTCGGACCAACCGGACCCGCGGGACCAGTCGCGCCAGCCGGACCAGTCTCGCCCGGCTCGCCCTGCGGACCCCGCTCCCCCGTCTTGTCGAGCTTGTTCTGCACACCGTCAGACAGGTCGACCGTCCGGATCGTGCCGTCCTTGATCTGGTGCGAGGTGATGAGCTGCCCGGCGACCGCGCCAGTACCGCCCGTCACAACCAGGGCCGTAGCGATGCTGGCGACCGTGAGACCGATCTTCGTGTTGCGCTTCATGATGTCCCCCTTCAGTGGACTTGGCCGCGAGGTGCGGCAAGGGGGAACCATTCAGGGTGGCGCGACACCCCGTCTAGTGAATGCGTGAAGCGATGCGAAGTTGTTACATGGGCCGGCGGCAGCGGATCGGCGACCCGAGAGTGGGGTGGACGGGGCTCGAACCCGTGACCGGACGATTATGAGTCGTCTGCTCTAACCGACTGAGCTACCACCCCAAGAATCTAATGGCTAACGTTTGGGCTAACGTCCCTCCTCATTTTGAGCGTGAATCGCTAGTATCTTCACAGGATTATGAGTCCTTGGTTGTGGCGCCTAGCAATCCCCAATCACGCTCAGAACAAGGCCATATGACCCGTTGTGGGGACATGCGATTGGCTAACGTTTGGCTAACGTCATGCCGTAGACTGGAGCCATGGGAAAGACGGAGCGGCGCAAGCGGGGCACGGGCGGCCTCTATCAGCGTGAGAGTGACGGCATGTGGGTCGTCGCCGTCCCGCTCCCTGCTGGCCCCGACGGCACTCGCCGGCGCAAGGTCATCGTCCGCGCGAAGTACGCCGACGCCGTCAAGGAACTCCAGAAGGTCCGACAGAAGCTCGAGCGCTCCGGCGACCTCTCGACCTCATCCCCCACCCTGTCGACCTGGCTCGACACCTGGTGGGAGCGCTACGCCGAACGGCTCAAGGTCAGCACCCGGCCCAGCTACCGATCCAAGATCGAGAACTACATCCGGCCGGCGCTCGGCAACGTCAAGGTCGACCGGATCGGCCCAGCGCACGTCGCCCGCCTCCGCGACTACATCACCAAGGAGAAGGGCCTCAGCTCGACCACGGCCCTCGGCGCCCACCGCGTGCTCTCGGTAATCCTGCGCGACGCCGAGCGGGAGGGGAAGATCGCGCGGAACCCGTGCGCCCTCATCGACGCACCCAAGAAGCGCGTCCACAAGGTCAAGTACCTTGACAGCGGACAGGCGCGCAACCTCCTGGCCGTGTGCGACTCCGGCGACGGCACCGTCTCGCGGGATCTCGCAATGGCCGCCGTTGCGCTGCTCATCGGCCCACGGCCCGCCGAGCGGCTCGGCGTCACGAGCGACGAGATCGACCTGACGACCGGAAGTATCACGATCGCGTGGCAGCTCCAGCGCCTCGACTTCGAGCACGGCTGCGGAGAGAAGGCCGGTGGCGTGTGGCCCTGTGGTCGCAAGCGCGGCGGCAACTGCACTCGGCGGCACCTCGACATCCCCGACAGCCAAGAGGTCCAGCACGTCGAGGGCGGGCTCTACCTCACCCGGCCGAAGTCACGGGCAGGCTGGCGGGAGTTCACCATGCCGCCACTGCTGCGCGACACCCTGGCCGCCTACCTCGAGACCCACGAGCCGGGCATGTGCGGGCTCATCTTCACCCGCGACCTCGGGCGCCCGATCGACCCGTCCGACGATTCGCGCTGGTGGGACGGTCTGCTCCGCGCGGTCGGCCTCCCTGACGTCGACCGCCACTCCGCGCGACACACGTGCAACACGATCCTGACCGAGCTCGGCTACCCCGTGGACGTGCGCCAGAAGATCATCGGCCACGCCTCGCGGGCAGTGAACGAGGAGGTCTACACCCACACGTCCGATGCGCGAGTCACTGAGGCCACCGCCGCGATCGGTGCGGCTATGGACTGGCGTGCACTCGGTCAGACGTCGCCGACCGGGTAGCGCCGCACGTAGTCGCGGCATGCTCGGCGGATCACGTCGGACAAGGTCTCTCCTCTGTCCCGCGCGATCCGCTCGAGCGCTTCCCGCAAGTCATCTGGCGCCCGGAACGCGATGAGCGGCGTCGCGGGCATGTTCGGCACGCGCGCACGTTACGTCGGCCCGTTATACACCGGGGGACACTTGTGGAGTGGTCTAGCGGATCGACCGCACCGACTCCTTGCCGAGATCGAACGCCACCTGCTCGCGATGCTCCATCTGGCGATGCGCCTTCTGAACCGCGATCAGATGCCCGAACGCCACGGCGACGATCCCTAGGAAGCCGGAGTCATCTGGGGTGAAGTCAAGCATGTCGCCGAAGGCTAAGAGCGTCCCCCCGATCCAACAGAGCCAAGCGGCTAGACAGTCGATGGTGATGGAACGGTTGAACATTGGCAGTCACTCTCCCAAGACGTGCTTGACCCCAGTTGTCCCCCCGTCCGTCGAGGGCGTCCCGCAACCTAATCGGTTCCGCCGACAGCCCCCTTGATTGCCCTTAGGTACAGGTAGACAACTAGCGCCGCACTCCGTCCGTTACGGGAGTGCGGCGCTAGTCTCGTGTTCAAGACGCCTCGTGGCCCTGGCTCCTACGCTCCGGCCACGAGGCGTCGTTTTGGCGGGGGTGTCTCGATCACGACGCACCCCTCTCCCGCTCGGCCTGTCGGCGACGCTCGTCCTCTTCCAGGACTGCGCGGATCTGCTCGCGAGGACCGGGACTCAACTTCTCCAGCTCGGCCAGCACCTCGGGCGTGAGGAGCGGCTCGCCTCCGTCCTTGAGGGGCGGGTCGATGAGCCGCCAGTCGCCGCCGGTCTCCGGCCAGAGGGTGCTGACGATCGCGATGATGGTCCGCTCAGCAAGTGGTTCGTTGGGGCTCTCGGCCTTCGTCCAGGTCGTGGAGTTCACGCCGGCCGCGGAGTACGCCTTCCGGCGATTGCCCTTGAACTGGCGCACACGCTCTCGCTCGATGCGAGCAGCCAGGTCGCGTCGTTGCGACTCGTTCAGATCCATGTCCACATCGTGGCAGGAACGCTCAGGAACATCTACCTGCCGTCAGGAACACCCCCAATTTAGGCTAGGTAAGTAAGCCAACTCACATGGTTGTAGTACTGCACGTCAGAGGCCATTTCGCGCGATCTGGTGCTACTTGTTGCGATGTGTTCCTAGCCGTGCTTAACTGGTCCCATGCCAGCCACCAAGACCACCGTTGAGATCAACGGGTTCGTCGTCAGGGAGCTGCGGATCCGAGACGGCCTCAGCGTTCAGGCGCTCGCCGCACAGATCGGTGTCCAGCGGCCCTACATCGCCAAGATCGAGCTCGGCCACTCCACGCGAGTGTCGCCCAAGGTCTTCAACGCCCTCCTGTCGGCGTTCTCGATCACCGACCGCCGCGTCCTCCTCTCCAACCCGCACGGCGCCAACGAACTCGAGGCGACGGGATGACCTCACTCGCCCTCGCGGCCGTCTCCTACAAGATGGCCGACGCCGTCCGAGCCACCGGGATCGGCGAGACCACGATCAAGGCCGCCC
Source organism: Nocardioides sp. URHA0032 (assembly GCF_000620645.1). Taxonomy (GTDB): domain Bacteria; phylum Actinomycetota; class Actinomycetes; order Propionibacteriales; family Nocardioidaceae; genus Nocardioides. The sequence continues at coordinate 266,772 of NZ_JIAV01000021.1, read as the reverse complement.
AGGCAAGGGGTGACCTCGTCGGCCACTACGTCGGCAACAAGCTCGTGTTCCGCGCCGTCGACCTCGACGAGTGGGTCGCCTCCCTGCCGACGGAGAAGGCGTCATGAGCCTCGTCAACACGGAGACCGGTGAACTCATCGAGCCGATGGGTGCCGACGACGCTCGCCGCCTCACCGAGCGCATCCGTATCGCGGCCACGAACTACACCGAAGCGAAGGCCAAGGTTCTGCAACTGGTCGACGAGGCCAGGGCCGGCGCGGCGCATGTTGCCCTCGGCTACAAGTCGTGGACGGCGTACCTGTCCGACGTGCTCTCCGATGAGCCGCTACGGCTGGCGCGGGACGAGCGCCGCGAGTTGGTGACGCATCTCGCCGACCAGGGCATGAGCCACCGCGCAATCGCACCGATCGTCGGAATCGGGAATGCGCAGGTGTCCCGCGACCTCGCGGCGGTTGCTCCAAATGGAGCAGTAGTCCGCGAGACCGAGGGTCTCGACGGTCGCGTCCGCACCACCGTCACGGCCGGCCGGGTCCGAGCAAGCACTCCCGGCACCACCGAGCGCGCCCACCAAGAGGCCGAGCTCATCAACGCCTTCGGCTCGATCGTCAAGCGCTCACTGACCCCCGAGAACGTCGCCACCCTCTCGCCCCGCGCCAAGGGCCGACTCATCGAAATCCTCACCGTCGCACTGACCACACTCAAGGAGAACGACCAATGAGCACCATCGCTGGCATCAAGGGAGTCGTCCGCTTCGCCATCAAGGGACAGGAGGCCCGTCCCGCCTGGGAGCGCAAGATGCTCGCCAATGCTCTGAACAACGGACAGGGCGCGCCCAACGACCTCCGCTTCCAGTGTCGGATCGCCCAGGACGCCCGCGAGAACTTCGCCGACATCTCGGTCCCCGGCGGCACCTTGTCGGTTCACCAGAAGAGCAAGCCTCAGTTCGGTCGCACCCGCAACGGCGAGGCGTACCTGACGGTCGTCCTTGTCGATTCCCGCGACGGCCAGTCCTACAAGGTGCGATGGACCGGCGACGCGGTGCCGCGCAAGATGCAGGAAGTCGCCGTCAAGCATGACGAGGGCAAGCGCGTTGCTGCCACCCGCGTCGCTCTCCGGTGGGAGGACGCCGAGATCGTCCCCAGCGACCACGCCGATCACCGCGCCCGGCACGACCTGAACGAGTCCGGGGAGATCCGGGTTCGGGCGAACGGTCGAACGGGTGGCCCCAAGCCGTCCCGATGCTTCGACCGGCTCTGCGCCACCGACCTCGCATGAACCCCCCGCGCCTCTCCCTCGACGACTACCTCAAGTCGCTCCCCAACCGCTGCCCCGGATGCGGCTACCACCCCCGCACTCAGGGCTGTGCATGTGCCGGCGAGCGACTCAAGTTCTCCGGCCAGGCGATCACGACCGCAGCGCACCCCGACGACCGCGCGAAGGTCGAGGCGGCGATCCGTCAGCTCGCGGCAACGGGTCGCCCCTTCTCCGCGAACGACGCCAGGTCGCTGCATGGCGTTGTCGGTGGCGTGGTTGGCGCGACGTTCACGGCGATGCGCAAGGCGGGAGTCATCAAGTCGTGCGGTGACGACGACAGCACGGGTGAGTCGGCGCATGGCCATCGGATCTACCGCTGGGTCTCAGCTTCGGCGGTGGCGGCATGAGCGAGCACACGGCCGAGTTTGCGCAGGTCCGCACCATCACGGTCAACGACCGCCTGCCGTCCCTGCACATCCCGTGGCCGCAGTGTGGTCACTGCGGCGAGGACGTGACCATCGAGGACGGTGCTGCGTGGTGCGACGGCTGCCTCATCCAGTGGGACCGCATCGAGGAGGACTCCCCTGGAAAGCCTGACGAGGGGCGCGAGGACACCGACGTCCCGTGCAAGATCGTTGTCGGCAGACAGGGCGAGCCTCACGCCGACAAGCGCGGGAACCACTACGTCCCCGGGCCGCCGAGGCCCTGCATCCTCCCGTCCGGCCACGAGGGTGAGCACCTCTGCCCCTACGACGTCGAGGTAAGCAGTTCGCCCGGTGAGTCCTCATGACCACCCCTGACCCGCAGTCCGAAGCGATGCTCACCTGGCTTGCCGAGCACCCCACCCGGACGAACGACCCGAACGCCACCCCGCGCTTCCCCGACGATGAGGACACGTTGCGGCGTTCGTTCGGTGGCCTCTCGAAGCGCGCCCGCAGCATCCAGCGTCGGCCGTTGCGCCTCGTTGTAGATGAGCTCGGGTTCGATCAGCGCGGCGGTTACCACGCGGAGTGCGACGGCGTGCTCGACGGCGGTGCTGCATGAGCGCCGAGGTCTTGCGTCAGGCGGCCACTCGGGTCCGACATGACGTCGAGTTCGGACAGGCGCACGGAGACGACTCGTTCCTGATCGCCGTAGCGGACTGGCTGGACTTCGCCGCCGCGGGTCGAGGGGCGCTGGACATGGTCGCCGCTCACAACGGTCGTCCGCTGAATACCGACGGAAGCCAACTGTTCCGCGACATGGAACAACGAGCCCTCACGGTCGCCCGCGCCTACCTGGGGAGCGACGCATGACCGCCGTCCGCTGGATCGCGTTCGTCGGCGCCCCCGTTGCCGCCTGGGCAGTCCTGCTCGCGGCGATCTTCCGACCCTGACTTCCTCGCCGTCGGCCGTAAGCCCATTGGCTCGCTGGCGGCGGGGAGCACCACCACATGAAGAAGCCCCGTCGGACGTGACCCGACGGGGCGCAGAGAAGAACTCCAAGAGAAGGGTACGACATTGAGCACCTATCACAACTGCGGCGAGTGCATCGCCTACATGGAGCGACGCCGGAAGGTGCTGCTGCCAGCGATGGCGGCGCACTGCGAGCGAACGGGCGAGTACGCCGCCGATGCTCTGCACCGCTACATGAGTGGCGTCCACGACCGTCACGTCGCGGGCATGTCGCTGGCGGTGACCGCATGACGCCCCGTGACGCCCTCCTCGCCCTCATCGGCGGCATCCCCGTGGATGCGGACCGCATCGCCGTCTGTGGTGGCCTCGTGTACGCCGCACCCACTGGCGCTGTCCGTCTCCAGCAGCCGGGTCGCGTGGTCGTGACGTTGGGCGCGTGGCGTGACGGTGCTGAGGAGCTTGCGGCTGCGTACTGGGCTGCGGCTCGTGGGGCGGTGGCGTGATGCGCGACTGGGCGCCGGGCGACGTGGCGATGGTGCGGAACGAGTGGGACGTCTGGAATGTGGCGATCTACTCTGTGCGTCCCGGTGGCTTCGTGTGGTCCTACGGCGTCTCGGATGCCGTGTCGCCGCCGACCGCCGAGGCTCGCCCCCTCGTTGTGATCGACCCCGAGGACCGCGAACAGGTCGAGCGACTGTGGATGGCGCAGGACCGAGCGATCCCGCTTATCCGCGAGCAGCAGGGTCCGGCCGTGGTCGGCGTCTCGTTGATCGACGCACTCCAAGTAGGGCTGCGGTGGATGCTGAACCCGTCCGACATCCCCGCCCTCCCGAAGCTCGAGGAGCCGACCGGACTGGGCGCCGTAGTCGAGGACCGCGACGGCGAACGGTGGGTGCTCTACACCTCGCCCATGTCTACGGCGCCGTGGTGTGACGGCAGCACGTCCGTCGAATGGGACGACATCGCCGTCGTCCGCGTGCTCTCCGAGGGCGTGACCCCGTGACCGCCCGCGTCCACTTCTGGCCCGACCACAACGACAAGTGGCGCTGGCACCTCATCGCCGGCAACCACCAGATCGTCGCCGACTCAGGACAGGGCTACTCGTCCAAGTCCGGTGCGCGACGTGCCTGGCGCCGGTTCCTCGAGCTCGCCCCGACCGCAACGGAAGTGACCCCATGACCGCGTTCGTAGTCCTCTGCGGCGTTCTCTTTGTCGCCGCGCTCGCCGTCATCTGGACCTGCGACGCCATCGACGAGAGCCGCTACCAGGCCAACATCCCCAGCCCCGACGCCAGTGACGCCGAGTTTGAGGCATGGGCGCGACAGGCCATGCGGATCGGCAACAGCGCCGGGTTCGAGGCATCCGTCCGCGCCGACATCGAAGCGCTCACGAACGGAGACGTGGCATGACTGAGCAGACGAGCGAAAACGGGCAGCTGTCCGACCCCGCCGAGATGATGGCCCGCCTGTTTCCGCGGCGCCGGTCACACCTCGTCGTTGAGATCGACCTGGACCCCGTGCCCGGCTGGGGCAACAACCCCGACGACCACCGCGCCCTCGTCCAGCGCCTCCTCGACGAAGCCGTGGGCCACTACAACCCGATCGTCGAAATTGCGACCTCCCCCGAGGTGACGCCATGACGCGCTACGACGACGAGCCGACGAGCTGCCCCATGTGCTCGGTCGGTTGCAAGCCCGAAGACCTGTGCGACTGCGACATCGACCCGTTGTGCATCCGCGATCACCGGATCTACCACGTCGAACTCCGCAACTGGGGCGCTCCTGGGTGGATGGGTGGCGATGTCGCATGAAGATCACGAAGCCCGGCCTCGTGTTCAACATGAGCGACGAGACCTACCACGGCGATCCGGTCCCTGGGGGCTCCCTGTCATCGTCGCTCGCCCGTCGACTGACCGAGCATGTGCCGGCGAAGGCGATCGCTACGCACCGTGACCGCAGGCCAACCGCGTCGATGAATCTCGGCAAGGCAGCACACCTCCACGCCCTCGGCGCCGGTCCCGACCTGATCGTGTGGCAGCACGACGGCCGCACAAAGGCGGGCAAGGAAGAGCGTGCCGAGCACGCGGAGGCCATCGCTGCCGAACGGGTTATCGCCGTCAAGGAGGACGAGCGCGACCAGGTGATCGGTATGGCGAAGGCGTTGCGGGCCAACCCCGAGGTCGCTGCAATGCTCGACGCCGGAACGCCCGAGGTGTCGGTCTTCTGGCAGGAGCAAGGCGCTTGGTGTCGTGGCCGCTTCGACCTCCTCGGAGATGTCGGCGACGACTACAAGACGTGTGACGACGCATCGGCTACGGGGTTCGAGCGGTCCATGTCGAAGTACGGCTATCACCAGCAAGCCGACTTCTACCTCCGCGGCCTACGCGCCATCGGCCACCCGGCGGGCGACCGGCCCATGCGCTTCATCTGCCAGGAGAAGACCTACCCCTACCTCGTGCAGGTTCACACCTGTGACGAGCTGGCAATGGAGATCGCGGCAGCACTGAACGACCGAGCCATCGCGATCTTCGCCGAGGCCATCGCGAGCGGCGAGTGGGCCGGCTACCCGACCCTGCACGTCGAGCCGACCGCGCTGCCCGCGAACTACTTCTACCGGTACGCCGAGCTGATTCCGGCGCACCTCAACCCCTTCGTAGAAAGCGCCTGAGACATGAACATCTCGAAAGCCATCCTTGCCAAGAGCGACCAACTCAACAGCTCGGATCTCATCGGCGGTCCACAGACCGTGACCATCGCGGAGGTGCGCGAAGGCAACTCCGACCAGCCCGTTCAGATTCACCTCGTCGAGTGGCCCGGTCGTCCGTTCAAGCCATCCAAGACGGTCCTACGAATCCTCGACTACGCATGGGGCGAAGAGACGGACGACTGGCCGCAAGGCGCACGCATGACCGTGTTCCGCGACCCCACTGCGAAGTGGGCCGGCGAAGAGGTTGGCGGCATTCGCGTCTCCCACCTGTCGCACATCTCCGAGCGGTTCAAGCTCGCCCTGCGTGAGTCGCAGAAGAAGAGCGTGCTTTACACCGTCGACCCGCTGCCCGAGCTCACCCGCAAGGAACAGCTCGCAGCCGAGTGGAGAACTGCTGACCCCGAGCGACGCAAGGCGATCGAGGCCGAGGTTGCTGCACTCGAGGCTGCCCCGTGAGCGCCCCGACCGCACCACCATCGGGGCGTCCGGTCGTCATCAGCCTCTGCGACCTCACCGGCGTCTTCACCACGCCATGGGTTGACGCCGGATACGACGCGATCCTCGTCGACCCCCAACACGGCTTCTCCAGCAGCGACGGACGGGTCACGAAGCTAGCGATGACCGTCGAGGAAGCCCTGCCCGACCTGGGCAACGTCATCCGCACCGGCCGGGTCGCGTTCGTCGCCGGATGGCCCCCCTGCACCGACCTGTCCGGCAGTGGCGCCCGCTGGTGGGTCGACAAGCGAGCGAAGGACTACATGTTCCAGGCCAAGGCCGTCGCAGTGGCCGAACAGTGCCGCACAGTGGGGCTCCTCTCGGGCGCCCCTTGGTTCGTGGAGAACCCGGTGGGCGCGTTGCGGCGGGTGTTTGGTCCTCGGGATCACGTCTTCGATCCGTGCGACTTCACGGCGCTTGAGCCGGCCGACAATTACACGAAAGAGACGTGCCTCTGGACCGGGGGCGGATTCCGGATGCCGCCCGTGCAGCAGAACCCCGAGCTCGGTACGCCCGACGACCGCATCCACAAGGCGCCCCCGTCTGCCGAGCGTGCCAACTTCCGGTCCGCGACGCCTATGGGGTTCGCGCGGGCCGTGTTCGCCGCCAACGCTGCACCGATCCTGATGGAGGCCACCGCATGACCGCCCACCTCGTCACCACCGCCCACGGCCTCATCCTCGTCAGCGTCGTCCTCGCTGCCGGTCTCGCGCTGACCGTGAACCTGATCGACCTCGACACGGCACTGAAGATCGCGAGGGGCCGATGAGCGAGCACCACGAACGGCCCTGTTATCTCTGCGGCAAGAGCCCCGCCGAAGGGTTCGCGTCGATCTGGACCGCTGCCACCGGAGAGCGTTGGTACTGCCACGGCGATAACGACGAACTCTCTTGCTACGAGGCAACGAGCATCGACCCGACGCTGCCCGATGGGCTGTCATGAGCACCGCATCGAACGGTCGCGCCCGTGAGCACCGCATCTCCAAGCTGATGCAGGACCACGGCTGGCTACAAGTCATGAGGTCCGCAGCCTCCAAGGGATGCGCCGACCTGTTCATGCTCCACCCGTTCTACGGCGCCGCACTCGTCCAGGTCGGCACCGCGAAGTCCAAGACCATCGGCCCCGCAGATCGCGACCGGCTCGTGAGCATCGCCGAACAACTCGGCTGCCTCGCACTCCTGGCCACTAGCGGCCCCGGCATACCTACGCGGTTCTTCAGTGTCACGCGCGAGACCGCCTCCAAGTGGAAGGAATTCGATCTATGAGGTCAACGAATGTCGCGGCCTACAGCGACGACCCGGCGCCGAGCCGCTGCGGTTGGTGTCTCAAGCCAGCATGGGGTGACGGCGTCTGTCGCGAATGCCGCAGCATCGAACCGGGCCTGCGTCGTGGCTACACCGATGCTGACGCGCTCACCGGGGGCTACTGGGTTCGTCGCGGTTCCATCTTGGTCTGGGACGGTCCGCGGCCGATTGATGACGAGCAGCCCCGCAATCAGTACGGGCGAGCCAAGTGCGGCACGAACGGCGGGTACGTGAACCATGTCCGCTACTCCAAGACGACACCTTGTGGCCCGTGCAAGAAAGCGCACGCCGAGGCGAATCGTCCTCGGTCGGGGGACGCTGCGTGAACGCCCAGGTTGGCTCAGTTGAGCGGGATTCTCGTCCGAGCGGCCCGGCAAAATCGGTCGAAGTGTGGGACAATGAAAGCGGCCCGAAGAGGTGCGCTAACACCGCTCCGAGCCTGACCCCGCATCACTCGACACAACCGAGGAGCGAAGGCTGATGCCTACTATCCCACGACCACCAGCGCCGTACTACGCGGACTCTCGATCCACTCTCTACAACGCCGACGCCCTCGCTGTCCTGGCATCGCTGCCGACCGCAAGCGTCGACGCCCTGATCACAGATCCTCCGTACTCGTCGGGCGGCATGGTACGGGGCGACCGCACGCAGGGCACTGGCGACAAGTACGTCAGCACGACCAACATCAACGGCCAGGGAACCGACTTCACGGGCGACAACCGCGATCAGCGGGCCTACGCCTACTGGTGCTCCCTCTGGCTCTCTGAGTGTCTGCGCATCGTCAAGCCGGGCGGCATCGCTGCCCTGTTCACCGACTGGCGACAGCTCCCGGCAACCACCGACGCCCTACAGGCTGGCGGCTGGGTCTGGCGCGGCCTCGTGCCTTGGTACAAGCCCGCACATCGACCGATGCTCGGGCGTTACTCCAACGCCTGCGAGTACGTGGTCTGGGGAAGTGCCGGCCCGCTCGGGACTGGCGAAGGCAAGCCATCGGTCCCCGGCTTCTACCAGGCGAGCAGCCCCCGCGAGCGCGAGCACCAGACGCAGAAGCCCATTGAGGTCATGCGGCACCTGATCCGCCTCGTCCCGGAAGATGGCGTCGTTCTCGACCCCTTCGCCGGGAGTGGCACCACGGGAGTCGCCGCTCTCATTGAGGGGCGGACATTCGTCGGGTCCGAGATGACGGAGCACTACGCCGAGGTCGCAGCACGCCGCCTCGAGACCGTTGAGCTCGGCTATCGCAAGACCGAGGAGCAGGACGCGCTCGACTTCGACGGCGGCGCGGCATGAGTGGGCAGACGACCGAGTTTGTGCAGATCGACGGAATGGCGCTGATCCACGCGGAGCGCCGCAGGCAGGTCCAGGTCGAAGGCTGGACTCCCGAGCACGACCGCGAGCACGGAGCCGCACGTCTCCTGCGAGCAGCGGAGGCGTACCGCTGGTGCGACTACGCCTATTGGCCGTGGGATCGCGCGTGGTGGAAGCCCAAGGACCACCTGTCCAACCTCATTCGGGCTGGTGCGCTCTACCTCGCCGCCGACGAGGTGCGGGAGAGCACGGGGTCGGCAGCCGAGGCCGTCGCGCGGGAGATCGACGGCATCTTGGCGAAGGCGTCCGAAATCCTCACACCGCCCGGAAAGACGGGCGATGCCTGATGGCCGACGACACGCCACCAACCTTGACCATCCGGTGCCGCAAGTGCCCTAGCACCTTCCCTGTCGGCGCGACGATGGACGACGCAGGTCGGTTCATCGACAACCCACTCGACTTCGCCGACTTCTGGGCGCACCACTGGACCCACGAGCGGCGGGATGCCTGATGCCCTACCTCAACCTCGATGACGAGTTCACCGAGCACCCAAAGGTCGACGGCCTCAGTGATGGCGCATTCCGCCTGCACGTCTCAGGGATGCGTTACTGCGCCAAGAACACGACGGACGGAGCGATCCCAGCGAGCCGCGTTGACCGACTCAAGCCGAAGTTCAAGGCCCCCGAGTTGCGCGAGCTCCTCCGCTGCAACGTCTGGCATGAAGGCGGCGAGGGATGCAATACCGAGAGCTGCATCAAGGGCGAAGACGGCGAATACGTCGTCCACGACTACCTCCAGTGGAACAAGTCGGCCGCCTGGTGGGAGAAGCGCCGACACGACGAGGCCGAACGCAAGGCCGAGTGGCGTCGCAAGCAAGCCGAGAAGGAGGCGTCCTGACATGAGACGGAACGCAGGTTGTCCCACCGGGACAGACGACGGGACGGGACGCGGGACACGACGCGGGACGGACGCGGTGCGGTGCTGGGTCCAGAACCAGAACCAGAACCAGACTTCTTCTACTGCTGTTTTGGGTGTCTCAATTTCCAATCCCATCCATCGTCTAGGCAGTAGAGGGACCAGCTCGCGGCGCATGGATGGCCGCTACGCGGCTGGGTTCGGCGGTGTCTCATGCCGGTGACCAAGGACCAGGCCGAGATGCTCACCGCGCTCGCCATCGCCGCCCGTCCCCACGGAGCACGACGCTGGGATGCACCCGGAGTCATGTCGGCGCTCGGCAAGGTCGCCCACCTGGACCTCGCCGAAGTCATCAAAGCGATCGGCAGAGCAGCCGGCGAACGCGACCTAGAGACACCCGCAGCGATCGGCAACACCGCCGCACTCTGCTGGACGGAGCGACGGGTCGAGCGATTCGAGCCCGAGAAGACAACCCCCGAGACCCGCTGCGGCATCTGCGGCAAATCGCGTGCCCTCTGCGCCACGGCACCCAGGTTCGGCGGCGATGACCACTCGTTCGAGCCGGACTTCAAGATCCGGACGGGCGGCGCGGTCGACGAACTGCGCGACATCAAGGCCAAGGCGGCGACTACCGAGCTCGAGCCCGCCGCCGAGCCGCAACCCACCAGCAACGAGGAGGCGTCATGAGCGGGCAGACGACCGAGTTTGCGCAAATCCGTCGCTGGCTCCGGCGCACGGTCCGGTTCCGCAGCATCCGCCCGTGGTGGCGGCGCTTCAAGCGCAACGGCTACCGGCTCGACCGGTGCGACCACTGCGGCCACCGCTTCCGCTGGACCCGCGATTCGCGGCACTCCTACAGCGGGTCCAGCAAGGTCTGGCACGGCCCCTGTCAGGCGTACATCCACCAGCGGACAGCGGCCGAGGAGCGCCTAGAGGTGCTGCGGCTCGTCATGGACCTCGGACCGCTCACGGAGCACGACGTGAAGTTCGCCGCCGAGATGCGCGCCCGAGATGAGGCCGAGCGGGTAGCCAACAGCAACCGCGCCTTCCGGGTGTTCTACGCCCTCAAGACGAACCGCCCGGCGCTGAGCACACCGCCCGGATCGCCCACCACCGACGGGGGCACGTCATGAGCAACTGCGGACTGCCCGATGGAGTGACGCACATGCACTCTGAGCGGTGCTACGAGGCTGGGCGGCGGGATGCGCGTGCAGTTGCGAGAGCCACCTACGTCGCCCTGCTGTACGCGTACCACGAGCTCGACCCCGACCACTGCGGCGGCGAGTGCTTCAAGTCGGCCCTCATCGACGCCGCGCTGGACGGTGAGCGCTGATGTGGTGCGCGCAGGTGGCGCCGGGCTACCACTCGACAACCGAGGCGTTCGACACCGAGGCAGAGGCGACCGCGTGGTGCGAACGGGAGATGCGGGCGGCTGGGACTGGGCATGGCGTTGTGTTCTGGATTGGGGAGGAAGCATGAACGAGTGCAGGTGTGGACGACCAACGAGGGATGCGGCCTACGTCTGCGATGAGTGCGGAGACAGCCTGAGCCGCGCCCTTGGGGATGTTCCCTGGTTGGCTGAGGAGCTCGAGGTGACCATCTCGCGGCAGAAGGGCGTCGACTATCGCGGCGTCGGGGGCGGGAAGGGTGCCAAGAAGCCCTCAGAGCGCCCCTCTCCGGTCGTTTGGGGTGCCAGCGAGGCTCGGGGACACCTCAAGGCTGTGATGGTCTCCTGGGCGCTCTATTCGCACCAGGAGGGCGTGCGGAACAGCAACCCGAACGAGGAACTGCCCGCCGACACCCTCGGCGCCCTGTCTGCGTGGCTGCTGTGGATGGTCGACGGGTTGACGCTCGACGAGATCGGCCCGGACGCTGTCGACGAGATCACCGATGCTGTTGCGAAGTGCTACCGGCTGATCGATCGGCCGGCGGACGCAAAGTTCTATGGTCGCTGCGAATGCGGCGAATGGCTCTACGCGCAACCCGGTCGAGAAACCGTGAAGTGCCGAGCGTGCGGCGAGCAGAGCGAGACCGCGATCCTCAACGAGCTCATGTGGCAGGAGGCGATGGACAAGATTGTCACCGTTTCCGAAGCTCGCATCCTGGCGAACAGGATGGGTTTCGAGTTGTCGGAGTCGACCCTGTTCCGGTGGGTGGCGAAGTGGGTTGACGACGGCCGGCTCGTGCCGCACGGTGATGGCGACGAGCGCACGCGCAGGTTCTCGTTCAGCCCCCTGTCGGCGCTTATCCATGCGGAAACCCGAAAGCGCGTTGCTTAGCAGGTCCAGACGCACTTGACAAGACTAGTATTGAGAGTCACACTGTGATTGGCTAGGGGATTTTCCCGAAGCCCACCAATCAGGACACGACCCCGGACTGCCAACAGGCTCCGGGGTCGTGTGCATCTCGGGACAGCCTCGGTGGCAGGGCCTTCGGTACGTGTAGCCACCAAAACCTCGCCGCTGCCGCGAACACCGGCGCCGGGAGGGGACGCGGCGGCGGATCGGGGTAGCCATGCGCCTAGCGATCACGGTCCTCGGGTGGGAAGTCCTGGCCATCGAGCTCGCACCGACCGCAGAGGTCGAGATGCCCGAGGTCGACGGCGGCTACCTCACTGCGATGCCACTCGGTTTCGTCGCGAATCACGAACGCCCGGAGGAATCGGGCCTCCCCTACCGTGAGGGCTGGGAATGACCCATGACCGCGCCGATCGTCACCGACGAGACCACTCGCTCCGAGATTGAGGAAGCGCTGGGCTGGGCCAACCAGTCCGCCAAGCGCATCCCGTCACACTGGCTCGAGCACCGTAGCCGCGCCCACGAGAAGATCAACCTCCTGCTGGATGCGTGGGAAGCGGCGTCGTGATGTTCTACGAGGATCTTGCGGCCGATCTCGCTGACCCCGAGTTCATGCGCGAGTACCTCAAGGCGCTCGCGGAGATGACCGAGGCGCAGAAGCTCGCGCACGTCACCAGGTTCACCGAGGCAGAGATCGATGACCTCGGCGGCTTGTCGTGAGCACCTACGACAACGGCGCTCCGATGCCCGAGGTGTGGCAGGGCGAACCGAGACCCAGCCCGTTCGACGTCAAGCCGACTCCGACATCGCCGGCCGTCACCCTCGCCACCGCCGAGCTTGAGCCGCGGGGCAGCGAGTAACCCACATTCCCCCGCACGCCGACTGTGTTTGAGGCGGCCGGCGCGCGGGACTTCAACTTGGCCCAATCGCTTCGAATACCGGACCCACCCCCCAGAGACGCCGCCAACACGGGGCCAACCCACTTGGGGACACCGCCGGCTCATCAGCACGGACCAACACGCAACACCCCGCCTCGTGCGGTCTCGGTCAAACACTCGATCCGCAGCAGGCCGACGCCTCCTGCCGACGCAAGGGGCCACAATGGCTATCGCTGACCTGTACGCCGCCGGAGCACCCGAGGCCGTCAAGGGCCCACCATGCGCAACCTGCCACCTCCTCGGCAGCCTCGAGGCGCCGGAAGCAGCGGCACTGCGACGACTGCTCGCAGATCCACTCTGGCGGTACTCGGCGCTGTCTGAGGCCCTTGCTGCCGAGGGGCACAAGGTTCCCGCCCAGACGCTTGCCCGACACGCTCGCGGCCAGTGCTCTGCCGGCGAGAAGCTCCGCGGCCGATGAGCATCGAGGCCCTCGTTTCAGCGGGGCCGATCGCCACGAACGCGCCCCACTCGCGCAAGGCTTATCCGGATGGGTGGCAGCCGCGCTCCGACCTCGACACGGCAACTGGTGGCTACATCGTCACCAAGCCCTTCGAGACTGGACAAGAGCCCCAGCACGAAGACGTCATCCGCGAGTTCGGCGAAGACCCGAACCAGTGGATCGTCACCAGCGTTCGCCGCTCCAAGTGGCAGCAGCGTGAGGGCGGGCCGTGGCTCGAGGCCATCCGAATCAACATGCTTCCCACGTCGGGGCAGCGCGGCGACGAACATGATCATGCCGCGCTGATGAGCATGATCGGCAAGTGGAAGCCTGCGGCAACGAAGGCGATCGCTACCGACCTTGGAACGTTCGTCGCGCCTGCCGGAGATCTCCAGCTCGGCAAGCCCGACGGCGGCGGAACCCGCGGAACCGTCGACAGATTCCTCCGTGAGACTGAAGCGATCTGCCAACGCCTGCGCGCCGACCTTCCCCGCGGCACGAAGGCTGCGCAGATCGTTCTCCCGTGGCTCGGCGACTGCATCGAAGGTGTCGCCTCACAGGGCGGCAAACTCGTCATGCGCCTCGACCTCACCCCCACCCAGCAGGTCCGTGTCTATCGCCGCCTCATGTGGGCGCAGATCAAGGCGTTCCTGCCCCTCGCCGAGCGCATCGTCATCCCAGTACTGCCCGGCAATCACGACCAGGCACACCGCATCGGCGACAAGATGGCCACGTTCAACGACGACTCATGGGCCATCGAAGGCGCATCGGCAGTCATGGACGGCATCAACGAACATGACGAGCTCGGCGATCGGGTCAGCTTCCTGTTCCCCGGCCACGACGAGCTGACCATCTGTCTCGACGTCGCCGGCACCAACATCGCCATGACACACGGCCACATGTTCGGACGCGACCCGCTCAAGTGGTGGAACGACCAAGCCGGCGGACGACAGCCTGCCGGTGACGCAGACGTTCTCCTCGCGGCGCACAGTCACCACCTCCGAGTGCAGGACCACGGCGGCGGTCGACTGTTCATGCAGATCCCCGCACTCGACGGTGGATCGAACTGGTTCCGTCACGCACGCGGCGACGAGTCACGCTCGCGCATGATCTCGTTCTGGACGAGTGACGGCATGGTTCGCGGACTAGACCCGGTGACCTGATGGAGCCGCCCAGCATCGGCGCCACGAGGTGCCAGATCTATCGGTTTCAGCGCGTCCTCGAAGACGGGTGCCTCGGCTGTGGACTCAGCGTTGACGCCTGTGCTGCGACCCGAGACATCGAGCGCCGAACCTGTTGCGATACCTGTCGACACGATGGGGTGTGAACTCTGCGGCGAGTGGAGTTGTGGATGTCGGACCTGAGGCGCTGGACGTGTCGATGGGGCTGCGGCTACCGGCACCCGGTCGCGACGATGGTCCAGTCCCACGAGCTGCGGTGCGAGTGGCGCGAGGAGTCGGAGTGAGCACTGGCCGCAACACCACCACTCGCGACCAGCACCGTCGTGCCATCGCCCGCACCAAGCCACCATGCGCGCTCTGTGAGCAGCCGATCGACTACACGCTGCGGTCACCCGATCCCATGTCGTTCGAGGTCGACCACATCCTCGCCATCGACAACGGTGGACCCGACACTCTCGGCAACAAGCAGGCCAGTCACCGCAAGTGCAACCGCGCGAAATGGAACCGCGTCGGGGTCGAGCCGCGATCGTTCGTCACATCTCGAAGCTGGTGACCCCGGGGGCGGACCCCGAAGACATTTCCCGCCGCTCCTCTCGGCATAGACGGACACCCCCCATCCGCTTTTTCCAACGCAGGCGACCTCGGTTGATCCCCGAGGCCAGGAAGCCCCCGTCGACCTAGACGTCGGGGGCTTCCGCACATCTAGGAGCCCTTGATGGCGCGCAAGACACATGACGAAGTGCGGGGAACGCAATACGGCCGGGACTGGCACCGGAGGCGAAATGAAGCCTCATGTGAGCCGTGCCGCGATGCCTGGAATGCGATCAGCCGCGAACGCCAAAAGCGTCTCCGCGAGTCGGGTTGGGATCGTCCGGGACGACCTCGCCTAGACGCGAAGTGCGTTGAGTGTGGCGAGCCGGTCCGCGGCGCCTTCCGCAAAGACCTCCCGTATCACCGAAGGTGTAGGGAACGTCTCGAGCAGGCCGAGCGCAAAAGGGCTCGCGCAGCAGACCGACTCGAACGAGCAGCTGCCGGTACCGTCGGGTCGACATGGGTTTCCGGTGAGTGCGCTCAGTGCGGCACGGACTTCACTCGCCGTGGAACGCCATCGCGGTTCTGCTCGACGGCGTGCAGCCGCAAGGCTCGCCCGAACAAACGACACTTCAAGATCGCAATGCGGGATCGGCTCGCCATCTACGACCGCGATTCCTGGACCTGTCAACTCTGCCTAGAGCCCGTTGATCGCGACTTGATGACGACCAACCCGCTCGACAACTGGGCACCGTCGCTGGACCACATCGAGCCCCAGTCGTGGTCGCTCATTGCTGATCACTCGCCGTCCAATCTCAGACTCGCTCACCGCTGGTGTAACTCCGTTCGCGGCGATCTCAGCTACTACACCGACGACGACCTTCGGGTCGCCTGACCCGAGGAGGCGAAATGGCTGTACGCAAGCCTCTCCGCGCGGTTGCCGAGGATGAGAAGGCCGAGCCGAACCGCCCTTCGACGATCCTTGAGGCCGCAGAGCAAGGCTCTCGAATAGAGGAGCTGCGGGCCATGCGTCGCCGAATCGCCCGTGCGATGGACGACCCGAACACCCCGGCCCGTGACCTCGCCGCTCTATCGCGCCGCCAGCTCGAGATCGGCAAGGAGATCGAGGCCATCGTCGTCTCGCAGGACGAGGATCACTCGGTGGTCGTGAATGCCGATGACGAAGCCTGGGACGGCACCGGCTACTAGCCGCCGGCCGCTCTCGGATGTGGCCCGCCATGTGGTGGCACCCGAGGGCATCGCCTCGACCGAGTGGCCTTCGGTCGCGCAGACCTGCAACCGGCTCGGCTGGGGCTTTGATCGCTGGCAGTTCGATGCTGGACGCCTGATCCTTGCCAAGCGGGCTGACGGAACTTACGCCGCCGACACGACGTGCATCAGCATCCCGCGGCAGGTCGGCAAGACGTACCTGATCGCGTGCATCATCTTCGCACTGTGTCTCCTCAAGCCTGGCCTGACTGTGATCTGGACGGCGCACCGCAAGACGACGGCGCGTGAGACGTTCGACCAGTTCGACGGCATGGCGCAGCGGCCCAAGGTGGCGCCGCACATCCGCCAGGTGTTGCACGGCAAGGGCGACGAGGCGATCCATTTCGCCAACGGGTCACGCATCCTGTTCGGCGCTCGCGAGTCTGGTTTCGGTCGTGGCTTCGCCGGGGTCGACGTGCTCGTGTGTGACGAGGGTCAGATCCTTCCCGAGTCCACGCTTGAGGACTTGGGCGCTACGCAGAACACGGCCCCAAATCCCCTGTTCTTTGTCATGGGCACCCCGCCGCGACCGCGCGATCCTGGCGAGTTCTTCACCCTGCTTCGGCAGGAGGCGCTGGACGGCGAGTCTGACTCGACGCTCTACATCGAGACGAGTGCCGATCGCGGCACCGACCCGATGGACCCGGAGCAGTTGCGCAAGGCGAACCCGTCCTACCCGCACCGCACCACGCATCGCGCTCTCTTGCGACTACGCAAGAAGCTCAAGAACGACGACGCCTGGAACCGCGAAGCCCGCGGCATCTGGGACGAGATCACGAAACAGTTCTCGCCCTTCAATGGCGCGCTGTGGGGCGAGGCGGTCGACGTCGGACCCCCGTCTGGCACTAAGCCCAACGGGTTCGCGGTGGACATGTCGCACGGCCGGGAGATCTCGGTCGAGGCGTGCTGGGTCGAGAAGGATTCGGCGCACGTCGAAGAAGTCTGGGCTGGCATGGATGAGGCTGCCGCGGTCAAGTGGGTGGCTGACGCTTGGAGGCGCTCGGGCCGCGGGACGGTCGTGTTTATCGACGGCCAGTCCCCTGCGGCTTCCATGATCCCCACGCTCAAGGCGCTGGGGGTGAAGGTGCTCACGGGCAACGCCTCCGACATGTCTCGCGCCTGCGGACTAGTCAAGTCCAACCTCGAGGCTGGCCGACTTACTCATGCGGATCAAGAGTCGGTCAATGCGGCGCGCGAGGGGTCTCGGAAGCGGGCGATCGGCACGGCTGGCGGATGGGGTCTCGACCGCAGCGATCCGAGCGTCAACATCGCCCCGATGGTTGGCCTAGTGCTGGCCCGACTCGCCGCATCTATGTCCAAGAAGCCTGCTAGTACCTACGCGTTTTGAGGGGAGCCTTGCCGATGCTGGAAGACGCCCCCGTTGGCAGTCCGAAGTGGTGGCTGCGACGACTGGATGAGGAGCGCACGCGCCGTGCTGAGGTGTACGCGGCGTATCGCGAGCTCGTCGAGGACATTCACCCACTGCCTGAGTCGACGGAGACGTCGCAGAAGTTCGCGCGGATGGCTGGCTTGTCGACGACGAACCTGATGGGTCTTGCTGCGGAGGCAACCGCTGAGCGCATGTCCGTCGAGGGCATCCGCATTGGCGATGAGCCCGAGGCCGACAAGGATGCGTGGCGGATCTGGAAGGACTCGGACTTCGATGCCGGGTCTGACGAGGCGATCGCCGCCGCGCTGATCTGCGAGCGGTCGTTCGTGTCGGTCTCCCCACCCAAGGGCGATGGGAACCCGCGTCTGAACTACGAAGACCCGAGCCAGGTCGTGCTCGCCTACTCCCCCGAGGGCGAGCGGATCGCCGCGCTGAAGGTGTTCGGCGACGAGTGGACGGGCGACACGTTCGGCACGCTCTACACGCCGGGCTACGTGGTGCGGATGACGCAGCGCGGCGAGGGCGACCCCTTCAGTCCGTCGCGGTGGCTGGCGCGCCAGATGCCGAACGGGGCGCAGGCGGTCACGAAGAACCCGCTCGGCGAGGTTCCCTTCTTCGAGCTCCAAAACCGGCCGCTGGGCGAGATCCGATCCGAGCTCGCGCCCCTCGTGCTTCCGCAGCGCCTCCTGAACCAGACGATGTTCAACGTCCAGGCGATCGCGGAGTACGGCGCGTTCCGTCAGAAGTGGGCGACGGGCATCGAGGTTCCTCGCGACCCCGCTACTGGCGAGCCCATTGCGCCCTACGCCGCGAATATCGCGAGCCTGTTCGTGGCCGAAGGCGCCGACGCAAAGTTCGGTGACTTCAACGCCACCGACCTGAAGCCGCACCTCGACCTGGCGCGGGAGATCGCCGGCCACATGGCCCGCATATCCCGTCTCCCGGCGACCTACTTCCTGACCGACGTGTCCAACGTCGGCGCCGAGACGCTGGCGCTCATCGTCGGCGGCCTGGTGGCGAAGTGTCAGCGGCGCGTGAAGGGCTATGAGCCCGGCCTTGAGGGTGCGATCCGGCTGGCGTTCAAGGCGCTCGGTGACGCTCGATCGAAGGCTCGCATCGAGGTCAAGTGGGCCGAGATGGAGACCCGTTCGATGGCTCAGGCCGCGGATGCTGCGGTGAAGCTGACGACGGGCGACAACCCGGTCATCACGCCGCAGACTGCGCAGGAGAAGTGGTTGGGCATGTCGCAGACCGAGCGGGACCGTGATGCCGCGTGGCGCCTGGAGAACGGTGCGGGCGCCGATCTGGCTGCCATCTTCAACCCTGACACCAACCCTGTTGCCTGATGGCTCTCGAGCCGCGCGCGTTGACGCTGATGCATCGTCGTCAGCAGCTCGCGCTCCGCAAGTCGACCGTCGCTCAGATGGAAGACCTGTGGCCGGCGCTCGACTGGGCCGATCTCGACCGATCGTTCCCCGGATTCGCGGCCGAGGCGCTGAGGGTCGTTAGCAAGAACCGCAGGACGTCCTCAGGGCTCGCTGCGGGCTATCTGCGGGCCTTTCGCGTTGCCAGTGGCCTCTCGGGTGACGTTCGGATCATCGTCCCGCAGATGCCCGCCGAGCAGTTCGCTACTTCATTGCGAGTGACGTCGCTCATCGCGGCGAAGAAGGCCGCTGCGAACGGCGTGCCCGTTGATGTCGCGATGTCGAACGCACTCACCCAGTCTTCCGGGGCGATGGCCCGACTCGTGCTCAACGCGGGTCGCGACACGGTCACACAGACCATCCGGTCGGACCCGAAGGCGCGCGGCTGGGAGCGAGTGCTCGGCGGCGGCGGATGCGACTTCTGCCAGATGCTCGCCGGTCGCGTATATCCGCGCGACAACGCCGGATTCGACGCGCACGACCACTGTGGCTGCACTGCCGAGCCTGCCTACTGATCTTCCCTAGCCGCGAGGGCCGGGGATCTGCCACACCAAAGGAGCAGTCGCGATGACTGACGCCGCCGAGAACGACAACGCCACCGACCAAGCCGCGACGGCCGATCTCGGGGACGCTGGCAAGAAGGCTCTGGACGCCGAGCGTCGAGAGAAGCGTGCCGCCGAGAAGCGTGCCGCCGACCTCGAGGCCCGACTCAAGGAGTTCGAGGACCGCGACAAGACCGAATCGACTCGTGCGATCGAGCGCGCGGAGGCTGCCGAGAAGGCCGCCGCCGCCGCCGAGGCGCGAGCACTTCGGCTCGAGGTCGCATCCGAGAAGGGCCTCACTCCCGCACAGGCCAAGCGGCTTGTCGGCGAGACCCGCGAGGAGCTCGAGGCCGACGCCTCTGAACTTCTCGAGACCTTCAAGCCTGCCGCCAGCACGGAGGACGACTCGCAGGAGTCCGTCGTCGAATCGCTGGATCTCGGCAATCGCGGAGGAACCCCCAAGAAGGGGAAGTCCACCGCGGACCTGTTCGCGGCTGCCATCGACGGCAGCTTCACCCGATAACCCCCACTTCCTTGAAAGGTAGGTAACCGGCATGGCTGCTGGCGACCTCAAGCGCTCCACCTCTGGTGTTGTGCTTCCCGCTCAGGTCTCCTCGGAGATCTGGGCCTCCACCCAGGAGGCGTCCGCTGTCATGGCGGCGTCGCGTCAGATCGCCCTTCCGGGCTCTGGCATCACCATTCCGCTCATCACGGGCGACTCGGCTGCCGGCTGGGTTGCGGAGTCGGCTGAGAAGCCGGTCTCGCACGCCACCGTGTCGAGCAAGAGCATGACGCCGTACAAGCTGGCTGTCATCGAGACCTTCTCGATGGAGTTCCGGCGCGACCTGCCCGGCCTCTACGCCGAGCTCGCCCGCCGTCTCCCGAACGCGCTGGCGAAGAAGTTCGACGAGACCGTGCTCGCGGGCACTGCCCCCGGCTCGAACTTCGACGTTCTCTCGTCTGCGCCGGCCCTGACCGTCGATGGCACCGGCACCTACGCCGACCTCGTTGCGGTCTACTCGGCCATCGCTGCCGCTGGTGGCGACCTGTCCGCGTGGCTCGCCTCTCCGGCGTTCCAGGCGACGCTGCTGTCCTCGGTTGACGGCTTCGGTCGTCCGCTGTTCACCAACAGCCCGAACACCGACAACGTGGTCGGTCAGCTCCTCGGTCGCCCCGTGTACGGCACCCGCCGTGCGCTCAAGGCGTCCACCACCGTCGGCGACGACGTCGCTGTCGCGGGTGACTTCGCCAACTCGGCGATCTACGGCACCGTCGAGGGCATCCAGGTCGACGTGACCGACCAGGCCACCGTGAACGACGGCGGCACCCAGATCAACCTGTGGCAGCGCAACATGTTCGCTGTCCGCGCGGAGATCGAGGTCGGCTTCATCACCCGCGACGTCAACCACTTCGTGCGGATCACCGACGGCGTCGTCGACACCCCGTGATCGCCCTGAGGAACCCGGTGACGGGCCATGAGGTCAAGACCGACGATGCGTCGGCTGACTTCTGGCGCGCCGCCGGCTACCAGGACGTGACGGAGAAGAAGGCGCCGGCCAAGCGGTCAGCGTCCAAGAAGTCCAGCACTACCAAGAAGTAACGGGGAGGCGGTCAGCATGGGCACGTTCCTGAGCGTCGACGACCTCGAGCCATTCGCCGCCATCGAGCCTGCGAAGGCCGAGGCGATGATCGAGGACGCAGAGGCGATGGCCCTGTTGGCCGCTCCCTGTATCTCCGTGGATGGCTTCGCGCACTCGACCGCCGTCAAGGCGATCCTGCGCGGAGCCGTCCTGCGGTGGAACGACTCGGGCAGCGGTGCGCTTCAGGCGCAGACAGCTGGCCCGTTCGGGCAGACTCTCGACACCCGCCAGGAGCGCCGCGGGATGTTCTGGCCGTCGGAGATCGTGGCACTCCAGAATCTTTGCGCGACGGGCCAGGGTGGCGTCTACTCGGTGTCGCTCGCAGGCCCCGACGCAACCTCGGTGATCTGACGTGTTCGCACACGGCGAGACGGTCACCGTCCAGACCGCCGGCACCGTCACCGACCCCTACTCGGCCGACACTGTCACCGCGTGGGAGCTCGGCGACGGCCAGGAGTGGACCACTGAGCCCACTGAGGTCGACGTCGCCAACGTGCTCGTCGGCAGCGGCGGGTCTACGGAGCCCAGCGAGGCCGCGCGCAACGCCGTGGACTCGGACTTCGACCTCATCTTCCAGCCGCCAATCACGACCGTCCCCACGGCGCAGGATCGCGTCGTGGTCCGCGGCCTCGTCTGCGAGGTGGACGGCCGACCGTTCGCTTGGCGCTGGGCCGCTAGTTCCGGTGACGCCGGGGCCATCGTGCGCGTCTCGATCCAGGAGGGCTGACATGGGCCGCCTCGCACAGATCAAGATCAACCACGGCGGCATCCAGTCCCTCCTCGACGGAGCGCAGGGCGTCGACTCCCTGATTCGCTCGAAGGCCTCGGCGGTGCTTGCTCATGCGCAGGCCGATCCGCATGACGACACGGGCGACTACGAGTCCGGCCTGCATCTCGAGGAAGACCACACCGACCGGCTCGTCGTTCGGGTCGTCTCGGGCGACTGGAAGGGTCACATCCTCGAGGCCAAGTACGGCATCCTCGCGCGGGCACTCGACGCGGCAGGTGGCTCGTGACCTGGCAGCCCACGGCGGTCCTCTACCCGGACGCCGAGCTCACCACGATCGCCGCTCTCCGCACCCTCATCAACGCCCAGTCGGGACAGTCGGACGTGAAGGTGGTCCGCACGATCCCTGCGACTCGACCGGCGCGCTGCGTGCAGGTCGTCCGCGACGGTGGGAACTCCGCGAACCTCCGCGACAAGGCCCGGCTGCGGGTCAACGTGTGGGACACCACCGACCAGAAGGCGACCGACCTGGCCCGCCTCGTCGTAGCGCTGGTCCCGCGCCTCGTGGGCGCGAACGGCGTGCTGCGAACCGAGCACCTGTCCGGACCCTACGAGATCCCCGATGCCGCCCCGATGCGATACCTGCTGTTCCAGATCGATCTCCGAGGAGAGGCACTGTCATGACCAAGTACCAGCACCCTGACGCCACCCACACCGAGGACGTCCGCGACGACTTCGCCGAGATGTACGAGTCGCAGGGCTGGACTGCCGTCAAGGCGCCCAAGTCCGAAGAGAAGCCCGACCCGAAGAAGTAACACCACCCTCGCCGCCCGCGCCGGCACCATCACCGACGGCCCGAGTGCCGTACTCATCAGGAGGAAGCATGACTGCCGTAGTCGGAAACGTGCGGGTCGGGATCACCGGCGCCGTCAGCAAGGCCCCTGCGGGATCGACCGCGCCCACTGACTCGACCACGGCGCTCGATGCCGCGTTCATCGACTCGGGCGCGATCAGCGAGGACGGCGTCACCTTGACGCTGCCTGATGCTGGCGACAAGACGATCTTGAAGATGTGGCAGAACGGCGCACAGGTTCGCACGCTGCGTTCTACGAGCGATGACTCGCCCACGATCTCGTTCACCTTCCTCGAGACGAACAAGACTGCGGTGGAGACGTACTTCGGTGCCACGGTCACCCAGACCGCCACGCATGGGACGTTCGACTACGCCAACACCGTCCCGACGGCGAAGGCATACGTGCTGGACGTGCTCGATGGCACCTTCCACCACCGCTACTGGGTTCCTGCTGGCGTCCGGGCCTCTGTTGGCGATCTGGTCTACAAGAACGACGAGCCGGTCGGCTACCAGGTGACCATCGACTGCGATGTCGACCCGACCACGGGCATCAACTTCCGTGGCTGGATGACCGACCTCAAGACCCCGTAACCCCGTCTCCCCGGCCAGCTTCGCGCGGAGGCTGGCCGGGGGCTCCACCTATCCGCGCACCATCCGCGCTCACGAAAGGAATCCGCGCATGTCTCAGACCACTCCGCAGGACCGCAAGGCCAAGGACGCCGGCCACAAGTTCACCGTCAAGGGCAAGTCCTTCACGCTCCCTGCGATCGGCGAGGACGCTGCGTCCAACATCCCCGGCGAGATCACCTATGCCGCGATCATGGACCCGGACAACGACATGATGCAGATGCGCCTCGCGTTCGCCACACTCGAGGCTGCCGGCCCGACCCCCGCTGCACTCGCCGCCCTCAAGTCTCTCCCGACCAAGGAGATGCTCGAGGTGGTCGGCGCCTGGATGGGGGAATCTTCGGGCTCCTCGGACTGATCTCGCGTCACCGAGGGGCCGTCGAGTACGACCTGCGTCAACGCTTCGGACTCGGCCTGCGTGACGTGGGCGACCGGATCACGCTCGCCGAGGTTGCTCGCCTGGCCGTCATTCTGCGCCGCGACCCGTCATCGGCGGTCGCTGCGGCGCTCGAGGGTTGGGACTACCCGATCAGTCGCGAGGCGCTGGCGATTCTGGATCTGTACGACCTGACGATGGCGGCGAACAACGACAGCAAGAAGGGCAGGCCGAAGCCGCACGGTGGTCGCCCGTGGCCGCTGGATAACAAGCAGGAGCGGCGCTGGGGCAACACTGGGGGCCGCAGTCGTGAGGAAGTCGTGGCGATCCTCAACGCCCTTGGCCACTCGCTGCCGGTCTAGCAGTCGTCCTCGCGCCACTCGCCCGACTCCTTGACCCACGGTTCCTGATCTTGGTTGATCGCCGCGGTGTCGTAGGTGTACGTGACGCGCGCCTGTTCGCCATTCACGTCGGCGTCGAAGCTCTTGAAGTCGAGCGCTGAGCCGTACTGCGCCTTGGCAGTCTGCACGACGGACGCGAACTGGTCGGCTGGCGTCCGGTCCTGGCATCGCTGGGACAACAGCCCGTAGGCGGCGTCCGCGTCGCCAGTCAAGTAGGCGTCTGAGTACGCCTGTGCGGCCTCACGGATCGCGGCGCTCTCGTCGTCCGCTCCGGCCTTAGCGCTGCCATCCGAGCCGTCCGAGCCGCCACCGCAGGCCGTGAGGGCGAGCAGTAGCGCCGCGATCCATCCCCGTTTCATCCCGACAGAGTACGGCCTTCTGTGGGATAATCGGACGAAAGACCCCGGCGAGTGCTGGTAACACTCCCGGGGCGTGGACAACCTGATTGAGGGCAGGCTGACATGGCAAACGCTACCTGTATCGAGCCCGCATGTGACAAGGCCCCGCTGGCTCGCGGTATGTGCGTTACGCACTACCACCGTTGGAATCGGGCCACGAAGGAAGCGCGGCCTTCCCAGTGGGCCTGCGAATCATGTGGCGCCCCCGTTCGAGCGTTGAAGCGATTCTGCGGCGACACATGCCGTCCCCGATGTGGGGTGGACGGATGCAGCAAGGCCGAGTTCGGTTCGCTCGGGCACTGCTCCGCGCACTACACACGGATGAAGCGATTCGGCGAACCGACCGCGCCGTTGACTCGGCATCCGAATGATGGGCCGTGTGCCATCGAAGGCTGTCCCAACCCCATGCGAAAAAAGGGCCTGTGCGGCAGCCACTATGCCGTCCGCAGAGCCAGGCGCTATAGGGACGGCTCTACGACAACCACCGCTCAAGACCTGTCTCGACGTGACGGTGCGCTATGCGGCCTCTGCGGATGCGATGTGGACATGACCGCTCGCCGTCCCGACCTCATGACGCCGTCGATCGACCACGTCGTCCCGCTTAGCCGCGGCGGCTCGAACCATCCGTCAAATCTCCAACTCGCGCACCTGCTCTGCAACTTGAGCAAGGGCAATCGAATCTTTCCCTCGCTCGTCTGCGAGGCGGTGCCCTAGGTCGGGCGGATCGGAGGTGACTGGGCATGAGTGAGGTCGCCTCGGCGTTCGTTTCTCTCATGCCGTCCTAGTCCGCCAAGGGCTTTGGGACGAGCATGAACCGCCAGATCGGCCCGCAGATCAACTCGTCTGCGAAGACTGCCGGCACGCGCTTCGGCAAGGTGTTCGCGTACTCGTCGATGTCGCCGCTGAAGGCGATCGGTGCGGCTGCGGTCGGCCTGTTCGCGGTCCAGAAGGTCAAGCAGTTCTTCTCCGGTGCGATCGACGAGGCGCGTGAGTCGCAGAAGGTGTCCGCGTTGACGGCGCAGGTCATCAAGTCGACCGGCGGCGCCGCTGGGATCTCGGCCAAGCAGGTCGGCAACCTCGCGAACTCGATCTCGCTGCTGACGGGCATTGACGACGAGGCGGTCCAGGGCGCCGAGAACCTGTTGCTGACGTTCACGAACCTCCGCAACGAGGCGGGCAAGGGCAACGACGTCTTCAACCAGGCGACGAAGATCGTCACGGACATGTCAGTCGCGCTCGACCAGGATCTGAAGTCCTCAAGCATCCAGGTCGGCAAGGCGCTGAATGACCCAATCAAGGGCATTACTGCGCTGTCGCGGGTCGGCGTCTCGTTCACCCAGCAGCAGAAGGACCAGATCGCGGCACTCGTCGCGTCGGGCAACACCCTTAAGGCGCAGAAGGTCATCCTCGGCGAGCTCGGTCGCGAGTTCGGTGGGGCGGCGGCTGCGGCGGCGACGTCGGGCGACAAGTTCAAGACGGCGTTCGCGAACCTTCAGGAGTCGGTTGGTCTCGCGCTGTTGCCGCTGCTCGACAAGCTGCTCGATAAGGGCACGGTCCTGATCAATTGGATGATCGCCAACGTCCCGCCCGCGTTCGCCGCCTTCAAGGCTGCCGTGATGCCGGTGGTCACCGTGCTACAGGATCTCATCGCCAACCATCTCGAGGCTTTCAAGACGGCGCTCGCAGCGCTCGGTGGATCCGCCCTGACGTCGGTCATCGCGCTCATTGGCGGCGGCCTGGTGTCAGCGATTGCCGTCCTCGTCGGCGCCCTGGCCTCACCGATCGCGCTCGTGGGGGCTCTCGCGGGTGCGGCGGTGTACGCCTACGTTCACTTCGAGCAGTTCCGGACGTCGGTCAACCAGCTCGCGGCGTGGATTCAGACCAACGCCATCCCCGCTCTGATCCAGTTCGGGCAGGCGCTTCGGGTGAATGTCCTGCCGATCTTGCAGTCGGCTGGTCAGTTCCTCGTGACCCAGTTCTACCCGGCGATGATCCAGTTCTGGGCCACCGTCGTGCAGAAGCTGCTCCCCGCACTGCGTCAGCTCGTGGCGTCGTTTCGTGCCGACCTTCTGCCCGCGTTGCAGCAGGCTGCGGCGAAGTTCAAGGAGTGGCAGCCGACGCTCCAGCAGGTCGCGGCTGTTCTGCTCAAGGTGCAGCTCGCGAACGACAAGCTGGGCGCTTCGGTGTTGGGCAAGGCTCTGCCGCCGATCATCAAGCTCACGGCCTACATGGCCGGGACGCAGATCCAGACGCTGACCCGCATCGCGTCAGGCATTGCTTCGGTCATCGGCTTCCTCG
This sequence comes from Nocardioides sp. URHA0032, assembly GCF_000620645.1. Taxonomy (GTDB): domain Bacteria; phylum Actinomycetota; class Actinomycetes; order Propionibacteriales; family Nocardioidaceae; genus Nocardioides. Next base: position 240,066 of record NZ_JIAV01000021.1, on the reverse strand, counting down.
GGCGCCTCGGTGGCGCATTCGGGAACGCTGGACAGGCCGCCGCGCGGTTCACCGCTGCGGTCAAACAGCGGATGAGCGAGGCGGTCGCATTCGTTGGCACCGTCCCCGAAAAGATCAAGGGCGCGCTCGGCGACCTGTCCAACACGCTCTACCCAGCCGGACGGGCCGTCATCGGCGGTCTCATCAAGGGCATCACCGACCGCACGGTCGACATCATCGGCGCAGTCTCACCCATCGCCGGCATCATCGCCGCCCACAAGGGTCCGATCGCGAAGGACCGCGTCCTGCTGGTCCCGCATGGCCGGGCGATCATCGACGGTTTGATCGCCGGAGTTCGCAGCCGGATCACTCCGCTCGCAAAGACGATGGACGACCTAACCGGCAAAATCGGCAAGTGGACGATGGAGGGTATCGAGAACGGCATCAAGGCCGGCGGTCCGAAGGTTCTCGACGCGATGAAGTCGGCGCTCGACAAGACGCTGGACCGGGTGCAGTCGTTCCGCGACAACCTCAAGTCGAAGCTGGATGGCGTCCTCTCGGACTTCTCGTCGCTCAAGGACTCGATCGCTTCGACGTTCGCGGGCGACTTGTTCAGCGTCTCGGCTATCGCGGAGTCGCTGACGGACACCACGTTTTTCGCCGCACAGACCGTGGGGCAGGTGTTCGACCAGAACTTGATGAACACGAAGACCCACCTCAAGCAACTGCTTCGGGCGTTCAAGAAGTTGAAGCATTGGGGGCTGCCGTCGCAGTTCCTGTCGCAGTTGTTCGCTTCGGGCAACAGTGACCTGATCTTGGAGATGGCGTCGGGCACGCAGTCTCACGCTCTGGCTGACGCATCGCTGTTCGGCGATGTCCAGTCGCTGTCGAACCAGCTCGGCGGCCAGGTGGCGCGCAACCAGTATGGCCCGCAGATCAAGCGCCTCGAGGACCGACTGACTGAGGCGAACCGGCACCTGAAGCATCTCGACGATCTCGACAAGAGGCTTGCGCGGGCCATCAACGCCTCGGTATCCCACGGTCAGAAGAAGGCGAGCTGATGGATCTCAATCCGCGCTTCGTGTTGGGTGATCTTGACCTGACTGACTATCCGTTCGGGATCGAGTTCGGTTCCGATCTTGGCAACGCGGAGTCGGTGACGGACGTGCTGGCGTCGCTGCTGGCTGATGGTGAGATCGAGTCTTTGTCGCGTCGGTCGAATCGGACGTTGACGATCCCGCTGCTTGTCGAGGCGTCTGATCTTGGGGCGTTGGCTGATGCTGAGGCGTCGCTGATTGCGGAGTGTGACAAGCAGCGGAACACACTGTCGGTTGATCCTGGTGACGGGTATGGCCCGGCGACGGTGTTTGAGACGTTCGCGGCTTCACCGGCTCGCGTGTATGACGATGACACTGAGCGGGCGGGCTATCGGCGTTGGGTGTTGACGATCCGGGCGCTCCCCTATGGTCGTTCGGTCGACAAGGTTGTCGACAACGCCGGCACCCCCCCGTCGACTGGGGTCGTCGTGTACGGGTGCGACTCAGCTACGGGTTGGTCGAAGTGGGCGACGGGTCCGGGTGCGGGCGGCCCGGTCGGCACTGATATTTCGGTCGATACGACGATCAAGACCGAGGGCACGGGTTCGGTCCGTGCGCATGCCGAGAGCAGCACCTACAACAGTGGCGACAACTCGTACACATTCCTCAGCAGCGACAAGGTCGCTGGCCTGACCGTCAGCACTAGCACGGGCGGCTACCTGTCCATCGGCATCCAGACGACGTTCTCTGGCAGGCCCACGGATGGCCTGTATCAGTTGTGGATGACGACTGCGGCCGGCGAGTCGCAGGTAACCAACTTCGTGTCGGTGGGCCGGGACGTCAATGGTTTCGCCCGGTACGTGTGGCCTGTCGCGGCTGGACTCACGGTCACTGGCCTTCGGTTCTGGGTCACCCAGACCCGTAACTCTCAGACGGGCACCGTCGCTCCGTATGTCTACTACGACGACGTTGAGCGCGCGACGTCAGCGACGACGGATCACCAGATCGTCAAGCAGCTCGACGTGCAGGGTTCGGCGCGCACGGTGGGGTCGCTGCACATTGCGGCGCCGACGGATTCGGTTGCTCTCGGTCGCGTCCTGGCGATCACGGCACCGACCGCCGAACTGCCTGCTGGATTCACGCCGGACGGACGTCGGTGGATCACGCAGGGCACGACCACGACGGACTCAACATCGCCGGATGGTTCGTACCTGACCCCGAGCACGACCACCTATGACTCAGGCACGGGCAAGCCGATCTTCGACGTGCCGGTGACCCTGTTGACTGCCGGCCCGTACACGATGGTCGCGCTGGTCAAGGTGGAGTCGTCGCCGACCGTCGCGGGCGTGCAGGCACAGTTGCGGGTCGGGTCGAACAACGTGGGTCCGACGTCGACAGCCGAGGTGTCGCTGCCGAACCTGGCGACGGGCTACCAGTTCGTCACGCTCGGGACCTGCTACCTGCCGCCGTTGCCGATGCAGTCTGCTGACGTGACCGCGAAGGTTCGGCTGCTGTTCAAGGGCGCGAAGCTCTCCAACGTCTACTTCATCCCGGCCTGGCAGGTCGGCGGTCGTCCGGTGGCGGACTTCTCGATCATCGACTGCGGTACTGCTGCCCCGTCAGCGGGCGGCTCGTCGTCGAACCTGTGGATCGACTCGCCTTCGACCGATCAGCCGCAGGGTGGTTGGTGGCGCGGGCCGACGTCGGATCGGGCGAACGCGCAGTCCGCTTGGCCGGACGCGAAGAAGCCCGGCGTGCATGCGTTCAAGCCGGGCGAACTGACAGCGTTCCTCGTGTCCACGAACGCACAAGGACCGACGATGGCCCTCGAGTACTACCCCGCATGGTTCGGGTCGGCAGCGCTCTAATGGCCGAGGTGATGGTCAACGGCGTGTGGCTGCACTCGCTGGGCCACGTCGGGGGGATCAAGTGGTCCTCCACCTGGGGTGTCGGTCCGTGCGGCGCCGATCTGGCGTCCTGCACGCTTGCGATCGACCCGGCGAACGACTCGTCTCTGATCGGGCTCGGTAAGTCGTTCGAGGTGTGGAACGACGGCGTCAAGGTGTTCGGCGGCGTGCTCTCGGAGATGGGTCGCGACTACCCGCGCAGCCTGTCCGCGCGGTCACTGGCCCGTCGCGCCGGGGACTTCGACGCGGTCGACTCGAGCGGCAACCCGACGACGAACCCGCGCACCGCCGTCACGCAGGCCATCGCGAACGGTCTGCCCTGGACGAACCCGACAGCGTTCGACAACGCCTCGCTCGGCACCGACGGCGCCCCTTCGACGCAGCGGCTCGACGCGCTGCTGAACAATTGGGCGGTGACGGTCGGCAAGCGGTGGGGCGTGGATGCCTACGGTGTCGCGTTCGTGACCACTGACCCGACCACTCCCTCGTGGCATCTCGACGCCTCTGATCTCGACATTGGCGTGGCTGACGAGGGGTTGTTCACCCGCGTCCGTGCCCGCTACGTCTCCAGCGTCAGTGGCGTGGACGGCTCACCGAACGGCTGGTCCACCCAGGACGCCGACGACCTGATCGGGCAGGCGCTCTATGGCGTGATCGAGTACCCGATGGACCTGACGAGCCTCGGCCTCATCTCGGGCACCACGGCACTGGCCTACGCACAACAGCAGCTCGCGTTGCTGACGGTGCCGCAGTGGCTCTCGCGGGTCACGACGAACTCGGGCCGACTGCTCACGCCGGGCGGACTGCCGGCCAAACTCACCGACGTGAAGGCGGGCCAGATGGTGCGTCTGTTCAACGTGCCGAACAGTCTCGGCGGCCTCCGCAACGAGCTCGGCCTGGATGTGGTGCTCGGCGAGGTCGAGTACGACACCGAGAACCCGGCTGAGGTGACGATCGCGCCGCTGAATCTCGCGGTCCGCAATCTCGCCGACAGTGCCCAGCTCACGGCGCAGGTGGCGAGGGCGGTGCAGGTGGTCCCGACGACGAAGTTGCAGACCTTCAAGGTTCCTCCGGCGGTCCTCCAGTGACGGCCACCGTCGCGGTGATGCGCCGCTCGTACTACGACTACACGCTTGGAGACGGCGCATGAACGAGTCTGTGGCGGTCGCGTTGATCGCTGGCCCAGCATCGGCGATCTTGACCCTGCTGTTGACGAAGGCTCTCGGGTCGCAGCGGGACAAGGCCGAGGTGGACGCGCTGCTGTCCGAACGTTGGGAGGCGTGGTCGGACGAGCAGGGTCGCCGCATCGAAAGGCTTGAGGACCGGGTCAAGGATCTTGAGCGCGATCTGACGCAGGCGCAGGAGAAGAACAAGGCTCAGGCGTCGCTCATGTCGTCGCTGATCGGGTGGGCGCTGCAACTGCGCGACGAGGTGATCCGGCTGGGTGGTCATCCGCCTGCCGCGCCGCTTGAGGTGCAGGCCGCGCTCACCTCGCTCGACGCCACCTAGATCCGCCACCCGCCACTCGTCACGGTAGTCCGGGCGGAGTGCGCAGAGCCTCCCGCGCGTGCTTGAACCCGAGTCCCCACCCCTTGTTGAGCGCCGCTAGCTCTCGAGCGGCGATGATCCGCCCGACGGCGGAGACCGTCTCGTCGATGGCGAACAGAGGCTCGCCGCAGTCGAGCAGCACGGCCTTAATAAGAGCCTCGAACTCGTCGTTGTGGATGTGAACCTTGGTCGGACGCGCAGCAGCGCAGGCCCCCTCGCACTCGCAGCGGGCGTCGCAGTTGATACAACCGCAGGCGTGGCGGATGTAGTCACCCTCGGCCGTGTGCTCAGCGCTCATTGGCTTCCCGCTTCCATCGCTGCAACGTGTTCGTACTGAGGCCGGTCGCCTTGCTCACCTCGGCGAACGATGCGCCCTCAGCGAGCACCTCGACCACCACGGCACGGTAGGCAACGTCGGCGGCCCATCGCTTCTCGTTTGCTCGCTCCAAGCGCCGAGCCTGCTCAACGGTCACTTCTCCGCGCGGTCGGGCCACGCGGCGAATCGTAGCGTCACTCGCCATTAGTCGCTCCGGGCGGAGTGCTCACCTCCGGGCAGGTGGGGCAGGACTGAACATCGGCCACCCACTCGGTCCCGCACGTTGCGCAGACGCGCCGAACGGGGCGAGCAGCGAGTTTGGCCTTCACGATGCGCTCGGCCACGTCGTACAACTCGTGCTCGACACCTCGCCCTCCGGACCATGCGAGCGCTCCCATGCGGAGCGCGTGCTTCTCGTCCTCGTTGAAGAACTCGGAGTTGGGGTCAGACATCTTGCGCCTCCTCGGCGGGCAGTGAGTCGAGCGCCATGACAGGCAGCTCGAAGTTGGGGCCAGGCTCGATGCCGATGGTCTGGGCGGTCAACCGGCCCGGGGGCATCTGGTCCAACTCGGTCTTGTGCTCCGTAGTCGTCATGTCTGAATCCTAGCGCACATCGCCACGTAACGCTAGCGATCCCCGCCACGAAACGAGGTCCGCGCATGTCCATCCCCACCACGCCCTACGACCGCGCCCAGGCAGTCGCCCGCGCACTCGCCAGCAAGACGAACGCGCCGAACACCTGCCAGCTCTGGACGCGGACCATCTTCGGCGCCCCGTCCGCTGGTGACTTCGACGGAGATGGCGCGAGCGATGCTGAGGACGGCTGGAAGTCCGAGCCCGCGAAGTACCGTCACCCCGGCGACCGCAAGCCTCCCGCTGGCGTCCCCGTGTCCTACGGTGGCGGATCGGCTGACAACGGACACCGCGCCGTGTCACTCGGCGGCGGCATGATCCGGTCCACCGACGCGAACGGCTCCGGCAGGGTCGCCACCGTGCCGCTCGACTGGCCCGAGCGCGCATGGGGACTCACGTACCTCGGCTGGTCCGACACCTGCGACGGCTGGCTGATCCCCGAGCCGTTCGCACCGAAGCCGCCGAAGCCCGAGCCGCTGACCCCGGACCAGAAGGCCGCGGTCGTCAAGAGGCAGGCTCGGGATGCGGCCGACGCTGGCCATCCCGGCTGGTCGGCTCGGTTGCGGGCATGGGCTACGCGGATCGGCAAGCGGTCGACGTGAGCCACCAGTTCGTCCACATCCACGCCTCGGGCCGCTTCGACGCGACCCCCGCAGAGGCGCGTGCAGCATGGGACGACTTCCGCTCAACCCGCGGCGTCAAGCTCATCACCGCCACCGAGTACGGCTCCGGCAAGTTCGACGGCGCGCTCAAGGCTGACGGCTGGGACTACTTCCGCGGCTCCGGTGAGTGCGTCGTCGCGTGGGCAACCGACACGTTCGAGCCCGCATGGCGCGGCGCTGGGTACGCCACCCGAATCGGCACACGGTTCTTCCGGGGCGGCAACCACGACGCCCGGACTCCGCTGACCTCCATGCCGCTGCGACACATCGTCACCGGCCGCATCGCTATGGTCCGCGTCCCGCACACTCCGGCGCACATTCAGGCTGGCGACGGGTTCCGCAAGACGACCACGCGGGTGCTCGAACAGGGACGCGCCTGGGTCACGTCGCTGGCCGGCATGGGCCGGCGATCGCGTCGATTCCGAGCGGACCACAAGAACGCGGCCGAGATCATCTGCGGCGACTTCAACGTGGACGTGCACCGTGCCCACTGGCGCGGCGTCGTCTCTGCTGCTCTCGGCCTGCACTGCGCGACCCCGATCCCCGATGGTGGCGACCTCGGCAAGCGCCTCGTCTCGTGGTTCTTCTACCGCGGACTCGGTGTCGCGACGACCGGCGTTATGCGTCCGGTCAAGGGCTTCGACCACAAGCCCGTCCTCATCCGCTGGTCGATCACCGCTTCCCGTCCCTGATCTGGTAGACCCGCGCCCGACTGACGCCGAGCACCTGTGCGACGCGCGTGGCGGGCAGGCCGTCCTCCAGCGCCTCTTGCACCGACCGTCGCAGGTTTCGCTCGGCGGCGTCGAGGTCATCGCGCGCATCGTCCACACCCTCGGCGGCGTCCTGCAACTCCGCGATGGCGCTCGCGTACACCGACTCGCGGAAGTCGTCGAGATCGGCGATCACAGCCTCGTCGTCGGGGCCGATGTCGGCGCCGCGCTCATCACTCAGCGACTCGGCAATGGAGTCGGCCGAGAGTCCATGGCGCTCGGCGTACTTCCTGATCGGCATCGTTGTCATGGACTCATTCAAGCATCGCTAGACGCGCCACGCAAGCACCGCTAGACAAGGAGCACCGCCATGCAGTACGCCAAGTCCATCCTCAGCGGCATCATCGCCGCAGTCTCGTTCGCCATCCCGGTCGTCGATGACGGCCTCGCGCCCTCCGAGGTGCTCGGCATCATGCTCGCCGGTCTCGTCGGCCTCGGCATCGTCTACGCGGTGCCGAACAAGCCTGCCGCCTGAGCCATGCGCCGCGCGGCCACCATCTGGGGTAGCGCACTCGGGGGCCTGCTCACCTACGACCTTCTCTGCGACCGCCGCAAGGACAACTCGACGCTGTGCAGCGTCATCCGCTGGCTAGTCGAACTGATCCCCGGCGGCAAGTACGTCTTCCGGGCGCTGCTGATTCTCGGCGCGTACTGGTTCGACGGCCACATCCTCAAGCCGCTCGCTGAACGGCACATCTGCCGCGTCGTGCGCGACGCAACCTAGGAGGACCACATGGCGAACGAAGGCATCAACCTTGGGCTGGCGCCGGAGACGCTGAGGGTCATCCTCACCACGGGGGCCGACTTCTCCTGCACCCTGCGACTCGACAGCGCCTGGCCCACCGGGACGACCCTGTCACTGGTCACCGCATCGACCACATGGGCGGCAACAATCGCCGGCACTGACGCCGTGTTCGCCGTCGACAAGGCAGTCGCGGACACGGTCGACGACAAGACGCCGATCCAGCTCAAGTACGTCAACGGCACCACCGACCAGACGTGGGCCATCGGGACGGTGTCGCGCCGTGGTTGATCTGTCACCGGGCGCCGTCGTTCGCGTCGTCAACCCCTCGGCGGTCGTGCAGGTCTCTGCTCCGGGGCTCGTCAAGAGTCTGTGGCTCAAGGAGGGGCCGACTGGTCCGCCGGGTCGCAGCGTCAACTCGATCGCGCGCACCTCGGGCACGGGCGCACCTGGCACAGACGACACCTACACCGTGACATTCTCAGACGGAACCTCGTCCACGTTCACGATCCACAATGGGTCCAACGGGTCCAACGGGTCCAACGGGTCCAACGGGTCCAACGGCTCGGCCGGGCGTGGCATCACCTCGATTGCTCGCACCAGTGGCACTGGGGCAGCGGGCACGACCGACACGTACACGATCACCTACACCGACGCCACCACCTCCACATTCACGGTGGTCAATGGTGCGGACGGGTCGGGAGTCGGCGACGTCACGGGTCCTGCGACAGCGGTCAACAACAGGCTCGTTGCGTTCAACGGCACCACTGGCAAGATCATCAAGGACTCCGGGCTCAGAACCGGCACCGCGTCCGGCGACATCCCGCTCCTCGGTACTGGCGGCGTGCTGCCCGTCGCCCGTCTCGCCACCGGCACCCCGGACGGCACCAAGTTCGTCCGCGACGACGGCACCCTCGCCACTCCAGCGGGCGGCGCCACAGAACTCCTCGCGTCCACCGCCTACAACCCGGCCTCGGCCACCAACGTCACCAACGCCACGACCACCTACGCCGACGTCGACGCCACCAACCTGAGCATCACCTTCACCGTCCCCGCATCCGGCGCCGTCATCGTGTCCCTGAGTGCCCGCGCAGTGACCACGACCAGCAGCAATCCCGCCATGTGGGGTGTCGGAATCGCCGGCACTGTGGTCGCTGCGTCGACAGGCAGGGTCGCTGCGGCCGTCACCGCCGCCCGCGTCGTCCACCGGGTCAAGATCACCGGCCTCACCCCAGGGGCGTCGGTCACCTACAGGTGGATGCACGCCAACGCCTCCACCGCCACCACCACCACCTCCTACGGCGGCACCGGCACCACCGCCGAAGGCCAAGCACTTATCGAAGTTTGGAGCGCCTGATGAGCACGGTCACCACCCCCCGGCCCATCGACCCCCCACAGCTCACCGCCGAGCTCGGCGTCGCGAGCATCACCGTCGCGATCGGCGACACCGAAACCACCGTCACCGCCGACATCGACGAGGCCACCCTCCAAGCCGCGGTCGACGCACACACCCCCCACCCGACACCCAGCGCGGCGTCACTCATCCAAGCCCAGGTCGACGAACTCACCGACCTGACCGTTGAAATGCTCGACCTACTGATGGGAATGTGACATGGCCACTGCTCTCGGGTTCCGCTACCTGTGCCGCTTCTACGAGAACGACCCGGTCGTCACCGTCGCGACGCTCGACACCTGCCTGACGCGCAAGTGGATCTCGCTCACCGAGTACGAGCGCGCCCTGTCCGGTGAGCCCCCGATCGGCTACGTGCCCACGCCGACATTCGCCGCCGCTCAGGTCGAGGACGCTTCGGCGGCGACGGGTGGCGCGGGCAGTTAAGCCCCTGCTCTAACTCAGCGCGACGTAAGCCAACGACACCAAGGAGCCCCGGCATGGCCGACCCCACCCCCCTCGACGTGCAAGCCGGGGTTCCCTACTCCCGCCGAATCCGCATCACCGACGGCAAGAACCTGTGGGCGAACCTCGCTGACTTCGAGGTCCGCTCACAGGTTCGCGCCGGACGCCAGATCACCTCTCCGCTCAAGGCCGACCTCCGACCCTTCCTGGCAGCGAGCTTCGACGGCAACGACATCGTCATCGACCTGACGCTGACCGGAGCCGACACACGCACCCTCGTCGGCGGCAACTACGACATCCTCGTCACCGACACGGGCGCCACCGACGCGCTCGGTCTGCGGGTGCTGCACGGAACCCTGACCATCGCGCCCACCACCACGGCGGCCACAGATGAGTGAAGTCCAGGTCGTCGTCGAGCCGCCACTGCCCGAAGTCGTCGTCACCATCGAGCCCGCCCCCGAGGTTGTCGTCACGGTCGCCGAGGTTGGGCTGATCGGACCCGCGGGACCGAAGGGCGACACTGGCGCCGCGGGTGAACCCGGACCCGCAGGTCCCGTTGGGCCGACCGGACCCAAGGGTGACACCGGGGCTACCGGGGCCACCGGACCCGCCGGAACCTCCCCGGTCGGAGCAGTCACCGGCCCCGCTAGCTCCACCGACAACGCCCTGGCGCGCTTCGACGGCACGACCGGCACGCTGCTACAGGACTCGCCGGTCCCCGTCACCGTCAGCGACACCGGCTCCGTCTACATCGGTCCCCCCGGTTTGGCTGCCGGCTCCATCGGCACCGCCCTGAGCACCTACGCCACCGACCTGACGACGAACATCATCCTCAACTCATTCCAGGCGTCAGGCATCGCGCCCGCAGCCGGGAACGTCCAAGCGGTCCAGTTCAACGCCACCGACATCGGCACCAACAACGTGTCCTCCCTCACCGGGCTCAACGGCCTCGCGAACAAGTCCGGGTCCGGCACGATCGGCACCCTGACCGCCATCCAAGCGTCGGCCCGCACAGGTGGCACGGTCGCGGTCACCACGCTCTCGGGGATTCTCTCCCAGGTGCGAGTCAACGGCACCGCCACGGTCGGAACCCTTGTCGACTTCAACTCCACCGCCTCCACGGTCGCGGCCGGCTCCGCGATCACGGCCGCCTACGGGGTGAAGGTCGCAGCCAAGAAGGTCACCGGCGTGACCACCGGCTACGGCATCGCCTCCGATGGCGCCTCCGACCTGAACTACGTCATGGGCAAGCTCGGCGTCGGCAAGAATGCACCGACCGAACCGCTCGACGTCGTCGGCAACATCAAGGCGACCGGCGTCGTCCGCACTGGCGCGTTCACCACTGCCCTGCGACCCTCCGCGTCAACCTCCGGGGTCGGCGCGTGCATCTACGACACGACGCTGTCCAAGCCGATCTACAGCGACGGCACCGTGTGGCGCGACGCGATGGGTACTGCCGTCTGACCTGAAGTCGGCCCATTGAAGCCCCCAGCCTTCACCTTCGGGTGACGGCTGGGGGCTTTTCGCTATGCCCCGAACTCGGTAACCCAGACGCCGACAGACGGGTGGCGCGACACCGGGCTCCACACTCGCCACATGCCAGGGAAGGGCACCAAGCGCCACGCCATCCGCATCGACGACGAACTCTGGGACGCGGCGCTACACGAGGCAGCCGACCGAGGCGAAGACCTCTCCACCGCCATCCGCCGCTTCCTGCGCGACTACATCAACCAGCTCGACAAGCGCTGAGACAGCCGAACGCCCCCGCAGAGCTTGGGAGTCTGCGGGGGCGTCCGGTTCCCTTTGAAGGGGGCTCAGTTGTCGAGCACATCCGCGTCGACCGGGATGCTCGCGGTCGGCACACACAGCGCCCACACCGTCAGCGTCGACGTGTACTCGCCATTGCCGAGGATGATCCAGCCATCGAGCCGGTCAGCCTTCGGAAGACCCGTGTCCCAATCCATGCGGCCAGGGAACGACGAGTTGACCACGAAGCCGTCATCCTGCGTCTCCACCGTGCCGCCCTGCACACCGCCCGCGATCGCCGTGAACGTCTGCGAGACAGCCGGGTCGTCGTCACACGCGACCGTGGCCGAACCGCCGCCACCATTGCTGTACGTCAGCGAACGGTAGACCGCACCCTCGAGCCCGTCGCGACCGTTGGTGCCGTTCGCACCGTTCGCACCGGGAGCGCCACTGGGACCAGCCGGACCCTGCGCACCCGCCGGACCCGGAACCGTCGAGTCGGCACCCTTCGGACCAACCGGACCCGCGGGACCAGTCGCGCCAGCCGGACCAGTCTCGCCCGGCTCGCCCTGCGGACCCCGCTCCCCCGTCTTGTCGAGCTTGTTCTGCACACCGTCAGACAGGTCGACCGTCCGGATCGTGCCGTCCTTGATCTGGTGCGAGGTGATGAGCTGCCCGGCGACCGCGCCAGTACCGCCCGTCACAACCAGGGCCGTAGCGATGCTGGCGACCGTGAGACCGATCTTCGTGTTGCGCTTCATGATGTCCCCCTTCAGTGGACTTGGCCGCGAGGTGCGGCAAGGGGGAACCATTCAGGGTGGCGCGACACCCCGTCTAGTGAATGCGTGAAGCGATGCGAAGTTGTTACATGGGCCGGCGGCAGCGGATCGGCGACCCGAGAGTGGGGTGGACGGGGCTCGAACCCGTGACCGGACGATTATGAGTCGTCTGCTCTAACCGACTGAGCTACCACCCCAAGAATCTAATGGCTAACGTTTGGGCTAACGTCCCTCCTCATTTTGAGCGTGAATCGCTAGTATCTTCACAGGATTATGAGTCCTCTGCTCTGACCGACTGAGCTACCGCCCCGTGGGGTCGGCAGCCTAGTGCGTGAGTCGCTCCCGGAGCCGCACCGCGTCGTGCGGGGCATACCCCTTGGCGTCGTTGTCGAAGTAGACGACGACGTCGGCCTGCTCCGACCAGGAGCGGCACTTCTCGGCCCAACGGTCGAGGGCTGCGTCGGAGTAGCCGCTGGCGTAGAGCTCCTGGTCGCCGTGCAGGCGGACGTAGACCAGGTCGCTGGTGACCGCCTCGGCGAGCGGCCACCGGCCGGCGGTGTCGGCGACCACGCAGCCGATGTCGTGCTCCCGCAGCAGCGCGAACGCCTCCTCGGTGCAGAACGACGCACTGCGGAACTCCAGCGCGTGCCGGATCCGGTGGCCCGCGAGCCCGCGGGGCGCGGTCGTGAGCGCACGATCGGGCTTCAGCTTCGCATCGTGCTCGCGGCCGAGCGCGGCGGCCGCCCCCACGGTGCGCGGCAGGAGGTCGAAGAACGCGCCGAGCAGCTCCGCGTCGTACTCGAGCCGCTCGGGCAGCTGCCAGAGCACCGGCCCGAGCTTGGCACCGAGGGCGAGCACGCCGGAGCCGAAGAAGTTCGCCAGCGGGGTCTCGACGTCGCGCAGCCGCTTCATGTGCGTGATGAACCGGCCGCCCTTGACCGCGAACACGAAGTCGTCCGGCGTCTGCTCACGCCAAGTCTGGTACGACGTCGGGCGTTGCAGGGAGTAGAAGGAGCCGTTGATCTCGACGGAGTCCAGGCGCTCCGCGGCGTACGCGAGCTCCCGCTTCCGGGGTAGCCCGCGCGGGTAGAAGTCTCCGCGCCAGCCGTCGTAGGTCCAGCCGGAGATGCCGACCCGGACCTCACCCACCGTCGCGCAGGGTGTCGACGGTCAGGGCAAGCGCATTCAGCCCGGCCCAGCCGAGCGTGACCGCCGCGACCTTGCGGCGCACGGCGGGGTCGTGGGTCCGGAAGGACAGCAGCGCGCAGTCGCCGAGGTCCATCGCGATCCGCAGCAGCATCGCGGTGCGCACCGTGTCCGGCCGCCTCCCGAGGACACCGGCCGCGCTGACCGCGAGGTCGCGGGCGCCGTACGTCGTCGCGAGCAGCTCGAGGCCCTGCCGGTCCTTGCGGTCGGCCCGCAGCGCCTGCCACAGGTGGGCGGGCTGGGTCAGGGCGTAGCCGCCGTACGCGGCAGAGGCGGCGGACATGAGGCGACTCAGGCGATAGCTCATGGTCCCGCCGTACCCGAGCCCTCCCGTACTCACGCCGGGCGCTGTCATGCTCGACCCATGGAGATCGTGCCGCTGGAGCCGTTGCCCGAGGACTGGGAGCGCGCGTTGTGCGTCGTCGCGCACCCCGATGACATGGAGTTCGGCGCCGCCGCGGCGATCGCCCGTTGGACCGGACAGGGCAAGGAGGTCACCTACTGCATGGTGACCAGCGGAGAAGCGGGCATCGACGCGCTGCCGCCGGACGAGTGCCGCGTCGTCCGCGAAGCCGAGCAGGTCGAGTCGGCGCGCATCGTCGGCGTCCCGCACGTGGAGTTCCTGCACCAGCCCGACGGGATCCTGGAGTACGGCGTGCCTCTGCGCCGGCAGATCACGCACGTCGTCCGCCGGTTCCGGCCGGAGATCGTGATCACCGGCAACTTCCGCGACACCTGGGGCGGGGTGAATCTCAATCAGGCCGACCACATCGCCACGGGGCGGGCCGTCGTCGACGCCGTGCGTGACGCGGGCAACCGCTGGGTCTTCAACGAGCAGCTGGTCGACGGGCTCGAGCCCTGGGGCGGCGTGCGTGCCGTCTGGGCGACCGGCTCCCCCGACAGCAGGTACGGCGTGGACACCACCGACACCTTCGACCTCGGCGTGGAGTCGCTGGAGGCGCACCGTGCCTACATCGACGGCCTCGGCTGGGAGCACTTCGACCCCCGCGAGTTCCTCGAGGGCTTCGGCCGTCAGGCGGGTCAGCGGATGGGCGTCGCGTTCGCGGCGCAGTTCGAGGTGTTCCCGATGGGCTGGGGCGAGTAGCGGCGCTCGGAACTCATAGCCGAGGTCCTCGACCACGTGCAGAAGACCGGCGGGCTCCCGATCGAGGCGCTCCTGAGGGACGCGCGCGATGTCCATGGACTTCCCTTTCGGGTGGCGACTGAGATATCACTCGGCACCCGGTGAACTACGCGGTAGACGAAACCGTTTTTACAGCGTAAACACGTGGTGTTAGATCGGCGCGACGCGGATGGGTCCCGGCGGACCGGGGCGAGGACCGTCGGCGCTGCGCCACCCTGGACACGCGGTGCTGGATCCACAGGACTGGCTGCCGCTCCGTGGCGCGACAGCCAGCCAGGAGTAGGTACCCCTTCCGTACCGTTCCACCAACTCCGGGACCACGTGGTCCCACGACCGCACGCCGCGCGCCTCCGACCTGGTGCCGAGCGTCGCTCGGGTGAGCGGGCAGAGGTCCGCGAAGGCCAGTGGTCGCGAACTCGGCGAAAACCGATCTCACCCGAGAGGGTGGTTTTAGTGCAATGCCGCTTTTTTTGCCGCACCTCGTCTAACGCCGGTGGCGCTTCGCGACAAGTATTCCGCCATGGGAGGCATTTGGAATCTTTTACCTTCGGGAGGGAAAGAAAATGAATCGCTGTCGCACGTCCATCCTCAGGGCAGTAGCTGTCCTCGTCGCGATGACCCTGTGCATCTTCTCGCTCCAGGACGTCTCCACGGCCAGTAGGCCGGCCCAGCCAGCTGAGCGGCCCGTCGCCCACACCCATCGCGGCGACCTCAACTCACGCATCATCGGCACCACCGGCGACAACCGGAAGGTCACGGGATCGTTCGTACCGCTCCACTTCCTCAAGAAGGACGGCAAGGTCTTCGTCCGCGGTCTTGTCCAAGGTGTCGTTCACGAACGCAACGGCGACCGCACCACGTTCGCCATGATGAAGACGGTCCGGGTCAAGACCATCAACGGGACCCCGGTCCACGCCCGCACCGCCGGCGCACAGGTCACCTGCGACATCCTCCACCTGGTCCTCGCCCCTCTCGACCTCGACCTCCTCGGACTCCAGGTCCACCTCGACCGCGTCGTGCTCAACATCGTCGCGCAGAGTGGAGCAGGCAACCTCCTCGGCAACCTGCTCTGCGCGGTCACCGGGCTGCTCGACGGCGGCCTCGGCGGCGTGCTGGGCCGGCTGTCGAACCTCCTCAACCAGATTCTGGGCGTGCTGCGTCTCGGATGAGGACATCCACGTCGGGTACGGGGCCCTCGTGTCCGGAGGGAGGGGACGAGGGGCCCTGTGCTCGGCTCGCAGCTGTTTTCCGCACGCTGCTTACCGCGAGGAGCGTCGAGGGCATGGCTACTCGGGCAGCAGCGTCCCCAGGGGGCCGAGGTCGATGTTCAGGTCGTCCGCGGTCAGCCCGTAGCGCCTCTTGAGATCTTCCATCGCCTGCTCGAGGTGCATCAGCCCGTTGCCGAGCCCCTCGACCTGCTCGTCGGTCAGGTCGCCCTCGTCGACGCGGCGCAGGGCCTGCTTCTCCATCAGCTGCCGCACCAGCTCGATGATGGTCAGCACCAGCTTCATCAGGTCACGCTCGACGGCCTCGGCGTCGGTCTCCAGGCGTTGGGACAGCAGTGTCCGAGGCCCGTCGGGTGCCTGCATAGCGGGCCGGCGACCGCCCCCGAGGGACGGCAGGTCGTCGAACGGCCACTCGCTCACGGGACCGGCCTCCGGGTCTCGGCCATCTCCGCGCGCACCGAGCTGACGAGGAGATGGAGGCGAACCTCCACCAGGTCGACGCCGGCCAGCGAGATGACGACATCGCCGGCCACGAACACCCCCGCGCCGAGCAGCCGGTCGAGCAGGTCGACCAGCGCGACCGGCGCGAGGTTTCGGGTGGGTCGCCGATCGGACGAGCCGGCGGGCACCTCCCCCGGGCCCCCGGCGACGACCTCGCTCCGTGCCGACAGCGTCGTCATGGCTGCCCCAGCATGGCGAACGAGTACGGCGGCCACGGACCGCGGGCGTCGATGAGCAGGCTCGGGTAGCGGCCGCGGAGCTCATCGAGCGCGGCAGTGAACTCGGCTGCGTCGACGTCGGGTACCAGGTAGGCGGCGTTGAGGACCATCGTGCCGCTCAGCCCCGAGAGCCGGGGGTCCTGCGGGGGTAGCTGCCGGCTTGCCTTCGCGCGACAAGCCAACGTGGCGTGGATGTCGTCGGCGACGTCAGCGGCTGACGCGGATGATGCTGCGCGCTGTTCGACCGCGGCCTTGCGGCGGCGCAGGTACTCCGCGCCGCTCGCCGGCGCCTCCGCCTCCTCGAGTGCTTCGGCCTGCGGCGCGAGCTCGAGCAGTTTCACGCTCCACTCCGCGGAACCGGTGACCCGGTCGAGGACGTAGCCGAGGTCGACGGCCCATTGCCGTAGCCGGGCCCGGACCGCGTCGTCATCGAAGCAGATCGTGGCCAGCCGCATCGGCGCGACCGGTCCGTGCGCGGCGACAGCCTGGACGACGTCGTCGTGACCGCGCACCACGGACTCGAGCCAGGACAGGTCCTCGAGGTTGCGGCGCAACGCGTCCTCGCCGAACGACGCCAAGGGCACCGTCGACACGACGGCCACGAGGTCGCCGTGCTCGACCAGTTCCAGCGGTTCACCGGAAAGTCCGTGGACGCCCTGGAGAGCTCCCGGGGGCAGCCGTCGGCACACCGCGTACAGGTAGCGGCCGGTGCCCTGCTCGGAGCCTTGACCCGTCGAGCTGTCGGTCACGGTGTCGGTGGCGGGGTTCGTGGCGGAGTTCGTGGCGGTGTCGGACACCGGGACCGACGGTTCGGGCCCGTCCGCGGACGTCGGTGCTGGGGGCATGTCGCTCACGCGTCGCCTCTCGACCGCGAACCAGCAGACTGCCGACCCCGGGCACTGCCGTCGCCCTCGTCCTGGCCCCCCTCCTCGTCGTCGGGGGTGCCTTCGAGCTGGGCAAGTCGTTCGCGCAGCTCCCGGTTCTCCTCGTCCAGGCCGCGCTCGCGCACGGTCAGCATCGGATCATGCTTCCACCAGTCGATGCCCATCTCCTCGGCCTTGTCGACCGAGACCACCAGGAGGCGCAGCTTGATGGTGAGCAGCTCGATGTCGAGGAGGTTCACCCGGATGTCGCCGGCGATGATGATGCCCTTGTCGAGGACACGTTCGAGGATGTCGGCCAGGTTCGCCGGCTGAGGCCGGCCGGTCAGGCTCGGAGGCTGGTAGTACGGGCGGGCGCTGGGCACGTCGCCGGTCTGCTGCTCGGTCATCGGCGATCCTCTCCAGCGCTCCCGCGGGTGTACCGGTCAGTGCGCCTGTACCCCAGCAGGTCGCCGTCCTGGTCGACAGCGACCTCGTAGACGGCAAGCACGTCAGTCGTGTCCGGGATGCGTCGCATCTCGAGGATCTCGACCTGAGCGGTCCACCCGTCGTCGGTCTTCGAGATCCCGACGATGCCCTCGAAGTCCTTGCCGGTGAGGTCGACCAGCTGCTGGGCCGCGAGAACCGCGGCCCGTCCGCCGCTCGAGGGGCCTCGGCGGCCCCCGCTGCCGCCGTTGTCCCCGTTGTCCGTGGTGTCCTCGGGCTCGCGGCCCGTCCGCTGCTCGGACGGTGCCCGCGAGGACGAGCCGTCCCGTGAGCTGCGGGCAGCCGTCGAGGGCTGTTTCCTCGCACCCTCCCCGGCGGGCTTCTTGGCCGGCGCCCGCTTCGTTGCCGGGTCGCGGGCGGTCGCCTTCTTCGCCGGCGTCTTCTTCGCCGCCGCCTTCGTCGCCCCCGCCTTCTTCGCGGTTGTCTTCCTGGCACCGGTCTTCCTGGTGGTCTTCTCCGCCGTCTTGCGGGGCGTCGCCTCAGGCGTGGTCTCAGCCATGGCCGTCGCTCCTCTCCTGACCGATCATCAGCCGCTCGATGAGTTCGTCCTCCAGCGCTTCCGCAGTCTCGTCGTCGATGCGTCCTTCCGCGCGCAAGCGGTCCACGTCCTCGAGCTCGCTGCGAATGGCAGCCGGGTCGTAGTAGGCGTCCTCCGCCTGCTTCAAGATCTGGTCTGCCACCCACACCGTCCCGCGCACCGGCGCGAGCGGAAGGCCGAGCAGACCGGTGATCAGACCCATCCCGAGCCCTCGTCCACGAAGTCGTACGGCGCGAGCGGACCGACGAGCCTCATCCGGATCCGTTCGTGGACGGCTTCCGCGAGATCCTCCAGACGCTCGACCAGCTCCGTGGCCCGGTCCTCCTCGACCAGGAGCGCCACGTCGAGGACCTGCTGCGCCGTCGGAGGTGTCCGGACCCGGTGCTCGGCCGTGAGCGGCTCGACAGCCGCCCACAGCACCTCGGCCTCGTCAGCGCTGCGGTCCTCCAGCGCTCGCGCGACCAGCTCGCCGAGTCGGACACGCTCGGGATAGGTCGCCGTCTCCGGCTGGTCCCGCGTCCGCTCGCGCAACGCCGCCACGTCCGGGTCAGTGGCGACCAGGTCCGCGAGCACGGATTCCTCGACGAAGCTGGCGCGCAGGTTGTACTGCTGCTTCCCCTCGAGACGGTCCAGGACAGCGTTGAACCTGTCTTCCTGGGGCAGCAGCAGCTCCTCCACCACCGTGGCCGCGTCCCACAGCACGGAACCGAACTGGACGGGCGCGACGGGCCCGGCGCGATGCAAGGCGTCGAGGACCGACTGGTAGGCGAGCAGGTCGGCTCGCCGCCGGGGCGGCTCCTCGAGTGCCACCGTCGTCACAGCGGCCGCCACCGAACCGCCGACGATGAGGTCCACGGTCGACCCGTGGATCCCGGTCAAGCCGTCGGCACGACGTTCGGGTCCGCCGGTTCCGGCGCGGACGACGCCATAGACGAACAGGGCCTCGTCCGCGCCGTCCCCAGAGGGAGGCATCGAAGCGTCTGGGCGGAGTCCCGTCACGGTCACCGCTGCTCGGACCGCCGGCGGCTCGCGGACTTCTTCACGGGACGGCGCTCGCGGTCGTCGTCCTCGTCCTCGTCCTCGTCGCTGTGGCCGACACCGAGGGCACGCTTCACACCCTGGACGGCTCCTTGGGTCTTGCCGGACGCGCCGGACTGCTGGAGGTCCCCGACCATCTCGCTGAGGTCCTTCCCGCCGTGTTCGTACAGGTCGAGCCGGTTGGTCGCTTCGGCGAACCGCAGGTAGGTGTCGACGCTCGCGATCACGATGCGGGCGTCGATCGTCAACAGCTCGATGCCCACGAGCGACACCCGGACGTAGGCGTCGATGACAATGCCCTTGTCGAGGATGATCTCGATGACGTCAGCGAGTCCGCTGGGCTTGGGACGTTCGAGATAGCCGCCGCCACTGCGGCGCTGGGTCTGCACGGTCATGGGTTGCCTCCTTGGTTCGGTCAGTCAGCTCGCGCGCTTGCGGCGCGAGCGCGGCCTCGGGGCCTCTTCCTCGTCCTGCTCCGCTCCCTCGTCCTCCGCGTCTTCCGCGTCGCCCTCATCGGGCTCGGACTCCTCGTACTCGTCCTCCGCCTCGTCGTCGGCGTAGTCGTCCTCGGCCTCGGGCTCGTCCTCGGCGCCCTCGTCGTCCTCGGCCTCCTCGTCCTCGGCTCCCTCGTCCTCGGCGCCCTCGTCGTCGGCCTCCTCGTCCGCGTACTCCTCGTCCGCGTACTCGTCCTCGGCGCCCTCGTCGTCCTCGGCTCCCTCGTCCTCGTTGCCCTGGTCGTCCTCGGCCTCGTCGTCCGCGTACTCGTCCTCGGCCTCGTCGTCGGCGTACTCGTCCTCGGGTTCGTCCTCGCCGTCCTCGGACTCCTCTTCCGAGTACTCGTCCTCGGGTTCGCCGTCCTCCTCGGCCCCCTCGTCGGACTCGTCCTCGTAGTCGTCCTCGGGCTCGTCCTCGTACTCCTCGGAGTCGCCCCCTTCGGACTGCTCGTCCTGGTCGGCCTGCTCTTCCTCGAGGGCTTCCTCGTGGCTCTGGACGACCTCGCCGTCCTCGATCGTGCCGCGCCAGCCCTCGACCTCGTCGGGGTCCAGGATGGTGCGCGTCATGACGTGACGCTGGAAGTGCTTGAGCTCGACGCGGGCACGCCGGCCCTGGGCACGCCACAGGTTTCCGGTCCGTTCGAACAAGCCCTGGGGGTAGTACTCGAGCACGACAATGATCCGGGTCAGGTTCGGACCGAGCTCGTGGAAGGTCACCGCGCCGTCGACGTGACCCTTGTCGCCCTTGGAGCGCCACACGATGCGCTCGTCAGGAACCTGCTCGAGGATGGTCGCCTCCCAGTTGCGGTGCGACCAGAAGATCTGGGCCTTCCACTCGATCTTGTTGTCCTCCTCGGCGTCGACGTTCTCGACCTTCTTCATGAAGGTCGGGAACCCGCCGAACTCGGTCCACTGGTTGTACGCCACACGCACGGGGGCGCCGACATCGACCTGCTCGATGATGTTCGTCGCCTTCGTGGCCTTCGGGGAGCCACCGCCCGAGCCGCTGGAGCCGCCACCGAGACCGGGGATCTTGTCCTTCACCGCCGACGCCGCGCCCTTCAAGGCGCCCTTCACCGGGCCCTCGCCCTTCGCTGTCGACTTCGCCGATCCCAGCGCTGCCTTCGCGGACGGGTTGCCGGTTGCGACGTCCTCCAGCTTGTCGGTGAGCCCGGTCAGCTTGTCGCCGACCGTGCTCAGCGCCTTCTCGCTCAGAGTCGAGAACAGGTCCCCGGAGGCCGACTTCAGCCGGCCGCTGCCACCACTGCTAGCCATGCCCGATCACCGCCCCGACCGCGAGCTCGAGGTCTTCTTCGCCGTCGACCGCTTCGACGCGGTCTTCTTGGCCGGCGCCTTCTTGGCCGGCGCCTTTCGCGCGGTGGTCTTCTTCGCCGGAGCCTTCTTGGCGGCGGCCTTCTTCGTCGTCGAACCCGACTGCGAGCCCGAGGAAGAGGACGTCTTCTTCGCGGCGGCCTTCTTCGCCGGCGCCTTCTTGGCGGTGGAGCTCGACGCTGACTTCTTCGCGGTCGAGCTCGACGAGGACGCCTTCTTCGCCGGTGCCTTCTTGGCGGTGGAGCTCGACGCAGACTTCCGCGCGGTCGAGCTCGACGACGACGCCTTCTTCGCCGGGGCCGTCTTGGCGGCGGCCTTCTTCGCCGGAGCCTTGCGCGGCGACCGGGACAAGCGGCGACGCCGCTGGGGCTGCTCTTCCACCGTGTCGTCCGGCTCGGCCTCGCCCTCGTCCTCCGGCTCTTCGTCGGCCTCGTCCTCCGGCTGCTCCTCCTGCTCGTCCTCCGGCTGGTCGTCGGCCTCGTCGTCTGCCTCGTCCTCCGGCGCGTCCTCGTCCTCGTACTCGTCGTCAGCCTCGTCGTCGGGCTCGTCGTCGGGCTCGTCGTCAGCCTCGTCGTCAGCCTCGTCCTCGTCCTGGTACTCGTCTTCGGACTCGTCTTCGGGCTCGTCTTCGGACTCGTCGTCCTGGTACTCGTCGTCGTACTCGTCCTCAGCCGAGTCCTCGTCGGACTTCCGCGACTGCAGCGACTTCGTCAACGATTCGACACGCGATGCGGCAGCAACAAGCGCGGCTTCGCGGGCGACCTCTGCCAGGCGCCCCGTGAGCTGGCCCTGGAGCTCCTTGAACTGCGGGTTGCCCGACAGCAGCTTCTGGCCCTGCGACAACAGCTCCTGGCGTTGCGTGGACAGTCGTTTTCCGGCGAGCGCGCCGGCGAGCATCATGGCCAGGCGCATCTTCTTGGTTCGGCCGAGCAGGTATCCGCCGGCTACACCGGCAGCAATCTTCGTATTGGCAGACATCTAGTACAGCCGCGATGCCACCCCTCCCGAGCAACACGTCGCGACTCCTCCCTGACCATCGCGGTACCCGCGGTCTAGGCCACTAAACCGCGAAAGGTCGAGGGCACCCCTACGGGTGACCTGCGTTGTCGACCCGCAGCCCCATGCGCTCAGGTACCAGACGGATCAGGGTCTTCGGCCCCGCCGTCGGTCGAGTCGGCAGGTGCTTCCTCGGGGTGCGCGGGGTTGTAGCCGAGCTCCTCGACGACCTCGTCGAAGAGCGGCTCGTCGTTCTCGGGCAGCGCGTCAGGGTTGGTCGGGGTGGTCATGTTCGAACCTCGCTGTCATCTCGTCCGCCACTCCCGCAGGCTCGCCTGAACGATCTGCACCCTCTCGCAGGCCGGTTTCGTTCAGCGCCTCGCGGAACACCTCCAACGAGTCCTCGCGAAGGAGAGCATGCAGCAGCACGACGTCGCCGCGCGACAAGCCTCGCTCGACGACAGGGCGCACCACGTCAAGATCCACGCCGGCGGAGAGCACCATCAACGTCGACCGAGGCGGCGCGGTCAGCGACCGTGCCTTCTGCAGGAACTCCACATCCACGCCCGTCCCTGCAAGGGCGTCAGCGACGCGAGCGAACTCGTCGTCGAGCCTCTCCGGGCCGAGCAGCACCCGAGCCAGACCGATGAGGGCGGCGCCGAGCGGCCCTGAGGAGCGGGGGGAGCCGGTCTGCCGAAGCTGGCCGATCCAGGGGCGGTGGCTCCCGGGCACCCACATCGCGGTGACTGCGTCGATCGGAGAGACGGAGCCGCTGCGCACCAGCTCGCCGAACCGCAACGTCCCGGCCGCGGCGGCGCGCGGAGTGTCGTAGCTCCACACCGTCAACGACGGGCGCGACCTCCAGGCTCCGTCGTTCGCCGAGCCGCCGGCCATTGCCCCGTGGCTCCGCTCCTGGTCGCTGGGCCGCCCCGTCGGTAGGTCGGCGCTCATCTCCTGCTGCTCCTCCCTGCCCAGCCGCGGCGCCGGACCCCGGCTGTGCATCCTCAACTCACCAGTACCCGTCTGCCCACCCGAGAAGCGCACGTCGGCCGGGCAGGGTGATCTGGGGGGCATCCCTTTCAGGGCGAGCGGGTACGTCATCAGATCCGATCGGGAGCGGAAGAACGTGGAGGGAGACACGATGGCGAACAACGGTGGAAACGGTGGCGGCAACGGCGGCAACCAGGGCGGGCTGGATTCGCGGGCGCGGCTCGTCGACCTGCTGCTCGAGAAGATCGCTGCAGACCCCTACCCCTCGGGAACGATGATGGACCTCGTCGAGGAGCTGCTGCTGCCCGACGACGTGCCCGCGTATGCGGCGGTGCTCATGGAGAAGGTCCGCGGCGACGCGTTTCCGAGCGTGCCGATGATGAAGCGGCTCGTCGACCTCACCGAACCCGCGTGAGGGGGAGACCATGCGAGCGTTGCGGTGGACCGCAGCAAGTCTGCTCGGGCTACTCGGAGGGCTGCTGGGCCTGGTAGGGGCGCTGCTGTGCGTCACCTTGATCCTGCTGCCCCTGGGGATCCCCATCCTCTTCCTGTCCCGCAGGCTGTTCCAGACCGCTGGGCAGCTGGTCGTTCCTCGCGAGGTACGACACCCCGTCAAGGGGATCCAGGAACGCAGCTCGGCGTCGGCGAAGTCAGCGAGGAAGTCGGCCAAGACCAAGCGCCGCAAGGGCGCAAAGCGCGCGGCCGAGACCATGGGGTCGGCGACCGCCGGCGTCCGCGGCGGCGCCAAGAACGCGAAGAACGTCCTCGTCGACGCCGCCACCACGGCGCGCGAGAAGACACCCGTGCCTGGGCGCCGGTCGCGGATGGACAGGGTGCGCCACAAGCTGCACCTCGCGTGACCGCCGCCGGTCCACCGGCCACGTCCCCAGTCCTCGGCCCCACTACCAACGCGCATTCCGTTCGACGGAGCCGGGTACAGAGCCCTACAGGAGAGGCCGACGACACCCCGTCGGCCCGGGAGGGAGAATCGCCATGGAGATCATCGGCGTCATCGTCGCTGGCATCATCATCGGCCTGCTCGGAAAGTTCGTCGCCCCCGGCGACAGGGACAACATCCCGCTGTGGCTCACGATCGTGTGCGGCATTGGCGGAGTTGTCATCGGCTGGTACATCTACACCGCCTTCGGCGGCAACGGCACCTCTGGTGTCGACTGGGTCCGCTGGATCGTCGCCATCGCGTGCGCGGCCGTGCTGGTCATGGTCGCCTCGGCGATCACCGGCAACAACAAGAAGTCGGGACTCCTGCACCGCTGAGCCCCGGGGGCTCACCGATCCTCCCTCCGGTGGGTTCCCGGTCCTCCGGAGAACCCACCGGAGGAGCGACCACGCGCCGAGGGAACGCCGGCCCGCAGCATGCCGTGCATGCCCGGGCCGGCAGTGGCAGAGGACGAGCAGGAGTAGTCCGTCCTCGAACGGGCACGTCAGAGGTGATGACCCTGACGGCCGGCGGTCACCGCCGCCGCGTCGCAGTGGAAGCGCCCGACCGGGCGCTCACGTCGGGGAGGGAGAACCAAGAAATGATGGAGCTCAGAAGTCAGGTCAGCGGCCTCACGAACCGGGCCAAGCCCGTGACCGACAAGGCACGACCGCTTGCCGAGAAGGCCAAACCAGTTCTCGGGAGGGCCAAGCCCGTCACCGACGCGGTCCGGAGCGTCGGAGACCGGGGGCGGTGGGCTGCGCGGGGCGCGTCACTGGCCGCGAAGATGAAGGCGACGAGGATGGTGTGGTTCCCGCCCGACGGAGTGGACGTGGCCGCCCGCGCCACCGGCGCGGCGACGCGGACCGCGAAGACGGCGGCGAAGAAGTCGGCCGGCGGCGCCAAGAAGTCGACCCGGCCCGCGCGGAAGACGGCCAAGACGGCCAAGGCCACGGCCAGGAAGGCGAGCGTCGCGAAGAAGACCGCCAGGTCGTCGTAGCGACCACCGAGGGCGCGGCCAGCGACCGCGTGGACGACAACGTCGAACGGCCTGACCAGCGAACTCGATCGTCGCAGGTCAGGCCGTTCTTCTGCTCCCCCGGTTGGACTCGAACCAACAACCCTCCGGTTAACAGCCGAATGCTCTGCCAGTTGAGCTACAGGGGATCGGTGCAGCCCGCACAGGTTAGCAATCCGGGTCCGTCAGGAAAAATCGAGGTCAGCCGTGTCGGTCGAGGCACTCGGCTCGGCCCGGCGCGGCAGCGTGGTCCTTGGCGACCTCTCCCGAAACCACGCCTTCAGGGCATGCCCACCTCGGCGCGGGCGGCCGCAAGGGCCTCCTCGGCGGCCTTGCGCACGGCGGGGTCGTCGGGGTCGATGCCGGCGTCGAACTCGTAGATCCAGCTGATGGGGCGGTCACCGTGCGGCGCCCGGCGGGCGACCACGCGGAGTCCGCGGCGGCCGTTGATCGGGACGTGCCGCTGGAGGACGACGCTGGCGGTGACCCGCTCGCGGACCAGCTCCAGCAGCAGGCCCGGCTCGGCCAGCGTGAACACGTGCTCGGGGCGCTGCTCGCCCCAGGTGCCGACCTCGCTGACCCGGAGCGTGCCGGTCTCGGCGTCCCAGTCGGCCGCCTGCACGTCCTCCCACGGGATGCGCAGCGTCTCCTCCAGGGCCAGGGAGGCGCCGAGGTTGCGTACGACGTAGAGCGCGTCGCGCGTCCCGCCGAGGTGCGCCTCCTCGGCGACCGCGTCGGCGAGCAGCTTCTCCCCTCGCTCCACCCGGATCGGGGACCGGCGGCGCAGCCCCATCAGGCCGGCCCCGTGAGCCGGTCCCGCAGCGCCCGGCGGTGCGCCTCGAGGGCGGCGAGCTCGCCGAACATCCGGTTGAACTCGTCGGGGTGCTCGACCGGGTTGGTGCGCTGGAGCTTCGACTTGATGTCGCCGATGCGACGGGCTGCGGTGAGCTCCTGGAGCCGGACCAGGTGCTGGGTCACGTACGCCGCGTCGGGCTCCATGAGCAGCGGCTCGACCCCGAGAGCGCTGATCGCGGACGAGACGGCGGGGTTCTCCGCGGCGTCCCGGAGCTTCGTCGCCCAGCCGGGGTCGCCCACGCCGGCGCCCGGGCCGCCGGCGGCGACGACCAGCTCCCACACAGCACGGTACGTCGGGTGCGTGAAGTCATTCGCCCCGATCTCGGACGTGAGCCGGCCGATCGTCATCGGATGCTGGATGACCAGCTTCAGCGTCTCCCGCTCGGTCGAGAAGCGCGGGTCGTGCAGGTCGGGGACGTTCGATCGCGGAGCCGGCGTCGCCTCGGGCGTGCGGACGTCCGGACCGGGCCGGCGGTTCGCTGCCCGGCGTACCTCGTCCCGGACATCGTCGATGTCGAGACCGATCAGGCCGGCCAGCGCTCGAGTGAAGGCCTCGACTTTGGACTTGTCCCGGATGCTCGACACCAGTAGGGCGCCTTCGCGGAGGGCGTCCGCTCGACCGTCGGCCCGGTCGAGGTCGTAGTTGCGAACGACGTTGGAGAGCACGAAGCGGTAGAGCGGCACGCGCCGGGCCACCAACTCGCGGACCGCGGCGTCGCCCTTCTTGATCCGCAGGTCGCACGGGTCCAAGCCGTCCGGCTCCACCGCGACGTAGGTCTGGGACACGAAGTTCTGGTCGCCGCCGAAGGCCTTCAGCGCTGCTCGCTGCCCGGCCGCGTCGCCGTCGAACGTGAAGATGATCTCGCCCTTCGTGACTCGATCGTCTCCGAGGAACCGGCGCAGCACCCGCGAGTGGTCGTCGCCGAACGCCGTGCCGCAGGTGGCGACCGCCGTGCCGACCCCGGAGAGGTGGCAGGCCATCACGTCGGTGTAGCCCTCGACGATCACCGCCCGCGACGAGCGACCGATCTCCCGCCGGGCGAGGTCGATCCCGTAGAGCACGTGGCTCTTCTTGTAGATCGGCGTCTCGGAGGTGTTGAGGTACTTCGCCTCGATTCGGTCGTCCTCGAAGAGCCTCCGGGCGCCGAACCCGATCGTCTCGCCGCTGGACTCGCGGATCGGCCAGAGCAACCGGCCGCGGAAGCGGTCGTAGCCCGACGGGCCGATCAGGCCGCCCACGGTCATCTCCTCGACGCTGAAGCCTCGGCCGCGCAGGTGCTGGCTGAGGGCGCGGCCGTCGTTCGGGGCGAACCCGATGCCGAAGGTCTCCGCCGCGGCCTGGTCGAAGCCGCGCTCCGCCAGGAACTGCCGGCCGGCCAGCCCGTCCGGCGTGCCGAGCCGCTCGGCGTAGTACTCCTGCGCGACCTCGTGCGCCTCGAGCAGCCGCCGTCGCGACGGGCCCTTGGGCCGCTCGGTCGGGAAGGTGTCGTCCTCGCGCCGGAGCTGGACGCCGTACTTGTCGGCCAGCCGCTCGACCGCCTCGGCGAAGCTGAGGCCGTCGATCTTGATCAGGAACGTGATGACGTCCCCGCCCTCACCGCAGCCGAAGCAGTGGAAGAACCCCCGGGCCGGGTTGACGTTGAACGACGGCGACTTCTCGTCGTGGAACGGGCACAGCCCCTTCTGCGAGCCGCCGCCGGCGTTGCGGAGCGTGACGTACTGCCCGATGACGTCGTCGATGCGCGCCTTCTCGCGCACCGTCGCGATGTCCTCCTCGCGGATCCGTCCTGCCACGTCGCGGAGTCTATGTCCAGGTCTCGACACGCCGGTCGCTCGCTCCACCACCGACAGCGGATCCGCTGGCAGGTCTCCGCTCAGTAGGAGCCGGACATGACGTTCACCAGGTCCTCGCCGGCCGCGTAGCGGCGCAGCTGGTCGCGGACCAGGCGGTGCGCCCGGGGCCACATCGCGCTGCTCGCGCCACCGACGTGGGGCGACACGAGCAGGTTCGGCGCGTCCCACAGCGGGTGGTCCTCGGGCAGCGGCTCCTCCTCGGCCACGTCCGTCGCGTAGTGCAGGCGGCCGGTGTGGAGCGCATCGACGACCGCTGCCGTGTCGACGACCGCGCCGCGGGCGACGTTCACCAGCAGCGCGCCGTCCTTCAGGGCGCCGAGGAACCGCGCGTCCACGAGGCCGCGCGTCTCCTCGGTGAGGGGTACGACGAGCACCACGACGTCCGCCTCGGGCAGCAGGGCGGGCAGCTCGGTGATCGCGTGCACGCCGTCGCGGGCGCTGCGGGCGACGCGCACGACCTCGACCTCGAACGCCAGCAGCCGCCGCTCGACGGCCGCACCGACCGCGCCGTACCCGACGATCACGACCCGCTTGTCCGCGAGCGCGGGGTGCCAGCCGGTCCGCCAGCTGTGCCGGTCCTGGTCGCGCACGAAGCCGGGCACCCCGCGCAGGCTCGCGAGGACCAGGGTCACCGCGAGCTCGGCGGTCGAGGTGTCGTGGATGCCGCGGCCGTTGCACAGCAGCACGCCGTCCGGGATCGCGCCGCGGAGGTTGTCCACGCCGGCGGTCATCGTCTGCACGACCTCGAGCGACGTCATCCGGGGCAGGACCTCGGCCACGCGCGCCCCGACCTGGTACGGCGGCACGTAGAACCGCACCTCCCCGACGGAGTCGGGCACCCGCTCGGTCGGGTCGACCACCTCGTAGCGCAGGCCGGCGGGCGGGTCCCCCAGCTCGGCGGGGTCGAACGGCAGCCAGACCAGCGGGTCGCTCATGCCGGCCCCCGCAGCGCGGCGTGCCACGCGACCGCACTCTGGTCGGTGAGGGAGGCGACCTGGTCGACGACGACGCGCAGCCGGTCCGCGTCGTCCGCGGCGACCGACCAGTCGTCGGCGAACTGCCGCTCCATCGCGTCCGGGCCGCGGTGCGCGAGCAGTGCGACCAGCTCGGCGAGCAGCTCGCGCTGGCGCTCCATCAACGCGACGCGGTCGTCGGCACGCATCACGTAGTGGGCCGCGATGCCCTTGAGCACGGCGATCTCGAGCCGGGTCTCCTCGGGCACGACGAGATCGGCGGCGTACCGCACGAACGGGCCGTCGCCCGCGGCGAACGTCGCGTGCTGCACCGCCCCGCAGAACCGGCCGATGAGGTCACTGGTGAGGTTCTTGAGCGCGGCGAGCGAGCGCCGGCCCCCGTCGTACGGCGTCTGCGGCCAGCTGCCGACGCTCCGGAGCCCGGCAAGGGTCTTGTCGAGCACGTCGTCGCCGGCGTCCGGGAGATACCAGTCGCGGACCGTCTGCCAGACGGCCGCCTCGTCGATCGCGGTGAGGTCGACGCGCTCGGCGGCCACGCCGTCCTCGACGTCGTGCACCGAGTACGCCACGTCGTCGGCGAGGTCCATCACCTGCGCCTCGAGGCACTGGCGGCTGCCGTCGGCGCCGCGGCGCATCCAGTCGAAGACCGGCCGGTCGTCGTCGTACACCCCGAACTTCACGACGAACCGCGGCGACCCGTCGGCGTGCACCCCCTGCGGCTCCTCGGCCTCGGAACGGGGCCACGGGTACTTGGTGCACGCGTCGAGGGTGGCGCGGGTCAGGTTGAGACCGGCGCCGTCGGTCTTGGCCTCCAGGCGGGTCAGGATCCGCAGCGTCTGGGCGTTGCCCTCGAACCCGCCGCACGCCTCACCCAGCTCCGCCAGCACCCGCTCGCCGTTGTGCCCGAACGGCGGGTGGCCGAGGTCGTGCGCGAGCGCGGCGGTCTCCGCGATGTCGGGCTGGCTGCCCAGCGCGCGGGACAGGTCCCGGGCGATCTGGGCGACCTCGAGGCTGTGGGTGAGCCGGTTCCGGACGAAGTCGTCGGCCTGCGGCCCCATCACCTGGGTCTTGGCCGCCAGCCGTCGCGACGCCGCCGCGTGCACGACCCGCGCGCGGTCGCGCTCGAACGGCGTGCGCACCGGTGCGTCGACCCGCTTGGGGGGCTCCTCGACGAGGCGCTCGCGCGCGGCGTCGTCGTACCGGTCGTGGCTCATCGGACCAGAGCCTAGGCGCACGCTCCGCCAGTCGGCCGGGTCAGTACGTCGAGACGTGCACGTGGTCCATGTGGTTCGCCGTCGGCGAGCCGTGGTCGCCGTAGGCACGCCAGCCCTCGGAGGCCCGCACCGGCGTCCAGATCTGGTCCCACCAGATGACGTCGTAGAGGTGCAGCTCGGAGGCGTGCGACTGGAGGTACGCCGCGATCGTGTCGCCGAGCGCCTTGTCGCTGGTCATGATGTCCAGCGCCTTGCCGGAGGCGTGCTCACCGTGCGCGTCCCACCCGCCGTACGACGTGATCTGCGGGAACGCGTGGCACACCGAGCGGTAGACGTAGACGGCGTTGGAGGTCAGCCCGTTCTCGACACTGGAGTCCGGGCACGGGGCCATCGACAGGCTGCCGGCCGCGGTGGCGGTGGCGGTGGCGGTGGCGGCGGCGGGCTTGTCCTCCGAGAGGTAGCCGGCGGTGACCCAGCGGGACTCGCCCTGCCAGACGATCTCGACCCGGTCGGCGGTCTTCCGGCCGGTGACGAGCACGTGCTTGCCCGCCTCGAGCTCGCCGACCTCCGTGGCGTCGTCGCCGGCGTCGGACCACAGGTTGAGGAGCGTGGTGGTCCAGAGCTTCTCGTCGGCTCCGGCCACGGCACGCTGCGTCAGCACGCTGGGCTTGAGCCGGAGCTGCTGCGCCTCCTCCAGGCGCGAGCCGCTGCGCGAGACGGTCTCCCGTGCGTGGGAGACGCCGGCGAGGTCGGCGGACGTGTCCTGGGCGAGCAGGGTGGACTCGGGGCTGGCGGAGAGCACGCCCACCGTGACGGCGGAAGCGGTCGCCAGGACGGCGAGCGAGCCGGCCACTAGGGCGGCACGGGGCTTGCGGCGGGCATTGGTGTCCCGCTTGTGGCGATGATCTGCCACAGCGCTGATCCTTTGCTGTTGCTGTCGGGGGATGTCCTCGCCAGCGACTCCCCGAGAAAGGTCACGGAACGGCAACGACCGCCCGAGTCAACCACAGCCGTGGTCGAGGGTCCGCATCACGGGTGGCGAACGGGAACGTGTTCCCGCTCACCCGCCGCTGGTCTCGGAGGCGTCCTCATGGACGTGGCAGCCGCTGCCGTCGGCGTCGTCGAGCCAGCCCTCGGGCAGCACGACCCGCTCGCGCGGCGACCCCTGGCGGCCGCGTGGGGCGCCGAGCTCGGCGATCGGGAACGGCTCGTCCGGGTCCAGCTCGGCGAGCAGCCGGTCCAGCGCGGAGAGGCTGTCGACCAGGCCGAGCGAGCGGCGCATCTCGCCGCCGGCCGCGAAGCCCTTGAGGTACCAGGACACGTGCTTGCGGAACTCCTTGCAGCCCCGCTCCTCCCCCATGTGCCGGCACAGCAGCTCGGCGTGGCGGCGCATCATCGCGGCCACGTCGCCCAGCGTCGGCAGCGTGGCGACCTGCTCGCCGGCGAAGGCCGCGGCCAGGTCGCGGAAGATCCACGGCCGGCCCAGGCAGCCGCGCCCGACGACGACGCCGGCGGCACCGGTCTGCTCGACCATGCGGATCGCGTCCGCGGCCTCCCAGATGTCACCGTTGCCGAGCACCGGGATCTCGACGTGCGCGACCAGCGCCGCGATCGCGTCCCAGTCGGCGGCACCGGAGTAGGCCTGCGCCACGGTCCTGCCGTGCAGCGCGATCGCCGCGACGCCGCTCTCCTGTGCGATCCGCCCGGCGTCGAGGTAGGTCAGGTGGTCGTCGTCGATGCCCGTGCGGGTCTTCATCGTGACCGGCACGTCGTACGGCGTGGCCGCGGCGACGGCGTGCTCGAGGATCTCGGCGAGCAGGCCACGCTTCCACGGCAGCGCTCCCCCGCCGCCCTTGCGGGTGACCTTGGGGACCGGGCAGCCGAAGTTCAGGTCGATGTGCGCGACGCCGTACTCGGCGCAGAGGATCTCGGCAGCCTTGCCGACGTACGCGGGATCGGTCCCGTAGAGCTGGACCGAGCGGGTGGTCTCGAGCTCGTCGAAGACGAGCATGTCCCGGGTGTGCTGGTCGCCCTCGACGAGGCCGCGGCTGGTGATCATCTCGCACACGTAGAGCCCGGCGCCCTGCTCGGCGCAGAGGCGGCGGTACGCCGCGTTGGTGATGCCCGCCATCGGCGCGAGCACGACCGGTGTGTCGACGCGCAGCGACCCGAGGGTCAGCGAGGTGGGCAGGGCGGGCATGCCCACCATTGTCTAGTGCTTCTCGCTCTTCTTCGAATTCCCGGACTTCTTCGGCTTCGGCGGCTCGTACTTCGTCACGTCGCCGGTCCAGGTGATCGGGTTGAACGTCTCGTCGGGACGGAAGCTGACCGCCACCAGGTCGCCGTGGTTCGGCGCCAGGTAGACCAGGCACACCTTCGCGTCGTCGCCCGGCCCGAACTTCTCCGGGAAGGGCGTGCTCGGGCACGGCTCGAACGAGCTCGCGAACGGCGTCGACTCCAGCAGCACGTTGTCGTCGTTCACCACGTACAGCGGCACCGGGCGCCCGCCGAGGTCCGTGTCGCCGACGTTCTTGATCACCGCGCGCACGTAGAACGGGTTCGACTTCTTCTGCTCGTCGCTGAGCTGCCATGCGGAGAAGGCGTCCATGGTCGTCTTCTCGAGCTTCGTGACCTGGATGTCGAGCGCGCCGACCTGGTCCTGCCGCGGCTCGTACGCGACCACCGCGTGGTCGCCCACCGACAGCTGGCTGCCCGGCGGCGTCAGCTCGACACCGGCCGGGACCGGCAGGTACGCCGAGTCGCTGGCCGTCGGGCTCGACGTGCTCGGCGTGCCCGACGTCGCTGCACCGGACGCGTCGCTGCTGTCGCCCGAGCACCCGGCCAGCCCGAGCGCGGCAGCCAGGAGCAGGGCGGCGGTGCGGGTCAGCACCCGACCAGTCGCTCGGCGAAGTACGACGTGACGCCGTCGAGCGAGATCCGCTCCTGGGCCATGGTGTCGCGCTCGCGAACGGTGACCGCGTTGTCGTCGAGGGTCTCGAAGTCGACGGTCACGCAGTACGGCGTACCGACCTCGTCCTGGCGGCGGTAGCGGCGGCCGATCGCGCCCGAGTCGTCGAAGTCGACGTTCCAGCCCGCACCGCGCAGCGCCATCGCGAGGTCTCTCGCCTTCGGCGACAGGTCGGCGTTGCGGGACAGCGGCAGCACCGCGACCTTCACCGGCGCGAGACGCGGGTCGAGCTTGAGCACCGTGCGCTTGTCGACGCCGCCCTTGGTGTTCGGAGCCTCGTCCTCGGTGTAGGCGTCCACCAGGAAGGTCATCAGGCTGCGCGAGAGGCCCGCGGCCGGCTCGATGACGTACGGCGTGTAGCGCTCGTTGTTGGCCTGGTCGAAGTACGACAGGTCCTGGCCGGAGTGCTTGGAGTGCGTGGACAGGTCGAAGTCGGTGCGGTTGGCGATGCCCTCGAGCTCACCCCACTCCGAGCCGGCGAAGCGGAACCGGTACTCGATGTCGACGGTGCGGGTCGAGTAGTGGCTGAGCTTGTCCTGCGGGTGCTCGTAGTGCCGCAGGTTGTCCGGGTCGATGCCGAGGTCGGTGTACCAACGGGTGCGCTCGTCGATCCAGTACTGGTGCCACTCCTTGTCCTCGCCGGGCTTGACGAAGAACTCCATCTCCATCTGCTCGAACTCGCGGGTGCGGAAGATGAAGTTGCCCGGCGTGATCTCGTTGCGGAAGCTCTTGCCGATCTGCGCGATGCCGAAGGGCGGCTTCTGCCGGCTCGAGGTCACGACGTTCGCGAAGTTGATGAAGATGCCCTGCGCGGTCTCCGGGCGCAGGTAGTGCAGGCCGGACTCGTCCTCGACCACGCCGAGGTAGGTCTTCAGCAGCCCGGAGAACTGGCGCGGCTCGGTCCACGCGCCGCGGGTGCCGCAGTTCGGGCAGGCGACGGTGGCGAGGTCGACGTCGTCGGGGTTCGCGATGCCCTTCTTCTCCGCGACCTCCTCCTGGAGGTGGTCCGCACGGAACCGCTTGTGGCACGACTGGCACTCGGTCAGCGGGTCGGAGAACGTGTCGACGTGGCCGCTCGCCTCCCAGACCTGGCGCGGCAGGATGATGCTCGAGTCGAGGCCGACCATGTCGTCGCGCATGGTGACCATGGACTTCCACCACTGGCGCTTGATGTTCTCCTTGAGCTCGACGCCGAGCGGGCCGTAGTCCCAGGCGGAGCGGGTGCCGCCGTAGATCTCGCCGCACGGGTAGACGAAGCCCCGGCGCTTGGCGAGGGACACGACGTTGTCGACGGTGGACGGCGGCGGCTTGGCCACGGTGGCTCCTATGGTCAGCGGTTGGTGCGAGTGAAGGTTCAGCCTATCGACCGGGGCGAGCCGGTGTTGAGGGTGGTGCCCGGGCCTGCGTCCTCGTACGCCGAGGGCTCCTCGATCGCCCGCGACAGGACGGCCACCGCGCGGAGCTTCACGTCGTACGAGGAGAGCGCGCGGCGGTAGCTCCCGACGTTCTCCCACCGCGTGGTGAGGACCCACAGCTCCGGGTCGTCGACGTTGCGGCCGATCTCGCCGCCGGCGTACCCCGTGCACGCGGCCAGCGCCTCGCGCGCCGTCGCCAGGTCGCTGCGGAACGTCTCGCCCTCCCCGACCGGGACCCGGAACCTGCTCACCACCTGCACCCGGCGATCGTAGCCGACGCACTTGACAATCGTTCTCAACTCCACTGAGAATCGTTCTCATGAAGGCTCTCGTCGCGCTGGCCCTGCCCGGGCTGCTGGTCCTGAGCGGCTGCGCGGCGTTCACCGACGACTCGGTCGGTCTCGACAACGGCGTGCAGGTCGCGGCGGCGTTCTACCCGCTGGCGTACGTCGCGGCGCGGGTCGCCGGCGACGCCGCGACCGTCGAGAACCTCACCGCCCCCGGCGGCGAGCCGCACGACCTGGAGCCCACCGTCCGCGAGACCGCCGAGGTCGCCCAGGCCGACCTCGTCGTCTTCGAGCGCGGCTTCCAGCCCGCGGTGGACGACACCGTGGACGAGAACGCCGGGGGCGCGGTGCTCGACGCGGCCGACGTCGTCTCGCTGGTGCCGTTCCGCGACCACGGCGTCGACTCCGACGAGGACGACCCGCACTTCTGGCAGGACCCCCTGCTGCTCGCGGAGGTCGGCGACGCGGTCGCCGACCAGCTGTCCGACATCGATCCCGCCCACGCGGACGACTACGCCGCGAACGCCGAGGCGCTGCGCGGCGACCTGGAGCGGCTCGACCGGGAGTACGCCGCCGGCCTCGCCGACTGCCAGCGCGACACCGTCGTCGTGAGCCACGACGCGTTCGGCTACCTCGAGCGCTACGGGATCGACATGCAGACCATCCTCGGCCTCTCCCCCGACTCCGAGCCGACGCCGGCCGACCTGGCCCGGCTCCAGGACCTGATCAACAGCCAGGGCATCACCACGGTGTTCGGGGAGTCGCTGGTGAGCCCGGCGGTCGCGGAGGCGCTGGCCCACGACACCGGCGTGAGGAGCGAGGTGCTGGACCCGATCGAGGGACTCTCCGACCGGACCGCCGGCGAGGACTACCTCTCGCTCATGCACGCGAACCTGCGTGCCCTCGAGGAGGCGAACGGCTGTGGCTGACCCGGTCATCGAGATGAACGACGGCGCCGTCGCGATCGCCGGCCGCCCGATCCTGCGGCACATCGACCTGGCCGTGGCCGCCGGCGAGTTCGTCGCGCTGATGGGCGCGAACGGCTCGGGCAAGTCCACGCTGGTCCGTGCGCTGACCGGGCTGCGCCCGCTCGCGACCGGCTCGCTGCGGCTGTTCGGCACCGCCCTCGACGACTTCCACGACTGGCAGCGGGTCGGGTTCGTCCCGCAGCGCGGCGGCGCCGCGTCCGGCGTACCGGCGTCGGTGTGGGAGGTGGTGGCGTCCGGGCGGCTCACCCGCCGCAAGCTGCTGCGCCCGCTCCGCCGCGCCGACCGGGCGGCGATCGACGACGCGCTCGAGGTGGTCGGGCTCGCGCACCGGGCCCGCGACGGCGTCTCGACGCTCTCGGGTGGCCAGCAGCAGCGGGTGCTGATCGCCCGCGCGCTGGCCGGCGAGCCGGAGCTGTTCTTCCTCGACGAGCCCACCGCCGGTGTCGACCTGCCGAACCAGCAGGTGCTGGCCGACACCCTCGCGACGCTGTCCGGGCGCGGCGCCACGATCGTGCTGGTCGCCCACGAGCTCGGCCCGATGGCGCCACTGATCGACCGGGCGGTCGTGATGAGGGACGGCCGGGTCGCGTACGACGGCCCGCCGCTGGCCAGCGACCAGGTCGCCACCGCGCACCTCGACCTCCACGACGCCGGCCACCACCACCATCCGGAGCCCGAGCGGCACGACCACGCGCCGCACATCGCGTCGCTCATCGAGGGGGGTCCGGAGTGAGCGAGTACCTCGACCTGCTCGGCCTAGGGTTCATGCAGCGGGCCATCCTCGCCGCGGTCTTCACCGGGCTGGCCGCCCCCGCGGTCGGGACCTACCTCGTGCAGCGCCGGCTGGCGCTGATGGGCGACGGGATCGGCCACGTCGCGGTCACCGGCGTCGCGCTCGGCCTGCTGACCGGGGCCTCCCCGACCTGGACGGCCGTCGGCGTCGCGGTGATCGGCGCGGTCGTGATCGAGGTGATCCGCGAGCGCGGGCACGCGAACGGCGACGTCGCGCTCGCCCTGCTGTTCTACGGCGGCCTGGCCGGCGGCGTGCTGATCACCGGTCTCGCCGGCCAGAGCGGGGCGCGGCTCCAGCAGTACCTGTTCGGCTCGATCACCACGATCTCCGTGGGCGACGTCGGGGTCACGATGGGGCTCGCCGCGGTCGTCGTGGTCGTCTGCGTGGGGTTCGCCCCGCAGCTGTTCGCGGTCGCGCAGGACCAGGAGTTCGCGCGGGTGGCGGGGCTCAACATCCGGGCGTACAACCTGCTGGTCGCGGTGCTCGCCGCCGTCAGCGTGACCGTCGCGATGCGGACCGTCGGCCTGCTGCTGGTCTCGGCGCTGATGGTGGTGCCGGTCGCGACCGCCCAGCAGGTCAGCCGGTCGTTCCGCACGACGCTCGGCGCGGCGATGGCGCTCGGCACGCTGGCGTCGGTGGGCGGGCTGCTGCTCTCGGCGTACGCCTCGTTCCACGCGCGGGTCGCGCCCGGCCCGACGATCGTGCTGCTGGCCCTGGCCGGCTTCGTCGTCGCCTGGCCGGTCGGCATCTGGCTGCGGTCCCGCCGTCGGCTGCGGCAGCCGTTCCCGGTCGTGGCGGCGACGGTGCACGACACCATTGACGAGCACCCCCACGACCACGGCGAGGACTGTGGCCACGTCGCGGTCCCCCACGGCGACCACGTCGACTACGTCCACGACGGCCACCGGCACGCGCCGCACGGGAGGCACTATGACGAGCACTGACCCCTCGGGGAGCATGCGGCCCACCCGCCAGCGGCGGGCGGTCGTCGACGCGCTGGCGTCGTTCGACGACTTCCGCTCGGCGCAGGAGATCCACGAGCTGCTCGGCGAGCGGGGCGACCCCGTCGGCCTCGCGACGGTCTACCGGACCCTCCAGCGGCTGGCCGAGGCCGGCGAGGTCGACCTCCTGCGCACGGAGGACGGCGAGGCGATCTACCGCCGCTGCTCGGACTCCCACCACCACCACCTGGTCTGCCGCGACTGCGGCGCGACCGTGGAGGTGGAGGGTCCGACCGTGGAGCGGTGGACCCGCGCGATCGCGGCCGAGCACGGCTTCGACGACGTCAGCCACACCCTCGAGATCTTCGGCACCTGCGCGAACTGCCGCTCCTAGGCCGGCCATCTCCCGTCGAGTGACGCGAACTGGCTGTCATTTGCCCGAAGTCCCAGCCATTTCACGTCACTCGACGGTAAAAGACCTACGCGCAGCAGACCGCGCCCGCGGCCTCGCCGCTCGGCGTCGGGCTGTCCGCGAGGACGGTGTAGATCTCCCAGCGCTCGCCGTTCGGAGCGCCCTCGACCCAGAACTTGTCCTGCTTCGCGTAGCAGCACGTGGTGCCGCGCTCGTCGACGGAGGCGAAGCCGGCCTCGGCCAGGCGGGTCTGCTCGGCGTCGACGGTGTCGGTGTCGACCACCTCGACGCCGAGGTGGTTGATCGAGCCGCCCTGGCCCGGGTTCTCGATCAGCACCAGCTTGAGCGGCGGCTCGGCGACCGCGAAGTTGGCGTAGCCCGGGCGGACCTTCGCCGGCTCGGTGTCGAACAGTTTGGAGTAGAACGCGATCGAGGTGTCGAGGTCGTCGACGTTGAGCGCGAGCTGGACACGGGACATGGGGTGCCTCCTAAGACATAGATGAACTTCGATGTACGGATACTGGACCCAAACATCGAGATCTGTCAATATCGACGCATGTCGAAGTCTCTGCTCGAGCTGACGCCGGTGCAGGCGGTCGCCTGCTGCTCCCCCGTGACCCGCGAGCCGCTGTCCGCGGACGCCGCCGAGCGGATCGCTCCGCTGGTGAAGGCGATCGCGGACCCGGTCCGGCTCCGGCTGCTCTCGCTGGTCGCCTCGCACGCGGACGGCGAGGCCTGCGTGTGCGACCTCAACGACGCCTTCGAGCTGTCCCAGCCCACGATCAGCCACCACCTCAAGCTGCTGCACGACGCCGGCCTCCTGGACCGGGACAAGCGCGGCGTGTGGGTCTACTACCGCGTGAACGCCACCGCCCTCGGCGACCTCGCCACGCTCCTCGGCGGCGTCACCGCGTGACGGCGCTGGTCCGGCGGGCGGTTGCCGAGCTGGTCGGTACGGCGTTCCTTGTCGCGGCCGTGGTCGGCTCCGGCATCGCGGCGCAGCGGCTCTCGCCCGGGGACACCGGGCTCCAGCTCCTCGAGAACAGCGTCGCCACGGGCGCGGTCCTGGTCGCGCTGATCCTGGCGCTGCAACCCGTGTCGGCGTCGTTCAACCCCGTGGTCACCCTGGTCGAGCGAACCCTCGGGCGCGTCGACACCCCGACCGCGGCGGCCCTGGTCGTCGCCCAGCTCGTCGGCGGCCTGCTGGGCGTCGTGGTCGCCAACCTGATGTTCGACCTCGACGCCGTGTCGGTGTCCGGCCACGAGCGGGGCGGGTCCGGCCAGCTCCTCGGCGAGGTCGTCGCCACGGTCGGGCTCGTGCTCGTCGTGTTCGGGACGCTGCGCTCGCCGCGCATCGAGACGGTGGCGTTCGCGGTCGGCGGCTACATCGCGGCGGCGTACTGGTTCACCAGCTCGACGAGCTTCGCGAACCCGGCCGTGACGGTCGCGCGGATGTTCTCCGACACCTTCGCCGGGATCGACCCGGGCTCGGTCCCGGCGTTCGTCCTCATGCAGCTCCTCGGTGGCGTCGTCGGCGCGGCGCTCGTCGTCCTGCTCCACCCCACTCCCCAGGAGGCCTGATGCCGGTCCCGACCGTGCTGTTCGTCTGCGTCCACAACGCCGGCCGCTCGCAGATGGCGGCCGGGTACCTCCAGCACCTCGCGGGCGACCGGGTCGCGGTGCTGTCCGCCGGGTCGCGGCCCGCCGACCGGGTGAACCCGGTCGCGGTCGCGGCGATGGCGGAGGAGGGCATCGACATCGCCGGGGAGTCGCCGAAGCTGCTCTCGGACTCCGCAGTCCGCGAGGCCGACGTCGTGGTCACGATGGGCTGTGGGGACGAGTGCCCCTTCCACCCCGGCAAGCGTTACGAGGACTGGGTCCTCGACGACCCGGCCGGGCAGGGCATCGAGGCGGTGCGGCCGATCCGCGACGAGATCCGCCGCCGCGTCGAACGGCTCGTCGCTGAGCTGGCATGACGGTCGAGCCGATGACCCGGGAGCACTGGCCCGAGGTCGAGCGCATCTACGCCGAGGGCATCGCCACCGGGCACGCGACGTTCGAGGCCGAGCCGCCGTCGTGGGAGCAGTTCGACGCCGGCAAGCTGCCCGGCCATCGCCTGGTCGCCGTCGAAGGTGGCCGGGTGGCCGGCTGGGCGGCCGCCTCCCCGGTCTCTGACCGGTGCGTGTACGCCGGGGTCGCCGAGCACTCCGTGTACGTCGCCGCGGCGGCCGCCGGCCGCGGCGTCGGCCGACGACTGCTGGAGGCCCTCGTGGAGTCGACCGAGGACGCCGGCATCTGGACCCTGCAGTCCGGGGTGTTCCCGGAGAACGCCGTGAGCCTCGCCCTGCACGACTCGGTCGGGTTCCGGGTGGTCGGGACCCGTGAGCGGGTGGCCCTGATGTCGTACGGGCCGCTGGCCGGGCAGTGGCGGGACGTGGTCCTCATCGAGAGACGCAGCGACCGGGTCGGCAGCTGAGCGACGACGAGCCGGTCAGCCGACCTGCTTCCACGGGTCGTGGTCGGCGAGGATCCGGTCGACGCGGGCCTGGTCGAGCCGGGAGACGACGTACTGGCTCTCGTGTGCGTCTCGCACGCACTTGGCGAGGCTGAACGCCGAGGTCGTCAGGAAGACCGTGCCGAGTGCCAGGAAGGCCTTGGGCCACGGGTCCGCCGGCAGGTAGTAGACGGCGGCGAGCATGGTGAAGAGGGCCAGTCCGAACGAGATGGCGGACTGGGCGTAGAAGGCCCAGTCCGAACGAGATGGCGGACTGGGCGTAGAAGGCCGCGGTGTTCTTCGGGGTGGGTGCCTGGGATTCCATGCCCCCAGCCTCGGCCGGACCGCGACGCCCCGGCATCCGCACGGATACTCAGATCGTTTGCAACACTGCCGCGTGTGAACGCGTGGAGGGCCTGGAGCATGCCGGCAGCCGTCGCGGTCAAGGACCGGTTGTTCCTGGCGGTCGCGGTGCTGCGCGTGGTCCTGCTCGGAAACGCCGTGCTGCTCAACATCTGGCACGCCGAGGAGCTGCAGCGGCCGGCGGCGGGCGTGGCCTGCCTGGTGCTGATGACCGCCTGGACCGGCATCGCCACCTGGGCGTACGCCGAGCCCCGGCGGCGGACCTTCCGGCTGCTCGCCGCGGACCTGGGCATCGCGATGGGGCTGCTCCTCGTGTCCCCGCTCGTCAAGGACGACGGGGTCACCTCCAGCGTGCCGGGCTTCTGGGTGATCGCGGCTCTCGCCGCCTGGGCGATCCAGTACCGCGCGGCCGGTGGCCTGGCCGCGGGCGCGCTGCTCGCCGGCGCGGACCTCGCGCGGCAGGAGGTGGATGCCTCCGACTACGGCAACACCTTCCTGCTGCTGGTCGGTGGCGCCATTCTCGGCTTCATGTGCCAGTCGCTGCAGGAGATGGCGACCGAGCGTGACGTCGCGGAACGCGCTGCCGCGGTGGCCGCCGAGCGGGCCCGGCTGGCCCGGGCCGTGCACGACGGCGTGCTGCAGGTGCTCGCCCTGGTGCAGCGGCGCGGCCGCGAGCTGGGCGGTGACGGCGCCGAGCTCGGGCGGTTGGCCGGTGAGCAGGAGCACGCGCTGCGGGCGCTGATCCGCGAGCAGGACGAGGTCAGCGTCGCCGGCGGCGACACCGTGGACGTGGGCGCCGCGCTGACCCGGCTGGAGCGCCGCGACCAGGTCACGGTGTCGACGCCGGGCGTCCCCGTCGAGCTCCCCGCGGCCACGGCGCTGGAGCTGGTCGCCGCGACGAGCGCGTGCCTCGACAACGTGCGCACCCACGTCGGGACGGACGCGCCGGCCTGGGTGCTGCTCCAAGCGTTCCCCGACCGCGTCGAGGTCTCGGTACGCGACGACGGCCCCGGCATCCCGGCGGGCCGGCTCGACGAGGCGGCCGCCCAGGGCCGGCTCGGGGTCGCGGAGTCGATCCGGGGGCGGATCGCCGACCTCGGCGGCACCGCCGACCTGGTGAGCGGTGACTTCGGCACCGAGTGGGAGCTCGTCGTACCGCGACCCGGCGCCGGCCTGGGGTCGGCATCGTGAGCGACGCGGTGCGCGTGATGGTCGTCGACGACCACCCGATGTGGCGCGACGCGGTCGAGCGCGACCTCGCGGCGGCCGGCCTGGAGGTGGTGGCCGTCGCGGCCACCGGGCGCGAGGCGCTCGCGCGGTTCCCCGCCGCCCGGCCCGACGTGGTCGTGCTCGACCTGCAGATCCCCGAGCCCGACGGCGTAGCGGTCACGGCCGCCATCGCCCAGCAGGACCCGGACGTCAGGGTGCTGATCCTCTCCGCCTCCGGCGAGCAGGCGGACGTGCTCGCGGCGGTCAAGGCCGGCGCCACCGGCTACCTGGTGAAGTCGGCCTCCCGCGAGGAGCTGCTCGACGCCGTACGCCGGACCGCCGACGGCGACCCGGTCTTCACGCCGGGCCTGGCCGGGCTCGTGCTGGGCGAGTTCCAGCGCACCTCGGACAGCCCGGACGACCCGCGGCTCACCGACCGGGAGACCGAGGTGCTCAAGATGGTCGCCAAGGGGTTGTCGTACCGGCAGATCGCCGAGCGGCTCGTCCTCTCCCACCGCACCGTCCAGAACCACGTGCAGAACACGCTGCGCAAGCTGCAGATGCACAACCGGGTGGAGCTCACCCGCTACGCGATCGAGCGCGGCCTCGACGCCGACGGCTAGCCGGCCTACTGCGGGAGCCGCACCACGAACTCGCTGCCCACGCCGAGCTGGCTGTGCACCTCGACGCGACCGCCGTGAGCCTCCACGATCGACCTCGTGATGCTCAGGCCGAGGCCGACACCCTGGATCGCGCGCTCCTCGGCCTCGCGGGTGCGGAAGAACCGGGTGAAGAGCCGGTCCCGGTCGGCGGCGTCGATCCCGATGCCGTCGTCGGCGACCGACAGCACGACACCTCCG
Source organism: Nocardioides sp. URHA0032 (assembly GCF_000620645.1). Taxonomy (GTDB): domain Bacteria; phylum Actinomycetota; class Actinomycetes; order Propionibacteriales; family Nocardioidaceae; genus Nocardioides. The sequence goes on along the minus strand of NZ_JIAV01000021.1, from coordinate 197,459 downwards.
GCGTCCGTGCCGAGGCGGACCCGGACATGGCCCTCGCGGCGGGAGTACTTCACGGCGTTCGAGAGCAGGTTGTCCACGACCTGGGCCATCCGCTCGGCGTCGACGTTCGCGGTCAGCGTGTCCGGGGCGTCGACGGCGATGGTGACCTGGGCCCGGCGCGCGGCCGGGCCGGCGGCCTCCACACATCCGCGGACGACGGCCGCCAGGTCCGTGTGCTCGCGCACCACCCGCATCGGGCCCTCGTCGTTCTGCGCGGTGTGCAGCAGGTCCGACACCAGGCGGGTGAGCCGGACCGTGTTGCGGGCCACCACCTCGAGCTGCGCGACAACGTCGGTCGGGAGGTCGTCGCGCTCGAGCAGGATGTTGACGTACCCGTTGATCGAGGTGAGCGGGGTGCGGAGCTCGTGCGACACCGAGGCCACGAACTCGTCCTTCACCCGCAGCGCGCGCATGAAGTCGGTGACGTCCTTGTACGCCAGGGCGGCCCCGGCGAACGCGCCGCGTTCGTCCTCGACCCGGCGCGCCGACACCGACAGGGCCCGCCTGGTGAGCGGGTCGTTGCCGACCCAGATCCGGATGTCGGCGAACTCCTCGCCCCGGCTGGCGCGGTACGTCGGCATCTCGTCCCGGGCGAACAGCGTGCTGCCGTCGCCGCCGTACACGAGGCCGAGCTGGCCCGCCGTCCCTGCGTGGCCCGCGGGATAGGCCAGCCGCATGAAGTCCTCGTGCCGCTTGTTCATGCCCTCGTACGCGCCGGTGCGGTCCAGGAGCACCAGCCCGACGTCGACGGTGTCGAAGATCGCCTCCGAGATCCGGCGCTGGTGCGCGATCACGTCCATGCCGGCCCGCACCTGGTCGAGGGCCGACGCGATCGCGAACGCCGCCCAGCCCGCCACGACGGGGATCAGCACCGCCCGGGACAGGTTCACGCCGGTGAAGCCCAGGAAGACCAGGCTCGGCAGCGCGAGCAGCAGGGTGGTGCCGAGGACCGCCGCGACCGCTCCGCGGCGACCGAACTGGCGGCCCAGCCACAGCGCGGGCACGACCGCGAGGATGCCCGCGCCGCCGCCCTGCTCGTCCATCCGGGACAACCCGAGCGCCGCGAGGTCCAGCATCGGCAGCAGCCCGACCGCCCAGGGCGGCAGGCGCTCCCAGGGCACCGCCACGGCGAGCACGGACGTGATCGCGGTGAGTGCCAGCCCGACCGTCGGCCACATCCCCACGTCGAGCGGCGACCCGTTCCCGGCTGCCCGCAGCGTCAGGTCGAGGACGTAGAGGAGCGCGAAGACCCCCTGCAGCACCCCCGGGTCCGGCTCGTCGGTGAAGAGGAGCCGTTGCCGCAATCCGAGCAGCCGCCGTTCGAGGTGCCCCACGCTGCCTCCCGGGTCAGCCATCTGCTCCGCCGTACCGCCGGTCGCGGCGGGCGTAGAGCTCGACGGCGTTCCAGAGGTCCCGGCGGTCGACGTCCGGCCAGAGCACGTCGGTGAAGACCAGCTCGGAGTACGCCGCCTGCCAGAGCATGAAGTTCGAGAGGCGCTGCTCCCCCGACGTCCGCCAGACCAGGTCGGCGTCGGCGACCTCGGGGACGTAGAGGTGCCGGGCGAACGTCTTCTCGTCGACCTTCTCGGGGTCGAGCCGGCCGGCGGCCACCTCCCGCGCGATCGACCGTGCGGTGTCGGCGATCTCGGCGCGACCGCCGTAGTTGACGCACATCGTCAGCGTGAGGACGTCGTTCCCGCGGGTGAGCTCTTCGGCGACCTGGAGCTCCCGGATGACCGACCTCCACAGCCGCGGCGCCCGGCCGGCCCAGCGGACCCGGACCCCGAGCTCGTGCATCTCGTCGCGGCGGCGCCGGATCACGTCCCGGTTGAAGCCCATCAGGAACTTGACCTCGTCGGGCGAGCGCGACCAGTTCTCGGTCGAGAACGCGTAGGCGGAGATCGCCTTGACGCCGATCTCGATGGCGCCCTCGACGACGTCGAACAGCGAGTGCTCGCCCTGCTCGTGGCCCTTGGTGCGCGGCAGCCCGCGCTCCTTGGCCCAGCGCCCGTTGCCGTCCATCACGATCGCGACGTGCCGTGGCACGAGGTCCTTCGGGATCGCCGGCGGCCGCGCGCCCGAGGGGTGCGGGGTCGGTCGTCGTACGGCACGTCTCACGGTCGCAGCCTCTCAGCGCTCGACGTACACGAGGGACTTCAGGGCCCGTTCCAGGTGCCAGGCGAGGAACGCCGCGACCAGGCCGCTCGCCTCCTTGAGGTTCCGCGCCGGTGCGACGTCGACGACCGCCCAGTCGCCGGCCAGCAGGGCGCCGAGCAGCGCGAGCGTCTCCGGGGAGGGACTCGCCGAGCCGGGCACCCGGCAGGTGGCGCAGACGACGCCGCCCATCGAGGGGTTGAACCAGCGGTGTGGGCCCTCGGTGCCACACCGGGCGCAGTGGTCGAACGAGGGGGCCCAGCCGGCCACGGCGAGCGAGCGCAACAGGTAGGAGTCGAGCACCTGGCCCGGGGCGTGCTCCCCCGCCACCATCGCCCGCAGCCCACCGACGAGCAGCAGGAACTGCTGCACCGACGGCTCCCGCTCCTCCGACACCAGCCGGTCGGCCGTCTCCAGCATCACGGTGCCCGCGGTGTAGCGGTCGTAGTCGAGCCCGAGGCCCTTCGAGAACGGCGTCAGCGTCTCGGCCTGGGTGATCGTGTCCAGGTTGCGCCCCTCCGCGAGCTGGAGGTCGACGTGCGTGAACGGCTCGAGCCGCGAGCCGAACCGGGACGTGGTCCGGCGCACCCCCTTCGCGACCGCCCGGACCCGGCCGTGCTGGCGGGTCAGGAGCGTGATGATGCGATCGGCCTCACCCAGCTTGTGGGTGCGGAGCACGATCGCCTCGTCACGGTAGAGCACCTCGTCATTCTGCCCGGTCAGACGCCGGTACGACGTCTGCGACGCGGCGTCTTCCAGCAGCCGGCGACCAGGCCGACCGCCGCGCGGTCGAGTCGCTCCGGCGTCAACCGCCACTCGAGCGCCGAGCTCGCACGCACGAACGTGCCCTTCGGGAGCTCGTCGGCGAGGGTGACCGCGTCGCCCAGCGGACGCACCGGGTCGAACGGATGACCGACGACCAGGGCCGGCACCGAGATCCGGCGACGCTCCTTCGACGCCGGGGCGGCGCGACCGAAGAACAGCCCGTGCAGCAGCGCCGCGAGCGCGTCGGCCCGCTGGTCGCAGGCGTCCAGCGCCACCCCGGCCCAGAACGGGACGACGCCGCGCGGGACCGGACGGGTCAGCCGGCGCAGCAGCGACACCGAGTGCGGCAGGAACCGGGCCGCGAGCAGCAACGGGCCGAACACCAGGATCCCGGCCTCGACGCCGTTGTCGAGGATCGGCGCCTCGACCACCAGGCCACGCACCCGCTCCGGGGCGATCACGGCCGTCTCGAGCGCGACGTTCGCGCCGAGGGACGTGCCGCCCACGACCGCCTGCGCCGCACCGAGGTGGTCCAGGAGGGCGACCACCTGCTCGGCGTACTCCGTGACCGAGTAGGCGTGCGGGTCGGCCGGCCGGTCGGAGCGACCGTGGCCGAGCGGATCCAGGGTGACGACGTGCATGCCCTCTGCGGCGAGCGCGTGCGCGAGCGGCTGCTGCATCCGCCGCGGCACCAGCTCGGCGGGCAGCAGGACGACCCACGCGTCGCCCGATCCGTACTCGGTGTACTCGAGCCGGTCGCGGCCGGAGTCCGACTCGACGAAGAACTGGCCGATCCTCTCCGACACCAACATGCCTCCCACCCTAGGGTGTGCCCATGTCGAACTCGGGTCGCGGCCAGCTGAGCCGGACCGCGGCAGGGCTGCTCCTCGTCGCCGTCCTCGTCGCCGGCGTCGCGGCGGTCGACCTCGCGCCCGACGGCTCCCCGGCAGCGTCGTGGTGGCCGGCGGCCGGGCTCGCCGTGATCCTGCTCGGCCTGGCCCCCCGCTCCTGGTGGTGGTCGCTCGTGCCCGCCATCGCCGCCGTGTCCGTGGCCGCGAACATCATCGGCGACCGGCCGCTCGACCTCTCCTGCTGCTACGCGGTCGCGAACGCCGCGGAGGCGGTCGTGGTCGCGTCGTTCCTGCGCCGCGGCGGTCGGACCACGCTGCCCGAGCTGTCCACGGTCGATCAGCTGGTCGGCCTCCTCGTGGCGGCGGTCCTCGGCGGCCTCACCATCGCGACCATCGCCGCCGGGGCCGTCGAGGTCCTCGGGGACGGGACCTTCGCGCTCACCTGGCGGGCGGTCTTCGCATCGCACACCGCCTCGGTGCTCGTGATCCTGCCGCTGGTGATGGCGCCCGCCGCACGCCGGTCGCGACGGTTCACCTGGGAGCTGCCGCTCCAGGTAGCAGTGCTGGCCGCCGTGACCGTCCTGGTCTTCGCCCCCGACCAGACGTTGAGCCTGGAGTTCGTGCCGCTGCCGCTGCTGATCTGGGCCGCGCTGCGGTTCGACGTGCGCCTCGTCGCGTGGGAGCTGTTCGGCTTCGCGGTCGCGATCACGGTCCTGAGCTCACGCGGCTACGGCACCTTCGCGTTCGACAACCGCCGCGGGGAGCTCAGCGCGTTCGGGATGGGCGCGATCGTGCAGGCGTACGTCGTGGTCTCGGTCCTGATGACGCTGCCGCTCGCCATCGGTGTCGCCCAACGACGCAGCAGCGAGCAGCTGTTCCGCCGGAACTTCACCGAGTCGGTGGTCGGCATGGTGCTGATGCGCAGCGGCTCCCGCCTGTTCGAGATCGTCGACATGAACGACGCCGCCGCCCGCCTCCTGGGCGGCCCGGCGGGCGTCCTGGGCCGGCAGCTCGACGAGGTGCTCACGACCAGCGAGCCGCTCGAGCTCGTCGCGGCGCGGATGCTGGCCGGCAACCTCGACGGCTGGCGTGGCCAGACCCACCTCCGCGACCGGCCGGCCGCCCGCGTCGACGTCCTCATCTCGCTGCTCGGAACCGACCCGACGCCGACGTTCGCCGCGCAGCTGCTCGACGTCACCACGGAGTACGACGCCCGCCGTCAGATCGAGGCCGCCGAGAAGCTCACCAGCGCGACCCTGGAGACGACGGCGGCGCTGATCCTGGTCACCGACCTGTACGGCGAGGTCGTGCGCGTCAACGGGGCCACCACCGCGCTGACCGGGTTCGATGAGGACGAGCTCGTCGAGGTGGAGATCTGGGACGTGCCGTTCGCTCCCCCCGGCTCCGAGGGCTACCCGGCCGGCCTGCCCGAGACCGTCGAGGCCCAGGTGAGCCGCGAGACCGATGTCGTGACGAAGACCGGTGAGCGCCGCCGGGTGCTCTGGAACACCAGCTACGTGCGGGACGAGCGGGACCGGCCCACGCACGTGGTGCTCACCGGCACCGACATGACGGCCGAGCGCACGGCCGCGGGCCTGAACCGCCACCTCCTCGAGGCGGCGATCACCACCGCGCTGATCGGCATCGACCCGCACGGCCTGATCACGCTGTTCAACGCCGGCGCCGTGAACCTGCTCGGCTACGACGCCCAGGACACCGTCGGCACGCCGTTCGTCGACCTGCTCGACCCCGACGAGCTCGCCGAGCGCTCGGGGGGCGCCACGGGCGAGGACGCCTTCGGCCGGCTGGTCGCGGCCATCGGCGGCGGCGGGGAGACCGCCGCGCGCGACTGGACCTGGATCGGCGCGGACGGGCGACGACACACCGTCTCGATGACGCTGAGCATCGCTGCCGACCGGATCGCGGCACGGATCGGGTACCTCTGCGTGGGCCGGGACGTCACCGAGGCGCGGGCCAGCCAGGAGATGCTGATCGCGGCGCTGGACAAGGAGCGGCACGCCGTCCAGCGGATGCGCGAGCTGGACACGGCGAAGAACGACTTCGTCTCGACCGTGAGCCACGAGCTCCGCACGCCGGTGACCAGCATCGTGGGCTACACCGAGATCCTCGAGGACGGGTCGCTGGTCGCCCCGGCCGAGGAGCAGCGGCCGCTGCTGGAGAGCATCGCCCGCAACGGCCGGCGGCTGATCATGCTGTGCGACGACCTGCTCACGCTCAGCGGCCTCGACTCAGGCGCCACGCGCTGGGAGCGGGGCGCGTTCGACCTGGCCTCCATCGTGGCGGGGGCCGAGGACGCCGTACGCGCGCAGCTCAGCGGACGCGACCTGACCCTGGAGGTCGCGACCCCGGAAGGGCCGGTGCCGGTGGTGGGCGACCAGGTGCAGCTCGAGCGGGCGCTGACGAACCTGCTCAGCAACGCGATCAAGTTCACCGAGGACGGCGGCCGCATCGAGGTCGCGGTGGAGGCCCGCGACGGCGAAGCCCGGCTCACGGTCACCGACACCGGCATCGGCATCCCGGTGGCGGAGCAGGAGCGGCTGTTCCAGCGGTTCTTCCGGTCCACGACCGCTCAGGAACGCGCCATCCAGGGCACCGGCCTCGGCCTCTCGATCGTGAACGCGGTCGTGGCGGCCCACGGGGGGCGGATAGACGTGCGCTCCGCCCACCTCGAGGGCACCACCTTCACGATCAGGTTCCCGATAGCGCGGTGAGCCAGAGGTCCCCGCTCACCGCGCGGGCGCGCGGTTGACCGCGCTGATCACCGCCTTGAGCGACGCGGTGACGATGTTGGCGTCGACCCCGACGCCCCAGTAGACGTTGTCCCGCACCAGGCACTCGACGTACGCCGCCGCGAGGGCGTCACCGCCGGACGACAGCGCGTGCTCGGCGTAGTCCAGCACCCGGACGTCCCAGTCCTGTGGAAGGTCGTTGATCGCTCCGACGAACGCCGAGAGCGGGCCGTTGCCCTCGCCGTGCAGCGACATCAGCTCGCCGTCGACGTACACGTTCACGTCGAGCGCGTCCTTCTCCCCCGCGGCCGACGAGGTGTGCACGGAGTTGAGCTTCAGCGGCGTCTCGCGGTCGAGGTACTCGGCGGAGAAGACCGACCAGATCTGGTCCGGGGTCATCTCGCCTCCCTCCGCGTCGGTGCGCTCCTGGACCACGCGGCTGAACTCGATCTGCGCACGGCGCGGCAGGTCGAGCTTGTGCTCGGCCTTGAGGATGTAGGCGACGCCGCCCTTGCCGGACTGGCTGTTGACGCGGATCACCGCCTCGTAGGTCCGGCCCACGTCCTTCGGGTCGATCGGGAGGTACGGCGCCTCCCACGGCAGCCGGCCGACCGGCACGCCCTGCTCCGCCGCCCGGCGGTCGAGGTCCTCGAGGCCCTTCTTGATCGCGTCCTGGTGCGAGCCCGAGAACGCCGTGTAGACGAGGTCTCCGGCGTACGGGTGCCGCGGGTGGACCGGGAGGTTCGTGCAGTACTCGACGGTGCGGCGGATCTCGTCGATGTCGGAGACGTCCACCATCGGGTCGATGCCCTGGCTGAAGAGGTTCATCGCCAGTGTCACGAGGTCGACGTTGCCGGTGCGCTCGCCATGGCCGAACAGGCAGCCCTCGACGCGGTCGGCCCCCGCCATCATCGCGAGCTCGGTGGCGGCGACGGCCGTGCCGCGGTCGTTGTGGGGGTGCAGCGAGATCACGGTGTTCTGCCGACGGGTGAGCTGACGGGAGAACCACTCGATCTGGTCGGCGTACACGTTCGGCGTCGCGACCTCGATCGTCGCCGGGAGGTTGAGGATGATCTCGCGGCCGTCGTCGGGCTGCCACACGTCGGAGACGGCCTCGCAGACCTCGACCGAGAACGGCAGCTCGGTGCTGGTGAAGATCTCGGGGCTGTACTCGTAGCCGATGACGGTCGCGTCGAGGTAGCTCTCGATGTTCTTCATCACGACCTGGGTGCCGCGGACCGCGATGTCCTTGATCTCGTCCTTGCTGGCGCGGAACACGACGCGGCGGAACAGCGGGGCCAGCGCGTTGTAGAGGTGGATGTTGGCCCGGGGTACGCCGACCAGCGACTGGACGCTGCGCTCGATCAGGTCCTCGCGGGCCTGGGTGAGGACCGAGATCGTCACGTCGTCCGGGACATGGTCGCCCTCGATGAGCTGGCGGACGAAGGAGAAGTCGGTCTCGCTCGCGGCCGGGAAGCCGACCTCGATCTCCTTGTAGCCCATCGAGACCAGCAGGTCGAACATCTTCATCTTGCGGGCCGGGCTCATCGGGTCGATGAGCGCCTGGTTCCCGTCGCGCAGGTCCGTCGAGAGCCAGCGGGGTGCCTCGGTGATGGCCGCGGAGGGCCAGGTCCGGTCGGGGAGGTCGATCGGCGGGAACGGGCGGTACCGCTGGAACGGCATGCCGCTCGGCTTCTGGGGAGGGATCGTCATGGGGAGCCTGCTTCCGAAGTGGTCGGTGGGAACCGGCGCACGCACTCACTCCGCAGCGAGGGGGTCCGGCTCTGCCCTACCAGCTGGGGCGGCTGACCTCGCTGCGGCAGCGAAGGAGGAGGCTGCGCAACATGACCCGGCCACCATAGCCGAGTTTCACGACTCGTAGGACAGCCCGACCACATCGAGGACGTGCCGGGCCGGCGACCCGACCGGGGCGAGCAGCTCGACCGGACCGGCCGCCCGGGCATCGAAGAGGACCTGCACCGCCGCGCTCGTGAGCAGGTCCACCGCGGTGAGGTCGAGGCTGACGGGCCGGGTTCCGGCGGCGGTGACGCGGTCCAGCATGTGCCGCAGCTGCTCGGCGCCCCGGAGGTCGATCGTCCCGCCCAGCCGCAGCAGGCCGTCCGTGTCCTCGATCGCGAACGGCTGCACGCCGTCGGTCCTACTGGGCGCCGAGGAGCGCAGCAGCACGGCCGGGCGGCCGACCCGGTGCCTGCCGACCGCCCGGGAACCCGCGTCCCCGCGCTCGATCCGGAGCGCGTCGAGCAACCCCCTCGCCATGGCGAGACCCCGCCCTCGCGAGGACGTCCGGCGGTCCTGCCATCTGCCGTCGTCGGCGACCTCGACGTGCACGAGGCCGTCGGTCCCGAGCGCGACGCGGAGCCGGACCTCGTGGCCGCGTCCCGGATCCGGGTAGGCGTGCTCCACGGCGTTGCTGACGAGCTCCCCGACCGCGTGCAGCAGCGCCATCCGGTCGAGCTCGCCGACCCGCGCCGCCTCCAACCAGTCGTCGAGCTCGATCCGGGCCACCCGCACCGTGTCCGCGACCGCGGGCAGGGCCAGCACCAGGTCCGGGAGCGGAGGGACCGGCTGGAGCGCCAGCACCGCCACGTCGTCGGCGTACCCGGTGCTGCCGGTCAGCGACTCCACGGTCCGCCGGCAGGCCCGCTCGACCGCCGGCTCGTGGGAGTCCATCACCTCGCTCTGCGCGGCGGCGTCCTCGACGGCCCGCAACACCTCGGCCGCGCCCTCGGCGGGTGCGCGCCCGGCTCGCTCGAGCAGTCCGTCGGAGTACAGGAACAGCACGTCCCCGGTCGCCAGCCGGCGCGACGTGACCCGGAAGCCCCGCCCCGACCGCAGCGGGCCGCACCCGGTGCCGGCGAGGTACGACGCCTTGCCGTCACTGACCACGACCGGCGCCGGGTGCCCCGCCGTGCAGTACACCAGCTCACCGGACGTCGGGATGAGGACGCAGACGCACATCGTGGCCGCGCTCGCCTCCGACAGCCGGCCCGCGCGCCGGTCGAGCGCCTCGAGCGCGAGCACCACGTCGCCGTGCTCGCGCATCGACTCCTCGAACAGGACCCGCAGGCCCGCCATCGCCACCGCGGCGTCGACGCCGCGACCGACGACGTCCCCGACGGCGACGACGAGGCGCCCGTCGTCGAGCACGAACGCGTCGAACCAGTCGCCACCGGCACTGTCCCCGGCCACCAGGTAGAGGGCCGCGGTCTCGGCACGCTGGGTGACCGGCACCCCGGCAGGGAGCAGCGCGTCCTGCAGGTGCTCGGGCACCTCGATCACCTCATCGAGACGTCGGCCAGGTCGGTCAGGGCGTGAACAGCACCTTGATCATGCCGTCCTTCTTGTCCCCGAACGTGGCATACGCCTCTGGTGCCTCGGCGAGCGGCAGCCGGTGGGTGGCGAACGACTCGACGCCGAGCACGTCCTCGTCCCGCCCGAGCAGCTCGAGGATGTCGTCGGTCCACGCCCGCACGTTGGCCTGCCCCATCCGCACCTGCACCTGCTTGTCGAAGAGCTGCAGGAGCGGCAGCGGGTCGGCGGCGCCGCCGTACACGCCGGAGATGGAGATCGTGCCGCCGCGGCGTACGGCCTCGATCGCGGTGTAGAGGGCGGCGAGCCGGTCCACGCCGGCGTTGGTCATGACCGCACCCTGCACCTTCTTGGGGAGCAGACGGAGCGCCTTCTGCGCCGTCTCCGCCACGGGTGATCCGTGCGCCTCCATGCCGACCGCGTCGACGACGCTGTCGGCCCCCCGGCCGCCGGTGAGCTCCCGGACCCGCTCCGCGACGTCGTCGACCTCGCTCATGTCGATGACCTCCGCGCCACGCTCGGCCACCCGTTGCAGGCGCTCGGGCACCTGGTCGACCACGATCACCCGGTGCCCGCGGTGCAGCGCGATCCGCGCCGCCATGTCGCCGATCGGGCCGGCACCGAGCACCAGGAGCGTGCCGCCCTCGGGCACGTCGGCGTACTGGACGCCCTGCCAGGCGGTCGGCAGCACGTCGGAGAGGTAGACGAACCGGTCGTCGGAGGGGCCCTCGGGGACCCGGACCGGCAGGAAGTCGGCGAACGGCACCCGCAACAGCTCCGCCTGCCCGCCCGGCACCTGGCCGTAGAGCTTGCTGTACCCGAACAGGCTCGCGCCGGTGCCGTGCTCCCTGTTCTGCGTCGTCTCGCACTGGCTGTAGAGCTTGCGCTCGCACATCCAGCAGGAGCCGCAGGAGACGTTGAAGGGCACCACCACCCGGTCGCCGACGTGGAGGTGCTGCACGCCGGAGCCGACCGCCTCCACGATGCCCATCGGCTCGTGCCCGACGACGTCGCCGGGCGTCATGAACGGCGTCAGGGGATCGTAGAGGTGCAGGTCCGACCCACACAGGCCCGTCGTCGTGATCCGCACGATCGCGTCGGTCGGGTCCTGGATGGTCGGGTCCGGGACCTCCTCCACGCGCATGTCCTGCCGGCCCTGCCACGTCACTGCCTTCACGAGCTGCCTCCTGAGCGGGTGGGTCTGGTGTGCGGCGGAGGTACCCGAGGTCCGTGGGCGGAAACGGTTTCGGCGGGCCACGGCGGGGTACGGGACCCCTGTCGCCCACTCGCGGACCCCGGTCCCACCAGGCGCGACGTAGCCTCACCAGAGACGGACGAACCTCCTTGCTGGAGCAGACGGCAGGGCACACCATCACTCTCGCGATGGAGTCGCCACCATGTCACTCAGCTCGTCACTCAGCTCGTCCCCCAGCACCCCCGCCGTTCCGGCCCTCTCGACCTCCGCCGCCACCTCCTCCGACTGCGGGCTGACACGCGCCGAGCGTGCCGAGCAGACCCGGGCCCTCCTGCAGGAGGTCGCCGCCTGCACCGACCCGCAGCGGGCCGCCGAGCTGCGCGAGCGGGTCGTCGTCATCAACCGCGGCGTCGCCGAGGCGGTCGCCGCCCGCTACCGCAACCGGGGGGTGCCCATCGAGGACCTCCACCAGGTGGCGTTCGAGGGGCTCACCAAGGCCGTCATGCGCTTCGACCCGGCGCTGCGCAACGACCTGCTCACCTACGCCGTACCGACGATCCGCGGCGAGCTCCAGCGCTACTTCCGTGACCAGGGCTGGATGGTCCGCCCGCCTCGGCGGATCCAGGAGACGCAGTGGCTCCTCAACCTCGCCGTCGACCGGCTGAGCCACCAGCTCGGCCGGGCGCCGGAGCCGCACGAGGTCGCGGAGGAGCTGGACCTCTCGGTCGAGGAGTACCGCGACGCGGTGGCGGCCTTCGGGTGCTTCCAACCCGCGTCTCTCGACCAGCCCACCTCGGCCGACTCGATCACTCCCGTGGGTGACCTGCTGGCGGCCGACGACGAGGAGAGCAGCGCCATCGAGGCACGCGTGACGCTCGCGCCGGTCGTCCGTCGGCTGCCCGAGCGGGACCGGCGCATCCTGTACCTGCGCTTCTTCGAGGACCGCACCCAGGAGGAGATCGGCCAGGACCTGGGTGTCACCCAGATGCAGGTGTCCCGGCTGCTGACCCGCATCCTCGGCACCCTCCGGGACGAGCTGCAGGCGGGATGACCGACCAGCACCGCCTCGCGGCGCGCTTCGCCGAGCTCAGTGGTGACCTCCTGGGCGAGTCCGACGAGGACACCACGTTCGACTCGGTGGTGAAACGCGCCGGGGAGGTGGTCCCCCGGTGCGCGCACGCCAGCATCACCCTGCGCACCCGGCGGGGCCGGGCGGAGACGGTCGCGGCGACCGACGCGTTCGTCCAGAGGCTCGACGCCGTGCAGTACGCGGTCGGTCAAGGACCTTGCCTCGACGCGGCCTTCGAACGGGCCGACGTCGTCGTCGACGACGCCGCGACCGAGGCCCGGTGGCCACGGTGGAGCACCCGGGCGCGAGGACTCGGGGTCGTCGCGATGATGGCCATCCGGCTGCAGACCGACGCGCAGACGCTGGGGGCGCTCAACCTGTACTCCGACGAACCGGGCAACTTCTCGGGCGAGGCCGGCGACGTCGCGCTGATCTATGCCGCCCACGCGACCGAGGCGATGAGCAAGGCGCGCCTGGTGACGGGGCTGCGGGCCGCGCTGGAGTCGAGGCACCTGATCGGCATCGCGCAGGGCGTGCTGGCGGTCCAGTACGACATCTCCTACGAGCGGGCGTTCGAGGTCCTGCACCGCTTCTCCAACGACCGCAACCGCAAGCTGCGCGAGGTCGCCGAGGAGGTGGCGCGCACCAAGGCGCTGCCCGTGGACGCGCCCGAGGTGTGACAGCCTGACCGCATGGCCCGGCTGCTCGTCGTCCATCACGCTCCGACCGCAGCCGTGCGCTCCCTGGCGGACGCGGTCGTGGCCGGTGCTCACGACGACGGCATCGAGGGCGTGGACGTCGTGGTTCGCGAGGCCTTGTCGGCGTCGGCGGCGGACGTGCTGGCCGCCGACGGCTACCTCCTCGGCACGACCGCGAACTTCGGGTACATGAGCGGCGCCCTGAAGCACTTCTTCGACACGACCTTCGTCGAGGCCGGCGGCGCCCTGTCCGACGACGGCTCCGCTGCGGCGACGCGCAGCGGCCGGAAGCCGTTCGGGCTGTGGGTCCACGGCCGGTACGACACGACCGGCGCGGTCCGCTCCGTGCTCGCGATCACCGGCGCGCTCGCCTGGAGCCAGGCAGCCGAGGTGCTCGAGGTGCTCGGCGACGTGGACGACGAGGCCCGCGCGTCGGCGTACGACCTCGGCGGCACGCTCGCCGCGCTGCTGAGCTGAGGCAGGTACGATCCGGCTGGTCCAGCCCGAGGAGATCCAGTGCCAGTCGTCCCGCGTCGCGCCGGCGTCGCCGTGCTCGTCCTGGCGGCCCTGGTGCTGGTCGGCTGCGGCGACGAGAAGGCGCCCGTCGACGAGAAGCCGCCGGAGCTGGGCGCCTGCCGCGACCTGTCCCCCGACGACGTGGAGCAGCCGAGCAACACGGCGGAGCCGGTCGACTGCGCATCGCCCCACACCGCCGAGACCTACGCCGTCGGACAGCTCCCGGACCAGTTCGCCGACGTGGACTGGGACGACGAGGACCTCGGTGCCTGGGCGTACACGACCTGCTCGAAGGCGTTCATGGACTTCCTCGGCGCCGACGACAGCCTGGTGATGCGGACCGTCGTCAGCTGGGCGTGGTTCCGGCCGACGAAGGACGCGTGGGACGGCGGCGCCCGGTGGTACCGGTGCGACGTGGTCGGTGGCGGCGAGCAGAGCAAGGACTACATCGACCTCCCGACGACCGCCAAGGGCCTGCTCCTGGGGCGGCCCCAGGACCGCTGGATGGTGTGCGCCGACGGCCCCACCGTCGCGGGCTCGGTGAAGGTCCCGTGCACCGACCCGCACCAGTGGCGCGCGGTCACGACGATCTCGCTGGGCGAGGCCAAGGACGACTACCCGGGCGACCGGCTGGTCGAGGTGACCACGCGCGACTTCTGCTCGAAGTCCGTCGGCGCGTGGCTGAACTACCCCGTCGACTACGACTTCGGCTACACGTGGTTCCACCAGGCCGAGTGGGACGCGGGCAACCGGAGGTCGGTGTGCTGGGCGAAGACCGACCGGTGAGGATCCTCGCCGTCGTCCTCCTGCTGCTCGGGCTGACCGCCTGCACCGGCAGCGACGAGCCGTCGTCCGCGCCGACGTCGTCCGCCCCGTCCACGCCGTCCTCGTCGACACCGCCCCCGCGCGCGACGCCGGTGCCCGTGCCCGCGGCGAAGGCGTGCTACGCCCTGACGTACGACGAGGCGGTAGCCCCTACCGTCACTGCGTCCCCCGTCCCCTGCCAGAGGAAGCACACCACGGTGACGTACGCCGTCGGGCGGCTCGACACCCTCGTCGACGGGCACCTGCTCGCGGTCGACTCGGACCGGGTGCAGGCGCAGGTGTCGAAGGAGTGCCCGGCCCGGTTCGGCTCGTTCGTCGGCGGCACCGTCGAGGACCGGCGGCTCTCGATGCTGCGTCCGGTCTGGTTCACGCCCACGGTCGAGCAGTCGGACGCCGGTGCCTCGTGGTTCCGCTGCGACGTCGTCGCGCTCGCGGCCGACGGCGAGCTGGCGCAGCTGTCCGGCCCGCTGGCCGGCGTACTGTCCACCGACGCCGGCCGGAACCGCTACGGCATGTGCGGCACCGCCTCCCCCGGCACGCAGGGGTTCGCGCGGGTGATCTGCTCGCAGGCGCACTCCTGGCGCGCGATCGCGGTGGTGCCGTTCGCACCCGGGGCGTACCCGGGAGCCGAGAAGGTCCGCGCCGCCGGCCAGTCGCCGTGCCAGGACGCCGGTGCCGCCGTCGCCCCCGACACGCTCGACTACCAGTGGGGCTACGAGTGGCCGACCGCGGAGCAGTGGCAGGCCGGGCAGACGTTCGGGCGGTGCTGGGCGCCGGACTGACGTCGTCGGTGGGGTCGGGGTAGTCCTCCTGGCGATTCCTCAGCTTCACCCTGGGACCCGGGCGAACCCAGCCAGCGGGCCGCCTCAGCGCGTCAGCTCGGCCGCCATCAGCTCCATCAGCTTCTGGAGCCCGGTGAAGGGCCGGACCATCACGGTGAAGTCGGTGAGCCGGCCGTCGGGACCCCAGGTGAGCATGTCGACGCCGTGGACCGTCCGCCCGTCCAGCGAGGCGGTGAACTCGAGGACGGCGGAGTCGGCGGCGTACCACTCGCGGACATAGGTGAGCGTGGGACCGAGGACGGTGATGGCGGCGGAGAGGTACGCCGTGGTCAGGGCCCTGCCCTCCTGCGAGGTGTGCACGGCGGGCGAGCGGAAGACGACGTCGTCGGCCAGCAACGCGTCCAGCCCGGCCGGGTCACGGGAGGACGCGACCGAGTGCCAGGCGAGGAGGGGTGCCGGGCGGGTCATCAGAAGCCGAGCTTCCGGAGCTGCCGCGGGTCGCGCTGCCAGTCCTTGGCCACCTTGACATGGAGGTCGAGGTAGACGGGCGTGCCGAGCAGCGCCTCGATCTGCTGGCGCGCGGTGCTGCCGATCGTCTTCAGCCGCGAGCCCTTGGGACCGATCATGATGCCCTTCTGGGAGTCGCGCTCGACGTACAGGTTGGCGTGGATGTCCAGGAGCGGCTTGTCCTCGGGACGGTCATCCCGCAGCCGCATCTCCTCCACCACGACCGCGACCGAGTGCGGCAGCTCGTCCCGCAGACCCTCGAGCGCCGCCTCGCGGATCAGCTCGGCGGCGAGGATCTCCTCCGGCGCGTCGGAGAGGTCGCCGTCCGGGTACAGCTGCGGACCTTCGGGCAGCAGGCCCACCAGGAGGTCCTGGAGCAGCCCGACCTGGCTCCCGGACGTCGCCGACACGGGCACGATCTCGGCCCACTCGACACCGGTGCCGGCACCGAGCGCCTGGATGTCCAGGAGGTGCGCGCCGATCTGCTCGGGGGTCGCGAGGTCGGTCTTGGTGGCGATCGCGACCTTCCGGGTCCGCTTGACCTTCGCCACCTCGTTGACGATGAACCGGTCGCCCGGCCCGATCTTCTCGTTCGCGGGCAGGCAGACCGCGACCACGTCGACCTCCGCGAGGGTGGTCTTCACCAGGTCGTTGAGCCGCTCGCCGAGCAACGTGCGCGGCCTGTGCAGCCCGGGGGTGTCGACCAGGATCAGCTGCGCGTCGTCGCGGTGCACGATGCCGCGCACGACGGTGCGCGTGGTCTGCGGCTTGTCGGAGGTGATCACGACCTTCTGGCCGACCAGGGCGTTCGTCAGCGTCGACTTGCCCGCGTTCGGGCGGCCGACGAACGACACGAACCCGCTCCGGTGCCCGCTCTGCTGCTCGCTCATCTGGTGCTCATGACTCCCTCGCCTCGTCGTACTCGGCCCAGATCTGCTCGTCGGTCCTGCCCGCCGCCTTGCCGGCCCGCCAGATCGGGCCCGGGTCGACGGCGCGCGGCTGGCGCTGGGCCACGCCGCGCCAGTAGCCCATCACGTCGTACGCCGAGGAGGGCAGCCGCCGGTCGCGCATCAGGTGCTTGCGGATCGCCCGCATCTGGGCGGACTCCCCGGCCATCCAGAAGTACCCCTCGCCGGCCGGCCAGTCGATCGCCTCGACGACGGCCGCCAGCCCGCTCTCGCCGGGCGCCGGTGGCGACAACCAGGTGACGTCGCCCGGGAGGTACGACGACAGGTCGTCCGGCACCTCCGCCCAGATCCGCGTCGGCACGTCGACGGTCGCCGAGATCCGCGCCATCGCCGGCAGTGCCGTGAGGTCACCGACCAGCAGCAGCCACGCCGCGCCCACGGGCATGTCGAAGGAGCCCTTGGGCTCGGTGATCGTCACGGTCTGACCGACCACGTCGAGCTGCGCCCACTCGGTGACCAGGCCGACCTCGTGCACGACCACGTCGAGCACCAGCTCACCGCCCGACCAGGACCGCACCGTGTAGTAGCGGCTCTGGAACTGGCCGGGCACGACCAGGCCGACCCACTCGTCCGGGATCCCGGTCGACTCGAACGACGCGAGGCCGGCACCGCCGAGGACCAGCCGGACCAGGTGCGGCGAGAGCTGCTCGCGGCGCAGCACCTCCGCGGCGTACTGCTGGGCCCTCGTGCTCACCGCCCCACGCTACCGGGCGTCGTCGCTCCGACCCCGGACCAACCCCTCGGTCGGGCGGCTACTCGACCTGGCTGCCGGGTCCTGGACCTCGCGAGCTCGGTCCAGGGCAGCTCAGAACTTGTGGCGGAGCGGGTACCCGCTCGCGCCGTTGCCCTCGGTGTTCGTCGCGAGGACGTGGTGCAGCTGGATCTCGTTGCGCTCGAACCCCAGCCGGGAGCCGGCCATGTACAGGCCCCACACGCGCGCGGTGCCCTCACCGACCTCCTCGACGCAGGCGTCCCAGTTCTCCTGGAGGTTGCGGCACCAGCCGGCCAGCGTCTTGGCGTAGTGGACCCGGAAGTTCTCGTGGTGCTGCACCTCGAGCCCGGCGTTCTCCACCGCGGTCACGATCGTGCCGGAGCCGATCAGCTCGCCGTCGGGGAAGACGTACCGGTCGATGAACGCCCCGGTGTCGGTCGGCTTGTTGTGCTGACGAGTGATGCAGTGGTTGAGGAGCCGGCCCTGGGGCTTGAGGTGGTCGCGGATCCAGGAGAAGTACGACGGGTAGTTCTTCACGCCGATGTGCTCGGTCAGCCCGATCGACGAGATGGCGTCGAAGCCCGTCTCCTCGACGTGCCGGTAGTCCATGAACCGGACCTCGGCGAGGTGGTCGAGCCCCTCCTCCTTGATCCGGTGCTGCGCCCACGCGGCCTGCTCGCGCGACAGCGTGACGCCGATCGCGTGCACGCCGTACTCCCTCGCGGCGTGGCGCACCATGCCGCCCCAGCCGCAGCCCAGGTCCAGCAGTCGCTGGCCCTCCTGGAGGTCGAGCTTGCGGGCGACCAGGTCGTACTTGGTGAACTGCGCCTCCTCGAGCGTCGCCTCCTCGGTCGGGAAGACCGCGCAGGTGTAGGTCATCGAGGGACCGAGGACGTGCTCGTAGAACGCGTTCGAGACGTCGTAGTGGTGGTGGATCGCGTCGGCGTCGCGGCCCTCGGAGTGCCGGAGGCCCTCCACGATCCGGCGCCACCGGGGCAGCGTCTCCTGCGGGGGCGGGGCCGGCGGCCGCAGGCTGGAGAGGCCCACGGCCCGCAGCAGCTCGACCGCCTCGCTGGGCGACGGCCGGCGGAGCTTGAGCCCCTTCTGGAGCAGCCGCATGGCCTCGTACGGGTCGCCGGGGTGGACGCCCTCGATGTCCAGGTCGCCGCTGACGTAGGCGCGCGAGAGCCCCAGGTCGCCCGGCGCGGTCACCAGGTAGGCGAGCCCCCGCTGGTTGCGCAGGTGGAACTGGAACGGCGCGTCCTCGGGTCCGGTCGAGCTGCCGTCGTACGCCGTGAAGCGCAACGGCAGCGGCTCCTGGAGCAGTCGCTCGAACGCCTGGGCAATGGACATCGTCACTGTCTCTTCACCGCCTTGTCGTAGAGGCTGGTCAGCCGGTCGTCGGGGTCGTAGCGCCCCTTCACGGCGGCGAGGTTGGCGCCGTCGTAGAGATCGTCGAAGGTCTCGCGGTCGTAGAACGCCTCGCTGTAGAGCGACTTGTGGCCGCCGAGCTCGTGCACCTTGGCCTCGATGGCCCGGTTCCTGGGTCCCTCGAGGGCGTCGGGCCCCACGTGCACGGTGCCCCAGAAGCCGACGTTCACGTACAGCGAGCCGGGCTCCAACGGGTAAGTGGGCCAGTCCCGCATCGCCTTGCACGGGCACAGCCACACCGGTCGCATGCCGACCGCCTCGTCGAACCACTCGAGGAACTCCGGGAGCCGGTCCACCGGCACCTCGACGTCCTGGATCACCCGCTCGCGCAGGGGCTTGCCCTGGCGCCGGTCGAGCCAGTCGGCGAAGCCGATCCGCCGGTCCAGCCCGATCAGCTTGTGGTAGACGTCCGAGCGCCGCCAGCGCTTCGGCCAGAGCCGGCGGATCCTCGGGTTCTGCACGCCGAACGCGCCCGAGCACCAGAACCAGTCGGTGTCCCAGCGCCACAGGTAGTCGTACATCGTGAGCAGGTCGGTGTCGCGCTCCTGCAGACTCCGGTAGTAGATCTGCTGGCCCGTGTAGTCGCTGGTCGCGCCGCCGTCGCCGGACCAGGTGGCGAGCGTCAGGTAGTACTCCCCCGGACCGAACGCGACACCGTCGATCCCGTCCACGCGCACGCCGTCGTACGTCGCGCTCTCCGTGATCTGCGCGATCGACTTGGCGAGCAGGCCGAGGTCGTCGAAGCGCACGTGCCGCAGGTTGACGTACCCGGGCACCGCCTCGAGCTCGATCCTCAGCCTGGTCGCGTAGCCGAGCGAGCCGTAGGAGTTGGGGAACGTGTCGAACAGGTCGTCGCCGGGACGGCACGTGACCACGTCGCCGGAGCCGGTGAAGACGTCCATCTCGAGCACCGACTCGTGCGGCAGCCCGCTGCGGAAGCTGGTCGACTCGATGCCGAGGCCCGTGACCGCCCCGCCGAGCGTGATGGTGCGCAGCTGCGGGACGACGTACGGGATCAGCCCGAAGGGCAGCGTCGCGTCGACGAGGTCCTCGTAGGTGCACATGCCCTGCACGTCGGCGGTGCGCGCATCGGGGTCGACCGCGATCACGCCGTCGAGGGCGGACACGTCGAGACCGGGCGCCGAGGTGGCCGTCCGCGGCCGGAACAGGTTCGAGGTCTTCTTCGCCAACCGCACCGGGGCGCCGGGCGGGATCTCGGCGTACGACGAGCGCAGACGATCGACGGCATCTTCGTGCGCACGCCAGCCCAGCAGACTCACGGACGGAAACTTACTCCTGTCGCGCGCCGGTGCCACCTAGGTGCTGCTTCCGTGGGTCGCGACGAACGACTCCATCCGCCGGTCCGGCACCAGCCACATCGCTGCCACCGCCGCGTAGAACACGAGCGCGAGCCAGACCACGACCCAGATCGCGGCGACGATCCCGGCGAGGTAGAGGACCGGCGACAGCTTGCCCTTGTAGTCACGGCCGAGGGCCTCGCGCAGCACGCCGTCGTCGCCCTCGGCGCGCAGGATCGCCAGCTGGAGCGCGTAGTAGGCGATCGCGGCGGCGAGCAGGTTCACCCCGTAGACGACCACCGGCGTCTGGGCGAGCCCGGTCTCGTCCATCCACTTCGTCGTGAACGGGTAGAGCGAGAGCCAGAACAGCAGGTGCAGGTTCGCCCACAGGACGGTGCCGTCGATGCGGCGCACGAGCTGGAACAGGTGGTGGTGGTTGCTCCAGTAGATGCCGATGTAGACGAAGCTCAGCAGGTAGGTGAGGAAGCTGGTCGCGGAGTCGGCGAGGTCCGAGAGCGCCGGACCGTCCGGCGAGCGGAGCTCCAGCACCATGATCGTGATGATGATGGCGAGCACGCCGTCGCTGAACGCCTCGAGTCTGCTGGTGGGCATGGCGGCATTCTGGCAGCCCGTCAGGTCGTGACGGTCTCCGCCAGCGTTCCCTTCACGTCGCCGCGGTGCACGACGACACCAGCGCCGCCGAGGTCCCGCAGTGCGGCCATGTCGGTGTCCGGAACGGTCGGCTCGCCGGTGAGCAGGACGGCGGCCTCCAGGCCCTTCGAGCCTGACGCGACCGCCATCGCGACGCAGACACCGACCGCGGACAGGTGCAGCGACGGGAGGGCGACGGTGGCGCCGGCGTACGTGCGCCCGTCCGCGTCGCGTACGGCGGCGCCCTCGGCCGCGCCCGTGCGGGCGCGGGTGGCGCGGGCCAGCGTCACCAGCTTGCGGTCCTCCGCCGACAGCTCGGCCGGCAGCTCTGCCGGGAGATCACTCATGACCGTCCTCCGACTCGTCGTTCCCGGGCACCCGCGCGATGAGCACGGTGCCGATCTTGTTGCGGCGGCCGGACGTCGCCTCGGCCTCGAACCGCAGGCCGTGCGCCTCGACCCACGAGCCCGGGATCGGCACCCGGCCCAGGTGCTTGGCCATCAGACCGCCCACGCTGTCCACGTCCTCCTCGTCGACCTCGAAGCCGAACAGCTCGTCGAGGTCGTCGATCGGGTAGCGCGACGACACCCGCACCGCGCCGTCGTCGAGCGGCTGGACGTCGACGGTCTCCTCGTCGTACTCGTCCGTGATCTCGCCGACGATCTCCTCGAGGATGTCCTCGATGGTCACCAGGCCGGCGGTGCCGCCGTACTCGTCGACGACGACCGCGATGTGCTGGCGCATCGCCTGCATCTCCGAGAGCAGCGCGTCGGCGGGCTTCGACTCCGGCACGAAGTGCGCCGGCCGCATCACCTCGTCGATGCGCTGGGTGAACTCCACGTCAGGGGCCTCGAAGTCCCGGCGCACGGTGTCCTTGAGGTAGGCGATGCCGACGACCTCGTCGAGGTTCTCCCCGATCACGGGGACGCGCGAGTAGCCGCTGCGCAGGAAGAGGGAGAGCGCCTGGCGGAGGTTCTTGTAGCGCTCGATGTAGACGACGTCGGTGCGCGGCACCATCACCTCACGGGCGATCGTGTCGCCGAGCTCGAGGACGTCGTGGATCATCTTGCGCTCGCCGGACTCGATCACGGCGGACGCCTCGGCGAAGTCGACCAGCTCGCGCAGCTCGGTCTCGGTCGCGAACGGTCCCTCACGGAAGCCCTTGCCGGGCGTCAGCGCGTTGCCGACCACGATCAGCAGCCGCGGCAACGGGCCGAGGACCGCGGTCACCGACGCCAGTGGCGCCGCGGAGACCAGCGCCACCCGCTCGGAGTGCTGCCGCCCCACGGTCCGGGGGGCGACCCCGATCGCCACGAACGACAGCACCAGCATCACGCCGATCGTGGTGAGCACGGTCGGCCACCAGGCGTCGTACGCCGCATGCAGCTCGAGCGTGACGAGCACGATCGCCGCGATCTCGCAGAACAGCCGCAGGAGCAGCGCGGTGTTCAGGTTGCGGGGCAGATCGTCGAGCAGCACGACGAGCCGCCGGGAGCCGGCGCGGCCCTCGGCCTGCAGCTCCTCGGCGCGGGCGCGGGAGAACGTCGAGAGCGCGGCGTCGGCCGCCGAGAACAGCCCGGCGAGGACCACGAGGGCCGCCGCGACGAGCAGCAGCCAGACGTTCACTGGCTCGTCACTGGGCGCGCCAGGCCGCGAGGATCTCGTCCTGCAGCCCGAACATCACCTGGTGCTCCTCGGGCTCGGCGTGGTCGTAGCCGAGCAGGTGCAGGATGCCGTGCACGGTGAGCAGCTCGATCTCAGCCTCGGCGCCGTGGCCGGCCGCCTCACCCTGGCGGGCGGCGACCTCCGGTGAGAGCACCAGGTCGCCGAGCACGCCCTCCTCGGGCTCCTCGTTGACCAGGCCGGGCCGCAGCTCGTCCATGGGGAAGGCGAGCACGTCGGTCGGGCCCTCCTTCTCCATCCACTGCTGGTTGAGCTGGGCGATGGTGGGCTCGTCGACGGCCTTGATGCACAGCTCGGCGAGCGGGTGGACGCGCATCCGGTCCATCACGAAGCGGCTCAGCTCCGCCAGCCTCTTCTCGTCGAGCTCGCGGCCCGACTCGTTGAGGATCTCGATGCTCATCGCGAGCTCATCGGGTGCTGGCGAGCTCGACGCGCGCGTCGAACTCGTCGTACGCGGCGACGATCTTGCCCACCAGGCGGTGGCGTACGACGTCGTGGCTGGTCAGCCGGTTGAACGAGATGTCCTCGACGCCGGTGAGGATGTCCTCGATCACCCGCAGGCCGGACTTGGTGCCGCTCGGGAGGTCGACCTGCGTGACGTCGCCGGTGACCACGATCTTGGAGCCGAAGCCCAGGCGCGTCAGGAACATCTTCATCTGCTCGGGCGAGGTGTTCTGCGCCTCGTCGAGGATGATGAACGAGTCGTTGAGCGAGCGGCCGCGCATGTACGCGAGCGGGGCGACCTCGATGGTCCCGGCCGCCAGCAGCTTCGGGATCGTCTCGGGGTCGATCATGTCGTGCAGGGCGTCGTACAGCGGGCGCAGGTAGGGATCGATCTTCTCGCTGAGCGTGCCGGGCAGGAAGCCCAGCCGCTCCCCCGCCTCGACCGCCGGCCGGGTCAGGATGATCCGGTTGACGTTCTTGGACTGCAGCGCCTGCACGGCCTTCGCCATCGCGAGGTAGGTCTTGCCGGTGCCGGCGGGCCCGATGCCGAAGGTGATCGTGTGCTTGTCGATCGAGTCGACGTAGCGTTTCTGGTTGAGCGTCTTGGGGCGGATGGAGCGGCCCCGGTTGCTGAGGATGTTCAGGCTCAGCACGTCGGCCGGGCGCTCGGTCGTCTCGGCACGCAGCATCGTGTGCACCCGCTCGACGGTCTCGGACGTGATGCCCTGGCCGGTGCGGATGATCGTGACCAGCTCGTCGAGGAGCCGCTCGGCCAAGGCGACCTCGCCGGGCTCGCCGTACAGCGTCACCCGGTTGCCGCGGACGTGGATCTCGGCGTCGAAGGCGCCCTCGATGATCCCGAGGAACTCGTCGCCGGGGCCGAGCAGGCTGACCATGTTGATGCTGTTCGGGACCACCACCGTGTGGCGCGTGGCGTTGGCGGGGCGGTCCCCCTGGTGGTTGGTGTCAGTCATGGATGCCCGGGCGGGCGGCCTTTCGTTCGGTGTCGTCGGCTCCTCCATGTTACGGGAGCCCCGGGGACCGTCCCAGCGAGTAACGTGGCTCCATGGAGAGGGAGCCCGACTGGGACGCGGACGACGACGCGCCGCCGTCCTGGTTCGCCGGCCAGCACCTCCCCGAGGACGCCCGCCGGATGGGCCTGAGCCACCACGTCCCGGACGGCGCGATCCTCGACTTCGCCGGGCGGCTGGACTCCACCAAGCCGATGCACCGGGTGGCCGCTTGGGTGATGCTGGTCGTCTTCGGGCTGCCGGTGCTGTTCGCGGCGATGCGGGTGCTCTACCTGTTCTGAGCGCCGCCCAGCCTGAGCTCGCGAAGGCCGGGAGGCCGGCGCCAGGTCGAGTGGTGCCCGCGACCGACGGAGGAGGTCGCGTCGCCGGCGCTCGCTACTCGACCGACGGGGGTCAGGACCCTTCATTCGACCGACAGGTCAGCTCTCGTCGTCGAAGGCGACCTGGAGCATGCCGAGGCACATCTCGTCGGTGGTGCCCTCGCCCCAGATCACGTACTTGTCCGGGATCCCCTGGAACGCCGGCAGCACGTCGCGCAACCACTGCACGTGGTGGCAGGTGACCCGCACCGTGTCGAACGGGTCGAGGTGGACCGGCTGGATCGGCTTGGTGCCCTGGTTGTCGAAGTTCCAGACGGGGATGTCGAGGATCGTCCTGGCATCCGGGGTGTCCGGGTCGACCTCGATCCTGATCGACCTCCCGAGCAGGTGCATGTGCCCGGCGACGCCGATGACCGTCATGCCCCTGCCGACCGTCCGTGTGCACGAGGTGGTGTTCGACGGCTTCGCCTCGGTGCCGCACAGCAGGTGCAGCAGGCTGTTGGTGTTGCCGGCGGACCCGAAGCGCGACATCACGTCGGCGACGGCGGCGTCGCGATCGCAGAGCGGGCCGTCGTCGTGGTCGGGCCGGCACGGCATCTCGACCGGCGCCGGCATCAGGTAGGTGTGCAGCGGCGTCAGGTCGCGCTTGCCGTTCGTCCATCGCAGCTCGGTGCTGGAGACGTCAGGAGCGCTGCCCTTGAGCAGGTTGTAGTGCACCTGCATCACGATCCGCGAGCCGGCGTCGAGGCGGACGCCGTACCCGTCCTGGACCTTGGTCTCGTCCCCGCCCGGCGCCCAGGCGGCCAGCCAGGAGGCGTCGTCGATGTTCGAGAAGTCGCCGGCGAGCCCGGTCCCGCCGAAGCAGGTCCAGCCCTGGTCGTCGGGACTCTCGGCGTCCTTCGCCTCGGCCTCGGCGACCTTCTCGGGCGGCACCCGGAACAGGATCACGTGGTGCACGACCGCGGGGTTGCCGGGCAGCACGTTGCTGCCGGTCAGCCAGACGTCCTTCTTCAGGTGCGGGTCGAGGAGGAAGCAGCGGTAGTCGTCCGTGCCGGTGCCGGTCGGGGCCGACGGTGTGTACGCCGACGGCATGGTGAGCGTCATCCGCCTCTCGCCCGCGCGCAGCGGCAGGTGCTTGCCGGGCTCGGTCGCGGCGAGCTGGCTGGCGACCACCTCGGGTGGCTGGGTGTTGAGCAGGCTCGTCGGCGAGCCACTGCGCCGGTCGTCGCCCTCGCGGACGCACCCGGTCAGGGCCAGGGCGAGCACGAGAGCCAGTCCGAGCGCGAGCCGGCGGCTCATCCCGGGGGCCAGGTCATCGGGCGGCCGGCCAGCAGGTGCAGGTGGGTGTGGAACACGGTCTGGCCGGCCTCCGCGCCGCTGTTGAACACCAGGCGGTGGTCGTCGTACCCCTCGGCGGTCGCGACCGCGGCCGCGGTGCGCACCAGCTCCGCTGAGGCGGCGGGGTCTGCGGTGGCCAGATCGGCGGCGTTCGCGTGGTGCTCCTTGGGTATCACCAGGACGTGCAGGGGTGCCTGCGGGTTCTGGTCCCGGAACGCGACCGTCCGCTCGGTGGTGTGCACGACGTCAGCCGGGATCTCCCCCGCCACGATCCTGCAGAAGATGCAGTCCTCCACGAATCCTCCTCCGCCGCCAAGTAAACCCGATGGCGGCCCCACGCGTGCCACTAGCGTGAGTCTGATGACCGAGCGTGCCGCCTGGACGGCCGACGAGGCGCTGGAGCAGCTGTACGCCGCGCACTGGCGCCAGCTGGTCCGGCTCTCGGTGCTGCTCGTCCGCGACGTCGGCACGGCCGAGGAGGTCGTGCAGGATGCGTTCGTCGCCGTGCACGCCCGGTGGTCGCGGCTCCGCGACCCGGAGCGCGCGCTCGCCTACCTGCGCCAGGCGGTCGTGAACCGCTCGCGCTCGGCGCTGCGGCACCGTGCCGTCGTCGCCCGGCACGCGGCGACGGTCCGCCTCGCCGACACCCAGGACCCGACGCCGGCGTCCGACCAGCGCGAGGCGGTGCTCGACGCGATGCGCGCCCTGTCGGACCGGCAGCGCGAGGTGCTGGCGCTGCGCTACTTCCTCGACCTGTCCGAGGCCGACATCGCCGACACGCTCGGCATCAGCCGCGGGGCGGTGAAGAGCCACGCCTCCCGCGGCTCCGCCGCCCTGCGCGCGCTGCTCCAGGAGGACCTGTGAACACTCCCCTGCCCGACCTGGGCGACCTGCTCCACGGCGCCGTCGACGAGATCGAGCCGGCCGACCGCATCGACGCGATCCGGGCACGGACGGCGAACGCCCCCACCCGCGCCGCGCGGCCGTGGCTCTACGCCGCGGGAGGCGTGGTCCTCGCCACCGCGGCGACGGTGGCGGCGTTCGCGGTCCTCGACCCGTCCTCCCCGAAGGACCACGGCTCGATGGTGATGCCGACCGGCGAGGACCAGGTCGTCCCGGTCTACTTCATCGGCCATACCCCGCGGGGACCACGGCTGTTCCGGGAGTACGACGAGGTGCCGGCGGGCGATCCGCTGCAGGCAGCGCTCGACCGGATCCAGGCACCCGCGGACGACCCGGACTACCGGACCCCGTGGGCGCACGGCTCCTTCGCGTCCGCCCGGCAGGCGCAGGGCGTGATCCAGGTCGAGGTCGGCTCGGCAGAGGTCGACCCGGACAGCCTGTCCACCCAGCAGGTCGTGCTGACGCTGCAGGCGGCAGTCGGGGAGCGCGTGCCGGTGCGGTTCGACGACGGTGCTCCGGTGACGGCCGACGTCGACGCGCTCAGCCAGGTGATGATCAACGACCCCACCGAGGGGCTGGAGGTGCACGAGCACTTCACGGCGCGCGGCGCGGCCAACTCCTTCGAGGCGAACGTCCCGTGGGAGATCCTCGACGACAACGACGTGGTCGTGGCGCACGGCTTCGCGACCGCGGCCGGGACGGGGCGGATGTACCCGTGGGAGGCGCACATCGACGTGAGCGACCTGCCGTTCGGCTACTACACGTTCGTGGCCACGACGGACGACCCGTCGGGCGGCGAGGGCGGCGGACCGGACTCCGACACGCGCACGATCATCGTCCGTTGACGGCGTTCCACCGGGAGGATTGACGCCATGACCAGCCACGCCCGGATCGTCGCCCTGCTCGCCGTACCCGCCCTCGCGCTCGTGGGGTGCGGCAGCGACGACACCGGCGCCGACCAGCGCCCGGCGAGCGGCTCGACGAAGCACCACGACGGTCAGGCGAGCGAGTCGCCGAAGGGATCGGGTGTGTCCGCGCAGCCGGCCGATGGCCGGACGACGGTGCCGGTCTACTTCGTCGGTGACACGCCCCAGGGACCGCGGCTGTACCGCGAGTTCCGCGAGGTCGAGGGGACCGGCACCTACGCGGCGCTCGACCTGGCCGCGTCCGGCGACGCCCTCGACCCCGACTACCGCACCCTCCTGCCCGCCGGCACGTTCGAGGTCCCGGACGAGATCGGCGACGCCAACGCGTTCACGCTGCCCGACGACTCGTGGACCCGGCGGCCGGCAGGGATGAGCGAGTCCGACGCCCTCCTGGCGATCCAGCAGCTCGTCTACACCGCCCAGGGCGCCATGCAGGCCCGGCTGCCGATCCACTTCTACGACTCGGAGGGCCACGAGACCCAGGTCTTCGGCATCGCGTCGGAGGACGGCTTCACCGCGGCCGACCCGATCAGGACGCTCGCGCTCGTCAACATCACGGCTCCCGAGTCGGGCGCGACGGTCAGCGGGACGTTCACCGCCAGCGGGGTCTCGAGCTCGTTCGAGGCCAACACCCCGTGGGAGGTCCGGGATGCCTCCGGTGACGTGGTCGAGAAGGGCGCGGCGACCGCCGAGGGCTGGATGGACAAGCTCTACCCCTGGGAGGCGGACGTGGACGTGTCCGACCTCGGGCCCGGCGACTACACGTTCGTCGCGATGACCGACGACCCCTCGGACGGCGAGGGCGACGGCCCGACGGTCGACTCCAAGACGTTCACCGTGCAGTGAGGCTGGACCGGCGGCTGCTGAACCGGACGCTGCTCCGGCGCCAGCACCTGCTCGACCGCGTCGACCTCGACCCGCGCGCGGTCACCGCGCACCTGGTCGGACTTCAAGCGCAGGAGACGCTGTCGCCGTACCTCTCCCTCCACGCCCGGCTGAGGGCCTTCGACCCGCACGACGTCACCCGGGCCCTCGAGCAGCGCACGCTGGTGCGGCTGCTGACCATGCGCGGCACGATCCACCTGCTCCCGGCCGAGGACGCGCTGGTGCTGCGGCGGTGGACGCAGCCGGTGATGGACAGGGTGCAGCGCAACCACGCGGACCCGGTCCCCCAGTTCCAGCGGGCCCTCGTGCAGACGCCGCCGCGCGGCACCTGGAACGGGTCGGGCCGGGTCGTCTACGAGCCGCTCGAGGACTGGGTGGGCGCGCCGCTGCGGGAGCCCGACGTGCCGGAGATCGTGCGGCGCTACCTGCGTGCGTTCGGCCCGGGGTCGGCCGCCGACCTGACGACGTGGTCCGGCGTCACCCGGCTCGGTCCGGTGCTCGCGGCGATGGACGATCTCGTCAGGCACGAGGACGGGGACGGCAAGGTGCTGTACGACGTGTCCGACGGCGTCATCGAGGACGCCGACGTCCCCGCGCCGGTGCGCCTGCTCGGCACCTACGACAACGTCTGGCTCTCCCACGCCGGCCGGGACCGGGTCACCACGGCTGAGGACCGGCGCCGGTGGATGGGCCCGAACGGCGGCCTGGGCATGACGATCTTCGTCGACGGCTGGCTGGCGGGCCTCTGGCGGATCGCCGACGGGCGGGTCGACGGGGTGCAGCTGTTCCGCGGGCTCAGTGCGGCCGAGCGCGGGGAGCTCGACGAGGAGGTCGAGCGGGTGAACGGGCTGCTGGCGCTGTGAGCGTCCGTCGCGGTGAACCTGTGGCGATCAGCTCCAGCGCCCGGTGCGCGACAGCAGGGCCGAGACGGCGGCGAGGCCGGCGGTCGACGTGCGCAGCACCTCGCTGCCGAGTCGCACGGATACCGCGCCGGCACCGACGAACGCCGCGACCTCGTCGGCCGTCAGCCCGCCCTCGGGGCCGACGACGACCACGAGCCGGCCGGTCGGCACCTCGACGGTGGCGAGCGGGTCCGTCGCGTCCTCGTGGAGCACGACGGCGAGGTCGGCCTCCGAGACCAGCGCGACGACGTCAGCCGTGGACGCCATCTCCGACACGTCGGGGAACCACGAGCGACGCGCCTGCTTGGCGGCCTCGCGTGCGCTCGACCGCCAGCGGCCGAGCGACTTCTCGGCGCGGTCGCCCTTCCACACCGCCACGCTCCGGGACGCGGCCCACGGCACGATCCGAGCCACGCCGACCTCGGTGAGCACCTCGACCGCGAGCTCGCCGCGGTCGCCCTTCGGGATCGCCTGCACCACGACCACCTCGGGCGCGGGCGGCTCGTGGCGCGCGACCTCCTCGACCACGGCCGTGAACACCCGCTTGCCGGTCGACGCGACGACGCCGCGGACCGACGTGCCGCGCCCGTCGGTCAGGACCACCTGCTCACCGACCCGGAGTCGGCGTACGGCGACCGCGTGGTGCGCCTCGTCGCCGTCGACGGTGACCTCCGTACCCGGGCCGACGCCGGCGAGCGTCGGCACGAGGTGCACGGGCAGCGTCATGTCAGTGCTGGTTGAACGCGTCGCGGATCCGGCCGAACATCGACTTCTGGCTGGGCCGCACCTGGCCCGACGGCGCCTCCTCCTCGCGGAGCGCCGCGAGCTGCCGGAGCAGCTCCTGCTGCCGCGGGTCCAGCTTCGTCGGGGTCTCGACGACGACCGTGACGACCAGGTCGCCGCGACCGCCGCGCAGTCCGGGGACGCCACGTCCGCGGAGCACCTGCTCGGCCCCGGACTGGGTGCCGGGGCGGATGTCCAGGTCGAAGGACTGCTCGAGACCGGTCTCGCTCTCGTCGCCCTCGACGACGTCCGCCTCCAGCGTGGGGAGCGTCAGCGTGGTGCCGAGGGCCGCGGCGGTCATCGGGAGCGTGACCGTGCAGTGCAGGTCGTTGCCGTGCCGGGTGAACGTCGGGTGCGGGGCGATGTGGATCTCGACGTACAGGTCGCCGGCCGGGCCGCCGCCGGGGCCGACCTCGCCCTCGCCGGTGAGCTGGACCCGGGTCCCGTTGTCGACGCCGGCCGGGATCTTGACCGTCAGCGTGCGACGCGAGCGGATCCGGCCGTCACCGGAGCACTCGCGGCAGGGGTCCGGGATGATCGAGCCGTAGCCACGGCACGCGGCGCACGGCCGGAGCGTGCGGATCTCGCCGAGGAACGAGCGCTGCACGTGCGCCACCTCGCCGGCGCCGCGGCACGTCTCGCACGGGATCGGGTGGCTTCCCGGCGCGGCGCCCTCCCCGTGGCAGGTGCTGCACAGCACCGCCGTGTCGACCTTGATCTCGCGGGTGATCCCGAAGGCCGCCTCAGCGAGCTCGACCTCGAGCCGGATCAGCGCGTCCTGGCCGCGCCGCTCCCGCGGCCGGGGACCCCGGCCGCCGGTGGCGCCGGCGCCACCGAAGAACGCGTCCATGATGTCGGTGAACGAGAAGCCGGCGCCCTGGCCGAAACCGCCGCCCATCCCGCCGAACGGGTCGCCGCCGCGGTCGTACGCCGCGCGCTTGCCCGGATCGGACAGCACCTCGTAGGCGACCGAGATCTCCTTGAACCTCTCCTGGGCCTCCGGCTCCGGGTTGACGTCGGGGTGGTACTGCCGCGCCAGCCGCCGGTAGGCCTTCTTGATGGTGTCGGCGTCTGCGCCGCGATCGACACCGAGAAGCTCGTACAGGTCCTGGCTCAACTGTTGTTCCTTCTGGTTCCGGGTGGGTTCGGGTGGTGGGCTCAGGCCTCGTCGAGGATGCGCGAGACGTAGCGCGCGACCGCGCGGACGGCGGCCATCGAGCCCGGGTAGTCCATGCGGGTGGGCCCGACGATGCCGAGGCGCGCGAACGCCTCGTCACCCGGGCCGTACCCGGTCGCGACCACACTGGTCGAGGAGAGCGACTGGTACGGGCCCTCGTGGCCGATCCGCACCGTCAGCGGCTCGCCCGAGTGGGCCTCGCCGAGCAGCTTGAGCAGGATCACGTGCTCCTCGAGCGCTTCGAGCAGCGGGCGGACGGCGGAGTCGAAGTTGTCGCCGTACCGCGCCAGGTTGGCAGCACCACCGACCGCGACCCGCTCGTCGGACCGGTGGTCGGACATCGCGTCGACGAGCGTCTCCACGACCGCCGCCGTGGTGGGGTCGGCGTCCTCGGCGGGCACCAGCGCGCGCAGCGCGGTGACGGCCTCGGCGATCACCTCGCCGACGGCGGTCCGGTTGACCAGCGAGCGTAGGTCGGCGAGGTCGTCCTCGGCCAGCTCCTCGGCGATCTCGACCAGGCGCTGCTCGACCCGGCCGGTGCTGAGGATCAGCACGACCAGCAGGCGGTACGGCGCCAGCGCAATGACCTCGACGTGGCGGACCGTGGAGCGGGAGAGCGTCGGGTACTGCACGACCGCGACCTGCCGGGTCAGCTGCGAGAGCAGCCGCACCGAGCGGTTCACGACGTCGTCGAGGTCGACGGCACCGTCGAGGATGGTGGCGATCGCGCGCTTCTCGGCGGTGCTCATCGGCTTGACCGTGGTGAGCCGGTCGACGAAGAGGCGGTAGCCCTTGTCGGTCGGCACCCGACCGGCACTCGTGTGCGGCTGGGTGATGTAGCCCTCGTCCTCGAGCGCCGCCATGTCGTTGCGGACCGTGGCCGGCGAGACGCCGAGGCCGTGCCGCTCGACCAGCGCCTTGGAGCCGACCGGCTCCTCGGTGGCGACGTAGTCCTCGACGATCGCCCGGAGGACGGCGAGCCTGCGCTCCTCCTGCATGGTCGGCCTCCTCCCGCCTGGTGACTGGCACTCGAATGTCCTGAGTGCCAAGCCTACAAGGCGGCCGGACCGGCGGGCTCTCGGAAGGCCGGCGGGGAGGACGCCGGCGGCTGTGCGGGGGCTGTACGGCCTAGGGTGGGCCGGTGCCGTTCACCGACGTCGCCGACCGCGTCTGGGTCGCGCGCTATCCGCAGTGGGACGTCAACGTCACCCTCGTCGGAGGGTCCGACGGCCTCCTGGTCGTCGACACCCATGGCTCCGACGCGCACGCGCGCGAGGTGGTCGACGACGTACGCCGCCTCGGCGCCGGCGAGGTGACCGGGATCATCAACACCCACTGGCACTTCGACCACTCCTACGGCAACCGCACCTTCCGGACCGCCTACGGCGAGCTGCCGATCATCGCCCACGAGACGGCGGCCGAGGAGCTGGCGCGGTGGGGAGACGCGGACGTCGTGGTCCTGCCTGACCGGACGTTCTCCAGCGCGCTCGCGCTCGACCTCGGCGACCGGATGGTCGAGCTCGTGCACCCCGGGAAGGGACACACCGGCGGCGACCTCGTGCTGCGCGTGCCGGACGTCGACGTGCTGCTCGCCGGGGACCTGGTCGAGGAGTCCGCGACCCCGTCGTTCGGCGACGACTCGTGGCCGATGGACTGGCCGCTCAGCCTCGACGTGGTGCTGGCGCTGACGACCTCGGCCTCGCTGGTCGTGCCCGGCCACGGTGCGCCGGTCGACCGCGACTTCGTCGAGGAGCAGCGCAACCAGATCGGGATCATCGCGGAGACGATCCGTGACCTCGCCGGCCGCGGCGTGCCGCTCGACCAGGCGGTCGAGACCGGTGAGTGGCCGTGGCCGCGGGAGCGACTGGGCGAGGCCGTCCGCCGCGGCTACGAGCAGCTGCCGCGCAGCCAGAAGCGGTTGCCGCTGATCTGAGCTGCCCCAGCCCGAGCCTGCGAGGGCTGGGAGGCAGCAGCCAGGTCGAGTAGCCGCGCGAGCGAGGAACGAGCTCGCGACCGGCGTATCGAGACCGAGCTGCCCCAGCCCGAGCCTGCGAGGGCTGGGGGGCAGCAGCCAGGTCGAGTAGCCGCGCGAGCGAGGAACGAGCTCGCGACCGGCGTATCGAGACCGAGCTGCCCGGCGGGGGTCTCGATACGCCGCCGCTCGTCCCTCGCGACGGCTACTCGACCACCGGGGACGGCTGCCCCGGCCCGAGCCCGCGAGGGCCGGGACGCAGCAGCCGGATGCGGTTGCCGTTCAGCTGAGCGGGTACGACACTCGCATGAGCGAGACCAACGACCACGTCGGGATCGAGGACGAGGACCTGCCCGAGGACCTCCAGCCCACCGACGACAACCCGCTCGCCCAGCCGCTGGACGACGACGCCAAGTCGCCGGAGGAGCTGGACGTGCGGGGCGGCAAGACGCCGGAGGGCTCCACCGACGACGACGGCGACCGCGAGGGTGACGAGGACGACTGACGGCGTGGCCTCCGGGCCGCTGTCGGTGGCGAGATCTACGGTCGTGGGATGACTCCACCGGACCGGTACGCCAGCGACGTCCTCTCCACCGACTGGCGCGCGCCCAGGCGCGGCCGCGCCGTCGAGGCGCCCGCCCGGATCGGCGCCGTCGTCGAGGAGGTCACCACCGACTTCTGCGGTGAGATCGTCGCGGTCGACCGCGACCTGCACACCCTGACGCTCGAGGACCGGCGCAACCGCCGGCGCACCTTCCCACTCGGCCCGGGGTTCCTGCTCGAGGGCAAGCCGGTGATCCTCACGGCTCCGGTGCGCGCGGCGGCGCCCGCGCGGCCCACGCGGACGGCGTCCGGCTCGGTCGCCGTCCACGACGCGAAGGCCCGGGTCGCCCGGGCCAGCCGGATCTTCGTCGAGGGCCGGCACGACGCCGAGCTGGTCGAGAAGGTCTGGGGCGACGACCTCCGCGTCGAGGGCGTCGTGGTCGAGTACCTCGGCGGGGTCGACGACCTGGCCGACCACCTCCGCGACTTCCGGCCGGGACCCGATCGCAGAGTGGGCGTCCTGGTCGACCACCTGGTCGCCGGCTCGAAGGAGAGCCGGATCGCGCAGGGCATCGCGCGGTCGCCGGTGGGCAAGCACGTGCTGATCGTCGGCCATCCGTTCATCGACATCTGGGCCGCGGTCAAGCCGGAGCGCCTCGGCCTGCAGAAGTGGCCGGACGTGCCGCGGAACGTGGAGTGGAAGAAGGGCGTCTGCCAGCAGCTCGGCTGGCCACACCGCGACCAGGCCGACACCGCCCGCGCCTGGAAGCACATCCTGAGCAGGGTCTCGTCGTACCACGACCTCGACCCGGCCCTGCTGGGCCGGGTCGAGGAGCTCATCGACTTCGTCACGAGCTGAGCTGGATCAGCGCTCGATGTCGAGGTCGCGTCGCGGCTGCACACAGGTCGTCGTGGTCGTCATGTCCCTCACTCCTCCCGGTCGGATCGCGGTGTCTGGTCTCGCGGTGTCTGGTGAGGACGACTCTGCTCCGGTCCGGCCGGTCGTTCTGTTCGGTCGCTGACACTGCGGTTGACTGTTTCCGTGGAGTGGTCGCTGCTCGCCTCGCTCGACGAGGACGAACGCCGGCGCGTGCTGTCCGCGGCGCGCCGGCGCAGCTACGGACGCGGGGACGTGCTGGTGCACGAGGGCGACCCGTCGGACAGCCTGCACCTGGTGTCGTCGGGGCGGCTCGCGGTCCGGGTATCCACCAGTGACGGCGAGAACGCGACCCTCAACCTGCTCGGGCCCGGCGACTACTTCGGCGAGCTGTCGCTGCTCGAGGGCAGCCCGCCGGTGCGCTCGGCGACGATCGTGGCGCTGGAGGACGCGGAGACCCTGTCCCTGTCGGCAGCCGAGTTCCGCGACCTGCGCCGGCGCCACCCGGCTGCGAACCAGCTGCTGCTGTTCCTGATGGCCCGGCGGGTCGAGGAGCTGTCGGCGCGGCTGCTGGAGGCGATGTACGACGGCCTCGACCGGCGGGTGCACCGGAGACTTGCCGAGCTCGCCGGGATGTACGGCGACGGCCGGCCGGGGCCGGTGGTCGTCCCGCTGACCCAGGAGCACCTCGCCGAGCTCGTCGGCGGGACCCGCCCCAGCGTCAACCAGGTGCTGCAGAGGCTCGTCGCGCAGGGCGTGGTGGAGCTCGGTCGCGGCCGGGTGGTCGTGCTGGACCGCGGCTGGCTGGAGGACCGCTCAGGCTGAGACCTGGTCGGTCGCCCAGCGGTCGGCTCCCAGCCGCTCGAAGCTCGCCTGCGCCTGGCCCGCCAGCTCCGCCGCCTCGTCGGCACGACCCTCCCGCTGGAGCACCGCCGCCAGGTCCGCGCTGCACAGTGCCGCGGTCGGCTCCGAGTGCCACTGCTGGGCGTGCGCGAGTGCCTCGCGCAGGTGGGCCTCGGCGGCCTCGTCGTCACCGGCGCCGGCCGCGAGCAGGCCGGCGATGCGGGCGCGCTGGGCGCGGACGCCGACCGGGATCGCGCCGCCCCGATGGGCGTCCACCATCGCCTGCATCCCGGCCAACGCCTCGCGATCACCGTCGGCCCACGCGAGCTCGGTCGCCACCAGCCAGATGAGCGTGAAGTCGTCGTACAGCCCGGCGACGGCGTACGTCGTCCCGACCGCCTGGAGGGCGAGCCGCCCGGCCGGGCGACCCGCGCGGTGGGCGTCCAGCGCCCGGAGCAGCTCGGCGAAGCAGCGCAGCGACAGGTCGTCGCCGCCGTACGCCGGATCGGCCAGCTCCGGCGGGATCCGCCACTCCGTGCCGCGGGCGAGCGCGACGCGGGCGCGGACCAGCTCGGCCAGGGGCTGGTCGGCGACGGCGTCCTCGGCGGTGGCCAGCGCCTCGTCCCAGTCGCCGGTCAGCAGGCTGGCGAGCGCGAGGTTCGAGGAGGCACTGGAGACGGCGATGATCGCGCCGGCCTGGCGACCCACCTCGACCGCCTCGAGCCCGTACGCCCGGGCCCGGGCGGCGTCGTCGGAGACCCAGGACACGTTGAGGTTGATGAGGCTGCGCGTCAGCGTGACCAGCTGGTGGTTGCGCCGGGCGAGCTCGGCGGCGGCGGTGAACAGCACCCGGCCGAGACCACGGGTGCCGGTGATCATGTGGTGGAGGGCGAGGCCGACGTAGGCGTCGGCGATCCGGGACTCGTCGCCGTACTGCTCGGCGAGCCGCACGTGGTCGGTCGCGTGCTCGCCGAAGCGGGCCTGGGTGCGCAGCTTGATCTGGGTGATGGTCTGCGCGAGCGGGAGGAGGACCGCGACGGCGTCGTCGCGGTCACGAAGGGCGTCGAACCGCTCCTGGGCCATCGCGAGGGACTCCGCGAGCTCCAGCCGGTCCCGCGCGAGCGCGCTCGCCAGCACGCTGACCGCGTCGGCGGCGCTGAGCTCGTCGCCCATCGCGTCGAACGCCGCACGTGCCGCATCCGCGTGCTCGACCGCGGCCGCCTGGTCCTCGGTGTCGCTGAGCGCCCGGGCGAGCTCGAGCTGGAGCACGGCCCGCTCCCGAGGATCGGTCGTCCGGCCGAGGGCCACGCGGAGGTGGCCGGCCGCCTCGCCCGGTGCGCCGAGCGCCCGGGCCCGCGCGGCGGCGCTGCCGAGCAGGGCGATCGCGCGCTCGGTCAGGTCCGCGACGTCCGGGTCCTCCGGGACGGCGTCGATCGCCTCGAGGTGGTGCTGCGCGGCGATCGCGGCGCTCTCGTCGTCGAGCAGCTCGACGACCGCGTGGTGGCCGGCCTTGCGGTCGCGGCGCGACAGGGTGCCGTACGCCACCTGGCGGACCGCGACCTGGACGAACTGGTAGAGCCCCGCGTCGCTGTTGAACCGGCCGGTCTCCTGGCGGAGCAGCTGGAGGCGCACCAGCGACCCGAGCACCCGGTCCAGGTCGGTGACCTCCGGGCAGAGCGCGGCGATCAGGCCGTGCGGGAACGGCCGGCCGACGATGCTGGCCCGGTCGAGCACCCGGCGCTGCTCGGGCGAGAGCTGGTCGAGGCGTGCGGCGATGAGCGCCTGCAGGGACGCGGGCGCGCCGACCGCGTCGAGGTCGAGCGGGCCCTCGCCGGCGAGGACGTACTGGCCACCGCGGGGTACGACGAGGTCCCGGTCGATCAGGGAGCGCACCGTCTCGACCGCGAACAGCGGCATCCCCTCGGCGCGGCGCACGAGCGCGTCGCGGACGCCGTCGTCGAGGCCGGCGACCAGGCCGTCGAGCAGGTGGCCCATCTCCCGCTCGGCGAGCGGCTCCAGGTGCACGACCGTCGAGCGGCGGTTGGTCGCCAGTGCCGGGTTCGCCTCGAGCAGGCCCGGTCGGGTGAGGAGCGCGACGAAGCAGGGGAACGTCGCGGCGGCCAGCAGGTGCTCGACGAAGCGGAGCATTCCGTCGTCGGCGTACTGCGCGTCGTCGATGACCAGCGCCACCGGGATCCCGCCACCGCTGACCCGCTCGAGGAACGTCGTCCACGCCGCGAAGAGGTCCTCGCGCTGGAAGGACCCGACCGCGCCGACGCCGAGCAGCGCGGCGATCCGCGGCTCCAGCCAGGCCCGCTCGTCCGGGTCCGGGACCAGCCGCTCGAGCCCGCCGCCGTCGTCCTCGTCGAGGATCTGGAGCCGGGTGCGGATCGCCTCCGCGAGCGCGTAGAACGCCACGCCCTCGCCGTACGACAGGCAGCGGCCGGTGTGCCAGCGGACGTCGGCGCTGAGGCCGTCGATGTACTTCTCGAACTCCCAGGCGAGGCGCGACTTGCCGACCCCCGCCTCGCCCTCGATGACGAGGAGGGCCGGAACGTGGTTCTCCTCGACCCGGTGGAAGAGCTCCTTGACCAGGCGCATCTCGCGGTCCCGGCCGACCAGCGGCGCCTCGAGCCCGTCGGCCCGCTGGGCGCCCCCGACCGCGGCGACGACGGCCCGGACCGCCCAGAGCGGGACCGGGTCCGCCTTGCCCTTCATGGGGTGGCTGCCGACGTCGACGTAGGTGATCGCCGAGGACGTGAGCAGCCGGGTGGTCTCGTCGACCCAGACCTGGCCGGGCGCGGCGGCGGACTGCACGCGGGATGCGGTGTTCACGGCGTCGCCCGCGACCATGCCCTGCTGCTCGGCGCCGATGGTGACGGCGACCTCGCCGGTGACGATGCCGACCCGCATGGCGAGGTCGGGGATGCCGACGTCCGAGCCCATCGCGGCGATGGTGTTGGTGAGCTCGAGCCCGGCGCGGACCGCCCGCTCGGCGTCGTCCTCGTGCGCGGTCGGCACTCCCCAGACCGCCATCACGGCGTCGCCGATGAACTTCTCGAGGACCCCGCCGTACCGCGCGACGATCGCGCGGCACTCGTCGAAGTACCGGGACAGCAGCTCGCGCACCTGCTCGTGGTCGCGGGTCTCCGACAGCGCGGTGAAGCCGACCAGGTCGCCGAACAGCACGCTGGTGACCCGGCGCGACGCGACGGGCTGCGACGGGCCGCCCGCGGCCTGCTCGGTGCCGCACGAGCTGCAGAAGCGGGCGCCCGGCACGACCTCCGCGTGGCATGCGCGGCAGGCGGGGGCCTGCAGGCTCCCCCCGCAGGCGAAGCAGAACCGTGCCCCGGCCGGCTGTCCCGAGGCGCCGCAGCTGCCGCAGCTCGTCACGTCCACAGGATGCCCCATCCCGCGCACCGTCGCCGCTCTTTCCCTCAGACAGCCAGGCGGTCGGCGACGACGGCGTCCGCCGCCCTGGTCGCCGCCGGGGTCCCGGTGACCGCGGTGAGGAAGTCGGTGCGGTCGAGGCGGAGCAGCACCGTGTCCTCGGTCGCGGTGACGGTCGCGGTCCGCGGTACGTCGCGGAGCAGGCCGATCTCGCCGACGTACTCCCCCGGGCCCTCGGTGCGCAGCAGCGCGCCGTCGCGGGTCACCTCGACGCGGCCGGACAGGATCACGAAGAAGCCGTCGGCGTGGTCCCCGGTCGCCATCACCGTTGCACCGGCGGCGTACGGCGTGGGCTGGAGCTTGCCGGCCAGCGACTCGACCGCGGCGGGCGGCAGCGGCGCGAAGACGTCGATCCCGCGCAGCAGGGCGGTGTGCTCGGGCTCGGCCAGACGGGCGTCGAGGCGACGCATCCGCGGCAGGCTCGCCACCGCGATCACCACGACGAGCAGGCCCAGGGCGGCCATCGCTCCCCGGAGGCCGAGCAGGTGCACGAGCAGTGGGGCGGTCGCGGCGCCGAGCGCCATCGCGGCGATCAGCGCGCTGTCGACGGCGGCGAACACGCGGGAGACGATCCGCGCCGGGGCGACCCGCTGCGGGATGGTGTCGAGCCCGAGGTTGACCCACGGGTCGGAGAGGCCGATCACGGCGAGCGCCGCGACTGCCACGACCGGGCTGGGGAAGAGCGCCATCACCAGCAGCGGAACGGCCCAGCCGAGCACGCCGTACGCCATGTCGCGGCCGAGGCGGCCCCGGCCGACCAGGCCGAGCACGGCCAGGCCCCCGGCGACGGTCCCGAGCCCCATGACGGTGTTGAGGTAGCCGACCCCGGCCGCGCCGGCGTCCAGGGTCTCGACCGCGATGATCACCATGAACACCGTGAGGGAGCCCCAGATGACGCCCTGGGAGGCGGCGACGAGCGACACGGTGCGGAGGTCGCGGTCGCGGCCGAGCTGGGCGAAGCCCGCGGTGATCTCGCGCAGGAACCCGTCCTGCTGCTCGTCCTCGTCGTGTGCCGGCTCCAGAGCCGGCGGCACGCGGACGGCGGCGACCAGCGACAGCGACCAGACGAAGGTGAGCGCGTTGAGCCAGAAGACCGCCTGCACGTCGACCACCGCGAGCAGCAGGGCGCCGATCGCCGGGCCGCTGAACATCGCGACCGTCTCGAGGTTGGAGGTGACGGCGTTGGTGGCGGTCAGCTCGGCCGGGTCGTCGACGAGCCTCGGGACCAGACCGGACTGCGCCGCGCGGAAGCTCGCACCGACCCCGGCGGCCAGCAGCGCGAGCCCGAAGACCAGCACCGCCGGGCCGTCCGTCCCGACGACGACCGCAGCGGTCGCGACGAGCACGGCGCGGGTGCCGTCGTTCGCCATCATGTAGCGCTTGCGCGAGCCGACCTTGTCGGCCAGCGCCGCACCGAGCG
Source organism: Nocardioides sp. URHA0032 (assembly GCF_000620645.1). GTDB lineage: Bacteria > Actinomycetota > Actinomycetes > Propionibacteriales > Nocardioidaceae > Nocardioides. Next base: position 157,421 of record NZ_JIAV01000021.1, on the reverse strand, counting down.
GCCCGGCGACCGCGGCCACCACGAACCGCAGCGCGAGGTAGACGCCGACCGCCGCGGCGCCGCCCTCGGAGTAGGCCCACACGGTCACGGCGACCCCGTAGGCCCAGTCCCCCAGGGTCGAGCCGAGGAACGCGAGCTGGATCCGCCGCAGCGCGGGGTTCTTCAGCACCCGCACGATCGATCCACGCTGACCTGACATGACGAACCTCCGTGGCTCCTGGCGGCTCCCCCGGTGGGAGCGCCGCACTCATGGTGGAGCCGACGGAGGTCGTCGTTCTGTTAGGTCGCTGACAGAACGGTCAGCTCATCCGCAGTGGTCGTCCCTGCGCGTCGGTGACGTTGTCCGTGGCCAGGATGATGATGCCGTCGATGAACGGCCACAGCCCGCCGATGCCGCAGGTGACCAGCGTGACCACCAGCTGCCACACCCCGGTCTTGGTGTCACCGAGGTAGAACCGGCCGATGCCGAAGGGCAGCAGGATCTGCAGCAGGCCGGCGACCAGCTTGGTCTTGTCGGAGTACGGGATGCCCGTGACCGGGTGCACGCCGTACGGCGCGGCCGGGTTGGGCGGGTAGCCGGGTGCGTAGCCGGGCTGCGGCGGAGGCTGCTGCTGGTAGGGCTGCTGCTGGTACGGAGGGGGCGTCGGCTGGCTGGGGGGCGGCACCGGATCGCCGGCGGGCGGCGGGCTCGGCTCGCCGTACGGCGGAGGGACCAACTGGCCGTCGGACGGCTCGTTCGGGTCAAGCGGCTGGTCGGGACCTTGAGTCATGGCCGACAGACTAGGCCCGTCCGGGGGGGCTACGGCAGGAGGTCGCGGACGATCGCGTCGGCCAGCAGCCGTCCGGTCCTGGTCGGCACGAGGCGGTCGCCGGTCCGGGTCAGCAGGCCCCGGGCGACCAGGTCGGGGACGTTCGCGCTGCCGGCAGCGTCGAGGACGTCGACCGCGAGTCCGTCGCGCAGCCGCAGCTCCAGCAGCACGCGCTCCACGCGGCGGCTCTCCTCGTCGAGCACCTCCCGGGCGTGGGCCGGGCTCTGCTGCGCGGCGATGCGGTCGGCGTACGCCGCCGGGTGCCGGACGTTCCACCACCGCACACCGCCGACGTGGCTGTGGGCGCCGGGGCCGACGCCCCACCAGTCGCCGCCGGTCCAGTACAGGAGGTTGTGACGGCACCGGCTCGCGTCGTCCTTCGCCCAGTTGGAGACCTCGTACCACCCCAGGCCCGCGCTGGTGAGCCGCTCGTCGACCAGCACGTACTTGTCGGCGAGGTCGTCCTCGTCGGGCATCGCGAGCTCGCCGCGCCGCACCCGCCGGGCCAGCGCGGTCCCCTCCTCGACGATGAGGGAGTACGCCGACACGTGGTCGGGCCGGTTGGCGAGCGCCGACTCGACCGTCGTCTCCCAGTCGGCGAGGGACTCCCCCGGCGTGCCGTAGATCAGGTCGAGGCTGATCTGCTCGAAGCCGGCCTGCCGCGCCCACTCGACGACCTGCGGCACGCGCCGCGGGTCGTGGGTGCGGTCGAGGACCTCGAGCACGTGCGGGACCGCGGACTGCATGCCGAAGCTGATCCGGTTGAAGCCGCGGGCGCGCAGCGCCTGCAGGTCGACGGCGTCGACGCTGTCGGGGTTCGACTCGGTGGTGACCTCCGCGTCGGGGGTGAGGCCGAACTCGCCGTCGATCGCCTGCAGGATGCTGCCCAGGTCGGCCGGGCTGAGCAGGGTCGGCGTACCGCCGCCGAAGAACACGGTCCGGACCGGGACCTCGGCGTCGCCGAGCACCCGCCGGGCCCGGCGTACCTCGGCGATCGCGGTCTCGGCGTACGACGCCCGGCTGGCGCCCGGCCCCAGCTCGTCGGCCGTGTAGGTGTTGAAGTCGCAGTAGCCGCAGCGCACCCGGCAGAACGGCACGTGCACGTAGATCCCGAACGGACGGCTGCCCATCCCCGCGAGCGCCGACTCCGGCAGCGATCCGTCCTCGGGCGCGGGCTCACCGATCGGCAGGGCAGCAGGCACGCACCCCAGTCTCCCAGCCTCCCCCACCGCCTCCGGCTTCGGGTCGTCCGCCTCTCGCACCTCTATGCACCACCCTCACGCGGACGACCCGACCCCTGTGGACGACGAACCCACCCGGTACGGCGAACGGGGCATCGTCACCGCATGGCGAACCGTCCTCCTCCGTGGCTTCCCGCCGCCACGGCTCAAGCTGGCTTGGTCACCCGTCGCCAGCTGCGCCGGCTCGGCCTGAACCACCACTACGTCGATACCCAGCTCGACGCCGGGAGGTGGCAGGAGATCAGCAGCACGGTGCTCGCGACGACGACCGGAGAGCTCAGCAGGACCCAGCTGATGTGGGCCGGAGTCCTGCACGCAGGTCCTCGGAGCGCTCTGGGCGGCCTGACCGCGCTCGAGCGCCACGGACTCCAGAGCTGGCACCGCGACGAGATCACCGTGCTGGTTCCGAAGTCCCACAACCTGGAGCCACTCGCAGGTGTGCGGTTCGTCGAGACCCGCCGGCCGACCCAGCTGCTGACCTCGTCGAAGCCGCTCTCCACCTGGCGGGTGGAGCCCGCGGCGCTGCTCTGGGCGGGGTACCAGCCCGTGACCCGGTCCTCGTACGGTCTGCTCGCTGCGTGCGTCCAGCAGGGACTGTCGACGCCGTACCGCCTCGACGGATGGATCACCCGGATGCGGCCGCTTCGGCGGGCCAAGCCGTTCCGACGGCTGCTCGGCGAGCTCGCGGCCGGCACCCAGTCGGTCGCGGAGCGCGACGTCCTGACGACGTGCGACACCTTCGGGCTGCCCCGGCCGCGCCGGCAGACGCGGAGGAAGGACTCTGCCGGTCGATGGCGCTTCACCGATGCGGAGTGGCGGCTGCCCGACGGGCGCGTCGTCGTGCTCGAGGTCGACGGCGGGTTCCACATGGCAGTGGAGCACTGGAGCGCCGACATCGAGCGGCACCGTCAGCTCGTCGCGACCGGGGTGATCGTGGTCCGCTGCACCGCGATCGAGCTGCGCGAGCACCCAGCGCGCGTCGCACGGGACCTGCAGGCGCTCGGGGTGATCGAGTCGTCCGCCTGAGGGTGGCGTATCACCGTGCGAGAGGCGGACGACCCGATCACCCGGGAGGGCGCTCAGTGGAAGTCGCGGGAGCGGTGGCGGGCCTGGAGGGCGCGGCCGGCCTCGTCGTGCACGGCCTCGATCGGATCCAGCCGGTCGGCGACCAGGTTGGTGACGCCGTCCTGGCGCTCGAGGATGCCGCGGATCACCATGCCGGCGGCGCTGTTGGCGACGTTGCGGTACCGCCGCCAGACCCCGACCGTGCAGACGACGTTGAGCATCCCGGTCTCGTCCTCGAGGTTGAGGAACGTGACGCCACCGGCGGTGCCCGGCCGCTGCCGGTGGGTGACCAGCCCGGCGACGTGCACCCGGCGGTTGGGCTGGCCGGCGAACGCGTCCGCCACCGACTTGATCCCCGCCGCGCGCAGCCGCTCCCGCAGGTGCTCGAACGGGTGCCCCCCGGGCGTGATGCCGGTCGCCCACATGTCCGCCATGGTGATCTCGACGTCGTCCATGTCCGGCAGCGTCGGCGCCGGCCCGGCGACCCGGATGCCCTCGAGGTGCTCCTCGCTCTCGGTCCAGCCGGCGTTCCAGAGCGCCTGCCGCCGCGAGAGCCCGGTGCCGTCGAACGCCCCGGACGTCGCCAGCGCCTCCAGCTGCCGCGCGTCCAGCCCGGCCCGGCGGGACAGGTCGGCCTGGTCGGCGAACGGCCGCTCCTCGCGGGCGGCGACGATCCGCGCCGCCGCCTCGGCGCTGATGCCGCGCACCGAGTCCAGCCCGAGGCGGACGGCGTACGACGTGTCCCGCCGGTGCTCCGGCGTCGGGTCGGGCGTGCCGGGCACCCACTCGGTGCGCTCGCCGTCGCGCAGGCACGCGTCGAGACCGGTCGGGCCCGGTGCACCGACCAGCTCCAGGTCGGCGGTCGCCCGGGACAGCAGCAGGTCCGGTCGCAGCACCTCGACGCCGTGCCGCCGGGCGTCGTGCACCAGCGACTGCGGCGAGTAGAAGCCCATCGGCTGCGCGCGCAGCAGCGCCGCGAGGAACGCGCCCGGGTAGTGCAGCTTGCACCAGGAGCTCGCGTAGACGAGCTTCGCGAACGACAGCGCGTGGCTCTCGGCGAAGCCGAAGTTCGCGAACGACAGGATCTGCAGGTAGATCGCGTCCGCCTTCGCGCCGTCGATGCCCTTGGCCGTCATGCCGGCCATCAGCTTCTCCTTGACCGACTCGATCCGCTCGATGCCGCGCTTGGACCCCATCGCCCGGCGCAGCAGGTCGGCCTCGTCGCGGTTGCAGTCGCCGAGCACCCGCGCCATGTCCATCAGCTGCTCCTGGAAGAGGGGTACGCCGCGGGTGCGCTCGAGCACCGGGATCAGCAGCGGGTGGGCGAACTCGACCGGCTCGCGGCCGGTCGCCCGGCGTACGTAGGGGTGCACCGCGCCACCCTGGATCGGCCCGGGCCGGATCAGCGCGATCTCGATGGCCAGGTCGTAGAACTCGCGCGGCTGGAGCCGTGGCAGGGTGCCGATCTGGGCGCGGCTCTCGACCTGGAAGACGCCGACCGAGTCCGCCCGGCAGAGCATGTCGTAGACCGCCGGCTCCTCCTTCGGGATGCTCGCGAGCGTCCAGTCCTCACCGAGGTGCTCGCGGACGATCACCATCATGTGGTCGAGGGCGCTGAGCATCCCGAGCCCGAGCAGGTCGAACTTCACCAGCCCCATGAACTCGCAGGCGTCCTTGTCCCACTGCAGGACGGTGCGCTTCTCCATCCGCGCCCGCTCGATCGGCACCACCTCGCCGATCGGCCGCTCGGTGAGGACCATCCCTCCGGAGTGGATGCCGAGGTGGCGCGGCGCCCCGAGGAAGCCGTTCGCCAGCCCCACCACCGACACGGGTACGTCGTGCTCGCCGCCCTCGCGCGACTCCACCGCGGTCCAGGACGTGATCTGCCTGGACCACGCGTCCTGCTGCCCGGGCGAGTGGCCGAGCGCCTTCGCGGCGTCCCGGACCGCCATCTTGGGCCGGTAGCCGACGACGTTCGCGACCTGCGCGGCGTTGTGCCGGCCGTACTTCTGATAGACCCACTGGATGACCTGCTCCCGCTTGTCGGAGTCGAAGTCGACGTCGATGTCGGGCTCCTCCTCGCGGTGCTGGGAGATGAACCGCTCGAACGGCAGCCGGTAGAAGACCGGGTCGATCGCGGTGATGCCGAGCGCGTAGCAGACCGCCGAGCTGGCCGCGGATCCCCTGCCCTGGCAGAGGATCCCGTTGTCCCGCGCGAACTCGACGATGTCGTGGACGATCACGAAGTAGCCGTCGAAGTCCTTCTCCGCGATCACCCGCAGCTCGTGCTCGACCCGGTCGCGGGCCTCCCGTGCGTGCGGCTCGTGGGCGTACCGGATCGCGAAGCCGCGCTCGGTCAGCTCGCGCAGCCACCCCGAGGGCGTCCAGCCGTCGGGCACGAACTTCGGCAGCCGCGGGCTTGCCTTCTGCAGGTCGAACGCCACCTCGTCGGCGAGCACCACGCTCCGGCGTACGGCATCGGGGTAGCGGGCGAACCGCCGGGCCATCTCCTCCCCCGACCGCAGGCTGGCCATCCCGGACGCCGGCAGCCAGCCGTCCATCTCGGCCAGGCTCCGCCGGGCGCGTACGGCGGCCATCGCGTCCGCGATGCGGTGCTGCTCGGGACGCGCGTAGTGCACGTTGTTGGTGGCGACGTACGGCAGCCCGTGGTCGGCGGCGAGCCGGGCGAGCAGGTCGTTGTGCGCGGAGTCCGTGGGGAACCCGTGGTCGATGAGCTCGACGGCGACGTGCTCGTGCCCGAACAACGACGTCAGCCGGTCCAGCTCCTCGGCGGCGTGCCGGGGGCTGCGGGCGAGCGCCTGGCGCACCATCCCCTTCCGGCAGCCGGTGAGCACCAGCCAGTGCCCGCGGCCGCGCTCGGACAGCTCGCGCAGGTCGTAGACCGGCTTGCCCTTCTCGTCCCCACGCAGCTGCGCGTCGGTGATCGCGCCGGCCAGCCGGTGGTAGCCCTCGACCCCGCGGGCGAGCACCAGCAGGTGGCTGCCCTCGGGGTCGGCGACGCCATTCTGCGGCTTGGTGAGGCCGAGCGAGAGCTCGGCGCCGTAGATCGTCCCGAGGCCCTGCCCGTGGCCGGAGTGCAGCTGGGCAGTCTCGGCGAACAGCGGCGCCCCGTAGAACCCGTCGTGGTCGGTGATCGCCAGCGCGTGCAGCCCGAGCCGGAGCGCCTCGAGCACCAGGTGGTCGGGCCCGCTGGCGCCGTCCAGGAAGCTGAAGCTCGAGTGCGCGTGCAGCTCGGCGTACGGCGTGACCGGCCCGGCGGGCCGCTCGATGTCGACCTTCACCTTCTTCCGCTTGCGCTGCGAGATCGGCGCCTCGGGGTCCTGCGGCGTCACCATCCGGCCGGAGAGGCGCTTCTCCAGCTCGCCCCAGGAGATCGGGGGGTTCGACCAGCCCATCAGTCGGCCCCGCTAGTCATAAGCAGCCTCCGTGAACCAGACACCGGAGTCCCAGGTCATCAGCCAGGCCCGGCCGTCGACGCCGACGACCTGGAACCGCGCGACCCGGCGCGGGCTGGCCTCCCACCACAGCTCCTCGACCGGCCACGGCCCCGCCCAGGCGGCGACCGGCTGCCAGCCGCTGGACGGGCCGGTGCGGAACCGCTCCGGCTCGGCGGTGATCCCGCCGCGCTCGTCGACGTCGACGGTGCGGCCGCCGGTGCCCACCATCTCGGCCGCCCACGGCGAGGCCAGCACCCGGGCCGGGGCGGGCGGCGGGATGCTGCCCGGCCAGGGTGGGCCGGTCGGACGCAGCCCGGTCGGCCGCTCGCCCCACGGCACCAGCGCCTGCCGGTCAGCCGGGGCCCGGCCACCCTGGAGGACCGGGCGTACGACGGCCTCGTGGCCGAGCATGCCCTGCACCCGGGCGATGCCGCGCTCGACCCGTTCGTCGGTGCCGCCCCACAGCCCGTCGGCGTGCACCGCGTCGGGCACCACGGTCAGCGGGGTGAACAGCACCCGGTCGACGGGAGTGCGCACCTCGCCCGCCCGGAACCCCCCTTGCAGCTGCCAGTGCAGCCGGTCGACCAGGTCCGCGGCGGTGAACCAGCGCGGGTGCAGCCACGCCCGCGAGGAGGCGGGCTCCGCGGCGCCCTCGCAGCGCGCCTCGACGAGCACCTCGGTGCAGACCAGTCCCTGCCGGGCCAGCCCCTCGACGAACCGGTCCGCGGTCTGCCGGACGCTGAAGCTGATCGTCTCCGCGGAGTCCAGCGGCGGCTCGAAGTCGACGTGGCAGGCGAGCTCGGGCGGCGGCGTACGGGTGCTGAGGAGGACGGCGCCGTCGCCGCCGACCACCCGGTGCACCCACGCGACCTGCGGGCCGAACCGGTCGCGCACGTCGGCCGCGGGCAGGTCGCCGAGGTCGCCGAGGGTGCGCAGCCCGAGCCGCTTCATCAGGCTCACGGCGTCGAGGTCGTCCAGCGCCTCGACCGGGAGCCCGCGCAGGAACGGCACCGACTCCCCCGGCTCCACGACGAGGCAGTCCTGCCGCTCGGCGCGACGGGCGGCCTGCTCGGCGGTGAACAGCTCGTCACCGGTGCCGAACCGGCAGTCCCACACGCCCAGCCCGACCAACCGCTCGGCCAGCAGCGCCGCGCCCGCCGGCTCGCCGCCGTGGAAACGCCCCGGCGCGCGCAGCGCGACCAGTCCCGGGCGCAGCGGCGCGACCCCCGGGCGCAGCTCCTCGACCGCGGCGAGCACCGGCTCGAATGCGCGGGCGTCCCGGTCCGGGCCGACGGCGTACACCTGCAGGTCCGGGCAGCGCCCCTGGGCGTCGCGCCGGCGCATGCCCCGGCGTACGCCGGCAGCCCGGGCGCCGGCGTTGCACGCCTGCACGATGTTCGCGCTGAACACCGCCGCCGGCAGGTGCGTCGGCAGTCCCTCGTCGGCCAGCGCCGCGACCACCGGCCAGTCCGGGCACCAGAGGACCATGACCCTCATGTCAGCTCGCCGCCTCCACGGCGGCGGGGACGGCGGCCAGCTCGTCGGCGCGCCGGTAGGTCTGGTCCTCGGCCGGGAACCACAGCGCACCCCGCCGCGGCGGCGCGGACCCGCGGTGCGCCTCGACGAGGATCCGGCGGGCGCGCAGGTGGCCGTGCCCCTCGCCGACGCCGCTCCAGGCCGGCTCGCGCGTGGTCAGCCGGACCTCCGCGCGCGGCCAGTCACCCGTCCTGTTCTCCTGGACGACGAGCGCGGCCGACCGCTTGCGCAGCCGGGCGCCGAGCTTCTCCGCGACGCTCTCGGGCACCCTGCCCTGCGGCCGGACCAGGACGACGGTCACGACATCGACCAGCGCGGCGGTCACCTCGAGCCACTGGTCGCCGGGGTCGGGCACCAGCACGGTGCGGTCCAGGTCGACACCGAGGGAGTACGCCGCCTCCGCGCCGAAGTCGGCAACCCCGACGGCCGCGCACCAGCTCCCCGCCCTCGACGGCCCGGCGAGCAGCGCCAGCGCGATGCTCGCACTGTCGACCGCGTAGCTGCCACCCGCGCGCAGCTGGACCAGCCCGCTCAGCGCCGGATGGGTCTCCAGCGCGAGGCGGGGCATGCCGTCCTGCATGCCCGCCATCCGGCTGCGCAGCTGCGTGATCGTGTCGAGGGTGCTGGCCACACCCCATCTTCGAACATCTGTTCGAACGAGTCAATCGGACTGCCGAGTCGGCGCGGTCTCAGCTGAGACTGCGCCGACTCGGCGTCGACGATCAGCCGTAGAAGGAGTCGATGAGCTGCTGGTGGTTCTCCTCGACGACGTTCCGCTTCACCTTCATCGACGGCGTGAGCTCGCCGGACTCGATCGTGAGGTCGTGGTCGAGGACCTTCCACTTCTTGATGGTCTCCCAGCGGTTCAGGTGGGAGTTCAGCTGCTCGACGTACTCCCCCACCATCTCCTGGACCGGGTCGGAGCTCACGATCTCGGTGTAGGACCTGCCGGCCATGCCGTTCTCCTCGGCCCAGCCCGTCATCGCGTCGGGGTCGAGGGTGACCAGGGCGACCACGAAGTTCCGCTCGTTGCCGAACACCAGGAACTGGCTGGCGTACGGGCAGACCGCCTTGAACTTCGACTCGATCGCCGACGGCGCGACGTACTTGCCGCCGGAGGTCTTGAACAGGTCCTTGATCCGTCCGGTGATCGTCAGGAAGCCGTCGCTGTCGAGGCTGCCCTTGTCGCCGGTGTGCAGCCAGCCGTCGGGAGTCAGCGTCTTCGCGGTCTCCTCGGGGAGGTTGTGGTAGCCGGCCATCACGTGCGGTCCGCGCAGCATGACCTCGTCGTTCTCACCGATCTTCACCTCGCTCCCCGGGAGCGCCGGGCCGACGGTGCCGATCTTGTAGTCGTCGGGGTGGTTGACCGTGGCGCCCGCGGCGTTCTCGGTCATCCCGTAGCCCTCGAGGATGAGGATCCCGGCGGCGTGGAACCACGCGGCGATGTCGGCGTTCAGCGCGGCGGAGCCGGAGATGAAGAACCGCACCCGGCCGCCGAAGCGCTCGCGCACCTTGCTGAACACCAGCTTGTCGAACACCCCGTGCTGGAGGCTCAGCAGGAACGGCACCGACGTGCCGTCGCGCTTCAGCCGGTCCACCTCGAGGCCGACCGCGAACGCCTTCTTGAAGATCTTCTCCTTCAGCCCGCCCTCGGTGGCCTGCATGGTGACGATCCGGGCGTGCGCCTTCTCGAAGATCCGGGGGGCGGCGCCCATGAACGTCGGCTTCACGATGCCGAGGTTGTCGACGATCCGGTCGACCCGGCCGTCGATGGCGGTGGCGAAGCCGCACGCGAGCTGCGCCGAGAGCAGCACCTTGCCGAACGAGTGCGCCATCGGCAGCCACAGGAACTGCAGGTCGTCCTCGTGGAGGATGTCCTGGACCTGGATCGCGGTGCCCTCGTAGACCCACGCCTTGTGCAGCAGCCGCACGCCCTTGGGGCGGCCGGTGGTGCCGGAGGTGTAGATCAGCGTCGCGAGCTGGTCGGCGGGGATCGCGCGGGCGGTCTCCTCCACGACACCCGGGTGCGCCGCGAGGTACGCCGTGCCGAGCTCGGCGAGGTCGTCGAGGCCGATGACCCACTCGCCGTCGGTCGCCCCGTCGAACGTCACGACCTTCACCAGGTGCGGCAGCTCGTTCCTGTGCCCGTTGACCTTCGCGATCTGCTCGTCGTCCTCCGCGAACACGACGCGGCACTGGGAGTCGCCCAGGATGTACGCCGTGTCCTCGCTGTTGGTCGAGGGGTACACCGTGGTCGTGGCGCCGGCGGCGCACATCACCGCCAGGTCGGCGAGGATCCACTCGTAGCGGGTCGAGGACGCGATGCCGACGCGCTGCTCGGGCTGGATCCCGAGGGCGAGCAACCCGGCCGCGAGCTTCTCGACCAGGTCACCGGCCTGCCGCCAGGTCACCGACTCCCAGCCCTCCCCTCGGGGGTAGCGGAACGCCTCGTGGTCGGCGGAGGCGGCGACGCGGTCGAGGAACTGCATCGCGAAGTTCTGCGTCAGGTGGTCGACGAATCCGGGGTCGACGGACGTACTGGCCTGGGCGGTCATGGCGAGTAACCTAGATCACTTCACTTACCGGCGGGTAGCGACCCCGGAAGTGGTCCGGTCAGTGGTCAGTCCTGGACGGATTTCGCGACCGTGACGCACCGGGTGACCCAGTCGGCGTCGTCCGGATCCTCCGTCGCGTTGACCACCATCCGGAACACCACCCAGTCGCGCGCCCGGTCCTCGTCGAGGCCGGCGGCGTCGACGGTCGCGTGGAACCGTGCCCGCACCCCACGCCGTACGTCGCCCTCGAGCTCGTCCCAGCGGTTCCAGAGCAGCGGCGCGACCTCGTAGTGCGGGTCACCGCTGAGCGGCTTGGGGTCGATCACCAGCCACGGCTCGCGGTCGGCGGCGAGCACGTTCTCGTAGTGCAGGTCGGTGTGGACCAACCGTCCGTCGGTGCCCTCGTCGGCGGCGAGGTCCCGGCCCAGCGAGACCGCCTGCTCGACCAGCCGGCGGGGTACGGCGGCGTCGCGCGGCAGCCCACCGAGCTCGTCGACCCACCGGCGTACGCACGAGGAGAGCGTCACGAACTGGGGACCCGCCGGGACGTGCAGCCGCTCGTAGAAGCCGGCCACGATCTCGCACGCCTCGAGGTCCCAGACGTCGGTGAGGTCCTCGGGGTGCAGCCGCTCGAGCAGCAGCGCGAACCGGCGCGGGTCGGCCCGGAGCAGCTGCACCGCCCCGTCGCCGTGCCAGTGCTGGAGCGCGAGGTGCTCGAGCTCGGCCTCCCAGTGCGGGGTGCTGACCTTGAGCACCGCGGGGCGGCCGGACGAGGTGCGGACCGGGAGCACGAGGGCGCAGCTGCCGGACCGGGGCTCGCCGTCCGGCGTGAGCTGCCACTCCTCGGCGACCTGGCGCAGCAGCTCGCGCACTACTTCTTCGTCTTCTCCGAGGGCTGGGTCGTGGACAGCGCGGCGACGAAGGCCTCCGGCGGCACCTCGACGGTCCCGATGTTCTTCATCCGCTTCTTGCCGGCCTTCTGCTTCTCGAGCAGCTTGCGCTTGCGGGTGATGTCGCCGCCGTAGCACTTGGCGAGCACGTCCTTGCGGATCGCGCGGATGTTCTCCCGGGCGATGACCCGGGCGCCGATGGCGGCCTGGATCGGCACCTCGAACTGCTGCCGCGGGATGAGCTCCTTGAGCTTGCCGGCCATCATCACGCCGTAGGAGTAGGCGGCGTCCCGGTGGATGATCGCCGAGAAGGCGTCGACCGGCTCGCCCTGGAGCAGGACGTCGACCTTGACCAGGTCGGCCGCCTGCTCGCCAGAGCGCTCGTAGTCGAGGGACGCGTAGCCCTTGGTGCGGGACTTCAGCTGGTCGAAGAAGTCGAAGACGATCTCGCCCATCGGCAGCGTGTAGCGCATCTCGACGCGGTCCTCGGAGAGGTAGTCCATCCCCTGCAGGGTGCCGCGCTTGGTCTGGCAGAGCTCCATGATGGTGCCGATGTAGTCGCTCGGGCTCAGGATCGTGGCGCGTACGACGGGCTCGCGGACCTCGGCGATCTTGCCCTCGGGGAACTCGCTGGGGTTGGTCACCTGCACCTCGGAGCCGTCCTCCATCAGGACGCCGTAGACCACGTTGGGCGCGGTCGAGATCAGGTCGAGGTCGAACTCGCGCTCGAGCCGGTCGCGGGTGATCTCCATGTGCAGCAGGCCGAGGAAGCCGCAGCGGAAGCCGAAGCCCAGGGCGCCGGAGGTCTCCGGCTCGTACGTCAGCGCCGCGTCGTTGAGCTGGAGCTTCTCCAGCGCCTCGCGGAGATCGCCGAACTGGTCGCCGTCGATGGGGTACAGGCCGGCGTACACCATCGGGTTCGGGTGCTTGTAGCCGCCGAGCGCCTCGGACGCGCCGTGGTGCTGGGTGGTGACCGTGTCACCGACGCGGGACTGGCGGACGTCCTTGACGCCGGTGATCAGGTAGCCCACCTCGCCGACGCCGATCTTCGCGGCCTTGACCTGCTCGGGGCTGATCACGCCGAGCTCGAGCAGCTCGTGGGTCGCGTTGGTCGACATCATCTTGATGCGGTCGCGGTGGGTGAGCTCGCCGTCGATGACCCGGACGTAGGTGATCACGCCACGGTAGGTGTCGTAGACCGAGTCGAAGATCAGCGCGCGGGCGGGGGCGTCCGCGACACCGACCGGCGGGGGCGTCTCCGCGACGATGTGGTTGAGGAGGCTCTCGACGCCCATCCCGGTCTTCGCACTGACCCGGAGCACGTCGCCCGGGTCGCACCCGACCAGGCCGGCGATCTCCGCGGCGTACTTCTCCGGGTTGGCGCTCGGCAGGTCGATCTTGTTGAGCACCGGGATGATGTGGAGGTCGGCGCCCATCGCGAGGTAGAGGTTCGCGAGCGTCTGCGCCTCGATGCCCTGGGCGGCGTCGACCAGGAGCACGGCGGCCTCACACGCCTCGAGCGAGCGCGAGACCTCGTAGGTGAAGTCGACGTGGCCCGGTGTGTCGATCATGTTGAGGACGTAGGTGCCGGCGTCGGCGCCCTGCTCGTTGTCCGCCGGGACCGTCCAGGGCATCCGGACGGCCTGGCTCTTGATCGTGATGCCGCGCTCGCGCTCGATGTCCATCCGGTCGAGGTACTGAGCCCGGGCGCTGCGCTCGTCGACGACACCGGTCAGCTGCAGCATCCGGTCCGCCAGCGTCGACTTGCCGTGGTCGATGTGGGCGATGATGCAGAAGTTCCGGATGATCTCCGGAGGAGTCTGGCCGGGCAGGGGTGCGGTCATGGTCCGCCCATTGTTCCATCGCGGGCCGCGAAACCCTCACTCGCGGCTCTCGACGAACTCCTTCGTCTTGGCGATCGTGATGCCCCGGCCCTGCTCGGGAGTGGGCTTCGGCGGCACCGCGATCTCGTCGGGGTTGGTCAGCACGTCGAGCAGCACCGGTCCGTCGTGGGCGAACGCCTCCAGGACGGCACGCTCGACGGCGTGCGGGTCGGTGACCCGGATCCCCGTCATCCCGACGGCCTCGGCGACCTTCGCGAGGTCGGGGTTGGCCAGGTCGGTGCCGTACGCCGGGAGCCCCACCCGCTCCATCTCCCGAGGACGTAGAACCGCAGCACGTCCCCTGCCGTCACCACTCGAGGGCGTCCGCAAGGATGTGCCGGTGACTTCGCCGCGCGTGCCGACCACGATCCCGCACGGCCGGACCGCGCGTCGCCTCGAGTGGACGCACCTGCCGCCGCACGTGCGCGCGCTGGTCGAGGAGCGGTGCGGGTCGGCCGTGGTGTCCGCACGGTCGCAGGGCGCCGGCTTCACGCCCGGCTTCGCGTCCGTGCTGACCTGCGAGGACGGGTCCCGGCACTTCGTGAAGGCCGCGTCGCAGAAGGCGCAGCGGATGTTCGCCGAGGCCTACCGCGAGGAGGCCCGCAAGCTCGGCGCCCTGCCGGACGGCGCTCCCGCCCCGCGGCTGCTCTGGACCCACGACGCCGACGACTGGATGGTGCTCGGCATCGAGTACGTCGAGTCCCGGCAGCCCGGTCGGCCGTGGCGGCCGGAGGACCTGACCCGCTGCGTGGCGATGACCGAGCAGCTGGCGGCCGCGCTGACCCCACCGCCCGACGGCCTCGTGGCCGACGACTTCGCGACCGAGTTCGACGCCTGGCCGGCGTACTGGGACGCCCTGCTGGCCGCTCCCCCGGACCTGCCGGGCTTCGCCGGACACGCCCCCGAGGCCGCCTCGCTCGCCGCGCGGTTCGGCGAGGTGACCGCCGGGTCGACGCTCGTGCACACCGACATCCGGGACGACAACCTGCTGCTGGCCGCCGACGGCCGGGTGCTGCTGTGCGACTGGAACTGGCCGGTGGTCGGCGCGGCGTGGCTGGACACCGTCCTCCTCCTGATCGGGCCGCGGGGCGACGGGCTGGACGTCGACGCCGTGCTCGCCGCCTCCCCGCTGCTGGCGGAGGTGCCCGCCGAAGCCGTCGACATCGTGATCGCGCTGGTCACGGCGTACTTCCTGGTCTCGGCCCGGCAGCCGGTGCCGCCCACCTCCCCGCACATGCGCGACGCGCAGCGGTGGCAGGGCGAGGTCTGCTGGGACTGGCTGCGCGAGCGGCGCCAGTGGGCCTGAGGCTCAATTTGGGCGGGCGCGCGCCGCGCTGCTAACCTCTTACGTCGCGTGTCCGGCTGTATGCACGCCGCACGCACCACCAGACCTCTCCCGGCACCACCTACCTACGACGAAGGCGCATGTAGTGGCGAACATCAAGTCCCAGATCAAGCGGAACAAGCAGAACGAGAAGCGGCACGAGCGCAACAAGGCCGTCAAGACCGCGCTGAAGTCCGCCGTGCGCAAGTTCCGCGAGGCCGCCGACTCCGGCGACAAGGACACCGCGGTCGCGCTCGGTCGCGATGCCGCGCAGAAGCTCGACAAGGCCGCCTCCAAGGGCGTCATCCACAAGAACCAGGCCGCGAACCGCAAGTCCGCGATCGCCAAGAAGGCCGCCTCTCTCTGAGTCGCGCCTCCCTCGACCCGTCAGCCTCGTGCTGGCGGGTCGATCTGCATTTCGGGCCAGGTCGCTACCGGGGCTCGCGCAGGTCGGTGACGGTGAGGACCAGCCGCTCGAGGGTGTACGACGGGTCGCTGGCGGCGCCCTTGATGTCGGCATCGGCCTTGGCGATGGCACGGATCGCCCGCGCGATCCCACCCTCGGACCAGCCACGGGTCTGGTCGCGGACGATGCGCAGCTTCCAGGGGGGCACGCCGACCTCGCGGGCCAGGTCGGCCTCGCGCATGCCCCGCGGGGCGGTCAGGTAGCGGGCCAGGCCCCGGGCGCCCGAGGCGAACGCCGCGGTCACCAGGACCGGGGCGGTGCCCCCGTCCAGCGCCCAGCGCAGCTCCTCCAGCGCCACCGTCCGCCGCCCGAACAGCGCGGCGTCGGCCACCGCGAACGACTTGGCCTCGGCACGGCCGCCGAAGTACTGCTTCACCCGCTCCTCGGTGATCGGCTGCCCGTCGAAGTCGCTGGCGAGCTGGTCCGCGGCGGCGGCCAGCGCCCGCAGGTCCTGCCCGACCGCCTGGACCAGCGCGTCGGCGGCCTCGCGGTCGATGGTGGTGCCGTGGCCGCGCACCTCGGCCGCCACGAACCCGGGGTACTCCGAGACCCGGAGCTCCCCGGACTTCACCTCGGTGACCGGCGCCAGCTTGCGCAGCTTGGTCAGCACGCCCGAGCCCTTCGGCCCGCCCCCGTGGACGAGTACGAGCGCGACCTCCGCGGCCGGGTCGGCGGCGTACCCGAGGAGGCCGTCGACCGACTCCTCGGGCAGGTTCTCCAGCCCCCGGACGACCACGCACCGGATGCTGGAGAACAGCGAGGGCGCCGAGAGCTCGCCGAGGGTCGCGAGGGTGAGGTCGGACGCCGCCGTCTCGGAGAGCTCGGACTCCGGGTCGTGGTGGCGCACCGCCTGCCGGACGGCGCCGACGGTGCGTTCGTTGAGGAACTCCTCCTTGCCGGTCACGAGCGTGACCCGGCCGAGGACGTCTGCCGCGCGCGGTGAGCCTGCCATCGTGCCGAAACCCTAGCGGGTGACCACCGACAGTCCCTCGCCGTCCTCCACCACCGCGACGTCACCGTCCCGGTCGGTCCGGTAGACGTCGATCCCGGCAGCCGCGAGCGGCTCCAGCGTCTCCGGGGCCGGGTGGCCGTAGTCGTTGTCGGCACCCACCGACGTCACCGCGACGCGGGCGCCGAGCGAGAGCAGCCAGTCCTCGTCCTGGTACCTGCTGCCGTGGTGCGGCACCTTGAGCACGTCGACGGCCAGCCCGGGGTAGGCGCGCGCCAGCGCGGCCTGGCCCTCCGGCTCGATGTCGCCGGTCAGCAGCAGCCGGACGCCCCGGATGTCGACGAGCAGCACCACGCTGGCCTCGTTCGCGGTGCTGCCGTCGCCCGGCCCGATGGCCGGCGAGTCCGGCGGCGGCCACAGCGCCTCGAGCGTGACCGCGCCGACCTGCTGGGTGGTGCCGTACGGCGCGGGCACCGGGTCGGCGACCGCGTCGACCTCGGCGACGCCCTCGGGCGGGTCCTGCAGCCGGGTCGTCTCCACGGTCCCGACCTGCCGGCCCTCGTAGACGCCGGTGATGCCGTCGACGTGGTCGGCGTGGAAGTGCGTGAGCACCAGCAGCGGCACGGACTCGATCGCGAGCCGGTCCAGGCAGGCGTCCATCGCGTCGGGATCAGGCCCGGCGTCGACGACGACCGCGGTGTGCGGCCCGGCGTTCACGACCAGGCCGTCACCCTGGCCGACGTCGCACGCGACCAGCACCCAGCCGTCCGGCGGCCACCCCGGGGACGGGACCCGGACCAGCACCGCGAGCACCAGCAGCCCGCAGCACCCCAGCCCGGTCGACGGCCGGCGCAGCAGCACCGGGGCGACCAGGACGACCGCCACCACGAGTACCGTGAGGAGTGCCAGCGCGACGGCGCCGGTCCCCCACCCGACCGCAGCGGTGGGCAGGGCCGCACCGCGGGTCGCCACCACGACGATCCAGGCGACGCACCAGCCGGCGCCGATCCCGAGCAGGCGTCCGACCGGGTCGCACACCAGCCCGGCGAGCCCGCCCGCGAGACCGAGGACCGTGGCGGGGCCGACCGCCGGTGCGGCGGCCAGGTTCGCCGCGACCGCCACGAGGCTGACCTGCCCGGACAACGCCGCCACGACCGGCGTGCAGGCGAGCTGGGCGGCCGCGGGGATCGCGATCGCCTCGGCAGCCCACCGCGGCAGCCAGCGGGCCAGCGCGTCCCGCCACGCGGGCGCGAGCAGCAGGATGCCGCCGGTGGCGAGCACCGAGAGCGCGAACCCGGCCGACGTCGCCAGCCCGGGCTGGACGAGCAGCAACGCCAGCACGGCCACGCCCAGCGCGCGGGTCCCGCGCCGCCGACCCTCCGCACCCATCGCGAACAGCGCGACCGTGCCCATCACCGCAGCACGGAGGACGCTCGGCTCGGTGCGCGCGAGCAGCACGAACCCGACGATCCCGGCCGCGCCGACGGCGTACAGCCACCGGCCGCGGACCCCGCACCAGCGGGCGATCAGCAGCAGGAAGCCGACCACGAGCGTGAGGTTCGTGCCCGAGACCGCCAACAGGTGGGTCAGCCCGGTGGTCCGGAAGTCGTCGGCGAGGTCGGTGCTGACTCCGGTGTCGTCGCCGTCCACCAGGGCAGGCACCAGCGCCCGCTGCGCGTCCGGCCGGTGCGCGACGGCGTCGCGGATGGAGGCCCGGACCGCCGCGGCGGCGTCCCACCACGCGTCCGGGTCGCCGGTCACCACCGGCGGCCCGCGCGCGCCCAGCACGCCGGCCAGGTCGTCACCGTCCGAGGGCGACAGCCGTCCGGACGCCTCGACGGTGCTGCCGAGAGGCACCTCGGCCCAGTCGTCGTCCCCGAGCACGAGGACCGGCACGGAGAGCGCGAACGTCGTGCCGCGACCGGTCACGCTGCGGACGTCGACTCGGGTGATCACCACGTCGCCGTACCGACCGGCGGTCCGGTGCGGGTCGCTGGTCACCGTGCCGGTCAGCCGGACCGCGGCGCCGTCCGCGGCGAGCCGGGCCACCGGGCTGCCACCGATGCGGTCGGTGCGGATGACCGCGACGCCGGCGACCGCGGCGAACACCAGCGCCACCGCGCCGGCCGTGCGCCACCGGTGCGCGAGGACCAGGCCGAGGACGGCGACGACCGCCCACCAGCCCATCCACCGGGCGGCCAACGCACCTGCCCACGCGGCGCCGCCGAGCAGCAGCATCCGCAGGTCGGTGCGCACCTCAGACCGTCACGTACGGCGCGAGCTGGCCGAGCGTCGCGTCCCCGATCCCGTCGACCTCGAGCAGCTCGTCCACGGCCGTGAACCCGCCGTGCTCGTCACGGAACGCCAGGATCGCCTGGGCGGTGACCGGCCCCACCTCGGGCAGCGCCTCCAGCTCGGCCTGGGACGCGGTGTTGAGGTTGACCAGCGGACCACCGCTCGCCCCCGGCGACGCCGCCGCCGAGGCCGCCACGCCCGCGGGCGGCGGCACGCCCACCACGACCTGCTCGCCGTCGACGAGCACCCGCGCCAGGTTGAGCCCCGACAGGTCCACCCCCGGGCGGGCGCCGCCGGCCTCCTCGAGCGCGTCGACGACCCGTGCGCCGGCGTCGAGCACCACGATCCCCGGATGTCGGACCTTGCCCGTCACGTCGACCGTCACCGAGGCCGCGGTCGCGGACGCCCGGGCAGCCACCGGTGAGGCGTCGACGAGCGGCGGCTGCGAGGTCAGTGCGACCGGCGCGGGCGCCTCCACCCGGCTCGGCTGGCCGCGCAGCACCCACCAGCAGGTGACCGCCAGCCCGATCGCCACCAGCACCGCCACGACCGCCAGCTGGGCCGGCCCCAGCGCCACCCGACCGTGCAGCGTCTCCGGCAGCAGCCTCTCGGGCAGCAGCGTCCCCGGCAGCGACGATGCCCGGCGGGACGCGTGCCGTCCCGGAAGCGGCACCTCCGGCACCGCCGGCGGCTCGGGACGCCCGGGTCGCTCGGGTCGCTCGGGTGGCTCGGGTCGCTCGCCGGCGAGCTCGGCACTGAGCAGCGCGAGCCGGCGGGAGACGGCGTCCTGGTGGTCGGTGGATCGGGCCATGTGCGGGACGCTAGGCAGCGCGACCGGCCCGGACGGGACCGATCGTCCCGAGTTGGGGACGAGCCGGTCGGAAGCCCGTCCTGTGGACGGATACCGGCTACCGGCGCGGCGCCACGCAGACGGCGATCATGCCGGGCCCGACGTGGGCGCCGAGCACCGCGCCGAGCTCGCCGCACCACACCTCGCGGCCACCGAGGTTCGGCTCGAGCCGCGCGGCCAGCTTCTCGGCGAGCGCACCCGCACGCTCGGCGCTCGCGAGGTGCGCGACGCAGACATCGACCTGCCCCTCGCCCGCGGCCTGCACGGCCAGCTCCTCCAGCCGGGCCAGCGCCCGCACGGACGTGCGGACCCGCTCGAGCGAGGCGACGGTGCCGTCCTTGATCTGGAGCAGCGGCTTCACCGCGAGCGCACCACCGAACAGGGCGGCCGCGGCGCCGATCCGACCCCCGCGGCGCAGGTACTCGAGCGTGTCGACGTAGAAGAGCGAGGACGTCACCTCCGCCCGCTCCCGGGCGGCGTCGGCGGCCTCGTCGGCGGTGCCGCCCGCGTCGAGCACGTCGGCCGCGGCCAGCACGGCGAAGCCCGTGGCCACTCCGACCTGCCGGGTGTCCACGGGTACGACGCGGACCGACGCGTCGCGCGCCGCGAGCTGGGCCGACTCGAAGGTGCCGCTCATCTCGCCGGACAGGTGCACCGACACGATCTCCGTCGCGCCATCGCGGGCGGCCTTCTCGTAGACCTCCAGCAGGGCCGCGGGACTCGGCCGCGAGGTGCTGACCGGCTTCCACTCGCGCAGCGCTGCGGCGACCATCTCGGGCGTGGCACCCCCCGCGCCCTCGTCGTACACCGTCGCCCCGATCACCACCTGGAGCGGGACCACCACGATCCCCCGCTCGGCCGCCAGCTCCGGGGGGAGGCAGGCGGTCGAGTCGGTGACGACCACGACCGGCATGTCGCCGAGGTTAGAGCACAGCGCTAGACGACGACGTTGACCAGCTTCGGGGCGCGGACGATCACCTTGCGCACCTCGCGGCCGTCGATCGCCTTCACCACGCCCGGGTCGGCGAGCGCCAGCGCCTCCAGGTCGGACTCGGTGATGTCCGGCGCGACCTCCAGCCGCGCGCGGACCTTGCCCTGGATCTGGACGACGGCCGTGACGGACTCCTCGACCAGCAGTGCCTCGTCGACCTCGGGCCAGCCGGCGCGGGCGACGGTCGGCTCGTGGCCCAGCCGCTCCCACATCTCCTCGGCCGTGTACGGCGCGACCAGCGACAGCAGGATCGCGACGGCCTCGGTCGCCTCACGCACCGCCGGGTCCGCGGGCCCGCAGCCCGAGTCGATGGCCTTGCGGGTGGCGTTCACCAGCTCCATCAGCCGCGCGACCATCACGTTGAACCGGTACGACTCGACCAGCTCGGCCGCCTCGTGCACGGTGCGCGCGGTGACGCGCCGCAGTGCCAGGTCACCGCCCTCCGGCGAGACGCCCGCCTCGGAGGTGACGTCACCGGACAACCGCCAGGCGCGCTGCAGGAACCGCAGCGATCCGGCCGGCGACATGTCGGCCCAGTCGATGTCGTCCTCCGGAGGGCCTGCGAATACCAGGGTCACGCGTACGGCGTCCACTCCGAACTCCGCAAGTTGGTCCCCCAGACTGACGCCGTTGCCCAGCGACTTGCTCATCTTCTTGCCACGATTGATGACGAAGCCCTGGTTCAGCTGGGCTGCGAACGGCTCGCCGACCTCCAGCATCCCCATGTCGCGCAGGACCTTGGTGAAGAACCGTGCGTACAGCAGGTGCAGCACCGCGTGCTCGACGCCGCCGACGTAGATGTCCGCGGGCATCCAGGCGTTGGCCTTGGCGACGTCGAACGGGCCGTCGGTGTAGTGCGGCGAGCAGTAGCGCAGGAAGTACCAGGACGAGTCGACGAAGGTGTCCATCGTGTCGCTGTCCCGTTTGGCCGGGCCGCCGCAGGTGGGGCACTCCACGTCGACCCAGTCGGACGCCGCGGCCAGCGGCGAGACGCCCTTCGGCTTCAGGTCGGCACCGCGCAGCTCCGGCAGCTCCAGGGGCAGCTGCTCGTACGGTACGGCGACCTCACCGTCCTTCTCGCAGTGGATGATCGGGATCGGGACGCCCCAGTAGCGCTGGCGGCTCAGCAGCCAGTCGCGCAGCCGGAAGTTGACCGCACCCTTGCCGGTCCCCTGCTGCTCCAGGAACTCGATCGTCGCCCGCTTCGCGTCGGCGACGCCCAGTCCGTTGATGTCCAGCGGCGCGTCGACGCCGGGGGCGGGCGAGTTGATCGCCGGGCCCTCGCCATGGAACGACTCGCCCTCGAAGCCGGACGGCGGCTGCGTGGTGCGGACGATCTCCAGCCCCATCTCGGTCGCGAACTCCCAGTCGCGCTGGTCGCCGCCGGGCACGCCCATGACCGCACCGGTGCCGTAGTCGGCCAGCACATAGTCCGTCGCCCACACGGGGATCTGGGTGCCGGTGACCGGGTTGGTCGCCGTGACGCCCAGGTCGACGCCGGTCTTGGGTCGCTCGGCGGACAGTCGCTCGATCTCGGTCTCCTTGCGGATCTCCTCGCGGTAGGCCTCGAAGGCGGCCCGCTGCCCGTCGGTGACCAGCTCATCGGCCAGCGGGGAGTCGACGGCCACGACCATGAACGTGGTGCCGAAGATCGTGTCCGGGCGGGTCGTGTAGACGGTGATCGGCTCGTCGCGGCCCTCGACCCGGAAGTCCACGTGGGCGCCCTCGGAGCGACCGATCCAGTTCCGCTGGGCCGTGACGACGCGGGTCGGCCAGGTCGGCTCCAGGCGGTCCAGGTCGTCCAGCAGCTCCTGGGCGTACTCGGTGATCCGGAAGTACCACTGGGTCAGCTCGCGCTTGGTGACCTCGTGCCCGCAACGCTCGCACCGGCCGTCGACGACCTGCTCGTTGGCCAGCACCGTCTGATCGTGCGGGCACCAGTTCACCGGGCTGTTCTTCCGGTACGCCAGGCCCCGCTCCCGGAACTTCAGGAACAGCCACTGCGTCCACCGGTAGTACTCCGGGTCGGAGGTGTGCAGCCGGCGCGACCAGTCGAAGGAGACGGCGTACCGCTTGAAGGACTCGTACTGCGTCTCGATGTTCGCGTAGGTGTACGTCGCCGGGTGCTCGTCGTTGCGGATCGCGGCGTTCTCGGCGGGCAGGCCGAAGGAGTCCCAGCCCATCGGGTTCAGGACCTCGTAGCCGCGCTGCCACCAGTAGCGCGCGATCACGTCGTGCAGGGCGGTGACCTCGGCGTGGCCCATGTGCAGGTCGCCGGAGGGGTACGGGAACATCGTGAGCGCGTACTTCTTCTCCCGCGGGGAGTCGTCGTCGGCGCGGAACGGCTCCAGCCGCTCCCACACCGGCAGCCACTTCTCCTGAACGGCCTCGATGTCGTACTGCTCCTGCTCGCTCATCTCGTCTCTCTCTGCTCTGCTCGCTCTGGCTCCGGGCACAAAAAAGCCCCTCGGGCACGAGGGGCAGCCGCGTCGATGGTGATGCGTGTCGACGCGGCTAGGTAAGGAGCAGGATCCTTCGCATGGCGCCATGGTACCGCGCTCGGCCGGTCGTGCCAGACTCGACGCGATGAAGGCACTCGCTGTAGCCGCTCTCGGGCTCACCCTCGTCCTGCTCCCCTCCGTCGCCGCCGCCGAGCACATCCGCGGCACCGCGGACAACGAGACGCTCGTCGGTACGCCGAAGCGCGACTGGATCGAGGCGCGGGACGGCGCCGACGAGGTCCGTGGTCGCGGTGGCAACGACCTCCTGACCGGCGGGCCCGGCGACGACTGGGTCCGCGGCGGCCGCGGCAACGACGAGATCGAGGACGACCGGGGGCGGGACCTCCTCATCGGCGGACCCGGCCGCGACTCGATCGACGGCCGTCGGGGCATCGACGAGCTGGTGGGCGGCCCGGGGAACGACTACCTCGCCGACTACCTCGGGGGCGACACGATGCGCGCGGGCGCCGGGGACGACCGCTCCACCGTCGCCTCGCGCGGCCGGACCCGGCCCTACCCGCCCACCCACCTCGACCTCGGCCCGGGCGACGACGAGGTGCTGCTCGACCCCGACGGCCGGCGCGACGTCATCGACTGCGGCCCGGGCAACGACCTGGTCGAGTTCCTCGAGACCCTGGACCCGCACGACGAGCTGATCTCCTGCGAGACGGTGCGGGAGTACCAGGGGAAGTGACCGCGCGGCGGCCCTGCGACGATGTCGCCATGAGCGAGTCGCGAACCGTCACCGATCTCTTCCGGCTCGACGGCAAGGTCGCCGTCGTCACCGGAGCCTCCAGCGGGCTGGGCGTCGCCTTCGCCCGTGGCCTGGCCGAGGCGGGCGCCGACCTCGCGCTCGGCGCCCGGCGTACCGACCGCCTCGCCGACACCGCGCAGCTGGTCGAGGCCGCGGGTCGCCGCGCGCTCACGGTCGCGACCGACGTGGCCGACCCCGACTCGTGCACGAACCTGGTCGCGCTCGCGATGGAGGAGTTCGGCCGGGTGGACGTGCTGGTCAACAACGCCGGCATCGGTACGGCGGTGCCGGCGACCCGGGAGCCCCCCGAGCAGTTCCGCCAGGTGATCGACGTGAACCTCAACGGCTGCTACTGGATGGCGCAGGCGTGCGGCCGGGTGATGCAGCCCGGGTCGAGCATCATCAACATCAGCTCGGTCCTCGGCCTCACGACCGCCGGCCTCCCCCAGGCGGCGTACGCGGCGTCCAAGGCCGGCCTGATCGGGCTCACCCGCGACCTCGCCCAGCAGTGGACCGGTCGCAAGGGCATCCGCGTCAACGCGATCGCCCCGGGCTTCTTCGAGTCGGAGATGACCGACCAGTACCCGCCGGGCTATCTCGACTCCCAGCAGGCCCGGATCCCCGCCGGTCGCAAGGGCGACCCCGTCGAGCTGGCGGCCACGGTGGTGTTCCTGGCCTCGGACGCCGCGGGGTACGTCACCGGTCAGACGCTGGCCGTCGACGGGGGCATGACGATCACCTGAGGCGGCGGGTTTCTCCGGCTGACCGGAGAAACCCGCGCGACACGCCGGTGCGGTACGGCGTGTCGAGCGGGTTTCGGCGGACAACCCCCGCCTCATCGCAACCGGAAGGTGTCCTTCGCGGTCCGGCGGCGGACCGCGGGCCCGTGACGGCGACCGGGTGGCTGCCCTTCCTGCCCGGGATGACGGTGAACGCCCGGCGCGGACGACGTGAACGCGAGCGGGCGTACTCCCGGTATGGTCCGTCCATGCGTGTCCGGGTGGTCGTCATCGGTGCCGGGTTCGGCGGCCTGGGGGTCGCCCGTGCCCTGCGCGAGGCCGGCGTCGGCGACGTCACGATCCTCGAGCGCGCGGCCGACGTCGGCGGCGTCTGGCGCGACAACACCTACCCGGGCGCGGCCTGCGACGTCCCCTCTCCCCTCTACTCCTGGTCGTGGGCGACGAACCCGGCCTGGGGCCGCCGCTACTCCGGCCAGCCCGAGATCCTCGACTACATCCGCCGCACGGCGTCGGACGCCGGGCTGCTCGACCTCGTCCGCACGGGCACCGAGGTCACCGCGCTCGAGTACGCCGACGGCGCGTGGCGGGTCACCACCAGCACCGGTGTCCTCGACGCGGACCTGGTCGTCTCGGCGACCGGCCAGCTCTCGAACCCGGTGATCCCCGCGATCCCCGGCGCCGGCAACTTCGCCGGACCGGCGTTCCACTCGGCGCGCTGGCGCCACGACGTGGACCTGACCGGCAAGCGGGTGGCCGTGGTCGGCACCGGCGCCAGCGCGGTCCAGTTCGTGCCCGGCATCGTGGACCGGGTCGCCGCGATGACCGTCTTCCAGCGCTCCGCGCCGTACGTCGTCGCGAAGCCGGACCGCGAGTACACGCCGGGCCACCACCGGCTGTTCGAGCGCTGGCCGGCGGTGCCCGCCGGCGAGCGGCGGCTGACCTACTGGATCACCGAGCGGTTCAACGGCGCCCTCGAGGGCACCTCGCCGATCACCCGGCCGCTGATGGGTGCGATCCGCACCGCCTGGAGGCTCCAGCTGCGCCGCCAGGTCCGCGACCCCGAGCTGCGGCGCAAGCTGGTCCCGACCTACGAGCTCGGCTGCAAGCGGCTGCTGTTCTCCAACGACTGGTACCCCGCGCTGGACCGCGACCACGTCGACGTCGTCACCGAGCAGGTCACCGCCGTCGAGCCGGGCGGCGTGCGCACCGGCGACGGGCGGCTGCACGAGGCCGACGTGCTGATCTGGGGCACCGGCTTCGCGCCGACCGAGTTCCTCGGCGGGATCGACGTGTGCGGCGTGGACGGCCTACCCCTGAAGGAGCTGTGGGCCGACGGCGCCCGCGCCCACCTCGGCCTGACGATGCCGGGCTTCCCGAACCTGTTCGTGGTCTACGGGCCGAACACCAACCTGGGCGGCAGCTCGATCATCGGCATGCTCGAGGCGCAGGCCGGCTGGATCACGCAGGTCGCGCGGCGGATCCAGGACGGCCGCGCGCACCGGGTCGCGGTCCGCCGCGACGTCTGGGAGCGGTACGACGAGGACATGCAGGACCGGCTGGGCAGGGGCATCTGGTCGGGCTGCGACAGCTGGTACCGCGACGGCCGCCGGATCACCACCAACTGGCCCGGTCTCGTCGCGGAGTACCAGCGTCGTACGGCGACCGTCGACTGGTCGGAGCTCGACGAGGTCTAGCTCCCGCTGATGTTCACCATCCAGCCGATGCCGTACTTGTCGGTGAACATGCCGAAGGAGTCGCCCCACGGCGCCTTCTCCAGCGGCACGGTGACGCTGCCGCCCGCGCTCAGCGCCTCGAACCAACCGCGCAGCGTGGCCTCGTCGTCGCCGCTCAGCGAGATCGAGCCGTTCGAGATGTCGCCGCCGGTGTCCATGTGGCTCGGGACGTCAGCGCCCATCAGCTGCACGCCGTCGGACACGGTCAGGGCGGAGTGCATGACCAGCCCGGCCTCGCTCTCGGGGACGCCCATGCCGCCCTGGTCGGCGAACGTCGTCACGTCGAGCTGGCCGCCGAGGGCCGACTGGTAGAAGGTCATCGCGTCCCGGGCCTGGGCACGGAAGTTGAGGTAGGGGTTGAGGACGGTGGACATGTGCGCGCTCCTTTGCGCTCGGGGGTCTGTCCTACCGACCAGCGTCCCAGCCGGAACTCATCGCCGTCAGTGCCGTCGCTGTGAACAGCACCGCCGACGCGATCGCCAGCCCACGCAGGTCGTTGACAGCACCGTAGACCGCGACACCGACAGCACCGCCGGCCTGGCGCGCGGTGTTGTTGACGCCCGAGGCGAGTCCCGACCGATCGGGCTCGACCGCCGCCAGGGCGGCCGCCACGACGGCGGGCGTGAGCACGCCGATGCCGACGCCCCACACCAGGAGCCCGGTCGTCAGGTGACCGGAGGCGAGGACGGCGAAGCCCGCCGCGCCGACCAGCAGCCCGGCGACCATCGGCGGCCGCGGGCCGGTGCGCGCCGTCACCCGGCCGGTCAGCGGGGCGAGCAGCGTGAGCGGGAGGAACAGCGGCAGCAGCGCCACGCCGGCGGAGAACGGCGAGCGGCCCTGGTCCTGCTGGAGGTACAGCGTCACCACGAACAGCATCCCGAGCGTCGCGAGGTTCATCACGCCCGCAGCGCCGTTGGCGAGGACGAACGCCGGCCGCCGGAGCAGGTCGAGCGGCAGCATCGGGTCGGCCACCCGGTGCTCCACCACGACCAGCGCCACGAGCGAGAAGACCGCCACGAGACCGAGCGCCGCACGCCCGGCGACCAGGGCGTACACCAGGCTGCCGAGGGTGGTGGCGGCCAGCACCGAGCCGGCCACGTCGACGGCGCGGTCCGCGCGCTCGGAGGCGGGTACGCCGCGGGCCAGCACCGCGCCCACGAGCAGCACGATCGGCACGTTGAGCAGGAACACCGCGCGCCAGGACACCCACTCGACCAGCGCGCCGCCGAGCAGCGGCCCGGCCGGCAGCGCCGCGCTCCCGACCGCCGCCCAGATCCCGATCGCCCGGGCCTGGGCTCCGCGCTCCGGGTAGGCGTCGCCGACCAGGGCGAGGGTGCCCGGCAGCAGCAGGGCGGCCCCGGCGCCCTGGACCACCCGGGCCGCGACCAGCGCCGCGGTCGACGGAGCGATGCCGCAGCCGACGGCCGCCAGGCCGAACGCCGCGAGCCCGGCCAGCACCACGCCGCGGTGGCCGAGCACGTCGCCGAGGGTCCCGCCGACCAGCAGCAGCGAGGCCAGCGCGACGGCGTACCCGTCGACCACCCACTGGAGCCCCGCAGTCCCGGTGCCGAGGTCGTCGGCCAGCGAGGGCAGCGCGACGTTCACGACGGTGACGTCGAGCAGCACCAGGAAGTAGCCGGCGCAGAGCGCAACCAGGACGACGCGGCTGCGGGTCACTGCTCGGCGAGGACCTCGTCGAGGTGCTCGAGGAGCTCGCGCGGGTAGGCGTAGACCGAGGCCGCTCCGGCGTCGAGCAGCTCCTGGCGCCCGGACCCACCGGCGAGCAGCCCGATGGTCGGGTCCCCGCGCCGGGTCGCCGCCGCGACGTCCCACACGGAGTCCCCGATCATCACCGCCCGCCCGCCGCCGACCTTCTCGAGCGCCTCGTCCAGGAGCTCCGGGTCGGGCTTGGAGGCGTCAGCGTCCTGGCTCGTCGTCCAGGCGTCGGCCCGCTCCTCGGCGTCCAGCAGCTCGAGGGCGTGCTCGGCGTGCTTGGGGATGCTCGAGCTGGCCAGGACCACCTTGAGGCCCGCCTCGCGCAGCCCGGTGAGGAGGTCGATCGCCCCGTCGAAGAGCCGGGTGTCGCCGATGATCGCGTCGTACTCCTGCTCCCAGCGGTCGCGGAGCTCGTCGCCGTGCTGCTCCTCCACGTCGTCACCGGTCACGGCGGCGACGAGGCGGTCGCCGCCCATGCCGATCGCACGGTGGATCGCGGCGACGGCGACGTGCCGGTCCAGCACGGCGTCGAACGCGCGCGACCAGGCGACCGCGTGGTGGTAGTTGGAGTCCAACAGGGTGCCGTCGATGTCCAGCACGGCGATGTCGAAGGCGGGCATGGGCTCGCGGTGCCCGGAGCGCGGAGCTGCTACACCTGCGTCCGTGCCCACCGGTAGTCGGCCTTGCCCGACGGCGACCGCTCGACGACCGGGGCCCGGACCACCGCCTTCGGGACCTTGTACCGCGCCACGTGCCGCGCGGCCTCGGCGAGCAGCTCCTCGTCGGAGGCGACACTGCCCTCCTCGAGCTGGACGACGGCGATCACCTCGCTCCCCCAGCGCTGCGAGGGACGGCCGACGACGATGACGTCGCGGACGCCGGGGTGCGCGGCCAGCGCGCGCTCGACCTCCTCGACGAAGATCTTCTCGCCGCCGGAGTTGATGGTGACGCCGTCCCGGCCGAGCAGCACGATCTGCCCGTCCTCCGCGAGCAGCGCCCGGTCGCCAGGGATCGAGAACCGGACGCCGCCGATGACCGGGAACGTGCGTGCGGTCTTGTCCTCGTCGCCGAGGTACCCGAGGGGCACCCGGCCGCGCTGGGCGAGCCAGCCCTCGCCCTCGCCCGGCTCCAGCGTCCGCTGGAACAGGTCGTCGACGACCGTCGTGGCGGCGACCGGTGCGAACGTCGCCGTACCCGCCTCCATGCCCTTGAGCGACAGCGAGCTCATCTGCAGACCCGTCTCCGAGGCGCCCGCGGCGTCCATCACGATGATGTGCGGCAGCGCCTCGAGGATCCGCGCGCGCACGCCGGGGGTGAGCGGCGCGCCACCGTTGTTGAACGCCGCGAGGCCGGACAGGTCGTAGCTGCCCCGCTCCACCTCCTCGACCAGCGGCAGCGCGACGGCGTCGCCGACGACCGGGATGCTGAGGACCCGTTCGCGGACCGCCGTGCCGATCGCGTCGGCGGGGTCCAGCGAGTGCACGTTGTCGGGGAACACGATCGTGCCGCCGCCCGTGATGGTGTGGAACGTCGACCACTGCGCCGCGCCGTGCATCAGCGGCGGGATCATCAGCAGCCGCATGCCGCCCCCGGCGTTCGCGGCGTGCTCCGCGATCGCGTCGTACGACGTGAACGGGTCGTTGGTGCCGAACGGCGTGCCGCCCATCGAGGTGACGTAGATGTCGTCGTTGCGCCACAGCACGCCCTTGGGCATGCCGGTGGTGCCGCCGGTGTACAGCACGAACAGGTCGTCGCCGCTCGGCTCCGGCATCCCGTCCACCGGCTCCGAGGTGAGGACGACGTCCTCGTAGGCGACGGCGCCCGGCAGCAGGTCGTTCCCAGAGCCGTCGGCAACCTGGATGAGGACGTCGAGGCCGGGCAGCCGGTCGCGGATGGCGGCGACGCTCGGGGCGAACTCCGCGTGGTAGACGAGCGCGCGGGTCCGGGCGTCGGTGAGCAGGTAGAGCAGCTCCTCCTCGACGTAGCGGTAGTTCACGTTGAACGGCGCCACCCGGGCTCGGTAGCCCGCCACCATCGCCTCGAGGTACTCGTTGCCGTTGCGGAGATAGAGCCCGACGTGGTCCTGGCCGGACTCGTGACCCCGGAGCCCGGCCCGCGGGACGTGGCTGCCGAGCCCGCGCTCGACGAGGTGGTGCGCGAGGCCGTCGATGCGCTCGTTCATCGCGGCGTACGTCAACCGCCGGTCGCGCCAGACCAGCACCTCCTGCTCCGGCACCGCGCGGGCGACGGTGTCGAAGACCGTCGAGAGGTTGAATCCGTCCGGGCCGAGCTGGGGCATGGCACCACCTGAATAGAACGTGTTCTCGTTCCGGCGATGCTACCGCTCAGTGCTATCGCGCCCCTGAACGACGGAAGCCCGGCGCTCCGCGCCGGGCTTCGTGATGTGGAGCTGAGGGGACTCGAACCCCTGACCCTCTGCATGCCATGCAGATGCGCTACCAGCTGCGCCACAGCCCCATCGTTCTCTTCCCCTGCGGGATGACAACTCGCGGAATACTAGCCAACCGCCCCGCCCGATGCGAATCGGGGGCGGGTCACAGTTCCCCATGGGATCCCGGGGAACCCGCACTTCCCACGGTGAGCAACGCCATGGGAAGTGCGGGCCCAGGTGCAGACCATGGTGAGCCTGAGGTCAGCGGCCGGGCACCACGCGGTTGTACGCCACCAGCCGCATCGGGGCACCGGGCTCGGCGCGGTCCAGCTCGACCCAGCCGCAGTTCGCGAGGCCGTGCAGGGCGGTGCGCCCGGTGGCCGGCAGGCCGAGCAGGACTGGGACGGCGTCGCGGATCGCGGCGCCGTGGGAGACCGCCACCGCCAGCTCACCCGGGGCGATCGAGCCGAGGAGCTCCACGAGGGCCGACACCATCCGGGCGGCGACCTGCGCGGAGGTCTCGCCACCCGGCACCACGTCGAAGTCACCGGAACGGAAGGCGGCGAACTCCTCGGGTGCCACCGACGCGTACTCCTCGTGGGTCAACCCCTGGCGCGAGGCCAGGAAGTACTCGCGCAGCCGGGCGTCGTACACGGGCTCGAGGCCGGTCTCCTTGGCGAGGTACGCCGCGGTCTGGCGCGCGCGGGCGCTGTCGGAGGACCAGAGGGCGGCGGGGCGCAGTGCGGCGACGACCGGCGCCACCGCGGCCGCCTGGGCGTGGCCGGTGTCGTCGAGCTCGACCTCCAGCTGCCCCTGGATCCGGCGGCCGGCGTTGAACGCGGTCCGGCCGTGCCGGAGCAGGACGAGCCGGGCAGGAGCCGGGTCAGCGCTCATGCGAGACGACGTCGGCAGGCAGCTCGATCGTCGGGCAGTCCCGCCAGAGCCGCTCGAGGGCGTAGAACTGCCGCTCCTCCTCGTGCTGCACGTGCACGACGATCTCGCCGTAGTCGATGAGCACCCAGCGACCGTCCCGCTCACCCTCCCGCCGGATCGGCTTGGCGCCGATCTCGCGCAGCTTGTCCTCGACCTCGTCGACGATCGCCTTGACCTGGCGGTCGTTGGTCGCGGAGGCGAGGACGAACGCGTCGGTGATGGCGAGCTGCTCGCTAACGTCGAACGCGACGATCTGCTGGGCGAGCTTGTCGGAGGCCGCCAGCGCGGCCGCGCGGACGAGCTCGAGAGCGTGGTCGGTGGCAGTCATGCGGGATCCCCTCGGAATCGCGGGCTGGAGGAGCGGAGCGGGGGAAGCCCGCGACGTCGTGGGGTGCTCACTGCTGGTCCTTGGGATAGAGGTCGTGCTTGGCGATGTACTGGACGACACCGTCCGGCACGAGGTACCAGACCGGCTCGCCGCGGCGGGTGCGGTCCCGGCAGTCGGTGGACGAGATCGCCAGCGCGGGGATCTCGACCATCGTCACCCGGTGCGCCGGGATCGTGGCGAGCGTCGCCTCATCCATGGTGTAGCCGGGCCGGGTGCAGCCCACGAACTGGGCGAGCGCGAACAGCTCCTCGGCGTCGCGCCAGGTGAAGATCTCGGCCAGCGCGTCGGCTCCGGTGATGAAGTAGAGCTCCGCCTCCGGCAGCTGGGCCTTCAGGTCGCGGAGCGTGTCGATCGTGTACGTCGGGCCAGCGCGGTCCAGGTCGACGCGCGAGACGGTGAACCGCGGGTTGGACGCCGTCGCGATGACGGTCATCAGGTAGCGGTGCTCGGCCGGCGAGACGATCCGGTCGGACTTCTGCCAGGGGTCGCCGGTCGGGACGAAGACGACCTCGTCGAGGTCGAACCACGCCTGCACCTCCGACGCGGCCACGAGGTGGCCGTGGTGGACGGGGTCGAAGGTGCCACCCATGACCCCGATCCGCCGCGCGCCGGGCATGTGCTCACTCCCGGCGGTCAGCTGTGCTCGCGTCCCGCGCCGAAGATCAGCAGGGCGAGGATGAGCGCGAGCAGGATCGCCAGCACCACTCCTCCCACCAGCCAGTGGTTCGGCACGTTGTCGTTGACGGCCTCCTCGGTGGCGAGGACGGCGACGTACGGGTTCAGCATGGACGACAGCCTACCGGCAGCGGTCAGGACGGGCGGACGTGCCCGTCGCCGGTCACGACGTACTTGGTCGAGGTCATCTCCGGCAGCCCCATCGGGCCGCGGGCGTGCAGCTTCTGGGTGCTGATCCCGATCTCGGCGCCGAAGCCGAACTCCGCCCCGTCGGTGAACCGCGTCGACGCGTTGACCAGCACGGCCGCCGAGTCGACCGCGGCGGTGAAGTGCCGCGCCGCCGCGAGGTCCTCGGTCACGATCGCCTCGGTGTGCTGGCTGGAGTACCTGCGGATGTGCCGGATCGCCGCCTCGAGGTCCGGTAGGACGGCCGCGGAGATGTCGAGGGAGAGGTACTCCTCCCCGAAGTCGCCGTCGGTGGCCGGCACGACGCCGTCGTACGCCTGGAACGCCGAGTCGCCGTGGATCGTGACGCCCGCGTCCTGCAGCGCCGCGACGACCCGCGGGAGGAACGCGTCCGCGACCCCGGCGTGCACGAGCAGCGACTCGGCCGCGTTGCAGACGCTGGTGCGCTGGGTCTTGGCGTTCAGCACGATCGCCAGCGCCTTGTCGAGGTCGGCGGCACGGTCGACGTACACGTGGCAGTTGCCGACGCCCGTCTCGATGACCGGAACCGTCGACTCCTCGACCACCGAGCGGATCAGGCCCGCTCCCCCGCGCGGGATCAGCACGTCGACCAGGCCCCGGGCGCGCATCAGCTCCTTGACGGTGTCCCGGCTCTCGGCCGGCACCAGCTGCACCACGTCCGCGTCGAGCCCGGCGGCCGCCACCGCGCCGCGCAGCTCCTCGACGATCGCGGCGTTGCTCGCGCCGGCGCTGGAGCTGCCGCGCAGGAGCACGGCGTTGCCCGACTTCAGGCAGATGCCGGCGGCGTCGGCGGTCACGTTGGGCCGGGCCTCGTAGATGATGCCGACCACGCCGAACGGCACCCGCACCTGGCGCAGCTCGAGGCCGTTCGCCAGCGTGCTGCCGCGCACCACCTCGCCCACCGGGTCGGGCAGCCCCGCGACGTCGCGCAGGCCCTGGGCCATGCCGGCGACCCTCTCGGGCGTGAGCCGGAGCCGGTCGACGACGTTGGGCGGCGTACCACCCTCTTCGGCGCGCACGACGTCCTCCGCGTTCGCAGCCAGGACGCGGTCCTCGCCGGCGAGCAGCGCGTCGGCCATCGCGTGCAGCGCCGTGTCCTTGGTCCGGCGGGTCGCCAGGGCGAGGGCGTGGCTGGCCTCCCGGGCCCGTTCGGCCATCGCGACGACTGGACTGGTCATGCTCCGAGGGTAGGGCGTGGCAACCGATGGGCCCGCCGCCGCGTCCTACCGTGGTCAGGCCCACCTCCGGAAAGGTTCCTCCGTTGCGCCGATCCCTGCTCGCCGCCGCCAGCCTCGCGCTGGCCGCCCCCCTGCTCGCCTCCGTCGGACCGGCCGCCACCGCGGAGTCCCCGAAGGCCGCCGAGGTCGCCCCGATCACCCTCTGGG
Organism: Nocardioides sp. URHA0032; assembly: GCF_000620645.1. Taxonomy (GTDB): domain Bacteria; phylum Actinomycetota; class Actinomycetes; order Propionibacteriales; family Nocardioidaceae; genus Nocardioides. Next base: position 123,685 of record NZ_JIAV01000021.1, on the reverse strand, counting down.
CGCCCTCGCACGTCACCGCATACGCGTACCGCAAGCGCACCTGGACCGACCTGGGGCTGCGGCTGATCGCGAACGGCGCACCCTTCGAGCTCTGGTCCGACCGGCCGTCGTACAACGACCCGATCCAGACCGTGTGGCGCACCTCCGGCGGTGACGTGCCGCTGCCCGCCGGCTCGATGAGCGACTTCTCCGGCCTGGACCGGTTCATGTCGATCACGGTGGACCCGAAGAAGCGCGGCGAGGACACCCTCAGGATGACGAAGAAGGGCTGCCTCAACGGCTACTCCGAGCGCGTCCGCGTGGACGCGCCGGCGCGCTCGCCGTACCCGGTCGGCTGCTGGTACAACGCCTACAGCCTCGGCTCGGTGCAGGGCATCCAGACCGGCTGGGCGACACCCGTGCTCAACCAGTCCCGGCCGCTGCGGATCGGCCCGGGCGAGTACAGCGTCACCGCGACCATCAAGCGCGCGTACGCCACGGTCTTCGGGCTCACGGCCGAGCAGGCGACGCGGACCTTCGACCTCACCGTCACCGACGAGAGCGGGATCGACCGCGCTGGTGCGGCCGGTCGCCCCTCGAAGCCGGTGGCCCCCGCGGCGCACCGCCCGACCGGTCCGACCGGTCGTGCCGACGAGGGCGGGCCGGAGCCCGACCTCCAGGCCCTGCCCGCGTGGGGCATCTCGCTGAACCGCAAGGGCACCTACCTGCGGTTCTCCGCCACCGTGTGGAACGCCGGTGACAGCCCGCTCGTGGTCGACGGCTTCCGCCGCGACGGCGAGGACGAGATGGACGCGTACCAATACTTCTTCGACGCCGACGGCAACCAGACCGGCTACCAGCCGGTGGGCGCGATGGAGTGGGACCCGCGGCCCTCGCACTCGCACTGGCACTTCGAGGACTTCGCGCGCTACTCGCTCCTCGACGCCGGCAAGACGGAGGTCTCGCGCTCGAAGAAGGAGGCGTTCTGCCTCGCCAACACCGACTCGGTGGACCTCACCGTCCCCGCGGCCGACTGGCGTCCGGAGAACACCGACCTGTCCACGTCGTGCGGCGACTACTCGTCGCTGTCGATCCGCGAGGTGCTGGTCTCGGGCTGGGGCGACACCTACACGCAGTACCGCGCCGGCCAGTCCTTCCCCATCAAGGACCTGCCCAACGGCACGTACTACGTCGCGGTCAACGCCAACCCGGAGCACAACCTGGTGGAATCCTCGACGGACAACAACATGTCGCTGCGCCGGATCAAGCTCAGCGGACCCCCGGCGCACCGCAAGGTGACCGTCCCGCAGGTCGGCATCATCGCCGAGGAGGGGTACGGCGGTCAGGGCTGAGCCCGGACACCAGCGCACCCACCCCCGCCCCGACGGCCAGCGGCAGCACCGCACCGAACGGGAAGAAGAACAGCAGGATCAGCACCGTCGCCAGCGGGCGCCGGAGGACGGCCGTCGCGGCCGCCCCGGCGCCCGCTGCCACGACCGCCCCGACCGGCGCGGAGTCCCACACCGCGGTGACGGCGAGCGCGGTCGCCATGCCGATGAACACCGACGGGAAGATCTGGCCGCCGAACCAGCCGGTGCCGAGGCAGGCCAGGGTCGCCACCACCTTCAGCAGGGCGATGAGAAGGAACGCCGTCGCGGCCTTGTCCCCCGCCGAGTCGATCAGCTCCTGGCCCTCGTGCTCGCCCGAGAACAGGCTGAGCCCCTCGACCGCTCCGCACACGCCGAGCACCAGGCCGCCCGCTGCTGCCCGCAGCACGGTCGAGGGCACGAGCCGCTCGGCGGTCCGGCGTACCGGCTCGGTGCCCAGCAACAGCAGCAGCCCGGCGCAGGCGGCTGGTACGGCGCCGGCGGCCGCCCACCCGATCGACTCGACCAGGTCGCGACCCGACCCGGGGTCGGCGTACGGCAGCACGTAGCGGCCGCCGGCCCGCTCGGGCAGCACCAGCAGCATCGTCACGAGTCCCGCGAGGCCAGCAACCAGGCCGGCACCGATCAGCCGGGTGGAGGTGGCCGCCGCGCGGCCGCGCTCCAACGGCAGCGCCACCGCCGCGAGCGGTCCGCCGAACAGCCCCGAGATCGCGCCGGAGGAGGTGATCAGCGCCGCCTCGGCGCGGCTGACCCGCAGGATCCGCCCGATCCGGTCGCCGAAGCCGGTCGCGATCGCGATCAGCGGCGCCTCCGGCCCGAGCGACGCACCGAACGCCAGCGACACCACGCCCAGGACCGTCGCCCGGATCAGCCAGGACGCCTTGGGCGGCGGCTTCCGGTCCTCGCCCAGCGCGTCGTCGAGCTCGAGCAGGGCGTCCTCGAGGTCGTTCGGGGTGTCCCGGTCGTGGCGCAGCCGCAGGACGCCGACCAGCAGTCCACCCGCCGCGCACACCAGGACGACCTGCCACGCGCCGTCGCCGGGGAGCCGCGGATCGGTGCCGTCCCAGATCAGCTGCTCGGTGAGGTGCACCGCCTCCAGGTAGACGCCCGCGAGGACGCCGACGGCGCCCCCGAGCAGCAGTGCGAGCCACAGTGTGCGGGCCACGCTCGACAGCGTAGGGGGGTCAGAGCCGCCGGCGCGCCCTTCCGAGGCCGCTCGCGTGCCGGCGCATCCCCGCCCACGGGTCATCCTTCGCCAGCCGCCTGGCCAGGTTCGCGATCGTGACGTCGCCCGGCGCAACCCGGGAGAGCTCGTCCCACGCGAGCGGCGCGGACACGGGGGCGCCCGGCCGCGCGCGGACGGCGTACGGCGGCACCGCTGTCTGTCCGTAGCCGTTGCGCATGATGTCGACGAGCACCCGGTCGCCGCGGCCGGCCTTGCGGGCCTCGAGCGTGAGGAGGTCGGGCTCGCGTTCGACCAGGCGCTCCGCCACCGCACGCGCGAACGCGCGGACCTCGTCGAACCCCGCCTCGGGCCGCAACGGCACGACGACGTGGTAGCCGCGGGAGCCGGTGGTCTTGAGGTACGTCGTCAGCCCCAGGTCCTCGAGCGCGTCGCCGGCGAGCCGGGTCGCCCGGCGTACCTTCGCGAGGTCGTCGTCGGACGGGTCGAGGTCCAGGACCAGCTCGTCCGGGCGGTCGAGGTCCGCAGCCCGGCTCAGCCAGGTGTGCGGGGTGATGCAGGCCTGCTGGGCGAGGTAGACCAGCGAGCGCCGGTCGTCCACCACGACCTGGCGCTGGGCGCCGTCGGCGGTCTGCACCTCGACCGTGCGCACCCAGTCCGGGAAGTGGGCCGGCACCTTCTTCTCGTAGAAGGAGAAGCTGCCGATCCCGTCGGGGAACCGCTGCATGTTGATCGGCCGGTCCTTCAGGAACGGCAGCATCCGGTCGGCGACGCCGGCGTAGTACTCCGCGACATCGGCCTTGGTGATCCCGTCGTCGGGGAACAGCACCTTGTCCGGCTTGGTGATGTCCACGCCGGCAACCGTCCTGGGCTCCGGGGTGGTCATTCGCGCACCACGTCCTTCGCGGACTTGTCGGTGCGCAGGCCGAGGTACCGCGGGTGGCGCAGCTGGCCGGCCGTCGTCCATTCGGTGAACGCGACCTCGGCCACCAGCTCGGGCTCGGCCCAGTGCACGGCCGTGCGCGGCAGCGCGCCCTTCGTGCAGGGCGAGGTGTCGCGCTCGATCGCGGTCAGTCGCGCGTGCAGGTCGCGCAGCACCTGCTGGCTGAAGCCGGTGCCGACCTTGCCGGCGTACACGAGGTCGTCGCCGCGGTGGTAGCCCAGCAGCAGCGCGCCGATCGCGACCCGCGAACCCTCGGGATCGGTCCAGCCGACCACCACCAGCTCCTGCCCGGCCTCGCACTTGAACTTCAGCCAGTCCTTGGTCCGCCCGGTGGAGTACGCCGAGTCCGCGCGCTTGGCGATCAGGCCCTCCCAGCCCTTCGCGCAGACCTCGCCGAACCAGTCCTCGTCACCGCTGACCCGGTGCGGCGTGGAGCGCACCGGGTCCCCCCAGGTCAGCAGCTTCCGCAGCCGGCGCTTGCGGTCGAGCAGCGGCTCGCGGCGCACGTCCTCGCCGTCCACGCGCAGCACGTCGAACACGTAGAAGTACACCGCCACCCCGCTGCGGCGCGCCTTCGCGGCGCTGCTCAGGTGGATCCGGGGCTGCAGCCGCGCGAAGCTCGTGCGCGCGCCCTCGAACGCGACCACCTCACCGTCGACGACGAAGTCCGACGACGCCTGCTGCTCGAGCGCCTCGGCGATCTCCGGGAACGCCACCGTCACGTCGCGCCCGCTGCGCGAGTACAGCCGGGTGCCGGACGAGGTCCGGACCGCCAGGCACCGCTGCCCGTCCAGCTTGCGCTCGTAGATCCAGCCGTCCGTCCAGAACCGCTCGTGGCTCAGCGTCGCCAGGGCCGGCTCGGGCACATCGGTCACGCTCCCCCGTTACCCGCTCGCGCTGCCGATCATCCGCACCACGGGACCGGGCGACCTAGGCTGGAGCGTGGCCGCGCCGATCTTCGTCGTCCAGCTCCACCGGGCGAGCACGCTCCACTACGACCTGCGGCTCCAGGTCGACGGGGTGCTGGCCTCGTGGGCGGTCCCGAAGGGGCCGTCGACCGACCCGGCCGACAAGCGGCTCGCCGTCCAGGTTGGCGACCACGCGATGGCACACGCGGCGTACGAGAGCGCGAACGTCCGGATCTGGGACTCCGGCTGGTACGAGCCGGTCACCCCCGGGCCGACGGCCGACGCGATCGCCGCGGGCCACCTGCGCTTCGTCCTGCACGGCACCCGCCTCACCGGCGGCTACGCCCTCACCCGCGCGGCGCTGGGTGGCGACGACCGCAACTGGCTGCTGGTGAAGACCGCCGGCGACTGAGGCTCGTCCACAGCCCGCGCCGACCCGGATTCCGCCTCCGCGGACCCGGGCAGGGGTTCGGTCATGGACGAGGACGCGATCCGCCGCCTGCTGCGCGGGCAGGCCGGCGTGCTGTCGAGGGCGCAGGTGCTGGAGTGCGGCGCCACGGACGCCGAGCTCGAGGGTCTGCTGCGACGTCGCGCCTGGACGACCGTGCACCGGGGCGTGTACGTCGACCACAGCGGCCCGCTCACCTGGGACCAGCGGGCCTGGGCGGCGGTGCTCCTGCACGCACCGGCGGTCCTCTCGGGACGCTCCGCGATGCGAGCTCACCGGATGCGGGTGCAGCCCGCCATCGCCTCCGGCCGGGAGCCGATCGAGATCATGGTCGAGGCAGGTCGCAGGGTCGGACCGACGAAGGGCATCAGCATCCGACGAGGCCAGCTCGAGGCCGTCAGCCAGCCGGCCGCGCAACCACCGCGACTCCATCTCGAGGATCCCGTGCTGGTCGCGGCTTCCGACGAGGAACGCGAGGACGCGGCGGTCGCGGTGCTGGTCGATGCGTGCGCGGAGCGGCGCACGACCGCCACGCGCCTGGCCGCGGCACTCCCCCGGCATCCGCGTCTTGGTCGTCGCCGGTTGCTGGCGAGCGTGCTCGACGACGCGGGCACCGGCGTCCCGTCCGCGGTCGAACGGCGCTACGTCGCGCAGGTCGAACGCGCGCACGGCCTGCCTCGGGGCATCCGGGAGGACCGTGCCGAGGGAGGAGGACAGCGCGACGTCCGCTACTCGACCGAGCGCGTCGTCGTCGAGCTGGACGGACGACTTGCGCACGGCCGCGCCGAGCAGCACTGGGCGGACCTCGATCGCCGGCCCGCCGTGGGGGCGACCGGCGACGTCACCGTGCGCCTCGCCTGGGGACAGGTCCTCGACCCGTGCCGGGTGGCGGCGGCCGTTGCCCGGTTGCTGGCCAGCCGTGGCTGGGCCGGACGCCCCGTCCCGTGCGGGTCACGCTGCCCGCTGACGAGCAGCGGAGGATCGCCGGCACCGGGTGCCGACGATCCTCCGCTGTCTCCGCGCTAGGTCAGCCCTTGCGCTTGTTGATCTCCTCGGTGGCGGCCGGGAGGACCGTGTGCAGGTCGCCCACGACACCGAAGTCGACGAGCTCGAAGATCGGGGCCTCCTCGTCCTTGTTCACCGCCACGATGGTCTTCGAGGTCTGCATGCCGGCGCGGTGCTGGATGGCGCCGGAGATGCCCGTGGCGACGTACAGCTGAGGCGACACCGTCTTGCCGGTCTGGCCGATCTGGAAGGTGTGCTGGATCCAGCCGGAGTCGACGGCGGCACGCGACGCGCCCACCGCACCGCCGAGGGCGTCGGCGAGGCCCTCCACGGGCTCGAAGTTGCCGCCGGTGCCACGACCACCGGAGACCACGATCGCGGCCTCGGTGAGCTCGGGGCGGCCGGTCGCCTGCCGCGGCTGCGAGGCCACGATCTGCGCGGTCTTCGCGGCGTCGGAGACGGTCGCCGCGAACTCCTCGACCGTGCCGGCACCCTCGGCCTCCTCCGGGGTGGCGGAGTTCGGCTTGACCGTGATGATCGGCGTGCCCTTGGTGACCTTCGCGGTCACGGTGTAGTTGCCCGCGAACACGCTCTGCGTGGTCACCGGGCCCTTGCGGTCGTCGGCCTGCACGTCGACGGCGTCGGTGATGAGGCCGGACTCGAGCTTGATCGCCAGCCGGCCGGCGACCTCCTTGCCCTCCGCGCTGGAGGGAATCAGGATCGCGGCGAGGCCCCCCTCCGACTGGGCCTTCTCGGCCAGCTGCTGCAGCGCCTCGGCCTTGGGGGCCACCAGATAGCCCTTGATCTGGGCGTCGTCGACGACGTACACCTTCTCGGCGCCGTACTTCTTGACCTTCTCCGCGACCTCGGCGGCCTGGTCGGCCGCGCCGATGAAGACCGCGGACGGCTCGCCGAGCCGCTTCGCGATCGTCAGGAGCTCGTACGTCGGCTTGCGGACGGCACCGTCGACGTGGTCGACGAGAACGAGAACTTCAGACATCGGTGCGTGCTCCTCAGATGAACTTCTTGGAGGCGAGGAAGTCGGCCAGCGCCTTGGCGCCCGAGCCCTCCTCGTCCTTGACGATCTCGCCGGCGGTGCGCGGCGGGCGGGCCGTGGTGTCCTCGACCTCGGTCCACGCCACCGACAGGCCGACCTGGTCCGCCCCGACACCCAGGTCGCCGAGCGACCAGGTCTCCAGCGGCTTCTTCTTGGCGGCCATGATGCCCTTGAACGACGGGTAGCGGGCCTCGCCCGACTGGTCGGTGACGGACAGGACCAGCGGCATGGTGGCGCCGATGACCTCGGTCGCGGTGTCACCGTCGCGCTTGACGCGCACCTGGTCGCCCTGGGTCTCGATGACCGAGGCGAGCGTGACCTGCGGCAGGCCGAGGCGCTCGGCGAGCATCGCGGGGACCACACTCATCGCGGCGTCGGTCGAGGACATGCCGCACACCACGAGGTCGACCTTGCGCTCGGCGCCGGCCTTCTCCACTGCCTTGGCCAGCACCAGCGAGGTCGCGACGGCGTCCGAGCCGGCGATCGCGTCGTCGACCACGTGGACACCCTCGTCGGCACCCATCTGGAGCGCCTTGCGCACCGCGTCGACGGCCTTCTCGGGGCCGACGCACAGCGCCGTCACCGTAGTGTCGTCACCGGCCTTCTCCTTCAGCTGCAGGGCCTGCTCCACGGCGTACTCGTCGAGCTCCGACAGGAGCCCGTCGACGCCCACGCGGTCCACGGTGTTGTCCGACTCGAACTGCCGGTCGGCAGTGGCATCGGGGACATACTTCACACAGACGACAATGTTCATGGTGGTGTGGCCGGTTCCGGCCCCTCCTGTGCACTCGGGTGGTCGTCAGGCTACCGTCGCGCCACCGGCCTCGAAACTCGCACCGGCGTTGGTTGCGTCACAGCGACACTGTCACGGTCGGAGCCGGCTCACGGGCGGATCACACGCTCCAGCACGCGGCCCACCACGAGGTAGGCGACGGCGGCGAGACCCCAGTTGGCGAGCGCGTTCTTCGTCGTCGCGTCCCCGCCGTTGAACGTGAAGATGCCGTTGCCGCGGGAGAACACCTGGAGGTCGAGGACGTCCGCGACGTCGAGCACGAACTTCACCAGGACGTTGTCCTGGTTGGCGTCCAGCGCGATGAGCAGGGCGCCGACGGCGAGGAACAGGGCGCACACCACGGCGACCAGCCAGACCAGCTGGGCGATCCGCGTCCGGACGTTCGCGGTGCGGCTCATCGGCCCTGGAACTCGGCCTTGCCGGGGCCGTTCTCCACGAAGGACCGCATGCCGGTCGTGCGGTCCTCGGTCGCGAACAGCGCCGCGAACTGCTGCCGCTCGATCTCGAGACCGGTCTCGAGGTCGACCTCGATGCCCCGGTCGATGCTCTCCTTCGCCGCCCGGACCGCGAACGACGCGGCCCCGGTGAACTGCCGCGCCCAGGCGACCGCCTCGGCGTAGACCTGGTCGGCCGGGAACACGCGGTCCACGAGCCCGATCGCGAGCGCCTCGTCGGCCTTGACGAAGCGGCCGGTGAAGACGAGGTCCTTGGCCTTGCTCGGACCGACCAGCCTGGTCAGCCGCTGGGTGCCGCCGGCGCCCGGGATGATCCCGAGCAGGATCTCCGGCTGACCGAGGACCGCGTCCTCGGCCGCGAACCGGACGTCGGCGCACAGCGCGAGCTCGCAGCCGCCGCCGAGGGCGTAGCCGGTGACCGCGGCGACGACCGGCTTGGGGATCCGGGCGACGGCGGCGAACGACGACTGGAGTGCCCCGGAGCGCTTCACCATGTCGGTGTAGCCCATGTCGGCCATCTCCTTGATGTCCGCACCGGCGGCGAAGACCCGCTCGCCGCCGTACAGGACGACGGCCCTGACGTCGTCGCGCCCGGTGGCCTCGGTGGCAGCGGCCCGGATCTCCTCCTGGACCTGAACGTTGAGCGCGTTCATCTTCGGCCGGTCCAGCCGGATCGTGCCGACGCCGTCGGCCACCTCCAGTCGTACGAACTCGCCCATGTTCCCTGCCTCCCGATGATGGTCTGGTCGCTGCACCCGTCCCGGGCATTGTGCCGGTGATCGTGAACAATGGGGCGGGTGACCCCCGGACTCTGGCGTACCCGCGGCGAGCGGGCCCCGGTGTGGCCCGGGCAGAACTGGCCCCTCGGCGCGACCTGGTCCGCCGAGGCGACGAACTTCGCGGTGCACGCGCCGCGCGCAACCGCGGCCTGGGTGTGCCTCTTCGACGACGACGGCGTCGAGGAGCGGCACCGGCTGACCGAGCAGACGCTGGGCATCTGGCACGGCGCGATCCCCGGCGTACGGCCCGGCACGGCGTACGGCTTCCGCGCGGCGGGGCCGTGGGACCCCGAGCAGGGCCTCCGGTTCAACATGAACAAGCTGCTGCTGGACCCGTTCGCCAAGGCGGTCTCCGGCGGCCTCACGGTCGATCCCGCGATCTTCGGGTACGTCACGGGCGAGCCGGAGCGGATGAGCAGGGCGGACTCCGCGCCGTACGTCCCGCGCAGCATCGTCGTGGACGACCAGTTCGACTGGGGCGAGGACCAGCCGCTGCGGTACCGCTGGCGCGACAGCGTCATCTACGAGCTGCACGTCAAGGGCATGACCGCGCTGCACGACCGGGTGCCCGAGGAGCTGCGGGGGACGTACGCCGGGCTCGCGACCCCGGCCGTGACCGACTACCTGCGCGACTTCGGGATCACGGCCGTCGAGCTGTTGCCCGTGCACCAGTTCGTGTCCGAGCCGGCGCTGGTCGAGCTCGGGCTGACCAACTACTGGGGCTACAACTCGATCGGCTACTTCGCCCCGCACAACGCCTACGCGGCCTCCGGCGACCGTGGCGAGCAGGTCACGGAGTTCAAGCAGATGGTGAAGGCGTTCCACGAGGCCGGGCTCGAGGTGATCCTCGACGTCGTCTACAACCACACCGCCGAGGCGGGCGCCCTCGGCCCGACGCTGTCGTTCCGCGGCCTCGACGACCGCGGCTTCTACTGCCGGGCGGGCGACGCCGGACCCGGGGCGCCGGCGCAGGACACGTACTGGGACGTGACGGGCTGTGGCAACACCGTCGACGCGTCGAACCCCTTCGCGCTGCGGCTGATCCTGGACTCGCTGCGGTACTGGGTGACCGAGATGCACGTCGACGGGTTCCGCTTCGACCTGATGTCGGCGCTGACCAGGGTGCACCACCGGGTCGACATGGACAACCACCTGCTGATGGGGATCGGCCAGGACCCGGTGCTGCGACACGTGAAGCTGATCGCGGAGCCGTGGGACGCCTCGATGGACGGCTACCGGGTCGGCGAGTTCCCGCCGCCGTGGGTGGAGTGGAACGACCAGTACCGCGACGAGATCCGGGACTTCTGGCGCAACCACTCCTCGGGCATCCGCACCGTCGCAACCCGGCTGGCGGGCTCCTCCGACCTGTACCTCGACGACGGGCGCTCGCCGTACGCCTCGATCAACTTCGTGACCGCGCACGACGGGTTCACGATGCGCGATCTGGTGTCCTACGAGCAGAAGCGCAACGAGGCCAACGGCGAGGACAACCGCGACGGCACCGACAACAACCGGTCGTGGAACCACGGGGCCGAGGGCGAGACCGACGACCCCGCGCTCCTCGCCGTACGCCGTCGTCAGGCCGCGAACATGATGGCGACGCTCTGCCTGTCCAACGGCGTGCCGATGATCACCGCCGGCGACGAGCGCGGACGGACCCAGCGCGGCAACAACAACGCCTATGCGCAGGACAACGAGGTGTCCTGGATCGACTGGCGTCCGGACGACGCGTGGCTGGACGTGTACGAGATCACCAAGACCGCGCTCCGGCTGCGGCGCGAGCACCCCGCGCTGCGGCAACGGCACTGGTTCGAGGGGCGGCCGACGATCCGGGGCGGCGCCAAGGACCTCGCCTGGCTGCACCCCTCCGGGCGCGAGATGACCGGCGACGACTGGCACGACCCGAACCTGCGCGCGATCGGCATGTTCGTCTCCGGCGACCCGCTGCGCGCTCCCGGACCACGCGGTGAGCAGGAGGTGGACCGGTCGTTCATGCTCTGGTTCAACTCCGACTGGCATCCGCAGAAGATCGCGATGCCCGAGAACGACTGGGTCCAGGCCGGCGAGGTCGTGCTCTCCACCGACGTCGAGCTCCCCGTCGGCACCCACATCAAGGCCGGCGATGGGCTCTCCATCGGCCGCCGTACCGTCGTCGTCCTCCGCGAGGCCTGACTAGCGGCTGCCGAGCCACTCGAAGCAGTGCTCCGGGCGGCCGGTCGTGCCGTAGCGCAGGGTCAGCCGGACCCGCCCGTCGCGGGCGAGGTCGGAGAGGTAGCGCTGGGCGGTCGCGCGGGAGACGCCGGTCGCCTCGGCCACGTCGGCGGCCGTGACCGCGTCCGCCGACCGGCGCAGCACGTCGACGATCGCCTCGCCGGTCACAGGCGAGCGTCCCTTGCGGGCCGTCGCCACAGGGGTGTCGGCGGTGCGGAGTGCCTGGAGGGCCCGGTCGATGCCCGCCTGGTCGAGGTGGACGTCGGCCTGCAGGGACCGCCAGAACCGCTCGAACGCCTGCAGCCGCTCGACGAGGACCGCCGGCGCGAACGGCTTGAGCACGTAGTTCACCGCTCCCCTGGCGATGGCCGCCCGGACCGTGGCGGCGTCCTCGGCGGCGCTCACCACGATGACGGCGGCGTCGATCCGCCGCAGCACGCTGGTCCCGGGCGCGTCGGGAAGGTACTCGTCGAGCAGGACGAGGTCGGGGGCGAGCTCGCCGGCCAGCCGCACCGCGTCGGCGGCGTCGTGGGCGATCCCCACGACCTCGAAGCCCGGGACCGAGGCGACGTACGCCGCATGCAGCTGCGCCACCCGGAAGTCGTCGTCCACCACGAGCACCCTGATCACCGGCTACCTCCGGGTTCGTCGGCCGTGCCCACCCCGAGGCGGGCGACCAGCGCGCGCGCGATCCGGGCCTCGAACACGGCGCCGTGGTCGGCGCCGCCGGCGTCGGCGAGCCGGACGTCGCCACCGGTCCCCCGGGCGACGTGGCGGGCGAGCGCCAGGCCGAGGCCGTGGCCGGCCGCGTCGTCCTTGGTCGTGAAGCCGTGGGCGAAGACCCGGTCCCCTGCCTCGGCGGGCACGCCGGCTCCGCTGTCGGCGACCTGCACCACCAGGTCGTCCCCGTCGCTCACCAGCGTCACCTCGACCAGCGCCGGCCGCCGGGCGCCGTCCGCGGCGGCGCGCACCGCGTTGTCGAGCAGGTTGGCGAGGACCGTCACGGTGTCCAGGGGCTGGGTGAGCCGCCCCTCGACCCAGGACGTGTCCGTGACCTCGAGCCGCACCCCGGCCTCCGTCGCCGCCGCCGACTTCGCGGCCAGGAGCCCGGCCAGGTAGGGATCGTCCACGCCCGTGACCCAGGTCTGGCTCTCGCTGAGCGAGGCCAGGTAGCGCCCGGCCTCCTCGACGTCGCCGTGGTGCAGCATCCCGGTCAGGACGTGCAGCCGGTTGCTGTGCTCATGGGCCTGGGCGCGCAGCGCGTCGGTGAGGGCGCGCGTCGACTCCAGCTCGCGCGCCAGCTGGTCGAGGTCGGACCGGTCGCGGAGGATCAGCACGGTCCCGAGGTCGCGCTGGTCCCGTTGGACCGGCACCCGGGTGACCAGCACGGCCCGCCCGCCGACGAGCCGGAGCGCACCGGCCGGCGCGGGCTCCTCGATCAGGAGCATGCGCACGTCGTCCCCCACCCCGGTCTCCGCGAGCGGGACCCCGCGCGGCAGGGGACAGCCGACGAGCCGGGCGGCCTCGGCGTTGCTGACGCTCACGCGCCCGCGCGGGTCGACCGCGAGCACGCCGTCGCGCACGCCTCCGAGGACGGCGGCGTGCTCGCGCACCAGGTCGGCCATCTCCTCCGGCTCCAGGCCCAGCGTGCTGCGCCGCAGCCGGCGCGACAGCAGTACGGCCCCGACCAGGCCGAGGGCCAGCGGGGCCAGGGCGACGAAGGCCAGCAGGGTCGCCAGCCTGTGGGACGCCGCGTCGATCTCGGCGATGTCGATGCCGACGCTGACCTCACCGACGACGTCGCCGGTGTCGTCGCGCAGCGGCACCTTGCCCCGTGCCGAGCGCCCGAGCGTGCCCTGCTCCACGGTGACCACTTCACGACCGGACAGCGCGGCATCGGGGCTGGTGCTGACCCGCTGGCCGATCTCACCGGGCGTCGGGTGGCTGTAGCGGATGCCGCGGTCGTCGGTCACCACGACGTACAGCGCCCCGGTGGCGCGACGTACCCGTTCGGCGTCCCGCTGGACGGGCCCTGAGGCGCGGGGCTGCGACCGGGCGACCTGCTGGGCCAGGCCCGGCTCGGCGGCCACGCTCCGCGCGATCGCGAGCGCGCGCTGCTCGTACTCGGACTCGAGGTCCCGCCGGAGCACCGCGGCGGTCGCCGCCCAGGCGGCGACGAGGACCAGCACCAGCAGCACCCCGAACGCCACCAGCGCCTGGGTGCTCAGCGCCAGGCGACGTCCCGGCAACGGCGTTCGCACCCGGAGAGAGTACGGCGCGGTGGCTTCCGGAGCGCCGTGAGAAGAATGCGCAGAACGTTGTTTGTGTCGGGTTCGACGACAACGATCGCAAGGCTGGTGACGGCCGTCACGCGACGCCTACGGTCCCCGGCCATGACCGACATCACATCTCGCCGCGATCCCCACGCCCCCGGCGTCCCGGGCGTCCCGGCGATCTCATTGCGCGGGGCGACCAAGCGCTTCGCCACCAAGGACGGCAGCGCGTTCACCGCCATCCGGGACGTGACACTCGACGTGGCCCCGGGCGAGTTCGTCGCCGTCGTCGGGCCCACCGGGTGCGGCAAGTCCACGACCCTGTCCCTCGTCTCCGGCCTCGAGCCGGCCTCGGTCGGCACCGTCGAGGTCGCGGGGCAGCCGGTCGAGGGGATCCCGGACGGCGTGGGCTACATGTTCCAGGCAGACGCGGTGCTGCCGTGGAAGAACGTGCTCGACAACGTCGCGCTCGGCCTGCGGTACCGCGGCCTGCGACGTGCCGACGCCGAGGCCCGCGCCCGTGACTGGATCAACCGCGTCGGGCTCGGCGGCTTCGAGGACCGCTACCCGCACCAGCTCTCCGGCGGGATGCGGAAGCGGGTCGCGATGGCGCAGACCCTCATCACGGAGCCGACCGTGCTGCTGCTCGACGAGCCGTTCGGGGCGCTCGACGTCCAGACCCGCGAGCTCATGCAGGACGAGCTCCTCACCCTCTGGTCGGGGTCCGGCGCCGCGTGCGTGTTCGTGACCCACGACCTGACCGAGGCCATCAGCCTCGCGGACCGCGTGGTCGTGATGACCGCCGGGCCGGCGACCGTCAAGGACGTCGTGACCGTCGACCTCCCCCGTCCGCGCCGGGTCGAGGAGATCCGGCTCACCCCCGAGTTCATCCAGCTCTACAAGCGCATCTGGGACAGCTTGCGCGAGGAAGTGGAGATCACCCGTGCGAGAGGAGCCTCCCGTGTCGCTTGACACCCAGACCCGACCAACAGCCGAGCCCCAGCAGGTGCCGGCGCCGAGCCCGACCTTCCGACTCTTCCGCAGCCGCGCGTCGCGGCGCCGGTCGACGGTGGCGCTCGTGCGGGTGCTGCTCATCGTCGTGTGGCTCGCCTCGTGGGAGCTCGCGGCTCGCACGGTGATCGACCCGTTCTACTACTCGATGCCGAGCCAGATCTGGGACCGCCTGGTCGACTGGTTCACCGAGGGCACCTCGATGGGCTCGATCTGGTCGAACATGGCGGTCACCCTCGAGGAGGCGGTGCTCGGCTTCGTGATCGGCACGTTCGCCGGCGTCGTCCTGGGCATCGTCCTCGGCCGGGCGCGCTTCCTCTCCGACGTGCTCGCGCCGTTCATCAAGGGTGCCAACGCCATCCCGCGCATCGTGCTGGCGTCGCTGTTCGTCATCTGGTTCGGCCTCGGCATGAGCTCGAAGGTCGCGACGGCGTTCGTGCTGGTCTTCTTCGCGGTGTTCTTCAACTCGTTCCAGGGAGCGCGCGAGGTCGACAAGGTGCTCGTCGACAACGCCCGGATCCTGGGCGCGAGCCGCTGGGCGATGATGCGCACCGTCATCCTGCCGAGCGCGACCTCCTGGATCCTCGCCAGCATGCACGTCGCCTTCGGCTTCGCGCTGATCGGCGCGATCGTCGGCGAGTTCACCGGGGCCGACCAGGGCCTCGGCCTCCTCATCAACCACGCGCAGGGCAACTTCGACGCCGCAGGCATCTACGCCGGCATGTTGATCGTCACCGTCCTCGCCCTCGGCGCCGAGTGGCTCATCACCCGCCTCGAGCAGCGCCTCACCTCGTGGCGCCCGCCGTCCGGCTCCGAGCTCGCCCGCGACCTCTGACCTCACCCCATTTCCGTCCCACCCCCAAGGAGTACTCCCATGCGCACCACCCCTCGCCGCGTCCTCGCCGCCTCGATCGCCACCGCCTCGGTCGCGGCCGCCCTGACGGGCTGCCGCGGCGCCGCGGCCGACGACGACGCGTCGGCCACCCCGAACGTCTCGATCATGGTCGGCGGCATCGACAAGGTGATCTACCTGCCGGCCATGCTCACCGAGCGGCTCGGCTACTTCGACGACGCCGGCGTCGACGTCGACCTCAAGACCGAGCCCTCGGGCGCGAGCGCCGAGAACGTCATGCTCGCCGGCAAGGTGGACGGCGTCGTCGGCTTCTACGACCACACGATCGCCCTCCAGGCGCAGGACAAGTGCGTGGAGAGCGTGGTCCAGCTGGCCAAGGTGCCAGGCGAGGCGGAGGTGGTCGCCACCTCGTCCGACAGCGTCGGGAGCGCCGCCGACTTCGGAGGCAAGAAGCTCGGCGTGACGTCCCCGGGCTCGTCCACCGACTACCTGACGCAGTACCTCGCCACGAAGAACGGCGTGGACACGTCGGACTACTCGACCGTCACCGCCGGCGCCGGCTCGACGTTCATCGCCGCACTCCAGAACGGCGGGATCGACGCGGGCATGACCACGGACCCGACGATCGCGACCGCGGTCGACAAGGGCCTCGGCAAGGTCCTCATCGACATGCGCACGGAGGAGGGCACCAAGGCCGCGCTCGGCGGGCTCTATCCCGCGGCGTCGCTCTACATGACCTGCGACTACGTCGAGCAGAACCCGAAGACCGTGCAGAAGCTGGCCGACGCGTTCGTGCGGACCATGCAGTGGATCAGCACCCACGACGCCGCCGAGATCGCCGCCGAGATGCCGGCGGACTACGCCGGCGGCGACCCGGAGCTGTACGTGCAGTCGATCAAGGACTCCTCGCCGATGTTCACGACCGACGGCCGGATGCCCGAGGGCGGACCGGAGACCGTCCTCGACGTCCTCGGCACGTTCTCCGACACGGTGAAGGCCAAGAAGGACGACATCGACCTGTCGAAGACCTACACCACGGAGTTCGTCGACAACGCCGGCTGACCCGGAACGCGGCCGAGTCGGCGCAGTCTCAGCTGAGACTGCGCCGACTCGGCGTTCACGGCAGGGCGACCACGCCGAGCTCGGCGGGCGAGGCCAGGAGATCGTTGCGCGGGATGACGCGGACCGTGTAGCCGAACGAGCCGGAGTGGTCGAGGACGTGCTCGCCGTCGAACCGGTGCCGCCCGCCCTCGTAGGACTCGGCGACGTGGAGCGACTCGATCGCGGCGTCGAGCAGGTCGTCATCGCCGTTGCTGCGGCCGTGGACGAGCTGCACCTCCACGTCGTCGGGCGACAGGGAGCCGAGCGCGACGAACGCGCGGACGCTCATGATGTCGCCGACCTCGGGGGCGTCACCGACGCCGCTGCTCTCGACGTGCTCGACGCGGACACCCGGCCAGCCCGAGCGCACCTTCTTCTTCCAGGCCGCGAGCTCGGTGGCGCCGGCGTAGTCGGAGTTGAGGCGGTGCGCGGTGGTCGCAGCCGGGGCGTAGAGCTTTCGCACGTAGTCGCGAACCATGCGGGTCGCGAGCACCTTCGGGCCGAGCGACTTCAGCGTGTGCCGGGTCATCTCCAGCCAGCGGGTAGGTACGCCGTCGGCGTCGAGGTCGTAGAAGCGCGGGGCCACGTCGTTCTCGATCAGGTCGTAGAGCGCGTGCGCCTCGAGGTCGTCACGGTGGTCGGCGTCCTCGACGCCGTCGGCGGTGGGGATCGCCCAGCCGTTGTCCCCGTCGTACCACTCGTCCCACCAGCCGTCGAGCACCGACAGGTTCAGGCCGCCGTTCAGCGCGGCCTTCATGCCCGACGTGCCGCAGGCCTCGTACGGCCGCAGCGGGTTGTTGAGCCACACGTCGCAGCCGGGGTAGAGCGGCTGCGCCATCGCGATGTCGTAGTTGGGCAGGAAGACGATGCGGTGCCGGATCTCGGGGTCGTCGGAGAGCCGCACGATGTCCTGGATCAGCTTCTTGCCGCCGTCGTCGGCCGGGTGCGCCTTGCCGGCGATCACCAGCTGGATCGGGCGCTCGGGGTGCAGCAGCAGGCTCTTGAGCCGCGCCGGGTCGCGCATCATCAGCGTCAGTCGCTTGTACGACGCGGCCCGTCGCGCGAAGCCGATCGTGAGCACGTCGGGGTCGAGCGCGTTGTCGGTCCACGCGAGCTCGGCCGTGGCCGCGCCGCGCTCCTCCCACGAGCGGCGCAGCCGCTTCCGCGCGTCGGCGACGAGGCGCTCGCGCAGCACCCGCTTGGTCGCCCACACCTGGTCGCCCGGGACCTTGTCCACGGCCGCCCAGAACGCGTCGACGTCGTCGGAGTCGCGCTCGGCACCCTGGCCGGCCGCGAGGTCGAACATCTCGCGTGCCACCCAGGTCGGGGCGTGCACGCCGTTCGTGATCGACCCGATCGGCACCTCGGCCTCGTCGAAGGCCGGCCACAGGCCGCTGAACATGCCGCGGCTGACGTGGCCGTGCAGCCGCGAGACGCCGTTCGCACGCTGGGCGAGCCGGAAGCCCATCACCGCCATGTTGAAGACCGAAGTGTCACCGCCCTCGTAGTCCTCGGCGCCGAGGGCGAGGATCCGCTCCACGGGTACGCCGGGCACCGGTCCCGCGTCGCTGAAGTACTGCTCGACCAGGGTCCGCGGGAACCGGTCGATGCCGGCCGGCACCGGGGTGTGCGTGGTGAAGACGGTCGACGCGCGGCCGACCTCGAGCGCGGTGTCGAGGTCGAGCTTCGGGCCGCCCTCGGCGACCGTCAGCTCGCGGATCCGCTCCAGCCCGAGGAAGCCGGCGTGGCCCTCGTTGGTGTGGAACACCTCCGGCGCAGGGTGGCCGGTGATCCGGCAGTACGCGCGGATCGCCCGCACCCCGCCGATGCCGAGCAGCAGCTCCTGGCGCAGCCGGTGCTCGCTGGTGCCGCCGTAGAGCCGGTCGGTCACCTCGCGGTAGTGGTCGGGGTTGGCCTCGACGTCGGTGTCGAGCATCAGCAGCGGGACCCGCCCGACGCTGGCGACCCAGATCCGCGCCTGCAGGTCGGGGCCGCCCGGGAGCGCCAGCGAGATCATCGCCCGCTCGCCGTTCTCCTCGCGGAGCAGCGAGATCGGGAGCCCGTCGGGGTCCAGGACCGGATAGGTCTCCTGCTGCCAGCCCTCGCGGGAGAGCGCCTGCTTGAAGTAGCCGTGCCGGTAGAGCAGACCGACGCCGAGGATCGGTACGCCGAGGTCGCTGGCCGCCTTCAGATGGTCACCGGCCAGGATGCCGAGGCCGCCGGAGTACTGCGGCAGCACCGCGGTGATGCCGAATTCCGGCGAGAAGTACGCGATCGCGCGCGGCACGTCCTCGCCGGCCGCCTGGCGGCGCTGGTACCAGCGCTCGCCGGTCAGGTAGCGGCTCAGGCTGTCGCGCGCGGCAGCGAGCATCGACAGGAACTCCTCGGACCGGGCCAGGTCGTTGAGCCGCTGCGGCCCGACCGCGCCGAGGAGCCGCACCGGGTCACGCCCGGTGGACTCCCACAGGTCGGGGTCGACGTACTCGAACACGTCCTGCGACTCGGGGTGCCACGACCAGCGCAGGTTGCCGGCGAGATCGCCCAGCGCGGCGAGCGCCGGGGGCAGGACGGGACGGACGGTGAATCGACGAATGGCACGCACGGAGCGGACGCTACCCCGCTTGCCTTGGAACGATCAAAGTGTGGGCCGCGGAGCGGTTCACATAACGAACCCCCCTGTCCGGCGTTGGCCCGGGCATGACCCGCTACCGCGTCGCCGCGCTGGGCCTCCTGACCGTCACCCTGGTCCCGGGCCTCGCGCAGCTCCCCGCCCTCGCCACGAGCGCCACCGCCGCCACCGCCACCGCCGCCACCCAGCCGACCCACGCGACCCCTCGGCCACTGGGGAGCCTCGCCGACCCGGTCGCCGGCCTCACCGACCTCGACGCGCGCGGCACCGTCCTTCCGACGGCGACCCAGCGCTCCGCCGCCGCGGCGCTCGGCGCGGTTGACCTGCGGTGGAACCAGTTCGGCACGCCGGCCTCGATCCTCCCTGCCGACGGCGTGCTCGCCCGCGCGACGTCCGCCGACCCGGTCGCCGCGGCGCGCGCCTGGCTGCACGACAACGCGGCCGTGTTCGGCCTCACCGCCGCGCAGGCGGACGGGCTCGAGCTCGTCAACAGCCAGCAGCTCGCGCAGAGCCCCGCCCGCGCGGTGCTGTTCCGCCAGCGGTTCGGCGACCTGACGCCCGCCCTCGACAGCATGGTCACCGTCGGCGTCGCGCACGGGGAGATCGCCTATGCCTCCTCGTCGATCGCCAAGGCGGACGGCGCTCCCCCGGCGGCCACGCTGACCCCGGTGCAGGCCTTCGTGAAGGCAGCCGCGAACGTCGGCCGCGACCTCGACGCCGGCACCATCGCCGACATCACCAGCAAGGTCACCGGGGGCTGGACCCGGCTGACCGTCCCGGGCTTCGCCCAGCAGCAGCTGGTCCGTGAACGCGCGCTCGCGATGGCGGACGGCACCGTGCGCCCGGTGTTCGAGACCGACGTGCTGGACGTCGCCAGGGGCTCCGCCTTCGCCTACACCCTGATGGTCGACGGCGTCACCGGCGCGATCCTGCACCGGCAGAACCAGGCCGAGAGCAACAACGACGTCTACCCGTTCCAGGGCGAGGTGACCGCGACCGAGTGCGGACCCAAGCACGAGTTCGAGCTCACCGACGACAACACCAGGCAGATCGTCGCGGTCGCGGCGATGGCGAACACCGCCGACGACATCGAGGTCAAGATCTTCTCCCCCGGCGGCGACCTGCTCGTCTCCGGCGACCTGGGCACCAGCCCCGAGACCGCGACGTACGCCGCGGACTCGATCCCGAAGGGCATCTACACGATGCAGGTATGCCCCTTCGCCGACCCGACGGCGCCCTTCCTGCCGCCGGGCAACTACGTCGCGAGCGTCACCTCGAGCGACACCGCAGGCCCCTCGACCGGCGACACCGGGTTCGACCCGAAGTGGCGCTACTTCACCGCCAACCCGACCCTCGACTACTCCCCCGACACCACGCCGAAGAACACCGTCATCGGCTGCTGGGTCCCCGGTGACGGCTGCACCACGCCCACCGGCCCGTTCCGCAACGTCGCCGCGCCCGGGCCGTGGGACACCCTCGCCGGCAGCGGGATCGGCACCATGACCACGGTCGGCAACAACGCCGACACCCACGAGGCCTGGGCGAATCCCCTCGCCCCGGGCGGCACCGCGCAGGCGCCGGTCTCTCCGACCCGTGAGTACACGACCGAGTTCACGGACGCCTGGAACAACTCCCGGTGCGACCCCACCCAGCTGCACCCCGGCGGCAACGACATCGACGCCACGGTGACGAACCTGTTCGTCGCGCACAACCGGATGCACGACTTCTCGTACTACCTCGGCTTCACGGAGGCGAACTACAACCTCCAGGCCAGCAACCTCGGCCGGGGTGGCGTCGAGGGCGACCAGGAGACCGGCAACGCCCAGGCCGGCGCGCTCACCGGCGGCAACCCGTCGTACCTCGGCCGGGACAACGCGAACCAGATCACGCTGCAGGACGGCGTGCCCGGCATCACGAACCAGTACCTCTTCCAGCCGATCGCCGGCGCGTTCTACGCCCCGTGCGTCGACGGCGCCCTCGACATGGGCATCGTCGGCCACGAGTACACCCATGCGATCAGCAACCGGATGATCGGCGGCCCCGACGAGAGCATCACGTCCGCCCAGGGCGGCGCGATGGGCGAGTCGTGGGGCGACCTGACCGCCGGCGAGTACATGTTCAGCCACGGCTACCGCAACGGCGGCAACCCCTGGGCCGTCGGCGTCTACGCCACCGGCAACAAGTCGGTCGCCATCCGCGACTACGCCATCAATCACAACCCGCTGAACTACTCCGACGTCGGCTACGACGTCACGGGCGACGAGGTGCACGCGGACGGCGAGATCTGGAACGGCACCAACTGGACCGTCCGCCAGGCCCTGGTCAAGAAGTACGACGCGAGGTTCCCGTACGACGACCGGGCGCTCCAGCTCCGCTGCGCCCAGGCCAAGGCGGACCAGACGCCGCTGCCCGCCAACCAGTGCCCGGGCAACCGCCGCTGGATCCAGCTGGTCTTCGATGCGTTCCTGCTCCAGCAGGGCGCGACCTCGATGCTGGACGCCCGTGACGCCATGATCGCGGCCGACCAGATGCGCTTCGGCGGCAAGGACAAGAAGGTCCTCTGGGATGCGTTCGCCCGGCGCGGCATGGGCATGGGCGCCTCGACGCCGAACGCCGACTCGGGCAACACGAACCCGAGCTTCAGGTCGCCGACGTCGAAGAACGCCGTCGTGAGGTTCGCCGGCAACCGGGCCGGAAAGATCTACGTCGGCCACTTCGAGGCCCGCGCGACGCCGGTCGCCGACACCTCGGCGAAGACCAGGAAGCTGGGCAACACGGTGAGCCTCACGCCGGGCCGCTACGAGATGCTCGCCGTCTCGAAGTCGCGGGGCTTCAAGCGGTTCCACCTCACGGTGATGGCCGGCCAGCACAGGACCATCCACCTGAGGACGCCGAGGAACCTGGCCTCGCAGAAGAACGGAGCCGAGGTCCTCGGCACCACGGACGGCTCGCTGAACGCCGGGTCGCTCATCGACGGCACCGAGCGCACCGCCTGGGGCGGCGTCACCACCGGCGACGTGGACGCGACGCACCCGTACGTCGCGGTCGACCTGGCCGGCGGTGTGCACACCGTCCGCCGGGTGCAGGTCAGCGCGATGCTCACCCCGGCGCCGGCCGACGGCACGGAGGTGCCGCTCGCGAAGGATCCCGACCCCGACTCGGGCTCACGGTTCACGGCGCTGCGGAAGTTCGCGCTCGAGGCCTGCGTCAAGAGCTGCGGTGGCGCGCACGCGACGTGGAAGCGGTTCTACGTCTCCCCCGGCAACGCGTTCCCGGCGGTCCGGCCGCGGCCGGTCGCCCCGAACCTGACCCTCCGCTCGTTCGCCGTCCCAGCGACGAGGGCGGCCGCGATCCGGTTCGTGGTGCTCGAGAACCAGTGCACGGGGTTCGCCGGGTACGCCGGTGAGCAGGACAACGACCCGACCGCCCCGACCGACTGCAAGACCGGGTCGGACCGCGGCACGATCGTGCACGCAGCCGAGCTGCAGGTGTTCTGAGCTGCCTTCGTCGCCCGAGCGTGCTCGGGCGACGAAGTGCCAGCAGCCAGGTCGAGTAGCCGCGCGACCGACGAAGGAGGTCGCGACCGGCGTATCGAGACCGCGACAGGTGACGGGGGCCTCGATACGCCGCCTCGTCCCTCGGCGGCCACTCGACCACCGACCGTGCCGCCGCGCGACCGACGAAGGAGGTCGCGACCGGCGTATCGAGACCTCGACCGTTACGGGGGGTCTCGATACGCCGCCTCGTCCCTCGGCGGCCACTCGACCACCGACCGTGCCACCGCGCGACCGACGAAGGAGGTCGCGACCGACGTATCGAGACCTCGACCGTGACGGGGGTCTCGATACGCCGCCTCGTCCCTCGGCGGCCACTCGACCACCGATCACCGTGCGCACGTAGACCGCCGCCTCGTCCCTCGGCGGCCACTCGACCACCGACCGGGCTGCCGCCGCGTCCCCCGGGGCTCGACCACCGATCACCAGTCGGACAGACCGGTTTCCGACCAGCGCCGACGGGTACGCGGTACCCGTTGCCCACGCACGCTCGCTAGGTTGGAGATCATGGTCGGACGCATCCCCATCATGAACGTCGCGCCGTTGGTGGACCTGGGGCGACAGCCCGCGAAGGCGACCGTCGGCGAGCCGTTCCCGGTGACCGCGACGGTGTTCCGCGAGGGCCACGACTTGCTCGGCGCCGAGGTCGTGCTCATCGGCCCCGGCGGGCAACGTCGCCCCCCGGTGCGGATGACCAAGCACGCCGAGGTCCCGGACCTGTACGAGGCCTGGGTGACGCCCGACGCCGAGGGCCCGTGGACCTTCGAGGTCGTCGCCTGGTCCGACCCGCTGTCCACCTGGCAGCACCACGCGGCGCTCAAGGTGCCCGCCGGCGTGGACGTCGAGCTGATGTTCCTCGAGGGCACGCTGCTGCTCGATCGGGTGCTCGCCTCGCTGGACCCGCGCGACCCGTCCTCGGCCGACGCCGCCCAGGTCCTGCAGGGCGCGATCGACGCGGCCCGGGACACCGAGCGGCCGGCCGCGGCCCGGCTCGCGGTCCTCGAGTCGCCCGAGGTGACCGGCATCCTGCGCACCCACCCGATCCGGGAGCTCCTGACCGTCGAGGGCCCGTACCCGGCGTACGCCGACCGGGCGCGCGCGCTGTTCAGCAGCTGGTACGAGTTCTTCCCCCGCTCCGAGGGCGCCGTCAAGGACCCGAAGACAGGGGCGGTCACCAGCGGCAGCTTCCAGACCGCCGCCAAGCGCCTCGACGCGGTCGCCTCGATGGGCTTCGACGTCATCTACCTCCCGCCGATCCACCCGATCGGCGAGGTGAACCGCAAGGGCCGCAACAACACCCTTCATCCCGAGCCCCAGGACACCGGCTCGCCGTGGGCGATCGGCTCGAAGGACGGCGGTCACGACGCGATCCACCCCGACCTCGGGACCTTCGAGGACTTCGACGCCTTCGTCGCCCGGGCCCGCGACCTCGGCCTGGAGGTGGCGATCGACCTGGCGCTCCAGGCCGCGCCGGACCACCCCTGGGTGACCAGCCACCCCGAGTGGTTCACCACCCGGGCGGACGGCACCATCGCGTACGCCGAGAACCCGCCCAAGAAGTACCAGGACATCTACCCGGTCAACTTCGACAACGACCCCAGCGGCATCTGCCAGGAGGTGCTGCGGATCGTCCGGCTCTGGATGTCGCACGGCGTCCGGATCTTCCGCGTCGACAACCCGCACACGAAGCCGGTGGCGTTCTGGGAGTGGTTGCTGAAGGAGGTCCGGCGCACCGACCCCGACGTGCTCTTCCTGTCCGAGGCCTTCACCCGGCCGGCGATGATGCGGGCGCTCGGGGCGGTCGGCTTCCACCAGAGCTACACCTACTTCACCTGGCGGACCGCGAAGTGGGAGCTCGAGGAGTACCTCCGCGAGGTGTCCCACGAGTCCGACCACCTGATGCGGCCGAACTTCTTCGTCAACACCCCGGACATCCTCCACGCGTTCCTGCAGTACGGCGGGCCGGCCGCGTTCAAGATCCGCGCCACGATCGCCGCGACGGGGTCACCGAGCTGGGGCGTGTACGCCGGCTACGAGCTGTACGAGCACGTGGCGGTCCGGCCGGGGAGCGAGGAGTACCTCGACTCGGAGAAGTACCAGATCCGGATCCGCGACTGGGACGCGGCTGACCGCGAGGGTCGCACGCTCGCGCCGTACCTCACCCGGCTCAACGAGATCCGCCGCGCCCACCCGGCGCTCCAGCTGCTGCGCAACGTCAGCATCCACTGGAGCGACGACGAGAACGTGCTGGTGTTCTCGAAGCGACACACGCTGCCCGGCGGGGCGGACGACGTCGTCATCGTGGTGGTGAACGTCGACCCGCACGCCACCCGCGAGACGACGGTGCACCTGGACATGACCGCGCTCGGCCTGACCGAGCACGAGTCGTTCATCGCGCACGACGAGATCACCGGCAGCGAGTGGAACTGGGGCGCGCACAACTACGTGCGCCTCGACCCGTTCCACGAGCCGGCCCACATCCTCAGCGTGAGGAGGCCCCGATGACCGGAGCGGACACGGTGAAGCCCCTGAACAGCACGCCGGAGTGGTTCAAGACCGCGGTCTTCTACGAGGTCCTGGTCCGTGCGTTCCGCGACTCCAACGCCGACGGCACCGGCGACTTCCGCGGGCTGGTCGAGAAGCTCGACTACCTGGAGTGGCTCGGCGTCGACTGCCTCTGGATCCCGCCGTTCTTCCCGAGCCCGCTGCGCGACGACGGGTACGACGTCGCGGACTTCACCGGCGTGCACCCGGAGATCGGGACCATCGACGACTTCCGCTACTTCCTGGGCGAGGCGCACAAGCGCGGCATCCGGGTGATCATCGACTTCGTCATGAACCACACGAGCGACCAGCACGAGTGGTTCCAGCAGTCGCGGTCGGACCCGGACGGGCCGTACGGCGACTTCTACGTCTGGTCCGACACCGACGAGCTCTACCAGGAGGCGCGGATCATCTTCGTCGACACCGAGCCGTCGAACTGGACGTGGGACCCGGTCCGCCAGCAGTACTTCTGGCACCGGTTCTTCTCCCACCAGCCGGACCTCAACTTCGACAACCCGAAGGTGCACGAGGCGATCCTCGACGCGATCCGCTTCTGGCTCGACATGGGCATGGACGGGTTCCGGCTCGACGCGGTGCCGTACCTCTACGAGCGGCCGGGCACCAACGGCGAGAACCTCCCCGAGACCCACGACTTCCTGCGCAAGGTGCGCAAGGTCGTCGACGACGAGTACCCCGGCCGGGTCCTGCTCTGCGAGGCCAACCAGTGGCCCGAGGACGTCGTGGAGTACTTCGGCGACTTCGAGGCCGGCGGTGACGAGTGCCACATGGCCTTCCACTTCCCGGTGATGCCGCGCATCTTCATGTCGGTGCGGCGGGAGTCGCGGTTCCCGATCTCGGAGATCCTCGAGCAGACACCGCCGATCCCCGACTCCTGCCAGTGGGGCATCTTCCTGCGCAACCACGACGAGCTCACCCTCGAGATGGTGACCGACGAGGACCGCGACTACATGTGGGGCGAGTACGCCAAGGACCCGCGCATGAAGGCCAACATCGGCATCCGCCGGCGGCTCGCCCCGCTGCTGGACAACGACATGAACCAGATGGAGCTCTTCAACGCGCTCCTGCTCTCGCTGCCCGGGTCACCGGTCCTCTACTACGGCGACGAGATCGGGATGGGCGACAACATCTGGCTCGGTGACCGCGACGGCGTGCGCACCCCGATGCAGTGGACGGCCGACCGCAACGCCGGCTTCTCGTCCGCGACCCCGGGCAAGCTGGACCGACCAGTGATCCAGGACCCGGTTTTCGGGTACCAGTCGGTCAATGTCGAGGCCCAGCTGGAGAACTCCTCGTCGCTCCTGCACTGGACGCGGCGGATGATCCACACGCGCCGCAACCACCCGGCCTTCGGCCTGGGCGAGTTCCACGACCTCGGCGGGTCGAACCCGTCGGTCCTGTCCTACGTGCGCGAGCACGTCACCGAGGACGGCCAGGAGGACCTCATCCTCTGCGTCAACAACCTGTCCCGGTTCCCGCAGCCGGTCGAGCTCGACCTGCGCAGGTACGAGGGGCGGCGCCCGGTCGAGCTCCTCGGCGGCGTGCCGTTCCCCGAGATCGGCGAGCTGCCGTACCTCCTGACCCTGGCCGGCTACGGGTTCTACTGGTTCCGGCTGACCGCCGCTCCTGCGACCACCGAAGAGGGGCTGCTGCTGTGACGGCACAGACGGTCGGGCCCGACCCCGACGTGTTCGAGCGATACCTGGAGCGCACGCGCTGGTTCGGCGGCAAGGGCCGACCGTTCCGGATCGCCGGCGTACGCCGCATCGGCGAGGTGCCGTGCGCGGGCGAGAAGGACCCGAGCGTGGTCATCGACCTGGTCGAGGTCGCCTACGAGGACGCGGAGGGCGGCTCGGAGGTCTACCAGGTCCCGATCGCGTTCTACGAGAACCCCGAGACCCGCCTGGACCATGCGTTCATCGGCTGGTGGGAGGAGCCGTCGTACGGCTGGGTGCACGCCTACGACGCGCTCCACGACCGCGAGGCGATGGGATGCTGGCTGCGTTCGTTCGCCCAGGCCGCCGGCGAGCCCGGTGGCAACCTGAACGACGAGAGCGGCCTGCGGTTCCACCGGCTGCCCGGCTACGAGCTCGACCTCGAGACGCACTCGACGCTCTTCTCCGGCGAGCAGTCCAACTCCTCGGTGGCGTACGGCGACGACGCCCTGATGAAGGTGTTCCGCAAGATCACCCCGGGCGTGAACCCGGACATCAGCGTCCACGAGGTGCTGACCCGAGCCGGCTCCGACCACATCGCCGCGCTCTACGGCTGGCTGGACTGGGTCGACGGGGACCCGACGAGCCAGGGCGCGGGCGGCTCCGGCACCACCGTGCAGCTCGCGATGCTGCAGCAGTTCCTCCGAACCGCCAGCGACGGGTGGGACCTGGCGCTGGCCAGCGCCCGCAACCTGTTCGCCGAGGGCGACCTGCACGCCAACGAGGCCGGCGGCGACTTCGCCGCCGAGGCCGAGCGGCTCGGCGTCGCGCTGCGCGAGGTGCACACGGTGCTCGCCGAGCACTTCCCGGTCGAGCGCCTGGACGCCGCCGCCGTCGGCGAGCTCGCCGACGGCATGGACGCGCGGCTCGACAACGCCCTCACCGTCGTGGCGGGGCTCGCGCCGTACGAAGCGGGGCTGCGCGCGGCGTACTCCCGGCTCCGCGACATCGACGGCATGGAGGTCCAGCAGATCCACGGGGACCTGCACCTCGGCCAGACCCTGCGCACCAGCCTCGGCTGGAAGATCGTCGACTTCGAGGGCGAGCCCGCGAAGCCGCTCGCCGAGCGGCTGCGGCCCGACTCCACGTGGCGCGACGTCGCCGGGATGCTGCGCTCCTTCGACTACGTGCCGCACGTGGTGGAGCGGCAGTTCGCCGAGGACCAGCCCGAGGGCGTCGACCAGCGCGCCTACCGGGCCGAGGAGTGGGCGCACCGCAACCGCAACCACTTCCTCACGGCATACGCCGAGGGCGGGCTGGACGACGAGGAGCGCGTGCTCCTCGACGCCTACGTCGCCGACAAGGCCGTGTACGAGACCGTGTACGAGACCCGCAACCGTCCGACCTGGGTGGGCATCCCGCTCGAGGCCGTGGCGAGGATCGGAGCCTGATGACCGCGAAGCTCCTGGACGTGTCCCCAGCCGAGCTCACGCAGGTGGTGCGCGGCGAGCACGGCAACCCGCACGGAGTCCTCGGCCCGCACCCGCACGACGGCGGGGTGACGGTCCGGGTGCTCAGGCCGCTCGCCTCCCGGGTCGTGGTGCGCTGGGACGGCGGAGAGGCGGAGCTGACCCACGAGCACGAAGGCATCTGGTCCGGCGTGCTGCCGGTCCCGGACGTGCCGGACTACCGGCTCGCGGTCAGCTACGGACCCGACGAGCACGTCACCGACGACCCGTACCGCTTCCTCCCGACCCTCGGCGAGATGGACCTGCACCTGATCAACGAGGGCCGGCACGAGCAGCTGTGGGACGTCCTCGGCGCCCGCGTGCACCACTACCCCGGGGCCCTCGAGCCGGTGACCGGCACGTCGTTCGCCGTCTGGGCGCCGAACGCCCGGGCGATCCGGCTCAAGGCCGACTTCAACAGCTGGGACGGCCGCGAGCACCCGATGCGCCAGCTCGGCACCTCCGGGGTGTGGGAGCTCTTCGTGCCGGGCGTCGGCACCGGTGCGGCGTACAAGTACGTCATCCTCGGCCCCGACGGCGAGTGGCGCGAGAAGGCCGACCCGATGGCGTTCTGGGCCGAGCAGCCCGCCGACACGGCGTCCAGGATCTTCGAGTCCTCCTACTCCTGGGGCGACGACGCGTGGCTGCGCGAGCGTGCGTCGAGGCAGCCGGTCGCCGAGCCGATGAGCGTCTACGAGATGCACCTCGGGTCCTGGAAGAAGCACCCCGACGGCCGCTACTGGTCGTGGGCCGAGCTCGCCGACGACCTCCCGGCGTACGTCGCCGGCCTGGGCTTCACCCACGTCGAGCTGATGCCGGTGATGCAGCATCCGTTCGGCG
Source organism: Nocardioides sp. URHA0032 (assembly GCF_000620645.1). Classification (GTDB taxonomy): domain Bacteria; phylum Actinomycetota; class Actinomycetes; order Propionibacteriales; family Nocardioidaceae; genus Nocardioides. The sequence goes on along the minus strand of NZ_JIAV01000021.1, from coordinate 94,550 downwards.
GGTCGTGGGGCTATCACGTGACGTCGTACTTCGCGCCGGACTCGCGGTTCGGCGACCCCGACGGCTTCCGGCTCCTCGTCGACCGCCTGCACCAGGCCGGGGTCGGCGTGATCCTGGACTGGGTGCCCGGCCACTTCGCGACCGACGAGTGGGCGCTGGCCCGGTTCGACGGCACGCCGCTCTATGAGGACCCGAACCCGCAGCGCGGCTGGCACAAGGAGTGGGGCTCGCACATCTTCAACTTCGGCCGGCCCGAGGTGCGGAACTTCCTGTACGCCAACGCGCTCTACTGGCTCGAGGAGTTCCACGCGGACGGGCTCCGGGTCGACGGCGTCGCGTCGATGCTCTACCTCGACTACGCGCGGGAGGAGGGCGAGTGGTCGCCGAACATCCACGGCGGCCACGAGAACCTCGAGGCCGTGCAGTTCCTCCAGGAGATGAACGCGACCGTCTACAAGCGGGTCCCCGGCGTCACCACCATCGCCGAGGAGTCGACGTCCTGGCCGGGCGTCACCCGCTCGACCGACAGCGACGGCCTCGGCTTCGGCTTCAAGTGGAACATGGGCTGGATGCACGACTCGCTGGACTACCTGTCGCACGAGCCGATCTACCGCGCATATCACCACGGCGAGCTGACGTTCTCGCTGGTCTACGCATTCTCCGAGAACTTCGTGCTCCCGCTCAGCCACGACGAGGTCGTGCACGGGAAGGGCTCGCTGCTGCGCAAGATGCCCGGCGACCGCTGGCAGCAGCTCGCGAACGTGCGCGCCTACCTGGCCTACATGTGGGCGCACCCGGGCAAGCAGCTGACGTTCATGGGCATCGAGCTCGGCCAGGAGTCCGAGTGGGCGGAGTCGCGCGAGCTCGACTGGTGGCTGCTGGACCACCCCGAGCACCGCGGCGTGCAGTCGCTCGTGCGCGACCTGAACGCGGCGTACGTCGCCTCCCCGGCGCTGTGGAGCCGGGACGGTGACCCCGGCGGCTTCCAGTGGATCGACGCCAACGACGCCGGGCGGAACCTCTTCACCTGGGTGCGCCACGGCCGCGACGGGGAGCCCGACGTGGCGTGCGTCGCGAACTTCGCCGCGGTGCCGCACGACGACTACCGGCTCGGCCTGCCCGCGGCCGGTGAGTGGGAGGAGATCGTGAACACCGACGCCGAGGCGTACTCCGGCTCGGGCGTCGGCAACTTCGGCGCGATCACGGCCGTCCCCGGCGAGTGGTCCGGCCAGCCCGCACACGCGACCATCGTCGTACCCCCGCTGGCGACGGTGTGGTTCCGGCGGCGGGTGTGAACGCAGCGGGTTTCTCCGGCTGACCGGAGAAACCCGCCCGACACGCCGGCACCGTACGGCGTGTCGGTCGGGTTTCGGCGGACAACCCCGAGCCGGACATGCTCGGCCGGCCGAGCCGCGATCGTTAGAGTTCTGTCCGTGACCCAGCCGACCACCACCGTGACGACCGTCGCGGAGGGAATCGCCCGGATCAGCTGGACCGCCGACGACCCGGTCGACGTCGTACGCCACGAGGTCGCAGCCGCGCTCGTCGACCACGCGCGCGTCGAGGCCCTGGTCGATCCGGAGGACGAGGCCGCGCAGCGCACCGCCACCTGGTCGGGCCTGCGCCGCGAGGGCGTGATGCGCGGCGTCACGGTCGCGGGCGAGACGGTGGACCGGATCGTGTACGCGCGGCTGGCCACCGACGTACCGGTGCACGAGCCGGAAGGGTTCCGGGCGCTGCTGAACTCGTTCCTCCCGCGCAAGCGCGCGATCAGCCAGCTGCTGCTCCGCACGCCGGACGCCCGGGTGCTGCTCTGCCAGCTCACCTACAAGCAGGACTGGGACCTCCCCGGCGGCGTCGTCGAGGTCGGCGAGTCCCCCCACGTCGCCGTCGCCCGCGAGGTCGAGGAGGAGCTGGGATTGACCCTGCCCGCCGGACGCCTGCTGCTCACCGACTGGCTACCGCCGTGGAGCGGCTGGGACGACGCGCTGTGCCTGGTCTTCGACGGCGGCGTCCACGACCCCGCTCTCCTGGACTCCGTGGTGCGGCAGACCCGCGAGATCCGGTCCGCGGAGTTCTGCACCGCCGAGCAGGTCGCCGAGCGGTGCGCGGACTTCACCGCGCGACGGGTCGCGGCCGCCATGGCGAACGTCGACGGCGCCGGCCCGGCGTACACGGAGTCCGGCCGCCCCTGACGCCGAGTCGGCGCAATCTCAGTGCCGAGTCGGCGCTGTCTCAGCTGAGACAGCGCCGACTCGGCATGGACTTGACCCCGCGTGCAACGATGATTACATGATTACTGAAGAGATGAAGGAGCGCGTGACGGGCTGGTTCGCCGGCCGGCTCCCGGCGGACTGGCAACCCGCCGACGTCATGGTCGACCGTGAGGAGATCACGGTCGTGCTGACGATCGCCGACGCCGAGCCCCAGGGCTCGGACGCGGCACTGGCCGAGGCGCGCTCGGGTCGCGCGTCGGCGTTCCGGGAGGACAGCCGCGAGCAGCGGATGGAGATCGCGCAGGAGGCGCAGCACCGGTTCGAGCGCAAGGTCTCGTGGGGCGTGGCCGTCGGCGAGCACCGCGAGCTGTGGACCCACGTCTCCGCACCGGTGATGACCCGGCTGCGCCAGCCCCAGCGACTGGTGCTCGACACCCTGGTCGACGCCGGGGTGGCGCGGTCACGCTCCGATGCGCTCGCCTGGTGCGTCCGGCTCGTCGGGCAGCACGAGGGCGACTGGCTGGCCGAGCTCCGGCAGGCCATGGGCGCCGTCGCCGACGTCCGCGCCAAGGGGCCGGCGGCCTAGCCCCCACCGAGGAGGCCGCATCGCGACGAGCACGCCGGCGACCAGCACCAGGCCGCCGGCGAGCTCGGCGCCGTTCGGCCGCTGGTCGAGCAGCGTCCAGGCCGAGGCCATCGCGACGACCGGGGCCAGCAGCACCCACGGCACCACCGAGGACGACGGGTTGCGCGACAGCAGCGTGTTGAACACGCCGTACCCGACCAGCGAGGCGAGCCCGGCGGTGTAGAGCGTCGAGAGGGCGGCCTGCCAGGAGAACGACGCCAGCGCGTCGCCCACCGCCGCCGGCCCGTCGACCGCGAGCGAGAGCGCGAGCAGCGGAACCGGCACCACGACCGCCGACCAGACGGTCAGCGACAGCCCTCCGCGTACGCCGGAGGAGCGGCTGATCACGTTGCCGATCCCCCACGACAGCGCGGCGAGCACGCAGAGCGCGAGGGCGGTCGCGGTGATGTTCCCGCCCCGCCCGACCGCGACGACGGCGAGGCCGACCGTGCCGATCAGCACACCGGCGACCTGCGCGGGGGTCGGCAGCTCGCGCAGCACCCCAGCGGCGATGAGGATCGTGAAGATCACCTGGGCCTGGAGCACCAGCGCGGCCAGGCCGGGCGGCATGCCGGCGTCCATCGAGACGTACAGGAAGCCGAACTGGCCCAGCGACATGAACACCCCGACCGCGGCGACCACCCGCCACGGTGCGTCCGGTCGCGCGACGAAGAAGACGGCCGGCACGACCACGAACGTGAACCGGATCGCCGCGAACAGCAGCGGCGGGATGCCCGCCATGCCCCAGTCGATCACCACGAAGTTGAAGCCCCAGATCGAGGCGACCAGAGCGGCCAGGAGGGAGTCGCGGCGGTTCACGGGTCCACGGTGCCGGGAACGACCGTGAAGCACCAGCGAATGATCCTGCACGGATCGATGTAGCATCGCTGCATGATCGACCTCGCGGCCCTGGCCAGCCTCCGGGCCGTCGACACCCACGGCTCGGTCGTCGCGGCGGCCGACGCGCTCGGCTTCACGCCCAGCGCGGTATCTCAGCAGGTGAAGCGGCTGGAGAAGCAGACCGGCGTCCCGTTGCTGGAGCGGGTGGGCCGCGGCGTGATGCTCACCGACCACGGTCGCCATCTCGTCGACGCCGGCGGCCGGCTGCTCGCCGATCTCGAGGAGGTCGAGTCCACGCTGCACCGGCGAGCCGGCGCCGTGGCCGGCCGGCTGCGGCTGACGGCGTTCTCGACCGCGATGCGCGGGCTGGTCGCACCCGTCGTGCGCGCGCTGCGCGATGCCCACCCCGACCTCGCCCTGTCGCTGACCGAGCGGGAGCCCTGGGACACCGTCGACCTGGTCGGGTCCGGCCAGAGCGACCTCGGCGTCGTGCACCGATGGGGAGACGTGCCGATCGCGATCCCCGACCACCTGCTGGCGACCGTGGTCGCCCGCGACGTCGCGGACGTGGTCGTGCACCGCACCCACCGACTGGCCGACCGGTCGGCGGTGACCCCGCACGACCTCGTCGACGAGGACTGGATCGCCACCCCGGAGGGCACGATCTGCCGCCAGTGGCTGACCCGGATGTACGCCGGCACCGGCCGGCTCCCCCGCATCGCCCACACCGCGATGGAGTTCGACTCCCACCTCGCGCTCGTGCGCGCGGGGCTCGGCATCGCACTGGTGCCCCGGCTGGGCCGCCAGCCGCTCGGCGTCGAGCTGGTCGGCGTACCGGCGCACGACCCCGAGCCGACCCGCGACGTGATCGCCGTCCACCGGCGCAGCATGGCGGACTCCCCCGCGGTGCTCGCCGTGCTCGACGCCCTCAGAAGAGAGCAGACGCCAGGTTCTGCCGGCCCTTGAGCACCCGCGGGTCGTCGTTCCCGACGGCCGCGAACAGCCCGAGCAGGTGCTCACGCGCCCTGTCCCGGTCGTCGCCGGCGGTACGACGGACCAGCCCGACCAGCCGGTCGAACGCGTCCTCGACGTGGCCGCCGAGCAGGTCCAGGTCCGCGACCATCGTCTGGGCGTCGACGTCGTCGGGGCTCGCGGCCGCGGCCTCCCGTGCGGCGTCGAGGTCGACGCCCTGGGTGCGCTGCAGCACCTTCGCCATCGCCAGGCCGGCGGCGGCCTCGGCGTCGGCCGGGTTGGCGTCCACGAGCTTCTGATACTCCGCGACCGCCCGGTCGACGTCACCGTCGCCGAGCGCGTCCTGCGCCGCGGCGTACCGCGGGTCGACCAGCTCCTCGCCGTCGTGGCCCGCGGCGCCGCCGACGTGCCGCGGCTGGTGCCGGCCGGCGACGCCGTTGACCGTGAGCTGCTGCATCACCTGGGTGAGCTGGACGCGCAGCTGATCGAGCGGCAGCACCTCCTGGAACAGCGGCGCCGGACGGCCGTCGAGGACCGCGACGACCAGCGGGATCGACGGGATCTGCATGGCCTGGGCGATCTGCGGAGTCTCGTCGATGTCCACGAGGCCCACGAGGAAGCGGCCCTCGAACTCGCCGGACAGCGTCTCCAGGTCGCGCGCGAGGTCGGCGCTCTCGGCCATCCGCGTCGGCGAGTAGAACACCAGGAACACCGGCGCCGTGGTGGAGGCCTCGATCGTCGACTGGAAGTTCTCCTCCGTCACGACGACGGCGTACGACGAGCCCGCGGAGGCCGCGGCGGGCGCGGCGCCCGGCGCGGCGCCGGACAGGCCCGAGAGGTCGACGGCGCCGGGGCGGGAGAACGGCTGCTGGCTCATGCGACCAATCCTAGGGAGGTCCGGTCGGGTCCTCACATCAGACCCAGCGCCACGGCCTCCTCGCGCAGCTCCTCGCGGACGCTGGGGTGGGCGGCATGCTCGATGAGCTGCCTGGCCTGCTCCCGCTGGTCGCGGCCGTAGAGCTCGGCCACCCCCTGCTCGGTGACCACTGCCGTCATCTGGAACGACGTCACGGGCTCGTCGACCAGCGGCACGATCGTCGAGCAGTCGGCCTTGGGGTGCCAAGAGCGCATCGCGATGAAGGCCTGTCCGCCCTCGCTGTGCATCGCGCCGACGAAGAAGTCGGTCTGACCCCCGAAGCCGGAGTGGATCCGAGCGCTGATCCGGGAGGCGTTGGCCTGGCCGAAGAGGTCGACCTGGAGGGCGGTGTTGACGCTGACCATGCGCTGGTTCCGGGCGATCCTGGCCGGGCTGTTGGTGACCTCCGTGCGGCGCATCAGGATCCGCTCGTTGTCGTCCGCCCACGCCAGCAGCTCGGGTGAGCCGAAGAGGAAGGACGCCGCGATCGGCACGGTCCGGTCCAGGGCGCCGACCTTCTCGAGCGCGAGGACGCTGTCGGAGAACATCTCGGTCCAGACCCGTAGCCCGCTGCGGCTGGTCAGTCCGTGCAACGTCGCGTCGGGTACGGCGCCGATACCGGCCTGCAGCGTCGACCCGTCACTCACGCGTTCGGCGACCAGGGCGCCGATGCGGGCGGAGTGCTCGTCGATGACGCTCGCCGGCGCGCTCGGGAGTGGGGCGTCCGCCTCCACCAGCACGTCGACGAGGTCGAGGTCGAGCAGCGCATCGCCGTACGTCCACGGCATCTGGTCGTTCACCTGGGCGACCACCAGTCCGCCCCTCCGCCTGGCGGCCTCGATCGCGGCCGGCAGCACGTTCACCTCCACCCCGAGCGACACCTGGCCGTCGCGCGGCCGGCTGGTGTGCAGCACGACCAGGTCCGGAGGGAGCGCGGTGCCGAACAGCTTCGGCACCATCGAGAGCCGGGAGGGCAGGTACGACAGCCGCCCGCTGCGGCGCTGGCCCGGCCCGACGAACGACGTCTCGAGCACCACGCCGTCGCGGTCGGGCAGGCCGGGCTGCCCGTTGAGCGCCCAGAGCCGGTAGGAGTCGAGGGCCTCGTCGACGAGACCGAGGGTGTGCCACGGGGTCGCGTGGTTCCCGGTCACGACCACTCGGGGGTCGGCGGGCAGGGCGGCCAGGGCGTGCGCGAGGTCCACGCCCCGATTCCACCAGACCCGCCGTCAGCCGGTCATGGGCCGGAAGTCCCCATCACGGTGACCTTCACCGTGCTCCCGGACTCGACCGGGGCACCGAGCGCGGGCTGGACCTCCAGCAGCGAGCCCGGGGCGAGGTCGGCGACGTCGCCGTTCGGGTCCGGGTCCAGGACCTGGACCTCGACCTCGAGCCCGGCCGCCTCGATCGCCCTCCGCAGGTCGCGGACCACCGTGGGCTCCGCGCCCCAGGTCGGCGTCCAGCCGCCGGCGCCGCCGATCGCGAGCGGGACGGTCGTGACGCGGTCAGGCAGGGCGCGCGCCGAGTCGCGGATCTCCTCGAAGTCGCCGTCCCCCTCCTCGTCGATCGTCACCGCGAAGACGGCGTCCGAGCCCGGGACGGCGAACATCCGCCGGCAGACGCCCCGGAACCACTCCTGGCAGCTGCCGTCGAGGTCGTCCTCGTCGATCCCGCCGTCGTGGTGGAGCACGGCGAGGCTGGACACCTCGTCGACGGTGGCGTCGTAGTCGGGGTCGGCGCAGTCGACGACCGCACCGGAGTCGAAGTAGACGGTGTCCTCGACCGGCGCGCCGCACGTCGTCTCACCGGTCGTCCACCAGTCGGGTACGGCGACGACCGCGCCGTCGTACCCCACCCAGCGCGTGCCGTCGGGAGGGGACGACCACCAGTCACCGTCGTCGGTGCAGGCGGTCAGTGACAGCAGGAGCACGAGCGTCAGCAGGAACCTCATGCCACATGGACGTGCTCAGAAGCGCGCCGGCTCCCGGTACTCGCCCCACTCGGCGCGCAGCGCGTCGCAGATCTCGCCGAGGGTGGCCTCGGCCCGGCAGGCGTCCAGCATGCTCTCGATCATGTTCTCGTCGGCCCTGGCCGCGTCGACCATCCGGCCGATCGCGGACCGGACGGCGGCCTCGTCGCGACCCTGCCGGCGGGCGGACAGGGCTCGGACCTGCTCGACCTCGACCTCGTGCGAGACGCGCAGGATCTCGAGGTCGTGGGTGACGGACTCCTCGTGGCAGTTCACGCCGACGATCCGCTTCTCGCCCTTCTCGAGCGCGACCTGGTACTGGAACGCCGCCTCGGCGATCTCGGACATGAACCAGCCCTCCTCGATGCCGCGCAGCAGGCCGCGGGTGACGACCCAGTCGCCGTTCCGGACCGCCTCGGCGATCTTCTCGGGCTGGGCGGAGGTGAGCGTCGAGCCGCCCATCGCGAGGATCTTGTCGAAGATCGCGGTCGCCTCGGCCTCGATCCGGTCGGTGAGCGCCTCGACGTACCACGATCCGCCGAGCGGGTCCGCGACGTTCACGACGCCGGTCTCCTCCATGATCACCTGCTGGGTCCGCAGGGCGATCTCGGCGGCCTGCTCGGACGGCAGCGCGAGCGTCTCGTCGAGCGCGTTGGTGTGCAGCGAGTTCGTGCCGCCGAGCACGGCCGAGAGCGCCTCGATGCCGGTGCGGACCACGTTGTTGTACGGCTGCTGGGCGGTCAGCGAGACACCCGCGGTCTGGGTGTGGAACCGCAGCCACTGCGCCTTCTCGCTCTTGGCGCCGTAGACGTCACGCATCCAGCGCGCCCAGATCCGGCGGGCGGCGCGGAACTTCGCGATCTCCTCGAAGAAGTCCACGTGCGCGTCGAAGAAGAAGGACAGGCCCGGGGCGAACACGTCGACGTCGAGGCCGCGCGAGAGACCCAGCTCGACGTACCCGAAGCCGTCGGCCAGCGTGAACGCCAGCTCCTGCGCCGCGGTCGAGCCGGCCTCGCGGATGTGGTACCCGGAGACCGACAGCGGCTTGTACGCCGGGATGTTCGCCGCGCAGTACTCCATCAGGTCGCCGATCAGCCGCAGGTGCGGCTCGGGCGTGAAGAGCCACTCCTTCTGCGCGATGTACTCCTTGAAGATGTCGGTCTGGAGCGTTCCGTTGAGGGTCCCGGTGTCGACACCGGCGCGCTCCGCGGCGACCAGCATCATGCAGAACACGGGAACGGCGGGGCCGCTGATCGTCATCGAGGTCGTGACGTCGCCGAGGTCGATGCCGTCGAAGAGGATCTCCATGTCCGCGACGGAGTCGATCGCGACGCCGCAGTGGCCGACCTCGCCGAGCGACTTCGGGTCGTCGGAGTCGCGGCCCATCAGCGTCGGCATGTCGAACGCGACCGAGAGCCCGCCCCCACCGCGGCCGAGGATCATCCGGTACCGCTCGTTGGTCTGCTGGGCGTTGCCGAAGCCGGCGAACTGCCGGATCGTCCAGGTCCGCCCGCGGTAGCCGGTCGGGTAGAGCCCCCGCGTGAACGGGAACTCGCCGGGCCACTCCGAGTCCTCGGCGCCGTACGCCGGCTCGACGGGGACTCCGCTCAGGGTGGTGAAGTCGGCCTCCCGGACGCGGGACTTCTCGTAGCGGGCCTGCCAGCGGTCGCGTGCGCTCATGAGAGAAATAGTAGGACATCCAACTATCCGTTCCACACGGCCAGGTCCGACGTAGGGTGCTCGCGGCTGCAGGTGTTAGCCACATCACGTAAACGGGAGGCATCTCGATGAGAACACGTAGATCCCTGGCGGTGGCGGCTTCGGTCGCTGTCGTCTGCGGACTCACCCTGCTGAACCCGGCCGAAGGGTCGGCGCCGCCGGACGCGCGTCCCACGGCCAACGGGTTCAGCAAGTCGGTCGACCGCTCGCTCGGCAACGGGCTCGGGCGGTTGGTCGCCAGCAGTGGCTCGGGCAAGGCACGGGTAGGTAGCAGCGGCCTTCGGGTCGACCAGGGCTCGCTGTCCATCCGGGACGACCAGGGCCGGGTCATGGTCAACCTGACCCCGCAGGCCGGGACGGACCGCGCGGCGTACCGCAAGCAGGCCGAGAAGCTCGGCCTCGTGGTCACCTCGACCAACAAGCAGGTCGGCACGCTCGAGGGCTTCGCGCCGCTGTCGGCGATGAAGTCCCTCGCGGCACTCGACGACACCGGCACCCTGGTGCAGGAGCTGAGGCCGATCACCCATGTGGGCTCGACGACCTCGCAGGGCGTGAAGTTCCAGCGCATCGACAAGGTGCTGGCCAAGGGCGTGCGCGGCCAGGGCATGACGGTCGGTGTGCTCTCGGACTCCTACGACAGCGCGAACAACGACGTCTTCGGTGACCCGCTGACGATCCACGCGGACGACGACATCGCGTCGGGCGACCTGCCCGGCACCGGGAACCCGCAGAACTCGCAGCCCGTCGTCGTCATCCAGGACGGCGACAGCCCCGACACCGACACCGACGAGGGTCGCGGCATGCTGCAGATCGTCCACGACGTCGCGCCGGACGCGAAGCTCTGCTTCGCCACGGCCTTCAGCGGGGACCAGGGCTTCGCGGACAACATCCGCGCACTCGCCGATCCGGCCGGCCCGTGTGGGGCCGACGTGATCGTCGACGACGTCAGCTACTTCGACGAGCCGTTCTTCTCAGACGGCCTGATCGGCGACGCTGTCGACGACGTCGCGGCGCAGGGCGTCAGCTACTTCTCGTCCTCGGGCAACGCGGGCGACCACGGTGCGTGGGACGGCAAGGTCAACCTGGTCTCCAAGGCCAAGGGCCTCAAGAACACCAACCTGGACTTCAGCGGCGTCGACCCGGCCCTGTACGCCGGCGGCCTCCAGGACATGGACCCCGGCGCCGGCACGGACATCGCGCAGGACTTCGCCCTCGGTGCGGCCGGCGGCCTGTACGACCTCCAGTGGAACGACCCGGTCGACGCCGACGGCGCGGACCTGGGCGATCCCTACTTCGAGCGCACCGGCGAGCTGACCTCGCCCGACGACGTCGAGGTGTTCCACTTCACCCCGACCGCCGACCAGCTCGGCAAGCAGGTGCTGGTCACGACCGACGCCATCCCGTCGGGCACCACCGACCTGATCCTCGACCTGGTCAAGCCGGACGGCACCGAGGTGGGCCCGATCGACACCGGCTCGTCGCCCGAGAAGCTGTCGACGACGCTGGACCAGGCCGGCGAGTACACGATCAAGATCTCCGGGTTCAGCGGCGACGAGGGCGACTTCACCGTCAAGGTGCAGCCGATCCTGGCCCCGTCGAACGTGACGACCGACTTCAACGTCCTCGCCTTCGCGCCCGACGGCACCTACTACGGCGTGCTCGGCGACGACAACACGCTCACCGGGCAGCCGGCCGAGGTGCTGCCGATCAGCGGCGTCCCGGACCTCCAGCTCGTGATCGCCGACGCGACCCCGGGCCCGGCCCAGGTGTCGCACCTGCGCCTGATCCTGAACGGCGACATCTACGTGTCGGAGTACTTCGACCCGTCCGCTCCGGCGACCTTCGGCCACCCGACGGCGGCCGGCGCGATCGGCGTGGGCGCCTATGACCCGTTCAAGGCGTTCCTGCCCGAGCCGTACACCTCGCCCGGCGGCAAGCTGAAGATGTACTTCGACTCGCAGGGCAACCGGTACGACACCCCGAAGACCCGGATGAAGCCGGAGATCTCCGCGACCGACCGCGGCAACACGACGTTCTTCGTCGCCGACGACCTGCGGGACAGCGACGACTTCCCGAACTTCGGCGGCACGAGCGCCTCGGCACCGCACGCGGCAGCCATCGCGGCGCTGATGATCCAGAAGGCCGGCGGGCCGGGGTCGATGGCCCCCGCCCAGGTCCGGACCCGCCTGGAGCACAGCACGTTCGGCCACGACCTCGACCCGTTCCGGTCGAGCGGCTCCGCGCACGGCCTGAAGATCATGGCCGTCGGCAGCTCCAGTGACGAACGGAACGCGACGCCCGGCTCACTGGCCGACCGGAACTTCTTCCGGGTCAGCTACTCGGGCAAGCAGCCGATCGCGTCGATACAGTTCCTCGGCGAGACGGCCAGCCCGACCTCGCTCAAGGGCATCGTGTTCGACCCGCGGCACCTCGGCCAGCCGGAGCTGTTCCGGGACGGCGGCTTCCCGTTCACGGTCGGTCAGGCACACGGCATCCAGCGGGGCAGCATCAAGGCCTCGTTCTCGGGCCGGTTCAAGGGCCTGACCAAGGGCGTCTTCCAGAACATGACGGTCAAGTTCGGGAAGCAGCTCAGGAAGGGCCAGTCCTTCGGCTTCGGCGTCGACCGTGACGCCGCGCTGTGGGCGCCGGACCTGCCGGCGATCGAGGGCAACAACGCCGACGAGCTGGGCGGCGCGTTCTCGATCCCGAGCGGCAAGAAGGAGACCCGCGGCATGGTCTTCAAGGTGACGCTCGTGAACGGCAAGACCTTCACGGGCCGGTTCGTGAACAAGCTCGGTCAGGGCTGGTCCGCCGTCGACGGCTACGGGGTGGTCAACGCCCAGGAGGCCGTCCTCGGTCACTGACCGAACCAGCGGTACACCTGTCCCTCCCGGACCTCGGTCCGGGAGGGTGGGCGCGGGACGGGGTGCTCGCGCAGATGCGCGAGCACCTTCGTCCTGCCGCGCAGGACGACGTCTCCGTCCGCGAAGTGCAGGTACGGATGGAGCAGCTCGCGCAGCCCGCCCCAGTCGCCCGAGTCCATCGCGTTCCACGCGGCCGCCGTCGGCGGTGACATCTCGGGCAGGTCGTGGAGCATCTTCGGCGTGCACATCCGCCACGCGTCGGTGACCAGCTCGCGCATCTCCTCGGCGTGCAGGCGGTCCAGGTGGGCGCACACCCACTGGTAGCGCAGGTCGCGCGCCGGCGGCAGGAAGAACGTCTCGGGGTCGGACGCGACCAGCCCGTCGCGGGCGTCCTTCGGGTAGCCGAACCCCATGTCGGCCTCGTCCTGGGAGAACCCGACGAACACGATCTGGCGGACCTTGAGCTTGGCGCGGCCGCCGGTGAAGAACTCGTAGGTCCGGGGCAGGGCGAGGCCGACCCGGCGTACGTCGTCGGCGGTGGTCACGGCTAGTAGTCCCCGGCGGCCTTGCGGATGGGGCGGAGCAGGTCGGAGAGCGACCGGAGGTCGCGGTCGGTCAGCGAGCCGAGGGCGAAGTCGGCGGCGACCAGGTCCTTCGTCGCCGCCTCCACCAGCTCGCGGCCGCGGTCGGTGATCTCGGCGAGCACCGCGCGGCCGTCGTCGGGGTGCGCCCGCCGCTCGACCAGCCCGGCGGCCTCGAGGCGCCGGATGATCGAGGTGATCGACGTGGGGTGCACCTGCAGCCGCTCCCCCATCTTCCCGAGCGGCAACGATCCGCGCGACGAGAAGACCAGCAGCACCAGCGCCTCGTAGCGCGCGAACGTCAGGCCGTGCGGCCTGAGGATCGCATCGAGGCGGCCGATGACGAGCTGCTGCACGCGCATGAGCGACGTGACGGCGTGCATGGCCGGCACCCGGTCCCAGTGGGTGCCCCACTGACGTGCGGCTTCGTCGATGGGGTCGAACGGCAGGGTCACGTCAGGAGGCTAGCCGTCCACGCCGACGTCTCGTCCCAGAGCTTCGCGGCGACGGCGGCGTCCTGCGCGTCAGCGGACGGCTCGGCCGGGGCCTCGCGCCGGTGGTATCCCCCGGGCCGCGCGTCCGGCGACGTGGCGCAGAAGACCGTGGTGCGGGCTCCGACCTCCGGAGTGAGCAGGGTGCGGCGCTCGATCGGAGCCGCGAGCCTGCGCAGCCTCCCCAGCACCGGCGCGGTCTCGAGGCCACGGTCCGCGATCCGGGTGTAGACCGAGCCGGGATGCAGCGAGTAGCCGTGCACCCCGACACCGCCGTACCTCCGCTCGATCTCGGCGGCCTCGTGGACGAGCGCGAGCTTGGAGGTGCCGTACGCCGCCCACGAGTCGTACGGCGCCACCGGGGCGACCAGCCACTCGTTGCGGCCGCGGTCGTGCAGCTTGGAGACCACGTTGACGACCCGCGCGTCGCCGGACTCGAGGAGGTTGTCGAGGAGCAGGCGGGTGAGCTGGGCGGTGCCGAGGTAGTTGGTGCGCCAGTGCACCTCGTGGCCGTCGACGAGCTGGGGCTCGGTCCACCTCGAGCGCAGGTCGAGGTGGATGCCCGCGTTGTTGACCAGGAGGTCCAGCCGCTCGGGGACCCAGGCGGCGAGCCGTGCCACGGACCCGGCGTCGGCCAGGTCGAGCGGGTGGTGGTCGGCCGTGATCGGGCAGGAGCGGGTGGTGGTGAGGACGCGGAACCCGCGGGCCCGCAGCGCGCCTGCGGTCGCGGCGCCGATCGAGCGGTCGCCGGCTCCGGTGACCAGCGCGACCTTCACCCGGCGCTCCTGATCGTGTCGTAGTACGTCCGCATCTGCGGGCCGATCCGGGCCAGCTCGACGTACGGCGCCCCGCCGGCGGAGCCGTCGACGTACGCGAACTCGATCTCGCCGTCCATCATCGAGCCGCGCATCAGCACCGGGACGCCCGCGGCGTCGGCGGCCGCGCACGCGGCCGGGACGTCGTCGACCTCGAAGCAGACGTGGTGCAGGCCGGGGCCGTGGGCGTCGAGGAACTCACGGTGGATGCCGGGCCCGCTGACCGGCTGGATCAGTTCGAGCTGGAGGTCACCGGCGTACCCGAGCGACACGTGCAGCACCATCTCGACGGGCTCCCCCCGCAGCGTCGTGGTGTCCGGCCCGAAGACGACGTCCGGGATCCGGGTCCATGCGCCGACCCCGAACTGCTCCGAGAGCAGCCGCTCGGTCGCGTGGAGGTCGTCGGTCACCCACGCGACCTGGCTGATCGGACCGCTGGCGATGCCCATCCCCGAAGACTAGGGACAAACCGGCCAGCAGACCTCCGTCACGTGGTTGATGAGATCATCCTCGTCGCCGAGCGGCAGGTACCGCTCCACGACCGGCCCGTCCGCGGACAGCGCCTCCTCGGTCACCCTGCGACCGACCGCGGAGTACGCGCCGTCGAGGTCCACCATCGGTCCGTCGTACGTCGCGACGGCGTACCGTCCTGCCGGCCTCCGGATCGCCTCCACCCGCCCGGGCAGCGGCGGCACGGAGGCGACCGGGACGAACGCGACCAGCTCCGAGACGCCGTCGGTGAAGAACTCCGTCGGGAAGGTCGCGCCGTCCGGGCCGGTCCGCCCCACGCCCGACGCGCGCAGCAGCCGATGCAGCTCGGTGAACGCCTCCATCCACCAGGTGACGACCGTGTCCCCGTCGACGTGGCCGCGGATCGCGAGCACCGTCGTCGCCGACTCGTCGCGGTAGGAGACGGGGATCTCGTCGTCCGCGGACAGCATCCGGCGAAGCGAGTCGACGGTGTCCTGGGTCTCGCGCAGCTGGCGGCTCATCCGGTCCAGGTGGGCGACGATCACCGCGTTCCGCGACGTCTCGTCGGGCGCCGCGAGCACCAGGCGCACGTCGTCGACGGGCAGGTCGAGGTCGCGCAGCCGACGGATCAGCCGGGCCGGCGCGACCTGCTCGGCCCGGTAGAAGCGGTAGCCGGTGTGCGCGTCGATCCGCGCGGGCTCGAGCAGCCCTACGTCGTGGTAGTGGCGCAGCGCCTTCACGGTCAGGAACGTCATCCGCGAGAAGTCGCCGATGCTCAGCAGGCCGTCCATGGCGGACAGCCTGCACCCTCCCCCCGGGGGAGAGTCCAGCGCTTGACCCTCCCGCTACGGGAGGCCGGAGAACGGTCCCATGACTGACACCGCATTCCGGCGCGGGCCGCTCGCCGTCCTGCTGACCGGCACCTTCCTGATCGTCCTCGACTTCTTCGTCGTGAACGTCGCGCTGCCGTCGGTGCAGCGTGACCTGCACGCCGACAACACGGCCCTCGAGTGGCTGGTCGCCGGCTACGGACTCACCTTCGGCGGCCTCCTGCTGGTCGCGAGCCGGGTCGCCGACCGCTGGGGACGCCGGCGGATGTTCGTGCTCGGCGTCGCGCTCTTCGTCGCCAGCTCGGCGCTCTGCGGGTTCGCCCCGGACGCGACCACGCTGCTCGTCGCCCGCCTCGTGCAGGGTGCCGCGGCCGCCGCCATCGGCCCGACCGTCCTCTCCCTGATCGGCGACGTGTACGCCGGCCCGCAGCGGGTCCGCGCGCTCGGCGCGTACGCGACCGTGATGGGGGTGGCGGCCGCGTCCGGGCAGCTGGTCGGCGGCCTGCTGATCCACCTCGACGTCGCCGGCAGCGGCTGGCGCTCGATCTTCCTGGTCAACGTCCCGATCGGGCTGGCCGCCCTGGCGGCCGCGCCCCGGCTGCTCCCGGACACCCGCGTGGCCGGCAGTCCTCGGGTCGACCCGCTGGAGGCGGCGCTGGTCGTCGGCGCGCTGACGGCGCTCGTGCTGCCGCTGGTCGAGGGGCAGCGCCACGGCTGGCCCCTGTGGACCTGGGCCCTCCTCGCGGCAGCGGTGGCGCTGGCCGACCTGGCCTGGCTGCGCGGACGACTCCTGCGCCGCCGCGGTGTCCCGCCGCTGGTCGATCCCTACCCGCTGCGGAGCCGGCCGGTGGGCGTCGGGATCCTCGGCCAGGCGCTGCTGTTCAGCGGCATGGCGGCGTACTTCCTGGTGCTCGCGCTGTACCTGCAGGACGGTCGCGGCCTCGGACCACTCGCCTCCGGCGCCGTGTTCACGGTCGTCGCGGCGCCGTACATGATCGGCACCCGTCGGGCGGCTGCGCTGCTCGGCCGGTACGGCGCCCGCGCCACCGTCGCCGGAGGCGCGCTCGCCTTCGGAGCGGGCCACCTCCTGCTGTTCGCAGCCGTCGAGCAGGCCGGCGTCGCGGGCAGCTGGCTGTGGCTGGCTCCCGGGCTGGCCGTGGGCGGGCTCGGGATGGGCGTCGTGCTCTCGGCCTCGGTCGGCACCGTGATGGGCTCGGTCGAGTCCCGGCACGCCGGCACCGTCTCCGGAACCTCCTCGACGGTGCAGCAGGTCGGCAACGCCCTCGGCGTGGCGCTGGTCGGCATCGTGTTCTTCGGCCGGGTCGACGAGGGCATGGTCGACGCCTTCGGCGCCAGCCTGCTCTACCTGGCCGCGACCACCGTCGCTGTCGCAGCGGCCGCGGCATTCCTGCCCGGCCGCCCGCGACCGGCTCAGTCGGTGAACGTCGCCAGCAGCTCGTCGGCCGCGGCGTAGGGATCGGTCCGGCCCGCCACCACGGCCGTTGCGAGCTCGTCCAGCTCGGAGCGGCCGTGGACGTCGCCCCACCGCGACCGCAGGGCGGTCACGGCGATCGCCTCGATCTCGTCGCGGGCCCGGCGGCTGCGCCGGCGCGCGAGCTCGCCGCTGGAGTCGAGCCAGGACCGGTGGTCGTCGATCGCTGCGACGACCTCGGGCAGCCCCTCGCCCTTCTGGGCGACGGTCATCAGGATCGGCGGCCTCCAGGCGCCCTCGGGCCGCTCGGCGAGGGCGAGCATCGAGCGGAGGTCGCGGCGCACCTGCTCCGCGCCGTCCCGGTCCGCCTTGTTCACGACGTAGAGGTCGCCGATCTCGAGGATGCCCGCCTTCGCGGCCTGGATGCCGTCACCCATGCCGGGTGCCAGCAGCACCATCGTGGTGTCGGCCAGCCCGGCGATCTCGACCTCGCTCTGCCCCACGCCGACCGTCTCGACGAGGATGACGTCGCAGCCCGCGGCGTCGAGGACCCGCAGCGCCTGCGGCGTCGTCCACGCCAGGCCGCCGAGGTGGCCGCGCGAGGCCATCGACCGGATGTAGACGTCGCGGTCCAGCGCGTGGTCCTGCATCCGCACCCGGTCGCCGAGCAGCGCACCTCCGGAGAACGGGGACGACGGGTCCACGGCCAGCACGCCGACCCGCTTGCCGCTGGCGCGCAGCTCGCTCACGAGCGCGTTGGTCGACGTCGACTTGCCGACGCCGGGCGAGCCGGTGATGCCGATGACCTGGGCGTTGCCCGTGTGCGGCGCGAGCGCCGCCATCACCTCGCGCAGCAGCGGCGACTCGTCCTCGACGAGCGAGATCAGACGAGCGACGGCCCGGGCCTCACCGGCGCGGGCGCGCTCGACGAGACCCGGGACGTCCTGCTCAGCCCTTCGGGACACGCACGATCAGGGCATCGCCCTGGCCACCGCCGCCGCACAGCGCGGCGGCACCGACGCCGCCGCCCCGGCGCTTGAGCTCGAGCGCGAGATGCAGCACCACGCGCGCGCCGGACATCCCCACCGGGTGGCCCAGCGCGATGGCGCCGCCGTTCACGTTGACCTTCGCGTTGTCCAGGCCCAGCTCGCGGGCCGACGAGATGCCGACGGCGGCGAACGCCTCGTTGAACTCGACGAGGTCGAGGTCGGTCGGCGCGATGCCCTCCTTGTCACAGGCCTTCGCGGTCGCGGCCGCGGGCTGGAGCTGGAGCGTCGAGTCGGGCCCGGCGACCTGGGCGTGGGCACCGATCTCGGCGAGCCACTCGAGGCCGAGCTCCTCGGCCTTCTCCTTGCTCATCACGACGACGGCCGCGGCGCCGTCGGAGATCTGCGAGGACGAGCCGGCGGTGATGGTCCCCTCCTTCGAGAACGCGGGGCGCAGCTTGCCGAGCGACTCGGCGGTGGTGTCGCCGCGGACGCCCTCGTCGGTGGTGAACTGGATCGGGTCGCCCTTGCGCTGCGGGATCTCGACCGGCACGACCTCGTCGTCGAACACACCGTTCTTCCAGGCGACCGCGGCCTTCTGGTGCGACTGGGCGGCGAACTCGTCCTGCTCCTCGCGGGTCAGGTTCGCGGCCGCGGCGTTGCACTCCTCGGTGAGCAGGCCCATCGCCTGCGACGTGGCCTGGTCGTACAGGGCGTCGTACGCCATCGAGTCCACGAGCTTCACGTCACCGAACTTGATGCCCTCGCGGGACTTCGGCAGGAAGTGGGGGGCGTTGGTCATCGACTCCATGCCACCGGCGACGACGATGTCGACCTCGCCGGCGCGGATCAGCTGGTCCGCCAGCGCGATCGCGTTCAGCCCCGACAGACACACCTTGTTGATGGTGATCGACGGGACGTTCATGGGCACTCCGCCCTTGACCGCCGCCGTGCGGGCGGGGTTCTGGCCGGCGCCGGCCAGGATCACCTGGCCCATGATCACGTAGTCGACCTGGTCGCCCGAGACGCCTGCCTTCGCCAGGGCGCCCTGGATCGCGACACCGCCCAGGTCCGCGGCGGAGAAGTCCTTGAGGCTGCCGGACAGGCGGCCGATCGGGGTGCGCGCACCGGCGACGATGACGGACGTACCGGACATGGGGTGGCCTCCAGAGACTCGTGAGTGGTTCTGCTGTCGACCCTACCCACGCGTCCGGGACGCGGCGAGGGTGGAACATGTCACACCCCCTCGCCGCGCCCCCGTCGTCGTACGACGATGTGCCGCATGAGCTCGCCGAACGACATCGCCGCCGCCAGCCACCTGTTCACCGCGATCGACCACGTCGGCATCGCCGTCCCCGACCTCGACGCCGCGATCGCCTTCTACGAGGAGGCGTACGGCATGCGCCTCGCGCACCAGGAGGTCAACGAGGAGCAGGGCGTCCGCGAGGCGATGATGGCCGTCGGCGACTCCGGCTCCCACATCCAGCTGCTCGCCCCGCTGAACGAGCACTCCACGATCGCGAAGTTCCTCGGCAGCAAGGGCCCGGGCATCCAGCAGCTGGCCTACCGGGTGACCGACGTGGCTGCGGTCAGCGCGATCCTGCGCGAGCGCGGCCTGCGGCTGCTGTACGACGAGCCGCGCCGCGGTACGTCGGACTCGCGCGTGAACTTCATCCACCCGAAGGACGCCGGCGGGGTGCTCGTGGAGCTGGTGCAGCCCGCCACCGCCTCAGCGACGTAGGTCACACCGGGGTGTCAGCCCCGGTTACCGATGGGTAATGTCCCGTCCAGACGACCGACCCCGACAGCAGGAGCCGACGTGCAGCACATCCTCGACGCGATCATGGCCAGCCAGCAAGACTCGCGGAGCACCACGGCCGAGGACTTCGCGAACCTGGAGATCCCGGACCACTACCGCGCGGCGACCGTCCACAAGGGCGAGGTCGACATGTTCGAGGGCATCGCCAGCAAGGACAAGGACCCGCGCAAGTCGATCCACGTCGAGGACGTCGCGCTGCCCGAGCTCGGCCCCGGCGAGGCACTGGTCGCCGTGATGGCCTCGGCCATCAACTACAACACCGTGTGGACCTCGATCTTCGAGCCGGTCTCGACGTTCGGCTTCCTGGAGCGGTACGGCCGGCTCTCGCCGCTCACCGCCCGCCACGACCTGCCGTACCACGTCGTCGGCTCGGACCTGGCCGGAGTCGTGCTGCGCACGGGCCCTGGCGTCACCAAGTGGAAGCCCGGCACCGAGGTCGTCGCGCACTGCCTCTCGGTCGAGCTCGAGGACCCCGACGGCCACGACGACACGATGCTCGACCCGCAGCAGCGGATCTGGGGCTTCGAGACCAACTTCGGCGGCCTGGCCCACGTCGCGCTGGTCAAGGCGAACCAGCTGATGCCCAAGCCCGCCCACCTGACCTGGGAGGAGGCCGCCTCCCCCGGCCTGGTCAACTGCACGGCGTACCGCCAGCTGGTGTCGAAGAACGGCGGCGACATGAAGCAGGGCGACAACGTCCTGATCTGGGGCGCCTCGGGCGGTCTGGGCGGATTCGCGACGCAGTACGCGCTCAACGGCGGGGCCACCCCCGTGTGCGTGGTCTCCAACGAGGAGAAGGCGAACATCGCGCGGTCCATGGGCGCGGAGCTCATCATCAACCGGTCCGAGGAGGGCTACCGGTTCTGGAAGGACGAGCACACCCAGGACCCGAAGGAGTGGAAGCGCTTCGGGGCCAAGATCCGCGAGCTGACCGGCGGCGAGGACATCGACATCGTCTTCGAGCACCCCGGTCGCGAGACGTTCGGGGCGTCGGTCTACGTCACCCGGAAGGGCGGCACGATCACCACGTGCGCCTCCACCAGCGGCTACATGCACGAGTACGACAACCGCTACCTCTGGATGAACCTCAAGCGGATCATCTCCTCGCACTTCGCGAACTACCGCGAGTCGTGGGAGGCCAACCGGCTGATCGCCAAGGGCAAGATCCACCCGACCCTGTCGCGCACCTACTCGCTCGACGACGTGGGACAGGCCGCGCTCGACGTCCACCAGAACGCCCACCAGGGCAAGGTCGGCGTGCTCTGCCTGGCTCCCGAGGAAGGTCTCGGCGTCCGCGACGAGGAGATGCGGAGCACGCATCTCGACGCGATCAACCGGTTCCGCGGGGTGTAGCAGCAACCCGACGCAAATTGTCGCGGCCCGGGCTGGGATCGCCCGACCCGATCGGCAAGACTGGCCCTGCACTGCAACCTGCCGAGAAGGGGTACGCCGCCGTGACGAGCGACCAGGGACTGTCCATCTTCGACGACAACGAGCCGGAGGAGGACGCGACCGGGGCCGCCCCCGACGAGGCGACCCAGGTGCTGCCGACGGTGCCCGCGCGCGAGCCCCGGGCCAAGGCGCCGGCGCAGCCGCGCGCGGAGCAGACCCAGCAGGCGCCGGCGGTGCCGCGCGAACAGCCGTCGCGCCCCGTCGTACCGCCGGCGGCCCCCCGCGCGGCCGGGGGCCCGACCACCTCGCCCGGCGGTTTCCCGGTCGTGCGCCGCGGTGGCTACGACAAGGACGCCGTCGACGCACGCGTGCGCCAGCTGGCGAGCGAGAAGTCGGGGCTGAGCGCGAGCCTGTCCGAGTCCGAGCGCCGGGTGCTGGAGCTCGAGGATCAGGTCGGGCAGCTGCGGGAGCAGGTCAAGGAGAGCGAGACGCCGTCGTACGCCGGCCTCGGCGGGCGCGCGAGCGCCATGCTGCGCCTGGCCGAGGAGGAGGCGGCGGAGGTCCGGGAGACCGCGCAGCGCGACGCGGCCGAGATCCGCGAGCAGGCGACCCGCGACGCCAAGGCGGTCCGCGCC
Organism: Nocardioides sp. URHA0032; assembly: GCF_000620645.1. GTDB lineage: Bacteria > Actinomycetota > Actinomycetes > Propionibacteriales > Nocardioidaceae > Nocardioides. The sequence goes on along the minus strand of NZ_JIAV01000021.1, from coordinate 72,980 downwards.
GACGCCTCGCGGGAGGCCGAGGACATGCGCCTGGTGCAGCTCAAGGAGCTCGACGAGCACCGGAGCCGGCTGATGGCCGACGCCGAGCAGGAGCGCGCGCTGGCGAAGGCCGAGGCCGAGGACCTGGTGGCGTCCGCCCAGCGCCAGGCCGACCAGATCCGGCTCGCCGCCGAGCAGGAGACCAACGAGCAGCGCACCGCTGCCAAGCGCGAGGCCGAGCAGGCCCGGGCCGCCGCGGACCGGGAGGTGCAGGAGGCCCGCCGGACGCTCGCTGTCGAGAAGGAGCGGCTCGCCCGGGAGGCGACCGACCACCACGCCAGCGCGACCGCCGAGACCAAGCGCCTCGTCGAGGAGGCCGAGTCCCGCGCCGCGGCCGCCGAGGAGCGCGCCCGGGCAGCGCTCGCGCAGGCGACCGAGAACCGCGCCCAGGCCGCCACCGAGGCCGAAGCGCTGCTCTCCCGCGCCCGGCGGGAGGCCGAGCAGATCGTCAGCTCGGCCCGCACCCAGGCCGAGTCGATCGCCGCCACCGGCACCGCCGATGCCGAGCGCGAGCTCGCCGTCGTCCGCGCCGAGGTGGAGCGGATCAGCAAGCGCCGCGACGCGATCACCGCGCAGCTGGCGTCGCTGCACGACGTCGTCGCCGGCTTCGGCAAGGACGAGGAGTGACCGACACTTCCCAGCCCGCGGAGGCCACCGACGAGGAGGACTCCGCGGGCGTCCCGGTCGAGCACGAGGACCTCGGCGTACCAGGCCCTCCGCTCGACCACCGGGCGCCGTTCTACGTCGGCTTCATCGGCGGGCTCGGGGCCCTGCTCGCGCTGTGGCTGGCACTGAACGTGCAGGCCATCGGCTCCACGCTGATGCTGGTGGTCGTCTCCCTCTTCCTCGCCGCCGGGCTCAACCCCGCGGTCGAGTTCTTCGAGCGCCACGGGATGCGCCGCTCGTACGCCGTCCTGACGGTGATCCTGCTGTTCCTGCTCGCGCTCGCGCTCTTCCTCGTCGCGATCGTGCCGGTGATCGCCGACCAGGTCCACGCACTGACGAACAACGTGCCGCAGTGGCTGGACGACGTCCAGCGCAACCGGCAGGTCCAGCGGCTCGACGAGGAGTACGACATCGTCGAGAAGGTCCAGAAGTACGTCACCGACGGCAGCTTCGTCGGCGCGCTCTTCGGTGGGGCCGTCGGGATCGGGCTCGCGGTCCTCGGGGCGCTGTTCAACGGCTTCATCGTGGTCGTGCTGACGCTGTACTTCCTCGCGTCCCTGGAGAACACCAGGAGCGCGATCTACCGGCTCGCGCCGGCGTCCCGCCGGGACCGGGTCTCGAAGCTCGGGGACCGGATCGTGCGCAGCGTCGGGGGCTACGTCTCCGGGGCGTTCATCGTCGCGATGTGCGCCGGCATCTCGTCGCTGGTATTCCTGTTCGTCGCGGGTCTCGGGCAGTACGCCGTGGCGCTTGCCTTCGTGGTCGCCCTGCTCGACGTGATCCCGATGATCGGCGCGACCATCGGCGCCGTGATCGTGACCGCGATCGCCTTCGCGACCGACTGGAAGATCGGCGTCGCGTGCGTGGTCTTCTACATCGTCTACCAGCAGGTCGAGAACTACGTGATCTACCCGCGGGTGATGTCGAAGTCCGTCGACGTACCCGGCGCGGTCACCGTCATCGCGGCGCTCATCGGCGCCGCCCTGTTCGGGGTGATCGGGGCACTGCTCGCGATCCCGACCGCGGCGTCGATCCTGATGCTGGTGCGCGAGGTGTGGGTCAGGCGGCAGGACGAGCGCTAGCGTCGGCGGTGTCCTTCTCGCCGAGCTTCACGAACACCACGCCGGCGAGGATCAGCAGGCCGCCCGCGAGCTGCACGGGGCGCGGCAGCTCGTCGAGGAGCAGCCACGCGAACAGGACCCCCGCGAGGACCTCGGTGAGCGCCACGAACGACGCCAGCCGCGACCCCAGCCGCCGGCTCGCCGCGATCCCGCTGGTGTACGGGACGGCAGCCGTCACCACGCCCAGCACGAGCAGCGGCACCCACCACGCGACCGTCGTCCCGGCGTACGTGACGGCGGCGGACGACGCGTGCATGGGCAGCAGCCCGACCAGGCCGAGCACCGCGAGGGCCACCGCCCCGGCGACGAGGCCGCCGGACGCCAGCACCATCGGGGGCAGGCCGTTGCCCTCGTCGGCCGCGACCACGAAGTACGTCGCCGCGCCGACCATCGCTCCGAGCGCCCACAGCACGCCCGGCAGGCTGATGGCCGCGCCGGACAGCAGGTCGAGCACCAGCACCAGCCCGAGGGCGGCCAGTCCGGCGCCGACCAGCGTGACCGGACCCGGCCGTTGGCCGTGCCGCAGCCAGAGCCAGACCACCACGGTCGCCGGCGCGGTGTACTCGATGAGCAGCGCCGGACCCACCTGCATGTGCGCCACGGCCGAGAAGTAGCAGAACTGCGCGCCGGCGACCGCGACGAGGCCGAAGACCGCGATCAGGCGGGCGTTGCGGCGGACCAGGTGCCACCGGCCACGCAGTGACACCAGGCCGAACGGCAGCACCACCAGGGCGGCGATGCTCACCCGGATCAGCACGATCGCGCCCGCGCTCCAGCCCGCGCCGAGCAGTTGCCGGGCGAGCGCTCCGGCCATGCCGAAGGAGGCCGCCGAGAGCAGCGCGAAGCCGACACCGCTCGCCAGCCGGGAGCCGGAGGCCACCATCGCGTCGTCATCGGTCAATGCGGTCATGGCACATGACGCTACGCCGGCATTGTGTAACCTGTCAACGTGGTATTCGCACATGACACCGAGGTGGCGCTGCAGTCCGCAGTGACCCTCGCCAACTCCGCCCTCGAGCCGGACACCCTCCAGACGATCGAGCAGCTCGACGCGTTCTTCACGGAGTTCGAGTACACCGGCCGCCGGGACCACGACCGCGCCGAGCTCGCGGCGGTGCGGGCGATCCGTCGGCAGCTCCTCACCCTGCTCACCGCCGACCGCGACGAGGCGGTCGCGCTCGTGAACGAGATGCTCGCGTCAGCCGGCGCGGTCCCGCAGCTGGTCCGCCACGACGTCTGGGACTGGCACCTCCACGCGGTCGGCCCGGAGCGCGACCTGCCGACCCGGATCCTCGTCGAGACCGCGATGGCGATGATCGACGTGATCCGCTCCGACGAGATGTCCCGGCTCGGTCGCTGCGCCGACCCCGAGTGCGGCGGCGTGGTCCTCGACCTCTCCCGCAACCGCTCGAAGCGCTTCTGCTCGACCACCTGCGGCAACCGCAACGCCGTCGCGGCGTACCGCGCCCGCCGCGCCGCCGACCGTTGAGTCAGAACTCCTGACTCAAGTGGCGGCGAGGAACTGCCGGAGCACGTCGGTGAACACCTCGGGCTGCTCGGAGTGCACCCAGTGGCCGGCGCCCTTGATCGTCACCCTGCGGTTCCGCGGGAACCAGCGGTCCATCTCGGCGGCGTACTCGTCCCCGACATAGGCGGACTTCGCGCCCGCGATCCACAGCGTCCGTCCCTGGTACGGCGGGTGGCCCGCGAGTGCCTCCTCCGGCCAGCCGCCGAGGGTGGCGAGGTCGCGGCCGAGCAGGTCGAGGTTCGGCTGCCAGGACCAGCCGTCGTCGTCGCGCCGCAGGTTCTGGAGCAGGAAGCTGCGCACCGTCGGGTTCGGCACCGCGTCGACGAGCGCGGCGTCGGCGTCGCGACGGTGCCGGAGCGTCCCGAGGTCGAGCGCCTGCATCGCCGCGATGTAGCCGGCGAACTCGCTGCCCGACTCATAGTCCACCGGGGAGACGTCGACGACGCAGAGCCGATCGACGAGCTCGGGGTGCCGCAGCGCGAGGACCATCGCGGCCTTGCCGCCCATCGAGTGGCCGACCAGCGCGACCGGGTCGTCGGCCGAGAACATCGACGCGACCCGGTCCGCGGTGTCGACGTAGTCGAAGCGGTCGGTCCACTGCGAACGGCCGTGGTTGGGCATGTCGACCAGCAGCACCCGGTGGTCCTCGGCGACCGCCTTCGCGATCGTCCTCCAGTTCTTGCCCTGCCCGAACAGCCCGTGGCAGAACGCCACGAGCGGGCCGCTCTCGCCCAGCGTCGTCGTGTGCAGCCCGTCCTCGTGCCTCAGCACCACTCGTGCACACCTCCCGGTGTCAGGTCCCGGTCGCGGAGCACGACCGCGAGCCGGTCCCCGACGTGCCGGCAGGTCCACCGGAAGTCCGGGCGCCGGTACTCGATGGCCAGCACGCGGTCGCCGTACACGTGGGTGTAGGCGCTGCACTCCCGGTATCGGCCACACTCCTCCGCGATCGCGAAGTCGTAGCCGATGGTGGTGCCGTCGAAGCCGGCGAGGTTCTTCTGGCCGGCCTCGAGGCCGGCGTCGTGGGCACGCCCGACCAGCAGCGCGGCGAACGCCACGGCCTGCCGACGGCTGAGCAGGTGGTGGCTGCGGGTGAACGAGTCGAGGTTGTCGTACTCGACGGCGTCGAAGCCGTCGTCCGCGCACCCCTGCGTCCACCGGCCGACGATCCGCGTCAGCGCCGCGCGCTTCGCGGGCGTGCGTACGTCGAGCAGCCACTCGCCCCACGCCTCGTCGGTGACCGGCCGGCCACCGTCCTTCAGCACCAGGCGCCAGTGGTCACGCCAGAAGCGGCGCTGGTCCGGCTGGGCCTGGAAGCCGTTGACGTAGCAGACGTTGTACGTGCCCTCCAGCGGCTGGGCGGCGCGGTCCCGGACCACGATGCCGACGTGGTCGGGCACGTCGGCGGCGCCGCCGAGCTGGTAGTCGACGTCGGTCCCCGTGGGCAGCGCGGCCAGCAGGACGGGGAGCAGGAGCGCGTAACCCCACGCGGCAGGACCGCGTTGTTTCGGCACCGCTGCTCTCCACCTTGATGCTCGAGATCGGATCATCCATGCCATCCTCCCGCACCCGGCTGCTCGCACTCACCGGCGCCCTCGCCGTGACGTTCTCGCTGGCCGGTGCCACCCGGGCCGCGGCCACGCCCCAGGCGCCGGTCGTCTCCGGTGTCCATGCCGGTCTCGACCGGTTGCTCGCCGACGGGACTCCCGACCACCGGGCGATCGTCCGGTTCGATGACGTGCCCGACACCACGCAGGTCGCCGCGCTCTCCGCACTCGGGCTCACGGTCCAGCCGATGAAGCACCTCCCGCTGGCGCTCGTCCAGGGCCCGGTCGGCGCGATGGTCGCCGCGGTCTCGAGCGGCATCGGCCTCGACGTCTACCCCGACGAGCACCTCGGGCTCCTCGACACCGCGTCCAGCGACGCGATGTCGTCCTCGCCGTCCGCGGCCAGGGCCCTGCGTGCACGCGGGCTCACCGGCAAGGGCGTGACCGTCGGCATCGTCGACTCCGGCTGCGACGCGACGCACGCCGACCTCGCGGACCGGGTCGTCCACAACGTCAAGCTCTACAGCCCGGAGTACGCCAACGCGGGCACCCAACCCACCCTCGTCGTCCCGGTCGACCAGGGCCCGGTCAGCAACACCGACCTCGGCAGCGGCCACGGCACCCACGTCGCCGGCATCATCGCCGCCGACTCGAAGTCCGTCGACGACGGGAGTCGCTTCGGCGTCGCGCCGGACGCGGACCTGGCCTGTTTCTCGATCGGCGAGGTGCTGTTCACGACGGCCGTCGTCACCGCCTACGACTACATCCTCGACCAGCCCGGCCTGATGGGCATCGACGTCATCAACAACTCGTGGGGCAACAGCTACCGCCAGTTCGACCCGAACGACCCGGTCGCCGTGGCGACCAAGGCCGTCGTGGACAAGGGCGTCACGGTCGTGTTCGCTGCCGGCAACTCCGGAGCCGGGGACGTCCCGATGAGCCTGAACCCGTTCTCGCAGTCCCCGTGGGTGATCTCGGTGGCGGCCGGCACCATCGACCGGGTCCGGGGCGACTTCTCGTCCAACGGCCTGGTGAACGACAACTCCCGGGCGACCCCGATCGGTGCGCACGACCACACGTCGTACGCCGGCGACCGGATCGGCCTCGTGCACCCCGACGTGACCGCGCCCGGCGTCGACATCAGCTCGACGTGCGACAGCGCCGGCACCCTGATCGGCCCCTGTGGCCCGAACGAGAACGCCAGCGCCTCCGGCACCTCGATGGCCTCACCGCACATCGCCGGCGCGGCCGCCGTCCTCCTGCAGGCACAGCCCCGGCTCACCCCCGACCAGGTGCGACTGGCGCTCCAGGCGACGGCCACCGCCGTGAAGGCCACGGACGGCACGGGCTCGGCACCCTTCTGGGAGGTCGGCTACGGGTTCGTGAACCTCGACCGGGCCATGCACCTGGTCACCGGCAAGGGCTGGGCCGGACACCTGGCCGCGGCCGCGGACAGGGCCGACCGTCGGGTCCGGGCCGCGGACGGCGTCCGCGTGCTGCGCTCGGACTTCTTCGTGCACGCCGCACCGCCGGGGACCGCAGGCGGCAGCGACGCGGCGTCGTACGACGTGAAGGTGGGCAGCGCGACGCGCACGCTGGCCGTCAGCCTGGCGTTCCCGTCCGGCGGCGCCGTCGGCGCGAGCCTGTTCAGCTACACCGTCACGGTGCTCGACCCGGCCGGGGAGACGATCGCGACCACGACGACGGACCCGGTCGCCGGCTCCGGCACCGCGCTGGCGACGGTGCCGGTGAGGAAGGCGGGGACCTACACGTTCCAGGTCTCCGGCGACTACGCGGCCTCCGACCCGGACACCATCGACAGCGACTCGGCGCTCGGCCGGTTCGTCACGCTGCACGTGGCCCAGCTGCGGAGGGGCTGAGCGAGAGCGCACGGCGGGCGGCGAAACGGCAGCGGATCGCTCGCCACCCGCGGCGCGGACGCACGCATCGCGCGGCGCCCGTCCTCGAGGAGCCCGGTGACGAACTCCATGACTCCAGCGTACGTCGGGCTCAAACGGCGGTCCGCTGCTCCGTGTCCTCCGCGGTGAGCGGCTTGGCGATGCTCTCCAGCGACCGGCCCTCGGCGTGCACGCCGAGGAACGCCTCGACGATCCCGGCACCGATCATCAGCACCGCGCCGATGAAGTAGCCGATGGCGATGCCCGTGATGTCCTTGTCCACGGAGGCCTGGTCGATCAGGTAGCCGAACAGCAGCGGGCCGCTGATCCCGCCGGCGGCCGTGCCGATGGCGTAGAAGAACGCGATGCACAGCGCGCGGGTCTCCATCGGGAACACCTCGCTGGCAGTGAGGTACGCCGCGCTGGCGCCGGCCGAGGCGAAGAAGAAGATGATCACGCCGAGGAGCGTGAGCGAGAACGCCGTCACAGTCCCGAGGAGGAGGCCGGTCACGCCGAGAAGGGCACCGGAGAAGACATAGGTGAAGGTGATCATCCGGACCCGGCCGATCTTGTCGAACAGCGGCCCCAGGATCAGGGCGCCGGCGAAGTTGCTGACCGCGAACACGGCGAGGTACCAGCCGGTCTGCTTCACCCCGAGGAACGTCGTGAGCGTGTCGCCGTAGGTGAAGAAGAACGCGTTGTAGAGGAATGCCTGACCGACGAACAGCGAGAAGCAGACGACGGTGCGCTTCGGGTACATGGTGAAGACGGTCTTGGCGATCAGCGTGAGCGGGATCGTCGTGCGCTGGCGCACGGTGATCGTCTCGTCGACCTGCTCGAGCTCGCCGGCCGTCTCGTCGGAGACGGTCCGCTCGATGTCCGTGACGATCCGCTCCGCCTCCTGCTCGCGGCCGTGGATGAAGAGCCAGCGCGGGCTCTCCGGCACGTTGCGGCGGACGAGAAGGATGCCCACGGCGAGGATGGCACCGAGGCCGAACGCCAGCCGCCAGCCCCACTCGGGGTTGATGACGGTCGGGTCGAGCAGCGGGATCGTCAGCAGCGAGCCCAGCGCGGCGCCGACCCAGAACGAGCCGTTGATCGAGACGTCGACGCGACCGCGGTACTTGGCCGGGATCAGCTCGTCGATGGCGGAGTTGATCGCGGCGTACTCGCCACCGATGCCGAACCCGGTGAAGAACCGGGCGGCGAAGTACCAGGCCGGCGTCATCGAGAACGCCGTCGCGACGGTCGCGAGCATGTAGACGGCCAGCGTCAGGAGGAACAGCTTCTTCCGGCCGAACCGGTCGGTGAGCTGGCCGAAGAACAGCGCGCCGACGCAGGCGCCCGCGACGTAGATCGCACCGGCGAAGCCGATGTCGGAGCTGGTCATGCCGAGCCCCGTGGTCGGGTCCTTCAGCGCGTCGGACATCGACCCGACGATCGTGACCTCGAGCCCGTCGAGGATCCAGACGGTGCCCAGCCCGATGACGACCAGCCAGTGCCACTTGGCCCATGGCAGCCGGTCCAGTCGTGCGGGGATGTCGGTGGTGATGCGCCCGGTCTCAACTCCCATGACCGGGCGGGTACCCCATCAGCGCGAGCTGTAGTCCCGGAAGCCGCGCTTGGTCTTGCGGCCCAGGTAGCCGGCCGTCACCAGGTGCTCCAGCAGCGGTGCCGGGGCGAAGCCCGGCTCGCGGAACTCGAGGTAGAGCTCGCGCTGGATCGCCAGAGACACGTCGTTGCCGACCACGTCGAGGAGCTCGAAGGGCCCCATCGGCAGCGCACAGCCCTGCTTCATGGCCAGGTCGATGTCGTCGGCGGTCGCGTAGTGCGCCTCGAGCATCCGCACCGCGTCGTTCAGGTACGGGAACAGCAGCGCGTTGACGATGAAGCCCGCCCGGTCACCGCAGGACACCGCGACCTTGCCGATCCGGTCGCACAGCGCACGGGTGGTCTCGGTGACGTCCTCGGACGTGACGACCGTCGAGACGACCTCGACCAGCTTCATGACCGGCGCCGGGTTGAAGAAGTGCATCCCGATGACGTCCTGCGGCCGCGACGTCGCCTGGGCGCAGGCGATGATCGGCAGGCTCGAGGTGGTCGTCGCCAGGATCGCGCCGGGCTTGCAGATCTCGTCCAGGTTCTCGAACAGCGTGGTCTTGATCGCGAGGTCCTCGGCGATCGCCTCCACCACGATGTCCGCCGCTGCGAGGTCGTCGAGCGACGTGCTGCCCGTGATCCGGGCCAGCACCTCGGCCTTCGCCTCCTCGGTCGCACGGCCGCGCTGGATCTGCTTGTCGAAGTTGCGGGTGACGGTCGCGAGGACCCCGTCGACCTTGTCCTGTCCGCGGCCGACCACCAGCACGTCGTACCCGCTCCTCGCGAACACCTCGACGATGCCGCTCGCCATGGTGCCGGTGCCCACGACGCCGACCTGCTTGACGTCGTGCCGCAGCTCGGGCCTCGCGTCGACGGACGGCGTCCGGTCGTCCGCGACGACGACCGGGCTGTCCGGCGCCTCGTAGGTGTAGAAGCCGCGGCCGGTCTTCCGGCCGAGCCAGCCGGCGGTGACCATCTGCTTGAGGATCGGGGACGGCGCGTGCAGTCGGTCGCGGCCCTGGCGGTACATCGTCTCGAGGATCTCGTACGCCGTGTCGAGCCCGATCAGGTCGAGCAGCGCCAGCGGGCCCATCGGGTAGCCGCAGCCGAACCGCATCGCCGCGTCGATGTCCTCGCGGCTGGCGTAGCGGCCCTCGTACATCGACACCGCGTGGTTGAGGTAGCCGAACAGCAGCGTGTTCGCGATGAAGCCGGCCTTGTCGCCGCAGACGACCGGGTTCTTGCCGAGCGCCTCCACGAGCGCCTTGGTGTCGGCCAGCACCTGGTCCTCGGTGACGACCGTGCGCACGATCTCGACCAGGTCCTGCACCGGCGCCGGGTTGAAGAAGTGCACGCCGATGACCCGGCCCGGGCGCGAGTTGGCGGTCGAGATCTCGGTGACCGAGAGGCTCGAGGTGTTGGTGGCGAGGACGGCCTCCTGCGAGACGATCGCGTCGAGGTCGCGGAAGAGTGCCTTCTTGGTCTCCAGGGACTCCACGACCGCCTCGACCACCAGGTCGGCGTCGGTGAGGTCCTTGAGCGAGGTCGTGAACGTGATCCGCCCGAGCAGCTCGGCCTGCTCGGCCTCGGTCATCTTCTCCCGCTTCACGGCGCGGGCCGTGGAGTGCTCGAGGTACTGGCGACCGCGGGCGAGGCCCTCGTCGTCCTTCTCGACCCCGACGACGGCGTACCCGTTGCGGGCGAACACCTCGGCGATGCCGGCGCCCATGGTGCCGAGGCCGATGACGCCGATGGTCGAGAAGGAGCGCGCTTCCGGGGCCTGAGAGGTCATGCCGCGCATGGTTGCACGGGGCAACCCGCTGTGGCAGTGGCGTAGTTCACTCGCGAGTAACTTGGAACGTTCATGTTGCTGTGGGAGCGCTCATCACGAGGCGACGGCCGTACGCCGGGAGGCCGAGCAGCTCCTCCTTCTCCTGCATCGCCCGGTGCACCGGGGTCAGCACGGTGAGCTCCTCGAAGCCGAGGGACCGATAGAACGGCGCGTTCCACGGCACGTCGGCGAACGTGCAGAGCGAGAGGGCGTCGTACCCGCGCCGGCCGGCCTCGGCGAGCGAGGCGCGGACCAGGGCGCCGCCGGTGCCGTGCCGCTGGTGGCCCGGGCGTACGGCGAGCTGCTCGAGGTGGGCGATGCCCTCGAGCTCCAGGACGTGCGCGAACCCGACCGGCGGCTCGCCCGCGACCCGGAGGAAGCCGGCCACGCCGTACCGCCAGGTGCCGGGCGTCGGCCGCCACGGCAGGGGCCCGAGCAGCGGGACGAACAGCTGGTCCGCCTCGCACTCGATCTCGGTGAGCGCGTCGAGGTCCTCGCGCGTGGCGGGCCTGATCTCCAGCACGGATGCCACTGTAGATTCGTCGCCCGTGAGACTCGTCGTAGCCAGGTGCCAGGTCGACTACGCGGGGCGCCTGACCGCCCATCTCCCGATGGCGACCCGGGTGCTGATGATCAAGGCGGACGGATCCGTGCTCGTGCACGCCGACGGCGGCTCGTACAAGCCGCTGAACTGGATGTCGCCGCCGTGCTCGTTCCGGGAGGGCACCACCGAGGACGGCCAGGTCGAGTGGACCGTGACCAACCCCAAGAGCGACGACACCCTGCGGATCCTCATCGAGGAGGTCCTCCACGAGTCGACCCACGAGCTCGGGATCGACCCGGGCCTGCAGAAGGACGGGGTCGAGAAGCACCTCCAGGAGCTGCTGGCCGACCACCCCGCGACCCTCTCCCCCGGCCTCACGCTGGTCCGTCGGGAGTACCCCACCGCCATCGGCCCGGTCGACCTGATGTGCCGCGACTCCGACGGGCACTCCGTCGCGGTCGAGATCAAGCGCCGTGGCGAGATCGACGGCGTCGAGCAGCTCACGCGCTACCTCGAGCTCCTCAACCGCGACCCTCTCATCTCCCCCGTGCGGGGCATCTTCGCCGCGCAAGAGATCAAGCCGCAGGCGCGCGTCCTCGCATCGGACCGCGGCATCGCCTGCGCGGTCGTCGACTACGACGCCCTGCGCGGCCTGGACGACCCCTCCCACCGGCTGTTCTGACCGGGTCGTCCGCCTCTCGCGCGGTCATACGCCGCCCTCGGGCGGACGACCCGAAACTCGGTCGCGCCCCAGCGGTCACCCGACCACGATGGCCGGATGCGTGAGAACCACTTCGACACCGAGGTAGCCGAGCGGTACGACGAGGGCTCGGCCGAGATGTTCGCCCCCGAGGTGCTCGGGCCGACCGTCGACCTGCTGGCCGAGCTCGCCGGCGGCCGGCCGGCGCTGGAGCTGGCGGTCGGCACCGGCCGGGTCGCGATCCCGCTGGCCCAGCGCGGCGTCCACGTGCACGGCATCGAGCTGTCGGAGGCGATGGTCGCGCAGCTCCGGGCGAAGCCTGGCGGCGACCTGATCGACGTGACGATCGGTGACATGACCGAGGCGACCGCCGAGGGCCGCTTCCGGCTCGCGTACCTGGTCTTCAACACGATCGGGAACGTCACCACGCAGGACGACCAGGTCGCGGTGTTCGAGAACGCCGCGCGGCACCTCGAGCCCGGCGGCTTCTTCGTGGTCGAGAACGGCGTGCCGATCCTCCGGCGGCTGCCGGGCAGCGAGCGCTTCGCGGTCTTCGACCACACCGACGGCCACGTCGGGATCGACGAGTACGACACCGCCACCCAGCTGATGTGGTCGCACCACTACTCGTCCACGGACGGTACGACGTACCGCCGCAGCAGCGTGCCGTTCCGCTACGTCTGGCCCGCCGAGCTCGACCTGATGGCCCGGATCGCCGGGATGCGGCTCGCGCACCGCTGGGCCGACTGGGACCGCTCGGAGTTCACCGGAGCGTCGACCAGGCACGTCAGCGTGTGGCGGAAGGGCTGAGGTCGCAGCCCAGCGCCTGCATCCCGGCGCGGCCGGCGTCGGTGAGGCGGAGCGCGCGGGAGTCGGCGGAGCGGCGCACGAACCACCCGCGCTCCACCAGTCCGTCGGTGATCCCGGCGGCGAGCGACCCCGCCAGGTGCGGGCGGCGCTCGGTCCAGTCCAGGCACGGCCTCGCGAACGAACGGCGCCGAGCACGGGCCGCGCCGACGTCGACACCCCAGCCGGCCAGTCCGGCGTGGCCGGCCGGCGTGACGTCGTACGCGCGGGTCAGCCAGCCGCGGTCGATCATCGCGTCGTGCAGTGCCACGCCGCACGCTCCGGCGAGGTGGTCGTAGCAGGTGCGGGCGAACCCGAGCGCCTGGGCGTGGCCGGACTGGCGCAGCGACCGGACCGGCCGGGGCGGAGCCACCTGCGACAGCGCCTCGAGGGCCGCGCCGACGTCGGGCCCGGCGATCCGGTAGTACCGGTGCCGGCCGTGGGCCACGACCTCGACCAGGCCGCCGTCCCGGAGCCGGGCGAGGTGCTCGCTCGCGGTGGAGGCGCCGACACCGGCGATCCGCGCGAGCTCCCCGGCGGCGAGCGCGCGACCACCCATCAGCGCGTCGAGCATCCGGGCCCGGCTCGGGTCCCCGATCAGCGCGCCGGTCGCGGCGAGGTCGGTGTCGTGCACCCCGCGAGGCTACGCCGCGCACGCTTCGTCCCGGACCGAAGCGTCCGGGCCCTACGGTCGCCGGCATGGAGAACCCCGGGACGCAGGTCGAGGACGCCGTCGAGCACTGCCTGGAGGTGGCGGCGACCTGGCTCGCCTGGGACGGCCGGCCAGCGGTGAGCGAGGACGGCGACCGGGTCTACACGCCGCACAAGGCCGTCCGCCGGATCGCCGACCACCTGGTCGACCACCTCGCCGAGGTCGAGGCGCTGCTGACCGGCGTCCCGACCGAGCCGGATCGCTGGCACGCCAGCCTGGTGACCGTCGACGCGGACTGGGCGCGGTTCACCGAGATCGACCTCGACGAGGCGCACCAGCGGCTGCGGCGGCTCGGCCGCACCTTCGCGCTGCGCATCGCCGCCGCGGGCCCGGCCGAGTGGGACGTTCCCCGCGGCGACAGCTGGACGCTGCGCGAGATCGCCGTGCACCTCACCGGCATCCGCTGGTACGCCGACCAGGTCGGCGTACTGAGACGATGAGCGCATGCGGATCTTCCACATCGCGACGCGCGCCGACTGGGAGCGGGCGCAGCGCGAGGGCGCCTACACGACCTCGACCCGCGGCGTGACCCTCGCGGAGGAGGGCTACATCCACGCGAGCCACGCCGACCAGTGGGAGGGCGTGCGCGCGGCGTTCTACGCCGACGTCACCGAGCCGCTGGTGCTGCTCGAGATCGAGACCGACCGGCTCGGCGTACCCGTCGTGGAGGAGCCGCCGGCGCCCGGCGTGGACGAGACCTTCCCGCACGTGTACGGCGCCATCTCCCCCCGCGCGGTCGTCGGGGTCGCCGACATCTAGGACGTGGCGGCCCGGACGTTCAGCCGTCGGCGGGCCGCTCGCGGGGGATCGACACACGCACGACCGTGCCGACGCCGACCTCGCTCTCGACGTCGACGGTGCCGTCGTGCGCCTCGACGATCGCGCGCACGATCGGCAGGCCCAGGCCCGCACCCTGCACCTGCCCGCGGATCGCGGAGGGCGCCCGGTAGAGCCGGTCGAACACCTTCTCCTTCTCCTCCGCGCTGACGCCGACGCCGGTGTCCCGCACCTCGAGGACCCCCATCGGCCCGTCGTTCCGCACGGCCACGTCGATCCGGCCGCCGGGCGCGGTGAACTTCAGGGCGTTGGTGAGCAGGTTCTCCAGCACCTGCACGAGGCGGTAGAAGTCGCCGTAGGCCTGGACGGAGTCGGCCACGACCAGCGTGAGCTCGAGGCCGCGCTCGCGGGCGCGGAGGTTCGCGTCGCCGGCGACCTGGCGGGCGAGCGGGACCAGGTCGATGGCACGCCGGTCGATGCGGAGCCGGTTGTCGTCCAGGTAGGCCATCGTGAGCAGGTCGTCGACGAGCTGCAGCTCGCGCTCGGCGTTCCGCTCGATCACGCCCAGCAGCTTGCGGGCGCGGCGGCTGAGGTCGCCGTCGTCGAGGTCTCCCATCAGCTCGGAGTAGCCGATGATCGAGGTGAGCGGGGTGCGCAGCTCGTGCGACACGGTCGCGATCAGCTCGTCGCGCAGCTGCTGCGACTCGACCTCGAGCCGTCGGCGCTCGGACACGTCGCGCACCGCGATCGACACGAGGACGCCCTCGTCGGTGTGCAGCGGCGACAGGCCGATCTCCACCGGCACCTCGTGCCCGGCGTGGTGCAGGATCCGGAACTCCTGCGTGTACCCCATCGGCACCAGGTCGGGCTCGACGAGGTAGCGGCCGATGCGCTCGCGCACCTCGGCCGGCCCCGGTGTGGAGGCGAGGATGTCGACCGGCCGGCCGACCAGCTCGGCCCGCGGGTAGCCGAACACGTCCTGCATCTGGTTGTTGGCCAGCACGATCGTCGCGTCGCGGTCCACGATCACCGTCGGGTCGGGCGCCGCCTCGAGCAGGCTGCGGAACCGCTCCTCGTCCCGGACCCGGGCGGTGACGTCACGGACGATCGCCGAGACGTACGACGTGCCGTCGACCTGGATGGGCGCGAGCGAGATCTCGGCCGAGAACTCCGTCCCGTCCGCGCGGCGTGCCGGCAGGCGGACCAGCCCCGTGGAGCGCAACGGCTCCGGGACCAGCACCTCGATCGGCTCACCGATGAGCGCGGCGGCATCACGACCGAACACCGCACCGCACCGCGCGTTGGCGAGCACGATGGCGCCGTTCCCGTCGACGACGACGACGGCGTCCGGGACGGCATCGAACACCCCCCGGAGCAGTGCCTCCGGGTGCGGCTCCTCCACCCGCCGACCCTAGCCGCTGGGACGAGCACTCGCCGGGCGACGCTCCACGAGCGCGACCACCTCGTCCGCGACACCCCAGCTGAGGGTGACCCCCGCGCCACCGTGCCCGTAGCAGTGCACGACGTCCCCGGCCCGCTCCAGGCGCACCGCCGGCCGCACCGGTCGCAGCCCGACCTTGTGCCGCAGCACCCGGGCGCCGCGCACCGCCGGCACCAGGCGCGCCGCCCGCTCCAGGATGTCCTCGGTCGCCACCGGGTCCGGCGTCCGGCTCCACTCGCCCTCGACGTCGCTGCTGCCCACGACGACGTCGTGCGCGCGGGGGACGACGTACGTCGGGCCCGCCTCGTCGAGCCACCACCGGTCGAGGCCGAACTGCTCGACGTGCACGACCTGGCCGCGCACCGGAACGACCGTGCGGTCGGACCCGAGCAGCCGGGCGCCCAGGCCCGAGCAGTTCAGGACCAGTCCCTCCGTCGGCAGGCCGCCGAGGTTGAGCCGGGTGATCGTGCCTCCGGCCGCTTCCACCCGCCCCGCCAGCCAGTCGAGGTAGCGGCTGGTGTCGGCGACCGGCGTGGTGAACCGCAGCCCCTCGCCCCAACCCGCCGGCACGTCGCGGGTCCGCTCGAGCCGCGGCACCGCCCCCGCCCACCAGGGCTCGGGCGCGGCCCCCGCGAACACCTGGGTCCCCGGCACCATGCGCACGCCGGACTCCGGGTCCGTGTCGGCGATCGCGTCGAACACGGCGTACGACGTGGCGGCCCAGGCGGTGACCCGGTCCTGCGGGAGTGCGCGGTACGGGTACCAGAAGGCCGCTCCCACGGCGGAGGAAGTCTCCCGCGGCAGGTCCCGGGCCACGACGTCGACGCGGTGACCGGCCTCGAGCAGGCGCACCGCGCAGGTCAGCCCCACCACGCCCGCACCGACCACGAGGACTCGTCCCGCCATGGATGCAGTCTGGCGCGAACAACATCACATTTCGCCCCGGCCGCCTATTGACGTAGGTTCAACAGCGTGAGGCCGACCCTTCTCGGAGTCCTGACCGCCCTCGTCGCCACGCTGCTCGCGGCCCCGGCCGCGACCGCCGCCTCCCCGCGGGTGGAGTCGCGCGTGGGGTCGCGGGGAGTGGTCTTCGACGTCGAGAACACCAACGCCACCTCGGTCCTCTGTGCACCGGACAACCGGTCGTACCACCTGCGCGGCCGACTCGTCGGTCCCGCGCAGGACCTCGACGGCATCGGCGGTGCGCTGCGGGTCAACGTGCTGGTGCACGACTTCGGCACCGGCGGCTGGTTCTGGAACCTGGCCGGCCACCCGGCGTACGACTACGCGACCCGTCTCGCCGAGCACGGCGAGACGTCGCTGGTCCTCGACCGGCTCGGGTACGGCACCAGCCGGCTCCCCGATGGCGACGCGACCTGCCTCGGCGCCCAGGCCGACATGCTGCACCAGGTCGTCCAGCACCTGGCCTCCGGCCAGTACCGGTTCACCAACCCCGACCTCGGTACGACGCCCGCCGCCGCGCACGTCGTCACCCAGGGCCACGGCGTCGGCGCGGCGATCGCCCAGGTCGAGGCCGGGACGTTCGATGACGTGGACGGGCTGGTGCTGATGTCGTGGACCGACCGTGGTGCGACCGCGCTCGCCACCCGGACCGCGGCCCGGCAGAGCCGGGACTGCGCCGGCACCGACTACGCGCCGTTCGCGGCCACCAGGGCGGACTTCCGGAGCCTGATGTTCGCGACCGCCCCGGCCGCGGTGCAGCGTGCCGCCGCCAGTCGCCGGAGCGAGGACCCGTGCGGCGACGTCGGCAGCCTCAGCCCGTTCCTGCTCGCGTCGAACCTCGCGGCGGGCAAGGTCGACGCACCGGTCCTCCTGCTGTACGGCGGCCAGGACAAGCTCAACCGCGCGTCGGCACGCGACGCCCAGGCGTCGTCGTACCCGACGAAGGTGACGACGAAGATCTTCCGCGGCGCCGGCAGCGCGCTGCCGCTGGAGAGGTCCGCCGACCGGGTGCGGGCCGCCGTGCTGCGCTGGCTGGGTTGACGTAACCCGGGTCACACCGGCCTCGTTGGGGCGGCATGTCCCGACGCGCCCTCGCCCTCGTGGTCCTGATGCTCTCGGTGGCCTGGGCCGCTCCGGCCGCCGCCCACGAGGAGCGGCCCGCCCAGTTCCCCGACGGCACCGGGCACCGGCCCCACTTCCTCGGCTGGGACAACACCCGGCAGCGCGTGGTCTGCCACGGCGACAGCGCCGCTGCGGTCGCTGCGCTACCCGCAGGCGCCGCGAAGCAGCGCAGCGAGCGGCTGCTCCGGGCCTGCCGGTTCCACTCCATCCAGGACGCCGTGACCTCGATCAGGCACCGCAGGACGTCGATCTACGTGTTGCCGGGCGTCTACCACGAGTCGAAGTACGCCGACGCGAAGCGCAGCTACTACTGCTCGCACCTCAAGACGGAGTCCACCTCGCCGCTGCTGTCCTCGGAGTACATCGGCAGCATCTCCTCCCCCGACCCCGGCGCCGAGAAGGAGGCCGCGGCCTCCGGGGAGACCAACCCGATCGCCCTGTCGTACGCCGACCAGCGCACGTGCGCCCACAACCTCAACCTGATCGCCCTGTTCGGCGACCGGACGCCGAACGACGACAGCATCCGCTGCAACAGCAGGTTCTGCGGCACCCAGCTGATCGGCACCGGCGCGAAGCCGACCGACGTCATCGTCGACAACCGGTTCACGAAGCTGAACGCGATCCGCGCCGACCGGATGGGGGGCTTCTACCTGAGCAACATGACCTTCCAGCAGTCGGAGTTCAACTCGATCTACGTGATGGAGACCGACGGGTTCGTGCTCGACCGGGTCGTCGCGCGGGGCAACGACGAGTACGGCGTCCTCGCCTTCGCCAGCGACCATGGCCTGATCCAGGACTCGGAGGCCTACTACAACGGCGACTCCGGCTTCTACCCCGGCTCCGGCTCGGACCTCAACGCCGACAACCCCGACTTCAAGGCCACCCGCTACGCCATCGAGATCCGTGGCAACTCCAGCCACCACAACACGCTCGGCTACTCGGGGACGGCCGGCAACTCGATCTGGGCGCACGACAACCAGTTCTTCGACAACGCCACCGGCATCGCCACCGACTCGCTGTTCCCCGGCCACCCCGGCCTGCCGCAGGACCACGCCCGCTGGAGCCACAACGACATCCACTCCAACAACTCGAACTGGTACGCCAGGTTCGTCGACACCGGCGTCTGCGCGGAGCCGATGGAGGACCGCGACTACCTCCACGGCACGGTGTGCCCGGTCGTCCCGACCCCCGTCGGCACCGGTGTCCTGATCGCCGGCGGCAACTTCGACTCCACCGACCACAACTGGATCTACGACAACTGGCGGTACGGCACCATGCAGTTCTGGGTCCCTGCCGTGCTGCGGGACGACTACGACCCGTCACACCTCTACGACACCTCGAACGACAACCACACCTTCGAGAACCAGATGGGCATCGACCCCCACGGCGCGGAGCGGCCCAACGGCATGGACCACTGGTGGGACGACCAGGGCACCGGCAACTGCTGGGAGGACAACCACTACGGCTCGGCCGGCCAGACCGACAACTTCACCGTCGACCCGGCCTCGTGTGCCGACGGGGGCTCGGTGTTCCTGCCCGGTGCGGCGGTCAAGGACGCGGGGTTCCTCAGCTGCAGCCAGTACGACCGCAACGACCCCACCTGGAACCACCCCGCGGGCTGCACGTGGTTCGACGACCCGGCCAGGCCCGGCGCCCGCCCGGCCGACCGGCCCGACTCATCGGCGGTCCTGGTCGCACCTCTGGCGCTGACCGGCGCGGCGCTGGCGCTGGGGATCGGCGTCGTACGCCGGCGGTGGACCCGTGCTGCGTAGGTTCGCCCTGGTCGGCGTCCTGCTGCTGCTGGTGCTCGCCGGCGGCGGTGTCGCGCTGGCGCGCACGTCACCGTCGCTGACGGCGTCCGGGCCGACGTCGGTGTCCGGCACCGAGGCGTCCGCCGTGTTCACCATCGCCGACCGCACCGTCCGTCAGGTCCGGTACGCCGACGGCGGGACGCTTCGCTACACGTTCCGGCTCACGAACGACGAGCGGGTGCCGGTCGAGGTGCGCGGGCTGTCCGACCAGCAGCCGCCGTCCCGCCTGTTCCACCCGACCGGCCTCACGCCGGTCCAGCTCGGCCCGGGCGAGTCCGCGGACGTCACGCTCGCGCTGCACATGAGCGGCTGCGAGACGCTGTCCGCGCGGGCGGGCGCGTTCGTGACCGAGGTGGTGCTGCGCGTCGAGCGCGGCGGCGTGCTGACCGACGACGTGACGGTCTCGCTCCCCGAGGAGCTGCACACCGGCTCGCCGCGCGAGGCGTTCTGCCCGAACTCCACGGCGACCTCGCGGCCGCCGGGCTGAGCGGATCCGCTGGTGGTGGGCGGGCGAGCCGCGTGCCGACGTACGGTCAGGCGCCGGCCTGGCGCGGCGCGGTCGGGTCGGTGCCCTCCACGCCCTGCTCGCGCGCGACGTACTCCTCGATGTCCTCGATGTCGTCGCGGTTGCGGGTGGTGACCGCGAGCAGGTCGCTCATCGTCGCGACCTCCTCGACCTGCTCCTTGATGAACCACTGCATGAACTGCTCGGAGGCGAAGTCGCCCTCCTCGCGGGCGACCCGCAGCAGCCCGTTGACCTGCTCGGTGACCCGCTTCTCCTGGTCGAGCGCCAGGTTCACGGGTGCGACGACGTCGTCGAACGCGCTCACCGGCGCCGGGACGGCCGGGATCACGACCTCGCTGTCGGTGTCGAGGAGGTACTGGATCATCATCGCGGCGTGCGCCCGCTCCTCGAGAGCCTGGCCGTAGAAGAACGCCGCCATCCGCGGCATCGTCAGGGCGTCGAAGTAGACGGCGCAGGCGAGGTACTGGTTGTGCGCAGCCAGCTCGTTGCCGATCTGGACGTTCAGCTGGTCCGCGAAGCGGGCAGCGACCACGGGGGCTCCTCGGGTGGGGGTCAGGCGGCCTTGGCGAGCTTCTTCTTGGAGACCTTCTTGCCGTCCAGACGGACCAGCTCGCGCTTCCTGACCGTATACCCCTCGGGCAGCGTGCCGTTCTTGAGCATGCGCAGCGGGCAGCGTCCGCACTTCGACGCGGAGACGCAGCACTTCGTCTTGGGCAGCTTCGCCTTCTTCGCCCGGGACTTCTTCGCCACGGACGAGATCGTAACACGCGAACTTAGGCGAGGCTAACCTCGCACGGACGGCTGAAACCCGGGGGTTGTCGGGGGAAACCCGACGACACGCCGGGCCTGCGTCGGCGTGTCCGCGGGTTTCTCCGGTCAGCCGGAGAAACCCGGCCCCCGCCGCCGCACCCTCAGTCCAGCCCGTGCGCCCGGCGGATCACGTCGACGATGCCGTCCATGATCTCGGTCAGGCCGAAGTCCTTGGGGGTGTAGACGGCGGCGACGCCCAGCTCGAGCAGCCGGCGACCGTCGGAGTCGGGGATGATCCCGCCGACGATCACCGGCACGTCGCGGAGGCCGGCCGCCTCGAGGCCGTCGAGCACGGCGGGCACCAGCTCCATGTGCGAGCCCGAGAGGATCGACAGGCCGACGCAGTGCACGTCCTCGGCGACCGCGCCGGCGACGATCTGCTCGGGGGTGAGCCGGATGCCCTGGTAGACGACCTCGAAGCCCGCGTCGCGGGCGCGTACGGCGACCTGCTCGGCTCCGTTCGAGTGACCGTCGAGCCCGGGCTTGCCGACCAGCAGCCGGAGCCGGCCGCCCCTGCCGCCGCTCAGCTCGTCGCCGGTCTCCTTCACCCGGGCGCGTACGGCGGCGAGCTCGTCACCCCCGTCGGAGACGCCGATCGCGCCGCTGACGCCGGTCGGCCCGCGGTACTCGCCGAACACCTCGCGCAGCGTCCCGGCCCACTCCCCCGTGGTCGCGCCCGCGCGTGCCGCCACCAGGGTCGGCCCCATCAGGTTCGTCTCGGTCTTGGCGGCCCCGGCGAGCGCGGCGAGCGCGGCGGCGACCGCGGCCTCGTCGCGCTGCGCCTTCCACTCCTCGACACTGGCCAGCGCGGCCTTCTCGGCATCCGGGTCCGCGGCCATGATCGCGGCGTCGAGGTCGGCGGTCAGCGGCGAGGGCTCGGTCGTCTCGAACCTGTTGACGCCGACGATGACCTCCTCACCGGACTCGATCCGGGCTCGCCGGGCCGCGTGCGAGGAGACCAGCTCCTGCTTCATGTACTCGACCGCGGCGATCGCGCCGCCCATCGCCTGGACGCGGTCGATCTCGGCGCGCGCGCCCTCGACCAGCTCCGCGACCTTGGCCTCGATGACGTGCGAGCCCTCGAAGATGTCGTCGTACTCGAGCAGGTCGGACTCGAAGGCGAGCACCTGCTGCAACCGCAACGACCACTGCTGGTCCCAGGGTCGCGGCAGGCCGAGCGCCTCGTTCCACGCCGGCAGCTGGAGCGCCCGGGCGCGCGCGGCCTTGGAGAGCGTCACACCGAGCATCTCCAGCACGATCCGCTGGACGTTGTTCTCGGGCTGGGCCTCGGTGAGGCCGAGCGAGTTGACCTGCACGCCGTACCGGAACCGGCGCATCTTGGGGTCCTGCACGCCGTACCGCTCACGCGTGATGTCGTCCCAGAGCCGTCCGAAGGCCCGCATCTTGCAGGTCTCCTCGATGAACCGGACGCCGGCGTTGACGAAGAACGAGATCCGGCCGACGACCTTCTCGAAGTCGTCGGCGTCGACCTGGCCGGCGTCCTTCACCGTGTCGAGGACCGCGATCGCCGTGCACAGCGCGTACGCCAGCTCCTGCGTCGGCGTGGCCCCGGCCTCCTGCAGGTGGTAGCTGCAGATGTTGATCGGGTTCCACTTCGGGATCTGGTGGACGGTGTAAGCGATCATGTCGGCGATGAGCCGCATCGAGGCCTCGGGCGGGAACGCGTAGGTCCCGCGGGAGAGGTACTCCTTGATGATGTCGTTCTGCGTGGTGCCGGCCAGCTGGGCGGCGACGTCCTCGGGCGACAGCTCGGGGTTCTGCTCCTCGGCGACCACCTGGTACATCGCGAGCATCCACATCGCGACCGCGTTGATGGTCATCGACGTGTTCATCCCCGTGAGCGGGATGTCCGCGAACAGCCGGCGCATCTCACCGAGGTGCGGGACCGGTACGCCGACCTTGCCGACCTCGCCGCGCGCGAGCGGCGAGTCGGGGTCGTACCCGGTCTGGGTCGGGAGGTCGAAGGCGACCGACAGGCCGGTCTGGCCCTTGGCGAGGTTGGTCCGGTACAGCGCGTTGGACGCGGCGGCCGTCGAGTGCCCGGCGTAGGTCCGCATCACCCACGGCCGGTCCTTCTCGGGCCTGTCCTTCTCGGTCATGGCACCGAGGGTAGGACGGCGGCTACCGATTGGTAACCGCGTGTGGGGTATCCGACACGACGGTGGCGACCGTGGCGTGGCTCACGCGGTCGCGGCGGCCCGCTCCACTGCCACGAAGCGGCTGAGCCGGGACAGGTGCAGCATCCTGCGGACCGCGGAGTTGCAGCCTCTAAGCGTGAGGTGGTGGCCGCTGCGGGTGGCCTGGCGGGTGGCGACCGCGAGCACCTTGAGCGCGGTCATGTCGATGGTGGTCACGCCGGTGAGGTCGACGACGACGTCCTGGTCGTGGCCCTCGAGAAGGTCGTAGATCGCGGTGCGGACCTCCCACGTGCTGCGCACGTCGAAGTCGCCGTCGAGCAGGAGGATCGGTCCGTCGGTGATGATCTCCATGGCTGCTGCCCCCGTCCTCCGGGGCCATGAGACGCCCCGGTCGCTCCATCTGCCGATGGTTGCCTGTCAACCACTATGACGCCGTGGACCTCCGATCGGTTGCGTCGCCCGATCGGGAAATCCGCCGTGTCGCGTCCGGTGGCGCCGGCGTACCCGCCGGGCGGTCCGGTCCCGGCTACGCTCCCGTCATGGTCAACCTCACCCGGATCTACACGCGCACCGGCGACGGCGGGGAGACCCGGCTGGGCGACATGAGCGTGACCCGCAAGACCGACCTGCGGCTCGCGGCGTACGCCGACGTCGACGAGGCGAACGCGCAGATCGGGCTGGCGCTGGCGAGCGGCGGGCTGGCCGAGGACGTGGTGCGGGTGCTCACCACCGTGCAGAACGACCTGTTCGACGTCGGCGCCGACTTCTGCACCCCGGTCGTCCCCGACCCGGAGTACCCGCCCCTGCGGATCGAGCAGGCGTACGTCGACCGGCTCGAGGGCTGGTGCGACGAGTACAACGAGCACCTGCCGACGCTGCGCTCCTTCATCCTCAACGGGGGTACGCCGGGCGCCGCCCTGCTGCACGTCGCGCGCACGGTCGTCCGGCGGGCCGAGCGCTCGGCCTGGGCGGCCTTCGAGGTGCACGGGTCCTCGATGAACCCCCTGGCGATCACCTACCTGAACCGGCTCTCCGACCTGCTCTTCATCCTGGCCCGGCACGCGAATCGCGAGAACGGCGACGTGCTGTGGGTGCCGGGAGGCGAACGCTAGGAGCGGACCACGGCCCTCAGCGGGACACTCGCTGCCGCTCCCGCGCCGCGAAGACGGTGACCGCGGCGGGGACCATCAGGGCGGCGATGACCAGCAGGGTCCGCAGCGTCCCGACGTGGTCGGCGAGCAGGCCGAGGAAGGGCGGGCCGGCGAGGAACGCCGAGTAGCCGATCGTCGACACCACGCTGACCCGTCGGGCCGCGCGGAGCGGGTCGTCGGCGGCGGCGCTCATGCCGACCGGGAAGCCCAGGGACGCCCCCAGGCCCCACACGACGATGCCGATCGCGACCGGGACCACGGCGCCGCCGAAGACGACGAGCAGGATGCCCGCGAAGGCCGCGGCCGAGCAGCCCCACAGCACCGGTGCCCGGCCGAACCGGTCGAGCACGACCGGCCCGTAGAGCCGGCCGGCCATCATCGAGCTGACGAACAGCGCGAAGCCGGCGACGCCGACCCAGTGGCGTACGTCGTAGCCGTCGATGAGCGCGAGCGAGAGCCAGTCGTTGGCGGCTCCCTCCGAGAGCGCGAACGCAAGCACCATGACGCCGATGGCCAGCGTGCGGGGCTCCCGCCACGGGGAGCACGCGACGGCCTGCCGCTCCTCGTGGGTGGCGACCGGCGGGAGGTAGGTGCCGGCAGCCCGCCAGGTCGCGGCCGCGGCGAGCACCGCGAACGCCGGGATGTGGAGGAGCAGCGGGGCGTGCACGGCAGCCATCGGCACGCCGATCGCCGCGCCGGTGAACGTGCCGAGGCTCCAGCCCGCGTGGAACCGCGGCATGATCGTGCGCCCCAGCTGCCGCTCGACCTCCGCGGCCTCGACGTTCATCGACACATCCCAGACGGCCGTGCCCACACCGTCGACGAGCAGGCCGAGCGCGGTGAGCAGCACGAGGTCGCTGACGACGCCGACGGCCGCGACCGTCAGCCCGCCCGCGACCAGGATCGCGCCGAGGCGGGTCACCGCGGTCGCACCGAGCCGGTCGATGAGCCGCCCGCTCAGGGGCAGCGCGACGACGGAGCCGAGGGAGATCGAGAGCAGCAGCAGGCCGAGGGCGCCGTTGTCGAGGTCCAGGCCGCTGCGAATGTCGGGCAGCCGGGAGACCAGGGTGGCGAAGCAGAACCCGTTCAGCGCGAAGCTCGCGGCAACGGCGTTGCGGGTGTGGAGCAGGGACGGCACCGCCCCAGCCTCGCCGATCACGGGCCTCCCTCCAAACCCGCTCTTGACCGGTCCAGATGGTGGGCCCGGACCTAGAAGCCGTGCTCCTCGCGCAGGCCCCGGAGCCACGCCGCCACGAGCGGGACGTCCCAGGCGTCGGCAAGCGCGAGCGCGTCCTCGGCGTGCTTCGCCGCGAGCTCGCGCTCCCCCGTCGCGGCCGCGGCCAGGGCCAGGTAGGAGTCCACCGGACCGAGGGCGAGCGAGGAGCCGGCGCAGGTGTTGAGTCCCGCGAGGGGCGCGAGCTTCGCGTACGCCCCCGCGGCGAGGGCGGGCTCGCCGAGGTAGAGCGACAGCTCCGCCGCGTGCGCCCACGCGAGCAGCGAGATGTCGTTGTCGTGGTCGAGGGGCGCACCGCGCTCGGCATACACCTGGCGTGCGTTGTCGTGCTCACCGGCCCGCCACAGGTACACCGCGACGCTCGCGCCGAAGGGGTACGGCGTGGCGTCGAACCCGTCCAGCACCGGCACCATCTCGCTGGGTCGGCCCTGCCACAGCCGGATCGCGAGCAGGGCGGCGGCCATGCTCTCGTCGACGTTGTGGTGCGAGAGCCGGCTGCCCAGCTCCTGCAGCTCACCGAGCAACCGCTCGCACTCCTCGAACCGGCCGGCCATCGCGTGCCACGGGATCTCCAGCCCACCGAGGACCAGCTCGCCGAACGCGATCCGCTGCTGCTGCGCCGCCGACCGGGCCTCCTCGATCGCCCGCCACATCTCCTCGGTCCGCCCGACCTCGCTGAGCACGGCGGCGTGCAGGGTCGCACAGACGACGTACGCGCGCTCGTTCCGCGTCGACCGGGCCAGGTCCCGGGCCTCCCGGACCAGCGCGACGCGCTCGACCGCGGTGTCGGCCGTCCACAGCGCGACGAACACGACCTGGCAGGCGAACATCAGGAGCAGCGGGTCGTCGAGGCGCCGGGCCATCGCCAGGCCCTCGTCGCAGAGCGCGCGGCGCTCCTCCCAGGAGACCGTGTCGTAGAGCTCGTTGGCCAGCGCCAGCATGGTGCGACAGCGCAGGTCGCTGTCGTCCGCGGGCAGCCGGTCCAGGCTGCCGCGCAGGGCGCCGACGACCTCCTCGTTGACGTCGCCCGGCGGACCGGAGCGCCACAGCACGCCCTCGGTCGTCGCGATCGCGGCGCGGGCGACGGCCTCGGGGTCGCGCAGCTGCTTGCCGACCTCGATCGCCTGCTCCACCGTCGCGACCAGGTCGGGCAGCTGTGCCGCCCAGCGGTACGCCTCGATCAGCGCCATCAGCACGTCGTACCGGTCGCGCAGGGTCGCCTGCCCGTCGGTGTCCAGCGACACGAGCGCGCCCTCCAGCAGCTCGGCCGCCTGGTCGTAGGCGTAGAACCGGCGCGCCACCGCTGCGGCCTCCACGGCGGAGCGCCAGGCCCGGTCGCCGTACGACGGGCCGGCCTCGTGCCAGTGCCGCGCCACCTCGGTCTCGCGACCCGGCACGCCGGTGAGCGCGTCGGCGACCCGGGCGTGCGCCCGGGCGCGACGACTCGCGCTCATCCCGGAGCGGAGGGTGTCGCGGACCAGGGCGTGCGCGAACAGGTACCGGTCGATGCCGTCCTCCCGCACCAGCCCCGCGGCCTGGGCGGGCTCGACCACGTCGAGCAGGTCGTCCTCGTCGATGCCGGTGACGGTCGCCAGGGTCGGGGTGTCGAACTGCCGGCCGATGACCGCCGCAGCCCGGAGCGCGGCCACGGTCTGCTCCGGCAGCCGGAGCAACCGGCGGTTGATCACGTCGGCGACCGCGGTCGGCAGCTCGTCGCCCGGTGCTCCCCGCTCCCCCGCCAGCCGGGCCAGCTCGACCAGGAAGAACGGGTTGCCGTCGGTGCGGTCGCGCAGCGCGGCAGCCTCGGCGGCGTCGAGCCCACGGCTCGTGACACTCTCGAAGACCGACGCCGCGTCGGTCGGCGGCAGGCCCGAGAGCTGGAGCCGGAGCGCGTGCATCCGGGCCAGCGTCTCGGCCACGTCCGCGAGCGCGCCCGACGGCTCGGGGTGCGCGCGCCACGTGGTCACCAGCATCAGGCGGGCCTGGTCGGTGGTCTCCACGAGCAGCCGGAGGACGCGCAGCGACGAGGTGTCGGCCCAGTGCAGGTCGTCGAGGACGACCACCGTGGGCTGCTCCTGCGCGGCGGCACGGATCGTGTCCGCGATCCGCTCCCAGGCGCGGAACTGGCCACCCTCGCCCTCGTCGGCCGGCGCCTCGTCGAGCAGGCTCGCGCCGAGCCCGTCGAGCACCGTCTTCCAGGGCCACAGCGGCGGGGCGCCGTCGTCCTGGGAGCAGCGTCCGACCAGCACGCGGAGTCCCCGGTGCCGGGCGCGGACCACCAGCTCGGCCGCCAGCCGTGACTTGCCGATGCCCGGGTCGCCGGTGATGACGGCGTACGCCGGCGCGCCCCGCTCGGCCGCCCCGACCAGCTCGAGGAGGGACGCCAGCTCGGCGTCCCGGCCGACCATCGGCCACGGCGCGACCTGCTCGGCCGCGGGGTGGACGGCCGGGGCGGGCGCCGGGGGAACGGCCACCGCCGGCGTGCTGCCGGCGTCGGGCGCCACCCAGTCGAGACCGGGGTCCTGGCGCAGCACCGCTGTCTGGAG
Organism: Nocardioides sp. URHA0032; assembly: GCF_000620645.1. GTDB lineage: Bacteria > Actinomycetota > Actinomycetes > Propionibacteriales > Nocardioidaceae > Nocardioides. The sequence continues at coordinate 45,409 of NZ_JIAV01000021.1, read as the reverse complement.
ATCGCGCAGCTCGGCCGACAGCTCCAGGCCGAGCTCCTCGTCGAGCACCTCGCGCACCCGGCGCAGCACGTCCAGCGCGTCGGCCTGCCTGCCCGAGCGGGTCAGGGCGAGGGCCCGGAGCGCCCACATCCGCTCCCGCAGCGGATGCGCGGCGGTCAGCGCCTCGAGCTCCGCGGCGACGGTGGCGTGGCGGCCGAGGGCAAGCCCGCCCACGGCCCGGTCCTCCAGGCCGATCAGCCGCAGCTCCTCGAGCCGCGCCCGCTCGGCCACCGCGCTGTCGGCGTCCCCGAGCTCGCCGTACGGCGTGCCCCGCCAGCTCGCCAGCGCCTCGTCGAGGGCAGCGACCACCGCGGTCAGCCGTCCCTCGTCGAGCGGCGAGCGGCCCCACCCGAGCGGCTGGAGGGTGCGGTGCGCGGTGGTCACGGCCTGCTCGAAGCGGTGGGCGTCGACGCTCTCGTCGGGCACCCGCAGCGCATACCCGGGAGCGACGGTGACCAGCACGGTCGCGGGCGCCCGCCGCTGCCGGTCCGGCTCGAGCACGCGGCGCAGCTGGGACACGTAGGCCTGCAGCGTCGCCGTCACCCCCGGTGGCGGCGAGTCGTCCCACAGCAGGTCCACGATCGCGTCGACCGACACCGGCCACCCCCGCGACAGCGCGAGCGCGGCGACCAGCGCCCGCTGCTTCGGCGTACCGAGATCGACGGGCGCTCCCGCCAGGCTGACCTCGATCGGACCGAGGACGGACACCTCCACGGGCACAGCGTAGGGAGCCGCGGCCGCCTCCGCTCCCGAACCGGCTCCAAGTCGGCTCGAAGCCGACTCCAAGTCGTGACCTGCATGGTCATCCCACCGACCAGACCCAACGAGTCACACCGAACCAGGAGTCACCACATGACCATCGACCTCGACACCCAGAGGACCGCCACCGCCGCCGACACCTTCCGCGGCCTCCTCGACGGCCGCGTGCACGTCCCCGGCGACCCCGGCTACGACGCCGCTCGCGTCGCGTGGAACTTCGCGGTCGACCAGCGCCCGGCCGCCGTCGCGGTTCCGCGCACCGCCGCGGAGGTCGCCACCGTCGTCCGCCTCGCCGCCGAGTGCGGCCTCCGGGTCGCCCCGCAGAGCACCGGCCACAACGCCGGCCCGCTGGCCGCCCAGGGCCTCGCCGACGTGGTCATCGTGCGCACGAGCGAGATGTCCTCCGCCATCGCCGACCCGGTCCGCGGCATCGTGCGGGTCGAGGGCGGCACCATCTGGGAGCCCGCAGTCGACGCGGCCGCCGCCCACGGACGCGCCGTCCTGCACGGCTCCTCCCCCGACGTCGGCATCGCCGGCTACTCGCTCGGCGGCGGCATCGGCTGGTACGCCCGCCGGCTCGGCCTGGCCACCAACAGCCTGACCGCGGTCGAGATCGTGATCGCCGACGGCACCCTGGTCCGCGCGGACGCCGAGAACAACCGCGAGCTGTTCTGGGCGGTCCGTGGCGGCGGCGGCAACTTCGGGGTCGTCACGGCTCTCGAGTTCAAGATGTTCGACATCCAGACGGCGTACGCCGGCATGCTGATGTGGAACCTGAAGGACATCGAGCCGGTGCTGCGCGACTGGGCCGCCTGGGCGCCAGGCGCGCCGGACGAGGTCACCACCTCCTTCCGCGCGATGCGGCTCCCGGAGATGCCGGACCTGCCGGAGTTCCTGCGCGGCCAGGAGCTGGTCGTCATCGACGGCGCGGTGCTCGGCTCGGACGAGCGCGGCGAGGAGCTGCTCGCCGGCCTGCGTGCACTGCACCCGTTCATGGACACCTTCGCCCGGGTGCCCGCCAAGTCGCTGGTCCGGCTGCACATGGACCCGGAGGGCGGGGCGCCGTTCGCCTCGGACTCGGTCATGCTCGGGTCCTTCCCGGACGCCGCCGTGGACGCGTTCATCGGCGCCGTCGGCCCGGACGCGACCACCTCGCTGCTGATGGCCGAGCTGCGGCAGCTCGGTGGGGCGCTCGGCCGTCCCCACGAGGGTGGCGGCGTGCTGAACCGGCTCGACGCGCAGTTCCTCAGCTTCGGCGGCGGCATTGCGGCCACCCCGGAGATGGGCGCCCAGGCGCACGCCGACGCGGTGCGGCTGAGCGAGGCGCTCGCGCCGTTCGACAACGGCCGCCAGTACGCCAACTTCGCCGAGAACCCGGTCGACGCCCGGTCGATCTACGGCGCGGACGTGTGGACCCAGCTGACCGGGATCCGCAGCGCCGTCGACCCGCACGGCCTCTTCGCGGCGAACCACCGGGTCCCCCGGCTCCACGAGGACGGCGCGACCACTGCCTGACGCGTGCCCCGACGCCGAGTCGGCGCAGTCTCAGCTGAGACTGCGCCGACTCGGCGTCAGCGGGGGCCGCGGGTCCAATCGGTCCCGGGCGGCCCGGCCTCGAGCCACGACTGGAAGCCCATCAGCGACCCCTCGGACATGGCCAGCTCCACGGGACCGGCTGGCGTCGTGCACGAGATGACGACGTGGTCGGGGTAGAGCGACATCTGCTCGGGCCCCTCGGGGTCCCGGCGTCCGGCGAACGTCAGCCGCGAGCGCTGGAGCACCCGCTTCGGCCGCGGCCAGAGCGAGAAGTAGCGGAACCACTCCAGGGACTCCCCGGAGTAGCGGCCGAGGCCGAGAAGCCAACCGCGCCCGGTCTTGACAGACCGGACGCGGTAGCTGAGCTCGAAGGTGCCGCCGTGGCGGGACAGCAGGCGGCGGCGGACGATCAGGCCCAGGCCGAAGAGCAGGACGACACCGAGCAGCACGCCGGCCGCGTCGAGCAGCCACTGCCACACCGGCATCCATGCCTCCATCCAGCCCGGGGTGCACACCTTAGCGGCACCCCGGCGCCGGACGGACGACGGGTCAGCGGTGGATCAGCGGTGGATCAGCGGCGGATCAGCGGTGGATCAGGACGCGCGCTCGACCGCCCGGATCCGGGCGTCGGCGCGCCGGGCGCGGACCGCGGCGTCCTCGTCGTCGGAGTCGGACCCGGCCGACTCCAGCTCCGAGCGCGCTGCGTCGACGTCGATCTCCGCGGAGAGGACCGCGTGCTGCGACAGCACCGAGACGCGGTTGTGCGCGACCGACAGGAAGCCGCCGTCGACGGCGGCGAACAGCTTGTCGCCGTCGACCGGCGTGATCTCGACGACCCCGTCGACGAGCAGGGAGAGCACCGGCATGTGGTTGCGCAGTACGCCGATGTCACCGTCCGCCGTCTTGGCGACGACCATCGTGGCCTGACCGGACCACACGGTCCGGTCGGCCGCGACGAGCTCGACCTGCAGCTGGTCGTTGTCAGCCATCAGAGGGTCTTCTGGATCTCGGCCCACTTCTTCTCGACGTCGTCCAGACCGCCGCACATGAAGAAGGCCTGCTCGGCCACGTGGTCGTAGTCGCCGTCCGCGATCTTGTTGAACGCCTCGATCGTGTCGCCGACGGGGACCGTCGAGCCCTCGATGCCGGTGAACTGCTTGGCGACGTAGGTGTTCTGCGACAGGAACCGCTGGATGCGACGAGCGCGGGACACGATGATCTTGTCCTCTTCGGAGAGCTCGTCGACACCGAGGATCGCGATGATGTCCTGGAGCTCCTTGTTGCGCTGCAGGATCTGCTTGATCCGGATCGCGCAGTCGTAGTGCGCTTGGCCGATGTACTCGGCCGACAGGATCCGCGACGTCGAGGTCAGCGGGTCCACGGCCGGGTAGATGCCGAGCGACGCGATCTCGCGCGAGAGCTCGGTGGTCGCGTCCAGGTGCGCGAACGTGGTCGCCGGCGCCGGGTCGGTGTAGTCGTCGGCGGGCACGTAGATCGCCTGCATCGAGGTGATCGAGTGGCCGCGCGTCGACGTGATCCGCTCCTGGAGCGTGCCCATCTCGTCGGCGAGGTTGGGCTGGTAGCCCACCGCGGACGGCATCCGGCCGAGCAGCGTGGAGACCTCGGAGCCGGCCTGGGTGAACCGGAAGATGTTGTCGATGAACAGCAGCACGTCCTGGCTCTGCACGTCACGGAAGTACTCCGCCATCGTCAGGGCGGACAGCGCGACCCGCAGGCGGGTGCCCGGCGGCTCGTCCATCTGGCCGAAGACGAGGGCGGTCTGGCCGATGACGCCGGCCTCCTCCATCTCGACGATCAGGTCGTTGCCCTCACGGGTGCGCTCGCCGACACCGGCGAACACCGACACACCACCGTGGTCCTTCGCGACGCGCGCGATCATCTCCTGGATGAGCACGGTCTTGCCGACGCCGGCACCACCGAAGAGGCCGATCTTGCCGCCCTGCACGTACGGCGTCAGCAGGTCGATGACCTTGATGCCGGTCTCGAACATCTGCGTCTTGGACTCGAGCTGGTCGAACGCCGGCGCCTTGCGGTGGATGCCCCACCGCTCCTTGACGTCGAGCGTCTCGCCCTCCTCGAGGTTGAGGCAGTCGCCGAGGGTGTTGAACACGTGGCCGAGCGTCGCGTCGCCGACCGGCACGGTGATCGGGCCACCGGTGTCGGTCACCTGCGCGCCGCGGACCAGGCCGTCGGTCGGGCGCAGCGAGATGGCGCGGACCATGCCGTCGCCGATGTGCTGCGCGACCTCGAGGGCCAGGACGGACTTCTCGCCGCCCAGCTCCAGCTCGGTCTCGAGCTTGTTGTACATCTCCGGCATCGAGTCCAGGGGGAACTCGATGTCGACGACCGGGCCGATGACCCGGGCGATCCGGCCGACTCCAGCCGCGCCGGTCTCCGTGGTCTCTTCAACAGTGGCAGTCATGTCTCTCACTCATTCCCGGCGTTGGCGTCGGCCAGCGCGTTGACGCCACCGACGATCTCGCTGATTTCCTGGGTAATGCCGGCCTGGCGGGCCTGGTTGGCAATACGGGTGTACTTCTTGATGAGCTCGTCGGCGTTGTCCGTGGCGGACTTCATCGCCTTCTGACGGGCGGCGAGCTCGGAGGCCGCGGCCTGCAGCAGCGCGAAGAAGATCCGGCTCTGGACGTACTGCGGGAGCAGCCCGTCCAGGACCGCCTCCGGCGACGGCTCGAACTCGTAGAGCGGCAGCACCTCGGCCGAGTCGGGTCGCTCCTCACCCTCCACGACCTCCAGCGGCAGCAGCCGCACGTCGGTCGGCTCCTGCACCAGCATGGAGCGGAAGCGCGTGAAGACGACGTGGACCTCGTCCACCGCGTGCTCGCCGTCCTCGGCGAGGAACGCCTCGATCAGGGCCTTGCCGATCTCGTGGGCCGCGTCGTACGACGGCTGGTCGGAGAACCCGGTCCACGTCTGCACGACGGGGCGACCACGGAACTTGTAGTACGCCTCGCCCTTGCGGCCGCAGATGTAGGTGTCGATCTCCTTGCCCTCGCTCCGGAGCTTCTCCGCGAGCCGCTCCGCCTCCTTGAGCACGCTCGAGGAGTAGGCGCCGGCCAGGCCGCGGTCGCTGGTCACGATGAGCACGGCAGCCCGCTTGGGGTCCTCCGGCTCCCGCGTCAGCGGGTGGTCGACGTTGGAGTACGTCGCCACGGCCGAGACCGCACGGGTCAGCTCGCGGGCGTACGGCGCTGCCGACTGCGCCCGCTGCTGCGCCTTGATGATCCGGGACGCGGCGATGAGCTCCATGGCACGGGTGATCTTCTTCATCGACTCCGTCGACCTGATCCGCGCCCGGTACTCGCGCACCGAGAGAGCCATGGTTCAGGACCTCTTCTGCTTGACGATCTGCTCCTGCTCGACGTCCTCGTCCTCCAGCGCCTCGGCCTGGGGCTCGTTGCCGACCTTGATCGAGCCGCCCTCGGAGGTCTCGAACTGGTCGAGGAAGGAGTCGTAGGCGCCCGCGAGCGACTGCTCCGTGTCGTCCTCGAACTTCTGGGACTCGCGGATCGTCGAGAGGATGCCGTCGTGCGAGCGGCGCAGGTAGTCGAGGAACTCGCGCTCGAACCGCAGCACGTCCTCGGTCGGCACGCGGTCGAGCCGGCCGCTGGTGCCGATCCAGAGCGAGACGGTCATCTCCTCGAGCGGGTACGGCGAGTACGCCGGCTGCTTGAGCAGCGCCATCAGGCGCTGGCCGCGGTCCAGCTGCTGGCGCGAGGCGGCGTCGAGGTCGGACGCGAACATCGCGAAGGCCTCCATCGCGCGGTACTGCGCGAGGTCGACCTTGAGCGAGCCGGTCACGGCCTTCATCGCCTTGGTCATCGCCGCACCACCCACGCGGGACACCGACACACCGACGTCGATCGCCGGGCGCTGGTTGGCCGCGAACAGGTCCGACTGCAGGAAGATCTGGCCGTCGGTGATCGAGATGACGTTGGTCGGGATGTACGCCGACACGTCGTTCGCCTTGGTCTCGATGATCGGCAGGCCGGTCATCGAACCCGCACCGAGGTCGTCGGAGAGCTTCGCGCAGCGCTCGAGCAGCCGGCTGTGCAGGTAGAAGACGTCGCCCGGGTAGGCCTCGCGGCCCGGCGGGCGGCGCAGCAGCAGCGACACGGCGCGGTAGGCCTCGGCCTGCTTGGTCAGGTCGTCGAAGATGATCAGGACGTGCTTGCCGTCGTACATCCACTGCTGGCCGATGGCCGAGCCGGTGTACGGCGCGAGGTACTTGAAGCCCGCGCTGTCCGACGCCGGCGAGGCGACGATGGTGGTGTACTCGAGCGCGCCGGCCTCCTCGAGGGCGCCACGCACCGAGGCGATGGTCGAGCCCTTCTGACCGATCGCGACGTAGATGCAGCGGACCTGCTTGGTCGGGTCGCCCGACTCCCAGTTCTGCTTCTGGTTGATGATCGTGTCGATGGCGATCGTGGTCTTGCCGGTCGCACGGTCACCGATGATCAGCTGGCGCTGGCCGCGGCCGATCGGGGTCATCGAGTCGATCGCCTTGATGCCGGTCGCGAGCGGCTCGTGCACCGACTTGCGCTGCATCACCGTCGGAGCCTGGATCTCCAGGGCACGACGGGTGTCGGACTGGATCTCGCCGAGGCCGTCGATCGGGGTCCCGAGCGGGTCGATGACGCGACCCATGAAGTTGTCACCCACGGGGACCGAGAGGATCTCGCCGGTACGGCGGACCGCCTGGCCCTCCTCGATCTTGTCGAAGTCGCCGAGGACGACGACACCGATCTCGCGGGTGTCGAGGTTCAGGGCGATGCCGAGCGTGCCGTCCTCGAACTCCAGGAGCTCGTTGGCCATCGCCGACGGCAGGCCACTGACGCGCGCGATGCCGTCCGCCGTCTGGGCGACGGTGCCGACCTCTTCCTTGCTGGCCGCCTCGGGCTGGTAGTCCGCGACGTACTTCTGGAGTGCGTCGCGGATCTCCTCCGGACGGATCGAAAGCTCCGTCATCGTTGTCCCTACTCTCTTGTCTCTTCTGAAGTCTGAATCGGTGGTCGAGCTCGTCGGGACCGCGGTCAGCCGACCAGCTTGCGCCGGGCGTCGTCGAGGCGGCTGGACACGGTGCCGTCGATCACGTCGTCACCGATCTCGACGCGGATGCCGCCGAGGACCGTCGGGTCGACGATCTCGTTGACGTGGATCTCGCGGCCGTACTGCTGGCCGAGCGCCCGGGTCAGGCGCTTGCGGTCGTCGTCGCTGAGCGGGGCGACGACGCGCACCGTGGCGACGTACTCGCCCTTGGCGTCCGCCGCCACCTTGCGGTAGTTCTCGAGCGCCGCGGTCACGGTCCGGTAGGTGCCGGCCAGCGACTGCTTCGCCAGCGCGAGCGTCGCCGGGAGGACCTTGCCGCCGAGCACGTCGTCGAGCAGCGCCTCCTTGTCCGCTCGGTCGCGGGCCGGGTTCGAGAGCGCGTCGCGCAGCTCGGGGTGGCCCGTGACCATGCCGCTGAGGGCGAAGATCTCGTCGGCGAGCTTGTCGGCGTCGCTGCCGACCGACATGACGACCGTCAGCTCGCCGAGGCGCTCCAGGGCGTCCGCGAGGTCCCGGCTCGAGGTCCACCGCAGGCCGGCCGCCTTCACGACCACTCCCAGGGTGAGAGCGTCGACCTTGCCGTCGAGGACCTGGGTGACCAGGCCCTGCTTGGGCTCCGCCGGCAGCGAGGCGTCGCTGGCGACGCGGCGCAGCGCCGGCTCGTCGCGCAGCAGCTGGGCGACGGTGAACAGCTCACCGGCCACCTGGTCCGCGTGCGAACCCGCCCGGAGGGCGCTGTCGAGCTCGGTGCTGAGCTCCCGGAGGGAGTCGGCCGATGCTCCTCGCAGATCCATCAGCTGGCGCCTTCCAGCTCCGTCAGGAACCGGTCGACCACCCGGGTCTGGCGGACGTCGTCGTCGAGGGACTCCCCGACGATCCGGCCGGCGAGCGTGGTCGCGAGCATGCCGACCTCGCTGCGCAGCTGCGCCATCGCGGCCTTGCGGTCCGCCTCGATCTGCGCGTGGGCGTGCTCGACGATCCGAGCGGCCTCGGTGTTCGCCTGCTCCCGCATCTCCGCGATGATCTGGGCGCCCTGCTCGCGCGCCTCCTCGCGGATCCGCGCGGCCTCGTGGCGCGCGTCGGCGATCTGCGACTTGAACTCCTCCTCGGCCGCGTGGGCCTCGGACTTGGCCTCGTCGAGCTCGGCGAACTCTGCGCGGATCGCCTCCTGGCGAGCCGTCATCGCGCGGTTGATCGGCGGGATGACGTACTTGGCCAGCAGGAACAGCAGCAGCAAGAACGCCGCCAGCTCCACGAAGAACGTGGCGTTCGGTACGAGGAAGTTGCTCTCCATGGGAGTGATCGCAACGCTTGCCATCGTTGGGTTCCTTTGTTTCTTCGTAACGGACGGGGCGGGGGCCCCAGGTCAGCCGAGGACGAAGACGAAGAGCGCCATGAACGCGAGGTTGATGAAGAACATCGCCTCGACCAGACCCACCGTCAGGAAGAAGATCGTCTGCAGGCGGCCCTGGGCCTCCGGCTGACGGGCGACACCCTCGATGTACGACGAACCGGCCAGGCCGTCACCGATACCGGCACCGATCGCGCCACCGGCGAGGGCGATGCCACCACCGATGAAGGCACCGGCGAGGGTGATGTCGGATCCCTGAACTGCTGCCATTGAACTTCTCTCCTTGATTTCGCGCCGGGGAGTGGCGCATCGGTTACCTCTGTGAACGCCCGACCACCTGGGTCAGTGCGCTGGTGCGGGGGCGGCCTCGCGGGCCTGCTTCTCGCGCTGCTCGTCCTCGTACTTCTCGTGGATCTCGTGCTCCTCGTGGCCGGCACCGGCCATCGCGAAGTAGAGCACGGTCAGGAGCGCGAAGATGAAGGCCTGGATGACGCCGATGACGCCGTCGAACGCCTTCCAGAGCAGGTTCGGCGCCCAGAGCGCGTAGATCGGGATCAGGCCGATCAGCGCGAGCATGATGCCGCCGGCGAAGATGTTGCCGAAGAGCCGGAGCGCGAGGGTGATCGGCTTGATCAGCTCTTCGAGGATGTTGAGCGGCAGCAGCACGGGGAACGGCTCGGCGAAGTGCCGGAAGTAGCCCTTCCAGCCCTTCTGGCGGATGCCGTAGGTCCACACGCTGAGCATCGTGACCGCGGCGAGGGCGTAGGTCAGGTTCGTGTCCGCGGTCGGTGCCGGGAGCAGGTGCGTGTCGTGGTTGAGCTCGGTCGGGAGCAGCTCGAGCCAGTTCGCGAACAGGATGAAGAAGAACAGCGAGATCGCGAGCGGTGCGACGAACGGGTGCACCTTGCCGAGGTTGTCCTCGACCTGCTTGTTCACCTCGCCGACGACCGCCTCCCACAGCATCTGGGTCTTGGTGGGGACGTGGTCCTCGGTGGTCCTCTTCATCTGCCGGACCACCCAGAAGCCGAGCAGCAGCACGAGGCCGCCCGCCACGAGCGTCGAGATGATCGTGTCGATGTTGAACGTCATCCCGAGCCACACGACGGTCTTGTGCTCGCCGATCGTGATGTCCGACGACGACAGCGGCAGCAGGCCGGTCATGGATTCTTCAGCTCCTTCAGCAGCGGGATCGTGGTCATCACCAGGGCGATGAGCCGGAAGATGGCGAGGCCGAGCAGCAGGCCGATGCCGTCGGGCCAGAACACCACGGCGACGCCGACGGCGACCACCGTGAGGACCGTCAGCCGGACCACCGTGGACATCACCATCTGGTTGCGGGTGGGCTGCTCACCGGACGTGATCGTCTTCAGCAGCCAGTACTCGGTGGCCAGGTGGTTGACCAGGCCGAAGAGGACGCCGCCGGCGATGCAGCCGGCCAGCCGCCACTCGCCGAGCTGGCCGACGATCCAGAAGCTGGCGACCATCAGGCCGACTGCGACGCCACCGATCTTGCGCTGGTCCCTGACCACGCGCCAGACCGACGCCGTGCCCGGCTGGGTGGGCTCGCTCATCTCGGTGCTCATCTCGGTGCTCGTCTCCGTGCTCGTCTCGATCGTGCTCACCGGGGCTCACCCCCGAAGGGCGGCACGGACCTTGACGACGAAGCCGGCGCAGCCGGCGAGGATGCCCAGGCCGATGCCGACCAGGACGAAGACGGGCGAGGTGCCGGCCGCCTGGTCGACGAGGTAGCCGATGACGAGACCGGCGATGACGGCACCGGCGAGCAGGCCCCCGAGGCCGACGAGGTCACGGCCTCGCAGACCGGCATCGGAGCGCTCATCGGCCATCCACCCAGGTCCCATTCTTCGGAAGCGTCATCGGCACATTTGTTGGCAGGGAAGAACACGCCGGGGAGGCGGGCACGGGAAGTGGCCCACCTGTCGTCAACCGGCGACTGCGCGAAACTACCACAGCCCGACGCGCCCCTGACCAGGGGCGGGACCGGGGTCCGGATCGTCGCGGTCGTCATGGTCGGCGGCCGTTCTGTCGTCGTGTCGGGCGGTGCTTGTGAAAGTTAGCACAAGCGTTCGGGACCCTCGAAACCGGGGTGTGCTCACTCCTCCGCGAGCGCCGCCCTCGGACGGTGCAGCTTGGGCAGCAGGAACGTCGCGCCGATGGTGAGCGCGGCGAGCACCGCCAGCGCGAGCCACATCGACGCCTCGTCGCTGTAGAGACTGATCAGCACCGTGCCGAAGGCGACCAGGGCGGCCCACATCCACATGATCAGCACGGCGCGGCGATGGGAGTGGCCGATCTCGAGGAGCCGGTGGTGCAGGTGCTGCTTGTCCGGGGCGAACGGCGAGCGGCCGGCCCGGGTGCGGCGCACGACCGCGAGCATCAGGTCGAGGATCGGGACGACGAGGATCGAGATCGGCAGCAGCAGGGGCAGCAGCGTGGGCAGCAGGCTCGCCTGGGAGCCTGCCGCGCCCTCGGTGATCTGGCTCGGCGAGAACTGGCCGGTGAGCGTGACCGAGCTGGCCGAGAGCACCAGGCCGATCAGCATCGACCCGCTGTCCCCCATGAACAACCGCGCTTGATGGAAGTTGTGGGGCAGGAAGCCCGCGCACGCGCCGGCGAGCGCTGCGCTCAGCAGGGCTCCGGTGGTCGCCAGGGAGAGGTTGTTGAAGCTGGAGAGCTGGTAGCAGTAGACGAAGAACGCCGCGGCGCCGATGCCGACCACGCCGGCCGCCAGGCCGTCGAGCCCGTCGACGAAGTTCACGGCGTTCACGGTCGCCACGACGATGAAGCCGGTGAGCAGCGCGCGCTGCGCCGGGTCGATCGTGTACTGCACGTCGCCGGGGCCGGGAAAGAAGTAGTACTGGATGCCGAAGGCGATGAGGAAGCCCGCGGCCAGCACCTGGCCCCCGAGCTTGGTGAACGCGTCCAGCTCGAAGAGGTCGTCGAGCACCCCGACCGCACAGATCAGCGCACCGGCCACGAGCACGATCCCGGCGTCGCGGAAGACCAGGGGGCCGCTCTGGGACAGGAACGGCAGCTGCCGGGCGACGACGTACGCCGCGACCAGGCCGCCGAGCATGGCCAGTCCGCCGAGGTAGGGGATCGGCACCGCGTGGACGTCGCGGTCGCGCACCTTCGCCACCGCGCCGGTGCGCAGCGCGATCTCCCGCGCGATCACCGTGAGCAGGTAGGTCGCCGCTGCGGCGACGAGGAAGACGAGGAGGTACTCCCGCAACGCCTCAGCCTTCGTCCGTGAGGGCGGCGCCCAGCGGCTCGAGCACCACGTTCAGCTGCTCGAGGGACAGCGCACCGCGGCGGAGGACCCGGCCCTCGGTGCCGGTGCAGTCGATGATGGTGGAGGCCTGGCCGCCCGGGGACTCCCCGGCGTCGACGATGACCGCGACCGAGTCACCGAGCATCTCCTCGGCCTGGTCGGCGTCGGTGGCGGCCGGCATGCCGGTCCGGTTCGCGGAGCTCACCGCCAGCGGGCCGGTGCGCTCGAGGATCTCGCGGGCGACCTCGTGGTCGGGCATCCGGACGGCGACGGTGCCGCGGGTGTCCCCGAGGTCCCACTGCAGCGAGGTCTGCTGGTGGCACACGACGGTGAGCGGACCGGGCCAGAACGCCTCGACCAGGGCGCGGGCGTAGCCCGGCACCCGGGTGGCGAGGGCGTCGAGCGTGGTGACCGCGCTGACCAGCACCGGCGGCGGCATCTCGCGGCCGCGCCCCTTGGCCGCCAGCAGGCCGCGAACGGCGGCCGGGTCGAAGGCGTCGGCACCGATGCCGTACACGGTGTCGGTCGGGAGCACCACGAGATCGCCGCGCTGCACGGCGAGGCTGGCGGCCTCGACGGCCTCCTCGCGCTCCTCCGCGGTGCCGGTGGGGTATCGGTCACTCACAGAGGTCATCGTGCCAGTCGCGCGGTCGTGTGGCGTGGCCGACCTGCCAGGTCGCGGTGGTCGCGTACGTCGACCCACCGGCCGCTCCCGGCGAACACCGCCGGGGCGGACTCGCCCTGCACGTCGGCGTGCTCGAAGCCGACCACTCCCCCGGGCCTCAGCAGCACCCCGGCCCGGTGCTCGAGGACCCGGATCGCGTCGAGGCCGTCGGCGCCGGAGAACAGGGCGAGGTGCGGGTCGTGGTCGCGCGCCTCGGGCGCCACCGACTCCCACGCCTCGAGGGGGACGTACGGCGGGTTGCAGGTGATCACGTCCACCGTGCCGGCCAGGTCGTCGAACGCGGTCGCGAAGTCGCCCTGGCGCAGGTCGACGCCGGTGCCGGCCAGGTTGCGCTCGGCCCAGGCGTACGCCGACTCGTCCAGCTCGACCGCGTGGACCTCGGCGCCCGGCACCTCGTCCTTCACCGCCTTCGCGATCGCACCGGAGCCGGTGCAGAGGTCCACGACGACCGACCCCTCGGCCGCCCGCTCGATCGCCCACCCTGCCAGCAGCTCGGTCTCCGGCCGGGGCACGAACACACCGGGACCGACCGCGAGCTCGACGTGGCGGAACCAGGCGACCCCGGTCAGGTGCTGGAGCGGCTCCCGGCGCGCGCGGCGGTCCACCAGGCCGGCGTACTCCTCCGCGGTCGAGGGCGTGACGACGTCGACCAGCGCCAGGTGGCTGCGGCTGGTGCCGAGCACGTGCGCGAGCAGCTCCGCCGCGTCGTGCTCGGGGCTCGCGACCCCGGCCGCTCGCAGCTGCGCAGTGGCGGCGGCGAGCAGCTCGCGGCGCTCGGTCACTGCTCGAGGGCGCCGAGCCGGGCAGCCAGGTCGGCCTCGACGCACGAGTCGAGCACCGGCTGGAGGTCGCCGTCCAGGACCTGGTCGAGGTTGTAGGCCTTGTAGCCGGTCCGGTGGTCGGAGATCCGGTTCTCGGGGAAGTTGTAGGTGCGGATCCGCTCGGACCGGTCGACGGTGCGAACCTGGCTGCGGCGGGCTTCGCCGGCCTCGGCGTCGGCGGTCTCCTGGGCTGCCTGGAGCAGCCGTGAGCGCAGGATCCGGAGTGCCTGCTCCTTGTTCTGCAGCTGCGACTTCTCGTTCTGGCAGCTCACGACGATGCCGGTCGGCAGGTGCGTGATCCGAACCGCGGAGTCCGTCGTGTTGACGCTCTGACCGCCGGGGCCGCTGGAGCGGAAGACGTCGATCCGGAGGTCGTTCTCGTCGAGCTGGACGTCGACCTGCTCGGCCTCGGGCAGCACGAGCACGCCGGCGGCGCTGGTGTGCACCCGGCCCTGCGACTCGGTGACCGGCACCCGCTGCACGCGGTGCACGCCGCCCTCGAACTTGAGCAGTGCGTACGGCGCCTCGCCGGGCGGCGGGGTGCCCTTGGCCTTCACCGCGACGGTGACCGACTTGTAGCCGCCCAGGTCGGACTCCGCGGCGTCCAGGATCTCCACCTTCCAGCCGCGCGCCTCGGCGTACCGGGTGTACATGCGCAGCAGGTCGCCCGCGAACAGCGCGGACTCCTCCCCGCCCTCCCCGGACTTCACCTCGAGGATCGCGTCCTTGTCGTCGGTCGGGTCGCGCGGGACCAGCAGCCGGCGCAGGCGCTCCTCGGCGCCGTGACGGCGCCGCTCCAGCGCCTCGGCCTCGTCGGCGAACGACGGGTCCTCGGCGGCGAGCTCGCGGGCCGCCTCGGCGTCGTCGACCAGCCCGGTCAGCTCGCGCCAGGCGCCGATGATCGACGAGAGCGCGGCGTACCGCTGGTTCAGCTGCTTGGCCAGCCGGGCGTCCGCGTGCGTCTCGGGAGCGCCGAGGCGCTGCTCGAGCTCGGCGTGCTCGGCGAGCATGCCCTCGACGGCTTCGAACATCGAGACCCTCCTGCTGGCGACTGCGGACAGAAGACGAGCGCCGGCCCTGCCCCGTGGGCAGGAACCGGCGCTCGGAGACAGCTACTTCTTGGCGTCAGCAGCCTTCTTGGCGTAGCGGGCCTCGAAGCGGGCGACGCGGCCGCCGGTGTCGAGGATCTTCTGCTTGCCGGTGTAGAACGGGTGGCACTGCGAGCAGACGTCGGCGTGGATCGAGCCCGACGTGGCCGTGCTGCGGGTGGTGAACTGAGCGCCGCAGGTGCAGGTCACCTGGGTCTCGACGTACTCCGGGTGGATGTCCTTCTTCATGCTGTCCTCTCCTCGGCCGCCGGGTCGCCCCTCCCTACGAGGTGGCGTGAACCGGAGCCAGCACACGATTGTGTCATGGGTCAGAACGCCGGGGTAATCGGCGTTGTTCCTCGGGCCCGGACGGTGGGGTGCGCTCCGGGGTCGGTGGCTCCGCGCAGCCACTTCAGCCACTCTTGCCACCGGTTCACCATGGTCCGTGGGCGAGCCCGCACTCCCCACGGTGTGCACGCCCGGGGAAGTGACGGCTTCCCTGCATCGCCTGGTGGACCAGCGGCACCCGACAACGACGGTCACGCCCGGAGGCGGGTCAGACCCGGCGCGTGAACGCCGGCACGATCCGCGGCACGGAGGGGTCGATCTCGGGCTCGGGAGCGTGCGCAGCGGCGGCCGCGGCCTCCTCGGCGGCGAGCAGCTCGTGCGGCAGCGGGGCGGGCATCCGGTCGGGGTGCAGGGTGAGGCGTACCGCGACGGTGGTCCCCTGGCCCTCCACGGAGTCGATGACGACGTCCCCGTCGTGCTTGTCGATGATCGTCTGCATGATGCGCAGGCCCAGGCCGGTGCCGGCGATCTCGTTGAAGACGGCGTTCGAGGCGCGGAAGAAGCGGGTGCCCAGCCGGTCGATCTCGGCGGCCGGGATGCCGATCCCGTGGTCGGCGATGGTCACCTCGACGGTCGCGCCGGAGCGCTGCAGCCCCACCTCGACGGTGCCGCCGTCGTGGCTGAACTTCACCGCGTTGGTGAGCAGGTTGAGGAACGCCCGGTGCAGCATCGCGCGGTCGGCCAGCACCGGTACGACGTCCTCGGGGGTGTCCACGCCGACGTGGATGTTGCGCCGGGCCGCGGTGATCCGGATGTCGGTGACGACCTCGCGCACCAGCAGCGCCAGGTCGACGGGCTCCATCTCGGAGGCTCGACCCTCGGCGCGAGAGAGCGCGAGCAGGTCGTCGATGAGGGTCTTGAGGCGGGTGACGTTGCGGCGGGTGGCCTCGAGCATCCGCTCGTGACGCGGCTGCAGGTCGTCCTCGAACTCCTCGGCGACCAGCTCCAGGTAGCCGGCGATGGTGGTGAGCGGCGTGCGCAGCTCGTGCGACACGTTCGAGACGAAGTCGTCCCGCGCGGTGTCCAGGCTGCGCAGCTCGCTCTGGATCCGTCCCTCGACGGCTCGAGCCCGACCCTGCGCGTCGGCGAACTCGTTGAGCGCGGACGCGACCGCCTGCACCTCCTTCGGCCCGGCCAGCCGGGCCCGCACCTCGTGGTCGTGCTTCGCCATCTGCTGCACGACCTTCTCGAGGTCCAGCAGCGGCTGCGACAGCTCGGACATCAGCTTCCGTCGCGACCGCGAGAGCAGCCACCAGGCGACAGCCGCCAGCAGCACCACCGCCAGGATCGTGCCCTTCAGGCGGTACGACGCCGCGGTGCTCGACGCCCGGACCCGGCTGTCGAAGGCCTCGGTCGTGGCCTGGTGCGCGCTCCGGATCGAGTCGAACAGCTGGCTCCCGGTCTTCACCTGCTGGGGCGGGGCGGGCTCCCCTCCGTCGGTCTTCATCCGCGGGGCGGCGTACGTCGAGATCCACTCCTCCGCGGCCCGCTCCTGGCGCACCATCAGCAGCTCCAGCTCGCTGTCGCCCTGGGCGAACCGCCGCGCCGCCTGCTCGTCCGCCGGCAGCCGGACCAGCGCCTGCTCGTAGTCGTCGGCGGCGGCCCTGGTGCCGGTGCCGCCCCACGACTCGACGGCGGCCGACATGTCGGTGAGGTCCTGGTAGACGCTCTGGTTCGCCGCGGCGGCCGGCTGGAGCTCCCGGGTCAGGTCGTCGACCGCGGTCGTCGACAGCACGACTCCGAGCACGGCGATGAGGGCCATCACCGCCGCCATCGCCCCCAGACGGACGATGACGGGCGAGACCAGCCGCGCGACCGGACGCCCTCCACCCATGACGCCATACCCCCCTCAGCGGCAGGGTACCGCCGGAGGACTCCCGGGATCTCGGGAATGCGCCAGTCGCTCAGCCGGACCGGGTGAGCAGTGCCTGCACCCGCGAGGCGAGCTCGCGGGGGCTGAACGGCTTGGTGATGTAGTCGTCCGCACCGGAGTCGAAGCCCGTCTCCACGTCGGACTCCTGGGCCCGGGCGGTGAGCAGGATGACGGGGAGATCGGCCAGCGCCGGGTCCGCCCGGATCGCGCGGATCGCATCGAGCCCGGACACACCCGGCATCATGACGTCCAGCACCGCGAGGTCGGGCCGCTCGGCCTGGCAGGCGTCGATCGCCGCCGCCCCGTCGGACACCGCCACGACGTCGTGCCCGAGCGTGGACAGCTTGAACTCCACGAGCTCGCGGATGTCGACGTCGTCGTCCGCGACCAGGATCCGGGCCACTCGTCCCCCTTCGATCGGTGTGCGTCGCAGCCTAGCCCCGATCGGCTCCCCGCGAAGCAGAAGGGCCGCTCCCCCGGGGAACGGCCCTTCCGGCGTATCTGTCAGTCCTCGCGCCCGCCGCTCGGGGTCGGCGTGGTCTTCTGCACCTGCATGAGGAACTCGATGTTGGTCTGCGACTTCTTCAGGCGCTCGAGCAGCAGCTCGAGCGCCTGCTGCCCGTCGAGCCCGGAGAGCACCCGGCGCAGCTTCCAGACGATCTGGAGCTCCTCCTTGCTCATCAAGAGCTCCTCGCGCCGGGTACCGGACTGGACGGCGTCGATCGCCGGGAACAGCCGCTTGTCGGCGAAGTCGCGCCGCAGCCGGATCTCCATGTTCCCGGTGCCCTTGAACTCCTCGAAGATCACCTCGTCCATCTTCGAGCCGCTCTCGATCAGCGCGGTCGCGAGGATGGTCAGGGAGCCGCCGTTCTCGATGTTGCGGGCCGCACCGAAGAACTTCTTCGGTGGGTAGAGCGCCGCGGAGTCGACGCCGCCCGAGAGGATCCGCCCGCTCGCGGGCGCCGCCAGGTTGTAGGCCCGACCGAGGCGGGTGATGCCGTCGAGCAGCACGACCACGTCGTGGCCGAGCTCCACCAGCCGCTTTGCGCGCTCGATGGCGAGCTCGGCGACCATCGTGTGGTCGCTCGCCGGGCGGTCGAAGGTCGAGGAGATGACCTCTCCCTTGACCGAGCGCTCGAAGTCGGTGACCTCCTCGGGGCGCTCGTCGACGAGCACCACCATCAGGTGGACCTCGGGGTTGTTCGTCGTGATCGAGTTCGCGATCGACTGCATGATGATCGTCTTGCCGGCCTTGGCGGGCGACACGATCAGGCCGCGCTGGCCCTTGCCGATGGGGGCGGCGATGTCGATGACCCGCCCGATCAGGTTGTCCGGCGTCGTCTCGAGGCGCAGCCGGTCCGAGGGGTACAGCGGGACCAGCTTGGCGAAGTCCACGCGGTTCTTCGCCGCCTCCGGGTCCGCGCCGTTGACGCTGTCGATGCGGACCATCGGGTTGAACTTCTCCTTGCGCTCGCCCTCGCGGGGCTGACGCACCTGGCCGACCAGCGCGTCACCGCGGCGCAGGCCGTACTTGCGAACCATCGAGAGCGAGACGTAGACGTCATCGCTGCCGGGCAGGTAGCCGCTGGTGCGAACGAACGCGTAGTTGTCGAGCACGTCGAGAATGCCCGCGGCCGGCACCAGGACGTCGTCGTCGAGGATCGTGGTGTCGGGCTCGTTGCGCCCGCTCCCCGCCGGCCGCTCCCGGTCGCGGCCCCGGCGCCGCCGGTTCCGGCGGCTGCCCTGGCCGTCCTCGCCGAGGTCGGCCTGGCCCTGGCCGCCCTGGTCCTGGTTCCGGTCCTGGTTCCGGTCCTGGTTGCGGTCCTGGTTGCGGTCCTGGCTGCTCCGGTCCTGGTTCCGGTCCTGGCCGCTACGGTCCTGGCCGCCGCGGTCCTGGCCCCCGCGGTCCTGGCCCCCGCGGTCCTGGCTGCGGTCCTGGTTCCGGCCCTGCTGACCGCCGCGGTCCTGGCTGCGGTCCTGGCCGCGGTCCTGGCTGCGGTCCTGCTGGCCGCCCTGGTTCCTCTCCTGCTGGTCCTGCTTGTCCGGCCGCCGGTCCTGCTGGGACCGGTCCTGCTGGGGCGCCTCCTGCTTCTGGCGGTCGCGCTGGTCCTGCCGTTGGTCCTGCCGGGGCTCGGACGTCGGCTCGGACTTCGGCTCGGACCTCGGCTGGCGCTGCCGGTCCTGCTTCGCCTCCGGGCGCTGCTCGGACTTCGGCTCGCGCTCCTGCTCGGAGGGCCGGCCGCCCCCCGACTGGTGGGCCTTGATCGCCTCGACCAGCTGGGCCTTCTTCATCGATCCCGCACCGGGGATCCCCATGCCTCCGGCCATCGACTTGAGGTCGGCCAGCAGCATGGAGTTGAGCCCCCCACCGCGCTTCTTCGCCGGCTTCTCGTCGCCGGGGGCGGTGGTGGATTCGACGGTCTCCGTCACGTGAGGTCCTTCCCACGTATCTCGCCGTCCCGGCTCCGGGGCGGCGGCATCGGTCGCTGCCTCCACATCCGCCGGGCTGCGATCAGAAGGCAGTCGCGGGTGCGCGACAGCGAGGTCGCACGTGGATGAGGAGGAGGTCGCACCGAGAGCTCGGGCGCTCCACCAAGATACACCGGGCCGGCCGCGACGCCGGTATCAACCCAGCCGCGCGCCGTCCCGGTCGATCCGCAGGTGGTGCGCCGCCCAGCCGTCCGGACAGCGCGCCAGCAGCCTCGGGGCGCCGCCCGCGTCGGTGAACGCCAGCACCGTGGGTCCGGCCCCCGACACGATGGCCGGTACGCCGTCCGCCCGGAGCGCGTCGACCAGGGCCAGCGACTCCGGCATCGCGGGGCGGCGGTGGTCCTGGTGCAGGTAGTCGCGGGTCCCGCGCAACAGGTGCTCCGGCTGGCCGGCGAGCGCCGCGACGAGCAGCGCCGCGCGGCCCGCGTCGGCCGCGGCATCCGCGTGCGGCACCCCGGCGGGCAGCAGGCCGCGGGCGACCTCGGTCGAGACCGGGGTCGGGGGGACCAGGACGACTGCCTCGATCCGCGGGTCGACGGATGAGCGGACCGCGTAGAAGTCTCCGTCGGCCAGCCCGTCCCGGCCGGAGATGACGAAGCCGCCGTACAGCGCCGGTGCCACGTTGTCGGGATGACCCTCGAGGGTGGCGGCGAGCCGGAACAGCGCGTCGTCGTCCACGAGCAGCGACCCGCCCGCGACGAGCCCGCGCGCGAGCACGACGCCCGCGACGATCGCGGCCGACGAGGATCCCAGGCCGCGCGCGTGGGGGATCACGTTCGTGCAGGACAGCCGCAGCCCCGGCGGCTGCACGCCGGCCAGGTCGAACGCCGCCCGCATCGACCGCACCACGAGGTGCGACTCGTCCAACGGGACGTCGCCCGCTCCCGTGCCGGACACGGTGACCTCGAGCCCGGAGCCCGTCACCTCGGCCTCGAGGTCGTCGCGCAGGTCGAGCGCGAGGCCGAGGGAGTCGAAGCCGGGACCGAGGTTGGCGGACGTCGCCGGGACCGAGACGCGGACCGGGCCCTCGACGAACCTGGTCATCCTCACGCCAGCCCGGCGGCCTCGGCCGCGGCGGCCACGTCGACGTCGACGACCGTGTCGACGATGGTGCCGCCGCTCTCGGTGAAGCCCTCCAGGGCCGTGGCGGTGTCCTTGAGGCCGTGCCCGGTGACGGTGATCGCGACCGTCGCGCCCCGATAGGACTCGCCACCGGCCAGCTCCTGGAGCAGGCCCGCGACGCCGGCCGCGGACGCCGGCTCGACGAAGACGCCGTCGTGCGCGGCGAGCTCGCGCTGCGCCGCGAGGATCTGCCCGTCGCTGACGGCCGCGAACCGGCCGCCGGACTCGTCCCGGGCGGCCTCGGCGAGCTTCCAGGACGCCGGGTTGCCGATCCGGATCGCGGTCGCCCGGGTCTCCGGGTCCGGGAACGGCTCGCCGGTCACCAGCGGGGCCGCGCCCTCGGCCTGGAAGCCGCGCATCACGGGGGTCCTGGTGGCCAGGCCGGCGCCGGCGTACTGCGTGTAGCCGAGCCAGTACGCCGAGATGTTGCCGGCGTTCCCGACCGGGAGCAGGTGGTAGTCGGGTGCGTCACCGAGGAAGTCGACGATCTCGAAGGCAGCCGTCTTCTGGCCCTCGAGCCGGATCGGGTTGACCGAGTTCACGAGCGCGACCGGGTAGTCCCACGCCAGCCCCTTGGCCATCGCCAGGCAGTCGTCGAAGTTGCCGCGGACCATGATCACCTGGGCGCCGTGCAGGATCGCCTGCGCCATCTTGCCGGCGGCGATCTTGCCCTCGGGCACCAGCACGAGCGGCTTGAGCCCGGCCTTCGCGGCGTACGCCGCCATCGAGGCCGAGGTGTTGCCCGTCGAAGCGCACACGACCGCGGCGGCGCCGTCGTGCCTGGCGACCGAGATCGCCGCGGTCATGCCGCGGTCCTTGAACGAGCCGGTCGGGTTGTCGCCCTCGACCTTGAGCCAGACCTCGGCGCCGGTCAGGCCGGACAGCCACTCCGAGAACACCAGCGGCGTGCCGCCCTCGCGGAGCGTGACCGCCGTGGTGCCCTCGGGGATCTGGAGGAGGTCGCGGTACTCCTCGATGACCCCGCGCCACTGGTGGGTCCGACTCATTCCGATGCTCCTTCGACCCGCATCACCGAGGTGACCTCCCGGACGATGTCCATGCTGCGCAGGTGCTCGACGGTCGCGCCGAGCTGCGCGTCGGTCGACTCGTGCGAGACCACGACGAGCTGGGCGTCCAGGCCGCGGCCCTCCTGGCGCACCGTCTGGATCGAGACGCCGTTCTCGGCGAAGGCGGTCGCGACCGCGGCCAGCACGCCCGCGCGGTCGTCGACGTCGATCGCGACGTGGTAGCGGGTGATCGTCTTCCCCATCGGCAGCACCGCCCGGTCGGCGTACGCCGACTCGCCGGCGCCGCGAGTGCCCGCGAGGCGGTTGCGGGCGATCGTGACGAGGTCGCCGAGGACCGCCGAGGCGGTCGGCGCGCCACCGGCGCCCGGGCCGTAGAACATCAGCTGGCCGGCCGCCTCGGACTCCACGAAGACCGCGTTGTACGCCTCGCGCACCGACGCGAGCGGGTGCGACCTCGGGATCATCGCCGGGTGCACGCGGACGGCGACCGCGTCCTCTCCCCCGGGCCCGGCCCGGAGCTCCGCGATCGCGAGCAGCTTGACCACGCTGTTCATCTCCACGGCCGACTGCACGTCGGCGGCCGTGACCTCCGTGATGCCCTCGCGGTAGACGTCCGCGGCGGTGACGCGCGAGTGGAACGCCAGCGACGCGAGGATCGCGGCCTTGGCGGCGGCGTCGAACCCCTCGACGTCGGCGGTCGGGTCGGCCTCGGCGTAGCCGAGGTCCTGGGCCTCCTCGAGCGCCTCCGCGAAGCCGGCCCCCGAGGAGTCCATCTTGTCGAGGATGAAGTTGGTGGTGCCGTTGACGATGCCGAGCACGCGGGTCACGCGGTCACCGGCCAGGGACTCCCGCAACGGACGCAGGATCGGGATCGCGCCGGCGACGGCGGCCTCGTAGTAGAGGTCGCGGCCGGCCTTCTCCGCGGCCTCGAACAGCGTCGGGCCGTCCTCGGCGAGCAGCGCCTTGTTGGCCGTGACGACCGAGGCCCCGCTCTCCAGCGCGGCGAGGATCAGGGACCGGGCCGGCTCGATGCCGCCGATCACCTCGACGACCAGGTCGACGTCCTCGCGCGTGACGAGGCCGATCGCGTCCGTGGTCAGCAGGCCCTCGGGGACCTCGACGTCGCGGGCGGCGTCCAGCCGCCGTACGGCGACGCCGACCAGCTCGACCGGGGCGCCGACGCGCGCGGCGAGGTCGCCCGCCTGCTCGCCGAGCAGCCGCACCACCTGGGAGCCGACCGAGCCACAGCCCAGCACGGCCACCTTGAGCGGCTTGGCACTCTCCTTCACGACGCATCACCCATGTCCGTTGCCAACAGGTCGTCCTCAGTCTCGCGGCGGACCACGACGCGCGCGACCCCGTCCCGCACCGCGACCACCGGCGGCCGCAGGGCGTGGTTGTAGTTGGAGGCCATCGAGCGGCAGTACGCCCCGGTGCCCGGCACCGCCAGCAGGTCGCCCGGCGCGAGGTCGCCGGGGAGGAACTCGTCCTTCACCACGACGTCACCCGCCTCGCAGTGCTTGCCGACCACCCTCGACAGCACCGGCGGCGCGTCCGACACTCGGTTGACGAGCGTGCAGGAGTAGTCGGCGTCGTACAGGGCGGTGCGGATGTTGTCGCTCATCCCGCCGTCGACGGAGACATAGCTGCGGACGGCGCCGCCGTCGAGCTGCACCGCCTTGACCGTGCCGATCGTGTAGACGGTGCACATCGCCGGGCCGACGATCGCCCGGCCGGGCTCGACGGAGAGCCGCGGCTCGGGGATGCCCAGCGCCCGGCATTCGTGCTCGACGATCTTGGTCATCTCGGTCGCGAGCTGCGCCGGGTCGGAGGGGTCGTCCTGGGTGGTGTACGCGATGCCGAAGCCGCCGCCGAGGTCCAGCTCGGGCAGCGTGACCCCGAGCTCGTCGGAGATGCGCGCCTGGAGCGCGAGCACGCGCCGGGCGGCGACCTCGAAGCCGGAGGAGTCGAAGATCTGGCTGCCGATGTGCGAGTGAAGGCCGAGCAGCTCGATGCCCGGCGCGGCCTCGACCCGTCGTACCGCCTCGAGGGCATCTCCCGAGGTGATCGAGAAGCCGAACTTCTGGTCCTCGTGCGCGGTCGCGATGTACTCGTGGGTGTGCGCCTCGACGCCGGCCGTCACGCGGACCATGACGCGAGCGGTCATCCCAGCCTCGGCGGTGATCGTCTCGAGCCGGGAGATCTCGTCGAACGAGTCGACGACGATCCGGCCGACGCCGGCGGCGACCGCGCGGCGCAGCTCCACCAGCGACTTGTTGTTGCCGTGGTAGCCGATCCGCGCCGGGTCGAAGCCCGCCCGCAGCGCCACCGTGAGCTCGCCGTCCGAGCAGACGTCCAGGCTGAGTCCCTCCTCGTGCACCCACTGCGCGACCGCGGTGCAGAGGAACGCCTTGCCAGCGTAGAAGACGTCGTACGCCGCGAACGCGTCGCGGAAGGCCCGCGCCCTGGCGCGGAAGTCAGCCTCGTCGAGGACGTACGCCGGGGTGTTGACGTTCGCGACGAGCTCGGGGACCGACAGCCCACCGACGTGCAGCTCGCCGCCGGCCTTGTGCGCGGTCATCGACCAGAGCTGCGGGACCAGCGCGTTGGGGTCGACGGGCTGGCGCAGCCAGGCCGGGCCGCGCAGGGCTCCGGACGCGTGCGCCCAACCGGCCTCGTGGGTCGTGCTCATGCGGTTCTCACATCCGCTCGGGCGCGGAGACCCCGAGCAGGCCCAGCCCGTTGGCCAGCACCGTCCGGGTGGCGGCGACCAGGACCAGGCGGGCCCGGTGCAGGTCGCTCGTCTCCTCGTCGCCCATCGGCAGCACCCGGCAGTTGTCGTAGAACCGGTGGTAGACCCCCGCCATGTCCTCGAGGTACCGCGCGACCCGATGCGGCTCGCGCAGCTCCGCGGCAGCCGAGACGACCCGCGGGAACTCGGCCAGCGACCGCAGCAGGTCGCCCTCGCGCTCGTGCGAGAGGAGACTCGGGTCGAAGTCGGCCGTGGACCAGGCGATGCCGAGGTCGCCGGCGTTGCGCAGGATCCCCGACACCCGGGCGTGGGCGTACTGCACGTAGAACACCGGGTTGTCGTTCGACGCCTTCGCCCAGAGGTCGAGGTCGATGTCGATGTTGGAGTCGCTGCTGTAACGCGCCATCGCGTACCGGGTCGCATCGACGCCGATCGCGCCGACGATGTCGTCGATGCTGATCACGTTGCCGGCGCGCTTCGACATCCGCAGCGGCTCACCGTCGCGGACCAGGTTGACCAGCTGGCCGATCAGGATCTCGAGGTTCACGTGGGGGGTGTCGCCGAACGCGGCGCACATCGCCATCATCCGGCCGACGTAGCCGTGGTGGTCCGCGCCCAGCATGATGAAGCAGCGGTCGAAGCCGCGCTCCCGCTTGTCCAGGTAGTACGCCAGGTCGCCGGACAGGTAGGCGCCCTGCCCGTCGGACTTGATGATCACCCGGTCCTTGTCGTCACCGAACTTCTCGGTCGCGAGCCAGAGGGCGCCGTCCTTCTCGTAGGTGTTGCCGAGCTCGGTCAGCCGGTCCACGGCCCGCTGCACGGCCCCGCTCCGGTGCAGGTCGTCCTCGTGGAAGTAGACGTCGAAGTCCACACCGAAGTCGTGGAGGCTCTGCTTCACCTCGGCGAACATCATCTCGACGCCCTCGGCCCGGAACACCTCCTGGGCCTGGTCGTCCGGCAGGTCCTTGACCTCGGGGCGCTTGGCGACCACGGCGTTCGCGATCTCGTGGATGTAGTCGCCGCCGTACCCGTCCTCGGGTGCCGGCTCCCCCTTGGCGCTGGCCAGCAGCGATCGGCTGAACCGGTCGATCTGCGCGCCGTGGTCGTTGAAGTAGTACTCCCGGGTCACCTCCGCCCCGGCCATCTCGAAGACCCGGCCGAGGGCGTCGCCCACCGCGGCCCACCGCACCCCGCCGAGGTGCAGTGGACCGGTGGGGTTCGCGGACACGAACTCGAGGTTGATCTTCTCCCCCGCGAGGAGGTCGCTCGCGCCGTACGACGCGCCGGCGTCGACGATCTGCGCCGCCACGATGCCCTGGGCGCCGGCCGCGACGGTGATGTTGAGGAAGCCCGGGCCGGCGATGTCGACCCCGGCGATCCCGTCGGTCCGCTCGAGGCGCTCCCGGACCAGGGCCGCGAGATCGCGCGGGTTCATGCCCGCCCGCTTGCCGAGCTGGAGGGCGACGTTGGTGGCGTAGTCGCCGTGTCCCTTCTGTCGCGGGCGCTCCACCGTCACGCTCGTCAGGGCGCCGTCCGGCAGGGTGATGGCACCCTCGTCGGACAGCGTCGTCAGCACGTCGGCGATCGCGGTGGAGAGCTGCTCGGGAGTCACCGGCCAAGGGTATCGGCGCACCGGCCGCGGACCCGCACCGATATCGGCGGTGGGACGAGCGGCAACGGGCTCTCGGTCCGATGCAGACCCGATGGCAGATCCGATTGCAGCGTGGCCGCGGGTCGGCTGTAGGGTTCTGCCAGTCCCGCACCGCGGGGCGATGCCTCCGTAGCTCAGGGGATAGAGCACTGGTTTCCGGTACCAGGTGCCGCAGGTTCGAATCCTGCCGGGGGCGCCCTTCATCTCCACCTGGAACACGTTCCAGAATTCAGGGAAAACGCCTGTTCAGACCGGAAGTTACGCCGGTCCGGGAAATGGGCATCAGAGGTCAAGACCGGCTCGGGTTTTCTCGGGCCCACCTCTCCCCAAACCGCCGGTTCGATGCCCACAATCGACGCCAGCATGGGATCCAGCAGCAGCCGCAGCTGACGGGGAGGGACGCAGCGGCTCCGGCATCTGAGAGAGCAGGAAACCGCCTTGAACACCTCGCCCCTCCGCAGGGCTGTCGCGACCGTCTCGGTCTGCGCCGCCGGCTTCGCCGGTGCCCTTGCCACCACTCCGGCCGCCGACGCGGCGCACCACACCGGCCGCCACGCGGAGCGTGGTGCCGGCACCCCGGTGAAGACCGACCTCGGCTACAAGGGCACCGTCTACGGCACCAAGCTGCTGCTCGACGGTGTCGAGGTCCGCAACGCCAAGACCGCGTTCGCCCAGCAGCGCTGCACCCGGTACGCCGGCCGCGAGGTCACCAAGGGCGCCGAGATCAGCGACCTGGGGATCCCGCTGGTCGCGGGCGGCCTGTCGACGTCGTACACCCAGACCTACCGCAAGGACGGGGTGCACGGCGTCCGCGGTGTCAGCACCATCGGCGACCTCTCGCTCGGCGGAGAGTTCCAGGGCCAGCAGACCCCGACGCTCGACCTCACGGGCCTCGTCTCGACCGCGGACGCGTTCCAGAAGGCCGACGGCACCTTCGGGCACACCGAGGGCTTCTCGTTCGGCGGGCTCTCCATCGGCAACCTGCCCGACCAGGTCCCGCAGGAGCTCCAGGACCTCCTCGACGTCCTCGGCCAGACCACCGGCGACATCGTCGGCCAGGTGATCGACGTGCTCCACCAGGCCGGCGACACCATCGACATCCCCGGCCTGGGCAGCATCGGCCTGGCCGGCGTGAAGTCCGGCAAGACCACCGACCACTCCGCGTCCTCGCAGAGCTACGCGCTGCGGCTCACCGTGACCGCCACCGGCCACCCGACCGAGATCACCCTCGGCCGCGCGCGCACCGCGATCTACGAGCCGGTGCCGGCGGGTGTCTTCCAGTCCCGTGCGATGGGCCTCGCCCTGCTGGGCAGCAACGACCTGGTCAGCCTCGGCGGGCTCGAGGAGCAGTCGCTCCCCTGCTCGGGCAGCAACGGCAAGGTGCAGAAGCACAGCATCGCCGACGTCCGCGTGCTCGGCGGCCTGGTCGGCATGACCGGCGTCCAGTACGACCTGATGGGCGACCAGAGCCCGAACGGCGCCGCCCGCGGCTTCGTGCGGACCACGATCGGCTCGCTGAACGTGCCGAGCATCGGCCTGGTCATCGACGGCATCACCTCGAAGGTCAACCTCCGCAAGGCCGCGGACACCACCAAGGTCCAGCGCACCGTCCAGACCTCGATCGCGAAGATCACGCTGAACGGCGAGGAGATCGCGGTCCCGACCCGGGCCGGGCAGATCGTCGACCTCGGCAGCGGGAACTTCCTGAAGTACCGCGTGATCAGCCGCAACAGCTGGACCGGCGTCGAGACGCGGGCGCTCACGCTGACCCTGCCCGACCTGATCCCCGACGGGGCGATCCTCGACCTCGCCTGGGCGGGCGGTCACATCAGCCCGAACTGACCCCGGTCACCACCAGCAGCAACCGCGACGATCGGGCCCTGCCGCCCCGGACAGCTCCGGGTCAGCAGTGCTCGATCGTCGCGTCGGTGCGCGCCTCGTCGCCGAGCCGGCGCGCCATGTCGGTGGACGGCAGCACGACGCTGGCCCCGCCGATGTCGCCGATGCCGCCCTGGACCACGCAGCTGGTGATCTTCCGCGGCTCCACCTGCGCCATCGCCTCGGCGAGCCTGAACAGCTCGGCGGGCGGCAGGTTCGTGTAGAGGTGCGCCATCACCGACAGCACGCCCTTCTCGATGAAGCCGGGGACGTCGGCCTTCGCGCGCACCTTCGCCTGGATGCCGCGCAGCACGCGCTGCTGGTTGGCGGACCGGTCGAAGTCGCCGCGGAGCAGGTTGTGCCGGATGCGGGAGAACGCCATCGCGTCGTACCCACCGAGGTGGATCCGGCCCTTCGGGAAGCCCTGCGGCTTGAGGTAGGTGTCGTCGAAGGCGATCGGATTGTCGACGTCGATGCCGCCGATGTCCTTGATCATCGCCTGGAAGAACTTGAACCGGGTGATGAAGACGTAGTCGGGCTGGATGCCGACCAGGTTGCCGACCGTCTGGCCGAGCAGCTGCGGACCGCCGTAGTAGAGGGACGCGTTGATCTTGTCGAAGCCGTGGCCCGGGATCTCGACCCACGAGTCGCGGGGGACGCCGATGGCCGTGGCCGCGCCGGTCCTCGTGTCCATGCCGACCAGCTGGAGCGCATCACCGCGGGTGTGCGTCATGTCCTCGCCGGGGCGGGCGTCCGAGCCGACCGCCAGGATCCAGATGACGTCGGGGCTGAGGTCGACGCCGTTCGCCTGGTCGACCTTCACCAGGGCGACCTCGGTGGTCTTCACCGCGGAGTCCGGCACGACGAGCGCCGCGATCGCCAGCACCAGCCCGACCGTGACCAGCCGGAGCGTCCTCCGCCAGCGGCTCATCACACCGCCCCCTTCGTCATGTCGTAGCCGAAGACCCGCCAACCGTCGTCGGTGTGCGTGAGGAACAGTCGCCCCTTGACCCGCACCTCCCGCTCGAGGTCACCCGTGGTGCCGAAGCCGAGGAACACGTGGGCGGTCACGCCGACGGGGTGCTGCTTCACGGCGAGCACGTCGATGCGGACCACGCTCCGGTGCGGCGTGACGCCGTCGATCCGGTCGCCGATGTCCTCGTTGCTCATCAGCGCCCGGTCGCCGTGCGCCTCCTCCTGTGCGCCGGGCGTGAACCCCGGCCATGCGTCGGCGAAGTCCCGGCGGGGGTAGCCGCCCCCGAGGTACGCCGCCTCGGTCCAGCCGTCGACTACGTCGCCGACCTGCTGCGCGAGGCGCTGCCGGACCTCGGGCGTGAGCCTCCCGGTGATCGTCCCGAACGACACCTGGGACTCGACGGCGTGGTCGACCGACGCGCCCGGGGACCCGGGAGCGCCGGTGAAGCCGCCGTCGTCGTCGGAGCCGGCGCTGCAGCCCGTGGCCCCGAGGGTGAGGATGAGCGCCGCCACGGTCGCGCGGCCGGCTCGTCGTACTGGTCTCGTCATGCTCCGGGACTCCCCTGTTCGAGCGCTCTTCCGGTGGGTCTGCCCGGCAGTGTGAGCGACGCGGATGTGGCTCGGGGCACACCACGCCGAAATGCCACCCCGGCAGTCTGCATTTGCTGGGGCGGGGGTCTAGCCTTGACGACTGAACTACCCCCGTGCACGTTCCGGAAGAGGCGAATCAAACCGTGCCGCAGTCCCCAGGCAACAAGTCCGCCGTCCCCAGCCATTTCGAGGGGGCCGACTTCGGCGCCAACGAGTGGCTCGTGGAGGAGATGTACGACCAGTACCAGCGGGACCCCGGCAGCGTCGATCCGACGTGGGTGAAGTACTTCCAGGGCAACGGCAAGCCTGGCGCGGCGCCGTCCAACGGCACGTCGCACGCGGCCCCGGCCGCGAAGCCGGCACCGGCCTCGGCCTCGACCTCGACGTCGACCTCGACATCGTCCTCTGCGCCGACCCCGACCAAGGCTCCGGAGCCGAAGCAGGTCGAGCACAAGGACCCGACCCCGACCCCCGCCCCGGTCGCGAAGCCGCGCCCGCAGACCAAGGCCGCCGAGCCGGCCAAGGGCACCTCGAACCCGGTCCCGAAGGAGTCCCGTCCCCCGGCCCCGCCGGCGGCCAGCGACGAGCCGACGTACACCGTCCTCCGCGGTGCCCCGGCCCGCACGGTGCAGAACATGGACGCCTCGCTCTCGGTCCCGACCGCGACCTCGGTCCGCTCGGTGCCGGTCAAGCTGCTCTGGGACAACCGCACCGTCATCAACAACCACCTGGCCCGGGCCCGCGGCGGCAAGGTGTCCTTCACGCACCTGATCGGCTACGCGCTGGTCAAGGCGCTGACGTCGATGCCGGAGATGAACGTCGGCTTCGACGTCGTCGACGGCAAGCCGAACCTGATCACGCCCGCGCACATCAACCTCGGCCTCGCGATCGACGTGAAGAAGCCGGACGGCACGCGCCAGCTCCTCGTCCCGAGCATCAAGGCCGCCGAGTCGATGGACTTCGCGGCGTTCTGGACGGCGTACGAGGAGATCGTGCGCAAGACCCGGGACAGCAAGCTGACGATCGAGGACTTCCAGGGCACGACGATCTCGCTGACCAACCCGGGCGGCATCGGCACGGTGCACTCGGTGCCGCGCCTGATGAAGGGCCAGGGCGCGATCATCGGCGTCGGCGCGATGGAGTACCCGCCCGAGTGGCAGGGCGCGTCCGAGGACGCGATCGCCCGCAACGCGATCAGCAAGGTCATGACGCTGACCTCGACGTACGACCACCGGGTCATCCAGGGCGCGCAGTCGGGTGAGTTCCTCAAGCGGATGCACCAGCTGCTGCTGGGCCAGGACGAGTTCTACGACGAGATCTTCCGCTCGCTGCGGATCCCGTACGAGCCGATCCGCTGGGCCAACGACATCTCGACGTCCCACGACGACGAGATCAGCAAGCAGGCCCGGATCCTCGAGCTGATCCACGCCTACCGGGTGCGCGGCCACATGATGGCCGACACCGACCCCCTCGAGTACCGGCAGCGCAGCCACCCCGACCTCGAGGTGGAGTCGCACGGCCTGACCCTGTGGGACCTCGACCGCGAGTTCGCCACCGGGTCGTTCGGCGGCGAGGGCCGGCGGTTCATGAAGCTGCGCCACATCCTGGGCATCCTGCGCGACTCGTACTGCCGCACCACGGGCATCGAGTACATGCACATCATGGACCCCGAGCAGCGTCGCTGGATCCAGGAGCGGGTCGAGCAGCCGCACACCAAGCCGCCCCGCGAGGAGCAGCTGCGGATCCTGCTCAAGCTGAACCAGGCCGAGGCCTTCGAGACCTTCCTCCAGACCAAGTTCGTCGGCCAGAAGCGGTTCTCCCTCGAGGGCGGCGAGACGACGGTCCCGGTCCTCGACGAGATCTGCGAGGCGGCGGCCGAGGCCGGGCTCGACGAGGTCACGATGGGCATGGCGCACCGTGGCCGGCTGAACGTGCTCGCGAACATCGTCGGCAAGAAGTACAGCCAGATCTTCCGCGAGTTCGAGGGCAACATCGACCCGCGCACCGTCCAGGGCTCCGGCGACGTGAAGTACCACCTCGGCGCCGAGGGCGAGTTCGTCGCCGGCTCCGGTGCCGAGATCAAGGTCTCGGTCGCCGCGAACCCCTCGCACCTCGAGGCCGTCGACCCGGTGCTCGAGGGCATCGCCCGAGCCAAGCAGGACGTGCTCGACCGTGGCCGGGAGTACCCCGTCCTGCCGCTGCTCGTGCACGGCGACGCGGCGTTCGCCGGCCAGGGCGTGGTCGCGGAGACGCTGAACCTCTCGCAGCTGCGCGGCTACCGCACCGGCGGCACCATCCACGTGGTCGTCAACAACCAGGTCGGCTTCACCACCTCCCCCGGCTCGTCGCGCTCGTCGCTGTACTGCACCGACGTCGCGCGGATGGTCCAGGCGCCGATCTTCCACGTGAACGGCGACGACCCGGAGGCGTGCATCCGGGTCTCGCGGCTGGCGTTCGAGTACCGCCAGGCGTTCAACAAGGACGTCGTCATCGACCTGGTCTGCTACCGGCGGCGGGGTCACAACGAGGGCGACGACCCGTCGTACACCCAGCCGCTGATGTACGACCTGATCGAGCAGAAGCGCTCGGTCCGCAAGCTCTACACCGAGTCCCTCATCGGTCGTGGCGACATCACGATCGAGGAGGCCGAGCAGGTCCTGCGCGACTACCAGCAGCAGCTGGAGCGGGTCTTCACCGAGGTGCGCGAGGCGAGCAGCCAGCCCGCGGAGTGGACGACGGTGCCGGACTACCCGGACAAGCCGAGCGGCGAGACCCGGACCGCGGTCTCCACCGAGGTGATGAAGCGGATCGCGGACGCCTACGTGACGCCGCCGGACGGCTTCACCGTGCACCCGAAGGTGATGCCGCAGCTCCAACGCCGCTCGGCCGCGATCGCGGCCGGCCCGATCGACTGGGGCACCGGCGAGATCCTGGCGCTCGGCTCGCTGCTGATGGACGGCCGCCCGGTCCGCCTGGCCGGCCAGGACTCGCGCCGCGGCACCTTCGTCTCCCGGTTCGCGACGATCATCGACCGCCACAACGCCGACGAGTGGACGCCGCTGGCCAACCTCACCGAGGACCAGGCCAAGTTCTACATCTACGACTCGCTGCTCTCGGAGTACGCCGCGCTCGGGTTCGAGTACGGCTACTCGGTCGCCCGTCCCGAGGCACTCGTGCTCTGGGAGGCCCAGTTCGGCGACTTCGTCAACGGCGCCCAGACGGTGATCGACGAGTTCATCACCTCCGGTGAGACCAAGTGGCGCCAGCAGTCGGGCGTCGTGCTGCTGCTGCCGCACGGCTACGAGGGCCAGGGACCGGACCACTCGTCCGCGCGGATCGAGCGGTTCATGACCATGGCCGCCGACGACGCGTTCGTGATCGCCCAGCCGTCGACGCCCGCGTCGTACTTCCACCTGCTGCGCAAGCACTCGCTCGGTGAGGACCACCAGCCGCTGATCGTCTTCACGCCCAAGTCGATGCTGAAGCGCAAGGAGGCGGCCTCCACCCCGGACGAGTTCACGACCGGCACCTTCCGGCCGTTCATCACCGACGCGCAGGCCGACCCCGACCAGGTCGACACGCTGCTGCTGTGCTCGGGCCGGGTCACCTGGGACCTGATGGTCGAGCGCGCCAAGCGCGAGGACGCCGGCCGGTTCGCGATCGCCCGGGTGGAGCAGCTCTACCCGCGGCCCGAGGCCGAGATCCGCGACGAGATCGCGCGCTTCCCGAAGCTCAAGGCCGTGCGCTGGGTGCAGGACGAGCCCGCCAACATGGGCGCGTGGCCGCACTACGCGCTCAACGTCTGGGCGCACGTCGATGCCCAGGTCGAGCTCGTCTCGCGCACCGAGTCCTCCTCCCCCTCCGTCGGCACCGTGAAGCGGCACGCCGAGGAGCAGAAGGACCTCGTCGCCCGCGCGTTCAGCTGACGGGGGTCACCGTGGTTTGTCGTCGAGTGACGCGAACTGGCTGTCTTTCGGCCCGATTCGCAGCCACTTCGCGTCACTCGACGGTCCCGGCCCCGGCCGGGGAGGCCTGATGTACTTCACCGACCGGGGCATCGAGGAGCTCGAGAAGCGCCGGGGGGACGAGGAGGTCACCCTGGCCTGGCTCGCCGAGCGGCTCCAGGAGTTCACCGACACGCACCCGGAGTTCGAGACCGCCGTCGAGCGGTTCGCGACGTGGCTCGCGCGGCTGGACGACCCGGAGGACTGAACAGGGCGGGTTTCTCCGGCTGACCGGAGAAACCCGACCGACACGCCGCAGGACGACCGGCGTGTCGTCGGGTTTCCCACGACAACCCCTAGCTCGGGAGCCAGGTCGGGGAGGTCAGCCAGGTGTCGAAGAACCGGGTGGGGTTCATCCCGGTCAGCTGCTCGACGAACGCCTCGAAGCCGGCCCGCTCGATGTTGCCTTGGATCCTCCGAGACGTGCCGAGCCCCGATTCTCACACGAGCGCGTCGAACCCCCGGTCGACGAGCCTGCCGAGGTCACCACCGTCGCGGAGCCAGGCCGCGGTGGCCGCGCGGAAGACGGCGATGCCCACCCCCGCGAGGATCTCGGCGTCCGTCTCGCCACGCGCGACCAGCGCCGCGGCCAGGGCGTGCTCCCACGAGGCGAAGGTGTCGAAGAGCCGACCCCGTAGCACCGGCGACGTCGCGGCCGCCCGCTGGCGCAGCGCGACCCGCTCCCGGTCGTCGCCGAAGCCGTCGGCGACCCGTACGACGGCCGCGCGGACCACCGCCAGGCCGCGACCCTCGGCACCGGCGACCAGCTCGCGCAGCTCGGCCTGCCGCTCGATGCGGCCCATGTCGAGGACCTCGTCCTTGCCGGCGAAGTAGCGGAAGAACGTGCGCGCCGAGACACCGGCGTCCGCCGCGATCGCCTCGACCGAGGTGGCGTCGTACCCGTCCGCCGCGAAGCGGCGGAGCGCGGCGTCCTCGAGTGCTCGCCGGGTGTCGGCCTTGTGCTGCTCGCGGCGGCCCGCCGACGGCTCAGTCACTCGCGACGGCCGCCTTCAGCTCGGTGCCGCGCTCGGGCCGGGCGTCCGGCCGGCCGCTGCGGAGCTCCACGCGGTCGAGGACGCCGCTGAACGTGAACGGCGGCCGGTAGTCGCGGCTCACCGCGACGCCACGATCGCGGCCGACCAGCAGGCCGGCCCCGGCGGTCGAGAGGTTCGGGAAGAACATCAGGCCGGGCAGCGGCGCCTCCGCGACGTCGGCGCCGTCGACGGCGAGCACCACCCGCGCCGAGCGGCCCGGCTCGTAGCGCAGCTCCAGGACGTGCGCTCCCGGAGCGAGCGGGTCGGTCGCCGCGAGCCGCACCGGCCCGTCGAGGAGAGCGAACGTCGCGGTCGGACGGCCGTCGAGGAGGTAGCACGCCCAGCCGCCGTGCCGGTCCCCGAGCGCGGCGACGATCCCCTCTCCGCCGGTGGCCGGGACCTCGAGGTACGCCGTCAGCACGAAGCCGCCCATCGCGGCCGGGAGCTGGCTCTCCTGGACCGGGCCGCCGCCCGGGCGGTACGTCGCGGACGCCGGCGGCGGGAACTCGCCGGGGTGCAGGTGGGCCATCGAGGCCGGGAACTCGAACAGCGGGAGCACCTGGTTGCGGCCGGCCTCGGCCCACCACAGCCCCTCCAGGCGGCGTACGACGTCCGGGTGCTCGTCGGCGACGTCCGTGGACTCTGAGAAGTCCTCGGAGAGTCGGTACAGCGACCAGCGGTCGGTGTCGAAGTCGTGGCTGCCGATCACGTGCTCGCGCTCGCCGAACTGGTTCGCGACGTGGTCGGTCACGGCCTTCCAGCCGTCGTGGTAGATGCCGCGCGAGCCCATCATCTCGAAGTACTGGAGCCGACGGTGCTCGGCCGCGTCCGGGTCGGCGAAGCTCGCGAGCATCGACGCGCCGTCGATCGGCTGCTGGGTGACGCCGTCGACCGTCTCGGGCATCTCGACGCCGGCCGCGTCGAGCACGGTGGCGTACAGGTCGACGGCGTGGCAGAACTGCGGCCGCACTCCCCCGCGCTCGGCGAGCCGGTCGCCCCACCGCACGACGAGCGGCGTCCGCACGCCGCCGAGCCAGGCGTACCGCTTCCAGAGGCGCAGCGGCGCGTTGCCCGCCCACGCCCAGCCCCACGGGTAGTGGTTGTTCGCGTCGGGCCCGCCGATCTCGTCGATGTGCTCGAGCGCAGTGCCGACGTCCTCGGTGAGCCCGAGCCAGCCGGCCGCCTCGTTCAAGGTGCCGGTGGGGCCGCCCTCGGCGCTCGCGCCGTTGTCCGACAGCACCATCACCAGCGTCTCGTCCGCGATGCCCTGCTCGTCGAGGAAGTCGAAGAGCCGCCCGAGGTGGTGGTCGGTGTGGGTCACGAACCCGGCGAACACCTCCATGTAGCGCGCGAACAGCCGACGCTCCTCGGCCGGGAGGCTCTCCCACTCCGGCACCCACGGCGGGCGCTCGGTCAGCACGGTGTCCGGCGGTACGACGCCCTCGGCGACCTGCCGGTCGTAGGCCCGCTGCCGCCAGGCCTCCCAGCCGTCGTCGAACTGGCCCCGGTACGGCGCCACCCACTCCTCGGTCACCTGGTGCGGCGCGTGCGCGGCGCCGGTGGCGAGGTAGCAGAGGAACGGCTTGCGGGCGGCGGCCTGCTGCTGGTCCCGGATCATCCGGATCGTCTGGTCGACCAGGTCCTCGGTGAGGTGGTAGCCCTCCTCGGGTGTCCGGGGCGGCTCGATGTGGGTGTTGTCGCGGACCAGCTCGGGCGCCCACTGGTTCGTCTCCGCGCCCAGGAACCCGTAGTAGCGCTCGAAGCCCAGTCCCAGCGGCCAGCGCTCGAACGGGCCGGCGGCGGAGTACTCGCCCTTCGGCGTCAGGTGCCACTTGCCGACCGCCATCGTGTTGTAGCCGTGGTCGCGCAGCACCCGCGCCATCGTGGCGGCGCTCGGCGGGATCCGTCCGTGGTAGCCGGGGAAGCCCAGTGCGGCCTCCTGGGTGACGCCCATGCCGACCGCGTGGTGGTTGCGACCGGTGAGCAGCGCGGCCCGGCTCGCCGAGCAGACCGCGGTGACGTGGAACCGGTTGTACCGGAGACCCTGCGCCGCCACCCGGTCGATGTTCGGCGTCCGGAAGCCGGCTCCGAAGCAGCCGAGCTGCGCGAAGCCGATGTCGTCGAGCACGACGATCAGCACGTTCGGGGCATCCGGCGCGGGTGCCGGGTACCCGACGAAGCGTGGCTCGGAGCTGTCGACGCGGGTGGTGATGCGTGGGGTCTGCACCGGGCAATTCTGTCACTCGACTGACACTTTTGTCGCGGGTCCGGGTGCGGCAGGATGCGGGCATGGCCGAGCAGACGAGCGAGCACACCTCCGACTCCCCGACCGCCTACCCGCCGGCGCCGTGGCGGATGGTCGGCCAGCTCTGGCTCTCGCTGTTCAGGCTCGGTGAGGACGTCGACGCCCTCCGGCCCGCCGGCGTGTACGGCGCGGCGTTCGTCAGCTACGAGCCCGGGTCGCCGCTGACCTACTCCGAGCTGCTGGTCGCGCGGCCGGTCCCGGTCGAGGGCCAGCGTGGCCGCCGGGTGTCGATCACCGACATCTGGGTGGACTCCCCCGCCTCGGTCGCCGGCGGCCGCGAGCTGTGGGCGATCCCCAAGGGGCTGTGCGACTTCGAGCTCGACACCGAGCACCGCGGACCGCTCTCGACCACGGACTGGTCGGCTTCCTTCGGTCGCCGGCCGATCGCGTCCGCGACGTTCTCCGACGTGTCCCGGGCGATGGTCCGAGTGCCGTTCAGGGGCAGCACGTGGCAGCCCGGCATCGAGGACACCGACGGCGAGGAGCGCTCGGCGGTCCTGCAGGGGTCGTCGAAGGCGCTGCCCTGCCGGGGCCACTGGGACTTCGCTGCGGACGGGCCGCTGGGCTGGCTGCGGCCCGCGCGGCAGCTGGGGTCCTTCCGGATGGCTGAGTTCCGGATGTCGTTCGGCTGAGGTGGTCGCCAGGATCGAGCCCGCCGAGGACGTCGTCCTCCGGCTCCGGACGGTTGCGATGTCGCTGCCCGAGGCCCGCGAGGAGGACGCCTGGACCGGCGTCCGCTGGCGCATCAGGACGACGACGTTCGCCCACGTGATGGTCGCGCAGCCGGGGTTCGAGTCGGCGTACCGCGAGATCACCGGCGACGACTCGACCAGGACCGTCCTGACCTTCCGGGCCACCGGCGACGAGCTGCTCGCCCTCACCCACGCCGGGCTGCCGTTCTACAAGCCGCCCTGGTCGCCGACGATCGTGGGCATGGTGCTCGACGACGACACCGACTGGGCCGAGGTCGCGGAGCTGGTCACCGAGTCGTACCGCTGCTGCGCGCCGGAGAAGCTGGTGCGGATCCTCGACGCCCCCGGACCCGCCGCGGGGACGGACGGCGGGCGCGGTCCAGCCGGACGCCCGGGGGGTACGCTCCACTGACCAACCATCCGCGGGGGAGGCCCTCATGGTCGTCTGGATCGTCATCGCCGCCGTCGTGGTCGCGCTCGCCGTGTTCGCGTTCTGGCCGCGGCAGCGCGGCATCGTGGACGACGACGTCCGCCGCCTCAAGCGCGACGCCGCCGCGGGTGGGCAGAACGGGAGCAACCGCTCGAACCCGCAGTTCAACGGTCCGCTCTAGGAGCCCGGGATGCTCTGGATCGTCGTCGCCGTCGTCGTGGTCGCGCTCGCGGCGTTCGCGTTCTGGCCGCGCGCGTCACGCGGCTACTCCGACAAGAGCGTCCGCGACGCCAAGGGCAGGGGCGACACCGACCTGTACGACGGACGCTGACCGGCTACCGGTCGTTGCTGCCGGGCAGCTCGTGCTCCGCGGCCGCCCGGCGGGTGGAGTCGCGGATCTCGAAGATCTCGGTCGCGAAGCCACCGATCGCCCCGGCGACGTCGCGGACGGCGCCGGTGAGGATCGTGGCCACCTGGCCGACCATCCCGGCGGCGGCCTCGACCGAGTCCTGAACGGCGTCCTTGCGGATCTCGTTGCGACTGAGGTGGTCCTTCATGTGGCCATCCTCAGGCGGCGACGGGCTCGGCCACAACGTGCTCCTGCCCACGCGGCCGGCCCGGCAGCGCCATCCGGCAGATCTTCCGCGCCACGCTGCCGAGCTGCCGGTGCAACGGACCGGTGTGGTAGGGCAGGCCGTACCTCTCGCAGATGTCGCGGATCTCGGCCGCGATCTCGGGGTACCGGCGGGCCGGCAGGTCCGGGAACAGGTGGTGCTCGATCTGGTGCGACAGGTTGCCGGTCAGCACGTGGAAGAGCTTGCCGCCGGTGATGTTCGCGGAGCCGAGCAGCTGCCGGTAGTACCACTGGCCCCGCGTCTCGTCCTCGCACTCCTCCTGGCTGAAGGTGGCGACGCCGGCCGGGAAGTGGCCGCAGAAGATGATGTTGAACGCCCAGATGTTGCGCACCAGGTTGGCGGTCGCGTTGCCGGCCAGCGTGAGCGGGAACAGCGGCCCCGTGAAGGCCGGGAACAGCACGTAGTCCTTGAGCGCCTGGCGCTTCACCTTGCGCATGATCCCGGCGTGCAGGGCCTTGTTCTCCGACATCTTCCGACGCCCGGCGACGATGTTCTCGACCTCGAGGTCGTGCATCGCGACACCCCACTCGAAGAAGACCATCAGCAGGAACGCGTACAGCGGGTTGCCCAGGTAGTAGGGGTGCCAGGGCTGGTCCTCGTCCATCCGCAGGATGCCGTACCCGATGTCGCGGTCCTTCCCTAGGATGTTGGTGTAGGTGTGGTGGATGTAGTTGTGGCTGTACTTCCACTGCTCGCTCGGGCAGACGTTGTCCCACTCGTACATCCGCGAGCTCAGCGCGGGGTCGCCCATCCAGTCGTACTGGCCGTGCATCACGTTGTGGCCGATCTCCATGTTGTCGAGGATCTTGGAGACCGAGAGGGCCGCGACCGCGAGCGGCCAGGCCGGCGGCAGGTAGAACAGGGCGCGACCGGCGACCTCGAGGCCGCGCTGGGTCTTGACGACGTTGCAGATGTACGCCGCGTCCTCCTCACCGAGGTCGTCGAGGATGCGGCGGCGTACGGCATCGAGCTCCTCGCCGAACGCGTCGAGCTCGTCCTTGGTCAGCTTCGGCTCGGTCATGGCTGTCCTCCTCAGAGGTCGACGACGCAGTCGCCGACGGGGGCGTTCACACAGATCTGGATGTCCTCGTCGGGCAGCGAGGACTCGACACCGGTGAGCACGTTGCGCACGGTGCCCTCGGTCTTGCGGGTGGTGCACGACAGGCAGATGCCCATCCGGCAGCCGGACTCCGGCGTGAGGCCCGCGGCCTCGGCCTGCTCGAGCAGCGGTGCGCCCGATCCGGCGACGGTCCGCCCGGACCGCTCGAACACGACGTCGCCGCCCTCGGCGCCGGCGCGCACCCGTGGCGGGCGGAAGTACTCGACCCGGAGCGCGTCCGACCCGTCGTACGTCGCCCGGACGGCCTCGATCATCGGCGCCGGACCGCAGGCCCAGGTAGGCACCTCGCGGTATCCCGGGACGAGGCGCTCGAGGTAGGCCGGCGACAGGTTCGGGTCACCGAGCTCGGGGTGCAGGAGGTGGACGTCGATGCCGTGGCCGGACCGCCCTACCTCGTCGAGCTCGGCCGCGAAGATCTGGTGGTCGGGGCTCTGTGCGTAGTGCAGGAACGTGATCCGGCCCCGGTGCGTGCGGCGCTGCAGGGTGCGCAACATCGACATCAGCGGGGTGATGCCGGAGCCGCCGCTGATCATCAGCACGTGCTCGGGGACCCGGGCCGGCAGCACGAACTCGCCCCGCGCCTGCGAGAGGTGCACCATCGTGCCCGCCGCCGCGCGCTCGACCAGGTAGCGGCTCACCACCCCGCCGGGGTTGGCGCGAACGGTGATCGTGAACCGGTCGCCCGGTCCGGACTCGGGGCTGGAGATCGAGAACACCCGCGTCGTACGGCGGGCGCCGTCGACCTCGACGCCGACCTGCACGTGCTGGCCGGCGCGGTGTCCCGCCCAGGTCGAGGTGGGCTGGAGGGTGACCGTGGCGACGGGCGGGTGACCGGGGACGTCGACCTCGCGGTGGACGGAGACGATCCGGGCACGCACCTCGTGCGCGGCCCACATCGGGTTCAGCTGCTCGAGGTAGCGGTCCACGCCGTGCGGCGACGTGAGGGCCGCCAGCGCCCGGGACCGGAGGATCCGGTTCACGTCCGCTCCTTCCTCTCAGTGAACACTCGTACACTGACAGTGTCGGCGCATACCGCGAGTACGGTCAAGGGCCGCGGCGGTGACCCCCGCCACGCCGCCCCGAGCGGGAGCACGGGCGTGCACCGGGGTCTAGCCTGAGGGCATGACCGAGCCGGTCTCCCGGGTGGAGCGCAAGGAGCGCACGCGGCGCGCGATCCTCGACGCGGCGCTGGAGCTCTCCGACGAGAGCACCCTCGCGGCCATCTCACTGCGCCAGGTGGCCAAGCAGGTCGGCATCGTGCCCACCGCGTTCTACCGGCACTTCGACTCGATCGACGCGCTCGGCCTGGCGCTCGTCGACGAGGCGTTCGCCTCGCTGCGCACGATGATGCGCGACATCCGTCGCGGTGACCCGGCGCTGGCGGACATCGTGGACCGCTCGGTGTCGGTGCTGGTCGACCACGTGCACGGCCACCGGGCGCACTTCCTGTTCATCGCCCGCGAGCGGGCAGCCGGGCCACCCGGCGTCCGCGACGAGATCCGGCACCAGATCGAGCTCTTCGAGCGCGAGCTCTCCACCGACCTGGCCAGGTTGCCGGGCACCGACACCTGGTCCCCCGAGGACCTCGGGGTGCTGTCGAACCTGATCGTCACCGCGATGGTGTCCACCGCCGAGTCCATCCTCAGCGCTGCCGGCCGTCCCGACGTCGAGAAGCAGCTGGTCGAGCAGGCCCGCACCCAGCTCCGGATGGTGCTCGTCGGCGCCCTGAACTGGCGCTCGAAGCCCTGACAGCGCCGTAGTCCCTGGCGAAAATGCTCTCCGGACGGCGTGTCGAGAGCATTTTCGTCAGGGACTACCCCGGACGGACGGTGAGGTCGGGGATGGTCGCGTCGCGGGGCAGGTCGAGCACGTGCAGGATGGCGTCGGCGACGGTCTCGGGCCGGATCCAGGCGCCCGCGTCGTACTCCTTGCCCTCCTGGCGGTGCACCTCCTCCTGCATCGGCGTCGCGGTCCGGCCCGGGTAGACCGTCGACACCCGCAGGTCCGGCTCCTCGCCCCGGAGCGCGTCGGCGAGCGCGCGGAGGCCGTGCTTGGAGGCGGCGTACGCCGACCAGCCGGGGTGCGCGGCGAGGCCGGCGCCGGAGTTCACGAAGACGACGGTGCCGCGGGCCGCGCGGAGTGCCGGGAGCGCGACCCGGGTGAGCGCGGCCGGCGCGACCAGGTTGACCCGCAGCTGCGTGGCCCAGTCGTCGACGGAGAGCTCGCCGACCGGGCCGAGCTCGACGACCCCGGCGGCGTGCACCACCGAGTCGAGCCGGTCCGGGAGCCGCAGCGACTCGACCGTCTCCGGCCAGGCGAGGTCGGCGACCTGCACGTCGGCGCCGTCGTACGACGAGCGCAGCTCCTCGGCCCGCTCCTCCGAGCGGGCGACCAGCACGAGCGCGTCGCCACGCTCGAGCAGCCGGCGCGCGAGGACCGCGCCGATACCGGAGCCCGCTCCGGTGACGAGGTGCGTCATCGGGTGAACACGATCTTGCCGAACTGCTCCCCGTCGAGCATGGCGGCGAACCCCTCGCGCGCCTCGGCCATCGGCAGCACCCGGTCGATCAGTGGCCGCGCGCCCGTCGCGTCGAGCATCGAGACCAGGGATGCCAGCTCGTCGCGGGTCCCCATCGTCGAGCCGATGACGCTGAGCTGGAGGAAGAAGATGCGGGTCAGCTCGGCGTCGTCGAGGTCCGGCCCGGACGTCGTGCCGGAGGTGACGATCCGGCCGCCGGGGCGCAGCGAGCGGATGGAGTGCGACCAGGTCGCCCGGCCGACGGTCTCCATCACCGCGTCGACCTTCATCGGCAGCCGCGCGCCGGACTCGAACACCTCGTGCGCGCCGAGGTCCGCCGCCCGCTGCCGCTTCGCCTCGTCGCGGCTGGTCGCGACGACCCGCAGCCCGGCCGCGCGCGCGAGCGTGATGACGGCCGTGGCGACCCCGCCGCCGGCACCCTGCACCAGCACGGTCTCGCCGGCCCTCAGCTGACCGCGCGTGAACAGCATCCGGTACGCCGTGAGCCACGCCGTCGGGAGGCAGGCGGCCTCCTCGAAGGACAGCGACGCCGGCTTCGGCACCACGTTGCGCCGCGGCACCGCGACCTTGTCGGCGAGGGCGCCCTGGTAGCGCTCGGAGAGCAGCGACCGCTTCGGGTCGAAGGTCTCGTCGCCGGTCCACGACGGGTCGCTGATGACCGCGTGCACGACGACCTCGTTGCCCTCCTCGTCGTATCCGGCGGCGTCACAGCCGAGGATCATCGGCAGCGCCTCCTCGCGGAGGCCGACGCCGCGCAGCGAGAACAGGTCGTGGTGGTTGAGCGAGGCGGCCTTGACGGTCACCGTGGTCCACCCGTCGGGGACCTCCGGGTCCGGCCGCTCCCCCACCTGCAGTGCCGAGAGCGGGTCGTCCTTCGAGAACGTGTCGGTGTAGACGGCGAACATGCTCCCAACCTATCGAGGGCTCGCCTACCGGCGCGCCACGCCGTCCCGCCGTGCGGCGGCCGCCACGGCCGTCGCGACCGCAGGCCCGACCCGCGGGTC
Organism: Nocardioides sp. URHA0032; assembly: GCF_000620645.1. Lineage (GTDB taxonomy): Bacteria > Actinomycetota > Actinomycetes > Propionibacteriales > Nocardioidaceae > Nocardioides. Next base: position 2,279 of record NZ_JIAV01000021.1, on the reverse strand, counting down.
GAAGGGCGACGGGATCACGTAGTCCTCGGCGCGCGCGTCGCCGACGAGGTCGGCGAGCGCCTGTGCGGCCGCGAGCTTCATGCCCTCGGTGATCGCGGTGGCGTGCACGTCGAAGGCGCCCCGGAAGATGCCGGGGAACGCCAGCACGTTGTTGATCTGGTTCGGGAAGTCCGATCGACCGGTGGCGACCACGCGAGCGTGCCGGTGGGCGACGTCGGGGTGGACCTCGGGGTTGGGGTTCGCCATCGCGAAGATGATCGAGTCCGCGGCCATCCGCGCGACGTCCTCCTCGGGCACGGTGCCGCCGGAGACGCCGAGGTAGACGTCGGCGCCGTCCAGCGCCTCGGCGAGGGTGCCGGTGCGGCCGGTCTTGTCGGCGGTCATCTCGGCGAGCTCCCGCTTGACCGGCGTCAGGTCGCTGCGCCCGGAGTGCACGACCCCCTTCCGGTCGGTGACCGCGAGGTCCTTGATGCCGGCCTCGAGCAGGATCTTCGCGATCGCGACGCCCGCGGCGCCCGCGCCCGAGATCACCACCCGCGTGGTCGCCGCGTCACGACCGGTCAGCGTCAGCGCGTTCCACAGGGCGGCCAGCGCGACCACCGCCGTACCGTGCTGGTCGTCGTGGAAGACCGGGATGTCCAGCATGGCCTTGAGCCGCGTCTCGATCTCGAAGCACCGCGGCGCCGAGATGTCCTCGAGGTTGATGCCCCCGAAGCTCGGCGCCAGCCGCGCGACCGTCTCGATGATCTCCTCGACATCCGTGGTGTCCAGGCAGATCGGTACGCCGTCGACGTTCCCGAACTGCTTGAACAGCACCGCCTTGCCCTCCATCACCGGCATGGCCGCGGCCGGTCCGATGTCGCCGAGACCGAGCACGGCGGTGCCGTCGGTGACGACCGCGACGGTGTTGGGCACCCAGGTGTAGTGCTGGGTCAGCGACGGGTCGCCCGCGATCGCCTCGCAGACGCGGGCGACGCCGGGCGTGTAGGCCAGCGACAGGTCGTCGCGACCCTCGAGCGGGACCGTGGCGCGGACCGCCATCTTGCCGCCGACGTGCAGGTCGAAGACCGGGTCGCCGGCGTGCGGGTGCGGAGCAGACATGGGGATGCTTTCCGTCGGGACGTGCGGACGCTCTCTGAGGAGGTGGCGGCTCGACGCGCGAGGGGTGGTGCGCGGAACCGTCGGACCTCGGGGTTCTCCCGCTCAGCAGTCTGGCACAGCGTCAGAGCCGCCGTGGCCGGGGCCAGATCCTGGCGACGGTGACAGCGATCACGTCCGGGTCGGGCACCGGCCCCCGGTGTCGCGAGTCGACGCCTTCGGCGGGGTTGTCCGACAGCAGCCACCAGGCCGGCTCGCCCGACGCGGTGACCCGTCGTCCGACCGCGCGCTTGACCGCGATCGTCCCGTCGGCGAGGCGGGCCACGACGAGGTCGCCCGCGTGGACGGGGCGCCGGTAGGACACCAGCAGCCGGTCCCCGGGCCGGAGCGCCGGCAGCATCGACCGGCCCCTGACCACCGCGAAGCCCCACGTCCACACGCGGAGTAGTGTCGCAGCGTTAGACCAGGACAACCGAAGACGAGAGGACCCGCATGTTTGCGCGACTGTTCGCCCCCACCCTCGAGGTTTCCGCCCACTGCGACCTTCCCTGCGGTGTCTACGACCCCGCGCAGGCCCGCATCGAGGCGGAGTCGATCAAGGCCATCATCGCCAAGGTCGCGGACAACGACGACCCGGACTTCCGCACCCGCGCCATCCTGATCAAGGAGCAGCGCTCCGAGCTGGTCAAGCACCACCTCTGGGTGCTGTGGACCGACTACTTCAAGCCGCCGCACTTCGAGAAGTACCCCCAGCTGCACACCCTCGTGAACGAGGCCACCAAGCTCGCGGGTGCCGCCGGCACCAAGGGTGAGCTGGACGCCGGCAAGGCCGACGAGCTGCTCGCGAAGATCGACGAGATCGCGGAGATCTTCTGGGAGACCAAGAAGGCTTGAGCTCGCGCACAGGCCGCTGGCCTGCGCTTTCACTCACTGGACGCCGCCTCAGTCCGCACAGAGTCCGCACGGGCACTGAACGGATCGAGCGCGGCGTCCAGCACGTTCCGGGTTCGGTCCTCGTCGCCCGGCCACAGGTGCGAGTAGGTCCGCAGCGTGATGACCGCCGAGGCGTGGCCGAGGAATGCCTGTACCTGCTTCACCGAGGCGCCGCCCGAGATCAACGCGGACGCCGCGAAGTGGCGGAAGGAGTGCGACGTCAGGTCAACACCGGCCGACACTGCCGC
>NZ_JIAV01000020.1 GCF_000620645.1 Nocardioides sp. URHA0032 | reverse complement strand
GGTCTCGATACGCTCGCTGGCGCTCGCTACTCGACCACCGACTACTGCTTCGTTGGTCGAGTAGGCCGCCGCGAGGAACGAGCGGCGGACGTCGGCCACCGACCTGCACTCGCTATTCGGCGCCTGGAATGGAACGTGTTCTAGTATCGCCCGCATGACCGATGTGTACGACGTCGTGGTCGTGGGCTCGGGTGGGGGCGCGATGACCGGCGCGTTCCTCGCCCAGAAGTCGGGGCTGTCGACCGTGGTGGTCGAGAAGACCGGCCTGCTCGGCGGGACCTCGGCGTACTCCGGTGGGGCGTGCTGGCTGCCCGGCAGCGACGTGCAGCAGCGCGCGGGCATCGCGGACTCGACGGAGTCCGCGCGGGAGTACCTCGGCGCGATCCTGGTCGACCCAGACGAGGCCAGGGTCGAGGCGTTCCTCGCCCACGCGCCCGAGCTCGTCGCGGAGCTGGAGGCCGACGAGGCGATCGACTTCGAGTGGCTGCCGTTCCCCGAGTACTACGCCGCGCCCGGCCGGGTGCCGTTCGGGCGGTCGATCCAGCCGGCCAACGTCAAGCGCGGCGACCTGCCGGAGCGGGTCGGCGCGCTGGTGCGGCCGCCGGTCGAGCGCGACCGTGCGGGCGAGGGCGGCCGGAACACCCTGAGCGGCGGGCAGGCGCTGATCGCGCGACTGCTGGACGGATTCCTGCGCGACGGCGGCACCGTCCTGACCGAGCTGCCCGTGACCGGGCTGGTGCTGGACGGCGACCGCGTGGTGGGTGTCGCTGGCATGACCCCCGAGGGTCCGAAAGAGATCCGTGCACGCCGCGGCGTGCTGGTCGCCGCGGGTGGCTTCGAGGGCAACGCCGGGCTGCGCGCGGAGCACGGCGTGCCGGGCGATGTCGCCTGGACGATGGCGCCGGCCGGCACCAACACCGGCGAGCCGATCGTCGCCGGAGCGTCCATCGGCGCCGCGACCGACTACCGCGGCATCGGATGGTTCTGCCCCGGTCTCGAGCAGCCGGACGGCGGCGGCTCGTTCACCCTCGGCTTCCGGTCCGGGCTGATGGTCGACCAGGCCGGCCGCCGGTACGCCAACGAGTCCCTCCCCTACGACCGGTTCGGCCGGGCGATGGCCGAGACGCCGGAGCGGATCCCGTCCTGGTACGTCTTCGACTCCCGGGAGGGCGGCCGGCTGCCGGCCATCGCGATGCCCGAGGGCGACCCGGCCGCCCACCTCGCGGCCGGCACCTGGGTGCAGGCGGACTCGCTGCCGGAGCTGGCCGGCGCGATCGGCGTACCGCCTGCGGAGCTGGTGGCCACCGTCGAGCGGTTCAACGGCTTCTGCGAGTCCGGCGTCGACGAGGACTTCGGCCGCGGCGAGGACGAGTACGACACCTTCTTCGCCGGCGGCGAGGGCGCCAACAAGGCCCTCACCCCGGTGACGCAGGCGCCGTACTACGCGGCCCGCTTCGTGCTCTCCGACCTCGGCACCAAGGGCGGGCTCGTCACCGACGCCGCCGGGCGCGTGCTACGAGAGGGCGGCAGTCACATCGCCGGCCTGTACGCCGCCGGGAACTCCGCCGCGTCGGTCTTCGGCACGGTGTACCCCGGCCCCGGCGCGCCGCTCGGCTCCGCGATGGTCTTCGCGTCGCTCGCGGTGCGGGAGCTGCGGTCCAGCACGTAGCACTTGCCCGTCGCTCCCTCCTCGTCACTGCCCTGGCGCTCGTGGGGACCGTCGGGGTGTCGTCGCCCGCTCGGGCGGGGGGGTTCTCGATACGCCCCCCGCTCGTTCCTCGCGGCGGGCTACTCGACCAACGAAGAAGTCGTCGGTGGTCGAGTCGCGAGCGCCAGCGAGCGTGTCGAGACCCCCCGGCTCCCGCCCCGGCTCCCGCCCCGGCTACCGGCCCGGCGTGACCTCGACGATCGCGGGCAGCGACGCGGCCATGATCTCGAGCAGCTCCTCGCGGGTCACCCCGCGCGGCTCGGCGATCCAGGAGAGCACCAGCTCCTCCACCATCGCCGACCAGCCGCGCACCACCAGCCGGGTCGCGGGGGTGTCGGGGATGATGTCGCCCTGCGCGTCCTCGCGGAAGACCCGGCCGTTCAGCGCCGACCGGGCCTCCTCGTAGATCTCGCGCAGCGTCTCGTTGCCGCCGGCCGCCGCCTTCACCAGGGACAGGTAGCCCTCGTGGTTGTCCACGACGTAGTCGAGGTACGCCGACAACGAGGTCAGCATCCGCTCCATCGGCTCGCCGTCGACCGGGGGTGCCGTCTGCTCGATCAGGTCGTCGGCAGCCCGGCGTACGACGGCCTCGTGGAAGGCGTGCTTGTTGCCGAAGTAGTGGTAGAGCAGCCCGCGCGAGATCCCGGCCTCCTCCGCGAGCAGGTCGATCGAGAGCTCATCGAGGGACCGGTGGGCGAGCAGCTTCACGCCCAGATCGAGGAGCTGCTCCCGCCGCTGCTCGGGCGACAAGCGGGTCCGGCCCCCAGACGTCTGGCGGAGGGTAGGCTGACTCACGGCCACCACTCTATTGACACTTTTTCAATAACGCCAGTACGGTCGGCCCATGCATGTGGAGCACCTCATCGTCGGAGCGGGCTTCGCGGGACTGTGCGCCGCCATCAAGCTCCAGGAGGACGGCGAGACCGACTTCCTGGTGGTCGAGAAGGGGTCGGACGTCGGCGGCACGTGGCGTGACAACACCTACCCCGGCGCGGCGTGCGACGTCCCGAGCCAGCTCTACTCGTACTCGTTCGCGACCAATCCCGAGTGGTCGATGTCGTACTCCCCGCAGCCGGAGATCCAGGCCTACCTGCGCTCGGTCGCCGAGAGCTCGGGCACCCTCGACCGCTTCGAGTTCGACACCCGCTTCGAGGACGCCACCTGGGACGAGGCGGCCCAGGTGTGGCGGTCGCGGATCACCGGGCCGGACGGCGAGCGCACGGTCGTGTCGCGCACGCTGGTCGTCGGCGCGGGCAGCCTGTCGGAGCCGAAGCTGCCGGAGATCGAAGGCATCGAGACGTTCCAGGGCGAGCTGTTCCACTCCGCGCGGTGGAACCACGACGTCGACCTGGCCGGCAAACGGGTCGCGGTGATCGGCACCGGCGCCTCGGCGATCCAGATCGTCCCCGAGCTGCAGCAGTCCCTGGCGGCCAGCGGCGGCCACCTCGACGTCTACCAGCGCACCGCGCCGTGGGTGATCCCCCGCAACGACCGTCGGTACGGCGCCCTCGAGCGACGCGCGCTGCGCCGGCTCCCGCTGCTGCGGAAGGTCTACCGGACCGGCATCTACTGGGCGCACGAGGCCTACGTGCCCGCGTTCACCATCGAGCCGAAGATCGCCGCCCCCGCCAAGCAGGCCGCGCTCGCGAACATCCGCAAGGGCATCAAGGACCCGGCGCTGCGCGAGCGTGTGACTCCCCACTTCGAGATCGGCTGCAAGCGGATCCTGCGGTCCAACACGTGGTACCCGGCGCTCGCCGCGGACAACACCGAGCTCGTGACCGACCCGATCGCGAAGGTCACCGGCAACGCGGTCGTCACCGCGGACGGGGTGGAGCGGCCGGTCGACGTCCTGGTCGTGGCAACCGGCTTCCACACCACCGACCTGCCGTTCGCCGAGCAGGTCACCGGCACCGCCGGGCGGAGCCTTGCCGACGTCTGGCGCGAGCAGGGCATGGCGGCGTACAAGGGCACGACGGTGCCCGGCTTCCCGAACCTGTTCGTCCTGGTCGGCCCCAACACGGGCCAGGGCCACACCAGCATGGTCTTCATCATCGAGGCCCAGGTCGCCTACCTCCGCGACGCCGTGCGCACCATGCGCGAGCGCGGCCTCGGCGCGATCGAGCCGCGCGAGGCGGCGCACCGGAAGTGGAACCGCAGCGTCCAGCGCCGGATGAAGCGCACGGTCTGGACGACGGGCGGCTGCGAGAGCTGGTACCTCGACGAGCACGGCCGCAACACCACGCTGTGGCCGAAGGCCACCTTCACGTTCCGCCGCAACCTCGCCCGCTTCGACGCCGACGCCTACGACACCACCCCGGTCCCCACCAGCAGGGAGGAACAGCCCGCATGAAGTCCTTCGACGACAAGGTCGTGGCGATCACGGGAGCGGGCTCCGGCATCGGCCGGGCGCTCTCCCTCAACCTGGCCCGCCAGGGCGCGCTGCTGGCGATCTCCGACGTCGACGACGCCGGGCTGGCCGAGACCGTCGACCTGGTCAAGGCGGCCGGCGCCCGGGAGGTGCGCTCCGACCACCTCGACGTCGCCGACCGCGCCGCGTTCGCGGCGTACGCCTCCTCGGTGGCCGAGCAGCTCGGCCGGGTGAACGTGGTCGTGAACAACGCCGGTGTCGCGCTCGCAGGGAACCTCGAGGACCTCGAGTACGGCGACATGGACTGGATCGTCGGCATCAACTTCTGGGGCGTGCTGCACGGCACCAAGGAGTTCCTGCCCCACCTGATCGCGTCGGGCGACGGCCACGTCGTGAACATCTCGTCGCTGTTCGGGCTCGTCTCGATGCCCGGCCAGAGCATGTACAACGCCGCCAAGTACGCCGTCCGAGGCATGTCCGAGGCGCTCCGCGAGGAGATGCTGGTCGCCGGTCACCCGGTCGGCGTGACCGTGGTGCACCCCGGCGGCATCAAGACCGCGATCGCGCGCAACGCCCGCGTCTCCGCCAAGGAGGACAAGGAGCGCACGGCGAGGCTGTTCGACGAGAAGCTCGCCAAGATGACCCCGGAGCGGGCCGCCGAGATCATCGTCAAGGGCGTGCTGCACGACAAGGCGCGGGTGCTCGTCGGGCTCGACGCGCACGCGGTCCACCACCTCGCGAAGCTCACCGGCTCGCGCTACCAGGACATCGTGGCGAAGGCCGCTAGTCGCGTGCTTCCGGACCGGACGACGGTCGTCTGACCCGACGGGTCCGCACCTTGAGCGGGCCGACCAGGCGCGGTCCCGCGAGCCGGCCCTCGAGCCGGCGTGCCTCGCGCCGGAGCGGCTGGGCGACGTACTCACCGAGAATCACGCCGGAGGCCAGTGCGATCGCGACCGACGCGGCCGTGATGATCGCCAGCAGCCCCTCCGACGTGTAGTGGCCGCCCTCGGCCAGCAGGCTCAGCCCGCGGTAGATCGAGAGGCCCGGCAGCATCGGCACGACGGCGGAGACCACCACGACGAGCGGTGGCACCAGCAGCCGGCCGGCGACCGTGTAGCTCACGAGGCCGACGAAGAACGCCGCCAGCGCCGTCGACCAGGTGCTGCCGACGCCGCCGAGCGTGATCGTCTGGCTGATCACCATCGCCACCGCGGCGACCACCCCGATCCAGACCAGGGTGCGGCGCGGGGCGTAGGACGCGAACGCGAACGCCGCGGCACAGATCCCCGCCCCGACCGCCATCATCGTCACGTCCCGGAGGTTGGACGCGGCGCCCACCTCGATCTTCCCGACCGAGATGCCCAGCAGGTCGGCGACGGTGAGGCCGCCGCTCACGCCGGCGATGATCCCTGCCGTCGCCAGCAGCGCCTCGGTGAGCCGCGCGCCGGCCGTGACGTAGAAGCCGGTGAGCGCGTCCTGGAGCGCGCCCATGAAGCCGATGCCGGCGAGCAGCATGATCAGGTTCGCGGTGACGACCAGGGACGGGTCGAGGTCGCCCCAGGCTGCCTTCGCGAGCACGGCGATCAGGGTGGCCACCCCGCCACCGGCGACCTGGCGGTAGAAGAACGGGACCCGTCGCCGCCCCATCACCAGCTGCAACCGGTCGATGGCGATCGCCGCGACCGCCGCGATCAGGACCACGGCTGCGTTCCCGCCCAGCTGGAGCCCGACGCCGGCGGCCATCACACCCCAGCCGAGGGTGGCCGCCCAGCGCGGCAGGATGTGGCCGGAGGAGACGATCCGGGCCAGCCGCCCCCGGGCGTCCTTCAGATCGGCCTCGCCACGCAGCACGTCGCGGACCAGCTGGTCGACGAGCGTCAGGTCCTCGTAGTCGATGTCGCGCTGCTTGACCTGCCGGATCAGCACGACCGCCGGCTCCTCGGGGTCGGGCTGGAAGCTCATCGAGAGCGAGGTGAAGGTGACGTCGACCTCGGGCCGGCGCACGCCGTACTCCCAGGACAGGGCCTGCATGGTCGCCGTGACGTCCGCCGCGCCGGCTCCGGACGAGAGCAGGAGCTCGCCGACGCGGAGGCAGAAGTCCAGGGTCAGGTTGAGCTCGCGGGACTCCAACATGGCCGTCATGGTCGCAGCCGGCTGGTAGACAGGTCACGTGACCCCACCACCGGGAACGCCCGTCCGGATCGTGATGTCGAAGTGGGGTGACCGGCCGCACTGGGAGCTCGGCACGACCTACCTCGGCAGCGACGAGCACGGCGACTGGCTGGGCATCCGGCCAGGCACCGTGATGACCCGGCCCGGCATGACCTACGTGGCGCCGACCCGCCAGGTCGGGCTCATCCCGGCGGCCGGGCCGGACGAGGGCCGCGGCTGGCTGGCGACCTTCCACGACGTCGACGGACCGCTGCAGGTGTACGTCGACGTCACGACCCCGCCGGTCTGGGACGGCACCGTCGTGCGCGCAGTGGACCTGGACCTGGACGTGGTCCGCGGGAACACCGGCCGGGTCTGGGTCGACGACGAGGACGAGTTCGCGGACCACCGGATCCGGTTCCGCTACCCCGACGACCTGGTGGCCGCGGCGATGGCGTCGTGCGACCGCGTGCACGCCGCGGTGGCGGCCGGCGCGGCGCCGTACCACGGCGTGGCCGCGAGCTGGATCGCCCGGGTGGACGACATGCCCCTCGGTTGACCTGTGGAACGCTGGTCGGGTGCGCATCGACTTCCACGGATCTCCCGAGCCGACGCTGGGCGTGGAGTGGGAGCTGGCGCTCGTCGACCGGCGCACCCGCGACCTGCGCAACGACGCCACGCACCTGTTCGCCCGGGCGAAGCCGCGGCTCCCGGACCCGGGCAAGCTGCACAAGGAGATGCTCCGCAACACCGTGGAGCTCGTCAGCGGCGTGTGCCGCACCGTCGGTGCCGCGATGGCGGACCTGCAGCAGACCCTCGAGGTGATCCTCCCGGCCGGCGACGACCTCGACATCGACCTGTACGGCGCCGGCACCCATCCGTTCGCGACCTGGACCGGTCAGCAGCTCACCGAGGGCCACCGCTACGAGGAGCTGATCAACCGCACCCAGTGGTGGGGCCGGCAGATGCTGATCTGGGGCGTGCACGTGCACGTGGGCCTGCCCGAGAAGGAGCGGGTGATGCCGGTGCTCTCGGCCCTGCTCACCTACTACCCGCACCTGCAGGCACTCTCGGCCTCGTCCCCGATCTGGGCCGGCACGGACACGGGGTACGCCTCCAACCGCGCCCTGATGTTCCAGCAGCTCCCCACGGCCGGGCTGCCGTTCCAGTTCGAGACGTGGTCGGAGTTCGAGGCGTTCGCCCAGGACCAGGTCGTCACCGGCGTGATCGAGGAGCTCACCGAGATCCGCTGGGACCTCCGGCCGGCGCCGGCGCACGGCACGCTCGAGAACCGGGTCTGCGACGGTGTCTCCAACTTCACCGAGCTCGCGGCACTGGTCGCGCTCATGCACTGCCTCGTGATCGACCTGGACACCCGGCTCGCCGCGGGCGAGATCCTCCCGACCATGCCGCCGTGGCACGTGCAGGAGAACAAGTGGCGCGCCGCGCGCTACGGCCTGGACGCGATCGTGATCACGGACGCGGCGTCGAACGAGCGACTGGTCACCGACGACCTCGCCGACCTGCTCGAGCGCCTCGGCCCGGTCGCCGACCGGCTGGGCTGCGCCGCCGAGCTGGACTCGGTGGCCGACATCCCGCGCCGGGGCGCGTCGTACCAGCGCCAGCGGGCGGTCGCCGAGGCCACCGACGGCGACCTGGTCGCGGTCGTCGACTCCGTGGTGCGGGAGCTGCGCGCCGGCCTTCAGTAGCCCCCGTCCGGGGGCACCATCTCCAGCCGGACGCCGAGCAGCCGCACCGGCCGGTCGCGGTCCCGGTCGTCCAGCCGGTCCAGCAGCGAGACCGCCGCGTCGCCGAGCACGGACGGGTCGCTGGTGGGCGCCGGCAGGGTCAGGCTGCGGCTCACGGTGACGAAGGGCTTCAGCCGGACCTTGAGGCCGACCCGCGCCGCTGGCCGGCCCTCGGCGTCGATGTCCGCGACCACGCGCCGGGTCAGCTCCCGGATCGCGGCCGCGACCTCCTCCGGCGTCTCGAGGTCCTGCTGGAACGTCTCCTCGCGCCCGTGCGCGCGCGGCACCCACGGCGTGGCGTCCACCGGACCGGTGTCCGCGCCCCGGGCGAGGCGGTGGTACCACGGCCCCATCGTGGGTCCGAGCTCGGCGGCCAGCAGCCGGGCGTCGGAGCTCGCGAGCTGGGCGACGGTGTCGATGCCGAGCGCGGCCAGCTTCTTGCCGGTCTTCGAGCCGATCCCCCACAGCGCCGTGGTCGGCCGCTCCCCCATCACCTCGAACCAGTTCTCCTCCGTCAGCTGCCACACACCGCGCGGCTTGCCGAAGTCGGTCGCGATCTTGGCGCGCAGCTTGTTGTCGCCGATGCCGACCGAGCAGTGCAGGTCGGTGGCGGCCAGCACGGCTGCCCGCACCCGCTCCGCGAACTCCCGCGGGTCGCCGAGGTCCGCGTGCCCCGCGCCCGGGCCGAGGAACGCCTCGTCCCAGCCGAGCACCTCGAGCACGACGGGCACGCCACCCCACTCCAGGCCGCGCAGCGTCGCCATCACCTCGGCAGACGCGGCGTCGTACGCGTCCTTGTCGACCGGCAGGAACACCGCGTCCGGGCACTTCCGGGCGGCCACCCGCAGCGGCATCCCGGACCCGACGCCGTACGCGCGGGCCTCGTACGACGCGGTCGCCACCACCCCGCGCTCGGCGGGGTCGCCGCGTCCGCCCACGACGACGGGCAGCCCGGCCAGCTCGGGGCGGCGCAGCACCTCGACGGCGGCGATGAACTGGTCCAGGTCGACGTGCAGCACCCACCGCTCGCCCGCCACGGCCGGGCTCATCGCGGCGGCGGCAGCGCGTCGGTCGACTCCAGCTGGTCCATGCCCGTGACCATGAGCAGGTCGACGACGACCGACCGCAGCTGGGCCAGGACCGCCTCGGCCGCGAGCACGTCGGTGCGCTCCACCTGTCCCGTCGCTTCGGCGACCGCCAGCAGCGCCGGCTGGGCCGCCGTGGCCATCCGGTTGGCGGCCAGCTCCTCGGCCACGGCATCGCCGGCGTCGGCGAGGTCGAGCGCGAGCAGCGCGTAGGAGCCCGGGACCGGGCGGCGGTGGTACGCCGCGACCGCGGTCTGCCGGACCAGCACGCGGGTGCTGCGCAGCGCCCGGTCGAGCGGGTCGACGAGCTCGGCCATCTTGCGCAGGTCGTCGCGGTGCCGGACCCGGAACGGCGACGACTCGACGACCGAGAGGCCCTCGTCCGCCGCGTCCTGGAGCTCGCGGATCAGGAAGTCCGTCGACCGCGCGTCTGCGAGCAGCGCCAGCGCCCGCGCGGCCTCGCCGTCGGACATCACCTCACCCGCGGCCCGCAGCAGCGCCGCGACCTTCCGCATCACGACCGCGGCCTGCTCACGCGGTCGCCGCAACGGCGCCGCCGGCACGATCGTCGCCGCCACCAGCGCGACCGCGCCGCCGATCACGGCGTCGGTCCAGCGGGTGAACGCCTGGCTGGGGTCGGCCGCCAACCCGGCGATCACGATCGACTGCACCGCGGCCTGGGTCACGAACAGCGGGCCCTCGTCGAGCAGGAAGGCCGCCGACATCGACAGCGCGACGATCAGCCCGATCTGCCAGCCGCCGGACCCGAGCCAGGCCACGAGGAGGTCGGCGAGCAGGACCCCGACGGCGACGCCGATGGTGACCTCGGCGACCCGGCGCAGCCGCTGGCCGTAGGACGTCCCGAGGGCGACGACCGCCGCGACCGGCGCGAAGAACGGGGTCGGGTGGCCGAACAGGTCGGCGGCGACGAACCAGGCCACCCCGGCGGCGATCGCACACTGCCCGATCTGCCAGGTCTTCGACTCCAGCCGCTTGATCCGGGCGCGCAACGAGGTGCGCCCGCGGTCCCACATCCGGTCGAGCGGCCCCGCCTCCATGCGGGCGATCCTGCCACGCGGGCCCGCACCGTCACGGCGCCGTGAGAATGCCGCCCACGGCGTCGTTCACGAGGAGTGCGCCCAGTCGAGCGCCTGCTCCAGGTCGCCGAGGTCGCGGTACCAGGTGCGCACCTCGGTCCGGCACCGGACCTCCCGTAGCCGGGCGTGGTACTCCGAGCACTCGGCGCGTGCCTCGGAGTCGGTCGGTGGGTACTCCGCCGAGCCGTCGTAGTGCCGGATCTCGAAGCCGTTGGCGGGGTCTCCGGTGACGTCGACGATGGTGTCGCCGGGCGGCGGGTCGACGGCCGCGACCGCGGCTCCTCCGACGCAGGTGCCGAGGACGAGGGCGATGCCGATGATCCATCTCATGCCGGCGACGCTAGGAGCGGTCGCGGACCTCGCGGGCCGGGTCGGCCTCCCGCTGTGGAGAACCCTGCCGGAGCCGGGGCTGTGGACGATCCGCGGGCCGGCGCACGCCGACGGGTCCGCGTTCCCGATCAACCCCGCCTGGGTACCACCGGGGCGTGACTGAGGGTGTGACGGGCGGACTGCGCCTGCTCGACGGGCGCTACCAGCTGACCGAGCGGATCGGGTCCGGTGGCATGGGGACCGTCTACCGGGCCCACGACACGCGACTGGACCGGCCGGTCGCGGTCAAGGTGTTGCGCACGACCGACGACGAGGTCAACCGCGCCCGGCTCCGGGCGGAGGCGCGGTTCGCGGGCGGGCTGCAGCACCCGGGCATCGTGCGCGTGTACGACTACGGCGAGGAGGAGGGCCCGGCCGGCACGACGCCGTACATCGTCATGCAGCTCGTGGAGGGCATTCCCCTCACCGCCCCGCTCCCACCGGGCCGGGTCGCCCACCTGCTGGTCGGGATCGGTCAGGCGCTCGCCGCCGCGCACGCGGCCGGCGTCGTCCACCGGGACCTCAAGCCCTCGAACATCCTGCTCACGTCGGACGGCCGGCCGGTCCTCGTGGACTTCGGCGTCGCCCGGTCCGACACCGCGGAGCCGCTCACCGAGACCGGCTTCGTGGTCGGAACGGCGGAGTACCTCAGCCCCGAGCAGGTCGAGGGCGCCCGGGCGACACCCGCGTCCGACGTCTACGCGCTCGGCGTCGTGGCCCACCAGTGCCTCACCGGCAGCTCGCCGTTCCAGCGCGAGACACCGGTCGCCACCGCGCTCGCCCACCTGCGCGACGACCCGCCCGAGCTGCCCAGCGGAGTACCGGCCGGGCTCCGCACGCTGCTCCGGGCGATGCTCTCGCGTACGCCGGAGGAGCGGCCGACCGCGGCCGAGGTCGCCGCGCGGGCTGCCGTGGCACCCACGACCCGCACCGTCGTGGTGCCGCCGATGCCCGCCACACCGCCGGCGCCGCCCGTCGTGGTCGGGCCCTGGGCCCGGCGCCGGATCGTCGTCGTCACGGGCGGGGCGGTCGTCCTGGTCGCGGCCCTCCTGCTGGCCGCGCTCCAGGGGCGCGACCCGACCGCTCCGGCGGCCGCTGCCGACACGGCGGCCGCTCGGCACACCACGTCGGCGACGCCGCACCCGGTGCAGGCGACCGCCGGCTCCACGAAGCCGGCGGCGACCGGGGCGGCGCGCTCCGCTCCTCCACCGCCGCCGAAGCACCGTCCGGAGCACCACCACCCGAAGCCGCACGGTCACGGTCCCGGTCACCACAAGAAGCCGCACGGCCCGAAGAAGCACGGGCGGCACCACTGACGGGTTGTGGCGGTCGCCACGAGCCGCCACACTCGGACGGCACCATCCGGGACCGGAGCGAAACCAGGGGGAAGCGTGGTCTCACCGATCGACCCGACCGGGACGGCGTTCCTCCTGGCGGAGAACCGCAGCATGCCGATGCACGTGGGCGGGCTCCAGCTCTTCGAGAAGCCCGAGGGCGCCGGCCGCAACTACGGCCGGGAGATGTATGAGTCGATGCGGGACGTCGAGGAGATCGCGCCGCTGTTCCTCAAGCGACCGCACCGCTCCCTGTCCACGGGCGGGCAGCTCGTCTGGGTCGAGGACGAGCAGTTCGACATCGACCACCACATCCGGCACAGCGGGCTGCCGAAGCCCGGCCGGGTCCGGGAGCTCCTGGACCTGAGCAGCCGCCTGCACAGCACGCGGCTCGCGTGGGAGCGGCCGTTGTGGGAGGCGCACATCATCGAGGGGCTCCGCGACGGGCGCGTGGCCCTCTACACCAAGGTCCACCACTCCCTCGTCGATGGCATCTCGGCGATGCGGCTCGTCCAGAGCACCCTCAGCCCCGACGCCGCGACCCGCGAGATGCCGCCGCCGTGGGACGCGCGGACCCGGCGGGACCGGCCCCAGCGCACGAAGTCCGACGAGACGAGCCTGGCCGAGATCCCGACCCAGGTGATGCGGTCGGCCCTCGGCATCGCCGCCGAGGCGGCCGGCATGCCGGGCGCGCTGATCAAGACCATCAGCAAGGGCGTCCGCAACGAGACCTCGTCGATCTCGCTGCACGCGCCGCGCACGATCTTCAACCAGAAGATCACCGGCTCGCGCCGGTTCGCCGCCCAGGACTGGGAGATCGAGCGGCTGCACCGGATCGGCAAGGCCACCGGGACGACGATCAACGACGTCGTGCTCGCGATGTGCGGAGGCGCGGTACGCCGCTACCTGCTCGAGCACGATGCGCTGCCCGAGGCGCCCCTGGTCGCGATGGTGCCGGTCGGCCTCAAGGCGAAGGAGTCCCACATCGCCTCGACCGAGGGCGGGAACGCCGTCGGTGCGGTGATGTGCCAGCTCGGCACCGACCTCCACGACCCCGCCGGCCGGCTCGAGGGCATCCACGCCTCGATGCTCGACGGCAAGGAGGCCCTCTCCGGCATGACGCCGGCGCAGATCATGGCGATGAGCGCCCTCGGCCAGGCCCCGGCGATCGTCGCGCCGTTGCTGCGGATGTCGGGGATCATCCGGCCGCCGTACAACCTGATCATCAGCAACGTCCCGGGCCCGCGGTCGACGCAGTACTGGAACGGCGCGAAGCTGGTCGGCCACTACCCGCTGTCGATCCCGATCAACGGGATGGCACTGAACATCACCTGCATCTCCTACGACGGCAACCTCGGCTTCGGGCTGATCGGCTGCCGGCGGACCGTGCCGCACCTCCAGCGGCTGCTGACGCACCTCGACGACGAGGTCGCGGCCCTGGAGAGGGCAGCGGGCGTCTAGCGGAGGAACGCCCGGGCCAGCACCGCGTCGAAGGCCCGGTCGGGCAGCACCCGGCGTACGGCGGGGATGATCCGCGCACCCTTGCCGGTCGCGTAGCGGCTGCGGGGGTGTGGGGCGGTGGCCGCTCTGACGATCGTCCTGGCGACCACCTCCGGGCCGCTGGACATCATCCGGTTGTCGACCCTCGCCAGCGTGCGGACGGCGCTGTCCGCGTACTGCGCGTAGGCGCCGCCGCGGCTCGTCGCGGCGAGCCGCTCCCGCGCGATCGTGTTCCACTCGGTGACGATGCCGGCGGGGCGCACGATCACGACGTCGATGCCGAACGGCCTGAGCTCCACGCGCAGGCTGTCGCTGAAGCCCTCGACCGCGAACTTCGTGGCGTGGTACCACGCGCCGAAGGGCTCGTAGATGACCGCACCGATCGAGGAGATGTTGATGATCCGGCCACCGCCGTTGTGCCGCATCCCCGGCGTGACGAGCTGGGTGAGCCGGGCCAGGCCGAAGAGGTTGACCTCGAACTGCCGCCTTGCCTCGTCGAGCGGCACGTCCTCGACCGCGCCGTACGACCCGTAGCCGGCGTTGTTGACGAGGACGTCGATGCGACCGCCCTCGCTGAGGATCCGCTCGACCCCCGACGTCATCGACTCCTCGTCGGTGACGTCCATCCCGAGGACCCGGACCCCGTCCTTCTCGAGGCCGGCCATCCGGTCGACCCGTCGGGCCACGGCGTACACCTCGAAGCCGGCACTGCGCAGCCCGCGGGCCGCGTCCGCCCCGATGCCGCTGGATGCTCCGGTGACGAGGGCGACGCGGGCGGAGGTCATGCGTCGATCCTGCCCCCGACCTCCTCGAGGCCGCCACCGACCGTCTCAGCGACGGCGCGCAGCCGGGCGCGGGTGATGTCGGCGACCGTGAGGAAGCCGGCGTTGCGGGCGTTCGATCCATCGCGGGTCGGCTCCGCCGAGTTGACGCTGATGCAGCGACGGGAGCCGCGGTCCGCGGCGTTCTGGAGCGCGACCGCGTGGCCCGTCGTCCCGCTCCCGGCGAAGAAGTCGAGCACGACCGCGTCGTCGGGCATCGTCGAGAGGATCCGGCGGACCAGCCCGGTCGGCTTGGGCGACTCGAAGACGTGGCCGACCAGGTCCTTGAGCTCCTGCACGGCGGTGTCCGTCGACCCGACCTCCTCGGCGAGCCAGATCGTGCGCAGCTTCTTGCGGCGCCCGCCCGGGACTCCGGGATGCAGCCAGTCGCGCTGGAACACGTCGACCCGCTCCCCCAGCCTGCCCTGCACCCGACGGCACACGAGGTCGTCGGGGCGCTCGTCGATCCGCGGGCGGCTCCACCGCCAGACCGCGGGCCGCCCGTCGCCGAAGACGGGGCCGATCTCGACGGCGCCCGCGAACGGCGTGGTGCTGACCCGTCCGCTCTCCGGGTCGCCCCAGACCGTGAAGTGCAGGGTCCGCGCGGTCACCGGGTTGAACTTCTTGTTCGTGTTCCGCAGCGGCAGGTGCCGGTACCGCCGGCCGTCCTGGGTCGTCAGCGGGAAGTCGCGCTCGTCGACGGTGTCCGCGGAGGTCGCGTCGAGGACGGTGCGCCGGGCGTCCCGCGCGTAGACCAGGAGGTACTCGTGACTGGTCGCGAAGCCCTTGCCCAGCTGCCGGCCCTTCGGGTTGAGGTTGACCACGACCTGGGCGAGGAAGTTCTGCTCGCCGTACAGCTCGTCCATCAGCAGCCTCAGGTGCGCGGCCTCGTTGTCGTCGATGCTGACGAAGATCGCGCCGGTCTCGCGCAGCACGTCGCGGGCCGCCGCGAGCCGCGGCCGCATGAACGCCACCCACGCGGCATGGCCGCCGAAGGCGTCCTTGTAGGCGAAGTCGTTGCCGGTGTTGTACGGCGGATCGATGTAGACGAGGTCCACGGTCGGCAGGGTGGGCAGCACGTCGAGGTTGTCGCCCTCGACGAACGTGTTCCACGGCACGGCGCCAACCTAGCCGCCCGCATCCCCGTTGGTGAGTAACCCCGACCTCGGGAACGGCGTTGACACCGCACCATGAAGACGCTGATCGCCACCACGCTGCTCGCCGCCACGCTGGTCGCCGTACCCACGACGACCGCCGCCGCACGCCCCCTCGCCTCCACGACCGACGGCTGCCTGACCAGCGTCCCGGATCCGGGGACCAGCAACCCCGTCCAGATCTGCTACACGATCTTCCGCCCGGCCGGGGCGACCGCTCGCCGCCCGGTGCCGATGGTGATGCACAGCCACGGCTGGGGTGGACAGCGCGAGACCGACCCCTCGGCGTTCACGAAGCTCCTCCGCGGCGGGTACGCCGTCATCTCCTTCGACCAGCGCGGCTTCGGCGAGAGCGGTGGGCACGCGTACGTCGAGAACCCGCGCGTCGAGGGACACGACGTCCGGAAGCTGGTGACCCTGGTGAGCGGTCTGCCCTGGGTGGAGCAGGACGGCCCGGGCGACCCGAGGATGGCCGCGATCGGCGGCAGCTACGGAGGCGGCTACCAGTTCCTCACCGCCTTCGAGGAGCTGCGCCTGAAGGGCAAGCCGGTCCTCGACGCGCTCGCGCCTGAGATCACCTGGAACGACCTCAGCGACAGCCTCGCGCCGGAGGGCGTGGTCCGCACCGAGTGGGCGGCGGCGCTGAGCGCCGGGGCAGTCCCCTCGGACGCGCTGCCGACCAACGTCTACCAGGCGCTGGTCGAGGGCTCGGCGACCGGAAGCTGGCCGGACGGCTCGGTGCCCGGCACCGAGGACATGGATTCCTTCTTCCGCGAGAACGGGCCCCGGTGGCACGTCGAGCACGGGCGCCGGCTCGACATCCCGGTCCTGTTCGGGCAGGGCACCACCGACACGCTCTTCCCGCTGCAGCAGGGCCTGGCGAACTGGCGCACCGCGATCACCCCGCACGCGCGCCGGCACAGCATCTTCGTCGCGTACAACGGCGGCCACACGCTGCCCGCCGTGCTGCCCAGCGGGGTCAGCGTCGCCTCCGACCCGTGCAGCGAGCAGCTCGCGGGTGGCACCTTCACCGACCTGACGATCCGGTTCCTCGACGAGCAGCTCGAGGGCCGGCACACCGGGCTCCGCGGCTACGGCAAGCTGCACCTGGCCACCCCGGACAGCACCTGCACCACCGTGGCGACCCCCCGCGCCAACACGACGTACGACGTCGGCACGGTCGCCACCCCGGAGACCGGCGGCGCCCCGATCGCCTACGCCGTCGCCCAGGGCCCCATCCGGGTCGCCGGGACGCCGTTCCTCACCGGCACGCTGACCGCGCTCGGGGTGAACAACCGGGCGTTCTACGGCCTCGCGGTCGGCACCTCGCCGGCCGACGCCCACCTGGTGCAGAACAACGTCCTCCCGCTGAGCACCACCGCGCCGGTGGTCGGCGAGCAGCGCCGGATCGCCCTGCCGTCGGTCGCGATCGACGTGCCGGCCGGGCAGACGCTGTACCTGCTGGCGACCCCCGTCAGCGACACCTTCGTGGGGATGGGCAGCCGGACCCCGGGGGCCGTGGTGCTCGAGGACACGGCCGTCCACCTCCCCGTCGTGGGCGGGTGAACGGCCTAGCCTTGCGGGGGTGCGCATCCGCCTGACCCTCTCGGCCGGCCTGGTGGCGTGCGCCCTCGCAGCGGGGGCGCCCGCCCTCGCCGGGGACCCCGCACGCCCCGGGCACCAGGGCCCCGACGTCCCCCGCAAGCTGCATCCCAAGGACAGCTCCGGGGGCTATCCGGAGGCGACCGCGGCGCCCCGCACCTCGACCTACCCCCGGGCGACCACCGACGACCGGGTCGGCTGGCGGGTGGCGCCGGGCGTGAAGTACACCCGCTGGACGCAGACCGACGCACGCGGCCCGATCGTCGCGCACCTGCTGACCGTCGACCCGAGCACCCCCGGGCTGAGGATCGACTACGCGAGCATGCCGTCGGTGCGCCGGGTCGCGCCCGTCAAGGACATCCTCGCCGCGGACGGCGCGGTCGCCGGCGTGAACGGCGACTTCTACGACATCGGTCACACGGGAGCGCCGCTCGGGCTCGGCAAGGACCGGCAGCGCGGTCTGCTGCACGCCCGCAAGGACGGCTGGAACAACGCGTTCTTCATCAACCGGAACGGGCGCGCCGGCATCGACGACGTGCCGATGACCGCGAAGGTGCTGTTCCACCCGAGGCTCGCGGTCACCAACCTGAACTCGTCCTTCGTCATCCCCGGCGGGCTCGGCGTCTACACGCCGCGGTTCGGGCGCACCGCGGGGTACGCCGTCACGCAGGGCCAGACCGAGCGGGTCCGCCAGGTGATGGTCGCGAACGGTCGTGTCGTCAGCAACCGCGGCAAGCTCGCGAACGACACCGTCATCCCCGGCCTGATGCTCGTCGGCCGCGGGGACGGCGCGGCGCTGCTGCGCAAGCAGTTCCCCAAGGGCGCCCGCGTCAAGGTGCAGTGGTCGCTCCGGGGCCGCCCGCAGATGGCGATCAGCGGCAACCACTTCCTCGTGCACGACGGCATCATCCGCGCGGTCGACGACCGCACGCTGGCACCGCGCACCGCGATCGGCGTGGACGCCGACACCGGTGAGGTGCTGATCCTGGTGGTCGACGGCCGCAGCTCACGCAGCCGCGGCTACACGATGGTCGAGCTCGCGAACCTGATGATCGATCTCGGCGCCGACGAGGCGATCAACCTCGACGGCGGTGGCTCCTCGACGATGGTCGGGAAGAACCGCAACGGCGCGGCCGCCGTGCTCAACACGCCCTCCGACGGCTTCCAGCGATGGGTCGCGAACGCCGTGGCGATCGAGTACCACAAGCCCTGACGGTCACTGGAGCGCCGGCACGCTCGCCACGGCGACGGTCGTCACCGGGGCGAGGCACTCCGGCATCGGCTTCGCGACCGTCTCGGGGACGATCACGTCCTGCTCGAGGTCGGCGCCGGGCGGCACGTCGCAGCCGACCGAGACGACCTGCGCGAGGACGGGGTTGCCGCCCGCAGCACCGGCGGCCTTCGTCACCTGCCCGGCCAGCCCGTCGCTGAACTGCCTGACGTAGGACGCCAGGTCGGCCGGGTCGGTCACGTCGGTCGCCTGCGCCTCCGGGTCCCCTCCCCCGGCGGTGGCGTGGACCAGGATGATCTCGGGCTCCGGCGCGTCCTGGGGATCGGGCGACCGCCCGCCCGCCTCGTCACCGCAGCCGGCGAGCAGCACCAGGAGTGCGAGCGTTCCGAGAAGTCGTCGCATGGTGATGGGACGGTACTGACCGCCGCCGGGTTCCGCCATGGCAGGCTGCGCGGGTGCCCCGCTTCACCCGCGCCGAGCTGCTGTCCTACCGCGACCACGAGGTGCCCGACCTGGTCGGGCCCGGGCTCAAGCTGCTGTTCGTCGGGATCAACCCCGGCCTGTGGACCGCGGCGACCCGGACCCACTTCGCGTCCCCGTCGAACCGCTTCTACCCCGCGCTGTACGCCGCGGGGATCATCGAGGAGCCGTTGAGCCCCTCCGGCGGGATGACCGACGCCGACCGCGACCTGCTCCGCTCGCGCGGCATCGGGATCACCAACATCGTGCGGCGGGCGACGGCCCGCGCCGACGAGCTGACCCGGGCCGAGCTGCGGGCGGGGGCGGCCGAGCTGGAGGCGACCGTGCGCCGTACCTCGCCCCGGGTGGTGGCGATCCTCGGCATCACGGCGTACCGCACCGCCTTCGACCGCAAGCTGGCGACGCCGGGCCGGCAGCCGGAGCCGCTCGCCGGCGCGGAGCTGTGGGTCGTGCCGAACCCGAGCGGGCTGAACGCGCACGAGACGGCGGCGTCGCTGGCGGTGGCGTACGCCGAGGCCGCTCGTGCCGCCGGCGTGATCTAGCCCGGGAACACCTGGTCCTTGCCGAGCACGGTCAGCCCGTCCTCGACGACGAACCCGCGCGCCCGGTCGGCGGCCGGGTCGAGCCCGAGCTCGGCCCCGGGCGGGACCACGACGTTCTTGTCGATGATCGCGTTGTGCACCCGGGCGCCGTCGCCGACGCGGACTCCGTTCATCAGCACCGAGCCGACGACCTCCGCCCCCGCGCCGACCCGCACCGCCGGCGACAGCACCGAGCTCTGCACGCGACCGCCCGTGACGACCACCCCGGGCGAGAGCACGGCCTCGTCGACGAACGGCTTCTCGCCCGCGACGCCCTTCACGAGCTTCGCCGGCGGCTGCGGGCCGTAGGAGGTGTAGATCGGCCAGTCGAAGTTGTAGAGGTTGAAGATCGGAAGGGGGGAGACGACGTCCATGTGCGCGGCATAGTAGGAGCCGAGGGTCCCGACGTCACGCCAGTAGCCGCGGTCGCGGTCCGTCGAGCCCGCGACGTCGTTGTCCTTGTAGTCGTAGACGTTCGCCTGCTGGCGGCGCACGAACGATGGCACGATGTCACCGCCCATGTCGTGCTTCGAGCCGATCTCGGTGGCGTCCCGGGTCACCGCCTCGACCAGCGCGTCGGCGTCGAAGACGTAGTTGCCCATCGACGCGAGCACCTCGCCCGGGCTGTCCGGCAGGCCGACCGGGTTCTTCGGCTTCTCCAGGAAGTCCCGGATCTTCGTCGGTTCGTCGGGGTGCACGTCGATGACGCCGAACTGGTCCGCCAGCTCGATCGGCTGCCGGATCGCGGCGACCGTGCACGCCGCGCCGCTGTCGCAGTGCGCGGCCACCATCTGGGCGAAGTCCATCCGGTAGACGTGGTCCGCGCCGACGACGACCACGGTGTCGGGCCGCTCGTCGCGGATCAGGTTCAGGGACTGGTAGATCGCGTCGGCGCTGCCCAGGTACCAGTTCTTGCCCACCCGCTGCTGCGCGGGCACCGGCGCCACGTAGTTGCCGAGCATGGTCGACATCCGCCAGGTCTGGGTGACGTGCTTGTCCAGGCTGTGCGACTTGTACTGGGTGAGCACGACGATCTTCAGGTAGCCGCTGTTGACGACGTTCGAGAGCGCGAAGTCGATGAGCCGGTAGATGCCGGCGAACGGCACCGACGGTTTCGCCCGGTCGGCGGTGAGCGGCATCAGCCGCTTGCCCTCACCTCCCGCCAGGACGATCGCGAGGACCTTCTTCCGGGAGCTGAGCGACATGTGCCCAAGGTAGTGCCCGCCGGATAGGTTCGGGAGCGTGCGAGTCGACGTGCTGTCCCGCGAGTACCCACCCGAGGTCTACGGAGGCGCCGGCGTGCACGTCGCCGAGCTGGTCCGCGCCCTACGCGCGCGGCCCGACGTGCAGGCGCACGTCCACGCGTTCGGTGCGTTCCGCGACGAGGCCCTCACGGCGTCGTACCCCGACCTCGCGGAGCTCTCCGGCGCGAACGCCGCGCTGCGCACCCTGGGAGTCGACCTCACCATCGCCGACGGCTGCGCGGGCACCGAGCTGGTGCACTCCCACACCTGGTACGCCAACCTCGCCGGCCACCTCTCCGCGCTGCTGTACGACGTCCCGCACGTCGTCTCCGCGCACTCGCTCGAGCCGCTGCGGCCGTGGAAGGCCGAGCAGCTCGGCGGGGGCTACGCGATCTCGTCCTGGGTCGAGCGGACGTCGTACGAGGCGGCGGCCGCGGTGATCGCAGTGTCGGCGGCGATGCGTGACGACGTGCTGGCGTCTTACCCCGCGGTGGACCCGGCTCGCGTGCACGTGGTGCACAACGGCATCGACACCGTCGACTGGGCGCCGGTCCCCTCGCCCGACCGGGTGCGCGCGCTCGGGGTGGAGCCGGACCGCCCGTCGGTGGTGTTCGTCGGCCGGATCACCCGGCAGAAGGGGCTGCCGCTGTTCCTGCGCGCCTGCGCCGCGTTGCCGCCCGACGTGCAGATCGTGCTGTGCGCGGGCGCGCCGGACACTCCCGAGATCATGGCCGAGGTCGAGGGGCTGGTCGCCTCCCTGCGCTCGTCGCGGTCCGGCGTCGTGTGGATCCCGGAGATGCTGCCGCGCCGCGACGTCGTCGCGCTGCTGACCGACGCCACGGCGTTCGCCTGCCCGTCGATCTACGAGCCGCTGGGCATCGTGAACCTGGAGGCGATGGCCTGCGAGACCGCCGTGGTCGCCACCGCCACCGGCGGCATCCCGGAGGTGGTGGTCGACGGCTCCACCGGCGTCCTCGTGCCGATCTCCCAAGCGACCGACGGGACCGGCACGCCGCTCGACCCGGACCGGTACGTCGCCGACTTCGCGGCCGCGCTCACCTCGGTCGTCTCCGACCCGGCGCGGGCCGCCGAGATGGGGAGGGCGGGTCGCGAGCGGGCGATCTCGTCGTTCTCCTGGGACGCCATCGCCGAGCGCACGGTCGAGGTCTACCGCTCCGTGCTCTGACGGCCCGCTACCGTCACCCCGTGGACAAGAACATGTTCCTGTTGTGGGGCGTCGACCCGAGTGCCCTACACGATGACGGCCTGCACGACGACGGCCTGCACGACGACGGCCTCCACGGAGCGCTGTACGCGGCCGGCGTCCGCCGGCTCCAGCTGAACGTCGACGACGAGCACGTGGCGGACGCGATGCGGTTCGGCGAGTTCGAGGAGCCGGTGCGGGCGATCGTGAGCACCTGGGACGCGGACCCGGCAGCGGTCGCCGCTGCGTTGGGACAGGTCGCGGCCACGGTCCACGGGTACGCCGTGGACGAGCGTCGCCGCCTGGACCCGCCGGAGGCGTGGGACGGGAGCCGCGCGGACGCGCTGGCCAACGTCGCGATCCTGCGGCGGCCGCAGGAGCTGGCACGGGACGAGTGGATCCGCCGCTGGATGGTCGAGCACACGCCGGTCGCGATCCGCACGCAGGCGACCTTCGGCTACGTGCAGAACGTCGTGACCGGCGCGGTCACCGCGGCGGCCCACGGCATCGACGCGATCGTCGAGGAGCTGTTCCCGAGCGCGGGGATCGCGGACATGCACGCCTTCTACGGCAGCGGCGGCGACGACGCCGAGCTGCACCGCCGGCTGGGCGAGCTGATGGCCAGCGTCGCCCGGATCGGCGCCGACCACGACCTCGACCTGGTCCCGACCAGCCGCTACCTCGACGAGCTCGATGCTCCGTCGGGTCGTACCTGATCGCCGTCCCGCCGGGCGCCCTCGACCTGCTCGATCGCGGCGTCCCGGCCGGGTCCCGGGCTGGTCGGTCCGGCGTGCTCACCGGGGCGGAGGTACCGCTACACGAACACCCCGAGCAGCAGGACGGCCAGGAGCCCGGTCACCGACAGCACGGTCTCCATCAGGGACCAGGACTTCACGGTCTGGCCGACGGTCATGCCGAAGTACTCCTTGACCAGCCAGAAGCCCGCGTCGTTCACGTGCGAGAAGAACAGGGATCCGGCGCCGACCGCGAGCACCACGAGCGACACCTCACCGGTCGGGAGGCCCTGCACCAGGCCGACCATCAGCGAGCTCGCGGTGATCGTCGCGACGGTGGCGGAGCCGGTGGCCAGGCGGATCAGCACGGCGAGCACCCACGCCAGCAGGAGCACCGAGACGTTCGCGCCCTTGGCCCAGTCGGCGAGCAGGGTGCCGATGCCGGTGTCGACGAGCACCTGCTTGAAGCCGCCACCCGCGGACACGATCAGCAGGATCCCGGCGATCGGCGGGAGCGCCTCCGAGACCGACGTCGAGATCCGCGCCCGGTCCATCCCGGTGCCGACGCCGAAGGTCAGCATCGCGACCAGGACCGCGATCAGCAGCGCGATGAACGGGTTGCCGATCACGTCGCCGACCTGCTGGACGTTGTTCTCCGGGTCGTCGATGACGATGTCGAGGATCGCCTTGCCGAGCATCAGCACCACCGGGAGCAACACGGTGGCGAGCGTGATCCCGAACGACGGGCGCCGGATGTCCTCGCGATCCTCTCGCTCCCACGTGGTCGGCGGCTCGACGACGACCCACCGGCCGGCCAGCACCCCGAACAAGGGGCCCGCGACGATGATCGTCGGGATCGCGACCACGATGCCGAGGCCCAGGGTCACGCCGAGGTTCGCGTCGAGGTTCTGGATCGCGATGACCGGCCCGGGGTGCGGCGGCACGAAGCCGTGCATCGCGGAGAGGCCCGCCAGCGCGGGGATGCCGACGGTGATCAGCGAGACCCGGGCGCGCCGGGCGACCAGGTAGATCACCGGCATCAGCAGCACGAGGCCGATCTCGAAGAACATCGGCAGGCCGATGATCGCGCCGACCAGGGCCATCGCCCACGGCAGCAGCCGCCCGGACGCCCGGCCGACGATCGTGTCGACGATCTGGTCCGCGCCGCCGGAGTCGGCGAGCAGCTTGGCGAACATGGCGCCGAGCGCGATCAGCGCGCCGACGCCGGCGGCCGTCGTGCCGAAGCCGGTGGTGAACGAGACGAGCACGTCGCTGACGTTCTGCCCGGCCAGGATGCCGACCGTCAGGCCGCCCAGGATCAGGGCCAGGAACGGGTGCATCTTGACGAGCGTGATCAGCACGACGATCAGCGCGATCGCGACGAGCGCGGCGGTGATCAGCTGCCAGCCGGCTGCGACCGGCTCGGTGAGGTCCATCAGTTCTCCTCGAGGTGCGTTCCCCTTACGTACCCCTCGACGATGGCATCGACACTCTGATCGACGTCGATGACCACCCCGTCCTCGTCGGGCTGGAGCTGCTCGAGGGTCGCGAACTGCGACCGCAGCAATGACGCGGGCATGAAATGGCCGGGCCGGCTCGCCTGCCGACGCGAGATCACCTCGAAGGAGCCTTCCAGCAGGACGAACCGCAGGTGCGGCGCGTGGTGGCGCAGCTGGTCGCGGTACTTCCGCTTGAGCGCGGAGCAGCTCATCACGCCGCCGTCCGGGTGCGCCGCGAGCCACTCCCCGACCTTCTCCAGCCACGGGTACCGGTCGTGGTCGTCGAGCGCGTGCCCCGCCGACATCTTGGCGATGTTGGCCGGCGGGTGCAGGTCGTCGGCGTCCTCGAACGGCACCCGGAGCCGCTGCGCCAGAGCAGCGCCGACGGTCGACTTGCCCGACCCTGACACACCCATCACCACGAGAGGAGGCGGCATGTCGCCACGTTAGCCGAGCAGGTGCTCCGCGAGGAACGTCGCGGCCGCGCCGTCGAACTCGCCGCGCCGCTGCAGCATCGCGTGGGTGCCGCCCGGGACCTCGCGCAGCTCGACGTCGGTACGCCGGCCCAGGCGCGCGGCGACCGTGCGGGAGCGACCGATCGAGGCCACCCGGTCCTCGGTCCCGTGCACGACCAGCACGGCACGGCCGGTGAGGTCCGCGTCGTCGTCCGGGTAGACCCACGGGTTGAGCGCGACCACGCAGCGGACCGCCGGCTCGCCGCCGGCGAGCAGCGCGGCCCGGCCGCCCAGCGAGTGTCCGACCAGGCCGACCGGCAGGTCGCCGTACCTCTCCTGCAGCTCGCCGAGCGCCCACCGGACGTCGTCGACGGGTGTGGTGGAGGTCCCCCAGCCGCGCGTGGAGTTCAGCAGCCGGTGCACCGCCAGCCGGCCGCGCCCCGCGCGTGCGACCCGGCGGGCGACCGGGACCATCCGCAGCACCGAGAGCTGGGCGGGGCTGACGTCGGGCCGGTCGTCCCGGCTGGCGCCGCCGTGCAGCACCAGGACCGCGGCAGCGGGGTGCCGCGGTGTCCGGGTGTCGACGAGCCGCCGCACCTAGGGGACGACGACGGTGAACGCGACGATGTTCGTGAGCGCGTTCGCCGTGCCGGCCTTGAACGCGTAGGTCCGTACGCCGAGGTCGGTCCCGGCCGGGCAGTCGTGGGCGGACTTGGAGACGAACGCCGACAGGTTGTTGCCGGATGAGTTGTCCCAGTCGACGGTCACCACGGGCGCCGTGCTGGAGGCGTCGATGCTGTCGTCCAGCGTCAGGCAGTAGATCCCGGTCGAGGGGCGCGTCACCGTCGCGAAGCCCTTGCTCCGGGTCGTGTCGATCGCCATCGTCGGGCTGATCACGACGCTGGTGTAGGCGCGGACCTGCATGGCCCTCGCGACCGCGGGGCCGAGGTCGGCCGGCTGGATCGAGCCGTCCTTGACCTTGACGCTGATGATGGCGTCGTTGGCGATGTCGCGGGTGCCGATCTTCGCGGCGGCGTAGCTCACGCCGCCCAGGGAGAGGACCAGGGCCAGGGTCGCCACGACGAGGGCTGGGGAAGGGAGGAAGCGTCGCACTCCAGCACTGTACGGAGCGCGGGCCCCGATCACGGGGAGGCGCTCGGGGTGGGTCCGGACCTGCCGAGCCGGTGGCCGAGTGTGCGCGCTGGCCAGTGGCTGATGCGAAGCCGCCCGGACCGCGACGAGGCTGACGTCAGCTCAAGGTCCTGCCCGTGCGCCCGAGGAGGAAGCCCGCATGTCCAGCCCGACCACCAACACCAGCAGCGGCGACCCACGCGTAGCCATCGTCACGGGCGGATCAGGAGGGATCGGGCGCGTCGTGTCGCAGCGACTTGCCGCCGACGGGATCAGCGTGGTGGTGCACTACGCCGGCAACCCCGCGCACGCCGAGGAGGTTGCCTCGTCGATCACGGACGCGGGAGGCTCTGCCAGCATCTTCCAGGCCGACGTCGCGGACGAGCACCAGGTCGAGGACCTGTTCGCCAGCGCCGAGGAGCAGCACGGCGGGATCGACGTCGTGGTGCACACCGCCGGCATCATGCTGCTGTCGCCGCTGGCCGAGCTCAGCCTGGACGACCTGGACCGGATGCATCGCACCAACATCCGCGGCACCTTCGTCGTGAACCAGCAGGCCGCTCGTCGGCTGCGCCGCGGCGGCGCGATCGTCAACTTCTCCTCGTCGGTGGTCAAGCTCGCCTTCCCGACCTACACCGGCTACGCGGCCACCAAGGGCGCCGTGGACGCGATCACCATGATCCTGGCGAAGGAGATGCGCGGGCGCGACATCACCGTCAACGCCGTCGCCCCGGGCCCGACCGCCACGCCGCTGTTCTTCGAGGGCAAGGACCAGGCGACGCTCGACCGCCTGGCGAACATGTCGCCGACGCAGCGGCTGGGGACCCCGGAGGACATCGCCGAGACCGTCGCCTTCCTCGCCGGCCCGGGCCGCTGGGTCAACGGCCAGGTGATCTACGTCAACGGCGGCATCGCCTGAGCGGCACCCGCGATTCCCGGCACGTCACCAGCCCCCGAGGAGAGAGCTCGTGCAGAAGAACATCGTCGTCACCGGCGCGTCGAGCGGCTTCGGCGCGATGACCACCCGGGCGCTGGCTGACGCGGGTCACCGGGTCTACGCCGGGATGCGCGGCACCACCGCCCGCAACGCCCCGGCGGTCGCCGAGCTCGCCGAGTACGCCGGCACGCACCGGGTCGAGGCCCGCGCCGTCGAGATGGACGTGAGTGACCAGACCTCCGTCGACGCCGCCGTGAAGGAGGTCCTCGAGGACGCGGGTCGCCTGGACGTGGTGGTTCACAACGCCGGGCACATGGTCCTGGGACCGGCCGAGGCCTTCACCCCCGAGGAGCTCGCGGAGGTCTACGACGTGAACGTGCTCTCCACCCAGCGGGTCAACCGCGCGGTGCTTCCGCACCTTCGGGCTCGCGGCGACGGCCTGCTCGTCTGGGTCGGCTCCTCCAGCAGCCGCGGCGGCACTCCGCCGTACCTGGCGCCGTACTTCGCCGCCAAGGCCGCCGAGGACGCCCTCGCGGTGAGCTACGCCGCCGAGCTCGCCCGCTTCGGGATCGACACCACCATCGTGGTCCCGGGCTCGTTCACGACCGGCACCAACCACTTCGCCCACGCCGGAGGGCCGACGGACGCCGGGACCGCCGCCGCCTATGAGACCCGGTACGCCGGGCTGCTCGACCAGGTCGCGGCGCGCCTCGCCGAGCTCGCCCCGGAGTCCGCCGACCCGACCGAGGTCGCCCGGGAGATCGTCCGGGTCGTCGACCTGCCGAAGGGTCGCCGGCCGTTCCGGGTCCACGTCGACCCGGTGGGTGACGGCGCCGAGGAGGTCAACCTGCTCGGCGACCGGGTCCGCGAGCAGTTCCTCTCCCGGATCGGCCTCGCCGACCTGCTCGTCCCGCGCCTGTCGTAGCCGCAGTCCCCGGCAGGCCGTCGGACGGAATGGCTTCCAGTCCCCGGCCGGTCGAGGCGCGCCTCCATACCGGCCGGTAACGTGGCCCCACCGACCCATCAGGAGGCCACCCATGCAGCTGGCGCTGTCGGCGGAGGACGCCGAGTTCCGCGACGAGATGCGGGAGTTCTTCACCACGAAGATCCCCCAGGAGATCCGGGACGCGGTGCGCGACCGGCGCGAGCTCACCCGCGAGCAGCTCGTGGAGAGCATGCAGGTCATGAACGCGCACGGCCTCGCCGTACCGAACTGGCCCACGGAGTGGGGTGGCCGGGACTGGTCGCCACTGCGCCGCCACATCTGGCACGAGGAGATGCAGCGCGCCTACGTGCCGGTGCCGCTCGCGTTCAACGCCTCGATGATCGGCCCGGTGATCGCGCAGTTCGGCTCGCAGGAGATGAAGGAGAAGTTCCTGCCGCCGACCGCGAACCTCGACATCTGGTGGTCTCAGGGGTTCTCCGAGCCGGACGCCGGCTCCGACCTGGCGGCACTGAAGTGCCGGGCGGTGCGCGACGGCGACGAGTACGTTGTCAACGGGCAGAAGACCTGGACGACCCTGGGGCAGTACGGCGACTGGATCTTCAACCTGGTGCGCACCGACCCCGAGGCCAAGAAGCAGGCCGGCATCTCGATGCTGCTCATCGACATGACCTCCCCGGGCGTCGAGGTCCGGCCGATCGAGCTGATCGACGGCGGCCACGAGGTCAACGAGGTGTGGTTCACCGACGTCCGCGTGCCGGTCGAGAACCTGGTCGGCGAGGAGAACCGCGCCTGGGACTACGCGAAGTTCCTGCTCGGCAACGAGCGCGTCGGCGTCGCACCGGTGGGTGCCACGAAGCGGGTGCTCGCGCAGGCCAAGGAGTGGGCCGGCCCGATGCTCGAGGAGGACCCGCTGCTGGCGGCGCGGATCGTCGAGCTGGAGAACGAGCTGCTCGCCCTCGAGCTCACGGCGCTGCGGGTGGTCGCCCACTCCGCGGACGGCAAGCCGCACCCGGCGTCCTCCGTCCTCAAGCTCAAGGGCACCGAGCTCCAGCAGGCCGTCACCGAGCTGGTCGTCGACGTCGCCGGTCCGGCCTCGCTCGCCTCCGGCGCAGGCGACGACTCCGACCTGCCGTGGTGGACCCGGCGCTCGACGCCGGTGTACCTGAACTTCCGCAAGGCCTCGATCTACGGCGGCTCCAACGAGGTGCAGCGCCAGATCATCGCCCGCACGATCCTGGGACTCTGAGGAGCAGCGCATGGACTTCACGTACGACGAGGAGCAGCAGGCCCTCCGCGAGGCCGTCCGCGGCCTGGTGGGCAAGGCGTACTCCGACTTCGAGAACCGCCGGCGCACGGTCGCCGAGGAGCCGGGCTTCAGCGACAAGGTCTGGCAGCAGCTCGCCGAGATGGGGGTGCTGGGCCTGCCCTTCGAGGAGCAGTACGGCGGCATGGGCGCCGGTGCGATCGAGGTCGGGATCGTGGCGCAGGAGCTGGGCCGGGTGCTCGCTCCCGAGCCGTTCCTGACCTCGGTGGTGCTGGCCGGCGGACTGGTCGCGGCGGCGGGCTCGGAGGAGCAGAAGACCGAGCTGCTGGGCGGACTGTCGTCCGGCGAGACGGTGCTCGCCTTCGCGCACGCCGAGCCGGGCTCGCGCTGGTCGCCCTCGGCGACCGCCGTGCAGGCGACCTCCTCCGGGGACGCCTGGACGCTGAGCGGGGTCAAGGAGCCGGTCGTCCAGGGCGCCCGCGCCGACGTGCTGGTCGTGAGCGCGGCGCTGCCGGACGGCGGCACCGGGCTGTTCGTGGTCGCGGGCACCGATGCCGCCCGCGAGGGCTACCCGACGCACGACGGCGGCCGGGCCGCGCGGGTCGCCTTCGACGGCACCGCCGCGGTCCCGCTGGGCTCGGGCGGCGACGCCACCGGGGTCGTCTCCCGGGTGCTCGACATCGCTCGGATCACCGCGTGCAACGAGGCGATCGGGCTGATGGAGGTGGCGCTGGAGACCACCTCGGCGTACCTCAAGAGCCGCAAGCAGTTCGGCGTCACGCTCAACACGTTCCAGGCGCTGACCTTCCGCGCGGCCGACCTGTACGTCTCGCTGGAGCTCGCCCGCAGCATGGCGGTGTGGGCGACGATGGTCCTCGCGGACGCGTCGGGCGAGGAGGCGTCGGTCGCGGCGTCGCGGGCGGCCCTGCAGGTCAGCCGGGCCGGCCGGCACATCGGCCAGGAGGCGATCCAGCTGCACGGCGGCATCGGCATGACCGCGGAGTACTCCATCGGGTCCTACACCAGCCGGCTCACCGCGCTCGACCACCTGCTCGGCGACGGCAACCACCACCTGGCGCTGCTGGCCGCCGGCGTGGGCGGGTACGACGAGGTCGACCCGCTGCCCTGAGCCCGGGGAGTTCTCCACAGATCGCGGGCGCCCCGTGTCGATGGCCGTCGGCACGGGGCATCGTCAGGTCATGGGCACCATGACCACTGATCACCAGGCCTTCCGGTCGGCCGTGGCGGACCTGCGCGACGCCGCCTCGCGGCTCGCCGCCGACCGGGACCGCGCGGCCCGGTCGGTCGACGCGCTCCTCGGCACCTGGTCGGGCACTGTCGCGTCGTCGTACGCCGAGGGGTGGGACGCGTGGTGTGCCGGGGCCGCCCGAGTCCTCGAGGGGCTGAGCTCGATGGCGACCCTGCTCGAGTCGGCCGACGCCGACTTCTCCGCCACGGACGCCGGCGCCGGCGCCGAGCTCGGCCGGCTCACCACGAGGCTGGGCTGATGTACGCCGTGGACCTCGAGGAGCTGCTCGCGACCGTCGACCTGCTCGGCCGGTGCGGCGAGGAGCTCGACGAGCTGCTGGCCGCCATCGCGGGGCGGGTCGCCGTGCTGCACGACACCTGGAGCGGCCGCGCCGCCGGCGCCCAGGCCACGGCCCAGGCGGAGTGGGAGTCCGGGTTCCGCGAGATGCGCGAGGGCCTCGCCGCGATGCGCGCGGCCGGCTCGACCGCGCACGACCGCTACCGCTCGGCGGCCGACACGAACGTACGGATGTGGCAACAGGTCGCTGCCACCGGTTGACGGGGGCCGGGGCACCGAGGACGGGACGCGCGCACGACGTCACGTCTCCTCCACGGTGCCCGGGTCGCCCCGCGGGTCGCGGCTCCGCCCTGGGCGGGGCCGGGGATGGCAGGGGTCACCGGATGGTCTGCAGTCGCAGCATCTCGAACTCCACCTGCCGCTGGTGCTTCCGGCGCAGGTCCATCAGGCGCTGCTGCTTGTCCTGGGGCGGCAGGGCGCGCCAGGTGGTACGCCGCTCGATCAGCGTGGTCTTCATGTCGGTTCCTCTCGGGTTGTGCCCACCTCCCTGGCGGGCACGCCCATCGTGTGCGCGCGCCCTTGGAGGCGACTGGGAGCCGACTTGGAACCGCTAGGTCCCCGAGGTGCCAGGAGGCTCGGCGATCCGCTCGTGCAACCGGTCGCGCACCTGCTCCGGCGTGAGCTCCGCCCGTTGGCGCTGGTCACGGGCGATGATGACCCCGGTGGCGGCGACGCCGGCCACCCCGGCGAGCCCGAGCCACTTCCACAGCTTCACGAGGACCCCTTCCATGACCGACCTGCACCTCGACACGGCGGTCGACCTGACCCGCACCGGCGACCTGTGGCTGTTCCGCGGCCGCTCGACCGCGGACCACGCTATCCGGGTCCTGACCAACGCACCCGTCAACCACGTCGGGATGGCCGTCGTCCTCGACGACCTGCCACCGCTGATGTGGCACGCCGAGCTCGGCAAGGGGCTGATGGACGTCTGGACCAACAGCCACCACCGCGGCGTGCAGCTCCACGACCTGCGCGCCGCCGTCGACCAGTGGACCAGCCGGTATGAACAGCAGGCCTGGCTGCGCCAGCTGGACGGGACCGTCACCCGCGAGATGGAGGACGCGGTGCTGAGGACGATCGCCCGGCTGGACGGCACGCCTTTCCCCGCCACGGCCAAGCTGATCGGGCGCTGGGCGCGCGGGCGGGTGCGCCGGGCGGCCTCCGCCGAGCTGACGTACTGCGCCGAGGTCGTGGCGGCGACGTACACCGCGATGGGCCTGCTCGACGGGAGCCGGCCGACGAACTACTACGACCCGGGGAAGTTCTGGTCCGGTGACGACCTGGAGCTGCTGCGGGGTGCGCGGCTCGGCGAGGAGATCCGGATCGTCACCTGAGGTAGCGGCGGTCCCCGAGGGGTGCGCCGGAGACGGTCGTGGCGCCGGTTGTCCACAGCCCGGGCGGTGACCGCGTCGCGGCACCTCCTCGCGGGCAGCCTGCCGGCATGAGGCTCCTCATCGACGGCGGCGGCTACACGACCGCGACGAGCGCCTTCGGGCACGCCAACCACGCCGCGGCACTGCGCTGCGACTCCCTGTCCGCGGCCCTCGCGGGCTACGCCGCCATGGCCGGCGACTCCTCCAGCTCGGCCGACTTCGCCGAGACCTACGACGCCGCCGCTGCCGACGGCCTCGCGGCGCTGGCCGACCTGGCCGACTCGTTCGCCGGCCTCGGCCGCCTCACGCACGGCTCGCACCAGAACCACCGCGCCGCCGAGGGACTGGCCGGCCTGGACGACGTCGCGTACACCGGCGTACGCCCCACGGCGCCGCCGTCCTCGCTCGGTGGCGATCCGTCCGGCCTGCCGGACACACTGAACTGGCTCCTCGACCACGTCGAGGCGTTCATCTGGCCGGACGCCGACGTCGACAGGCTGCGCACGGCCGGGGCGACGTGGCGCGGCGCCGCCGGGGGCCTCGCCGCCCTCGTGGACCACTGCGACCTGGTCGTCTCGGCGCTCGGCGAGGAGCACTCTCCCGAGATCCCGCTCGCCCTCGACGCCGTGCGCACCCTCAAGGGCGGCATCTGTGACCTGGCCGAGCAGTACGTCGCGATCGCCGGCGCCTGCGAGCAGTACGCCGACCAGGTCGAGCAGCAGCGCGCCGCGATGCTCGACTTCCTGTTCGACCTGCTCCGCGACTCGCTGATCATCGAGGGCATCGGCATCGGGCTGAGCTTCGTCACCGCGGGCGGTACCGCCGCGGGCGCCACCGCGATCAACATCGCCCGCGTCGGCGCCGAGATGCCCCGGATCCTGCAGTTCGTCGAGGCGGTCCGCACGGCGGCCGCCGCGGCAGCGGCGGTGATGCGGTCCGCGGGCGAGATCGTGCTGCGCGCCCGGTCGACCTTCGGCAGGTTCGCCGGGCTGGTGCTCGCGTCGGACGCGCGGGCGCTGACCATGTCGACGGCCGACCTGGAGCGGCTGCGAAGGGTCGGCCTCACGTTCCGCGATCAGCGGATGTTTGACCCGCACTCGTTGCGCGGCCTCAGTCGTCATGACCTCACGCAGCTGTTGAGCCCGTGGGACGTCCGACCTGCGAAGCGGGGCGAGGGCTTGGTCTTCACGGACCCGATCCGCAACGGACGTCAGATCCGACTCATGGACGGCTACCCCGGGAACCGGCCGGACCCGATCACGCACGGTCCCTACGCTGTGGTGTCTCAGAACAGCGACAAGCCAATCAAGATCGCGCTGGAAGGAAATCCGACGTTGTGACCGATCCTGCGCAGGTTGACGCCCTCCTCGCCTGCATCGACGAGGAGTACGAGGACCTCGGCTACGTCGGCCTCTACCAGTTCAGCTGGTGTCAACGCAGCCCCGATCACCGTCCCCCGCCGGACGTGGTCGCGGCGACCGCGAGGGCCGCCTACGAGGAGTTCCGGCGACGCACGCCGACCACGCTGGTCTGGCTCGCGTGGCCCGCAGCGGATCCTGACACCGCGGTGCCGGCTGACGATGACACGGTGCCGGTTCTCGACATGGACCCGGACCGGCCCGTGTCCGAACCCTTCCTGGCCCTGATACCCGCCTGACGTCACACGGGCGAGGCCAACCGAAGGCCTCGCCCGCTCGACGTCCCGAAAGCGAGGCTCAGTCCTCGCGGGCGCCCTTCGAGCGCCAGTAGTCGTTCAGCGCGCCGTTCGTCTTCACGAACCACACGATCGCGCCGATGAGGAACAGCCAGCCGAGCAGCAGGTACCACAGGCCGGTCGCGGCCTTGACCGGCGCGGGCCTGCCGTCGCGCTCGTAGAGCTTGCCGACCTCCGCCGAGGTGATGAACGGCATCACGATGCCGACCACGACCGCGAGGAGCAGGGCGATCGGTCCGCCGATGCCGTCGCCGGAGTGACGCTTCATCTCGTCGTGCGTCTTGTACCACCAGTACCAGGAGTAGATGCCGAGCGTCACGATCGTGAGCAGCACGCAGGTGCCCGTGCTGCGGATCTTGCCCAGCGGCGCACCGCTCGGGACGGCGTACGGCGCGGCTGCGGCGCCGCCCGCCATCGCGGGAACGGCCGCGGGTGCGGCCGGGGCCGCTTCGTACGGCGGCGGAACCGCCGACTGGGTCGGTAGGGGTTCGTTGGTGTCGGTCATGGAGAGGTCCCTCCTCAGGGAGCCGGTCGCCGATTGGCGTCGGCAAACGCTAATCCGCGTCCGGCCCCGCGAGGGACGAAACCCCACTGGACTGGACCGGCTGTGGGAGTCAGGCTCGGCGGAGGAACCGCAGCTCCATCTCGATCTGCGCCTGCTGGCGGCGGCGGAGCTCGTCGAGGCGCAGCTGCTTCTGCTCCCCGGTGAGCGCGTGCCAGGCCCGGTGCCGCGCGAGCTGCCCGTTCATGTCCCCCATCGTGCGCCCGGAGCCTGTCTCCGCGCCTCCGAATTAATCTCCCCCGGCTGTGAGAATGGCGGCATGCAGCCCCGCGCCAGCTTCGACGCCGCCGCCGACGCGTTCCTCGACCTCGTCGGCGCCGTCCCTCGGGAGCGGTACGACGGACCGGGGCTCGGCGACTGGGACCTGCGCTCGCTGATCGGGCACACGGGCCGCTCGCTGGTGACCGTGGCGACCTACCTCCGCACCCGCGCCGACACCGTCGCGGTGGCGTCGCCGGCGGCGTACTACGTCGCGGTCGACCGGTTCGCCACGGCGGAGACGACCGCGGCCATCGACCAGCGCGGGGTGGACGCCGGGCAGGCCCTCGGCGACGACCCGGTCGCCGCCCTCCACCAGCACCGGGCCGACGCCGACGCGGCGCTGGCCGCACTCGACGGCGACCCGGTGGTGGAGACCATCGCCGGCGGGATGCGGGTGAGCGACTACCTCCCGACCCGCACCTTCGAGCTGACCGTGCACTGCCTGGACATCGCCCGGGCGACCGGGCTGGCGTTCACGCCGCCGACCGTCGCGCTCGCCGAGGCGCTCGAGCTCGCGAGCGCCAGCGCCCTCGAGCTGGGCCTCGGCACCGACGTGCTGCTCGCGCTCACCGGACGTCAGCCGCTGCCACCCGGCTGTTCGGTCGTGCCCTGAGTCAGATCAACGGGGAGTCAGAGCAACGAGCCGGGGTCCCCGGGGACGTCGACGGAGTGCTCCTCGAGCGCGCGCAGCGGGACGATCTCGAGCGCCCGCTGGTTCGTAGCGGCGAGCACGACGGGCGCGGCGAACCCGTCCGCGTACGCCTGCAGCCACCGCGCGGCGACCACGCACCAGCGGTCGCCGGGGTGCAGGCCCGCGAAGGCGTACTCGGGTCGCGGCGTCGACAGGTCGTTCCCGACCGCCTGCTGGTGGGCGAGGAACTCCTCGGTCATCACCGCGCACACGGCGTGCAGGCCGATGTCCTCGGACCCGCAGCGGCAGCTGCCGTCGCGGAAGTAGCCGGTGACCGGGTCGGTCCCGCAGGGCTCCAGGACGCCGCCGAGGACGTTGACCTCGTCCGGCTGCCCGGTCATCCCAGCGACCAGACGCCCGGCCGGCCCTTGGTCATCTCGCCGTCGGCGATCAGGGCCTGGCGCGCCCGGCGGGCGGCGTACCGCCACCGCAGCTCGCCCTCGGGCGTCGTCTGGTGGTCCGCCTCGGTGAGACGCTCGGCCATCCGGTCCTCCAGCGCCCGGAACAGCTCCTCCTGCTCGAGCTGGCCACCGGCCTCCTCCAGCACCGCCACGATGTCGGGCCGGAACGCCTCCGGCGGCGTCCACTTGCGCGGCACCGACCGGCTCGGCGCGGCCTTCTTGACGACCGGCCTGCCGGCCCGCGGCGTCGCCGTCCGGGCCGTCGCGCGCGGCGGCGGGGGCGCCGGTGGGTTCCCGTGGATGCACTGGGACTTCGGGAGGTCACACAGGTCGCAGTAGTCCTCGGCGCTCATCGGCACCCAGCCTAGACCGGAGTCTGAGGTACCCGACAGGGGGATCTAAGGAGGTCGCCCGATGTGGGCGACCACCTCAGGCGCGCACCGTCGTCCTCATGATCGCCTCACTGAACATCGACCCCACCACCGCCCTGATGCTGACCCACCTCGAGGTCGACGAGCTCGGCCGGATCCGCAGCCGCCGCGGCGACCTGCGCCGCCGGCAGCACCGGTTCCAGGCCGGTGCCCGGCTCCGCAAGCTGCTCGCCTGACCACCCCGGAGGTGAACCGGCCCTACCAGCGCTCGTGCACGGCCGCCCGGAAGTACCGGTCGTACAGGTCCCGCACCCCGTCGAGGAACGCCGGCGGGAGCGGGTCCGCATCGCCGGCGGCGGCGTTCGCGCGCGCCTGCTGGGCGTTGCGGGCACCGGGGATGACCGTCGTGACGCCGGGCTGCTGCCAGACCCACGCGAGGGCCACCTCGGCGGGGCTGAGCCCCGTGGGGCCGACCGTGTCGATCAGGTCGACGAAGGCCTGCGCGGCCTCCACGCCGACCGCGAAGTCCACGCCCGAGAACGTCTCACCCACGTCGAACGCGCTGCCGTCGCGGTTGTAGGTGCGGTGGTCGTCGGCGGCGAACGTCGTCGACCGGTCGTACTTCCCCGACAGCAGGCCGGACGCCAAGGGCACGCGCGCGATGACGCCGACCCCGGCCGCAGCAGCCGCGGGCAGCACCTCGTCCAGGGGCTTGAGCCGGAACGCGTTCAGGATGATCTGCACCGTGGCGACGTGCGGCCGCGCGATCGCCGCCAGCGCCTGGTCGACGGTCTCGACGCTCAGGCCGTACGCCGCGATGTCGCCCTCGGCCACCAGCGTGTCGAGGTCGTCGTAGATCCGGTCCGCCTCGACCACCTCCGTCGGCGGGCAGTGCAGCTGCACCAGGTCCAGCCTGTCCACGCCGAGTCCGCGCCGGGAGCGGTCGATCCAGGAGCGGAAGTTGTCGAGCCGGTAGTTGTCCGGCTCCTGCTCCATCCGGCGCCCCATCTTGGTCGCGACGAACACGTCGGGGTGGGTCCGCAGGAAGGTCCCGATGATCTCCTCGCTGCGGCCGTCGCCGTACACGTCAGCGGTGTCGAGGAACGTCACCCCGGACTCGACCGACGCCTCCAGCACGGCATGCGCGTCGGCCTCGGAGACCGTGCCCCAGTCGGCGCCGAGCTGCCAGGTGCCGAGACCGACGACCGAGACCTCGCGGCCGGTCCTTCCGAGGACGCGCTGCTCCATGGACACAGTCTGACAAGCCGGTGGGCGGGCGGCCGCGCGGCAGTTACCCGGAATTGACGTAGCGGTCCCCGCCCGCCAACGCCTTGGCTGATCGGGGTCTCCGGAGCAGAACGACTGAGGCTGGGACCGACCACCCGGTCCGGCGCCGCGTCCCGAGCGCGGCACCGGGCCGGGCCTGGGACTCGAGTGGCTCAGCCGGTGTAGGAGAGGACCCGCTTCGTCAGCCGGTGGACCCCAGGGACGTAGTCGTCGGTGCGGGCCGCCCGGTCCTGGACGTGCGACCGCACGGACACCGAGAACCGCTCGGAGGGACCGAGGCAGCTCGGGTCGAACCGGATCACCGACTTCGTCCCGATCATCCGCACCGAGGCGCACCCACGGTCGCTGATGTCCCGGTGGTGGCGGTCCCAGTCGCGGGCCCTGTAGACGCCGTACTCGCTGAAGGACACCCCGGTGATGAACAGGTCGGGCACCCGGTCGCCGTCGCTGTCGACCCAGACGTCGATGCCGTCGCCGACGTCGACCCGGCGGCCGTGCACCACCGTCACCCGAGCCTTGCGGCCCGCCGCCGAGGCGGCCTTCAGCGTCACCGAGACGATGTCGTAGGCCTTGTGCGGCTCGACCGGGTCCGTGATGGTCCGCTCGGTCGGCGGCGCCGAGGCGACGGCCGGCGCGGCGGGCGCGGCGGTCGCGAGCGCCATGAGTGCCACCGGGGCGAGGAGCAGACGGCGCATTCCCACAGTGTCCTCCTCAGTCCTTGCGGCAGACGAATCCGAAGACCGTGACCGCCCAGAAGGCCCAGCCGTTCCGCGCCGCCTCGGCCTGCGCGGCCAGGGCCGCCGCGGCCTGCTCGGGCGTGATCGTGCCGTCGCCGACCGCCTGCTCGGCCGACATCCGGCTCAGGTCCGAGCGGAGCAGCATGTCCTGTGACTGGACGAGCGCCGACGAGCCGACGTCGGGGTCGACCGACAGGCCCGCCTGGATCGCCTGGCGCGGGATGTTGCGCGCGGCGCTCGGGTTCGCGAGCTGGCCCATGAACGCCGTCGTCATCGCCCGCGACACCGCCGGGTCGACGTCGGACTCGACGCGGGACTCGTGGTCGGAGTCGAGCAGCAGCGCCCGACCGCCGGGCCGCAGCACCCGCCCGAACTCCGCGATGGCCGCTGCCGGCTCCGGCACGTGCTGGAGCACCCGCTCGCACCACAGCACGTCGACGCTCTCGTCGGGCAACGGGATCTCGGTCGCCAGGCCCTGGCAGAACTCCGCGGCCGAGTCGACCTCCCCGGCCCGGGCCTCCGCCACCACGCGCAGCATGCCGTTCGGCTCCACGCCGAGCGCCCGGCCGTCCGGTCCGGCCAGGGCCGCGAGCCGGCGGGTCATGGTCCCCGTGCCGCTGCCGACGTCCACGCAGGCCTCCCCGCGCCGTACGTCGCCCGCGGCCAGCATCCACGCCCGCAGTCGTTCGATCGACGGCGCGGCGTCCTGGGCGTCGAGCACCGCGATCATCTGCGCGACCGCGGCATCGCCGATGGTCTCGGGCCGGAACGCCGCCCCGAGCGAGACCGACGCGCCGCTCACCTCTCCCATGCTCATGCTCGAGGGTCCCACAATCGAGGCATGGCGTACGACGAGCGGCTGGCCGAGCGGATCCGCGAGCTCGTCGAGGGCGAGCCGGGCGTGACCGAGCAGAAGATGTTCGGCGGCCTGGCCTTCCTCGTCGGCGGGAACATGGCGGTCGCTGCCAGTCACGAGGGCGGGCTGCTGCTCCGGGTCGACCCGGACGAGGCCGAGCAGCACCTCGCGCACCCGCACACCGACCCGTTCGTGATGCGCGGGCGGGCGATGAACGGCTGGCTGCGCGTCGTCCCCGAGGGCGTGGGCACCGACGTCGAGCTCCGGCGCTGGGTCAACGTCGGGGTGACCTACGCCCGGTCGCTGCCCCCGAAGTAGCGCACGCGACGCAGGTCGCCGCCGTCGGCCGGGCCTCGAGCCGCTCGGCCGGGATCTCCCGGCCGCAGACGGCACACACCCCGTAGGTCCCGGCGTCCACCCGCGCGAGCGCCGCCTCGACCGCGGCCAGGTGCTCCTCGGCCTGCCGCACCAGTGCCGCGACCTGGGACCGCTCGAACGCGATCGTGGCGCCCTCGGGGTCGTGCTCGTCGTCGGCGTTCGAGTCCTTCGACGCCTCGACGAACCCGCGGTGGTCCCCGCGCAGCGCCGCGAGCCGCGCCGCCGTCCGCCGGTGCTCCGCCTCGAGCCGTGCGCGCGGGTCGCTCACGCCCGCTCCAGGAGCGTGAGCACCTCGTAGTGGGCGGTGTTCGGGAACATGTCCAGCAGCCGGCCGCGGACCGCCCGCAGCGACGGCATCGCGTCGAGGTCCTTCGCCAGCGTCTGCGCGTTGCAGCTCGAGTACAGGACGTGCCCGACCCCGGACGACTCCAGCCAGCCGGCCAGCTCGGGGCCGATGCCGCGGCGGGGCGGGTTCACGACCACGAGGTCCGGCGGTGCGGTCGAGCCCACGGCGTACGCCGTCGCATCGCCCGCCTCGAAGCGCACCGCGCCCTGCCCGGCGGCGCCCGTCTCCGTCGGGCCCATCTCCATTGAGCCCATCTCCATTGAGCCCATCTCCATTGAGCCCATCTCCATTGAGCTCAGCGTCGCCGACGCCACCGCCTCGCGGCTGATCTCGATGCCGGTCACGTCGGCCCCGGTGCCCGCGATCGCCAGGGCGAATCCCCCGACTCCTGAGTACAGGTCCCACACCGACCGCGGCGAGACCGCCGCCACCCATTCCCGCCCGAGCCGGTACAGCTCGGCCGCCATCGGCGTGTTCGTCTGGAAGAAGCTCTGCGGCCGCAGGTGCAGCGCGAGCCCCGTCAACCGCATCGTCAGCGTCTCCTGCCGGCTCAGCGGGATCTCCCGCTCCCCCTCGAGGACCGCCTTGTGCTCGGGCTGGAGGTTCACCGACGCGACCACGACCTCCGGCAGCTCCGCCTGGAGCCACGGCAGGTGCTTGCGGATCCGGGCGACTGGCTCCTGCGATCGCAGCACGAACCGCACCATCAGCTCGCCGTCCGGCGACTCCGTCACGAGCAGGTGCTTCAGCTCACCGCTGCGCGAGGGCACGTCGTACGGCGTCAGCGCCGCCCGCGTGACGAACGCGGCCAGGACGGGGAGCGCGGTCCGGATCCCGGCCGTGTGCAGCGGGCAGTCGCGCAGGTCGATCCCCGCGCCGGCCGGGTTCAGGATCCCCAGCGTCGGCTCGGCGACCGTGCCGTGGACGACCATCTTCGCCTTGTTGCGGAAGCCGAGCTGCGGGCTCGCGACCGGCGCGTCCCACGCGACCCGGTGGCCGCGAAGCAGGTCCTCGACCTGCCGCTGCTTGGCGACCAGCTGCGCGTCGTACGGCGTGCCGAGCCAGCTGCACGAGCGGCAGCGGCCCGCATCGAAGTGGTCGCAGATCATGACGGGCCAAGGCTACGGAATGAATCGGGCGGCCACGCGGTTGCGGCACCACGTGACCGCTCCCCTGGAACGACGCGCGGACTACCGCGTCACCTTCGCCGTCCTCTGCCTCGGCGTCGGAGCGTTCTCGCTGCTCCAGTCGATGGTCAACCCGGTGCTCCCGACCATCGAGGCCGGCCTCGGCACCGACCAGGCGACCGTGAGCTGGGTGCTGACGGCGTACCTGCTGTCCGCGAGCGTGTTCACCCCGATCATCGGCCGGGTCGGCGACAAGGTCGGCAAGGAGCGGATGCTCGTCGTCGCGCTCGCCGCGCTCGCCGTCGGCTCGTTCATGGCCGCGATCGCCACGAGCATCGGCGTGATGATCGCTGCCCGGGTGGTGCAGGGCATCGGCGGCGGCGTGCTGCCGCTGACGTTCGGCATCGTCCGCGACGAGTTCCCGCGCGAGAAGGTCGCCGGCGCCATCGGTACGGCGTCCGCGCTGCTCGCGGTGGGCGGCGGCGTCGGCCTGGTGATCGCCGGGCCGGTCGTCGACGCGCTGAGCTACCACTGGCTGTTCTGGATCCCGATGGTGATGACCGTCGTGGCCGCACTCGCGGCCGCCTTCTACGTCCCCGAGTCCCCGGAGCGCACGCCCGGACGGATCAACGTCGGCACGGCGCTGCTCATGTCCGGCTGGCTCGTCGCGCTCCTCGTCGGCGTCACCGAGGGTCACCTGTGGGGCTGGTCGTCGGCGCGGGTGATCGGTCTGTTCGTCATCGCCGCGATCCTCCTCGTCGTCTGGGTCTGGGCGGAGTCCCGCAGCGACCAGCCGCTCGTCGACATGAAGATGATGCGGATCCCGACCGTGTGGACCGTGAACCTGGTCGCGCTGCTGTTCGGCGCCGGCATGTACGCGACGTACGCGTTCCTCCCGCAGTTCCTCCAGACGCCGGAGTCCGCCGGCTACGGCTTCGGCGTGAGCGTCACCGAGTCCGGCCTGCTGCTGCTCCCCCAGACGGTCGCGTCGTTCATCGCGGGGGTGATGGCCGGCCGGCTGACCGTGCGCTTCGGGTCCAAGGCGATGATGGTGTTCGGCGCGGCACTGACCGCAGCGTCCACCCTCGCGCTGACGCTCGCCCACGACGAGATCTGGCAGGTCCTCGTCGCGACCAGCGGCCTCGGCCTCGCGTTCGGCCTCGCGTTCGCCGCCATGTCGAACCTCGTGGTCGCCGCCGTGCCGCAGAGCCAGACCGGCGTCGCGACCGGCATGAACACCAACATCCGCACCGTCGGCGGCGCCATCGGCGCCGCCGTGGTCACCAGCGTCATCACCGCGAACGTGCAGCCGTCGGGGTTCCCCCACGAGTCCGGTTACACCCACGGCTTCGCCGTCCTCGCGATCGTCGCCGCCGGGGCCGCGGTCGTCGGGGCGTTCGTGCCGATCGTGCGGGTCCGGACCCACGTCGTCCCCGGTCCCCAGGCGGAGGCCGAGGCCGACGTGGAGCCGGAGACCGTCCGTCCGAGCTGAGCTGGCCCGGGACCCGGTTCAGCACCTGCTGCAGCTGAGCGAGGAACCGG
Organism: Nocardioides sp. URHA0032; assembly: GCF_000620645.1. GTDB lineage: Bacteria > Actinomycetota > Actinomycetes > Propionibacteriales > Nocardioidaceae > Nocardioides. The sequence continues at coordinate 289,089 of NZ_JIAV01000020.1, read as the reverse complement.
TCCCGTCGCGGCTTCCCTAGAGTTGCCCTCGTGGACGAACCGGACTTCGGCGTGCTGCTGGCGATCGCCAACGCGACGTTCGTCGACGGGCTGCAGACCCACATGCGCGACTCCGGCTACGCCGGCTTCAGCACCCGCACCGGGTTCGTCCTCCGGGTGCTCGGCACCGACGCCCTCAGCCTCCGGAAGGTGGCGGACCTGCTCGAGGTGTCCAGCCCGGCGGCCCTGAAGGTGGTGGACGCGATGGTGCGCGACGGATACGTCGAGCGGGTGGCCGCCCCCGGCGACCGTCGGGTCCGCGCGATCAGGGCCACCGCCCTCGGGCACGCTGCGCTCGCCGACGCGCGCCGGTTCCACGCCGACTTCGAGGAGTCGCTCGGCAGCCGGGCGACCGCACTGCGCCGCGGGCTCACGGTCATCGCGCAGCGGGCGTCCCCCGCGATCCCGCGGGTGCTGCGGGAGCCGTAGCCCGCCTCCACCAGCTCGAGAGCACCAGCCCGGTCGTGACGTCCCACAGCCCCCAGAGCGCCGCGACGAACGCCACGCCGCCGAGGTCGCCGAAGAACCCGAGCGCGAGCACCAGCGCGAGACCGGTGTTGCGGACGCCGAGCTCGAAGGTCATGGCGCGCACTCCGGGCACCGCGAGCCGCAGCCCGCGCCCCGTGCCGTAGCCCGCCAGCAGCGAGATCGCGTTCTGCAGCACGATCGCGAGCGCCACGGCGCCGACGTAGGTCCGGAACGCCGCGAACTGCCCGGCCAGGCCACCGACCACGATCAGCAGGAGCAGCACCAGCGCCCCGGGCTCGACGAAGCGGCGGGCCCGCGCGGAGAAGCCTGGGAACCGCCAGGCCGCGAGCAGCCCGGCCGCGAACGGCAGCCCGATCAGCAGCGCGACCTCCGCGGCCATGCCCCACGCGTTGATCGACACGTCGTTGAGGAGGTCGTCGGCGGCGGGGTTCAGGCCGCACCAGAACGCCACCGCCGCCGGGGTGAGGACGATCGCGACGACGTTCGACGCGGTGGTCAGCGAGATCGAGAGCGCCACGTCGCCGCCCGCCCGGTGGGTCAGGATGTTCGAGAGGTTCCCGGCCGGGCAGCAGACCACCAGGATCATCCCGATCGCGACCGAGCCGCGGACGTCCAGCGCCAGCGTGAGCAGCACCGTGAGCACCGGCATCAGGAGGTACTGGGCCAGCAGCCCGGCGCCGATGGCGCGTGGGCGGCGCACGACGTCGCGCAGGTCGGACGGCCGGACGTCGAGTGCCACGCCGAACAGGAAGACCGCGATGACGACCTTGGTGGCCAGCTGGAAGCCGTCGCCGAGGTCGACCTGGAGCTGGTCGATATCATTAACCACAGGTAATGATACCTAGCGGATGCGGACCCGCCTGGTCTTCGCGACGTCTCCCCAGCCCATCTCGTTGCGCGCCTGCACCGTCACCCGCAGCCGCTTGCCGGACACCAGCCTCCGGACCGTCGCCTGCCGGGCGTCCGGTCCGACGGTCATCGTGCGTCCCCCGGCGGTCAGGCGGTACGCCGTCACCGGCCGGCCGTTCCCATCGGCAGGCGTCCAGGTGAGGGTGACCCGGCCCTTGCCGGGCGTCACCTTCACGATGCCCGGCGCGGTCGGGACCGTCGCGGGGACGACCGTCGTGGCGACCGGGTCCGAGGAGCCGTCCGCGCCGACGGTGCGCACCGTGTAGTCGTAGGCCGCGCCGTTGAGCAGCCCGCTCTCGGTGTACGAGCGGGCGCCAGGGGGCAGGCGGACCGGCACGCCGCCGCCGCGGGTCACCTCGAAGCCGGTCACGTGGGCCGACGTCGGCGGCAGCTTCCAGCGCAGCGTGGCGCTGCCGTCGCCCGGGGTCGCGGTCAGGTTCGCCGGCGCGGGCGGGTCGGTCGGGTCGATCGTGACGACGGTGACCTGCCCGTCGAGCGCGACGGGCACCGTCGTGCCGACGCGTTCGCGCACCAGGTCGGGCCCGTCGGTGGGGCGGTAGACCGTGAGGTCGTGCGGCACGTCCAGCCGGATCGTGACGTCGGCCGGGGTCACCGGCAGCGGCTGCTGCCGGTCCGGGTCGTAGATGCGCACGTCGCGCCACAGCAGCAGCACGAAGCGCCCGTCCCGCTGCTGGGTGAGCAGGTACCTCGCGTCGTTCGGCAGGCCCTCGGCGCCGACGGCCAGCGCGCCGGGCGAGAAGGTCGGGCCCGGGTCGGCCAGCAGGCCGAGCAGGTCCCGCATCGCGGTGTAGGCCGGCTTCGGCGACAGGTCGTGGCGGAGCAGGCCGAAGTGCGCCTCGACGTTGGTCTGGTCCGGGTCGTCGAAGGAGTCGATCAGCTCGTAGCTGTACACCCGCTGCTCGCCGCGGGCGACGTGCTCGAGCAGCAGCCGCGGCAGGTACACGCCCGCCACGTCCTCCGGCACCGGCCGGTGGCTGCTGGAGCTGTTCATCGCGTTGGTGTAGCCGGCCTCGGTGGTGACCAGCGGCTGGTCGGGCATCGACTGCCGGACCGCGTGGGTGATCGCGCCGATCTGGTTCGACGGCTGGTAGCCGCCCGGGTACATGTGCGCGTTCGCGAGGTCCGCCATCGCCGAGACGTCGCCCAGGTCGGTGTAGTTCCACTTGAACGCCAGCGCCGGGGAGAGCACGGGCAGGTCCCTGGTCGCGGCGTTCGCGTGCGCGGCGGCGTACAGCCCCTGCTGCCAGCCGCGCACCTCGTCGACCCAGCCGTCGCCGCCGGACAGGTCCCACTCGTTGGCGCCCTCCAGGCTCTCGACCGCACCGGCGGGCAGCTGGTCGGCCACGGTCCGCACGTAGTCGGCCGGCGTCCCGCCGCTGTCCGGCCGGCCCATGATCAGGTCGAAGCCGATCCCGCGGTCGGCGACGGTCCTGATCGCGCGGTACTGCCGCGGCGAGTCGAGGAACAGGTCGTCGCGCACGTGCCGGACGCCGAGACCGGACAGCGCGTCCGCGACCGCGCCGGCGTCCTGGTACGGCGTGTCCAGGAAGTTGAGGTGGATGCCGACGCCGTAGCTGTCGACGACCGAGTCGGACGAGATCGCCTGCAGCGGCGCCACGGTGCGGTCCTGCGTGCCGCGGTGGCCCGGGTGCGCGGCCTGGGCCGCACCCGGTGCGAGCACGAGCACCGGCACCAGGGCAGCGGTCGCCGACGCGAGCAGAGCTCGACTAGTCCTCCCCATGCCCCGCATAACGGACGCTCCGTGTTCTTCGTTACGCCCGCATGGCGGAGACGGGGCGCTTCGACTACCTCGACGGGATCCGGGCGGTCGCGATCTCGGTGGTGCTCGCGCTGCACTGGGCCAGCTGGTACACGCCGCTCTTCCACGGCGGTTCGATCGGCGTCGACCTGTTCTTCGTGCTCAGCGGCTTCATCATCACCACGATGCTGTGGCGGACGCCGACCGGGTGGGTGCCGTTCTTCCGCCGCCGGCTGGTCCGCCTCTACCCGGCCCTGGTCGGGCTCGTCGTCGGCGCCCTGGTCCTGTACGCCGTGGTGCCCTGGGCGCCGGACAGCCCCGCCGAGGTCGCCGAGCGCGGCCTGCTGGTGCTGACCCAGACCACCTCGGTCTGGGCCGCCGGCCAGTCCGGCAGCCTGTGGCTGCCCGGCCTCCAGCCCTTCGGCCAGACCTGGTCGCTGGCGGTCGAGTGGTACTTCTACCTCCTCTGGCCGGTGCTCCTGCTCGCCGCCCGCCGCCGCGGCTGGAGCGCTCGCCGGCTGGCCCTGGCCTGCGTGGCGGTCGCCGCGGCGGCGTACGCCCTGTCGCTGCCGCTGCCGACATTCGTCCTCTACTTCGGTCCCACCGAGCGCTGCGGCGAGCTGCTCGCCGGCGCCGCCCTCGCACTGTGGTTCCAGCACGCGGGGCAGCCCACGCACGGCCGCGGCGCCACCGCCGCCTCGGTGACGGCTCTCGCCGCGGTCGCGGCGTACGCGCTCCTGGGGCCGGACGGGCACAGCCCGCTCTACCGGCTGGTCGGCGTCCCGCTCGCGGTGGCCGCGGCGGTGACCATCATCCACACCGGCTACGGCGACCAGGCCGGCATCGTGCACCGCCTCCTCGCGCACCCCTGGCTGGCGGGCATCGGCCGGAGCAGCTACAGCCTCTACCTCTGGCACGTCGTGCCGTTCCTGCTGCTCGCCGACGCTCCAGCTCCCAAGCCCGTCCTCGGGTTGGTCGCGGTCGCGTCCGCGATCGCGCTCACGACGCTGAGCTACCGCTACCTGGAGAAGCCGTTCCTGCGGGCCCGCAGCGACGTGCTGTCGCCGCGGCGGATCGACGACCGGCCCGCGGCACCCTCGCCCTCGAACGAGCGTCGCACCTGATCAGGCGGAGCCCAGCACCCCGAGCTTGACCAACGCGGTCACCAGGTCGTCGGCGGCGGTGGCGGTCTGGTTGAGCCCGATCCGCTCGGCGACGGCGCGGCGCTTGGTCCGGCCCCGGTTGCCGTCGGAGTCGAGGTCGGTGAAGAACCCCGTGAACGGGCGGCAGGAGAGGTCGACGACCTCACCGGGCACCCAGTCCAGGATGTCGGCGGGGTACAGCGGCCGGTCGTAGGAGGCCCGGTCGGTCACCAGGAACGCGATCGGCCGGTCCACCAGCAGGTAGTCGACCCACACGCTGGAGTAGTCGGTCACCAGCCCGACCGAGGCGCCCAGCAGCGCGTAGAGGGATACACCGGCAGCATCCAGGTCGTCCTCGTCGACCGTGACCGCACCCGGCCACTGCCGGCGGTCGGCGTCCATCGGGTGCGGCTTCACGACCAGCTGGACCCCGCGCTCCTGCAGGCCGGCCAGGAGCACGTCCAGGCCCGCCCGGTCCTCGGTCGCGAGCGTGTCGTGGACGCGGACCGCACCGACCGCGCGTGGGGTGCGGAACGTCGGCATCCAGACCACGAACGGACCGGTGATGCCGAGCGCGGCCAGCCGCTCCCGCGGGACGGCCTGCCAGAGCTGGTCGGTGCGCGGGTTGCCGGTCGCCAGCACGAACCCCGCGGGTACGTCGAACGCCGCGGCCTGCCAGGGCGAGAACAGGGAGGTGCTGCCGACGAAGTACGTGCTGGCGATGTGCGCCCCGACGCCCTTCCCGGGCGTGATGTCCTTGGGGCCGTCACCGTGCCAGATGTTGACGACCGGCTTCCGCGGCACCGGCCGCGGGCTGCCGTACAGGCCGTGCGTGAAGAGCACCGCCTCGGCGCGCAGGTAGGCCCAGAGCCCGCGCAGGCTCGCCTTCGGGACCAGCACCAGCCCCTGCGCCTCGAGCTCGCTCACCGCCGCGGGCACCGGCCCCCGGTCCCGGAGCCAGACCACCCGGCCGGCGTACCGCCGCACCAGCGCGCGGGCGGTCTCGAGGCCGTTGCCCTCGGTCTCGGGGTAGGCGGAGACGACGACCGAGCGGCTCTGCGGCACCACGTGCGAGAGCGCGTGGAGGACCACCCGCAGCGTCCCGAGCACGGCGGTGAGGGCGAGGTTCCTCATGCGGGCTCGAGCTCCAGGTCCGGCGCCCGGTCGGGGAAGCGGGCGAAGATGGCGGTGGCGAGGTAGCCGAGCAGGCCGCCGACGGCGTGGCCGATCCCCCACGCCGCGCCGACCCAGACGGTGCCGTGCGGCGCGAGCAGGATCGCCAGCACCAGCATCACCACGGTGCTGATCACCTGCACGCCGATCATCGCGGTCAGGTGGGCGGCCAGCCGGAGCCGCAGCATGCCCCAGTAGTTGAACGCCGCCCCGACGCACGCCAGCGCCAGGACGCGCAGGGTGGTGGTGCCCTCGTCGACGTAGTGGCTGCCGAAGATCGCGAGGAAGTACGGCGCCAGCACGACCATCGCCGCGCAGCCGAGCACCGCTCCCCCGAGCAGGAGCAGCCCGCTGCGTCGGACGACGGCGTGCCGGCCGTCCTGCGCGCGCTCGACCTCGGCGTAGGAGAGGTTCGCCACCGACAGGACGACCGCATTCAGGAGCGCGGCGACCTGGAAGCTGATGAAGTAGGCGCCCGCCTGGGCCGAGCCCAGCGCGTTGACCACGATCAGCGGGAACACCAGCAGCGGGAGCACGGTGAGCACGTAGGTCACGTAGCCGGCGGCCGCGAAGCCCCGGTTGGCGAGCAGCTGCGGGGACGGGCGCGGGGTCCGCGAGCCGGGGACGTGACGCAGGATCACGAGCACGCTAGCGACGCCGCAGGCGCCGACGGCGAGGCCCACCGAGCCGTAGAGGCCGAACGCGCCGGCACCGGCGAGCAGGAACGGCAGGCCGCACTTGAGCACGCCCATCAGCACGCCGTTGAGGCGCAGGAACGACCAGACCCGGTCGATGGCGAGGAACACGCTGTCGGTGAGCACGTTGAGCGCGGTGACCGCCACGAGGACGGCGTACAGCGCCATGGTCAGCGGCGAGGAGAGCACGTCCGCGAGCCGGGGCGAGGTCATCGGGAGCAGCAGGGCGTAGACCAGCGCGAACGCCGCACCGGCGGTCAGCACCACCAGCGCGGCCGTGACGACGTCGGCCGCCTTGCGCGAGCTGGCGGGGAGGGTGCGCACGATCGCGATGTTCAGGCCCAGCTGGGCGAACAGCGCCAGTGAGTCGCCGGCCGCCACCAGCGACCCGGCCAGGCCGACGTCCTGCGGGGACGCCAGGCGGGCCGCGATCACCCAGAAGACGGCGCCCGCCCCCGCCATCAGGATCGTGGTGACGAAGACGAGCAGCGAGTTGCTCATCAGCCTGCTCACGAGGGAAGCCTCATCGGTACACCCGTGCCTGCGGTGCGTCGTAGAGCAGGTCGAGGTGCCGGTCCAGCTCGTGCAGCGGGTAGGCGTAGGTGAGTAGGTCACCGGTGTAGAAGACCGTCGACTCGCCCTGGTCGAGGATCTGCCCGTCCACGAACACGTAGGCGTCGCGGGACAGCAGGGTCGGGTAGAGCCGGTCGGAGACCGGGGCGCGGTTCTCGCTGAGCGCGAGCAGCCGGACGTTGAGGTTCCGGCTGGCGATGATCCGCTCGTTGGTGCGGTCCGCGTGGTCGACCCGGCCGAGCCAGGTGAGGCCCTGCATCTCGGAGTCGCTGGCGAAGAACCGGTCGTAGTAGGTGCCGGCGTTCTCGAGGCCGATCCGCTGCTGGGTGCCGGCGAGCACGACGAGCAGCGCGACCGGGACGACCGCGGTCAGGGCCCGCTTGCGCAGGACCCAGCAGATGCCCATGGCCATCACCGGGGCCACGACGAGCAGGGTCTGCTGGAACGCGCGCAGCACGCCGTAGTCGACGGAGAGATTGGGCACCACGACGATCAGGCCGAGCGCGGCCATCGAGCCCCAGGTCAGGAAGGTCACCTCGCGCGGGAGGGCCTGGTCTCCGCCGGACCTGGTAGTGCGGCGCCGGAAGAGCCAGATCAGGCCGAGGAACAGGAAGCCCTCCATCAGCAGCGCGCAGACCATCTTCACGGGGGTCGCGGGCTGCGTCTGCACCGCGGGCGCGAGGTCCGCCGGGCCGGGGTCGGGGATGGCGCGCAGGTCGGGCGGGATCTCCTGGTCGCGGTAGTCCAGGGTCGCCTGCACGAACAGGTGCATCCGCTGCTCGGGAGAGGTGCGGTCTCCGAACGGCTTGGCGTACGACGTGTCCGACGAGCCGGGCCCGTCGGCGCCGTGGCCGGTGAGCGACCGGACCGTGTCGTGCAGGACCTCGCTCGCGTGCCCGCCCGTGTGGGTGACCGGACCGGCCCAGGCGAGGGTGATCGCGACCAGCGCGGCGACCATCGCCGGGTGCAGCAGCACGAGCGTGTGGGTGTCGGGGCGCTCCTGGCCGCGCCGGCGGCGTACCAGCGCGATCACGCCGAGACCGGCGAGCGCGGCGACCATCGCCATCAGCAGCACGTACGTCGTCGAGTAGTGCGACAGGACCACACCGACGCCGAAGGCGAGCACCAGGGCCCGCGTGGTGCGGCTGCGCGGCTCGGTCGCGGCGAGCAGCGCGAGCGCGAGGAAGAAGAACGCGACCTCCTGGCGGACCAGGTACGGCATGTCGGTGAAGAACGTCGGGAACGCGACCGTGAGCACCGCCGCAGCGATCGCCGTCCGGCGGTCGACGAGCCGCCGCGCGAAGAGGTACGTCAGCACCGGCACGAGCGCGAACACCAGCTGCAGCAGGAGCTTGAAGACGACCAGCCCCGAGAGGCCGGTCGTCTGCGCCAGCACCGTCGGCAGGATGGTGACCGACAGGCAGGCGTTGTAGGCGCTCGGGAGCGCCGACATCTCCCAGTTCTGGGCGGTGTTGGTGAGCGTGAACGCGAGGTACTCCGCCTGGACGTCGTGGCCGGTGATGTTCCAGCCGCGCAGCGAGGTGGCGAGCAGCAGGCCCGCGGAGACCAGTCCGACGATCCAGGAGTCGTACGCCGTGGAGCGCTCGCGCCCGAGCATCAGCGCCAGCAGCGCGCCGCCGGAGACGACGACGGCGGTCACGGCCACGAAGCCCGAAGCCCCGTTGTTGAGCCGGATCGCGCCGATGACGGAGAGCAGCAGCGCGGCCGCGGCGAGGGTCGGGGCGAGCTCGAACCGGGCGTCGAGGACCGCCCGGGCCGCCCGGCGCACCTCGCGCCGGGTGAGGACCGGGACCTGTCGCCGCCAGGCCAGCAGCGCGGCGTCGACCACCAGCCAGGTGACCGCCAGCGGCAGCGGCGCCAGCGGGTGGTCGACGCCGACCCACCCGAGCACGGTGTCGAGGGCGAGTCCGCCCACGACCAGGCCGAGCAGGGTGACCCCGAACGCGTACGGCAGCGTCGTCGCCCGGCGCCGGAGCACGAGCGTGGGCAGCGCGACGAACGTGACCAGGGCGATCGCCGCGCGCAGCACGGGGATGTCCAGGTCGAGGGCGACGACGGCCTGCGCGAGGACCAGGGCGAGCAGCGGCCAGCGCAGCCCGGTGCGCCGGGGCGCCGGCGTGAGCTCGACGTACGACGGGACCCGGCCGTCGAGGAGCGCGGTGTCCCCGGCGTCACGCATGGCCGGCCTCCAGGCTGCCCCACCGTGACAGCGGCAGGTCGGTCGCCTCGGGCCAGCGCAGGATGACGTCCTCGTGGATCGCGAGCATCTGCTCGAGCAGGGCCTGGGGGGTGTCGAAGTCGGCGGGGTCGAGGGGCTCGTGCAGGCGGATGACCGGCCCCCGCTCGTCCTCCTCGGAGGTCATCACGACGACCGGCGCGCCGGCCTCGGCGGCGAGCCGGGCGGCACCGAAGGAGCCGAGGACCTCCCGGCCGACGAACTTCATCGGCGTCCGGCCGGGGACGTCCGAGGCGATGGCGAGGACCTGGCCCTCGCGCAGCAGGTCGAGCAGCCCGGCGGTCCCGACGGCGGCGCTGACGGCGGTGCCGCCGTTCGCCGTGCCGATCCGGATGTGCTGCTGCAGCCAGAGCGGGGCGTCGGGCTCCAGCATGTACGGGTAGACGACCATGTGGGCCGGCGCGCCGCGCCGTGCGATCGACGGGAAGCCGCCGTCGTAGTAGCCGTGGTGGACGAAGTTCAGCAGCACGCCGCGGCCCGCCGACCGGGCCCCGAGCAGGAAGCCGATGCCGTCGACGCGCAGGCTGGTGAGCAGCTCGGGGTGCCACCGCAGCTCGCCGCGGCGGGCCTGGTAGCGGACGTAGGCGCGGGCGATCGCGTCGAGGTCGGCGCCGGGGCGGGTGTGCTCGAGCAGGAAGCGCATCTGGGCGACGGCGTCCTCGCGGGCGACCGGTCGCAGCCAGGCGGCGCGGGCGCGCGCGGCGACCAGCGCGGGCAGCATCGCTGTCGGCACCCGGGCCCGGATCCGGGCGGCGATCTGCTCTGCGGTCATGCCACGTCCTCCCACACCGCTTCCAGCACGGAGAGCGTCGGTCCCACCCGCTGCTCCCAGTCCCAGCGCGACGGCTCGACGGCCATCGGGCTCGTCAGCGCGCCGGCGAGCGCGTCGGCCAGCGCGGCCGGGTCGCCCGGCGGCACCAGCCGTCCGTCCACGCCGTCGCGCACCACGAACGGGATCCCGCCGACGTCCGACCCGACGACCGGGCACCCGCAGGCCAGCGCCTCGGCGAGCGTCATCCCGAACGACTCCGACTCGGTCAGCGACGGCAGTACCGTCACGCCCGCGCGCCGGTAGTACGCCGGGAGCTCGTGGTGCGCGACCCGTCCGTGCCACGCGACCAGGTCCGCGACCCCGAGCTCGGCGGCCCGCTTCTGCAGCGTCTCGACGTCGTCCCCGTCGCCGACCACCTCGAGGCGCACGTCCGGGACCAGCGCGCGGAGCCGCGGCAGCGCGTCGACCAGCACCTGCAGGCCCTTCCAGCGCGACGTGCGCTCGACCCGGCCGGCGTACAGGACGGTCCGGCCGCGCGGCTCGCCGGTCGACGCGAAGACCGCGCCGTCGACGCCGGGTGGGATCAACGTCGCGCGGCCGGTGGCGTGCGCGAGCGAGACCGGGGAGACGGCGACCAGCGCGGCGCAGCGGCGGAAGACGCGCGGGAGCGCGTGCCGCTCGTAGGCGCGCAGCAGCGGGTCGACCACGCCGCCCTTGGCCAGCGACCCGGAGTGGTAGGTGAGCACGACCGGCTGCGTGGCGACGAGCGCCGTCAGGTCGGCCAGGCCGGGCACCGGGGCGTGCGCGTTCACGACGTCCGCGCCGCGCAGCAGCCGGCGCAGCTGCCAGGCCCACAGCGGGTTGACCGGGGTGTTGGACAGCGTGAGCCAGGTGCCCAGGCGGACGACCGGGATGCCGTCGTACGACGTGCGCACCAGCCGCCGGCCGCGGCCGGTGGTGACCACGAGGACGTCGTGGCCGGCGTCACGGACGGTGCGGGCCACCCAGGCCGCGTACTGCTCGACGCCGCCGGGGTCCGGTGGGAACCGCGGCGTCACGATCGCCACCCTCATGTCGCCCGCCTCATGTCGCCCGCCTCATGTCACGGTCCCGGGGCAGTGGGCGAAGACCTGGCGGTCCTCGCCCGGAAGCTCGACGCGCACCTCGTAGCTGTCCCGGGAGGGGCGGTCGAGGTCGCGGACGACGCTGGCCGTCTCGCCCGGGTCGACGGTGACCGATCCGGGGGTGTCGTGGCCGGCGACCGACACGACGTACCGCAGGTCGCGGACCTCGTCGAGGTGGCTGCTGACGTCGAACGCGACGCGCAAGCGGTCACCGGCGCCGGCACAGGTGACGACGGTGCCGTCGGCGGCGTGGCCGAACGCCAGGCCGACGTACTGCTGCGGCTGGTGGGACGCCGAGAGCGCGACCTGGTGGCGGACGCCGGGCAGGAGGACGGCGAGCAGCGCCACCAGTCCGACCGCCAGCGCGGTGACCGGGACGACGCGACTCCACCAGCGCTCCCTCAGCACGTCGGGTCAACGCAGGGCCCTCGGGCCGGTTACGCGCGGCATACTGCGCGGGTGAGCCGGTCTGAACCACTTCGCGTCCTGCACGTGGCGCACCAGGTGCTGCCGCACGTCGGCGGGCTGGAGACGGTGGTCGCGGCGGAGACCCAGGGGCTGCTCGCTCGCGGCTGGCGGGTCGCGGTGGTCAGCAGCGCCGGCGAGGTCGGCCCCGGCGTCCACGACGAGGACGGCGTGCGCACCGTGCGGGTGCGGGCGTGGAACGGCCTCGAGGAGCGGTTCGGCGTGCCGTTCCCGCTCTTCTCGCCGCGACTCCTCTCCCGGCTGTACGGCGAGGTGCGCCGCGCCGACGTCGTGCACGTCCACGACGTCCTCTACCTCTCCAGCTGGGTCGCCGCGATGTGGTGCATCGCACTGCGCACGCCGTACGTCGTGCACCGGCACGTCGGCTTCGTGCACCACTCCTCCGCGCTGGTGCGGCTGGTGCAGCGGGTCGTGCTCGGCACCATGGGTCGCCTGGTGCTGTCGCGGGCGGGCGCCGTGCTCGCTATCGACGAGCACGTCGCGAGCGGCCTCGCGGGCGCGCAGGTGCTCGGCAACGGCGTCGACGTCGACCGCTTCCACCCGGGTCCCCCGGTCGGGCGGGACCGGCCCCGGGTGCTGTTCGCCGGCCGGTTCGTGCCGAAGAAGGGCTTCGACGTGGTCGCGGCCGCCGCGGGCGACGAGTACGAGCTGGTGTTCGCCGGCGGCCAGCGACCCCCGGGGTACGACGACCCGCGGCTGTCCTTCCTCGGCTCGGTCCCCGCGGCCGCGATGCCCGAGGTCTACCGCGACGCGGACGTGATGGTCGTCGCGTCGGTGGGCGAGTGCCCGCTGACCGTGATCGAGGCGATGGCGTCCGGGCTGCCCGTGCTGCTCCGCGAGGACCCGGCCCTGCACTCGCCGTGGACCGCCGGTCCTGGGGTGCGGTTCGTGGACATGGCCGCCGGCGAGCTGGCCGGCGCGCTGCGCGAGCTGGTCGCGGATCCCCAGAAGATGCGGCGGATGGGGGCCGAGGGACGCGCGCACGTCGCGGCGTCGTACTCCTGGGACGTCCACGTCCAGCATCTGGATCAGAGCTACCGGGGCGTAACCCTGTGTTGACTGCCCCGTTGGGAGGGCGTTGGCGATCTCGGGACCATCGACCGACCGGGGGTCTCCTATGTCATGGGCAGAGCGTTACCGCATCGCGGCGGTCGTGCCGTGCCACAACGAGGAGGCGGCGGTCGCCACCGTCGTCGCAGACCTGCGGGCCGCGGTACCCGGGATGGACGTCTACGTCTACGACAACCGCAGCACCGACCGCACCGTCGAGCGCGCGCTCGAGGCCGGTGCGATCGTCTGCTCCGAGCCGCACAAGGGCAAGGGCAACGTCGTGCGCCGGGCGTTCGCCGACATCGACGCCGACATCTACCTGCTCATCGACGGTGACGACACCTACGACGCCGCCGCGGCCCCGGCCATGATCGAGCGGCTGGTGACCGAGAACCTCGACCAGGTCGTCGGCGTACGCCGCGGCTCGGCGTACCGCTCCGGCCACGAGTTCGGCAACCGGCTGCTCAACCGGATCGTCTGCGCGATCTTCGGCGACACGATGGGCGACATGCTCAGCGGCTACCGGGTGTTCTCACGCCGCTTCGTGAAGAGCTTCCCGGCGGTGTCGCGGGAGTTCGAGATCGAGACCGAGCTCACCGTGCACTCGCTCGCGCTGCGCATCCCGTCGGCCACCGTGGATGTCGGCTTCACCGACCGGGCCGAGGGCTCGGAGTCCAAGCTGCGCACCTACCGCGACGGCTGGAAGATCCTGAACGTGATCTTGATGCTCACCCGCCACGAGCGCCCGATCTACTTCTTCGGCCTGGTCTCCTCGCTCCTCACGCTGGTCTCGATCGCGCTCGCGACGCCGGTGCTGGTCGAGTACGTCCAGACCGGGCTGGTGCCGCGCATCCCCTCGCTGATCGTCGCGTCGTTCCTGGTGATGATGGCCTCCCTGCTGCTGCTGGCGGGGGTCGTCATCGACGGCACCCGCAAGTCCCGCCACGAGGTCAGCCGGCTCTCCTACCTGCGGCACCCGGCCGTGCGCGGCACCTACGTGCAGGACCCGTCGTACTTCACCGACGAGGCGCGCCCGCTGGCCGTCGTACCGGCGCCGCGGTCCGGCTGACCGGGTCCGCCACGAAACTGGAACGTGTTCTAGTACGGTTCGGGCATGACCAAAGCGGCGTCCCTGGCGCGCGTCGGCTGCTGCTACGTCCTGGCGATCGGGGTCGGCGCCGCCTGGCTGTACCTCGGCCCTGACTCTGGCCGGTTGTGGCTCGACGGGCTGGTCGCGGACCTGCTGGGCACCCTGGTGGTCTTCGGGTTCAGCCGCGCGTACCGCAACTCGAGCTGTTACGACGCCTGGTGGAGCGTGCTGCCTCCGCTGCTGGCGGTCTACTGGTGGTCCGAGAGCACCCCGGACACCAACGACGTCCGTGCGTGGCTGGTGATCGGCGTCATCGTGGTGTGGGCGGTTCGGCTGACCGGCAACTGGGTCTACGCGTTCCCGGGCTTCCCGCACGAGGACTGGCGCTACCCGATGCTGCGGGAGGGGAAGAGCCCGGCCGCGGCCTTCGTCGTCGACCTGTTCGGCATCCACCTGGTCCCGACGCTCCAGGTCTTCCTCGGCCTGGTGCCGGCCTACGTGGCGGTCACCCGGATCGGCCGGGACGTCGGCTGGCTGGACGCCGTGGCGGTCGTGGTCGGGCTCGGCGCGGTCGCACTGGAGCTCGTCGCCGACGCGCAGATGTACCGGTTCGCCCGGATCAAGCATCCGGGCGAGGTGATGGACCGCGGCCTGTGGGCCTGGTCGCGGCACCCGAACTACCTCGGCGAGATCCTCTTCTGGGTCTCGCTCGGGATCTTCGGCCTCGCGGCGTCCCCGTCGCACTGGTGGCTGGTGTTCCTCGGGGCCCTCGCCATGGTCCTGCTCTTCCTGCTCGCGAGCATCCCGATGATGGAGAACCGCAGCCTCGAGCGGCGGCCGAGCTACCAGGACGTGATCGACCGGGTGCCGATGCTGCTCCCGCGCCCGCCGCGGCGTGCCCGCTGAGGTGGGCGTGCGGCCACGCGTGGTGATCGCCGGGCTGGGCGACACCGGCCTCCTCACCGCGATCCACCTGTCGCGGCACGCCGACGTCGTCGGGATCAGCTCCAAGCCCGCACTGGTGAGCGGCCAGGAGCTCGGCACCCGCCTCGCCCGCCCCGACGCGTGGGCGCGCAACTACTTCGTCGGCTTCGACCGGTACCGCCGGCTCGACCGCGCGCGCGTCGTCCACGGGACGCTGATCGGGCTCGACCCGGTCGCTCGCACCGTCGAGGTACGGTCGGCCACCGGCACGACCGAGCAGGAGCGGTACGACGCGCTCGTCATCTCGACGGGGGTCACCAACGGCTTCTGGCGGCGGCCCGAGCTCCAGTCACTCGCGGAGGTCCGGGCGGCGGTCGGCGCGGCGCACGCCCGGCTCGCCGCGGCCCGCTCGATCAACGTCGTCGGCGGCGGCGCGGCGGCCGTGAACACCGCCTTCAACCTCGCGACCACGTGGCCCGCGACGGAGATCGACCTCTGGTTCCCGGGCGAGCACGCGCTCCCCCAGCACCACCGGCGGGTCTGGCACCAGGTCGAGAGCCGCCTGCGCGACGCCGGCGTGCGGATCCACGCGGGTCACCGCGCCGTCGTACCTCCCGGCTCCGGCTGTGACGAGATCACGGCCGACCCGGTCGAGTGGACGACCGGGCAGCCGGCGGCCGTCGCGGACGCGACCGTGTGGGCCGTGGGCCGGGTCCGCCCCAACACCGGGTGGCTGCCGGCCGAGGTGCTCGACGAGGACGGGTTCGTCCGGGTCGCTCCCGACCTGGGCGTGGTCGGCGCACCCGGGGTCTTCGCGATCGGCGACGTCGCCGCCACGGACCCGCTGCGCTCGACCGCGCGCAACCGCGCCGACCGCCTCCTGGCGCGCAACATCCGCGCCCACCTCGACGGTCGCCCGTTGCGGGACTACACCCCGGCCCGCCGCCGCTGGGGGTCGGTGCTGGGCTTCCAGCCCGAGGGCCTGCTCGTCTTCACGCCGTCCGGGCGCGGCTTCCGCATCCCGGGGTGGTCGATCGACACGATCCTCCAGCCCTGGATCGTGCGCCGCGGCATCTACGGCGGCGTCAGGCGGGAGCGGGGCTGAGCAGCTTGCGCAGCTGCGGGCGCAGGTTGCGCCGGTTGGTCTCGGCCAGCCAGCCGTTCGGCAGCGACAGCCGGAGCACCTTGTGCCACGCGCTCGCGACCTGCTTGACCATCGGCCGGGCGTTGTAGGGCAGCTCGAACCTCGCGAACACCTCGCGCACCCGCGGCGCGATCTCGTAGTACCGGTTGCTCGGCAGGTCCGGGAAGATGTGGTGCTCGATCTGGTGGGACAGGTTGCCGGTCATCAGGTGCAGCGCCCTAGAGCCGGAGATGTTCGCCGAGCCGAGCATCTGCCGCAGGTACCAGTGCCCGCGGCTCTCGTTCTCGTCGAGCTGCGCCTGCTCGAAGGTGGACACGCCCTCGGGGAAGTGGCCGCACATGATCACCGAGTGGCTCCACAGGTTGCGGACCAGGTTCGCGGTCGCGTTCGCCGCGAGCGTCGACTTCCAGCCGCGTCCGGACAGCGCCGGGTAGACGACGAAGTCCTTGCCGAGCTGGCGGCCGGCCTTCTTCAGCGCGATCCGCACCTCGGCCATCTTCTCCGGCGACATGTTGCGCTTGTCCCGGATGTGGTCGCCGAGGTCGAGGTCGAACATCGCGATGCCGTACTCGAAGATGCAGGCGGTCACGAAGTTCCAGACCGGCTGCACGAGGTGGCGCGGCTGCCACTCCTGCGCCTCGTCGACGCGCATGATGCCGTAGCCGAGGTCGTTGTCCATGCCGACGATGTTGGTGAACCGGTGGTGGGTGTCGTTGTGGGCCCGCTGCCACTGGGCCGCCGGCGTGACGTGGTCCCACTCCCACGTCGTGGAGTGGATCTTGGGGTCGCGCATCCAGTCCCACTGGCCGTGCAGGACGTTGTGCCCGATCTCCATGTTGTCCAGGATCTTGGCCAGCGCCAGACCGGCCGTCCCGGCCACCCACGCCGTCCGGTTGCGGCTGCGGAGCAGCGTCGCCCGGCTCGCGAGCTCGACCAGCCGCTGGACCTTCACGAGGCGGCGGATGTACGCCGCGTCCCGTTCGCCGCGGCTGTCGAGCACCTGCTGGCGGATCGCGTCCAGCTCCTTGCCCAGGACCTCGACCTCGGCCTCGCTCAGGCCACCGGGCGTCGTACGCGTGGGCTCGATCGTGACGGTCATGTCGCCAGTGTGCCCGGCCGGGCCACGGATCACCCCTTCCCCGCGCCACGGGTTCTCCGAGTACAACCTCAGCCGACCCTCAAGCCCCACATCCCGCAGGGGCCCCACCAGGCACGTTCTCCCCGGGGTCGCAGCGCAGCGAGGCCGCCCTGCACGGGCGGCCCCGCTGTGTGTCGGGAATGTGGGGCCGGGAGCGGGTCAGGCCTCGATCGCGGCGCGATCGGGCTCGCTCAGCCCGCCGATCTCGATCTTGCGCGGCTTCGCCCTCTCGGCGACCGGGACGACCAGGCGCAGCACGCCGTCGGCGTACTCCGCCTCGATCCGGTCGAGGTCGAGGTTGTCGCCGAGCACGAGCTGCCGGCTGAACACGCCCTTCGGCCGCTCGGAGGCCAGTGCCTCCCAGTCGCCGTTGCGGGCCACCCGCTCGGCGCGGACGGTCAGCACGTTGCGCTCGACGTCGAGGTCGATGCTGTCCTTCGCGACGCCGGGCAGGTCGAACTCGATCACGAAGCGCTCGCCCTCGCGCCAGGCGTCCATCGGCATCACCGCGGGACGGTTGGTGGTGCCGAGGAACTGCTGGGTCAGGCGGTCGAAGTCGCGGAACGGGTCGGTGGTGCGCAGCAACATCACTGTCCTCCTGGTTCTCTGCCGGGGGCCCGGGGACCGGGTCCGTATTTGTAACGATGGTTACAGGTTTCTTATACCCGATTCATCAGGCATGATCAAGAGCGTGCCGCACAGCAGCCAAGGCGTCTTCGCGATCTCCGTCGCCGCCGAGATGGTGTCCATGGAGATACAGAACCTGCGCGTCTACGAGCGCCGCGGCCTGCTCGAGCCGGACCGTACGTCAGGCGGCACCCGGCTCTACAGCGCCGACGACATCGAGCGGCTCCACCGGATCCGCGAGCTGCTCGCCGACGGCCTCAACCTCGCCGGCATCGCCGAGGTCCTCCGGCTCGAGGGCCGGGTCCGGGCGCTGGAGGACGAGGTGGCCCGGCTGCGCCGCCGCTGAGGCGGGCTCAGGCGTCGACCCGCCGGACGCGGAGCTTCTCCGGGTTGCGCATCACCCGGACCCGCACCCGGACCCCGAACACGTACACCGCGATCGCCGCACCGTCCTCGATAGCGACGAGGCCCGGCTGGCCGTCGCGCGGGCGTCCCGGTGTGAGGATCAGCGGGGGCTCGACGTCAGCAGCGCGTGGGTGCGGCTGATCTCGGCCCACGACGGGGGTGCCGACGACCGCCCCGTCGAGCTCGTGTCGAAGTCCCGGGGGAACCCGTTCGCCCGGGTCGGCGCGGGCCGCTCGCCCGTGTAGAGCCAGGCGTCGAAGAACGAGCTGAGATCCTCCCCGGACTCCTGCTCGGCGAGCGCGACGAAGTCGTCGGTCGAGGCGTTCGCGTGGCGGTGCTGCGCCACCCACGCACGCAGGACCGAGAAGAACGCCGGGCCACCGATGCGGGTGCGCAACGCCTGCAGGGCCATGGCGCCACGGTCGAGGACGGCGAGGCCGGACTTCTGGCGAGCAGTCGGGGCGCCGATGGGGACGCTCCAGAACGCGCTGTCGCCGGCATGGTCGCCCCAGGCGGCGCGGAACAGCTGGCGCCCGTTCCCGCCGGAGTGCAGCTCCGACCAGCGCCACTCGGCGTACGACGCGAAGCCCTCGTTCAGCCAGATGTCGCTCCAGTCCTCCACCGACACCGAGTCGCCGAACCACTGGTGCGCGACCTGATGGACGACGACGTAGACGTTCGGCCCGTCGTGCCAGAACGACCGGGCGTAGACGGGCCGGGTCTGGTTCTCCATCGTGAACCCCGTGCTCCCGTCGGTCGCGACCCCACCCATGGCGTCGAACGGGTAGGCGCCGAACTCGCGCGAGCCGAACTCCACCACCTCCGGCGTCCGGGCGAGCGCGGCCGTCGCCCGGCGGCCCTCCCGGCGACCGTGGGTGGCGACCGCCGTGACCACCGGGTGCCCGTCGACCCGGGTGCGCGCGACGTCGTACTGACCGACGACGAAGAACGCGAGGTACGGCGCCATGGGGTCCGGCCCGCCCCAGTGCCAGGTGCGCAGGCCGTGCCGGACGTGCTTCGAGACCAGGTTGCCGTTGCCGATCGCCTCGAGGCCCTTGGCCACGGTGACGCGCACGTCATAGGTCGCCTTGTCGGTCGGCCGGTCGTTCGACGGGTACCACCACTCCGAGGTCCCGGACCTCCCGGCCGCCACCGCCCCGCTGCTGGTCCGGATCCGCGACGGCGCCCCGGCGTACTCGACCCGGACCATCATCGCCTGGCCCTCGCGCAGCGCCGTCGGCGGTGTCACGACCAGCTCGTGCCCAGCACTCGTGAAGGATGCCGGCCGGTCGTTGACCCAGACCCGGGACACCGGCAGCGCGAAGTCGAGGTCGAAGCGGGACAGCGCCTGCGTGGCGTGGGCGCGGATCCAGGTGTTCCCCGTGAGCCGGTCGGTGCTGGGTGTGTAGGCGACCCGGATGTTGTAGTGGTCGACGTCGTAGCCCCGGCCGGCGTCGAGCGCGTCCGCCGGCGCGGCCTGGGCGGCACCCGCGGGCAGCAGCACGACGGTCACCAGGGCGACGGCAAGGCGGCGTACGCGTGCGTGTGAAGACATGTGGCTTCCTCCCGAGAAGGGACCACCCGGTGTGGTCCGCCGGGAACGCAACCACAGATCGCGGAGCGCCGTGCGCGCTCTCCACAGGCCCCGGCTCAGGTGTCCTTCGTCTGCACGACCGTCCCGTGCCCGAGCTTGCTGTGCCGGTAGCCGTAGACCGCATAGATCACCACGCCGATCACGAACCACACCGCGAACCGCACCCACGTCTCGGGCTGGAGCTTGGTGACCAGCCACAGGGAGAACGCGATGCCGAGCAGCGGCGTGAACGGCATCAGCGGCGTCCGGAACGTGCGCGGCAGCTCCGGCGAGCGGTAGCGGAGCACGATCACCGAGGCGGACACCACCACGAAGGCGAGCAGGATGCCGATGTTGGTGAGCTCGGCGGTATCCCCGATCGACACGAAACCGGCGATGCCGGCCGACACGATCCCGACGATCCACACCGGCCGACTCGGCGAGTGGTGCTCGTTGGTCTTCGCGAACCAGGCCGGCAGCAGACCGTCGCGGCTGATCGCGTACCAGACCCGGCTCGCACCCAGGGTGAAGGAGAAGAGCACGGTGACGATGCCGACGATCGCGCCGACGGCGACGACCTTCGAGAACCCGCCCAGCCCGACGGACTGGAACGCCTCGCTGAACGCCGCGGTGCCGCTCAGGTCCTGGTAGTCGACCATCCCGGTCAGCACGGTCGCCGCCAGCAGGTAGAGCACCATCGCGATCGCGAGCGAGTAGATGATCGCCTTGGGCAGGTTCCGCTCAGCCTCCTTCGACTCCTCGGCCGCCGTGCTCATCGCGTCGTACCCGAAGACCGCGAAGAAGACCGTCGCCGCACCCGTCGCCGCGCCGCTCAGCCCGTGCGGGAAGTACGGCGTCAGGTTGTCGGTGTCGATGTAGAAGACGCCGACCACGATCACGGCGAGCACGATCAGGAGCTTCACGCCGACCAGCCAGGTCTCGACCTTGGCGCTGGTCTTGATGCCGCGGTTCAGCAGCCACGCGACGCCCAGGCAGAGCAGCACCGCGAACAGGTCGATCCGGTGCCCGTCACCGGTCCCGGGCGCACCGAGCATCCACGCGGGCAGGTCGAGCCCGATCGCGTCGGCGAGGAAGGTGATGTACTGCGAGACGCCGATCGCGACGACCGCGACGATCGCGGTGTACTCCAGCAGCAGGTCCCATCCGATGAACCACCCGACCGCCTCGCCGAGGACGGCGTAGCCGTAGGTGTACGCCGACCCGGCGACCGGGATCAGCCCGCCGAACTCGGCGTACGACAGCGCCGCGCACGCGCTCGCGACGCCCGCGATCAGGAACGACACCGTCACCGCCGGGCCCGCCGTGTCCTTCGCGACCGGCCCGGCCAGCGCGAAGATGCCGGCCCCGATGATCGCGCCGAGGCCGATCGCGGTCAGCTGCCACAGCCCGATGGAGCGCTCGAGCCCCCCGTCGCTCTCCTCGGTCTGCACCGGCTTCCGCCGGAAGATGCCCGTCCTCGGTTCCACCCGCTGCTCGGTCATGGGCCTCTGGTACCCAGTTGCGAGAGGTCCGTGACACCCGCTCCAGGCACGACCTCTGAAGTGCGTCATGACTGCCGACGGTCGCCGTCCCTGTCCGGGGACGTGACGACAGGGCACGACCCACGACGAACGGACGACACAGCGGTGAAGGTGATGCGGTCACGGACCGGAGCGGTGGTGCTCACCGCCGCCGCGATGATCGCGGCGAGTGGCGTGGGCGGAGCGGCGGCAGGCAGCCTGATCACCTCGAAGCAGATCAAGGACGGCACCGTCGCCTCGGTCGACGTCAAGGACGGGACGCTCCAGGAGGCGGACCTCAGCACCGCGGCCCGCCGCGTCTTCGGCCTGCCCGGCCCGCAGGGTGCGGCGGGTCCGGAAGGTCCGCGGGGTCCGCAGGGAGAGGTCGGTCCGGCCGGTCCGTCGGGGCCGCAGGGCGACCCGGGCAGCGCCGGCGCCGACGGTCTCCCGGGAGCGACCGGGCCTGGTGGCCCGGCCGGGCCTCAGGGACCGGCTGGCCCCCAGGGGCCGGCGGGTCCGCAGGGACCTGCCGGGGTCTCGTCGGTCCAGACGGTGGTCATCCCGGCCGGCGCCACGGTGACGCCGGGCGGCACGGTGCTCGGCCAGGTCTCCCTCTCGCCGTCCGTCAACTACGTCGTCACGGCGGGGGTCACCGCACTGTCGAGCGTGACCGACTCGATGCAGTGCCAGCTGGGCGCCTCCACGAGCCCGAGCTGGGACGACATGGGCGAGACCGACGTCACCGGCAGGGCCACCGTCCCGCTCGAGCACGCCTATCCGCGGATGAACGGGCTCACCCAGTACACCGTCACCGTCGCGTGCCGCTCGGCCGCGGAGAACTACGTCGTCGACACCGGCCACATCTACGTCTGGCAGGTGGGCAGCATCAGCTCCCCGGGCTCCCACGTCCTCTACCGAGTCGGCAGGTCCGACCTGTCCTGGGCTCCCATGGGGAAGTGAGCCGGGCAGATCGCAGCGGTCGAGGGCGCGCTCAGGCAGCTCGGTACGGCGGCGAGACCAGGAAGGTGTAGCGGCCGCTGTCGTCGGCTCGCGGTGGCGGGGACCAGGCCGGTCTTCGGGTGACCGGATCGATCCGGAGCCGCCAGGCTGTCTGGTGCACGGTGGTGTGATGTCGTCGGCAGAGCAGCGCCAGGTTGTCGAGGCTCGTCGGACCACCGTCGACCCAGTGGACGACATGGTGGGCGTCGCACGCCTCGGGAAGCCGGCTGCAGCCGGGGAAGACGCAGTGGGCGTCGCGGGCGACCAGCGCGTGCCAGATCGCGGTCGTCACCAGCCGCTGCGTGCGACCCACGTCGAGCACCTGGCCCGTGGCGCCGAGGACCATCGGGATCAGCTCGGTGTCGCAGGCGATCCGCCGGGCGGCTCGGGCCGAGAGCGGCCGGCCACCGGGCAGCAGCCCAGCCGAGGTATCCAGGTCCCGCTGCAGGTCGTCGAGGGAGATGGTCACGACCATCCGCGGCGTCGCACCGTGGCTCTCGGGCAGCAGGTCGGCCGTCTGCAACCGGCGGCACGCCTCCACCAGCGCGTCCCACATCCGGACGCCGAAGTCGCGGGGGTCGCGACCGTCGTGTGCGCAGGCCTGCTCGGGACACGGAGTGCCCCGGTCTCCCGGGTCCGTGAGGTCGCGCCGTCGGCCGCCGCAGGCGCCGGGCGTGCCGCTCACCGGCGCGGCCAAGGGCATCAGCACCGACTTCAGCTGCTCGACCTCCTCACCGCTGCCGTACCCCTTGATCCAGACGCCGCCGAACTCGTCGTCGGAGAACGAGAGGAAGCGTGCGCGGTGCGCGGCGCGCTCGGCGCGCGGCAGGGACAGGTCGGCACCCAGCAACCGGTGGTCCGGATCGAGCTCGGCCACGATGGCCGGCCAGGCGTGGTCGAGGTCGGTGGCGTCGAGGTCGCGCGCTCGCGCCAGCAGCAGCCCCTCGGCGGCGCCGCGCAGCTCCTCGACCGCGGGCAGCTGCCCGACCCGGCGTCCGATCACGCGCGCCTTGTCGGCCGACAGCCAGCCGTCCGCGAGACCCCGCTGGGTCCGCGGCAGCTCGCGCAGCGCCGCCACCAGGCGGAGCACTCCGCCCCCGGCGCCCTTGCGGCCGCCCGACACCGCCGTCAGGAAGTCCTTCGTCGAAGCCCAGCCCACCGTCGCGGCGGCCTCGGTGCGCTCCAGCCGCTCCGCGGCCTTCAGCTTCGCGGCATCCAGACGCGCCTGCACCCGCTCGAGCTCGACCACGGCGGCCGGCAGGTCCTCGACCGGCACCTCGTCCCACCGGATCTCACTCAAGCGCGCGACGGCCTCGTCGGCCGTGGCGATCGCGGTGAGGGAGAACATGGCGCGAGTCTACTCGAACATGTGTTCGAATGCAATGCCCATCCGCTACTGCCCGGACGGCGCGGACTCGCTGGGGCTCGGTGTCAGTCGGCGGCCGTCGCGTCCCGCCGACGTTCCGCAGCAGTGGCTGCTTCCCAGGACTTCGCGCGGTACTCGCGCAGCTTCCGCAGGGCGTCGCGCGCAGCGTCCTTCGGGACCTGGTCGCCGTCGAGCGACCGGAGCCAGGCCACGAGCTTCTGGCCCGGGACGATGTCGACGCCGTCCACCACCCGCGCCTCGGAGGGCGTTCCTTGAGCCCGGCGGTGCTAGGAAGGGCAGATGATCTTCATCACCGCCAAGTTCCGCATCAAGCCCGAGCACGCCGATGCCTGGCCCGAGATCACCCGCTCCTTCACCGAGGCCACCCGCGCCGAGCCCGGCAACCTGTGGTTCGACTGGTCCCGCTCGGTCGACGACCCGAGCGAGTACGTCCTGGTCGAGGCGTTCCAGGACGACGCAGCCGGAGCCCACGTGAGCTCGGACCACTTCAAGCAGGCGCAGGCCGACCTGCCGCCGTACCTGGTCGAGACGCCGAGGATCGTGAACTTCCAGGTCGACGGCACGGAGTGGTCCGAGCTCGGGGAGATGCGGGTCGGCTAACCCTCAGCGCCCCTCGACCCGCGCGAGCACGGCATGGGTGTGCTGGATCTTCGACCACGAGGCCGGGACCGCAGAGCGCTCGGTCGCCGCGACCCGCGAGCGGAAGCCCGGCGGGAAGCCGTTCGCCTCCGTCGGTGCCGGCCGCCGGTCGCTGTAGAGCCAGGCGTCGAAGAACGACCCGAGGTCCTCGCCCGACACGCTCTCGGCCAGCGCGATGTACTCGGGGATCGAGCCGTTGCCGTACTGGTGCTGCGCCGCCCAGTCCCGCATGACGGCCATGAAGTCGGCGTTGCCGATCCGGGTGCGCAGCGCCTGGAGCGTCATCGCACCGCGGTCGTAGACGGCGTAGTGGAACTCGTTGTGCGCCCCCGGGTTGCCGATCTTCACCTTCCACATGTCGTTGCCGCGGCCGTAGGCCCGCCAGTACTGGCGGAACAGCTGCTTCGCCGTGCCCTCACCGTGCTTCTCCGACCAGAGCCACTCGGTGAACGACGCGAAGCCCTCGTTGAGCCAGATGTCGCGCCAGCTGTGCACCGAGACCGAGTCGCCGTACCACTGGTGGGCGTTCTCGTGGACGACGACGTAGATGTTGGAGCCGGTGCTCCAGAACCCGCGCGTGTAGACCGGTCGGGTCTGGTTCTCCAGCGCGAACCCGAAGTCGGCGGCTGGCGCGACGCCACCCATCGCGTCGAACGGGTACGCGCCGTACTGCTGCGCCTCGAACCGCAGCACGCTCGGCGTCCGCCGGAGGTCCCTGGCCGCGTACCGGCCCTCGCGGCCCCCGTGTGAGGCGACCGCCGTGATCACCGGCAGGCCGTCCACCCGCGACCGCTCGATGTCGAACTGCCCGGCCACGAAGAACGCGAGGTACGCCGCCATCGGCTTCGCCTCACGCCAGTGCCAGGTCCGCCTCGCGTTCCTGGCGTCGTGCGAGACGAGGACGCCGTTGCCGAGCACCTCGAGGCTCTTCGCCACTGTCACGCTGACGTCGTACGTCGCCTTGTCGCGCGGGTGGTCGTTGGCGGGGTACCACCACGCTGCGATCTCGGGCTCACCGACGGCGGCTGCGCCGTCGTCGGTGCGGATCCAGGGCCGGACCCCGTCGGACCGCACCGTCGACGGCTTCCCCGCGTACGCAACGTCGACGGTCATCTCCTCGCCCGTCGCCAACGCCTGCCGCGGCGTGACGACCAGCTCGTGCTTGCCCTGCGTGTACGTCGCGCGCTCGCCGTTGACCTTCACGCTCGACACCGGCAGCACGAAGTCGAGGTCGAACCTCGTCAGGTCCTGCGTCGCGTGCGCGGTGATCTTCGTCCGCCCCGCGAGGTGGTCGGTCTTCGGCTTGTAGGTGATGTGGATGCCGTAGTGGTCGACGTCGTACCCGCCGTTGCCGTAGTCCGGGTAGTACGGGTCCCCGATCCCCCGCGCTCCGGTCGTGTCGCCGGCCGGCGCGGCTTGGGCGACGCCGAGCGGCAACAGCAACGCCGTACCCACTGCCAGAGCGGTACGGCGAACTCGTGCTCCTGATGTCATGACTGTCCTCCCGAGAACGGGCCACCCCCGTGGCCCCTGCCAGCATTCGATCACAGGCCGCCGACGACCGTCGGCCCGAGATGAGGGGAACCGGGGGTCGCGGACCTACTGTGGGGACATGGTCGCGTGGTCAGCAGTCGGTCGTCAGCACGTTCTCGCCGCGATCCACGAGTACGACGAGGTCGGGCAGGACGCGTTCCTCGATCGCTACGGGTTCGCCCGGTCACGCGAGTACGTCCTGCGATACGCCGACCACAGCTACGACTCGAAGGCCGTCCTCGGCGCCGCGGTCCGGTACGCCACCGGCACCGCTGCCACGTCCGGCGACTTCTCGGGCGGCAAGTCGGGTGCCGCGAGGGTGCTGCGCGATCTCGACTTCGAGGTCCTGTCTCCGGAGAAGGACAGCTCGGTCGCGTCGGTCCCGACGACGAGCATCCCGAACCAGCGCCGGACCAACGGCATCGAGCCCGTGGTCGCGACCTGCCCGACCTGCTTCCTGGCCCTGCCTGCCTCCGGGGCCTGCGACTACTGCGACTGACCCGCCGCGAGCGGGTACCGGCCGGCGAGCGCCAGCACCGCCGTACGTGCACGGGCTCAGCTGCGCAGGTAGGACGCGCCGTTCACGTCGATGATCGTGCCGGTCGAGAACCTCGCCTCGGGCGAGGCCAGCCACAGCACCGCCGCCGCGACCTCCTCCGGCCGCGCCACGCGGCCGAACGGTGACTGCGCCCGCACGGCGTCGCCGCCGGGGCCGTCGAGCACCTCGCGCGCCATCTCGGTCTGCACGAAGCCCGGCGCCACCGTCCCGACGGTGATCCCCTCCGGCGCCAGCGCGATCGCCAGCGACTGGCCGAAGGCGTTCATCCCGGCCTTCGACGCCCCGTAGGCCGGGTTCCTCGGCTCCCCGCGGAACGCGCCTCGGCTCGACACGTTGACGATCGCCCCGCCGCCGACCGCCCGCAGGTGCGGGATCGCGCAGTAAGCCGCGTTCGCGGCACCGACCAGGTTGGTGGTCAGCGTCTGGGACCAGGCCGCCTGCCACTCGTCGTACGACGTCTCCAGCGGCGGGTGCGCCACGAAGATGCCGGCGTTGTTGACCAGCACGTCGAGCCGGCCCAGCCGCTCGGCGGCGGAGTCGACGGCGCGCCGTACCGCCTCCGCGTCGGTCATGTCCGCCTGCACGGTGGTGTGGCCGTCGCCCGGCAGCGATGCCACGACGCCCTCGGCGAGGTCGGCCGACGACCCGAAGTGCACCGCCACCTGGTCGCCCTGCGCCGCGAACGCGCGCACGATCGCGGCGCCGATGCCGCGGGAGCCGCCGGTCACCAGCACGCCGCGCGCCGTCACTTCGCGACCTCCGCCACGCCTGCGAGGAGGCGCTCGACGTCGTCGGCGCTCGTGTACGGCGCCAGGCCCGCCCGCACCGCGCCCCCGTCGCCCAGACCGAGCCATCGCGACGCCTCGATCGCATAGAAGCTGCTGGCCGGGGCGTTCACGCCGGCTGCGGCGAGGTGCTCGTACACCTCACGGTTCTCCCGGCCGGCGACCGAGAAGAACGCCGTCGGCGTACGCCGCGCGGGGTTGCCGTACAACGTCACGCCGTCGATCGCCCGCAGCCCCTCCAGCAGCCGCTCGAACAGCGCATCCTCGTACTCCTCCACCGCGCGCATCGACTCCAGGACCCGGGTCCGCCGGTCGCCGGCATCCGACGCCAGCCCGGCGATGTAGTCGATCGCCGCCGTGGTGCCCGCGAGCAGCTCGTACGGCAGCGTCCCGAGCTCGAACCGCTCCGGCACCTCGTCGCTGGCCGGCAACAGCTTGTCAGGCTGGATCCGCTCCAGCAGCTCCCGCGCCGCGACGACCACGCCGTGGTGTGGGCCGAAGAACTTGTACGGCGAGCAGGCGTAGAAGTCGGCGCCCAGCGCCGCGACGTCCACCGGCGCGTGCGGCGTCAGGTGCACCCCGTCGACGTACAGCAGCGTCCCCACCTCGTGCACCGCCTCCGCGATCGCCGTGATGTCCGGCCGCGTCCCGAGCACGTTCGACGCCCCGGTCACCGCGACCAACTTCGTGCGAGGCGAGAGCTCAGCCCGTATGTCGTCGACGCCCAGCTCGGCCGTCTCCCGGTCGAACCCGAGCCACCGCACCCTCGCCCTCGCGGCTTCCGCCGCGTGCACCCACGGCCGGATGTTCCCGTCGTGGTCGAGCCGCGTCACCACGACCTCGTCGTCGGGCCCCCACTCCTTCGCGAGCGCCCGGGACACGTCGTACGTCAGCTGACTCATCGACCGCCCGAACACGACCCCGCCCGGGTCGCAGCCGAGCAGGTCCGCCACCGCTTGGCGGGCACCCGCCACGACGTCCTCCGCCCGCCGCTCGGAGGCGGTCACCGTCCCCCGGTTGGAGATGCCGGACGTCATCGTCCGGGCGATCGCCTCGGCGACTTGCCGCGGCACTTGGGTGCCGCCGGGTCCGTCGAAGTACGCGATGCCCTCGCCGACAGCCGGGAAGTCCTTGCGGATGCGGTCGACGTCGAAGGTCATGGCGCCATCATGTCGGTCGCGGGCTCCACCATCGCGAACGGCACGGTCAGCACCCGATCGCCGACCTGCAGGTGGTAGCGAGTCCGGCCTCGCTTGACCAAGGTCCCGGCCACGCCGTCGTACTCGCTGCCCGGTACCGCGATCCGCACCGCGTCACCGAGTCGCAACGGCACCGGCTGTTGCTTCGCCTCCGGGTCCAGCAAGCGGTCGAGCTCGGCGCGATACCCGGGCAGCATCGGCGCGGGCCGGCCGCGGTAGGTCCAGGTGAGCAGGTGCGCAACGTCGAAGGTGGGCGAACAGCTGCCGCAGGCCATCGGCCGCTGAGGACGTCGGTGCCGAGTGCGCCGATGTCCGGCCGGACAGGTACCGACCCAGTGCCCGTCGATCTTCGGCGCGTCCTCGCTCGAGCAGCGCAGCCCGGTGCAGCCGATGCGCAACGCGGTCGCCCGCCACACCTCGTCGTGTCCATGTCGGGGGCCGACGAGCGCGTGCGCGATCTCGTGCAGGATCGTGTCCCGGACCTCCGCCTCGGGGTGGAGGGCGGTCAGTGGCCCACTCAGCCCGATCTCCTTGCGATCGGATCGACACACGCCGGCCCGCCGCTTGGCGCGGTCGAAGGCCAGCCTCCAGTCCTGCAGTCCGTGCTCGTCGAGCAGGGCCCGCCCCAGCTGCGCGGCCGCGGTCAGCTCCACGCCATCCCCGTCGTCATGGCGGAGACCGTAGCTGCGGTCACCGACATGGGGCCTGTGGATGACCCCTGCGCGCGGCCGGCGACCCGGGTGAAACTCCGTGGACCCGCCCACGACAGGAGGAACCCATGCCGACACCACTCCCTGAGGTCGACCGCACGCTGCACGACTCGTTGGTCCACCTGGTCCGCGAACACGGCCCGCTCGACCTTCGGACGCTGGCTCGTCGCGCTCGTCTGACTGCCGGCCGACCGGCCGTCGACGAGACGACCGTCTCGGCCGTGGTCGCCACCGGGACGCTACTCGTCGAGCGACCGGACGGCCGCGTCACCTACCTCGGCGACGTGCTCGACGGCATCGTGCTCACCCATCGCGTACGCGGCTCCCTCCGCGACCGCACCGACCTGTGGCTGGGCCGTGGCGTCCAGCCCTTCCTGGCCATGGCCGTGCTCGAGCCCCTGCCGTTGGCCAGTGGCGGCGAGGCCCGCCTCGCCGAAACACCCGATCCCGTCCTGCTCGGCCCGGACGGCTGGCTGCCGCCCGCCGAGCACGGTGACCTCGTCGCGTTGCAGTGGAGCGCGGGCCAGCTGCACCTGCGGCTGGTGGACCCCGCCGAGCTGCCCGGGCCGGCCGAGGAGGACGGCGTACGACGCCTGCTGTCCGCGCACTGCCGGACCGAGCGATGGTGGAGTGACGGCGACGAGGACTGGGTCCGCAACGCGCTGCTGCTCGAGGCGCTCGGCCGCGCGCGGCTCGAGGACCCGCAGCTGCTGTCAACGCCGCACACGCCGCTCGACCAGTTGCTCTACGACCCCCTCAGCCGCGATCCGCAGGCGCACTGGCGTGACACCGCCGCCCTGCGACAGGCCGATTGCGTCAGCTTCTTCGTGGAGGGCATGCCGTTCGGGTTGGACCGTGAGCTGCGGCACCGCGCGGAGCGTTACGGGATGACGTTCGACCAGTTCCTGATCACCCTCCTCGGGCACCTGGCGTGGCGCACGCCCTTCGCCGAGGACTTGGAACCCTGGGAGGACTGGTGGCCCGAGGAGGCCTCGCGGACCCGGTCGTCCGTGACTCCGCTCCGGCTGGCCACGGCCGCGGAGCCCACGTCCGGCGGGTCACATCCCGACCAGGCCGGATGAGGCACCATGGAGAGCATGACGACGCTCCCGCGTGGGCGCACCATGACCCGCGCCGACCTCGAGGCGCTCCCCGAGGACGGGTGGCGCCATGAGCTCGTCGATGGCGCGCTCGTCATGACTCCGGCACCGCGGTTGCGCCACCAAGCGGCCGTCGTCCGCCTCGTGGTCGCCCTGGACGCCGCGTGCCCAGCCGACCTGAGAGTCCTGGTAGCGCCGTTCTCCGTCGTCCTCGGCCCCGACACGGTGGTACAGCCCGATCTCCTGGTCGCGCCACGATCGGCGATGTCCGACACCGGCCTCGACGGCCCTCCGCTCCTTGCCATCGAGGTCCTCTCGCCGTCGACCACCCACATCGACCTCGGCCTCAAGAAGGCTCGCTACGAGGCCGCGGGCTGCCCGTCGTACTGGGTCGTCGACCCCGGCTCCACCGAGCACGAGCCGTCGATCACCGCGTGGCATCTCGAGGACTCCGCGTACGTCGAGATCGCGACCGCTGGTGCTCGGGAGCGACTCGCCGTCACCCAGCCCTACCCCGTACAGATCTCGCCGGCCGATCTGGTGACCTGACTCTCCAAGCCAGCGGACGCAGTGGCGCCGCCTGCAGGTCGTCTGCCATGTGGAGCTCCGCGACGCCCAGCTCCGCGCCCTCCGCTCGAATCCGACCCAGAGCACCGCACGTTCCCCGTCGTGATCGAGCCGGGACACCACCACCTCGTCCCCCGGCGCCCACTCCCTCGCCAGCGCCCCACGACACCTCGTACGTCACCTGCGTCATCGAGCTCCCGGACACCACGCCACCCGGTCGCACCCGAGCAGGTCCGCCACCGCCTGCCGCGCACCGACGACGACGTCCTCGGCCCGCCGTTCGGCGGCCGTCACCGTCCCTCGGTCGGAGATGCCGGACGTCATCATCGGCGATCGTCCCGGCGACCTGCCGCGGCACCTGGGTGCCGCCGGGTCCGTTGAAGTACGCGACGCCCTCGTCGAGAGCCGGGAAGCGATGGTCGTTCGGCGTGTTGTGGACGAGGGCGGACCGCATGGTGCGGCCCGCCCTCGTCGTAGGACCCTCGATCAGCTGCAGCCGCTGGTGCTGCCGCAGCCCTCGCAGACGTAGCAGGAGCCGGCGGGGCGCATCTTGGTGCCGCAGGTGAAGCAGAGCGGGCTGTCGACCGCGTGGCCAGTGATCTGCTCGAGGAGCTCCGCCGAGGTGTGGGCGGTCCCCGCGGGCTTGGCGGGGACCTCGCGGGCCTCGGAGCCGTGGGTGTCCTTGGTCTCGACAGTCTCCGCCTCGACCGTGTCGACGAGCTCGACGACCGGGGCCTCGATCAGCTCGGCCGGGGACCCGGTCTCCTCGACGGGCTCGTAGGAGCCGGTCTCGAGGTAGCGCTGGCGCTCCTCGGCGGAGTAGATGCCGAGGGCGGAGCGCTTCTCGTAGTCGAGGTAGTCCAGGGCCAGGCGGCGGAAGATGTAGTCCATGATCGACTGGCTCATCCGCACGTCCGGGTCGTCGGTGAGGCCGGCGGGCTCGAAGCGCAGGTTGGTGAACTTCGAGACGTAGGTCTCCAGCGGGACGCCGTACTGCAGGCCGATGCTGACCGCGATCGAGAACGCGTCCATCACGCCGGCCAGGGTCGAGCCCTGCTTGCCGAGCTTGAGGAAGATCTCCCCGAGCTCGCCGTCCTCGTGCGCGCCCGAGGTCATGTAGCCCTCGGCGCCGCCCACGGTGAAGGAGGTGGTGCGCGAGACGCGGGACTTCGGGAGCCGCTTGCGGGTCGGTGCGTAGACGATCTTCTCGACGACCTTGGTCGCGGCGTCGTCGGCGGCGGCCGCCGCGTCGGCAGCGTCCTTCTTGGCCTTGCCGCCGCCATCGGCGAGCGGCTGACCCACCTTGCAGTTGTCGCGGTAGATCGCGGTCGCCTTCAGGCCGAGCTTCCAGGACTGGAGGTAGACCTCCTCGATCTCCTCGACGGTCGCCGACTCCGGCAGGTTGACCGTCTTCGAGATCGCGCCGGACAGGAACGGCTGCGCCGCCGCCATCATCCGCACGTGGCCCATCGGCTTCAGCGAGCGGGCACCCATCGCGGTGTCGAAGACCTCGTAGTGCTCGGTCTTCAGGCCCGGCGCGTCGATTACGTGGCCGTGCTCGGCGATGTAGGCGACGATCGCCTCGACCTGCTCGGGCTGGTAGCCCATCTTCCTCAGGGCCCGCGGGATCGTCTGGTTGACGATCTGCATCGAGCCGCCGCCGACCAGCTTCTTGAACTTGACCAGCGAGAAGTCCGGCTCGATGCCGGTCGTGTCGCAGTCCATCATGAAGCCGATGGTGCCGGTCGGGGCGAGCACCGAGGCCTGCGCGTTGCGGAAGCCGTTGGTCTCCCCCAGCGCGACCACGTCGGCCCAGGCCTGGGTGGCCAGCTTGTGCACCTGGTTGTCGGCGATGCCGAGGGTGCGGACAGTGTCGTTCGCGGCCTGGTGCTTGCGCATCACCCGCTTGTGCGCCTCGGCGTTGCGGGCGTAGCCGGCGTACGGGCCGACGACGCCGGCGAGCTCCGCCGAGCGCTTGTACGACGTACCGGTCATCAGCGAGGTGATCGTGGCCGCCATCGCCCGACCGCCGTCGGAGTCGTAGCCGAGGCCCATCGCCATCAGCAGCGCGCCGAGGTTGGCGTAGCCGATGCCGAGCTGGCGGTAGTCGACGGTGGTCTTGCCGATCGCCTCGGTCGGGAAGTCGGCGAAGCAGATCGAGATGTCCATCGCGGTGATGATCAGCTCGACGGCCTGCGCGAACAGCTCGGCGTCGAAGGTGTCGTCGTCCTTGAGGAACTTGAGCAGGTTCAGCGACGCCAGGTTGCACGAGGAGTTGTCCAGCGACATGTACTCCGAGCACGGGTTCGACGCGGTGATCCGGCCGGTCTCGGGGTTGGTGTGCCAGTCGTTGATGGTGTCGTCGTACTGGAGGCCCGGGTCGGCGCACTCCCACGCGGCGGTCGCGATCTTGCGGAACAGCTCGCGGGCGTCGACGCGCTCGATGACCTCGCCGGTCTTGCGGGCCCGCAGCCCGAAGTCGGTGCCGTCCTCGACCGCGCGCATGAACTCGTCGCTGACCCGGACCGAGTTGTTGGCGTTCTGGTACTGGACCGAGGTGATGTCGGCGCCACCGAGGTCCATGTCGAACCCGGCGTCGCGGAGCGCGCGGATCTTGTCCTCCTCGCGCGCCTTGGTCTGCACGAACTCCTCGATGTCCGGGTGGTCGACGTCGAGGACGACCATCTTCGCGGCGCGACGGGTGGCGCCACCGGACTTGATGGTGCCGGCCGAGGCGTCGGCACCGCGCATGAAGGAGACCGGGCCGCTCGCCGTACCACCGGAGGAGAGCAGCTCCTTGGAGGAGCGGATCCGGGAGAGGTTCAGGCCGGCGCCGGAGCCGCCCTTGAAGATGAAGCCCTCTTCCTTGTACCAGTTCAGGATCGAGTCCATCGAGTCGTCGACGGAGAGGATGAAGCAGGCCGAGACCTGCTGCGGCGACGGGG
Organism: Nocardioides sp. URHA0032; assembly: GCF_000620645.1. Lineage (GTDB taxonomy): Bacteria > Actinomycetota > Actinomycetes > Propionibacteriales > Nocardioidaceae > Nocardioides. Next base: position 255,756 of record NZ_JIAV01000020.1, on the reverse strand, counting down.
TGCCGACGTTGAACCAGACCGGGGAGTTGAAGGAGAAGTACTGGTGGGCGAGCAGCCAGGTGAGCTCGTGCTCGAACGTCTCGGCGTCGGCCGCGCTCGCGAAGTAGCCGTGGTCGACGCCGGCCTTCGTGTAGGTCTTCACGACCCGGTCGATGATCTGCTTCAGGCTCCACTCGCGGACGTCGGTGCCGACCGCACCGCGGAAGTACTTGGTCGTGACGATGGTCGAGGCGTTGACCGACCAGAAGTCGGGGAACTCCACGCCGCGCTGCTCGAAGACCGTCTCACCGGTCTTCCAGTTCGTCTGCACGACGTCGCGGCGCTCCCAGGTGATCTCGTCGTACGGGTGCACCCCTTCCGTGCTGAAGACACGCTCGATCTTCAGGCCTGCGCCCGTCTGCGCGGCCTTCCCGCTCACCGTCTCGGTCATCCCTCTTGGTCCCGTCTCTCGAGGTTGCTGTTCCATCATTGCTGCTGCCACCGACAGTCGATGGCGACGTTGGTGCGCCCGGCGCATGCAGCTTCCCCACTACACACGCCGGGCGGTCTGGGTCACCCGCTCGAGGCGGGTGCAGGGGCGAGGTCGCGCTCGGCCCTCAGGACGGCGATCTCGTCCTCGAAGTCGTCAGCGGACTCGAAGGCGCGGTAGACCGACGCGAACCGCAGGTAGGCGACCTCGTCGAGGCGGCGCAGCGGGCCGAGGATCGCCAGGCCCACCTCGTGGGCCGGGATCTCCGCCGTACCGGCGAGCCGCAGCGCGTCCTCGACCTCCTGGCCGAGGCAGGCCAGCCGGTCCTCGGTGACCGGGCGGCCCTTGCACGCCTTGCGGACGCCGGCGATGGCCTTGTCCCGGGTGAACGGCTCGGTGGCGCCCGAGCGCTTGAGCACGGTCATCTGCATCATCTCGACGGTCGTGAACCGGCGCTCGCAGGCCGAGCAGGTACGCCGGCGGCGGATCGAGCCGCCGTCCTCGGCGACGCGGGAGTCGAGGACCCGGGTGTCGGTGTTGCGGCAGTACGGACAGTGCATCCCGGTCCTCCTCTCTCGCTGGTTCGGTGTGGCTCGTCGGGTTGTGCTCGTCGCCGGTACCCGGGCGTGCCACGAAGACCCTCTGACGAGGGTGCGGCGTCTGTGGATATCGGGGGTCTCACTGTGTACAACAAGCAGTCAGGCTGTGGGCTTCCACCTCTGAGCTGTGCACTAGATGTGGATAACTACATTGTTGTAACTACTAGATGTTGGGGTAACCGTACGCCCGGACCCGGGGGTGCGCAAGCAGAACCGGAGAAGTTCCTGACGGAGGTCCGCCCGGTCCCGTAAAGCCGCAGGTCAGGCCCGCTTTCGGCGCCGGAAATCGGTCCGCGGAGAGGGCGTGTCGCGGCCCTGCTCCCGGCCTTGGCGAGCGGCTCCACCACGGGCCGCCGGGCTCCGGTCGCGAAGGTCCACCCGAACGGGTGGTTTCTGCCTCAACCAGATACGGAAGGTGTTCTGAGGCGGCCAGAACGGCCGCAGCACCACCGCATCAGAGAGGCTCCTTCGTTGACTGCGTCAGCTGTACTCACCGAGGCCCCCGAGAGTCGCTCCGAGGCCACCGCCCGCCTGATCGCCGACCGTGCCACCGCTGGCCCGGCCCGGCGCAGTGCCATCGAGGACGAGATCGTCCGCCTGAACATGCCGCTCGCTCGCGACCTGTCGCGCCGCTTCCGCGGCCGCGGCATCGCCGACGACGACCTCGAGCAGGTCGCGTACGTCGGCCTGGTCAAGGCCGTCCGCGGCTTCAAGCACGACCAGGGCAGCGAGTTCATCAGCTTCGCCGTCCCGACCATCCGCGGCGAGATCCGCCGGCACTTCCGCGACCTCGGCTGGACCGTGCGGCCGCCGCGGTCGATCCAGGAGACCCAGCAGAAGATCGCCGGCTGCGAGGGCGAGCTGTACCAGCAGCTGGGCCGCGCGCCCCGCCCGAGCGAGATCGCCGCGCACCTGGGCCTCGAGCTCGAGCAGGTCATCGACGCGCTCGGCGCCAACGGCTGCTTCGCACCGGCGTCCCTGGACACCCCGAGCATGGCCGACGGCGAGGAGACGGTGGGTGCCCGGCTGGGCGGCATCGACCCCGAGTTCGACCTGGCGGAGGCCCGTGCCACCCTCGCTCCCCTGCTGGCGAAGCTGTCGCGCCGCGAGCAGCTGATCGTGGAGATGCGGTTCTTCCGGGGCTGTACCCAGGCCGAGATCGGCGAGGAGATCGGCGTCAGCCAGATGCACGTCTCGCGGCTGCTGGCCCGCCTGGTCGCCCGGCTCCGCGCCGAGCTGACGGTCGCGGCCTAGGCATCACGCGAACGCCGGGGCGCCGACCTCGAGGGAGAACCACGACGTCGTCCCGGCGTCGTCGTGGTCGGCGCCCCACCGGTCGGCGAGCGCGGCGACGAGCTGGAGGCCGCGGCCGAACACCCGGAGCGGGTCCTCGTCGTCGACGAGCGCCACGCCCGTGTCGGCGCCGTGGTCGCGCACCTGCACGTCGAGCACGCCTGCGGCCAGGCTGACCGTCAGCACCGAGCCGGTCCCGGCATGGATCACGGCGTTCGTCACCAGCTCGGACACGCAGAGCTCGGCGGTGTCGGCGACGTCGCGCCTGACCTGCCACGCCGTCAGCAGGCCGCGCAGGAACTGCCGCGCGCGGCCCGCCGCCCGCGGGTCGTCCTCGAGCCGCAGGGTCGCGCGCTGGGTGAGGTCGTCATGGGCCACGGCCGAGCGGACCCGGCGTACCGACTCCGCGATCCGGTGCGCGACCGCATCGAGCAGCCCGCGCTGGGGGGCGTCGAACGCCTGCTCGACGTCGAAGTAGAGGACCACCCCGCCGATGGGTGAGTGCCGGCCGGGCAGCGGCAGCGCCGCGAGCGCGACCGTGCCGTCGGCCCGCTGCCGCTCGACGACGCCCGCGAACTGCGCGCGCAGCCCGTCCAGGTGGTCGAGGAGCGGTCGGCCGGTGCGCACCACGGTGGTCAGCGGTACGTCGTCGTAGGCGTCGATGTGGCACCACGCGCCGCCGTCGCTGGAGCGGAACCGCAGCCGGCGGCCGCCACCCTCGCTGAGCGCGATGGCGGCACGCCGCACGCCGGGGATGCCGACCAGCTCCCGCAGCGCGGCGCTCGCGACGGAGTCGACGGAGTCGACCGGGTCGTGCACCACCCCCCAAGGCTAAGACACCTCAGGCCCCATCGGGGAGGATGGCCTCGTGGCATCGGGGACGGGCAGCAAGCACGCGGGCTCGCGCCGCGGCGCGCGCCCGAAGCGCTCCTTCCAGCCGATGCTGCTCCTGCTCGCGCTCGGCATCACCGCGTGCATCGTCGCGTGGGGATACCTCGTGTACGCCGCGATCGACTTCGGCTCCACCGCCCGCGACGGCGACTCGGTCGCGTGGTGGTTCCTCGCGCTCGCATCCGTCGGCGCGGTCGCCTGCCTGTTCGTCGGGCTGATGCTCGTGGCGCGGGTGCTGCGCCGGCTCGGCATCACCCGCGGTCCCGAGCCGAGGATGACGGGCGAGCCGGAGGAGCCGCGCCCGATCGGCGGCCGACGGGCGGCGCGCTAGCGACCGGTCACCGGTCGGCGAGCCGGCGCACGAACTTCAACCCCGACCAGGTGTCGTCGATCGCGGCGACCTTCACGTCGACGAACCCCAGCCGCAGCCCGAGGTCGCGCACCAGGCCCTCGTCCAGGTCGCTCGCGATGCCGAGGGCCCGCTGCGCGGCCTTCTTCGGCCAGCACACCCAGACCATGCCGGCGGTGCTGGTGCGCTCGAGCAGGACCGGCAGCCGGCCCGCGAGGCCGGCCAGCGTGGTGTGGAAGGTCAGTGTCACGTCGGCCACGGCCGGGAGCCGGCGTACGACGTGCGCGCCGGGGACGTCGAGCGCCAGGTCGTCCGGCGCCCCGTCGAGGAACAGCGTGTGACCGGCGCGGATCCCGAGCTTGCGCTCCAGCGGAGTGCCCGAGTAGCCGGCCATGGCCCGACGGTAGGGCCTGCGCCGCGGACGCCGCGAGGGGCGGGACCACAGCGTGGTCCCGCCCCTCGTCTTCCCCGGTTTCGCCGGCCGGGGTCGAAGCGACCGGCGAAAGTCTGTGTCCAGCGTCAACCGGACCTCAGCCCAGCGGCACGACCAGCTTCTGGCCGGCGGAGACCATGCCCGAGTCGAGCGCGTTGAGCTTCTCGATCCTGTCCACCATCGCCCGCACGTCCCCGTCGTCGGCGAGGCCCGCCGCGATGTCCCAGAGGGTGTCGCCGGTGCCGACCAGGACGACCCTGGTGGGCTCGGGGGTGCCCGCCTCGCCGGTGCCCACGGCACCGGAGGCGAGCACGAGCCCGACGGCGAGGACCGCGAGCAGGGCGACGACGAGCACGACGAGGCGGCCCCGACGGGTCAGCCGCACGCTGCCGTGCCGGCCCGAGCTGGGCTGGAACGAGCTGGGCTGGAACGAGCTGGGCTGGGACGAGCTGGGCTGGAACGAGCTGGGGCGGAACGTGGGGGTTGCGGTCATCGTGCTCATCGAAGGCTCCTGGCTGGACGGCTGGGGGAAGTGGCCTGACACCAGTTCTAGAGGCGGCCACCGACAGTCCTCGCGGACCGGTCTGGACCGGACTCTCGATCAGGTGTTCGATCGAACGTGTGTACGACGGTAGAGCAGGTGTTCGAACGACACAAGCAGCGACACGAACATTTGTTCGAACGCTTTTCCGTCCGCACCTGGGCGACACGCCGTTCGAACAGATGTTTGAACCCGGACGGTCCGGAGGACTACCGTCAGGTCATGGCCACCCAGAAGAAGGCGTCTCCCACAGTCAGCGAGCTCCCCGACGGACCGCCGGACGCGACGGGCCTGACCCCGCGCCAGCAGCGCGTGCTCGCGCACATCAAGGACTGCATCGAGAAGCGCGGCTACCCGCCCTCGATGCGGGAGATCGGGGAGGCGGTCGGCCTGACCAGCTCCTCCAGCGTGGCCCACCAGCTGAAGGTGCTGGAGGAGAAGGGCTTCCTCAAGCGCGACCCGAACCGGCCCCGGGCGCTCGAGGTCTTCCTCCCCGAGGTGATGGCGGCTCGCCGCTCGATGTCGAGCGCGGAGGAGACCGCGTTCGACGAGACCGGGGTGGGCGACGCGGCCCCGGCGCCGGCGTACGTGCCCGTGGTCGGCCGGATCGCCGCGGGTGGCCCGATCCTGGCCGAGGAGCGCGTCGAGGACGTGTTCCCGCTACCGAAGCAGCTCGTCGGCGACGGGCAGCTGTTCCTGCTGGAGGTGAGCGGAGACTCGATGATCGACGCGGCCATCTGCAGCGGCGACTACGTCGTCATCCGGCAGCAGCCGACCGCGGAGAACGGCGAGATCGTGGCCGCGATGATCGACGGCGAGGCCACGGTCAAGACCTTCCAGCGCAAGGACGGAAATGTGTGGCTCCTGCCGCACAACGCCGCCTACGATCCTATTGACGGCACTCACGCCACTATTCTCGGTAAAGTGACAGCGGTGCTGCGCCGGGTCTGACACTCCGGACTAGACGGGGAAATACCTGAGCAGACCCTGGTGTTGATTCCGGGTAGTACCCGGATGCGGCGGGAGGATGCATGAACGACGCTGGTGCTGTGACGACGGCACCTGCGTACGCCCACCACCGGACGATTCCTCGGTGGATCCGGGCCATCCTCGAGCTCGTGCTGATCGTCGGGCTCTGGGCTCTCTACAGCCTGGCCCGGCTGCTCGCGGACACCAACATGGATCCCGCGCTGCACCGCGCCAACGAGCTGCTCCACCTCGAGACCCTGATGGGCATCCGGTGGGAGGGTCCGCTCAACCAGCTCTTCACCGACTACCGGTTGGTCGGGCTGGTCGGCAGCTACTGGTACGCCACCCTCCACTACGTCGTCACCGGCGCGGTCCTGATCTGGCTGTGGCGCCTCGGCGCGGACCGCTACGGCCCGGCCCGCCGCGCCCTCGTGATCGGCACGCTGCTCGGCCTGCTCGCCTACATCTCGATGCCGACCGCTCCCCCGCGCTTCCTGGCCGGGTACGTCGACGTGCTGAGCCTGCACTCCGCCGACGGCTGGTGGGGCGCCGACGCCTCCGCACCGCGCGGACTTGGCGGGCTCACCAACGAGCTCGCGGCGTTCCCCTCGCTGCACGCCGGCTGGTCGCTGTGGGTCGCGCTCGCGCTGCAGATCTACGCGACGCGCTACTGGGTGCGCGCGCTGGGCTGGCTGTACGCGCTCGGCACCGCGATCGTGATCGTCGGCACCGGCAACCACTGGGTGATCGACGCGGTCGTCGGCTGGATGGTCATCCTGGTCGGGTGGGCACTCGCCGAGGCGATCGGCCGGATCCCGCTGCACCGGCGCTGGCAACGACCACCCGCCGGCGAGCCCGTCGAGCTCGAGCACGCCTCCGTTGGGGATTCTCAGGCACGTGCGGTTGAGTAGGCGAGTGCTCCGACGCCCCCTCGCCGTCCTGGTCGCCGCCACGCTCCCCCTCCTCCCCCTGGTCGCCGCCCCGGCGTACGCCGGTGAGCCCGACCCGGTCGCTCCGGTCCACCGGCTGCTGAGCAGCCCGCTCGCCGCACGGGCGCTCGCGGCGGCGGAGCACCCGGACGGCAGCCGTGACCAGACCCTGGTACTGCGCGACCTGCGGACCCACCGCGACGAGCTCGGCGCGACCGACCGGGCCCGGGCCGACGCGCTGCTGCAGCGGCCCGGCGGCGGCCAGTCCGAGTGCTTCACGACCGTCTGCGTGCACTGGTACTCCTCCGGCCCCGAGCGCTCGACCCAGACCTACGTCGACAAGGTCGCCCGCACCGCCCAGTCGGTGCTGAAGGCGTACGCCGCCGCCGGCTACCGCGCGCCCGAGCCGGACGGCAGCCTGGGCGGGAACGCGCTGCTCGACATCTACCTCGCGGACCTCGGCAGCCAGGGGCTGTACGGCTACTGCGACAGTGACCGCACGCCGACGGACCCGGGCCCGTACGACGCGCCGGCGTACTGCGCCTTCGACAACGACTACGCCGAGTTCCCGAGCCACACGCCGCTGGAGAACCTCCAGGTGACCGCGGCGCACGAGCTCTTCCACGCCGTCCAGTTCGCGTACGACTACGACGAGGACGCGTGGTTCATGGAGGCGACGGCGACCTGGGCCGAGGACGAGCTCTACGACGGCGTCAACGACAACCTCCAGTACCTCGCCGAGAGCCCGCTGTCGCAGCCGGCCAGCTCGATGGACCACTTCGAGGACTACGGCGTGCGGCAGTACGGCGACTGGATCTTCTTCCGCTACCTCACCGAGCGCTACGCGAACGCCGAGGGCGGGCTCCCGACGATCATCCGCGACATGTGGGGGCTGGCCGACGGCGCCAAGGGCGGGCCGAACCAGTACTCGATCCAGGCCGTCTCGGGCGCCCTCGGCGACCGCGGCACCAGCCTCCGCGCCGTGTGGGCCGACTTCGCCGACGCGAACCGCCGGCCGGGGACGTCGTACGACGAGGGCCGCGCGAACCACTACCCGACGGGCAACCTCGGCGGCCGGGTCGCCCTCACCGGCAGCGCCCGCGACTCCGGCTGGAAGACCCGGCGCGTCGACCACCTCGCGGCGAGCACGGTGCGGTTCAGTCGCGCGCCCGGGATGCGGGCCAGCTCGCTGAGGCTCAGCCTCGACCTGCCCGCGACCACCCGGGGCTCCGGTGCGGTGGCGACCGTCTACCGCACCTCCGGCCGGCCGACCACGGGGCCGATCCGGCTCGACGCGGCCGGCAACGCCACCACCAGCGTCGACTTCGGCCACGGCGTCAAGTACGTCGAGGTGACCCTCGCGAACGCCGGCACCGACTACGACTGCTGGCGGCGTACGGACACCGGCTACTCCTGCCGGGGCAAGCCGCTCGACGACGACCTGCCGCTCAGGGTGCGGGCGAAGGCGCTGCGCTGAGGTCCAGGGCGGTGGCCGAGAGCCGCGCCAGCGCCTGACGGGCGACGCCCGGGTCGGTCGTCGTCCACATCGGCGGCAGGCTGGCCTTGAGGAACCCGCCGTACCGCGCGGTCGCGAGCCGCGGGTCCAGGACGGCGACCACACCGCGGTCGGTGTGGGTCCGGATCAGCCGGCCCGAGCCCTGCGCGAGCAGCAGCGCGGCGTGCGTCGCGGCGACCTGCATGAAGCCGTTGCCGCCGGCGTCGTCCGCGGCCTTCTGGCGCGCGCTGAGCAGCGGGTCGTCCGGGCGCGGGAACGGGATCCGGTCGATGAGCACCAGCTGGCAGGTGTCGCCCGGGACGTCCAGGCCCTGCCAGAGCGACAGGGTGCCGAACAGGCAGGTGTGCGGGTCGCCGACGAACTGCGCCGCGAGCTCGGGCAGCTGCGCGTCGCCCTGCGCGAGCGTGGTCAGGTGCGGCAGCCGCTCGCGGACGACCACCGCCGCCGCCTCGGCCGCGCGCCGGCTCGAGAACAGGCCGAGGGTGCGGCCGTTCGCCGAGTCCACGAGGTCGACGATCTCGTCGAGCTGGGCGGCGCCGAGGCCGTCGCGCCCCGGCGGCGGCAGGTGCCGGGCGACGTACAGGATCGCCTGCCGGCCGTAGTCGAACGGGCTGCCGACGTCGAGGCCGCGCCACGGCATCTCCTGGTCGTCCGGCCGCAGCCCGAAGCTGGTCGCCACGGTGCCGAAGTCACCGCCGAGCCGCAGCGTCGCGGAGGTGAACACCACGGTCTTGTCGGTCAGCAGCTTCTGCCGCATCGGCCCCCAGACCTGGAGCGGCGCGACGCAGAGCCGCGGCGGCATCCGCTCGGTGCCCTCGCTCATCCAGAGCACGTCGGAGTCGAGGTCGGCGGCCATCCGCTCGGCGGTCGCGAACACCTCCTGCACGGCGCCCTTGGCCTGCTGCCTGCCGGCGTCGGCGTCGTCGCTGCCCTTGGGGTAGGCCGACAGGCACGCGCGGGCCGCGTCGCGGACCAGCACCAACGCGTCGCCGAGGTCCTGGGGGATCCGGTCGAACCGGCCCGGACGCACTTCGTTGATCGCCTGGCGGAGCGCGTCCGCCGCGTCCGCGAGGTCGTCTGCCTCGGAGCCGTCGACGTGCCGCTGGCTGCGCCGGGCCGCCCTCTCGACCTCGGCGGCCCACAGCTCGTCGGTCGCCGCCTGGGTCACCCGGCTGGTCAGCTCGTGCGCCTCGTCGATCACCACGACGTCGTACTCGGGGATCATCGGCACGCCCTCGATCGCGTCGATCGCGAGCAGGCTGTGGTTGGTGACGACCAGGTGGGAGCGGTGCGCCTTCTCCTTGGCGCGCTCGGCGAAGCACTCCTGGCCGAACGGGCACTTCGCGGCACCGAGGCACTCGCGGTGGTTGACGCTGACCTGGCGCCACTCCTTGTCGGTGTGCCGCGGGGCGTTGTCGCGCTCGCCGCTGCCGCCGCCCTCGGACTCCTGCTCGGCCCACGACCGCAGCTCGAGGACCTTCTTGCCGAGCGAGCCCTCGGGCAGCTCGACCAGCGCGCCCTGGTCGTCGGGCACGCCCTCGCGGATCCGGTGCAGGCAGGCGTAGTTGGAGCGGCCCTTGAGCACGGCGTACGACGTGTCGACGCCACTCTCACTGACCGCCTCGACCAGCCGCGGCAGGTCCCGCTCCACGAGCTGGTGCTGCAGGGCGAGCGTCGCGGTCGCGACCACCACCCGGTCGCCGTGCAGCAGGCTCGGGACCAGGTAGGCGAGTGACTTGCCGGTGCCGGTGCCGGCCTGGACGAGCAGGTGCTCGCCCTTCTTCATCGCGTCGGCCACGGCCTCGGCCATCGCCACCTGTCCCGCGCGCTCCTGGCCGCCGAGCGCCGCCACCGCGGTGCTCAGCAGCTCGGTCACGGACGGCGTCTCAGGCACCCGGAAACCCTAGCCGCGCCCGTGGACAGGGCGGCGGCGCCATCCCCAGCCACCGGTGGGCGGGCGGTCAGTCCTTCGTCGAGAACGCTGCGTCGAAGGCGGCCTCGGGGGCGTCGAAGGCGAGCCGGCGGACGAACTCGAGCGCCTCGGGAGCACCGACGAGGCGGTCCATGCCGGCGTCCTCCCACTCGACCGAGATCGGCCCGTCGTACCCGATGGTGTTGAGCATCCGGAAGCACTGCTCCCACGGGACGTCGCCGTGCCCGGTGGACACGAAGTCCCAGCCGCGGCGCGGGTCGGCCCACGGCAGGTGCGAGCCGAGGCGGCCGTTGCGGCCGTTGCCGGTCTGCCGCTTCGCGTCCTTGCAGTCGACGTGGTAGATCCGGTCCTGGAAGTCCCAGAGGAAGCCGACCGGGTCGAGGTCCTGCCACACGAAGTGCGAGGGGTCCCAGTTCAGGCCGAACGCCTCCCGGTGCCCGATCGCCTCCATGGCGGCCTTGGTGGTCCAGTAGTCGTAGGCGATCTCGGAGGGGTGGACCTCGTGGGCGAACCGCACCCCGCACTCGTCGAAGACGTCGAGGATCGGGTTCCACCGGTCCGCGAAGTCCCGGTAGCCCGCGGCCACCATCTCCTCGGTGGCCGGCGGGAACATCGCGACGTACTTCCAGATCGAGGACCCGGTGAACCCGATGACGGTCTTGACCCCCAGCCGCTGCGCTGCGCGTGCCGTCATCTTCATCTCCTCGGCCGCCCGCTGCCGGACGCCCTCGGGATCGCCGTCGCCCCACACCTTCGCCGACAGGATCGCCTCGTGCCGTGCGTCGATCGGGTCGTCGCAGACCGCCTGGCCCTTGAGGTGGTTGGAGATCGCGTAGACGCTCAGCCCGTACTTCTCCAGCAGGTCGAGCTTGCCCTGCACGTAGCCGTCGTCCTCGGCGGCCTGCCAGGGGTCCAGGTGGTCGCCCCAGCAGGCGATCTCGAGCCCGTCGTACCCCCACTCGGCGGCCAGCCGGGCGACCTCCTCGAACGGCAGGTCGGCCCACTGGCCCGTGAACAGCGTGATCGGTCGTGGCATCTGACTCTCCTTCGGTGACGGGCTCAGCGCACGCCGAGCAGGTGCTCCATCGCGAGCTGGTCGAGGGCTTCCATGGCGACACTGCGGCCGCGCAGCGTCTCCAGGTCGTACGTCGCGTTGCGGACGTCGTCGAGCGACTCCCCGGCCGCGACCGTCGGGATCTCGAGCTCACCGACACCGGCCGCCTCCAGCGCCGCGGTGACCTCCGGGTCGGCGCGGAACGCCTGCACCTTGTCGCGCAGGATCAGGTAGTTGCGCATGCAGGCCCGCGCGGACTCCCAGACCCCGTCCATCGCCTCGGCCCGCGGGGGCTTGTAGTCGAAGTGCACGTAGCCGTCGTAGCGCCGGTCGGTGCCGGCGCCGAGCATGGCGTCGACGGTCCAGAACGCCCCGCGCAGGTTGCCCGCACCGAAGCGGAGGTCCTGGTCGAATCGGGGCCCGTGCTGGCCGTTGAGGTCGATGTGGAACAGCTTGCCGTGCCACAGCGCCTGGCTGATGCCGTGCGCGAAGTTCAGCCCCGCCATCTCCTCGTGGCCGACCTCGGGGTTGAGGCCCACCATCTCGGGGTGGTCGAGCTCGGAGATCAGTGCGATCGCGTGTCCGATGCTCGGCAGCAGGATGTCGCCGCGCGGCTCGTTCGGCTTCGGCTCGAGCGCGAACCGCATCGAGTAGCCCTGCTCCTTGACGTACGCGCAGACGATGTTGAGCGCGTCGCGGAACCGGTCCATCGCGGCCGGCACGTTCTTGCTGCCCCCGTGCTCGGCGCCCTCGCGGCCACCCCACATCACGAACGTCTCGGCGCCCAGCGAGGCGGCGAGGTCGATGTTGCGCAGCACCTTGGCCAGCGCGTAGCGGCGCACCTCGCGGTTGTTGGCCGTGATCGCGCCCTCCTTGAACACCGGGTCGGAGAACGTGTTGGTGGTGACCATCTCGACGCGGAGGCCGGTGTCGGCGAGCGCCTTCTGGAACCGGTCGAGCGTGGCCTCGCGGGTGCTGTCGTCCGGCAGCAGGTCGTCGTCGTGGAAGGTCACCGCGGCCGCGCCGAGCTCGGCGAGCCGGTACGTCGCCTCCACCGGGTCGAGCAGCTCGCGGGACGCGGGGCCGAACACGTCCACGCCCTGCCAGCCCACGGTCCAGAGTCCGAAGCTGAACTTGTCGTCGGGGGTCGGGTCGTAGGTCGCCGAAGTCATTGCTGGGGGATCTCCTGCCAGGTGCGGGTGTCTGAGCTGGTCTCGACCGCGGCCAGCACGCGCTGGACCTGCAGGCCGTCGGCGAACGACGGGGCGGGGTCTCCGCCCGCCGCGATCGCCTCCACCAGGTCGACGACCTGGTGGGTGAAGCCGTGTTCGTAGCCGAGCCCGTGACCCGGCGGCCACCAGGCGGCGACGTACGGGTGCCCGGGATCGGTGGCCAGGATGCGCCGGAACGCGGCGACCTCGGAGTCCTCGCGGGCGTCGAAGTACTCCAGGACGTTCATGTCCTCGAAGTCGAAGGCCAGGCTCCCGAGCGAGCCGTTGACCTCGAGGCGGATGGCGTTCTTCCGGCCGGTCGCGAAGCGGGTCGCCTCGAAGACGCCCATCGCCCCCGAGCGGAACGTCGCGAGGAACGTCGCCGCGTCGTCGACGGTGACCGGGCCGCGCTCGGTGGCGGCACCTCCGCCGCCCAGGCCGCCCGCGGTGTCGCCGGCCGGGTACGGCCGCTCCTTGACGAAGGTCTCGAGCCGCGCGGTGACCTCGGCGACCGGGTCGCCGGTGACGTACTGCGCGAGGTCGATGACGTGCGCCCCGATGTCACCGAGGGCGCCGGAGCCGGCTCTCGCCTTGTCGAGCCGCCAGGAAAGCGGGGCGTCCGGGTCGGCGATCCAGTCCTGGAGGTACTGCGCGCGGACGTGCCGGACCTCGCCGATCCGGCCCTCCTCGACCATCCGGCGGGCGAGCGCGATGGCGGGCACGCGGCGGTAGGTGAAGCCGACCATGGTCCGTACGCCGTGGGCGTGCGCCTCCTGGGCGGCCGCGGTCATCTGCTCGGCCTCGGCGACGGTGTTCGCGAGTGGCTTCTCACAGAGCACGTGCTTGCCGGCGCGGAGCGCGGCGATCGCGATCTCGGCGTGGGTGTCGCCCGGCGTGCAGACGTCGACCAGGTCGATGTCGTCGCGGGCGATGACCGCGCGCCAGTCGGTGGAGCTCTCGGCCCAGCCGAGCCGGGTGGCCGCCTCGGCGGCCCGGTCGGCGTCGCGGCCGACCACCACGGCCATCTCGGGCCGGAGCGGGAGGTCGAAGAAGTGCGGCGCCGTGCGCCACGCCTGCGAGTGGGCGTTGCCCATGAACGCGTGGCCCACCATGGCGACGCGCAGGGGCTTGCTCGGGTCAGTCATGCGAGCTCCCGGGAGAGAGGGTGGTGCCCGCCCCCGGGACGGAGTCCCGGGGCGGGCACGCTGTCGGTCAGGACTCGAACGCGGATCCGATGAACTGGTCGACGTTGTCCGCCGTCACCACGGGGGCGTACAGCTGGACCTTGCGCGGGACCTCGACCTCGACCAGGTCCGACATGGACTTGCCCTGCACGAGGAGGCGGGCCAGCTTGACGCCGTCGGCGGCCTGGGTCGACGGGTAGATGACCGTCGCCTTGAGGACGCTGTCGCCGCTCTTGATGGCCTCCATCGCGTTCTTGGAGCCGGCGCCACCGATCATCGTGAACTCGTCGCGGCCGGCGTTGTCGATCGCGGCGAGGACGCCGACGCCCTGGTCGTCGTCGTGGTTCCACAGGTAGTCGATCTTCGGTGCGGCCTGCAGGAGCTGCTCGGCGGCGTCCGACCCGCCCTCGACGGTGAAGTCGGCGGCGACGCGGTTGTCGACGTCGAGACCGCACTCGGCGAGCGCGTCCTTGAAGCCCTGGCTGCGGTCCTGCGTCAGCGGCAGCGAGTCGATGCCGGCGATCTCGGCGACGATCGCGTCCTTGTTGCCGTCGGCCTGGTCGCAGATGTAGGAGCCCGCCGAGACGCCCATGCCGTAGTTGTCACCGAGGATCGTGACGCGCGCGGCGTTCGGGTCGTCGAACTCGCGGTCGACGTTGATGACCGGGATGCCCGCCTTCATGGCCTTCAGGGCCACCGGGGTCATCGCCGCGCCGTCGAACGGCAGCAGCACGATCGCGTCAACCTTGTCGTTGATGAACGTCTCGACCTGGCTGATCTGCAGGTTGACGTCATTGGTCCCCTCGGCGACGCGGAGCTCGACGTCGTCGTACTTCGCGGCCTCCTTCTTGGCGGACTCGGTGATCGAGCCCATCCAGCCGTGGTCGGCGGCCGGGGCGGAGAAGCCGATGACGACCTTGTCGCCGCTCTCGTCGTTCGAGCCGGTCGCGGCAGACGTGCCGCCGGAGGTGTCGGCGGTGTCGCCGCCGCCGTCGCTGTTGCTGGTGCAGCCGGCCAGGGCGAGGACCGCGATGCCGGCGACCAGGCCGGCGGCGACCTTCCTGGACTTTCGGGTGGTGGACCGCAGGGACATGGTGGTGCTCCTTGTTTCGTGCAGAGGAGTGGTGCCGAGGTGGTGGGGTGTGCGGGCGTGCTGCTAGGTGCTGCTCCGAGACGCCAGGCGCTGCTGGAGCAGCACGGCGGCGACGATGATGGCTCCCTTGAGGAGCGACTGCTCCGAGAAGGAGCGGTTGTTGAGCGTGAAGATGATCGAGAGCGTCGAGAAGATCAGGACGCCGAGGACGGTGCCGACGATGGTGCCGCGACCGCCGGTGAGCAGCGTCCCGCCGATGACGACCGCCGCGATCGCGTCGAGCTCGTAGCCGGTGCCGTGCGTCGAGCTGCCGGTCGTGGTCTTGGCGACCAGCATCAGGGCGGCGATGCCGCAGCAGACGCCGATCAGCACGTAGAGGTAGACGGTGTGCCGCCTGACGTTGATGCCGGCGAGGCGGGCGGCCTCGGGGTTGCCGCCGACCGCGACGGTCCGCCGACCGAAGGTCGTGCGGTTGAGCAGGACCCACCCGGCGACCGCGACGAGCGCGAACAGCCAGATCTGCACGTCGACGCCGAGGATGTCCGCGGTGAAGAAGTCCTTGAACCCCTTGACGTCGATGCCGTTCGCACCGAGGATCTGGGTCTTCTTGTCGCTGATGATCTCCGCGAGACCGCGAGCGCTGGCGAGCATCGCGAGCGTGGCGATGAACGCC
This sequence comes from Nocardioides sp. URHA0032, assembly GCF_000620645.1. GTDB lineage: Bacteria > Actinomycetota > Actinomycetes > Propionibacteriales > Nocardioidaceae > Nocardioides. The sequence goes on along the minus strand of NZ_JIAV01000020.1, from coordinate 240,619 downwards.
ACGACGTTCCCGTAGGCGATCAGGATCCCGTTGACCAGTCCGCAGCCGGCCCCGACGAGCAACGCGACCGCGACCATCCAGAGCCAGTGCGTGTCCTCGGCCAGCTGCTGGGTGGCGATGGTGGTGCACCAGACCGACGACAGCGCGACGATCGCGCCGACGGAGAGGTCGATGCCGCCGCCGATGATCACGAAGGTCATGCCGATGCTGACCACGCCGGTCGTGGCGGCGAGCCGCAGGATGGTCAGCGCGTTGTCGGTGGAGGTGAAGCGGTCGCCTGCGGTCGCCGCCCCGACGATGCAGACGATCAGGAGCGCGATCACGAGGCCGGAGTTGCGTCCGACGCTGCTGTTCATCACCGCACGGAAGCGGCTCTCCTCGCGGCTCGTCTCTAGCGCGGCGCGCTCGACGCGGACACTGTCCTGGCTCATGCCGGAACCTTTCCTTCCATGACGAGGTCGAGGACTTCTGCCTCGTCGATCGCGGTGGCGGCGGACTCGTGGACGACCACGCCCTCCCGGACGACGAGGACCCGGTCCGCCAGGCCGAGCACCTCCTCGATCTCGCTGGACACGACCACGACGGCGACGCCGCGGTCGGCCAGCGACCGGATGAGCTGGTAGATCTCGGAACGCGCGCCGACGTCGACGCCGCGGGTGGGCTCGTCGAGCAGCAGCACCCGGCAGTCGCGCATCAGCCACCGGGCGAGCACGACCTTCTGCTGGTTGCCGCCCGACAGCGTGCGGACCGCCCGGGTCACCCCGTCCGGGCGTACGTCGAGACTGCTGGTCAGCTCCTGCGACTGGCGCCGCTCCTCACCCCGGTCCAGGAACCCGAGGCGGGCGAAGCGGCTCATCGAGGAGACCGTGATGTTGGCGTACACGGCCTGGTCGAGCAGCAGGCCCTGGCTCTTGCGCTCCTCGGGGGCGAGCCCGACGCCGGCCCTGACCGCGGCGGCGACGGAGCCGCGGCGCAGCCGCTTCCCGTCGACGGTGACGGTGCCGCCGGTGGCCCGGCGGGCGCCGTACACGGTCTCGATGATCTCGGAGCGCCCGGCGCCGACGAGCCCGGCGAACCCCACGATCTCGCCGGCGTGCACGGTGAGGTCGACCCCCGTGAACACGCCGGCGAGAGCGAGGTCCCGGACCTCCAGGACGGCGGCACCACGGTCGAGTGCGGTGTCGGGCCGGGGCGGGAAGACGTACTCGATGGAGCGGCCGGTCATCAGCCTGATCAGCTCCGCGGTCGGGGTCTCCTGGACTGCGAGCCCGGTGGCGACGGTGCGGCCGTCCTTGAGGACGGTGATCCGGTCGCCGATCTGACGGATCTCCTCGAGCCGGTGGGAGATGTAGATGACGGCCACGCCGTCCCTGGTGAGGTCGTGGATGACGCGGAACAGGTTCTCGACCTCGCCCTGGTCGAGGACCGCGGACGGCTCGTCGAGGATCAGCAGCCGGGTGTCCCGCGACAGCGCCCTGGCCATGCTGACGATCTGCTGCTTCGCCGGGGACAGGTCGCCGACGACGCGGGTCGGCGAGATCTCCGGATGGCCGAGCCGGTCCAGCAGCTCGCGGGCCTGCTGGTGCGCCCGGCCGCGCTGGGTGAAGCCGCCGACCGACACCTCGTGGCCGAGGAAGATGTTCTCGGCGACGTCGAGGTGCGGCACCAGGTCGAGCTCCTGGTAGATCGTGCCCACACCGCGCTCGATCGCCTTGGCGGGCGTGGACAGCGGCGCCGGCTCGCCCTCCCAGGTGATGGTGCCGGCGTCGGGCTGGTGGAAGCCCGAGAGCACCTTGATCAGCGTCGACTTGCCGGCGCCGTTCTGCCCGAGCAGGCAGTGCACCTCCCCGGCGCGGACGTCGAGGTCGACGCCGTCGAGGGCACGGACCCCGGGGAACTCCTTGACGATCCCCGTCATCTGCAGCAGGACACTCATCGCGCTCCTCCCAGGAGTACGTCGGGCCGCGGGGCCACGGTGGTCGGGTCGTCGAAGACGGACTCGAGGGCCTCGGTCGCGCCACCGCGCACCGCGGCGGTGAAGCCGAGCGTCGAGAACTCCACCCGGGTGCCGCCGCCCTGCGGTGCCAGCACGCCGGCGAGGAGCTGCTCCTGGATCGCGGGGCGCATGTGGTGGCCGATCTCGGCGAAGTAGCCGCTGAGCACGATCGCCGCGGGGTTGAGCGCGTTGGTCAGCATCGCGGCGCCGATGCCGACCCAGCTGCCGACCTGGTCGAGCGCGGCCAGGGTGCGGTTGTCGCCGAGGTCGGCTCGCCGGTTGATCTCCGCGAGCCGCTCGTCGAGCGCGAGCGCGGGGTCCCGGATCGGGTCGTCAGGGTCGGCGGCGGCGTCGAGCAGCGGCCGGAGCGCGGCGACGGTCTCCCAGCAGCCGACCCGGCCGCAGCCGCAGCGGCGACCGCCGGGCTCGACGATCATGTGGCCGAACTCGCCGGCGTACCCCTGGTGGCCGCGCAGCAGCCGGCCGCCGGCGACGATGCCGCCGCCCATGCCGACCTCGCCGAAGATCACCAGGATGTCCTGGCGGGACGCGTCGCCCGGGACGGCCTCGGCGACCGCCGCGAGGTTGGCCTCGTTCTCGATGGTGACCGGGTACGCCGCGCCGAGGCGGCCGCGGAGCTCCGCGCCGACCGGGACGTCCTTCCAGCCCAGGTTGGGGCCGACCGTCAGCACCTCGTGGGTGCGGTCGAGCAGCCCGGCGACGCCGACCACGCAGCCGACGGTCTGCCCGCCCCCGGCACGGACGTCGGCGTCGGTCTGCTCGACCAGCTCGGCGAGCAGGTCCAGCACCGCCGAGACGGCGAGCCTGGTGGAGTCGATCGGGGCCCGGTGCTCGGCGACGACGTCACCGGCGAGGTCGAGCGCCATGGTGGCGACGTGGTTCACGTTGATCTCGGCGCCGATGCCGCAGACCCGGTGGCCGTCGAGCTCCACGGCAGTGCCCGGGCGGCCCAGGCCACCGCGCTCGACGCCGGCCGCGCGGACCAGGCCGAGCTCCTCGAGCTCCCCGACCAGTGCCGAGGCCGAGGACCGGGTCAGGCCGAGGTCGGTGGCGAGCCGCGCCCGGGAGCGGGGGCCGCCGTCGCGCAGCTGCCGCAGGACGAGGGAGAGCTTGGTGCTGCGCACCGGCGACCTCCCTCGTGACGACCGTCACCCCGTTTGTTGTGACGTCGCACAAAGTAGGCGCCCGGACCGAGGATCTGCAAGGGGTTCAGGCGAAAGAATCCACACTGCTGCGCAAACTTTTGAAAGTTACCTGCGAAAGTCTGCTGGTGAGGCGCCGCTACGGGGAGTAGACGGACTCGCTGATGAGCCGGGCCGCGCCGATCACGCCGCCCTCGTCGCCGAGCTCGGAGAGCACGATCGGCAGGTTGCCGGTCGCCAGCGGCAGCGACCGCCGGTAGGTGACACCCCGGATCTCGGCCAGCAGCGCGTGCCCGAGGCCGGTGACCCGGCCGCCGATCACGATCAGGCCCGGGTTGAAGAACGACACCAGCCCGGCGAGCACCTCGCCGATGTGCCGGCCGCTGTCGCGGATCAGCTGGACCGCCTGGGCATCGCCCTGCGAGACCGCGATGCCGACGTCGGCGGCGGTCAGCTCGCTCCGCTCCTCCAGCAGCGCCGCCAGCGCGGGCGAGCGGCCGCTGCGTGCGGCGGCCGTGGCGTCCCGGGCGAGCGCGGCGCCGCCCGAGAACGCCTCCAGGCATCCGGAGTTGCCGCACGCGCAGGTCGGCCCGAACTCCTCGACCCGGATGTGACCGATGTCGCCGGCGCAGCCGTTCACGCCGCGGTAGAGCTCACCGTCGATGACGATGCCGCACCCGATGCCGGTGCCGATCTTCACGAACAGGAAGTCCTGCGCGCCCTTGGCCACGCCCGCGTGCTGCTCCCCCACGGCCAGCACGTTCACGTCGTTGTCGAGCACGACCGGGCAGCCGAGCTCCCGCGAGACCGCGTCCCGGACCGGGTAGCCGTCCCAGCCGGGCATGATCGGCGGCGACACCGAGACGCCGCGGTGGAAGTCGACCGGGCCCGGTACGCCGATCCCGGCGCCCATCGGCTTGTCGACCCCGACCTCGTGCAGGACCTCACGGACCAGTGCCAGGGCGACGGCGAGCACCGCCTCGGGGCCCTGCCGGATGTCGCAGGCCTTGAAACGGGTGGCGAGCACGGACAGCCGGCCGTCGGTCACGCCGACGGACAGGCCGGTCGCGCCGATCGAGATGCCGACGAAGCGGATCTCCTGCGACAGGTCGACCAGCGTCGAGCGCCGGCCACCCCGGGACGCGGCCGGTCCGGCCTCCTGGGCGAGCCCCATCTCGGCCAGCCGGGCGACCTCGGCGGCGACGGTGGTCCGGGACACCTGGAGGCGGTCGGCGAGCTGGGCCTTCGACAGCGGGCCCTCGTCGCGCAGCTGGACGAGGATGCGGGCCTGGATCGCGTTCTCCGCGCGGCCCGCGAGGGATAGACGCACGGCGCGATCCTAGGCCGTGAGCGCAGCGAGCTCCCCCGCGACGAAGTCGCCGAACTGCTCGTGGCCCGCGGGCGTGAGGTGCAGCCGGTCGTCGAGGTAGGGCAGCGTGAGGCCCGACGTACGCACGTAGCCGACGCCGTGCGACGCCGCCAGCCGGGCCAGCAGCGCGTCGACGCGCGGCACCTCGGTGGCGCGGGACGGCGCGCTCGCCGGCCCGACGATGACCACCCGGTCGCCCTTCAGCTCGCCCATCAGGCGGTCGAACCCGGCGCGGATGTCGGCGTTCGGGACGTCGTAGTCGTTGAGCCCGCCCTCGACGACGACCAGGTCGGCCCCGCCCCGGAGCGCGGCCGGGGCCCGGTCGGCGAAGGAGACGTCGCGGCAGTCGCCGGCCTGCTCGCTGAAGCCGGAGCCCGAGAAGCCGGCCACGTGCACGGAGCCGGGCAGCCAGGACGGCCAGGAGGACGCGATCCGGTCCAGGCCGAGGCCGGCCGACCACGAGTCGCCGATCACGACCACCCGCTGGCCGGAGCCGGTGACAGCCGCGGCCCGGGCCAGCGAGTCGGACTCGAAGCGGTCACACCGGTCGCCGTCGGCGCCGGCCCGGTCCGCGACGTGCACGACCAGGATCGAGGCGAGGACGAACGCCACCAGCGCGGCGACCGTGACGGTGCGTCGACGTGCTGACCAGTGCGGGCTCGGCCCCGCGACCCCCCGGAGGACCACGAGAGCAATGGTGCGGCCGCGCCGGCCGCGGCGTCGGCGTTGTTGCCAACCCGTGACCTCGGCGCACGAAATGTGAGGCTGGGGCAATGAGCGAGCGCCTGCAGGTACCCGGTCCCGACGGTCGCAGCATCGAGGTGCTGGTGGCAGGTGACCCCGGCGGGTTCCCGCTGCTGTTCCACGGCGGCTCGCCGTCCGCGGTCGCGGAGTTCGACCTGTTCGACCGGACCTGCCACGACCTCGGGCTGCGGTTCGTGACCTACTCGCGGCCCGGGTACGGCGCCTCGACGCCGCGCCCGGCGGCGGGGGCGTACGTCGACGACGTCGAGGAGTCGACCGTCGTGCTGGACCACCTCGGCATCGGCGAGTTCCTGACGGCCGGGTGGTCGGGCGGCGGCCCCCGCGCGCTGGCCTGCGCCGCGCTGCTGCCCCAGCGGTGCCGGGCCGCGGCGTCGATCGCGGGCGTGGCGCCGTACCACGGCGAGGGCCTCGACTGGTTCGACGGCATGGCGGGGGAGAACCACGACGAGTACCACGCGGCCGAGCAGGGCCGGGAGGTCTACGAGCGGTACCTGCTCGAGAACTTCCTGCCGATCCTGCAGGCCTCGGCCGACGAGCTCGCCGAGGCGATGGGTGGCCTGGTCACACCGGTCGACCAGGCGGCGATGACGCCGGCGTTCACCGACTGGATGGCCCGGCTCTTCCACCACGCCGGCGCGCAGGGTGTCACCGGTGTGCGGGACGACGGCATCGCGGCGGTCGCGCCCTGGGGCTTCGACCTCGCGGACATCCGGGTGCCGGTGGCGATCTGGCAGGGGCGTCAGGACGCGATGGTGCCGTTCGCGCACGGCGAGTGGCTCGCCGCGCACGTCCCCGGCGCGGAGGCCCACCTGTTCGAGGACCAGGGCCACCTGTCGGTGCTCCTTCGCTTCGACGACGTCCTGGTCGACCTCAAGCGTCTCGGCGGACGCTGAACCGGGCTAGGCGAGGCCCGGGCGGACCAGTCCGCTCTCGTACGCCGCGACCACGGCCTGCACCCGCGACCCGGCGCCGAGCTTGGCGAGCACCCGGTTCACGTGCGTCTTGACCGTGGCGACCGCGACGACGAGCTCGGCGGCGATGTCGTCGTTCGACAGGCCGCGCGCCATCAGCACCAGCACCTCGCGCTCGCGGTCGGTGAGCCCGGCGAGCGGGGCGGGTGACTCGGCAGCCGGCGGCCGGCGCAGGTACTCCTCGATGAGCCGCCGCGTGAGCTGCGGCGCGAGCAGTGCCTCGCCAGCGCACACGGTGTGGATGCCCTGGACGAGCCGGTCCGGCGGGGTCGCCTTGAGCAGGAAGCCGGACGCGCCGGCGCTCAGCGCCTCGTACACGTAGCGGTCGAGGTCGTACGTCGTCAGCACGATCACCCGGCTCGGAGACCCGGTCGCACAGAGCTCGCGCGTCGCCGCGATCCCGTCGAGCACGGGCATCCGGATGTCCATGAGCACCACGTCGGGCAGCGTGCGGCGTACCGCCTCGACCGCGGAGCGTCCGTCACCGACCGCGGCGACGACCTCGCAACCCCGCGCCTCGAGCAGGACCTGGAGCCCGGACCTGACGAGCTCCTGGTCGTCGGCGAGGACGACCCGGGTCACCACACGGGCTCCGGGACGAGCGGGAGCCGGACGTCGACGACGAATCCCTCGGCGGTCACGCCGCTGATCAGCGTGCCGCGGAGCATCGCCACCCTCTCCCCCATGCCGCGCAGCCCCAGACCGCTGCCCGGCTCGTCGTCCGCGGCGACCTGGTTGACACAGCGCACGCGGAGCTGCCCACGCTCGACTCCCACGCCGAGCCGGACCGTGCCCCGACCGTGCCGGGCCGCGTTGGTCAGGGCCTCCTGGACGATGCGGTACGCCGAGAGGTCGACGCCGTCGGGGAGCGAGTCCGGCGGCTCCAGCTCGGCGTCCACCTGCAGCCCCGCGGCGCGGAACGACTCCACCAGCGCCGGGAGGTCGCGGACGCCCGGCGGTGGGTGCAGGCCGAGCTCGTCAACGTCGTCGGCGTCGTCGCGGACCAGATGCAGCAGCCGCCCGGTCTCGTCGAGCGCCCTGCGGCCGCACGCCGTCACTGACCGGAGCAGCCCGGCGGCGCGTTCCGGGTCGGTGCGCACCAGGTCCTCGGCCGCGGCCGCCTGGACGACCATGGCGCTGATCGAGTGGGCGATCACGTCGTGCAGCTCGCGGGCGATCCGATCCCGCTCGTCGCGCACCGCGAGCTCCGTGAGCACCGCCTGCTGCTCGCGCAGCTGCTGGGCCTGGTCCGCCAGCCGCCGGGTGATCCGGCCGACGACGTACGGCGGCAGCACCAGGGCCGCGACGAACACGACGTCGGTGATGTCGTGGCCGCGCGGGTCCACCAGGTAGTCGGCCAGCAGCACGGCGAGGATCACGCCGATGCCGAGCAGCCCACGCAGGCCTGGGATCCAGCGCGCGAACGAGTAGCCGCACACGGCGATGAACAGGATCGGGGCGGCCACGTCCTCGAGCTCCGGTCCGACCCAGGGCATCGCGAGCACGATCACCGCGGCGGTCGTCCCGACGACCAGCGGCGCGTGGCGACGGGCGACCAGCACGGCCGCGGCCAGCCCCTCGAGCAGGAGCCCGACCCCCCAGCCGTCCGGCTGCGCGAGCACCAGCTCGACGCCCCCGACCAGCAGGAGCATCGCAGGGACGAGGACGTCCGCGAGGCGCAGGCGCACAGCCACGGACCGAGCGTAAGGCCGGCGCGGCCGTGGGACGTCCACCCTGGGGTGGACACCCGGTTCGGCACCGGGGTTGACGACCGGGCAGCGCGACCTACCTAGCGTCGTCAGCGAGGGCGCCGCCCGGGCGCCGGACGACAGGAGGACACGATGCTCGGGTCGATCGAGAGCCAGCGCCGGATCGGGCGCGTGGCGTGGTGGATGGCATGGTTCGGGCTGGTGCTGGGGCAGCTGCACGCGATGGCGCGCCACCAGACCGCGGACGGCAAGGAGGACCTCGAGTCCGGGCTCGTGCGGGCCTGGTCGGATCCCGCCCGCGAGATCTTCGCGCCCCTGCTGGGCTGGGCGTCGCCCGACACGGTCTACCTGACGTACGGGAAGCTCTGGCTGCCGGTGTTCGTCGCGTTCACCCTCTGCGCGTTCGTCGTACGCCGCCGGCGCCGGCCGGTCGGCGTCGAGAAGTGGGCCTGGCGGCTCACGCTCACGGCGTACGTCGGGGCCTGCGTCTCGGTCGCGCTCGAGTACTGGACCCAGTGGACCGCGGTCGACGACGCGCTCATGGATCCGATCTTCCTGGCGTCACTCCCGTTCGTGCTGCTGACCATGGTCGGCTCGACGTTCCTGGGGATCGTCCTGCTCCGCCGGGGCGTGGGCCTGCCCGCCGCGCTGCTGACGCTGGCCGTCCCCGGGATGATCCTGATCCCGATGGTGACGTCGATGGGCAGCGTGGTGCTGCCGATCGCCTTCGCGTTCGGCATCCTGGGCCGACGGATCGCCGGCGCCGAGGAGGTGGCCGCCCGGGGCGAGGTCCCGGCGGCTGCCTAGCCCAGCGCGTAGGCGGCGAGCTCGCCGGCGAGGTCCTCGTTCGCGCGGCCGACGACGACGGTGCCCTCGCCGGTGTGCTCCATCGAGGCGATCTCGCCGTGCTGGTGCAGGCGGTTGATCAGGTCGCCGCGCTCGTAGGGCACCAGCGCCTTGAACTCCACGTCGGGCCGGGGCAGCTCGCCCTCGATGACCCGCAGGGCCTCGGCGATGCCCTCGCCGGTCTTCGCCGAGACGACGACCGAGTGCGGCTCGCGCTGGCGGAGCCGGGCCAGGACCATCGGGTCGGCGGCGTCGGCCTTGTTGATCACGACCAGCTCGGGGACGTCTCCCGCGCCGATCTCGGCGAACACCTCGCGGACCGCGACGAGCTGGCCCTCCGGGTCGGGGTGCGACCCGTCGACGACGTGCAGGACCAGGTCGGAGTCGGCGACCTCCTCCAGCGTGGAGCGGAACGCCTCCACGAGCTGGTGCGGGAGGTGCCGGACGAAGCCGACGGTGTCGCTCATCGTGTACACCCGGCCGTCGGCGGTGGTCGTACGCCGCGTGGTCGGGTCGAGGGTCGCGAACAGCGCGTCCTCGACGAGCACGCCGGCGTCGGTGAGCCGGTTCAGGAGCGAGGACTTGCCGGCGTTCGTGTAGCCGGCGATGGACACGCTGGGGATGTGGTGGCGCCGGCGCTCCTGGCGCTTGGTGTCGCGGGTCCCCTTCATCTCGCGCAGCTCGCGGCGGAGCTTCACGATCCGGGTGTTGATCCGGCGCCGGTCGGTCTCGATCTTGGTCTCACCGGGTCCACGGCCACCGATGCCGGCACCGCCGGCGACCCGGCCACCGGCCTGCCGGGAGAGGTTGCCACCCCAGCCGCGGAGCCGCTGCTTCATGTAGTTGAGCTGGGCCAGCTCGGTCTGGGCCTGGGCCTCGCCGGACTTCGCGTGCTGGGCGAAGATGTCCAGGATCAGCGCGGTCCGGTCGACGACCTTGACCTTGAGCCGGTCCTCGAGGTTCCTCAGCTGGCTGGGCGCGAGCTCCCCGTCGCAGATCACGGTGTCGGCGCCGGACGCGGCCACGATCTCGGCGATGCCCTCGACCTTGCCCCGGCCGACGTACGTCGCGGGGTCGGGCGACTGGCGCCGCTGGTAGATGGCGTCGAGCACCTCGGAGCCGGCGGTCTCGGCGAGCAGCGCGAGCTCGGCCATGGAGTTCTCGGCGTCCTCGACCGTGCCCTCGGTCCACACCCCGACGAGCACGACGCGCTCCAGGCGGAGCTGGCGGTACTCGACCTCGGTGATGTCCTCGAGCTCGGTGCGCAGGCTCGCGACGCGGCGCAGCTGGTGGCGCTCGGCGAGGTCCATCTCGCCGGTGGTGACGTCCTCGGGATCCGGCTCGTCCGGCCAGGAGTCGGACAGGTCCGTCTCGAGCTCCTCGGAGTCCCAGTCGTCGGTCGCCTCGAGCTCGTCGTCGAGGTTGAAGTCAGGCTCAGCGTTCGTCATATGTCCACAAGAGTACGTTCGGGCCCCACGCCGTGGCCAAACGGTTTGCGCACCGCGTCAACCCTCTGCCGGGTCCCGCGCGTTCCAGTGGTGAGGAGGTGGCCGTGCGCGAGACGGACCGCGAGTCGTTCGAATCCTGGGCCCGGGTGTCGCAGCAGCGCCTCCTGCGCGCGGCGTACCTCCTCACGGGCGACCTGTACCTCGCCGAGGACCTCCTCCAGGAGGCGCTCGTGAAGGCCGCCCTGCGCTGGGACACCCTCGGTGGTCAGCAGCCGGAGGCCTGGGTGCGGCGGGTGATGTACCGCGACCACGTCTCGTGGTGGCGGCGACATCGGCGCGAACGACGGGTCGCGGAGGTGCCGGACCAGCGCGGGACGGCAGGACCCGGAGAGGCGGCGGCGATGCTGCGCGACGCCTTGGGCGTGCTCACCCCGCGGCAGCGAGCCGTCGTGCTGCTCCGGTACGTCGACGACCTGACCGCCACCCAGACCGCCGACGTGCTCGGGGTGACCGTCGGCACCGTCAAGAAGCTCGGCTCGGTGGCGCTGGCTCGGCTGCGTGCCGACGCCCCCGGGCTCGCCGACCTCGCGGAGGACCGCTCATGAGGCTGACCGAGATCGCCGAGACCATGGAGCTGCCGGAGACCCGCGTGGCCGACGCCGCCTGGGACCGGGCGCGGGCGCGGGTACGCCGGGGCCGCACCGCGGCCGCCGTCGCGACGGTGACCGCGGCCCTGATCGTGGTCGCAGCGGTCCCGCTGGTCGGGGACCGGCACCAGACCTCGACGCCTCCGCCGGTGACCACACCGACCCGGTCGCCCGAGGCCGTGGCCGACGCCACCGTGCCCCGATCCCTGATCAGTCCCCGCTGGACGTCCGCGGACTACACCGCAGCCGCCGCCGGCGCGCCGCGGCTGGCGATCACCGCCCCGGTGCCGCTGTCCGAGGATCCCGTCGGCCGCGCGGTGCTCGCCGTGGTCCCGAGCTCGGCGGGTCCGGGAGATGCCCGGTGGACCACCATCGACGTGCTCGGCGACGACGGCCGCTGGCGCTCGCTGGACTCGAGGGCCTGGTGCCGACCCACGATGTCGGCGGGTACCAGTGGTACCCGCTGACGCCGACCAGCCTGAGCGCCGACGGCGCCGAGCTCGCGCTCGCCCAGCCTGGCGCCGTGGTGGTGGTCGAGCTGACCACCGGGCGGTCGCACCGGTACGACGTGCCGGGGCTGAACAAGGCGACCTCGTGGGCCGGCGACGACCACGTGCTGGTGACGGTCGAGGAGCGGGAGACGATGCGGGAGCTCGACCTGGACACGGGGTCCCTGGTGGACACCGACCTCGAGCAGTCCACACGGGTGCTGCCCGACGGCACCGCGGTGACCTGGGGTCTCGACGGACTGGCGGGGACGCCCGCCGTCGGAGGCGACTCCGGAGCCCAGCGGACCGTCCCCCTGGTCGGCGACGGGGCCATCGTCCAGCTGGCCGGCTTCAACCATCACGTCGGCAGCACGACCTACATGGGCAGGACGGCTGTCGCCGCCGTCGACCGGCACTCCGGCGAGCTCCTCGGTGTGCGGATGAGCCCGGTCGACGGCGTCGACTTCTCCCAGCTGCTGGCCGTGGACGACCACTCGGCGTTGATCAGCCTGGTCCCGCCCGACTCGACCGACCATCTGCTGATCCGCTGGGACTGGGCGGCGCGCACCACCGAGGTCCTCGCGGTGCTGCCGGCCCAGATGGCGAGCTACGCCGGGACGGTCGACGAGGCTGCCACCATGGTGCGGTGACCCCGCACGTCCCGCCCGGCATCCGCCTGCTCGGCATCACCGGGGCGCCCGGTGTCGGGAAGTCGACGGTCGCCACGTCCCTCGGGCTGCCGGTGGTGCCGATGGACGGCTTCCACTACGCCGACGTCGAGCTGGTCCGCCGCGGGCTCCGGGACCGCAAGGGCGCGCCGGAGACCTTCGACGCTCCCGGGTACGCCGCGCTGCTGCGGCGGGTGCGCGCGGGCGAGGAGGACGTCGTCGCTCCGGTGTTCGAGCGCGACCTCGAGCAGCCGCTGGCCGGTGCGACCTGGGTGCCGCCGGCCGGCACCGTGGTGACCGAGGGGAACTACCTGCTGCTCGACGAGCCGCGCTGGCGCGCGGTGCGCGAGGCCATCGACGTCGTGTGGCACCTGGTCACCGATGACGCGCTGCGCGTCGAACGGCTGATCGCGCGGCACGTCGAGTTCGGCAAGGCGCCGGACGAGGCCCGCGCCTGGGTGGCCCGGGTCGACGAGGCCAACGCGCGGCTCGTCGAGGCGGCCCGTGACCGTGCCGACCTGGTCGTGGAGGTCTAACGCGGCTCCGCCGCGAACGCGCCCGGGGTGAGGCCGGTGACCGCGCGGAAGTCGCGGCCGAAGTGCGCCTGGTCGGCGTACCCGAGGTCGGCGGCGACGCGGGCCAGGTCCGGTCGCTCGTCGCGCGCGAGCCGCTCGGCGGCCTCGTGGAGGCGGCGGCGCTGGATCAGCCACTTCGGGCTCAGGCCGATCCGGCGCGCGGTCAGCCGCTGCAGGGTGCGCTCGGTGATCGCGAACTTCTCGCAGACCTGACCGACGCGCTGCACGTCCGGGTCGCCCTCGACGTACTCGACGATCGCGTTGACCAGCAGCCCCTCCTCGTCGACGGGGAGCAGTGCCCGGAGCGTCGTCTCGACGGCGGCGACGCCGGCCTGCTGGCGCTCTGGGTCCTCCGGGTCGTCCCCGACAGCGTCGCGGATCCGGCAGGCGAGGTCCTCGTCGGGCAGCGGGACCGCCTGGTCGGTCAGTCGCTCGACGGGCCCGCTGGCCAGCGCGAGTCCGGCCGCGGGCTGGAGCATGGTGCCCAGCGCCCAGCCCGTGCCGCTCAGCTCCTGCGTCGACAGGCCGCTGCTCGGCCCGACGAGCAGGGCGTACTCGGGCGACACGACGACCAGGCAGACGGGGTACTGCAGCACCCGCTGCGTGGACGTGACCCCCTCGGGCAGCGACCAGACCGGCATCCAGTAGCGCCGGACCAGCGGCGCGAGGTCCGGTGACGGGGCGAACCGGTGGATCGGCGGCGTGTAGCCGCTCGCGTCCAGCAGGTGCGCGCGCTCCCTGGGGTCGATCCGGCGGTTCCCGCTCATGTGTCGGATTCTTTCAAGAGCCGGCGACAGCGTCGTCGCGATGCTGGTGGCATGAACTTCTTCCTCCGGGCCGCAGACCGCTTCTCCGCCACCGTCGACGCCACCACCGACTGGTCGGCCACCAGCCCGTGCGAGGGCTGGACCGCCGCGGACGTCGTCGACCACGTGGTGGACACCGAGCGCGACTACCTGTCGCGGATGGACGTCGCGGTCGGCGGACGCCCCTCCGGCTCACCTGCCGACGTGTGGGCCGCGCACCAGGCCGCCGTACGGCCCCTGGTCACCGACGAGCTCCGCGCGCGGGAGTACGACGGCTTCTTCGGCCGCACCACGATCGGCGCCACCCTGGACCACTTCTACGGCTTCGACCTGGTCGTGCACGGCTGGGACCTCGGCGCGGCCAACGGCCGGCCGACGACGTTCACCGACGCGGAGATGGACACCATCGAGGTGGCGTTCGAGGGCTTCGGCGACCACGCCTACGACGACGGCGTCTTCAGGCGGCCCGTCCAGGTGCCGGCGGACGCCGACCGGCAGACGAGGCTCCTGGCCCGGACGGGCCGGCGAGCCTGAGCCGGCGCGGGTCGTCCGCCTGAGGGCGGCGTATTCACGCGCGAGAGGCGGACGACCCGAACGCGCTACTTGGGGGGCATCCGGATACCGCCGTCCACGCGGACGACCTCGCCGTTCATGTAGCTGTTGGTGATGCACTCGACGACCATGCTGGCGAGCTCGTCGGGGACGCCGAGGCGCTTGGGGAACAGCACGCTCTCGCCGAGCTTGGCCTTGAACGCCTCGGCCGCCTCGCCCTCGCCGTAGATCGGGGTGTCGATCAGGCCCGGGGCGACGGTGTTGAGGCGGATGCCGGAGGCGGCGAGGTCGCGGGCGACCGGGAGGGTCATGCCGACGACGCCGCCCTTGGAGGCGGAGTACGACGCCTGGCCGATCTGGCCGTCGAACGCCGCCACGCTCGCGAGGTTGACGATCGCGCCGCGGCACCCGTCCGCGTCGGGCTCGTTGCGGCTCATCGCGGTCGCGGCGAGGCGGGTCATGTCGAAGGTGCCGATCAGGTTGATGGCGATCACCCGCGAGAACGCCGCGAGGTCGTGGGCGGAGTCGAACTCGCCGTCCCGGCCGATGGTGCGCTGCGCCCAGCCGATCCCGGCCGAGTTCACGCACGCCCGCAGGGGTGCGATCGCGGCGGCGGCCTCGACCGCGGCCTTGATCTGGTCGGTGTCGGTGACGTCGACCTGGGCGAAGACGCCGCCGATCTCCTCGGCGAGCGCCTCGCCCTTGTCGGCCTGCAGGTCGGCGACCACGACGACCGCACCCTTCGCGGCGAGCTGGCGGGCGGCCGCCGCGCCGATGCCCGACGCGCCGCCCGTGACGATGGCACTGGCTCCGTTGATGTCCATGCTGCGGAGGATAACCATGCTCACAGCAGCACTGTCGCGGTCGGTCACGATCTGCGGGTGCTTGTCGTGGGAAACCCGACGGACACGCCGGTGGGCCGCGGCGTGTCGCGCGGGTTTCTCCGGTCAGCCGGTGAAACCCGACGTGTCGTCAGAGCGAGGTGGTGCCCCGCGCGACGATGAGGGCGCGGCCCGTGAGCAGCACCCGGTCGTCGTCGGTCCAGGTGACGGTGAGGGTGCCGCCGGGGACGTCCACGCGGTAGGCGCCGGAGCGCTCGGCGCCGTCGGCGACGGCCGCGGCCACCATGACCGCACACGCGCCGGTGCCGCAGGACCGGGTCTCGCCGGAGCCGCGCTCGTGCACGCGCATCGCGAGGTGCCGGGCTCCCCGGCGTACGACGAACTCGACGTTGACGCCCCGGGGGTACGTCGCGGGGTCGTGCTCGGGCGCCTCCAGCAGCGGGCCGGCGTCCGCGAGGTCGTCGACGAACGCGACGGCGTGCGGGTTGCCCATGTCGACGTGCCGCGCGACCCAGGCCCGGCCGGCCACGCCGACCTTGGTCTCCCCGAGCACCTGCGGGGTGCCCATGTCGGCGGTGATCAGGTCGCCGTCGACCGTGAGGACCTTGACGCCGTCGCGGGTGTCGACGGGGATCGGCCGCGCCGGGTCGGCCAGGCCCGCGTCGACGAGGTAGCGCGCGAAGACGCGGATGCCGTTGCCGCACATCTCCGACAGCGAGCCGTCGGCGTTGCGGTAGTCCATGAACCAGCCGTCGCCCTGGCGCAGCACGCGCAGCACGCCGTCGCCGCCGATGCCGGCCCGGCGGTCGCAGAGCGCCCGCACCCGCTCCGCCAGCTGCTCCGGCGACAGGTCGCCGTGGACCGTGCCGTCGAGGTCGGGCAGCAGCACGAAGTCGTTCTCGGTGCCGTGCCCCAACAGGTACTCGTAGTCAGGCATACATGCCCTTCTCGTAGTTCTCGGGCCTGTAGTACTCGTCGAGCTGCTCCAGGGTCATGCCGCTCGGCTCGACGTCACGCGCGATCACCGCGCGACGCGGGACGACGCCGTTCGGGTCCCAGGTCTCCGGCTTCCACAGGCCGGACCGGAGGAAGGCCTTCGCGCAGTGGAAGAAGACCTCCTCGATGTCCACGACGACGGCGAGGACCGGCCGGTGTCCCTTGACGACCATCTCGTCGAAGAACGGCGCGTCGCCGACCAGCCGGGCGCGGCCGTTGACGCGCAGGGTGTCGCCGCGGCCGGGGATGAAGAAGTCCAGGCCGACGTACGGGTTGTCCAGGATGTTCCGGTAGCCGTCCGCCCGCCTGTTGCCGGGCCGCTCGGCGAGCGCGATCGTGGTGTCGTCGACGACGTGCACGAGCGAGCCGGCGGGGTCACCCTTCGGGGAGGCGTCGCAGCGGCCGTCGGCGGACGCGGTGGCGAGCACGCAGAACGGCGTGGCCGCGAGCCAGGCCCGGTCGACGTCGAGCAGCGCGGTGCGGCCCTTGTCGCGGGCACGGGCGTTCGGCTCGCCCAGCAGGTCGACGAGCTCCTCGACGGTGGTGAGCTCGGTCCAGGCGGCGGCGGTCGTCACCCCACCACGGTACCGGCGGCCGCAGCCCCGCCTGCGCTCAACGCTGCGGTGTGACGACGGTCGCAGCGCCACCCCCGCGCCGCCGCGGCTCGGCGGCGACCGTCAGCAGCCCGCCGGGACCGAACTCGATGCCGGTCGCGGCACCGATCTCGGTCGTCCCGGTGAAGATGTCCTGGTACTTCTCGACGTGGTGGCCCAGCCTCTTCAGGGCGTGGCCGTACCGCCGCAGGAACGCCGGCTCGGCGAGGTCGTCCTCCGTGTTGCGCTGGGTCGCGCGCGGGGCGGCGATCGCCTGCGGCAGGGTCATGCCGAGGTCGAGCCGGTTCACCAGGATCTGCAGCACCGTCGTGATGATCGTCGAGCCGCCGGGCGAGCCGACCGCGAGCAGCGGCCTGCCGTTCCGGTGCAGCGCGAGGGTCGGCGACATCGAGCTGCGCGGGCGCTTGCCGGGCTCGATCCGGTTCGGGTCGGCGTCGTCGTAGACGGCCGTGAAGTCCGTGAGCTCGTTGTTGAGCAGGAAGCCGCGTCCGGGCACCACGATCCCCGAGCCGCCGGTCTGCTCGATGGTGAGCGTGTACTCGACGACGTTGCCCCACCGGTCGGCGACCGTGAGGTTCGTGGTCTCGACGTTCTCGGTGTCCCCGGCGGACGTCGCGGTCCCGCGGCCGGCGCCGCAGCGGCCGTCGTACGACGAGGCGTCGCCCGCCTCGACCGGCGTCGGGAACGCCCGGCCGACCCTGATCCGGCAGGCGCGCTCGTCGGCGTACTTCTGCGAGAGCAGGTCCTTCAGCGGTACGTCGACCTGGGCCGGGTCGCCGACGTACGCGCTCCGGTCGGCGAACGCCAGCGCGCTGGCCTCGAGGTAGAGGTGCAGCGCGCGGGCCCTGGTCATCGACCCGAGCGGGTAGCGGTCGAGGATGTTGAGCGCCTCCCCGACCGTCGAGCCGCCGGACGAGGACGGCGCCATGCCGTAGACGTGGAGGCCGCGGTACCCGACCCGGGTCGGCGCCCGGTCGACCGGCCGGTAGCCGGTGATGTCGCTGCGTCGCATCAAGCCCCTCGGGACCGGCAGCGTCGTGTCCTTCGTCGTCGGCGGCCTGCGAACCGCGTGCACGACCTCGCTCGTCAGCCGCCCGTCGTACAGCGCGCGCGTGCCGCGGTGGGCGATCAGGTCGTAGGTGCGCGCCAGGTCGGGGTTGCGGAACGTCGAGCCGACCCGCGGCGCCCGGCCGTGCGGCAGGTAGAGCCTCCTCGTCGGCACGAAGGCATCGAACCGGCGCCGGTTCTGGACCACCTGGTCATGGAAGGTCGGATCCACGCGGAAGCCCCGGCGGGCCAGTGCCTCCGCGGGGGCGAGGGAGCGGGCGAGCGAGCGGGTGCCCCACTCCCTCAGCGCGCGCTGCCAGGTCGCGAGCGAGCCGGGCACGCCGACGGAGACGCCGCTGGTGACGCGGGCGGGCGAGAAGCCGTACGGCTTGCCGGTCTTCGGGTCGATGAACGCGTCGTGCGGCATCGCGGCCGGCGCGGTCTCGCGGCCGTCGATGGTGTGGACCTCGCGGGTCTTCGCGTCGTAGTACACGAAGTAGCCGCCTCCGCCGATGCCGCTGCTGAACGGCTCGGTGACGCCGAGGGCGGCGGCGGTCGCGACCGCGGCGTCGACGGCGTTGCCGCCGGCCTTCAGCACCTCGAGGCCGATCGCGGAGGCATCGGGGTCGACGGAGGTGACGGCGCCGCCGTACCCGCGGGCGGTCGGGTGCTTGGGCGGCGTCGCCTGCGCGGGCGCGGCGAGGGCGGTGGCAAGGAGGGCGAGCGGTACGACGATCCCGAGACGGCGCATACCGCCCGGTGCCCGGTCAGCCCGGCCTGGAAACGGTGTACCGCGCGCACAGGAACTCGCGGTTCCGGGCGTGCTCCTCGAGCCGCATCTCGACCCTCCGCGTGAGCAGGGGCGCGCCGCCGCCGAGCGTCAGGGGCGCGTACTGCACCCACACCTCGTCGAGCAGGCCCGCGTCGGAGAACTGCCCCACCAGGTCACCACCGCCGATGAGCCACACGTCCTTGCCTGCCGCTGCCTCGACCATGGCGGCGTGCACGGTGCGCACGTCCTCCGCCGTGAAGGTGACCCCCTCCTGCGGTGGGAGCTCGCGGTGCGTGAAGACCCAGGCGGGCAGGGTGAAGTCCCAGCCGTTCGGGTCGTTGTCGAGGATCCACCGGTACGTCGTGGCGCCGAGGGCACAGGCGCCGACGGTCGCCCGGAACTCGCCGTAGTTCATCGGCCCGTGCTCGTCGATGTCGCGGCTCAGCAGCCAACCGAGGGAGTTGTCCGGGTCGGCGATGAAGCCGTCGAGCGAGCTCGCCGTGTAGTAGACGGTCTTCACTCCGCACCTCCCCGCCGCCGCAGCCAGTTGATCGGGTCGCCCTCGTCGACCTCGACGCCGAGCTCGGCGAGCATCGCGCGGGCGCCGAGCCGGCGGTGGGCGGAATAGGTGAGGACGTGGGCGACGATGCTCCCGAGCACGAAGCTCTCCGGCGGCTCGCAGAGCGCGTCGACGACCCGGTCGTCCCAGGCATCGCGCCGGTCGACGTCGCGGACCATCTCCAGCCAGCGCGGCGCGACCTCGTCGTGCCGGGCGATCAGGGCCCCGGGGTCGTCCGGGCGCTCCGGCGGGAACTCCTCGCCGAGGATGGCCGCCAGCCACACCTCCAGGGTGCTGACCTGCCGCTCGAGGACGCGCGCGAGCGTCGTCTCGTCGCCCTCCCAGGAGAGCACCGGGCGCACCTGGCGTCGGTACGCCTCGTCGGGCAGCTGCTTGGCCAGGTCCAGCAGCGCCCGGGTGTCGTCGAGGTCGTGGTGGACCATCAGGTCCATCGGCTGGCTCATGGTGCGCTCCCCGGAGTGGACCCACAGCGAGGTGGGCGGGTGGAAGTGGATGCCGTTCGGTGCGGGCAGCCAGTGGCTGCCTGCTCGCGGCTGCGTCCGTTGCTGGCTGGGCACGTGTCGGTAGGCGCGGGCGAACGCGCGGCTGAACCCCTCGACGGAGTCGTAGCCGGCGGCGAACGCCGCGTCGGTGACGCTCTCGCCGTGGCTCAGCTGCCAGGCGGCGCGCTCGAGCATCACCCGCCGCCGCATCGCGACCGGCGGCTCCCCGGTCTCGCGGGAGAGCCGGCGGGTGAAGTGGAACGGCGAGGTGTACGCGCCACCGGCCATGTCGTCGAGGCTGCGGTGCTCCTCCTCGAGCACCGCGTCGAGCAGCTCGCGGAGTCGGTCGCGTCCGGTCATGGGCTCAGTCTGGCGTCGGCCGGCCCTCCGGCGCCCGACCGATCTTGCTCAGGCTCTTCTCGACCAGGTCCGGGTCGTCGTACCGGATCCACACCACGCGGGGGTCCTTGCGGAACCACGAGTCCTGACGACGCGAGAAGCGCCGGGTGGCCGTGACCGTGCGATCCCGGGCCTCGTCGAGCGAGATTTCGCCGGCGAGGTACGCCGCGACCTCGCGGTAGCCGATCGCGCGGCCGGCGGTCCGGCCCTCCGCGAGACCGTCGGCCAGCAGGCGCTCGACCTCGACGACGAGCCCGGACTCGAACATGGTCTCGACCCTCGCCTCGATCCGCGCGTCGAGCGTGGGCCGGTCGATGTCGACCCCGATCTGGACGGTGCACGGGTCGGCGTACTCCAGGGTCGGCAGCGACGCGGTGAACGGCCGCCCGGTGATCTCGACGACCTCGAGGGCGCGCACGACGCGGCGGCCGTTCTCGGCCAGGATCCGGTCCGCGGCCTCGGGGTCGACCGCGCGCAGCCGCTCGTGGAGCGCGACCGCGCCGACGTCGGCGAGCTCGTCCTCGAGGCGCCGCCGGACCGCATGGTCGGTGCCCGGGAACTCGAACCGGTCCAGGATCGCCCGCGTGTAGAGCGCCGAGCCGCCGACCAGCACCGGCGTGCGCCCGCGACCGCGGATCTCGTCGATCTCGGCGCGGGCCCAGCCCTGGAACTCCGCGACCGTCGCCGGGTCGCGGACGGTGAGGGTGTCCAGCAGGTGGTGCGCGATCCCGCGCCGCTCGGCGACCGGGAGCTTCGCCGTGCCGATGTCCATGCCACGGTAGACCTGCATGGCGTCGGTGTTCACGACCTCGCCACCGAGCCGCTCGGCGAGGTCGAGGGACAGACCGGTCTTGCCGGACGCGGTGGCCCCGACCACGGCCACGATCGGGGTGCTGGGCGTCGGCGGCATGTGGCTAGTGTGACAAGCATGAGCGAGAGCCCGACGCCCCCGGAGCCCCACCACGACGAGCGCGATCCGCAGGGTCCGCCGCGGGAGGGCCAGGAGGAGAATGCCGAGACGTCGCTCGACGAGCCGTCGGACGACGCGGGAGGTGAGTGATGAGCGAGTTCGACTTCCACGAGGATCCGCTGCCCGAGGAGGAGGAGTCGCCGGTCTCGGAGGACACCGGGACGGTCTACGGCACCGAGGGTGAGGCGGAGCTGACGCCCCACGACCTGGAGGACCCCGAGGATCCCGAGGAGACCGAGGTGCCCGAGTGACGCACGGCCGTTTCGTGGTCGTCCCTGCGTCGTACGTCTTCCTGCTGCGCGGCTCCGGCCCGGACACCGAGGTGCTGCTCCAGCTCCGCCGGAACACCGGGTACATGGACGACCACTGGGCCGCGGCCGCGGCCGGCCACGTCGAGCAGGGGGAGACGGCGTACGACGCCGCCCACCGCGAGGCGTTCGAGGAGATCGGCGTGGGCGACCTCGCGCTGTGCTTCGTGACCGCGATGCAGCGCACCCAGGGCGGCGAGCCGATCGACGAGCGGATCGACTTCTTCTTCACGGCCCGGTCGTGGTCGGGAGAGCCGCGGGTCGTCGAGCCCGAGAAGTCGGGCGGGCTGCGGTGGGCCCGGCTCGACGCGCTGCCGGAGCCGGTCGTCCCCCACGAGCTGGCCGTGTTGGAGGGGCTGCGAACGGGTACGTCGGCGGCGTACTCGACGTTCGGCTTCAAGGAGCACTGATGTCTGACCTCGGACCCCTGCCCGACCCCGAGATCGAGCCCGGCGAGCCCAACCCGGGCGGGGTCGACGCCATCCCTCCGGACGAGGGCCGGCCCACGGTGCCCGACCTCTCCCCCGAGGAGAACCCCGCCATCGAGGAGGCCCCCGACCCGCTGAAGGAGTCGGTCAAGGAGGGCGAGGACACCTCCACCGAGGCCACCCGCAGCGACGACGGCGAGGACGACCAGCCGGAGAAGGAGTCGCCGGCATGACCGGCCGCGACGACTCCGACGAGGAGCTGCAGTCCTCGACCCCGAACTCCAGCGGACCCTCCCGGGCCGCCGGCGACCTCGGCGTCAGCAGCGAGCGGGTCGGCCACACCGGCCCCGGGCAGCAGGCCACCGACGGGCTGCGCGACGTCGCGCGTGCCGAGGTCCCGTCCGACGACGCCCCGCCGGAGCAGTCGCCCGGCAACCCCGAGGACAATCCCGAGGGCCTCCCGCCCAAGGCGGGCTACTCCTCGAAGGACCCGCGGGACGACGACGAGGTCTGACCGGTCGCGCTTCACGGGCACTCCCTGCACTTCTCGGGCGTTGCAATGCCCCACATGCGCCGGGATCCCCGGCTAACCGGGGATCCCGACGGACCCTCAGCGGCAGGCGGGGGCGTCCGGCAGCGGTGCGGGTACGCCGAGGCCCGGCATGCCGAGCGCGACACCGGACGACGCGGGCGCGGCGGTGCGTGCCTCCCAGGCGTCGCCCGAGCGGGTCCGGCGCGCGGAGACGAAGGTGTCCGCGACCAGGTGGTGCGGGGCGGCCCGGGTGACCTCGACGGTGACCAGGTCGCCCGGGCGCACCTGGACGCCGGCCGGCGGGGCGAAATGCACGAGCCGGTTGTCGGGGCCGCGGCCGGAGAGGCGGTGCGTGGCGGCGTCCTTGCGTCCCTCGCCCTCGGCGACCATCAGCTCGACGCGCCGGCCGACGAGCGCCTTGTTCTCCTCCCAGGCGATCTGGTTCACGACGGCGACCAGCCGCTCGTAGCGGTCCCTGACGACCGCCGGCGGGACCTGGTCGTCGAGCACGGCGGCCGGGGTGCCGGGCCGCTTGGAGTACTGGAACGTGAACGCGCCCGAGAACCGCGCCTCGCGCACGACGTGCAGCGTCTCCTGGAAGTCCTCCTCGGTCTCGCCGGGGAAGCCCACGATGATGTCGGTGGTGATCGCCGCGTCCGGCATCGCGGCGCGGACCCGCTCGATGATGCCGAGGAACTTCCGCTGCCGGTAGGAGCGCCGCATCTCGCGCAGCACCCGGTCCGAGCCGGACTGGAGCGGCATGTGCAGCTGGGGCATCACGTTCGGCGTCTCGGCCATCGCCTCGATGACGTCGTCGGTGAACTCCGCCGGGTGCGGGGACGTGAACCGCACCCGCTCGAGCCCCTCGATCGAGCCGCACGAGCGGAGCAGCTTCGAGAACGCCCGGCGGTCGCCGAACTCCACGCCGTACGCGTTGACGTTCTGCCCGAGCAGCGTGACCTCCGAGACGCCCTCGGCGACCAGCGCCTCGATCTCGGCGAGGATCTCACCAGGCCGGCGGTCCTTCTCCTTGCCGCGCAGGCTCGGGACGATGCAGAAGGTGCAGGTGTTGTTGCACCCGACCGAGATCGACACCCAGGCGGCGTACGCCGAGTCGCGCTTGGTCGGCAGGGTCGACGGGAAGACCTCGAGCGACTCGAGGATCTCGACCTGCGCCTCCTCCTGCACGCGAGCGCGCTCGAGGAGGACCGGCAGGGACCCGATGTTGTGGGTGCCGAAGACGACGTCGACGTACGGCGCCCTCGCGGTGATCGTGGAGCGGTCCTTCTGCGCCAGGCAGCCGCCGACGGCGATCTGCATGCCCGGCTTCGCGGCCTTCACCGGTGCCAGGTGGGAGAGGTTGCCGTAGAGCTTGTTGTCGGCGTTCTCGCGCACCGCGCAGGTGTTGAACACGACCACGTCGGCCTGCTCGCCCTCGGGGACGCTCTCCCGGTCGAACGGGAGGTAGCCCGCGTCCTCCAGCAGCCCGGAGAGCCGCTCGGAGTCGTGGACGTTCATCTGGCACCCGTAGGTGCGGACCTCGTAGGTGCGTGTCATGACCCGCACAGGGTACGGCGGGACGTCCGGCCGGGCCCAACCGAGCAGCTGCCTGGAGCGGGTGACGGCCGGTCCCGACTACGCTGACGCCGTGCTCTCCTGGCGCTCGCAGAACTCGATCCTCTCGATCTGCTCGACCGGCTCGATCCTCTCCGTCGGCAGCATCGGCTCCGTCGCCTCGCTGGCCAGCATCGGCTCCGCGCTGTCGGCGTTCTCGATCGGCTCCTGGATGTCGACGGGCTCGGCGCTGTCGTACCAGAGCAACCTGTCGCTGATGTCCCACCAGAGCAACCGCTCGACGATGAGCAGCCAGAGCAACCGCGCCCGGATGGGCCGGCGCGTGTCCGGTGCGGTCGCGCTCGCGCTGGTGACCGCGTTCGGCGTACAACGCGCCCGTCGCTAGTCCATCCTTGGACCCGACATGAGCAACCTGCACCTCGACCGCCGCGCCCTGCTCCTCGCCGGCGCCGGCCTCGCGACCACCGCCGCCGTCCTCACCTTCGAGCCGGCCGAGGCCGGGTCGAAGGTCACGAGGAAGTTCCGCGGGACCTTCACCGCCGGCACCACCGAGGACTGGGTCTACCTGCCGTTCCAGGTGCCGAGCGGGGTGCGGCAGATCCAGGTGTCCTACTCGTACCCGCCGCCGATCGACACCCACCTCGGCTACAGCAAGAACGTCGTCGACATCGGCATCTTCGACGAGTCCGGCACCGGCCTGGGGAACGCCGACGGCTTCCGCGGGTGGTCGGGCGGGGCGCGCACGGAGTTCCGGATCAGCCGGACCTGGGCGACGCCGGGCTACCTGCCCGGTCCGATCCGCTCGGGCCGCTGGCGGATCGCCCTCGGGCCGTACCAGATCGTGACCGACGTCGACTACGAGGTCACCGTCACGCTGCACTTCGGCAGGAAGGGCGAGCGCTTCGACCCGTCCCCGGCGCCGACCGGCGTCGAGGGCACCCGCACCGGCTGGTACCGCGGCGACCTGCACGTGCACACCGTCCACTCCGACGGCGCCCAGACCCAGCGCGACGTGATCGGGTACGCCAAGGCCGCGGGCCTCGACTTCATCGGCACCTCGGAGCACAACACCAGCTCCGCGACCGGGACGTGGGGTCGCTACGTGCCGGACGACTTCCTGGTGGTCTGCGGCGAGGAGGTCACCACCCGCGCCGGGCACTGGCTGGCGACCGGGCTCCCGGCCGGGACCTGGATCGACTGGCGCTACCGCCCAGAGGACGGCGCGCTGGCCGGGTTCGTCCAGCAGGTGCACGACCTCGGCGGTCTCGCGATCGTCGCCCACCCCTACATCCCGGTGCCCTCGATCCGGTGGGACTTCGGCACCGACTGGGCCGGCATGGACGCCGTCGAGGTGTGGAACGGGCCGTGGGACGGCTTCGACGAGCAGGCGCTCACCCGCTGGCACCAGCTGCTCACGACCGGCACGTTCGTCCCGGCGGTCGGCAACTCCGACACCCACAAGCAGAGCCAGACGATCGGACTCGCCCAGACCGTGGTCCGCGCCGAGTCACTGTCGACCGAGGCACTCGTCGCGGGCTACCGGGGCGGGCACTCCTGGATCGCCGGGTCGTCGGGGGTCGACCTGCACTTCACCGCCACGCTCGACGACGTGAGCGGTGAGTGCGGCGACCGGGTGCCCAGCGGCGCCGGCCAGCACGTCGCCGTCCACCTCGACGCCACCGGCGTCGACGGCTGCACCGCGCGGCTCGTCGGCCCGCAGGGGACGAAGACGCCGCTGGCCACCGCGACGGCGGACGGCGGCGCGATCACCCTGGTCGCCGACGTCGCGGGCGGTACGCCGTTCGTCCGCGTGGAGGTCCGGCAGGGTCCGCTGTTCAACGACCCGATGGTCGCGCTGACCAACCCGATCTTCCTCAGCTGAGCCCCGCCTCGCGGGCGACCACGACGGCCTGGGCGCGGTCGCGCAGGTCCAGCTTGGCGAAGATGTGGCGCACGTGGGTCTTCACCGTCGCCATGCTGATCACCAGTGCGGCCGCGATCTCCGCGTTGGACCGGCCGGCACCGATCATCGCCAGCACCTCGCGCTCCCGCTCGCTGAGGTCGGCGAAGCCGGGCGGCGCCACCGCGGTGACCGGCGGGCGGGTGGCGAAGTTGGCCATCAGCCGCTCCAGCACCGCCGGGGCGACGACCGGCTCGCCCGCCGCGGCCCGGCGTACGGCGTCGACGAGCGCGCCCGCGGTCGCGTCCTTGAGCAGGAAGCCGACCGCACCGGCGCGCAGGGCCTCGACGACGTGCTCGTCGACGTCGAACGTCGTCAGCGCGATCACCCGGGCGGCCTGCGTCGCGGTGATCCGACGGGTCGCCTCGATGCCGTCGACGCCGGGCATCCGCAGGTCCATGAGCACGACGTCCGGCATGCACGCGACGGCCGCGGCGACGCCCTCCTCGCCGTCGCGCGCCTCCGCCACGACCTCCATCCCGGCGAGCTCGAGGATGAGGCGCAGCCCCTGCCGGACCAGGTCCTGGTCGTCGACCAGCAGCACGCGCGTCATCGCGGCAGCACCACGCGCACGGTGAACCGGCCGTCGCACACCGCCGCGTCGAACGAGCCGCCGAGCAGCTCGGCCCGGTGCCGCATGCCGGTCAGGCCACGACCCGGCGCGGGGACGGCGGCGAGCCCCGTCGGGTTCGCCGCACCCACCCGCACCTCGTGCTCGTCCCAGGAGACCTCGAGGTCGACGGGCGCACCGGGTGCGTGCCGCCCGGCGTTCGTGAGGCACTCCCGGACGATCCGGTTCACCGCGAGCCGGACCTGCTCCTGGCCCGCGACCGGCGCACCGCGCTGGGTGAGGGTGTTGGCGATCCCGGCCGCGCCGGCCCGGCGGGACACCTCGTCGAGGTCGTCGTACGCCGCCCGCACGTCCTCGTCCGCCGACAGGACGTCGAGCACGCCCCTGATCTCCGCCAGCGTGCGGTGCGCGGTCACCCGGATCGCCTCGACCGGCTCGACCGCGCGCTCGGGCGCGACCCGGAGGGCGGCGGCGGCCGCCTCGGCCTGCACCGCGATCAGCGTGACCTCGTGCCCGAGCACGTCGTGGAGCTCCTGCGCGATCCGGGCGCGCTCGACCTCGACCGCGGACTCCTCGGCCCGCTCCTGCTCGAAGCGCAGCCGCCCGGCGAGCCGGGCCAGCTCGGCGTTCTGGGCCCGCTGGTGCGCGGCGAGCTGCCCGGCGAGGACCGGCGCCACCACCGCGATCACCGCCCCGATCGCCGCGAACGGCGCCTCCGGCCCGAGCAGCGTCACCACCGCGGTCACGACCGAGGCCCACGCCGTCAGGGCGACCACCGCGCGACGCGGCCGGCCCCAGGACCCGAGCGCGAAGAACTGCAGGACCACCACGACGTACCCGAGCACCGGGAAGCCGTCGGTCGGCACGGCCCACAGGACCGTCGACGCCAGCGCGGCCGCGAGCGGACGAGTGCGGCGCCAGGCCAGCGGCAGCGTGGTGCCCAGCACGTAGACCTGGCCCAGGACCGAGTCGGCGATCGGCCAGAGCGTCACCTGCGCGAGGCCCAGCACGACGAACACGGCCGCGAGGACGGCGTCCGTGCGGTCCATGCCGAGGCGGCCCGGAGTCGGTGTCACGCGGGCAGCGTAGGGCCCGAAGGACCCCGCGGTCCTCAGCCCTGGGGCTGAGCCGGAGAGCCGCCCAGCGGTCGATGCGACGGGACAGCGGCCGTTCGTACGGTCCCGGCATGACACTTCTCGACACTCCGCGCGACCGGGAGCAGACCCCCGTCGCCGGCCCCGACGTGACCCGCATCAGCACCTGGTGCGGCGTCGCCTCCACGATCTGCCAGCTCGCCGTGATGGTGTGCATGGCGATCTTCGTCCTGCCCCACGCCGGCTCGCCGGGCGATCCCGCGCTCGAGCGGGGACAACGCGTCCTCGACGCCGCCGACACCTACCGGGTCGGCAACTACGTCTTCATGCTCGCCGGGGTGCTGCTGCTCGGCTTCCTCGGCGCGATCGACGTGCGGCTCCGCCGGGTCGACGCGACCGGTGTGCTGGCGACCGTCGCGGTCGCCGCGGGCACGCTGCTGACGTTGATCTGGCCGTTCGCCGGCGTGCTGCACGACGTCGCACTCGACACCGCCGAGACCGGCGCCGACGTCCGGATCCTCGCCGGGTGGGACGGGGCGGCGCCGTACGCGCTCGCGTTCTCGGCGCTCCCCCGCATCTTCCTGCTGCTCGCCCTGGTGCTCGGGCTGCGGCTGGCCGGCGACTCGCCGTGGCTGCAGCGGACCGGCGTCGCGATCGCGATCGCGAGCGCCGCCGGCACGCTGACCCTGGTGGCCGGCGCGGCGTTCCCCGTACTGGCGCTGAGCAGCCTCGCCTACGAGCTGTGGATCGGCGCGCTCGCCTGGCACTGGCTGCGCGACCGCACTAGCGGCGGCTCGTGACCCACAGCCGGATGACGCCCTCGATCACCCGCGTCCCGTCCGCGAGCTCGCCGCGGACGCGGACCGGGAGGTTGGGGTCCGGCGAGGTCCACTGCTCCGCGGCGGTCTCGGCGATGCAGGTGACGTCGCCGGTGGCCTTGGCCGTGTAGGCGACCTCCATCCCCTTCGGGATCCACCGCCTGTCGGGCGGGATGCTCGCCTCGGCGAGCGCGCCCATCGCGGCCTCGAGGCCGTTGCACAGCGCGATCGCGTGCACGGTCCCGAGGTGGTTGTGGACCCGGCGCCGCTTCGGGATCACCAGCTCGACGTGGTTCGGCTCGAGGACCGTGAACCGCGGGCGGATCGTGGCGAAGTACGGCGCCTTCCGGGCGAACAGCAGCGAGAAGACCCGGCCGCCCATCGGCAGCCCGCTCGCCGTGTTCCAGAGGGTGAGGACCTGGCTCATGCCGGACACATTACCGGCCGGTAACTTGATCGGGTCAGTAGCCAGGCCGTGGCCGAACTCGAACAGCTCGCCGGTGCCGTCCGGGCCGGGGATCGTGACCGGCAGCCGGCCGGCCGGGTCCACCTCCCCGAAGAGCACCCGCACCAGCGACTCGACCTGGTCCGCGGTGTAGCCGTAGGTGTCGACCACGGTCGGCGCCGCGGGGAACGAGGCGACGTCGTAGGGGTTGCGCATCGCGGCGACCACGACCGGGGTCCCGGTCGCGAGCAGCGCCCGCACGAGCTGGGTCTGGGCAGCGGCGGCCGCCGTCGGCTGGCCGGTCGTCGCGTCCACGTTGTAGGCGTTGTTGGTCGACACGACGACCAGGTCGGCGTCCCGCGCGGCCGCCACCGCGTCGTCGATGTCGGCCTTCGCCGGGGTGGCGCCGGTCTGGAGGACCTGCGTGGTCGCACCGCGCGCGGCGAGCGAGGTCGCCATCGTCGCGGTCGTGGTCACGCCCCAGCCGGTGACCAGCACGTCGCGCGGGCCGGTGGCGAGCGGCAGCAGCCCGGCGTCGTTCTTGACCAGCGTGGTGGTGCGGTCCGTGATCGCCTGGGCGACGGCGAGGTGCGCGGGCGCGCCCATGACGTCGGGCGCCGTGACCGGGTCGACGAACGGGTCCGCGAAGAGCCCGCGCCGGAACTTGTGCAGCAGGATCCGGTACACCGACGCGTCGAGGCGGTGCGTGCTGATCTGGCCACTGCGGGCGACGGCGAGGACCCCGGCGTACGCCGTGTCCATCTGCGGCGGGACCAGCAGCTGGTCGGCGCCGGCGAGGATCGCCTTCACCGGCGCCACGTCGGGCGGGTACGTCGCGGTCGCGCCCGCCATGTCGAGGGCGTCGGTGACGATCAGCCCGTCGAACCCGAGCTCGTGGCGCAGCAGCCCGGTGAGGACCCGGTGCGACATCGTCGCCGGCACGCCCGGGTCGATCGCCGGCATCACGACGTGCGCGGTCATGATCGTGTCGACGCCGGCGGCGATGTCCGCCTCGAACGGCGGCAGGTCGATCTGGTGGATCTGCGCCAGGGTGTTGGTCACCTCGGGCAGCCCGAAGTGGCTGTTCACTCCGGTGTCGCCGTGCCCCGGGAAGTGCTTCGCGACCGCGGAGACCCCGCCGGCGTGGTAGCCCTTGACCTGCGCCGCCGCCAGGTCTGACACCAGGCCGGGGTCGCCACCGATGGAGCGGATCCCGATCACGGGGTTGTTCGGGTTGATGTTGACGTCGGAGACCGGTGCGTAGTCCTGGGTCACCCCGACCGCGGCCAGCTCGGCGCCGATGACCTTCGCCGACCGCCGGGCGTCGATCGCCGACCGGCCCGCGCCGAGTGCCATGTTGCCGGGCAGCTGGGTCGCGGGCGCGCCGAACCGGGCGACCAGCGAGCCGCCCTCCTGGTCGACCGAGATCTGGAGCGGGACGTGCCGCGGCTGCGCGAGCGCGGCGGTCTGGAGGCCGTTGGACAGGGTGGTTACCTGCGCGGGGTCGCCGATGTTGTCGTCGCTGTTGCGGGTCGTGTAGTAGATGACGCCGCCCGGGCGGTACTTGGCGATCACCTGGGCGGGCGTGTCGACGCCGTACAGCTGCTGGTTGACGGCCATCGCCGCGTCGCTCACCAGGGTGGCGTCGCGACCGGCCACCTCGATGACGAACAGCTGCCCGACCTTCTGCCGGAGGGTCATGTGATCCATCAGCGCGCGCACCTGGTCGCGGTACGCCGCGTGGCCGGGGCGGGCGGGGTCACCGGCGGTCGCCGCGGGCGGACCGACGGCGGCGCCGAGCGCCAGGGACAGGCCGGCGACCAGCAGCCGGGTCGACGTCGGGGCAGAAGACATGGGGACCCTCCGGGGCTCGGCTGCCCCCTGACCGGAGACGGCCCGACGCTGGCGCGGCGGCGCCGCTCAGGAAGCCGATTCGAGCAGCTCGACGCGGTTGCCGTGCGCGTCGAGCACGTGGCACCGCTCGAACCCGGGGAACGTGTGCCGCTCGCGCCGGTCGACGTCGAACCCGAGCGCCGCCAACCGCGCGGCGACCGCGTCCAGGTCCTCGACCAGCAGCGCCGGGTGGGCCTTGCGCGCGGGCGCGAACGGCTCCTCGACGCCGATGTGGACCTCCGCGCTCCCGGCGCGGAACCAGCAGCCACCGCGACCGGCCAGCGCGACCGGCTTGTCGACCTCGGTCATGCCCAGGCCCTCGGCCCAGAACCGCCGGGCGCCGTCCTCGCCGCCGGGCGGGCAGGCCAGCTGGACGTGGTGGAGCTTCATGCCGGCACCTGCGCGACGACGAAGATCCGGCGGAACGGCAGCACGACGCCGTACTCCTGCTGCGGGTACGCCGCGGCCAGCCGGCGCCGGAACTCCGTCTCGAACGCCGGCCGCAGGTCCTCGGGCAGCGCCTGGAGGGTCGGCCGCGCGCCGGTGCCGGAGACCCAGGTGAAGACCGGGTCCGGGCCGGTGAGCACGTGGAGGTACGTCGTCTCCCACGCGTCGACCGCGCAGCCGAGGCCGGCCAGCGCGTCGAGGTAGACGGCGGGGTCGTGGCTCGAGGGCACGGCGGCGCCGCCGGTGTGCGCGGCGTACGGCTCCTCCGCGGCCAGCTCGGTGCGGATCGTGTGGCTCGGCTCGTCGAAGTTGCCCGGCACCTGGAAGGCGAGCCAGCCCCCCGGCGCGACCGCGGACACCAGCCGCGGCAGCAGCCCCAGGTGGCCGGGCACCCACTGGAGGGTCGCGTTGGACACCAGGACGTCGACGGGCGCGGACGGCACCCAGTCGCGCAGGTCGGCGACGTCGAACCCCACCCGCGCGCCGGTCGCCCGGGCCTTCTCGATCATCTCGGGGCTGGAGTCCAGGCCCGCGAGCTCGGCGTCCGGCCAGCGGTCCGCGAGCAGGGCGGTCAGGTTGCCGGGTCCGCAGCCCAGGTCGACGACGGTGCGCGGCGCGGCGGCGCCGATCCGCGCCACCAGCTCCACGAACGGGCGGCCCCGCTCGTCGGCGAAGGCCAGGTAGCGCTCGGGGTCCCAGGTGTGGCTCATGGCAGCATCGTCCGTCCGATTTATCTTGATGTCAAGATTCTCGACGGATCCGCTACGCTGCCGCCATGCGGGACGAGGTCGACGAGCTGGTCGAGGCGTGGGCGCGCGAGCGCCCCGACCTCGACCTCGCGCCCGTCGAGGTGTTCAGCCGGATCGGCCGGCTGTCCCGGCACCTGGACCTGGCCCGCCGCGACGCGTTCACGGCCGCGCGGGTGGAGTCGTGGGAGTTCGACGTGCTGGCCGCGCTGCGCCGGGCCGGCGCGCCGTACGAGCTCTCACCGGGCCGGCTGCTGCGCGAGACCCTCGTGACCAGCGGCACGATGACCAACCGGGTGGACCGGCTCGCCGCCCGCGGCCTGGTCGAGCGACTGCCCGACCCGCACGACCGCCGCGGCGTGCTCGTGCGGCTCACCCCCGAGGGGCGGACGACCGTCGACCGCGCCTTCGAGGAGCTGCTCGCGGCCGAGCAGGGGTTCCTCGCCGGCCTGCCGGACCGCGACCGCACCCGCCTGGCCGGCCTGCTGCGGACCCTGTTGTCGCCGTTCGCCGGCTGACCTACTCGAGCACCTCCGCGGCCTCGAGCCACTCGAGCTCGAGCTCCTCCTTCTCGGCGGCCAGCTCGTCCAGCTGGGCGGACAGCTCCGCGAGCCGCACGTAGTCCTGCGCGTGCTCGGCGATCTCGGCGTTGAGCGCCGCCTCGCGCTCGGCGATCCGCTCCAGCTGCTTGTCGGTCCGGGCCAGCACCTTGCGGGCGTTGCGCTCCTCGGCGCTGCCCGCCTTGACCTTCACGGGTACGGCGGGCGCCGGCTCCGGCGGTGTCGGCGGAGTCATCTCCAGGTGCAGCGCCGCGGCCCTGCGCTCGAGGTACTCGTCGACGCCGCGCGGCAGCATCGAGATCTGCCCGTCGCCGAGCAGCGCCCAGACCGAGTCGGTGACCCGCTCGAGGAAGTACCGGTCGTGGGAGACCACGACGAGCGTGCCGGGCCAGCCGTCGAGGAAGTCCTCGAGGACGTTCAGCGTCTCGATGTCCAGGTCGTTGGTGGGCTCGTCGAGGAGCAGCACATTCGGCTCGGTGAGCAGCAGGCGGAGCAGCTGGAACCGGCGTCGCTCGCCGCCCGAGAGGTCCCCGATGCGTGCGGTGAGCCGGTCGCCGGTGAACCCGAACCGCTCCAGCATCGCGGACGCGGTGATCTCGCCGTCCGCCGTGCGGGTGACGCGCCGGATCGACTCGACCGTCGGCAGCACCCGCCCCCCGGGGTCGAGGTCGTCGAGCTGCTGGGTGAGGTGCTGGAGGGCGACGGTGCGGCCGAGCTTGACCCGTCCGACGGCCGGCGCGAGCTCGCCGGACAGCATCGCGAGCACCGAGGTCTTGCCGGCGCCGTTCACGCCGACGATGCCGACCCGGTCGCCCGGCCCGAGCCGCCAGGTCGCGTGCGCGAGCAGCTGCCGGTCCCCGCGGTACAGGTCGACGTCCTCGACGTCGATCACGTCCTTGCCGAGCCGCTGGGCCGCGAAGCGCTGGAGCTCCATCCGGTCCCGCGGCGGCGGCACGTCCTCGATCAGCTGGTTGGCCGCGTCGATGCGGAACTTCGGCTTCGAGGTCCGGGCCGGCGGACCCCGGCGCAGCCAGGCCAGCTCCTTGCGCACCAGGTTCTGCCGGCGGATCTCCGAGGCCGCGGCCTGGCGCTGGCGCTCGGCCTTGGCGAGCACGAACGCGGCGTACCCGCCCTCGTAGGCGTCGACGACGCCGTCGTGCACCTCCCACGTCCACTGGCAGACGGCGTCGAGGAACCACCGGTCGTGGGTGACGACGGCCAGCGCGGAGGGGCGGTTCGCCAGGTGCTGGGCCAGCCAGGCGACCGCCTCGACGTCGAGGTGGTTGGTGGGCTCGTCGAGCACGACCAGGTCGTGGTCGTCGAGCAGCAGCGCGGCCAGCGAGCAGCGGCGGCGCTCGCCACCGGAGAGGCCGACCACCGCGCGGTCCAGGGAGACGCCGGCCAGCAGCACGTCGACGACCTCCCGGGTGCGCGGGTCGGCGGCCCACTCGTGGTCGGACCGGCCGCCGAGCACCGCCTCGCGCACGGTGTGCGTGTCCTCGAGCTGGTCGCCCTGGTGCAGGTAGCCGACCAGCAGCCCGCGCTGCATCGACACCCGCCCGGTGTCCGGCTCCTCGAGGCCGGTCATCACCTCGAGCAGCGTGGTCTTGCCGTCGCCGTTGCGGCCGACGATGCCGATCCGCTCGCCCACGGCGATGCCCAGCGAGACGTCCGTGAGGAGCGGGCGGATGCCGTAGGACTTGGACACCCGTTCCAGGTTGAGCAGGTTGGGGACCGTCACCACGGCCCCCTAGGCATAGGACACCAGGTGGGCGCCGGCGACCGGGCCGTTGGCGGCGAGGACGACGGGGTGGCCGCTGCCCTGGAGGTCCGCGGCCAGGGATCGGGCGTGGTCGGCGGACCCGCAGAGGAACACGCAGGTCGGCCCGGAGCCGGAGACGATGCCGCGGAGCGCCCCGGCCTCCTCCCCCGCCTCGATCAGCGTGCCGAGCTCGGGGCGCAGGTCGATGGCGGCGGCCTCCAGGTCGTTGTGCAGCGCGTCGGCGAGCGCCCAGGTGTCGCCCTCGGCGATCGCGGTCAGCAACGCGTCGGCAGGCACCGGCTCCGTGGGCGCGTCGGGGAACATCCGGTCGAAGTGCCGGTACACCTCCGGCGTCGACGTGCCGACCTCGGCGGGCACGACCACCCACCACCAGGTGCCGCGGTCCTCGACCGCGTCGACGAGCTCGCCGCGGCCGGTGCCGAGCGCGGTCCCGCCGAGCAGCGCGAACGGCACGTCGCTGCCGAGCTGCGCGGCCAGCGCGAGCAGGTCCTCGTCGGAGGTGCGCACCTCCCACAGCCGGTCCAGCGCGACGAGGGCGGCCGCGGCGTCGGCGGAGCCTCCGGCCATCCCGCCGGCGACGGGGATCGCCTTCGCGATGTGCAGCTCGCCGGTGCGCTCGATGCCGTGGTGCGCGGCGAGCAGGTCCGCGGCCCGGTCGACGATGTTCTCCCCCGCCGTCGGTACGGCGGCCGCGTCCATCCAGTCGGGCACGCCGACCGCGAGCGCCCAGCCGGGCGCCGCGCGGGCGGTGAGGTCGTCGTACAGCCCGACCGCCTGGTAGACGGTGACCAGCGGGTGGTAGCCGTCCTCGCGGGGGGCGCCGACCCCGAGGTGCAGGTTGACCTTCGCGGGCGCGCGGACCGTCAGCTCGTTCACGCGGCGGTCAGCCCCTCCGCGATCCGCACGAAGTCGTCGATCGCGAGCGACTCGCCCCGCGCGAGCGGGTCGATGCCGGCTGCCGCGAGCGCGGCGTCGACCGCCTCGCCGGACGCGAGCGAGCGGAGCACGCCGCGCAGCGCCTTGCGACGGTGCGCGAACGCCGCGTCGACGACCGCGAACACCTCCTGCCGGGTCGCGCTGGTGGCCGGCGGCTCGCGCCGGGTCCAGGCGACCAGCCCGGAGTCGACGTTCGGCGCGGGCCAGAACACGTTGCGGCCGATGGCGCCGGCCCGGCGCACCTCGGCGTACCAGGCGGCCTTGACCGACGGCACGCCGTACACCTTGGAGCCCGGCGGCGCGGCCAGCCGGTCGGCCACCTCGGACTGCACCATCACCAGGCCGCGCTCGAGGCTGGGCAGGAGGGCGAGGAGGTGGAGCAGCACGGGGACCGAGACGTTGTAGGGCAGGTTCGCCACCAGGGCGGTCGGCGGCGGGCCGGGCACGTCCTCGATGCGCATCGCGTCGGCCAGCACGACCTCGAAGCGGTTCGCCTGCGCCGGCGCGTGGTCGGCGATCGTCTCGGGCAGCAGGCCGGCGAGCTTGTCGTCGACCTCGATCGCGACCACCCGCCCGGCGACCTCGAGCAGGGCCAGGGTCAGCGAGCCCAGGCCCGGGCCGACCTCGACGACGACGTCGTCCGGGCCGACCCCGGACTCGCGGACGATGCGGCGGACCGTGTTCGCGTCGATGACGAAGTTCTGCCCGCGCTGCTTGGTCGGGCGCAGGTCGAGACGGGCCGCCAACGCGCGAACGTCCGCGGGCCCCAGCAGACGGGGGCCCGCGGACGTCGACATGTCCGGAAGGGTAACCGTCAGCGCGGGAGCCCCAGCGACGCGGCACAGGCCGGCCAGGCGCCGTACCCGCCCGACGCGTCGCGGATCTTGGTCGCGATCGCGATCTGGGTCTCCCGGCTGGCGTTGCTCGGCAGCCCGGAGCCGCCGTACGCCTGCCAGGTGCCGAGGCTGAACTGCAGGCCGCCGTAGTAGCCGTTGCCGGTGTTGGTGGCCCAGTTGCCGCCCGACTCGCAGCGGGCGAGCGCGTCCCAGACGGTGCTGCCGCCGGCGAAGTTGGTCGTCGCCTGCTGCTTCTTGGTGCCGACCTTGACGAGCTCGGGGACGGGCTGGCGCAGCACCTGCTGGTGCAGCACCTTGCGCACCGCGACCTCGCCGTTGCGGTAGACGATCCGGTAGGTCACGTCGCGCAGGCCGGTGCTGCCGTCGCGGGCGACAGAGGTCTGGCCCTCGTACAGCGAGGAGTCGTCCTGCTCCACGGTCGGGTAGTCCACGACCTCGCCCTTGACGTGCTTCGTGACGATCTTGACGTTCGTGAAGACGAGCGTGTCGCCGTCCTGGAGCGTGTGCTTCGGCGCCGGCTTGGTCTCGTCG
Source organism: Nocardioides sp. URHA0032 (assembly GCF_000620645.1). Taxonomy (GTDB): domain Bacteria; phylum Actinomycetota; class Actinomycetes; order Propionibacteriales; family Nocardioidaceae; genus Nocardioides. Next base: position 204,430 of record NZ_JIAV01000020.1, on the reverse strand, counting down.
TGCTTGCCCACCTGCACCCCCAGCTCGTCGAGGGCGTCCTCGACGGTGAGGGCGGTGACGGTCTTCTTGACCATCCTGTGGGCGCCGAGCTTCACGTGCAGCGTCTTGGGGGTGACCACCTGGAGGGTCATGCCCTCGCGGTCGATGCTGCCGCCGCGGCTGACCGACAGGTCGGCGTCGCGGTAGCTGCGGCCGATCTCGTCGAGTGCGCGGGACACGGTGGTGGCGGTGACCCAATAGGTCTTGGTGCTGCCGTCCACGTCGAGCTGGAGCTGCTTGGCGAACCGCACGGTGATCTTGCTGCCGTCCTCGACCTTCTCGTCGAGGCTCGGGGCGACCACGTCGCGGCTGCTGACGTCGACCCCCTGCGCCTCCAGGACGTCGCCGACCGTGCCGCCGAAGGCGGTCACCTGCTCGGACTTGCCGTCGAGGCTGAGGGTGACGGTCTTGCTGAGGGCGCTGTAACCCCAGGTGGAGCCGGCGACCGCCAGGACCACCACGCCCGCGAGGGCGATCATGAGGGGTCGGCTGCGGACGATCCGGCTGAGCCTGGTGGGCTTGCTGTCCTGCACGATTCTCCGAACGTCGTACTCCCCGGGCCTCGGGTGCCAGCGCGCCGGACGCGCGCTTCCGCGGCTGCGGGGGGCGATGCGTTCGGGGGTGTCTTCTGCGGGGCCCGTGGGCCACCAGCACTGGCGGAATCAGTCCCGATCCCGGCCTTCAAGTCGTTCCAGCGCACCAGCCTTTCCGCTCGATTGCAAGCCGAACCTGCCACATCTCGCCCGGACGTGAGCAGGATCTCGACGGTAAAGTCCGCTCGTGACCGCACCCGCTCGCGCCGACTTCTCGGCGCTGACCTGCGGGAACGGCGTCGCGCTGGTCCCGCCGGTCGCCGGTCCAGACCTTCCGGCGCGCGGGTACGTCGAGGAGGAGCTTCGCGCCTCGGGGACGGCCCTCTCGTACGCCAGCCACCCGCCCGCGGCGTACGCGACCCGGGTGGCGCTCCGCCGGCCGGCCGGCGAGGGCAGCGGCACGCTGGTGGTGGAGTGGCTCAATGTCAGCGGCGGTCAGGACGCCACTCCTGACTGGAACTACCTCGCCGAGGAGATCGTGCGCCGGGGACACACGTGGGCGGGGGTGTCGGCGCAGTTCAACGGCGTCCACGGCGGACCGCCGGCGGTCGAGAGCGGGCTCGAGGCGCGCGGCCTGACGGCCCTCGACCCGGAGCGCTACGGCAGCTTGTCGCATCCAGGGGACGCGTACTGCCTGGACCTCTACACGCAGGTCGCACGCGGCCTGGCCGCGGATCTCGGGTCGGACTGCGTGCTCGCGGTGGGCGAGTCGCAGTCGGCGATGGGGCTGACCAGCTATCTCGACACGGTGCGCGAGCACCCGTTCGACGGGTTCCTCGTGCACAGCCGCGACCACGCCGGGCTGCCGGCCTGTGTGCCCGGGCGCGGCGCCAGCCTCGACGACGTCGTCGAGCACGGACCGGTGCTCTTCCGCGACCTGACGGCGCCGGTCATCGTGCTCCAGACCGAGACCGACCTGTTCGGGCCGCTCTGGTCGGTGCTCAGCCGGCAGCCCGACGACGACCTGCTCCGGACCTGGGAGGTCGCGGGCACGGCCCATGCCGACAAGTTCCAGATCGGACGGCACGAGCCGTTCCTCGGCTGCCCGGAGCCGGTCAACCGCGGGCAGCAGGTGTACGTCGTGCGGGCGGCGCTGCGCCGGCTGGAGTCGTGGGCGCGCGGCGGGCCGTCGGCGCCGTCCGCCCCGCTGCTCGAGGTCTCCGGCGAGTCGTTGGTGCTCGACGAGGTCGGCAACGCGCGCGGCGGCGTCCGGACGCCGGTCGTGGACGCACCCGCCGACCTGGTGTCCGGCTTCGCCGCCCCCGGCGGGCCGCCGATCTGCTGGCTGTTCGGAAGCACCCGGCCGCTGCCGCGCTCGATCTGGTCGTCGCACGAGGAGTACCTCGCCGCCTACACCGCGGCCACCGACGCGGCCATCGCCGCCGGCTTCGTGCTGCCCGAGGACCGCGACGCCGTACTCGCGGAGGCGCGCTGAGCTTCCTGTTGTCTGCGGCGGCCTCACCGGCCTCACTGGCATCTTCCGTCACATGTGCGACGTACTTGTCCGCTGAAACCCGACGGACACGCCGTGGGGCCTCGGCGTGTCCGTCGGGTTTCTCCGGTCAGCCGGTGAAACCCGACGTGTCACCCCAACGCCCACCGAACGCCACCGCGGTGTTCGCGTCGACGGCGGCGCACAGCTCGCCGAGGTCGTCGCCGCGCACCTCGGCCATCGCCCGCATGGTGAGCGGGACGAGGTACGACGCGTTGGTGCGGCCGCGGTGCGGCACCGGGGTCAGGTACGGCGCGTCGGTCTCGACGAGGACCCGGTCGCGGGGGGTGAGCGCCAGCGCCTCGCGCAGCGGCTCGGCGTTCTTGAACGTGACGGTCCCGGCGAACGACAGGTAGGCGCCGCGGTCCAGGCACTGGCGGGCGAACGCCGCGTCGCCGGAGAAGCAGTGCATCACCCAGCGGTCGGGGGCGCCCTCATCGTCGAGCACACGCAGCACCTCGGCGTGCGCGTCGCGGTCGTGGATGACCAGGGCCTTGTCGAGCCGCTTGGCGAGGTCGATGTGCCGGCGGAACGACTCGACCTGCACGGCACGCCCCTCCTCGCCGGTGCGGAAGTGGTCGAGGCCGGTCTCCCCCACCGCGCGCACCTTGTCGTGCGCACCGGCCAGCGACTCGATTTCCGCCATCGCGCCGTCGAGGTCAGCGAGCCGCGGCGCCTCGTTGGGGTGCAGCGCGACGCCGGCGACGAGGGCGTCGTACCGCAGCGCGGCCTCGACCGCCCACCGGGCGCCGGGCAGGTCGCAGCCGATCTGGACGATCCGGGTCACGCCCACGGCGGCCGCGGCCGCCAGCGCCTCCTCGACCGGCAGGCCGTCGTCGCCCGAGCGGACCACGTCGAGGTGGCAGTGGTTGTCGACGACCGGGTGCGGCAGCGGCTCCGGCGCCGGCGGCCGGCTCACCCGCCGACCCGCGCGAGGATCGCGTCCGCGCACTCCCGCGGCGCGTGGGTCGGGATCCAGTGGCTCACGCCGTCGAGCACGACCAGGTCGTACGGCGCCTCGACCCAGCGCTCGGTGCCCTCCACGCCGACCCGGTCGATGGCGATGTCGCGGGTGCTCCACACCAGCGTGGTCGGGACCGTGACGGTGAAGTCGGTGGTGCCCGGCCTCGTCAGCGGCAGCGCGCGGTACCAGCCCAGCGCATGCGGCAGGGCGCCGTACTCGACGATCTCGCGACGGAACCGCGCCACCTCCTCGGGCGTCATGCCAGCCCTGGCCATGCTCGTGTCGAACCGCCCGCCGGCCCTGCGGGCCGTGAGCTCGGGGATCAGCGGCACGTTGAAGAACGCCATGTAGCGCGACTTGCGCCGCTGGGCCGGGTCCTTCATCGCGCGGGCGAACGCCGCCGGGTGCGGCACGGAGATCGCGGTGTAGCTGCTGACCAGGTCGGGGAACCGGGCGGACACCGCCCATCCGACCGCCGCGCCCCAGTCGTGGCCGACCAGGTGCACCGGCGCGCCGACCTGCTGGACGAGCGCGGCGACGTCCCCCGCGAGGTGGTGCATCTTGTACGCCGAGCGCGGGCGCGGCCGGGCGCCCGGCGAGTAGCCCCGCTGGTCCAGCGCGTAGGTACGCAGGCCCGCCGCGTGCAGGATCGGGGCCACCTCGCGCCAGGTGCTGCTGCGCTCGGGGAAGCCGTGCAGGAGCACGACGGGGGCGCCGTCCTCCGGCCCCTCGTCGAGGACGTCGAAGGTCAGGCCCTCGTTGCTGATGGTCGTGATCCGCTCGCTCATGCCCGCTCTCCTGCCCCGTGCACCAGGTTGTAGACCTCACGCTTCGGTACGCCGGCGCGCCTGGCCGCCTCCGCGATCGCCTCCTTGCGGCTGGTGCCGTCGGCCTCGAGCTCGGCGACCGCTGCCCTGAGGCTGTCCGCGTCGGTCGCGATCCCGGCAGTCGGGTCCGCGCCCTGCACCACGATGGTGACCTCGCCGCGCACGCCGTCGGCGGCCCAGGTGACCAGGTCGCCGACCGGCCCCCGGCGTACCTCCTCGTGGGTCTTGGTCAGCTCGCGGCAGACCGCCGCCGGCCGGTCCGACCCGAACGCCTCGGCCATCGCGCCGAGGGCGGCCTCGGTGCGGTGCGGCGCCTCGAAGAACACCATCGTGCGCTCCTCGCTCGCGAGGGCGCCGAGCCGGCGGGCCCGCTCGCCGGCCTTGCGGGGCAGGAAGCCCTCGAAGCAGAACCGGTCCACCGGCAGCCCGCTCACGGCCAGCGCGGTCAGCACCGCCGAGGGCCCCGGCACTGCAGTCACGGTCACGTCGTGCTCGACCGCGGCGGCCACCAGCCGGTAGCCCGGGTCCGACACGCTCGGCATCCCGGCATCGGTCACGAGCAGCACCCGCTCGCCGTTCAGGAGGGCCTCCAGCAGGGCCGGCGTCCGCGCGGTCTCGTTGCCCTCGAAGTACGACACGACCCGGCCCGACACGGTGACGCCGAGGTCGCCGGTGAGGCGGCGCAGGCGCCGGGTGTCCTCGGCTGCGACCACGTCGGCGGTGGCGAGCTCCTCGGCGAGCCGGGGTGGCGCGTCGGCGACCCGGCCGATGGGGGTCGCTGCGAGGACGAGTACGCCGGTGCTGGGGGCCACGGCCGTAGAGTCTTCCACCGTGACGACCGCCGCGCCGCCCGAGCCTCCGCGCGCCGGTCTCTCCCGCACCGCGCTCGGCCGGCCGGTGCCCTCCGCGTGGGAGCGGGCGCGGGCCCGGGTCCGGCTCGAGGACCCGTTCGTCGGCTGGACGGCCTGCATCGCGGTGGCGCTGCTGGCGCTGTTCCTGCGGCTGTGGCACCTCGGCCAGCCGCACGTCTTCGAGTTCGACGAGACGTACTACGCCAAGGACGCCTGGTCGCTGCTGAACTTCGGCTTCGAGCGGGACGCCACCGACAAGGCCAACGACCTGATCCTCAACGGGACCACGCTCACCGGCGTCTACAAGGACAGCCCGGAGATGATCGTGCACCCCGAGGTCGGGAAGTGGCTGATCGCGCTGGGCATCAAGGCGTTCGGGATGGACCCGTTCGGCTGGCGGGTCTCCGCGGCCGTCGTCGGATCGCTGATGGTGCTGGTGATGTGCCGGTTCGCCCGGCGGATCACCGGCTCGACCGCGCTCGGCGTCGTCGCCGGGCTGCTGCTCAGCTTCGACGGACTGCAGTTCGTGCTCTCGCGGCTCGCGCTCCTCGACATCTTCGTGGCCTTCTTCGTGCTGTGCGGCGTGCACTGCATCGTCGCCGACCGCGACTGGTTTCGGCTCCGGCTCGCGTCCCGGCTGGACGAGCCGGTCCGCCACGGCTGGGGCCCCCGGGTGCTGTTCCGGCCCTGGCTGCTGGTCGGCGGCCTCGCGTGGGGCCTGGCGCTCGGGACCAAGTGGGAGGCGATCTACCCGCTCGCGGCGTTCGGGCTGCTGTGCTGGGTCTGGTCCGCCGGCGCGCGCCGGTCCTTCGGCGTCCGCTGGCCGGTCGCGAGGTCGGCGGTCGCCGACGGCATCCCGGCGTTCGTCCACCTCGTGCTGGTCGGGTTGGTCGTGTACGTCGCGACGTGGACCGGCTGGCTGATGCACGCCCACCAGTACGAGGAGCACCTCTCCGCGACCCAGTACACGCACTACCACGGCGGCCAGGACTGGCCGACCCGCACCGAGCCGGACGCGTCCGGACTCGGCGAGGTCACCCAGTCGCTGCGGTCGCTCTGGTACTACCACCACGACGTCTACGCGTTCCACACGCACTTCCTGAACGGCAGCACGCACACCTACCAGTCGAAGCCGTCCGGCTGGTTGCTCCAGAACCGGCCGGTAGGCGTCGCGGCCGACACCGGCATCAAGCCCGGCACGCAGGGCTGCCACGCCCCGGAGGGCAGCGACTGCCTGCGCCAGGTGCTGCTGCTCGGCAACCCGACGATCTGGTGGGCCGGCTGCCTGGCGCTGCTGTTCGCGCTGGTGATGTGGATCGGGGCGCGGGACTGGCGGTTCGGCGTGGCGGTGGTCGGTGTCGCGTCGACCTGGCTGCCCTGGCTGCAGTACGACGACCGGCCGATCTTCCTGTTCTACGCCGTCGTCACCCTGCCCTTCGTCGTGCTCGCGCTCACCCTGGCGATGGGCAAGCTGATCGGCACCGCGCGAGTGCCGTCCGGACGACGGACGTTCGGCGTGATCGTCTCCGGCGCGTTCTTCGTGCTCGCGCTGGTCAACTTCGCGTGGTTCTGGCCGATCTGGACCAACCAGCTGCTCACGCACTCGGAGTGGCTGGACCGGATCTGGTTCTCGAGGTGGATCTGAGCACCGCCCTGTCTGAGCTTGCGAAGGCAGGGATCCCAGTGCCAGGTCGAGTAGCCGCGCGGCCGAGGAACGAGGCCGCGACCGGCGTATCGAGATCTGAGCACCGCCCTTCCTGAGCTTGCGAACGCAGGGATCCCGGTGCCAGGTCGAGTAGCCGCGCGGCCGAGGAACGAGGCCGCGACCGGCGTATCGAGACTCAAGCTGTGGCGCTAGCCGCTCAGCCCGGTCTGCGCCGCCACCCACGCCCACATCCGCTCCGCCTCGACCACGCCGGTGCGCGTCCTCGGCAGCAGCTGGGTGGGACGCGGCCGCCGGTCGTGCCACAGCTGCCCACCGGGCGGCGGGGGCTGCGTCGCGGCGAGCCAGATCGTCGTGTCCGCGCCCTCCGCCGCGTCGCGCAGCAGCGGGGCCGTGAGCCGGCGGAAGGTCGGCAGCGAGTCGGCGACGCCGGGGGTGTCCGCCCAGCCGGGGTGCGTGGCGTGCACGTCGGTCGCGGGCCAGCGGCGCTGGAGCAGCGGGAGCAGCTCGACCTGGGCGCGCTTGCTGCGGGCGTACGCGGTGGTCGGCGAGTAGTCGCCGTCGAGGTACTCCGGGTCGTCGTCGCGCAGCTTCTGCGTGTACATCCCGCCCGACGTCACCAGCACGACGCGGCCGCCGGCCAGCCGCTCGCCGAGCAGGTCGGTCATCAGCACCGGGCCGAGGACGTGCACCGCCATGGACAGCTCGTGCCCCTGCGGCGACTCGGTGCGCTCGGCCGGCATCACCCCGGCGTTGTGCACGAGCACGTCGACGTCGCCCTCGAGCTCGCCGGCGAACCGGCGTACGTCCTCCAGGTCGCCGACGTCGCAGCGCCGCACCTCGAGCCGGGCGAGCGGGTTGCGGCCCTGGAGCTGGCGGACCACCCGCGCGGCCTTGTCGGTGTCGCGGACGACGAGGACGACCTCGGCCCCGAGGGCGGCCAGCCCCTCGACCGTCGCGACCCCGAGCCCGCTGCTCGCCCCGGTGACCAGCACCCGCGCACCCGCGAGCGCGTCCGCGGGCGGGTCGGCCGGCCAGGTGCTCAGCCGGCGCCGTACGGCGGGACCGATGCGGGTGTAGCCGGGCACCACGGTGCGGTCGAGCAGGGTGTCCACGAGGGACGCGAGGGCCATGCCTCGAACCTAGCCAGCCGGTCGTGACAGCATCGGCCACGTGACCTCATGGCGACCCGGCTGGGACGACTTCCCCCAGGCCCTGCTGGACTTCTGGACCGAGCGCCGCCTGTGCACGCTCACGACGCTGCGGGCGGATGGGCTTCCGCACGTCGTACCCGTCGGGGCGGTGCTGGACCTCGAGGAGCGGTGCGCGTGGGTGATCACCAACGCGTCCTCGCAGAAGGCGCGCAACCTCGAGCACTCCGCGGTGGTGGCGATCTGCCAGGTCGAGGGCCGCCACTGGTCGACGCTCGAGGGGCGGGCGGCCGTGCGCACGGACGAGGCCTCGGTGCGGCGCGCCGAGGTGCAGTACGCCGGCCGCTACCGCGAGCCGAGCCCGAACCCGCTGCGCGTCGGCGTCCGGATCGAGGTGGACCGGTTCCTGGCGTCCCGGGGCCTCGTGTGAGGATTTCCCCGTGCCTGCAGACGACCTGACCGACCTCGACCGCGAGATCCTCGCCTTCGAGCAGGACTGGGCGGCTCACGCCGGGGCCAAGGACACCGTGGTCCGCGAGCGGTTCGACCTCACGCCGACCGGCTACCACCAACTCCTCAACCGGCTCATCGACAACCCCGCCGCCGAGGCGCACGCGCCGCGGCTGGTCCGCCGCCTCCGCCGGCGCCGCGACGCGCGGCTCAGCAGGAGGCGCTCGGCGGGCTGACGGCCGACGGGGCAGAGGACCGCTGCGCCGGTTGCTGGCACGCTGGCGGGATGACGACCTCCGAGCTGACCCTGGTCGACTGGCGGATGCGGGTCGCCGACCTGTACGCCGCCGTCCGCGCCGCCGCCGATCCCGAGGAGGGCCACCGGCTCTGGCGCGAGGGCCGGACCGCGCTCTTCGCGACGCATCCGGACAGCCCGACCTCCGAGGTCGTGGGCTACTGGCCCTACGACCCGGCCCTGCGCTTCGTCGTACCCCTGCTCGAGGCGGAGCCGGAGGAGCGCGAGGTCGACACCGGCGCCGACGGGACCCTGACCCTGCAGCGGATCGGCCGGGTCGAGCTCCCCGTGCCGGTCGAGGCGAGCCTGGACGTCTGGTGGATGCACCAGTACGCCGGCGGCATCTTCGTGCCGCTGCGCGACGGCACGGCGGGCGCCGGCAGCTACGGCGGTGGTCGGTACCTGCTCGACACCGCGAAGGGCGCCTGGCTGGGCGGTGACGCGAGCTCGCTCGTGCTCGACCTCAACTTCGCCTACCACCCGTCGTGTCGCTACGACGACCGCTGGCGCTGCCCGCTCGCGCCCGCGGGCAACACCGTCGCGGCCCGCGTCGAGGCCGGCGAGCGCCTCTGACCTGCCCGCCGTCCTATGCTGCGAGAGTGCCCAAGGTCTCCGAGCAGTACCGCGCCGACCGTCGGGCGCAGATCCTCGCGGCGGCCGCGCGGTGCGTCGCCAAGGAGGGGTTCCACCGGACCACGATGGCCGACGTCATCGCGGCGGCGGGCCTCTCGGCGGGCGCGGTGTACGGCTACTTCGCGTCGAAGCAGGACCTGATCCGTGCCCTGGCCGGGGAAGCGCTCGAACCCACCGGCGAGCGGCTGCTCCGCCTCGCCGAGCGCGACGCCCCGGTCGCGCTGCGCGACGTCGTCGAGGAGCTCATCGACTCGGCTACCTCGACGTACGGCGACAGGTCAGCCACGATCGCTGTCCAGATCTGGGCGGAGGCGGCCCGGGACCCGGAGGTCGGCTCGATGGCGGCCGACCGGTTCGCGAAGCTGCGGGAGACCGTGGCGACGGCCGTCGCCCGGTGCCAGGCCGACGGCACCGTGAGCGTGGACGCGGACCCTGATGCGGTGGCTCAGGTCCTGGTCGGGATCCTGGACGGGCTCGTCGTCCAGCAGGTCGTCGACCGGCGCGTGGACCGGGACCGTTACGTGGACGGCCTGCTCGCGATCACCGCTCCGTGACCGGCCGCCCGCGCGCGCTGACGGCGCGCCGCGAACCCCGTGAAGCTGCGGTGTCCGCTGGCGATCGCGCCCAGCCCGAAGGCGACCCACACCAGGAGCGCCAGGACGTGCGGCTCGGCGCCGCTGCCGCCGAAGTACGTCGTCGAGCGCACCAGGTTCGCACCGGCGCCGGGTGGCAGCCACTGCCCCACGTGGTCGGCGATGTCGGGCAGGAGCTCGGGGGCCGAGGTCGTGCCCGAGAAGGGGTTGCCGATGAAGACCATGATGGCGGCGCCGATCCCGAGACCCGGTGACCCGACGAGCGAGATCAGGCCGGCGGTGGTCGAGCTCATCGCGAGCACGAGCAGGGCCAGCGCCGCCCAGGTCGCGACGGCTTCGCCCGGGAGCACGCCGAGCCACCACTGGCCCACCGCGTAGACGCCGAGACCGGCCAACGCCGAGACGCAGACCAGTGCCAGTGTCATCCGCCAGGCCGGACCGAACTCCAGGAGCAGCGCGACGACCGCCGCGATGATGAGGCTGCAGATGGACAGCGGCAGGAGCGCCGAGCTCAGCACCGCGCCGTTCGGGTCGTCCGGATCGGCGGCGACGACGTCCGTCATACGGACCGGCGGGTCGATGTCCCCCTGCGCGGTCCTCGCGGCCATCGTCCCGGCGAGGTCGGTCAGGAGGCGGGCGACCGTCGGGCTGGCCGCAGTGGACGTCAGGACGCTGACCCCGGACCGCGAGACGGCCAGCGCCCCGTAGACCTCGCGCGCCTCGATCGCCTGCTCGGCAGCGTCCTCGTCCGCGTAGATCCGCAGGTCGTACGCACCGGGCGCGGACTGGTCGAGGGCGGTCAACACCTGCTCCGTGGCGGCATCGGACCCGACGACACCCACCGGCAGCTCCCGTGGGCGGACCTGGGACGTGGGCCACGCGAAGGCGCAGACCGCCAGGACCACCACCATCGGCAGGACCACGGACACGATCAAGAGCTGCCGCCACGGCGGGTGGGCCATGAGTCTGGCGCGCACGACGTCCTCCAAAACAGAATAGATGTTCTGTTTAGTGAACACGGCGCGGCGCCCGGACGCAAGTCGAGCGCGATGGTGCCGGGACCCGCGGCAGTGGACCGGGTGATCCAGGTCGCGGTCACGACACCGGGGTCGTGAGCGCTCCGGCCGCGTCCAGCCGGCCCGCCGGACGCCTAGTCGGCAGCCGAGGAGTCGTCGTCGGACACCTGCTCGAGGGACCAGACGTGAGCCTCCTGCACGCGCAGGATGGCCTCGCGACCACGGAAGAAGACCACCCAGCCGTCTTCACGTTCGACGTCGACACCGTCATAGGTCTCGGTCACCGCGTCGGCCTCGGTCTCGCCGTACATCATCCGGTAGGTGGGCATCGTCTCGCTCCGTAGGAAGGGGGCACGGGGTTCCCACCAGTGTGCGGCCAACCGACGCCGAACGCACCAGAGGTCGTCCGGGACGACACCAGGGCGCGAGGCGCTCCGACGAGGTGGCGGCCCGGAGGGCGCCTTCGTAGCCCGTCGGGACCGCGACGGGCGCGAGTGAGCGAGTTCGAGCGCCCTCGTGGTGCGGCTGCGCGTCAGCCGCGCCCGGCCTCGGCCTTCGCCGCCAGGTATCGGGAGTTCTCCGGCGTCTCGAACACCCCGGTCGGGCGTTGGCGCACCACGGAGATCCCGAACGACTCGAGCGCTCGGGTCTTCGTCCGGTTGTTGGTCAGCAACTCGACGGCGCCCACACCGAGCGCCTGCAGCATCTGCGCCGCGACCTCGTAGTCGCGCTCGTCATCGGCGAATCCGAGCGCCCTGTTGGCAGCGAAGGTGTCGAGCCCGTCATCTTGGAGGGCATAGGCGTCGATCTTCGAGTAGAGACCGATGCCGCGGCCCTCTTGACGAAGGTAGAGCAGGTACCCACCTTCGCGATGAAGTGCCTCCAGCGCCTCTCGCAGCTGAGGACCGCAGTCGCACCTGGCCGAGCACAAGACGTCTCCTGTCAGGCACTCGGAGTGCATGCGGACCAGCGGAGGACGACCCGCGCGGCGAGCCGCGACCTGCTCCCCCAGGGCGACCGCGACGTGCTCGCCACCATCGGCGAGATCCCGGAAAGTGATCACGCGCGCCGGAACCACGGCCCGGCTCGGAAGACGGAGGTTGAGCTCGACAGAGGTCCTCACCGTCGGCGCCGGCGGCCCCGGCGCCGCGTACCTCGACCTCGCCCTACCGGCCTCAGGGGGCGCCCGGTCGACAGGAGGGTCGAAGCCTGCGACCTCGAAGTGCCGGACGCCCACCGGGCAGGACTTGAGCGCCTCCTCCGACATCGAGACGACCGACTCGGGTTCCATCACAGCTCCCGCGGGGCGGGGCCGATGGAGAGCGCCTCTGCGATCAACGCAGCGTCCTCGGCAGCATGACGCGCCGGCGAGCCCGTGGCCGGCGCAGCAGCGGGCGGCCGAGAGACGACTCGGCTCGTTCGATCGAGCGCGGGAAACACCTCGGTCGCCATGAACGTCCAGGCACCCTGGTTCCGGGGCTCCTCCTGGAGCCACACGCACTCGGCCGCCTGATACCGGTCCAGGACAGCCCGCAGCTGCTCCACCGGTGCGGGGTACAGCTGTTCCAGCCGCACCACCGCGACGGCCTGAGCCACCTCCGGCGCGAGCTTCTCGAGGCGGCTCTGCACCTCGTAGTAGATCTTTCCGGACACGACGAGGACGCGCCGCACCGCTGCGGGGTCCTTGATCCGCGCGTCGTCCAGGACCGGGGCGAAGGTCCCGCCGGCCAGCTCGTCGACGGTGCTGGTCGCGCCACGGGCACGGAGCATCGACTTGGGCGTGAAGACGACCAGGGGCTTCCGCGGCGAGCGGGCCGCCTGTTCGCGGAGCAGGTGGAAGTACGACGCGGGCGTGGTCGGCTGAGCGACGATCATGTTGTTCTCGGCACAGAGCTGCAGGAACCGCTCGATCCGGCCCGACGAGTGGTCGGGGCCCTTGCCCTCGAGCCCATGCGGCAGCAGCAGCACCAGTGAGCTGCGCTGCCCCCACTTCTGCTCGGCGGACGACAGGAACTCGTCGACGACGATCTGGGCACCGTTCGCGAAGTCACCGAACTGCGCCTCCCACAGCACCAGGGACTCGGGGCTCTCCACCGAGTAGCCGTACTCGAAGGCCATCGCGGCGTACTCGCTCAGGAACGAGTCGTGGACGCCTGCGCGAACTCCGTCCGCGGCGGCGGCCTCCAGTGCCGACCAGCGCGCGCCGGTCAGGCGGTCGTAGACCAGGGCGTGCCGCTGCGCGAACGTTCCGCGACCGGAGTCCTGGCCGACCAGACGGACCGGAGTGCCCTCGTGCGCCAGGCTGCCCAGGGCGAGCAGCTCACCGGTCGCCCAGTCGAGCTCGCCGGTGAGGACGGACTCCCGTCGCTTCGCCAGCAGCTTCGCCACCCGCGGATGCGGGACGAAGCCGGCCTGCGGTGTCGTGATCACCTCGGCCAGTCGGCCCAGGTCGTGCACGGTCGGTCGGGTCGAGTCCGGCGCCGGAGCCCCCGAGCGTTGCTCCTCGGGCGGCGCGGGCCGCCGCTCGTCCTCACGCGCCTGCGCGAACGCCTGCTCGAGGACGGTCTCGAAGTCGCGGTGGGCGGCGTCGAACTCTGCCTGGCTCACGTCGCCACGGCGAAGGAGTGCGTCGAGGTACACGCTCCGCACGCTGGCCTTGCCACCGATGAGGTCGTACATCCCCGGTTGTGTCATCGACGGGTCGTCGGCCTCGTTGTGGCCGCGACGGCGGTACCCGATGAGGTCGATGACCACGTCGCGGTGGAAGGTCTGGCGGTAGTCGAAGGCGAGCTGCGCGGCGCGCACGACTGCCTCGGGGTCGTCACCGTTGACGTGGAGGACCGGCGCCTGCACCGCCTTCACGACGTCCGTGGCGTACGTCGAGCTCCGCGCGTCGCTCGGCAGGGTGGTGAAACCGATCTGGTTGTTCACCGTGATCCGGATGCTGCCGCCGATGTCGTAGGCGGCCAGCTTGGACATCTGAACGGTCTCGCTGACGACACCCTGCCCGGCCATCGCGGCGTCACCGTGGATGATCACCGGAAGCGTCGAGCTCCGGCTCCCCCTCCGGTCCTGCTGCGCCCGGGTGGTGCCCATCAGGACGGCGTCGACGGCTTCGAGGTGCGACGGGTTCGCGGTCATGTGGACCGGCAGCTCCTGCCCCTGGAGGCCCCGATACACGCCGGACGTGCCGAGGTGGTACTTCACGTCACCGGACCCGTCGAGCTCCTGGGTCCCGTCGAACTCCCGGAAGAGCTCCGAGAACCGCTTGCCCGCGATGTTCGTCAGGACGTTCAGGCGGCCCCGGTGGGCCATGGCGAGCTCCGCGCCGTCGAACCCCTCGACAGCAGCCTCGCTCATCAGCTCGTCGAGCAGCGGGAGCAGCGCCTCCGAGCCCTCCAGGCTGAACCGCGTCTGACCGACGTACTTGGTCTGCAGGAACGTCTCGAACGCCTCGGCCTGGTTGAGCTTCGCCAGGATGCGGACCTGCTGCTCGTGGCTCGGGCGCCGGTACGGCTTCTCGAGCCGCTCCTGGAACCAGCGCCGCTGGACCGGGTCTGCGATGTGCATGTACTCGACCCCGAGGGTCCGGCAGTAGGCGTCGCGCAGGATGCTCAGGATGTCGCGCAGCGGTAGTCGGCGGGGACCCGAGCCGCCGAGGTCACCCGCGACGTGCTCCCGATCGAGGTCCCAGAGGGTCAGCCCGTGGCTCGAGAGCGCGAGGTCCAGGTTGGAGCGTTGCTGGTAGGCGACGGGATCGACGTCGGCGATCAGGTGTCCCCGCATCCGGTACGCCTCGATGAGCGCCTGGACGCGCGCCTGCCGGCCGACCTCGGAGTCCTCGCGGACGTAGACGTCCGTGGCCGCCTCGACCGGGGCGTACGGGATCTTGAGGACCGCGTAGATCTCCTCGTAGAAGTCGTCGGCACCGTTCAACAGCCGGTCGACCGCGCGGAGCAGCTCACCCGACGCCGCACCCTGGATCACGCGGTGGTCGTAGGTGCTCGTCAGGGTGATGACCGGCCCGACGCCGAGGTCAGCCAGGGCGTGCCCGGACGCTCCGCTGTATCCGGCGGGGACCTCGAGTGATCCCGCGCCGATGATCAGGCCCTGTCCGGCCATCAGCCGGGGAATCGACTGCTGGGTGCCGACCCCTCCGGGGTTGGTGAGCGACAGCGTGGCGCCGGCGTGGTCCGCCGGCACGAGCGCGTTCCGGCCGGCGCGCCGCACGAGGTCGTCGTACGCGTCGACGAACTCGCGGAAGCCCATCTCGTCAGCGCGCTTCACACTGGGCACGACCAGGGTCCGTGTTCCGTCCGCCCGGACGACGTCGACCGCGACACCGAGGTTCACGTGCGCCGGCGTGACGAGCACCGGCCGCCCACCCTGCTCCTCGTAGTGGGCGTTCATCCCTGGGAAGGTCCGCAGGGACCTGACCAGGGCCCAGCCGATCAGGTGCGTGAACGTGAGCTTGCCGCCGACCGTACGGCCGAGGTGCTCGTTGATCGCGGCCCTGTTCTCGACCAGGACCTTCGCGGACACCGTCCGCACGCTCGTCGCTGTCGGGACGCCCAGGCTCAGGTCCATGTTCGCCGCGATCGTCCGGGCCACCCCCCGCAGAGGCTCGACGGTCGCCTCGTCACGCGCGTCCCCGGCGACAGGCTCCGCCGGCACTGCTGGCCTCGGCACGCCGTTGACCGGTGCCGGGATCGTCCTCGCCTGGGGGTCCAGGGTCTCTGCTGTCATTGCCATCTCCACCTTCGACTCGGGATCAGCTCCCGACTCGTCTCCTTGCTTGCTTCCGTGCAGCCGACAGTCGCTCCCTCGCGACCGGGCTCATGAACGAGCTGTGATCTCCTCGACGACGACCGCCGCGCCGTCGACGAGCGCCTGTCCTGGCCGGCGCGCTGCCAGGTCCGGAAGGACCCGGCGCAGCCGTGCGGCGTGGTCTTCGTCCTCGACCTCCCAGTCGAGGGTGATCAGGTCGAACGCGGCCCCGTCGTCGACCCCCATCACCCGATCGACGTTCAGGGTCGCCGAGATCGTGAGCCGCGCAGCAGCGGCGATGTCGGGCTGGCCCAGGATCCGGAGGACCACCAGCGAGGCGGCTGCGAGACCGGCGAGCATGTGCTCGACCGGATTCGCACCGGCGTCGTGCCCGCCGTACTTCTCGGCTTCGTCGATCGTGAACCCGTGGCTGCGCGCGGTGACGGCGAGGCCCTTGGTTGCGTGCGTCGCCTCGACCACCAGCTGCTCACGTCGTGCCGACGTCATCGGATCTCCTCGTAGAAGGTCTGCGCCGGACCCGGCGCCGCGGTCAGGACCTGCGAGAGCCAGGCGATCGCGTCGCCGCCGACGGCGTCGACGTCCGTGCGGGCCGGGCCGTACTGCGGGGCCAGGTAGTGGCTGAGCAGACCCTCTGCGTCCTCGCGCGTCGCGCCCGGCAGGAGCTCGAGGGCGGCGTCGACCGCCACCGGCGCCTGGGACCGGATCAGGCCGAGGGCCTCTCGCTGCGCCTCCACCACCGCTCGCACCCCCGGGTCGTCCGGGGGGACGAGCTCCGTGTCGACGGCGACCCCGGCGGTCGGGAACCTGATCTCGTCCCCGAAGAACACGAGCTGGACGAGCCCCAGCCGCTCCAGGGCGCTGGGCGCGAACGCCGTGCCCACGACGGCGACGTCGACGGCGCCGGCCCTCAGCGCCTCGAGGCGCTGGCGGTCCCCCTCGGTCCCGACCGGGAAGCGCTGCACGTCGAGAGCCTCGGTGGCGACGCCGCGGTCGCCGAGCACCTTCTCCGTGAACGCCCAGACGATCGATCCGTGGGGGTGACCGGCGACCCGTCCGGCATCGGACCACGAGGTGCCGGGGCGCCCCCACCCCCAGAACAGGGGGTGCAGGGTGTGCACGAGCGCAGCCCGCCAGCTCCGCTGGCCGTTGAGCGTCTCCACCAGCGACCCACCCAGGCCTGCGGAGAGCGCTGCGTCGGGGTGCTCGGCGCCGGACACCGCCCGGACCTCGACGCCGACGCGCCGGTAGCTCCCCGCCCGGACGGCCACCGCGTGACCGATGAGCTCGTGCACGTTCCGGTCACGGTAACCGAGGAGGATCATGACGTCCTTCGTTCTCTATCCTGAACTTGCATCATTATTTCGAACACAGGCGTCCCGCGAAATGTTCCGGCATGCGGCAGCGGCCGCCGCCCCGGGGCGCCACGTCGGCCCGATCTCACATGTACCGTCCGCCGGTGACCTCGGTGACGGTCCCGGTGAGGTACGACGACATGTCGGACGCGAGGAACAGGTTCACGGAGGCCACCTCGGACGGCTCGCCCGCACGCTGGAGCGGGATCTCGGCCAGCTTCGTGTCCCAGATGTGCTGCGGCATCGCCTCGGTCATCGCCGTCCGGATCAGGCCGGGCTGGACGGCGTTCACACGGACGCCCAGGTGTGCCAGCTCCTTGGCGGCGGCCTTGGTCATGCCGACGATCCCGGCCTTGGCGGCCGAGTAGTTGGTCTGGCCGACGAAGCCGACCTTCCCGGAGATCGACGACAGGTTGATGATCGAGCCCGATCGCTGCTCGCGCATCACGGCGGCGGCGTGCCGCAGGCCGTTCCAGCAGCCCTTCAGGTGCACCGAGATCACCTGGTCGAACTGGCTCTCGGTCATCCGCCGCATGGTTGCGTCCCGCGCGATCCCCGCGTTGTTGACCATGACGTCGAGGGAGCCGAAGACCGCGACAGCGGTCGCAACGGCAGCGCCCACCTCGTCGCCGTCCTGCACGTCGCAGCGGACCGCCTCCGCCGCTCCCCGGTCCCGCAGGGCGTCCGCTGCCGCACGCGCGTGCTCCAGGTCGAGGTCCGCGATGACCACCTGCGCACCCGCCTCAACGAATGCCTCCACGGTCGCCAGACCGAGACCCTGCGCCCCGCCGGTGACGAGTGCTGTCCTGCCGTCCAAGAGCTTCACGCTGCTCTCCCCATCGTTCTGTGTGTCGGAAATGGATGTTCGCCGCCGCGAGGTCCGTCAGGTCGTCGACGTCGCGCCGGAGGAGGTCGAGGTCAGCGTCGTCGATTCGATAAGCGCCCTGGGCGGCATGTGCGGCCGCGGAGCCCGGACCGTAGGCGGGCCGCAGCGCGACGCCGGCTCCGGCGAACAGGAGCGTCGTCCCCGTCGACGACCGGTCCGCGATGAACGCCCGGGCGTGCGGCTCCGCCGCCCGCAGCGAGAGGTCGAGCAGCCCGGGGGTCACGAGCGGCAGGTCCGCCGGCACCACCGCCAGGCGCACCGGGCCGTACCACGTGCGTGCGGCCTCGTCGGCGGCGGCGAGCGAGGCGTTCAGCCCGTGGCACCCCGGGTGGAACGCGGTCACGTCGAGGTCGGCGACCTCCCGCTCGTCGTCCGGCTCGTCGAGGACCACCACCACCGCTGCGAACCCTGCCGCGGTCGCGCTGGTCAGCACGGCTCGCAGCATCGCGACCGCCAGCTGCCGCCGGCGAGCGCGCGGCAGGGTCAACCTGCTCTTCGCCTGGTCGAGGTTCTTCTGCGGCACGAGCAGCACCGTGGAGTCACTCATGGCGAACCGACGAAGCCGACGCTGACCGGGAGAACCCGCGGAGCGCTGACGTCGAACGACTCGGCTGCCGCGGCACGCTCGGTACTGACAGGCCCGTACGTCGTGTCACGCTGCCGTGCCGGGCGCCCGGCCAGCGTCGCCATCTCGCGGATCTCGGCGATCGTCTTCATCGAGCCGTTCGACGAGCCGGCCATCCGGCTGATCGTCTCCTCCATCAGGCTCCCGCCCAGGTCGTTCACACCTGCCGCCAAGAGCTCCACGCACTCGTCCGGCGCGAGCTTGACCCACGAGCACTGGATGTTGTCGATCCGGCCGTGGAGCAGCAGACGAGCCATCGCGTGCACTGCCCGGTTGTCGCGCCGGGAGGGTCCGGGGCGTGCCACGCCGGCCAGGTAGATCGGCGAGCTCTGGTGGACGAAGGGGAGCGGGACGAACTCGCTGAAGCCACCCGTCTCGTCCTGGAGACGGGCCAGCAGGCGCAGGTGCCCGACCCAGTGGCGCGGCTCGTCGACGTGCCCGTACATCATCGTCGCGGTCGACGGGATGCCGAGGCGGTGCGCCGTGCTCACCACCCGCACCCACTCGGACGCAGGCAGCTTGCCCTTCGTCAGGATCCACCGGATCTCGTCGTCGAGGATCTCCGCAGCGGTGCCCGGGATGGAGTCCAGTCCGGCGGCCTTGGCCTCCGCGAGCCACTCCTCCACCGAGATGCCCATCCTCGATGCGCCGCTGATCACCTCCATCGGTGAGAACGCGTGCAGGTGGATGTCAGGACTGGTGCGCTTGACCTCGCGCGCCAGGTCGAGGTGGAAGTCGCTCGGCAGCCCGGGGTCGATGCCGCCCTGCATGCAGATCTCGGTCGCCCCGACCTCCCAGGCCTGGGCGACGCGAGCCCTTACCTCCTCGAGGGAGAGGCGATAGGCGTCGGCGTCGGTGGCGCGTTGCGCGAAGGCACAGAAGCGGCAGCCCACGTAGCAGACGTTGCTGAAGTTGAGGTTCCGGTTGACGATGTAGGTGACGGCCTCGCCGACGGTGTCGCGGCGCACCGCGTCCGCCAGCGAGCACAAGGCGTCCAGGTCGTGGTCGTCGGCATGGACGAGCGTCAGGGCGTGCTTCTCGCTGAGGTCGCCGGGCGAGCGCTCGGCGGCGCGGAGCGCTTCGAGGACGTCGGCGTCGATCCGCGCCGGCGGCCTGCTGTGGCGAGCGTCCAGGTGGCGCTCGTCGATCTCCTCGGCGAGCACGTCCCACGAACCGAAGGCAGCGGCGAAGTCGCCACGGGCGATCGTGCGACGACCCTCGTCGTCGATGCCCAGATGGAGGTCGGTCCGCCCGCTCGACAACACCTCGGCGGAGGGAACCTGCCACGGTCGGCCCTCGGCAAGGATGTCGGCAGCGAGCCCGGTGACCGGGTCCGCCAGCGCGCGTACGAACGGCAGCACCCGGTTGTCCACCCAGGGCTCGGGGTCGAGCAGGTACTCGGGTTGGATCGCCAGCCGCTCGCCGAGAGTGAAGCCGGCCCGGGAGGTGAGCTCGGCAAGCGCCTCGATCTGGGGCCACGGCCGCTCCGGGTTCACGTGGTCCGGGGTGAGGGGGGAGACCCCACCCCAGTCGTCGATCCCCGCAGCGACCAGCCGGGTGCACTCGGCCGGGTCGCTCAGGTTCGGCGGAACCTGGATGCGCATCCGTGGCCCGAGGATGACGCGCGCCAGTGCGACGGTGGCGAGGTAGTCCTCGACCTCCGCGTCGGGAGCCAGGCGCATCGCCGTGTCGTCCTTCGCACGGAAGTTCTGGACGATCACCTCCTGGATCGCGCCGTACTGGCGCGCGATCCGCCGCAGCTCGAACAGCGACTCCACCCGATCGGCGAGCGTCTCGCCGATACCCACCAGGATCCCGGTCGTGAACGGGATGTTGCTGCGTGAGGCGTCCTCGATCGAGCGCAGCCGAACCGCCGGCTCCTTGTCGGGCGAGCCGTAGTGGCAACCGCCGGGCTCGGCCCACAGGCTGGTGGCGGTCGACTCGAGCATCAGGCCCATCGAGCCCGAGACCGGCTTCATCCGCTGCAGCTCGGCCCACGTCATGACACCCGGGTTCAGGTGGGGAAGCAGGCCGGTCTCCTCGAGGACCAGGATCGCCATGGCCCGCACGTAGCCGAGGGTGTCCTCGTACCCGCGCTCGTCCAGCCAGGTCTGCGCAGCGCCCCAGCGATCCTCGGGGCGGTCACCGAGGGTGAACAGCGCCTCCTTGCACCCGAGCTCGGCGCCCCGCCGGGCGATCTCGAGCACCTCGTCAGGCGAGAGGTAGGGCGCCTCCACGCGACCCGGAGTGGTCGCGAACGTGCAGTAGTGACAACGGTCGCGGCAGAGCCGGGTCAGCGGGATGAAGACCTTGCGGCTGTAGGTGACCAGGCCGGGACGGCCGGCGGCCGCGAGGCCGGCGTCGCGGATGCCCGCTGCCGCGGCGCACAGGACGTCCAGGTCCTGGTCGCGAGCCGAGAGCAACACCTCGGCCTCCGCGCGGTCGATCGCCTTCCCCGCCGTGACCCGGGCGAGCGCGCGCCGCAACCCCGGGGCGCTCACGAGCCGACACGCAGGCCCATGGACCGCGCCACGTAGTCGAGCTGCAGTGACGGCGGACCGGCCACGACGCGCGCGATGATCCCGTCCGAGTGGTGCATCGGGAGCGCATGGTCCCGCACGTAGCCGTAGGCACCCTGGATCTGCACGGCCAGCGCCGACGACTCGGCGTAGAGCTGACCGCAGAGGTACTTGGCCATCGTGCTCTCCACCTCGCACGGCAGGCCCCGGTCGAAGAGGTCCGCCGACCTGCGCACCGCGCAGCGCGCCGCGTCGAGCCGCACGTGCATCTCCGCAAGAGGGAGGGAGACCCCCTGGTAGGACGAGATCGTCCTGCCGAACTGCTCCCGCTCGTTCGCGTACGCCACGGTCATGTCGATGACCGCGCTCGAGCTGCCGACGAAGCCCGAGCTGATCATGATCCGCTCCAGCACGAGACGTTCCTTGAGGATCTGCCAGCCCTGGCCGACCTCGCCCAGCAGCGCGTCGGCGGGCAGGGCGACGTTCTCCAGGAAGACCTCGTAGATCCCGCTGATGTTGCGGCCCAGCGCCGGCATCCGCCGGACCTCGACGCCGGGCGAGTCGACGGGCACCAGGAACACGGCCAGGTGATCACGCTTCCGCCCTCCGTCGCCGACCTTCGCGAGCACCTCCATCACGGCGCCCGGGAGGCCGGCGCCCTCGCAGTAGGTCTTCTGACCAGTCAGGATCCATCCCGCCTCGCCCGTCCGGACGGGCTCGGCACGCGTGACCACGCTGGCCGCGTCGGACCCGACGTCGGGCTCGCTCACCGCGATGGAGAACCGGCCCTCACCGCGCAGCACGGGCGCCGCGTACCTGGCCTGCTGCTCGGGGGTGCCCCAGCGCTGGAGGTCGCGGATGCCGCTCAGGTTCAGGTTGAAGAGTGCCACGAGGTCAGAGCTCGACCGACCGATCTCCTCGCACAACGAGGTCAGGAGGCCGGCCGTCCCGTCGATCGGGCCGTCAGCGACGATGTCGTACCAGCCGAGCCGGGCGATCTCCTCGTAGAGCGATCCGGGGTAGGAACCCTCCTCGTCCCAGATCCGCACGTCCCGCTCCGGCGCTTGCTTGGCGAACAGGGCTCGGGCGGTACGGCGCAGCTCGACCTGGTCGTCGGTCTCGAGCGTGGCGGTGTCACTCATCGTTGTTCCTTTCTCGTGCTGAGGAAGAGGTGATCTGCTGCTTCAGGACGCCGAGGAGGTCAGGAGCCGCGCGGGAGAACAGGGCGGCGAGCTCGTGTGCCCGGCTGTCGAGCAGGTCGCGCGGCACCGGCTCGACGAGCCCGTGGAGCGCGACGTCGTCGGCTCGGAAGGACTCCCCCGAACCGAGCAGACGCAGCGAGCGGACCGGCCCGGCGGCCTCGACGAACCGGCGCACGATCGGCTCCGGTGGGAGGAAGCCGAGGGCGAGCTCGGGGAACTTGAACAGTGCCCCTTCGTCCGCCAGCACGACGTCCGCGGCGAACGCCAGGCCCCAACCGCCACCCACGGCGGGGCCCTGGACGACGGCGATGGCGACCGGGAACGAGCTCACCAGGGTGATGGCGTCCTCGATCAGCTGGCGACGCCTGCCGGGCCTGCCACTCGCGGTGCCGTCGTCGGACCGGATGTCGGCACCGGCGCAGAAGGCCGACCCTTCGGCGCGGAGCACGAGGACGGAGATCCCGGCCGCGATGCACTCCTCGAGGCGCCCGATGAGCGCCTCGAGCAGGCCGAGGTCGAGCGCGTTGCGCGCCTCGGGTCGGTTGAGCGAGATGGTCGCCGTCGGCGCATCGAGCTCGAGACGGCACAGCTCCTGCGAGCCGGTGGTCACCACGCTCACATCAACCCCCGGAGGACGTGGGTGGTGAGGAGCTCGACGGCCTCGCGCGGATCAGGACCGACGGGCGCGCCGACATAGGCCTCGGTGAAGCCGGCGGCCTTCGCGAAGTCGAGCAGCTCGCCGAGCGCGGACACGCAGTCGTCCGGAGTGCCCGAGACGATCAGGTGGTCCGCGATGTGCTGGGGCAGGAGCTCCGCGGCGCGGGCGACGCTCTCCCCGTTGTGGACCGCCTCGCGCGTCGCGGCATAGTCCGCCTGCTCGAAGCCGACCGTCTCCAGGTTCTCGTGCGGCTGTTGGCTCACGATCAAGGTCGCCTGGCGCCGAGCCGCGGCACAGGCGGCGTCCCGGTCGAGCGAGACCGAGATGTTGACACCGTAGATCCGGGCGAAGTCCGGCCGCTCGCTCCTGGCGCGACCCAGCTCCAGGCTGTCGAGGTTGCTGATCGAGTCGAACTGACCGCAACGGAAGGCCGCGAGGCTGTGTGCCGGGAAGTTGCTGGCGCAGATGACGCCGTCGGCGAGCTCGCCGGCCATCTCGAGGACCTTCGGTCCGGTACCGGCCACGATGACACGGACATCGGCGTCGTCGACCCAGGGAAAGTCGACCTTGCCCTCCTCACGCATCCGCAGCCGGGCGCAGGTCAGCGGGTAGTCGCCGAGGCGCACCTGTTCCCCGCGCCACAGCGCACGGCAGAGGGTGATGAGCTCGGCGACCGCGTCGACGGGCCTCTCGCGCGGCATCAGGGCGCTGACCAGGCCACCCCCGGTCCCGATGCCCATGCTGACCCGGCGGCCGGCCGGCATGAACTCGGCGAGGGTGGCCATGGTCGACGCCTGCTCGATCGGGTTGCGGCCGAAGGGGAACGTCACTGCCGTCCCGACGCCGACCCCCGTCCGCGCTGCGACCGCACCGAGCACGGCGGCGACGCTGCGGGACTGGAGCTGGTCGGTCACCCAGACGGTCTCGAACTCTTGGGCGGCCATCTCCGCGACGGCGACCATCTCGGGCGCGCCGGCCCACGCGTGCAGCTGGATGCCTGTGATCATGAGAGCACTCATTTCATTTTACTGAACTTCGATCATCATTGTGAACAGATTATGGACAGGGCGATGCCATGGTCAAGAGCCGGACGCTCAGGAAGCGGCGTAGTCCGGCGCGCTCAGGTAGGTGACGTTGATCGACTCGATCAACGGCCCGTCCTGCTCGGTGGCGGCCTTGATCGCGAGCCAGCGAGGATCCGTGCTGAAGTGCGTCCAGTGGGTTCGGGCGGCCTCCACGCTCGGGAACCTGACGAGGTAGACGATGCGGCCGGGGTCGTCGACGACGTTCCAGAAGCCACGGACGTCGAGGCCCATCTCCTCCCACAGCTCGAAGGTGAGCTCGGCGAACCTCCGGTGCAGCCGGTCCGCGCGCCCCGGGCAAGCGACGTACTCACGCAGCTCGTCGATCAACGGTCGATCCCCACGATCGCGACGCCGGAACGCGTCTTGTACCGGCGGTTGACCCCGATGAGCACGGCCGTCAACGGCTCGAGCTGGCCGGCGAGGCGCAGGGCCCCGGCGTCGATCCCTGCCCGCCCGGTCACCGCAGCAGCGAGCTCGAGCACGAGGGACTTCGCCTCGGCGTCGTCGCCGCACACGAGGACGTCCTCGTGGTCGAGCGGCTCCTCGCTCTCCCAGAGCGAGACCGCGGACAGGTGGTGGAAGGCGCCGACCACGCGAGCTCCGGGCACGAGGCCCTGCGTCTGCTCGGCAGCGCTGCCCTCCGCGACGACCAGCCCGTAGGCACCCCGGGCATCGAATCCGAGGGGGTTGACGCAGCTGACGACGACCTTCCCGTCGAGCACTGGCGCCAGCGCCCTGACCAGCGCCTCGTGGCCGTCCCACGGGACCACGATGAACACCACCTCTGCTGAGCTCGCCGCGCCCTCGTTGTCGGTGCCGGTGACCTGCGCGCCGCTCCGCGCCTCGATCTCCGCGGCCGCCTCAGCGGCTCGCTCGGCCGAGCGGGACCCGACGACGACCGTGTGTCCGGCGCGGGCGAGCCAGAGCGCGAGCCCCCGGCCCTGCGGGCCGGTCCCACCGATGATGGCGATCTTGTGAAAAGTCATGTCGATTCTCCAGTTCCTTGGATGCGTGTGAGGGCAGGGCAACAGGACCCGAGGACGTCCATCACGGTGGGTGACGCCTCGAGGGCCGCGAGCCAGGTTCAGCCGACCAGGTCGCTCCGGGTGCCGGCGGTCGGATAGTCAGTAGGGAGGTTCCCGCCGCTGCTGACGGTGATGGAGCGAGCAGCCTCCACGATGTACTCGGACATCTCCTGGACGCTGGCGTCCGTGAGGTCGGACCCCATCGCGAGGAGGGCGATGTACAGGCAGGGCTGCTCGTCCCGGTCGAACACCGGGAAGCCGATCACGTTCAGCTCGGGTCGGTACTCCCCCCATGCCACGCCGAAACCCTGGCTCCGGATCTCGGCGAGGACGGCCTTGTCGACGCCGCGCGGCGCCGGCGCTGTCCCCCAGGCCGCCGAGAGCCTGGCGAGCAGCGGGGCGGTGCGGTCGAACCGCTCACCCACCTCGATCGTGATCTTGATGGCCTTGCGGCTCTCGATCTTGGCGATCGCCGTGAAGTGACCATCAGGCATCGGCTGGATCGCGAGGCACGCCAGCCCACTCTGCTCGGCGAGGCGTTCCATGTAGGGCCGCGCCTCGGTCACGGCCGTCGTCCGGGTGATCGCCGCGACGCCGTACTCGATCAGCACCGAGCCGAGGTTGTAACGCCGCGTCTGCTGGTCGTAGCTCACCAGGTCCTCGGCGACCATCGTCCTGAGCAGGTTGGAAGCGGTGCTCTTCGCCAGGGAGCATCGCTCTGCCAGCTCGGTGAGGCTGGCCCCGTTGCGGCTGCGCACGAGTGCGTCCAGAACCCGGGTCGCTCGGGTCACCGCGGGTACGAGTCCCGTGGGCGCCTCCGCAGACTCCGTGTCGTTCTGCTCCGGTGACCGGCTCTCATCCGTGCTCACTCGTCGTGCCTCCTCGTGATCTGGTCAGTCGACGGTATCGGCACCGACCAGTTCCACGAAGTGGAACAGCGTCCCGTCCGGGTCCTCGGCGAAGAGAAGCTTCCATCCCGTCGTCCCGTCGGCGTCCATCACGGCCTGGGGCTCGGACAGGAACTTCACTCCCGTGGCACTCAGCCGGTCGTACTCACCCTGGATGTCATCGGTCAGGATCGAGAACCGGCACAGACCCGGGTGGATCAGGTCGGTCTGCGAACGGCCTGCCGCCCGCTCGTCGTGCCACTGGATCAGGTCGAGCAGCGCCTCGTCGGCCGAGTCGTTCGGCAGGCGCATGTGTGCGAAGCGCAGCTTGCTCGCGCCGTCGAACATGAAGGCTCGAGCCAGGTTGGCGTCGTCGACCTCCTTGTCCTGGACGACCTCGAAGCCGATCTTCTCGTAGAACTCGATCGTGGCATCCATGTCGGTGACATTGATGCCCACGTGCCAGAACCTGCGCACGGTGATCACTCCCTTTCTCTCTGTGATGTCGTGTGGTGAAGTCAGGTCTCGGTCGCGACGGACTGGAGCACCAGGTGCCGCGAGAGCGAGTCAGGGTCCGCGCGTGCGTCGTCTCCAGCGATGGTCAGGGCGATGTGCCCCCGGGCCATCACCAGGACGCGATCGGCGACGGTCAGCGCGAACGCGAGGTTCTGCTCGACGAGCAGGACGCCGGCGCCGTCGTCGCGCAGGCTTGCGATCACCGACGACAGCGCGCGCAGGACCTGAGGAGACATTCCCTCCGACGGTTCGTCGAGCAGGAGGATTCGCGGTCCGGTCGCAAGGGCGCGCGCCATGGCGAGGGCACTCTGCTCACCGCCGGAGAGGTTGCGAGCGCGCGTGTTCCGTCGCTCGGCAAGCCGTGGGAAGACCGCCGCCACCCGGTCCAGGTCCCAGCCGCCCGAACGACCGGCGAGGTCGAGGGTCTGCTCGACCGTGAGGGTTCCGAAGACGCGTCGTCCCTGCGGCACGACCGCGAGCCCCGCCCTGCTGCGTACGTGCGGTGCAGCCCGGGTGAGCTCGCGACCCTCCACGTGCACCGAGCCACCGTGCGCCGGGACGAAACCCATGAGGGAGTTCACCAGGGTGGACTTGCCGGCACCGTTGCGGCCGACGAGCGCGACGACCTCGCCCGGGGCGACGGACAGGTCGAGGCCCCGGACGATCTCGATGTGGCCGTACCCGGAGCGCAGGCTCCTCACCTCAAGCATGTGTCTCCTCCTGGACGGGTTCCGTACCGAGGTAGACCTCTTTCACGAGCGCCGAGACGCCCGGGTCGTCCGCGCGACCAGTCCCGCGGATGGTCCCCTCGGCCATCACCGTCACCGTGTCGGAAAGGGCGAGGGCCATGTCGAGGTCGTGCTCGATCAGCACGATGCTGGTGTTGCGGGGAAGCCGTTCGATGAGCTCGCAGACCCGCGCCGTCTCGGCGGGCGACAGACCTGCCGCCGGTTCGTCGAGCATGAGGACGTCCGGGGACCCGGCGACCGCGAGGACCAGCTCGAGCTCTCGCCGTTCTCCGTACGACAGTGCTTCGACCGGGGCCTTGCCCCTGTCGCCCAGCCCCCACCGCTCCAGGAGCTCCGCGGCCGATCCGTCCAGCGATCTCGACCGCAACGGCCGGATCACGTCACGACGTACCCGCGGTCGTGAAGCGGCGAGCGCGAGGACGACGTTGTCCACCACGCTCATCGTGTGCATCAGGTTGGTCACCTGGAACGTCCGCGCCAGGCCGGCCGAGGCCCGCCGACTGACGTTCCAGCGGGTGACGTCCCGACCGTTCAGGGAGACGCGACCGGAGTCAGGACGGAGGCCTCCGCCGAGGACGTTGAACATGGTCGTCTTCCCGGCGCCGTTCGGTCCGACGATCGCGCGCCGCTCGCCCCTGTCGATCGAGATCGACAGGTCGTGAAGGATCTGGACGCCCCCGAGCCGCACCGAGACCGAGTGTGCTTCGAGCGCCGCAGTGTGCTGGCCCGTGCCGATCACGACACCACCTCCAGCGAGCCTTCGGGCGCGTCGTGGCGTCCGCGCGACGGCGCCAGACGGCGCCGGACGCGCTGGGCGAGGACAGGCGGGTTGAGCAGCGCGACAGCGATGTAGATCCCGCCGAGCACGAGCAGCCAGTGGCTCGTGTGCCGCTGCAGGAGCTCCTGCAGCCACACGACCCCGATCCCGGCGAGGGCAGGGCCCATCAGGGTGCCGGCGCCGAGGACCACCACGAGCAGGGCCTGGATGGAGACGACGAAGTTCAGCTGGGCGGGGCTGGAGAACTGGAGCTGGTAGGTGAGCAGCGCACCCGGGATGGCTGCGAGGACACCGGCGATGACGAAGGCGCCGAGGCGGTAGGCAGTGGTGCGATAGCCGAGCGCCGCCATGCGGGACTCGCTGTCGCGGATGCCGACCAGGACGTGCCCGAACGTGGAGTGGCGCACGGTCCGGACCAGGAGGCAGATGACCAGGAGGGCGATCGCCGAGCACAGGAAGACGTCCTGTGGCGAGACGAGGTACCCGGGAAGCGGCGACAGGCTCGGCGGGTAGATGCCGACGAGGCCGTCGTCCCCTCCGGTCAGCGATCGCCACTTGACCGCCAGTCCCCAGATCATCGCAGTGAACGACAGCGTGATGATCTGGAAGTAGATGCCACGGGTGCGCAGGCTGACGGCGCCGAGGGCGAGGGCGAGGACGCCTGCGACCACGGCAGCCACCAGGAGGCCCACCCACAGGTTGTCCTGGCTCGTGCGGACGGCGAGGACTCCCACCGCATAGCCGCCGGTGCCGTAGAAGGCCGCCTGCGCGAGGGAGGGCATGCCGGCGTGGGTGACGAGCAGGCTGAGGCTCATGCCCAGTCCGCCGGTGACCATGGCGAGGGACCAGACCGAGAGCGCGTAGCCACTCGACCCGTTGCGCACGAGTGCGATCGCGACCACGGCGAGGACGATGCCGATGACGAGCGGACGACTAGGCACTTCGCACCAGCCCTTCCGGACGGAACGCGAGCGTGAGCACCACGATCGCGAAGATGAGGAACAGCGAGACCTCGGGGAAGTACGCCTTGCCGACCGAGTCGCCCACCCCGACGAGGATGCTGGCGACGAACGCGCCCGACAGGCTGCCCATGCCACCCACGACGATGATCGGCAGGGTGTAGAGGATGATCGTGTACTCGACGCCGGGAGAGGCGCCGATGAAGGCCGAGCCGAGCAGCCCGGACACCCCGATCAGGGCGAAGCCGAGCGCGAAGACCGTCCCGAAGAGCCACTCGGGGTTGCGACCGATCGCCGACAGCATCTGGTGGTCGTCCACTCCGGCGCGCACGGCGGAGCCGAACAGCGTGCGGCTCAGGAGCAGCCAGAGTCCCGATGCCACCAGGACACCCGCTGCGATGAGGACCAACCGGTACTCCGTGACGGTGGTTCCCGCCACCGTCACGGAGCCGGAGACCGACGTGGGAAGAGGCAGCGACTGGGCCAGGCCGTGGTAGCGCGCCTGGGTCAGGTCCGCGATCACGTAGATGATGCCGAAGGACAGCAGCACCTGGGGCAACGGATTTCCCCTGAGCCAGGCACGACCCCGCACGAACGCCGCGTAGAGAACGGCCCCGACCAACGCCGCCGAACCGAGCGCGACACCCGCCGCGGCCCAGTACGAGCCGGTCCGCGTGTAGGTCTCGATCGTCAGGTACGCCGTCAGCAGGTAGACCGCACCGTGGGCGAGGTTCACGTAGCGCCCGAGCCCGAAGATCAGGGTCAGTCCCGACGACAGGATGAACAGCAGCATCCCGAACGCCAGGCCGTTGACGACGATCGCCAGCCACTGCCCCATCGCTACTTCTCGCCCTCGAACGTGGCGAGGACCTTGTGGTCGAGGCGCTGCGGGCCCTTGACGACCTGGAAGAGGAGTCCCTTGAGCACCGGGTAGTGCGTGGTCGGGTCGAACGAGAACGGACCCCACGGCGCGTCGACGTGCGTGCCGGCGATCGCCTCGGTCAGGGAGTCCCCGGAGCTGCGGGACTCCTTGATGGCCTCTTCGATCACCTTCGCGGTCGTCCACGCGTTCGCCTGGACGAAGTTCGGCGTCACCTCCGGCGGTGCGGCGGCGGCGGCCGCAGCAGCGAAGGCCTCGTCCGCGGGGCTCGCGGTGCCGGTCTCCGCATAGTGGAAGACCCCTTCGACACCGACGGCGGCATCACCGATCTGGTCGAGGACCAGGCGGGACACCATGGGCCCGAGCCCGATCAGCTGAGCCTTGTCCTTCAGGCCGGCCGCCGCGTACTGCTTGACGAAGCGGACCGCGTCCGCGCCTCCGAAGAAGCCGAAGACGACATCGGCGTCGGAGATCTGGCTCAGGAACGGCCCGTAGTCGGAGGTGTCGAGGGGCGGGTAGACCTCCTTGACGATGGTCCCGCCGGCCGACGTGAAGCCCTCCTTGAAGCCGTCGGCCACGTCGTGGCCCTGGACGAAGTCGCTCGCCATGATGACGGCCTTCTTGTACCCGAGCTCCTGCGCGGCGTACGCCCCGAACGGCTTCGTCAGCTGCTGGGCGTAGAAGCCGACCGAGTAGGCGGTGCTGAACTCGCCGAGGCCTCCCGGGCCGGGGATCGGGGCGATCTGAGGGACACCCACGCTCTCCAGGTAGGGCGCGACGGCGAGCGTCGCGGCGCCGTTGACGCAGCAGACGATCACGTCTGCGCCCTCCTGCTGGACCAGCTGACGGACCTTGGTGAGGGCGGTCTGCGGGTCGCCGGCGTCGTCGGCCTGCTCGAAGGTGAGCCCGGAGGTCCCGTCGTGGCCGAAGACGCCCTTCATGATGCCGCCGAGCACCGGACCGTACAGACCGTAGACGCCGGTGGAGGGAGCAACCAGGCCGACGGTCACCTCATCCCCCGCGGCCTTGCCGGTGGCCCCGGGCCGCGCGCCGTCCGCGCCGCCGTTCCCGCACGCGGCAAGCAGCGCGAGAGCCGCACCTGCGCCGAGCGCAGCCAGTAGACGTGATCTCATTTCATCTCCTCATGTGATGGGGCTGGTTGATCCGAGAGCTGGGCTTGCGGGCACGACGCGCCGGGGTCGGCGCGTCTCAGGCGTGGGCGGGCAGCTCGCGACGGAGGAGCTTGCCGGTCTCGGTCCGGGGCATCTGCTCGATGGCCTCGATTTCCTGTGGCCGCGCGTGCGGCCCCACGGTCCGGGACACCAGCTCGCGCAGGGCTCCCGCGAGCGAGTCGTCGAGCACGGCGCGGTCCAGCTGGACGAACGCCTTGACGAGCTGGCCGAGCTGCGGGTCGGACACGCCGACGACGGCGGCGTCCGAGACCGCGGGGTGGAGCTTGAGGGCCTCCTCGACCTCGGCGGGTCCGATGCGATAGCCGCGGCTCTTGATCACGTCGTCGGCCCGCCCGACGTACTCGAGCCGCTGCCCGAACGCGCGGCGGGCGAGGTCGCCCGTCCGGTGCCAGCGTTCCTCGACCACCGTGGGCGCTTCCAGCTCGGCGCTCCAGATGCCGAGCATCGCGACCGGGTCAGGAAGGAGCAGCGCGATCTCCCCGACCTCGCCGGGCGCGACCTCCGCCCCGGAGTCGTCGAGGAGCCGGACCGTGTGGCCCGGGTACGGCGCGCCCATGGTGGCGTCGTCAACGGACCCGAGCACCACGGAGTCCCCGATGAGTCCGTTCGCCTCGGTCTGTCCGAACGCCTTGTTGACGGCGGCCGCCAGGTGACGTCGCGCCCAGGCCATCTCGAACCGGCCGGCCGGCTCACCCCCGGTGACGACCGCCCGGAGTCGCCGGCGCGGACCCTGGCCGTGGGCCGCCAGCAGGCGGAGCACCGACGGCGGGAGGAACGCGATCGTCACTCCGAACCGCTCGAGGATGGCGAGGGTCGTGACCGGATCGAACTTCTGCTGCCGGAACGCGACCACCGGCACCCCGAAGCTCCAGGGGATCAGAAGACCGAGCATCAGCCCACCGACCCAGCCCCAGTCGGCGGTGCCGTAGTAGACGTCGCCCTCCTGGTAGAGCTCGAAGGCGAAGTCGACGCCGGCATGACCGAGCAGCACCCGGTTGGCGTGCACGATCCCTTTCGGCTCCCCGCTGGTCCCCGAGGTGTACATCAGGAGTGCGGGGTCGTCCATCCGGGGCACGTGCGGCTCGGCAGGTGCTGAGCGCTTCGCCTCCTGGAGGAGGTCGTCGGCCGACGAGCCGTCGACGGTCAGCACCGCGACGCCGACAGTGGCGACCTCGGTCGCCATCAGCCGACGGCTGCCTGCGGCATCCGTGACCAGGACCCGCGCGCCGGCGTCGCGCAGCCGGTGGGTGACCGAGTGCCCGCCGAGGAGCCGGGGGATCGGCAGGATCACGGCTCCCGCGGTCAGCACACCGCACACGACCTCGGCGGCCGCCTGCGACGGGTCCAGGTACACGGCGACCCGGTCGCCGGGCGCGACCCCGCGGGACGCCAAGGCCCCGGCGATGCGCCGGGCGGCGTCCTGGATGTCCCCGAACGTCACCTCGCCGCACTGGTGGATCCCGGACGTCAGGATCGCGACCCCCCGGGGATCCTGGTCGAAGAGCGCGTCCCTGACCATGGAGTAGCTGGGATCCGGGAGCCAGTCCGTCTGGTCCCGGGCGGCCCGCAGTCGCGAGATGACCGTGGGCGCGGTCAGTCCAGTCGCACCCATACGCTCTTCTCCTTGGTGAAGGCGTCGATGGTGGCCTGCCCGAGATCGCTGCCATGTCCGCTGAACCGGAAGCCGCTGTACGGCGACGCGGGGTTGAGCACTCCCCAGCTGTTGACCCAGATGTTCCCGGCGTCGAGGGTCTGCGCGAACCTCAGGGCGCGACCGACGTCACGGGTGAACACGCCCGCGCCGAGTCCGTAGATGGTGTCGTTCGCCAGTGCGATCGCCGCGTCCTCGCCCTCGAACGGCAGGACCGAGAGCACCGGCCCGAAGATCTCCTCCTGGGCGATCCGCATGCCTGCGGTCACGTCGGTGAAGACAGCGGGCTGGTAGAAGAACCCCGGCGCGGCACTGGACGGGTCCGCGGCGCTGCCGGCGGCGAGGGTCGCCCCCTCGGCCACGCCTGCCGTCACGTAGGAGTGGACGGACGTGCGAGCCGCTGCGTCGACGAGCGGTCCGATCTCGGTCTCCCGGTCCTCGGGGTTGCCGACCCGCGCCGCCTCGACCTTCTCCACGACCAGGGCGATGACCTCGTCGTAGATCGGCCGCTCGACCAGCAGGCGGCTCGGAGCGGTGCAGGTCTCTCCCTGGTTGCTGTACATCGCCTGGAACACGACCGAGGCGACGACTGCGGGCGAGGAGTCGCCGAACGCGACCAGCGCGGACTTCCCACCGAGCTCCAGGGACGCCGTGATCAGCCGATCCGACGCCGAGCGGCCGATCTGTCGACCGACGTCGGTCGAACCGGTGAAGCTGATCTTCCCGACCCCGGGGTGCTCGACCAGCGCGTTGCCGGCCACCGAACCGCGACCGGGGAGGACGTTCACCAGGCCGGCGGGCAAGCCCGCCTCGAGAGCGAGCTCGCCGAGCGCAGCCGGGACCAGCGGGGCCAGCTGCGCCGGCTTCAGGACGACCGCGTTGCCCATCGCGAGCGACGGCGCGATCTTCCAGATCGCCTGGACCGCCGGGAAGTTCCACGGCGTGATCGCGCCGATCACCCCGATGGGCTCACGCACGGTGTAGTTGAGGAACCGTCCCGGAGCAGGTGTCGTCCTGCCCTCGATCTTCGTGATGAGACCGGCGAAGTACTCCAGGGTCTCGACCATCACCGGGACGTCGATGCCCTGCGACTCACGGATCGGCTTGCCCATGTCGCGGGTCTGCAGGAGCGCGAGCTCGTCGCCGTGCTGCTCGACCAGGGCCGCGTAGCGGACCATCAGCCGAGCACGCTGCGAAGGACGCATGCGCTGCCACTTCCGGGCAGCGGCATGTCCGGA
Source organism: Nocardioides sp. URHA0032 (assembly GCF_000620645.1). Taxonomy (GTDB): domain Bacteria; phylum Actinomycetota; class Actinomycetes; order Propionibacteriales; family Nocardioidaceae; genus Nocardioides. Next base: position 170,872 of record NZ_JIAV01000020.1, on the reverse strand, counting down.
TCGGACGGCTCGGTCGACGTCGTCGGCCGACGCCTCCGCGACGGACGCGAGGACGGCGCCCGTGGCCGGGTTGACCGTGTCGAAGCGGGCGCCGGTCGATGCCTCGACGAGCTCACCGTCGAGGACGAGGGACACCTTGTCTGTCAGTGCTTCCATCTCCGTCACCACCGATCAGGACAGCCGGTGTGCGGTGGGGAGCACGGCCTCGGCGAGCTCCTGGAGCTCGTCCATCGCCTCGGCGAGCGTCTCGTGCTCGAAGGAGGTGTCGCAGATGAAGTGGCTGACACCCTGCTCGCCGTAGGCCTCGATGGTCTCGGCGTTGTACGGCGCCGTGCGGAGCGGTCGCGCCGTCAGGGTGATCTCGCTCATGTCGCGGCCCGCGCTCTCGACGTGCTCCGTGAGGGTCTTCAGGTAGCCCGCGTAGTCCTCGGGACCGACGGCCAGGGGGTGCCAGCCGTCGCCGATCGCGGCGATGCGGCGCAGCGAGGCGTCGCTGTAGCCCGCGAACCAGATCGGGATCGTGCCGCGCACCGGCTTCGGGTACATCTTGAAGTCGTGCAGGTCGTAGAACTCACCGGTGAAGTCGACCTCGTCCTCGGCCCACATGTGGCGCATGAACCCGACCATCTCGGTGACCCGGCGCCCTCGGTCCTTGAAGGGCGCGCCGAGCGCCTCGAACTGCTCCTTCATCCAGCCGACGCCGATGGCCACCGTGAGCCGTCCGCGGGACAGCACGTCGATGCTGACCAACGTCTTGGCGGTGGGGACCAGGGGCCGCCACGGCAGGATGAGGCACGACGTACCGAGCTCCATGTTCTCGGTCGCCGCCGCGGCCCAGGTCAGGGACGTCAGGCAGTCGAGGTACGGGGTCTCGGGCGCCCAGAGGAACTTGCCGTCAGCGGTGTAGGGGTACGGCGTCTCCACCTTGGTCGGCAGGGCGACGTGATCGGTCATCCAGAGCGAGTCGAACCCGACCTTCTCCGCGAATTGGGCGATCTCCGTGATCGCATCGGGGCCAGCCCACGGGCCTGCGCCCGGGATCCTGATTCCGACCTTCATCTACATGTTCCTCTCGTGAGTGCTTCGGTGGTCATCGGACGACGGACGCGGCCGTCAGCCGATCGACGTCCTCCGTCGAGTAGCCCAGGTCGAGGAGGACCTCGACGCTGTGCTCCCCGACGGACGTCGGTGGCCGGCGGATGCTGCCCGGCGTGTCCTGGAGCTTGATCGGGATCCCCGGGATGCGAAGGGGACCGAGCTCGTCGTGCGCGACATCGACCACGAGGTCCATCGCGCGGATCTGGGGGTGGGCGACCGCCTCGTCGTAGGCGAGGACGGGGGCGCAGATGATGTCGTGGCTCGACAGCAGCGCCACGATCTCGTCGCGGTCGTGCTCGGCGAACCACGGCGCGAGTGCCGCGTCGATCGCCGCCGCGTTGGCGAGCCGATGTGCGGCGGTGTCGAACCGCGGGTCCTCGAGGAGCTCGGGCTGTCCGGTCGCGTTCACGAGCTTGGCGAAGTGCCGGTCGTTGAACGCGACCACGTGGACCAGTCCCGAGTCCTTGGTCCGGTAGGCGTTGTACGGCGCGTAGAAGTTGCTCGCGTTGCCCGGCCGTTCCTGGACGTAGTCGGCGAAGAGGTACTGGCCGAACCACGGCGCCTGGAGATGGAAGAGCGCGCCGACGAGCGAGACCGATCCGTTCTGACCCGCTCCCGACCGCTGCCGCGCGAACAGCGCCACGAGCGCGGCGACGGCGACGAGGTATCCGGCAGAGCTGTCGGCGATCGGCGGTCCCGCCTTGATGGCGTCACCGTCGCGCGGCCCCGTCGCGGCCATGAATCCGGTGATCGCCTGGGCGACCGGGTCCATCGCCGGCCGACCGGCCAGCGGACCCTGGTCGCCGTACCCGCTGACGTTGAGCGCGACCAGGTGCGGATGGCGTGCCTCGAGCTCCTCGGCGGTCAGCCCGAACCGCTCGCGGACCGCGGGGAGCATGTTCTCGATGAGGACGTCGGCGCCGGCGAGGAGGCGGTGGAAGACCTCGCGGCCCTCGGCGGTCCGCAGGTCCACCGCGACCGCCTTCTTGTTCCGGTTGACCCCGGAGTAGACCCCGCTCATCCCGTCGCGGCCCGGGCCGAAGGTACGCGACTCGTCACCGCCGATCGGCTCCACCTTGACGACGTCCGCTCCGAAGTCGCCCAGGATCGACGCACCCAGGGGGCCGGCCACCATGGTCGCCGCGTCGATCACCTTGATGCCCTCGAGTGCCTGCACGTCGATCCCTTGTTCATTATCCTGAACCTTCATCAGGATTTCGAACACCGTAGGTCGCCGGAAGACCCGTGTCAAGCGTCACTTCACATCCGGAGCCCGACGACGTATGTTCGTCATAATGATCGGGGTTCTCTATGTCGAACACTGCTGGGAGGCGCACGGACATGCACGAATGGAGCACGGACGCCAGGTGCCTCCACGAAGATCCCGAGCTGTTCTTCCCCCGCGGGGAAGGAAGCCGGGCGCAGCGTCAGATCGAGGCGGCCCGCGTCGTCTGCGCGAGCTGCCCGGTGCGCGGCGACTGCCTCGCCTTCGCGGTGACCACGGATGCCCAGTACGGCGTCTGGGCCGGCACCACCCCGCGGGAGCGCCGCCGGCTCCGCCGCCGGGCCGGCCTTGCCGCCAGTCCCAGGAGGGTCGTGCGGCGCACCCTCGCCGAGCTGTCCCAGGCTCGCGACCAGTACGACCTCACGCCGAGGTCGTCATGACGTCTCACCGATCACACGGATCGCACCGAAAGGACGTGGCCCCCATGGCCGCTCTGCTGAAGCTCGTGGCGCACGACGTCGCCCACCTCCTATGGAGGGGGGTGGTGGTCATCGGCGCTGCCCGGTCCCCGTTCCTGTACGGCGAGCTCCGCGCGCAGGCCCGGTCCGCGCACGTCGGGCCCCTGTTCGACCAGGGCCGCCCGCGCCCTCCTCGCGGCTAGGCGGACGCCTCGACGCCGACGGTCGCAGCGGCCGCGCAGTCCGGGCACGCCCGGTCGTGCGGCACCGTGTCGAATGCGGCCCAGTGCTTCTGCCAGCCACTCGCATCCTGGCCGCACGCGGAACGGGACGTGCCGACCGTCTTGGCATGGACCAGGTACAGCAACGGGTCCATCGGACCGGTCGCCTCGGGCGCCTGGTCCAGCCCGAAGGGTGACGTCGCGAACCAGGGTTCGGGCATCTCTTTCTCCTCTGCTCGGTTGGTCGTGACGGGTCGTCGGTGCGGTCACATGGCTCGGAGGATGTCCCCGACGCGGTCCTTGGCGTCGCCGAAGAGCATCGAGCTGTTCTCCCGGAAGAACAGGGGGTTCTGGACACCGGCGTAGCCGACGGCCATCGAGCGCTTGAAGACGATGACGTTCGATGCCTCCCACACGGTGAGCACGGGCATGCCCGCGATCGGGCTGGTGGGGTCCTCTGCGGCGGCCGGGTTGACCGTGTCGTTGGCGCCGATCACCAGCACGACGTCGGTGGCCGGGAAGTCGTCGTTGATCTCGTCCATCTCGAGCACGATGTCGTAGGGCACCTTCGCCTCGGCGAGCAGCACGTTCATGTGGCCGGGCAGACGACCTGCGACCGGGTGGATGCCGAAGCGGACCTGCACGCCCCGGTCGCGGAGCTTCCGGGTCAGCTCCGCGACGCCGTACTGGGCCTGGGCGACCGCCATCCCGTAGCCCGGGGTGATGATCACCGAGGACGCACCCGAGAGCAGCCCGGCGACCTGCTCCGCGCTCATCTCCCGGTGCTCGCCGACGTCCCCGTCCTCGGCCGGAACGCCGACGATGCCGAAGCCACCGGCGATGACCGAGACGAACGAGCGGTTCATCGCCCTGCACATGATGTACGACAGGTACGCGCCCGAGGAGCCGACCAGGGCACCGGTGATGATCAGCAGGTCGTTGTCGAGCAGGAAGCCAGACGCCGCGGCGGCCCAGCCCGAGTAGCTGTTGAGCATCGAGACGACGACCGGCATGTCTCCGCCGCCGATCGAGGCGACCAGGTGCCAGCCCAGGGCCAGCGCGACGACCGTGACCGCGACCAGCACCCACAATTGCGGGCGGGCGCAGAACCACGCCGTCAGCCCGACGAAGGCGGCGAGGGCGCCGAGATTGAGGAGGTTCTTGCCCGCCAGCGTCAGCGGGGCCGACCTGATCCTCGCGGAGAGCTTCAGGTTCGCGACGATCGACCCCGTGAAGGTGACCGCGCCGATGAACACCCCGATGACGACCTCGGCATGGTGGATGCCGAGCATGTCCTGGGACTGCAGGTCCAGCGCTTCTGCCCCGTGGGCGGCGTGCTCGACGAGCAGGTAGCCGTTCCATCCGACCAGCACGGCAGCCAGGCCCACGAACGAGTGGAGCAGCGCGATGAGCTCGGGCATGCCGGTCATCTCGACCACCCGGGCCCGCCGCAGGCCGATGCCCCCGCCGAGCGCCGTCGCGACGACGAGCACGACGAGGTTCGTGACCGGGACGTTGTCGTGGACCGTCACGGCAGTCGTCGTGGCGAGCGCGAGCGCCATGCCGGCGATGCCGAGCTGGTTGCCGACGGCGGCGGTCTCGTGCCTGGAGAGTCCCCCGAGGGCGAGGATGAACAAGAGGGCGGCCACCAGGTACGCCGCCTGGCTCGCAGTCTCGATGGTCATGGTCAGCTCCTCGAGAACATGGCGAGCATGCGTCGCGTCACCGCGAAGCCACCGAAGATGTTGATGGAGGCCAGCAGCGTCGCCGCGGCAGCGAGCACGATCACCGCCGGCTCGTCGTTGGCCAGGTTGAGCAGGGCGCCGACGACGATGATGCCGCTGATCGCGTTCGTCACCGACATCAGTGGGGTGTGCAGCGCGTGGTGCACGTGGCCGATGACGTAGAACCCGATGACGATCGCCAGGGCGAAGACGGTCAAGTGCGGCAGCAGCGTCGGGGGCGCGAGCGCCGCAAGGAGGAGGAGGGCGAAGCCGAGCGCCAGAGTCCCGCCGAGGCGGTCCGCCGTACTGCGTCTCGCACTCGACGGTGGGGCGACCGCCGGATCGGCGGCGGGGGGCTCCGCGGGAGCTGCCGAGACGTGTACCGGCGGTGGTGGCCAGGTCGGCTCGCCGTGCCGCACGACCGTCATCGCTCGCTGGACGGCGTCCTCGAGGTCGAGGACCAGCCGACCGTCCTTCTCCGGCGTCAACAGCTTCATCAGGTTCACCACGTTGGTGCCGTAGAGCTGCGAGGCCTGCGCCGGCAGTCGGCCGGCGAGGTCGGTGTAACCGATGATCGTGACGCCGTTGGCGGTGACGATCGCGGCGCCGGGGACGGTGCCTTCCACGTTGCCTCCGTTGGCCGCAGCCATGTCGACGATGACACTGCCCGGCCTCATGGCGGCGACGACCTCCGCGGTGACCAGCACCGGCGCGGACCGGCCGGGGATGAGTGCGGTGGTGATGACGACGTCCATGCCAGGGACCGTGGCTGCATAGAGCGCCGCGGCGCGGGAGCCGTAGTCATCGGACATCTCTCGGGCGTAGCCGGTCGCCGACACCTCCACGTCCGCGGACTCGACCGGCAGGTACTCGCCGCCCAGCGAACGGACCTGGTCGGCGACCTCGGGCCGCGGGTCGGTCGCCTTGACCACGGCACCGAGGCTTCCGGCCACACCGATGGCGGACAGGCCGGCGACGCCGGCGCCCACGACCAGGACGTTGGCCGGCGGCATCTTCCCCGCGGCGGTGACCTGGCCGGTGAAGAAGCGTCCGAAGACGTGGGCGGCCTCGACCACGGCGCGGTAGCCGGCCACGTTGGCCATCGACGAGAGGACGTCGAGCGACTGGGCGCGGGAGATGCGAGGGACCGCGTCCATCGCCAGTGCGGTGATCGGACGCCGCGACAGCGCCTCGACCACGTCGGGGTTCGATGCCGGGCCGAGGATGCTGATCAGGGTCGCACCGTCGCGGAGCCCCTCGAGCTGCTCGTCGGTGGGCGCGTTCACGCCGAGCACGACGCCTGCACGCAACGGGTCCCCGATGACGGCGCCCGCCGCCACGTAGGAAGCGTCGTCGAAGCCGGATCTCGCGCCAGCCCCGGCCTCCACGACGATGTCGTAGCCCAGGGCGACCAGCTGCCGCACGGTTGCGGGAGTCGCAGCGACCCTGGTCTCCCCCGGGCTCGCCTCCCTGAGGACTCCGATGACGTCCGGGTCGCCGGTGGGCCGGTCGAGGTCGGTGGGTGAACCGCCTGTGGTGTCGATCACGCGACGATGATCCGGCCGCCGAAATCCTGAGTCAAACGAAACGTTCGTTTTTTATCTGGAATCCAGGCGCACAGACGAAACACCCGCGATCGGTCGCCGATGACCGCGTGACACTCAACGTCATCTCTCCGGTGACTCCCCTGAACTAGAGCCGGGCGGCTCGGAGGGGGCAGCGCTCGTCCAGGACGGAGTGCAGCGCCTTGACCAGCAGGTCGATGTCGTCCTCGCTGGCCACGATGGGGGGCGCGAAGCGGACCGTCGAGCCGTGCGCGTCCTTCGCCAGCACGCCCCGCTCGAGCAGAGCCTCGCAGACCTCCCGGCCGGTCATCAGTGCTGGGTCGACATCCACTCCGGCCCACAGCCCGCGGACCCGAACGGCGAGCAGTCCGGCACCGACGAGCGGCGCGAGGCCGCGCTCCAGCCGCTCTCCGAGAGACCGCGCGCGCGCCTGGAACTCGCCGGTGGCGAGCATCTCGACTACCTCGCGCCCGATGGCCGCGGCCAGCGGGTTGCCGCCGAACGTGGAGCCGTGGGTGCCCGGCTGCACGACACCGAGGACATCAGTGTCCGCGGCGATCGCGGACACCGGGTAGAGGCCACCGCCCAGTGCCTTGCCGAGGATGTAGATGTCCGGCACGACGTCCTCGTGATCGCAGGCGAACGTGCGCCCGGTGCGAGCGAGGCCGGATTGGATCTCGTCGGCGACCATGAGCACGCCGCGCTCGGTGCAGAGGTCACGGAGGCCACGGAGGAACCCCGCCGGCGGCATCACGACGCCGCCCTCGCCCTGCACCGGCTCGAAGAGCACGGCGACCACTGTGTCGTCGATTGCCTCGGCCACGGCGGCGAGGTCGCCGTACGGCACGCTCACGAAGCCCGGCGTGAAGGGTCCGTAGTCGGCGGTCGCCTCGTCGTCGTCGGAGAAGCTCACGATCGTCGTGGTGCGGCCATGGAAGTTGCCCTGCATCGTGACGATGGTGGCAGCGCCGGGAGCCACACCCTTGACCTGGTAGCCCCACTTGCGACTCACCTTGATGGCGGTCTCGACAGCCTCGGCGCCGGAGTTCATCGGCAGCACCATCTGCTTGCCCGTGAGTCCCGCGAGGGCCTCGACGAACGGGCCGAACTGGTCGTTGTAGAACGCCCGACTGGTCAGCGTCAGCCGCTGCAGCTGCTCCGTGGCGCAGGCCACGAGGCGCGGGTGGGCGTGGCCGAAGTTGAGCGCCGAGTAGCCCGCCAAGCAGTCCAGGTAGCGCCGACCCTCGACGTCGGTGACCCAGGCGCCGCTGCCTTCGGCGACGACCACGGGCAACGGGTGGTAGTTGTGCGCGGCGTACCGCTCCGTCTGCTCGATGTGCGCCGACGTCGACGTCGCGACGTCACTCTCAGTCGTGGTCACGGGTCTCCACCTCTCACTGCGTGCTCGAGCATCCGGGCGCGTCGGCATCTCGTCTAGTAGAACAATTTGTACCAATATCTGTCAACTAGGCTAGTCTGTAATAGATATTTCTCCGCTGTCGTGATGCCAGGAGCCCCCATGGACGCCACCACCCGAGTGCCCACCCCCGTGAACGAGCGCGTGCTGGACTACGTGCCCGGGAGCCCCGAGCGCGACGCCCTCGACGCGGCCCTCGCGGATCTCGCGTCGGTGGCGACGGACCTCCCGCACATCGTCGCGGGGCGGCCGCTCGTCGGTGACGGCGAGGCGTTCGAGGTCCGGGCACCGCACGACCACGCCCTGCTGCTCGGCACAGGCCGGAACGCCACCCGCAGCGACGCCGCGGCCGCCGTCGATGCGGCCCGCTCGGCGGCGCCGGCGTGGCGTGCCCTGCCCTTCGACGAGCGCGCCGCGGTCTTCCTGCGCGCGGCCGAGCTGGTGGCCGGGCCGTGGCGGGCCCGGCTGGTCGCGGCCACGATGCTCGGACAGTCGAAGACCAGCCACCAGGCCGAGATCGACGCGGCCTGCGAGCTCATCGACTTCTGGCGCTTCAACGTCCACTTCGCGCGGCAGATCATGGCCGAGCAGCCGATCGCGAACAGCCCCGGCGTGTGGAACCGGACGGACCACCGCCCACTCGAGGGCTTCGTCTACGCGATCACGCCGTTCAACTTCACCGCGATCGCGGGCAACCTGGCCACGGCCCCGGCCCTGATGGGCAACACCGTCGTCTGGAAGCCCTCTCCCACCCAGCAGCTCGCCGCGAGCCTGACGATGCAGATCCTGGCCGAGGCCGGACTGCCGCCCGGGGTCATCAACATGGTCACCGGCGACGGCCTGGCCGTCAGTGACGTGGTGCTCGGCGCTCCGGACCTCGCGGGCATCCACTTCACCGGCTCGACGGCGACGTTCCGCCACCTGTGGCGCGAGGTGGGGGCGCGGATCGACGACTACGACGCGTACCCGCGGCTGGTGGGCGAGACAGGCGGGAAGGACTTCGTGCTCGCTACGCCGTGTGCGGATCCCGTCGCCCTGCGGACGGCGCTGGTGCGCGGCGCCTTCGAGTACCAGGGGCAGAAGTGCTCGGCCGCCTCCCGCGCCTACGTGCCGCGGAGCCTCTGGGCCCAGGTGCGGAGCGATCTGGTCGCGACGACCGAGGGTCTCGATGCGGGCGACGTGCGCGACCACACCCAGTTCATGGGAGCGGTGATCGACGCCCGGGCGTTCGCCAAGCACCGTGCGGTGATCGACGACGCCCACGCCGACCAGGGCGTGCAGGTCATCGCCGGCGGCAAGTACGACGACAGCCGGGGCTGGTTCGTCCGCCCGACGGTCCTCGAGATCGAGGACCCGGCCCACCCGGCGTTCTCGACCGAGTACTTCGGTCCGATCCTGGCCGTCCACGTGTACGCCGACGAGGACCTCGACCAGGTGGTCGACCAGCTGGAGTCCGTCTCGGCGTACGCCCTCACCGGCGCCGTCCTCGCCACCGACCGCACCCTGGTGCACCGGCTCTCGGAACGGCTGCGGTTCGCGGCCGGCAACTTCTACGTCAACGACAAGCCCACCGGCGCCGTCGTCGGGCAGCAGCCGTTCGGCGGCGGACGCGCGTCGGGCACCAACGACAAGGCCGGAGCCGCGACCAACCTGCTCCGCTGGACCAGCCCCCGCTCCATCAAGGAGACCTTCGTCCCCGCGACCGAGCACGGCTACCCGCACATGGGTTGAGAGGAACCCACCAGGGGACTCTGTAACAAAAGTTACTCAACCTAGTGAATCTTGGTAAAATCTAATGGTGAGTGAGATCCCGGGCGGCCACGCCTCCGTGCGCAAGCTGCTCATGTCCACCCTCGACGACCTCAGCAACGGCGAACGCAAGGTGGCCCGCGCCCTGATGGCGCAGTACCCCACCGCCGGCCTGACGACGGTCGTCGACCTCGCGGAGATCTCCGGAGTCAGCCCGCCCACGGTGGTCCGCTTCGTGACCCGGCTCGGGTTCACGGGGTTCCCGGCCTTCCAGCGCGCCCTCGTGCACGAGCTGAACGGCGAGCTGGGCTCGCCCCTGAAGCAGTACCCCGAGAAGGGCGGCCCGTCCGCGCTGGGCATCCTCCCCGAGACCCACCAAGCCTTCGCCGAGATGCTGCTGGCGTCCTACTCCGAGCTGCCCGAGTCCGAGTTCAAGAAGGCCGTCAAACTCCTGTGCGACCCGGCGCGGGACATCCGAGTCACCGGCGGCCGGTTCAGCCGCTCGGTGGCGGACTACCTGGTCGCCCACCTGCGTCTGCTGAGGTCCGGGGTCCACGGGGTCGGGGCCGACGACGAGATCGACCGGCGTACGACGGTCGCAGACGCCGGCCCGGGGACCGTGCTGGTGATCTACGACTACCGCCGCTACACCGACCAGAACCTGGTCTTCGCCGAGCGGATGGCGGCGCGCGGCGCCGTCGTCTGCCTGATGACCGACAACTGGCTCTCGCCCATCGCCAAGGTCGCGAAGGTGGTGCTGCCGGCCCGCGTCGACTCGGCGTCGCCGTTCGACTCGCTCGTGGCCTCGATGGCCGTCACCGAGAGCATCGTCGCCGGCGTCGCCGAGCGCCTGGGCACCGCCGGCATCGCCCGGCTCGAGCTCGTCGAGGAAGCCGTCGAGTGACGGCCCGCGCGCCGCTCCCGGCGCGCGAAGACCCGCCGGCCGACGAGGCCGACGGGTCGCGAGCAGTCAGCCTCGCGCGACGCCCTGCGTCGCCCGGTCCAGGGGTTCGCTGACGACCTCGACTCCGCTGTCCGGGCGCTCGCCCGACACCGGGCGACGTCGGAGCAGGCTCAACTCTCGGACCCCCATCAGTCCGAGCGGCGCCATGATGAGGACGAGCAGGAGCACCGCCGCGAGGATCAGGTCGGCGGTCCCGGCGGGCAGCGCGCTGCCTCCCGTGAACTGGCCGTCCTGGAGCCGGCGGAGCACCTCCTGGAGAGCGCTCACGGCGAGCGCACCGATCACGGCCCCGCTCAGCGACAGGTAGCCGCCGAGCACCACCATCACGATGAAGGCGAAGGTCGCGGAGAGGAAGAACGCGTTGACGTTGAACGACGTCAGGTAGCCGGCGTACAGCGAACCCGCGAGGCCGCAGACGAAGGCGCTGAGGATCCAGGAGAGCGCCCGGTGCCGACCGACCGCGATCCCGGACGCCTGCGCCGCCCAGTAGTCCTCGCGTGAGGCCTGGAGCTGCAGTCCGCTGCGCGAGCGACGGTAGCCCCAGGCCGCCGCGATCGACACGGCTGCGACCGCGAAGGCCAGCCAGATGGTGGTGTTGCGCGGGATGCCGATCATGCTCGACGACCCACGCGTCACGTCGGTCCAGCTGTTCAGGACGTTGTAGACGATGAGCAGCAGGGCGAGGGTCGCGATGCCGGACTGGAGGCCACTGAGCCGCGCCACGATCGGCGAGGTCAGCACGCCGACCGCCGCGGCCGCCAGGCCGCTCACGACGAGGGCGACCAGGAAGCCGGCGTGGACGTCGACCAGCCAGGAGAGCCAGCCGGGCAGGTCCGTGAAGAGCGCGGCCTTCAGGTTCACCGGGATCGTGAGGTACGCCGTGGTGTAGGCGCCGACCGCCATGAACGCCACGTGCCCGAAGGACATCACCCCGGAGTTGGCCGAGAAGATCGACAGCCCGGTGACGAACACGACCGAGACGATCGCCAGGGTGGCGACCCGCGCGATGGTGACGTCGCCGCCGACGCCGACGAGGACGGCGAGCAGCACGAGCCCGACGAGCAGCACGGGCGTCTCGACGGTGCGGGTGACGGGACCGAGCTTCTTCACGAGACACGCACCTTCGCACCGGAGAGGAGGCCCTGGGGCCGAACGACGAGGACCACGATCAGGGCGGAGAACAGGAACGCGTCGCGGAACGCGATGAGGTCGGTCGGCAACAGGGACTCGAGGAGCGCGGTCGCCGCGCCCAGCAGGAAGCCACCGAGGGCCGCGCCCTTGAGGCTGCTCATGCCGCCCAGCACGGCGCCGACGACGCCGATCAGCATCGGCTGGAGCCCCATGTCCGCCGAGACGGCGCCCTGCCGCGCCACCAGCACGGCCGAGCCGATCGCGGCCAGGACACCAACGGTGACGAACGCGCTCGGGATGACGAGGTTGGCCCGGACGCCCAGGCTCGAGGCCATCTGGAAGTCCTCGGCCGCGGCCCGGAGCTGGATGCCCAGGCTGGTGCGGCCCATCATCCACGCCACCGCGACCAGCATGGCGCCGCACAGGGCCAGGGTGAGCAGGTCCAGCACGCTCACGTCGGCGCCGAGGAGGTCGACCCGGTGGGAGAGGAAGTCCTCGGGCGGCACGCCACGCGTGCGGGGCAGCACCGTCATCCGGGCGAGGCTCTGGATGGCCAGGCTGACCGCGAACGACGCGATCATCAGGGTGACCGGGTCGGCGTTACGCAAGGGGTGGAAGGCGAGCCGCTCGCTCAGGAGGGCCACGACGACCGCGAACACGATCGCCATCAGCAGGGCGACGAACCACGGCTGGTCGCGGAACAGGTACATCGCGAAGGCGCCGGCCATGACGATCTCGCCGTACGCGAAGTTCATCAGGCCGAGGACGCCGAACAGCAGCGCGACGCCGATGGTCAGCAGTGCGTAGAGCGCACCGAGGCCGACCGCGGAGATCAGGAACTCGAGAATCATCGGGCGACACCCACTTCGGCAGCAGAGAAGCCGAGGTACTCGACCACGGCGGGAAGCTTCCCGAGCTCGGCTGCCGAGCCGCTGCCCAGCACCTTCCCGGGAGCCTGGAGCACGTACGAACGGTCCGAGACCTCCAGGGAGCGCACGGCGTTCTGCTCGACGAGCAGGATCGTCATGCCTTCCTGGCGCAGCTGAACCACGACGTCGAAGATCAGGTCGACGATGATCGGCGCCAGCCCGAGGGTGGGCTCGTCGAGCAGCAGGAGCCGGGGCTTCAGGAGCAGTGCCCGGGCAATGGCGAGCTGCTGCTGCTCACCGCCGGAGAGCAGGCTCGCTCCCCTGCTCCAGTACTTGCGGAGCACGGGGAACCGCTCGAGCTCTCGCTCGAGGTCGGCCGCCAGGGCCGACTTGTCCTTGCGGGTGATCCCGCCGAGGCGCAGGTTCTCGCCGACGGTCAGGCTGGCGAAGATGCCACGGTCCTCGGGGACGTGGGAGATGCGGTTGCGCACCGTCGAGAAGGTCCGGTCCGTGACGGACCGGTTGTCGACCGTGATCGTGCCGCCGTGCAGCGGGACCTGGCCCATGACGGCCTTGACCAGCGTGCTCTTCCCCGCGCCGTTCTGGCCGATGAGGGAGACCAGCTCGCCCTCGGCGACGTGCAGGGAGCAGCCCTGCACCGCCATGACGGAGGCGCCGTACTGGATGTAGGCATCATCGATGCGCAGGACCATGTCAGTGTCGCTTCCCGAAGTAGATCTCGATGACGCGGGGATCCTTGCGGACCGTGGCGGGCTCGCCCTCGATCACGGTCCGGCCGCTGTCCAGGACGTGCAGCCGGTCGCAGGTGCCCATCACCACGGACATGTCGTGCTCCACGAGCAGGACCCCGCAGTCACGGCGCCGGGCGAAGCCACGGATGGAGGTGATGAGCTCGACGGCCTCCGCCTCGTTCTGCCCGGCGGCCGGCTCGTCGAGGAGGAGGAACCGGGGGCGGGCGGCGAGCGCCCGGGCGATGGCCGTGGTGCGGATCCGACCGGCGGTCAGGCTGTCCGCGCGAGTGGCGGCCACCTCGCCGAGGCTCAGCTCGTCGATGATCTCGTCGCGCAGCCGCCGAGCGGGACCGCGGCGAGACCCCGCTCCGAGGGCGGCCGCCTCGACGTTCTCCGCCACCGTGAGGCGGCCGAACACGCGGCCGCTCTGGAAGGTGCGTACGACGCCCCGCTGCACCCGCTGCCGCATCGACGAGCGGGTCAGGTCGTGGTCGTCGAGGTGGATCCGCCCGGACGTGGCGCGGAGCATCCCGCTGAGCAGGTTGAGCGTGCTGGTCTTGCCGGAGCCGTTCGGGCCGATCAGCCCCAGCACCTCGCCGCTGCGAACCTCGAGGGTGACCCCGTCGACGGCCTTGACGCCGTCGAAGTGGATCCCCCCGCCGGCCATCCGCAGAACGGATGACCGGCGGGAGAGCTGGGCGGCGTCGGTCATGACGCGCAGGCGTTCTCGTCGCCGATGTCCGGGATGCTGTCGACGCGCTGCTGGTCGACGTACTTCATCGCGCCGTGGTCGACCTCGACCACCGAGAGCGGCATGTCGATGATCTTGTGGCAGGTGTCGGAGAAGTACTGGACGTCGCCGATGGGCGTCGACACCGGACCGGCGTTCTCGAGCGCCGCCTTGATGTCGGCGCCGTCGAGCGAGTCGGCGTCTGCGAGTGCACCGGCGAGCGCCGACACCATGTTGTAGCCGAGGAGGGCGTAGCTCGAGGCCGGCTTGGAGTCGTACTCCGCCTCGTAGTCGGCCACGAACGTGTCCAGGTCGGCGGAGTCGGCACCGGTGCAGTACACGTAGCAGGCGAACCCGGTGTAGTAGACGTCGCTGGCGCCGTCGCCGACGATGTCGAGCAGCACCTGGCCATCGAGCGCGGCCGGGCCGACGACCGGCACGTCCACGCCGGCCTCGCGCAGCTGGCGGATCGCCGTGGCGCCGCCCGGGTTCCAGCTGGCGACGTAGACGAAGTCGGGCTTCGTCGCCAGGCCCTTGATCCGGGCGACCTGGCTGCTGATGTTGACGTTGTCACCGCCCGGGAAGGCGTCATTCCCGACGACGGTGCCGCCGAGCTCCTCGAACTCCGCCTGGAAGTAGCGGCCGGCCGACTTCGTGTACTCGATGCTCTCGTCCTGGAGCAGGTACGCCGAGGTCCAGCCCTGCGCGTCGGCCCAGGCCGCGCCCGTGGCGCCCTCGACATCGCTGCCCGCGTTGGCCGAGAAGACGTAGTCACCCAGGGTCGTGGTGTCGGCCATCTTGGGGTCACCCGCGCAGATCGACACCGACGGGATGGACGCCGCCTGCGCCACCGCCGCGCCCGGGGCGCTCAGGTCGAAGTCACACGGGGTCACCAGCAGGTCGATGCCGTCCGCCACCAGCTCGGTGGCCGCGGTGCCGACCGTGTCGGGGTCGGAGCGGACGTCCTTGACGACGGTCTTGATCTGCTTGCCGTCCACGCCACCGTCGGCGTTGATCTGCTTGATGCGGAGCATGGCGGCGTTGCCGGGTTCCACGTCGAAGGGCGCCATGTTGCCGCTCTGGCTGAGGGCGAACCCGATGGTGATCACGTCGGCGTCACTCGCCGAGCTGTCGGATGCGCTGTCGGAACAGCCGGCAGTGACGACCAGCGAGGCCACGGCGGCTGCCGCGAGGATCGCCTTCCGGCCCGAAAATGGGCGCGCTGAGGAGAGCATCTGTCCTACCTAGGTGTGTGAAGGGGTGGAGAGGTGGGTGGTGCCGTGCGGTGAGCTCAGCTGATCGCAGCTCGGAGGGCGACCCGGACGCACTCGATCGTGGAGGCCACGTCGGCCTCGGTGGTGGAGGCGTTGAGCCGTCGGTCGCCCGTCGGGAAGGCGGGCTCGAGCACGCCCTGGGCGAGCAGGGACGCGTGGTAGCGGCCGTACAGGTGCGGATCCGACTCCATCGCCTCGCGGAAGTTGGTCGGCAGCTCCTGACGGAAGTAGACGCACCACTCGGAGCCGAGCCCGGTCACCGTCGCGGGTGCGCCGGTCTCGTCGATGGCCGCCTGGATGCCGGCCCGCATCTGCGCCCCCCGGGCGTACAGGGTGGTGAAGACGTCGTCGGACTCCATCAGCTCGAGGGTCTTGTTCGCGGCCGCGAGTGCGTACGGCGAGGCGTTGAAGGTGCCGTCGATCGTGGCCTCGTTCTTGCTGTAGGCACCGAGGTGGCCCATCAGCGCGTCCGAGCCCGCGAGGCCCGCGAGCGAGTACCCGTTGGCGACCGCCTTGCCGAAGGCCGTCAGGTCGGGGGTCACGCCGCAGATCGACTGGTAGCCGCCCATGGCCGCCCGGAAGCCGGTCTTGATCTCGTCGAAGACCAGCACGGCTCCGTGTCGCGTGCAGAGATCACGCAGCAGCTCGAGGAAGCCGGGGGCGGCGGGGACGCAGCCGAAGCTGTGCACGTAGCCCTCGGCGAACGCGACGGCCAGCTCGTGGCCGTGCTGCTCGAAGGCGGCACGGAGCCCGGGCTCGTCGTTCCACTCGACCACGACCACGTCGTCGACGACCGCCGGGTGCAGGCCACCGCCGTTCGGGGTGTTCAGGGCCGACGTCGCCGTGAGGTCCTTGCGCGAGCTGCCGACCGCGACGTGGTCGCTCCAGCCGTGGTACGACCCGTGGAACTTGAGGACCTTGAGGCGGCCGGTGGCCGCACGGGCGACGTGGACGGCGTGCATCGTGGCGTCCGTGCCGGACGTGCAGAACGCGACCTT
Source organism: Nocardioides sp. URHA0032 (assembly GCF_000620645.1). GTDB lineage: Bacteria > Actinomycetota > Actinomycetes > Propionibacteriales > Nocardioidaceae > Nocardioides. The sequence goes on along the minus strand of NZ_JIAV01000020.1, from coordinate 154,697 downwards.
GTCGGCCGACGGCATCACCTCGCAGATCTTCTCCGCCAGCTCGATCTCCCCGGCCTGGGGACCGACGCCGGTGAGGTCGCAGGTGTTGACGGCGGCGAGGACCGCCTCGTTGACGCGGCGGTCGCTGTGCCCGAGCACGATCGGACCCCAGGCGTTGAGGTAGTCGACGTACTGGTTGCCCTCCTGGTCCCAGATGTAGGCGCCCTGGGTGCGCACGAAGACCTGCTGCCAGCCGACCCGGTGACCCGACGACACTCCGCGGGGCACGGACGCCTCGGCCCGCCGCCACGTGGCGGCCTGGTCGAGCTGCTCAGAGACTGTGGACACGGGTCCCTCCTTGGTGGTGGGCGAGCGGGCCGCGCTGGGTCCCGGTCGCGAGGTCGGCCAGCAGGGCGCTGCTCAGCCGCTCGGCCAGCATCACCGCCGGCAGGTGGGTGTTGGCGGCGGGGACCTCGGGCATGACGGAGCAGTCGATCACCCGCACCCGGTCCAGGCCGTGGACCCGGCCGCGCTGGTCGACCACCGCTCCCGGGTCGTCGAACGACCCCATCCGGGCCGTGCCGACCGCGTGGAAGTAGTCACCGACCGATCCGGCGAGCCAGCGCTCGTAGGTGTCGGGGTCGTCCAGCGCCGAGACGGGCGTCCCGTCGGCGTCGATGAACGCCTCCTCGACGATCTCCCGGAAGGCCTCGGTCTCGAGCAGGCGTACGGCGTGCCCGATGGCCTCGCGCATCACGGCGCGGTCGCGCTCGGTCGTGAGCATCCGCTCGGCGATCACGGGCGGTCCGGTCGGCCGCTCGGGATCGAGCCGCACCTCGCCCGTGGAGGTCACCGTCATCACGGCCGCCATCACGACGGCGTGGTGCTGGGGCGAGCTCACCGACAGCGCCCCCTGCATCGGGAGGATGTGGATGTCGCCCTCCGCGACCTGCGATGAGAGCCGCAGCACCGCGTTGATGCAGGACTCCCCGGCACGCACGTCCTGGTGACCGGGCTTGAGCGCCAGCATGATCGAGGCCGCCGGGTGGTCCTGCAGCCCCTTGCCGACACCGGGGCGGTCGCAGCCGCTGCGGAGCAGGATCGCCGGCGTCTCGATCGTGCCGGCGCTCAGCACGACCTGGTCGGCGTGGAGCAGGGAGCCGTCCGTGAGCAGCACGCCGGTGACGTCGCCGTCCTCGACCAGCAGCCGGTCGACCCGGGCGTCCGTGCGGACGAGCAGGTTGTGGCGGTCGCGGGCCGGGGCGAGGTAGGTCTCCAGGCTCGAGCGCCGTCCGGTGCGGTCCGCGTGGCGCCAGAGGGTGCCGGCGCCGTCCTGCGGGGTGTGGGTGTCGACGTCGCTCGGCAGCCCGAGCTCCGCCGCGGCACTCACCAGCGCACGGTCCGTCGGCGTGTAGCCCGCTGGCGGGGTGGCGACCAGGTCGCGCTTCAGGGCGCGGAACGTGCCCTCGACGGCCGACCACGACCAGTCGTCGAGCCCGTAGACCTCGGCCCACCGGTCGTAGTCGCGCGGCAGCCCGGGTAGTGCCAGCATCGCGTTGACGGAGCCGGACCCGCCGAGACCGCGCCCGCGGTGGTACTGCCGCGGCGCGTCGGTGGCGAGCCGGGTCGCGAGCAGGTCCGGGTCGAACGCCGCGGTCGCGCCCATGGCGTCGATCCAGTTGGCCGATGCCAGCCGGGTGCCGACGTCCGTGCCGGCGTGGTCGGGCCCGCCTTCGAGCAGGACCACCTCGTGGCCGTGGTGCTGGCTGAGCCGCGCGGCCACGACGCAGCCGGCGCTGCCCGCGCCCACGACGATGATGCGTGCCATCAGTTGCTCCGGTTCTGTTCGTTCGCTCAGCTGGCCGGGGGGACGAGGAAGTGCGGGTTGAGGAACATCAGGTCGTCGCGGGACACGTCCGAGAGCCTGCTGTGCCCGATGCCGAACATCGTCTCCTCGATCCCGCGGCGCAGGATCTGGAGGACCTCGTGGACGCCCTCCTCGCCGGACACGGCGAGCCCGTAGAGGAAGGCACGCCCGACGAACACCGCCTTGGCGCCGAGCGCCACGGCCTTGACAACGTCCGAACCGCGGCGGATCCCGCCGTCGACCATGACGTCGACCTGGTCGCCCACGGCCTCGACGACGTACGGCAGGTAGCGCAGCGGCGAGGGGCTGCCGTCGATGTTGTTGCCGCCGTGGTTGGAGAGCGAGATGGCGTCGGCGCCGAGGTCGACCGACATCTTGGCGTCCTTGATGGTGTTGACGCCCTTGACCATGAACGGGCCGCCCCACAGCTCGCGCAACCACTTGACGTCTGCCCAGGTCGGCGGCGGGGTGTTCTCGAACTCCGACCACGCCTTGCCGAAGTACGGCACCGTGCCGTCGGCCTCGAACAGGTTGGGGACCTTCAGCTCCGGGATCCGGCCACGGCGGAGGTAGCTGGCGAACCACAGGGGCCGCGACAGCGCCTCGGGAGCCAGGTTCGCCATCGTCCGCAGCCCCATGTCGCTGGGAGGAGCGGGCGGGACGCCCCAGTCGCGGCGCGGGGTGTGCGACCAGTCGAGGGTGACGATGAGGGCCTTCGCGCCGGCGGCGCGCGCCGCCTCGACGCGAGCCTCGATCTGCGGCTTCGTGCCGACCCAGTAGAGCTGGAAGAGCGTCTTGTCGTTCGCCCGGGTCACGTCGGCGACCGCGTCCGACGCCCACGAGCTCAGCCCCATCGCCGTCCCGGCGCGGGCCGCGGCCCGGGCCACGCCGACCTCGCCGTCCGGGTGGATCGCCTGGGCGCCGACCGGGGAGACCAGCACCGGGAAGTCCACCTCGAGGCCCAGGATGCTGGTCCGCGTGTCGAACGTGGTGGGCCGGTCGAAGATGGTGGGTGAGAACCCCAGCTCGTTGAACGCCCGCAGGTTCTCGTCGAGCGTCCAGCCCTGCTCGTTGCCGGCCTTGACGGCCAGCCACACGGCACGGGGCAGCCGACGCTTGGCCAGGCGCTCGGCCTCGGCCAGGTTCCTGAAGCGGACCTTGGTGCTCATCGGGTTCCTTCCACTGGGCGACGACCCTCACGGTAGGATGAAATATCTCTTACGGCAATGGCAATCGACGAACTTTCTGTAACGCGGATGCCAGACACGGCCACCGCGGCTTCGACCCCGAAGTTCGAAACCAATATTTCAGACCGTCGCGCTTGACGCATTTTTGAAATGGATATATCAATCTGGTTGTGTGTTCGACGCCGTGACACCACGCCATCCTGACCGGCTGGCTCGTCGAGCTCCGTGGCGCCCAGCGATCCGAGAAGGTGGAGCATGACCCCCGACCCCACAGTGTTCGTCGCCACCAGTGACCTCGCGGGCCAGATGCGCGGTCGCTCCGTCCCCGCGAGCGCCCTCGACTCCGTGCTGCGGCGTGGCGTCGGGTGGGTGCCGGCGGACCTGGCGATCACGGCGTTCGGCGCCATCGCGGCCAACGTCTTCGGCTCGACCGGCGACCTGCGACTGATGCCGGACGCCGCGACGCAGGTCGAGATCCCCGCCCACAAGGACGACCCGAAAGTGACCGTCGTCCTGGCGGACCAGACGCTCCCCGACGGCACACCGTGGGCGTGCTGCCCGCGCACGTTCGCTCGTACGGCGCTCGAGGACCTGCGTGCGGCCACGGGTCTGGACGTCGTCGCCTCCTTCGAGCACGAGTTCATGGTGGCGGGTCTGCCCAAGACAGGCCCGTTCTCGTTCGAGCGGCACCGCAGCATCGAGCCCTTCGGCTCCGAGCTGGTCGCGCTCCTCGAGGGCGCCGGCCTGGAGCCTGAGAACTGGCTCCCCGAGTTCGGGGCCGACCAGTTCGAGATCACCCTCCAGCCTGCCCCCGGCCTCGTCGCTGCCGACCGCGCCGTGCTGGTCAAGGAGCTGGTGCGCGACCTCGCCCGGCGCCACGGACGGCGCGTCACCTTCGCTCCCCTGCTCCACCCCGACGGGAGCGGCAACGGCGTCCACGTGCACCTCTCGCTGCGCGACAGCACCGGCGCTCCGGTGCTGTACGACCCCACCCGACCCGCGGGGCTCTCCGCACTCGGGCACCGCTTCGCGGCCGGCGTCCTGGCCCACGCGCCCGCCCTCCTCGGACTCACGGCGCCCAGCCCCGCCTCCTACCTGCGACTGACGCCGCACCGCTGGAGCGCGGGCGGGATCTTCCTCGCCGAGCGCAACCGCGAGGCGCTCCTCCGCATCTGTCCCACCAGCACGGTCGGCGGCGGCGACACCGCCGGGCAGTACAACCTCGAGTTCCGTCCCTCCGACGCCACCGCCAACCCGTGGCTCACCCTCGGGGTGCTCGTGCGCGCCGGTCTGGCGGGTCTCACCGGGGAGTACGACGAGCCCACGATCTGGCCGGAGACGGTCACCGAGCCGGAGCTGGCGGGGGTCCCCACCCTGCCCTCCGGCCTGGGTGAGGCGCTCGACAATCTCGCCGCCGACCCCGTCGTCGCCGGCTGGTTCGACCCCGACCTGCTCGCCACCCACCTCGCCGTGAAGCGTGCCGAGCTGGCCGCGGTGGCGGGCCTCGACGACGTCCAGCTCTGCGCCAAGATGGCCGATGTCTACTGAGATCGCGGAGGCGGTCGCCGCCCTGACGCTGGTCGACCACCACGTGCACACCTGCTCGACGGCCGCACCGAGCCTGGCCGGCTTCGGCGACCTGCTCACCGAGTCCGACCGGCCACCCGCTCGCGGGACGTCGCGCTTCGACTCGCAGGTGGGTTTCGCCGTACGTCGTCACTGCGCGCCGCTCCTCGGCCTCTCGCCCCATGCCGACATCGAGGAGTACTGGCAGGCCCGCCAGCTCCTTGCTCCTGCCGAGCTCGACCGACGGCTCCTGGGTTCCGCCGGCGTGGACCGGTGGCTGGTCGACACGGGCTTCAAGGGCGACGAGATCCTGGACCTCCCCACGTTCGCCTCCCGGGTGCCCGACGCCAGGGTCCAGGAGATCGTGCGGCTCGAGACCCTGCTCGAGGACGTCGTCGTGAGCGCCGAGGCGACAACCCTGGAGGAGCGCTTCCGGGTCGCGCTCGACCGGGCGAGTGCCGGCGCGGCGGGGCTGAAGTCCGTGATCGCCTACCGGTACGGCTTCGACTTCGACCCGCAGCGACCGTCGGCCGGCGAGGTCCGCGCCGCCGCTGCGGAGTGGCTGGCCGAGCTCGAGGGCGGCGCGACGCCGCGAGTCACCGACCCTGTGCTGCTGCGGATGGCCCTCTGGGCCGGTGTCGAGACCGGGCTGCCCGTGCAGCTGCACGCCGGTTACGGCGACCCGGACCTCGACCTGCGGCGGTGCGACCCGCTCCTGCTCGCCGCCTGGATCAAGCTCGTCGAGCCGCTGGGCACCGAGGTCGTGCTGCTGCACTGCTACCCCTTCCACCGCCAGGCGGGCTATCTGGCGCAGGCCTTCCCCCACGTCTACTTCGACGTCGGCCTCGCCGTGAACTACACCGGCGCGGCCTCCGCGGCCGTGATCGCCGAGTCGCTCGAGCTCGCGCCGTTCGGCAAGGTCCTCTACTCCTCCGACGCGTGGGGCCCGCCCGAGCTCCACCTCCTCGGCTCCCTGCTGTGGCGCCGGGGCATGACCCGCGCGCTCTCGGGCTGGGTCGACGAGGGCGAGTGGTCCGTCGCGGACGCCATCCGGGTCGCGACCATGGTCGGTCGCACCAATGCCGAGCACCTCTACGGGAGCGACCATGGCTGACCCCACCGTGTGGGACCTGCTCGAGCGACACCTGGGACGGGCCGCCGAGCTGCGGCGGCTGCTGCACAGCGAGCCCGACCTCTCCGGCGATGAGTCGATGACCCGGGACCGGGTGCTCCAGGCGCTGCCGGGCAACCAGACGCCGACCAAGGTCGCCGAGACCGGCGCCGTCCTCCGGCTGGGCGGACCCGGCCGGAGCATCGGCATCCGGGGCGAGATGGACGCGCTCCCGGTGGGTGAGCGGACCGGCGTCGCCTGGGCCTCGCGGCACGAGGGCACCATGCACGCCTGCGGCCACGACCTCCACCTCGCCGCGCTGGTGGCCGTCGCCTGGGCGGTCCACGAGGCGGGCGGCACGGTCCCCCTGCTCGTCGTGCTCCAGCCCCGGGAGGAGACCTACCCGTCGGGCGCCAAGGACATCGCAGAGCACGGGATCCTCCAGGCCGAGGAGTGCGCGGCGATGATCGGCGCCCACATCCAGCCCTCGCTGCCGCCGGGTGTCGTCGCATGCGTGCCGGGCGGGGTGAACGCGTCGTCGGACGAGTTCGAGATCCGCGTGCACGGAGCGTCCGGCCACGCGGCTTACCCCCACCTGAGCTGCGACCCGCTGCTCGCCCTCTCCGAGATCGTGGTGGCTCTCCAGAGCGTCGTCAGCCGCTCCGTGGACCCGATGTCGGCGGCCGTCGTCGGGGTCTCGTCGTTCTCGTCGGGCCAGGCCGCGAACGTGATCCCGGGCCTGGCGCGGGCGACGGGCACCATCCGGGCGCTGGGCCCCGACACCCGCACCCTGCTGCGGAACCGCATCGTCACGGTCGCGCAGCACGTCGCCCGGGCGCACGGGTGCGAGGCGGAGGTGACGATCACCGACGGCGAGCCCGTGCTCGAGAACGATCCGGAGCTCGTGCGCGCCATCTCCGCGCACCTCACCGACCAGGGGATGGGCCTCTCGACCACCCTGCGGTCGCTGGGCTCCGACGACTTCTCCTTCTTCTCCGAGCGGATGCCCTCCGCGATGATGTTCGTGGGCAGCGAGACCAACGAGCCGCTGCACTCCCCGTCGTTCCTCCCGACCGACGGGGACCTGCATCTGACTGCCCGCGCCATGCTCGCGGGCTACCTCGGGGCCGCCGACCTGCTCATCGGCTTGGGTCACTGAGCCCCGGGCGCGGGCCATCTCGACCACGATCCCCACGTTGTCTACGCGGCCCCGGAGCGCGGCGAAGCGGTCGACCTCACCCTGCACCGCAGAGAGGCAACCGGTCACCCGGGTGGCGTTCTCCTGGTCGTCACACATGTGACAACACGGCTCGCGACGGACCCCAATCCACTCGGCGCTTCCACTTCCCGGCGCTTCTCGCACCCTCCAGATCGAGCGACACGCATGCTACGGAGCTCCGTAGGTGGGCGGTGAGCACCTAGAGACCACAGAGTGTCGGGGGTGGTCGCGTGCATGACGGGGTGAAGTTCTATCGCGGCGCCGCGGGGGCAGCACGGGCGTACGTGGAGCGCGACCGCTCGCGTGCCGATGACTACTACTACCTTGCCGAGGGCAGCGGTGTCGCGACCCGATTGGTCGCCACGCCTGACGGCGTCGAGGTCACTGGCCCGATGGACCGCGACACGTACGAGCAGTCGGTGGCCGGGTCGATGTCGACACCGGCGCGAAGAAGGCGACGGTCCCGGTCACATGCACGACCATGCCGCGGTCGCTGTCGGTGACGTCGCAGGGGCGCAGCGCCAGCGCCTCACCGGGGCGCATCGCGGTGCCGAGGAGGACCTCGATGATGTCCCGGACGTTGCCGTCACTCTTCGGGCCGGGCAGTCCCGCCTCCGTACGCCAGGACGCGGCCGCAGCGCGGATCGCCGCGATCTGGTCCAGAGTGAGCGCCTGAGGGGCGCGTCTGGGAGACGGCAGCGGGGACGTGCCCTCGACCGGGTTGCGGCCCAGGGCATCGTGGCGCAGCGCGAACCCGAAGAGCAGGTTCAGCAGCGTCCGGGACCGCCGGGCCATGGAGGTCGAGACCGCCGCCTGGGACTTCAGGAACCACTCGACCTGGCCGGTGGTGATCTCACCGAGAGTGAAGTGCTCCAGGGCCGGCCCCACGTGCGGGCGCAGGTGGTCGCGGTAACCGTGCTTGGTGGTCTCAGTCAGATCCCGCCGGTCCAGGTCGGCCAGCCACAGCTGGGCGAGCGCGGGGAACGGAGACGACGGGCTCAGCGCACCGTTCACCCCACGGGACGGACGCTCCAGCAGCCGCTCCTTCAGCCGGGCCGTGGCGGCCCGCTGGGAGCCGGCGGTGGCGGTGACCTTGCGAAGCCGACCCTCCGCGTCGCGGATGCGGGTCTCGGCCACACACCGGCCACGGCGGGTCATCACGTAGATCTCGCCGTAGGCGCCGATCGAGGTCCGCGGGCGGCCGCCGCTCACGGCGCGCTCCGGCGCGGGTGGCGCTCTTGGTCGGCGTCCTCGAGACCGGCGAGCCAGGCCTCCACCTCGCTGATCCGGAACCGGAGCTCCCGGCCGACCCGGAACCCGCGCGGTCCGCGGCCCTGGCTGCGCAAGTCGTAGATCAGCTGGACGCTCACGCCGAGGTCAGCGGCCAGCTCCGAGATCGTCAGCACGGCTTCGAGGGCGGAGGGGTGTGCGTTGGTGGTCTCCATGACCCTCAGGTGCGCGGGCCGCGCCGAGAGCCGCCGAGACCACGCCGTGTGGCGCCGAGACGCCAGGGTGTGAATGGCTGAAGTGCCGAGTTTGTGCCGACTTTTCACTCCGTCTCCTCGGGGAGGAGCCTGGAGTCACCGCCTGACCTGCAGGTTTGGTGGAGCTGAGGGGATTCGAACCCCTGACCTTCTCATTGCGAACGAGACGCGCTACCAACTGCGCCACAGCCCCAGGATGTTGCGGAGCGCAACGTTAGCACCAGCCCCACGGGTGTTCCGAATCGACCCGTCAGGCCACCAGGACGTCCTCGAGACGCTCCAGGGCGATGCGCGCGTAGGGCCGCCACATGCGGGCGAACACCGGCATCGCGAGGGCGCCGAGGCGGCGCCGCGGGTGCACGGTCCACGCCCAGGTGACGCGGACGCCGGTGCCGGCGGGGTCGAAGGTGAAGCGGCCGTCGATGGCGGTGGCGAGCACCTTCATCGGGCCGGTGATGTCGGTGAGTCGGTAGCCGAACGCGTGCGGTCGGTCCACGTCGGTGAGGGTCTCCAGGATCGTGCCGCCGTCACCGAGCACGATGGTGCGGGTCTGGCCGGCCGTGTCCCACGAGCCCTGGTCCCGGACCGCGGTGACAGGCGGGATCGCGGCGTACCGGTGCGCGGAGAGGTACGGCAGCGGCAGGGGCAGCACGATGTCGAACGAGCGTGCGACCCCCGCGGGGTAGGTGCGGGAGGCTGCGAGCTCGACGGCCATGCCCCGAGCCTAGGGCTCAGGAGCCGGTCGCGCGCTCCGCGTCCTCGCGCGCCTTGCGGGCCGCCTTGTCCGCCTCGTCGGCCTCGCGGGCGAGCTGCGCGTCGGACTCGGTGCGGCCCGAGGTCCACACGCCGGTGCCCTCGAGGTCGATGGTGCGGACGGTGCGGCGCGTCGCGGCCGGCTTGCCGACGTACGTCGGGAGCGTGACCGGGACCGGGTCCCACAGCGCCGGGTCGACGATCGCGGCCATGCCGGCGGAGGTGTCGGCCATCGGGTCGGCGTCCTGCTCTTCCTTCTCATCCTCGACGAGGACGCGGCCCTCCATGGACCCGGCCTCGGCATCGGTCTCCATCGCAGTCGCGACGCGTGCGGCCGGCGACAGCGCCTTCCGCTCGCCCTTCACCATGATCCGGCAGGCGACCAGCCACGCGACCAGGAGGCCGGCCGGGATCGCGACGTACGCCCAGGCGACCACGCCGGACGCGGCGACGCCGGCCACCACCAGGTTCGCGACCAGGATGAGCGCCAGGACGTTGCGCCGGCGCTTGGTGGCCCGCTTGGCCGCTGCACGTCGGGCGCGGGCCTGCGCCGGGTCGAGCTCGGCCGTGGCGGCAGCGGGGGCTGCCGGCGCGGCGGTGTTGACTACCAGCCGGGCCGACCTGGGGCTCACCGGCTCACGCCGGGCCAGCACCCGCATCCGGTGCGAGAAGCCGTCGACGGACCGCGACGTGGCGCCGTCGCTGTGGTGACGGAGCGCCATGGGAACGAGGTAGACGGCCCACGCCACAGCGAGGGCGACGAAGATCAGTGCGCTCAGGTCCACGAGTCAGAGGTTAGGAGCGCTACCGCAGCTGGCTTCGGATGTCCACCAGTGTGTCGCAAAATCACTCATGTGACTCGTGGTGCTGGAGTCGTGCGAGCAGCCCGTCCGGCACCTCCTCGACGGTGACCGCATAGAGCCGGTGGTCGCGCCACTCGCCGTCGATGTGCAGGAACTTCGGCGCGTACCCGACCTCCCGCAGCCCGAGCTTCTCGACCACCCGCAGCGAGTTGGAGTTCTCCGGCCGGATCGCGACCTCGATCCGGTGCAGCCCGGCGGCGGTGAAGCAGTGGTCGATCACCAGCGCGACGGCGCGCGGCATCACGTCGTGCCCGGCGTGCTCCCGGTCCAGCCAGTAGCCGATCGAGCCGAACTGCGCCGAGCCACGCACCACGTTGTTGACCGTCACCTGGCCCGCGAACCTCCCGTCCACGTCGATGGCGAACGGGTACGTCGTGCCGGCGCGGGCCTGCCGGTGCAGCCGCCAGACCAGCGCGCGGAACGACGAGGGCCGGGCGTCGGCGCCCGGTGGGACGGTGGCGTCCCAGGGCCGGAGCCACGCGGCGTTGCGCCGCCGGGCGTCACGCCAGGAGCGCGCGTCGGAGTAGGCGAGCGGACGGACGGTGACCTCGCCGGCGGTGAGCCGGGCCGGCCACGCGCTCGACCACGGCCTCAATGGTCACTCCCCACGACCTGTTCGGCAGCGTGCACGAGGATCGGCCGGAGCACGGCGATCGCGTCCTTCACGCCGCCGCGCGAGCCGGGCAGGTTCACGACCAGGCTGGTGCCGACCACGCCCGCCAGCCCGCGCGAGAGCACGGCCGTCGGCACACCCTGCGCGACGCCGTACGCCCGGATCGCCTCGGCGATGCCCGGCACCTCGCGGTCGAGCAGCGTCCGGGTCACCTCGGGGGTCCGGTCGGTCGGGGTGAGGCCGGTGCCGCCAGTGGTCAGCACCACACGAGCGCCGCCGTCGGCAGCGGCGCGGATCGCCGCGCCCACCGGCTCGCCGTCCGGTACGACGACGGGCGGCTGGACCGCGAAGCCGAGCTCGCGCAGGAAGTCCACGAGCAGCGGCCCGGTGGTGTCCTCGTAGACACCGGCCGCGGCGCGGTTGGACGCGACCACGACCTCGGCCCGCAGGCTGGTCATCGCGACCAGTCCCCCGACTTCCCGCCGGACTTGGCCTCGACACGCACCTCGGTGATGACCGCGGACTTGTCGACGGCCTTGACCATGTCGACCACGGTGAGTCCGGCGACCGCGACGGCGGTGAGCGCCTCCATCTCGACGCCGGTCCGGTCGGAGGTCTTGACCGTCGCGGTGATCTCGACGGCGTCGTCGGCGACGGTCAGGTCCAGGGTCACGCCGGAGATCGCGAGCGGGTGGCAGAGAGGGATCAGCGCGGGCGTCTGCTTCGCGCCCATGATCCCGGCGATCCGCGCCACCGCGAGTGCATCACCCTTGGGCACGCCCTCGCCGCGCAGCAGCGCCACCACCTCGGCCGAGACGAGCACCCGGCCGGACGCGGTCGCCGTACGAGCCGTGACGTCCTTGCCGGACACGTCGACCATCCGCGCGGCGCCGGACTCGTCGACGTGCGTCAGGCCTCCCGGATCCGGCAGAGCGGACATCAGAACTCCTCGTCGAGCCTCAGCACCTGGACCTGCTCGCCGGCCGCGATCCGGGCCACGCCCTCGGGCACCACGACCAGCGCGTCGGACTGTGCCAGATCGCCGATCAGGTGGGAACCGTGTCCGCCGACCGGCGTCACGGCGGGGCCGGCCTTGTCGACGGCGTACGACGCGCGGGCGAACTGCCGGCGGCCGTCCGGCGAGGTGAGGTCATGGGTGAGCCGCGCCGTGGTGGTCGGGCGCCCGTAGGGCCGCAGCCCCATCAGCTTGCGGATCGCGGGGAGCACGAAGGTCTCGAAGGAGACGTAGGAGGAGACCGGGTTGCCCGGCAGCGTGAAGATCGGCGTGCCGTCGTCGCCCAGCCGGCCGAAGCCCTGCGGCTTGCCGGGCTGCATCGCGACACCGCCGAACCACACCGACCCGAGTGGCGCGAGCGCCTCCTTCACGACGTCGAAGTCGCCCTGCGACACCCCGCCACTGGTGACCACGAGGTCGGCGCGGACCAGCTGGTCGTCGAGAGCCTCGAGGAAGGCCCGCGGCTCGTCGGGCACGATGCCGACGCGGTACGCGATCGCGCCCGCTCGCCGCGCGGAGGCCGCGAGCAGGAACGAGTTGCCGTCGTAGATCGAGTCGTGTCCGAGCTCGGCGCCGGGCTCCCGGAGCTCCGAGCCGGTCGAGATCACCACCACCCGGGGACGGGGCCGGGCGGGCACGGTAGGACGGCCCACCGCCGCGAGCAGCCCGAGGTGGCGCGGGCCGAGCACGGTGCCCTCGGAGACGAGCACGTCGCCGACCCGCACGTCGTCGCCGACCGGCCGGACGTGCTGGCGGTACGACGGGGCGCGCTCGATGCGCACCTGCGCGACGCCGCGGTCGGTCCACTCGTACGGCACCACGGAGTCCGCCCCGGCCGGGACCGGGGCCCCGGTCATGATCTTGACCGCGGTCCCCGGCGACATCGCGAGCAGCTGCGCCTGGCCGGCCCCGATCTCGCCGACCACGGGCAGGTGCACCGGGGCCTCGGCCGAGGCCGTGGCGACGTCCTGGTGCCGGACGGCGTACCCGTCCATGGCGGAGTTGTCGAAGGAGGGCAGGTCGATCGTCGCGACCACGTCCTCGGCAGCGGCGAGCCCGAGCGCCTCCATCAGCGGCTGGGGGTAGGCCGGCAGCGGCTCGATGGCCGCCAGGATCCGCGCGAGGTGGTCGTCGACCGTGGTCAGGCCGTCAGCCATCGGCACCGTCGGCACCGTCGGTCGAGAGGACGGTGTCGGCGCCGACCCGCTGGGCCGAAGTGGCGTCGAGCTCGACGTCGCCGATCACCTGGACGCCGTGGCCGAAGGTCCAGTCCCCGGAGACCTTGAGCGAGCCCGCCTTCTTCAACGAGGGCGCGCCCTCGGGGAAGCGCTTGTCGAAGTCGCGCACCAGCTTGTAGTGCTCGCTGTCCAGGTCGACGTACGGCACCTCGGCGGCGGCCTGGTCGAGCACGAAGTCGCCGCGGATGTCGTAGACGTCGGACCGCAGCACCAGCAGGTCGTTGGTGGTCTTCACCGGCACGAACCGGTCGCGGCCGACCTCGATCAGCCGGGAGTCGTCGAAGACCTCGACGGCGGCGCCCATCGCGGTCTCGACCTGGATCACCTCGGGGGTGGACCTGTCCCCCGGGTCGACGTTCTTGACGTTGCGGATCAGCGGCAGCCCGAGGATGCCGTCGCGCACGTCGAGGGCGTGCTTCATCGCGGCCAGGTCGAACCAGAGGTTGTTCGTGGAGGCGAACCGGTGCCGGTCCAGGTCGGCGAGCGCCGCCTGGTCCGCCGCCGGCGTCTGGGCGGTCTCGCGGAGCACGATCCGGCCGTCGGCCTTGCGGCGGGCGAAGTGGCCGCCCTTGCGGTCCGACGGCGTACGGCGTACCGCCTCGATCGCGAACGGCGCCCCGGTGCCGGCGAACCAGCCGGCGATCCGGGGCTCGGGCACGGCGCCGAGGTTGTCGGAGTTCGAGACGAAGACCCGCTCGTAGCCGGCGGCGATCAGCTTGTCGAGCAGGCCGGAGCCGCGCATCGCGGTGTAGAGGTCGCCGTGGCCGGGCGGGCACCACTCGAGGTCGGGGTCCTTGGGCCAGCTCACCGGCGTGAGGTCCTTGACCAGCAGCTTGGGCTCCTTGTTCTGCAGGAACTCCAGCGGCAGCCCCTCGACCGGGAGGCCGTCGTACCGTGCCAGGGCGGCCATCGTGTCGGCCGAGGTCCGGAAGCTGTTCATGAAGAGCAGCGGGAGCGTCGCGTCGTACTCCTCGCGCAGGTGCAGGACCTGACGGGCGATCACGTCGAGGAAGGACAGGCCGCGACGAACGCACAGCAGCGACTTGGCGCGGTCCATGCCCATCGAGGTGCCGAGGCCGCCGTTCAGCTTGATCACGGCCGTGCTGCGGATGGCCGCGGCGGCGGCCTCGTCGGAGACATCGACGCCGGCGAGCGACTCCATGTCGACGGGCTCGATCGACGCCTCCGGGATCATCCCGGTCTCACCGTGCTCGAGGAGCCGGTAGTAGTGAGCGAACGTGTCGATCGCCACCGGGTCGACCCCGGCCGCCGTCATCTTGTCGCGTGCCTTGTTCAGGCCAGCACTTCCCATGCTCACGATCGTAGGCTTCCCCCGTGAAGGGCACGCAATCACCCGCGAAGATCGCGGTTCGGGACCGGTTGCTGACCGCCCGCAACCGCCGCCCGATCGCCGAGGTCGGCGCGGCGGCGCGGAAGCTCGCCGAGCACCTGCTGGCCACGGTGGACGTACGGCGGGCGGCGACCGTGGCTGCGTACGTCTCGATGAACGGCGAGCCCGGCACCGGTCCCCTGCTCGACGGGCTGCGCCGGGCCGGCAAGCGGGTGATCCTCCCGGTCCTGCTGCCCGACGGCGACCTGGACTGGGCGGTGTACCGCGACGCCGGCGACCTGGCGCCCGCGCGGCTCGGGCTGCTGGAACCCATCGGCGAGCGGCTCGGCCCGGACGCGGTCGCGACCGCCGACGTGGTGATCGTGCCGGCGCTCGCGGTCTCGCCCACGGGCGTACGCCTCGGCCGCGGCGGCGGCTCCTACGACCGCGCCCTCGGCCGGGTGCCCGTCGGCACCTTCACCTGCGCCCTGCTCTACGACGGGGAGGTCGGCCTCGACATCCCCGTGGAGCCCCACGACCGCCCGGTCCTCTTCGCGGCCACCCCCTCCGGCCTCCGCCCCCTCCGCCGTTGAGTTCCGACTCAACCGTCGGCGGGGGCGGGGAGGAGGGTGAGTACGTCGGCGCCGGCGCGCTCGACCGCGTCGGGAGAGAACGGCCAGGGCAGGGTCCTGCCGTCGACGTACAGGTCGGTCTGGTCGGTGTAGTGCCGGTCGAACGGGTGTCCGGAGACGCCGGTGAGGTTGATCCAGCGGGAGTCGTCCCAGTCGGCGAGCGACACGACCATCCGCATCGAGGGGGCGCTCTCGACGCCGTACCCCTCCGCGGCGTCCCACGACGACGCGTCGACGGTGGACGAGCCGCCGCCGACCTCCCAGCCGTCCCGGTTGACCAGCCACTCGACCGCGCCGGTGCCGGACTCGCCGAGTGACGGGCTGTGCAGGTCCAGCCGGTGCAGGTGCCCCCAGGTCCAGTCGTCGCTGTCCAGCGCCTGCCGCCGGGTCAGCTCGTCGCGCGCGTCGAGCATCGCCTGCCGCAGGATGTCGTCGCGGGTCTCGTCGACGTCGGCCGTGTTCGCGTCGTCCCACCACGCGGAGCTCGGGTCGTGCAGCAGGTTCGTGACGACGGCGTACCACCGGTCCCCGCCGTCGGGCCAGATGCCGGTCGGCAGGTCGTCGTGGAAGGTGAGCGCCAGCAGGTTGCGCCACACCACGTTGAAGTACGCCGCGCCCGGGCTGTCGGCGTCCTGGTGGAAGTCCCAGGCCCGCAGCTGCTGCTGGCCCGCGGAGTAGTAGCCGTGCGGCAGGTCGATGTCGAGGAGGTACGGCGTGAGCTCGGCCGCCATCGGGTGCAGGTCGTCGAGCTGCATGGCGAGCATGTCGTCCATCGACACCGTCCCGTCGCCGTCGAGCTGCCGCTGGAGCAGGTCACGGATCCGCTGCGACCGGTAGCCGCGGTCCCAGTCGTCGGTGAGGAAGTACGGGTAGTCCGGCCCGGTGACCGCCTGGTTCGCGGTCACCACGAACCCCTCGTCGGGGTCGAGCACGCTCGGCAGCCCGTCGAACGGCACGTCGTCGCCGGTCCAGTCGTCCTCGGGCTTCCAGCCCGCGGCCGGGAGCAGCCCGTCGTTGCCGGACTTGCGGATCGGGACGCGCCCGGGCGCCTGGTAGCCGATGTGACCGTCGCGGTCGGCGTACACCAGGTTCTGGGCCGGTACGTCGAACGACGCGGCCGCGGCCCGGAAGCTCTCCCAGTCCGTCGCGGCGTCGATCCCGAGGACGGCGTCCGCGGTCGGCGACGGCTGGAGCGCGGTCCACTGGAGCGCGACGGCGTACGTCCCGGCGCGCACCCCGGGCGGGTCCTCCCCCACGTCCGCCACGTCGTCGGCGACGTCGGAGAGCAGCGGCCCGTGCGCCGTGGACCGGACCGTCAGCGTGACGTCGGCGCCGTTGACCACCTTGATCGTCTCGGTCCGGCGGCGTAGTGGCCGCCAGCGCCCGTCGTACCGCCACCGGTCGCCCTCGACCCGCTCGAGATAGAGGTCGCTGACGTCGGGGCCGAGGTTGGTGAAGCCCCAGGCGATGTCCCGGTTGTGGCCGATGATCACGCCGGGCACGCCGGAGAAGGTGAACCCGGCGACGTCCAACGGGCAGTCGTCGGTGACCTCGCGGCAGTGCAGGCCCATCTGCATCCAGACACCGGGCAGCGAGACGCCGAGGTGCGGGTCGTTCGCGAGCAGCGGCTCGCCGGTGTCGGTGTGGTCCCCGGCGACGACCCAGCTGTTGCTGCCGAGGCCGTCGCCGTGGCCGAGCAGCGGCGGCAGCTTCGCAAGGCCGGCACGCAGCCGGGCCAGCGCGCCGCGCATGTCGGCGGTGTACGCCGGCCGGCGGGGGTTGCGCGTGCCCGGGCCGGTCGCGTCCTGCTCGAAGACGCCGTCGACCACGGCGCCCTGCCGCACGATCGGCGCGTGCGCGTCGTAGTCGTACGCCGGGTAGAGCTGCCGCACCTGGCGGGCGGTGTGCCCCGCCAGCGCCAGGACCCGGTCGATCTCGTCGGTCATGTTGCCGCGCAGGTCCCACGCCATCGCCTTCAGCCACGCCAGGGAGTCGACCGGTGTCCACGGCTCCGGCTCGTAGCCGAGGCCGCCGGCGTTGAGGACCGTGTACTCGACGGCGATCTGGCTGGGCGTGTGGGTGTCGAGGTAGGCGTTGACGCCGTCGGCGTAGGCCTCGAGGGCGGCGCGGGTCTCCGGCGAGACCAGCGCGAGCTCCTGCCCGGCGACCCGGCGCCAGCCCATGGTGCGGACGTACTCGTCGCTCTCCAGCCCGGCCGTGCCGAACATCTCCGCGAGCCGTCCGGCGGTCGCGTGCCGACGGACGTCCATCTCGAAGAACCGCTCCTGGGCGTGCACGTAGCCCTGCGCCATCATCAGGTCGTCGACGGAGTCGGCGTAGACCTGCGGGATCCCGGCGTCGTCGCGCACCACGGTCACCTTCCCGGCGAGCCCGGGGACGTCGATCTCGCCGGTCGTCTGCGGGAACGGCTCCCGCACCAGGTGGACGGCGGTGAGCAGCGTCGCGATCAGGAGGACGACCACGCCGGCAGCGACGTACGTCGCGATCCGGGCCGCGCGCGGCCACCCCCGGAACCCCAGCCCACCAACCATGTCGCCGCTCATTGTGCCGTGTCGTACCATTGGCACTCGTCAGGGCCGAGTGCCAATGACCGGCCATCGCGGAGGAGAACCGTGCCGACCTACCAGTACGCCTGCACCGAGTGCGCCCATGCCTTCGAGCGGGTCCAGAGCTTTTCGGACGACGCGCTCACCGAGTGCCCTGAGTGCCGCGGCCGGCTGCGCAAGGTGTTCAACGCGGTCGGCGTGGTGTTCAAGGGCTCGGGCTTCTACCGCACCGACAGCCGCTCCGGGAGCGCCTCGGACGCCCCCGCGGCCTCGACGACCGAGACGAAGACCGAGACGAAGACCGGGGCCAAGACGGAGACCAAGAGCGAGGCGAAGCCCGCAGCCGCGGCCGCCTCGACGTCCTCCGACTGAGGGGGGCCCTGTGGAGGGCCGACGCGCCGCCGGCTGATCCCGCCTAGCGTCGCGGCATGCGCCGCCTCGCCCCGATCCTCCGCCCGGTACGCCGGGCCGTGCTCGCCCGGCGCCGGCTGCTGGCCGCGCTACTGACCGCCGTCGCGGTCGCGACCGGCCTGCACGCGGCCACCGCCACCCCACCCCCCGAGGTGCGGGTCGTCGTCGCCGCGCACGACCTCCCGTCCGGCACGGTCCTCGGCGACGAGGACCTGCGCACGGTCGGGTTCCGGCCGGGCTCGGTCCCCGCCGGCGTGGCCGCCGCGCCCGCGGGCCGCACCCTCGCAGCGCCGCTGCGCGCGGGCGAGCCGGTCACCGACGTCCGACTCGTCGGGCCGTCACTGACCGAGGGCTATCCCGGGCTGGCGGCCGTGCCGGTGCGGCTGCCGGACGCGGCGATGGCGGACCTGCTGGCGGTCGGCGACCGGGTGGACCTGGTCTCGGCAGATCCGCAGGGCAGCGGCGCGACGGTGGTGGCGTCCGGCGTACCGGTGCTGGCGCTCCCCGCCGGCGACGGCGAGGTCGGTGCCGCCGAGCTGACCGGCCGGCTGGTCGTGGTGGGCGCGGCGCCTGCGGACGTGGCCCGGATCGCGGACGCGTCGGTGCGGACCTTCCTCACGGTCGCGTTTCCCGGCTAGCGTGCGGGCATGACCGGGTTCAAGAACTTCATCCTCCGGGGCAACCTCGTCGAGCTGGCGGTTGCGTTGATCATGGCGCTCGCCTTCACCGCGGTGATCACCGCCACCGTCGACCTCATCATGGGCCTGATCGGGAAGGTCGGCGGCCAGCCGGACTTCACGGGCTGGACGCCGGGCGGTCTCCCCTTCGGCGCCTGGGTCACGGCGGTGATCAGCTTCGTGATCATCGCGGCCGTCGTCTACTTCCTCATCGTGATGCCCTACACCAAGGCCAACGAGAAGTTCTTCCCTGCCGAGGACCCGGGCACCCCCGTGGACATCCAGCTGCTGGAGGAGATCCGCGACCTCCTGGCCGCACAGCAGGGGCGTCCGCCGACGATCTGATCAGGTCCCGTGGTGCGGGGGCACCTGGTCCCGCAGCCACTGGTCGCCGTCCCGCTCCTGCGCCGGCGCGTCGTCCCGCTCGTCGCTCGTGGTCTCCGGGAGCGCGTCGCCGAACACCTCGGCGAGCCGCTTGCGGCGCTCCCAGGCGGTCTCGGACTGGCGCTCGGTCATGGGCGCTGCCTCATCTGCGCTGCCTCATGTGCACAGACCGGCGTCCTCGAGTGCCTGCTTGTCGGCCTCGTTCTTGCCACCGTTGCCGGACGAGGAGGGCGACCCGGAGCCGGGCACGTTGCCGGCGCTGATCACGTCGTCGCTGAGCTTCTTGGTCAGCGGCTCGTCGTGGGCGATCTTCTTCCACACCTGCTTGGCCTCGGGCTGCTTCCAGACCAGGCGGTTGGGGTCGGCCGGGTCCGGCACGTTCGGGATCGTGATGAACTGGATGTTGTCGAGCCCGATGTTCTTGAACTGGATGCCGAGCTTGGTGATGTCCACGAGGTTGTCGAAGCCCTTGTCGACCGTCAGCGACTTGGTCGCGGCGTCGAGGAACCGCAGCAGGTGGTCCGGTCGGGCCAGCGTGCCGGCGGTGACGACCTGGTGGGCCATCGAGGCGATGAACGCCTGCTGGCGCTTCATCCGCCCGATGTCGGAGCCGTTGCCGACGACGTACCGCTCCCGCACGTAGTTGAGGGCCTCCTTGCCCTTGATCTTGCGGGTGCCCGCCGGGATGTTGATGCCGTGCGAGGGGTCGACGATCGGCTCGGGGATGCAGACCTCGACGCCGCCGATCGCGTCGACCATGCCCTGGAAGCCCTCGAAGTTGACCACGACGAAGTGGTCGAGGCGGATCCCCGTCAGCTGCTCGAACTGCTGGATGGTGCAGGCCGGCCCGCCGAGGCCGAACGCCTCGTTCCACATCACGTTGTCCGCGCCGGGGATCGTCGACCCGTCCTGGGCCTTGCAGTCCGGTCGGTCGACCAGGAGGTCGCGCGGGATCGAGATGCCGTACGCCCGCTCCCGGTCCGCCGAGAGGTGGAACAGGATCGTGGTGTCCGAGCGCTGCCCGCCGCCGGTCAGGTTGTCGATGTTGCAGCCGGCGCAGTCGCGGCTGTCCGACCCCATCACGAGCACGTTGAGCGGCTCCTGCGGCCCGGTGACGGCGAACTTGTCCGGCCGGTTCTCCAGCTGCGAGGTGATGTCGATGCCGTTGAGGTTGCCGCTGAGGTGCCGGTAGAGCCAGATGGTGCCGAGACCGGTCACCATGGCGAGGACGAGCACGCTGGCGAGCAGCACCTTGCCGACCGTGTGCCGCTTGCGGACCTTGCCGCGGCGCTTGGGGACGACGGGGTCGCGCTCGGCGCTCTCAGGCGCAGCGTCGGACATCGTCGAACCTCGTGGTCTCGGGGACAGGGCCGTCGTCAACGTACGGCCCGAACCTTAAGTCTCCCTGTGACCAGCGCGTTCAAACAAAACGTCGGTACGCCGAGCCGGCCCGCCAGCCCCACGTGAAACACTGTGCGCCGACGTCACACCGGCGTCGCTGCCCCAGTAGCTCAGCGGATAGAGCAGCCGCCTCCTAAGCGAAAGGTCGCAGGTTCGACTCCTGCCTGGGGCACCAACCACGTGTGTTACGTCGCCTGAGAGGCGACATTCGGGCTCGCGGTCACCGTCGTGCAGGTGCTGCTGGACTGACGTGGATGACGGCATCGGTCAGCCTGGCGATGCCCGCCACGAGGCGGTCCTGGGCGTGGTGGCTGATGTCGTGGGCGGCGACCACGTCGAGGTCGTCAGCGACCACGATGCCCGCGTCGGCGCTCATCCGGTGCCCGAGCCACCGCAGCCGGACGTGCTCGACCTCGAGGACGCCGGGCGTGGCGGCGAGGATGCCACGGGCCCGATCGGTCGTCGCCGGGTCGACGGCGTCCATGAGACGCCGGTAGATGTCGCGCGCCGCGCCGCGCAACACCACCAGGATCGCCAGGGTGATGAGAAGGCCGACCAGGGGGTCGGCGAGCGGGAACCCGACCAGCACCCCGATTGCGCCCAGCACGACCGCCAGGGAGGTGAACCCGTCGGTGCGGGCGTGCAGACCGTCCGCGACCAGCGCCGCCGAGCCGATCTGGCGCCCGACCCGGATGCGGTAGGACGCGACGACCTCGTTGCCGACGAACCCGATGACCCCGGCAGCCATCAGCACCCAGGGATGCCCGAGGTCGGCGGGGTCGAGGAGCCGGCGGATCGACTCGACTCCGGCGACCACGGCCGACGCGGCGATCATCGCGATGATGAAGATGCCGGCCAGGTCCTCGGCGCGGCCGTACCCGTAGGTGAACCGTGCGTTCGGGCGGCGGCGGGAGAGCGCGAACGCGACCCACAGTGGGACGGCGGTCAGCGCGTCGGAGAAGTTGTGGATGGTGTCGGCCAGCAGGGCGACCGATCCGGTGACGGCGACGAGGACCGCCTGGACGAGCGCGGTGAGGCCGAGGACGACGAGGCTGGTCTTGACCGCTCGGATGCCCTGGGAGCTGGCCTCGAGGGCATCGTCCACCGAGTCCGCCGCATCGTGGCTGTGCGGCCGGAACAGCTCGGACAGCCAGCCCTTCACGCCGCCTGCGTGCCCGTGGTCGTGGTCCTGGTCGTGCTCGTGGTCGTGGTCGTGGTCGTGGTCGTGGTGGGTGGATCTCATGGTGGTGCTCCGATGGACTCGACCTGGCGGGGCTGAAGGGCGCGGGCGCCGACGCCGACCATCGTAGAACACATGAAGGAGCGCTCATATTTGGCGTACGGTTGGCTCGTGGGACACCAGCGCAACGGCAACCGACTCGCAGGAGCAGCACGCGACCGGCTGGGCGACGACGACGCCACCACCGTTGCGGCAGTCCTTCACGGACTCGCGACCCCCAGCCGTCTCCACCTCATCGTTGCTCTCCAGCACGGGCCGCTCACGGTGGGCGAGCTCATCGCCGCGGTCGACATGTCCCAGTCCGCCGTGTCCCACCAGCTGCGGAAGCTGCGCGAGCTGCGATTCGTCGTTGCCGAACGTCACGGCCGCCACGTCGTGTACCGGCTGTTCGACGACCACGTCATCGACATCATCGACCAGGCCCTCTCGCACACCGAACACGTCCAGCTCGCAGGTGAACCGGTCCTCCGGCCGTGATCCTGCGTGGGCAGTACGCTCACCGCCCGGGGCACCCCTACTCGACGACCTCGAACCGGATCCCGGCCGCCTGCAGCCGCGCGAGCAGGTTGTCGCCCATCGCCTGCGCGGTGGTGACCTGGCCCGCGGTCGGGGGGTTGTCGTCGAGCGCGAGGCAGAGGGCGGACTCGGCGAGCATCTTCGCGGTCTCGGTGTAGCCGGGGTCGCCGCCGCTGACCCGGGTGTGCACCGTGCGGCCGTCGCCCTCGCCGACGAAGTCGACGCGGAACCACGACTTCGCGCGGCGCCCCTCGTCGGGACCCTCGCCCTGCGGCACCCTGCCGAGCAGGAAGTTCCGCACCGGCGGGACCTGGGCGGCACCGAACAGCGCGGCGACGCCGACCGCGCCGCCGACGGCGTACCGCAGCGTCCTGGTGCCGGCGTAGTGGGAGTAGCTGAAGTCGGGGCCGTACGCCGGGAGCGCGGCGCCGCTGCGGGCGACGACGAACGGGTCGATGGTGGGCAGCGGGAGCAGCCAGTACTTCAGCAGGGGGTCGCGATGCGGCTTGCCGGACACAGCGCGCGACCGGCGGCCCTCGGGTCGCGGCTCCGCCCGGCGGCGCTCCTGCATCACGGCGCGCATCTGGCGGGCCCGGGAGAACTGGCCGAGCGCGGAGTGGATGGTGCCGCCGGACGCCGTCGCGCCGGTGCGGACGACGCCGCGCATCCGCACGGGCCCGGAGGCGGCGAGCTGCTGGACGCAGTGCATCGCGCCGAGGTCGTGCGGGATCGAGTCGAAGCCGCAGGCATGCACGAGCCGGGCGCCGGTGCGCTCGGCCGTGGCGTGGTGCTGCAGGTAGACCCGGTCCACGAACTCCGGCTCGCCGGTGAGGTCGACGTAGTCGGTCCCGGCCTCGGCGCAGGCGGCGACCAGCGGCTCGCCGTGCTCCAGGTAGGGCCCGACGGTCGTGATCACCACGCGGGTGCTCGCCGCGAGGTCGGCCAGGGAGGCGGGGTCGCTGGTGTCGGCGTGCAGCAGCGGCACGTCCACCCCGATCCGGTCCCGGACGGCCTCGAGCCTGGCCGGGTTGCGCCCGGCGAGCGCCCAGCGCAGGCCCGCCGGTGCGTGCCGGGCGAGGTACTCGGCGGTCAGCCCACCGGTGAAGCCGGTCGCGCCGACCAGGACGACGTCGTGCTCGCGGTTCGCGGAGGTCATGGAGGCCATGCTGGCAGGTGCGTGGGCGACGTACGCTCGGGGCATGTGCCGGAACATCCGCCCCCTGAACAACTTCGAGCCGCCGGCGACCCGCGACGAGGTGAGCGCGGCTGCGCTGCAGTACGTCCGCAAGGTGAGCGGCACGACGAAGCCGAGCCAGGCGAACCAGGCAGCGTTCGACCGCGCGGTCGCCGAGATCGCGCACATCACCGAGCACCTGCTCGACGACCTGGTGACCACGGCGCCGCCGAAGGACCGCGACGTCGAGGCCGCCAAGGCCCGCGCGCGCGCCGAGCTCCGCTACGCCCGGTGATCGAGGCCCTCGACCTCCTGCACGGCCGTCCGCTGGTCGTGCTGACCGGCGCCGGGCTGTCCACGGACTCCGGGATCCCGGACTACCGCGGGCCTGGCTCCCCGTCGCGGCTCCCGATGACCTACCAGGAGTTCGTCTCCGGACCGGCCGCCCGGCAGCGGTACTGGGCGCGCAGCCACCTCGGCTGGGGACGGATGCGGCGGGCCGACCCCAACCCCGGCCACCTCGCGCTCGCCGAGATCGCGCCCGAACTGCTGATCACCCAGAACGTCGACGGCCTGCACGAGCGCGCCGGCACCCCACGCCTGGTGGCGCTGCACGGCCGGATCGCCGACGTGGTCTGCCTCGGCTGCCGGCAGACGTCGGCGCGGGCGGCCCTGCAGGAGCGCTTGGCGGAGCTGAACCCCGGCTTCGCGGAGCGGTACGCCGACGTGGCGGTCCGCCCGGACGGCGACGTCGACCTCGAGGAGACCGCCGGGTTCGTCGTACCGCCGTGTGCCGCGTGCGGCGGCGTGCTGAAGCCGGACGTCGTGTTCTTCGGGGAGAACGTCCCGGCGCCGCGCGTCGAGCGGTGCTACGCGGCGGTCGACGGCCTCGCCGGCACGCGCGGTGCCCTCCTCGTGGCGGGCTCGAGCCTCACCGTGATGTCCGGCTTCCGCTTCGTGCGGCGCGCCGCGAAGGCCGGTGTCCCGGTGGTGATCGTCAACCGCGGACAGACCAGGGGCGACGAGCTGGCCACCTGCAAGGTCGAGGCCGGGTGCAGTGAGTTCCTGGCGGGGCTCAGGTCGTCACGAGCTGCCGCGTGAGCGACCGCCCGGTCATCCCGTCCCGATGTCCTCGGCGATGATCCAGCCCGCACCGCTCTTCTCCATCCGCAGCTGCCGGGTCTCGGAGTCGTCCCCGTTGTAGGTGAGCTCGACCGACACGACGTCGTCCGAGAGTGACGTCCCGCCCACCTCGACCGACTCGATCCCGCCCCAGAACGCGGCGTAGTTGCCGTACCCGTGGGCGCTCGCCCGCGCCTGCGGCCCCAGCATCTGCCACGCGTCCTCCGTGTCGTCGGGCAGGAGACCGTAGTAGGCCTCGACCGCCTGCTCGGGATCGGTCGCGACGGGCACCGACCCGGTCGGCGACGCCTCCACCGGGGCGGTCGCCGTCGTCGTCACCGTCGCCGTCGCCGTGGACGGCTCCCCGGAGGGCGTGGACGACCGGCTGGTCGAGGTCTTCGGATGCCCGGCCGAGGAGCCTCCGGAGGGGTCGTCGGAGCGCAGCGCATACGCCGCCGCGGCGACGCCGCCCACGAGCAGGAGGACCACGAGCGCGACGACCAGCGGCCACCGCGTGCGGTGCCCGGTGCCGTCGTCCGGCGGGGACGCTGCGGCCGTCCCCGCCACCGGGGTGTCGGGTCCGGGGCGTCGTGGCGCCGTCTCGAGCGTGGCCGGCGCCCGGTGCTGCTCGTGCAACCGCCTCAGCGCGTGGGCGGCATCGGCCATCGACCACCGCGAGACCGGGTCCGGGTCCAGCATCCGGCCGATCGCGTCGGTCAGGAACCCGGCATGCGCGGGCGGAGCCGGCCGGGCCTCCGCGATGGCGGTCAGCGTGGCGATCGCGTTGCCCCGGTCCTCGATGGGCGGGGAGCCCTCGACGGCGGCGTAGAGGGTGGCGCCGAGCGCCCAGACGTCGTCCGCCCGAGTCGGGGCCAGGCCCCGGGCCAGCTGCGGCGAGAAGTACAGCGGGGTGCCCATCACCATCCCGGTCTGCGTCAGCTGGGCGTCACCGGCGGTGCGGGCGATCCCGAAGTCGCTGATCTTCGCGACCTCACCGTCGATGAGGACGTTGCCCGGCTTGACGTCGCGGTGGACGGTCCCGCGCGCGTGCGCGGCGGCCAGCCCGTCGGCCACCTGGGCACCGATGTACGCCACCCGTTCGGGGTCGAGCCGACCCTCCCGCGCCATCAGCTCCGAGAGCGTGGAGCCGGGCACGTACTCCATCACCAGCCAGATGTGGTCGTCGACCTCCACGGCGTCGTAGACCGACACGACGTGCGGATGGTTGAGGGCGGCCGACGAGCGGGCTTCGCGCAGGGCACGGGCGAGGTCGGGTGCCGACTCGCCGGGCATCAGGCCGACCTGCTTGACCGCGACCTCCCGG
Organism: Nocardioides sp. URHA0032; assembly: GCF_000620645.1. Lineage (GTDB taxonomy): Bacteria > Actinomycetota > Actinomycetes > Propionibacteriales > Nocardioidaceae > Nocardioides. The sequence goes on along the minus strand of NZ_JIAV01000020.1, from coordinate 129,024 downwards.
CCCAGGACCTCGTCCCGGCACAGCCACACCGTGCCCATCCCGCCCCGGCCGATGGCGCGCTCGACGTGGTAGCGCCCCGCGATGGTCTCCGGTGGCATGCGGGGGCGGTACCCGCACCGGGCCAGGGTGAAGCCTGTCGCGGTCGCGACCCCGGGTCGAGGCCGCTCAGAGCTTCCGGACGAAGATGTGGGCGGCCGCCTCGGGCTCGATCTCGGCGGTCTCGCCGCCGGAGCCGACGAGGATGCCCTCGGCGGTCGCGACCACGGTGACGGTCTTGTCGGGGAGGGCGCCGACCCGGCGCATGGCGCTCATCAGCACCTCGTCCTTCTGCATCTCCTCGGAGATGCGGCGGACCAGGACCCGGCCCTCCTGCGGGCTGGCGGCGGTGGAGAGCGGCTCGACGCCGTCCATGAACTCCTCGCCGACCTCGCTCTCGCCGAGCTCGTCCAGGCCCGGGATCGGGTTGCCGTACGGCGACTCGGTCGGGTGGTCGAGCAGCTCGAGGAGCCGCCGCTCGACGGTCTCCGACATCACGTGCTCCCAGCGGCAGGCCTCCTCGTGCACGAGCTCCCACTCGAGGCCGATCACGTCGGTCAGCAGCCGCTCGGCCAGCCGGTGCTTGCGCATCACCCGGGTGGCCAGCCGGTCACCCTCGTCGGTGAGCTGGAGGTGGCGGTCCCCCTCGACGGTGAGCAGCCCGTCGCGCTCCATCCGGGCCACCGTCTGGGACACGGTCGGGCCGCTCTGGTGGAGTCGCTCGGCGATCCGGGCACGCAGCGGGACGATGCCCTCCTCGACCAGCTCGTAGATGGTCCGGAGGTACATCTCGGTGGTGTCGATCAGATCGCTCACGTCGCTCATTCTGTCCCATGCCTCCAGCGGCTGGCAGGCTGGCGGGTGATGCCCTCCGTGATGTGGTTCCGCCGCGACCTGCGGCTCCGTGACAACCCCGCGCTCGTCGAGGCCGCCGCGGACGGGCCGGTCCTCCCGCTGTTCGTGCTCGACCCCGCGCTCTGGGGGCCGGCCGGCCCGAGCCGGCGGGCGTACCTCGCGGCGTCGCTCCGCGCCCTCGACGCGCCGGTCGCCGTCGTGGCGGGCGACCCGGTACGCCGGGTGCTGCTGGCCGCGCAGTCGGTGGCGGCCGAGCGGGTGCACGTCGCCGCGGACTTCGGGCCGTACGGAGCCCGCCGGGACGCCGCGGTCGAGGCGGCGCTGGCCGAGCACGGGGTCGAGCTGGTGCGCACCGGCTCGCCGTACGCCGTCGGGCCGGGACGGGTGACCAGCGGCAGCGGCGAGCCGTACCGGGTCTACACGCCGTTCTCGCGCGCCTGGGCCGAGCACGGCTGGCGCGGGCCGGTCGACGCGCCGACGGGGGTCCGCTGGCTCGGGCTCGCCGGGGGCACCACCGACCTCCCGGAGCCGGCGCTGCCCGACGGCCTGGAGCTCCCCGCGGCCGGCGAGGAGGCCGCGCTGCGCCAGTGGCAGGACTTCCTCGACCGGGTCGACGGCTACGACGAGGAGCGGGACCGGCCCGACCTGGACTCCACGTCGCGGATGTCGGTCCACCTGCGGTGGGGCGAGGTGCATCCGCGGACCCTGCTCGCCGACCTGGCCCGCAGGCGCAGCGCGGGCGCCGCGACGTACCGCAAGGAGCTGGCCTGGCGCGAGTTCTTCGCCGACCTGCTGGCGGCGCGACCGCAGACGGCCCGGGAGTACCTGCGGCCCGAGTACGCCCGGATGCGGTACGACGAGCCGGGCCCGCTGCTGACGGCCTGGCAGGAGGGCCGCACCGGCTTCCCGATCGTCGACGCCGGCATGCGCCAGCTCCGGGCGACCGGCTGGATGCACAACCGGGTGCGCATGGTGGTCGCGAGCTTCCTCGTCAAGGACCTGCACCTGGAGTGGCAGCACGGCGCCCGGCACTTCATGCGCTGGCTGGCCGACGCCGACCTCGCCTCCAACCAGCAGAACTGGCAGTGGGCGGCGGGCAGCGGGGTCGACGCGGCGCCGTACTTCCGGGTCTTCAACCCGACCACCCAGGGCCGCACGTTCGACCCCGCCGGCAGTTACGTGCGCCGCTGGGTGCCGGAGCTCGCGGACGCCGCGGACCCGCACGACCCGGGCCCCGAGGACCGGCGCGCGGCCGGCTACCCCGAGCCGGTCGTCGACCACGCCGCGGAGCGACGCGAGGCGCTGGCGAGGTGGGAGGCCATCCGGTGACGGCGCGCGTGCCCGCGTGAGTCCCGCCGGGCGACCACTACGATGGAGGCCATGGGTTTGAACGATCAAACGAGCGCCGGTCGTCACGAGTGGTGGCGGCACGCGGTCACCTACCAGATCTACCCCCGCAGCTTCGCGGACGGGAACGGCGACGGCGTCGGCGACCTGCCGGGCATCACGTCGCGGCTGCCGTACCTGCGCGACCTCGGCGTCGACGCGATCTGGCTCTCGCCGTTCTACAGGTCCCCGCAGAAGGACCACGGGTACGACGTCGCGGACTACTGCGACGTGGACCCGCTGTTCGGCTCCCTCGCCGACGCCGACGTCCTGCTCGAGCAGGCGCACGAGGTGGGGCTCAAGGTGATCGTCGACCTGGTCCCCAACCACACCTCCGACCAGCACCCCTGGTTCCGCGCGGCGCTGGCCGCCGGGCCGGGCAGCCCCGAGCGCGCGCGGTACATCTTCCGCGACAGCGCGGACGGCCCGCCGAACAACTGGCGGTCGGTCTTCGGCGGTCCCGCGTGGACGCAGGTCGAGGCCGGCCCAGGCGAGGTCGGTCAGTGGTACCTCCACCTCTTCGACGCGAGCCAGCCGGACCTGGACTGGCGCAACCCCGAGGTCGGCGACATGTTCGTCGACGTCCTGCGGTTCTGGCTGGACCGCGGCGTCGACGGCTTCCGCGTCGACGTGGCGCACGGGCTCTTCAAGGAGGAGGGCCTCCCGGACACCGTGACGAGCGCGCGCAAGGAGTCGATGGTCGAGGCCCCCGACGTCGAGGGACCGATGTGGGACCAGCCCGAGGTGCACGACGTCTACCGCCGCTGGCACGAGGTGCTGGCCAAGTACGACGGCGACCGGATGCTGGTGGCCGAGGCCTGGACCCCCACGCCGGAGTCGATGGCCCGGTACATCCGCGAGGACGAGATGAGCCAGGCGTTCAACTTCGCCTGGCTCCTGGCGCCCTGGTCGGCGAGCGCGTTCGCCGAGGTCGTCACCAGCACCCTGGACGCGGTCGGGCTGGTCGACGGCACGCCCACCTGGGTGCTGTCCAACCACGACGTCGTACGCCACCCGACCCGGTACGGCGGCGGCGAGGTCGGCCTCGCCCGCGCTCGGGCCGCGACGCTGGCGATGCTGGCGCTGCCCGGCTCGGCGTACCTCTACCAGGGCGAGGAGCTCGGCCTGGAGCAGGTCGAGGTCGAGCCGGAGTTCCGCCAGGACCCCTCCTGGTTCCGGACCGGCGAGCCCGGGCGCGACGGCTGCCGGGTCCCGATCCCGTGGAGCGGCGAGACCCCGCCGTACGGCTTCGGGCCGGGCACCGGCCAGCCCTGGATCCCGCAGCCGGCCACGTGGGGTCCGCTCACCGTGGCGGCCGAGGAGGCTGACCCCGCGTCGACCATCTCCTTCTACCGCGCGGCGCTGGCCACCCGGCGCACGTTCGCGACATCCGCCGGCGACCGCGTCGAGCTGCTCGACCGCGGCGCCGACGTGCTCGCGTTCCGCCGCGGCCCGATCACGGTCGTGCTCAACTGCGGGTCGGACCCGGTGCCGCTGCCGGACGGCGAGGTGCTGATGGCCAGCGGGCCGATCGACTACAACCTGCCCGCGAACACCGCCGTCTGGGTCCGCTGATCGCCGAGGTGGTCGGTCGGGTCACCGAGCAGCAGCACGATCACCAGCATGACCAGGAGCACGGCCAGGATCCCGCCGACCGCGAGGAACATGACCCGGCGGGTCGTGCGGACCGGTTGCCGCTCGCTCTCGTCCATGCCGGCGGCGGTACCCGCGACGGCGGGTGCGGATGCGCGGCCGGTACGCCGTGAGCGCTCGTCAGTCCCGCTCGTCCAGCGCCGCGTTGTAGCGGCCGAGCAGCGCGACGATGTCGGTCAGCTCGTCGTCGGACCAGTCGCGGAGCCGCTCGTCGATCCAGCGGCGCCGCTTCTCGTTCACCGCGGCCATCCGGACCAGGGCGTCGTCGGTGATGGAGACCAGCGTGGCGCGACCGTCGGCCGGGTCGGGTGAGCGCTCGACCAGCCCGAGCTCGACGAGGTGCTGGATCTGGCGGCTGATGGCGCCCTTGTCGATGCCGAACGACTCGACCATCGCGGAGGCGCGCTGCGCCCCGTGCTGCTCGAGCCAGGACAGCATCAGGTACGACGAGGACTGCAGGTCGGGATGCACCCCCTGGGCCCGCTCGCGGATGATCCGGCGGAGCCGCCGGACCATCGCGCCGACCTCCTGCTCCAGGCCGGTCAGCAGGTCGGCGCGGGCGGCACGGTCAGTACCGCGGTCCGTACGGGTCGCCATCTCAGGCCTCGCTCCGGACCACGGCGCGGTGCAGCTCGGCGGCGACCTCGGGCGAGGCGACGGCCTCGGCCTCGAGGTTCGACGTGCGGAGCGGGACCTCGCGGATCAGCACCACGCAGGCGAGCGCGACCATGGCGAACGGCGTCGCGACCAGGAAGATGTGCCCGAACGACGAGCCGAAGGCGTGCTCCCAGATCGACTGCTCCCAGCCGGGGAGTGACGCGACCTCCGGCACCGCGTGGCTGTCCGCGGAGAAGGTCGGCGGCCGCTGCGCGGCGACGTACCCCTCGGTGACGTGCTGCGCGACCTGGTGACTGAGCAGCGCGCCCAGGACGGACACGCCGATCGAGCCACCCATGGTGCGGAAGAACGCGACGACGGAGCTGGCGGCACCCATGTCGGACATGGTGACGTTGTTCTGGACCGAGAGCACGAGGTTCTGCATGGTGGCGCCCAGGCCGACGCCCAGGATCGCCATGAACGCACCGATCACGACCAGGTTGGTGGTCTCGTCGATCGTGCCGAGCAGGGCCAGGCCGATCACGACGAGGACCATGCCCCCTACCAGGAAGCGCTTCCACCGTCCGGTGTCGCTGATGCTCCGGCCGCTGACCACGCTGGACAGGAAGAGGCCGCCGACCATCGCGATCGACATCAGTCCCGCCTCTGTCGGGCTCATGCCGCGGGCGGTCTGGAAGTACTGGCTCAGGTACACGGTCGAGCCGAACATCGCCACGCCGATCATCACCGAGGCGATGGTGGCGAGCGTGGTGGTGCGGTCCTTGAAGAGCCGCAGCGGGATCACCGGCTCGATCGCGACGCGGGCCTCGACGTACACCGCGGCACCGAGCATCAGCATGCCGAGCACGACGAGCACCGCGGTGGTCGCGGACGCCCAGGCGAAGCTGTTGCCGGCCAGGCTGACCCACACGAGCAGCGTCGAGACGCCGCCGACCAGCAGCGTCGCGCCGAGGTAGTCGATGTGCACCGGGCGCTTCACGACCGGCAGGTGCAGGGTCTTCTGCAGGAGGAAGAACGCGACGATCGCGAACGGCAGCCCCACGAAGAAGCAGCCGCGCCAGCCCAGCGCGGAGTCGACGATCACGCCCCCGATGAGCGGTCCGCTGACGGTCGCCAGCGCGAACGTCGCGCCGAGGTAGCCGGAGTACCGGCCGCGCTCGCGCGGCGAGATCATCGTGGCGATCACGACCTGGACCAGCGCGGTCAGGCCGCCGACCCCGAGGCCCTGGACGACCCGGGCGCCGATCAGCACCTCCATGGAGGGCGCGAACGCCGCGATCAGCGAGCCGCCGATGTAGATGACCAGGGCGAGCTGCACCAGCAGCTTCTTGCTGAACAGGTCGGAGAGCTTGCCCCAGATCGGCGTCGTCGCCGTCATCGCGAGCATGGTCGCGACGACCACCCACGTGTAGCCGGTCTGGCTGCCGTGCAGGTCGCTGACGATGCGCGGGAGGGCGTTGGTAACGACCGTGCTGGAGAGCATGGCGACGAACATCGCCAGCAGCAGGCCACTGAGGGCCTCCAGGATCTGGCGGTGGGTCATCTCACCGGACTCCTCGGCGGAGACCATGGCGGAGACGGGGGCGGTGGACGCCTGGGACACAGAAGCTCGATTCACGTGGAGTACAAGGTTGCTAACGGCAACTATATTCCTCGATCGTTGACACCGGCAACTTCTATGTCGGAGGTCACGCGGCGGGTTCGTCCCGGCGTCCCAGCAGTCTCCAGCGCCCGCCATGGAACCGTCATCATGGTCCAGGTGCTCGTTGTGGGTAGGAGAGCACACAGCGAAGGACGACCGTGAGGCCAGACGAGGACTACCAGGCGTTCGTGGACGCCCGCTACGCGCGGCTGGTCCGCTCGGCGGTCCTGTTCGGCTGCAGCGAGCAGGACGCGGAGGACGCCGTGCAGGAGGCCCTCATCCAGTGCTACGGCGCCTGGGGCCGGGTCTCGACCGCGGATGATCGCGACGCGTACGTGTACCGGGTGCTGGTCAACGGCATCACGCGCAGCCGGCGGCGCAGGTGGCGCGGCGAGATCCCGTACCGGGACCTGCCCGAGCCCCCGGCGACGGAGGACCCGGCCGCGGGAGTGTCGCTGAGCCAGAGCATCCGCGCGTCGCTCGCCCGACTGGGTCGGGAACAGCGCCAGGTCCTGGTCCTGCGGTACTTCGCCGACCTCACCGAGGCCCAGATCGCGACCGTCCTGGGGATCGCCCCCGGAACGGTCAAGAGCCGGGCGTCGCGAGCCATCGCGGTGCTGTCCGAGGACAGGTCACTCGATGACCTCATCACCCGCACGCACGAGGAGAACCGATGATCGACGAACGACAGGTCGCCGAGCTGCTGCGTGCAGCGACCGACGACATCTCGGTGCAGGTCCCCCCGACGCGCGAGCTCGCCGGCGCCGGCAGCAGGCGGCGACGCCGCCGCCGGTGGGCCGTCGCGGGCGTCGCCGCGGCCGCGGTGGCAGCCGTCTCGGTGGCGGTGCCCCTCGCACTGGGCTCCGCGCCGTCCGGCCGGACCGGTGCCTCCGGGGAGCCCACGACGACCACACCGGGCGCGTCGTGCGCCGATCCGGTGCCGACCCGGGTGCTGCCCGACTGGGCCCGCACCGGGTTCACCGATCCGCGTCCCCGGATGCCGTACGTGCTGGGCGACGGCGGTGACATCGCCGCGATCCTCTTCGCCCAGCCGCTGACCGCCCCGCCGTCCGCCGACCACAACAACAAGATCCTCTGGGTCTCGCCCGTCGCCGACGGTTCGTCGCTCCGCATCACAGCGACGCTCGCGGACGGATCGGCCACGGCCACCCGCGTGGTCGACGGCGGGCCCGGTCCCTCGATCATCGACCTGCCGAGGACGGGCTGCTGGCACCTGACCCTGCAGTGGGCCGGACGCACCGACACCATGGACCTCGCCTACGTCGCCCCCTGACCTGGCACCCGTGCGTCCGGCCACCGGGCGCTGGGTACGGGTCGGGCGTGCCAGACGATGCGATCGACCACTTCGTCCGTGTCCGCGGAGCCGCCGAGAACAACCTGTGCAACGTCGATGTCGACATCCCGCGCGACGCGATGGTCGCCTTCACCGGCGTCTCCGGCTCCGGGAAGTCCTCCCTCGCGTTCGGCACGCTGTACGCCGAGGCGCAGCGCCGGTACTTCGAGTCGGTCGCGCCGTACGCGCGCCGGCTGCTGCAGCAGGTGGGCGCCCCGCACGTGCAGGAGATCACCGGGCTGCCGCCCGCGGTCGCCCTGCAGCAGCGTCGCGGTGCGCGGAGCTCCCGGTCGACCGTCGGCACCATCACCACGCTGTCCAACCTGCTGCGGATGCTCTACTCGCGGGCCGGCAGCTACCCGCGCGGAGCTCCGCGCCTGGACGCCGAGGCGTTCTCGCCCAACACCGTGGCGGGCGCGTGCCCCCGGTGCCACGGCCTCGGGGTGGTCCACGACGTCACCGAGGACCTCCTGGTCCCCGACCCGTCGCTGAGCATCCGCGACGGCGCGATCGCCGCCTGGCCGGGGGCCTGGCAGGGCGCCAACCTGCGCAGCATCGTGGCCGGCCTGGGCATCGACATCGACAAGCCGTGGCGCCGGCTCAGGAAGAAGGACCGCGACTGGCTGCTCTACACCGACGAGCAGCCCGCGGTCCTGATCAAGCCCGAGCGCGACCGGATCGACTACGGCTACCACGGCACCTTCTGGAGTGCCCGCAAGCACGTCATGCACGTGCTCGCCGACTCCACGAGCGAGCGGATGCGCGAGCGGGCGCTGCGCTTCGTCGTCGACACGCCCTGCCCCGACTGCGGCGGCAGCGGGCTGCGGCCCGAGGCCCTGGCGGTGACCTTCGCCGGCCGGTCGATCGCCGAGGTCAACGCCATGCAGCTCGCCGACCTGGTCACCGTGCTGCGGCCGGTGGCCGACCTCCCCCAGGAGACCAACGAGGTGGCGGTGCGGATCTGCACCGACCTGCTCGCCCGGGTCGAGGTCCTGCTCGACCTCGGCCTGGGCTACCTGAGCCTCGACCGGCGGTCGACGACGCTCTCACCCGGCGAGGCCCAGCGGATGCGGATCGCCACCCAGCTGCGATCGGGGCTGTTCGGTGTCGTCTACGTGCTCGACGAGCCGTCGGCCGGCCTGCACCCGGCCGACGCGGAGCCGCTGCTGGACGTGCTCGACCGGCTGAAGGCGTCGGGCAACTCGCTCTTCGTCGTCGAGCACGACCTGGACGTCGTACGGCGGGCGGACTGGATCGTCGACATCGGGCCGGGTGCCGGCGAGGGCGGCGGGCGGGTGCTCTACAGCGGGCCGGTCGCGGGCCTCGAGGAGGTCGAGGAGTCGGCCACCAGCCGCTACCTCTTCGGCCGCGCCGAGCCGCTGGAGTGCCGGGCCCGTCCCCCGCAGGGCTGGCTGCACCTGCGTGGCGTCTCCCGGCACAACCTGCGCGACGTCTCCGTCGACGTCCCGCTCTGCGTGCTGACGGCGGTGACCGGCGTCTCCGGGTCCGGCAAGTCGACCCTGGTGACCCAGGTGCTCGCCGAGGTCGTCGGCAGGCACCTGGGCCTGGCGCCCGAGGACCGTGGCCGTGGCGAGGCCGGGGAGGACGGGCGGCTCGAGGTCGACGTCCAGGACGCGGCCGGCCTCGAGGCGTTCGACCGGCTGGTCCTCGTCGACCAGCGCCCGATCGGCCGGACCCCGCGGTCCAACCTGGCGACCTACACCGGCATGTTCGACGCGGTGCGCAAGCTGTACGCCTCCACCGACGAGGCGCGGGAGCGTGGCTACTCGCCGGGGCGCTTCTCGTTCAACGTCCCGGAGGGCCGGTGCGAGACCTGCCAGGGCGAGGGCTTCGTCGCGGTGGAGCTGTTGTTCCTGCCCGGCACCTATGCGCCGTGCCCGACCTGCCACGGTGCGCGCTACAACGCCGAGACCCTGGAGGTGACCTACCGGGGCAGGAACATCGCCGAGGTGCTGGCGCTGTCGGTCGACGGCGCCGCGACGTTCCTCGGCGATCTCCCCGCTGCCGCGCGCAGCCTCGAGACGCTCCGCGACGTCGGGCTGGGCTACCTGCGGCTCGGCCAGCCGGCGACCGAGCTCAGCGGCGGTGAGGCCCAGCGGATCAAGCTGGCCACCGAGCTCCAGCGTGCCCGCCGGGGTCATGCGCTCTACCTGCTGGACGAGCCGACGGCCGGGCTGCATCCCGCCGACATCACGTTGCTGCTGCACCAGCTGCACCGGCTGGTGGACGCCGGCAACACGGTCGTCCTGGTCGAGCACGACCTCGACACGATCGCCTCGGCCGACTGGGTCGTCGACCTCGGCCCCGGTGGTGGCGACGCGGGCGGGCGGGTGGTCGCCACCGGGCCGCCGACCGAGGTCGCCAGGGCCCAGAACAGCGCGACCGCGCCGTACCTCGCGAGGCGGCTCCGGAGGGTCTGAGGTCCGGACGTGCAGCGACCCGCAGGTGTGGACTCCTGACGGAGCCCGCTCCGGTGGACGTGATGACCGGATCACCTGCGGGTCGGGTGACTGCGATGGATTCACCAGCAGCCTGCCCGGAGTGACTCCACCCCGGGTTCATGCCAGTGGGCTGCTAGCGGGCAGCCACCTCACGCGTCCCAGAAGAACTCATTCTTCGGACCACCTCCTTTCCCGTGTGCGGCAACGGTAGGTCGGCACGCGGGGCGGTTCAAGGGATTAATCAGGCCACCTCCTCGTCGAGCGCGGCGGTGAACTGGGCCCGGTAGAGCCGGGCGTAGGCGCCGTCCCGATCGATGAGCTCGTCGTGGCTGCCCTGCTCGACGATCGCGCCGTCCTCCATGACCAGGATCAGGTCGGCGTCGCGGATCGTGCTGAGCCGGTGGGCGATCACGAACGACGTGCGGTCGGTCCGCAGCGCCGCCATCGCGTGCTGGAGCAGCAGCTCGGTGCGGGTGTCGACCGAGGACGTCGCCTCGTCGAGGATGAGCAGGGCCGGGTCGGTCAGGAAGGCCCGTGCGATCGTCACCAGCTGGCGCTCACCGGCGGAGAGGTTCGACCCCTCCTCGTCGATGAGGGTGTCGTACCCGTCGGGCAGGGAGTGCACGAACCGGTCCACGAACGTCGCCCGCGCGGCCTCGAGGATGTCCTCCTCGGTCGCGTCCGGACGTCCGTAGGCGATGTTGTCCCGGATCGTCCCGGCGAACAGCCAGGTGTCCTGCAGCACCATCCCGATCTGCCCACGCAGCGCGGCCCGCGGCATGCCCGCGATGTCCACGCCGTCGAGGGTGATCCGGCCGGCGTCGACGTCGTAGAACCGCATCACCAGGTTCACCAGCGTGGTCTTGCCGGCGCCCGTCGGGCCCACGATCGCGACCGTCTGCCCGGGTCGCGCGACCAGCGAGAGGTCGGTGATCAGCGGGCGGTCCACGTCGTACCGGAACGACACGTGCTCGAAGGCCACCTCGCCACGACGGCCGGGAGCCGGCAGGCCGCCGGCGTCCTCGGGCTCCTCGTCGGCGTCGAGCAGCTCGAAGACCCGTTCCGCGGACGCGACGCCGGACTGCAGCAGGTTCGCCATCGAGGCCACGGTGGTCAGCGGCTGCGTGAACTGCCGGCTGTACTGGATGAAGGCCTGCACCTCGCCCAGCGACAACTGGCCGTGCGCGACCCGGAGGGCGCCGATGACGGCGACGAGCACGTAGTTGAGGTTCCCGATGAACATCATCGACGGCATGATCAGGCCGCTCACGAACTGCGCGCCGAAGCTCACCCTGGCCAGCTCGTCGTTCTCCTCGGCGAACTTCCTCTCGACCTCCGCCTGGCGGCCGAACACCTTGACCAGCGCGTGGCCCGAGAACGACTCCTCGACGTGCGCGTTGAGGGCGCCGGTGCGCCGCCACTGCGCCACGAACTGGCCCTGCGACCGCTTCATGATCTGCGCGGTGACGACCAGCGACAGCGGCACGGTGATCAGCGCCACCAGGGCCAGCAGCGGCGAGATCCAGATCATCATCGCCAGCACGGCGACGACCGTCATCACCGAGGTGAGCAGCTGGCTCATCGTCTGCTGGAGCGTCTGGCTGACGTTGTCGATGTCGTTGGTGACCCGCGACAGCAGCTCGCCGCGCGGGGACCGGTCGAAGTAGCCCAGCGGCAGCCGGTTGATCTTGTCCTCGACGTCCTGGCGCAGCGTGCGCACCGTGTTCTGCACGACGGTGTTGAGGACGAAGCCCTGGAGCCACGAGAGCAGCGACGCGACCGCGTAGATCGCGAGCACGATCATCAGTACGTGCCCGACCGCGGTGAAGTCGACGCCCCGGCCGGGGACGACGTCCATGCCCTGGATCGCCTGCGGCCAGGCGGACTCCGGGGTGCCCGGCGGGATCTTCGAGCCGATGTAGCCGTTGAAGACGAGGTCGGTGGCGTGGCCCAGGATCCGCGGGCCGATCGACATCAGCGTGACACTGGCGATGCCGAGCAGCACGACGAGGACCGCCTTGCCGCGGTCCGGCCGCATCCGGGCGGCGAGCCGCTTGCCGGACGGCCCGAAGTCCATCGCCTTCTGGCCGACCATGCCGCCGCCCATGGGGCCGCGGCCCGGGCCGCCCATCGGCGCCTCGATGCGCTCGGTCTGCTTGAAACCCTGGGGCTTCGACCGGGTCGGGGTCTGGTTCTCGGTCTGGCTCATGCCGCCTCCTCCGCGGTCATCTGCGAGGTGACGATCTCCTGGTACGTCGTGCTCTCGGCCAGCAGCTCGTGGTGCGTGCCGCGGCCGACCACCCGGCCGTCCTCGAGCACCAGGATCAGGTCGGCGTCCTTGATGGTGCTGATCCGCTGGGCCACGATCACGACCGTCGCGTCCCGCGTCTCGGGCCTGAGCGCGGCGCGCAACCGCGCGTCGGTCGCGAGGTCGAGCGCGGAGAACGAGTCGTCGAACAGGTAGATCCCGGGCTTACGCACCAGCGCCCGCGCGATCGCGAGCCGCTGCCGCTGGCCTCCGGAGAAGTTGGTGCCACCCTGCGTGACCGGGGCATCGAGGCCCTCGGGCAGCGCCTCGACGAAGTCGCGGCCCTGTGCCACCTCGAGCGCGGCCCACATCTCCTCGTCGGTCGCGTCCGCCTTGCCGTACTCGAGGTTGCTGCGGATGGTGCCGCTGAACAGGTACGCCTTCTGGGGGATCAGGCCCAGCTGCGCCCAGAGCAGGTCCTGGTCGAGGTGCCGGACGTCCTGGCCGGCGACCCGCACCGAGCCCGAGCTGGCGTCGAAGAGCCGGGGCACCAGGTTGACCAGCGTGCTCTTGCCGGCCCCGGTCGAGCCGATCACGGCGACCACCTGGCCGGGGCGCGCCTGGAAGGACACGTCGCTGAGCACCGGCTCGTCGGCGCCCGGGTAGGCGAAGGTGACGTGGTCGAGCTGCAGGTGCCCACGCAGCGCCGGGTCCGGGGCGACCGGCTCGGCCGCCGGCTCGACGGACGTCTCGGTGCCGAGCACCTCCGCGATCCGGTCGCCGCACACGGATGCGCGCGGGACCATCATCAGCATGAACGTCGCCATCATCACCGACATCAGGATCTGCATCAGGTAGGAGAGGAACGCCGTCATCGCGCCCGGCAGCATCTGCCCGCTGTCGATCCGGTGGCCGCCGAACCAGATGACCGCGACGCTGGAGACGTTCACGACCAGGATCACGAGCGGGAACATCGTGGCCATCCAGCGTCCGGCCCGGACCGAGACCTCGGTGAGGTCGTCGTTCGCCGTACCGAACCGCCTCGCCTCATGGGGCTCACGGACGAACGCCCGCACGACGCGGATGCCGGTGATCTGCTCCCGCAGCACCCGGTTCACCTCGTCGATGCGTGCCTGCATGGCGCGGAAGCTCGGCACCATCCGGCTGACGACGAACCCGACGCAGAGGAACAGGGCCGGCACGACGACCGCGAGGATCCAGCCGAGGCCGGAGTCCACGTGCAGCGCCATGATCACGCCGCCGACCATCATGATCGGCGACTGGACCGCGATGTTGCAGGCCATCAGCACCAGCATCTGAACCTGCTGCACGTCGTTGGTGCTGCGGGTGATCAGGGACGGCGCGCCGAAGTCCTGCACCTCCCGGGCCGAGAACGCGCCCACCCGCCGGAACAGCGACACCCGGACGTCCTGGCCGAACGCCATCGCGGTTCGCGCGCCGAACCACACCGCGAGCACCGAGCACACGATCTGGCCGAGCGAGATCGCGAGCATCAGCGCGCCGGTGTGCATGATGTAGCGGGTGTCGCCGGTCGCGATGCCGCGGTCGATGATGTCGGCGTTCAGCTTCGGCAGGTAGAGCATCGCCACCACGGCGGCGAACTGGAACAGCACCACGAGCGTGATCCAGGTGCGGTACGGCGCGAGTCGCTCGCGCAGGAGCTGGAGCAGCATCAGGGGTTCCTTCTCGTGAGGCCCAGGAGGACGGTGTCGACGATCTGGTCCGGGCTCATCAGCCGGCCGTCGGAGATCAGCTCGTGGCTGCCGGCGAAGGTCAGGAGTCGCAGCACGTGCACGAACTCGAGGACCGGCACGGTGAGCTGGTCGGCGTCGGGTGCGACCAGCTCGGCCATCAGCCCCTCGAGCTGGTGGCGCCAGGCGGCGGCCGCGGTCGAGTCCCGGGCGTCGCGGGGCGGGCCCACGAGCCCGACCTTCTGCATCAGGCCGAAGGTCGCGCGGAACCGCTGCTGCAGGATCGCCACGAGGGCGACCAGCCGGGACCGGAGGGGGAGGCCCGGGTCGATCTCCGCGATCCGGGCGACGACGTCGCCGGGCTCGAACGCGCGCCGGATCGCCGCGTCGACGAGCTCGTCCTTGGAGTCGAAGACCCGGAAGATCGTGCCCTCCGCGACGCCGGCCTCCTCGGCCAGCTGCCGGGTGGTGATCTCGCGGCCGTGCACGCGCAGCAGGTTGAGCGTCGCGTCGACGAGGTGCTCACGCCGCTCGTCGGGCGACATCGGGCGAGCGCGCTCGCGCCGCGGCTGTCGGTTGGTGAGGTCCACGAACCGGGACTCTAAATGAGTGAGCACTCACTCACAAGTCTTTTACGGCGCGAGGCGCTCCGTGACCCAGTCGCCGCCGTCCGGCCGGCGGTAGCGCAGCCGGTCGTGCATCCGACCCGGCCGGCCCTGCCAGAACTCCACGGCGTGCGGGCGGACGACGTACCCGCCCCACTCCTCCGGCGGAGGCACCTCCTCGGGGTACCTGGCCTCCGCCTCCTCGAACGCGCCCGCGAGCTCCTCCCGGGTGGTGACCCGCGACTGGCGGGACGCCCAGGCGCCCAGCTTCGACCCTCGTGGCCGGCTGGCGAAGTAGGCCTCGACGTCCGCGCGCGGCAGCGGGGTCGCGACGCCGTCGACCCGCACCTGGCGCTCGAGGACGTGCCACGGGAAGAGCAGCGCGCAGCGCGGGTTCTCGGCCAGCTCGGTGCCCTTGCGCGAGCCGGTGTTGGTGAAGAACACGAACCCCGCCTGGCTCAGCCCCTTGAGCAGCACCATCCGCGCGGACGGCGCGCCGGTGGCGTCCGCGGTCGCGACGACCATGCCGTTCGGGTCGTGGAGGCCGGCGTCCACGGCCTCGCGCATCCAGCGCTCGAACATCGTGATCGGGTCGGGTGCGAGGTCCGCCTCGTCGAGCCCGGCCCGGCCGTACTCCTGCCTCAGCGCCGCAAGGTCCACCCCTCGACCCTAGACTGCGCTGCGTGACTGACGTACACCACGGATTGGAAGGCGTCGTCGCCTTCGAGACGGAGATCGCGGAGCCGGACAAGGAAGGCTCGGCGCTGCGCTACCGCGGCGTCGACATCGAGGAGATCGTGGGGCGGGTGCCCTTCGAGAACGTGTGGGGTCTCCTCATCGACGGCTCCTACACGCCCGGCCTCGCACCGGCCGAGCCGTACAACCTGCCCGTGCACACCGGCGACGTCCGGGTCGACGTGCAGGCGGCGGTGGCGATGCTGGCGCCGGCGTTCGGCTTCGGGCAGACCTACGACATCAGCGACGAGCAGGCCCGCGACGACATCGGCCGGCTGGCGGTCATGGTGCTGTCGTACGCCGCGCAGTCCGCGCGCGGGCTGCACCAGGCGGTCGTGCCGCAGCGGGTCGTCGACGAGGGCAAGACGCTCGCGGAGAAGTTCCTGATCCGCTGGAAGGGCGAGGCGGACCCCAAGCACGCGCACGCGATCGACGCCTACTGGTCGAGCGCGGCGGAGCACGGCATGAACGCCTCGACGTTCACCGCCCGCGTGATCACCTCGACCGGGGCTGACGTCGCGGCGGCGTTCTCCGGCGCGATCGGCGCGATGAGCGGGCCGCTGCACGGCGGCGCCCCCTCGCGGGTGCTCGGGATGATCGAGGAGGTCGAGAAGCGGGACGGCGACGCGGCGTCGTACGTCAAGGAGCTGCTCAACAACGGCGAGCGGCTGATGGGCTTCGGGCACCGCGTCTACCGCGCCGAGGACCCGCGCGCCCGGGTGCTGCGTCGTACGGCGCGCGAGCTGGACGCGCCGCGCTACGAGGTCGCCGAGAGGCTCGAGCAGGCCGCGCTCGCCGAGCTGCGCGAGCGGCGCCCGGACCGGGTGCTGGAGACGAACGTCGAGTTCTGGGCCGCGATCGTCCTGGACTTCGCCGAGGTGCCCGCGAACATGTTCACCTCGATGTTCACCTGCGCCCGCACCGGTGGCTGGTCGGCGCACATCCTCGAGCAGAAGCGCACCGGACGCCTGATCCGGCCCTCCGCCGTCTACACCGGACCGGCCTCGCGCCCGGCCACCGAGGTCGAGGGCTGGCGCGCCGAGTGGGCCGGGTGACGCACCCCGTCGGCCAGCACTACGCCGGCAGGTCCGCGATCGTCACCGGCGCGGGGTCCGGCATCGGCGCCTGCCTGTCGCGGGCGCTCGTCACCGCCGGCGCCTCGGTGGTCTGCGCGGACCTGGACGGTACGACGGCCGCCGCGGTCGCCGACCCGATCGGGGCGCGGGCCGTCGCTCTCGACGTCACCGACGCGGCCGCCGTCCAGGCGCTCGTCGACGAGGTCGAGCCGGACCTGCTGTTCAACAACGCCGGCATCACCTTCGGCGGCGAGACCGAGGACCTCACGCTCGAGCAGTGGAACGCGATCATCGACGTGAACATCCGCGGGGTCGTGCACGGCGTCGCGGCGGCGTACCCGCTGATGGTGGAGCGCGGGTCCGGCCAGATCGTCAACACCGCCTCGATGGGCGGGCTGATGGCGGCCGGGCTGATCACGTCGTACGTGATGACCAAGCACGCGGTGGTCGGGCTGTCGCTCGCGCTGCGGTCCGAGGCCGCCGCCAAGGGTGTCGGCGTCACCGTCGTGTGCCCGTCGGCGGTCGACACCCCGATCCTCGACAAGGGGCACGTCGGTATGTTCCACGGTCGCGACTACTACCTGAAGGGCCAGGGCGTCCGGCACCCGCTGTCGCCGGAGGTGTTCGCCGACCAGGTGCTCGAGGCGGTCGCGGAGAACCGGGCGATGCTCGTCACGCCGCGTACGGCGCGGATCGCGTGGCGGCTGGGCCGGTACTTCCCCGGCTTCATCCAGAGGTCGTCGGTGCGGTTCGTCGCCGAGCAGCGGAAGTGGCAGGAGGCGCGGGCGCTCGCCACCCGCTGACCGACTGAGATGGAGTTCTTCTGCTACCACCGGGACCGGGCCGGCTCGACGCCGATCCGGGCCGAGATGGTCGAGGAGCACTGGTCCTACATGGACCGCTTCGAGCTGATCGCTCGGGGCCCGACGTTCCTCGACGACGACACCCTCACCGGGAGCGTGCACGTCGTCGACCTGCCGGACGCCGCCGCGGCCCGGGCGTTCGTCTTCGAGGAGCCCTGCTACCAGGCCGGCGCCTACCGCGACGTGCTGCTGCGGCGCACGTCGTGGACACGCCACGCGGACCCGGCCGAGGGCTGCCTCGTGCTCGGCTTCTTGCCGCGACCCGAGCCGTACAGCGGCCTTCCCGCACCGCCGGCCGGCCTGTTCGGGTCCGGTCCGCTGCTCTCGGACGACGGCACGATGCTGCTCGGCGTCGCCGCGCTGGCGGCATCACCGGATGACGTCCTGTCGCCCGACCGGTTCACCGCCGTCGAGGTGCACCGGTGGCAGCCGGGCGGACGACGCTAGCGGCGGTCGTCGTACCAAGTGGTGACACCGCGCGAGCCCTGCCGGCTCAGCGGGACCGTCCCGGCCTTGGGCTTCTCGTGGCAGATCGAGGACCGCGATCCCGAGAAGGCGCATGGTCGTCGACCTACGTGCGGCTGGTCCGCTCGAGGTAGGCGAGACCTCGCGGCGACACCTCGTAGCCGACCTCGAAGCTGCGGGTGAGGCCGAGGTTCTTGAGCTTGCGGACGTCGATCTTGAACGGGTCCCGCTCACGTCCCACCTCCGCCGCCAGGTCGGGCGCCCGTGTGTGCGGCCGGCGCCGGATCAGGTCAAGGGTCGCCATCGTCCACGGCCCGTGGCTGCTGGCACGGTCGAGCCGTTCGAGCCGCGCGTCGATCGCGGCGACGTCCTCGTCGGTGAGGTCGGCGGACTCCCGCAGGGCGACCCGCGGGTCCGGCCCCGCCCACGACAGCCGGACCCGGTACGTCGGGAGGTCCCCCGTCCCGGGGTCCGGTTGCACCTTGTCGAGCTGCTGGCGCAGCCGGTCGGCGTCCGGCCAGCCCGCCTGCCGAGCGTCCTCGTCGGTGATCTCGTCGACGATCTCGACCTCGTCGACGCGGACCACGCCGGCGACGGTGCGGAACTCCGCGCCGGGCTGGACGTCCTGCTTGCGCCACCGCCGGAACGCGAGCGTCACCGAGCCGTCGGCGACGCCGTGTGCGATCTTGGGCGGTAGCAGCACGGCACCAACATAGGGTGGGCTCGTGACATCTCGGGATCGTGAGCTGTGGGACGCACAGGCGGCGACCTTCGACGACGAGCCCGACCACGGCCTCCACGATCCCCAGGTCCGGGACGCCTGGCGGACCCTGCTGCTCTCCGTCGTACCCCCGGTGCCGACCCGGATCGCCGACCTCGGCTGCGGCACCGGCACGCTCGCGCTGCTGCTCGCCGACGAGGGGCACAGCGTCAACGGTGTGGACGTCTCCCCCGAGATGGTCCGCCGGGCGACGGCCAAGGCCGGCTCCTACCCCGGCACCGGCTTCGTCGTGGGCGACGCCGCCGCCCCGCCGTTCCCCTCGGGGCGGTACGGCGTGGTGCTGTGCCGGCACGTGCTCTGGGCGCTCCCGTCGCCGGCGGCGGCGCTGTCGCGCTGGGTGGACCTGCTCACCCCCGACGGCCGGCTGGTGCTCGTCGAGGGATTCTGGTCGACCGGCACCGGGCTGACCGCCGACGAGACGGTGGCGCTCGTCGAGGGGGCCGGCCTCACGGCCACGCTGAAGCCGCTGACCGAGCAGGTCTACTGGGGCAAGCGCACGGACGACGAGCGGTACCTGGTGCTCGGCCGGCGCTAGTCCTGCGGGTCGCCCTCGGGCCGGCGGCCCTGCTCGTAGGTGACCTTCACGTAGCCGCCGTTGCCGATCAGCATCGAGGCACGCGTGAAGGCGATGATGCCGAAGCCCACCACCGCCGCGAGGCCGCCGCCGGCGAACAGCCAGAGCGAGCCGTTGTCGTCGCTGCCCGGGTCGGTGTCCGCGAAGCTCGCGAAGCCGAGGACGACGCAGACGAGACCGGCGAGGAGCACCAGGGCTCCGAGCACGAGGAGCGCGGTCTGACCGGTGGTGCGGTTGCTCATGGAATCCCCCGAGGATGTGACGGTGCGGATGCCAGCCTAGGCACCGACGGCCCATTCCTCACGGCGACCCGGCGACCAGCCCCGACTCGATCGCGAACACCACCAGCTGTGCCCGGTCCCGGGCGTGCAGCTTCACCATCGCTCGGCTGACGTGCGTGCGGACGGTGTCCGGGCTCAGCACCAGGAGCGACGCGATCTCGGCGTTGGACCGCCCGGTCGCGACCCAGGCCAGGACCTCACGCTCGCGGTCGGTCAGGTCCCCCAGCCGCGGGTGGGGCCTGGCCGGGGGGCCGGCCTTCCCGAAGTGATCGATGACCCGGCGGGTGACCGACGGCGCGAGCAACGAGCCGCCGTCGGCGACGACCCGGATCGCGTCGAGCAGCTGCGCCGGCTCGGAGTCCTTGAGGAGGAACCCGCTGGCGCCGTGGCGCAACGCCTCGAAGACGTACTCGTCGAGCTCGAAGGTGGTGAGCACCACCACCCGCACCTCGGCGAGCGCGGGGTCGGCGTTGACCTCGGCGAGCAGGCCCAACCCGTCCAGCACGGGCATCCGGACGTCGCAGAGGACGACATCGGGCCGGGTACGGCGGATCATGGCCAGCCCGGCACGGCCGTCCTGGGCCTCGCCGACCAGCTCGAGGTCCTCCTCCGCCCGGACCAGCGTGGCCAGGGCCATCAGGACCAGCGGCTGGTCGTCGACGAGGGCGACCCGCACCGGGGCGGTCACCGGTCGTCGTCCAGGGGCAGGTGGACCCGGACTCGGAAGCCGGCCGCGCCCGGCCCCGCCTCGAACGTGCCGCCGAGCGCCTCGACCCGGCTCCGCATCCCGGCGATGCCCATGCCGCCATCCTGCCCCGCCGGCGCGTGGCCGACGCCGTCGTCGGTCACGGTGACGGCGAGCTCTCCCCCGGTGGAGGCGAGCGCGACGGTCGCCCGCGACGCCCGCGCGTGCCGGAGCACGTTCGTGAGCGACTCCTGTACGACGACGTACGCCGCCTGCCCGATGCGTTCCGGGACCACGCCGGCCTCGCCGTCGAGCTGCACGGCGAGCCCGCCGGCACGCACCCGGTCGAGCAGGGGCGCCAGCTCGGACAGGCCGGGCGCCACCCGGCGGGGCGCCGGGTCACCCGACATGTGCGCGAGCTCCGCCCGGAGCGCGTCCAGCGACTCCCTGCTGGTGTCGCGGATCGCCTCGAGGCTCCGCCGGGCCGCGACCGGGTCGCGCTCCAGCACGTGCAGCGCGACGCCCGCCTGCATGGCGATCACCGCGAGTCCGTGTCCGACACCGTCGTGCAGGTCTTGCGCCATCCGCAGTCGCTCGTCGCTGGCCGCCCGGCCGGCTCGCTCTGCCCGCATCCGGCTCCGGTCCACCAGCCACCAGCCGCCGACGGCCGCACCCGCACAGAGCGCCGCGAGGCCGACGCACTCCCAGAACGTCTCGCGGGCCGGGACGTCGTGGGCCGCGGCACGTACCACCAGGCCCGTCAGGGCCAGCAGGAGAGCGACGACGGCCGCGGGCACGAGCGTGCTCGGCCGGGACCGGGGCGCCGCGACGAGCAGCGTCAGCGGCACCGCGAGGAACATCGGTCCGTTGGACAGTCCGGCGGCGAAGTAGCCACCCACTGCCAGGCCGGCCAGGACCAGCGCCGCCCTGGGCAAGCGGACCGCGAGCAGGACGGCGCCGGCGGCCACCAGCGAGAACACCGCCGTCTCCAGGTACGGCCCGCCCCCGCCCGCGTGGTTGGCGCCCAGCGAGCCGACGACGAGCAACGCGGCGGGCAGCAGCCAGAGCCAGGGCGATCGGAGCACTCTCAGAGGCTAGGCGGCCAGGACTGCGAGGATGTACGGCGCGGCGCGGCACCGGCGTACGCGGATCTGCGTACGCCGGTGCCGCGTGCGAGCGGATGCGCCGGCGCGTCGATCCGACGACGGTGGGGCCATGACCGAACTCATGGTGCAGACCGAGGGCCTGACCAAGCGCTATGGCCGCGGCGACCACAGCCGGCTGGCCGTGGACGGGGTCAGCATGACGGTGCGGCGCGGCGAGGTGTACGGCTTCCTCGGCCCGAACGGAGCCGGCAAGACGACCACGCTGCGGATGATGCTCGGGCTGGTCCGGCCGACCGCGGGGAGCGTGAGCGTCCTGGGCCGGCCGGCGGGTCGCCCGGACGTGACGGCGCGGGTGGGCGCACTGGTCGAGGGTCCGGGCTTCTACCCCTACCTGAGCGGGCGCGACAACCTGCTGGTGATGGCCCGGTACCGCGGGCTGGGCGAGGCCGCCGTCGCCGACGCCCTGGAGCGGGTGGACCTGGCGAGCCGCGGCGCCGACCGCTTCAAGAGCTACTCGCTCGGGATGAAGCAGCGCCTCGGCGTGGCGTCCGCGCTCATGGGCGACCCCGAGCTGATCGTGCTGGACGAGCCGACCAACGGCCTGGACCCCGCGGGCATGGCGGACATGCGGGCGCTGATCGTGGCACTCGCCCGCGCCGGGCAGACCGTGCTGCTCTCCAGCCACCTGCTCGCCGAAGTCCAGGAGATCTGCGACCGGGTCGGGGTGATCGCCGACGGCCGCCTGCTGCGCGAGTCGACCGTTGCGGACCTCCGCGGCCACGCCTCCCTGCGGCTCCGGGCCGAGCCGCTCGACCGGGCCCTCGCGGTGGCGTCCCGGGTCGCGGGCGACGACGCCGTACGCCTCGAGCAGGACCGGCTCGCACTGGACCTGCCCGCCGCCGCTGCACCCGAGCTCGTGCGGCAGCTCGTCGCCGACCAGGTCGACGTGCTCGAGCTCGCGGTCGTGGAGCGCACCCTCGAAGAGGTGTTCTTCGAGATGACCAACCACCCGATACCCGAGACCGAGGAGGCAGTGCGATGAAGGCGACCGACGCGATGAGGAGCACCCGTGCGGAGCTGCTCCGGCTGCGGAGGTGGCCGGCGGTGTGGGTCACCCTCGGCGCCTGGACGGCGCTGGCCCTGATGTTCGGCTACGTGTTCGGCTACTTGGCCTACAAGACCGGCGACAACTCGTTCTCCAACGAGGGCCAGACGATGTACTCGGTGCTCCACGATCTGATGCCGGTGTCGGTCCCCGACGTGCTGCTCCAGGGCATGCCGATGTTCGGTGGCGCGCTGATGATGGTGCTGGGTGCGATCGTGGCCGGCAGCGGCTACGGCTGGGGCACCTGGAAGACCGTCTTCACCCAGGGGCCGTCGCGCGCGGCCACGCTGGCCGGCTCCCTGGCCGCGACGACGGTGTTCGTGGTCGGCACCGTCCTGTTCACGCTGGTCCTCTACCTGGGCGTCTCCCTGACGATCGCGGTCACCGAGTCGCAGGACGTCGTGTGGCCCTCGGCCGGGTCGCTCGCCGAGTCGACGCTGGCCGGCGTTCTGGTGCTGGAGATGTGGGCACTGGCGGGCTTCGCCCTCGGAACCCTCGCTCGCGGACCTGCCCTCTCGGTCGGCCTCGGCCTGGTGTGGGCACTGGTGGTCGAGAACCTCCTGCGCGGCGTGGGGAACCTGCTCGGTGCTGTCGAGGCACTCACGCACGTGCTGCCCGGCACCGCCGCGGGCTCCCTGGTCGGCTCCATCATCGGCGTCGACGCGGGCGGCGGGACGCCCGGCGTCGTCGACACGATCTCGGGGACGCAGGCGGCGTGGACCGTGCTGGCGTACGTCGTCGCGCTGCCCCTGCTCTCCCTGGCGCTGGTGCGGCGACGCGACGTCGCGTCCTGACCCCGGCGCGGCAGGTGTCACAATGGGGTCGCTGACAGCGTCGTCAGGAAGCACCGCCCGACCACCCCGGAAGGTTCTCATGACCGACGCCCCGCGGATCCCGCAGCACCTCCTCCCCGCCGACGGCCGCTTCGGCGCCGGGCCCTCGAAGATCCAGACGTCCCATCTGGACGCGCTCGCCGCGACGGGTACGTCGTTGATGGGCACGTCGCACCGTCAGGAGCCGGTGCGGGCCCTCGTGGGTCGTGTGCGGACCGGCCTCGCCTCCCTCTTCTCGCTGCCGGACGGGTACGAGGTCGTGCTCGGCAACGGTGGCGCCACCGCGTTCTGGGACATCGCGACGTTCGGGCTGATCCGCGAGCGCTCGCAGCACTTGTCGTTCGGTGAGTTCTCGTCGAAGTTCGCCGCAGCCGCCTCGGCCGCGCCGTGGCTGGCCGCGCCCTCCGTGATCACCTCGGAGCCGGGGTCCGCTCCCGTCGCCGTCGCCGAGGACGGCATCGACGTGTACGCCTGGGCACAGAACGAGACCTCGACAGCTGTGATGGCGCCGGTCGTCCGGCCCGCCGGCGCCTCGCCCGACGCGCTCGTGCTCATCGACGCGACGTCGGGAGCGGGCGGCCTGCCGGTCGATGTACGCGAGTCCGACGTCTACTACTTCGCGCCGCAGAAGTGCTTCGCCTCCGACGGCGGTCTCTGGATCGCGCTGTTCTCGCCGGCTGCCCTGGAGCGGGCGGCGTCGATCGCGGCCTCCGACCGGCACGTCCCGGCGTTCTTCGACCTCCCCACGGCGATCTCGAACTCCGCGCTCAACCAGACCTACAACACCCCCGCGCTCGCCACGCTCTTCCTGATGGCCGAGCAGCTGGACTGGATGAACGCGTCCGGCGGGCTCGCTGGGATGGTGGCTCGGACGAGGGAGTCGTCGGACATCCTCTACACCTGGGCGGAGAAGTCGCCGTACGCCTTCCCGTACGTCGCCGACCCCGCCCACCGGTCACTGGTGATCGGCACGATCGACTTCGAGCCGTCCATCGACGCCTCGCGCGTGGCCGCGGTGCTGCGGGCGAACGGCATCGTCGACACCGACCCCTACCGCAAGCTCGGCCGCAACCAGCTCCGGATCGCGATGTACCCCGCCATCGACCCCGCGGACATCGAGGCGCTCACCCGCTGCATCGACTGGGTCGTCGAGAACCTCTAGTCACCCGTCCCCTGGCTCCGGGTCCGGGTCGCTCGCGGGCTCCGAGTCCGGCTTCAGCTGCTCGGTGTCCGGCTCCTTGCCGTCCGGCGTCGGCGGCTCGGAGTCCTGGTCGTGGCCGTTCGGTTCGCTCGTCATGCGGGGCCGGTACCCACGTTTGTCGGCGGCTCACAGGCCGCCGGCTTCCGACCGACGAGAACGTCCCATGTGGTCATCATTCGCGGTGGTTGCGGCAGGTGGTGGCGGCCGTCGCCCGGCTCGCCGTCCGCCCGGGTCGACCGTCGTGGCCACCGTTGTCTGGGGTCCATCCGGGGCGGCTGTCCGTGGGCTGCGGGCTCGTGTCGGGTTGCGACCGACGGGCAGCGAGGCGGGTGCGGCGGGCGGTTGGTTGCGGCCGCTTCCCGGCCTTCCGGCCGGCGTCGTACCTGCTCGAGGAGCCCCTGAGGTTGCTCCGAAAGACTTGGAGAGTGTCTCCCGTTCAAGCAGCGGTTCTCGGCGTGACTGTCGGTGGGCTGCGGGTTCGTGTCGGGTTGCGACCGAGAGGCAGCGAAGCGGGTGCGGCAGGCGGCTGGTTGCGGCGGCTTTCCGGCCTTCCGGAACTGCTCGAAAAAATTCGACAAGGTGTCTCACATGCCGGTCAAAACAAGGGTTCTGGGCCTCCGGCTGTCGGTGGCCGGTGCTTGAGTGGACACGTGATCGAGACCGACCGCACCCACCAGCCGATCCGCGTCGACGACGTCGACGCCGACTGGCTGCTGGCGCTGTGCGAGGACGCCGAGATCCAGTCCCGCGAGGCCGACCGCCGCCGCCTGCGGTACGCCCTGCAGTGGGCACACCTGCACCCCGCCGACCCCGACCAGGCCGCCCTGGGCAACGTCGACCCCGTCGGCGGCGACTGCACCCCCGACATCGAGGAGTTCACCGCCGAACCCCTCGCCGCGGCGTTCGGGATCACCGCCCACGCCGCACTCCAGCTGATCTCCGACGCCCTCGACCTGCACCACCGGCTCCCCCGGACCTGGGCCCGGGTCCAGGCCCTCGAGGTGCCCGCCTGGCGGGCCCGCCGGATCGCGCAGGCCACCAGCCAGCTCACCGCCGACCAGGCCGCCGCCGTCGACGCCGCCCTCGCCCCCCGGGCCGACAAGTGCGGCACTCGGGCCATCGAGAAGGCCATCGCCGAAGCCACCGACGTCGAGGTCCAGGACCAGGAGGAAGCCCTGGACCGGTCCCACTGGGAGGTCCGGCTCTTCCACGGACCGATGGCCGGACCCGGCCGCTGGGCCGGCACCTCGATCCTGCAGATCACCGGCGACACCCACGACCTCACCGACCTCTACGACCAGATCACCACCGAGGCCGCCACCATCGACACCGACGACCCCCTCGAGGTGCGCCAGGCCATGGCCGTGGGCATCGTGTCCCGGAAGATGAACGGCGGCCGCTCCCCGCGGATCAAGCTCATCGTGCACGCCGACCTCACCGACCTGACCGACCACACCATCGGCACCGGCTCCGTCGAACGCCTCGGACCCCTCACCATCGCCCGGATCAAGGACTGGGTCGGCCACTCCCAGGTCAACATCCTCCCCGTCCTCCGGATGGGCCGCGACGACGCCGTGGACCGGCACGACCCGCCGCCGTGGATGCGGGAACAGGTCATCCTCCGCGACCGGCACTGCGTGCACCCGCACTGCCAGACCGACGCCCGGTCCTGCGACCTCGACCACATCATCCCCTGGCCGCTCGGCCCCACCACTCCCACCAACCTCGCGCCCCTGTGCCGACGCCACCACCGCGCCAAAACCCGACGCCGATGGCACTACCGACGCGACCCCGATGGCACCTATACCTGGACCGGACCCCACGACCGGCGGTACCGCGTCACCCACGACGGTACGGTCCCGCTCGACTGATCCTTGCCCCCGCGCAGGAGCGGGCCGACACTGCCTCGGTGGGAGTCCGCAACTACCTGGTCGAGGGCGTCTCCGGCACCGGGAAGACCTCGGTCTGTCGCGAGCTGGGCCGACGTGGCTACCAGGCGGTCAACGGCGACACGGAGCTCGCCTACCAGGGCGACCCCGTGACCGGCGACGCGGTCGACGGCGCCGGGCATGAGCACCACCTCTGGGACGTGGGTCGCGTCCGCGCGCTTGCGGCCGAACGGCGCGAGCCCGTCACCTTCTTCTGCGGGGGCTCGCGCAACTTCTCGAGCTTCATCGAGCTGTTCGACGAGGTCTTCGTACTCGATGTCGACCTCGACACGTTGCTCCGGCGGCTCGACCAGCGGGCGCGGGACGAGTGGGGTTCGCTGCCGGCGGAGCGTGACCTCATCGTCCGACTGCACCGGACCAGGGAAGACGTTCCCCGGACCGGCGTCGTGATCGACGCGACGCAACCGCTCGCGGACGTCGTCGACGAGATCCTGCGTCATGCAGGCCTGGCCGACAGTGGTGCGGCGGAGCGGCACGGCGACGGCGCAGAAGGGCTTCGTCAACCACCGCTCGGCTCGTAGACGCCGTCGGGCGTCTCGAGCTGCGTCGGACCGTCGTCGCCGACGGTGATGGTTCGGTCGCCGAACGTCGCGGTGCCGTCGACGATCGGTACGTCGCGGGGTTCCTCTCCCTGACGACCCGCGCGCCAGGAGCCCCTGCGGCCGTACCACTGCACGGTGCCGTCGTCAGCCTGGACCCAGTAGTCGGTGGTGTAGTGGTCGCCGAGCTCCCAGGTGACGGCGGAGGCGTTCGTGCCGTCGATGGCGTAGGTCTCGTCGACGGCGATCAGGATCAGCTTGCCGCCGGGACCGTGGAAGGCGCGGGCGTCGCCGGGCGGCATGCCGAGCCAGGAGTCGGGGGCGACGACCGGGTCGGGGGACGCGGAGGACGGGGACGACGAGCAGCCCGCGAGCGCGAGCAGCAGGGCCGCGAGCAGGAGCCTCACACGGCGGACAGTATCTGTTCGTACGTCGACCGGTCGAAGGCGACGAGGCGGGCCTCGGTGACGGAGGTGGAGGCGGAGCGGAAGACCTCGAGGGGGGCGGCGATGGCGTCGGCCTTCGGCCAGCCGTAGATGCCGGCGGAGACGAGCGGGAAGGCGACGGTGGCCGCGCCGAGCTCGTCGGCGACGGCGAGCGCCCGGGAGTAGCAGGAGAGCAGCAGCGACCGGTCGCGCTCGCCGGCGGTGTAGTCGGGCCCGACCACGTGGATCACCCAGCGCGCGGGGAGATTCCCGGCGGTCGTCCAGCCGGCGTCACCGGTGGCGAGGCCGTGGGGGAAGCGGGCGATGCACTCCTCGAGCACGACGGGCCCGCCGGCCCGGTGGATGGCGCCGTCGACGCCGCCACCGCCACGCATCGCACGGTTCGCGGCGTTGACGACGGCGTCGACCTGCTGGGTCGTGATGTCGCCCTGGACGACCGTGATGTCCACGGCTCAAGAATTGCGGATCAGCTTCACGGTCGCACGTTCCAGCGCCGCCTGTCGCTCGTCGGGGTCCGCATAGGTACGCCGGGTCGCCCGCTCGACGGTCCGGCCCTCCTCGTAGGCGTCGATGACCCGCGGGTCGACGTACGACGAGCGCGCAAGGATCGGGGTGTTGCCGAGGAACTCCGAGACCTCCTTCATCGCACCGGCGACGGCGCGCTTGCGCGAGGCCTTCGTGTCTCCGGGCTCCTGCGTCTCGGCGAGGGCCGCGGCGGCGAGCACGGTCGCGTGCCAGGTGCGGAAGTCCTTCGCGGTCGCCTGCAGCCCGGTCGTGGATCGCACGTAGTCGTTGACCAGCTCCGGCAGGAGCGAGCGCCAGCCCCGGCCGTTCTTGTAGGCGAGCAGCCGGGCGTCGGCGCCCCGGCGGCGCCGCATGATCTCGATCGTCTCGATCACGACCGGATCGTCGATCTCGATCCGGTGGTCGACCCCGGACTTGCCGGTGAACGCGAACACCAGGCGGCCCCGGTGCTTCCGCACGTGCCTGCGCTCGAGGGTGGTGAGTCCGAAAGAGCCGTGGGTGTCGGCGTACACGTCGTTCCCGATCCGGAAGTACCCGAGATCAAGCAGGCGTACGGCGGCTGCACACGCGCGCTCGAGCGGCATCCCGTCGCGCCCCAGGTCGGCCACCACCCGCTCCCGCGCCCGGGTGAGGGCGCGCCCGAACTCCAGCATCCGGTCGAACTTCTCGGCGTCCCGGCGCGCCCGCCACTGCGGGTGGTAGAGGTACTGGCGCCGGCCCGCGCCGTCCGTGCCGACCGCCTGCAGGTGACCGTTCTCGTACGGCGAGATCCAGACGTCGGTCCACGCGGGCGGGATGACCAGCGACGTGATCCGCTCCACGTCCTCCTCCGGCAGCCGATCGCCGGACTCGTCCAGGTAGACGAACCCGCGCCCGGCCCGCCGCCGGGTCCAGCCGGGCTCGTCTGGACAGGTCCTACGCAGCCGCACCACGGCCGCTGAGTAGCCGCGAAGCCGTCGCGACAAACCCGCTCAGCCAGCCCCACACCGACACCGAGACCACGCGCAGGACGTCGGAGTGCTCGCCCTCCGAGCTCACGTGCACCCAGCCGTCCTCGTCGACGGCGATCCCCTCGCCCTGCTGCTGGTCCGGCAGCCGGAAGGACGCGACCCGCACGTTGCGCGGGTAGGTGTACACGGCCGCCGTGCCGTAGTCACGCAGCACGTAGTGCCGGCCGTCCGGGAAGAACGCGCCGTCGGTGACGAACCCCATCGTCCGGGTGACCTTCTGCAGCTCGTTCGGCCCGGTCGCCGACAGGTGCTGCGGCGCGGCGTACACGGCGCCGCCCAACAGTTCCTTCGACACGACGAGCAGCCGGCCGTCCGGCGCCGCGAGCAGCGCCTCGGCGTCGTGCGGCCCGTCCGGGTAGACCAGCGAGTACGCCGGAGGCGTGACCGTCCGGTCGCCGGGGCCGAACGGCACCCGCATGACAGTGACCGACGACCGCGACGCGGTGTTGTCGCCGATGTCGCCCACCCATACCTCGCTCGGCCCGGCGGGCGCCAGCGCCTCGGCGTCGGTGGGCTCGGTCGGCCACGAGGTCACGCCGACGGTCGTGCCCGCGGCGTCCACGGTGAAGACCCGGCCGGTGTCGCCGGAGTCGTTCACGGTCACGAAGAGCCCGTCGCTGACCACCAGCCCGCTGGACTCGACGATGGCCGGGTCCTGCCAGGCGAAGTCCGCGACCAGCATCACGCCAGCAGCTCGGCCAGCTTCGGCTGCAGCCCCCACGTGGCGACGAGGTCGTCGTACTCCTTGCGCACCGAGCCGCCCTTCACCGGTCCCCCGGCCCGGACGGCGCGCAGCATGGTGTTCCGCGGCGTGTGCTGGCTCTCGACGAACTGCACCACGTCGACGCGGTAGCCCTGCTGCCGCATCAGCGATGCGCGCAGCGCGTCGGTCAGCGTGTCCGCCAGCCGTTCGCGGAGGATGCCGTGCCGGGTGACCATCGCGTACGGCGCGGGCGTCGGTGCCCTGCGCAGCTGGGCGGCGATGTCGTGGTGGCAGCACGGCGCGGCGAGGACGAGCTGCGCTTCCCACGCGGCCGCCTGCGCCAGCGCCTCGTCGGTCGCGGTGTCGCAGGCGTGCAGCGCCAGCACCACCTCGGGCGCGGGGTCGAGCACGACACCGCCGATCGTGCCGACCACGAACTCGGCGTCCACGCCGAGCTCCGCGGCCACCGCCGCGTTGTGCTCGCGCGACTGCTCCTTCACGTCCACGCCCGTGAGCCGCACCGGCAGCTTCTGCGACAGGTACCGCTCGGCGGCGAAGGTCAGGTAGGCGTTGCCGCAGCCGAGGTCCACGATCCGCAGCGGGTCGTCGGCCGTGGGCCGGCGCAGGTGGCCCTTCTCCAGCGCGTCCGTGATCGAGGCGTCGAGCAGCCGCAGGAACTCCTCGACCTGGCGGTACTTCGCCTGCCGGCTCGGCTTCAGCCGACCGGACGCGTCGGAGATGCCGAGCGCGACGAAGACCGGGTCGTCCTCGGCCAGCAGCCGGGACTTGTCCCGGTCGTGCCCGCGCTCGGCCTCGACCGGCTCCGTGCGGTCGGTGGTGTGCACGACCGCCTCGAGCTTCTTGGTCACCCGCACCTGGTGCGACTGCGTCGTCGTGTCGACGTGCCAGTTGCCGAACGGCTCGTCCAGGAGCGCGTCCACCGCGTCCCGCGCCGCCTCACCGACGTGGTTGGCGGTGTGCGCCTGGGTCGCGTCGTACGTCGTGACCTGCAGGTGCCGGCCGGCCCTGAGGTCGACGTAGCGCAGCTCGGCCCGCCGCCAGGTCGGCTGCGTCCCCTTCTGCTTGCCCGACGCGACGGCCTTGACCAGGACGTCGGGGTCGAGGATGAACCCGCGCATCCGGTTCAGCGCGCGCAGCAGCGGCTCGTCCATCACAGCACCGCGGCCAGGACGACGATCACCAGCAGCGCCGCCAGCGCGATCGGGATGACGAGGCGGCGGTGGCGGGGGTTCACGCCCTGAGTGTAGAAGCGAGCAGCTCGGCCAGGTGCATCGTGGGGGTCCCGCTGAGGTCGTCGAGCTGGACCCGGCAGGACATCCCGTCGGCGAGGACGACGGCGCCGGGGTTCGCGCGCACGGCGGGCAGCAGGTGCGTCTCCGCCACCGCCACGGACACCTCGTAGTGCCCCTTCTCCATCCCGAAGTTCCCGGCCAGCCCGCAACAGCCGGCCACCTGGGTGACCCGGGCGCCGGCCTTCTCGAGGATCCGCCGGTCCGCCGCCCAGCCCAGGACCGACGCGTGGTGGCAGTGCGGCTGCGCGACCACCTCGACGCCCGCCAGCGACGGCAGCGGCACGTCCAGCCGCTCCAGCAGCTCGGCGAACGTCAGCACCCCGACCGCCGAACCCGCGAGCTCCTCCGCGTCGCTGCGCAGCGTCGCGAGGCAGGACGGCTCGAGCCCCACCACCGGCACCCCGGAGTCGACGTACGGCGTGAGCGTCCGCACCGTTCGCGACAGGATCGTGCGGGCCTGGTCGAGCTGCCCGGTCGAGATCCAGGTCAGCCCGCAGCACGCGTCGTCCGCGATCACCCGAGCGGTGACGCCGACCGAGGCCAGGAAGTCGATCGCGGCCAGCGCATTGGCGGGGAAGAAGTGGTTGGTGAAGGAGTCCGCCCAGATCCACACGTCGGGGACCACGTCGGGGACCCCCGTCGTGCGCCGCAGCGTGCGGGGAGCGAAGGCCGGGATCGACCTGCGCTGGTCGATGCCGGCCGTCGCCTTCGCGAGCCGGGCGACGGGGGCGAGCCTCATCAGCCGGTTCGCGGTCGTCGCCATCGGCGCGGCCCGTCGGGCCCAGGTCGGCAGCCGGCCGAGCAGGTAGTGGCTGCGCGGCCGCCGCCTGCCGGCGTAGGTCGCGTGCAGCGCCTCGGCCTTGTAGGTCGCCATGTCCACCCCGGTCGGGCAGTCCGAGGCGCAGCCCTTGCAGGACAGGCAGAGGTCGAGGGCCTCGTGCACCGCGGGGTCGGCGAGCCCGTGCACGAGCGAGCCGTCGAGCGCCTCCTGCAGCACCCGCGACCGGCCTCGGGTCGAGTCCTTCTCCTCGCGGGTGGCGAGGTAGGACGGGCACATCACGCCGTTGGTCCGCGGCGCCACGCACTTCCCGACGCCGGTGCAGCGGTGCACCGCGTCCGCGAGCGGGATCGACGGCCGCGGCCGGGTCGGTCGGAGGTCGGCGTCCAGCGGCGCGGGGTCGACGATGTTGCCGGGGTTCAGCAGGCCGCGGGGGTCGCACACGTCCTTGACCGCGCGGAACAACGCGAGCGACTCCTCGTCGTACATCGTCGCGAGCAGCTCCGAGCGCGCCCGCCCGTCGCCGTGCTCGCCGGACAGCGAGCCGCCGTGCTCCTTCAGCCTCAGTGCGCACGCGGTGAGGAACTCGCGGAACGCCAGCCCGCCGTCCGCGAACTGGAAGTCGATCCGCACGTGAACGCAGCCGTCACCGAAGTGGCCGTACGGCACGCCGTCCAGGCCGTGCTCCTTCAGCAGCTCGTCGAAGTCCCGGAGCCACGCGCCGAGCCGCTCCGGCGGCACCGCGGCGTCCTCCCACCCGGAGTACGCCGGCCGCGACAGCGAGCGCGCCGCGAGCCCGGCGCCGTCCTCGCGGATCCGCCACAGCGCGGCGGCCTCGGCGGCGTCCTCGACGACCCGGTGGCCGAGCGCGCCGGCGGCCGCCACCACCGCGGCCGTGTCGGCGCCGCGCGCCTCGACGAACAGCCAGCCGGCGCCGCGCGGGAGCTCCGGGGCGCCCGGGACGAGGTCGACGATCCGGGAGTCGAGGCCCTCGCACGCGGTCATGGCCGGAGCCGCCGCCAGCAGGGCGGGGACGGCGTCGGCGGCGTCGGCCATCGACGGGTAGCCGAGCACCACCAGCCGGCGGTCCGGGTCGTCCTCGACCAGCCGGACGGTGGCGCCGCGGACCACGGCGAGCGTGCCCTCGGAGCCGACGAGGAACCGGTCGACCGAGCGGCCGCTCTCGGGCAGCAGGTGCTCGAGCGAGTAGCCGCTCACCTGCCGGGAGAACCGGCCGAACGTCGTGCGGACGTGGGCGAGGTGCTGGTCGACCAGCGCCGTGAGCCGTGCTTCGACGTCGGTGGCGCCGACGCCGTACGCGACGTCGAGCTCGACCACGTTGTCGACCGTGCGGCCGTAGCCGAGCGCCCGCGAGCCGCACGCGTTGTTGCCGATCATCCCGCCGATCGTGCAGCGCGTGTGCGTCGACGGGTCCGGCCCGAAGCGCAGCCCGTACGGCGCGGCCGCGCGCTGGAGGTCGGCGTGCACCACCCCCGGCTGCACGACGGCGGTCCGGGCGTCCGGGTCCACCGAGAGGACGGCGTTCAGGTGCCGCACCGTGTCCACGACGATGCCGGCGCCGACCGCGTTGCCCGCGATCGAGGTGCCGGCGCCGCGCATCGTGACCGGCGCGCCGGTCTCCGCCGAGGCGTCGAGGATCGCGTCCAGCTCGTCGGCGTGCCGCGGCCGGACGACGACCTGCGGCACCACCCGGTACAACGACGCGTCGGAGGAGTAGAGCGCCCGGGTGAGCGTCGAGTCGTCGACGTCCGAGACCCCCCGCTGGCGCAACGCTGCGACCAGGTCCGGGGCGGGGTTCGTCACGTCACCAGTGTTCCATCGAGCCCCGGAACACCGACGCGAGGTCTTCCTCCGTGGGACTCTTCGGCGCGGTCGCCAGCAGCCGCTGCTGCTGGAGGGCACCCGCCACCAGGTCGTCCACGTCGGCCTCGCCGTACCCCACGGCCGCCAGGCCGCTCGGGATGCCGATGTCGCGCATCAGCGCGGTCAGCGCCGTCGGC
This sequence comes from Nocardioides sp. URHA0032, assembly GCF_000620645.1. Classification (GTDB taxonomy): domain Bacteria; phylum Actinomycetota; class Actinomycetes; order Propionibacteriales; family Nocardioidaceae; genus Nocardioides. The sequence continues at coordinate 95,464 of NZ_JIAV01000020.1, read as the reverse complement.
AGGGCGTCGGGCCCCGGGGTCGCGGACGGGTCGAGCAGGCGGGCAGCGTGCACGTGCCGCTCGGGCGCGGCGTCGAAGGTGAAGCGGAACGCCTCCGGCGCGGTCAGCGAGACCGCCATCCCGTGCGGGACGAGCTCCGCGGCGCGGCCGGCGATGGGGTAGGCGTTCGCGTGCGGGATGTGCACGCCGGCGTTCCCGAAGCCCAGGCCCGCGAACGTCGCCGCCATCGCCATCTGCTCACGGGCGGCCAGGTCGCTCCCGTCGCGCACGGCGTCGCGGAAGACCCCCGCGAGCAGGGTCATCGCCTTCTCGGCCCACATGTCGGCGATCGGGTTCGCGCCGCAGTACGGCACCCGCTGCTCGGGGCGCTTGGCGTCGAAGTCGGCGTACCAGCGCGCCGTCCAGCTCTCGAGCGCGTGGCACAGGATGTCCATGCCGGCCGCCGCCGTCACGGACGCCGGCTGGGTCACCGTCAGCAGGGGGTCCACGACCGCGAGCGTGGGCCGGAGGGCCGGGTGGCTGATGCCGGTCTTCACGTGCAGCGACAGCACGTCCAGCACGCAGATCGTGGTGCTCTCCGCGCCCGTGCCGGTCGTGGTCGGGACCGCGACCAGCGGCAGCAGCTTCTCCCGCGGCGCCAGCGCCTTCCCGATCGGCGCGTTGACGTAGTCCAGCAGCTCGCCGGGGTTGGTCGTGAGCAGGTTGACGGCCTTCGCGGTGTCGATCGACGACCCGCCCCCGACGGCCAGGATCGCGTCGAACGGGCCGGCGTCGCGGGCGAAGTCGATCGCGTCCCGCAGCGACTCGTCGGTGGGCTCGACGTGCACGCCGTCGTACGTCGTGACCTCGACCCCGCGGGCGGCGACCTGCTCGGCGATCCGCGCGGGGTGACCGGTGGCGGCGACGCCCGGATCCGTGACGAGCAGCACCCGGCGGGCGCCGTACGTCGTGAGGTCGTGCCCGATCTCGGCGGCGGCGCCGATGCCGAACTTCAGGGCCGGGGCTGCGTAGGTGAATACGGTCTCGCTCACCCTGCCAACCTATTAGGCTGGGGCGCGGCGAAGAGGGGGGCTTCCATGCGTCACGTGTGGCGCCGTGCGCGGTGGGTCGTGCTGGCGGTCGTCGTCGTGCTCGTCTCCGGGGGCGCCCTGTATGCCCAGCTGAGGTCGCCGATGGCCTCCCTCGCCGCGCCCGACGCCGGCGCCGCGCAGCCCGTCGTCGACGGCGACCGGATCGTCGATGCCCGCAGCGGTCGCGAGTTCGTCCCGCGCGGGGTGAACTGGAGCAGCTTCGAGTACGCCTGTGCGCAGGGCTGGGGCTACTCCGCGCTCGACAACGTCGTGGCCCGCGACCCGTACGCGACCGAGGCGAAGATGATCGCCAAGTGGGGCGCGAACACGGTCCGCCTCCCGCTGAACCAGGACTGCTGGCTCGGCACCCGCGGCGCTCCGGTCAGCGACCAGTACGAGGAGCGCACCGTCGACGGCTACCGCTCCGAGGTGCACGAGTTCGTCAACGCCCTCAACGACGAGGGCATCGTGGTCGTGCTGGACCTGCACAGCCGCAAGCGGATCGGGCAGCCGGAGTTCGGCAACCTGGCGATGCCGGACTCGGAGTCGATCGCCTTCTGGACCTCGGTCGCGGGTGCGTACGCCGGCAACCCGTCGGTGATGTTCGACGCGTTCAACGAGCCCTACTCGCGCTACAACGCCAGCGGCACCCGCTCGGTGTTCGACCTGACCTGGAAGTGCTGGCGCGACGGCGGCTGCCAGGCGCCCGTCGACGACGACCAGACGGCGTCCACCGGCCGGGTCACCTACCCGGTGCAGGGCATGGCGGCGGTCGTCTCCGCGATCAGGAACGCCGGCGCCGAGCAGCCGGTGCTGCTCGGCGGGCTCGACTACGCCAACGACCTCGGCCACTGGCTGGAGTTCGCGCCCGACGACGACCAGCTGGTCGCGGCCTTCCACTCCTACGACTTCAAGAAGTGCGCGGACGAGGACTGCTGGAACGGCATCCTCGGCCAGCTGGCCGACAGCGTCCCGGTGCTCACCTCCGAGCTGGGCGCCGACCACCCGGAGCAGGGGTACGTCGAGCGCTACCTGGACTGGGCCGACGCCCACAACCTCGGGGCGCTGTTCTGGGTCTGGGCGGACCATCCGGCCGACCCGATGGCGCTGGTGACCGACGAGCGGGGCCACCCGACGGCGTACGGCACGGCCGCCAGGAACTGGCTCACGGGCCACCAGGAGTAGGCCGTCCGGGCCCGCAGATCCACAGCCGGTCCACGCCCCGTCAACGTCTCTGCCACAGTCGATCAACGCTGGACCAGACCGCTCCGGGATGTGCCGGAAAGCCGACTACGGTGACAGCGATCGAGTCCACCATGGGGGTGGTCGATTCGAGGCGGCGTCCGGGGGGCGCCGAGCAGGGGGGATGCATCATGTCGGTGCAGGCGAGCCCGTCACGTCCGGCTGCCAAGTCGATCGGCGCTGCCTTCGTGGACATCGTGCTGACGCTGGTGATCCTCGTCGTCGTGCTGCTCTCGTTCCTGATCGCGCCGCTCCTCGCCCTGGCCGTCGCCTACCTCGTGTACGCCGTGCTGCGGCCGCGTGGGAAGAGGAAGGCCGCACCCGCGGCCGGCGGCGGCGGTGGCCCGGCCGGGCCGGCCGGACCCGCCCATGGCTTCGGAGCAGGAACGGCGACATGACCACCACCCAGACCCGCCGGAACCCGCGGCTCACCGACGGTGTCGACCAGGACCTGCGGCACCTCATTCCCGAGGGCATCTGCCGCACGTTCCGGGTGATGCCGTACGCGGCCGTCGACGGCACCGTGCTGGTGGCCGCGGCGGACGCCGACGACACCATCACCGCGCACGTCGTGGCGGAGCGGATCGACCGGCCGGTGCTGCTGGTGCGGCACACCGTCAACGAGATCGTCTCGGCGATCGACACGGTGTACCCGCCCCAGGAGACCGAGGTCGAGACGCCGGAGGCGCGCCGGGCCCGGATGCAGATGGCCCAGATGCTGACCCGCAGCGGGCTGATCACCGACGACCAGCTGCAGCGCGCGATGCTCGAGTACTCCCGCACCGGCGACCCGCTCGGCGACATCCTGGTCTCGCATGAGGCGATCACCGAGGACGTCCTGGTCGCCGCGCTCTCGGAGATGTACCAGATGCAGCGCGTCGGCCTGTCGGAGTTCGCGCCCGACATGGAGGTGGCCCGCCGACTGCCCGAGCCGATCGCCCAAGCCTTCCAGGTGGTGCCCGTGGCCGCGACCGAGGAGCTGGTCCTGCTCGCCGTCGCCCGCCCGCTGGACGCGGAACAGGCCGCCGAGGTCGAGGAGGCGCTCGGCTCGCCGTTCCGCCAGCTGCTCGCGAACCGCACCGAGCTCGACCAACTGATCCAGCACGTGCACTCGCGCCACTACGCCGAGGTGTCGACCCGGCTGCTGATGGAGACCCGCCCCGAGGAGTCGGCGCACATCGTCGTCTCCGGGGGCCAGAAGGCGACCTTCGTGCTCGTGGCGATCGTCGTCGTGGTGTGCGGCGTGATCTGGCCGATGAGCACCGTGATCGGTGTGATCGCGGCCTGCAGCCTGCTGTACCTGGTGGTGTCGTTCTACAAGTTCCGGCTCACCCTGCGGGCGCTCGGCACCCACCTCGAGACCGACGTCACCGACGAGGAGATCGCGGCGCTCGACGAGCGGCACCTGCCGAGGTACACGATCCTCGTCCCGCTCTACAAGGAGGCGGCGATCGTGCCGCGGTTGGTGCGGGACATCAACGCGCTCGACTACCCGCGCACCCGGCTCGACGTGAAGCTCCTCTGCGAGGAGGACGACCAGGAGACGGTCGCGAAGATCCGTGCGATGGAGCTGCCGCCGCACTTCCACCTGGTGGTGGTCCCCGACAGCCAGCCGAAGACCAAGCCCAAGGCCTGCAACTACGGCCTCCAGCTCGCGACCGGCTCGTACTGCGTCATCTTCGACGCCGAGGACCGGCCGGACCCCGACCAGCTCAAGAAGGCGGTGATCGCCTTCGGCCGGGTCGCCGACAACGTCGTCTGCGTCCAGGCGAAGCTCAACCACTTCAACCAGGACCAGAACCTGCTGACCGCGTGGTTCGCCAACGAGTACTCGATGCACTTCGAGCTGATCCTCCCGGCGATGGGCGCAGCGGAGTCGCCGATCCCGCTGGGCGGCACCTCGAACCACTTCGTCACCTCGAAGCTCCGCGAGCTGGGCGCCTGGGATCCGTTCAACGTGACCGAGGACGCCGACCTCGGCATCCGGCTGCATCGCGAGGGCTACCGCACCGCGATGATCGACTCGACCACGCTCGAGGAGGCCAACTCCCAGGTCCCGAACTGGATCCGCCAGCGCAGCCGCTGGAACAAGGGCTACATCCAGACCTGGCTGGTGCACATGCGGCACCCGTTCCAGCTGCTCGCGGCCACCGGCCTGCGCGGGTTCCTCAGCATCAACCTCACGATGGGGACCGCGTTCGTGCTGCTGCTGAACCCGATCTTCTGGGGCCTGACCACGCTCTACGTGTTCACCCAGGCGGGGATCATCCAGCAGCTCTTCCCGGGCATCATCTTCTACGTCGCGAGCGCCCTGCTCTTCGTCGGCAACTTCATCTTCGTGTACCTCAGCGTGGCCGGCAGCCTGCAGCGCGGTGAGTTCAGCCTGACCCGCACGGCCCTGCTGTCGCCCCTCTACTGGGGCCTGATGAGCTGGGCCGCCTGGAAGGGCTTCATCCAGCTGTTCACGAACCCGTTCTACTGGGAGAAGACGACCCACGGCCTCGACGACGGATCGGCGGGCCAGTCGTGAGCACCGCCACCGTCGTCCACACCAAGGAGCGCCTCAGCGGCGTCGTCCAGTCGGTCGGCCGCCGGCCGAGCGACGTGCCCCGCCGCTGGTGGGAGAGCGCGCTGGTCTTCCTGTTCTTCACCGTCGGCTACACGTGGTTCGGCTACTGGGTCGTGGTCGACCAGCACGTGGTCGGCTTCGAGACCCTCGACCGCCTGAACCGTGCGCTGATGGTCTGGCACAACGACCCGGCCAAGCTGTCCGCGATCGGCTTCGACTACCCGCCGCTCGCGACCCTGCTCATCGCGCCGCTCGCGGTCTTCCGCGGCTTCGTGACCTCGATGGCCGCCGTACCGCTCGCCTCGGCGATCTTCGCGGCGATCACCATGGTCGGCCTCAACACGATGATGCGCCGCGCGCTGGTCGCCGGCCCGCTGCGGTACGCGCTCCTGCTCGCGCTCGGCGCGAACCCGCTCGTGCTGCTCTACGCCACCACCGGCACCCGCCACTTCGTGTGGATCGCGTTCGTGGTCACGGGGCTGGGCTCGCTGTTCGCCTGGTACATCACCGCGGACGTGCGGTTCGTGATGCTCGCCGGCATCGCCTACTCCGTGGCCGCGCTCTCCGGCTACTCGTCGCTGACGTTCTTCGTGCTGAGCGCGATCATGATCGGCGCGATCCTGGCCCGGCTCGGCGCCGACGGCACCGAGGTCGAGGGGACGGTGGTCGGGTTCGCCGCTCCGACGGTGTACGTCATCGCGCTGTGGACCGTCTTCAACCTGGTCCTCCTGCTGAGCCCGTTCTCGTGGATCACCCGCAGCAGCGACGCCGCGTCGTCCGGCGGCCTCGAGATGTTCTCGGCCGTCGATCTGCTCCGCGCCACCGGCGAGCTGGTCCTGTACGGCGCACCGATCGCGATCATCGTGCTGCCCGCACTGATCTTCTCCGGCTTCGCCCGGGGCAACCCGTTCGCGCTCTGGCTCGGTGTGCTGCTCGGTGCCGCGATCCTGACGCCCGCGCTCGCGGTCGCGCTCCGGCTGACCGACTCGCCGATGCTGATGCGCAACGCGCTCCCGATCCTGCTTCTCTCGGTGGTCGGCGCGATCTGGCTCGCCCGGTCGGCCGAGGAGGGCAGCACGCTGGTGGCCGCCGTGGTCATCGTGGGCCTGCTGGTCAGCATCCCCTGGACGCTGAACGAGATGAAGACCTACCGGTTCCAGAACCTCGAGGCACCGTTCGCGGCGGCGCTCACGACCGGCGAGTCGCAGGAGGGTGCCGAGACGCTCAACGGCGAGAAGGTCGGCATCGTGTCGGAGCAGGCGATGGCGGAGTACATCCGCAACAACGTCTCGCAGGACAACTCGATCCTGACCGACAACGCCCAGACGTACGCCGTGATGATGCTGACCGGCCACCCCGAGCTGTTCTTCGACCGGGTCGACAGGTCCGACGGCCCCTGGAAGGAAGCGGCGCGCAACCCGGCCGAGTACGTCGACTACCTGCTGATGTCGACCGCGGACAACGGGGACCTGCTGACCAAGCTCTACCCGGATGCCGCCGCCGGCAACGACGCGCAGCTCCAGGTCGTCTACAGCACGCCGCGGTACGTGCTGGTCGGCGTGCCCGCCGGCTTCTCCCCGGACCAGCAGAGCAGCCAGATCGACCAGCTCGGGCAGTCGTCGTGACCGGCGACCGCGACGGCCGGATCGCGCCGCCGCCCTCGGTCGACGACGTGCTGTCCGCGCTCACCGACGACGCCCGGATCGGGAAGGTCGACTTCAGCGCCGCCCTGGCCCCGGACCCGGAGCAGGCGCCGGCGGTCCAGCGCCGCTCGACGTACGTCGCCCCGGTGGTCCACGAGCCGGAACCCGAACCGGAACCGGAACCGGCGCCCGAGCCCGAGCCCGAGGCGGCCGCCGAGGTCGAGCCCGAGCCGGAGCCGGAGCCGGCCGCGGAGAAGCCGAAGAAGGTCCGCAGCCCGAAGACGCTGACGCCCGAGCCCGTCGTCATGGCCGTGCCCGAGCCCGAGCCGGAGCCCGAGCCGGAGTCCGAGCCGGCCCCGGTCGTGGCCTTGGGGCCTCCGGCCCCGGACGAGCGCGCCGTCGAGGTCGCGCGGGCCGTCGAGGAGATCGCCGCCGAGGTGATCGGCCGGATCCGCTCCGCGGAGGAGGCCACCCTGCGCCACCTCGACTCGATGGAGCTGGAGGCGACCCGTCGCTACGAGCTGGTGACCGCCCAGGCCGAGCTGGACGCCGAGCTGATCCGGCTGCAGTCGCGCCGCGAGGCGCACGCGATCGTGTCGGCCGCGCGGCTCCGTGCCGGCGACATCGACGAGCTCGACGACGACCCGGGCGACGAGGGCCACCGGCTCTCGGTCTTCAGCGACGCGGTCTCCCGGGTCGCCGACGCGACCGACGCCTCCCTCAACCGCAGCCGCGGGGACGAGGGAACCCGATGACCACCATGCCGAACAGGAACCCGATGCACCGCCGCCGTACCCGTGTCCTCGCCGTCGTCGCCGTGGCCTCGGCCCTGGTGCTGGCCGGCTGCGGCGGCAACGACGATGACGCGGGCAGCAGGGGCGGCAACGTCGTCGTGAACGTCAACCAGGCTGACTCGAAGAGCGTCGTGGTGCCCGAGCGCCGGTTCTTCAACGACGCCTCGCCGTGGAACAGGCGGATCGACTCCGTCCGGACCGACCCGGCGTCCCAGCACATGATCGACCTCTCGCAGGAGCGGGTCGGCGTGGTCGAGCGCCCCGACGGGTCGTTCTTCGACCAGCGGATCCTGGTCGACGACGGCCTCTACATCAACACCACCCGCTGGACCGTGCCGGTCGTCGCTGGCGGCCGGCCGACCTCGCTGGTCTGCCGCCAGCTGGTCTGCGGCGACGGGTCCGACACGACGACGCTGAACATCCCCGACGACGTCGACCCGGACCCGCGCTACGACGGCTGGTACACCGTGTTCGACACCTCCGCCTCGGTCGCCTACGACCTGTGGCGTGCGCGCCGCGAGGACGACGACACGATCTCCTACAACTACATGCGCAAGTGGGACCTCAACGGCCCCGGCTACAGCCCCCCGTGGACCGAGGGCGCGCGCGGCTCCGGCCTGCCGCTGTTCGCCGGCCTGATCCGCCCCGGCGAGCTGGAGTCCGGGGAGATCAACCACGCCCTGGCGATCAGCCTGCCGGGCCCGGCGGCCAACGTCTTCGTGCAGCCCGCGTCCTCGACCGACGGCACCGGCCGGGTGACCTCGATCCCCGAGGGCGCCCGGATCCGCCTGAAGCGCGACGTGGTGCTGCCGCAGCCGCGGGACCCGATCACGGGCAAGCTGATCAAGCTGACCAAGCAGCAGCAGCGGCTCGCGGACGCCATCGTCGCCTGCCTGCGCACGTACGGCGCGATCGTCGTCGACCGCGCGGCCGTGCCGACCCTGTACGCCCAGCGCGACGTGACCGACAACCTGATCCACGGCAACGAGCTCCAGGGCCTCACGATCCAGGACTTCGAGGTCCTGCCGCTCGGTCAGCGCTACCACTACCCCCCGGAGGAGAACGAGATCGCAGCGCTGGTCAGCCCCAGCGCCTCGCCGACCTCCTCGCCGAGCAGCTCGCCCACGAGCACGCCTGACCAGGGGGCCCAGTGATGCGCACGATGACGAGCGACCGACGTACCCGCCTGCTGGCCGGTGTGGTCGCGGCAGCGGTCTCGCTGACGCTGCTGGCCGCCTGCTCGGACCCGTCCCACCAGGCGACCGACCAGGTCAGCCGGGGCCAGGCGGACGACTTCCGGGCCGAGCAGGCCCGGTTGCGCGACATCGACAAGGCGTACGCCGCGCTGCCGCAGCGCCCGTCGGGCGTCGTGGACGTCGACGGCACGACCACCGGCTCGCTCACCGCCCGGGAGGTCGACTCCTACGAGGCGACCGCGAACGCCGTCCAGGTCAACGTCGCCGACAACGGTGAGGACCAGGCCTACCAGGAGCTGTGCGCCGGCCAGATCGACCTGGTCGACTCGGCGCGTCCGATCAGCCGCGCCGAGTGGGAGGCCTGCCAGGCCGTCGGGCTCGACGTGGTCCAGTTCCAGGTCGCCGCCGAGGCGATCGTGATCGCGATCAAGTCCGAGACCGACGTGGGCGCCGACTGCCTCGGCGTCGACCAGGTGCGCGACCTCTACCGCGCCGGCTCGCCGCTCACGAACTGGAGCCAGGAGCCGCTCGGCTACGACGACGTGCCGCTCCGCGTCGGTGGCCCCGACCCGGACAACAGCGGGTTCGGCTTCTTCGGCCGCTATGTGCTGGACGCGCCGGAGCCGTCACGGGTCGACCTGCGCTCGGACTACCACCTCGCGAACAGCGACGAGCAGGCCCGCCTGTTCGTCGTCGGCAAGCCGTGGATGCAGGTCAAGGCGGCGCGGTTCGACGACGCCGCCCGGCTCCGCGCCCAGGCCGACCAGGCGGTTCAGGACGCCCGCACCGAGATGGAGGCCGCCCGCACCGAGCTCGAGACCGCGCTCGCCGAGCGCGCGAAGGGCATCCGCGACGAGCGGAGCGTGGCGGACAAGCAGAAGGACCAGGAACGCGTGGACAAGGCGTTCGTGCGCCGTTCGCACGCCCGGGACCGGCTGAACGCCGCGCTCGACCACTACGGCAAGGTCGACAACCGGTACGGCGGGATCAACCACGCCCGTCAGCTCTACAACGCCTACCGCGGCCACGTGGCCTACTTCCGGTTCAGCTACTACGAGCTGTTCGAGGACCAGCTGCGGCCCTTCGAGATCACCCGTCCGGACGGACGGATGAACTGCATCTTCCCGAGCCAGCGGACCATCACCAGCGGCGAGTACCCGCTGGCCCGGCAGCTGCTGATCACGACGACCACCCGGTCGCTCGCCCGCGGTGAGGTCAAGGACTTCATGACGCACTACCTGCGCAACGCCCAGTCGCTGGCCCGGGACGCGCGCCTGGTGTCGCTGCCGGACGAGACCGTGACCCTGGAGGACCAGTGGTTGACGGGCGAGAAGGCGCCGCTGCTGTACGCGCCGAGCGACGACACGACCACGCCCGCAGAGCCCGTTCAGAGCGAGAAGCCTGCCCGATGAGCCGTACCCGCCTCGGCGCGCTGGTGGCGTCCCTGGCGCTCGTCCTCGCGTCCCTGGGCGTCGGACCGACGTACGCCGGCAGCCGGACCGCGAAGGAGCGCGCGGTCCAGCAGCAGAGCCGGATCGTGGTGAAGTGGCAGGGCTACCAGAAGAGGCCGAGGTACCAGAAGACCGCGGACGTCCCCGGCATCGGCCAGGTGGACCTGGTCTGCCAGCCCAACAACACGATGATCCGCCTGCACGCGAACGACCGCCGCGCCGAGACCCAGATGTGGATGGCGAAGTTCGAGACCAAGGACGGCAGCGACCGGGTCGCGGTCAAGAATGTCCGGATCTTCACCTACGCGACCGCGGCCGACGACGGCAAGGGCGGCACCGGCTCGCAGGCCCACGAGGGGCTCAACCAGAGGACCCCGATCGAGGACTACGAGAAGGGCTCGGCGTACGGCGTGATCAGCCAGCGCCCGGGTCGCAACCAGCCCGGCGGCGGCACGCTGGCGCTGCCCGCGACGTCGTTCAAGCTGACCTGGTACTGGGAGCGGTTCGCCTTCCCGGGCAGCCAGTACTGCAAGATGACGCTGGCCTTGAACACCGACACCGACCAGCAGTTCGGGTTGAGCTGGCACGGCGACGACGAGGCCGCCCGGCAGACCACCAGCGCCACCACGCTCCCCGGCTTCGGTGAGGCCCGGCTCCGCTGCGAGACCGGGAGGTACGGCGAGCAGACGGTCGCGCTGCAGACGAACGACCCCGACTCGTACATGGACTACGAGTACGTCCGCGGCGAGGGGCAGGTCGGCGAGCACGTCGACCACTACTCCGACCTCGCCTGGGACCCGGTGACCGGTCTGCTCGGGCCCGTCGACCTGCCGACCAACGGGATGATGCGGATCTGGTGGTCGGTCGGCGGCGTGAAGAAGCTGTGGGTGCTGTCGTCCTACATGGTCACGAACAACGACGTGAAGCCGTGGCTCAACGTGTGCGAGGTGGCCGCGGCGCCGGTGTCCTGAGCGCCTCGGTCACGAGGGGCAGCACCGGTCGGCCGCCCGCACCGACCTCGGCGAGGGGGACCCACTCGACGGCGTCCGTCGTCCCGTCCGCCTCGGCGAGCACCGGCTCGACGTGGTCCGCGAGCGCCACCTCGAAGACCAGGCCCACGGCGTGGAAGTCCTCGAACCGGCCGTTCGGCGCGGTGCCGCTGAAGTGCTCGTCGTGCACGGTCAGCAGCTCGCCCACCGCCGCCTCGACGCCGCACTCCTCGCGCATCTCGCGCACCAGCGCGGTCCGCGGCGACTCCCCGTGGTCGACGCCACCGCCCGGCAGCGTCCAGGACCCGGTGTGGAAGCCCTTCCCCGAGATCCGCACCAGCAGCACGGAGCCGTCCCGGACGACCAGCCCGTAGGCGCCGAGGCGCTGGTGGCGGAACGGCTGGTGGTCGGCCAGCGCCTCGAGCACCATCGGCGCGACCGGCACGGTGCCGTCGACCACGTCCGCGAGCGCCTTCCAGCCGGCCTCCACCGTCGAGCCGCCCACCTCCACCACGTGCGGGGCGGGCGCGTCGAGCGGCACCCAGCCGTCGTACACGATCCGCAGCGCGTGCGCGTCGACTCGCCGTCCCTCGCGCCACACCCCCGGCAGGTGCGCGGAGTAGACCCGCGCGGTCTCGCCGACCATGACGTCGAGGCCGGTCTCCTCGTGCACCTCGCGGATCACCGCGTCGCGGGGGTCCTCGCCGTGGTCGAGCCCGCCGCCGGGCAGCGTCCAGAGCTCGTCGGACGTCACCGCCTCGGAGAGCCGGCTCAGCAGGATCTGGCCGTCGCGCAGGATCACCGCGTACGCCGCCACCCGCTGCCGCTGGGGAAGACCCGCCATCAGCTGAAGGGAGGGCGGTGGTCGCGGGCGATCGAGCGGCGACCGGCCCAGCGCCAGATCCGCGCGGCGCGGTCGCGGTCCTCGTCGGTCACCAGGTTGCCCATCCAGCGCAGCGCGAGCGTCATCAGCCAGTCCGACCGCATCCCGGCCGGTCCGAGCGTCGGCAGCAGGCGCGGGACCGTGACGAGTCCGGCCAGCCGGCGCGCGATCGAGAACGACTCGCCGTAGTGGTCGCGCAGCAGCGCCGGCCACACCGCCGAGAGGTCGGCGTGCCCGTCGAGGACCTCGGCCAGCAGACGGCCGGTCTCGAGCCCGTAGTCGATGCCCTCGCCGTTGAGCGGGTTGACGCACGCGGCGGCGTCGCCGATCAGCGCCCAGTTGGGGCCCGCGACGTTCGACACCGCCCCGCCCATCGGCAGCAGCGCTGAGGTCGGCATCCGCAGGTCGCCGCTGAGCTGGAAGTCCTCGCGGCGCTCGTCGGCGTAGTAGGCCATCAGCGGCTTGATCGCGACGTCGGCCGGGCGCTTCGCGGTGGCCAGCGTGCCGACGCCGATGTTCACCTCGCCGGTGCCGAGCGGGAAGATCCAGCCGTAGCCGGACAGGACCCTGCCCTTTCCCTGTTGGCCGTCCGGACCGCGCAGCTCCAGGTGCGAGCTGATCCACGGGTCGTCGGACATCGCGGACGCCACGTAGGACCGGCCGGCCACGCCGTACACGGTCTCGCGGTGCCACTCGCGGCCGAGCACCTTGCCGAGCGGGCTGCGGACGCCGTCCGCCACGACCAGCCGGCGGCAGCCGATCTCGACCGGGCCGTCCGCCGTGCGGAACACGACCGCGGAGACGCGGTCGCCGTCGCGCCGGACGTCGACGGCGCGGTGCCCGTCGATCGCGGTCGCGCCGGACTTGATGGCGGTGGTGCGCAGGTGGTCGTCGAGCTCGGTGCGAGCCACCGCGGAGCCCCAGTCCGGCAGCCCGGTACCTGCCTCTCCAGGGCCGGGCCAGGGCAGCAGCAGGGTCTGCCCGAAGCCGTGCGCACGCAGCCCCCGGTTGACCGTGTGCGCCCGCAGCCAGTCCTCGAGACCGAGTCGCTGGAGCTCGCCGATCGCCCGGGGCGTGAGGCCGTCGCCGCACGTCTTGTCACGCGGGAACGACGCCGCGTCCGCGAGCACCACGTCCGCGCCCGAGCGCGCCGCCCACGCCGCGGCCGCCGACCCGGCGGGGCCGGCGCCGACGACCAGGACGTCGGTCCGCGCGGGAGTGCTCACCCGTCGATTGTCTCAGGCGACGGGCCGGCGACGGGAATCAGGCTCCCTGCTCCCCCATCGGCGGGAACCGCTCCTCGGCCTCCTGGTAGCCCTCGGAGTCGGTGAACATCCCCTTCTCCTCGTCGAACTCCCGGTCGGTGTTGTCGACCTCGGCCTCGTCGGGCCGGTTCTCGGGGCCCAGCCGCTCCTGGCGCTCCTGCTCGACCTCCTCGTCGGTCGCCGCGTCGTCGGGTCGGTCCTGCGCTTGGGTCATGCTCGACGGTAAGCCTTGTGGCTGAGCAAGTGAACCCGCGTGTTGCGGCAGCCCGTCGTGGGGTGCGCGACGTACTGCGACCGGGTCTCGTCGGGCAGGTACACCCGGAAGCCGTCCACGTGCGCCGGCCGGCACCGGTGCCGCGGGAACGGCGAGGTGTCGGTCGCGGTCACCGCGCTGACCACCTTGCCCCCGGCGTGCACGACCACCGTGCGCACCCGGCTCTTCGCCCGGTCCGCGGCCGCCCCGATCTGGGTCCCGTCGCCGCCCCCGACGTACGAGAGGCCGCCGTACCCCCGCACGGTGCAGGCGTGGTCGGACCGGTTCGTCAGGACGATCCGTCCGTACTCGTGGCTCATCCCCGCCCCGGTCTGGTGGTACGACGCCACCAGCTCGGCGTTCGTGCACTCCGGCACACCCTGCGCGCCCGTCGCCACCGCCGGCACGCCCGTCACTCCGAGCACCACAGCCGCCAGCGCGGCTCCCCACATCGTCCTCATCGGTGTTGCTCCTTCTCCGGACCCGCCAACCGGGTCGCCACCGATGGGATGCACGGGGAGCCCGTCCGGTTGCGTCAGTCGTCCTCCCAGTGTGCACCGCCGAAGGTCAGCCCGTGCGCGGTCGCGCGCCGTTCCGCGCCGGTGGGCCATTGGCAGTCCGGCGGGTCCGGACGGAAGCCGCCGCCGGCGCCCACCGGCCGGGACCGCTTGGTCCAGATGTGGTCGAAGTTGCGGTTCCAGCTATTCACCAGGTTCGGCCCGCTGGCCCGCAGGATCAGCTCGTCGCCACTGATCCCGGAGTGCGTCCAGTTGCTCGACCCGGTGAACACCAGGGACGCCGTGCGGTCCTTGCCGTAGTGGCCCGAGATCGTCATGTACTTCTGGTGGCTGTACATGTCGACCGTGTGCTCCGGGTCGCAGTCGGTGTTGTAGCCATTGGCGTGCCGGCGCACCTTCCCGCGCCTGGTGTCCATGCCGATCACCTTCTTCATGCCGGACCCCGCGAGCGCCCACATCACCTTCACGTTGCAGCCCTGGGCGTACAGGTGGCGCAGCCGCCGCGCGATGTAGACGCCGCGGTCGCCGTTCCACGCGTGCATCGAGACGCGGATCTTGGTGCGTCCGTTGATGCCGACGCCGCGGCCCACGCCCCGGCACTGGACCGGCCGCAGGATGTCCATGATCGGGTCGTTCCTCACGTTGGTGTGCGGGTGCGGCATGACCCACAGCCGGTAGGACTTGTTGATGACCCGGTGCCAGTAGAGCGGCTTGTCGGTCTTGTCCTTCTTCAGGTGCCGGAACAGCTCGAGCATCGTCCTGGCCAGGTCCGGCACGCCCTTCTGGATCAGCAGGTCGTTGAACTGGTGGGCCGTCGCGTTCTTCGTCAGGTTCGCCGACCCGGTCATCACCACGTCCCGCGCCGACCCGGTGTGGTCGAACAGGTAGATCTTGTCGTGCAGCACTCCCTGCACGCTCCGGCACCCGGTCTTGCAGGTGTAGTCCCAGCTCTTCTTGCCACGGTTCGTGCCGAGCGCGTGCTTCAGCATCTTCATGGCCTTCGTGTACTGGTGGTCGTTGTGCAGCACCTGCACGTGTACGCCCCGCTTGTGCGCGTCGATCAGCGCCTGCGCGACGTTCGTCCGGTCGAAGGAGTACACCGCGATCCGGATGTAGGACCCCTTGTGCGCGTGCCGGATCGCCGCCACGATCTGCCGCTCGATCCGGTACTTCGCGTCGATGTCGCCCCACGGGTCGTTGAAGAACCCGCCCGCCGCCGGCGCCCACTTCTTCTTCCCCGCGGCCGCCGAGGCCCCCGCGTCGGCCGGCCCTGCCAGCAGCGAGCCCGCCAGCGCGAGCGTCAGCAGCACAGTCCAGAACCTCGAGCTCACACCCCACCCCTTCGTCGCACCCACAGGCAACGCGCGCACGAGCACCCGAGACGGTGGTCGTCGAGTGGCGGATGCCGTCGGAGACGAACTGCGCAACACGTTCCTCGAACAAAACCACCATAACAACCACCCGAGGCAGGACCGTGGAGCAGGCGCGCACGCTGGCGTCGGAGAGCCTCGGGCCCTGCGAACCCGCGGGCGCGCCGGTCCCGCCGGCAGGCAGGCGCCGGCGGGCCTCGGGCCGGGCGAAGGAGCGTGAGACCGAGGCGTGGCGGAGCGAAGCGAGGACACGGCGACGTAGCGACGAGACGGGTCCGAAGGGCCCACAGGCGCCCCCAGCAGCCAGTCGGACGCAGGCATGCCCACGGACATGACGCGCCAGGCTGCCGTCGGAGGCGGTCGGCGCCGCCGAACGAGCGTCGAACCGAGGCGTGGCGGAGCGAAGCGAGGACACGGCGAGGTAGCGAGGAGGCGGCGACGAAAACCGCCGCAGACGGCAGCACCACACCCAACCCCACCAAGGAGGCACGACCGAGGAGCGGGCGCGCACGCCGGGCGCCGGCGGGCCTCGGGCCCCGCGAAGGAGCGTGAGACCGAGGCGTGGCGGAGCGAAGCGAGGACACGGCGAGGTAGCGACGAGCCGGACCGGGAGGAGCCCGCCGGCGACCGGCACAGCGGGCACCCAGGACACGGGAAGCGACCTGCCGTCGGAAGCGGTCGGCGCCGCCGAACGAGCGTCGAACCGAAGCGTGGCGGAGCGAAGCGAGGACACGGCGAGGTAGCGAGGGGGCGGCGACGAAACCGCCGCAGACGGCAGCACCACACCCAACCCCACCAAGGAGGCACGACCGAGGAGCGGGCGCGCACGCCGGGCGCCGGCGGGCCTCGGGCCCTGCGAAGGAGCGTGAAACCGAGGCGTGGCGGAGCGAAGCGAGGACACGGCGAGGTAGCGACGAGCCGGGCCCGAAGGACCCCCGCAGGCGCCCGGCACAGCACGCCGCAAGACGACGAGGGAGACAACGACCCCCGCGCCGCGACAGCGGCGCAGAGAATGCCGAAGGCCCCACCCCCGCACAGCGGAGATGGGGCCTCGGTGGGACCTACGTCAGTTCTGGTACGACCCGAAGTCGAAGTCGTCCAGAGCGACAGCCTGACCCGAGCCGTTGCCGAACTCGTAGTCGTAGGAGTCGTAGCCCGTGACGGAGTACGCCGCGGCGCGGGCCTCCTCGGTCGGCTCCACCCGGATGTTGCGGTACCGCTCGAGGCCGGTACCCGCCGGGATCAGCTTGCCGATGATCACGTTCTCCTTCAGACCGCGCAGCGAGTCCGAGCGGCCGTGGATGGCGGCGTCGGTGAGGACGCGGGTGGTCTCCTGGAAGGAGGCCGCCGAGAGCCACGACTCGGTCGCCAGCGAGGCCTTGGTGATGCCCATGAGGACCGGGCGACCCGAGGCCGGCTTGCCGCCCTCGGAGACCACGCGCCGGTTCTCCTCCTCGAACCGGACCCGGTCGACCAGGTCGGACGGGAGCAGGTTCGTGTCACCGGACTCGATCACCGTGACCCGGCGCAGCATCTGCCGCACGATGATCTCGATGTGCTTGTCGTGGATCGACACGCCCTGCGACCGGTACACGGCCTGGACCTCGTCCACCAGGTGCTCCTGCGCCCGGCGCACACCGAGGATCCGCAGGACGTCCTGCGGGTCCGGCGTACCGAGCGTGAGCATCTGGCCGACCTCGATGTGGTCGCCGTCGGCGACCAGCAGGCGCGAGCGCTTCGAGACCGGGTACTCCTGGACCTCGGAGCCGTCGTCCGGCGTGATGAGGATCTTGCGAGCCTTGTCGGACTCGTCGATCTCCACCCGCCCGGAGGCCTCGGCGATCGGCGAGCGACCCTTCGGGGACCGTGCCTCGAAGAGCTCGACCACGCGGGGCAGACCCTGCGTGATGTCGTCGGCCGATGCCACACCACCGGTGTGGAAGGTACGCATCGTCAGCTGCGTGCCGGGCTCACCGATCGACTGGGCCGCGATGATGCCGACGGCCTCGCCGATGTCGACGAGCTTGCCGGTCGCCAGCGAACGGCCGTAGCACTTCGCGCAGGTACCGGTCTTGGCGTCACAGGTCAGCACGGAGCGGACCTTGACCTCCTCGATGCCGGCCGCGACGAGCTCGCCGATCTTGACGTCGCCGAGGTCCTCACCGGCACCGGCGAGCACCTCGCCGGTCTCCGGGTGGGTGATCTCGGTGGCCGCGGAGCGGGCGTACGCCGCGGTCTCGGCGTTCTCCGCCTTGACCACGGTGCCGTCCTCGCGACGCTCGCCGATCCGCTTGGGCAGGCCGCGCTCGGTGCCGCAGTCGTCCTCACGGATGATGACGTCCTGCGAGACGTCCACCAGGCGACGGGTCAGGTAACCCGAGTCGGCGGTACGCAGCGCGGTGTCGGCCAGGCCCTTGCGGGCACCGTGGGTCGCGATGAAGTACTCGAGAACGGTCAGGCCCTCGCGGAAGTTCGACTTGATCGGCCGCGGGATGATCTCGCCCTTCGGGTTCGCCACCAGGCCTCGCATGGCGGCGACCTGCCGGATCTGGTTCATGTTTCCGGAGGCACCCGACTCCACCATCATGTAGATCGGGTTGGCGCGGTCGAACGTCGTCTCCATCGCCTTGCCGACCTCGTTGGCCGCCTGGGTCCAGATCTCGATGAGCTCCTGGCGACGCTCCTCGTCGGTGACCAGACCACGCTCGAACTGGGTCTGGACCTTCGCGGCCTGCGCCTCGAAGCCCGACAGGATCTGGGCCTTCTCCGGCGGCGTGGTGACGTCGTCGATGGAGACCGTGACACCCGAGCGGGTCGCCCAGTGGAAGCCGGTGTCCTTGAGGGCGTCCAGCGACGCCGCGACCTCGACCTTGGTGTAGCGCTCGGCCAGGTCGTTCACGATCGCGCCGAGAGCCTTCTTGCCGACCTCGTAGTTCACGTACGGGTAGTCGACGGGCAGGGTCTCGTTGAAGAGCGCGCGACCGAGGGTGGTCTCGAGGGTCAGCCGCTGCGGGCCCTCGAGGTCGCCGGCGAGCTCCAGCGGCGGGACGACGTCCTCGAACCGGATCTTGACCGGGCTCTGGAGCGAGATCTCGGCACGGTCGAACGCCATGATCGCCTCGCCGACCGAGGCGAAGGCACGACCCTCGCCGGGCTGGTTCGGACGGTCGGTCGTCAGGAAGAACAGACCGATGATCATGTCCTGGGTCGGCATGGTCACGGGGCGACCGTCCGACGGCTTCAGGATGTTGTTCGTCGACAGCATCAGGATCCGGGCCTCGGCCTGGGCCTCCGCGGACAGCGGGAGGTGCACGGCCATCTGGTCACCGTCGAAGTCGGCGTTGAACGCCGAGCAGACGAGCGGGTGGATCTGGATGGCCTTGCCCTCGATCAGCTGCGGCTCGAAGGCCTGGATGCCGAGGCGGTGCAGCGTGGGTGCGCGGTTGAGCAGCACCGGGTGCTCGGTGATGACCTCTTCGAGGACGTCCCACACGACCGGGCGGGCACGCTCGACCATCCGCTTCGCGGACTTGATGTTCTGAGCGTGCGACAGGTCGACCAGGCGCTTCATCACGAACGGCTTGAACAGCTCCAGCGCCATCTGCTTCGGCAGACCGCACTGGTGCAGCTTCAGCTGCGGACCGGACACGATGACCGAACGGCCCGAGTAGTCCACGCGCTTGCCGAGCAGGTTCTGCCGGAAGCGACCCTGCTTGCCCTTGAGCATGTCGGACAGCGACTTCAGCGGCCGGTTGCCCGGGCCGGTGACCGGACGACCGCGGCGGCCGTTGTCGAACAGCGAGTCGACGGCCTCCTGGAGCATCCGCTTCTCGTTGTTGACGATGATCTCGGGCGCACCGAGGTCGAGCAGCCGCTTGAGGCGGTTGTTCCGGTTGATGACGCGGCGGTACAGGTCGTTGAGGTCGGAGGTCGCGAAGCGGCCACCGTCGAGCTGCACCATCGGGCGCAGGTCCGGCGGGATGACCGGGACCGCGTCCAGCACCATGCCCTGGGGCTTGTTGCCGGTCTTGCGGAAGGCGTCGACGACCTTGAGGCGCTTGAGGGCGCGGACCTTGCGCTGGCCCTTGCCGTTGGCGATGGTGTCGCGCAGCGACTCGACCTCGGCCTCGATGTCGAAGGACTCGAGGCGCTTCTGGATCGCCGTGGCGCCCATGTGGCCCTCGAAGTACTTGCCGAACCAGTTCTTCATCTCGCGGTAGAGCATCTCGTCGCCCATCAGGTCCTGGACCTTGAGGGACTTGAAGGTGTTCCACACCTCGTCGAGACGG
This sequence comes from Nocardioides sp. URHA0032, assembly GCF_000620645.1. Lineage (GTDB taxonomy): Bacteria > Actinomycetota > Actinomycetes > Propionibacteriales > Nocardioidaceae > Nocardioides. The sequence goes on along the minus strand of NZ_JIAV01000020.1, from coordinate 75,932 downwards.
TCGATCTCGCGCTGCGAACGGTCGCGGATCTGCTTCATCTCGCGCTCGGCGCCGTCCTTCACCTTGCGGCGCTGGTCGGCCTTTGCACCCTCGGCCTCGAGGGCCGCGAGGTCCTCCTCGAGCTTCTTGGCCCGGTCCTCGAGCGCACCGTCGCGGCGCTTCTCGAGGCGCTCGCGCTCGAGCTGGACCTTGCCCTCGAGCGAGGACAGGTCGCGGTGGCGAGCGTCCTCGTCGACGGCGGTGATCATGTAGGCCGCGAAGTAGATGACCTTCTCGAGGTCCTTCGGCGCGAGGTCGAGCAGGTAGCCGAGCCGGCTCGGGACACCCTTGAAGTACCAGATGTGGGTGACCGGGGCGGCGAGCTCGATGTGGCCCATGCGCTCACGGCGCACCTTGGACCGGGTCACCTCGACGCCGCAGCGCTCGCAGATGATGCCCTTGAAGCGCACGCGCTTGTACTTGCCGCAGTAGCACTCCCAGTCCCGGGTGGGACCGAAGATCTTCTCGCAGAAGAGGCCGTCACGCTCGGGCTTGAGCGTGCGGTAGTTGATGGTCTCCGGCTTCTTGACCTCGCCGTGGCTCCAGGTGCGGATGTCCTCCGCAGTGGCCAGGCCGATCCGAAGCTGGTCGAAGAAGTTAACGTCGAGCACGATGGCTGCTGTCCTTCGTTAGAAATTCTGTGTGTGGCTGAGGACTGAGGGGCGGGGGCGTCACGTGGACGCCCCCGCGTGACTCAGACTTCTTCGACGCTGCTGGGCTCGCGACGGGAGAGGTCGATGCCGAGCTCCTCGGCGGCGCGGAAGACGTCCTCCTCCGCGTCACGGAGCTCGATCTGCGAGCCGTCCTGGCTGAGCACCTCGACGTTCAGGCAGAGCGACTGCATCTCCTTGACGAGCACCTTGAACGACTCGGGGATGCCCGAGTCGGGGATGTTCTCGCCCTTCACGATGGCCTCGTAGACCTTGACGCGACCAGGCACGTCGTCCGACTTGATCGTGAGCAGCTCCTGCAGGGCGTAGGCGGCGCCGTACGCCTCCATCGCCCAGACCTCCATCTCGCCGAACCGCTGGCCGCCGAACTGGGCCTTACCGCCCAGGGGCTGCTGCGTGATCATCGAGTAGGGGCCGGTGCTGCGCGCGTGGATCTTGTCGTCCACGAGGTGGTGCAGCTTGAGGATGTACATGTAGCCGACCGCGACGGGCTCGGGGAACGGCTCACCTGAGCGGCCGTCGAAGAGGTCCGCCTTGCCGGTGTTGTCGATCATCCGCACGCCGTCCCGGTTCGGGATCGTCGAGCCGAGCAGGCCGGTGATCTCGTCCTCGCGGGCACCGTCGAAGACCGGGGTCGCGACCTTGGTGCCGGGCTCCGCCTTGTCGGCGTGGATCTTGATCAGGCGCTGCTTCCAGTCCGCGGCCTTCGGGTCGTCGTGGAGGTTGACGTCCCAGCCCTGCTTCGCGAGCCAGCCGAGGTGCAGCTCGAGGATCTGGCCGATGTTCATCCGTCGCGGCACACCCAGCGGGTTGAGCACGACGTCGACGGGCGTGCCGTCCTCCATGAACGGCATGTCCTCGATCGGCAGGATCTTCGCGATGACGCCCTTGTTGCCGTGGCGGCCGGCGAGCTTGTCGCCCACGGAGATCTTGCGCTTCTGCGCCACGTAGACGCGGACCAGCTGGTTCACGCCCGGCGGCAGCTCGTCGCCGTCCTCGCGGTCGAACACGCGGACGCCGATGACCGTGCCGGACTCGCCGTGCGGGACCTTCATCGAGGTGTCGCGCACCTCGCGCGCCTTCTCACCGAAGATCGCGCGGAGCAGGCGCTCCTCCGGGGTCAGCTCGGTCTCGCCCTTCGGCGTCACCTTGCCGACCAGCACGTCGCCCGTGCTGACCTCGGCGCCGATGCGGATGATGCCGCGCTCGTCGAGGTCGGCGAGCATCTCCTCGGAGACGTTCGGGATGTCCCGGGTGATCTCCTCGGGGCCGAGCTTGGTGTCGCGGGCGTCGACCTCGTGCTCCTCGATGTGGATCGAGGTGAGGATGTCCTCCTGCACCAGGCGCTGGCTGAGGATGATCGCGTCCTCGTAGTTGTGGCCCTGCCACGGCATGAACGCCACGAGCAGGTTGGTGCCCAGCGCCATCTCGGCCTCGTCGGTGCACGGACCGTCGGCGATCGGCGAGCCGACCTCGACCCGGTCACCCTCGGCGACCAACGGGCGCTGGTTGATGCAGGTGCCCTGGTTCGAGCGGCGGAACTTCGCCAGCTTGTACGTCGAGTAGGTGCCGTCGTCGTTCATGGTCTCGACAACCTCGGCGGACACCTCCTTGACCACACCGGCAGCGGTGGCGACCACCACGTCACCGGCGTCGACCGCGGCGCGGTACTCGATGCCGGTGCCGACCAGCGGCGCGTCGCTGCGGATCAGCGGCACGGCCTGGCGCTGCATGTTCGCGCCCATGAGCGCGCGGTTGGCGTCGTCGTGCTCGAGGAAGGGGATCAGGGCCGTCGCGACCGACACCATCTGGCGCGGGGAGACGTCCATGTAGTCCACCTCCTCGGCCAGGACCTCGGAGACCTCGCCGTCGCGCTGGCGGACCAGCACCCGCTCCTCGACGAACTTGAACTTCTCGTCGAGCGGCGCGTTGGCCTGGGCGATGACGTAGCGGTCCTCGTCGTCCGCGGTGAGGTAGTCGACCTGGTCGGTGACCCGGCCCTTCTGGACGCGTCGGTACGGCGTCTCGACGAAGCCGAACGGGTTGATCCGCCCGAACGACGCGAGCGAGCCGATCAGGCCGATGTTCGGGCCTTCCGGGGTCTCGATCGGGCACATCCGGCCGTAGTGCGACGGGTGGACGTCACGGACCTCCATGCCGGCGCGGTCGCGGGACAGACCACCGGGGCCGAGCGCCGAGAGGCGACGCTTGTGCGTCAGGCCGGCGATCGGGTTGGTCTGGTCCATGAACTGCGACAGCTGCGAGGTGCCGAAGAACTCCTTCAGCGCCGCGACGACCGGGCGGATGTTGATCAGGGACTGCGGCGTGATCGCCTCGACGTCCTGGGTCGTCATCCGCTCGCGGACCACGCGCTCCATGCGCGCCAGGCCGGTGCGGAGCTGGTTCTGGATCAGCTCCCCGACGGTGCGCATGCGGCGGTTGCCGAAGTGGTCGATGTCGTCGGCGGTGATGTCGAGCGCACCCTGCGGCGACTCGACCTGCTCGCGGCCGTCGTGCAGCGCGACGATGTACTTGATCGCGGCGACGATGTCGTCGATCGTCAGCGTCTGCTGGTCGAACGCCTCGACCAGGCCGAGCTTCTTGTTGATCTTGTAGCGACCGACCTTGGCGAGGTCGTACCGCTTCGGGTTGAAGTAGTAGTTGTTCAGCAGCGTCTGCGCGGCCTCACGCGTCGGCGGCTCGCCCGGGCGGAGCTTGCGGTAGATGTCGAGCAGCGCCTCGTCCTGGTTCTGGGTGTGGTCCTTCTCCAGGGTGAGCATCATCGACTCGAACTCGCCGAACTCCTCGCGGATCTGCTCGTTGGTCCAGCCGAGGGCCTTGAGCAGCACGGTGACGTTCTGCTTGCGCTTGCGGTCGAGGCGGACACCGACCATGTCGCGCTTGTCGATCTCGAACTCCAGCCAGGCGCCCCGGCTCGGGATCAGCTTGGCGGTGTAGATGTCCTTGTCGGAGGTCTTGTCGGCGGTGCGCTCGAAGTACACGCCCGGGGACCGGACCAGCTGGGACACGACGACACGCTCGGTGCCGTTGATGATGAAGGTGCCCTTGTCGGTCATGAGCGGGAAGTCGCCCATGAAGACCGTCTGGCCCTTGATCTCACCGGTGTCGTTGTTGGTGAACTCCGCGGAGACGTAGAGCGGAGCGGAGTAGGTGAAGTCCTTCTCCTTGCACTCGTCCACGGTGTACTTCGGGTCGTAGAAGACCGGGTTCTCGAACGACAGCGACATCGTCTCGGAGAAGTCCTCGATCGGGGAGATCTCCTCGAAGATCTCCTGGAGGCCGGACTTGCTGGAGACGTCCTCGCCCTCGCCGCGGCGACGCTCGACGGCGCTCTGCCACTTCTCGTTGCCGATCAGCCAGTCGAAGCTGTCGGTCTGGAGGGAGAGGAGCTGCGGGAGCTCGAGAGGCTCGGTGATCTTTGCGAAAGAGATGCGGCGGGAGTTACCAGAGGTGGTGCGCGCGGCCAAGAGGTGTCCTTCGACGATTCGCTCTTCGAACAGCGTCGACCCACCACAAGATCAGCCACCGGGCAGGCTGACGAGCATTTGAGGGCAGACGCAAGTTCTCACCCTACCGCACGCGGGCGCGCCTCACAAACGGCGACAAATCCGCTGCCGACGATCATGAACGCCGATCCCGTTCCGGTCAAGCAGCGCGGCCGGGCGTGTGGAGGAGGGCGTGTCGGCCGGTCCCCCGGCGGCCGGCCTGCGCGGCACCCCGGCTGGAGGATCAGGTGTCCATGCCGGAGACCAGCCAGTCCCCGCCGACCTTCTCCATGGTGATCGTGACCCAGTTCTTGTAGACCTGCGGCGTCTTCACCTTGTCGTTGGTGCGGGTCTGGTTGACCAGCGCGTACACCTGGACCCGATCCTCGCCGGCGCGCACGATGCTCGAGCGGACCAGATCGGCCTTGAGCACGGTGCCGGTGGACGGCGCGTTCTCCTTGATGATGCCGTCGAACAGCTGGTCGTACTGCTTGCGGTAGTCACCGGTGAGGTACTGCTCGGCCGCCGCGCGGGACTCGTCGAGGTGCTTCGCGTCGTAGGACAGGATCGGCACGACCGCGCGCTCGGCGGCCGACTGGGCGGCCGAGGTGGCGTCCTCGACCGAGTGGTCCGACGGCTCGGTCACATAGACGTACGTCGCGACCCCGGCCACGATCAGCACCGCGGCCGCGAGCGCGATCAGCAGCCAGGCCGGGACGACCCGCCGCCGCTCGCCGAGGGGTTGCACCCCGGGCGAGGAGACCTCGGGCTCAGGCTCGGGCTCGGCAGGTGCCAGCTCCGCGTCGTACGCCGCACGCCGCTCCGGGTCGAGCAGCACCTCGGCCGCCTGGTTGAGCGCGCCGAAGCGCCGGTCGGTCGGGTCCAGGTCGGCGATCGCGGCGCGCCACGCCGCCCGGATCTCCTCGGCGGAGGCGGCCGGGCTCACGTCGAGGACGTCGTACCAGGTCGGGGCGCTCACTGGGTCTCCCCCGTCACCGGCGAGTAGTCGTCGACGAGCCAGGTGCCGTCGGTCTTGACCAGGTCGACCTCCCAGCGCAGCACGTCCTCCCCGCCGGAGACCCGCTTGGAATCGTCGTCGGGGTGCTTCGGATCGGGGTAGGTGCTGGTGAGGCCGGCGGCCACGATCGCGACGGCCGAGTCGGCGTCGAGGGACTGCACGCCCACGCCGAACACGTCGGCGGTGCGGGCGTAGCCGGCCTGCTGGACGGTCTGCTCCGCGATCGGGAGCCCGGACTGCTCGAAGTCGCTGGAGAACTTCGGGGTGATCACCTCGGCGACGCTGTCCTTGTACGTCGTGAGGTGGCCCTGGTCGTCGAGGTCGTCGGGGCCGTAGGTGTTGAGCCGCAGCACGAACTGCTCGGTCTGGGACATCACCGCCTCGCGCTCCGACTGGAGGTCGTCGGCCTCGCCACGGCGGTCGGCCAGCAGCCAGACCAGCAGGCCGGCGGACACCAGCAGCAGCACGACGAGCACGACGAGCAGGACGAGTCGGAAGGTGGCAGAACGCGGCGTCTCGTCAGTCCCGGTGCTCAGGGCAGCAGGGGCTGGAGGAACAGCCACTTCCACGACTCCTTCCCGAAGGCAAGCGGTGCCAAGGTACCGGTCGGCGCCAACGCCGGGTCCACCCGGCTCCCCCAGTGCAGCTTCGCGGTGTCCGGGTCGTACGTCGCGACCGGGGCGCGGTACTTCGAGTCGCCCGGCGGCAGGTTCTGCGGACCGCGCGCGTTGCTCATCGCGATCGGCTCCCGGCAGCCCGCCGCCGTGTTCATCGGCCGGTTCGACCCGTCCTGCGGGGGCCGGGTGTCGGTGCCCTCGTAGCCGTGGTGGCAGACCGGCCTGTTGGTGAGGACCATCCCGAAGTGCGCGTCGTACAGGCCGGTCTCCGGGGACTTGGAGACGACCGTGAAGCCGCCCTCCACGACGTAGGGGTAGATGACCAGGATCTGCGCGATGCCGTCGAGGTGCTTGACGATCACGTCACCGGTGGTCACCGCGTTGTTGATCAGCTGCCCGAGGTCGACCTGGTTCTCCTCCAGGAAGGTCCGCAGCTCGTTCGCGGTCGCCGAGCCGTCGTCGATGACCTGGCGCAGCGCGGCGTCACTGCCGGCCAGGCTGCCGCTGAACAGGCTCATGTCGCGGGCGAACGACCTGATGGCCTGCGTGGAGTCGAGCTGGCCCTGGAGCACGGTGTTGCTGTCGCGGATCAGCGCCGTCGTGGTGTCGAAGTTGGCGTTCGCCTCCTTGATGAAGGCGTTGCCGGTGTCGATGATCCGCTGCAGGTCCTTGCCGGTGCCGCCGAACGCCTGGCCGAGCTCGTCGACCGTGGTCGCCAGCGCCTGCTGGTCCACCGAGCTGGTGGTGTTCACGATGTCGCTGAGCAGCTTCTGGGTCGGGATCGGGGTCCGGGTGTCGTCCTGCGCGATCTGGGAGCCGTCGGTGAGGTACGGCGCGTTGTCGGTCTGCGGCTGCAGCTCGACGTACTGCTCGCCGACCGCCGACCGGTTGCCGACCACCGCCAGCGCGTCGGCCGGGATGTCGTCGTAGCCGTTGTCGATGTCCATGACCACGTCGACGCCGGCGTCGGTGAGCACCAGCTTGCCCACCTGCCCGACCTGCACGCCGCGGTACGACACCTCGCCGCCGGCGAAGATGCCGCCGGAGTCCGCGAAGTGCGCGGTCACCGTGTAGTGGTCGTCGAAGAAGACGCGGTCCAGCCGGGCGTACCGGGCGCCGACGTAGCTGACGCCGAGCAGCGTGATCGCGACGAACACGAGCAGCTGGATGCGGGTGCGTCGAGTGATCAACGGGTCACCATCCCCGGGACGAGGAGCCGCACCAGCGCGGGGTCGAACATCCGGCTGAGCTGGCCCATGGTCGGACCGTGTGCCTGCTGGGTCGGGCCGACACCGGTCCGGCCCAGGCCGAGGATGCCGAGCAGCGACGGCAGGCTGCTCGGGAGCCCGCCGGCCCCGCCGCCGGGTGCGCCCGGCAGGCCCGGGATCTGGTTGAGCGCGCGGCAGACCGCGGCCTTCTCGTTCTTCTTCTTCAGGCAGGCCTGCTTGAGCTGGGCGAGCCCCTGGACGCTGCTCAGCAGCTTCGTGCACGGCTTGCTGGTGAGGTCACCGCTACGGATGCACCGGGTGACCCGGTCCAGCAGGACGGTCGGGTCGAGGTCCGAGGGCAGCACGGTGGGCAGCTCCGTCGGCAGCCCGGTGGCACCGCCGGTCACGTCGAGGTCCAGCTGGATCGACAGGTTCGTGTAGTCGCCCATGTGCAGGTTGCGGGCCACCTGGGGGTCGCGCCCGACGACCTCGTCGACGAAGGGGTATGTCAGGAAGACGTTGAACGACTTCACGAACGCCGACCCGGCGTTGCCGAGCTCGGTGAGCACCGGGTTGAGCTGGCGGAGCGTCTCGATGGTCCCGGCCTTGGACGCCTCGATCACCCGGACACCGACGCCGCCCAGCCGGTTGAGCGAGGTCAGCATCTTGACCAGGTCCTGGCGCTGCTGGTCGATCGAGGTGAGCGCGCCGGGCAGCTCGTCGAGAGCGGCGTCGATCGAGCTCTGCTGGTGCCGCACGGAGACGGCGAGGTTGTTGAGGGAGTCGATGGCGTCGACGATGTTCTGCTTGTTGTCGTCGAGCTGGCCCATGAACTGGCGGATCTCGTCGAGCACCGACCGGGCGGTGTCCTCCCGGCCCTCGAAGACCTTGTTCAGCTCGTCGGAGATGGTCTTGAGCTGGGCCACGCCGCCGCCGTTGAGCAGCAGGCTCAGAGCGCCGAGCACCTCCTCCACCTCCGGGTTGCGGCCCGTGTGGTCGAGGTCGATGACGTCACCGTCGCCGAGCGGGTTGTCGGACGGGTTCTGCGACGGCGGGCTGAGCGACACGAACTTCTCGCCGAGGAGGCTGGTCTGCCGGATCTCGGCGATCGAGTTGTCCGGGAGGTCGGTGTCCCGCGGGATCTCCATGGTGACCTCGGCGTGCCCGCCGACCAGCTCGACGTCGGTGATCTGGCCGACGCTCACGTCGTTCACCTTGACCGTCGACTTGGGCACCAGGTCGAGCACGTCGGCGAACTCGGCCCTCACCGTGATCGGGTCGTCCACGCTGGTCCCGCCCGGGAGCGGCAGCTTGTAGACGTCGAAGTCGCAGCCGGTCAGCAGCAGCGCGCCGGCGAGCAGGGCCACCAGTGCCCGGACCATCCTGAGGGGCCTCATCGGTCCACCCCCACGAAGCCACCGAGCGACGGGTCGTACCGGTCACCGGTCGTCGCCGGGCGTGCCCCGCCGGAGCCGGGAGCCGGTCGCTTGAGCGCCTGCTGGACGAGGTCGCACAGCGCGCCGGAGTGGTCGGCCTGGCTGAGGAACCCGCAGATCAGCGAGGACGGGTCGGACTGCACCTGGTTGGCCAGCTCACCGAGGTTGGCGTTGGTGTCGAGCGTCCCGGCCTGCGGGTTGTACGTCAGCGCGAGGTTGTTCAGCGCCAGCGGGGCGGTGCCGAGGATCTCGTCGAGCTGGTCGCGGCGCTTCACGAGCACCTGCGAGACCCGGTTCAGGCCCGAGATGTTGCGGCCCAGCACGTCGCGGTTCTCCCGGACGAACGTGCCGACCTGGCCGAGCGCGGTCGCGAGGTTGCGGAGCGACGCGCTCAGCTCCTGGCGCTCGCCGGCGAGCATGCCCGACGCGTCGCTGAGCGACTGGTTGAACTTGCGCACGGTCTGGTCGTTCCGGGCGAGGGTGCCGATGAAGCCCTCCAGCTCGCGGGCCGAGCCGAACAGCTCGTCCTTGTTGTCGTCGAGGGTCTGGCTGAGCTTGCCGAAGTCCTGGATGGTCTGGTGGAACTTCGCGCCCTCGCCGCCGAAGTTCGCGGCCGTCGTCTCGAGGAGGTCGCTCAGCGCACCGTCCTTGTTCGCGCCGGTCGGCCCGAGTGCGACGGTCAGGTCGTCGAGGCTGCTGTAGATCTGGTCGAGCTCGAGCGGGACCGCCGTGCGGTCCGTCGAGAGCGTCGCTCCGTCGGACATCACGTCGCCGCCGGTGTAGACGGGCGTGAGCTGGACGAACCGGTCGCCGACGATCGACGGCGCGATGATCACGGCCTTGGCGTCGGCGGGGATCTTCACGTCCGCGTCGTAGGACATGGTCACGACCACGTCGGTGCCGGACGGCGTCACCTTGTCGACCTGCCCCACGGGCACCCCGAGGACCCGGACGTCGCTGCCCTCGTAGATCGAGATCGTGCGGGGGAAGTGCGCCGTCAGGGTCCTGGTGTCGCCGCCGCGGAACATCGCGAACGCGCCGGCGACCAGCGCCAGCACGATGATCGCGGGGACCACGGCCCTCTTCAGGATGCTCATCCCACACCACCGCCGTTCTGCACGTCCGGCACGGGCGGCATGTTCTGGATGTAGGTGTCGAACCAGGGGCCGCCGCCCAACGTGCTGGCGAACACCCGGTAGAAGGGCGCCATCAGCCGCAGGCTGTTGTCGAGGTTGTCCTCGTTCTTGTTCAGCACGAGGACGACGTTCTCGAGGTGCTCGAGCGCCGGCTTCAGGTCGGCCCGGCTCTGCTGGACCAGGGCGGTCAGCTCCTTCGACAGCTGGCTGGTGGAGACGAGCAGGTTGTGCACGGCCTCCCGACGGGCCACCAGGGCGCGGAAGAGCACGTCGGAGTCCTTCATCAGGCCGACGATGTCGTCGTCGCGCTCGTCGAGGACGCTGGAGACCCGCTTCAGGTTCTTCAGCAGCGAGTTGATCTGCTCGTCGCGCGCGGCGATGTTCGAGGAGAGCGCCGAGACGCCGTGCAGCGCGCTGCGGAACTCCTCGGGGGTGTTGCGGGTCAGGTCGGCCAGCGTGGTCAGCGACTTCGCGAGCCGGTCGGTGTCGATCCGCTCGGAGGTCTGCGCCAGGCCGGAGAACGCGTCGACCACGTCGTACGGCGAGCTGGTGCGGTCGACCGGGATCTCGGCGCCCTCAGCGAGCTGGCCGTCGCCGGCGGGCTCGAGCGAGAGGTACATCGCGCCGAGGAGGGTCTTGACCTTGATCGCCGCTCGGGTGTCGGTGCCGAACTCCGACGGCGTGTCCACGCGGAAGGTGACCTTCACGTGGTCGCCCTCGAGCGCGACGCTCTCGACCTTCCCGACCCGGACGCCGGCGATGCGCACCTCGTCGTTCGCCTTGAGGCCGCCGGACTCGGAGAACGCGGCGTAGTAGGTGTCGCCGCCGCCGATCAGCGGCAGGTCCTGCGCGCGGAACGCACCCAGGATCAGCAGGGCGATCACGGCGAGGCTGACGGCCCCGATCACGACGGGGTTGCGCTCGCGGAAGGGGACGCTCATCTTCGGGGCCCCCTCGACGTTGGTCGGAGGAGCGCAGCGGGGGAGAAGAACTTCGTGGGGTGAGTCATCCGAGATCACACCTGGGGCTGCCGGTGGTGTAGTCCACCGGGACGGACTGGCCTCCGGGCACGCGGATCCGGCCCTGGAAGTGGCAGAGGTAGAAGTTGAACCACGAGCCGTACGTCGCGGTGCGGCCGACCTTGTTGAGCTTGATCGGGAGCACCTGCAGGGCCCGGTCGAGCTCGGACTTGCCCGCGTCCAAGTTGCCGGCGACGCGCCGCAGCTGCTTGACGTCGTCGACGAACGGGCGGCGGATGCCGGACACCAGGTCGGCGGTCTGCACCGACAGCTGGGAGATCTTGTCCAGGGAGCCCAGGATCGCCTCCCGGTCGTCCTTGAGGCCACCCACGAAGGTGCGGAAGGTCGTGATCAGCCGGCTCAGCTGCACGTCGCGGTCACCGATGTGGTCGAGCACCTCGTTGAGGTTGTCGATGAGCGAGCCGATCACCTGGTCGCGGCTGGCCAACGTGTTGGTGACCGACGCCGTGTGGGTGAGCAGCTGCTCGAGGTTGCCGCCCTCGCCCTGGAACACCTGGACGATCTCGTAGGAGAGCTGGTTGATGTCGGCCGGCGACAGGGCCTGGAACAGCGGCTTGAAGCCGTTGAACAGCACGGTCAGGTCGAGCGCCGGCGAGGTCTGGGCGACCGGGATCGTGTCGCCTGCCTCCATCGGCGAGGAGTCGCCGATCTCGTTGGTCAGCGCGATGTAGCGCTGCCCGACCAGGTTGCGGTAGCGGATCGCGGCGTGCGTCGCCTGGCTCAGCTGCGTCGAGTTCTCGACCGAGAACGTGACCAGGGCGCGGGTGCGGTCGACGATCTGGACGTCCTTGACGGTGCCCACCTTCACGCCGGCGATCCGGACGTCGTCGCCCTTCACGACGCCGGTGGCGTCGACGAACTCCGCCTTGTAGTCGGTCTTCGGCGCGAACGAGATGTTGCCGATCGTCATCACCAGCACCGAGGTCGCGAGCGTCGTGATCACGATGAAGATCAGCAGCTTCGTGAGGTCGCCGGCGGTCCGGCGGTCCAGGCCCTTCATCGCAGCGACACCTCCGCTCCACGTGCCATCGGGCCGACGAGCAGCAGCCCCAGGTCCGGGACGTCGGCGGCGCTCATCCCGAGCGCGGGGCCGAGCAGGGAGCGCAGCAGCTCGTCCTCCTGGGTCGTCCCGACGGAGGTGCGGAAGTACTGGTTCGGTACGACGCGGTCGGTGCCCTTGCCGGTCGGCTCGTCGACGCCGTCGTTGAAGTCGGGCTGGTGCCGGACCGGGTTCGACTGCGACCACGGCGGGTTGGGCAGGTGCAGGCAGTTCTCGCCGCGGTCCTCGCCGTAGTGCGGCTTGTCCTGCGGACCGTAGGGGCGAGGCTGGTTCGGCAGCGTCTCGAGCACGATGTGCAGCACGAAGCCGCGGAACGCCTCGGCCTGCAGCTTGCCGGCGTTGACGATGCCACGGGTGAGGCAGGAGTACTCCGGGGCGTACTTCGCGAACACCCGGAACTGCTCCTGGCCGACGTGGCTGAGCCGGATCATGTTGTCGCCGTTCTCGTCCAAGAAGCCCTTGGCCGTGTCGGCGAACGCCGACACGTTGTCGAACAGCGCGTGCAGCTTGACCTCGCGGCCCTCGAGGGTGGTGCCGGTCTTCACGGTGTTGTCGAGGATGTCGGCGATCTGCGGCATCACCTGGGCGTAGGTGTCGGACACCTGTGCGGTCATCTTCAGGTCCTGGACCAGCGCCGGGATCTGCGGGTTGATCCGCTTCAGGTAGCTGTCGACGGTCTCGAGGTTCTGGCCGAGCTGGTCCCCGCGGCCCTCGAGCGCCGTGGCCATCGCGTTCAGGGTCATGTTGAGGTCGGCGGGCTGGACCGTGCGCAGCAGCGGGTAGAGGTCGGAGAGGACCTTCTCGACCTCGACCGAGACCTGGGTGCGGGTGATCTCGTCGCCGGCCTCCAGGTGGCCCGGCGCCGGGTCCGCGGGCACGTCCAGGGCGACGTACTTCTCGCCGAACAGGGTCTTGGGCACGATCGAGCCGGTGACGTTGGCCGGGATCGTGTCGATCTGGCTCGGGTAGATGCCGAGGGTGAGCTCGGCGCCCTCGGCGTCGGACTGGAAGTCGAGGACCTCGCCGACGATGACGCCCCGGATCTTGACGTCCGCCCTGGTGGGGAGCTGGAGCCCGATCGTGGACGTCTGGAGCTTCACCTCGTCATAGTCGGTGAACTTCTTCGTGAACACGGCATAGGTGAACCAGACCCCGGCGAGCAGGATCAGGATGAAGACGATGCCGAGGAGCTTGTGGGAGGCCGTCAGCCGCACTGGATCACCACCCGCGTCACCCGGCCAGCCGGACGGTCGTCGAGGCGCCCCAGATCGCCATCGACAGGAACAGGTCGATGACGTTGATCGCGACGATGCTCGTGCGCACGGCCCGGCCGACCGCGACGCCGACACCCGCGGGACCGCCGGAGGCCGTGTAGCCGTGGTAGCAGTGGATCAGGATCACCGTGACCGCGAAGACGAGCACCTTGCCGAACGACCACACCACGTCGCCGGGCGGCAGGAACGTGTTGAAGTAGTGGTCGTAGGTGCCCGTGCTCTGCCCGAAGAACTGGGTGACCGTGAGCCGGGTCGCGAAGTACGACGACAGCAGGCCGACCACGTAGAGCGGGATGATCGCGATCAGGCCGCCGATGATGCGGGTGGTCACGAGGAACGGCAGCGACGGGATCGCCATCACCTCGAGCGCGTCCACCTCCTCGGAGATCCGCATCGCCCCGAGCTGGGCGGTGAAGCCGCAGCCCACGGTCGCGGCCAGGGCGATGCCGGCGACCAGGGGCGCGATCTCACGGGTGTTGAAGTACGCCGACACGAAGCCCGAGAACGCCGCGGTGCCCAGCTGGTTCAGGGCGGCGTACCCCTGGAGGCCGACCTCGGTGCCGGTGAAGAAGCACATCGCGGTGATGACGCCGACCGTGCCGCCGATGACGGCGAGCGCGCCGGAGCCGAGCGTGACCTCCGCGAGGATGCGGAGGATCTCCTTCTTGTAGCGCCGCAGGGTGCGCGGGGTCCACGCGAGCGCCTTGATGAAGAACGCGAGCTCTTCACCGAGGCTGTCGAGGGTCCGGAGGGGCCTGACGTACACGGCCCGGATGTTCGCCATGGTCGCTAACCCGTCTTTGGAGGGACGAGCTGGAAGTAGATCGCGCTCATCACGAAGTTGACGACGAACAGGAGCATGAAGGTGATGACGACGGACTCGTTCACGGCGTCGCCGACACCCTTCGGACCGCCCGCGGCGTTCATGCCCTTGTAGCAGGCCACGATCGCGGCGATCAGCCCGAAGACCAGCGCCTTGACCATGCCCTGCCAGAGGTCGGGCAGCTGGGCGAGGGCTGTGAAGCTCGACAGGTAGGCGCCTGGCGTGCCGTCCTGCAGGACCACGTTGAAGACGTAGCCGCCGGCGACGCCGACGACGCTGACCAGGCCGTTGAGGAACACCGCGACCAGCATGCAGGCCAGCACCCGCGGGACGACGAGGCGCTGGATCGGGTCGATGCCGAGCACCATCATCGCGTCGAGCTCCTCGCGGATCTTGCGAGCGCCGAGGTCGGCCGCGATGGCCGATCCGCCGGCGCCGGCGATCAGCAGCGAGGTCGCGATCGGCCCGGCCTCGCGGACCACGGCGAGCACGGCCGCGGAGCCGGTGAAGGACTGGGCTCCGAACTGCTTGACCAGGCCCCCGACCTGGAGCGCGATGACCGCGCCGAACGGGATCGCGACCAGCGCGGTGGGGATGATCGTGACGGAGGCGATGAACCAGGCCTGCTGGAGGAACTCGCGCAGCTGGAAGGGCCGACGGAACAGCCCGCGGCCGACGTCGAGGCCGAACGCGAACAGCTTCCCCGCGGTCCCGACGGGTGCGAGCACCCGGCTCGCGGTGAGGTTGGACATGGGGTTGCCTCAGACCCCCGCCGCCACGGCCGTGTTGGCCTCGAACGAGCCCGGAGGGGGCGTGACGCCGTTCTGCCGGCACCACTCGCCGGGCTCGCGCTGGCTGCGGCGCGCGATGCCGTTGGACGGGTCGATCTGGAGCGGGATGGGCGGGAGCGGGGGGAGCTCCTGACCCTTCTCCGCCTCGAGCTCGTCGGCGTCCTTCTCCTCCGACATGCCGATCGGGCCGACCCGCTGGGCGTTGAGGAACTGGCGCACGACCGGCTCCTCGGAGGAGAGCAGCATCTCCCGGGGGCCGAACATCGCGAGGTGACGGTGGTAGAGCAGGCCGATGTTGTCCGGGACGGTCCGGGCGGTGTTGATGTCGTGGGTGACGATCAGGAAGGTCGCGTCGATCTGGGCGTTGAGGTCGACGATCAGCTGGTTGAGGAACGCGGTCCGGACCGGGTCCAGACCGGAGTCCGGCTCGTCGAAGAGGACGATCTCGGGATCGAGCACCAGGGCGCGGGCGAGGCCCGCGCGCTTGCGCATGCCGCCGGAGATCTCGCCCGGCAGCTTGTCCTCGGCGCCGATCAAGCCGACCAGGTCCATCTTCTCCATGACGATGTCGCGGATCTCGGACTCGGACTTCCTGGTGTGCTCGCGCAGCGGGAAGGCGACGTTGTCGTAGAGGTTCATCGAGCCGAACATCGCGCCGTCCTGGAACAGCACGCCGAACAGCTTGCGGATCTCGTAGAGCTCCTTCTCGGAGCAGGTGGCGATGTCGGTGCCCTCGATGACGATCGAGCCCTGGTCGGGCTTGAGCAGGCCGATCAGGGTCTTGAGGAAGACGGACTTGCCGGTGCCGGACGGGCCGAGCATCACGCAGATCTCACCCGCGGGGACGGTCAGCGTCACGTCACCCCAGATCAGCTGCTTGCCGAACGACTTCGAGAGGTGTTCGACCTTGATCTCAACGCCCATGTCCGCCCTGTCCCTCCATTGCCCCTGTGCTCTCCGGTGAAGCGCGCGCGCCCGGACCGGCTCCCCGGGCGTGGCTGACACGCTCCCCCGTCTCCCACTGACCGGTAACAACGCGACGACCGCCGCGAAGTTACGCGCGGGTTTCCTTCCCACTTCCTGCCGTCGTACACCTGTCCGGCGGGCCCGTCTGGACCGTCTGCGGCTCGGCCGGGAGCGGGGACGACACGAGGGGCGGTCCACCCGGATCGGGTGGACCGCCCCTCGTGGCGGTTCAGCTGCGGATCAGCTGGCGCGGGTCACTTGAGGGTGACGGTGGCGCCGGCGCCCTCGAGCGCCTCCTTCGCCTTCTCCGCGGCGTCCTTGGCGACCTTCTCGAGGATCGGCTTCGGGGCCGACTCCACGAGCTCCTTGGCCTCCTTCAGGCCGAGGGAGGTCAGCGCGCGGACCTCCTTGATGACGTTGATCTTCTTGTCACCAGCGGCCTCGAGGACGACGTCGAACTCGTCCTGCACGGCGGCCTCGTCGCTGCCACCGGCAGCAGCGCCACCCGCGGCCGGGGCCGCGGCAACGGCGACCGGGGCGGCGGCGGTGACGCCGAAGGTGTCCTCGAACTGCTTCACGAACTCGCTGAGCTCGATCAGCGTCATCTCCTTGAACGCGTCGAGGAGCTCGTCGGTGCTGAGCTTCGCCATGGTGGCGGTTCCTTCCATTCGGTGGCCCTGGCGCGTCGCGCCGGAGCCGGGTTTCAGGTGGTTGGTTACGTCGGTCCGAGCGGTGGCTCAGGCCTCGGTGGCGTCGCCCTCATCGGAGGTCTCGGCCTCGGCAGCGGGGGTCTCCTCGGCGGGAGCCTCCTCAGCCGCGGGAGCCTCGTCAGCGGGGGCCTCGGTCGCCTCGGCGGCCGGTGCCTCCTCGGCGGCGGCCGGCGTACCGGCACCACCTGCGAGGATCGAGGGGTCCTGCTCGGCCTTCGCCTGCAGCGCACCCGCGAGACGGGCGGCCTGGGCGAGGGGGGCGTTGAGCAGGTAGACGGCCTGGCTGAGCGACGCGAGCATCGCGCCGGCCAGCTTGCCCAGGAGCACCTCACGGGACTCGAGGTCGGCCAGCTTGGCCACCTCAGCCGCGTCGAGGGGCTTGCCGTCCAGGACGCCGCCCTTGATGACAAGGGACGGGTTCGCCTTGGCAAAGTCACGCAGACCCTTGGCCGCCTCGACGACGTCGCCGTTGATGAAGGCGATGGCGGTCGGGCCGGTCAGCAGGTCGTCGAAGCCGGAGATGCCCACCTCGGTGGCGGCGATCTTGGCCAGCGTGTTCTTGACCACGGCGTAGTTGGCGTTCTCGCCGAGTGAGCGCCGCAGGTCCTGCAGCTGCTTCACGGTGAGACCGCGGTACTCGGTCAGCACGGCGCCGGCGCTGTCGTTGAAGGACTCAACGATCTCCGCGACGGCCGCCTGCTTGTCTGCCCGCGCCATGGGTCTCCTTCCGGTGGTCGACCGCCACTCGGAGATCCCCAGGAAAGACGAACGCCCCGAGCGCAGGCTCAGGGCGGATGGTCCGGCGGAGTGCCGGTCCTGCTCTGTCACCTGCGCTGGCCGTCCGCGTCTCCGCGGAACCTTCGGTCGTGCTGCTGGCGCAGCCTGACAACCGGCGGTCTCTGGTTTCAGGAGGAACAGTACGGCGCTCCCGGGCCGCGCACCAAATCGGGCGCAACGGCCGAGTCGGCGCAGTCTCAAATGCGAGTCGGCGCAGTCTCAGCTGAGACTGCGCCGACTCGGCGTTGCTGGGGGTCAGGCCGAGGCGGCCTCGTCCTCGACCGCGACGTTCTTGGTGCGGTTCGGGTCGACCTGGACACCGGGGCCCATCGTCGTGGAGACGGTGACCTTCTTGATGTAGCGGCCCTTGGAGCTGGCCGGCTTCAGACGGAGCACCTCCTCCAGCGCAGCGGCGTAGTTCTCCGCGAGCTGGACCTCGGAGAAGGACGCCTTGCCGATGATGAAGTGCAGGTTCGCGTGCCGGTCGACGCGGAACTCGATCTTGCCGCCCTTGATGTCGGACACGGCCTTCGCCACGTCCGGCGTCACGGTGCCGGTCTTCGGGTTCGGCATCAGGCCGCGGGGGCCGAGCACGCGGCCGAGGCGGCCGACCTTGCCCATCATGTCCGGGGTCGCGACGACGGCGTCGAAGTCGAGCCACCCGCCGGCGACCTTGTCGACGAGCTCGTCGCCACCGACGACGTCGGCGCCCGCCTCACGAGCGGCCTCGGCCTTGTCGGCGTTCGCGAACACGAGGACGCGAGCGGTCTTGCCGGTGCCGTGCGGCAGGTTCACCGTGCCGCGGACCATCTGGTCCGCCTTGCGCGGGTCGACGCCGAGGCGCATGACGACGTCCACGGTCTCGTCGAACTTCTTCTTGCTGGTGGTCTTCGCGATCTTGATCGCGGTCAGCGGGGCGTAGAGCTCGTCCTTGTCGAACTGCTCCGACGCCGCGCGATAGGTCTTGCTGCGCTGCATGATGTGTTCCTACTTCCAGGAGATGTGGTCAGCGAGCCAGCGCGGCTCTTCCACGTTTGTCAGTCGGTCGTGACGCCCATGGAGCGGGCAGTGCCTTCGACGATCTTCATCGCGGCGTCGATGTCGTTGGCGTTGAGGTCGGGGAGCTTCGTCTGGGCGATCTCGCGTACCTGGTCCTTGGTCAGCTTGCCGACCTTCTCCTTGTGCGGGACGCCGGAGCCCTTCTGGAGACCGGCGGCCTTCTTGATCAGCTCGGCGGCCGGCGGGGTCTTCGTGATGAAGGTGAAGGACCGGTCCTCGTAGATCGTGATCTCGACCGGGATGACGTTGCCGCGCATGGACTCGGTCTGGGCGTTGTACGCCTTGCAGAACTCCATGATGTTCACGCCGTGCGGACCGAGGGCGGTACCGACCGGCGGAGCGGGAGTCGCGGCACCCGCCTGGAGCTGCACCTTGACCAGTGCGGCGATCTTCTTCTTCGGAGGCATGTTGCTTCTCTTTCTGTCTCGTGGTCATGACGAGGAGTACGTCGTACGCCTCTGCCACCGTGCTGCTGCCCGAGGGCAACCGAACCATTGTGCTGCGATCCCGGCCGAACCCGAAATCGCGGTCGGACGGGCTCGGGGAGCCTCAGACCTTCTGGATCTGGCTGAAGCTGAGCTCGACCGGGGTCTCGCGGCCGAAGATCTCGACGAGCGCCTTGACCCGCTGGGACTCCGCGTTGATCTCGGTGATCGTGGCGTGCAGCGTGGCGAACGGGCCGTCGACCACCATGACCGAGTCGGACACGTCGAAGTCGGCGACCTCGATCGGCTTCTTCGCGGCGCCGCCACCGGACCCGGACGGGGCACCGGCAGCGACTGCCTCCGCCTCCGCGCGCGCGACGACGGCGGGGGCGAGCATGTTCTCGACCTCGGACATCGACAGCGGGACCGGCTGGTGGCTGTGGCCGACGAAGCCCGTCACCGACGGGGTGTGGCGGACGGCCGCCCAGGACTCGTCGGTGAGGTCCATGCGGACCAGGACGTAGCCCGGGAGAACGGTGCGCTTGACCATCTTGCGCTGGCCGTTCTTGATCTCGGCGACCTCCTCGGTGGGGACCACGATCTCGTGGATGTAGTCCTCCATGTTGAGGGAGATGATGCGGTTCTCGAGGTTCGACTTCACCCTGTTCTCCATGCCGGAGTAGGTGTGGACGACGAACCAGTCGCCCGGCTTCGCCCAGAGCTCGCGCCGGAAGGCCTCGAGCGGGTCGTTCTCGTCGGGCTCGTCACCGTCCTCGGCGGCGGTGGGCTCCTCGTCGCCCTCGGCCCCGGACATCCCCCGGCTGCTCGCGCCGCCGTCCTCGGTGTCGTCGAGGCCCATGGCCGCGTCGCTGTCCTCGTCGGTGACCTCGGCGTCCAGGCGCGGGTCGTCCTCGACCTCGGGCCCGTCGTTCGGCTCGCCGTACTGGTCCTCGAGGGACGGCTCGACCTCGGGGGTCGTCTCCTCGGACTGCACCGAGTCGTTCTCCTGCTCAGACACGTACTGCTCCATCAAAGAATCGGGCAAGGAATCGGGGGTGGGCTCGGTCCGGCTAGCCGCTGAAGACGGCGAACGTGAGCTTGCCGAAGCCCAGGTCGAGCAGGGACACGAGCACCATCATGAAGACGACGAACACCATGACCACGATGAAGTACGTGACCAGCTGCTCCTGCGTCGGGTAGACGACCTTCCGGAGCTCCGCGACCACCTGCCGGTAGAACACCGGGAGGCTGGTGCGCTTCTGGGTGCTCCCTCCGCGCGGACCACGGACCGCCTTGCTGTCCGGCACGTCCTTCACCTCTCCTCGTCGTCGAACCGACTGTGTTCGTCCTTGCAGGGCACGAGGGACTTGAACCCCCAACCTTCGGTTTTGGAGACCGATGCTCTGCCAGTTGAGCTAGTGCCCTTCGCCGGTAGGCCCCGATCACCCGGCCTGCGGGCACGACTGATCCTGTGGGAATCCACCGAACGTGGAGTCTACGGGGTGAGGTGATGCGGAGTCCAAACCGGCTGGCGGCCCGCCCGAGTCCCCGCCCTACGATGGAGCCATGACCTCGCCCGAGACCTCTCCTCGCTCCCGTCGCGTCTCCCGCCGGATCGGCGCCATCGCCGAGTCCGCGACGCTCAAGGTGGATGCGAAGGCGAAGGCGCTCAAGGCGGAGGGCCGACCGGTGATCGGCTTCGGTGCCGGCGAGCCGGACTTCCCGACGCCCGGCTACGTCGTCGAGGCGGCGGTCGAGGCCGCCCGTGACCCGAAGAACCACCGCTACACCCCGGCCGGAGGGCTCCCCGAGCTCAAGAAGGCGATCGCCGCCAAGACGCTGCGGGACAGCGGCCTGGAGGTCGAGCCGAGCCAGGTGCTGGTGACCAACGGTGGGAAGCAGGCGATCTACGCGGCGTTCGCCACCATGCTCGACCCGGGTGACGAGGTCATCGTGCCGGCGCCGTACTGGACGACCTATCCGGAGGCGATCCGGCTCGCCGGCGGTACGCCGGTCGAGGTGCTCGCCGACGAGACGCAGGACTACAAGGTCACCGTCGCCCAGCTCGAGGCTGCGCGCACCGACCGCACCAAGGTGCTGCTGTTCGTCTCGCCGTCGAACCCCACCGGCGCCGTCTACAGCTCGGACGAGATCCGCGAGATCGGCGCCTGGGTCGAGGAGCACGAGCTCTGGGTGCTGACCGACGAGATCTACGAGCACCTGGTCTACGACGGCGCGGACACCGGCTCGCTCCCGGTCCTCTGCCCCGCGCTCGCCGACCACACCGTGATCGTCAACGGGGTCGCCAAGACCTACGCGATGACCGGCTGGCGGGTCGGCTGGATGATCGGGCCGGCCGACCTGGTCAAGGCCGCCACCAACCTGCAGTCGCACGCCACGTCCAACGTCGCCAACGTCGCCCAGCGCGCCGCGCTCGCCGCCCTGGAGGGTGACCTCAGCGCGGTCGAGGAGATGAAGTCGGCGTTCGACCGGCGGCGCAAGACCATCGTCGCGATGCTGAACGAGATCGACGGCGTCCTCTGCCCGATGCCGCTCGGCGCGTTCTACGCCTACCCCTCGGTCAAGGGACTGCTCGGCAGGGAGTACGACGGCCGCCTGATCCAGACGTCCGCCGAGCTCTCCGAGTACATCCTCGACCAGGCCGAGGTGGCGGTCGTGCCGGGCGAGGCGTTCGGCTCCCCCGGCTACCTGCGGCTGTCCTACGCCCTGGGTGACGACGACCTGGTCGAGGGCGTGACCCGCCTCCAGAAGCTCTTCTCTTGACGCATCGCTGGTCGAGCAGCGAGCGCAGCGAGAGCCGGGACCTCCACGACCTCCCGAAGGCACACCTGCACCTGCACTTCACGGGGTCGATGCGGCACTCGACACTGCTCGAGCTCGCCGCCCGGGACGGCATCGCGCTGCCGGACCAGCTCGTCGAGGACTGGCCGCCCAAGCTGTCGGCGGCCGACGAGAAGGGCTGGTTCCGCTTCCAGCGGCTCTACGACGTCGCTCGGTCCGTGCTGCGCACCGAGGCCGACGTCCGCCGGCTGGTGCTGGAGGCGGCCGAGGACGACGTCCGCGACGGCGGCCGCTGGCTGGAGATCCAGGTCGACCCCAGCGGGTACGGCGCGCGCTTCGGCGGGATCACGGCGTTCACCGACCTGGTCCTCGACGCGGTCCGCGACGCCTCGGCCACCACCGGCCTGGGGATGGCGGTCGTCGTCGCGGCGAACCGCACCCGGCACCCGCTGGACGCGCGCACCCTCGCCCGGCTCGCCGTGCAGTACGGCGGGCGCGGCGTGGTCGGGTTCGGCCTCTCGAACGACGAGCGGCGCGGGCGCACGGGCGACTTCGCGCCGGCGTTCCGGATCGCCGAGCGTGGCGGTCTGCTGCTGGCGCCGCACGGCGGCGAGCTGCGCGGGCCGGAGCACATCCGGCTGTGCCTCGACGAGCTGCACGCGCAGCGGCTCGGGCACGGTGTCCGGGCGGCCGAGGACCCGGCGCTTCTCGACCGGATCGTGGAGGCGGGCGTGGTCCTGGAGGTCTGCCCGGTCTCGAACGTCGCGCTCGGGGTCTACTCCGACCTCACGTCGGTGCCGCTCCCGACCCTGCTGGCGGCCGGCGCCACGGTCGCGCTCGGGGCCGACGACCCGCTGCTGTTCGGGTCCCGCCTCGCCGGTCAGTACGCCACCATGCGCGCCGCACACGGACTGACCGACAGCCAGCTCGCCGAGCTGGCGCGGATGTCGGTGCGGGCGTCCCGGGCACCGGACGACGTGAAGTCCGAGATCCTCGGCGACATCGAGGGGTGGGTGGGCTCCCGCCAAAACCGGTAGGGACTGGGAGGATGCACCCATGACCGAGCACGAGCCTCCGGGCCCGAACCCGTACGAGCAGCCGCAGCAGCCCCCGCCGCCGCCGCAGAACCCGTACTACCCCGAGGGCCAGCCGCAGCAGCCCTACCCCCAGCAGCCACAGCAGCCGCCGTACGGCCAGCCGTACCAGCAGCCCTACCAGCAGCCGTACGGACAGCCGCAGTACGCGCGGGCGCCGTACAACTACGCGCCGCCGGCTCCCGCGCACCCGTCGGCGAACACCGCGATGGTGCTGGGCATCATCGGGCTGGCCGGCATCGCCACCTGCGGCGGCATCACGCTGGTCCTCTCGCCGTTCGCCTGGGCGACCGGGGCCAAGGCGGTCCGCGAGATCGACGCCAACCCGGCGGTGTACGGCGGCCGCGGATCCGCCTCGGCCGGGAAGATCATGGGCATCATCGGCACGATCCTGCTCGTCGTCGGCATCGTCGCGATCGTCGGTCTCATCGCGCTGGCCGTGGCGTCGTCGGACACCACGACGATCCACGGCACGGTCAACAGCAACAGCTAGAGCGAGCAGCCGACCAGCACCGGCTCGTTGACGAGCCGGATGCCGAACCGCAGCTCCACGCCGTCGCGCACCTCGAGCGCGAGCGCCAGGAGGTCCGCGGTGGACGCACCACCGCGGTTGGTGAGCGCGAGCGTGTGCTTGCCGGAGAGCGCGACCCGGCCGTTGCCGTGCCCCTTGGCGAAGCCGGCGTGCTCGATCAGCCAGGCGGCGCTGGTCTTCACGAGGCCGTCGGGCTGCGGCCACGCGGGCGCACCGTCGGGCACGGCGTCCGCGGGGACGACCGGGTTGGTGAAGAACGACCCCGCGCTCCACGTGTCGTGGTCGGCCGGGTCGAGCACCATGCCCTTGCCACCACGCAGCGCGAGCACCGCGCGGCGTACGTCGGCGAGCGCGGCCCGCTCCCCCGGCTCGACCCCGAGCGTGCGGGCGAGCTCCGCGTACGCCACCGGTCCGCCGAGCGAGCCCTGCCGGAGCTGGAACGTCACCGACAGCACGACGTGCCGGCCCGGGTCCGCCTTGAAGCGGGACGTGCGGTAGCCGAAGCCGCAGTCGGCGTTGGCGAACGTGCGGACGCCGCGCAACCGGCGGTCCCAGACCCGTACCGACGCGATGGTCTGGCTGACCTCCTGGCCGTAGGCGCCGACGTTCTGGATCGGCGTCGCGCCGACCCGGCCCGGGATGCCGGAGAGCGCCTCGATGCCGGCCCACTCCTTCCCGACCGCGAGCGCGACCAGGTCGTCCCAGCTCTCACCGGCGGCGACGGTGACCAGCACCCCGCCGCAGCTCACCCCGTCCTCGACGTCCGGGCTGATGCCGCTGGTGGCGACCTCGACGACCGTGCCGGGGAACCCCTCGTCGGCGACGACCAGGTTGCTGCCGCCGCCGAGCACCAGCACCGGGTGGCCGGCCGCGTCCGCCTCCGACACCGCGGCGGTCAGCTCGGCCTCCGTCGTCGCGCGCACCCAGCGCGCGGCCGGGCCGCCGAGCCGCAGGGTGGTGTGGTCGGCGAGCAGCTCAGTCATGGGCGGGGGCACGCACGACCGCCTTCGGCATGCCGAGCACCTTCTGGCCCTCGCAGGTGACCGTCAGCCGCACGGTCGTCAGGCCGTCCTCCTCGGACGCCTCGCCCGCGACCTCGATGTCGACACCGCCCTCGGCCGGTACGACCACCGGGTTGGTGAACTTGCAGCCCAGGCTGGCCACCTCGCACCCCGGGAACCAGGTGGACACCGCCCGGGCGGCCAGCGCCATCGTGTACATCCCGTGCGCGATCACGCCCGGCAGCCCGACGCTCTCGGCGACCGCGTCGTCCTGGTGGATCGGGTTGTGGTCGCCGCTGGCCTCGGCGTACGCCACCAGGTCGGCGCGCGTGATCGTGTAGGCCTGCGGCTCGAGCGTCATGCCGCGCCCCGGTGCACGAGCGTCGCGCTGGTCGAGCAGACCAGGGCGCCGGAGGAGTCGGTGATCTCGCTGGTCGTGCCGATGATGTCGTTGCCCGCGATCTGGCGCAGGCTCGCGACCGTGAGCGTCGCGGTGAGGACGTCACCGGGGACGACCGGCCGCTCGTAGGCGAACTTCTGGTCGCCGTGCACGATCCGGAACAGGTCGATCGACTCGGCCTCGAGGAAGGCGTTCATCGCGTCGAAGGCCAGCACGATGGGGTACGTCGCGGGCGCCGCGCCGCCGTCGTACGCGCCGCCGATCGCGGCCACGAAGCTGCCGATGTGCTCCGCGGTCACCGCATAGGGTCGGGTGGGTGGGAAGACCCGGCCGACGAGGGACTGGTCGACTGGCATGCGCCCAAACTATCGGGTGGGTGCTGGCCGCACTCGTGCTGGTCGCGGGCTGCACCTCGGCCGACCCCGGTCCAGGGCCGGACCGCCGGAGCGGGTGCGGGCCGATCACGTTCGACGATGTCCGGGGCACTCCCCCGACGTACCTGGAGAAGGACGAGCTGGACCGGTTCCCGAACGACCACGCGGTCTGTGCGGGCGTGTGGCTGCGCACCGGGCACGGCTTCGTCCCGCAGGGCGTGGCGGTGGCGGGCCGGTCCGCCTTCGTCAGCGGCTTCGACGGCAACGCACCGCTGCACGAGCGGTACTGCCTGGTCGAGCGGTACGACGTCCGCACCGGCGAGCTGCTGGACCGCCTCGACCCCGTCGCCGGCCAGGTCGGTGACCGGGACCCGCTGACGTGCCGGCACGGCGGCGGACTGGTGCGCGACAGCCACGGACTGTGGCTCGTCGAGACCAGCAGGCTCTGGCTGATCGACCCGGAGACCCTCGACGTGGAGCACGTGTGGGCGCTGGGGCCGCCGCTGCGCGGGTCGTTCTCGCTGACCGACGACCGCGGCCGGCTGGGGATCGGCCGGTGGTACCCGACGAGACCGGCGCAGGTCGACTGGTTCGACACCGACGAGATCGTGGCGTCCGGGGTCCTGGACATCACGCCGGAGATGTCGTCGGGGCACACCGACGCACCACGCTCGACGCAGGGCGGGGTGTGGGCGGCGCTGGCCGGGCAGCCGGCGGGTGCGTGGTTCGCGCAGTCGGTCACCCGCTGCGGAGTCCTCGGCGGACCGGAGGGCACCCGCCGGAGGGCGTTCGTGCCGGGCGCGGAGGGGATGGACCTGGTCGGAAGCCGCTCGCTGTGGGTGGTCAGCGAGGCGGGGACGCGGCACTACCAGGACCTGGGCGGGCGGCCGGTCGTGCCGCAGCTGCTGCGGCTCGACGTCTCGGACCTGCGGGCGTGGCGCCGGCCGCAGTGCCGGGTCTGAGGTGCCGGATCTGAAATGCGGACAGCCCGCCGGGCGAACCTGGCGGGCTGTCGGAAGACGGGTCGATCAGCGGGTCTCACGGTGCAGGGTGTGCCTGCGGTCGCGCGGGCAGAACTTCATCATCTCGAGCCGGTCGGGGTCGTTGCGCCGGTTCTTCTTGGTGATGTAGTTCCGCTCCTTGCACTCGACACAGGCGAGCGTGATCTTGGGGCGAACGTCGGAGCTCTTGCTGGCCACGGGAAGTCCTTGCTTGTCGGTACAGGTGTCGCAGGATGTGAGTAGCGGGGGCGGGACTCGAACCCGCGACACCACGATTATGAGCCGTGTGCTCTAACCACCTGAGCTACCCCGCCACGGGCACGGCTGTCCGAACCAGATTAACCGGTCCGTCCAGGGTCCTGCCCAGAGCCCCTTTACGGAATCGAACCGTAGACCTTCTCCTTACCATGGAGACGCTCTGCCGACTGAGCTAAAGGGGCAACGACGGAGAACGATACACAGGCTCTCCGGTAACGAGAAATCGAGGCCGGGAGCCTGGATTTCAGCCTGTCAGCGTCCTCCAAGGAGCCGCTTCCTCGAGCTCGAGAGCCAGCTCCAGGAGGGTGGATTCCCGGCCCGCACCGGCCGACAGCATCATCCCCTGCGGCAGTCCCGCCGACGAGCTCGCCAGCGGCAGCGAGACCGCCGGATCGCCGGTCGCGTTCTGCCACGGCGTGAACGCGACCCACTCGAGGATCCGCTCCATCACGGTCTCGAAGTCGTTCATCGGGTCGAGGTGGCCGACCAGCGGGGTGGTGAGCGCCAGCGTGGGCGTCAGCGCGACGTCGTACCGCCGGTGGAAGTCCGCGGAGAGCCGCGGCAGCCGGCGCAGCCGGCCGATCGCGCCGGGCAGCCGGTGCAGCCGGCCCCGGCAGTGCCGGTCGAGGCCCAGCGTGAGGTTGTCCAGGCGGGTCCGGTCGAACGACGGGCCGAGGGTGCGCCGCCCGGTGCGCACGATCATCATCGCGAGCATCGACCAGTAGAGCAGGAAGTCGTCGGGCACCGAGGAGGGCGCCGGGTGCGGGACGACCTCGACCTCGTGGCCGAGCTCCTCGAGCAGCTTCGCGGTCTTGAGGGTGAGCTCGACCACCTCCGGGTCGGCGTCCCGGCCGATGCCGCGGGTGTGCACCGCGACCCGGAGCCGGGTGCGGCCGGGACGGGTCACGTCACCGATCGGCGGCAGCTTCAGCGCACGGTAGACCTGCTCGGCCTCGCGGAGGAACGCCGCGGTGTCGCGCACCGAGCGGGTCAGCACGCCGTCGGAGACGATCCGGATCGGCATCTGCCGGGTGACCTTGTCCTGGGCGAGCCGGTCGCGGGTCGGCTTGAGCCCGACCAGGCCGTTGACCGCCGCCGGGATGCGGATGGAGCCGCCGCCGTCGTTGCCGTGCGCGAGGGGTACGGCGCCGGCGGCGACGAGCGCCGCCGTACCTGCCGACGACGCGCTGGCGGTGTGGGCGGGGTCCCACGGCGAGCGGACCGGGCCGATCCGCGGGTGCTCGGCGGACGGGCTGAACCCGAACTCGGACAGCTGGGTCTTCCCGATCGGGACCAGACCGGTGGCGAGGAACATCCGGGCGAAGTCACCGTCCTGAGCTGCGGGGCGGGCGCGGTAGGCGTCGCAGCCCTGCTGGGTCGGCATGCCGGCGACGTCGACGTTGTCCTTGAGGAACGTCGGGACACCGGCGAAGAAGCCGCCGCGCGGGTCGCGGGCCTCGGCGCGGGCCCGGTCGTAGGCGACGTAGGCGACGCCGTTGAGCTCGGGCTGGAGCCGCTCGGTGCGGGCGATCGCGGCCTCGATCACCTCGGGGATCGCCACCTCGCCCTCCTGGATCGCGGTCACCAGGCCGACCGCGTCGCGGTCGCCGAGGGCGTCGTCGCCGAAGGCGTGTACTCGGGTCACGGGGTGAGGCTAGTCCCAGTCAGAACGCCTCGGGGCCGAAGCGGTAGACCGCCTGGACGACGCACATGACGACGAGGGCGAGGGTGCGCAGGGCGTCGGGGAAGAGCTCGAGCCGCCGCACGTGCGTCACCAGCTCGACCAGGGCCACGACTGCGAGGAACACCGCAGCGAAGGGCGCGACGTACGGGATCAGGACGCCGACCGCGCCGATCACCTCCGCCCAGCCGAGCCGGCGCAGGGTCCGGTCGGAGTACGCGCCGGCCCACGTCATCCCGGCCGCCACGATCTCCTCGCGCGAGCGGGTCAGCTTGAGGGCTCCGGTGCCGAGGAAGATCGCGGCCAGGAAGGCGGCGAGGATCCACAGCCAGGTGTTCGCGTCCACGGCCGTGACCCTAGTGCGCGGTCGCCCGGATCAGGTGATGCCACCGGGCAGGGACGGGACGACGATGGCCGCATGGGACTGAGGGACCGACGCCAGGACCGCCGCGAGGACCGCCGGGGTGGGGGTGGCACGACGTACCGGATGCGGGAGAAGCTGTTCTCGATCGGCGACGACTACTGGATCGAGGACGAGGGCGGGGACCGCGCCTTCAAGGTCGACGGGAAGGCGCTCCGCATCAGGCAGACCCTCGTGCTGGAGGACGCTTCGGGGCGCGAGCTGCTGAAGATCCAGGAGCGCAAGCTCAGCATCCGGGACACGATGGCCATCGAGGACGCCGACGGCAAAGACGTCGCCACGGTCAAGAAGGCGATGATCTCGCCGCTGCGGGAGCGCTACCACGTCAAGCTGGCCGGAGGCGACGAGCTCGACGTCCAGGGCAACATCGTCGACCACGAGTTCGAGATCAGCCGTGGGCGCGACAAGGTGGCCGAGGTCTCCAAGCGGTGGTTCCGGATCGCCGACACGTACGGCGTCGAGATCGGCCCGGGCGAGAACCCGGCGCTGGTGCTCGCGATCGCCGTGGTCGTCGACTCGCTGTCGCACGACGTCGGCTGACCTCAGCCCCCGGTCGCCAGTCGCGCGTCGACGGCCACGGGCGACAGCACGTGGTCGAGCGCGAGCGCCCCGCAGCCCACGACGCCAGCGCGGTCGCCGTGCGTGGCCGGGAGGAACTGGAGGTCGCGGGTGGCCAGCGGGGCCGAGCGCCGGTAGACGCTCTCGCGCACGCCCGCGACGTAGAAGTCGAACGCCGCGGCCATGTCTCCCCCGATGACCACGGCAGCAGGGTTGAGCAGGTTGATCGCCACCGCGAGCACCTCGCCGAGCTCCCTCCCGCTGTCGCGCAGGAGCCCCCGGGCGAAGGAGTCGCCCTGCAGGGCGAGCGCGACCAGGTCGCGGACATGATCGACCGGCTGCTCGTGGTGATCGGTCTCCGAGGCCAGCCGGGCGACCAGGGCCCAGCCGCCGGCGATGGTCTCCAGGCAGCCCGTCGCGCCGCACCGGCACGGCAGGTCGCCGGCGGCGTCCACGGTCGTGTGCCCGATCTCGCCCGCGGCGCCGAGATGGCCGCTGAGCACCCGGCCGTCGGCGACGATCCCGAGCCCGAGACCGGTGGACGCCTTCACCACCAGCACGTCGTCGAGGACTCCGGCGCCCCCGAGCAGCTCGGACCGCGCCAGCACATCGGCGTCGTTGGCCACGAACAGCGGGGCGTCCGCGACCTCGCCGAAGTACGGCGCGAGCTGGACGCCGTCCCAGCCGGACATCACCGGGGAGCCGATGGACAGGCCGCGGACCGAGTCGAGCGTGCCGGGGAGGCTGAGGCCGATCCCGAGCACCGGCGGTGCGACGTCCTGGAGCAGCGCCGTGAGCCGTCCGGCGACGTCGGGCAGCAGCTCGTCCGGGCCGACGCCGACCTCGTGGTCGCGGGAGTCCGCGGCGAGCTCCTGCCCGTCCAGGTCGAGCACCGCGAGCTGGCTCCGGGACCGGCCGATCGCGACGGCCAGCACGACGCCCGCGTGCCGGTTGAAGACCAGCGCGCCCGGGGGGCGGCCCCCGGTGGACGCGAGCTCCTCGCCGATCTGCAGCAGCCCCGCGCTGGTCAGGGCCGACACGCGCGCCGTGACGGCGGTGCGGGACAGCCCGGTGAGGGCGCGGAGCTGGGAACGGGTCGCCGCGCGGCCGGTGCGCACGAGCTCGAGCAGCTCGCCGGCCGTCGCCGGCGCCGCGGTCTCGCGGGTCTCCACCACCTGGGTCACGCGGGAAGCATAAACGTCCCTACTTTGATCCTGAAAAAACGTATGTACGTCTTGCGATGGACCTAACTCGTCCCTACCGTGGAGCTCATGGAACCCGCTCCGGCCCCGAACGTGCTCCCCGAGACGTGTGACTTCACCGTCTTCGGCGGGACCGGCGACCTCGCCCTCCGCAAGCTGCTGCCGGCGCTCTACCACCGCGACCTCGAGGGGCAGCTCCCCGCCGACTACCGGATCCTCGGCGTGTCCATGACCGACCTCGACGACGACGCCTGGCGCTCGGTGGTGCGCACCGCGCTCGCGACGTACGTCGACGCCGCGGACCTCTACGACGGTGCGCTCGACCGCTTCCTGGCCCGGCTGCACCACCTGATGCTGGACGCCGAGAATCCTGACGACTGGCACCGCTTCCACGCCCTGCTCAAGGACCGCCCGCACCCCGAGGACGCGGTCCGGGTGTTCTACCTCGCGGTCGCCCCGAAGCTCTTCGGTGCCATCTGCCGGCGCCTCGACGAGATCGGGGTGGTCGACGAGCGCGCCCGCGTGGTGCTCGAGAAGCCGATCGGCCACGACCTCGCGTCGGCCCGCGAGGTCAACGCCGCCGTCGGAGGGGTCTTCGACGAGGCGCAGATCTTCCGGATCGACCACTATCTCGGCAAGGAGAGCGTCCAGAACCTGCTGGTGACGCGCTTCGCCAACGCCTTCCTCGAGCCGCTGTGGAACTCCCGCTGGGTCGACCACGTGCAGATCACCGTCTCCGAGACCGTCGGCGTCGGCGGCCGCGGCGAGTACTACGACAACGCCGGCGCGCTGCGCGACATGGTCCAGAACCACCTGCTCCAGCTGCTCTGCCTGGTCGCGATGGAGCCGCCGACCTACGTCGGGCGCGAGACGGTCCGCGACGAGAAGCTCAAGGTGCTCCAGGCCCTGAAGCCGATGTCGCCGGCCGACGTCGACCACGACACCGTCCGCGGCCGGTACGGCGCCGGGCTGGTCGACGGGGCCCCGGTCCCGTCGTACTCCGACGACCTGGGGCACGGCGGCTCCCGGACCGAGACCTTCGTCGCCCTGAAGACCGAGGTGCAGAACTGGCGCTGGGCCGGCGTCCCCTTCTACCTGCGCACCGGCAAGCGGATGGACCACCGCGCTTCGGAGATCGTGGTGGTGTTCAAGGAGCCGCCGCACTCGATGTTCCCCGGCGCCGAAGGCGCGACCGCCCCGAACCGGCTGCACATCCTGGTCCAGCCCGACGAGGGCATGCGGCTGCACCTGACCGCCAAGGAACCCGGCCCTGGCGGCTACCGGCTGCGGCCGGTCTCGCTCGACCTCAGCTATGCGGCCGCCTTCGACGTGCGCCTGCCCGACGCCTACGAGCGGCTGCTCATGGACGTCATCAAGGGCAACCCGACGCTGTTCATGCGCCGCGACGAGGTCGAGGCCGCGTGGACCTGGACCGAGCCGATCCTCCAGCGCTGGGCGACCTCGCCCGACCGGCCGAAGCGGTACGCCGCCGGCACCGACGGACCCCCCGCCGCCGCCACGCTCCTCGAGCGCGACGGCCGGACCTGGCAGGAGCCCGACCAGTGAACGCACTCCACCGCACCGTCGCCGAGGTGACCGCCCGCATCGCCGAGCGGAGCACCGCGGGACGGACCGAGTACCTCGCCCGGATCCGGGCGGCGGCGGACGCCGGCCCGGCCCGCGGACGCCTCGCCTGCGCCAACCTCGCGCACGGCTTCGCCGCCGCCGAGCCCGCGGGCAAGGCCGCGCTCCGCGGCAGCGTGAAGCCGAACGTCGCCATCGTCTCGTCGTACAACGACATGCTCTCGGCCCACCAGCCCTACCGCGACTACCCGGAGTCGCTGAAGAAGGCCGTCGTGCGGGCCGGCGGCATCGCGCAGTTCGCCGGCGGCGTGCCCGCCATGTGCGACGGCATCACCCAGGGCCGCGACGGCATGCAGCTCTCGCTCTACAGCCGCGACGTGATCGCGATGTCGGCGGCGATCGC
Source organism: Nocardioides sp. URHA0032 (assembly GCF_000620645.1). Taxonomy (GTDB): domain Bacteria; phylum Actinomycetota; class Actinomycetes; order Propionibacteriales; family Nocardioidaceae; genus Nocardioides. Next base: position 44,065 of record NZ_JIAV01000020.1, on the reverse strand, counting down.
GCTCTCGCACGAGATGTTCGACGGCGTCCTGATGCTCGGCGTCTGCGACAAGATCACGCCCGGCCTGCTGATCGGCGCGCTCTCCTTCGGCCACCTGCCGACGGTCTTCGTGCCCGCCGGCCCGATGACCTCGGGCCTGCCGAACTCCGAGAAGGCGAGGATCCGCCAGCTGTACGCCGAGGGCAAGGTCGGCCGCGAGGAGCTGCTCGAGGCCGAGTCGGCGTCGTATCACTCCGGCGGCACCTGCACGTTCTACGGCACCGCGAACTCGAACCAGCTGCTGATGGAGGTCCTCGGCCTGCACCTGCCGGGCTCCTCGTTCGTGAACCCGGGCACTCCCCTGCGGGACGCCCTGACGAGGGCGGCCGGGCGGCGCGTGGTCGAGCTGACCCGGCAGGGCGGTCACTCCTCGACGATGGAGCCCACACCGATCGGCGAGATCGTCGGCGAGAAGGCCATCGTCAACGCGTGCGTGGCGCTGCTCGCCAGCGGTGGCTCGACGAACCACACCATGCACCTCGTGGCGATCGCCCGCGCGGCGGGCATCACCCTCACCTGGGACGACCTGTCCGACCTCTCGGCCGTGGTGCCGCTGATCAGCCGGATGTACCCCAACGGCGAGGCGGACGTGAACCACTTCCACGCCGCCGGTGGCATCGCGTTCCTGGTGCACACGCTGCTGCGTGCGGGCCTGCTCCACGAGGACGTGCGGACCGTCGCCGGCCGCGGACTGTCGCTCTACACGCGCGAGCCGGTCCTGCGTGGCGACGACCTGACGTGGGAAGAGGGACCGAAGGAGTCGCTCGACCACGAGGTGCTGCGCCCCGCGTCCGACCCGTTCACCCCCGACGGCGGCCTGCAGCTGCTCTCCGGGCCGCTCGGGCGCGCCGTCATCAAGACCTCCGCCGTGAAGCCCGAGCACCGCTTCGTCTCGGCACCGGCCGTGGTCTTCGACGACCAGCACGACTTCCTCGACGCATTCGCGACGGGCTCGCTCGACGGCCGGGACTTCGTCGCGGTCATCCGCTACCAGGGCCCTGCCGCCAACGGCATGCCCGAGCTCCACAAGCTCACGCCCGCGCTGGGTGTCCTGCAGGACCGCGGACAGCGGGTCGCGATCGTCACCGACGGCCGGATGTCCGGTGCGTCGGGCAAGGTCCCGGCCGCGATCCACGTGACCCCCGAGGCCGCTCTCGGGGGCCCCCTCGCGCGGGTGCAGGACGGCGACGTCGTCACCGTCGACGCCGCCGGAGGCCTGCTCGACCTGCACGTCGACCACCACGAGCTGCAGCGCCGCCCCGCCACCGGGCGCGCCCCCCAGGGCGCCGAGTGGGCGGGCACCGGCCGGGAGCTCTTCGCGGCCTTCCGCGCCACCGTCGGGTCGGCCGACACCGGCGCCAGCGTCTTCCCGGGCGTGAGCGCCCCGGGCCAGGAGGTACCCGTTGTCCAGCCCGCTTGAGATCGTGCCGGTGCTGCCGGTCGTCGTGGCCGGGACGGCCGAGGAGGGCGTCGCGATCGCGCGCGCCCTGGTCGCCGGCGGCCTGCCCGCCATCGAGCTGACGCTGCGCACCCCGGCCGCGCTCGACGCCATCCGCGCGATCGCCGACGAGGTGCCCGAGATCCTGGTCGGCGCCGGCACCATCACCCGGCCCGGGCACGCGAAGCTGGCGGCCGACGCGGGCGCGCAGTTCCTGGTCTCCCCCGGCACCACCGGCTCGCTGCTGCACGCGCTGCAGGACTCCGGGCTGCCGTTCCTGCCGGGTGTGGCCACCGTGTCCGAGGTGCTGGCCGCCCTCGAGGCGGGCGTCACCGACCTCAAGTTCTTCCCGGCCGAGGCGTCCGGGGGCGCGGCATTCCTCACGGCGGTCGCCGGGCCGGTGCCGACCGCCCGCTTCTGCCCGACCGGCGGGATCACCGCGGCCACCGCTCCGGCCTACCTCGCGCTGCCGAACGTCGGCTGCGTCGGTGGCTCCTGGCTGACGCCGGCGGACGCGGTCGCGTCCGGGGACTGGGACCGGATCAGCATGCTCGCCGCGGAGGCCGCCGCTCTGGTTCGCTGAGGACTCGCGGCGCTCCTCAGCTTCGCCTGAAGCAGCCGACGAGGTGGGGGTCGAAGACCCCGATCGCCTCCATCAGCGCGAACATCGTGGTCGGACCGACGAACGCGAAGCCGCGCTTCTTCAGGCCCTTGGACAGCGCGACCGACTCCGCCGACGTCGTCGTCATCTCGGCGGTGTCGGCCCAGGCGGGCGGGTCGTCGGGAGCGAAGGACAGCACGAACGACTCCAGGCCGCCCGCCTCGCGCAGGGCCACCGTGGCCCGCGCGTTCGTGACCGCGGCCTCGATCTTCATCCGGTTGCGGACGATCCGCGGCTCCTGCATCAGCCGCTCGACGTCACCGGGCCCGAACGCCGCGACCGCCTCGGCGTCGAAGCCGTGGAAGGCCTCGCGGAACGCCGGCCGCTTGTTGAGGATCGTCGACCACGAGAGCCCGGACTGGAACGCTTCGAGCGTCAGCCGCTCGAGGTACGCCGACTCCCCGCTGACGCGGTTGCCCCACTCGGTGTCGTGGTAGTCGCGCATCACCCCGGGGCCACCGGCCCACGGGCAGCGCGGGACGCCGTCCTCGCCGATGACCGGTTCCATGCGCGCCATCCTGTCGCAGGGCTCCGACAGCGGTCAGTGCCGCTCCTTGAGCCGGGCGTTCGGCAAGGGCGGGGCGGGGATCGGCGGCAGCTCGTCCCCGACGGGGATGCCGAACCAGCCGTCGACCAGCCCGGCGTCGGTGATCTGCGCCTGCCACTCCGCACGCCAGGCGACGACCTCCTCGTGGGTGCGCGCGACCAGGTTCCACCACATGACGATCGCCTCGCCGAAGGGCGGGCCGCCGAGCAGCAGCAGCCGCACCGGCTCGTCGTACGACGTCAGCGTCAGGGTGCGGCGTCCCGGCGGGACGTAGGCGAGGTCGTGCTGCTTCCCCTCGATGCCGTGGACGCCGAGAATCCCGGTGTCGACCAGCACGCCGTGCTCGAACGCCTCGTCGACGTCGAGCCCGAGGTTGGTGCGGGGCTCGAGCAGCAGCTCCGCACCGAGGAGGGGGGTGTAGGTCGGGACCGGCGAGGTGTCGCCGAGCAGCGAGCCGAGGAAGACCCGGGCCTCCCACCCCGCACCGACGACCGGGTCCGGTGCGTGGTGGGCGAACGTCGGGTCGGTGCCGCGGTCGGAGTCGGGCAGCGCCACCCAGAGCTGGGCTCCGTGGAGGCTCGTGGTCGACGGCGTCGAGACCTCGGAGTGGCTGATGCCGCGGCCCGCGGTCATCAGGTTCACCTCGCCGGGACGCACCATCGCGTGGTGCCCCGCACTGTCGCGGTGCTCGACCTCCCCGGTGAACAGCCAGCTCACGGTCTGCAGGCCGGTGTGCGGGTGCGGTGCGACGCGCATCCCGCCGGAGTCGGCGACGTCGTCGGGCCCGTAGTGGTCCACGAAGCACCACGCCCCGATCAGCGATCGGTGCCGCTGCGGCAGGGTCCGGCGTACCCGCATCGCCCGCGGCCCTCCGAGCGGGACGTCGCGCGGCGTCATGATCTCGATCCCCGCCGTGACCGCGCACTCCGCCGTCAGCTCCGCGGGTCGGTCCTCGAGGTTGCTCACGGTCCCATTCTCGCCCGCGGCGCAATAGCCCGATCGGCCCCTGTCCCCACCCTCGACCAGCCATTAGGTTCCGGGCAGCAACCCGGCAGCAGAGGAGCTGTGATGTCCACGTACGACCCGCCTCCCCCGCCCTCAGACGTCCCGCCCCCCTCGGGGTACGGCGGCGCGCCGCCCCCGCCACCGCCGCCCGCGCCGCCCGGTGGTAGCGGCTACAGCGTCGGCAACGCGTTCTCCTACGGCTGGAACAAGTTCACCCAGAACCTCGGCCAGATCCTGCTCGCGGTCGTGGTCCTGGTGGCCGTCCTGATCGCCATCCAGATCGTCGGCTTCGTCATCGGCCGAGCGGTCGCGTGCGACCCGTCGGTCAACCTGGACACCGGCGAGGTCGAGACCTGCAACGGCGGCCTGTTCACCGCGCAGAACGTCGTGAGCTGGCTGTTCAGCCTGGTCAGCTGGATCATCTCGATGATCATCGGCGCGGGCATCGTCCGTGGCGCGCTGGACCTCACCGAGGGCCGTCAGCTCGAGCCGAGCACGCTGCTCCGGCCGAACAAGCTGGGCGAGGTCGTGATCGCCTCGTTGCTGATCGGCATCCTGACCTTCGTGGGATTCATCCTGTGCATCATCCCCGGGCTCCTGGTCATGTTCTTCACGTCGTACACGCTGTACTTCCTGATGGACCGGCCCGAGCTCGGGGCCATCGACGCGATCAGGGCGAGCTTCGACTTCACCAAGAACAACGCCGGCAACGTGATCCTCTGGTTCCTCGTGAGTGTGGCCGCCTGGCTCGTCGGCGCCCTGCTCTGCGGGATCGGGCTGGTCGTCGCCGTCCCGGTCGTGCTGATCGGCACGGCGTACACCTACAAGACGCTCAACAACGAGCCGGTCGCGGCCTAGGAGTTCGAGAACACCGCGGGGTCGTCGGGGCCCCGGCCCGCCCACGTCCAGGCGTACGCCGGGTCCTCGACCGCCAGCCCGCCCTCGCCGAGGTCGAGCGGGGCGAAGGTGTCGACCATCACCGCCGACTCGTCGAAGTACTCCGCGCCGAGCGACGCCTCGATCGCGGACGGCTGCGGGCCGTGGGCGTACCCGCCGGGGTGCAGCGAGATCGAGCCGAGGCCGATGCCGGAGCCCTTGCGCGCCTCGTAGTCGCCGCCGACGTAGAACATCACCTCGTCGCTGTCGACGTTCGAGTGGTAGTACGGCACCGGGACCGACAGCGGGTGGTAGTCGACCTTGCGCGGCAGGAAGTTGCAGACGACGAAGTTGTGGCCCTCGAAGACCTGGTGCACCGGCGGCGGCTGGTGGATCTTGCCGGTGATCGGCATGTAGTCCTCGAGGTTGAACGTGTACGGGTACAGGCAGCCGTCCCAGCCGACCACGTCGAAGGGATGCGTCGCGTAGGTCATCCGGGTGCCGACGACGCCGGCGCTCGTCCGGTGCTTGACCAGCACCTCGACGTCCGCGCCCTCCTGGGTGAACGGCTGCTCGGGCCCGTACAGGTCGCGCTCGCAGTACGGCGCGTGCTCGAGCAGCTGGCCGAAGCGGGACAGGTAGCGCTTCGGCGGCGCCACGTGGCTGTTCGCCTCGATCGCGTACAGCCGGCTCGGCTCGGCAGGCAGCCACCGGTGGGTGGTCGCGCGCGGGATGACGACGTAGTCACCGGCGCGATAGCCGACGACGCCGAACACCGTCTCGACCACGCCGGTCCCGGTCTCGACGAACATGCACTCGTCGCCGATCGCGTTGCGGTAGTACGGCGAGGGGTCGGTGCCCGTCACGACGTACCCGATCCGGACGTCGTTGTTGCCGAGCACGAGGCGCCGGCCGGTGACCGCGTCGCTGCCGGTCTCGAGGTCGTGCAGCCTCAAGTGCCGCGGCCTCAGCGGGTGGTTGGGCGTGCGCGTCTGGTCGGGCAGCTCCCAGACCTCGCTCGCGACGATGGCCGACGGGACGCCGCGGTGGTAGAGCAGGGACGAGTCGGAGGAGAAGCCCTCCTCGCCCATCAGCTCCTCGTAGTAGAGCTTCCCGTCGCCGTCGCGGAACTGGGTGTGCCGCTTCGGCGGGACCTCGCCGAGGCGTCGGTAGTGGGCCATCGCGCATCTCCGTTCGATAGTCGGACGCTGTCGTCCGCTATGTGATTCAAGGTTAGAGTGAGAAGCGTGTCCACGGAACCCCTCCCCGCCGCGTGGCGAGGCCTCGTCGACGACGCCGCCATCTTCCCGCCCGGCGACGTCCCGCTCGGGGCCGCGGCGGCGGAGCACCAGGCCCGCCGAGCGGAGCCGTACGCCGACCTGGTCGGCACCTTCGTGGTCCGTGACACCGACCTCCCCGAGCTGAAGGCGACGCCGCTCGCGCTGTCCGTCGTGGTCACCGGCGGCGCCGGCAACGTCACCGGGCTGGCGACGCTGGCCCGGAAGCTGCACATCGCGGTCGAGGGCATCGAGATCGCCCTGCGCGACCCCGACGACCCCGTCGGTGCTGCTCGGCGGGTGGTCACCGCGGTGGATGCCGCCCGATCGGAAGGTCTGCTCGACGACCACGTGCCGGTCTACGTCGAGATCCCGGCCGCGTGCCCCGAGCCGGCCTGGCTGGCCGCCGCCGACGAGGTGGCCGCCGCCGAGCACCGACTGAAGTTCCGGACCGGCGGTCTCGATGCCGCGGCGTACCCCGCTGCCCACGCGCTCGCGCGCTGGATCGACGCTGCGCTCGACCGCGAGACGCCGTTCAAGTGCACGGCCGGGCTGCACCACGCGGTCCGCCACACGGGCGACGACCGCTTCGAGCACCACGGGTTCCTGAACGTGCTGGTCGCGACCCTCCGCGCCTTCGACGGCGCCGCCGTCGACGACGTGGTCGCGACACTCGAGCAACGCGACGGCGAGGCGCTGGTCGCGGATGCCGGCGAGCTCGAACGGGCACGCAGGTGGTTCACGTCGTTCGGCTCCTGCTCGGTCACCGAGCCGCTCGACGACCTGATCGCCCTCGGACTGCTGGAGAAGCCATGAAGACCTGGGTCCCCGGGGCCGACGGCTCCCTCTTCGACGTCGACAACCTGCCGTACGGCGTGTTCGCGCTGCCGGGCGAGGAGCCGCGGGTCGGCGTGCGGATCGGTGACCTCGTGCTCGACCTCGCGCCGGTGGCGGCCGCCGAGATGCTCGACGTGCACCACGTCTTCGAGGAGCGCTCGCTGAACGCGCTGATGGCCGAGGGCCGGGCCGTGCGGGAGTCCGTGCGCCGGTGGGTGAGCGGGCTGCTGACCGAGGAGCCCGAGCGTGACCTGGTCGAGCCGCACCTGGTGCCGCTCCAGGAGGTCACGATGCACCTGCCGGTCGAGGTCGCCGACTACGTCGACTTCTACGCCTCCGAGCACCACGCCTCGAACGTCGGCAGGATCTTCCGTCCCGACGGCGAGGCGCTGCTGCCGAACTGGAAGCACCTGCCGGTCGGCTACCACGGCCGCGCCGGCACCGTCGTCGCGTCCGGCACGCCCGTCGTGCGGCCCCGGGGTCAGCAGCGCGGTGGCACCTTCGGCACCTCCAAGCGGCTGGACATCGAGGCCGAGCTGGGCTTCGTGGTCGGCACCGGCTCGGAGCTCGGGACCCCGGTGCCGTACGACGCGTTCGCGGACCACGTGTTCGGCGTGGTCGGGCTCAACGACTGGTCGGCGCGCGACATCCAGGCATGGGAGTACGTCCCGCTCGGCCCGTTCCTCGGCAAGTCTTTCGCGACCTCGATCTCGCACTGGGTGACCCCGATCGAGGCGCTCGACGCCGCGTGGGTCGACCTGCCCGGACAGGACCCCGAGCCGCTGCCCTACCTCGGGCCCGGGGCGGTCCGCGGGCTCGACATCGACGTCGAGATCGAGGTGAACGGCGAGGTCGTCAGCCGGCCGCCGTACCGCACGATGTACTGGTCGCCCGCGCAGATGCTCGCGCACCTGACGGTCAACGGGGCGTCGCTGCGCACCGGCGACCTGTTCGCCTCCGGGACGATCAGCGGTCCCGACCCGGACCAGCGGGGGTCCCTGCTCGAGATCGGCTGGGGCGACGAGTCGGCGTTCCTGGCCGACGGCGACGTGGTCACGCTGCGCTACTCGGCGCCGGGAACGGCGGGGGGCCGGCTCTCGCTGGGCGAGGTCGTCGGCGTCGTCGAGCCCGCGCGCGGCTGAGTCAGAGGAAGGTCTGTGCCCCGACGTACGTCGTGACGGCGCCCGTCGCCAGCGTGCTGGCCACCAGGAACGCCCCTGCGCCGGCAACGCCGACCAGTCGGCGGCCCGGGCTCCCATCGCGTGGCAGCACGGCCCGGCGTACCCACGCGGCGCCGTGTCCGGCCACGGCCAGCACGCTGCGCGCCCAGTCGTACTCGAGCGCCAGGAGCGCCATCCCGAGAGCGATGACCACCAGACCCGGGCCCGGCAGCACGAGCATCGCGATGCCGGCCACGACCACCACCGGTCCCCCGATCGTCACCCCGGCGCGGACCAGGACCTTGCGGACGGGTCCGCGAGCGGCCCAGGCGTCGATCCGGTCGAGGAGGGCCTGGGCGCGCGGGGAGAGCTGGGGGTGGGTCACCGGTCCATGGTCCCGGCCCTGGCTGAGAGCTTCGTGAGGACGGCGCCCCGTCGGCCCGTCGCGGTCACCGAGGATGCACGCATGCCCACCTCCCCGCCGCTGTCGATCGTGGCGACCCGTCGCTCGGGCCGGCTCAGTTGAGCGCGGTCGTGCCGTCGTGGGTGACGTGGTATTGCCGGTGGTGGGGTCCGGTCCAGAAATAGCTGCCGTCGGGGTCGCGTCGGTAGCGCCATCGTCGTCGGGTCTTGGCGCGGTGGTGGCGTCGGCACAGCGGGGCGAGGTTCGAGGGGGAGGTCGGGCCGCCGTCTCGGTAGGCGATGACGTGGTCGAGGTCGCAGGACCGGGCGTCGGTCTGGCAGTGCGGGAACACGCAGTGCTGGTCGCGGAGGATGACGAGCTCCCGCATCCACGGCGGCGGGTCGTGCCGGTCGACGGAATCGGACCGGTCCATCCGCAGGACGGGCAGCACGGTCACCTGGGCGTGGCCGACCCAGTCCTTGATCCGGCCCATCGTCAGCGGGCCGAGGCGCTCGACCGATCCGGTGCCGATCGTCTGGTCGTCGAGGTCGGCGAGGTCGGCGTGCACGTAGAGCCTGATCCGGGGCGGCGTCCCACCGCCGAGCTTGCGGGCCAGGACACCGAACGCGATCGCGCGGCGTACCTCGATCGGGTCCGCACCGGGGGTCACCTCGGCGTTGATCTGGTCGTAGAAGTGGGTCAGGTCATTGGTATCGCCCGTGATGACCATCGTCGAGGTGCCGGCCCAGCGGCCCGAGCCGGTCATCGGGCCGTGGAAGAGCTCGACGTTCCAGCTCGACCTGTCCAGGCCCTCCTGCTCGGTCTGGGCCTCGACATCGATGGCGTCGGCGATTGCCTGATCAATGGTCCGGATCCCGCACTTGTCGGCCCTCGGGGCGAGAGCGGCGTCGACGACCGCGGCCTGCTCGACGGTCAGCTGCGACGTGGCCTGGGCGATCCGCCGAGCCCGCCACCCAGGCACCTCGAGCGCCTCGACCCGCGCCCAGGTGCACGGGAGCCGGTGGGCGAGGTCGAGGGCGTCGGAGATCAGCTGCAACCCGGCGTGTGCGGTCATGCCCAACGCCGCGGCAAGCGGCTCGGCAGTCCACTCCTCGACCGCAGGCGTCCCGTCGCCGCCCACGGTCTCCACGTGCCCCTTCGCGACGTCCTCGGGATCGGCGGGCATCCGCGCCCACTGCAGGGCGAGCCGCAGCTTCTTGCGGTCCACGCGTCGGGACTCGACCTCGGTGTCCTCGCACAGCGCCAACAGCCAGTCCGCGTCGAGGTCCTCGACCACGAGCGGCTGGTGGGTGCTGTCGATCTCGATCACAGCTCCACTCAAGCATCGACCACCGACACTGAGAGGCTCAGAACCCTTGTTTTGACCGGGATGTGAGACACGTTGTCGAATCTTTTTCCGACTATTTTCGGAGCAGTTCCGGATGCTCCTCCAGCACGAAAGGACGCCGGCCGGAAAGCCGGGATGCGGCCGCAACCAGCCGCCCGCCGCGCCCGCCTCGCTGCCTGTCGGTCGCAACCCGACACGAACCCGCAACCCACCGACAGCCGCTCCGGATGGACCCACAGACAACGGTGGCCACGACGGTCGACCCGAGCGGACGGCGAGCCGGACGGCGGGCCGCCACCACCTACCGCAACCACGGCGGACGGTGACCACCTTGTCCGTTCTTGTCGATCGCAACCCCGACGGACCGTGAGCCGCCGGCGATCTGACGCGCGGGCGCCCACAACAGGCCGGCAGGTCTACGCTGCCCCCCATGTACGACGGCCCGCCCGTGGTGGTCGTCGGGAACGGTCCGGTGGGGCAGACCACGGCACTGCTGCTGGCCCGGTGGGAGATCCCGACCGTGGTCCTCGACGCCCACGAGCGTCGCGAGGCGGTCGGGTCGCGCTCGATCTGCCAGCAGCGCGAGACCCTGGACATCTGGGACACCGTCGGGGCGGGCAGGGCGATCGCGGACGAGGGCGTGACCTGGCGGGTGGCGCGGACGTACTACCGCGAGCACGAGCTGTTCCAAGTCGCCTTCGCCGACAGCGGCGACAGCCCCTTCCCACCCTGGGTGAACATCGGGCAGGCGCGGGTCGAGCAGGTCCTCGACGAGCGGATCGCAGACGCTCCGCTGGTCGACGTCCGCTGGGGCACGACCGTCACCGGCATCAGCCAGGACGACCGCGCCGTCCGGGTCGAGACGACGCGCGGGACGATCGAGACGCCGTACGTCGTGGGGTGCGCCGGCGCGCGCGGCGAGGTCGTCCGAGCGGCGATCGGCGCGGGCTTCGAGGGGCGCACCTTCGAGGACCGGTTCCTGATCTGCGACATCCGCTGCGACCTGCCCGAGAGGGAACTCGAGCGACGCTTCTACTTCGACCCGGAGTGGAACCCGGGCCGCCAGGTGCTGATGCACCCGTGCCCGGACTCGACCTACCGCATCGACTGGCAGGTCGACCCCGGCTTCGACCTCGAGCGGGAGCGCGCGAACGGCGATCTCGACAGGCGGATCCGCAGGATCGTGGGGTCCGTCGACCACGAGGTCCTCTGGTGCACGGTCTACCGGTTCCACTCGCGGCTCGCGACCACGATGGGCAGCGGCCGGGTGCTGCTCGCGGGCGACTGCGCCCACCTGATGGCGCCGTTCGGCGCGCGCGGCCTCAACTCCGGCGTCGCCGATGCCGAGAACGCCGCCTGGCGGATCGCGTACGCGCTGCACGGCTGGGCGTCTCCCCGCACCGTGGACGGCTACGCCGCCGAGCGGCGGGCCGCCGCGGAGAACAACCTCGCGATCACGACCAGCACCATGGACTTCCTCGTCCCGCAGTCCGAGGCCGGGCGGGCGCACCGCCGCGACGTCCTCGAGCGCGCGGTCACCGATGCAGCCGCCCGCGCCGAGATCGACTCCGGGAAGCTGTACGCGCCGTTCCGCTACGGCGCCGACCGCCACCCCGCCGTCGGCGCCCTGCACCCCGACCACCGCCTGCGCGCCGCGGCCCGGCGGGCCCGCGGCGAGTTCCTCACCCACGCGACCGGTGGCGGCACGTGGGTCGTGCGGCCCGACGGCCACGTCGCGGCCGTCTCGGCGGAATGGAGTTGAGCCCGGACGCGTCCGACGGTTGGCTGTCCCCATGAGCGACATCCGGGTGGACGTGGCCGCCGACGCCGAGCGGTTCCTCGCGAGCGACCTCCTCGTCTGGTCGCAGGAGGCGCTCGCGGCGCCGGTCGAGGTCCAGCTGACCGGCCTGCCGGCCGACCAGCGGTTCGCGGCCGAGGTCGAGGGGGCCGACAGCTCGACGTACCCCGGCATCTACGGCGTCTACCCGCTCGACCTCGCCGTGCCCGGCGCCGACGGCGACCCGAGGCTGGTGCCGTGCGCCGGGCTGACCTGGGTCGGCGTGCACCCCGACCACCGGCGCAGGGGGGTGCTGACCGCGATGCTCCGGCACCACTTCGAGCAGGTGCGGGACACGCCGGGCACCCACCTGTCCGCGCTGCACGCGAGCGAGCCCGCGATCTACGGGCGGTACGGCTACGGCCTCGCCTCCCTCGAGCTGCCGGTCACGCTGTCGCGCGGCGCGACCCTCACCGCTCCGGGTCTGGACGAGGCCGCCGGCGCCGTCACGACCCAGCTGGCGTCCATGTCCGACGCCGGCACCCCGCAGCGGATGCACGACTGCCACCGCGCCGCGGTCGACACCGGCTCCGTCGTGGGCGCGCTCGGGTACTACCAGCGGATGTGCCAGCAGTTCCCGGAGTGGCTGCGCGACAAGGAGCCGTGGCGGGTGCTCTTCGCCCGCCGGGACGGCCACGACGTGGGCTTCGCGATGTTCCGGCGCGAGCCGAAGTGGGACGACGCCCGCCCGGCCGGCCGCGTCGTTGCGCTCCTGGTCGTCGGCGATCCGCCGACCCGGCTCGCCCTGGTCCGCCGGCTGGTCGACTTCGACCTGATGGGCAGCGTCCAGCTGCGGACCGCCGGCGTCGAGGATCCCGTGCTCGCCTGGACGGGCGGGCCGCGGTCGGTCTCGAAGGTCGAGACCTACGACAGCCTCTGGGTGCGGCTCGTGGACCTGCCCGAAGCGCTCGCGGCGCGCACCTGGAGCGCCCCGTGCGATGTCGTCGTCGAGGTCACCGACGACCACGCCCCGTGGAACGCGGGCACCTGGCGGATCCACGCCGACGAGTCCGGTACGGCGGCCGCGGAGCGGACCGACGCGGACGCCGACCTGAGGATGTCGGTCGACGCGCTCGGCGCGGCGTACCTCGGCGGCGGCAACCTGGTCGGCCTGGTTCGCGCCGGACTGGTCGCCGAGGCCCGGCCCGGGGCGGCCCGCGAGCTCGGGCGGGCGCTGCGCACCGACGTGCCGCCGGCCGCGTCGATGATGTTCTAGGCCCCCGTCCGGCGCTTACAGGGGCCGGCCGCGGATGGACGCGTCGAGGACCTCGACGGTGTGCGCGAGCTTCATCGGGTGTCCCGAGCGCTCGATCGCGGCGGCCACCTGCATCAGGCAGCCGGGGTTCGCGGTCACCAGCACGTCGGCGCCGGTGGCCACGATGTTCGCGGCCTTGCGGTCGCCGAGCTCGCGCGCGGGCTCGGGGTTGAGCACGTTGTAGATGCCGGCCGAGCCGCAGCACAGCTCCGCCTCGGCGACCTCGCGCAGGTCGAGGCCGGGGATGGCCTCGAGCAGCCGGCGCGGCGGCACCCGCACGCCCTGGGCGTGCCCGAGGTGGCAGGCGTCGTGGTAGGCGACGGTCACGTCCAGGGGGTGGCGGACGGCGACCGGGCCGAGCTCGTCGAGGACCTCACTGATGTCGCGCACCTTGTCCTGGAAGTCGCGCGCCTCCTCGCCGAGGAGCGCGACGTATTCCTTCATCGACGAGCCGCAGCCGGCAGCGTTCACCACGACCCGCTCGACCCCGGCGGCCTCGAAGACACCGACCAGCTTCCGCGCGTAGGCCTTCGCCTCCTCGGACCGGCCGTTGTGCACCGACAGCGCACCGCAGCAGCCCTGGTCGGGCGGAACGACGACCTCGCACCCCTCGGCCTGCAGCACGCGCGCCGTCGCGGCGTTCACCGCCGGGAAGAACGCGCCCTGCACGCAGCCGGTCAACAGCCCCACCACCATCCGGCGCGGACCGTTCGCCGGCAGCCGCTCGGGCAGCCGCTCCGGCCTGGAGAGCCGCGGCGCCAGGCGCTCCATCGCCGCGAGCGACGGAGCGAGCCGGTCGAGCAGGCCGGTACGACGGAGAGCCCGGTCGAGCCCGGTCCGCTGCACGCCGCGCAGGGGGCCGCGCAGCAGGCGCAGCCGCCTCGGGTGCGGGAAGACCGCGAAGATCAGGCCGCGCAGGGCGCGGTCCGACGCCGACCGCCGGTGCACGCGCTCGACCTCGGCCCGGGTCTCCTCGATGAGGCGGTCGTACTGCACGCCCGACGGGCACGCGGTCACGCACGCCATGCAGCCCAGGCAGGCGTCCCAGTGGCCGACCATCGCGTCGGTGATCACCTCGCCCTCGGTGGCCTGCAGCATCAGCTGGATCCGGCCGCGCGGGCTGTCCATCTCCTCGCCCCACAGCACGTAGGTCGGGCAGGTCGGCAGGCAGAAGCCGCAGTGCACGCAGTCGTCGAGCAGCTCCGGGTCCACGTCAGATCCCTCCCACGAAGCGACCGGGCGCGAGCCGGTGGTCCGGGTCGAACTGGTCCTTCACGCGCCGCATCAGCTCCAGCGCCGGCACCGGTCCCCACACGTCCACCGACGCCTTCACCTCGTCCGGGGCGTCGACGACGACGACGCTGCCGTGGTGCGCCGCGGCCACCTCGCGCAGCCGCGGCAGGGCATCGGGTACGGCGAGCGCGGCGTACACCACCCCGGCGCCGGCCGACCCGCGCACCCGGGCGCCGGCCTCGGCCAGGGCGGCCAGGACGTCGCGCAGCCCGGACAGCACGAAGGTGACCTTGAGCCCGGTCTCCCCGGGCTGCCACGGGTAGGTGCCCCAGCCCTCCGGGGCGGTGTCCGACACCGACCCGCCGATCAGGCCCCGGATCGTCCCGACCCTGGCGTCGACCCCGTCCGGCCGGCCGCCGACCATGACCGACAGCGTGGTGCCGTCGACCTCGACGGCCCACGGCACCGCCTGCGAGTGCACGACGGCGTGGACCAGGTCGTGCACGTCGTCCGCCGCGACGCTCACCCACCGGCGCACCTCCGGCTCGGGGTGCAGCCGGAACACCGCCTCGGTGACGATCGCCAGGGTGCCGTACGAGCCCACGACGAGCTTGCCGAGGTCGTAGCCGGCGACGTTCTTGACCACCCGACCGCCGGCCTTGGCGACCACCCCGTCCGCGCGGACGACCGTGACGCCGATCAGCAGATCGCGCGCCGTACCCGCGACGAGCCGTTGCGGCCCGGACGCGTTGGTCGCGAGGGTCCCCCCGATGCTCGCGCCGGGGACGGTCTCGTCTAGCGCGAGCCGCTGGCCCTCCGTGCCGACCCGGGCCTGCACCTCGGCGAGCCGGGCGCCGGCCTGGACCTCAACGATCAGGTCACCGGCCTGGTGGTCGAGCACGCGGTCCATGCCGCTGAGGTCGACGACGAGGTCAACCGAGACCGGCAGACCCCAGCCCTGCTTGGTGCCTCGCCCCTGCGCCACCACGGCGAGACCCCGGGCGGCCGCGTCGCGCAGCACGTCCGCCACCTCGGCGGTGGACGTCGGACGCACGACCGCACCCATCAGAAGACCTCCGCCAACCCGGCCTCTTGGGCGGGGTGTGCGCCCTTGTGCCTGCCGGGCACCTCACCGCACAGCCGGGGCGTCGGGAACACCTTGCCGGGGTTGGAGATCCCGTCGGGGTCGAAGGCGCAGCGGACCAGCTGCATCGTGTCGAGGTCCTCCTCGGTGTACATCCGCGGCAGGTACCGAGCCTTGTCCACGCCGACGCCGTGCTCGCCGGTGATCGAGCCGCCGTGCCGGATGCACAGGTCGAGGATCGCGCCGCTGACCTCCTCGGCCGCCTCCGCCTCGCCGGCCTTCGACTCGTCGAAGAGCACCAGCGGGTGCAGGTTGCCGTCGCCGGCGTGGAAGACGTTCGCGACCCGGACGCCGCGCTGCGCCGACAGCTCACCCATCGCACGCAGCACCTCCGGCAGTGCGGTCCGCGGGATCACGCCGTCCTGCACGATGTAGTCGGGGCTGATCCGGCCGACGGCGGCGAACGCCGACTTCCGGCCCTTCCAGATCAGCGCCCGGTCGAACGGATCGGTGGCCAGCCGCTGCTCGAACGCTCCGTTGACCTCGCAGAGCCGCTCGACCTCGTCGTACTCCGCCGCGACCTCCGCCGCCGGGCCGTCCAGCTCGATCACCAGGACGGCGCCCGCCCCTGCGGGGTAGTTGCAGTGGACGGCCTCCTCGGCGGCCTCGATCGCGAGCGCGTCCATCATCTCGATCGCGGCGGGCACGATGCCGGCCGCGATGATCGCGGAGACCGCGGCGCCGGCAGCGTCGGTGGAGTGGAACCCGACGAGGATCGTGCGGACCTCCTCCGGCAGCCGCACCAGCCGGACCGTCACCGAGGTGACGATGCCGAGCGTGCCCTCGGAGCCGACGACCGCCCCCAGCAGGTCGTAGCCGGGTGCGTCGGGCGCCATCGCGCCGAGCGGCACGACCTCGCCGCCGGCCGTCACGAAGTCCGCGCCGACCACGTGGTTGGTCGTGAAGCCGTACTTGAGGCAGTGCGCGCCGCCGGAGTTCTCCGCGACGTTGCCGCCGATCGAGCAGATCTGCTGGCTGCTCGGGTCGGGCGCGTAGTAGTAGCCGTGCGGTGTGGCGGCCCGGGTGACGTCGAGGTTGACGACACCCGGTTGCACGACGGCGCGCTGGTCCTCGGGACGTACGTCGGTGATCGCACGCATCCGCGACGTCACGACCAGCACACCCTCGGCGTGCGGGAGCGCGCCACCCGAGAGGCCGGTGCCCGACCCCCGCGCGACGAACGGCACGCCGTGCTCGGCGCAGGCCCGCACGACACCGGCCAGCTGGTCCGCGTCCTCCGGGATCACCACGAGCGCCGGCACGACCCGGTAGTGCGTGAGGCCGTCGCACTCGTAGGTGCGCAGCCGGGCGCGGTCGTCGATCACCGCGTCCGGGGCGAGCAGCTCCCGGGCGCGGGTCGCGACGGCCCGGACGCCCGGGGTCACGGCATCTGCTCGTAGGCGGCGAGGGTGAGGAAGTCGGCGTACTCCTCGGAGAGCGCGAGCTCGGCGTACAGCGCACGGGCGTCGTCCCACCGGCGACCCGGTGCGGACGCCCGGCCGACGGCCTCGTCGCGCGCCTTCTGCAGCTCCTCCTCGATCATCGTCTCGACCAGCTCGCGGGTGACCTTCTCCCCGCCTGCGAGCACCTCGCCGTTGTGCAGCCACTGCCAGACCTGGCTCCGGGAGATCTCGGCGGTCGCGGCATCCTCCATCAGGTTGAAGATGCCGACGGCACCGGACCCGCGCAGCCACGACTCGAGGTAGCGGATCCCCACGGCGACGTTGTTGCGCAGCCCGTTCTCGGTGGCGTCGCCCGGTGTGGACCGGACGTCCAGCAGGTCGTCGGCGGTGACGGCGACCTCCTCGCGCAGCCGGTCGCGCTGGTTCGGCTTGTCGCCGAGGACCTTGTCGAAGGCCTCCCGGCAGGCCGCCACCATGCCGGGGTGCGCGACCCAGGAGCCGTCGAAGCCGTCGTTCGCCTCCCGGGTCTTGTCCTCGGTGAGCTTCTGGAACGCGAAGGCGTTCTGCTCCTCGTCCTTGCTGGGGATGAACGCCGCCATCCCGCCGATCGCGTGCGCGCCCCGCTTGTGGCAGGTGCGCACCAGCAGCTCGGTGTAGGCGCGCATGAATGGCACCGTCATCGTCACCGAGTTGCGGTCCGGCAGCACCCAGTCGTCGCCCCGGGTGCGGAAGCACTTGATGACGCTGAACATGTAGTCCCAGCGACCGGCGTTCAGGCCGGCCGAGTGGTCGCGCAGCTCGTAGAGGATCTCCTCCATCTCGAACGCCGCCGGGTACGTCTCGATCAGCACCGTCGCGCGGATCGTGCCGCGCGGCATGCCGACGAAGTCCTGGGCGAGGTCGAACGCGTCGTTCCAGAGCCGGGCCTCGAGGTGCGACTCCATCTTCGGCAGGTAGTAGTAGGGGCCCTGCCCCCGGTCCAGCTGGAGCTGCCCGCTGGTCGCCAGGTAGAGCGCGAAGTCGACGAGGCTGCCCGACGTCCGCTCACCGTCGACCTCGATGTGCTTCTCCGGCAGGTGCCAGCCACGCGGGCGTACGACGATGGTCGCCAGCTCGCCGTCGTCCAGCCGGTACTCCTTACCCTCCGGGCTGGTGAAGTCGATCTGCCCGGTGATCGCGTCGCGCAGGTTCAGCTGTCCGCCCACGACGTTCTCCCACAGCGGCGTGTTGGCGTCCTCCTGGTCCGCGAGCCAGACCTTCGCGCCGGAGTTGAGCGCGTTGATCGTCATCTTCCGGTCGGTCGGCCCCGTGATCTCGACCCGGCGGTCGACGAGGCCGGGCGCCGCGTCGGCGACCCGCCAGGAGTCGTCCTCCCGGATCGCGCGGGTCTCCTCGAGGAACGCGAGCCCGCCGCCCTCGGCGATCGTCCGGACCCGCCGGGCACGCCTGGCGAGCAGCTCGCGTCGCCGGCCGTCCAGCTCCCGGTGCAGGAGAGCCACCAGCTCGAGGGCCCGGTCGGTGAGGATCTCGTCGTACCGGGCGTGCATCGGCCCGGTGATCTCGACTCCGTCTGGCATGTGTGTGTCCACCTCCGTTGCTGAGCCTTCCAGAGACGGTGACCCGCGTCACCTGCGTGGAAACCCGGCGCTGCGGACAGACTGCGGCGATGGGCCTGATGACACCTCTCGCGATCCGGATCGGGGCGATCCCGTGGATGCCGAAGCTGCTCCCCCAGATCGTGTGGTGCGACCGGTTGCTCCAGAAGGTGACCCGCGGGCGGGTGAGCATCCTGGACATCGCCGGCCTGCCGAACCTGGTGCTCACCGTCGTCGGCCGCAGGAGCGGCATCCCGCGCAGCACTCCCCTGCTGTGCATCCCCCACGGCGAGCGCTGGCTGGTCGCCGGCTCGTACTTCGGTGGACCGGACATGCCGGTCTGGGTGCACAACATCCGCGCGTCCGGCGAGGGCACGATCACCTGGAAGCGGGAGCGGATCGCCGTCGACGCGAAGGAGATGGAGGGCGACGAGCGGGCGGACCGCTGGCAGGTGATGCTGCGGACCTGGCCGAACTTCGCGAAGTACGAGGAGCGGACGGACCGGCTGATCCCGGTCTTCGAGCTGACCCGTCGCTAGCCTGAGCCCGTGCAGCGGCAACAGCTGGGCCAGTACCCCGACCCTCGTCACGTCGTCGCGCACCTGAGCGACCCGCACCTGCTCGCCGGCGGGCGGAAGCAGTACGGCGTCATCGACACCGAGGCCGGCCTCGAGCTCGCCCTCGCGCGCCTGTCCCGGCTGGAGCCGGTCCCGCAGGCGCTGGTGTTCACCGGCGACCTGGCCGACAGGGCCGAGCCGGCGGCGTACCAGCGACTGCGCGAGATCGTCGAGCCGGTGGCGGCGGCGATGGGCGCCGAGGTCGTCTGGGTGATGGGCAACCACGACGAGCGGTCGGCGTACGCGCGCGGGCTGTTCGACACCGACGACGACCGGCCCCAGGACCGGGTCCACGACGTCGCGGGGCTGCGGATCGTCTCCCTCGACACCAGCGTGCCCGGCTACCACCACGGCGAGCTCGGCGACGCCCAGCTCGAGTGGCTGGCCGGCGTGCTGGGCACGCCCGCGCCGCACGGCACACTGCTCGCGCTGCACCACCCGCCGGTCCCGATCCCGATGATGCGCGCGGCGGAGGTCATCGAGCTCTACGGCCAGGACCGGCTCGCGGACGTGCTGGCCGGGACCGACGTGCGCTGCATCCTCGGCGGGCACCTCCACTACTCGACGTACTCGACGTTCGCGGGCATCCCGGTCTCGGTCGCGTCGGCGACCTGCTACACCTCCGACCCCGCCCCGCTGGAGCGGTTCGTCTCCGGCGTCGACGGCCACCAGGCGATGACGATGGTGCACCTGTACGACGACCGGGTCGTGCACACGATCGTGCCGGTCGAGGAGGCACTGGAGGTGAGCGGTTTCCCGTCCGACGTCCGCGCCCAGGTGGAGGCGCTCACCCCGGAGGAGCGGCGCGAGCTGCTCTCGCGCAAGGACTCGCCGATCTACACCGGCGGGATCCCGGTCCCGGGACGTGTATGAGCACGCCATGACCGAGGCACTCTTCTGGGGACTGTTCTCCTCCGCCGCACTCTTCCTCGGCCAGTGGCTGGCGAAGCCGTTGGGCAGGTCGGAGCGCGCGATCGGCCTGATGATGGGCTTCGGTGGCGGCACCCTGCTCGCCGCCGTCGCCTACGAGCTCATCCCGGCCGGGAACATCACCGACGGCTGGCAGATCATCGCCTGGGCACTGGTCGGCGCGCTCGTCTACTACGTCGGTGACCGGGTCATCGACAGCAGCGGCGGCGAGGCACGGCTCGCGGTCGCGTCCGGGCGTGCCCAGGGCGGCTCCGGGATGGCGATGTTCCTGGGCGCGCTGCTCGACGGCATCCCGGAGGCGTTCATCCTCGGCCTCGGGCTCGCCCTGGGCGGCCAGATCAGCCTCGCCTTCCTGGCCGCGATCTTCGTGTCCAACGTGCCCCAGGGCCTGGCCGGCACCACGTCCCTCCAGGAGGCCGGTACGCCGGACCGCCGGATCGCGGTCATGTGGGGCCTGCTCACGGTCGCCTGCGGCCTCGCGTCGGGGCTCGGCTACCTGATGGCCGACCACCTGAGCGACCTCGGCACCTACGCGAGCGCCTTCGCCGGCGGTGCGGTGCTGATGATGCTCGCGGACTCGATGGTCCCCGAGTCCTACCGGCACGGCGGCCGGCTCACCGGTCTCCTGACCGTGATCGGCTTCCTGGCCGCCGGCATCCTCACCGTGCTGCAGTGACGCCCTCCCCGAACGGCCCGATGACGACGGGCCGGACGTCGCCGCGCGCGCCGACCCAGCCGACCCCGGGCTCGTAGCGGCGCAGCACCTTCGCGGGCGCCCCGCCGATGACGCTGTGGTCGGGCACCACGCCGCGCACCACGGAGCCGGCGGCGACGACGACGTTGCGGCCGATCCGGGCGCCGGGCAGCACGATCGAGCCGTGGCCGAGCCACGACCCGGAGCCGATGACGACCGGATCGTGGCCGCCGAACTGCACGCCGATCGGCCGCTCCGGGTCCTGGTACCCGTGCCCGGAGTCGGACACGAAGACGTCCTGGCCGAACCACACGTCGTCGCCGATCGCGATCGAGGTGTGGGCCACGACCGTGACCCGCGCGCCGAGGACGCAGCGATCACCGACCACGAGCCCGCGCTCGGGGAGGTTCGGGTCGTCCGGCCCGTAGCCGACGGCGAGCGTGGCCTGCCGGCCGACGATGGTGCCCGTCCCGAGGTGGATCGACCGGGTGCCCATCAGCGTCGCCGCGGGGAAGCCGATCGTCGTGTCCGCCCCGAAGCTGCCGAACTGCGCGGCCGCGCGTGTGCCGGCCGTGATCTCGCCGGCCTTGTCCAACCAGCGCCAGCCGGCCAGCACCCCGGCGTTCAGGACCCGTCTCATGCCCACGGCCGGACACTAGCGGTCCCCTGCGATGATCGCGCCATGCCGTGCGCGATCCCTGACTTCGTCGAGCTGGTCGGCCAGCTGCCCGAGGTCACGCGGCACGACCGGGACAGGTGGAGCCGGTTCGAGGCCTCTGGCCGCGCGTTCGGCTACCTGTGGCCCCGCACCAGCACGGTCGGGCTCAAGCAGGAGCTCGCCGAGCAGCTCGCGCTGGTCGCCGAGCGGCCCGACGTGTTCGAGGTGCAGTTCACCTCGGGACCGTTCGGCTGGGTCGTGGTCCACCTCGAGCGGATCGACCGAGACGAGCTCGCCGAGCTGACCTTCGAGGCGTGGCGGCTCACCGCCCCGGTCGCCCTGGTGGACGCCCGGGGCGACGAGCTCCCGGTCTGAGTCAGCCGATCAGGACCGGATCCGAGGCGCGGGTGACGCTGGTGTAGCCGGGCCGCACGCCCTCGCCGTGCGAGTTCACTCCCGAGCCGCGCCGTACGCCGCCGGACGGCGCCACCGCTCGCTCCACTCCCGGGGCCACGGCACGCTGCGCGTCCCCGTCGAGTGGTCGCCCTCGACGTGGACCGTCACGTAGCTGCCCGCCGCGGCCCGGCTCCGCGGAGCGCCGAGGTGCTGCTCGCCCCACACCTCGAAGCGGAAGGTGAGGGAGCTCGAACCGACCCGGTGGACCACCAGGTCCACCGTGACCTCCTGGCCGAAGAACAGCGGCGCCTCGAAGTCCACCTCGAGCCGGACGCGGGGTGCCACCGGGAAGTAGCCCTCGATGCCCAGCTCGCGCATCAGCTCGGCCTCGGCGGCCTCCACGAACCGGAGCACGCTGCTGTTGTGGTAGATCCCGGCCGCGTCGGTGTCGATCCACTCGACGCGGGTCCGCAGCGTGATCGAGGCCCCCTCGTGCTGCTCGGCCATCAGGACACGGCCACCTGGTCCCGCGCCGGCCGCCACCGCACGTGGATCGGGCCCTCCGCCTCGTCGCGGAGCATCGACAGCCGCGGTGGGACCTTGTCGGTCCGGGACGTCGGCGGCCGCCGACGGCCCGCCTCCCAGGGCAGCGGCCAGTCCGCACCCGGTCCCCGGTAGTCCTGCTCGGCCGCCGCGTGCAGCGTCCACTGCGGGTCGTACAGGTGCGTGCGCGCCAGGGCGCAGAGGTCGGCGCGGCCCGCGAGCAGGATGGAGTTCACGTCGTCGTAGGACGAGATGGCCCCGACCGCGATCACCGCGACGCCGGCCGATCCGGCGACCTGGTGCCGGATCCGGTCCGCGAACGGGGTCTGGTAAGAGCGGCCGAAGGCGGGCTTCTCGTCCTGCGAGACCTGCCCCGAGGAGACGTCGATGGCGGCGGCCCCGTGGGCGATGAACGCCCGCGCGATCTCGACGGCATCGTCCTCGGTGTTGCCGTCCGGCATCCAGTCGGTGGCGGAGATCCGGACGGTGACCGGGACCTCGGCCGGCACGACGGCGCGGACCGCGTCGAAGACCCGCAGCGGGAAGCGCAGCCGGTTCTCCAGCGAGCCGCCGTACTGGTCGGTGCGGTGGTTGGAGACGGGCGAGAGGAACGACGAGAGTAGGTAGCCGTGCGCAGCGTGCACCTCGACGAGGTCGAAGCCGGCCTCGACGCCGCGGCGTGCCGCCTGGGCGAACTGCTCGACGATGAGCTCGAGGTCCTCCTCGGTGGCCTCCCTCGGCACGTGGCAGCCGGCGCCGTACGGGACGGGTGAGGGGCCGACGACCTCCCAGTTGTCCGCGGCGAGCGGCTCGTCCATGCCCTCCCACATCAGCTTCGTCGACCCCTTGCGGCCCGAGTGCCCGAGCTGCAGGCCGATCCGGGCGGTGCTCTCGCGGTGCACGAAGTCGACGACCCGCTGCCAGGCGTCGCGCTGCTCGTCGGTCCAGAGGCCGGGGCAGCCCGGCGTGATCCGCGCCTCCGGGGACACGCAGGTCATCTCGGTCATCACCAGGCCGGCCCCGCCCAGGGCCTTCGAACCGAGGTGGACCAGGTGGAAGTCGGTCGGGACGCCCTCCTCGGCGACGTACATGTCCATCGAGGACACGATGATCCGGTTCTTCAGCCGCAGGTTGCCGATCGTGGTCGGCTGGAACATGGCCGGCGCGACCTCGTCGGCTCCCTGGTGGCGCGCGAACTCGGCCTCCATCCGGGCCGCGAACTCAGGGTCGCGCTCCTTGAGGTTCTCGAAGGTGATGCGGCGCGAGCGCGTGATCAGGTTGAACACGAACTGCGCCGGGTCCTGCCCGGCGTACATCCCGATGTTCTCGAACCACTCCAGCGACGCCTGGGCGGCACGCTGCGTCGACTCGACCACCGGCTTGCGCTCCGCCTGGTACGCCGCGAGCGCGGCCTCGACGGTCGGCTGCTCGTGCAGGCAGGCCGCCAGCGCGAGCGCGTCCTCCATCGCGAGCTTGGTGCCGGACCCGATCGAGAAGTGCGCGGTGTGGGCCGCGTCGCCGAGCAGCACGACGTTGCCGTCGTACCACCGCTCGTTGCGCACCGTGTGGAAGCTCAGCCACTTGGAGTTGTTGGTGAGGATCCGGTGGCCCTGCAGCTCGTCGGCGAAGATCTCCGCGATCCGCTCCACGGCGTACTCGTCGGACGCCCCCGGCGGGAGGACGGTGTCCTCGGTGCGGTCGAGCCCGGCGCGTCTCCAGACGTCCTCGTGCATCTCGACGATGAACGTCGAGCCCTGGTCGGAGTAGGGGTACCCGTGGATCTGCATGGTGCCCCACTCCGTCTGCTTGACGAAGAACTGGAACGCCTCGAAGACCAGGTCGGTGCCGAACCAGATGTACTTGTTCCGGCGCCGGTCGAGGCTCGGTCCGAAGACGTCGGCGTACCTGGTCCGGATCATCGAGTTGAGACCGTCGGAGGCGACCACGAGGTCGTGGTCGGCGCGCAGCCGGTCGGGGTCGGGAGCCTCGGTGCGGTAGTGGACCGTGACGCCGAGGGCCGCGACGCGCTCCTGCAGGATGCGCAGCAGGTCCTTGCGGCCCATCGCGGCGAACCCCTGCCCGCCCACGGTGAAGGCGTGCCCGTCGACATCGACGTCGATGTCGGTCCAGCGCGCGAAACGGCTGGCCATCTGGTCGTGGATCACGGTGTCCGCGGTCGCGACCGCACCGAGGGTCTCGTCGGAGAAGACGACGCCGAACCCGAAGGTGTCGTCGGGTGCGTTGCGCTCCCACACGGTGATCTCGTGCCGCGGGTCGAGCTGCTTCATGAGCGCGGCGAGGTAGAGCCCGCCGGGGCCGCCGCCGGCGATCGCGATCCTCATCGGGCCGCCTCCAGTTCCTCACGCAGCCGGAAGTGCTGCAGCTTGCCGCTCGCGTTGCGTGGGAGTGCCTCGACGAAGCGCACGTCGCGGGGGTACTTGTACGGCGCGATCTGGCTCTTCACGAAGTCCTGGATCCGCTTGGCCTCCGCCTCGTCCCCGACGACGCCGTCCCTGAGGACGACGAACGCGCACACGATCGCTCCACGCTCGGCGTCGGGCTCGGCGACCACGGCGCACTCGACCACGTCCGGGTGGTCGTCGATGGCGGCCTCGACCTCGGGCCCGCCGATGTTGTAGCCCGACGAGACGATCATGTTGTCCGTCCGGGCGCAGTAGTGGAAGTAGCCGTCCGCGTCGACCTTGAACGTGTCACCGGTGACGTTCCAGCCGTTGACGACGTAGCCACGCTGGCGGTCGTCGTCGAGGTAGCGGCACCCCACCGGGCCGATCACGGCGAGGCGTCCCTCCTCGTCTATCCCCACGGGCTCCCCGTCGTCGCCGAGGACGGTCGCGCGGTAGCCCGGCAGCGGCTTCCCCGTCGCGCCGGGCCGGATCGGGTGGCCGACGTTGGAGATGAAGATGTGCAGCATCTCGGTAGCACCGATGCCGTCGACGATCTCCAGCCCGATCGTGTCCCGGATCTGCTCCCACACCCCGAGCGAGATGTGCTCGCCCGCGCTCACGGCGGCGCGCAGGTGCTGCAGCCGGTCGATCCGCCCGGACCTCAGGATCTGCTTGTACGCCGTGGGCGCGGTGGCCAGCACGGTCACGTCGTGCTCGGCGACCAGGTCGGCGAGCTGGACCGGCGTCGCCTGCTCGGTGAGCAGGGCGCAGGCGCCGGCGCGGAGCGCGAAGACCACCAGCATCCCCAGCCCGAAGGTGAAGGCGAGCGGCGCCGTGCAGGCGACCACGTCGCCCGGTCCGAGCTGAAGGGTGCGGCCGAACGTGTCGTCGATGGCCAGCACGTCGCGGTGGAAGTGCATGGTGATCTTCGGGACGCCGGTGCTGCCGGACGTCGGTCCGAGCAGGGCGACGTCGTCGGCCGCGGTGTCCACCGGTGTCAGCTCCCCGGACTTGGCCGCGGCCCGCCGGACCAGGTCGTCGGCACCGTCGCCGCCGTAGGTCACGACGACCAGGTCGCCCCCGAGGGCGAGCACGTCGTCGGCGAAGCGGTGGTCGACCAGTGCGATGACGGGCCGGGTCCTCGCCACGATCGGCTCGATCTCGCGGGTCCGCAGCGCGGCCATCGTGGTGACGACCACACCGCCGGCCTTGAGCACGCCCAGCCAGGCGGCGACCGTCCACGGGTTGTTGGGCGAGCGGAGCAGCACGCGGTTGCCCGGCACCAGCCCGAGGTCCTCGGTCAGGACCTGCGCGACCTGGTCGGAGCGACGGCGCAGCTCGCCGTACGTCCACACCGAGCCGTCGGGGGTGCGGAGCGCGGGTGCGTCGTCGCCGACGCGGAGCGCGGGCACGTCGACGAGCTCGACCCCCGCGTTGAGCCGGTCGGGGTACTGCAGGGCGTCCGTGGTGAACTCGAGCGTCGGCCACAGGGCCGGCTCCGGCAGGTGGTCGCGCGTGAAGGTGTCGATGTGGGCGCTGGGTGCGAGGTCCATCAGTGTGCTCCCCGGTCGGGGCGGATCATGCCCTCCTGGAGGACGGTGGCGACGTGCCTGCCGTCCGGGGTGAAGAAGCGGCCGCGTCCGAGCCCACGGCCCGACCCTGCCGACTCCGCCTCCTGCGTGTAGAGCAGCCAGCCGTCCAGCGCCCTCCCCGGCGCGCGGTGGAACCACATCGCGTGGTCGAGGCTGGCGGTCACCAGCCCGTGCTGTGCCCACGGCAGGTCGAGCACCCGCAGCACCGGCTCGAGGATCGTGTAGTCGCAGACGTAGGCGAGCGCCGCGAGGTCGCGCTGCTCGTCGGCCAGTCCGGCGACCGGGCGGAGCGGGTCGAACGGCTTGACCCACAGCGCCTGGTGCGGGACCCGCTCGCCCTCGACACGGACGTAGACCGGTCCCGGGACGTGCCGCATGTCGAAGCTGCGCCCACCGCTCCAGTAGGCCTTCGACTCCTCGGTCATCATCGTCTCCCCACCGGGGGGCACCGGCTCGAGGTAGGACGCCGAGCTCGGCAGCGACTCCGGGTCCGGTACGTCGAGGGGCGCGTCGGGGGCGAACTCGTCGGCGTCCGGATCGCCGGCCGCGAACCCGCCCAGGCACACGTAGACGGGCTTGCCGTTCTGGTAGCCCCGCACCTGCCGGGTCGAGTAGCCCCGGCCGTCGCGCAGCAGCTCCACCTCGTAGCGGGCCTCGGCGCCGATGTCCAGGGGGCGCAGGAAGTAGCTGTGCATCGAGTGCAGCGTCTTGCCGTCGGTGACCGTGCGCATCGCGGCGGCGGCGGCCTGGGCGACCATGTCACCGCCGTACGCCTTGGGCCACGGGCACGGCTGGGTGGTGGCGGTGAAGGCCACGTCGAAGTGCTCCGGCTCGACCTCGGTGAGGGCGAGTGCGTCGGTGACGACGGCCGACGTGCCGTGGACAGGGGCCGTGGTCACGGGCGGTCCGTCCAGTCCCGCAGCTGCTCGTCCGCGACCTGGGGCAGGTTGACCACGATGTTCTCGGGCGTGCGCGTGGTCATCCAGGTGAGCGGGTTGTTCCGGTCCAGGTTGCACTCGACGTGCGGCATGAACGGCGGCACGAAGACCCAGTCCCCTTCGGCCATGTCGAGGTAGTCCTCGAACTTCTCCCCGAAGTAGATCCGGGCCCGGCCGGAGAGCACGTAGCCGCCGGTCTCCGCCTCGCCGTGGTGGTGCGGCACCGACCGGTAGCCGCCCTCGTTGCGGACCTTGCCGAACCACAGCCTGGTGGCCGGGGTGTGCTGGATGCTCACCCCGGAGACCCGCGAGGCGCCGTCGGACTGGCCGGTGTCGCCGACCTCGAGGCCGGCCCGGGTGACGACGGGCACGACGAGGCCCGAGGGCCCGGCGTACGTGGCGTTGTCGCCCTCGAGCTCGTACTTGCTCAGATCTGGCTCCATGGATTCATCCCTCTCGTGACGGGCTCGGCGCGGGGTCGGTGCGGATCGTGTTGCGGAGCGTGCCGATGCCGGCGATCTCGGTCTCGACGACGTCGCCGTCACCGAGGAAGACCTGCGGCTCGCGGGCGACGCCGACGCCACCGGGCGTCCCGGTCAGGACGAGGTCGCCCGGCCGGAGCGCGGTGAAGGTGGAGACGTAGGCGAGCAGCGCGGCCGCGTCGAAGACCAGGGTCCTGGTGCTCGCGTGCTGGACGAGCTCCCCGTTGACCCGGCAGCTGATGTCGAGGCCGGCGATCGGGTCGACCTCGTCGGGCGTGACGACGACCGGTCCGACCGGGGTGGTGCGGTCCCAGGCCTTGCCCTGGAACCACTGCCCGGTGCGGTACTGCCAGTCGCGGAGCGAGATGTCGTTCGCGACCGTGTAGCCGGCGATCGCCCGCCCGGCGGTCTCGCGGTCCGCGTGCCGGAGGTGGTGGCCCACGACGACCGCGAGCTCGGCCTCCCAGTCCACCTGCGCGGTGCACGGCACCCGGATGTCGTCGTCCGGACCGACCAGCGTGTCGGCGTACTTGGCGAAGAGGGTCGGGTACGCCGGCTGCTCGCGTCCGGTCTCGGCGATGTGGTCCGCGTAGTTGAGGCCGCAGCAGACGACCTTCCCGGGATGCGGCAGCGGCAGCACCGGCCGACCGGACGCGAGCACGTCGCCGTCGGCCTCCGGCACTCCGCCTCCGGCCAGGAACGCAGAGAGGTCGGGCGACCCCAGGCGTCGCCATCCCTCTCCCGTGTGCACGGCGGCCACGGTCTCGCTCGTGGGCGCGTCGGTCACGCGGACGGTGGCGAGTCGCACCGAGACCTCCTCGACGTACGTGGCATATAGCGCTTTTGTTACGACCGTCGTCAACGTTACATGTCACTGCTAGGGTTGGGAACCGTCAGCAGCGATCCCGCCCGGAAGGTGCCCCGGTGAGCCCAGTCCCCGTCAACCCAGCGTCGCTCCCCACGCCGAGCGGCTACAGCCACGGCACCCTGGCCGGGAACACGCTCTACCTGGGCGGCCAGACGGCGCTCGACGCCGACATGCGGATCGTGCCGGGCGGCATCGTCGAGCAGTTCCGGCAGGCGTTCGGCAACGTGCTCGCGACGCTGGCCGAGGCCGGCGGCCAGCCGGAGGACCTCGTCAGCATCACGATCTACCTCACCGACATCCCGGACTACCAGGCCCACGGCGCGGAGATCGGTCGCGTCTGGCGGGAGCTGGCCGGGCGCGTGTACCCGGCGATGGCCGGGATCGGCACCACCGCTCTCTGGCAGCCGGAGGCGCTGATCGAGATCGTCGGCATCGCGGTCATCCCGGACGAGCGGCTGCGGCCGCCGGCGACCGACGCCTGAGCGCCGACGTGACGGGCGAGGACCTCGGCCAACCCCCTCGGGCGCTGATCCTCACCGTGCTCGGGCTCTACGTCCGCGAGGCCGGCGGCTGGGTCAGCGTGCGCACCCTGATCCGCCTGCTGGCCACGGTCGACGTCGACGACCAGGCCGTCCGCTCCTCGGTCTCGCGGCTCAAGCGTCGCGGCCTGCTGGTGGCCGAGCGGCGGGACGGAGCGGCGGGCTACGCGCTCTCCGCCTATGCCCGTGGCGTGCTCGAGATCGGCGACGAGCGGATCTTCGCCCGCGGCGACCACGAGCTCGACCAGTGGGCGCTGGTCGTGTTCTCCGTGCCCGAGGACGAGCGTCAGAAGCGCCACACGCTCCGCACCCGGCTGACCTGGCTGGGCTTCGGCACCGTGTCCTCCGGCGTCTGGGTCGGTCCCGGACACCTGCTCCCCGACGCCCGCCGGGTGATCGAGGCGAACGACCTCTCGCCGTACGTCGACCTCTTCCGCGCGGAGTACCTCGCCTTCGGCGATCCGGCCACCAAGGTCGCCGAGTGGTGGGACCTCGACGCCCTGGACGTCCAGTACCGCGCTTTCCTCGAGCGGGCGGTGCCGATGCTCGAACGCTGGCGAACGACCGAGGTCCGGGCTCCGGAGGCCAGCTTCGCCGACTACGTGCGCGCGCTCACCATGTGGCGGCGGCTCCCCTACCTCGACCCGGGCCTCCCGACGGCACTGCTGCCCGCCTCGTGGCGGGGCGAGGAGGCGTCGCGGACGTTCTTCGAGCTCAAGGAGCTGCTCGAGGAGCCCGCCCACGCCTACGTCGACGAGATCGTCCGCTAGATCGTCCACCAGCCCCTGGAGACCGAGGGCAACGGAACGGCTCCCATGATCGCGGATCTCCTCCGGGTCAACGCGAAGAGACCTCGCGGTCCCGGAGTGCAGCCACCTGGAATCGTCGAAGTAGGCGGTGTTTTGTCGTCAGCAACGAGCCACGGTCCGCAAGGACTCCCCTGAGCCAGGTCCGCCTACCTCCGCGTCAGGTCCACCGTTCCATAGTCGCCCTCGCACCCAAGGTGCGCAGCGAGTCGAGCGCCTGCGAGTAGGCGTCGACGAACCGGCGGTCAGCGCCGAGGTCGCCGAACAGGTCCCGGAGCTCGACGAAACGCGATGAAGCGCCGGCCTGACGGGCAGCACGATCCTGGAGCTCACGCGACCGTCGATCGACGAGGGCGAGGGGTCGCCCGAGGTCGTCGACGCCCTCGGCGAATCTTGCCCAGCTCGCGACGATGAGTGCTCCGATCCGGATCGGGCGGCCCGCGGCCAAGTTCTCGCGGATGACCGGCAGGACGAACTTGGGCATGCGGTCCGAGCTGTCCACTGCCAACCGGGCGAGGGTGTCGCGGACCGCCGGGTTCGCGAAGCGCTCCACGACTTGCCGCTGGTACTCGGCCAGGTCCATGCCCGGCACCGGCCGTAGTGAAGGCGTGGCTTCCGCGCTCAGGTACGCGGACAGCATCCGGACGAGGAGCGGGTCCGCGCACGCCTCGTGGACGTACTCGTAGCCGGCCAACAGGCCGAGGTAGGCCAACGCCTGGTGAGCACCGTGTTCGCTTCATGCTGAATCCCAGCCCGATGCAATCACTTCGATCGGACCTGCTGCAGACGTGCGACCCGATCGTCGTGAACGCCATCGAGGCCAGCGCAATCATCAGCAGTGGCGGCGCCCTGACGCCCGAGAACGGGTCACTTCCAGCGCTGACTCACCAACTCGCGACGCTCGCTCGTTCAGTGGTCGTGACCGACGGAGGCAACGGTGCCTACGTCGCGGACGCAACGACACCGGTCGTCCACGTCCCGGGTCGGCGGGCCGCGGCCGTCGACACGACCGGTGCCGGTGACGAGTTCACCGGCGCACTCGCTGCCGAGCTCAGCACTGGCAGGCCACTCCTCGAAGCAGTCCGGGAGGCGAACGCAGCCGCCGCCGACCTCGTGGTGCTACCGCGCAGGGAACGCCTCGTCGCCACCCAGCCCTGACAGGTCGAGCAGTGATCGCCACTCATTCGTTTCCAGCGACCAACAGGTACCCACCGTCATCGGGCTCGAACGTGGTGGTCTCTACCGTGAGTCCGACGCTCTGCAACTGTGCCGTGAGTTCCTCGTAGCGGAACGGCCAGAAGGACAACCGCTCGGAGCAGGTGCGGAGGGACCCGTCCGGCTCCACCTGCGCAACGGCGATCTCCCAATGGTGCTCCTGCTCCCAGGCGTGCGCGATCTGGGTGTAGTAGACGACGACCGCGTCCCGACCGTTGCGGCGAACCAGTCGATCGCGGACGTCCATCCGCGAGCCTCGAGCGCGCACGGCCTCCCACTTGCGAGAGGTGAGTACGAGGCGCCCACCCGGACGCAATAGTCGTGCCATCGCGGCCAGCGCGGCCTGCCGCCCGGCCGCGCCCTCAGCGTGACCGAGCGAGTTGCCCACACAGAACACCACGTCGAAGCTCGCGGCATCGAGATGGTCGGACAGCTCCTCCCAAGTGACCTGGTGCGCTTGGATCGAGACGCCATGCTCGGCAGCGAGTTCCTCCGTCCGGCGGACCATTCCGAGGCTCGCGTCCGTTGCCACGACGTCCAAGCCGAGACCGGCCAGGCCAACCGCGAGCTGGCCGGTGCCGCAGGCGCAGTCGAGGACACGCGCCCCAGGCGGCAGAGACGTCACGAGGCCATCGAACCTCGCGGCCGCGCCGGCCGGCGTCACCAGGTCGTCCCGGATCAACCACTCATACGCCTCGGACAGCGCCCCATAGCCCGCCACCGGGATCACCTCCGTCAACTCGCGGCTCCGTCGCTTGCGTGCGACACAGTGGAACACGGGGCGGAATGGCCGCGCCTCTCATTACTGGTCAACATTCCGGCGCTGGCAGGCCCCATGCGAGGGCCTGATCGAAGCGCTCCCGAGCGAGGTCGTTGAACGAGTTGACGGCTCAGAGCATCAGCGAGCGACGCCGTTCGGTCTCCTCTACGTTCGGGCGGCTGCGACTTGCTCCCCATCCGTAGGCAGCGCGCGCACAACTGTCGCGATCAGCGCATCGGCGAAGGTGCGACTTACCGCCACGAGTGCGCCATCTCAGCCTGGTCCGACGCGGACCGCGTCAGCTGATGGGACGGTAACCCGAGCACATCACCCGCAAGAAGCTGATCCTGTCGCCGTCGGCGCGGTAGTAGGCCTGCTGCTCGACGGCATGTGGCCCGTCCGGCGTGGTGATCCGGAGCCGGTAGGAGACGTGCATGGTGTCGGCGACGTCTTCACCGTCGACGGCCTTTTCCAACTCGTCGATGTGGCCATCCGCTCCGAACCACACGCCGAGCACCTCGACGAGCTCATCTGGCGAGTCGCCCTCCCAGAACTTGCGTGGCGTCAGCGCCTTGAAGTCGAGATCGTCGGCGATGACGGCCCGCACCGCAGCCTCGTCCTTGGCAGCGAGCGCGGTGGCGAACCGCACGCCCAGAGTGGTCATGGCGTCAGCATGCTCCCGGTTCGACGCGATCGGAAGGCCCCAGCCCACGCCGGCTGCGTACCCCGACGCGTCCAGCGACGAGCCCACGAACTGCGCTTGATCAGACGTGCCTGCTGGTCCGTTGGGAACCAGTCGCAGTCCTCCTGGCCGAAGGCGCGGGTGCGGGGCTTGAGGCGATCATGGTCCATGGTGGGCTGGGTCGTGGCCCGGGATCACTACCCAGGCGGCAGACGCGGCTGACGCGCGTCACCCGTCCACGTTCTCGACGAACTCAGCGGTCTTGGCCATGTGCACCAGCTCGGCGGCGTGGGTGGTGCGACCGGGGACCACATTGACCGCGACCATGACCCGCTGGCCGTCGACCTCGACGATCCAGAAGCGGAGGAGTCGGCCCGGACCAGCGGAGTACCAAGGGTTCTCGGCCTGATGGACGGCGAGGACGGTGAACTTCCCGGACTCGCACCGGCTGAGGTTGCGTGGCACCCGCATCTCGACGTACAGGCCGCGGTGACCCCCGACCGTGATCGGTCTGGGGGCCGTGGCCCGGTCGGGAAGCTGGCCGGTCAGGGCCTCGGCCAGGTCACGGACCGTCGGTCCGGGCTTGATGGCCTGTCCGGCTCCGCACGGGTCGGTGTCGACGAGGTCCACGTCGCCGAAGAACATCAGGTCGCCGTACGCGGTCCCGTCCAGACCGTTCTCGATGACCCAGCCACCAGGAGTGATGAACCCGTCGGGAACCCGCACCAGCGCGTCGACAGGGTACGTCCGCTCCCAGCTGATCAGCGGCACACGGTGCCGACCCGGGTCGATCGGTCCGTCGTACTCCCTGAGTGAGAACGGCCCGGAGGTCGTTGCCTCGGTGGCGGTCGGCTCCGAGACAGCCGACTCGGCGGCCGACGGACTGTTGGCATTCTTGTCGGCGGCTTGGGGCGAGTCGTCGCTGCATCCGGTGAGCTGGAGCGACAGCGCCGCCACCAGGAGGAGCAGCCCTCGGGCTGGGTATCGGGTCATGGCGGTCTCCTGTCGACGTCGTGCCTCTGCTGCAACGAGGTCCGAAAGGCTCCGCAGGTTCCCGATGAGACCCGTCGAGCTCGACCTGCCCCGGCTGCCGGCTGTCGTCCGGTCGACGCCGATAGCGTCGACGCCCGACCTCTTGCGCATGCCGCCCGAAACCAGCGGCTCGGGAACCTCGAGGTCTGCTGGCGGATCGTCCCATCGACAATCTCGGACGCGATCGGTGACGCTGGGCAAGCGGGAGGAGGTGACCGATGCCGACGGCAATGGACCTCGACGAGCTGTATCACGCGTCGTACCGCCGCCTGGTCGTCCAGATCTACGCGATCTGCGGCGACCTGGCCGCGGCGGAGGACGCCGTTCAGGACGCCTTCGTGACCGCCTTGCGCAAGGAGTCCCAGTTCGCCCGGGTCAGCAACCCTGAGGCATGGGTGCGCACCGTGGCGCTCAACGGCGTACGACACGGGTGGCGGCACGCCTCTGTGGTGCGTCGCTACCAGGCCAAGGTGCCCGGTCCGCAGGGATCGGTGGACGTCGGCCCGGAGCACGTCGCGATCGTGGCCGCTTTGGAGGAGCTCGACGCCGGGCAGCGCGAGGCGGTGGTCCTGCACTACCTGGCCGACCTCGCGGTTGCCGACGTCGCCGCCCAGCTCGGGGTCCCGGAGGGCACGGTGAAGTCGCGGCTGGCTCGGGCACGGGACCGACTCGCCGACCTGCTGGACGACACCGGGGACGACAAAGAGGAGCTGCGCCATGTCTGAGCTGGACGTGCTCCGTCGCATCGGCGACCAGATCGTTCCTCCTCCCCTCGAGGCGTTGCGCGAGACGGCGCGTCGGCGAGACCGGCGCGCCAGGGTGGCCACGAGCCTTGCCGTCGCCGCGATCGTGGTCGCGACAGCTGCCACTACCGCGTACCTCGGGCGGGACTCCGATCGCCGGATCGAGCCGGCGCCGGCTCCGACTGTGCGACTCCTGACCTATGCCGACGCAAGCACCATCCACTTCGGCGAGCACACGGTCGAGGCCGACGCGCCCGTCGTGGAGCTGGACGTCACCGACGATGGCGTTGGATTCCGTACCGACGACGGTCGGATCTGGTTCACCGACGGGTCCACCACCGACCAGCTCGGGGCGCTCGGCGAGACCGGTCCCGGGTACGGCGACACCTGGCCGCTGACGAGCCGCCCGGGCTGGCTGCTCTCGCCCAATGCCGGCTCTCGTCTGGTGTGGTTCGAGTTCCCGGCGCCCGGCGAGCCCGAGGTCGTCGTCTACGACACGGACACCGGGCAGGAGGTCGCCCGCGACACCGTGGCGCTGCAGCCGGGTCACACCGCCGTGCCCGCGCTGCTCTCGGACAGGTTCGTCTACCTGATCAAAGACCCGAATCCCGAGGAGATGCCCGAAGACCAGGCCTTGGTGCGCTACGACCCGGCAACGGGCGAACAGACACGCATCACCGAGCAGGACCTGATCAGGGACCTCGACGCCGACGCCGCGGTGCGCTCGATCCGGTTGAAGGGTGACGGCAGGTGGGACTCGTCGGACGCGTTCCACTACTCCGACGGGATGGGCCAGCAGATGGCCTTGAACCTGAGGAACGGCGTCGCGGGCGTGGACGGGGTCGCGCCGGTTGGATCGGGCGACATGCGCGCCGAGGACGTCAGCGGGCGGACCTTCGCGTTCGAACCGCCCCAGGACTATCCCGACAAGACCGGCGTCGCCTGGCTCGTCCAGTGGCTCGACGACCAGACGGTCGTGGTGCTCAGTCCTCTGCCGCAGAGGACCGACCTGATCGTCTGCCACCTCGAGAGCAAGACGTGCGGGGTCGGGGCGTCCGCACCGACCGGGATCGTCGCACCCGACTTCGGGAAGAGCGAGTCCATCGGCTGACCCACGTCGCTGGCGCCAGGGAACGAGCGTCGAGCCTCAGGGCTCGTGTGTAGGGAAGGACCCGAGCGGGACACGCATCACACAGGAGGAAGGACTCATGATCCCCAGGTCGAGCAGGATCCTCGTCGGGTTGGGTCTTGCGGTCCTGCTGGTCGCCTGCTCGACTGCGCCGCACCCGACCTCCTCGCCTCCGATCCACCGTCAGGTGCTGGCTACCGACGAGCCCCACCGCGACCACCATCCACACCACGTGGTGTCCCTCGCGTTCGCCGGCGACATCCACTTCCAGATCCAGGTGGCCGCCCTCCTGGACGACCCCCGCGGATTCGGCCCGATCAGCCGGGCCCTGGCCGACGCCGACCTGACCATGGTCAACCTGGAGAGTGCGATCACCGAGCGCGACAGCTGGGACCCCAAGTCCCTCGAGAGACCACGGGACCGCTACTGGTTCCGTGCCCCGCCCAGGGCGCTCGACGTCCTCGCCGACGCCGGCGTCGACGTGGTGACGGTGGCCAACAACCACGGCGCCGACCTCGGTGCGGCCGGGTTGCACGACACCCTGCTGGCGGCCAGGCACGCTCCGCTGGCGGTCGTCGGCGTGGGCGACGACCGCGCGCACGCCTTCACGCCGTACCGGGTCCGGGTGCGCGGGACCGACCTTGCCTTCCTGACCGCGGACACGACACCGCTCGAGAGCACCAGCCCCATCTGGACCGCCGGACGCCGTACGCCGGGGTTGGCCGCCGCGCGCGGCCCCCGACCGCGAGTGCTTCTCCGCGCCGTGCGCCGGGCGGACCGCGACGCCGACGTGGTGGTGGTCTACCTGCACTGGGGCCGGGACATGCAGACCTGCCCCACCCTGAGGCAGCGCACGACCGCCCACGCCCTCGCCGCGGCCGGGGCGGACGTCCTCGTCGGCAGCCACGCCCACGTTCAGCTCGGCTCCGGGTGGCAGGGAGACACGTACGTCAACTACGGCCTCGGGAACTTCGTCTGGTACCACAACCATCCCTCGGACTCGGGGGTTCTGCAGCTCAGACTGGAGGACGGCAAGGTCGTCTCCGACCAGTGGACGCCCGCACGCATCGGACCCCTGGGTGGAGCTCCGCTGCCCCTTTCGGGCACATCGCGGCAGCGGGCGGTCACCGACTGGCAGGTGCGACGCGGATGCGCGGGACTCGCCTCGGGACCGACGCAGCCCGGCCCGGCGACGTATCGCGCGTCGGTCGAGCCGATCACGCCGGTTCTCCGTCAGCGGATGCGCACCAGTCATCACCCGGGCTGCCCCGTCCCGTGGCGAGCGCTGCGCTACCTCCAACTGAGTTACGTCGGCTTCGATGGCCGACCCCACACCGGCGAGATGGTCGTCGCGGCGCCGTATGCCCACGACGTCGTCGGCGTCTTCCGAAAGCTGTACGACGCCCGTTGGCCCATCCGGCGGATCCGACTGGTCGATGCCTACGGAGGAGACGACGACCGCTCCATGGCGGCCGACAACACCTCGGCGGCCAACTGCCGCAAGGTCGAGGGAAGTGGCAGGTGGTCCGACCACGCCTTCGGCGCCGCGATCGACCTCAACCCGGTGCAGAACCCCTACTTGACCGGATCCAGGATCGCCCCGCCCGGCTCACGGCGCTTCGCAACCCTGGACCGGTCCGCGGGGGCACGCGTTCCCGACGGGGTGATCAGGTCCGATGACGTGGTGGTCCGGGCCTTCGCGGCGATCGGCTGGGAGTGGGGCGGATCCTGGACCGAGCCCGACTTCCAGCACTTCTCGGCGACCACCCGTCGAGCCGCGGACAACCGGGCTAGGGGCCAATGACCCGGGCTCGTCAACGTTCGGAGACGGCAGCCTGGAATCCGACGACAGGCACGGTCGACGTACAGCCATGGGCGTCTTCAACAACACGGATGCCTTCACCGCCAACGTGACCCATTCCGCCGCCTGTCGGCGTAGGCCGAGCTGCCGGATCTGGCAGCCGATGTGAGGATCGGGCGAGCGTGGAGCCTTGGCATCGTTCGAGTGATCGGCCTGACCGACGCCACCCGCAAGATCGTCCTGCCCGCAATAGAGGCTGGCAAGAACGCGCTTCGCGCCGGTCGAGCTGCCGGACTCCCGCGTCGTACGCCTCAACCGGATGTACCCGAAGTCGATCGTGAAGGCGCCGGTTTGGACGATCCTCGTGCCGCGGCCGCGGCCGCGACTGCCGTCGTCGTCGGAGGCAAGCCGATCGTCGGGATCGCCCTGCTCGAATGGGCGCGTCAGGTCATCGACAGCTTCATCGACCCGCCGACGGGCGGCTGACGGTGCAGGTGCCGGTGTCACTCGCCGTGTTGCCCGCGTCGTCGGTCGCGGTCGCCTCCACGGTGTAGATGCGCTCGGCGCCTCGGTGCCCGAGCTCGGCGCGGGCCAGCACGCGGCCGCCGACCACGATCACGTCGAGGAACCCACCGTCGCTCGAGCTGGCGTCCACGTCGAGGTCGGCGAGGCCGGAGAGGGCGTCCGTGGCCCGGACGTCGGCGATCTCCACGTAGCGGTGGTTGGGCGGCCAGAGGCGGCACCCGGCAGCAGGCAGCCCGTCCAGCGCCGGCGGCGTCCGGTCGATCCGGATCCGCACGGTCCGGTCGGCCTCGGCGTTCCCGAGGAGATCCACCGCGTGGAACGTCACGTCGTGCACGCCCTCGTCGGTGAGGGTGGTCGTGGTCGCCCCGCCGGGGCGGATGAACGACGTGTCGTCGTGGCGGGCCCGGATCTCCTTCACCCCGACGAGGTCGTCGGTGGCGGTGAGCCCGGCGGTCACGTCGCTCCGGTGCCACCCCGCCGCGTTCGGCCCGGGGTCGACGGAGACCACGGTGGTCGGTGGCGTCGTGTCGTCGGGTGGCGGGTACGGCGGCCGCGGCACCTGACCGATGCCGGTGAAGTCGACGGTCACCAGGTCGTGGCCGGGCAGCGCCGCCAGCGGGCCCAGGTCCTTCCGCTCCTGGCCGGTCGCGTCGAACCAGTAGGGCCGGGTCTCGGCCGTCAGGGCCTGGTCGTGGGGCAGCGCGAAGTGCAGCCGCGCCGGGCGGCCCTCGAGCGCGCGCCCGTGCAGGTAGAGGACCAGCGCGTGCTCCATGTTGTGGAGCATGTTCTTGCCGAAGAACGACTTGCGCAGGTCGTTGTCGGCCTCGTTCCGCGACACCCGGGCGAAGGTCTCGCGGACGGGTGACGTGTGGTCGACGTACACGTCGAGGAAGGTCTGCGCGCTCCGGGCGAGGCGATCGGTGTTCGTGAACCCGTCGGTCAGGTCGAGCGCCGCCAGCAGCTGGTCGGCCTCGTCGTGCGACCACCACTGGCTGTCCGGCTCGACGTTGCCTGCCTGGAAGCTGCGGAGCCGCTCGTTCCACCGGCCGGCCCCGTCGTCCCACGCGCGGTCCAGCATCCGGCTGCGGTCGGTGGCCAGGCCCGACCAGGGTCGGTCCGCGAACAGCTGGTTCGCGAGGTGGATCATCGCGTAGCTCTGGATGTTGTGCCCGAAGTCCGTCTCGGGGGCGTTGAACGTCCCGAAGCGACCGGTCCGGCCCCAGAACATCCAGCGGTTCGCGGCCGCCGCCGCGCTGTTCTTGTGCCGGTCGATCAGCGCCTGCGTGACGACGCGCAGATCCGCGCGGAACTGGTCGTTGCGAGCCGGGTCGCTGAGGATCCCGATGGACGGGAGCAGGAACGCGGTCCCCGGGACGAGGTAGTTCGTGATGTCGCCGCCGTTGCCCGCGCCCATCCCGCCGGTGTCGACCTCGGTGGCGAGGTCGTAGGTCAGCGAGTCCTTGATGCGCTGCCCGGCCGCGTCGTAGTACGGCCCGAACACCAGGTCGCGGACCGCGAGCAGCTTGGCCTCGGCGGCGGGGTCGTGGGTGACGGCGAAGTACATCGCGTAGCCGAGGCCCACCGACGCCGCGTCGAAGACGTCCTTGTTCGCCAGCGGGTCGACCGGGCGGCCTGCCGCGTCCAGCTCGCCGAAGTAGCCGCCGTGCACGTGGTCCTCGGCGTGCGCCTCGATCCAGGCGATCCCTGCGCGTGCGTAGGTCAGGAACCGCTCCTGACCGGTCAGCAGGAACGCGAGGGAGTAGCCGAACACCCCGCGACCCAGGGTCGACGTCCCGCGATCCGGCTGGTCCGGGAGCAGTTCGCCGTCGGGCCCGCGGAACGACGGGAAGTTGCCGAGCGGCTCGCCCAGCGCGTCGGGAACCAGCCAGTACGGCATCAGGTCGTCCCGGTGGTGCTGCAGCCAGGTGTCGCCTGCGAGCACCGGGGGGACCTCGGGGTCGACGGCAGCCGCGGCGGCGGGGGCGCGGCCCACCAGGCCGACCGCGAGGACGGCCGAGCCGACGAGAGCGGTGAGCCGGGTGGCTCGCCGAGGAGCGATGGGGAGCATGGCGGCACCTCGATCCGATCCCGAGTGGACCTCGTTCCAGAGCAGCACTGGTGCGCCCCGATATCCATGGCACGAAGGGGTGGTTCGCCTCGTCGCGCAGCGGCGCTCCCGCTTGGGTGCCGCAGGTGATCGACGTCGTCATCTGCCCCGTGCTGGATCCGAAGAACGCGTGACCCCGATTCGCCTGGCGGGGGTCGCAGCTTGTTGCATCCTTCGAGTGCGATGGGTTACGACAACGAAACGAGCCGCAAGAACCCTCGGCTCTCAGCACTGCCCCGACGCTCTGAGGGGCGGCATCGGCAAACTTCCGGATCTGCCGCGATTGATGCCCGCCCAGATCAACCTCGTCCGCTCCCAGCACCTGCGGACCGGACGCCAGCCAACGCCACCGAACGCGCATCGGGCATAACGGGAGCGGTCATGGCATCCGCGTCGAGGCATGGGCGACCCCTCGCACCCACCAGTGCCGGTCTTTCCTGCAGGCGGCCGGGCGCCTGCCCTGATCAGGCGGCCACACCAGCCCCGGTGCTGCACTGGGTGCCGGCGGGTCGGAACCTCCGCGGAGCTGGGTGACCGTCGTCGCGCTCAATCTCCTGGGCACGCCAGCATCCAAGACCACTGTGCGGTAGCGGATGCGAAGCGGGCAGCCGGAACGGAAGCCTCGTGGTGTACGGCCGCAGGCGGATCCACCACCGAAGGAGTCTTCGCATGCGTGACCAACTAGGAGATGACCCTCGGGTTCGAGCCGCCCGGAGTGAGTTGCCGCAGCTGGCCTGATGGCGCTTCGCGCCGGGCTCCGGCGGTCCTGCGACGTGTGAGTCTCGCGCCCCACCACCTTCCCCCAAGGAGTGACTCGTTTGAAGCGCGCCCCCGTCTCGATGCTGACCGGCCTTGCTGCTGCAGCCGCCGTGCTCTCCACCACCGTCCCCGCCCCGTCCGCCGACGCCGCCACCGGGCACTCGCGCACCGCCGCGAGCACGTCCGCCGCCGCGAACGCCGACGCGGCCGGCAAGGTCGCGGCGAAGAAGATCATCGGCATGTCCGCGCCCGCGGACTTGTGGGGCAAGCGGACCCATGAGGTCGGCGCCTGCGGCATCTCGGCCCGTCGCATCTTCGCCTCGCTGCGGCCTGACGGCCGGGCGCAGGCCAGCGTCATCGGCCAGGCGGTCGCGGCCCACCAGATGCCGGTGGTCTCCTACAAGGTCCCCAGCGTCGACATGCTCATCCACGGCGGCTACGACTCCTGGCTCCGGGCCACCCACCGCTACCTCGCGCACTTCGGCGTACCGGTGACCGCGACGTTCTGGCACGAGCCCTACGGCAATATGGCGCCGGCCAAGTTCCGCGCCGGATCACGGAAGTTCCTCGACATCTTCAAGACCGGCAAGACGCCCAAGGTGAAGGTCGGCCCGATCCTCAACGGGTGGCTGCTGGACAACAAGGTCCCCGCCTTCGCCAGCTTCACCAGCAGGTCGCTGCTCCGCCGTTGGGACTTCGTCGCCGTCGACTCCTATCAGTCGGGCACCTTCAGCGCACCCGGCGACCTGCTCCCCGCGCGCGCCGTCCCGTTGCTCGCCCGGTGGATGCAACGCCGGGGCTTCGGCCACAAGCCGATCGGTCTCGGAGAGTACAACGGCTTCACCGCGGCTGCGATCAAGGTCGCCGGGGAGGCGATCCTGTCCACACCCGAGGCATGGTTCGGGCTCGCTTGGAACAGTTCCAGCGGTACGAAGTACGCCCCGCTGGCAGGGAAGCGCATCACCAAGTTCAAGAAGACCAAGGCCGACGCCCGCGCCGTGCACCGCAGCGGCTGTTGATCCGGCAGGTGCGGCGGTGCGGTTCCGTCAAAAGGCTCGCTCCGTCATCTGAGCAACTGCCGCCCGAGCTCCTCACCTGGACATACGGGGGGTCCCCGGCGGCGCGCGGCGAGTCAGATGCAGACGTAGGTGGCACCGGGCTCGCGCATCGTCGGCATCGGGCTGCCTGACGGCGTTGGTGTCGCCTACTGAAGTGCTCGCAGCTGCCGCGATGTGCGGCACTTGGGTCGTCGCGCGTTGAGTCCTGCCGTCCGGACCTCCGGCGAAT
The DNA here is from genome assembly GCF_000620645.1 of Nocardioides sp. URHA0032. Taxonomy (GTDB): domain Bacteria; phylum Actinomycetota; class Actinomycetes; order Propionibacteriales; family Nocardioidaceae; genus Nocardioides. The sequence continues at coordinate 2,499 of NZ_JIAV01000020.1, read as the reverse complement.
TCGAGCGGGTGCGTCCGCGAAGCTCCCGGGTGCGCCCCGTGCGATGCAGGTGGCCGGCCCGAAAGCCACCGCGCACCGGTTGTCGACGACAGTCACCACGGCACAAGTGGTACAGACCGGGTTGAACGCAGGCTGCCCTCGCGAACAGCTCCCGTCGGGGAGGAAGTACGAAAGGAAGTCTCGGATGCTTCGGACACCTCTTCTTCGCGCTATCCGGTTCGGGATCGCTCCGATCGTCATCGCCGCGCTCGCCGCCGCCACCTCCCTGACGGGGCCTGACAAGCCACAGATCGTCGAAGCGGGCGGGCCGCCCTGCTCACAACCGCCTTGCGGCACTACTCCTCCCGGCCAGGACGAGGAGCACACCGGGCCCTTGACAGCGAACGAGCAGGCTCGGTTCAACCGGGTGATGGAGCAGATTACGCCCCTTGGGGACATCTCCGAGCACCAGGATGAGTTGGCCGACCTGGGCCTATACATCGTCAGCGACGTGAACGATGTCCAGCCTGTCTCGTCGGTCGCTGACGACATGACCCTGCCGCGACCGCAGGTCCTGTGGGACACGAGCAACCAGCGCTACTACGCGTACGCCAGTTACGAGTGGAACACGGGGAACCCCGACCGTAGCGAGTGGCATTACTACGACATCGGGTCCTTTTCCAGCAGTTGCATCGACACGCCGTGTGACATCGGCGGTGCCGACGGGTTCGGCATGCGGTTCAGCCGCAACATGCAGAATGTGCAGGTCAGCGCGATCTTCTGCAGACGCGGCGACACCAGCCGGTCATACGCGCGGTTCAACTGCACCACGCCCATCAACCCAGAGGACCACTCCTCTGCCGGTGTCTCCTGGCGCAAGCAGGACAAGATCTACAAGACCGTTACGAAACCCGACAACAACATGTTCCAGGCCTCAACCTCGATGGTGATCAAGAGGCCGGCGTGCGGTGCACCCCTGCAGATCTACTCGCGCTACGGCCACTCCTGGAGCGGCACGGCCCCGACCGGGTTCTCCGTGGGCGTCGACTCGTTCGGGCTGAGCTGGAGCAACTCCAACAATCACTGGGCGGCGTCGAGTCAGTCCGGCACTTGGGACATCTGGGACCCGTGCTGAAGGCCGCTGCGTGGACGTGGAACGCTCATCGGCCGAGGAGAGGCATAGTGCGGGCATGGGTAGGCGTCTCGGGCTCGTCGCGTCAGCTGCGGAGGCGGGTTTCGCGTTAGCGCTGGTCGTCGGCTGCGCCGACAACGACACGGCGACGACGCTCACGGTTGAAGGCACGGTGAGTGTTTGCACAGAGGCGGGCAGTTGCACGGATCTGCCTGCCGCAGGCGCAGCGGCCGTGGTCTACGACGGGGCCGGCAAGCAGATCCGGACGGGCACCCTCGACACGCAGGGCCGTCTCGTCGTCGACGTTCCAGACGGGATCTTCAGCGCCACCTTGTCGATGCCGGGCCTGGGTCTGCACACCGCGGCGCGGAGCGCCACTGTGAACGTTCTCGATGGCGGTGCAGGCACCATCTCCGTTGCGCTGCCGGCACTGCATGTCGCAGAGCACTGACCGTCCGACCAGGAATTCGTTGACCGAAACTTGGCGAAGAGCCTCCCCGATGCGAACACCCGGCGGGAGACGTACGCATCCGCCGCTTAGAGCGCGCTCATGCCGATGTGCGGGCAAAGGATCAGGGTTAGGTGAGGGCGTCTCGGTGCCGCGCGCCGACGCTCAGAAAGGCGGCGGCGGTGGTCGCGCGGCTCTAGGGTTCTGGCATGGACGCGCGAGACTCGCTGGACGGCGGAACCGAGGACACGATCGGCTCGACGAAGCCGCCACGGCCGCCCAAGCCGCCCCGCGACCCCGCGCGCACCCAGCTCGCCCTGCTCCAGGTGATCGCCGTGGCCGCGATCGCGGCTGCAGCGTTTACCGGCATCACGGCGTGGCACACCTACCAGGACCGGCAGCAGACCAAGACAATCTACTGCTCCTTCTACGACGACAGCAGCGGTTCGCGCGGTGACGAGAGCTACGACCGCCAGCAGCGTCAGCTGCGCGACGAGCTCGGCTGCTGAGGGACGCCAGCGACCCACGAAGAGGAGATCGCGCGTCGTCGTGGACTGTCCGCTCATGCCGGCGCTCTCAATGAGTCATCGCAACACTTCCTGATTGAAGGAGTCGCGATGGCGCGTCAGAGCTATCAGCGGTTGTCGCCTGCAGACATCGACGAGATCTGGAGGCGGTTGCGGTCCGGGCACTCGGTCAAGCCGACTGCTCGGGCTCTGGGTCTGCCGACCAGCACGGTGCGGACCTACCTGATTCGGTGCGGTGGGATCAGACCTGATCCACGACATCGAGCAGTCGGTCGATTGAGCCTCGAAGAGCGCGAAGAGATCTCGCGTGGTCTGGCCGCCGGGTTGTCGCTTCGGGCGATCGCGGCAGGTCTGGGTCGGTCGCCGTCGACGATCAGCCGTGAGGTCAGCGGCAACGGCGGCCGGCGCCGGTA
>NZ_JIAV01000019.1:227931-340932 GCF_000620645.1 Nocardioides sp. URHA0032 | reverse complement strand
CTGCCGCGATCGCCCGAAGCGACAACCCGGCGGCCAGACCACGCGAGATCTCTTCGCGCTCTTCGAGGCTCAATCGACCGACTGCTCGATGTCGTGGATCAGGTCTGATCCCACCGCACCGAATCAGGTAGGTCCGCACCGTGCTGGTCGGCAGACCCAGAGCCCGAGCAGTCGGCTTGACCGAGTGCCCGGACCGCAACCGCCTCCAGATCTCGTCGATGTCTGCAGGCGACAACCGCTGATAGCTCTGACGCGCCATCGCGACCTCCTTCAATCAGGAAGTGTTGCGATGACTCATTGAGAGCGCCCCTGCGTTGAGGGCGGCTACGGTCGCCCGGACCTGCCGCGATCCGCGCGCGCATGCCGATGACAAGGACGTTCAGTCCCAGAAGTGCGAGCGGACTCCCTCGGATCTCTCGTCATGACGGCGCGCTCATCTCGATGCCCGTCGCACCGCTGCGCTTCATCAGGCGCGGCCGGTGCCAGCGACACTCCGCTCGTTCAGGTGGCGGCTCCTATCGCCGCCGGGGTCCCCAATCGGGGGCGCTCTCCCAGGCGGCGGAGGTCGTGATGTTCCGCAAGTGGCTGCCGTTCAGCCTCATGACATAGACATCGGCGTTGCCGGCGTTGCCTACCCCGGGGGACTTCCCGGCGACAATCGATCGGCCGCTGGGCGAGAACGAGCCCGAGGCCCACTTGCCGGTTCCGGGAGCCGTGTGCGTCACGCGGTGAAGGTTGGTCCCGTTGGGGTGCACCAACCACACGTTCCCCGAGTCGTCTGAGCCCTCCTTCGACCGGAACATGATCCACCGACCGTTAGGCGACCAGTCGGGCTGCGATGCATCCAACTTCCAGCGAGTCATCCGCTTGCGGTGAGTGCCGTCCAGTCGAACCGTGCAGATGGCGCGGAGGTCGGTCTTGCCGTCCGTACGCTCGAAGGCAAGGCGCTTGGCAGTGGGGGACCACGTGGGCGCGTGGTCCTGGAAACGATGGTCGACCAGTGGGTCGGCGCCGCGATGCGTGATCTGCCGGGCATGGGTCCCGTTGGCCCGCATCACGAACAGGGCGAACAAGAACGTCGGGTCGCTGACAGGTCCGAACTGGCGCTGGAACGCGATCCTTCTGCCGTGCGGCGACCACTGGGCGAAGCCATCCGACAGGCAAGGCGCCTGGCAGGAGGCACTGATGAATGTCCGATGCCTGCCGTTGGGATGAATCTTGTACAGACGGGAGTGGTCGATGTCCCCGTGCCGGGCCACCTGATACTCAATCCAACGACCGTTCGGCGACCAGTCCGGCTCGGTGGCCAGCCGTGTCCGCTTCGTGTGGGTCACCTGCCGTTCGCGGGTGCCGTGAGCCGTGCTCGTGAAGATGTCGCCCCGCGTCTGGTCGGCGTTGGCGTACCGCCGGAACGCGATCCGTCCGTTCTTCCCGTGGGCCGTAGCGTGGGCCGGTGCGGCGGCAAGGAGCACGCTCGATGCGGTCACGACCGCTGCCAGTATGGCGATGGATCGTTTCATCCGATTCCCCTTAGGTGTGCCGTGCCAAGGCGACCGTACGCCCCGAAGTGGCCCCTTTCTACGGCCGCGAATGGTCCTGACCGACAGACGGCCAAGTACGAAACGCACGCTCACGCCGCGATGTGCGCACTAGGCCGGGAAAGCGCAGAGGCTTGGGCGCGCGGTCTACGAGCCCCCGCCACCCCCGAAGTCCTGCCACGGCGAGCGGCGGCCGAGGTCGTCGTCCGGATAGGTCGGTTCACCTGTTCCAGGCGCTTTACCCCGTCGACGGTTCCGCCGGTCGTACAAGTAGGCGCCCAGACACAGAACCGCCGCACAAACCAGAGCGATGACCCAGAACATGACACCCTCCATCGTCTTGACCCGATGGTCCTCCCGGTCGGGGCGCATGTCGACCCATCACTTCGCCCGAAGGAACCCGATGACCGTGCGCGCGCAACAGCCGCCGCCGGTGCCTTCCGGTTCCGTGCCGGTGGCCTCGTCGACAACGACTGCCCGCCGACGGCAGTACCCGCCACTTCCTCGCCAGCTGCTGACTTCGATCGAGAACGTGCTTGCCGCCGTCGGAGCCGAACGGATCCATCTGGAACCGGGAACCGACCCGATGGTCGTGACCGCCGAGCTCGCAGACACCGCTCGTGGAAGCGTATCCGCGTAACTTCCCAGGTCCGCGGACTTCAGTTGCCGTAGTAGTAGGTCGGCGCGGGGTCGGGTGCGAGCACGTTGTACCAGAAGGCAAACGCCAAGATCGCCAAGATCATGCAGCCGATTCCGATCCCGACCTTGTTCTTGGCGACCAAGACGATGCCGATGATGAAGCCGATCAGAGGCAGAAATATCGCCGTAAGGATCCCTGCCGTCACCAGCCCGCTGTGGTCGTCGGGCTGGTGCCTGGCCAGCACCGGCTGATGGGAAGCGGGCACGCCTGGAGCGATGTGATCCGTCCATCTCTCGCCATCCCGATAGCGCTGTGTGTCAGCCATCGAGGGATGCTGGTACCACCCTGCCGGACCAGCGCGACGTGCTCGGCGTCGAGCTCGGGCTGGCCCGGCGCCGGTCTCGCTGTGTCCGGGCCGTTCAGCGCAGCAGGCGCGGGTGGTCGATCAGGTACTGCGCCCTCTGCACTTTCAGCATGGTGACGATCTGGTCGATGTCCATGGACGCGGTGCTGGCTCTCGGGGTGGTCGAACAACCCTCGCTCGGGGCAGGGCGGTTGGCGTTGGCAGGCGACGCACTCACGGGTCCAAGGGCCACCACGGCCGCGGTGGCGGCAGTGGCGGTGGCCGCGGCGAGGCGGGCGTTGGTGGTGTTCATGATGTGTCTCCTCGGGTGGTCGGGGCTGGTGTCCCCGGTTTGGGTCTCTGTTGTGACATCGGGCGGTATCGCGGTGGTGCGGGAGCGGTATCGCCTCGGTATCGGCCCCGTTGACTGCGCCTGTGCCCGGGAGGACTGTGAGTGGATGGGCATCACGGTGCTCGGCCCGCTGACGGTGGATGGCTCGGGAACGCTGGGTCGGCGGGACCGCGTGGTTCTTGCATCGCTGGCGACCAATCCCGGACACCCGGTGAGCGCCGACCAGCTCTTCGACGCGCTTTGGGGGGAGCGCCCTCCGGCGTCGGCCGGCAAGATCCTGCAGGGTTGCGTGGTCCGGATCCGCAAGGTGCTGGGGCGGGACGCGGTCCAGACGTCACCGCACGGCTACGTGTTGCACCTGTCCACCGAGGAGGTGGACTCGCTGCGGTTCGAGGACCAGGTCGGCCGGGCCCGGGAGCTGCTCACCCTCGGGGAGGCCGACCGGGCGGCGTACCTGCTGACCGACGCGCTGGCCCTGTGGCACGGGGAGGCCTTCGCCGACCTGGAGAGCTGGGAGCCGGCGGTTGCGGCCGGCACCCGGCTGTCCGAGCTGCGCCTGGAGGCCGAGGAGCTCCGGGTCGACGCTCTGCTGCGGGCCGGGCGGTACCGCGAGGTCCTCTCCGATGCGCACGTTCTGGTCCGCGCCGCGCCGCTGCGTGAGCATCGCTGGGTGTTGCTGGCCCGCGCCCAGTACCAGTCCGGGCAGCAAGGCGAGGCGCTGCGCACGATCCACCAGCTCAAAGGGGTCCTGACCCAGCATCTGGGCATCGACCCTGGCCCCGACGTGGTCGCGCTCGAGACCTCGATCCTGCGGCAGGACTCCTCGTTGCTGGTCGCCGATGCGCCCGCCCCGTCGGCGAGCTGCCCGTGGCTGGGCCTGCGGCCGTACGGCGTCGAGGACGCCGACTGGTTCTTCGGGCGGGACGCCGACGTCGCCGCCTGCCTGGAGATCCTGGCCCGGACCCCGGTGCTCGCCATGGTGGGTCCCTCGGGCTCGGGCAAGTCCTCGCTGCTGCGGGCCGGAGTCGCGGCGGCCCTGCGACGTAGCGGGCAACCCAGCGAGACGATCACGCCCGGCGCCCACCCGATGGAGTCGCTGACCGCGCTCGCGCACGCCCCACGCGGGGCGGCCCTGCTCGTCGACCAGTGCGAGGAGCTGTTCTCGCTGTGCAAGACCCCCGAGGAGCAGCGGGAGTTCCTCCGCACGCTGACCGCTGAGGCCGCGAGCCGGACCGTGGTCGTCGCCCTGCGCGCCGACCACCTGGCCGACCTCGCCACCCACCCGGGCTTCAGCCGGCTCGTCGAACGCGGCATGTACCTGGTCGGCGGGCTGGACGAGGAGGGCCTGCGCAGCGCGGTGGAGACCCCGGCCCGTCAGGCGGGGCTGCTGATCGAGCCGGGCCTGGTCGACCTCCTCGTCCGCGAGGTCAGGAACGACCCCGGGGCGCTGCCCCTGATGTCGCACGCGCTGCTGGAGACCTGGAAGCGCCGCGAGGGCAGCACGCTCACGGTGGCCGGCTACCGAGCGAGCGGCGGCATCAACGGAGCCGTGGCCCAGTCGGCCGAGGGTCTCTACTCCCGAGTCACGGTGGAGCAGAGACACCTCCTGCGCGACCTCGTCCTACGCCTGGTCTCCCCCGGCCCCGAGGGCGAACCGGTCCGCACCCGGGTGCCGCGGCGCCTGGTCGGCACGGACGCCGAGCACGAACAACTCATCGAGATGCTGGTCACCGCCCGGTTGGTCACCAGCGACGACGGCGCCCTCGAGATCACCCACGAGGCCCTCACCCGAGCCTGGCCCCGGCTCCGCGGGTGGCTCGACGACGACATCGAGGGCCAGCGGATCCGCCACCACCTCTCGGCCGCCGCCGACGCCTGGAAGGCGCTCGGCCGTCCAGACAGCGAGCTCTACCGCGGCATCCGGCTGAGCCGGGCGCTCGACTGGAGCGCCCAGGAGGGCACCGCCCTCACCGAGGCCGAGGAGCAGTTCCTCGAGGCGTCCTCCCACCACGCCGAGGCCGAGCAGCACAGCATCATCGAACGCGCACGTACTCAGGCTCGGATGATCCGTCGACTCCGGCTCGTCCTGGGCGGCGCCGCCGCACTCCTCGTGATCGCGCTGGTCGCCGGGATGCTGGCGGTGGTCCAGTCCGAGCGAGCGAACGAGAACGCCGCACACGCGGAACAGGCGGCCCTCTCCGCAGACGCACGACGCATCGGGACCCGATCCCAGGTCGTCGACGACATCAGCCTCTCGCTGCTGCTCGCCGCCGCAGGCGCGCGACTGGACCACTCGCCGGAGACCCTGGCCAATCTGGTGGCCGCTCTCGACAAGAGACCGAACCTGGTCCGCTCGGAGCCACCCGCGGGCGGCTTCCTCGAGTCTTTGGCCGTGAGTCCAGACGGCCGGTGGATCGCGTCCTCGGACGAGCAGAATCAGATGCACCTCTACGACGCGTCCACCAGCCGGCTGCTGCGCAGCTACGACGCCCATCGGCCCACAGGCACGTCGGGATCGCTCCTCTCGGCGTTCAGCCCCGACAGCACACAGCTCGCGGTCGTCCTGGAAGACCAGCGCTCCAGGGAGCCCGTCCGCCTGCTGGACCCAAACAACATGCAGCCGACGCGGAAGCTTGGCATCCTCGGCCACGAGCCGCTGTGGGACTCCTACGCCCCACCCTCCTTCAGCGGCGACGGCCGCTACCTCGCCGCTACTGTGAAGCGGCAGCCCCGAGGGACGACCGAGGCAGGCAGCTACCCAGGGTATGCGGTGGTCTGGGACCTCCACTCCCCGCCGGCGCCGCCGATCCGGGTGCCCATCGGAACCGATGACCAAGGGGTCGTCCTCAGCCGTGACGGCCATACCCTCTACACCAGCTGGCCGCTGACGGCGTGGGACGTGGCGACCGGCAAGGCGATCTGGCGGCGCGCGCACGTCTGGTCGTATCTCGTTCTCGAGGCGAGCCCCGACGGGACACTGCTGGCAGTCGGGGCCACGGGTCAGTCGTTCACGGGAAAGAAGGCGCTCCTGGTCAGTGCGGCCACGGGAGCGACGGTCCACACCCTGCGTGGACACCGGGACTGGGTCCGCGACCTCCGGTTCTCACCCGACGGCTCGCTGCTGGGATCGCACTCCCGCGACGGCGAGATCATCATCTGGAACACCGCCACCGGCCGGCCTCTCGAACGGTGGGACACGCCCGATCAGTGGGGCGTGGGCTTCAGCCCGGACGGCGACGTGGTCTACGAAGGCGGCGGCGACTCGATGCTGCGCACCCGGGACCTGTCGATGGAGGACACCTACCTGCAGCGGACCACCCACCTCCGCGACGCCGACGTGTTCGCGCAGGCCGACTTCTCCCCGGACGGACAGCAGATGGCCTACCGCTGGCTCGACGAAACGGGCGCAGGATGGATCAGATTCGTCGACACAGCCACGGGAGAACGGAGCGCGCCGACGCGCCTCCCGGTTGCGGAGGACTCCGCGGCTCGGAGTAGCTGGCATCCCGACGGCGCGAACTACGTCACTTACTCGTGCACCGACGGCCCCTGCTCCGAGGGCATCGTGACCTTACTCGACTCCGCGACGGGCGAGCTCATCCGGCACCGGCCTCTGGCGGGCGGCCCCGTCCTGGGGCTGGCGTACGTCGACGGGGGCCGCGACCTGCTCATGGCCACCCCCGAACGGACCTTCGTCCTTGACGCCGAGACGCTTCGACCACGGGGAGGCGCGCACGAGGGCCCGGCCCAGAGAGTCATCCCGATCGGGGACGGAAGCACCGCGATGGTTCAGGAGGTGTCCGCCGACCTGACCTCGCTGCACTGGCGGGTGATCGACGTCCGAACGGGCGAGGTCTTGTCCGAGGGGGACCTCGGCATGCGTCCGATCGCCTCGGCTGCCTCTCCGGACGGCTCGACGGTCGCGGTGGCCGGAGGCACCGGGGACCTCACCACCATCGATGTCTCGACCGGGGACGAACGGCGATCCACCAGCCTCGATGCCGAGATGCTCTGGCTCGACTACTCCGCCGACGGCGAGCTCCTGGTCTCCGGCGCCGACGACGGCGGAGTCAGCCTGTGGGACGCCACGACACTCGATCTGCTCGGCACCGTGCACTCACCTCGCCTGGAAGACCCGGTCCCGGCCAGCGCGCAGTTCATCGGCGACAGCCACGACGTCGCCATCGCGTCGTACGACGGCGCGGTCTACCGCTGGGAGACCGACCCCGACCGGGCACTCGACTACGCGTGCCAGATGGCCGGACGGAACCTGACCGACCGCGAGTGGGAAGACTTCCTCCCCGCCCAGCCCTACCGATCAGTCTGCCCGGACCAGGACGGATGACGCTCCCGTGCTCACCTGGAGTCCGCCTACGCGACTTGCCTACATCGGACCAACGCTCTGCCGCCGAACTCGAAACGAGTTCAGTTCGCCGTCGCGGTGGCCGCTGGTTGCGTTGGCCACGTGCGGAACTGGATTGCGTTCTGGACTGGCGGGCTGTTTGCGCGGGTAAGCGTTCAAGAGCGCTGGTCAGGACTGAATTTCCTATCCCCCACGGAGGCGGAGGATCGGGGATGCCGTCGGAGAAAGCACGGGACGACCCCGGTGCAGTTCGAGCGGCCTCGCCGATCCGCCGGCAGTATGCCGAAGCAGGTCCCGACGCGCTCCGACCGGGCAGTCGAGCCGCTGAGTCCTGCTCCTCCGTCAGCGGAGCTCTCAGGGTCACAGCCCGAGCTCCCGGGCCCGCGCGATCGCCTCGACGCGGTTTGCTGCGCCGAGCTTCGTGAAGATGCGGGTGATGTGGTTGCGGACGGTCTTGGCGCTGACCACCAGCTCCTGGACGATCTCGGTGTTGCTGCGCCCGGCTGCGATCAGCGCCAGGACCTCCGTCTCGCGCTCGCTCAGGTCGGCGACCCGACGTGGCGCGGCGTGGGCCGGAGGTGCGCTCATCAGGCTGGTGAGTCGGTCGGCGAGCTCCCGTCCGACGACCACTCCGCCGCCGGCGACGGTGCGCAGGGCAGCCAGGACCGCCGCCTGGTCAGATCCCTTGAGGAGGTAGCCCCGGGCACCCGCATCGAAGGCGGCGCGGAGGGCGCGCTCGTCCTCGTACATCGTCAGCATCAGGACCGGGACGTCCGCCCCGGACGACCGGAGCCGTTCGAGCACCCCGACGCCGTCGAGGCGCGGCAGGTTGAGGTCGAGCAGCACGACGTCGGGGTCGGTCGCTGCGATGACCTCGAGCGCGGACTCGCCGTCGGCTGCGAGTCCCGCGATCTCGACGTCGGGCGCGTCCTCGAGACAGGCCACCAGACCCCGCAGGAAGACCGGGTGGTCGTCGACGGCGACGACGCGGAGCACGGTCATGCCGACACCGCCGTCTGGAGCGGGAGCCGTGCCCGGACGACGGTTCCTGCCACGCCGCTCGTGACCTCGAGGGTTCCGCCGACGTCCTCGGCTCGTTGGCGCATCGAGCCCATGCCGATCCCGCCCGGCCGGTCACCGGCGCCGCCGCAGCCGTCGTCGGAGATCTCGAGCAGCAGGTTCTGGTCGACGGCCTGGACGCGCACCCAGGCTCGCTGGGGCGTGGCGTGGCGCGCGAGATTGGTGAGTGCCTCGGCAGCGATGCGGTACGCCGCGACCTCCACGGCCGCGGGTAGCGACACCTGGTCGGAGGCGTCGACGGTGACTGCCACGCCAGTGCGTTCCTCGATCGACCGACCGAGCTGCTGGAGAGAGCCGACCAGGCCCAGCTCGTCGAGCAGAGCGGGGCGCAGGCCGTCAACGACGCGGCGTACCTCCGCCACCAGGCCGGCCACGTCAGTGCGGAGGCAGGACAGCAGCTGGTGGGCCCGGGCGGGGTTCTGATCCACCGCTCGGTCGGCGGACTCGGCGCCGAGGGCGATGCCGGCGAGCGTGGGACCCACGCCGTCGTGGATGTCGCGACGCAGCCGGCGACGTTCCTCCTCGACACCGGAGATCAGCTCCTCGCGGGCCGTGCGCAGCTCCTCGGTGAGCGAGCGGGCGTGCAGGACGAGCCCGATCTGGGCGGCTGCGGCCTCCAGCAGCCGCTCGTCGCGGCGGTCGAGTGGCTGGCCGCGTCGTCCCGCACGCAGCGCACCGAGCTCGCGACCGGCACGACGGATCGGGACCGCGAGCGTCGCCGACCCGGCGTCCACCCCCGCCTCGGTGATGCTCGCCGGCTGGTTGATGCGCACGCCGACGTACGAGAGTCTCAGCGTCTCGGCCAGTGCGGCGAGCAGCTCCTCCAAGGTGTGTGCGTCGTCGCTGTTGGCGATCGGGCGGGCCAGTCGTGCGGTCGCTGCCGCCGGGTCGCTGCGCTGTCCGTAGAGGAGCCAGTCGACGAAGCGGTGCAGGCGGGTGCTGAGGAGCTCGATGGCGACCACCAGGATGACGGCCAAGGCGATGATCTGCTCGTGGACGCCGGAGTACAGCCGTAGTGGCGGCACGACCAGTGTCGCCATGATGACGGCCACGAACATGAACAGCAGGGTGTAGAGCACTCGGTGTACCGAGCGGTCCCACAGCGTCCGGGCCGAGACCCGCCGGGCCCGCGGGACCGCCCCGTCGGTAGCGGTCATGGCGAACAGCGTCGCATGGGGGAGAGGCGCCCGTCAGGGGGATCGCTCGATCACGCCTGCTGCCCGCGAGCGCGGACCTTCTGGACGGTGACGACGACGGCCAGGACCACGAGGATCAGGAACCCGATCAGGAACCCGAACCAGCCGAAGGCGCTGATGTAGTACCACGCGCCGCTCGAGTCGTCGGCTCCGGGCGCGGAGAGCAGGAAGAGACCCAGGGTGACGAGGGCGACGACCGACAGGACTCGGACGGGGTGTTGACGGAGCATGGCTCCTCCTTCGAGAGGTCCCGGCCCAGCGCCGGGGTATGGCCACAGCCTGCAAGGCGCGACCTGCCCGTGTCATGGGACCTGCAGTCCCAAACGAGTCCCACATTGCTCCCGAGTCAGTGGGATCGCCTCGACGCATCTCCCTCGAGGATCGGCCGAGTCCATGCAGCCGTGTCCGCTACCAGGTGCGGCGGCGTCGCCTCGACGATGCGACAGCACGGGGGCGGCGGTCAGCGAACCCAGAGTTGGCTGAGGAGGGGCCCGATGTCGCGGCTGTCGTTCTGGTAGTTGCCGACGCGTCTGGCGTTGAGCCACCAGTTGACGGGGTTGGCGAGCGGCACGAGCGCCGCGTGGTCCGTGACGGCGCGGTCGACGTCGGCCCAGGTGGCCAGCGCGGTGGTCGGGTCGGTGCGGAAGGCCGCATCGGCGGCAGCCGTCCGTCGGTCGAGGCCTCGGTTGCAGTAGTTGAACGGGTACCCGCCGGTTGCGCCGCACCCGACGAGGTCCAAGAAGTTCGACGGAGCGGGGAAGTCCGCGAACCAGCCGCCGGCCTCGACCTGGATGCCGCTGTCGTTGCCGTAGTAGGTGTCGACGCTGTGCTGGGTGTTCGGGAGGTGGCGGATCCTCGCCCGGTACCCGAGGTCCCGCAGAACGCCGGCCAGGTACGCGCTCAGTGGGGGTTCGGGGTCGTCGACGATGTCCGTCACCGCGACCTCCATCCCGCGCGTCCCTGACTCGGTCACCAGGCGCGCCGCCCGATCCGGCACGGGGCCTCGGTAGCCGTTGAGGGCCGCGTCGGTCGTGAACGGGCAGTACCGGGCGTAGCCCGGCATGCTCGGCGGCAGCAGCTGGCAGGTGGTGGCCGCGACCGCGGGCCCGCCCAGGAGGTCGACGACCTCCTCCCGGTCGACCGCGTAGTTGATGGCCCGGCGGACCCGGACGTCGTCGAAGGGGGCGACCGACGAGTTCAGCACTGCGAAGTAGATCCCCTGGACGATGCTGCTGTGCAGGCGGCTGGGCAGCGAGACGGAGAGCCGGTCCACGATCGAACCCGCCTCCCGGCCGGTCTCGCCCAAGGGGGTCAGCTCGGCGAGGTCAGCGTCCCCTTGCCGTACCGCGGCCACGGCCGCACGGACGTCGGTGACGTGTGTCCAGGTGATGCGGTCGGGGAAGCCGTCGGGCTGCGCCGGAGCGGACCACTGTCGGAAGTAGGGGTTGCGGTCGAGGTCGAATGTCCGGTGCGGCCGATAGCCGGTGACCCGGTAGGGCCCGGTGCCGGGCAGCGCCGATCCCAGGTCGCGCAGTGGTGTGCCCGCGGGTGTCGGGACGACCAGGAGGGTCAGCTTGTAGGGGAAGAGGGGGTCGGGTGCGGTGAGGTGGAAGGTCACGCGGCCGTCGTCGTCGTCCGCGACCACGCCGCGACCCAGGTCGCACGACGCCGGCCGGGTCGGGTGCTCGATGCACGCCTGGGCTCCCACGACGCCGGCGTAGAAGTCGGGACGGCCTGACCGTGACAGCAGCGCTCGATGCACGCCGCGCACCAGGTCGGACGCCTTGACCTCGGCACCGGTCGAGTACCTGATGCCGCGACGGAGGTTGAAGGTGTAGGTCCGGCCGCCATCGGTGGGCTCGGGGACCGTGGTCGCGAGGTCGGGCACGAGGACCTGCGGATCCGCGGTGGAGTAGTTGTAGGCCAGCAACCCGTCGTAGACACCGCGGACGGCGTGCAGGGTGGTGCGCTCGTAGATGCCCGCGGGGTCGATACCCGCGATGTCGCCCGGCAGCAGCGCTGCGGCGATCCGCAGCGTTCCGCCACGGTGGCCGCTGGACGGGAAGGCACCAGACGCGACCCACAGGTGGTCGCCGACGACGGTCAGGGCCGCGACGGGCGCGCCGGCGTCGATGATGTGAGATCGCCCGGTGTCCGGGTCGATGCGGACCAGTGCCCCCGAGTACTTCGCCGCCACCCAGATCGAGTCGCCGAGAGCGGCGACAGCGGTGGGTCCGTCTGGCACGCTGATCGTGTCGGTGTGCCCGGTGGCGACGTCGATCCGGGTGACGCTCTGGGAGAGCTCGTCGGCGACCCACACGTCGGGTCCGGCCCGGGCCAGGCCGCGTGGCCCGGTGCCGACCTGGACCGGTGGCGTCATCTGCTGCCCGGTGCGGCCGTCGATCCGCATGACGCTGCCGGACCGACCATTCGCCACCCACACCGAGGTGCCGTCGACGGCCAGGCCGTCGGGACCGTCGCCGACCGGGATCGGGACGGCGGGGACCCCGCTGACCGGATTGATCCGCTGGATCGTGTTGTCACCGCTGTTGGCGACCCACAGTCCGGCCGGGCCTGCAGCGATGGCGTCAGGCCCGCTGCCGACGTCGATGGTGTCGACCACCCTGCCGGTGGGTCCGTCGATCCGCGAGACCGTCCCGTCGGCGAAGTTGGTGACCCACAGGTCGTCGCCGGTGACGGCTACGGCGCGTGGATCGTGACCGACGCTGGTCACCTGCTGGATCGCACTCGTCGACGGATCGATCTCGGACACCGTGTCTTCGCCGGCGCTGACGACCCACACCCGGTCCCGCGCCAGGGCAAGCGCGATCGGGTTCGCTCCGACAGCCACCGAGGTGACGATCGATCCGGACCCGTCGACCTGGCTCGCGGCGTTGGCCGGCACCCCGCGCTGGGACCGGGGCCCCGCTGGGTCGTCCCGGCCCGCCATGGTCGCTCCGACCGCCAGGAGCGCCACGGTGGCGATGCCGGCGACGATCCCGCCCAGCCGCCGCCGGCGGCTACGCGTCCGGCCGCCCGGCCGCGGCGCAGGTGCGTGTGCTCGCTCCGCGGACGCCGCGGGCGTCTGGGCGGGAGTGGTGGCAGAGCCGGACGTTGCAGGCAGGCCCGCTCGTGGTCCTCGGCACGCCAGTGTCGGGTCTTGCGACAGGATCCTGCTATTGAGCTCCTGCAACGGCGGGCTGGGGTCGATCCCGAGCTCGGTCCCCAGCAGCGCCCGCAGCTCCCGGTAGGCGGCCAGGGCGTCGGACTGGCGGCCGGATCGGTACAGCGCAAGCATCCGCTGGGCGTGCAGGGCCTCGCGCAGTGGGTGCTCGGCGACGAGCGCCTCCAGCTCTCCGAGGACGTCGAGGTGGTCTCCCAGCTCGAGCCGCGCTTGGACGCGGGACTGCTGCGCAGAGGTGCGCATCTCGTCCAGCCGTGCCCGCAGTGGCAAGACGAAGTCGAGGTCGGCGAGGTCGGCGAGGACATCGCCGCGCCATCGCGCGAGTGCGGAACCGTACGCGGTGACCGCAGGATTCAGCGCGCCCAGGTGCATTGCGAGGTCTCCGGCTGCCACGTCCTGCTCGAACCCGGTCATGTCGACCCATGACGGGTCGATGTCGAGCCGGTAGCCGCCCGGCACGGTCACCAGGACGCGTCCGGGGGTGCCGTGGGCGCGCGTCGGCTCCAGCAGCCGGCGAAGGCGGAACACGTAGGTCTGCAGGCTCGTGACCGCGCCCGGGGGCGGGGCGGTGCGCCACACCTCGTGCATCAGGCGCTCGATGCTGACGACCCTGCCGAGCTCACAGACGAGCAAGGCGAGCACGACCCGCTGCTGGCGTCCTCCCAGCGGCACACGCTTCCCGGCGTACGTCGCCTCGAGCGGACCCAGCACCCCGAAGGCGAGTGACGCGACGGCCGTGTCCGAATCCCTCATGCGCACGTCGATCCTGGTGGTGTCACCACAGCGTAGACCCGCTCCGGATCGCTCCACGAGGCTTCTCGGGCGGGTTGTCGTGGCTCGTGCAACCCGGATGCAAGGTCTTTCCAAGCCGTCCGGGCTCCAATGCCTGGAGCCGGGACGCCTTGCGCGCCACGGACCCCGCTCTCCCGAGTGAGGCACCTCGCCCAGCCCCTGGAGGCTGCCATGTCGTACATCTCCAAGCGCGTGATGCTCAGCCTGGCCGCAGCGGTCCCGCTGCTGCTGGCGTCTGCGCCCGCCGCCGTCCTCGCGGCCCCGGCCACCGCACCGTCGGTCAGCTCGACGTCCGGTGCGGCGGCGCCGACGCGGCAGGCCTCCGGCACGTCGTCGTGCAGTCACGACCGTCTTCGCGCTGCCGGGTCGGCGCCGCGGTTGCTCGCTTCGGGGCTGGAAGGCGCGCTCGGCAGCACCATCGGTCCAGACGGGGCGCTGTACGCCGTCGAGGGCATCGCCGGCGAGGTGGCTCGGATCGACCGGTGTTCCGGAGCGGTCTCCACGTGGGCATCGGGGCTGCCGACGCGGGTGCTCGAGGGCCCGGGCGGAGCCATGGACATCGCCTTCGTCCACGGCGTTGCCTACGTGCTGGTCTCGCTCGTCGGATCGGATGTCGGCGGTGACAGTGTCGTGGGGATCTACCGGGTGGACGGTCCGACGACGGTGACACCGGTGGCCGACATCGGCAGCTGGGCGATCGCGAACCCGCCCGCGCCGGCGTTCTTCGTGCCGAGCGGGGTCCAGTTCGCGCTGCTGCCTTGGCGCGGCGACCTGCTGGTCACCGACGGGCACCACAACAGGGTGCTGCGCGTCGACCTCGACGGCGCCGAGGGTGCCAATGTCTCCGAGGTGATCGCCTTCGACGACATCGTCCCCACCGGTCTCGAGCGCCGTGGCCACACGGTGCTGATGGCTGAGGCCGGCCCGGTGCCTCACCTGCCCGAGAACGGGAAGGTCGTCGCCTTCCGCCCCGGCGGCACGACCGTCCGCGAGGTCGCGGCCGGCGCCCGGCTCGCCGTGGACGTCGAGAGCGGCGCCCGTGGGTTGTACGTCCTCTCGCAGGGCGAGTTCACCCCCGGCAATCCCGAGGGCTCGCCCGCGGACCCCGACACCGGGGCGCTGATGCGGGTCCGTCGCGACGGCACCTTGACCAGCGTGGCATCCGGCCTGGACCGGCCGACCTCGATGGAGATCGTCGGTCGGCGGGCGTACGTGGTCGACCTGGACGGCGACATCTGGTCGATCTGTCTGCGCAGCGATCGGCACCAGGGCTGACGGCCATGGCTTCCCCGGACGACCACGAAGAGCTGGCCACGACCCCGCCTGCGAGCCCGGGCACGAACCCTCTCCGCCGTCACCGGCCGGCGCCCCGGGTCGAGGGAAGGGTGAGCAGGACCTGTGCCGCCATGTTCGTGGTGCTGCTCGGCGTCTCCGGCTGCGGAAGCAGCGACAGCGACGGCGGGTCGGCGGCGGTGGACACCTCGGACCAATCCATGACCGTCGACCCTGCATTCGTCGACCGCGCCGAGGCCGTCTGCACGTCGTACGCGGACTACAACGCCGAACACTTGCTCCGGCTACCAGGATTCAGCAGGTTCGCGCCGGACCCGGACCAGTTGCCGAAGGTCGCTGCCTTCCTCGACCGCAACCCGGCCTACCACACGCTCGTGTCGAAGCTGGAAGGTCTCGGTGACCCATCGACCGGCGGTACCGCTTGGACGACGGCAGTCGCTGATCTCGGTGACGGGCAACGACTCGTGCAGGAGGAGGTGCGCCAGGCTCGAGCCCGGGACGCCGACGCGTTCGCCGCGGCAGAGCAGGATCGCGCCGACAGCAACGCTGCGCTCCACGCCGACCTGATCGCCGCGGGGCTGTCCCCGAACTCCCCATGCCTCGCCGCGCAGGTCGACCCGCTGCAGACCACCACGGCGATGCACTAGGTGACCGTGTCCTGGACCTGGGTGCTGCGCCGCTCGGCGGGTGGGTCGTTCCGGAGGCCAGCGCACGAGTGGCCCGATCGGAGCTCCATCTCCTACCCGCCGCGGACGCGAGGGCGAGTAGGACCGACCTCGACCGGGGACAGTGTGCCCAGCCGAGGGCTCGGCTCACGGCAGGTGGGTCTAGCCTTCGCTCGACCACACCGTCGGGAGTCAGGAGCAGTGATGGCGACGATCAGCCAGCGGACCGGAGCGGCGGCGACCGCCATGCTCGGGCTCGGGGTCTACCGACCCGAGCGCCTCGTCACCAACGATGAGATCTGCGAGGTGCTCGACTCCAGCGACGAGTGGATCCGGACGCGGTCCGGCATCCGGACCCGGAGGTACGCCGCGGCGGACGAGTCGCTCCTCGACATGGCGGCTATCGCGGCCGAGCGGGCGCTGGCCGCGGCCGGTGTCGCCGCCGGCGACCTCGGCACGGTGATCGTCGCGACGTCGACCCACGTCCAGCACACCCCGGCCGCGGCGCCGGTGCTGGCGAACCGGCTCGGCTCGCGGGCCGCGGCCTTCGACGTCTCAGCGGGTTGTGCGGGCTTCTGCCATGCCCTGTCCGTCGGCTCCGACCTGGTCCGCGGCGGCAACTCCCGCTACGTGCTGGTCGTCGGGGTCGAGCGGCTCAGCACCTTCATGGACCCCACCGACCGCGGCACCGCGTTCATCTTCGCCGACGGTGCGGGCGCCGTCGTGGTGGGCCCTGCCGACGAGCCCGGCATCGGACCGGTGGCCTGGGGCTCGGACGGCTCGCAGTCCCACGTGATCACGCAGTCGCTGCCCTGCGACGAGCTCGACGCGGAGCACCCGCTCGTCGTGCAGATGGAGGGCACGGCGGTCTTCCGATGGGCGCCGTTCGCGATGGCGGACGTCGCCCGCGTGGCCGTCGACGAGGCCGGGCTCGCGATGTCGGACCTCGACGCGTTCATCCCGCACCAGGCGAACCTGCGGATCACCGAGACCCTGGCCCGCAACCTCAAGCTCCCGCCCGAGATCGCGGTCGCGCGCGACGTCCAGGACTCGGGCAACACGTCCGCCGCATCGGTGCCGCTGGCCATCGAGGCGATGCTGCGCGGCGGCGAGGCGAGCGTCGGGGACACCGCCCTGCTGATCGCGTTCGGCGCCGGCCTCAGCTACGCCTCGCAGGTCGTCACGCTCCCGCCGGTCGCTGCCTCCTAGAGCCCGCGCCACCCGCCGGTGACCCGGCCGACGCGTGCGGAGAGGCCGGTGCCGACCAGGACGCCGGGATGATGGAGCCCGCCGAGAGCTCGATCGTGGCCATCGTCAGCAGGTCCGGCACCGCCCGCCACCCGGACAGCGTGGCGGCGGAGCGCACCGCTCCGACTCGCCCGGATCGGGTGAATGTCCGCCCGTGGGGCCGACCTAGCGTCGTGGCCGTGCCCGGACGAACCAGCGGTGTGCTCGCGGCCACCTGCCTCTCGACGCTCGTCGTCAACGCCAACACCTCGGCGGTGAGCATCCTGCTCCCGGCGATCAGCGAGGACACCGGCATGTCGGTCGACACGCTGCAGTGGGCGGTGACCGGCTACTCGCTGGTCGGCGCGGCCGTGATCATCACCTCGGGCTCGCTCGGCGACGTGTTCGGCCGCAAGCGCATCTTCCAGATCGGCCTGCTCCTGTTCGTGGTCTCGTGCGTGCTCATCGCCGTGGCGCAGAGCGGTGGCATGGTCATCGCCGGACGCCTCATCCAGGGCGCCGCGGGTGCGACCATCCTGGCCTGCGGCCTGAGCCTGCTCACGGTGGCGACCTCGGGCGACCAGCAGCTGAAGTTCGTGTCGCTCTGGGGGGCCGCGGCCGCGGTCGGCGCCGCCGCCGGGCCGCTGCTCGGCGGTCTCCTCGTCGACCTCACCGGCTGGCAGGGCCTGTTCTGGATCGACGCGGGCGTCGCCGTGGTCTGCATGCTGCTCACCTACGCGACCGTCCAGGAGTCGCGCGACGAGAACCGCACGGGCGCGATCGACTACCTCGGCACCGTCCTGATCGCGCTCACCCTGGCGCCGCTGATCTACGGGTTCACCAAGAGCGGCGACTGGGGCTGGCTGTCTGCGGCCACGCTGGGCTGCTTCGCGGGTTCGGTCGTGGCCGGGTTCCTCTTCGTGTTGACCGAGAAGAGGGTCGCCGTACCCCTCCTGGACCTGGCGCTGCTGCGCAACCGGATCCTCGTCGGCTCCACCCTGGCGATCCTGATCGGCGCCGGCACCATCAACGGCCTGATGTACCTGCTCAGCCTCTACTTCCAGAACCCGGCGGCGCTCGGCTTCAGCCCGCTCGAGGCGGGCCTCGCGACGCTGCCCGCCACCGTCGGGCTCGTCGTGGTCGCGCCGTTCGTCCCGAGGCTGTCGAACGGGCTCGGCGGCCGCCAGGTGATCGGCGTCGGCTTCATCCTGATGGCCGCCGGGTTCGTGGGCATCGGCCTCGTCGACGCCGGGTGGCAGTACGCCGCGTTCCTGCTGCCGATCCTCGCGATCGCGGTCGGGATGGGCCTCTCCAACGGCCCGTCGTCGTCCGCCGCGACCTCGTGCGTCCGGCAGGAGCAGGTGGGTGAGGCCTCCGGCGTCTCCAACATGGCGCGGTACGTCGGGGCGGCGGTCGCGACAGCGCTCGCGGCCAGCATCTACGGCGGCGTCCAGGCCAACCACCTCGACGACGGCGCCAGCGCCTCCGACGCCCTCGCCTCCGGCCTCGCCGCCGCGTCCTGGCTGATGGCCGTGATCAGCGCCCTCGGCATCCTGCTCGCGCTCGTCGCCATCCGGCGGCACCGGGCGGCGCAGGGCACCATCCAGGACGCGGCGGCCTCGGCAGCGGCCCACCTCCACACCATCCCGACCTCGGCCGCAGGGAGTGCCTCGTGAGTGCCGTGCCCTTCACCCGCCACGACTACGCGGCGCGGATGGCCCGCGTCGTCGAGGAGGGCCGCGCGGCCGGGCTGGACGGCGTGCTGATCACGCCCGGCCCCGACCTGTACTGGGTCACCGGCTACCAGCCGACCGCGATCACCGAGCGCCTCACGATGCTGTTCCTGACCACAGACCGGGAGCCGACGCTGCTCGTGCCGACCCTCGAGCGGCCGGACGCCGAGGCGGCCGTCGGGGCCGGCGCGACCACGCTCGCCGACTGGACCGACGGCGCCGACCCCTTCGCCGCGGCCGGCGCCATGCTCCGCCCGGACGGCACCTACGGCATCTCCGACAACGCCTGGGCGCTGCACCTGCTCGGACTGCAGGCCGCGCTGCCGGGCACGGCGTACCACTCGCTCACCCACCGGCTGCCGATGCTGCGCGCGGTCAAGGACGGCAACGAGCTGGCTCGTCTGGAGGCGGCCGGCGCGGCCGCGGACGCGGCGTACGGCGAGATCCTGGGCGTCCGGTTCTCCGGGCGCAAGGAGACCGACGTGGCACGTGACCTCGCCGAGCTGCTGCGGAGCTTCGGCCACGAGCGGGTCGACTTCACCGTCGTCGGCTCCGGCCCGAACGGCGCGAACCCCCACCACGAGGCGGGGGACCGGGTCATCGAGGTCGGCGACTGCGTGGTGCTCGACTTCGGCGGGCTGCGCGACGGCTACGGCTCCGACACCAGCCGCACCGTCTGCGTCGGCGAGCCGACCGCCGAGATCCGTGAGGTGCACGAGGTCGTCCGCCTGGCGCAACAGGCCGGCGTCGACGCCGTCCGCCCCGGGATCGCGTGCCAGGAGGTCGACCGCGCCGCCCGCAGGGTCATCACCGACGCGGGGTACGGCGAGCAGTTCATCCACCGGACCGGGCACGGGATCGGGACGACGACGCACGAGCCGCCGTACATGATCGAGGGCGAGGAGCTGCCGCTGGTGCCCGGCATGTGCTTCTCGGTCGAGCCCGGGGTCTACCTCACCGGCCGCTTCGGCGTGCGGATCGAGGACATCGTCACCGTCACCGCCGGCGGCGGGCGACGCTTCAACAACACCGACCGCGCGCTGCAGGTCGTCGCGTGATCACCCGTTGCAGGTGACCCCCACCGCGGTTCACGGGCGTCAGAGTGAGCACGACCAGACCCGTCTCAGGAGGCATCGATGACTGCGATGGACGTGCCGGCCGACGAGCCGGTGGTCGCGCGAACGCGGGCGACGCCCGCCACCCACTGGATCTCGTGGGTCGCCCTGGCCATGATGACGACCAGCTCGGTGGCGAGCCTGCGGGCCGCGCCGACGATGGCGGTCTACGGCCTGGCCTGTGTGTTCCTCTACATCGTCCCGGCGATCGTGTTCCTGCTGCCGACCTCACTGGTGTCGGCCGAGCTCGCGTCCGGGTACGAGGGTGGCATCTACAACTGGGTGTCGCGCGGCATCTCCAAGCCGATGGGCTTCCTCGCCGTCTGGTGCCAGTTCGCGATGACCATCTTCTACTACCCGAGCCTGCTGGGCTTCGTCGCCAGCACCCTGGCCTACGTCATCAACCCCTCGCTCGCGTCGAGCGGGGTGTGGACGGCCTGCGTGATCGTGATCGTCTACTGGAGCGGCGTGTGGGTCTCGGCTCGCGGTACGGCGGGCGTCGCCGGGCTCGCCAGCGGTGGCCTCATCATCGGCACCCTGATCCCGGGCGTGGTGCTCGTGCTGCTGGGCGTGGTGTTCCTCGGCCAAGGGAACGAGTCCGCGGCGCCGATGGACTCCGCGCACCTGCTGCCCGCCTGGGCGGGGCTCTCCAGCCTGGTCCTGATCGTCAACAACTTCCTGTCGTACTCCGGCATGGAGATGAACGCCGTGCACGTCGGCTCGCTGAAGAAGCCGGACAAGGAGTTCCCGAAGGCGATGTTCCTCGCCATGGGCATGGTGCTCCTCATCTTCATCCTCCCGGCGCTCGCGATCAGCTGGATCGTGCCGGCCGAGGACCTTTCGCTCACCGCCGGTGTGATGCAGGCGTTCGACGCCGTGTTCGCGGAGTTCGGGACCCAGTGGCTGACGCCGATCTTCGGCATCATGCTGGTCGCCGCCTCGCTCGGCGGCATGCTCACCTGGCTCGCCGGACCCAGCAAGGGTCTGCTGCTGATCTCCCGCGAGGAGGGCTACCTCCCGCCATGGCTGCAGCGGCTGAACAAGCACGGTGTCCAGCAGAACATCCTGGTCGCGCAGGGCGCGGTCACCACCGTGATCGCGCTGGGCTACGCGCTGATCCCGGACGTGTCGAGCGCGTACTGGATCTTCTCGGTGATCACGACGCAGGTGTACCTGATCATGTACCTGCTCATGTTCGTGGCGGCGGTCCAGCTGCGCCGCAAGGACCCGGACCATCCACGCGGCTTCCGAGCGCCGATGCTGATCGGGCTGTGCGGCGTCGGCTTCGCCGCGTCGCTGGCGGCGCTGCTGATCGGCTTCGTGCCGCCCTCGCAGTTCGGCGGCGGCAGCAACGCGACGTACTTCCTGATCGTCGGTGGCGGCGCGCTCGGTCTCGGGCTGCTGGTGCCGTTCCTCTTCTACCGCTTCCGCAAGCCCGGCTGGAAGCAGCCCGAGACTGCCGAGGGGGTGGCGTCGTGAGCGGGTACGAGGTCGAGGACCCGAAGCGGACCTGGATCTACTGGGTCGCGATCGGGCTCCTCGTCGTGGCGATGGTCATCGGTCTGTTCACGTTCAGCTCGGCCCGCGCCAGCCAGCAGGCCCAGGACAAGGCAGACCAGCTGACCGCGGCCCTGCAGGACGCGGGGCTCGGCGCACCGTCGCACGACCAGATCGTGCGCGTCCTCGGCGACGACGGCGGCGCACTGTGCGAGGACCCCGGCAGCGCCCTGCGCAAGGCGATCCTGTTCGGCCAGCTCGTCAACGGGGCCACCGGACCCGGCCAGCGGCCGATCATCGCGGACAACCGCGTCGTTCAGGGCCAGCTGATCGCGCTGCAGGTCTACTGCCCCGACGAGCTCGCAGACTTCAAGGACACCGTCCAGGACCTCGACTTCGGGGACGTGATCCGGGGATGACCGACGACCTGCGGGCCCGCGTCTCGGAGCTGATGCCGCGGGTCCGCGGGGAGCTCGCCGACCTGGTCGCGATCCCGTCGGTCGCCGATCCCCGGCAGTTCCCACCAGAAGAGTGTGCGCGCGCCGCGAAGTGGGTGGTCGAGGCGTTCCGTGAACTCGGCTTCGACGACATCGGCCTGCACGAGACGGCCGACGGCAGCAACGCCGTCGTCGGGTCGCGCGCCGCCACCGACCCGGACGCGCCGACCGTCCTGCTGTACGCCCACTACGACGTCCAGCCGCCGCTCGACGACGACGCCTGGCGCACCCCACCGTTCGAGCTCACCGAGGTCGACGGTCGCTGGTTCGGTCGCGGCGCCGCCGACTGCAAGGGCAACATCCTCATGCACCTCACCGCGCTGCGAGCGCTCGGCGACGACGTGCCGGTCCACCTCAAGCTGGTCGTCGAGGGCTCCGAGGAGCAGGGCACCGGCGGCCTGGAGGACTTCGTGCCGAGGCACGCCGACCTGCTGCGGGCCGACACGATCCTGGTCTGCGACACGGGCAACGCCGCCGTGGGTGCCCCGGCCGTCACCGTCAGCCTGCGCGGCATGGTCAACGTGGTGGTGCACGTCGAGGCGCTGCCGACCGAGCTGCACTCCGGCATGTTCGGCGGGCCGACTCCCGACGGGCTCGCCGCGCTGGTGCAGATGCTCGCGTCGCTGCGCGACGCCGGCGGCAACACCACGGTCACCGGGCTCGACCACGCGCAGACGTGGGAGGGCGCGCCGTACGACCCGGCGTCCTTCCGGTCCGACGCGCTGCTCGCCGAGGGCGAGTCGCTGCTCGGCTCCGGCTCGGTCTCGGACATGCTCTGGGCCCGCCCGGCGCTGACGATCCTGGGCATCGACTGCCCGCCCGTCGTCGGCTCGACCGCGGCGATCGTGCCCCGCGCCAGCGCCCGTCTCAACCTGCGGATCCCACCCGGCACCGGGCCGGAGGAGGCGCTCGCCGCACTCACGGACCACCTGACCACCGCCGCCCCGTGGGGCGTCACCGTGACCGTCGAGACCGAGGCCACCGGCAGCCCGTTCCGGGCCGCGACGGATGGCCCGGCGTACGACGCGATGCTCGGGGCGATGCGCGACGCATACGGAGTCGGCGCGGTGCTGCTCGGCCAGGGCGGCTCGATCCCGCTGTGCAACGTGTTCGCCGACACCTACCCCGGCGCCGAGATCGTCCTGATGGGGGTCGAGGAGCCGTTGGCGCTGATCCACGCCCCCAACGAGAGTGTCGACCCCGGCGAGATCGAGCGGCTGGCCACGGCCGAGGCGATGTTCCTCCAGAGGTACCGACGGTCGTGACCGGGGTTCGCCTCGCCCTCGGCGCGCTGGCGCTCGCCCTGCTCACCGGCTGCGGCAGCGACGGGTCGCCCGGGGACCGGCCGAGCCCCTCTATCTCGCCGACGCTGTCGCCCAGCCGGACCCTGCCGAGCCCGACGCGGACGCTGGCACCCACCGACGAGCCCAGCGACGAGCCCAGCGAGACCGACAGCAGCAGCACCGTCGGTCCGACGTCGGCACCGCCGACCGACAGCGAGACGCCGACGGCGAGCGAGTCGTCCACGAGGACCACGACTCCAGAGCCGACACGAACCGCGACCGTCACCGAGACGGTCACGCCCACGCCCGTCGCGACCGGGACCACGACGCCCACGGCGAGCGCGTCCCCGAGCCCGGAGGAGTCGACCGAGGCCACCGAGGAGGACTCGACCGGCTGGTGGTGGCTGGTCGGCGGCCTGGTGCTCGCCGGCGCGGTCCTGGTCGGTGTCCTCGTCGCCCGCCGGCACCGGCGCAAGACCCCACCCCCGGTGGGGTGATGCCGCGCCACCCCGGACGCGCGGACCATTCCCGAAAGGGTGTCGAGGAGGCCACGCATGAGCTCTGAGTCCAGGTACGAGATCGACTACTCGACGAAGGGTGCGGTCGCGGACGTCACGGCCACGTTCGCCGGCGTCCTGCTGATCGTGGTGGCGCTGCTGGACATCCTCCAGGGCGCCTCCGCCATCGCGAACGACGACCTGTACTCGCAGGGCAGCGACTACCTCTACAAGTTCGACATGGACGTGTGGGGCTGGGTCCACGTCGTCCTCGGGGTCATCTCGATCGCGGTCGCAGTGGGCATCATCAGGCGCGTCGGCTGGGGTCAGCTGGGCGGCATGATCGTCGCCGGCCTCGGGATCCTGACGAACTTCGCCGCGCTCCCGCACTACCCCATCTGGTCCGTGATCGTCATCGCGTTCTACGCGCTCGTGATGTGGTCGCTGAGCGTCCAGATGAAGAACTACCGCTGAGACGTCTACCCCGTCGGGGGTGGTGCGGGACCACCCGCGCCGTCCCGAGCATGTGCTCACATCTGACCAGCCAGGAGGCTCATCGTGACAACCGTGTTCGAGTACACCGTCGGGGACGCATTTCTGACGATGCTCTGGTTCTTCCTGTTCTTCATCTGGATCTGGCTGCTGATCTCGGTCTTCAGCGACATCTTCCGCAGCGACGACCTGGGCGGCTGGGGCAAGGCCCTGTGGACCGTCTTCGTGATCTTCCTGCCCTACCTCGGTGTCTTCGTCTACCTGATCGCGCGCGGCAAGAAGATGGGCGAGCACGCGGTCCGGGAGCACGCACGCCAGGAGCAGCACATGCGCGAGTACGTGCAGAGCGTCGCCGGCAGCGGCGGTGGCGGCTCCAGCGCGGCCCAGGAGATCGAGCGGCTGCACCAGCTCAAGAACCAGGGCGCGATCACCGACGACGAGTTCCAGGCGGCCAAGGCCAAGCTGCTCGTCTGACATCGGTACGGCGGACGGGGACCAGCCATGTCTCAGCCTGACACCGACCTCGACCTGGTCGAGTACGTCGTCATCGCGGTGCCGGAGCTGTCCTCGACCGTCGCCGTGGCGGCTGCCCTGCGGGAGCTCGTCGAGTCCGCCCGGATCCGGATCCTCGACCTGGTCGGGGTGACCACGGGCGCGGACGGCCGGGGCACCGTCGTCGAGCCCGAGCAGCTCTCCGGCCTCGCCGACCTCCGCGACGTGGAGGGCGAGGTCGGGGGGCTGCTGAGCGAGGACGACATCGCCCTCGCGTCGGGTGCCCTCCAGCCCGGCACCTCGGCGCTGATCCTGGTCGTCGAGGACCGGTGGGCCCAGCTGCTGGCCGATGCCGCTCGCACGAGCGGCGGCCGGATCGTCGGCGGTGAGCGCATCCCGCGGCACCGGCTCGAGCAGGCGCGGCGCTCGCGGCCGGCGGACGGTGCACCGTGAGGCGCGTTGCGGCCTCGCGTCGGCAGCACCTGGACCTGCTGCGCCGGCGACCGACCCTCGACCCGGTCCCGGTCGAGCGACCCGGCGCGGTGCGCCGGGTCGACCAGCTGCGCGCGCTCCTGCAGTTGGTGGATCGGGGCGTGCTGTCCGCGGAGGAGTTCGAGCGCCAGGAGCGGAAGGTCTACCGCCCCTAGTGTCCTAGCCCCTGGCCAGCAGGCGCAGCGCCCTCGCCGTCGCGACCGCGTCGGCGCGCGAGTTCGCGCCGAGCTTGCGGTAGATCACCCGCAGGTGGAACTTCAACGTGTTCTGCGAGACGAACAGCTCACCTGCGATCTCGCGGAGGGTGAGCCGGCTGGGCAACAGCCGCAGCACGTCGCGCTCCCGCTCGGTCAGCGGCTCCACCAGCTGCGCGGTCGGCAGGACCGGCGCCGCCTCGGTGGTGAGCGCCCGGCGCAGCCGGTCCAGCCAGGCGTCGGAAACCCGCCACGCCGCCAGCTCGACCAGCTCGAGGACCGTCGGACCCTCCGCCGCGACCGACTGGAGCATCCCGTGCTCCGCGGCCAGCTCGGCGGCGAACGCCACCGACTTCGCGGCGGCCTCCCTGTCCTCGCCCAGGATCGCCCGCGCCAGGACGAGCCCGCGCACCACCTCATGGCGCGTGCAGCGCGGCGTCGCGCGCTGCACTGCCTCGGCGGCCTCGGCACGGAGGCCGCGGGCGAGGTGCACCCGCGCCTCGGAGAGGGGGCCCCAGAACGGGTCGTCGAGCTCCGCGACGCACCGTTCGGCGGCGGCGACGTCGTCCTGTGCCAGCGCCACCAGGACGGCGACCCGCGCGACCCGGCCCCGGTGCGGGCCCGGTCGGTCGGCGTCCCGCAGCAGCCGCTCGGCCTCCGCCACGTCGCCCTCGGCGAGTCGTGCCTCGATCAGCTCGAGGCCGGCCAGGACGTCGACGTAGGTGCTGGCGTGGGTCTCGTCGGCGGCCAGCCGGCGCAGCGCCGTCTCCGCGTCCTCCCGATCGCCGAGTTCCCGCGTCGCGACCGCTCCGGCCAGGTCCAGCATCTCCAGCAGGGTGGCCATCTCGGCGTCCGCGACGACGGGGCGCACTCCGGCGGCGACCCGGATCGCGTCGAGCGGGTGCCCGGCCAGGGCGAGGCCGACGGCTCGGGCGGTCTCGTGGGCGAGCCGGCGGTCGCTGGTGGCGCCGACCGCGAGTCGCGCCTCCTCGACGAGCGGGTCCGCGTCGTCCCAGGACTCGCGCGCCGCGATCGAGTGCGCCGCGATGCTCCAGCCGAACCTGCCGAGGGGGTCGTCCATCGACCCGCCCCGTCCGTGGGCGATCGCCGCCGGCCAGTCCCCGGCGACGTACGCCGCCAGCGCCTGCAGCACGTCGCAGTCGGCCGTCGTCACCGGGTCGCCACCCGGGGCGCCGATCAGCAGGCGGCACCAGGAGTCCCTCATCCGGGTGGTGTCGTCGGCGCCGCTCACCTCCGGCGGGATCCGGTCCAGGACCCGCTCGACCAGCGCCGTACGGCCGCTGTCCACCAGGCTCACCACGATCGCCGCCAGCAGCCGCAGCGCCTCCGCGGGCTCGCCGGCGTCCAGCCAGTGCTCGAGGGCGGCGGCGCCGTCGCCCATGCCCTCGAACCACTGGGCGGCGCGCAGGTGCTGCTCGCACAACCGCTCGGGCCAGCGTCGCTGGAGCTCGACGAGCAGCATCTCCCGCACCAGCCCGTGCACCTCGAACCATCCGCCCGGGGCGAGGCTGGTCACGAACAGCCCCCGCTCCTCGGCCTCCAGCAGGAGGTCGCCGGCGTCGGGACGCCCTGTCAGCGTCTCCGCGAGTCCGTAGTTCATCCGGTCCACGACCGCGGTCGACAGCATCAGGCCGACCAGCTCGGAGCGCTCGGCCCGCAGCACCTCGTGCCACACGTAGCTGTCGACCAGCCGGTCCGGCCCGGACGGCAGCTCCCGACGGGAGCGGACGGCGAGCGCCGCGAGCTGGAGCGCGGCCGCCCACCCGTCCGCCCACCCGGCGATGCCGACCAGGTCGTCGGCGGCGGCGTCGGGGCAGAGCCCGGTCAGCATCGCCAGCGCCTCCTCGTCGGAGAACCGCAGCATGTCGAAGTCGATGTCGGCGAGCGCGCCGTTCGCGCGCAGCCGGTCGACGGGCAGCGGCGGCCGGCGGCGACCCAGCAGCAGGACGTGCAGCCACTCGGGGCGCCGCTCGACGAACTCCTCGAGCGCCGCCCGGGACTCGGGCAGGTCGTCGATCCGGTGCACGTCGTCGACGACCAGGACGCTTGCGGGCGCCTCGGCCAGCCTCTCGAGCGCCGCGGCCGTGGCCGCCCAGAACTGCGCGGGGTCGCGGTCGGAGTCGTTCAGCGTCAGCCACGCGGTCGGGCGGTCGGTACGGCGTACCCAGTCGGCGGCCGCGGCCGTCTTCCCGGATCCGGCCGGAGCGACGATCGCCGTGACCGGGTACGTCGCGAGGTCGTCCAGCAGTGCGGTCAGGCGGCTCCGGTGCACGAAGTGCTCCGGAGCACCCGGCACACGGAGCTTCGAGCGGAAGAACGGCGAGTCGAACCTGCCGCGCTGGACCAGCACGTCAGCCCGCCAGCAGCTTCGCCTTCTGCGCCGCGAACTCCTCGTCGGTGAGGATGCCCTTGTCCCGCAGCCCGCCCAGCTTCTCCAGCTGCGCGATCAGGTCGTCGTCGTCCTGCGCGGCGACCGGAGCGGGCGGCGGGGGAGCCGCGTAGGCCGGCTGGGCGTACTGCTGCTCCTGGTACGCCTGCGCGTCCGACTGCTGCTGCCAGCGCCCGGCCTGCCGCCGGGAGACGCGGTTCGAGACCGCCGTCGCCGTACCGGCGACCACCGCGGTGCGCGCCATGCCACCGATGAGTCCCATGGATCAGCCTTCCTGTTCGAGCGAGTCGAGCGCGGCCATGACCTCGTCGGCCGGGATGCGCCCGCTCGCGATGACGTCGGCACCCTGGCGGCGGAGCGCCGAGACGAAGGGGCCGGCCCAGGTGTTCTCGTAGAGCAGCACCGCCACCGCGTCACCCTCACCCACGAGGGCCGCGCTCGCGGCGAGGTCCTCGTCGTCGAGCAGGCCCGACTCCACGCCGGTGAAGACCGCGAGGTCGAGCTCGCCGTCGCCGTCGAGGTCGGTCAGGGCTACGGCCGCGAACTGGCCGTCGGCGCTCACGACGGCGACGCGCAGGTCGAGCACGCGGATGATGCCGCGGTCGACGAGGTCGACGAGCGCAGCGAACGCCTCACCGGTGAGCTTGGCTCCCGGGAACTCGACGGCCAGGTAGTCGACGGGTCCGACGTCGAGGGTGGATTGGGTCATCAGTCCCTCCTCAGGGATCAGGATGTCTCGACGGTGCCACTCGCCGGAGTACGGCGGTTCACCCGCTTCGGGTGGCTTGTCCCGGCCCACCCCGCCGGGGGTGAGGCGTCACCACCCAGGTGGTCAGCACGATCGGCTCATGACATCCGTGGACGTCATCGCCTCGCCGGTCGCCGCCGACGTCGTCCAGGTCGCGCGGGACCTGGGCGTCGACCCGGCCGTCGGGCTCTCCGCCGAGGAGGCACGCTCGCGGCTCGCGTCGCACGGCCCGAACCGGCTGGCCGCCGGCAAGAAGGAGCCGGCCTGGCGCGCCTTCCTGCGTCAGTACCAGGACTTCATGCAGATCATCCTGCTGGCCGCGGCGCTCGTGAACCAGGTCGTCACCGGCGACGCCGGTACGACGGTCGTGCTCGCCGGCCTGACCGTCTTCAACGCCGTGATCGGGCTCCGTCAGGAAGCCAAGGCCGAGGAGAGCGTCAAGGCGCTCTCCCAGATGATGAAGA
Source organism: Nocardioides sp. URHA0032 (assembly GCF_000620645.1). Classification (GTDB taxonomy): domain Bacteria; phylum Actinomycetota; class Actinomycetes; order Propionibacteriales; family Nocardioidaceae; genus Nocardioides. The sequence goes on along the minus strand of NZ_JIAV01000019.1, from coordinate 312,345 downwards.
CCATCGCCCGGGTGCGCAGGGACGGGCAGGCGCTGGAGATCGACGCCCAGGAGCTGGTGCCCGGGGACGTCGTGCTGGTGGAGGCCGGGAACCTGGTGCCCGCCGACGCCCGCGTCGCGCTCGCGGCGACCCTCGAGATCGAGGAGGCCGCGCTCACCGGCGAGAGCCTGCCGGTCAGCAAGTCGACCGACCCGGTGCCCGGCGACGACGTACCCCTGGGCGACCGCACCTGCATGGCGTACATGAACACCTCGGTGACCCGCGGCCGCGGCGAGCTGATCGTGACGTCGACGGGGATGGGCACCGAGATCGGCCACATCGCCGACATGCTGGCGAACACGGAGGCCGGCAAGACTCCCCTGCAGAAGCAGCTGGACTCGCTGTCGAAGATCATCGCCTCGATCGCGGCCGTCGCCCTGGTGCTCGTCGTGCTGCTCGGCCTGGCCCGCGGGGAGTCCTTCGACACGCTGTTCGTCACCGGTGTCGCGCTGGCGGTCGCCGCGATCCCGACCGGGCTGCCGGCCGTCGTCACGGCGCTGCTCTCGATGGGCACCCGTGAGATCGCCCGCCGCAACGCGATCGTCAAGCGGCTCCCTGCGGTCGAGACCCTCGGCTCGACATCGGCGATCTGCTCGGACAAGACGGGGACCCTCACCCTCAACAAGATGACCGCGCGCGAGCTGGTGATCCCCGGCCGGAACCGCTACACCGTCTCGGGGGAGGGCTACAGCACCCGCGGCCAGATCAACCACGTCGGCGGCGAGCACTACGACCTCGACCCCTACCTGCTGCCCATGGTGCTGTGCGCGGACGCCGTCCTCGACGGGGAGAGCCTGATCGGCGACCCGACCGAGGGTGCCCTCATCGTGCTCGGCGCCAAGGGCGGTCTCGACATCACCGAGACCCGGGCGGCGCTGCCCCGGGTGGCGGAGGTGCCGTTCGACTCCGACTACAAGTTCATGGCCACGTTCCACGAGATGACCGCGGACGACGGCCGGCCGGTGGTGCGCTGCTACGTCAAGGGCGCGCCCGACGTGCTCATCGCCCGGGCCACCACGCTGCGTGATCCCGACGGCAGCATCGTGCCGATCACCGACGACAACCGGCACCTGGCGCTCGAGGCCAACGACGCCATCGCGAACGCCGGTGAGCGGGTCATGGTGGTCGCGCAGCGCGACTTCGAGCCGGGCACCGTCCAGGCGGGCAGCGACCTGATCGGTCTGGTCCGGCAGCTGACGCTCCTCGCGATGGTCGGCATCGTCGACCCACCGCGGCCCGAGGCCCGGACGGCGATCGCGGAGTGTCGCGACGCCGGCATCCGGGTCCGGATGATCACCGGCGACCACGCCACCACCGCGGCCGCGATCGCCGGGGAGCTGGGCATCGAGGGCCGGGCCGTCACCGGCACCCAGTTCGCGGCGATGAGCGACGAGCAGCTGCACACCGAGCTCGACGAGATCGGTGTCGTGGCCCGCGTGGCGCCCGAGGACAAGGTGCGGCTGGTCCGGCTGCTCAAGGAGAAGGGGAACGTCGTCGCGATGACGGGGGACGGCGTGAACGATGCCCCGGCCCTCAAGACCGCCGACATCGGCGTCGCGATGGGCATCACCGGCACCGAGGTCTCCAAGGAGGCCGCGGTCATGATCCTCACCGACGACAACTTCGCGACGATCGTCGGAGCCGTGTCGTACGGGCGCACGCTCTACGACAACCTGCTCAAGTACCTCCGCTTCCAGATGTCGACGCTGGTCGCCTACATCGCGATCTTCATCGGCGCGGGCATCATCGGCATCGCGAACGGCGCCCCGCTCAACCCGCTCCAGATCCTCTGGCTGAACATGGTCGTCGACATTCCCCTGGCGATCGCGCTGGGCTTCGACCAGCCGGCCCGAGGGCTGATGTCGCGTCCTCCCCGCCCCGTCGGCGCCCCGGTCCTGTCGCGCAACAACTGGATCCGGCTCTGCGTGCAGGGCGCCGTCATGACCGTCGGCTCGCTGGCGGCGTACCAGATCGGTGACCACGAGGGCAGCCCCGTCCTGGCCGCGACCATGCTCTTGACGACGCTGTCGCTGTTCCATCTCTTCGCCGCGCTGCTGTGCCGCGACCAGACCAACACCGTGTTCGACCGAGAGACGTTCCCGGGCGTGATGCAGCTCCGGCGCTACGGCATCTCGCTGCTCGCGATCGTCGCGATCACCGGCCTCGACTTCCTCGAGCGCATCTTCGACACCACGGGGCTGAGCTTCAACCAGTGGTGCATCGCCGTCGGCATCGCCGCCTCGATCATCCTCGTCGAGGAGCTGATCAAGGTGTTCGTGCGCCGGGCAGAGGTGGTGCCCGCATGAGCGCACTGCCGACGTACGAGGCCGACCAGCTCGCCGGCCTGCTCGCGATCCTGCCCGACGTGGACGCCGTCGAGCTGAAGCTCAGCGTCCCGGACTCCGACCACCGGTCGGCCCTGCGGTCGCTCGGGATCGACTCGCTGGATGCCCAGGTCCGGCAGGTGGCGTTCGTCGAGACACCGGACCTGCGGCTGTTCGGCGCGGGGCTGGTCGTGCGGGCGCGTCGGACCCAGGGCAAGCCCGGTGACACGACCGTGAAGCTGCGGCCGATGCTGCCGGCCGACGTACCGGAGGGGCTGCGGCGGCTGGCCGGCTTCAAGGTCGAGGTGGACGCCTCACCGCAGGGCTACACGTGCTCGTGCTCGCTGACGTCCGAGGTCCCGGACAAGCGTGTGAAGGCCCTGATGGCGGGGGAGCGGGAGCTCGCCGACGTGCTCTCCGACGATCAGCGGGGCGTGCTGCTCGAACGGCTGCCCGACGGGATCGGCCTCGCGGACCTCGTCGTCCTGGGACCGCTGACGCTGCTCAAGGCGAAGTTCGAGCACCCGTCGTACCCCCGGCGCCTGGTCGCCGAGATGTGGTTCCTCCCGGACGGCTCCCGGATCATGGAGCTGTCCGCGAAGTGCAGCCCGCAGGAGGCGTTCCAGGCCGCCGCCGAGACCAAGATCTTCCTGGCCGGGCACGGGCTCGAGCTCGGCGCCCCTCAGGAGATGAAGACCCGATCCGCTCTCGCCGCGCTCGCCGCGGCCCACCAGAAGGAGTAGCGACGTGACCACCTTCACGGTCTGGAAGTTCAACGACCCCGACGGCGCCGCGAACGCCGAGACGGCGCTGCGGAGCGCCCAGACCGACGGCGTGGTGACGATCGTCGACCACGCCGTGATGTCCTGGCCGTCGGGCGCCGACAAGCCCGAGCTGCGCCACCAGCACGACGACTCGAAGCGCGGTGCCGGCTGGGGCGCGCTCTGGGGCATCCTGGGCGGCGCGCTGTTCATGGTCCCGGTCGCCGGCGTCGTCGTCGGCGCGGGCATCGGCGCCCTCGTGAAGGCGACCGACGGCACCGGCATCACGAAGGGCGACCTCGAGCGGATCCGCACCGAGGTCACCGAGGGCACGTCCGCACTCTTCATGGTCACCGAGAACGCGAACCTGGACCGGCTCGGGGAGCGGTTCCACGGTCGCGACGCCACCCTGATCAGCACGAACCTCACCGAGGGCGAGCGCGAGACGCTCCTGGAGACGTTCGGCGGTGGCTGAGGACGCCCCCCGCCGGGACCCGCTCGGGTTGGTCGCCGGCGGGGAGGGCACCATCACCGGCACGGTCGTCTGCGCCGCGGCGATCGCGTACACGGCCGGTCACAGCGACACGATCTGGCAGGTGTCCGCCGCGATCCTCGGCACGGTGTTCGTCTACTGGCTCGCGCACCTGCACGCCGTCACCGTGGGCAGCTCGCTGACCCGGGGACACCATCCGCTGGCGGCGCTCCGCCACGGGCTCCACGAGACGTGGCCGATCCTCGGCGCCTCCGTGGTGCCGCTCGTCGTGCTGCTCGGGAGCAGGCTGTTCGGCGCGGAGATCAAGACTGCGGGTTGGATCGCGCTGCTCGTCTCGATCGCACTCCTCACCCGCTACAGCTGGGTCGCCGGCCGGCGCGGCGGGCTCGACACCTGGGGTTGCGTCGCCAGCGCGGCGGCCGGCTTCGGGCTCGGGCTGGTGGTCGTGCTGCTCAAGGTGGCGCTGCACTGAGTGCTGCCGGCAGGCTGGAGATGGTCGAGCTCCTCGAGCGCGGTGACTGTCGGTGGCTTGCGGGCTGGCTTGGGTGCGGACCGACAGGCAGCGAAGCGGGTACGGCGGGCTCGGGTCGTTGAGGCTTCCCGGCTTGCGGGCCGCTTGGACTCGCAGCTGGCTGCGGGTCCTGGGTGGTGGCGACCGACACGCACCGACGCGGGTACGGCGCGCGGGTGGTCGCCGTGGCTTCCCGGCTTGCGGGTCCGCGCCGGGAGATCAGTCGTCCCTGCACGGGTGCTCGGGGCGGCGCGATCTGCCGGCTTCCAGGTCCGCGGCAGCTGCTGGGAAATTTCTGCTGAGGAATCTTCGTGGATTGTCCGAATGCTGGTCAAAACAAGGGTTCTGAGGGTCTCAGTGTCGGTGGCCGGTGCTTGAGTTGAACCATGACAGCGATGACCACACCTCGGCACCGGGTGTCGGTCGCGGTCGCGCGGATGCGGGGTGCGGCCGACGCCGTGGCGGATGCGTCGGTGTGGTCGATGGATGCCATCGAGACGGCGGGGACGCTGATCGAGCTGACCCGGTTGGAGGCGCAGGTCTGCGAGCTGAAGGCCCGGGTGGCGGCGCACGCCGAGGAGCTGCACGTCGGCCAGAACGTCGGCGCGTCCAGTGCCGCGAACTGGCTGGCGCACGAGACCAGGGCGACCCGGTCGGCCGCGTATGCCGCGGTCCGGTTGGGGCGTGACCTCGAGGGTCACTCGCTGACCCGGGAGGCGTTGGCGGCCGGGCGGGTGCTGGCCGACCAGGCGCGGGTGGTGATCCGGTGGGTCGAGGACCTGCCCTCCACGGTCCCGGCCGGGAAGGTCGCCGCGGCCGAGGCGCACCTGCTGGAGCTGGCCCGCCACCACGACGCGACGGCGTTGAACCGGCTCGGGAAGCACCTGTTCGAGGTGGTCGCCCCCGAGGAGGCCGACGCCCGCGAAGCCGCGCTCCTGGCCAAGGAGGAGGCCGCCGCCGCCAAGGCCTGCCGGCTCACCGGGTACGACGACGGCCACGGCAAGGCGCACTTCCGGGGCACCCTGCCCAGCTACCACTGGGCCGCGCTGCGGAAGATGCTCGGCGCCCTGGCCGCACCCCGACACCAGGCCGCCACCCAGGGGCCCGGGGTGGAGCGGCCGGAGACCCCCGAGGCGCTGGGGCGCGCGTTGTGCGAGCTGATCGAGCGCTACCCCGCCGACCAGCTCCCGACCACCGGCGGCGTCTCGGCCACCGCGGTGGTGCTCCTCGACCTCGACGTACTGCTCGGCCGGCTCGAGAAGGCGGGGGTGTTGGACACCGGGGAGAAGATCTCCCCCGCCCTGGCCCGCCGGCTGGCCTGCCAGGCCGGGATCATCCCCGTGGTCCTGGACGGCGACTCCCAGCCCCTCGACGTGGGCCGCAAGCGGCGGCTGTTCACCGAGGCCCAACGGACCGCGATGCTGGTCCGCGACCGCGGCTGCCGCGCCCAGGGCTGCGACCGCACCACCGGCCTGCACGCCCACCACAAGACCCGGTGGACCGACGGCGGCCACACCGACCTCGCCGACGGCATCTCCCTGTGCCCCTGGCACCACGCCCGCGCCCACGACACCAACTACCGGACCACCCACCACCCCAACGGCGACGTCACCTTCCACCGGCGGACGTGACGGCGAGCGCGCTACAGCTCTAGCCCCTCGGCGTGCGACTTCGTCTCGAGATCGGGCAGTCGGACCATGCGGAAGGACGTCACCAGACCGGCCAGGGCGGCGAGCAGCGGCACCAGCAGACCGATCTGCAGGGCGCGCGGCCGTGCGTCGGTGTTGATCCGGACGATCTCGTCCTGCACCGCCGCCGGCTCGCCGGCGAGCTGTTGCTCCAGCTGGGTGTTGCTCATGACCTGGGCGTCGTCCTCGAGCGCTTCGGCGACCTGCGCCTTGTCGTCGGGCGGGAGGACCGTGCTGTCGTTCGCCATCGAGGTGAACGTTGCCGACAGGGCGGCCAGCATGATCGCACCGGAGAACGCCAGGCCGAAGGACAGGCCGAAGGAGCCGGCGGCCGAGTTCACGGCCGCGGCCTCGCTGACCCGCTCCTCCTCGATCGGCGCGAGCGTGTAGTTGTTCAGCTGCGAGACGAGCAGGCCGAGCCCGGACCCGGTGACGACCAGTGCGGGCGCGAGCGCCCAGCCGGAGTCGGCCCGCGGCACCACCACGAGCACGACGGCGATGCCGACGATCAGCAGCGCGAAGCCCAGGCGGACGATCGTCGGGGCCCGCCGGTGCGCGGCCCGGCGACCGGCCAGCATGGAGACCGCGAACATCGACAGCGAGAGCGGCGCGAGGGAGAGGCCGGCCTCCAGGGCGTTGTACTCCAGGACCATCTGGAGATAGATCGGGAGCGTGATCATCGCGCCGCCGAGGGCGATCTGCTGGAGCATCTGGCTGGAGATGCCGAGCCTGAAGTGCGGCGACTCGAAGAGCACGGGGTCGACCAGTGCGGGGCGACCGGAGCGCTTGCGGCGCACCAGCCAGTACGCCAGGGAGCCCAGCCCGACCAGCCCGACGGCGATGAGCGCGCCGACGGCCTCGCCGCCCTCCTGCCAGACCAGGATCCCGAGCACCAGGCCACCCATGCCGAGCACCGAGAGCAACGCTCCCACGAGGTCGATGCGCCGGGGACCGGCGTAGGGCACGTCCTTCACCAGGCCGAGGCCGGACAGGACGACGAGGATGATCAGCGCCTCCATCAGGAAGCCGACCCGCCAGGAGAGCGCGGTCGTGAGGAAGCCGCCGATCAGCGGGCCGACGGCTGCCGCGATCGCCGCAGAGGCGCCGACAAGGGCGTAGACGCGCTTCTGCGCCGCTCCCTCGAAGTTGCCGTGGATCAGCGCCTGCATGCCGGGCAGCAGCAGCGCCGCACCGATGCCGCCGATGACCGCCCAGAACACGATGATCGGCAGGATGCTCTGCGCGAGCGTCATCGCCACCGCGCCGACGCCGTAGGCGCAGAGGCCGAGGGTGTAGGCGAGCTTGCGGCCGATCAGGTCGGCGACCTTGCCGCCGATCAGGATGAACGCCGCCGACACGAGCGCCTCGAGCGCGATCGCGGACTGCACGCCGCTCACCGTCGCGTCGATGTCCTGGACGACCGCCGAGATCGACACGTTCATCAGCGACGTGTCGACGACGAGCACGAACATCGCCATGGCGAGCAGGATCGCCAGACGGCGGTTGAAGACAGGCTCCACGGCCCGACGGTACGGGCCCCCCGGCCCCGGCCGTCTCGGACGAAACGGGTGAACCTAGGGCACGTACTCCTGCAGCAGGCCGACCTGGTTCACCGGGCGGTCGTCCGACGTGAGCGTCATCGAGCCGATCGAGATGCTCGGGCCGCCTTGCCACTCGGTGCCCGCGCGGGTCCGCAGCCCGGTCGTCTGCCAGAGCTTCGCACCGGCCTCGGTGCCGGGCAGCTGGCGGACGTCGAGGTCGATCCGGTCGTCGTACACGCGGGCGAGCATGTACGTCGCCTGGCCGCGGTAGAGCAGGCCGCCGGTCGACACCTGGGTGAGGCCGTCAGCCTGGCGCATCGTGGTCGCGTGCACCTCGCCGTTGATGTAGAGGTCGACGCCGTACCGGGCCATCGTGCGCCACAGCGGCGAGTCCTCGCCGCCCTCGATGTGCCCGCCGGAGGAGGACACCTCGCGGACCGGGTAGAGCACCGGGTTGTGGCCCTGCACGATCACCCACGGGACGTGCTGCTCGCGCGCCCTCTCCAAGGTGTGGCGAAGCCACGCGAGCTGACCGCCGGTCACCTCGAGGTGCACGTTGCCGTCGCGGCGGTGGAACTCGTCGAGCGAGACCAGCAGGACGTCGGGGGAGAGGTGGGTGGCGTACGACGTGTGCGCGAACGACGTGCGGAAGGGCCGGTCGGAGTAGCGCGGCTCGCCCGACGGCTTCCGGGTCAGGTACCTCGCGAACATCCGCTTGAACAGCGCGACGTGGTGGCGCTTGAACGACGTCCAGGGGCTGGTGTCGTCCCACGGGTTGTCGCCGATGTCGTGGTCGCCGAGCGCGGCGTGCACCGTCAGCCCGCGCTCCTCGAACCGCTTCACGTAGGCCGCGTAGTAGAAGCGCGCGGCACGTCGTACGGCGGCGGCACGCTCGGCGTCGGTGTCGACGGGCCCGAAGAGGCCCGTGTCGCCGTAGTCGCGGCCCCAGCGGCCCTCGACCAGGTCACCGGCGACGAGGACCGAGCCGGGATGGGTGGCGGCGATGTCGTCGAGGAAGGCGTCGATGTAGTGCTGGAGCTGGGGCGTCCAGGAGTTGGGGTCACCGGGCTTCCACGTGGGCAGCTTCCGGACGTCCCCCACGTCCTGGTTGAGGAAGTCCGGGGCGGCCACGAACTCGTAGTTCGGTGTCATGTCCGCGCCGGCCGGCGGGTTCCACGCGTGCACGACGTCGGGCCGGGGATCCTCCCGGGCCGTCGTCGAGAGCGGGTCCCGTGCCAGGCAGCCGGCTGCGGCCAGGGAGACGCACAGCACGGCCACCGACGCCTGCCATCCACGCAGGCGTCGTGGCGGTGGTGGCGGTCGAGAGGGGATGGGGAAGCCTCCGGGCGTCAGCGGCGGTGCTCGTCCATCCACGCCTCGACCTCGGCCGAGGTGCGCGGAAGAGCGCTGGAGAGGTTCTCGTACCCACTCGCGGTCACGAGGATGTCGTCCTCGATGCGGATGCCGATCCCGCGCAGTTCCTCCGGGACGAGCAGGTCGTCCTCCTGGAAGTAGAGCCCGGGCTCGACGGTCAGCACCATGCCCTCGGCCAGGGTGCCCTCGGCGTACGCCGCGGGCGCGGCCTGGCCGCAGTCGTGCACGTCCATGCCGAGCATGTGGCTGGTGCCGTGCAGGGTCCAGCGGGCGTACACGCGGCTGTCCGGGTCGAGTGCCTCCTCGGCGGACACCGGCAGCAGCTTCATGTCCGCCAGCGCGTGGGCGAGCACCTCCATCGCCGCGTTGTGCGCGACCTTGAACGGCTCACCCGGGCGGATCGCCTCGATGCCGGCCTGCTGGGCGGCGTGGACGAGGTCGTAGAGCTCGCGCTGCAGGCTGGTGAAACGCCCGTCCACGGGCAGCGTCCGCGTGACGTCGGCGGTGTAGAGCGAGCGGTTCTCGACGCCCATGTCGAGCAGCACCAGCGTGCCGGGCGTGATCGGGCCGGTGTTGTCGATCCAGTGCAGCGTGGTCGCGTGGGAGCCGCCGCCGACGATCGAGTCGTAGCCGATGTCGTTGCCCATCGCGCGGGCGCGGCGGAAGAAGGTGCCCTCGATCCAGCGCTCGCCGTACCTCAGCACCTCGTCCCACTCGCGGACCGAGTCCTCGAAGCCGAGCGTGGTGATGTCGCAGGCCTCCTGGAGCTGCTCGACCTCCCAGGCGTCCTTGACGAGCCGGAGCTCGGACGCGACCCGGGCCAGGTCGTCGTCGGTGGTGATGTCGCGGGTCTTGCGGTCGTCGTCGAACGACGGGAGGTCCTCGATGTGGCGGACCTCGAGCCCGAGCGCGTCGGACATCTCCTTCAGCGACGGGCGGCGGCCCACCCACAGCTCGCCGTACTGCCGGTCGCGGAAGAACTCGTCGGTGTCGCGCGACGAGCGCGGCCGGGCGTACAGGACCGACTCCCCGTCGTCCACGACCAGCACCGCGTCGCTGGTCTGGTTGCCCGAGAAGTAGGTGTGGGCGGTGTCGGGGCGGAACCGGTAGTCGGTGTCGTACGACCGCACCTTGAAGGTGCCGGCCGGCAGCACCAGGCGGTCGCCCGGGAACGTCGCGGCCAGCTTCGAGCGGCGCTCGGCGGCACGGGCCGCGACCGGCTCCACGGCCAGGTCGAGCTCGCGGTCTCCCCAGCCCTCCCGCATGAATGCGGCGTACGCGGCGGGTACGGCGGGGTCGTGGGACTCTGTCCTGGGCTCGACGGTCTCCGGCGTGCTCTGCTCGCTCACGGCGCCATCGTACGCCGGGGCCGGAGGGGCCCGGACACCCACCGATAGGCTGCGCGGCATGCGAGGAGCCCGCCGCGAGAGCGTTGCCTTCACGGTCGTCGTGACCGTGCTGGTGACCCTCGGGGCTCTCGCGATGCTGGCCGTCCTGGCGCTCTCGGGCGCACCGCGGACACTGCTGCTGGCCACCGTGCTCGCCGCCGTGCCGGTGGGCCCGCTGGTGGGCTGCTACCTGTGGTTGGACCGCTACGAGCCCGAGCCGCGCACGCTGCTCGCCGCCGGGCTGCTGTGGGGCTGCTTCGTGGCGACGGCGGTCGCGCTGCTGGTGCAGGGCGTCGGCGGGTTCGTCGTCACGTTCACCGACCGGCAGAGCCTCGAGGTGGTCGCCCCGCTCTCGGAGGAGGCGAGCAAGGGGCTCTTCCTGTTCCTCCTGCTCTGGTGGCGGCGGGGTGAGCTGGACGGCGTCCTCGACGGCATCGTGTACGCCGGCATGGTCGGCATCGGATTCGCCTTCACCGAGAACATCCTCTACCTGGCCGCCGCCTACAACGGCACTGACGGCTCCGGCCCCGGCGGGACGGACGCGCTCACGACCACGTTCGTCGTCCGCTGCCTCGTCAGCCCGTTCGCGCACCCCCTCTTCACGACCTTCACCGGCATCGGCGTCGGTCTCGCGGTCAACGCCCGCAGCGGCACCGCGCGTTTCCTGTGGCCGGTCCTGGGCTACGGGTGTGCCGTGGCAGCGCACGCGATCTGGAACACCTCGACCGTCTACGGCTTCGACAACTTCGCGGTCCTGTACGTCGTGCTGATGGCACCCGCGTTCCTGGCGGTGCTGGGGCTGGCGATCTGGTCCCGCAGCTCCGAGCGCCGGATGCTCGCCGCCGCGCTCGCGGATGCGGCCCGGCGCGGGCTGATCCCGGCCACCGACATCGGCTGGGTCGTGGACCTCGGCGCCCGGCGTACGGCGCGGGCCTACGCACGCCGTTCCGGGGGGAGGCCAGCGGAGCGCGCCATGCAGGAGTACCAGCAGGCGGCCATCGAGCTCGGGTTCTTGCACTACCGTCTTCTGCGGGGGACACCTCCGCCCGACTACGTGGCGCGTGGCCAGCGGTTCCTGCAGAGGATCGACCGGCTGCGCCCCTCGATCGCTTTCCCCGGACAGGTGGTACCCACTCGATGAGCGTGTCTCGCGACCAGAACACCCGGATGCTCACCGCCCTGGTGCAGCTTCGTGGTGCGCTGCAGGCCGCCCGGCTCCCGCTCGAGCTCCCCGGCGTCGTCGAGCTGCGCGCCGCGCGGCAGCAGATGATCGACCAGCTCGAGGACTACGCCATCCCGCGGCAGATGAGCGTGGACGCGCCCCTGCTCGTCGTGGTCGGCGGCTCGACCGGTGCCGGCAAGTCCACGCTGGTGAACTCCCTCGTCGGGCGCCGGGTCACCGCCTCCGGCCTGCTCCGCCCGACCACGCGGTCGCCGGTGCTGGTGCACCACCCGGACGAGGCGCACTGGTTCGGCCAGGACCGGCTGCTGCCCGACCTGGTCCGCGTCCAGCACAGCACCGACGACCCGCACTCGCTGCAGCTGGTGGCGGCGGACACGGTGCCCGCGGGGCTCGCGGTGCTGGACGCTCCGGACGTCGACTCGGTGGAGGAGCACAACCGGGTGCTGGCGGGGCAGCTGCTGGCCGCGGCCGACCTGTGGCTGTTCGTGACCTCGGCGGCGCGCTACTCCGACCAGGTGCCGTGGCAGCACCTCAAGCAGGCCGCCGAGCGGTCGACCGCCGTCGCCCTCGTGCTCGACCGGACCCCGGCCGACGCGGTCCAGACCGTGGCCGCGCACCTGGCGCGGATGATGGCCAGCCGCGGCCTCAAGGACTCACCGCTGTTCACCGTCAACGAGGCACCGGTCTCCGAGGACGGCCTGCTCCCGCCGGCCGAGGTCGCCGACATCCGCGCCTGGCTGGTCGCCCTCGCGGCCGACACGGATGCCCGGGAGGGCGTGGTCCGGCGGACCCTGGACGGCAGCGTCCGCACGCTGGCGCGCCAGTCGCACACGATCGCGGACGCGGTCGAGGCCCAGCTCGGGGCTGCGGACGAGCTGAGGGCGGCCGCCGACGCGGCGTACGACGACGCCTCCGCGTCACTGGCGGCCGAGGCCACCGACGGCACCCTGCTGCGCGGCGAGGTGCTCGCCCGCTGGCAGGACCTGGTCGGCACCGGCGAGCTGCTCCGCTCCCTGGACCAGCGGGTCGGACGCCTGCGAGACAGGGTCGTGAACGCCGTGAAGGGCACCCCACAGGCTGCCGACCGGGTCGCGCACGCGATCGAGGCCGGCGCCGAGTCGCTGGTGCTCGACCACGCCGAGTCCGCTGCCGAGCGCGTGCACGCCGAGTGGGCCGGGTCCGACGCCGGACGGGCGCTGCTGGCGCCCGGCCTCGAGCGGGCCACCGAGGACCTCCGCCGGCGGGCGGAGGCCGAGATCCGCGGCTGGCAGCAGGAGGTCGTGGAGCTGGTGCGCTCGGAGGCGTCTGAGAAGAGGGCGAGCGCGACGTTCCTCGCCTACGGTGCGCAGGGCCTCGGCACGGCGCTGATGGTCCTGGCGCTCACGAGCTCGGCCGAGGGCCGGGCGGCGGAGGCGGCCCGGCCGGGCCGCACGCTGCTGGACGCCGTGCTCGGTGCCGAGGCCGTGGCGGATCTCGTCGAGCGAGCGGCGGCCTCGCTCGACCGCCGGATGGCCGGACTGCTGGTCGAGGACCGTCGGCGCTTCCACGGCGTGCTCGCGGGGCTCGACCTGCCGACGGACAGCGCCGAGCCCCTGCGGGCCGCCTCCAGGCGGGTCGACGACCGGCGGTTCGAGCAGGCCCGTGGCGGAGCCGACACGGCGATCCACGACGTGAACCCCTAGTCTGGGGACAGCAACACCGCCGCCGAGGGAGAACATGACGTCCACGCTCGAGGGGGCCAGGCAACTGGTGACCCGCGGTACCGACCTCGGTGCCCGCATCGAGGGCCTCGACGACGCCACCCAGGCTGCGCGCGGCCGCCTCGACGACGACCTCGTCGGCGAGGCCCAGGAGGTCATCGACCGCGCCGCCGGACGGCTCCGGCTCTCCGCGCGGCACACGGTGGTCGCGATCGCCGGCGCGACCGGCTCCGGCAAGTCCTCGACGTTCAACGCACTGACCGGCCTCGAGCTGTCCGCGGTCGGCGTCCGCCGGCCGACGACGTCGTGGGCGTCCGCGTGCGTCTGGGGCACCGACGGCGCCGACGAGCTGCTCGAGTGGCTCGGCATCCCGCCCCGGCACCAGACCACCCGCGACTCGATGCTCGACTCGGGCCGGCGCAACGCGCAGTCCGACCTGGACGGGGTCGTGCTCCTCGACCTGCCGGACCACGACTCGACCGAGGTCGCCCACCACCTCGAGGTGGACCGGCTGGTCGCCCTCGCGGACCTGCTGGTGTGGGTGCTGGACCCGCAGAAGTACGCCGACGCGGCGATCCACGACCGCTACCTGGCGCCCTCCGCGGGTCACCAGGACGTGATGGTCGTCGTGCTCAACCACATCGACACCGTGCCCGAGGAGCGGCGCCAGTCGATGCTCGACGACATCCGCCGGCTGCTCGACGCGGACGGTCTCGACCGGGTGCCGGTGCTCGCCGTGAGCGCCCGTCAGGGCACCGGCATCGACGAGCTGCGCGCCGAGATCGCCCGGCGCGCCGCCGACAAGCAGGCGACCAGCGCCCGGATCGACGCCGACGTGCGTGCCGTGGCGGCCCGGCTCGCCGAGGAGTCCGGCAGTGCACCGACCCGCGCGCTGTCCGAGGGACGCGTGGCGGCTCTCGACGAGGCGTTCGCGGAGGCGGCCGGCGTGCCGGTCGTCGTGGACGCGGTCGAGCGAGCGACCCGTGCGAAGGTCGGCCGGGCCACGGGCTGGCCGATCGTCGGCTGGCTCGGCGGCATCAGGCCGGACCCGTCACGCAGGCTCGACCTCGACCTGGGGGACGACGCCCGCCAGCTGAGCGGTCGCGCGCGCTCCGCCGTACCGGAGGCGACCCAGGTGCAGCGCGCCCGCGTCGACACCGAGGTCCGCGCGCTCGCCGACGAGGTGTCCGCCGGCCTGAACCGACCATGGGTCGACGCGGTCCACCGGGCGTCGGTCTCCCGGCTCGACGAGCTCGGTGACCGACTCGACGCGGCGCTCGCGGCGACCGAGGTCGGCGCCAGCCGGACGCCGGCCTGGGCGTGGCTGGTGCGCGTCGTGCAGTGGCTGCTGCTCGCGGCGGCCGTCGTGGGGCTGGTGTGGACCGGGGGTCTCCTCGGCACCGGGAAGCTCTCCGATCCCGACACGCCGCAGGTGGCCGGTGTCGCGCTCGCGCTGGTGCTGCTGGTCGGCGGGTTGGTGCTCGGCATCCTGCTCGGCCTCGTCTGCCGTCTGGGAGCAGCGGGGGTCGGCCGCAGGCGCGGCGAGCTCGCCGACCAGCGGCTGCGCACGGCGGTCTCCGAGGTGTCGCGCGAGCTCGTGGTCGTCCCGGTGGACGCGGAGCTGACGGCGTACACCTCGGTGCGGTCGGCACTCGACCGCGTGCTCGGGTAGCCCACTTCCTCTCCACCGCGTCACTCCCGCCCGGGTTCTCCCCAGGTCGCTCCGGGGCTCCTCGAACCTGTCGGCTCTCCCGCCGAGCCTCGGACCACACCCCGAACCGAGGCAAGGAGACCCGATGAACGACAGCACCATCACCGTGCGCGGCTGGATCGGTGGCGACGTGGACCTGCGCAAGGCCGGCGAGGTGCCGGTCGCGAGCTTCCGGCTCGCCTGCACGCCGCGGCGGTTCAACCCCCGCACCGAGACCTGGTCCGAGAGCGGCACCCAGTGGTACACCGTGACCTGCTGGCGCGGCCTGGGACAGAACGCCGCCCGCTCGCTGCGGCGCGGCGACCCGGTCGTGGTCCACGGCCGGCTGGAGCTGCGCACCTACGTCAACGGCAACAACGTCGAGGTCGAGGCGCTGGAGATCGAGGCCTCCGCCGTCGGTCACGACCTGAGCCGGGGCACCAGCCAGTTCACCCGGACGCCGAAGCAGCAGCCGGAGCCGACCGAGCCGACCGAGCAGCCCGGCCAGCCCGATCGGCCGGTGGCCGAGACGCCGGCCGCGTGAGCGTCAGCTGCCCCAGTCCTGCTGCCAGCTCCGCGCCTCGACGACCGCGCGGAGCTCGGCGAGCGTCATCGGCGGGTGGTCGGTGTCGGTGGAGGAGTCGCGACCCCACTTCGCGTCGGAGCTGTTGGACGCGGCCGCGTACACGACGCCGCCGTCCGGGGTGAGGTGGGTCGCCTCGACCACGACGACCCCGCTGGTGGCGGTGCGCGACTCCCGGCCGACCACGTCGCCCGCCGCGTTGCGCACCTCGGTGCACGAGTCGGGCGCCGAGAGGTTGCCGGGGCAGGTGGTGAGGTCGGTGACGAACGCGCCGCCGTCGTCCGCGGGCGGGTAGAGGACGACGTTCACGCCGCCCGCGTCCCCGTCGTCGTCGGTCACGTCGACCTGGAGCCAGCCATCGTCGACCGCCGACATCGTCATGCTGATCGACAGCCGGTCGGGCAGCAGGAAGCCCAGCCGGTGGTCCATCTCGAGGCCCGGCATGTCCCACCACCCGGGCGCCGGCTCGTCGACGTCGGGCGGCGGGAGCGCCCGCCCCTCGTGCGCGACCTGGCCCCCCGTCGAGGTGCCGGCCGCCAGCAGCGGCACGGCGAGCGCCGCCACCGCGGCGCCGGCGGCGAGGCCACCGAGGACGACGCCGGTGCGCCGGCGCCGGCGCACCGCCCGGCCGCGCCGGACCGAGGCGTCGTGCAGGCGCGTGGCCGGGACGTCGAGGTCGGCGACCGCCCGGCCGAGGAGGGCGTGCAGCTCGGCGGCGGTGGTGTCGGTGTCCAGATCGGTCATCGGGTGCTCCCGTTCGTCTGCGGCTCGGTGAGCAGACCGCGCAGCGCCCGGAGCGCGCGCAGGCTGCGGTTCTTGACGGCCGCCTCGCTGAGATCCAGCTCGGCGGCCGTGTCGGCAACGCTGTGGTCCTCCCAGAAGCGCAGCACGACCACGGCCCGGTCCAGCGGCGCCAGCTTCGCGAGAGCCGACAGCAGCGCGAGCCGTTCGGCCGGGTCGGTGTCCGTGGTCACCCGGTCGGGCAGGTCGGCGGTCGGCAGCTCGGTCGAGCTGCGCCGCCGCCGGTCGGAGAGGAACGACTTGACCAGCACCCCGTGCACGTAGGCGACCGGGTCGTCGGCGGAGCGGACCCGCCACCAGGCGGCGTACGCCTTGGCCAGGGCCGTCTGCACCAGGTCCTCCGCGGCGTGCGAGGAGGTGGTCAGGAGATAGGCGCTCCGGTACAGCTGGGGTGAGCGCGCGGCGACGAACTCCGCGAACTCAGTGTCCAGGTGCCTCGATCGGCCCACGGGCCCTCCGTCCCTCGCGTCGCGCCTCCGCCGTGGAGGCCGTCACCCCTACAGACGCCGACCGGCCCCGATGAGGTCTCATGCCGCCGGGGTAACTAGGGTTGTGGACCATGGCGGAGTATGTGTTCACCCTGCGCAATGTGCGCAAGGCCCACGGCGACAAGGTCGTCCTCGACAACGTGACCCTGTCGTTCCTGCACGGCGCGAAGATCGGCGTCGTCGGGCCCAACGGCACCGGCAAGTCCTCGCTGCTGAAGATCATGGCGGGCCTGGACCACGCCAACAACGGCGACGCGATCCTGGATCCCGACGCCACGGTCGGCATGCTCCAGCAGGAGCCGCCGCTCACCGAGGGCAAGACCGTCCAGGAGAACGTCGAGGAGGCCGTCGGCGAGCTCAAGGCCAAGATGGCCCGGCTCGACGAGCTCTACATGTCCATGGGTGAGCCGGATGCCGACCTCGACAAGCTGAACGAGGAGGCCGGCAACCTCCAGACCGAGCTCGACCACGCGAACGCCTGGGACCTCGACAGCCGCCTCGACCAGGCGATGGACGCCTTGCGCTGCCCGCCGCCGGACGCGATCGTGGACAACCTCTCCGGCGGTGAGCGCCGCCGGGTCGCACTCTGCAAGCTGCTGCTCCAGCAGCCGGACCTGCTGCTCCTCGACGAGCCCACCAACCACCTCGACGCCGAGTCGGTCCAGTGGCTCGAGGGACACCTGAAGAGCTACCCGGGTGCGGTCCTCGCCATCACGCACGACCGGTACTTCCTGGACAACGTCGCCGAGTGGATCCTCGAGCTCGACCGCGGCCAGACCCACCCCTACGAGGGCAACTACTCGACGTACCTGGAGACCAAGAAGGATCGCCTGAAGATCGAGGGCCAGAAGGACGCCAAGCGCGCCAAGATGCTGGAGAAGGAGCTCGAGTGGGTCCGCTCCAACGCCAAGGCGCGGCAGACCAAGAGCCGCTCCCGGCTCGCGCGCTACGAGGAGATGGCGGCCGAGGCCGACCGGATGCGCAAGATCGACACCTCGGAGATCAACATCCCGGCCGGTCCGCGTCTCGGTGACGTCGTCCTCGAGGCGCACGGGCTCACCAAGGGGTTCGAGGGCCGCACGCTGATGCGCGACCTGTCCTTCTCGCTGCCCCGAGCCGGCATCGTGGGCGTGATCGGGCCGAACGGCGTCGGCAAGACGACCCTGTTCCGGATGATCACCGGCAGCGAGACACCCGACGAGGGTGAGCTTCGGGTGGGCACCACCGTGAAGCTGTCGTACGTCGACCAGAGCCGCGGGGGCATCGACCCGAACAAGAACGTGTGGGAGGTCGTGTCCGACGGTCTCGACTTCATCAAGGTCGCGAACTTCGAGATGAACTCCCGCGCCTACGTCGCGTCGTTCGGCTTCAAGGGCCCGGACCAGCAGAAGAAGGCCGGCGTCCTCTCCGGTGGTGAGCGCAACCGGCTGAACCTCGCGCTCACCCTGAAGATGGGCGGCAACGTGCTGCTGCTCGACGAGCCGACCAACGACCTCGACGTCGAGACGCTGTCGTCGCTCGAGGACGCGATCCTCGACTTCCCGGGCTGCGCCGTGGTGACCTCCCACGACCGGTGGTTCCTGGACCGGGTAGCCACCCACATCCTGGCCTGGGAGGGCGACGACGAGGACTCCGCCAGGTGGTTCTGGTTCGAGGGGAACTTCGCGTCCTACGAGGAGAACAAGATCGAGCGCCTCGGCATGGAGGCGGCCCGACCGCACCGGGTCACCCACCGCCGCCTGACCCGCGACTGACGTCGGCGGCCGCGGCCGGTCACGCCCTGCGCATCTCCATCTCGGGGTGGGCGGCGACCAGGTGGTCCGACACGGCGTTCATGACGCGGCCGACGGCCCGGAAGTCCTCCCGGCTGGCCAGGTCGACGAGATGCGCGCGGACGCCGCCTACATGCATCGGTGCCACGCGCACGAGCAGGTCGTAGCCGGCCTCGGTCATCGCCGCGATCACGCCCCGGCCGTCCTCCGGTGAGGACGTACGGGCCACCAGGCCCGCGCGTTCCATCCGGGTGATGGTGTGCGTGACGCGGCTGCGGCTGTGCGCGAGCGCGTCGGCGAGCTGCGCCATCCGCATCTGGCGGCCCTCGCGCTCGGACAGGCGGACCAGGATCTCGTACTCGACGAGCGAGAGATCGCAGGCCCGGTGCAGGTCGTCGTCCAGCCGGTCGAGGAGCAGGGTCATGCCCATGAGCAGCGCTCGCCAGGAGCGCTGCTCGTCCTCGTCAAGCCAGACCGTCTCGGTGCCCCCGTCGTCCGTCATCCCCGGCAGTGTAAGCAGAGCGGACCCCGCGTTGACCAGACGGCCTTCGGCCCCGAGTGCCCGCGGGGGCCCACCGCCGGCTAGACCCGCTCGAGGATGAGCGCCATGCCCTGGCCGCCGCCCACGCACATGGTGATGAGGCCGGTGGACTTGTCGTGCCAGTCCAGCGAGTTGATCATCGTGTTCTGGAGCCGGGCGCCGGTCATCCCGAAGGGGTGGCCGACCGCGATCGCACCGCCGTTCACGTTGAGGCGGTCGAGGTCGATGCCGAGGTCCTGGTAGGACGGCACCACCTGGGCGGCGAACGCCTCGTTGATCTCGACCAGGTCGATGTCCCCGATGCTCATCTTCGCGTGCGCGAGCGCGCGCTTGGTCGCCTCGACCGGGCCGAGGCCCATGATCTCGGGCGACAGGCCGGAGACACCGGTGGCCACGATCCTCGCCAGCGGCTTCGCGCCGAGCTCGGCGGCCTTGGTGTCGGACATGATCACGACCGCGGCAGCGCCGTCGTTCAGCGCGCAGCAGTTGCCGGCAGTGACGACGCCGTCGGGGCGGAAGACCGGCTTGAGATCCTTGATGCCGTCGTAGGTGACCCCGGCGCGGGGGCCGTCGTCGGCGGACACGACGGTGCCGTCCTCCAGGGTGAGCGGGGTGATCTCGCGGGCCCAGAAGCCGTCGTTGATCGCCTTCTCGGCGAGGTTCTGCGACCGGACGCCGAACTCGTCGAGCTCCTGCCGGGACAGGCCGCGCAGGCGGGCGACGTTCTCGGCCGTCTGACCCATCGCGATGTAGGCGTCGGGCAGCAGGCCGTCCTCGCGGGGGTCGTGCCAGTCGATGCCGCCCTCGGCCATCTTGTCGGTGCGCGCCATGGCGTCGTCATAGAGGTGGTTCTTGGTGTCCGGCCAGTGGTCGGACGTGCCCTTGGCGAACCGGGACACGGTCTCGACGCCGGCCGAGACGAAGATGTCGCCCTCGCCGGCCTTGATCGCGTGGAATGCCATCCGGGTCGTCTGGACCGAGGACGCGCAGTAGCGGGTGATCGTCGCGCCCGGGACCAGGTCCATGCCGTTGAGGACGTTGACGATGCGCGCCATGTTGTTGCCGGACTCTCCGCCGGGGAGGCCGCAGCCGAGGTAGACGTCGTCGACGGTGTTCGGGTCGAGGCCCTCCACCTTGTCGAGCGCCGTCTTGATGATCAGCGCGCTGAGGTCGTCGGGACGGAAGTCCTTGAGCGATCCCTTGTTGGCCCGCCCGATGGGGGAGCGGGCGGCGCTGACGATGACTGCCTCGGGCATGAGGACTCCGTTTCGGTGAGGGTGTTCTCCGCAGGCTCAGACTAGACCGTGTTCTCGTTGTCGGGCCGAGGCGTTCGTCACGCTCCGCCCGGCCCCGCGAGGCCCGTCCCGAGCAGCTCGAGCGACTGGGCCAGGAACGCGCGCCGCTCCCGGGCGGGCTTGAGCAGCGCGGCCAGCAGGATGCCGTCGTACGACGCCACCAGGGCCTCGGCGCGAGCGTTGCCGTGCTCCTTGCCGGTGGCCGTCATGATCCGCTCGACCAGCTCGATGAGGCGGGACCGGTGGGCCGCCAGCACCCGGGCGAGCTCCTGGTCGCGGCTCGCCGCGAGGGTCAGCTCCAGGCGCGCGACCAGCAGCTCGCGCTGGTCGAGCCAGCGCTGGAACAGCTCGAGCGCGGCATGCACGCCGTCGGGGTGCGCGGACGCACCGAGCTCGTCGGCGAGCCGGTCCACGTCCGCGAGCAGCCGCTCGGCGACGTCCTCGGCGAGTGCCCCCTGGAGGGCGCGGCGGGTCCGCAGGTACGCCGAGCAGCTGCCCTCGGGCAGCCCGGCCCGGCGATCCACCGCCCGGTGCGTGAGGCCCTTGAGCCCCTCGTCGGCGATCACGTGCACGGCCGCGTCGAGCAGCTGGCGGCGGCGCGGGCTCTCGGCCATCGGGTCCTCTCGAGGTGGGCACCGGCGGGGGTCGTGGGGCGTGACACTACTCCGGGGTTTGTGTCGTCCGGGTTCGCCGGATATCTTTCTACACAAGTAGAATCTACAGTTGTAGAAAGGCTCGCTCTCATGGACCTCTACACCGGTCTCACCCCCTTCGCCGTCGTCTTCGTCGTCCTCGCCGCGGTCGCCTCCGTGGTGGCGCTCGGCCTGGTCGCTGACGTCGTCGTCCGCAACCGCCGCACCCGCCTGGCTCGCCACGAGTCGATCGGCACGTACTACCGCGGTCTCGCCCTCAGCCACTGATCGACCGCCCCCCGGCCGGTTCTGGCAGCATCGGCAGCGTGCGGCACACCTACCGGTGCCCGATGCGCTGGGCCGACCTGGACCTGCTCGGGCACGTCAACAACGTCGTCTACGTGGACTACCTCCAGGAGGCCCGCGTCGACATGCTGCGCACCCACGGCCCCGCCGCCCGCACCGGCGAGCTGGCCGAGGGCGTGGTGGTGGTCCGCCACGAGGTGAGCTACCTCGCGCCGCTGCCCTTCGGCTTCGAGCCGGTCACCATCGATTCCTGGGTGACGGAGGTCCGGGCGGCGACCTTCACCATCGCCTACGAGGTCTTCCACGAGCGCGACGGGGTCCGGCACGTGTATGCCCGCGCCAAGACCGTGCTCACGCCGTACGTCTTCGCCGACGAGCGGCCCCGCCGGCTCACCGACGTGGAGCGGGAGACGCTGGCAGCCTTCTTCGAGCCGGACGACCCGGCGCCGCGCGTGCCGATGCCGCGGGTCGCGCCCGGGACCGTCTCGCAGTACCCCGTCCAGGTTCGCTTCTCCGACGTCGACGTGTACGGCCACGTCAACAACGTGAAGTACTTCGAGTATCTCCAGGAGGCGCGGATCGCCATGACCGCGCGGATCTGGCGCGACCTCGACCCGGTCTCGATCGTGGTCGCGCAGACCGAGGTCGACTACCGCCAGCCGATCCTCTTCCGGGCCGAGACGTACGACGCCTGGTCGTGGGTCTCGCGGGTCGGCAGCCGGTCCGCGAGCATCGACTCGCTCATCGCCGACGGTGACACCGTCTTCGCCCGGGCCAGGGTCACGATCGTGTTCTTCGACGGGGAGACCCAGCGGTCGATGACGCCCCCGGAGGCCTACCTGGCGGGACTGCGCTCGCTGCTCGCCGACTGAGTCGACGACCCCGACCCAATACGGGGGACGGTCGAGGCCGGGGTCGCCGACGTGACCCCGGGTAGCAAGACCATCCGGTCCCCACGGGTCGGAACACACCTGTCGCGAGGACGGCGCGGCGTTACACGTCGAAGGGGACTCGTTCGGGGAGCCGCTCGGCCAGGCGGCGCAGGCCGCGGTGGTGGGCCACCCGGACGGCGACGGACGAGATGCCCAGGGCCGCGGCCGTCGACTCGACGTCCAGCCCGACGACCTCGCGGCAGCCGACGACGTCCCGTTCGCGAGGCGGCAGGCTCGCCAGGGCGTGGAGCACCCACTCCTTGACGGCGTACGCCGGTTCCGGACCGACCACCACCGGGTGCCGGTCCAGCGTCTGCAGGTCGACGGGGTCGGTCCGGCGGCGCTGGCTGCGGCGGTGGACGTTGCCGCCGAGCTTGCGGGCGATGCCGAACAGCCAGCCCGCGAACTCCGAGGAGGTCCCGTGGAACGCGTGGATCTTCTCGGCCGCGGTCAGCCACGTCTCCGCCGCCAGGTCCTCCGCGGCGATCGCCGCGTCAGCCTGCGGACGGGTGCTCAACCAGACGACCAGGCGGCCGGCGTGGTCCCGGTAGAGCGCGCGCCAGGCCTCGGCGTCGCCCGTCTTGGCGCGCGCCACCAGCTGGTCGTCGCTGCTCGTCACCGCCTGCGTCGGTCCTGGTGCGCCTGAGGAGCGGGGTGGTCACCGGCGTGCTCGTCGGGGCCGTGCGGGTGTTGCGCGGGGTGCTTCGGGGAGTGCTTCGGGGGATCGTGCGGGTAGCCACCGGCATGCGCGGAGTGTGGAGGCGACGTCTGGCCGTGCGCATGAGCCTGCCCCTGGGCACCCGGATCGCCGACACCCTGAGCCGGTCCCCCGCTCGCGCCCGTCTGGTGGGCGGGAGGTGCACTCCCGGCCGCGACACGCGGGCCCGGCTCCGCGCCGGGGGCTCCTGCCGGCAGCGACCGGAGCGGACTGCTCGCCGGGTCCGTCGTCGTGGTCGTCGTCGTGCCGGGAGCCGAGGTCCTGGTCGAGTCGGCGGGCGCCGGGGCTGGTGACGGCTCCGCCAGGCCTCCCGGCCGCAGTCCGCTCAGCCAGGCGACGCCGATCAGCAGCGCCGCGACGGCGACCGGGACCAGCACGACGCGCCACCCGCCGGTCACTGGTCCAGGGCCGGTGGGGCGCGCCCCGGCGGCGGCGCGAGCGCTCAGCTGCGCCAGGAACACGTCGTCGGGCTCGAGGGTCGGCAGGACCGCACGGAGCTCGTCGCGGAACGGGCGGTCGGTCATGGTGTTCTCCTACCCCTCGGAGGTGGTCCCGACGCGCGTCGGGGGGCACGCATCGGGACCACCGATCCGGGGTCAGCCCTCGGTCGAGGTGCCGGTGGCGTGCTCGTTCGGGTGGTCGCCGGCGTGCTCGTCGGGACCGTTGCCGCTGTGCTGGGCGTCGTGGCTGCCGTGCTCCAGACCGTCCTGGCCGTGGTCGGTGCCGCCCGGGAGCGCGTGCGTGTCCGGGTGGGTGCCGGCATGCTCGTTCGGCGCGTGGTCGGCCGGCGCCTCGGTCGGGTCCTCGGCCGGCTCCGTGGTGGCGTCGTCGATCGGGTCCTCGGTGGGCTCCATGGTCGGGTCGTCGGACCCGTGGGCGGCGCGTGCCTCGGCGGCCCGGGCCTGGCCCTTGGCCGCGTGGGCATTCACCGCGTGACCGTTCTTGTTGACAACGGTGCCGCTGTCGGTCGACGGTTGGTTCGCGTACGCCGTACCGACCGTCAGGGCCGTGGCGAGGGCCGCGGTCGCGGCCGCGGCCGTGGTGATCCTGCGCATGAGGAACCTCCTGGGTGCTGGGTGGCGGGGGGTCCGCCGTCACACGCCTCACCTGTCACGACGGGATCCGTCCGTTACATCACCCGACGGTGTTCACCATGAACTGCGCGGCGTGCGTGACGTAGTCCCAGAACTGGGCGTCCTGCTCGGGGGTCAGCTGCACCTCGTCGAGCCCCGCGCGGAAGTGCGTCAGCCAGTGGTCCTTCGCCTCCGGGGTCACCGCGAACGGCGCGTGCCGCATCCGCAGCCGGGGGTGGCCGCGGGTCTCGGAGTAGGTGGTCGGCCCGCCCCAGTACTGGATCAGGAAGTACAGGAAGCGCTCCTCCGCCGGCCCGAGGTCCTCCTCGGGATAGAGGGGCCGGAGGACCGGATCCTCCGCGACACCCTCGTAGAACCTCGCGACGATCCTCCGGAAGGTCTCGAAGCCGCCGATCTCCTCGTAGAACGTCGTCACGCGTCCATTCTGCAAGGGAGCCGTCAGGGCCCGGACACCGGCGTGCCAGACTCGCGAGCACCGAGTCCTGTCGAGCAACGCACGAGGAGTGATCTGCACATGGCTACGACGCGCAACGCCAGCACCCACTGGGAGGGCACCCTGTTCGAGGGCGCCGGCAAGGTCACGCTGGAGTCCTCCGGCATCGGCACCTACGACGTCTCGTGGGCCTCTCGCGCCGAGGACGCGAACGGCCGAACCAGCCCTGAGGAGCTGATCGCGGCCGCGCACTCGTCGTGCTTCTCGATGGCCCTCTCCAACGGCCTGGCCAAGGCCGGTACGCCGGCGACCTCGCTGGACACCAGTGCCGCCGTGGACTTCGTCCCCGGCACCGGCATCACCGAGATCCGGCTGAGCGTCACGGGCGTCGTCGAGGGCATCAGCGAGGACGACTTCGTGGCCGCGGCCACCGCTGCCAAGGAGGGCTGCCCCGTCAGCCAGGCGCTGGCCGCCGTCCCGATCAAGCTGGAGGCGTCGCTCGCCTGAGCGCGCCCATCGCTCCGTCGTCGTGACCCCGCAGCGGCTCTCCTAGGAGTCCGCCGTGTCGGCGGAGGGCTTCGGCTCCTCCCGGTGCCAGACGACGCGCTGGGGGAGCGGGATCTCGATGCCCTCGTGGTCGAACCGGGCCTTGAGCCGCTGCCGCAGCGCCCGGGCGACGCCCCACTGCTCCATCGGTGCGGTCTTCAGCAGGACCCGGACGGTGACCGACTCGGGCCCGAACACCTCGACCCCGGTGACCTCCGGCTCCTCGATGATCACGTCGTGGAAGTCGTCGTCCTCCCAGAGGTCGTGGGCGACCTCACGGAGCACGCGCTGCACCCGGACCAGGTCCTCGCGGTAGGCGACGTTCACGTCGACGACCGCGCGGGACCAGTTCTGGCTCATGTTGCCGACCCGCAGGATCGCGCCGTTGGGGACGTACCAGACCGTGCCGTTGAGGTCCCGGAGCCGGGTGACCCGGAGGCTGACCGCCTCCACCGTCCCGCTGGCCTCGCCGACGTCGACGACGTCGCCGACGCCGTACTGGTCCTCGAAGATCATGAAGACGCCGGACAGGAAGTCCTTCACCAGTGACTGCGCGCCGAAGCCGAGCGCGATGCCGATGATGCCGGCGCTGGCGATGATCGGGGCGATGTTCACCCCGAGCTCGCTGAGGATCATGGTGCCGATGACGGCCACCAGCAGGCCGGTGATGACGCTCTTGAGCAGGTCGCCCATCGTCTTCGCCCGCTGGACCCGCCGGGTCTGGGTGGCCAGGTCCCGCGCCGATGCCTGCTGGGCGGCCCGGCCGCGGATGCCGAGGCGGCTCATCCGGTCCGGGAGCACGCCGTCCTCGGCGGAGGCCACCAGCCGGTCGACCAGCCGGTGCAGGATCCACCGGGTGATCGCCAGCAGGAGCAGCAGGCCGACGATCGTCAGCGGCCGGCCCACCAGCACGTCGGCGGCGTTCGCGACCCCCTGGTTGTTCGTGGCGTCGAGGGTCCACTGGCAGATGTGGTGACCGTCGTCGCAGGAGCTGTCGTCGAAGCCGAACATGGCCCCCATGTCTACCGCACCTGACAACCGCCCACGACCATCCCGACGGTGAGACGGGCCACGATCCTCGATACGATCGGTGTGTGACCACCAAGCTCGCGCACCTCGCTCGCCGTACCTCCGTCGTCCTGCTCGCGGGCGGCCTCGTCCTCGGGGCCGGCGGTCCGGCCGGTGCGGACGTCCCCGAGTTCTGGCCGGCCGCCGACCCGGTCGACCCCTGGCAGGCGCTGCTGCTGCTCGCCGGTGTCCCGCTGCTGCTGTTCCTGGTGATCACGGCCCTGGTCGTGATCCCCGGTGTCGTCAAGGGCGAGCGGTTCACCCCGGGTGGCCAGGCGACCGCCGACCAGTGGTTCGGCGGCCCCAGCTCCGGCACCGCCGAGCTGCCGGCGCCCGACACCGACGAGTCCCAGGCGGGTGGCGCAAGTGGGCGTTGGTGAGTTCAACTCCGCCGAGCGTTTCCAGATCGACGAGGCGATCCGCCGCGCGGAGCTGGTCTCGCGCTTCGAGTTCAGCGTCTTCGTCGGCCGCGTGGACGGTGAGCCGCGCGCGTTCGCGACCCAGCTGCACAACCGGCTGGTCGCCCCGCCGCGCAGCATCCTGATCCTGCTCGACCCCGCCGCGCGGGTGCTCGAGATCGTCACCGGCGGCGTCGTCCGCCGCAACATCACCGACCGCGAGGTCGAGCTCGTCTCCTTGCAGATGCAGAGCATGTTCGCGTCCGGCGACCTGGTCGGCGGCCTGCGCCGGGGGATTCAGGAGCTGGCCGACCACGCCAACCAGCCCGAGACCCTGCACGCCGAGCAGCCCTGACCGCCGCGCATCCCCGAACGCCGAGTCGGCGCAGTCTCAGCTGAGACTGCGCCGACTCGGCGGGGGCTTGGCTGAGACTGCGCAGACTCGGCGGGGCGGATCAGCCCTGCGCGTCCTTGGCCTGGGCGGCCAGCGCCCGGGCGACGTCGGCGCGGCCCTCACGGACGTACCGCTTCGCTGCCGGGTTGGCCTCCGACGAGTCGAGCCACGCGTCGACGCGGTCGAGCAGCTCCTGGCTGGCCAGCTGCTTGGGGAAGATGAACTCCAGCGCGGTGGACGCGCGCTGGGTGCCCTTCCTCTCCCACAGCGTGTCGGCCTCGGCGAGGTACTTCTCGACGTACGGCGCCAGCACCTCGTCCTGGCCGTACTGCTGGAAGGCGAGCACCACGCTGCGCTGGGTCTCGTTCGGTACGTCGTCGCGGACCATCGCGATCTCCCACGCCTCGGCCTTCGCCTCGGCGGTCGGACGCATCGCCCGCGCGGCGGCGGCGTGCTCCTGGCCGGAGATCGTGTTGTCGCGCTCGAGCTCCTCGGCGATCCGGTCCGCGTCCGCGCGGCCGTTGCGGGCCAGGCCCTTGAGCAGCGTCCAGCGCAGGTCGGTGTCGACCGCCAGCCCGTCGAAGGTGAGCGTGCCGTCGAGCACCCGCTCCAGGTCGGTCAGCGCCGCGTCACTGTGCGCGGCGCCGGCGTACGCCCGCGCGAACGACAGCTGGTGGTCGCTCCCCGGCTCGGCGTTCTCGAGCAGCTTGCGCAGGCCCTGCTCCCACGTCGAGCGCAGCGCCGCCCTGTTCTCCGGTGCGGAGTAGAGCGTCGCCGCGAGCGCGGCGTACCCGGGGATCCTGGCCACGCCGAACGCGTCGGTCTCGCTGCCGATCCCGCTGAGCACCAGCGCCACGAAGTCGGTGGCGCTCATCTCGGCGTCGCGGGTCATGTCCCACGCCGCGCCCCAGCACAGCGCCCGGGCCAGGGAGTCGTCGAGGGTGGCGAGGCCGCCCACCACGGTCGCGAGCGAGCGCTCGTCGAGGCGGATCTTGGCGTACGCCAGGTCGCCGTCGTTGAGCAGCAGCAGGTCCGGCTGCTGCTGGCCGACCAGTTCGGCGACGTCGGTGTGGTCGCCGTGCACGTCGATCTCGATCGAGGTACGCCGGACCAGCCGGCCGCCGGCCTCGTCGTACAGGCCGATGCCGAGGCGGTGCCGGCGCAGCGTCGGGTGGTCCGGGTCGGCGGTCTGGCGCACGCCGAACGACGCGTAGGTGCCGTCCTCGGCGAGCTCGAACTCGGGAGCGAGGGTGTTGACGCCCGCCGTCTGCAGCCATTCCTGCGCCCACGACTCGAGGTCACGGCCGGAGGACTTCTCGAGCGCGGCGAGCAGGTCCTTGAACTCGGTGTTGCCGAACTCGTGCTCCTGGAAGTACGCGCGCACGCCCACGAGGAAGTTCTCCAGCCCGACCCACGCGACGAGCTGCTTGAGCACCGAGGCGCCCTTGGCGTAGGTGATGCCGTCGAAGTTGACCTCGACCGCGCGCAGGTCGACGTTGTCGGCCGCGATCGGATGGGTGCTGGGCAGCTGGTCCTGGCGGTACGCCCAGTTCTTCCGCGCGTTGGTGAAGCCGGTCCACGACTCGGTGAACTCCGAGGCCTCGACGGCAGCGTGGTAGCAGGCCCACTCGGCGAACGACTCGTTCAGCCAGAGGTCGTCCCACCACTTCATGGTGACCAGGTCGCCGAACCACATGTGCGCCATCTCGTGGAGGATCACCTCGTTGCGGAACTCGTAGAACGAGCGGTCCTGGCGGCTGCGCGGGAGGTACTCGTCGCGCAGCGTGATGCAGCCGGCGTTCTCCATCGCGCCCATGTTGTACTCCGGCACGTAGAGCTGGTCGTACTTGCCGAAGGGGTAGGGGTAGGCGAAGGCCTCCTCGAAGAACTCGAAGCCCTGGCGGGTCAGCTTGACGAGCTCCTCGACGTCGAGGTGCTCGACCAGCGACTGGCGGCAGTAGTGGCCGAGCGGGATGTCGCCGTGCTTGCCGTGGTAGACGTCCAGCACCTCGTGGTACTCGCCCGCGACGACCGCCGTGACGTACGTCGACAGCGGCTTCGTCGGCTCGAACCGCCAGACCGCTGCGCCACCCTGCCCATCACCGGCGCTCGGCTCCGGGGTCGGGGTTGGGGAGTTCGAGACGACCTTCCAGCCCTCGGGTGCCGTCACCGTGAACTGGAACGGCGCCTTGAGGTCGGGCTGCTCGAAGGTGGTGTAGACGCGCCGGGCGTCCGGCACCTCGAACTGCGTGTAGGTGTAGACCCGGTCGTCGGCTGGGTCGACGAAGCGGTGCAGGCCCTCGCCCGTGCGGGAGTAGGTGCAGTCCGCGCGCACGACGAGCTCGTTCTCCGCGGCCAGGCCGGTGAGCGTGATCCGGCTGTCGGCGTACGCCGTGGCCGGGTCGACGGGCTCGCCGTTCAGCGTGATCTCGTGGACGGTCGCGTCGACGAGGTCGGCGAAGGTCTCGGCACCGGCCTCGGAGCAGGTGAACCGGATCGTCGTGGTCGATCCGAAGGTCTTGTCGCCGGTGGTGAGGTCCAGGTCGATGGCGTACGACGTGACGTCCAGGAGCGCGGCGCGGGTCGCGGCCTCGTCCCGGGTGAGGTTGGTTCCAGGCATGCGAATCATCCTGCCACTCGGTCCTTCGGTCGCGAAAAGCAGATCGACCGGCATGATGTCCGCGTGAGCGACCCCGGCAGGCACGTCGTCCCGCTGCGGGAGGCGTTCCGTGCGTGGTTCCTCATCTCGTGGCAGACCTTCGGCGGCCCGGCGGGCCAGATCGCGGTGATGCACCGCGAGCTCGTGGTCGAACGCCGCTGGATCGGCGAGCGTCGGTTCCTGCACGCCATGAGCTTCTGCATGCTGCTCCCCGGGCCGGAGGCCCAGCAGCTCGCGGTCTACAGCGGGTGGCTGCTCAACGGCTGGGCCGGAGGCGTGATCGCCGGGGTGCTCTTCGTGCTGCCGGGCCTGCTCACGATCCTCGCGCTGTCGTGGGTGTACGTCGCGCACGGCGACTCCACGCTCGTCACCGGACTGCTGCTCGGCCTCGCCGCCGCAGTCATCCCGATCGTCATCCAGGCCGTGCTCCGGCTCGGCGGCCGCGCGGTGCGCAACCGGGTGCTGCTGGTGCTCGCGGTGGCCGCGTTCCTGGCGCTCGCCGTCCTCGCCGTGCCGTTCCCGCTCGTCGTGCTCGTGGCCGGGCTGGTCGGCTGGCTGATCGGCCGGCGCCGTCCGGACCTGGTCCGGGTGCCCGAGCCCACGACCCAGCCGGAGGAGGTCCCGCCGCTGATCCCGGACGACGCGCTGCACACCGGAGTCCGGTCGGGGCGTCGTTCCCTCCTCATCCTCGCCGTCGGGCTGCTCCTCTGGGTCGCGCCGGTCGCGGCGGCGTACGCCCTCGCCGGCGGCCGCCCGACCGTGTTCACCGACCAGGGCCTGTTCTTCGGCGGAATGGCGCTGGTGACGTTCGGCGGCGCGTACGCCGTGCTCTCGTACGTCGCCCAGGCAGCGGTCGAGCACTACGGGTGGCTGACCGCGCAGGAGATGGTGCGGGGGCTCGCCCTCGCCGAGACGACACCCGGGCCCCTGATCATGGTCGTCCAGTTCGTCGCGTTCCTCGGCGCGTTCCGCGATCCTGCCGGGCTGGACCCGTGGGCGGCGGCGGTGCTCGCGTCGCTGCTGGTCGTGTGGGTGACGTTCGTCCCGTGCTTCCTCTTCATCTTCCTCGGCGCGCCGTACGTGGAGCGGCTGCGCGGCAACGACACGCTCTCGTCCGCCCTGACCGGGGTCACCGCGGCGGTCGTGGGGGTGATCGCGAACCTCGCCCTCTACTTCACCGTCCACACCCTGTTCGCGGAGGCCGAGCGCGCTGGCTGGGACCACTTCGGGCTCCTGGTGCCGGTGTGGTCGTCATTCCAGTGGCAGCCGGCGGTGCTGGGCGCACTCGGGACCGTGCTGATCTTCGGCCTGCGCTGGCCGGTGCTCCGCACCCTGGGGGTCTGCGGGCTGGCGGGGCTGGCCGTCGCGATCCTCACCTGACGGGGAATGCGGACCGCGGTCCGGGTCGTTGCGAATGACATGACCAACGCTGACTTCTGGTTCGACCCCGCCTGTCCCTTCGCCTGGATCACGTCTCGCTGGATCCTCGAGGTCGAGAAGGTCCGTGACATCGAGGTCACGTGGCACATCATGAGCCTTGCCTACCTCAACCAGGACAAGGACATCTCCGACGAGTACCGCGAGTTCCTCGCGACCGCCTGGCAGCCGGTCCGGGTGCTGATGGCCGCCGAGCAGAAGTACGGCAAGGAGGTGCTGCTGCCGCTGTACACCGCGATGGGCACGCGCATCCACGTCGAGAAGCAGGACAGGGACCGGGCGATGATCGAGGCCGCCCTGGAGGAGGCCGGCCTCGACACCTCGCTCGCCGACGCCATGGACGGCCCGTCGTACGACGAGGCCATCGCCGCGTCCCACGAGCGCGGGATGAGCCAGGTCGGCAACGAGGTCGGGACGCCGACGATCGCCTTCGAGGGCCGCGCGTTCTTCGGTCCGGTCATCAGCAAGGCGCCCCGCGGCGAGGACGCCGGCCGGATGTGGGACGCCTTCGTGACGCTCTCGAAGTTCGAGCACTTCTACGAGCTCAAGCGCAGCCGCACCGAGGCGCTCGACTTCAGCTGATCCCGCCGGCGCGACACTCGCCGACGTCGCCGCGACGGCCTACGGTGGCTCCATGGGCGACGAGGTGACGGTGCTGTCCCACGCGATCGACCAGGCCGGCGACGTGCTCGACCACGTCCACGCCGACCATCTCGATCGCGGTACGCCGTGCGCCGACTGGACCGTGGCGGGGCTGGTCGACCACCTGGTCGCGGCGCCGGGGCGGTTTCTGACGATGATGCGCGGCGAGGAGCCGGACTGGTCCAGCGACCCGCACGTCGCGGAGTCCTGGGGCCCGGCGTTCCGCGCCCACGGCGACGACCTGGTGCACGCGTGGCACCAGCACGAGCGTGACGCGCCGGTGCCGGCCGACTGGCAGATCGCCGAGCTCGCCGTCCACACGTGGGACCTGGCCATGGCGATCGACTTCCCGCCGGACCGCCTCGATCCCGAGGTGGCCGAGCACGGACTCGCGTTCATGCAGGCGAACCTGACAGCCGAGAACCGGGGGCCGGCGTTCGCGGCCGAGGCGCCCGTTCCCGAGGGAGCCGGGCCCTACGAGCGACTCGCGGCGTTCGCGGGCCGGACCGTGGCCTGACACCAGCGGAAACCGGGTGGCGGCCGATCCCTAGGATTGCCCCATGAGCAGAGTCCTGTCCGCAGTCGCCTGGCCGTACGCCAACGGCCCGCGCCACATCGGCCACGTCGCCGGTTTCGGCGTGCCCTCCGACGTCTTCAGTCGGTACATGCGGATGGCGGGCCACGACGTGCTCATGGTCTCCGGCTCCGACGAGCACGGCACGCCGATCCTGATCGCCGCGGACGAGGCCGGGATGACACCGCAGGAGCTCGCCGACCAGAACCACCGGATCATCGCCGAGGACCTCACCAGCCTAGGCCTCACCTACGACCTCTACACGCGCACCACCACCCGCAACCACCACGCCGTGGTGCAGGAGCTGTTCCTCGGCGTGTACGAGAACGGCTACTTCGTCGAGGAGACGACGTACGGCGCGATCTCGCCGTCCACCGGCCGCACGCTGCCCGACCGCTACATCGAGGGCACCTGCCCGATCTGCGGGTACGACGGCGCCCGCGGCGACCAGTGCGACAACTGTGGCAACCAGCTCGACCCGCACGACCTGATCGACCCACGCTCGAAGATCAACGGCGAGACGCCGGAGTTCATCGAGACCCAGCACTTCTTCCTCGACCTGCCGGCGTTGGCCGACGCGCTCGCGGAGTGGCTGGACGGCCGCGAGGCGACCGGACTCTGGCGCCCGAACGTGATTCGGTTCAGCCAGAACATCTTGAAGGAGATCCGGCCGCGCTCGATGACCCGCGACATCGACTGGGGCATCGCCGTACCCCTCGAGGGCTGGCGGGAGAACCCGACGAAGAGGTTCTACGTCTGGTTCGACGCGGTCATCGGCTACCTGTCGGCGTCGGTCGAGTGGGCACGCCGCCTGGGGGAGCCGGACCGCTGGCGCGACTGGTGGAACGACCCCGAGGCGCTGTCGTACTACTTCATGGGCAAGGACAACATCACCTTCCACAGCCAGATCTGGCCGGCCGAGCTGCTGGCCTACTCCGGC
Organism: Nocardioides sp. URHA0032; assembly: GCF_000620645.1. Lineage (GTDB taxonomy): Bacteria > Actinomycetota > Actinomycetes > Propionibacteriales > Nocardioidaceae > Nocardioides. The sequence continues at coordinate 279,400 of NZ_JIAV01000019.1, read as the reverse complement.
AAGGGCAGCAAGGGCGGTACGCCGCGCGAGCTCGGCGAGCTCAACCTGCCCACCGAGGTCGTCAGCTCGGAGTTCCTGACCATGGAGGGGCGGAAGTTCTCCTCCTCCAAGCGGGTGGTGATCTACGTCCGCGACCTGCTCAGCCGCTACCAGCCCGACGCATTCCGGTACTTCGTGGCCGCGGCCGGCCCGGAGAGCCAGGACTCCGACTTCACCTGGGCGGAGTTCGTGCGCCGCACCAACGACGAGCTGGTCGCCGGGTGGGGGAACCTCGTCAACCGCACGGCCAACCTGATCGCGAAGAACTTCGCCGAGCTCCCGAAGGCCGGCGAGCTGACCGCGGAGGACGAGGCGCTGCTCGCCGGCGTCGAGACGGCGTTCGGCACGGTCGGCGACCTGATCGGCCGGCACCGGCAGAAGCAGGCGATCGGCGAGGCGATGCGCGCGGTCGCCGAGGTCAACAAGTACGTCTCCGACACCGAGCCCTGGAAGATCAAGGACGACCCGGAGCGGCTCGGCACCATCCTCCACGTGGTCGCCCAGTGCGTCGCGGACCTCAACCTGATCCTGTCGCCGTTCCTGCCGTTCTCCGCCAACGAGGTCGACCGGGCGCTCGGCGGTGCGGGCGACGTCGCGCCGATGCCCAGGATCGAGGAGGTCGACGACCTCGACGGCGGCGCGCCGTACCCGATCATCACGGGGGAGTACTCCGGGTTCCCGGCCTGGGAGCGCCGGCCGATCGTGCCCGGCACCCCGGTCGCGAAGCCGACCCCGATCTTCACCAAGCTGGACCCGGCGATCGTCGACGAGGAGCTCGCCCGCCTCGAGGGCTGACGCGACACGCCGGCGGGTTTCTCCGGTCAGCCGGTGAAACCCGACCGACACGCCGGACCGGGTCGGCGTGTCGGTCGGGTTCTGCCGGACAAGTTCGCACCCGCGGGCGCTTCGTTCGGCGGGAACGACTCGCCCCGTATCGCCGGCCCCGCGGATGCGGCAGGCTGGGTCCGTGCGTGACGGGGAGCCCAGCCGGACCGCGTTCGGGGCCGCGGCGCTCCGTGCCGCCCACCAGGAGTCCGAGGAGCCTCGGGTCTTCACCGACCCTCTCGCGCTGCGGATCCTGGGAGAGCACGAGCTGCCGCACCGCGCCTGGTCGCAGCCACGGCTGCGCCTGTTCATCGCGGTGCGGCACCGCTTCGCGGAGGACTCGCTCGCCGCTGCGGTCGCCCGCGGCACCCGCCAGCTGGTCGTGCTCGGCGCCGGGCTCGACACGTTCGCCTACCGCAACCCGTTCCCCGGCACCCGAGTCTTCGAGGTCGACTTCCCGGCCACCGGCGCGTGGAAGCGCGAGCAGCTCGCCGCCGCCGGGATCGCAGTGCCCGACAACGTCACGTACGTCGGCGTCGACTTCGAGCACGACTCGCTCGCCGAGCGGCTGGCCGACGCGGGCTTCGACGCGGGGCAGCCGGCGTTCTTCCTCTGGCTCGGTGTCGTGCCCTACCTCTCCGACGACGCCGTCCGCGCCACGCTGTCCGTGGTCGCGGCGGTCCCCGACGGGGAGGTCGTGCTCGACTACCTCAGGTCCGTCGCGGCCGCGCCGACGCTCGCGCGCTCCGACCGGGCGACGCTCGAGGCGCACGTCGCCGGGGTGGGCGAGCCGCTCCAGCCCGGACGCGACATCGCGACCGTGGCCGCGATGCTGCGCGAGGCCGGCTTCGACGAGATCGAGGACATCGGTCGCCGCGAGATCCGCTCGCGCTACCTGGGGCTGTCGCCGGGTGACGCCGACGGCGACGCGCACGTGGTGCGCGCCCGGGTCACTCGTCCCTGACCCTCCCGCGCAGCGCCTTCGTCTCGCCGCGCGCCTTCTTCTCGTCGAGCCGCCGGCGCTGCGAGCCACGGGTCGGCCTCGTGGGCCGCCGGGCGGGGGGCGGGGGAGCGAGCGCGGCGCGGAGCCGCTCGGCCAGCCGCTCGCGGGCGGCGACCCGGTTGCGGTGCTGCGACCGGTGCTCGGAGGCCACCACCCGCACCGGCGAACCCAGCCGGCCGACGAGCCTGGCCCGCTGGGCGTCGTCGAGGACGGGCGACGCCGCGACGTCGTACTCCAGCTCGACCCGGCTGTCGGCGGTGTTCACCGACTGCCCACCCGGCCCGGGGGACCGCGAGAACCGCTCGACCAGCTCGGCTGCGGGGATCGTCAGGCCGTCCGGAACGCCCGGGCCGGCCGGGACGACGAGGTCCCTCACCGCCGCCGGCGCCACTCGATCGCCGGGCAGGTGTCCATGACCATCGGCACGCCTGCGGCCACGGTGCGCTCGAAGGCGTCCTGGTCGACCACCCCGAGCTGGAACCAGACGCCCCGCGCCCCGACCGCGACCGCCTGGTCGGCGAACTCGCCTGCCGACTCCGACCGCCGGAACACGTCGACGACGTCGACCGGGAACGGCACGTCGGCCAACGTGGCGTAGCCCTGCTCGCCGAGCACCACCGGCGCCGACGGATGGATCGGGACGATCCGCTTGCCCCGGCGCTGCAGGAGCGCGGCGATCTCGTACGCCGTCCGGGTCGGGTCACCCGAGAGCCCGACCACGGCCCAGGTCTCGCAGTCATCCAGCATCATCCGGACCCACTCCGGGTCCTGCCAGTCCGCCATGTCACGAGCCTAGGCCGTCGCGGGAGCCCGAGCCCTCGCCTCACGAATTCGACGACTTCGGGGGTTCCGCCCACGGTGCTCGGCCTGTCGGGATAGCGTGCGTCCGTCTTGCTACCTCCTGGTAGCACATCCAGTTGCTCGGGAGGGAGCACTTTTCATGAAGATTCGCAGCATCACCGCGCGTGCCGCGGTTGCCGGCGCCACCACTGCCCTGATCGCCGGTGGCCTCGTCGCCGCCACCAGCACCACCGCGGGCGCGGTGGATGCCAGTACCGACTACGCATGCGCGCTTGCGAGCCCGATCCCGATGGACCTCGGGACCTTCAACCTGCTCGTCTCGACGCCAGTGATCCCGCCGACCGTGACCGCCGGTCAGAGCTTCCCCGGTGGACTGCTGGCGCTGACGGCAACGCTGACGATCCCCTCTCCGACGGGTGCCGCTCTCGCCAGTTACGGTGTCGACCACGCTGACGCGCCCGACTACGCCGTTGGGCTCGGATCGTCCTCGATCGGTGCGCCGATCGCCTTCGGTGCACCCACCGTGAACGACGACGGGTCTGCGACTGTGGAGGGGGCTGGGGTCAACGAGCCGTTCACGCTTCCTGCTGCGGGCACCTACTCGGCGATGCTGCCGAGCACCTTCACGCTCGAGACTCAGGTGAACCTCGGTGGCGGGCCGACTCCTGCGACGATCACCTGCAACAGCGACGCGCCCGGCAACCTCGGGTCGGTCCAAGCTACCAAGGGCCTCTCGGAACTCACGGTGAAGGCCGCGAAGAAGCAGAAGGTGACCGCGACCGTCAAGCGCCTCGGTGACGAGGTCGTGGCAGGAGGCAAGGTCGTTGCCAAGGTCGGCAAGAAGTCGTGGACCAGCCAGCTCACCAACGGCAAGGCCGTCTTCAAGTTCCCGAAGTCGCTGAAGGGCAAGAAGGCCGTCTTCAGCTACAAGGGGGACGCATTCACGGCTGGCGACAGCAAGGACCTCAACAGCAAGCCGATCGCTACCGTGATCAAGTGACGCTCTAGCTCCAAGCAGTTGACGAACGCCCGGCCGGGTTCTGCCCCGGCCGGGCGTTCGCATGCCCGCCCCCGGACGCTCGGTTACCCGCAAGTAGAATTGGCGGCATGAGCTCCGAGTTCCCCCTCTTCGCCCTCTCCGAGGAGCACCAGGCGATCCGTGAGGCCGTGCGGGCGGTCTGTGACGCCAAGGTCGCGCCCTTCGCCGCCGACGTCGACGAGCATGCGCGCTACCCCGACGAGGCGGCGGCAGCGCTGCTGGCGGCGGACTTCCACGCACCGCACGTCCCGGAGGAGTACGGCGGCGCCGGGGCGGACGCCCTCGCGACCGTGATCGTGATCGAGGAGGTCGCCCGGGCCTGCGCGTCCAGCAGCCTGATCCCGGCGGTCAACAAGCTCGGCTCGCTGCCGGTGCAGATCTCCGGGTCCGAGGAGCTCAAGAAGCGCTACCTCGGCAAGCTGGCGGCGGGAGAGGGCGGCTTCTCGTACTGCCTGTCCGAGCCGGACGCCGGCTCCGACGCGGTGGGCATGAAGGCCCGCGCGGTGCTGGATCGGGGCAGCGACGGCGACCACTACGTCCTCAACGGCGTGAAGCGCTGGATCACCAACGCCGGGGTCAGTGAGTACTACACGGTCATGGCCGTCACCGACCCCGAGAAGCGCGGCCGGGGCATCTCGGCGTTCGTGGTCGAGAAGTCCGACCCGGGTGTCTCCTTCGGTGCCCCGGAGAAGAAGCTCGGCATCAAGGGCTCGCCGACCCGCGAGGTCTACCTGGACAACGTCCGGATCCCGGCGGACCGGATGATCGGGGCGGAGGGCACCGGCTTCGAGACCGCCATGAAGACCCTGGACCACACCCGGGTCACGATCGCCGCGCAGGCGGTGGGCATCGCGCAGGGTGCTCTGGACTACGCCCTGGGGTACGCCCAGGAGCGCAAGCAGTTCGGCAAGTCGATCAGCGACTTCCAGGGGATGCAGTTCCTGCTCGCCGACATGGGCATGAAGGTCGAGGCCGCCCGGCAGCTGACCTACGCGGCCGCCGGCAAGTCCGAGCGCGGCGACGCCGACCTCACCTTCTTCGGTGCCGCCGCGAAGTGCTTCGCCTCCGACGTCGCCATGGAGGTCACCACCAACGCCGTGCAGGTCCTCGGCGGCTACGGCTACACCCGCGACTACCCCGTCGAGCGGATGATGCGCGACGCCAAGATCACCCAGATCTACGAGGGCACCAACCAGGTGCAGCGCATCGTGATGGCGCGCCAGCTCCTCGCCGGGGTGCAGTCGCAGCTCTGAGGACCGCGCCGGTTGTGCAGGGCAACTACGGTCGCGGGCATGGGAACCACGATCGAGGTCCAGGCAGCCGACGGGACCGCGGAGGCGTATCTGACGGGCGAGGCCGGCAGGCCCGGCGTGCTGTTCTACGTCGACGCGATCGGGCTCCGGCCGCAGGTCGAGGAGATGGCGGACCGGATCGCGTCGTGGGGGTACGTCGTGCTCGTCCCGCACGTGTTCTACCGCGACGGCCGGGCCGCCGACCTCGCCCCGACGGCCGACCTGCGCGACCCGGGTGCCCGCGAGGAGTTCTTCGCCTCGGGGGTCGGTGACCGGGTTGCCGCGCTGACCCCCGACCGTTCGGGACCGGACGCCGAGGCATGGGTGCGCGCCCTGGAGCAGCACGCGGGCGACGGGCCGATCGGCGTCACCGGCTACTGCATGGGCGCGCGGCTCGCCGTCCGCACCGCCGGCCAGTTCCCGGGCACCGTGGCGGCGGTCGGCGGCTTCCACGGCGGCCGCCTGGTGACCGACGCCGACGACAGCCCGCACCACGCGGTCGCGGCCTCGACCGCGGAGTACGTCTTCGGCCACGCCGACCAGGACGCCTCGATGCCGCTCGAGCAGGTCGAGGCGCTCGAGCAGGTGCTCCAGGAGGCGGGCCGGCCGCACCTCAACGAGGTCTACGCGGGCGCCGCCCACGGCTACACGATGGCCGACACGTCGGTGTACGACGAGGCCGCGGCCGAGCGCCACTACCGCGTGCTGCAGGGGCTGTTCGCCCGCACCCTGTGACCCGGCGGCGTACATGCCGCCGGTACGGCGGGGGTACTCCGGGACATGCCTCAGGAGCAATGGAGCAAGAAGCGCGAGCGGCAGTACGAGCACATCAAGGAGGGCCTCGAGGATCGGGGTCGTGACGAGGACGAGGCGGAGGAGATCGCCGCCCGGACGGTCAACAAGGAGCGGGCCCGGCACGGCGAGGCGAAGCAGGCGAGCCGGGCGTCGACCGAGGACATCTCCTCGTCCCGGCGCGGCGGGCTGCGCTCGCACGCCGGGGCCGGCGGTCGCACCCGGGACCAGCTCTACGCCGAGGCGAAGCGGAAGAACATCAAGGGCCGCTCCTCGATGACCAAGGCCGAGCTCGAGAAGGCCGTCGGTCGTTGAACCCTCGGCACTGCCGCCCGAAAGGGTGGTGTGCGGTCTAGACCAGGCTGCCATCGTCGAGGAATGGAAGACCGGCGAGCGGCAACCGCGCGCCTCCTGGCCGAGGCGCGGGACGCGTCTCCCGGCGACCGCCGAGCCATCCAGGACGAGGTCATCCGGCTCAACATGGTCGTCGCGAGCGACTGCGCCCGCCGGTACCACGGCCGGGGCGTCGCCACCGAGGACCTCGAGCAGGTCGCCTACCTCGGCCTGGTGAAGGCCGTGCAGGGCTTCGACGCCGATCGCGGCAGCGACTTCCTCTCGTTCGCGGTGCCGACCATCCGCGGCGAGCTGCGCCGCCACTTCCGCGACCACGGCTGGGCGCTGCGCCCGCCGCGCTCGATCCAGGAGATGCAGACCCGGATCCTGGCCGCCGAGGGCGAGCTGACCCAGGAGCTCGGCCGGTCCCCGCGGCCCTCGGACCTGGCGCGGCACCTCGACGTCGACCTGGAGCGGGTGCTCGACGCGCTCGGCGCGACCGGGTGCTTCAGCCCCGCATCCCTGGACGCACCCGTGCCCGAGGGCGAGGACGCGCTCGGTGCCCGCCTGGGCTCGCTCGACCCGGACTTCGCCGAGGCCGAGGCGCGGGTCACGCTGCACGCCGTGCTCAGGGGCCTGACTCCGCGCGAGCGCCGGATCCTGGAGCTCCGGTTCTTCGGCGGCTACACCCAGGCGGAGATCGGCGCGGACATCGGGGTCACCCAGATGCAGGTCTCGCGGCTGCTGAACCGGATCCTGACCCGCCTCCGCGAGCGGCTCGTCGAGACAGGTCCTAGCCTGTCGGCGTGACACCGGAGGAGGCCGCCCGCGACGTCGCCGAGCGCAGCGCCGCGGCCATGTGGGCCGACGACCACGCCAGCCAGGCCCTCGGCATGTCGCTCGAGGCGGTCGGGCCGGGCACGGCCACGCTGCGGATGACGGTCCGCGACGACATGGTCAACGGCCACGACCTCGGCCACGGCGGGCTGACGTTCACGGTCGCCGACTCGGCCTTCGCCTTCGCCTGCAACTCCTACAACAGGCGCACGGTCGCCGCCGGGGCCGAGATCCGGTTCCGCCGGCCGACGCACGCCGGGGACGTGCTGGTCGCGACGGCGGTCGAGCGCGAGCGCGCCGGCCGCGACGGCACGTACGACGTCACGGTGACCGTCGGCCACGAGGTGGTCGCCACCTTCGTCGGCCGGTCCCGCGAGATCGGCGGGCAGCTCTGGTGACCGTCCCGCCGGACCTCGGTCGCCCCGAGCTGGAGGCGCTCCAGCTGGAGCGGCTGCGCGCCACGCTGCGCGCGGCGTATCAGCACGTGCCCCACTACCGCAGGGCGTTCGACGAGGCCGGCGTCCGACCGGACGACCTCGCCTCGCTGGCGGACCTGGCGCGGTTCCCGTTCACGACCAAGGCCGACCTCCGCGCGAACTACCCGTTCGGCATGTTCGCTGTACCCCGCGAGCAGGTCGTCCGCGTCCACGCGAGCAGCGGCACGACCGGCAAGCCCACCGTGGTCGGCTACACCCAGACAGACGTCGACACCTGGGCGGACCTGATGGCGCGCTCGATCCGCGCGGCCGGCGGCCGGCCGGGGGACGTCGTGCACGTGGCGTACGGCTACGGCCTGTTCACCGGCGGTCTCGGTGCCCACTACGGCGCCGAGCGGCTCGGCTGCACGGTGGTGCCGGTCAGCGGCGGCATGACCGAGCGGCAGGTGCAGCTCATCGTGGACTTCGCGCCACGGGTGATCATGGTGACCCCGTCGTACTTCCTCGCGATCCTGGACGAGATGGACCGCCAGGGCGTGGACCCGCGGAGCACCGCCCTCGAGGTCGGCATCTTCGGCGCGGAGCCCTGGACCGACCAGATGCGCCGAGCCGTGCAGGAGCGCTCCGGCGTCCGCGCCGTCGACATCTACGGGCTGTCGGAGGTGATGGGGCCGGGCGTCTCGCAGGAGTCCGGCGAGACCCAGGACGGGCTGCACGTGTGGGAGGACCACTTCCTGCCCGAGATCGTGGACCCGGTGACGCTGCAGCCGGTGCCCGACGGTGAGCCGGGGGAGCTGGTGTTCACCTCGCTCACCAAGCAGGCGATGCCGGTCATCCGCTATCGCACCCGAGACCTCAGCCGGCTGCTGCCGGGGACGGCGTACCCGACGTTCCGGCGGATGGAGAAGGTCACGGGCCGGACCGACGACATGATGATCGTGCGCGGGGTGAACGTCTTCCCGAGCCAGGTCGAGGAGCAGATCCTCGGCGTGGAGGGACTCACCCCGCACTACCTCTGCGTGCTCACCCGGCCCGGGACGCTCGACGAGCTGACCGTGCAGGTCGAGGCCGCCGGCCCTCCCGACCCGGGCCTCGGTGGCCTCCTCGCCGAGCGGATCAAGCAGCGGATCGGCGTGACCGCGCGGGTCGAGGTGCTGGCGCCCTACGCCCTGGAGCGCTCGCTCGGCAAGGCCAAGCGGATCAGCGACCGGCGTCAGTAGACCTCGGGCAGGTCGGAGGCCCGGCCGGCGAACTCCGGCGCGCGCTTCTCCAGGAACGCCGCGACGCCCTCCTTGCCGTCGCCGATCGACTGCCAGTACATCGCCAGCGAGTCCGACAGGTGCGCCTCGAGCGGCTCCGCGGCGGCGCTGTTGCGGTAGAGCAGCCGCTTCGCGAGGCCCAGGGCGGCGGGCGAGCGGCCCACCACGAACGAGCGGGCCAGGTCGTACGCCGCCGGCAGCAGGTCGTCGGGCTCGTGCACGCTGCGGACCAGCCGTCCGGTGAGCGCCGCGTCCGCGCTCAGGATGTCGGCGGAGTAGACCCACTCGAGCGCCTGCTGGATGCCGACGATGCGCGGCAGGAACCAGGTCGATGCCGCCTCCGGCACGATCCCGAGCCGGCCGAACACGAACCCGATCCGCGCCCTCGTCGAGGCCAGCCGCAGGTCCATCGCCAGGGTCATCGTGGCGCCGATGCCGACGGCGGGGCCGTTGATCGCGGCGATCACCGGCTTCGGCAGCGCGTGGATCGCGAGGGTCACCTTGCCGCCGGTGTCGCGGACGCCGTCGTCGTACGGCGCCTCGGCGTACCGCGCCCGGAACTCCGTCACGCTCGGGCGCAGCGACTCGTCCAGGCCGAAGACGTTGCCCTCGGCGGAGAGGTCCATGCCGGCGCAGAACGCCCGCCCCGCTCCGGTCACCACCACCGCGCGGACCTCGTCGTTCCAGGCGTCCTCCCGGAAGACCTGCTCGAGCTCGCGGGCCATCGTCAGGTCGAAGGCGTTGAGCTGGTCGGGTCGGTCGAGGGTGACGGTCGCGATGCCGTCCCCGTCGACCTCCCAGCCGAGGGTCTCGAAGCTCATCGGTCGATCATCCGGTGACGCTCTTCGGCAGGCCCGTCGCGGTGCAGAGGCCCTTCGGGATGTCGTCGGTCTTGTCCTGCTTGATGTAGTCGAACATCTGCCGGGACCGGTCCGGGTCCCAGTGGACCGCGAGGTCCGAGATCGGCACGACGCAGCTCAGGTCGACGTTCGTCATCGCCGTCGCCCACTTGGCGGCCGTGATCGGGCTCGCACCCTCGCCGAAGGCGAAGAAGTCGGGGATCGCCATGTTGAGGTTCCAGTAGCGGAACGGGTTGATGAACGTCCAGGGCGACATCACCTTGTCACCGACGGCGGCGACGACCTCGCGCTGGTGCTTCACACGGGTGATGTCGCCGTACCGCGGGTCGGTGTGACGGGAGCGCGCGTAGCCGAGCGCGGTGGTGCCGTCCGCCTGCTGGCAGCCCTTCTTGATGTCCAGCCCCGCCAGCTTGTCCTTCATGTCGAACGTCGGGCAGATCTGGATCCCGCCGACCGCGTCGACGACACCGGCCAGCCCGCCGAGACCGATCTCGACGTAGTCGTCGACGCGGATCCCGGTGTTCTGCTCGATCGTCTTGACCAGCAGCTGCGCGCCGCCGTCGGCGCCACCGCCGTTCGCGTAGCCGTACGCGTAGGCGGCGTTGATCTTGCTGGTGCCGTGGCCCGGGATGTCGACCAGCGAGTCGCGCGGGATCGACATCAGCAGGTTCGGTCCGCTGCCGGTGTGCAGCAGCATGATCGTGTCCGTGCGCTGGCCCGAGGCGTCGCCGGTGTGGAACTGCTTCCGCTGATCCTTCGTGAGGTCGCCGCGGGAGTCGCTGCCGACCATCAGGTACGTCGTCCCGGACTGGTCGCCGGGACGCTTGCCGCTCGGCTCGAAGGCGACCTTGTCGACCTTCGTCCACGAGTAGAACGGGACCGCCACGAGGTAGACGACCCACAGCAGCAGCAGGACCAGGACGATGCCGATCCAGAACTTCGGTCCGCGACGGCGGCCGCCGCGCTGCGTGCGGGGTGCGGGCGCGACCGGGGGCGGCGAGGGCGGCGTGGAGCGGTTGCCCGGAGCGGTCGAGGGCGGGGGCGGGGGAGACGGCGGCGGCGCGTCGGAGGGGCGCGACATCGTGGGCATCACCCGGGTCTCGTCGGGGCGTGGCTCCTCGCCCGGGTGGGCGTTCTCGCCGTACAGCCAGTGGAAGTCAGGAGCCCCGTCCTCGGGTGCACCATCCTGCCGAGGACGGTCATTCATGTCGCTGACGCTACCGTGCAGGCATGACTGCCCCAGGGGATGGGGAGCGGCACGGGCTCGCTCCGTCGTACGCCCGGGTCTCGCTCGCGGTGGTCACCTCCGGGCGGGAGGCGAACCTCCTCGGCAACATCCACGGCGGCGAGATCATGAAGCTCGCCGACTCCACCGCGGGGGCCGTCGCGGCCCGGCACAGCGGCGGCCCGGCCGTCACCGCCGCCGTCGACGAGGTGGCGTTCCTGCAACCGGTGCACGTCGGTGACATCGTCCGGACGTTCTCCCAGGTGAACTGGGCGGGGAGGTCCTCGATGGAGATCGGGGTGCGCGTCGAGGCACAGCCCTGGAACGACCCGTCGACCACCTCGCTGCACGTGGCGTCGGCCTACTTCGTGTTCGTCGCCGTCGACGGGGCCGGCCGGCCGCGCCCGGTCCCCGGCGTCGTCCCCGAGACGCCCGACGAGGCGCGCCGCCTCCGCGAGGCCGAGATCCGTCGCGCGCACCGGCTGGCGCGGAAGGTCGAGATCGACTCGGGCCGTCGTACCGACTGAGGCGTCCCGGCGCGTCGCGACCGCGTGTGACGGGTGTGACTGGTGATACTGGCGGTCAGCACCACCACTTCCCCGCTCCACCTGTCGCAGAGAGGCATCTCGATGCCACCCGTCTCTTCCCCCGGGTCCTCCGCGCTCGACCGTGCCGCTCGGGTGCGCTTCCGCAGGGCCATGGCCCTGATGCTGATGACGCTCGTCCTGCCGGGCTCGGCGCAGATCGTCGCCGGCAACCGCCGGGTCGGCCTCACCGCGCTCTACGTCTGGGTGGCCGGCTGGGCGGTCTTCCTCGGCACCCTGCTGGTCGGCGTCTTCTGGCACGAGCTGTTCTTCTGGTTCGCCTCCACACCGTTCTTCCTCTTCTGGCTGCGCCTGGTCCTGATGGCGCTCGCGACCGGCTGGGCGCTGCTGTTCTTCGACGCCTGGCGGGTCGGCCAGCCGCTCACGCTCTCGATGGGACACCGCCGCGCGGTGGTCGGGGTCAACGGCGTCCTGTGCCTGACCGTCGCCGGCACCCTGCTCTTCGGCGCCCACCTGGTCGGCGTGCAGCGCGACTTCATCCTCACCATGTTCGGCGGCGACACCGTCACCGGTGCGCACGACGGCCGCTACAACGTGCTGCTGCTCGGCGGTGACTCGGGCGCCGGCCGCTGGGGCCTGCGCCCCGACTCGATGACGGTCGCCAGCATCGACGCCGACACCGGCCGCACGGTGCTGATCTCGCTGCCCCGCAACATGCAGAACTTCCCGTTCGCGAAGGGCTCGGTGATGCACCAGCAGTTCCCGCACGGCTTCGACGCGGACTACCTCAACGGCGTGAGCACCTGGGCCGGCGACAACACCGAGCTGTTCCCGCACTCCGACAACCCGGGCGTCGACGCCACGATCATGGCGATCGAGGGCATCACCGGCCTGAAGATCAACTACTGGGCGATGGTCAACCTCGAGGGCTTCAAGGACCTCGTGGACGCCGTCGGCGGCGTGACCCTGAACGTGCGCCAGCCGATCCCGGTCGGCGGCCTCGGCGACGACGTGACCGGCTACATCCAGCCCGGGGTCCGGAAGCTGGACGGCCACGACACGCTCTGGTTCGCCCGCGCCCGCGACGACTCCGACGACTACTCGCGGATGGCCCGCCAGAAGTGCGTGATGAACGCGATGCTGCAGCAGATCAGCCCGCAGGTCGCCGTCCGCAACTTCGAGTCGATCGCGCAGGCCAGCTCCGCGATGATCTCCACGAACATCCCGGCCAGCGAGGTCGACCGGTTCATCCAGCTCGCCCTGAAGGCACGCGGCCAGCAGGTCTCGACGCTGTCGCTCGTGCCGCCGATGATCAACACGGCCGACCCCGACATCAAGCTGATCAGGCACAAGGTCGCCGGCGCGATCGACAGGGCCGAGGGCACCGCACCGCCGCCGGCGAAGTCGAAGCAGCACAAGGACGCCACCGTCACCGGCGGCTCGATCGGCTCGCTCGGCGACGGGTACGCCGCCAACGAGGCCGACGACCTCGACACCGCCTGCTGAGGGCCCTGACCGGTCGGCGGCCGGCGGTCGGTCCCGGCGGGTGACCACAGTGACCCACGCCCCACCGCCGGCTCGCCCCCGACGAGCGCGCGCAGGCCGCCCCCTAGGGTGGTCGCCGTGACCGAGCAGCCCGCGCAGCCAGCGCAGCCCCGCATCGCGGCGGTGGTGGTCACGTTCAACCGGCTCGACCTGCTGCAGCGGCTGCTCGAGCGGCTGGAGGGGGAACCTGGGCTGGCCGAGGTCCTGGTGGTCGACAACGCCTCGACCGACGGCACGGGGGAGTGGCTCTCGACGCTGGCCGACCGCGATCCCGGCGACGAGCACCCGACGGTGCCGGTCCTCGGCCGCACCCTCGTCGAGAACGGCGGGGGTGCGCGGGGGTTCCACGACGGCCTGGAGTGGGCGGTGGAGCGCGGCGCCGACCTGGTCTGGCTGATGGACGACGACGGCCTGCCGGACCCCGGCTGCCTCGAGACCCTGCTCGGCGAGACCGACCTGGACTTCTGGGGACCGTTGGTCGTCGACGAGGCGGAGCCCGGCCGGCTGGTGTTCCCGATCCGGCTGCCGGGCGGCACCAAGGTGGTGCACCGGCTGGCCGACGTCGAGGCGGCCGCGCGGAACGGCCGCATCGACGGCATCGTGATCCCCTTCAACGGCGTGCTCGTCACCCGTGCCCTCGTCGAGCGGATCGGGCTGCCCCGGTCCGAGTACTTCATCTGGGGCGACGACCACGAGTACCGGCTGCGCGCCGAGAAGGCCGGCGCCCGGATCGCCACCGTGGTCGGCGCGCAGGTGCGGCACCCGGCGGTCGGCAGCCTGGGAACGCCGATGATGTTCGGGCGGACGACGTACAACCACAGCCCGAGCGACCTCAAGCACTACTGCATGGCCCGCAACAACCTGCTCAACCTGCGCGAGTACCGCGGCTGGCCGTACGCGCTGGCCTTCGTCGGAAAGACCGTGTGGTTCTACGCCTTCACCCGGCCGAGCCCGCACCGGATCCGGCTCAGCCTGCGCGCCATGACGGCCGCTCTCCGAGGCGACTTCACCGGGCACCGGAGATACCTGTGAGCGAGCCGCGCGAGTCCGTCGCGATCGTGGTCGTCACGTACAACCGGGCCGACCTGCTGGCCCCGATGCTCGCCGGCCTGGGCGCGCTCGACCCGCTGCCCGACGCGGTGCTCGTCGTGGACAACGCCAGCACGGACCACACGCCGCAGGTGCTCTCGGCGGCGACCAACCCCGGCCTCCAGGTGATCCGGCCGGAGTCGAACCTCGGCGGCGCGGGCGGCTTCCACCGGGGGGTGGCGGCGGCGTACGAGCAGGGCTTCGACCGGATCTGGCTGATGGACGACGACGTCATCCCCGCGCCCGATTGCCTGGGCGTCCTGCTCGCCCAGGACGAGTCCTGCCTGATGGCGGTCCGCGAGGACACCGCGGGAGCCCTGGTCGAGAAGGCCGCGGTCAGGTTCGACCTCGCGAACCCGCTCGCGATCCGGCCGAAGACCGCGATGGTCGAGACGGAGTACGCCCACCGCCACCTGATGCCGCACCGGGTCGAGGTGCACAACGTGGCGTTCGAGGGCTTCATGGTGCGGCGCCGGGTCATCGACGAGATCGGGCTGCCCGACCCGTCGTTCTTCATCTTCTACGATGACGTCGACTACGCGCTCCGCGCCCGCCGCGCCGGCCACCGGATCTGGGCGGTCCGCGACGCGGTCCTGGTCCGCCAGCTCGACTTCGACCAGCAGCACGACCTGAGCGGCTGGAAGGGGTACTTCATGTACCGCAACCTGTTCGCGGTGCACCTGCGGTACGGCGAGAACGCGCTGGTGCGGGCCAAGCCCTGGCTGATCACCGCCGCGGTCGTCGCGCTCAGCCCGGTGCGCGGCGGGCGGGCCGAGGCGCGCAATGTGATCCGCGCCATGCGCGACGCGCGGGGAATGCGGGTCGTGCCGTCCCGATCCGTAGACTGACCAACCGTGTCATCCCCTGAGCACCGCCCTGACCTCGTCGTCGTCGGCTCCGGTTTCTTCGGCCTCACCATCGCTGAGCGCTGTGCGACCGAGCTCGGCCTGAACGTGCTCGTGCTCGAGCGCCGCTCCCACCTCGGTGGGAACGCCTACAGCGAGTTCGACGAGGAGACCGGCATCGAGGTGCACGTCTACGGGACGCACCTGTTCCACACCTCGAACAAGAAGGTGTGGGACTACGTGAACCGGTTCACCGCCTTCACCGGCTACCAGCACCGCGTCTTCGCGAAGTACCAGGGGCAGGTCTACTCGTTCCCGATGAACCTGGGGCTCATCAACCAGTTCTTCGGCAGGAGCCACACCCCCGACGAGGCGCGGGCGCTGATTGCCGAGCAGGCCAGCGAGATCGCCACCGAGGACGCGCAGAACCTCGAGGAGAAGGCGATCAGCCTGATCGGCCGCCCCCTCTACGAGGCGTTCGTGAAGGGGTACACCGCCAAGCAGTGGCAGACCGACCCCAAGGAGCTGAGCCCGGACATCATCACGAGGCTCCCGGTCCGCTACAACTTCGACAACCGGTACTTCAACGACACCTACGAGGGCCTCCCGGTCGACGGCTACACCGCCTGGCTGGAGAAGATGGCCGACCACCCGAACATCGAGGTGCGGCTCGACACCGACTTCTTCGACGTCGCCGACGAGTTCAGGGGCAAGGTCCCGATCGTCTACACGGGACCGGTCGACGAGTACTTCGGCAACTCGGCGGGCCGGCTCTCCTGGCGGACCATCGACCTCGAGCGGGAGACGGTGGACGTCGACGACTACCAGGGCACGGGCGTCGTCAACGCGAACGACGAGGACCTTCCGTTCACCCGTACGCTGGAGTTCAAGCACCTCCACCCCGAGCGGACCTACCTGCCCGGCAAGACGATCGTCGTGCACGAGTACTCGCGGTTCGCCGAGGAGGGTGACGAGCCCTACTACCCGATCAACACCGCCGAGGACCGCGAGAAGCTGCTGCAGTACCGCGAGCTGGCGAAGAAGGAGCAGATGGTGCTCTTCGGCGGCCGGCTCGGGACCTACAAGTACCTCGACATGCACATGGCGATCGGCTCAGCGCTGTCGATGTTCGAGAACAAGCTCCGGCCGCACTTCGCCGAAGGTGCGCCGCTGACCAGCGGAGGTGTCGACGCATGAGCACGCCGACCACGACCCGCCTGCTCCAGCGCCAGATCCTCCCGCTGGACCGCGACCTCGACGTACTCGCCCTGTACGTCGACCCCGAGGACGCCAGGCTCGACGCCGACAAGTACGAGGTCGGCGGCAGTCGGGCGGCGAAGGACCTGAACCACGCCGCGATCCGGCAGTCGACCGCGACCGGCCGCGGGGTGCACCTGGATCAGATCGAGTCCCGCACCGCGCTGCGCGTCCGCGCGGGCGAGCGCCTGTCCTTCGGCACCTACTTCAACGCGTTCCCGGCCAGCTACTGGCGCCGCTGGTCCGTCGTCACCGACGTCACGCTGACCGTCCGCGTATCCGGCAAGGGCGCGACGGTGATCGTCTACAAGTCGATGGCCCGGGGCCACTCCCAGCGCGTCGGCGCGGCCGACACCGGCGCGGAGGAGACGAGCACCTTCACGTTCGAGCTGTCGCTCAAGCCGTTCGTGGACGGCGGCTGGTACTGGTACGACGTGATCGCGGGCGACGAGGACGTCGTCGTCGAGTCCGCCGAGTGGTCCGCTGACGTGCCCGAGGACCGGGCCCAGCACGGCACCGTCGACATCGCGATCACCACGATGAACCGGCCGGACTTCTGCGCGAAGCTGCTCACCCAGATCGGCGAGGACGCCGACCTGGCGCCGTACCTCGACACCGTCTTCGTGATGGAGCAGGGCACCGACAAGGTCGTCGACTCGCCCGACTTCGCCAAGGCCCAGTCGGAGCTGGGCGAGACGCTGCGGATGATCGTGCAGGGCAATCTCGGCGGCTCGGGCGGCTACGCCCGCGGCCAGCTCGAGTCGGTCCGCAAGGGCACCGCGACGTACACGATGATGATGGACGACGACGTCGTCTGCGAGCCCGAGGGCATCATCCGCGCGATCACGTTCGCGGACCTCGCCCGCCGGCCCACGATCGTGGGCGGCCACATGTTCAACATCTACTCGCGCTCCCGGCTGCACAGCTTCGGCGAGATCGTGCAGCCGTGGCGGTTCTGGTGGCAGTCGCCGTTCGACACCTACAGCGACTGGGACCTCGCCGGCCGCAACCTCCGGTCGAGCCGCTGGCTGCACAAGCGCATCGACGTGGACTTCAACGGCTGGTTCATGTGCCTGGTGCCACGCCAGGTCCTCGAGGAGATCGGCCTGTCGCTGCCGCTGTTCATCAAGTGGGACGACTCCGAGTTCGGCCTGCGCGCCAAGGCGGCCGGCTACCCGACCGTCACGTTCCCGGGTGCCGCGGTGTGGCACGTGCCGTGGACCGACAAGAACGACGGCCTCGACTGGCAGGCCTACTTCCACCAGCGGAACCGGTTCGTGGCCGCGCTGCTGCACTCGCCGTACCCCAAGGGCGGCCGGATGGTGCGGGAGAGCCGCAACCACCAGATCTCCCACCTGGTGTCCATGCAGTACTCGACGGCCGAGATCCGCCACCAGGCGCTGCTCGACGTGCTGGCCGGACCGGACCACCTCCACGAGATGCTCCCGACCCGGCTGGGGGAGATCAACGCGCTGCGCAAGCAGTTCACCGACGCCCAGCTCGAGTCCGACCCGGACGCGTTCCCGCCGGTGCGCCGCAAGAAGCCGCCGCGCAAGGGCAGGGATGGGACCGAGATCCCGGGCCGCCTCGCGCAGCTCGTCAGTGCCGGCCTCCAGCCGCTGCGCCAGCTCAAGCCGCCGCGGGAGCTCGCGCAGGAGTACCCCGAGGCGGAGATCCGCGCGATGGACGCCAAGTGGTACCGCCTCGCGTCGTACGACTCGGCGATCGTGTCGATGAACGACGGCGCCTCGGCGGCGTTCTACCGGCGTGACCCGGAGAAGTTCCGCGAGCTGATGCTGAAGACCATCGAGATCCACGAGCGGCTCAAGCGGGAGTGGCCGCGGCTGGCCGACGAGTACCGCGCCAAGCTCGGTGAGGTGACCTCGCCCGAGGCCTGGGACGAGACGTTCCGGCCCTGGACCGGGCAGCGCGCGGATGACTGACGTCGTCCAGCCGCTCGGCGACACCCCGGCCCGGCCGGTGCACCACGTCGACGCCCCGCTGAGCCCCCCGTCGGCGTCGACGGGCCTGTTCGAGGTCTTCCGGCGGCGCTACCTGCTGCGGCTGCTGGTCCGCCGGGAGATCAGCGCGCGCTACCAGGGCTCGCTCCTCGGCCTGCTGTGGTCCTACGTCAACCCGCTCACGCAGTTCTTCATCTACTACTTCGTGATGGGGGTGCTGTTCCAGCTCCACCAGGACGTGCCGAACTTCGCGATCCACATGTTCTGCGGGATCATCCTGGTCCACTTCTTCAACGAGACGTTCAACGCCGGCACCCGCTCGATCGTCCGCAACAAGACGCTCGTCCAGAAGATGGCGGTGCCGCGGGAGATGTTCCCGGTCGCCTCGATGCTGGTGTCGGCGTACCACATGCTGCCGCAGTTCGTGATCCTCACCGCCGTCTGCGTGATCACCGGCTGGACTCCCGAGCTCGCCGGCGTCGTGGCCCTGGTGCTCGCGCTGGCGATCATCATGACCCTGGGCACGGCGATGGCGCTGCTCTTCAGCGCCGCCAACGTGTTCTTCCGCGACGTCTCGAACGTCGCGTCGATCATGACGAACCTGGTCCGCTTCGGCGTCCCGATGATCTACCCCTACAGCCTGGTCGCCGAGCGCTTCCACGGCCACACCGAGTTCTACCTCGCGAACCCGATCGCCGAGGCCGTGCTGCTCGTGCAGCGTGCGTTCTGGGTCGGCTCGACCGACGATCCCCAGGCGACGATCGCCGCGCACCTGCCCGACCACCTCTTCACCCGCAGCATCATCGGTCTCGGGATCTGCCTGGTCGTCCTGGGCGTCGGCCAGCTGGTCTTCTCGCGGCTCGAGAACAAGATCCCGGAGCGGCTCTGATGGGCACCCAGTCGATCGTTGTCGAGAACGCGACGAAGTCGTTCACGCTGCGCTACCACCGCACGTTCAAGCAGATGACCGTGGCCGCGCTGCGCCGCCAGGACATCAGTGACACGTTCAAGGCCGTGGACGACGTGTCCTTCACGGTCGAGCAGGGTGAGTCCATCGGGCTGATGGGCCTCAACGGGTCCGGCAAGAGCACGCTGCTCAAGCTGATCAACGGCATCATGCGGCCCGACAGCGGCCGGGTGCTCACCCGCGGGCGGATCTCCGGGCTGATCGCGACCGGCGCCGGCTTCCACCCGCAGCTCACCGGCCGGGAGAACATCTACCTGAACGCCGCCGTGCTCGGCATGAGCGAGGCGGAGACGAGCCGCAAGTTCGACGACATCGTCGCGTTCGCCGACATCGGCAAGTTCCTGGACTCCCCGGTCGGCCACTACTCCTCGGGCATGTTCGCCCGCCTCGGCTTCGCGGTGGCCATCCACGTCGACTCCGACATCTTCCTCGCCGACGAGGTGCTCGCGGTAGGGGACCGGCCCTTCAAGCAGAAGTGCCTGGAGAAGATGCAGGAGGTCCGCGACGGCGGCCGCACCCTCTTCTACGTCAGCCACGCGGCCGGCTCGGTCCGCAAGATGTGCGACCGGGTGATCGTCCTCGAGCAGGGCCGCCTCGCCTTCGACGGCGGCGTCGACGCGGGCATCAAGTTCGTCAAGTACGACGGCGGCGAGACCGAGGAGGAGCTCGGCTCCGAGGACGCCGACGAGGAGCTCGGCGCCGACATCTGAGCGCCCAGGTCCCGAGCTTGCTCGGGACCTGACCAGGCGCCAGGTCGAGTAGCGGCGCGAGCGAGGAACGAGCTCGCGGACCCGCGTATCGAGACCGGTGGTCCGCGCTGCCGGTCCCGGCGATCACCCGTCCCGTCGACGTAGTCCCTGCCGGAAATGTCGCGGATCGGGTGGTCCGACGACATTTTCGCCAGGGACTACGGCATTTCGGCACCCGGACCCGGCGAATTACACACCTGAGATTTCTTGACAAATCTAGGAATCATCGGCGTGTCGAGTGGAAATTACACCTTTGTAGTTACTCAGTTTCCCTTCCGTGCCCAGTGTTGCGCGTGTGAAAGTTGCGTCTCGTGTGAACTTCCCCGCGCACACTGGAGTACCCGAATGCCTCCCAGCAAGTCCAGCTTCGTCACCGCCTGCCAGCAGTTCCTGGCGCTCGGTGTCGTCATCGCCGCCCTCACCCCGGCGGCCAGCGTCGTGAGCCTCGACGTGGTCCGCGAGAGCCCGAGCGGCCAGTACGGCCAGGCGCCGCTGCAGGGCGACCTCGCGGCGTACACGCGCGCCGCCGAGCGGCCGGCCAAGGTCCCGACCGCGGTCGTCGACCCGACGGTCGACGAGCACCAGCTCACCGCGCCGCCCGGGCAGCCGCACGCCCGCCTCGAGGTCGAGCGGGCGCCGCTGGCCCGCGGCAAGGCCGGCGCCCTCGGTGGGCAGCCGACGCTGACCAGCCTCCCCGAGCCGGTCTCCGGCTACGGCACCGTCGGCGTGACCTGGGCGCACGGCACCCAGCTGCCCGAAGGCGACATCACGCTGCAGGTCCGGACCCGCACCGGCGACAGCTGGTCGGGCTGGCTGGACCTCGAGTACCACGACGACCACGGTCCGGACCCGGGCTCGGAGGAGGCGCGGCACGCGCGCCCCGGCACCGACGAGCTGCTGGTCGGCGACGTCGACCAGGTCCAGGTGAAGGTCGCGACCACCCTTAACGCGCTCCCGGCCGACCTGAAGCTGGCCGTGGTCGACCCGGGCCGGGCCGCGCGCTCGGCCATGGAGAAGCCCGCGCTCGACACGACGTCGATGGACGGTACGCCGGGCGACGCCGTACCGAGCACGAGCACCACCATCGCCACCGACGACGGCGAGGGCACCGGCGGCTCGGACCGGATCGACCTGTCCGCTGCGACGTTCACCCCGAAGCCGCAGATCTTCTCCCGGGCCCAGTGGGGCGCGGACGAGCGCATGCGCGACAAGAGCTCGCTGCACTACTTCGAGGTGCACGCCGGCTTCGTCCACCACACGGTGAACGCCAACGACTACACCCGGGATGAGGTGCCCGCGATCCTGCGCAGCATCTACGCCTACCACACCCAGTCCCGCGGCTGGTCCGACATCGGCTACAACTTCCTGGTCGACCGCTTCGGCCGCATCTGGGAGGGCCGGTACGGCGGCATCGACCGCCCGGTGGTCGGTGCGCACACCCTGAACTACAACGACTACGCGTTCGCGATGTCGGCGATCGGCAACTACGACATCAAGCAGCCCAGCCAGGCGATGGTGCAGGCGTACGGCGCGCTGTTCGCGTGGAAGCTGTCCCTCCACGGCGTGGACGCGTCCTCGACCAAGCAGTGGGTTGGCTCGCGCTACTTCGAGGCGATCAACGGCCACCGCGACGCGGCCTCGACGGCCTGTCCCGGCCGGTACCTCTACGCCAAGATCCCGCAGATCCGCCGGCTCGCCGCCGAGGCGCAGCGCGGCTGGTCCGGGCGCGAGCTGGAGTCGAACCTCGCCGGCTCGTCGCACCCCGACCTGGTGGTCCGGCGCGCCAGCGACGGCCAGGGCTTCGTGATCCCGACCGGCGGGCTCACGGCGTTCGGCACCGGCGTACCCGCGGCGTCCGGACTCACCTCGGACCAGACGGTCATCACCACGCCGGACGTCACCGGCGACGGCGTCGGCGACCTCGTGGTCGTGGACGGCGACGGCACCGCTGAGGTCCGCCCGGGCAACGGCAAGGGCGCCTTCGGTGCCGCCGTCAGCACGATCAGGCAGCTGGCCGGGCACGACCTGGTCACCGCGGCCGGCGACCTGAACGGAGACGGCCGGAACGACCTGGTCGCCCGCTGGCCGGACACCGGGCGGCTGGACGCGCTCTACGGCCGCGGTGACGGACGGTTCCGCGTGCAGCGCCTCGGCACGGTCTGGGGCGGCTACACCGCCCTCGTCGGCGCCGGTGACGTCACCGGGGACGGCAAGGCCGACCTGCTCGGTCGGGCCAAGGACGGGACCGTCTGGCTGCACCCCGGCACCGGCAAGGGCTTCGCGAAGAAGTCGAGCATCGGGAGCTGGGACCGGTGGACCGCCGTCACCGGCCTCGGTGACTTCGACGGGGACGGGGACACCGACCTGTTCGCGCG
This sequence comes from Nocardioides sp. URHA0032, assembly GCF_000620645.1. Lineage (GTDB taxonomy): Bacteria > Actinomycetota > Actinomycetes > Propionibacteriales > Nocardioidaceae > Nocardioides. The sequence goes on along the minus strand of NZ_JIAV01000019.1, from coordinate 257,325 downwards.
CGACGCCGACACCAAGAACGGCTTCGTGCTGCCGTCGAACGGCGACGGCACGTTCGGCCACCCGCTCGGCCCGATCCTCCGGATCGCGAGCGTCGGCTCCCTGGTCGGCGCCGCCCAGCTGCTCGGGGACGGTACGCCGGACCTGGTCGCGCGCACCGGCGCCGGGCTCACCGTGTTCCCCAACAGCGGCACCACCGAGCTCCGCGCCCCGATCGCGACCGGCATGGACCTCTCGAACGCGAACCTCGTGATGAACGCCGGCGACTGGGACCGGGACGGGTTCGCGGACGTGATCAACCGCAACACGAAGACCGGCGCGCTGTTCCTGCGCCGCGGTGACGGCAAGGGCCACTTCGCCAAGCCCGTGAAGCTGGCCGACGGCTTCTCCGGGGTGGGGCTGCTCGGCGCGGTCGGCGACATGACCGGCGACGGCTGGCCGGACCTGATGGGCCAGCCGGCCGGGGGCGCGATCCGGATCTACCCGGGCGCGGGCCTCGACGGGCTGCACCCGAGCTACGTCGCGCACGGCCGGATCGACGCGGGACGCCAGGTCCCGGTCGGTCGCTGGGACGGCGACGGCGCCCCCGACTCGCTGTTCCGCCAGGGCAACAGGCTCACGCTGTTCCCGGGCAACGGCCCCGGCGGCCTGACCGGCGGAAAGCCGCTCGGGCTTGACCTCTCGCCGTACGACTGGGTGGTCGGCATCAGCGACATCCAGCTCACCGGCCACGCGGACCTGGTCGTCCGCGAGAAGGCCACCGGCGACCTGTGGCTCCTCCAGGGCACGGCGGCCGGGTTCAAGACCCGGCGCTACCTCGGTGGGGGGATGGGGGTGTACGACCTGGCTGGTTGACCCGCGATCAAGGGAAGCGGGCCGTGGCGCGCTCGGCGGCGTACGTCGTCTCGAGTCGTCCCGGTCCGGCGTGGGTGACCAGTACCAGTGAGCCGTCTCTGACGAGCGGCTCGGTGAAGGTGGCGAGTCCTGGTGGGGAAGCCGGGTTCGCCTCCGTGAGGAGGCGGCCGCCGTCGGTGAGGAGGCTCCCGGCGGCGGCCGCTCTCCACGTCTCGTCCTGGGTCGCGCCGCCGTACGACGGGCCGGTGGCCGGGTCGTCCGCGGTCGGCGGGTCCCACGCGGTGAAGGCGTCCGGCTGCGACCACACCTCGAGGCCGACGTCGTGCACGCCCGCCGGGAGCGGGTCGGCGAAGCGCACCCCCAGCGGCAGCAGCGAGCAGGCCAGCACCGGGAGGTCGGCGGCGAGTCCGGCCCAGCGCTCCACGGCGTCGGGACCGCACACGACGGCGTCCGGGTGGTCGTCCTCCGGGCCGGTCACGACCAGCCCGACCGCCCAGGCCGCGCCGAGGAACACCGGCCCGAGCCAGTGGGCCGGGAGGTCGACGCACAGCGACTGGCCGCGCTCGAGGCCGTGCTCCTCGGCGAGCAGGGACGCGGTCTTCGCGACCCAGTTCGCATACGTCGTCACGGACAGCTCGACCCGCTCGCCGGTCGCGTCGTCGTAGAACGTCACGAACGGGCGCGAGGAGTCACCGCGCACCTGGCGCGCCAGCACGTCGGCGAAGGTGGTCACCTCGCTAGCCTCTCAGCATGTCCCCGATCGACCACTTCTGGGCCGTGATCCCCGCCGGCGGCGCCGGGACCCGGCTGTGGCCGCTGTCGCGCTCGTCGGTGCCGAAGTTCCTCCACGACCTCACCGGCAGCGGTCGCACCCTGCTGCAGGGGACGGTCGACCGGCTCTCGACCGTCGCGGAGGACCGGTTCCTGGTCGTCACCGGGCGACCGCACCGGGACGCGGTGCTGGGGCAGCTCCCCGGGGTCGCCCCGGAGCGGGTCCTCGCCGAGCCGTCGCCGCGCGACTCGATGGCGGCGATCGGGCTCGCGGCGGCCGTGCTCGAGCGCGAGGACCCCGAGGCGGTGATGGGCTCGTTCGCCGCCGACCACGTGATCCCCGACCCCGAGGTCTTCGCGGACTGCGTGCGGATCGCGGCCGACGTGGCCAGGGACGACTGGCTGGTCACGCTCGGCATCGAGCCGGCCTTCCCGTCCTCGGCCTTCGGCTACGTCCACCTCGGTGACCCGCTGGCGGGCCACCCGGGCGCGTTCGCCGTCCGCGAGTTCGTCGAGAAGCCCTCGGTCCGCACGGCGGCGGAGTACCTCGCGACCGGTGACTACCGCTGGAACGCCGGCATGTTCATCGTCCGCCCGACCGTGCTGCTGGACCTGCTCGGCCGCTGGCACCCCGCGTTCGCCGCCTCGCTCCGCGCGATCGCGGCCGACCCCTCGAGGCTCGACGACCTGTGGACCGACCTGCCGAGGATCGCCCTCGACCACGCGGTCGCCGAGCCCGCGGCGGACGCGGGTCGCGTCGTCTGCGTGCCCTCGGCCTTCCGCTGGGAGGACATCGGCGACTTCGACGCGCTGGCCGGGCTCGTCGGTGACGCCGGCCGGCCCACGGTCCTCGGCGACGACGACCTGGTCCGCGCGATCGACGCGAGCGGCCTCGTCGTACCTGCTGCCGGGCGCCTGGTGGCGGTCATCGGCCTCGACGACGTCGTGGTGGTGGACACCCCGGACGCGCTCCTGGTGACGACCCGGGCCCGGGCCCAGGACGTCAAGCAGGTCGTGCAGCGGCTGAAGGAGTCAGGACGAGCTGAGCTGACGTAGTCGTCTCCCGAGCAAGCCCGGGAGACGACTCATCACATGGCGCCGGGCTCGGGGGAGTCGAAGTACGGGTACTTCTTCATGAAGTCCTCCAGGGCGGCACCGCTCACCGCGGAGCAGTACTGGAACGCGCCGACCTGCTTCGAGGGGTCGGTCTCGCCCTGGCCGCCGGCCGACCAGTGAGTGAACGCGACGTGCTGGCCGTCGGGGAACTTCGCGCCGTCCTCGTCGGTGGACTTCCACGGGGCGGCGATGAACTTGTCGCGCATGTCGTCCGAGGAGCCGGAGAACTTGTCGGCGATCGCCTTGACCTCGTCGAGCGCCGTGGAGTCGTCGGCGATGGTGGAGTCGTACCAGAGGATCGTGTAGCCGTGCTCGAGGTTGTGCACCAGCGCCTCGAGCTCCGGGCGCTCGTCCGCGGTGTAGAACTTCTTCGCGAACGGCGCGGGAGCGACGCCGGCCTCGTTCCAGTGCGCACCGAACGCCGGCGGTGCGGTCGTGTAGTCGACCGGCGTGCCGATCGGGACGTGGTTCTGGTTGCCGTCGGCCTTCTTGGTGGTGATGTCCTGGCAGGACGAGGCCGGTGCGCCGATGTCGGAGAGCGCCGTGTTGTCGTACTTCCGCGCGTCGAGCTTGTCCTTGACGATCGGGACGATGGCGGCCGCGAGAATGCCGACGGCGATCAGGACGCAGACGCCGACGATGGCGAAGTTGCGCCGGCGGTCGGCACCCTTCTGCTTCTTCCGCATCTGCTCGACGACCGCCTTGCGGTCGATCTTGTCGGACTTGGTGGTCTTGGCCACGGCTCGATTCCCTCTACGGCTGGACGACGACGGCAGAGTCTACGGGCGGACCGGTCGCAACCGGGCATCGCTCGGCGAATCCGACTGCACGAGCTCCCAGCCGTGCGCGAACGCGAGGGCACCCAGCGGGCGCGCCAGGCCCTTCGGGACCGTCACCAGCAGCGTTCCGCCGTCGCCCGTCGAGTGCGACGGGACCAGGCCGAGGACGTCGCTGATCGCCGCGGCGAACTCGTCGGCCGGGGCGGGGGCGCCGAACGGCGCCCGGTCCGCGGCGACACCCTTGAGGGCGCGGACGACGGCCTCGCGGGCGCCGTACCCGAACAGGTCGCCGCCCTCGGCGCGGACCAGCGCCGCGGCGCCGGGGCCGTCCTGGTCGGCCGGCAGCACCAGGTCGGCCCGGCCGCGGACGACCGCGAACGGGCGTCCGGCGAGCTTGCCCTGGGCGAGGTCCGCCATGCCGGCGATCTCGTCCGCGACGGCCGGCAGCGTCACCGCCAGCTCGTTGCCGTGCGCATCCGTGCGGCCGGCGTACTCCTGGGCGACGACGAGCCCGGCGGCGCCGATCGCGATGTCGGTCTGGCCCTCCCGCCACGCCCGTCCGGCCGTGTCGGTCACGACCACGGCCACGTTGCGGCCGGTGCGGCGCCGTACGTCGGTGCGGACCCGGCGCGCGGAGGCGTCGGGGTCGACCGGCAGCAGCGCGATCGAGCCGGCGGGCACGTTCGAGTTGTCGATGCCGGCCGCGGCCATGGTCAGGCCGAGCCGGTTGCGCACGATCGTCGTGGGACCGCGGCGGGCGACCACGCGCACGGTCTCACCCGCCAGCGCCTCCTCACGGGTGCCGCGGACCACCCGGCGCTCGGCCTTGCTGACCACCTTGCTGGTGATCACCAGGACGTCGCCGTCGACCAGCGCGAGCAGGGGGACCAGCAGCTCGACCAGGTCGGTGCCGGGCCGCACCTCGCCGACGCCGTCGGGTGCGAGCACCTCGACACGGTTCATCGAGCGACCAGCTCCACGGCGGCGGCGGCCATCGCGGCGGTGGCGCCGACGTCGGTCATCATCAGCGGGACCGCGCGGCACGGCAGCCCACCCGCGACCACCCGGTCGACCTGGTCCCGGTCGGTCTCGTCGACCAGCCAGCCGTCCAGGACCCCGCCGTCCGCCCGGCTGCCGTAGTGCAGGCCCACGCCGGCGGCGCTGACCTCGACCTCGATCGCGTTCAGCATCTGCTCGGCCATCCCGCGCACGTGGGTGCCGCCGACGATGGGGGAGAGGCCGACGACGGGCGCGGACGTGGCGACCAGCGCCTCGCGGACCCGCGGCACGCCGAGGATGGTGCCGATCGAGACGACCGGGTTCGACGGCGGAAGGACGACGAGCTCGGCGTCCGTGATCGCGTCGATGACCCCCGGCGCCGGCGTGGCGTCGTCCAGCCCGACGAACACCACGGCCTCGGCCGGCACCGCGGCGCGCAGCCGCACCCAGTACTCCTGGAAGTGCACGACCCGGCGCCCGCTGGGCGAGTCCGCGTCGGCGATCGCGACGTGGGTCTCGACCCGGTCGTCGGTCATCGGCAGCAGCCGGACGCCCGGCTGCCAGCGCCGGCAGAGGGCGGCGGTCACCTCGGAGAGCGCGTAGCCGGCGTCCAGCATCTGGGTGCGCACCAGGTGGGTCGCGATGTCCCGGTCGCCCAGGCCGAACCACGACGGCTCCACGCCGTACGCCGCCAGGTCCTCCTTGACGCTCCATGTCTCGTCGCGGCGGCCCCACCCGCGCTCGGCATCGATGCCGTCGCCGAGGGTGTACATCACCGTGTCGAGATCGGGGCACACCTTGAGTCCGTGGACCCACAGGTCGTCCGCGGTGTTCGCGACCACGGTGACCGTCGCGTCGCGCTCGACCCCGGGCAGCAGACCGCGCTCGATGCCGTGCAGGAGACCCTGGAGGAACCGGGCGCCACCCATCCCACCGGAGAGCACCGTGAGGTTTCGCATGCGGATACCTTGCCGCACGGGGTCCGCGCAGCGTTTCGCCGGTCTTCGCCATAGCAGATCCGGGGTTGACTTTCGGGGTACGACAGGCATGTAATTCCCACAGTGTCGTTCGCGATTCCTTCGCGGGATCCGGACCCGTCGCCGACGGGGCCGCGGGGGGAACGGGGATGTGGGAGCAGTACCGGGTCGAAAGGGCAAAGCCGTGAGAGAACTATTTCTCCTCGACGGGGACGCCGAGGAAGCGGGTTGGCAGGAACGTGCGCTCTGCGCACAGACCGATCCCGAGGCGTTCTTCCCTGAGAAGGGAGGATCGACGCGGGAGGCCAAGAAGGTCTGCCTGACGTGCGAGGTGCGAGACGACTGCCTCGAGTACGCGCTGGGCAACGACGAGCGCTTCGGCATCTGGGGCGGTCTCTCCGAGCGAGAGCGCCGCAAGCTGAAGAAGCGCGCCGTCTGACCTCGGTCCGACTCGTCTGACGCGGTGGGGGTGCCCCGGGGGAGGGGCACCCCGCCGAGACGGCTCCCCGGATCCTGCTCCCCCGGATCCTGCTCCCCCGGATCCTGCTCAGGGCCCGGCCGTTAGGGTCTGGCCCGTGGTTTCCTCGGTCACGGCGCTGCTCGTCAGTCACGACGGCAGTCGCTGGCTGCCCGCCGTCATCGACGGCCTGACCGCCCAGACCACGCCGGTCGATGCGGTCCTCGGGATCGACACCGGCAGCAAGGACGAGAGCGCCGAGCTCGTCGAGCGCGCCTTCGGCGCCGTGCTCAGCGCGCCGAGCTCCACCTCCTTCCCGGCCGCCGTGGACCTGGGCCTCGAGCGGCTGCGTGAGCAGGGGTCCACCAGCGAGTGGATCTGGCTCCTGCACGACGACGCCAACCCCGCGCCGGATGCGCTCGCCGCGCTGCTCGAGGCCGCCGCGGCCGACCCTGCCGCCGACGTGCTGGGCCCGAAGCTGCGCGAGTGGCCCTCGCTGAAGCGACTGCTCGAGCTCGGCGTCACCATCTCCGGCACCGGCCGGCGCGAGACCGGTCTCGAGCGCGGCGAGTACGACCAGGGCCAGCACGACGAGGTCCGCGAGGTGCTCGCGGTGAACACCGCGGGCATGCTGGTGCGCCGCACGGTCCTCGAGGAGCTCGGTGGCTTCGACCGGCAGCTGCCGATGTTCGGCAACGACCTGGACTTCGGCTGGCGCGCGGCGGCCGCCGGGCACCGCACCCTCGTCGTACCGCAGGCGGTCGTGTTCCACGCCGAGGCCGCGCACCGCGGAGTCCGGCGTACCCCGCTGACCGGCCGGCACACCCACTACCAGGAGCGCCGGGCCGCGCTGTTCACCCTGCTCGCCAACGCCCGACGGCGGTCGCTGCCGTGGCTGGCGGTGCGCCTCTTCTTCGGCACCCTCCTGCGGATGGTCGGGTTCCTCGTCGTCCGCTCGGTCGGCGAGGCACTCGACGACCTCGCGGCGCTGCTCAACATCTACGCCCACCCCGGCGAGATCCGGGCCGCGCGCCGTGCGCGTCGGGAGAAGGGTGCGGTGGCGGAGGAGCACGCGCGGTCGCTGCTGGCGCCGTGGTGGGTGCCGTACCGGCACGGGCTCGACTTCCTCGGCGACCTCGTCGCGGCCGCGACCAACCAGGCGCAGGACGTGGCGGAGCGGCGTCGCATCGCCGCCGCCGAGCACGCCCCCGCCAGCACGCTCACCCGCCCGCGCTCCGACGAGGACGACCTCCTCGAGGACACCGGCTGGGTGGTCCGGTTCGTGACGAACCCGATCGCTCTCGCGATCACGCTGTTCGTCGTGGTCGCGCTGGTCGGTGCCCGCGGCGTGCTCGACTCGGTGGCCGGCGGCGGCCTGTCGCCGGCACCGTCGGTCGTCTCGGACTGGTGGCGCCTGTACGGCGAGACCTGGCACCCGCTGGGCACGGGCACCGCGGTCCCTGCCCCGGCGTACCTCCTCCCGCTCGCGCTGCTGGCGACGCTGCTCGGCGGCAGTCCCGGCGCCGCGGTCTCGGTCGTCCTCCTGCTCGCGGTGCCACTGGGCGTGTGGGGTGCCTGGCGGTTCCTGCGCGTCGTCGGCCGGCTGGTGACCTCGGCCGGTGCGCCGCGCTGGGTGCTGCTCTGGGGCGCGACGACCTGGGCGCTGGTGCCGGTCGCGTGCGGGGCCTGGGGGGACGGCCGGCTGGGCGTGGTGGTCGTTGCGGCGCTGCTGCCGTGGCTCGCCCACGCGGCGCTCGGCTTCGCCGACCCCGACGCGGACCGGCGGTGGCGGGCCGCGTGGCGGACCGGGCTGCTGCTCGCCCTCGCGACGGCCTTCGCGCCGGTGCTGTGGCTGTTCGCGGTCGTCCTCGGGCTGGTCGTGGTCGTGGCGGCCTTCCTCATCGTCCGCGGCGCGGGCCGGGACCGGTCCGTGTGGGGTCCGCCCGCCGCGGCCGTCGGCCTGGTGCCGCTGCTGCTGGCGCCGTGGTGGGTCCCCGCCCTCCAGCGCCGGGCGGGTGCCGCGCTGCTGCTCGACATCGGGCGGCTGCCGGCGCCCAGCATCGACGGGCTCGACCTGGCCACCGGCCGGCTCGGCGATCTGGGCGCACCGTGGTGGCTCGGCGCCGTCCTCGCCCTCTTCGCCCTCCTCGCACTGCTGCCGCGCGCGACCCGGATCCCGGTGCTGGTCTGCTGGGTGGTCGTCCTGGTCGCGGCGCTCGTGGCTGTGCTGCTGGGCGCGTTCTCGCTCGACCTCGCCGCGACGACCGCCGAGACCGGGCTCGGCGCCCTCGTCGTGGTGCTGCAGGGGGCGTTCCTGGTCGCGGCCGTCCTCGGCGCCGTCGGGGCGACGCGCGAGCTGCTCTCCTGGCGGCGGGTGGTCGCCGCGGTCGTGGCCGTCGGCGCGGCCGCCGTACCCCTCGGCACGCTGGGATGGTGGGTCGTCGGGTCGGACAACGCCATCGACGAGGGCATCGACAGCGACATCCCGGTCTACATGGTGCAGAGCTCGGAGGAGGGCCCCGAGCACGGCATCCTCGTCGTCCGCGGCAGCGTCGACGACGGCCTCAGCTACACCGTGCGCCGCGGTGACGGCGTGACGCTCGGCGAGGACGAGGTCCTCAACCTGACCGCCGAGGACACCGCGTTCACCGGCACCGTGCGTGAGCTGGTCTCGCGGCCCACCCCCGCGGTCGTCGACGAGCTCGGCAGGAACGGCATCGAGTACGTCGTGCTCCCGTCGCCCGCCGACGGCGATGTGGCCGCGGTCCTCGACGCCGCCGCAGGTCTCGTGCAGGCGAGCGCGGCCGACCGGTCGACCCGGGCCTGGCAGGTGGACCGGCGGCTCGACGCGTCCGGCCTCGACGGGCCGACGTCGTGGCTGCGGGTCGCGCTGCTCATCGTCCAGGGCGTCGCGATCCTCGTGGTGCTGGTCCTCTGCCTGCCCACCGCGAACCGGAGGCGGTCGTCATGAGCCACTCCGCACCCGCAGGTCGCCGGGCCACCTCCAGGCTGAACCTGACGACGCTGCTGGCGGTCGTACTGCCGGTCGTCTGCGCCCTCGCGCTGCTGCTCGTCCGCCCGTCCGAGCCCGCTGACACCGCGGCGGCGCCGGCGCTGACCGCGCTCACCCGCTCGACCGTGGTGTGCCCGTCGGGCTCCTCGGCGGTGTCGATCTCCAGTGCCGCCGAGGGCGTCGACGGGCCGGTCCAGGTCGGCCTCGGCTCGGACAAGAAGGAGGCCCAGGTCGCCTCCGGCAGGACGACGTCGCTCGACGCCGGCGACGGGCCGGTCGCGGTGTACGGCGAGGACGACACCGCACCCGGCCTGGTCGCGGCACGGTTCGGCACCGACCAGCCCGCGGTCGCGAGCTGTGTCCCGCCGGCGGCGCACTCCTGGTTCACCGGGGTCGGCGCGGGAGCCGCCCACACCTCGATCCTCGAGCTCACGAACCCCGACTCCGGCACCGCGGTCGCCGACGTCACGGTCTACGGCCGGCACGGCGTTGTCGACGCGCCGCGGCTGCGCGGCATCTCCGTGACCGGCGGCAGCAGTGTCCGGCTCGACCTCTCCTCGATCGTCCCGCGGCGCGACGAGCTCGCGCTCGAGGTGGTCGCCGCCCGCGGCCGGGTCGGCGCCACGATCCTGGACCGGTACGACCCGCTCGGCCGCGGGCGGACCACGCAGGACTGGCTGACCGCGCAGGCCGATCCCGCGACCGCGAACCTGCTCCTCGGCATCGCTCCGGGATCCGACGCGCGGCGTGCCCTCGTGGTCGCCAACGGCGGCTCCGACGAGGTCCGCGCCACGATCCAGGTCGTGACGGAGGAGTCGGTCTTCACGCCCAAGGGCGTGCCCGACCTGCGCATCCCCCCGGAGAGCGCGGGCAAGCTCAACCTGTCCGCCGCGCTCGCGGACATCGTGAAGAAGGGCGACGTCACCGGGCTGCTGGTCACCGCCAACGAGCCGGTCACCGCCTCGCTGCGCTCATACGCCGAGGGCGACCTCTCGCACGCCGTACCGGGCCCGGTCGTCGACGGCCCGTCGACCGTCCTGCTGCCGGCGGGGACCAAGGGGGAGGAGCGCACCCTGCTGCTCGCGGGTGCCGCCGGCGCCGGGACCGTCGACGTCGTCGCCCGCACCGCCTCCGGTGAGGAGCTGCACGACGTGAAGGTGGACGTCAGCCCCGACCACGGCATCACGGTCGCGCTCCCGGCCGGGGCCGAGCTGGTGACCGTCACGCCGACGGGGACCACGATCAGCGGCGCCGTGCTGATCACCGACGACGGCGCTGCGGCCGTACCGCTCACCGTGCCCGCCATGAACGGGCTGGTGCCGGCCGTGCGCCCCGGCCTTCCGTAGGCCTCCCTACGGCCGGACCCGGCGGCTGACCGGACCGCGGCGGAGCAGGCTGCCGATCTCGCGCGGGACCGTGCGGCGGCGGAGCGCGGCGCTGTCGCCGGCGTCGCCGTGGACCATGCTGTCGACGACCTCCTCGAGCACCTCGCGCGCGGACCTCCGGGGCGTCCAGCCGAGCTCCTGCCCGGCCCTTGACGCGTCGATCACCGGGGCGTGGCGGGCCAGGTCGACCCAGCCGGGGTCGACCTGCTGGAGCCGCAGGTGCCAGGTCGCGCTGGCGGCCGCGCGGAGCACCGGCATCGGCACCGCGACCCGCCGCGCGCCGAGCACGTCGGCGATCTCGTCGGCGTCGACGGAGCCGGCCGTGAGGTTGAACGCGCCGCCCGTCTTCCGGTCCAGCACCCGCGCGATCGCGTCCGCCACGTCGTCGGCGTGCACCATCGACAGCTGCACGACGTCGTCGAGGGGCAGCACCGGCAGCCAGGTCAGCAGCCGCCCCGGCACGAGCAGCGGCACGGCGTACCGGAGCAGGCCGCCGGCGGCGCGCCGCTGCCCGATGATGCCCGGCCGCATCCGGGTGACCGTCAGGCGGCCGTCGTACTCGTCGAGGAGCTTCTCGGCGGCGGCCTTGTGCCGGGAGTACGGCGAGGACTCGACCCCGTCCGTCGGGTGGTCCTCCCGCACCGGGCTCATATCGCGCCGCGGGGAGTAGGCGCCGACCGAGGACTGGTGCACCAGGTGCGGTACGCCGGCGCGCACGGCGGCCTCCGCCACCCGCCTCGTGCCGTCCACCCCGAGGGCGCGGAGGTGGTCGATCCGGTGCGAGGGCTGGAACCCCCAGGCCAGGTGCACGACGGCATCGGCACCCTGCACCGAACGCTCGAGGTCCGGCACCTGCGCCTCGTCCGTCAGGTCGACCCGGTGCCAGTCGAGACGGTCGTCGTCGGGCGGTCGCCGTACGATCCCGACCACCTCGTGGCCGTCGTCGACCAGCCGGTCCACCAGCGCCGACCCGACGTTCCCGCTTGCTCCCGTGACCGCGATCCGCATGCCACCCGGTGCCCACCCACCCCGCCGTTGAATCGGTCAGTCGCTCTCGTACCTCGGGTCGACCTGGTCGGCGTCGATGCCCAGCAGCTCGGCCACCTGCTCGACGACCACGGTCAGCACCATCGCCTCGAGGTCCTCGCGGGTCTCGCAGCGGTGCTCGATCGGACGCCGGAACAGCACCAGCCGGGTGGGGGTGGTGCCGGAGCCGCGCACGAGCGAGGAGAGCGGCACCGTCCCGGACGCCCAGTCGTCGGGGATCTGCGGCGCGTCCTCGACGGCGTACTCGACCAGGCCGAGCCGGTCCTGCCAGCGCGCGTCGATGTCGGTGACGATGCCGAGCGCGAGGTCGTCGAACCGCTCGCGGGCCGTGGGCAGCTCGGGCTGCCCGGGAACCCGGGGGAGGACGGCCGGGCCACGCATCCCGCGCCCGCGCCGGTCACGAGAAGGCCGCTTCCGATCCACGCCGCGAGCCTAATGGGGACCGGTGGGGGAGGCGGGTACCGTCTGCCGCGTGAGTCCTGCCCGCCGCTGTTCGCGCACGGCCTGCGGCCGCGCCGCGATCTGCACGCTGACCTACGTGTACGCGGACCAGACCGCGGTCCTCGGACCGCTGGCGACCTACGCGGAGCCGCACGCCTACGACCTCTGCGAGGTGCACAGCGAACGACTCAGCGCACCGCGTGGGTGGGAGGTGCTCCGCCTCGCCACGGACACGGCGGCCCCGGGACCCTCCAGCGACGACCTGCTGGCGCTGGCCGACGCCGTCCGCGAGGCCGGGCGCCCGGCGCCGCAGGCACGGATCGCCCCCGCCGAGGAGACCGGTCGCGAGACCGCCCGCCGGGGTCACCTCCGGGTCCTCACCACCGACTGAGCCACCGGCACTATCCTCGCGCCATGGCCGACACCCTCGACCCGGCGAACCTGCGCGCGGTCTTCAAGGCGTACGACGTCCGCGGCATCGTTCCCGACCAGGTCGACGAGGACCTGGCCCGGGCGACGGGCGCGGCGTTCGTCCGGGTCACCGGCGCCGCGACGGTCGTGGTCGGCCACGACATGCGGCCGAGCTCGCCCGGCATGGCCGGCGCGTTCGCCGAGGGCGCGAGCGGAGCGGGCGCGGACGTCGTCCTGATCGGCCTCGCGTCGACCGACCAGCTCTACTTCGCCTCCGGCCACCTCGGTCACCCCGGCGCGATGTTCACCGCGAGCCACAACCCGGCGCAGTACAACGGCATCAAGATGTGCCGCAGCCACGCCCAGCCGATCGGCGTGGAGACCGGCCTCGCCGACATCCGCGACCTGGTGCCCGGCCCGGTCCCGATCGCCTCTGTCCCCGGCGACATCTCCGAGCACGACGTCCTGGAGGCGTACGCCGCACACCTGCTCGCGCTCGCGCCCGTCAAGGGCCGGCCGCTCAAGGTCGTGGTGGACGCCGGCAACGGCATGGCCGGCCACACCGGACCCGCCGTGTTCGAACGCCTCGGGCCGGACGTCGAGCTGGTGCCGATGTACTTCGACCTGGACGGCACGTTCCCGAACCACGAGGCCAACCCGATCGAGCCGGAGAACCTCCGCGACCTCCAGGCCCGGGTGCTCGCCGAGGGCGCCGACATCGGCCTGGCCTTCGACGGCGACGCCGACCGCTGCTTCCTCGTCGACGAGCGCGGCGGGTTGGTCTCGCCGTCCACGCTCACCGCCCTGATCGCGACCCGGGAGCTCCGCAAGGAGCCGGGCGCCACCGTGATCCACAACCTCATCACGAGCAGGGCGGTGCCGGAGATCGTCGCGGAGCTCGGCGGCAACCCGGTCCGCACCCGCGTCGGCCACTCCTACATCAAGGCGACGATGGCCGAGACCGGGGCGATCTTCGGAGGGGAGCACAGCGGCCACTTCTACTTCCGCGACTTCTGGCGCGCCGACTCCGGCATGCTCGCCGCGCTGCACGCGCTCGCGGCACTCGCCGAGACCGACGTCCCGCTGTCCGGGCTCCTCGCCGAGTTCGAGCGCTACGTGCTCTCGGGCGAGATCAACAGCGAGGTCACCGACCAGACCGCGGTCATGGACGCCCTCGAGGCGTCGTACGCCGGCCGCGACGGCGTCACCACCGACCGGCTGGACGGCCTCACCGTCAGCCACGCCGACTGGACCTTCAACGTCCGACCGTCCAACACCGAGCCGCTGCTCCGCCTCAACGCCGAGGGCCGCGACGAGCAGACCATGACCCGCGTCCGAGACGGCGTCCTCGCCGAGATCAGGAGTGACCGATGAACATCGACCCCGCGCTTTTGGAGATCATCGTCTGCCCGGCCTGCCGCTCGGACCTCGCCGTGGAGGGTGAGGAGCTCGTCTGCACCGGGTGCGGGCTGGCCTACCCGGTCCGCGACGACATCCCGGTGCTGCTGGTCGACGAGGCCCGCAAGCCCAACTGACCATGGCCACCTGGTTCGACGAGTCCCGTCTGGACGACGCCGCCGTGCTCGAGTCCGCCGGCGGCGGGCTCCGGCTGCTCGCGGAGACCGGTGCCCGGGTGCGCCGCGACGCGGGCGACGCCAGCGAGGCCACCGCGGAGGCGGTACGCCGGGGCGAGGAGCTCGCCCGGCCACGTGCGGTCGTCGCCGCGGGTCCGGACTCCCGCCTGCTCCGAGCCGTGCTCGAGCCGTGGTGCCCGGTGCCGTTCGTGGCCTGGCCCGGCCCCGCGCTGCCGGGCTGGGCCGGCAGCCTCGACCTGGTCGTGGTGCTCGCTCCCGACGGCGCCGACACCGGGACGGCCTCGGCCGTCGCGGAGGCGGTCCGCCGCGGCTGCCAGGTCATCGTGGCCTGCCCGCCCGCGTCCCTGGTCGCCGACCACGCCGCCGGCCGCTGGAGCACGATCCTCCCGACCACCACGCGGGACCAGCTCGCGACGGCGGTGATCGTCCTGGACTACCTGCACCGCGTCTCGCTCGGCCCCGAGGCGGACGCCGAGCAGGTCGCCGACGCCCTCGACCAGGTCGCGATCGAGTGCTCGCCGCACCGCGACCTCGCCGTCAACCCGGCGAAGATGCTGGCCATCGCGCTGGCGGACGCCAACCCCCTCGTCTGGGGCGGCTCGGTGCTGGCGGCGCGTGCCGCGCGCCGGGTCGCCGAGTCGATCCGGCGCGCCAGCGGCCGGACCGCGCTCGCCGGCGACGCCGAGCACCTGCTGCCCGTCCTCGAGGCCACCCGCCCCCGCGACGTCTTCGACGACCCGTTCGCCGACCCGGCAGGAGACCTGCGCCCGATGCTGCTCGTGCTCGATGACGGAGCCGAGGACCCCGTCGTGCGCGAGCACCGCGGCCGGCTGCAGGCGGCCGCCGTCGCACACGGCGTACGGGTCGAGACGGTGACCACCGAGGCGCCCTCCGAAGTGGCCAGGTACGCCTCGCTGCTGCTGAGCGGGACCTACGCCGCGGAGTATCTCCGGATCGGCTTCGTCGAGGACTGAACCCACCGCCCAGCGGGTAACCGGAGGACGTGGCCGCCACCCCCCGGGACCCCTGGTTCGACAACGCCAAGATGGCGTTGGTGACCTTGGTCGTCGTCGGGCACGCCTGGGTGCTGCTGCCCGACACCGCGGTCAACGAGCACCTCTACGACTTCCTGTACGCCTGGCACGTGCCGGCGTTCGTCTTCGTGACCGGCTATCTGTCCCAGCGCTTCGCCTGGACCCGGATGCGGATGTGGCAGCTGTTCCGCACGGTGGTCGTCCCGTACCTCCTCTTCGAGTCCGCGCTCGCGCTGTTCCGCATCTACGTCGGCGGCGAGGAGCTCGCCGACCTGTTCCGCGACCCGCACTGGCCGATGTGGTACCTCTCGGCGCTGTTCCTGTGGCGGCTGGTGACGCCGGTCTTCAAGCCGCTGCCGTTCGGCATGGTGGCCGCCGTGGCGGTCAGCCTGGTCGCGGGCATGTACGCCGGCGACACCCTCGACCTGGCACGCGTGCTCGGCCTCCTGCCGTTCTTCGTGATGGGTCTCAAGGCGACTCCCGAGCGGCTCGAGCTGCTGCGGAAGCGACCGGCCAGGGTCGCCGCGGTGGCCGTGCTGGTCGGCATCTGGATCGCGACGACCTGGACCGACGGCTGGGCCAGCACCGAGTGGCTCTACTACCGGTCCAGGTACGACGAGATGGGGTACGCCGACGACCTGCACGCGCTGCTCACCCGCAGCCTGGTGCTCGCGATCGGCTGCCTCGGCGCGTGGGCGTTCCTCGCGCTCGTGCCGCGGATCCGGGGCTGGTTCACCGCCATGGGCGCCTACACGCTGGTCGTCTACCTGTTCCACGGCTTCGCGGTGAAGGGCGCCGACTACGCGGGGTTCGACAACTGGTCCGACGACCACGCGATCCTCTCCTTCGGCATCACGACGGCCGGTGCGGTCGCACTGGCGGTGCTGCTCGCGAGCGCCCCCGTCGCCCGCCGGCTCAAGGACCTGGTCGACCCGCTCGGCTACGCCGAACGGCACGTCGAGCAGGCCGTCGACCTCACCGCCGCCAAGGACCAGGTGCAGCCCGAGGTGCAGGCCGAGCTCGAGTCGTCCGCCGCCGAGGAGCCCGTGAGCTCCCGATAGGCTCGACCCCATGGCTGGTGGGCTCTTCGCGCTGCTCGACGACGTCGCAGCACTGGCGCGGATGGCCGCCGCATCGATCGACGACGTCGGTGCCGCGGCGGGCCGCGCGACCACCAAGGCCGCCGGCGTGGTGGTCGACGACACCGCGGTGACGCCACAGTACGTCCACGGCGTGACCGCCGACCGCGAGCTGCCGATGATCCGCAAGATCACGGTGGGGTCGCTGCGCAACAAGCTGCTGATCATCCTCCCGGTGGCACTGGTGCTCAGCCAGTTCCTGCCGGGCCTGCTGACGCCGATCCTGATGGTCGGCGGGTCCTACCTCTGCTTCGAGGGCGCCGAGAAGGTGTGGGGCCGGCTCCGTGGCCACGACCACCACGACCACCCGGTCGCCGAGGACGGCCCGGACGCCGAGAGGACGATGGTCGCCAGCGCGATCCGCACCGACCTGATCCTGTCCGCCGAGATCATGGTGATCGCGCTCAACGAGGTCGCCGACCAGGCGTTCCTCGCCCGGCTCGCGATCCTCGTCGTCGTCGCGGTCGTCATCACGATCGCGGTGTACGGCGTCGTCGCGATCATCGTGAAGCTCGACGACGTCGGTCTCTCGCTGGCGCAGCGGTCGTCGTCGGTCGCGCAGAAGGTCGGGCGGGGCCTGGTGGTCGGGACCCCGAGGCTGCTCTCGGTCATCTCGGTGGTGGGCGTCGCCGCGATGCTCTGGGTGGGCGGACACATCGTCCTCAACGGCCTCGACGAGCTCGGGTGGCACCCGCTCTACGACCTCGTGCACCACGCCGAGGAGGCCGTCCACCACGGCGTCCAGGGGTGGCTCGTCAACACCGCTCTCTCGGCGGCGTTCGGACTCCTGCTCGGACTGCTGCTGATCCCCGTCGTCAACGTGGTGTCGCCGCTCGTCGGCAGGGTGCGGCGACGATTCTTCGGAAACTCCTAGGTCGATCTAGTCTCGGATTCCAGGCAGCACCAGCCCCTCTGGACCAGGAGCAGACATGGACTTCAAGGTCGCCGACCCCACCCTGGCCGACTACGGCCGCACCGAGATCCAGCTCGCCGAGCACGAGATGCCCGGCCTGATGGCGATGCGCGAGAGGTACGGCGACGCGAAGCCGCTGGCGGGCGCGAAGATCGTGGGCTCGCTGCACATGACGATCCAGACCGCCGTCCTCATCGAGACGCTGGTCGCGCTCGGCGCCCAGGTGCGCTGGGCCTCCTGCAACATCTTCTCGACCCAGGACCACGCGGCCGCCGCGATCGTGGTCGGCCCCCACGGCACCGTCGAGGACCCCCAGGGCGTCCCGGTGTTCGCGTGGAAGGGCGAGTCGCTGGAGGAGTACTGGTGGTGCACCCGCCAGATCCTCGACTGGGGCGACGACCAGCCGAACATGATCCTCGACGACGGCGGCGACGCCACCATGCTCGTGCACCTCGGCGTCCAGGCCGAGAAGTCGGGCTCCGCACCGGACCCGGCCACCGCCACGAGCCACGAGCAGAAGGTCGTCTTCGAGGTGCTCAACGACCAGCTCGCGGCCAACGCGTCGTACTGGACCCCGAAGGCGAACTCCATCAAGGGCGTCACCGAGGAGACCACGACCGGTGTCCACCGTCTCTACGAGATGATGAAGGAGGGCTCGCTGCTCTTCCCGGCCATCAACGTCAACGACTCGGTCACCAAGTCGAAGTTCGACAACAAGTACGGCTGCCGCCACTCGCTGATCGACGGCATCAACCGCGCCACCGACGTCCTCATCGGCGGCAAGGTCGCGGTCGTGTGCGGCTACGGCGACGTCGGCAAGGGCTGCGCGGAGTCGCTGCGCGGCCAGGGCGCCCGCGTCATCGTCACCGAGATCGACCCGATCTGCGCGCTCCAGGCGGCCATGGACGGCTACCAGGTCTCGACCCTCGACGAGGTGCTCCCGACCGCGGACATCATCATCACCGCGACCGGCAACAAGGACGTCGTCACCGTCGACCAGATGACCCGGATGAAGCACCAGGCGATCGTCGGCAACATCGGCCACTTCGACAACGAGATCGACATGGCCGGCCTCGAGTCGTACGACGGCGTGGTCCGCAAGAACGTCAAGCCGCAGGTCGACGTCTGGACCTTCCCGACCGGCAACTCGATCATCGTGCTCTCCGAGGGCCGGCTGATGAACCTCGGCAACGCGACCGGCCACCCGTCGTTCGTGATGTCGAACTCCTTCACCAACCAGGTCCTCGCGCAGGTGGAGATCTTCACCAAGCCGGAGGAGTACCCGGTCGGCGTCTACGTGCTCCCGAAGCACCTCGACGAGGAGGTCGCCCGCCTGCACCTCGACGCCCTCGGCGTGCGGCTCACGACCCTCACCGACGACCAGGCGAAGTACCTCGGCGTCGACGTCGCCGGGCCGTACAAGCCGGAGCAGTACCGCTACTGACCGGTTCCACGCCCCCGGGCTGGCACTATTGACGACATGAGCGAGTCCGTCGGCGCCCCGTCGGGGCCACCCAGCGACCCGGGGACCAAGGGCCGCATCCTGGTGGTCGACGACGACGCGTCCCTGGCGGAGATGCTGACGATCGTGCTGCGCCAGGAGGGCTTCGACAGCCGGATGGTCACGCGCGGTGACCACGCGATCGAGGAGTTCCGCGACTACCGCCCGGATCTGGTCCTGCTCGACCTGATGCTGCCCGGCAAGGACGGCATCGACGTCTGCAAGGAGATCCGGGCCGAGTCCGGCGTCCCGATCGTGATGCTGACCGCGAAGGGCGACACCGTCGACGTGGTCGTCGGGCTCGAGTCCGGCGCCGACGACTACGTCGTGAAGCCGTTCAAGCCCAAGGAGCTCGTGGCCCGGATCCGGGCCCGGATCCGCCGGTTCGACGCGCCGACGCCGGAGACGCTCACCATCGGCGACCTCACCATCGACGTGGCCGGCCACGGGGTCACGCGGAACGGCGCCGCCATCAGCCTGACGCCCCTCGAGTTCGACCTGCTCGTCTGCCTGGCCCGCAAGCCCTGGCAGGTCTTCACCCGCGAGGTGCTGCTCGAGCAGGTGTGGGGCTACCGGCACGCCGCCGACACGCGGCTGGTGAACGTGCACGTGCAGCGGCTGCGCTCCAAGGTGGAGCACGACCCGGAGAACCCGGAGATCGTCGTGACGGTCCGGGGCGTGGGATACAAGGCCGGGACGTCGTAGGCCGAGCCGATGCTGGACCTTCGATCCCCGGTCGGCTCGCGCAGGCTCCCGCAGGCCCTCCGACGGGGACTGACCTTCTGGCGCCGCTCCATCCAGGCGCGCGTCGTGGCCAGCACCGTGGTGCTGAGCGCCGTGGTGATCAGCGTGGTCGGCTGGTTCCTGCTCCAGCAGACCCGGGAGGGCCTGCTCGACCACCGGGTCGACGCGGTCGTCGCGGAGGCGAACGACGAGACCGCCGGTGCGCGTGACCTGCTCGAGGCGTCGCGGCAGACCGGCAACGACGCCGTGCAGCAGCAGCAGGGACTGGCCGGCATCCTGATCCAGCGCGGCGAGACCCGCGGCTTCTCGGTCGTGCTGGTCGGCCCGGCGCTGCCGGGCAGCCGGATCTCCGACGGTGGCGCGAACTTCACGCCCGGCCTGGACACCTCGAGCGTGCCGGTGTCACTGGAGCGGCACTTCGACGAGGACGCGTCGAGCACGGCGTGGACGTACACGACCATCCACAGCACCGAGGACGGCGTCACCACCGAGAAGCCCGGCATCGTGGTCGGCTCCCAGGTGCAGCTCCCCGCCGACGCCGAGACCTACACGCTCTACTACCTCTTCCCGCTCGACGAGCAGGAGGAGACGCTGGCACTGGTCACCCGGGCCCTGCTGGCCGCGGCCACGCTGCTGCTCGTGCTGGTCGCGGGCATGACCTGGCTGGTGACCCGGCAGGTGGTGACGCCGATCCGGATGGCCCGCCGGGTCGCCGAGCGGCTCGCGGCCGGCCAGCTCCAGGAGCGCCTCAAGGTGTCCGGCGAGGACGACCTCGCCCGTCTGGCCACCTCCTTCAACCAGATGGCCAGCAACCTGCAGCGCCAGATCCGCCAGCTCGAGGAGCTCAGCCGGGTGCAGCGCCGCTTCGTCTCCGACGTCTCCCACGAGCTGCGCACGCCGCTGACGACGGTGCGGATGGCCGGCGACGTCCTGCACGACGCCCGCGACGACTTCGATCCCGCCACCGCGCGCGCGGCGGAGCTCCTGCAGACCGAGCTCGACCGGTTCGAGACGCTGCTCGCGGACCTGCTCGAGATCAGCCGCTTCGACGCGGGCGCCGCCGTGCTCGAGCTGGACGACGTGAACCTGGTCGACGTCGCCCATCGCATCGTCGATGCCACCCGACCCCTCGCGCAGCAGCGCGGCGTGCAGGTGGTGGTGCAGGCACCCGACCACGCCTGCCTGGCCCAGGCCGACGTACGCCGGGTGGAGCGGATCGTCCGCAACCTCGTCACCAACGCGATCGACCACGCGGCCGCGGACGGCCCCGACGCGATCGTCGTGCACGTCGCGGGCGACGAGCACGCCGCGGCGATCGCGGTCCGCGACAACGGCGTCGGGCTGGCTCCCGGCGAGGCGTCGATGGTGTTCAACCGGTTCTGGCGCGCCGACCCGGCGCGCGCCCGCACCAGCGGCGGCACCGGGCTCGGCCTCTCGATCGCGCTCGAGGACACCCACCTCCACGGTGGCTGGCTCCAGGCGTGGGGCCGGCCGGGGGAGGGGGCGCAGTTCCGCCTCACGCTCCCGCGCCGGGTCGGCGGTGTGCTGCGGCACAGCCCGCTGCCGCTCGTCCCGACCGACATCGCGGAGCCGGTCTCGTGAGGCGCCCGCTCGCCGCGTTGCTCGTGCTCGTGACCAGTCTCGCGCTGGTCGGCTGCGTCGGCATGCCGAACGACGGTCCGGTCGTGACGACGCGGGCCCAGGGTGACCCGGTCTCCGCGCAGGGTGCGGCGTTCATCGACCCGCTGCCGCCGCAGCCGGGCTGGTCGCGCACCGAGGTCGCGCGGGGCTTCGTCAACGCGATGCAGAAGTGGCCGTTGGACCTGGCGACCGCCAAGGAGTACCTGACGACCGACGCGGCCGCGGCCTGGAACCCGCAGCACCAGACCATCACGTACGGCGCGCCGCCGACGCCTCGCGACGTCGGTGGTGAGGTCACCGTGCGGCTCACCACTGCGAACCACCTGGACGCCCGGGGTGCCTGGCTGGGGGCGCTCCCGCCGCGGCAGCGCACGGTCACGCTGTCGATGGTGCGCGCCGACGGCGAGTGGCGCATCGACGACGCGCCGAACGCCCTGATCGTGCCCGAGAACTGGTTCGCCGACCGCTACCGGCCGGTCTCGCTCTACTTCTTCGACCCGACCGCCTCGATCCTCGAGCCCGAGCCGGTCTTCGTGCCGACCGGCGACCAGCTGGCCACCAGCCTGACCGAGGCGTTGCTGATGGGGCCGGGGTCCGGCCTGCAGCGGGTCGCCCAGACCTTCATCCCGCGCGGTCTGGACGTGGCCGTCGGCGTGACGGTCTCCGACGAAGGCGTCGCCGACGTGCTCCTCACCGGTGACGCCGGGCAGCTCTCGGCGAACACCGTCGACCTGATGATGGCGCAGTTCGCCTGGACCCTGCGCCAGGAGCCGAAGGTGAAGAGCATCCGCCTCTCGGTGGGTGGCGCTCCCGTGCCGTTGCCCGGCGGGGTGAGCTCCTACCGGGTCGACGGTGGCGCCGAGTACGACCCGGCCGGCTTCCAGTCGAGCCCGCTGCTCTACGGCCTCAGTCGTGCGGGACGGCTCGTGTCCGGCACCCCGGCCGCGCTGGGCCGGGTGGACGGACCGTTCGGGAACCGGTCCTACGACCTCCGGTCGGTCGGCGTCGACCTCGGGGCGAACCGTTCGGCCGGCGTGACCGAGGGCGGTACGACGGTGCTCGCCGCGCCCCTGGCGGACGCCGGCGCGGGCAAGGTGCGCACGGTCGCCACCGGGACCGACTTCCTGCGCCCGGCCTGGGACTTCTCCGACCGGATGTGGCTGGTGGACCGCACCGCGCGCGGCGCCCGCGTCTTCCACGTCGACCCCGGCGCGGCCGGCGCCGTCCCGTTGCGGATCCCGGGCCTCACCGGCGAGCGGGTGCGGATGTTCCTCGTCTCGCGCGACAGCACCCGCCTCGTCGCGGTGGTGCGTCGCGCGGGCCGGGACGTGCTGATGATGAGCCGGATCGAGCACAACGGGGCGGGCGACGTGCTCGGGGCCCTGCCGGCCCAGCCGATCACGGTCGGAGACGACGTGAGCCTGCCGGTCCGCGACATCTCCTGGCGCACCAGCGCCAGCCTGGCGGTGCTCAACCCGCTCACGCCGACCCGATCCGAGGTCGCGCCCGCCTCCGTCGACGGCGCGCCGATCGGACCCGACGCCACCGCCACCGACGTCGAGGGCCGGGTGCTCGGCCTGGCGGGCTCACCGGTGGGCGACGAGCCGATCTACGGCACCACCCGCCGCGGGCTGGTCGTCGTCAGCGCGGACCCCCACTCGATCACGTTCGACGACCCGATCCGGGCCATCGTCTACGTCGGCTGATCCACAGGGCGGTCCCGGGCGGTTGAACCGGGGCTCCCGGGGTGCTGGCATCGGCGGGTGCTGCTCGACGTCCTCGACGGGGCCCTCGACCTCCTGCTCGGCGGCCACTGCGTCGGCTGCGAGCGGCCCGGGCGGGTGCTCTGCGCCTGCTGTGCCGCCGCGCTGCCGACGACCGGTCGCCCGGCGTGGCCGACGCCGACCCCGGCCGGCCTGGCGCCCCCGTGGGCGGCGGACGAGTACACCGGGACCGTCCGTGCGATGGTCCTCGCGCACAAGGAGCACCGGGTCCTGGCCCTCGCCCGGCCGCTCGCGCGGCTGCTGGCCACGGCCGTCGAGACGGCCGGGCTCGACGGCCCGATCGTGCTCGTGCCGGTCCCGTCGCGACCGGCGGTCGTGCGGGCGCGCGGTCACGACCCGACCCGGTCCGTGACCGCGCGGGCGGCCCGGCTCCTGCACGCCCCCGCCGTACCCCTGCTGCGCACGCGGGCGGGCCTGGTCGACCAGGCCGGCCTGGACGCCGGGCAGCGCGCGGCCAACCTCGCGGGCTCGCTGCACGTCCCGTCGGCCGGGCTGCGCCGCCTGGCCCGCACCCGCCCGCGAGCCCGGCTGATCGTGTGCGACGACGTGATCACCAGTGGTGCCACCGCGCGGGAGGCGCAGCGCGCGCTGGAGTCCGTCGGGCTGTCGGTGGGCGCGATCGCGGCTGTCGCGGCCACCCGGAGGATCTCGGCGGGACCCGCCCTTTCGCCCGCCCCGGCGAGCGACTAACGTCTTTGTATGGAGTCCGTCCGGGTCCGTGGTTGCGTCGTCGAGGGATCCGGGCAAGCCCCGGTCCCGCGTCGGCAAGCCGATGCCAGTCGCAGGCGAAACGGTCCACGTAACCGCGCTCTGAGCGCGGGATCACGGTGCGGCTTAGTGGTAAGTCCTGCCCCGTCCACGCCGTCAGATGCGGCGTCGTCCGGGAGAAGGCCAGTAGTGGCAGAGAAGCCGCGGAAGCCTCAGCAGGCGATTGTGGGGTCGAAGACCAGGTCGGCCGGACGGACTCCTCTGCCTGCCCTGAGCAGCAGCTGAACACGCGAGACCAACCGTGCAACTGGAGGTTCACATGGAAGTTGTGGTCACCGGACGTCACTGCGAGCTGTCGGACAGGTTCCGCGGCCATGTGGAGGACAAGCTGACGAGGCTGGAGAAGCACGACCATCGGATCATCCGCGTGAACGTGGAGGTCGAGTGCGAGAAGAACCCCCGTCAGGCCGACC
Organism: Nocardioides sp. URHA0032; assembly: GCF_000620645.1. Classification (GTDB taxonomy): domain Bacteria; phylum Actinomycetota; class Actinomycetes; order Propionibacteriales; family Nocardioidaceae; genus Nocardioides. The sequence goes on along the minus strand of NZ_JIAV01000019.1, from coordinate 233,544 downwards.
GCGCCGTACGCCTCGAGCTGACCGCACTCTCCAAGGGACCGGTGATCCGTGCCGAGGCGTGTGCCGCCGACAAGATGGCGGCGCTCGACCTCGCGGTGGACAAGATGGCGGAGCAGATGCGCCGAGCCGCCGACCGGCGCCGGGTGCACCGGGGCCGCCGCACGCCTGTCTCGGTGGGCCAGGCCCTCGCCCCCACGGCGGACGAGGTCATCGACGAGGCGGAGCCGGTGACGACCGAGCGCCAGGTCGGGCCGATCGACGTCACCGGGGACGGACCGCTCGTGGTGCGCGAGAAGACCCACGCCGCAGCGCCGATGACGCTCGACCAGGCGTTGTACGAGATGGAGCTCGTCGGCCACGACTTCTACCTGTTCGTGGACAAGGAGAACGAGCGCCCGTCGGTCGTCTACCGGCGGCGCGGCTACGACTACGGCGTGATCTCGCTGGACCTCGGCGACGCCGACTGACCGCACTCCGCGCTCGACCTCGCTGGTGGGATGGCCCCTTCGGGCCATCCCACCGGTGTTTTCCACCACCCGCGCAGCACCCTTTGGCGGCCCGATCGTGTCATGATGCCTCTCGTGGCCGACCAGACGACCGACGCCGAGCGAGAGCCCATCCGGGTCCTCGTCGTCGACGACCAGGAGCTGTTCCGGCGCGGCCTGACGATGCTGCTGGCCATCGAGCCCGGCATCGAGGTCGTCGGGGAGGCCGGCGACGGCATCGAGGGGACGTCCCTCGCGTCCAGCGCGGCGCCGGACGTCGTGCTCCTCGACATCCGGATGCCGAAGCGCTCGGGCATCGAGGCCTGCCTGGCCATCAAGGACGCCGTCCCGACCACCAAGATCATCATGCTGACCGTCTCCGACGAGGAGGCCGACCTCTACGAGGCCGTGAAGAGCGGGGCGTCCGGCTACCTGCTCAAGGACTCCTCGATCGAGGAGGTCGCGCAGGCCGTCCGGGTGGTCGCCGACGGCCAGTCGCTGATCAGCCCGTCGATGGCCGTCAAGCTGATCGACGAGTTCAAGCAGATGTCGCGCCCCGAGCGCGACCACGTGCCCGGCCTGCGGCTCACCGACCGTGAGCTCGAGGTGCTCCGGCTGGTCGCCAAGGGCATGAACAACCGCGAGATCGCCAAAGAGCTCTACATCAGCGAGAACACGGTCAAGAACCACGTGCGCAACATCCTCGAGAAGCTCCAGCTCCACTCCCGCATGGAGGCCGTCATGTACGCCGTCCGCGAGAAGCTGCTCGAGCTGCCCTAGGGGGCGGGAGCAGGGTTGCACGGGGTCGCCCCCTGGTCTCCCTGACAGCACGGGTGTCGGCGACTCGTGGTTGAGTTCGGCCGTGCTTGATCGCCTCTCGAACGCCCAGGCGCGCCGGGTCGCGCTCGCCGCCCAGGGCTTCCTCGACCCGCGGCACACGGTGCCGACCATGCGCACGTTCCAGCGGACCCTCGAGCGCACCGGCGTGCTGCAGGTGGACTCCGTCAACGTGCTGCAGCGCGCCCACTACATGCCGCTGTACTCGCGGATGGGGCCTTACGACGTGGACATGCTCCGCCGCGCCGCGGAGCGGCGGCCGCGCCGGATCGTCGAGTACTGGGCGCACGTGCAGGCGTACATGCCGGTCGAGCTGTGGCCGGTCATGCAGCACCGGATGGCGTCGTACCGCGAGCGCAAGGGCAAGTGGTGGCGCGACGTCGACGAGGTGCTCGCCGCCCGGGTGCTCGCCGAGGTGGCCGCCCGGGGCGCGACCACCGCTCGCGACCTCGACGACGGCACCCCCCGGGACAAGGGCAACTGGGGCTGGAACTGGTCCGGGACGCGGAAGGCGCTCGACTACCTCTACATGACCGGCGACGTCGCCATCGCCGGCCGCAACGGGCAGTTCGAGATCCGCTACGACCTCCCCGAGCGGGTGATCCCGGCCGACGTCCTCGCGCAGCCCACCCCGAGCCTCGCCGACGCCAACCGGGAGCTGGTGCGCCGGGCGGCCCGGTCGCACGGTGTCGCGACCGTCCAGGACCTGCGCGACTACTACCGGATGTCGGTGGCGGACACCGCGGCCGCCGTCGCGGAGCTCGTGGAGGAGGGCGAGCTGGTGCCGGTGACGGTCGACGGCTGGAAGCGCCCCGCCTACCTGCACGCGGACGCCCGCCTGCCGCGGCGGATCGACGCCCGCGCCCTGCTCAGCCCGTTCGACCCGGTCGTCTGGGAGCGGGCGCGCACCGAGGCGTTGTTCGACTTCCACTACCGGATCGAGATCTACGTGCCGGCGGAGAAGCGCGTGCACGGCTACTACGTGCTCCCGTTCCTGCTCCGCGACGCCATCGTCGCGCGGGTCGACCTCAAGGCCGACCGGCAGTTCGACGGCGGCGCCGGGCGGCTGGTCGTCAAGGCGGCGTACGCCGAGGCCGGTGCCCCCGAGGACACCGCCGAGGAGCTCGGGGCCGAGCTGCGCCAGCTCGCGGGCTGGCTCGGTCTCGCCTCGGTCACGGTCGAGCCGCGGGGCGGCCTGGCGCCGCGGTTAGGGGAGGCTTCCGCCGCTCGGTAGAGTGGCGGCGCCAACCACTTCAGGGAGTCCGACTCACGTGCCTGCCATTCTCGACAGAATCCTCCGCATCGGCGAGGGCAAGATCCTGCGCCAGCTCGAGGCCATCGCACAGGCGGTCAACGCCATCGAGGACGACTTCGTCGCGATGAGCGACGCCGAGCTCCAGGCGATGACCGCGGAGTTCAAGGAGCGTCTCGCGAACGGCGAGTCCCTCGACGACATCATGCCGGAGGCCTTCGCCACCGTCCGCGAGGCCGCCCGCCGGGTGATCGGCCAGCGCCACTTCGACGTCCAGGTGATGGGTGGTGCCGCCCTGCACCTCGGCAACATCGCCGAGATGAAGACCGGTGAGGGCAAGACGCTGGTGTCCACGATGCCGGCGTACCTCAACGCCCTCGAGGGCAAGGGCGTCCACGTGGTCACGGTCAACGACTACCTGGCCAAGTTCCAGTCCGAGATGATGGGCCGGATCCACCACTTCCTGGGGCTGACGGTCGGCGTGATCCTGCCCGAGATGCGCCCCGACGAGCGGCGCGTCGCCTACGGCTGCGACATCACCTACGGGACCAACAACGAGCTCGGCTTCGACTACCTGCGCGACAACATGGCCGGGTCCATCGAGGAGTGCGTCCAGCGCGGCCACAGCTTCGCGATCGTGGACGAGGTCGACTCGATCCTGATCGACGAGGCGCGGACCCCGCTCATCATCAGCGGCCCGACCCAGGACGAGGTCAAGTGGTACGACGAGTTCGCGCGGATCTCGCGGACCCTGGTCCGTGACGAGGACTACGAGGTCGACGAGAAGAAGCGGACGATCTCCGTCCTCGAGCCCGGCATCACCAAGGTGGAGGACCACCTCGGCATCGAGAACCTCTACGACTCGGTGAACACCCCGCTGATCTCGTTCATGCACAACTCCATCAAGGCCAAGGAGCTTTTCCACAACGACAAGGAGTACGTCGTCATCGACGGCGAGGTCCTGATCGTGGACGAGCACACCGGCCGGATGCTGGCCGGGCGCCGCTACAACGACGGCCTGCACCAGGCGATCGAGGCCAAGGAGGGCGTGGAGGTCCGCGAGGAGTACCAGACCCTCGCCACGATCACGCTCCAGAACTACTTCCGCATGTACGACAAGCTCTCGGGCATGACCGGTACGGCCATGACCGAGGCCTCGGAGTTCGACAAGATCTACGAGCTCGGCGTGGTCCCGATCCCGACCAACAAGCCGATGGCCCGCATGGACCAGCCCGACCTCGTCTACCGGACCGAGGAGGCGAAGTACGAAGCGGTCGTCGAGGACATCGCCGAGCGGCACGAGAAGGGCCAGCCGGTGCTGGTCGGCACCGTGTCCGTCGAGAAGTCCGAGCACCTCTCCGGCAAGCTGAAGAAGCGCGGCATCCCGCACACGGTCCTCAACGCCAAGGTGCACGCCGACGAGGCGAAGATCGTCGCGATGGCCGGCCACCGGGGCGCGGTCACGGTCGCCACGAACATGGCCGGTCGAGGCACCGACATCATGCTCGGTGGCTCGGTGGAGTTCCTCGCCGACCTCGAGCTGCGCAAGCGCGGCCTCGAGCCGGCCGGTGAGACCGCCGAGGAGTACGAGGCCGAGTGGCCCGCCGCGGTCGAGCGGCTCAAGGCGCAGGTCGCGAACGAGCACGACGAGGTCCGCGAGTTCGGCGGCCTGTACGTGGTCGGCACCGAGCGGCACGAGTCGCGCCGCATCGACAACCAGCTCCGTGGTCGTTCCGGCCGCCAGGGCGACCCGGGCGAGTCCCGGTTCTACCTGTCGCTTCAGGACGAGCTGATGCGACTGTTCAAGTCCGACTGGGTCGACCGGGTGCTCCAGGTCCTCAAGATCCCGGACGACGTCCCGATCGAGAACAAGCGGGTCACCAGCGCGATCGCCAACGCCCAGGGCCAGGTCGAGTCGCAGAACTTCGAGTCCCGCAAGAACGTCCTCAAGTACGACGACGTGATGGACCGCCAGCGCAAGGTGATCTACGCCGAGCGCCGGGAGGTCCTCGAGGGCAAGGACCTCCAGGACCAGATCCACGGGTTCATCGCGGACACGGTGGCGTCGTACGTCACCGCGGCCACCGAGGAGTTCCCCGAGCAGTGGGACCTCGACGCGCTCTGGACCGCACTGGGCCAGATCTACCCCGTGGGTCACGACTGGCGCGTGCTCGAGAAGGAGGCCGGCGGTCGTGCGAACCTCGACCGCGGCGAGCTGATCGAGCTGCTCCAGCAGGACGCGCTGGAGGCCTACGCCCGCCGTGAGGCCGAGATCGGCGACACGGTGATGCGCGAGCTGGAGCGTCGCGTCGTTCTCTCGGTGCTCGACCGCAAGTGGCGCGAGCACCTCTACGAGATGGACTACCTCCGCGAAGGCATCTACCTGCGGGCGTACTCGCAGCGCGACCCGCTGGTCGAGTACCAGCGCGAGGGCTTCGACATGTTCGCCTCCATGATGGAAGGCATCAAGGAGGAGTCGGTCGGCTTCCTGTTCAACCTCGACGTCCAGGTCGAGGCGGAGGAGGAAGAGGTCGAGGAGGAGGTCGAGGTCCTCGAGCCGATGCGGCAGCCGGTGCCGTCCGGCGACCAGCCGCGCGACGGTGTGCAGATCAAGGCCAAGGGCCTCTCGCGGCCGGCGGCTCCTCAGAACCTCTCCTACTCCGCGCCCAGCGAGGACGGCGAGGCCGAGGTCCGGGGTGGCGTCTCCACGGAGGACGACGAGTTCGCCGGCGTCGGTCGCAACGACAAGTGCCCCTGCGGCTCCGGCAAGAAGTTCAAGCAGTGCCACGGCCGCCCCGGCGGACCGACCGGCCTGACGGCGCGCGTGTCGTAGCCGTTCGTTTCATCGGGTGGCGAGCGCCGTCGCGGCGGGCTCGACCGCGCGTGGCGTAGCCGTTCGTTGATCGAGTAGCGAGCGCCGTCGCGGCGGGCTCGACCGCGCGTGGCGGAGCCGTTCGTTGATCGAGTAGCGAGCGCCAGCGAGCGTATCGAGATCCCGTCGTCAGCGATGTCGACCGGGTCTCGATACGCGCCGTCGCG
>NZ_JIAV01000019.1:0-227921 GCF_000620645.1 Nocardioides sp. URHA0032 | reverse complement strand
AGCCGTTCGTTGATCGAGTAGCGAGCGCCAGCGAGCGTATCGAGATCCCGTCGTCAGCGATGTCGACCGGGTCTCGATACGCGCCGTCGCGGCGGCACGGGCCTGACGGCGCGCGTGTCGTAGCCGTTCGTTGATCGAGTAGCGAGCGCCAGCGAGCGTATCGAGATCCCGTCGTCAGCGATGTCGACCGGGTCTCGATACGCGCCGTCGCGACCTCCTTCGTCGGTCGCGGGCGCTACTCGACCTGCGTGAGCGACGCGGCGGCGAGCTCCGCTCGCCGCCGCTGCTCACGCAAACTCCAGTGCGGTGCAGCACCACCGCTCGTCGGCGGTCCGGACGAACCGGGCGGCCACCGCGCGCGAGCGGTCGCCGTACCGGACGTGCGCGCTGACCTCGACCCGGCCGCGGGCCAGGAAGCAGGCGTGCACGCCGACGACGCGGGGCCGGACGGGCTGCACGCGGCCCTGACCGGCCTGGTGCCGCCCGGCGCGCGCGACGAGCTGGGCGCGACGGTCGAGGTCCTGGAACACCTCGCGCGAGCTCCAGCGCAGCAGCTGGCTCACCGGCCGGTCGCCTCCGACGATCTCGACGGCAGCCTGCACGTACCGGCCCGCCCACTGCTCGAGGCCGTGGCGCAGCGGCGCCTCGATCGCGATCACGTCGGCGACCGGGTGGCGGCCGTACGCCGTCGTCTCGGGCGGGTCGAAGCGCGGCTGCAGGTCCAGGGCCAGCGTGCCCTGCACGGTGGCGACGGGTGCGGCGTGGTGGAGGGGGACGACGTTGTCGCTCATCGGTTCTCCTGGGGTCGAAGGGGGATCCGGAGCCGTTGGGCCGGCTGGATCAGGTCGGGGTCGGCGCCGACGACGGCGCGGTTGAGCGCGTAGATCTCGGGCCAGCGGTCCCCGGTGCCGAGGTGCTCGTCGGCGATCGACCACAGCGAGTCGCCGCGTCGAACCGTGACGACCGGGGCGGGTCGGAGATGCTGGAGGCGCTGCGCGCGCCGGTCATGCGCCGGCCCGTGCGGGCGGTCGGGCAGCGGCAGCCCGGCGATCGCGGTCGCCACCACCGAGGCTGCTGTCTGGGGCTGGTCGTGCCGGCCGCTGGTGGCGCCGGCGGGTGTGGCCAGCCCGGCCACGACGGCGAGGCCGCAGGCGGCCAGCAGGGCTCGCCGTACCCCCGCGGGGACGCCGCGCGTCTCCCAGCTGCCCCCACGCAGTGCCTCCAGCACGACCAGGCCGGTGACGCACCAGAGCCAGGCCGTCGTGGCCGAGCCGACGGTCGCGCACAGGCGCACCAGCGCGCCGTCGAACCCGGACGCGGGGGCGAGCGCCACCGGCGCCAGCCAGCCGACCAGCGCGACGGCGGCCGCGGTGGCGGTGAGCGCCACCGCGAGACAGCGGTGGACCGGAGCGTGCATCCCGAGAGCCAATCTATGCGTTTGCTTCGGTTTGCGTCAGACTGCGCTTCTTTACCCCGGCAGTCAACCGTTTCTCCACAACCCAGCCGGCGACGCGCGCACGGGGTATGACGCCGTAGCCGCGCACCGGTTCCGCCGTTGCTGGGGCATGAGACGTGTCCTGATCGCCGCCGTCGGGCTGGCGCTGGTGAACCTGGTCCCCGCGGCCCCGGCCGCGCAGGCGGCCGATCCGTGCGCCGCGTGGATGGACCCGCACGACTCGGCGGACCACCGGGCGAACGCCCTGGTCGCGGCGATGACGCAGGACCAGAAGCTCGGGATGCTGACGTTCAGCAACCCGCCCTGGTTCGCGTTCTACGGCACTGCCGGGCACGTCGACGGGATCCCGGCGCTGTGCGTACCGGACCTCGTCCTCAGCGACGCCGGATCCGGGGTGGCCGGGCTCCAGGTCGCGACCACGGTCTTCCCCTCCGGCGTCGCGCAGGCCTCGACGTGGGACCCCACGACCCAGCGCCGCCTGGGCCGTGCGATCGGCGAGGAGGCCTACGCCAAGGGCATCAACGTGATGCTCGGCCCGGGCATGAACATCGCGCGGACGCCGTACAACGGCCGCAACTTCGAGTACTTCGGGGAGGACCCCTACCTCGCCGCCAGCTCCGCCACGGCGTTCATCCGCGGCATCCAGGACAACCCCGTGCTGGCCAGTGCCAAGCACTACGCGTTCAACAACCAGGAGACCGACCGGATGACCGTCGACGTCCGGGTGGACGAGCGGACGCGTCGGGAGATCTACCTGCCGGCGTTCGAGGCCGCCGTGAAGAAGGCCGACGTCGGGTCCGTGATGTGCTCGTACAACCGGATCGGGGGGAACTACGCCTGCGAGAACCCGCGGATGCTGACCGGCTACCTGCGCAAGGACTGGGGCTTCGACGGGTTCGTCGAGTCCGACTGGGGCGCCACGCACTCGACGGCGCCGGCCGCGATGGCGGGCATGGACCTCGAGATGCACGCGTCGCCGCTGCCGCAGCAGTACTTCTCCGCGGACAACGTGCGGGCGGCCCTGGCCGACGGGTCGATGACGCGGGCCCGCGTGGACGACATGGTCCGCGACACCGTGCGGCCGATGTTCGAGCACGGCCTCTTCGACCACCCGGTCGCTCCCGGCGCCGCGCCGTACCTCAGCGACGTGTCGACGCCGCACACCGAGCTCGCGCGCCGGGCCGCCGCCGAGGCCACCGTGCTGCTGAAGAACCGCGACGACCTGCTGCCGTTCGGCACGGGCGGCGGGCACACGATCGCGGTCATCGGCTGGGCCGCGAACCCGGTCGGCGCCACGAGCTCGACGTCCGGCGGCGGCTCGTCACACGGCTCGGGCGTCGCGCGGCTGGTCTCCCCGCTCGAGGGCATCACGAGCGCCGCGCTCGCCCACGGCGACCGGGTCGTGTACGTCGAGGGCTCGAACGTCGCCGACGCGCGGGCCGCGGCCGCGGCCGCCGACGAGGTGGTCGTGGTCGCGACCGACGGCTCCACCGAGGGCAGCGACCGTCCGGACCTGGGCTTCCGCCCGGAGGTGTGCGTGTCGGTGGGCTGCTCGAGCATCCCCCTCGACCAGGAGGGCATGATCGCCGCCGCGACCGCCGCCAACCCGCGCACAGTGGTCGTGCTCGACGTCGGCGCGCCGGTGCGGATGCCGTGGCTCGCCGATGCGGGAGCGGTCCTGCTGCCCTGGTACGGCGGCCTCCAGCACGGCAACGCCCTGGCCGACGTCCTGTACGGCGACGCCGAGCCCGGCGGCCGGCTCCCGCAGACCTTCCCGAGGTCCGAGCAGCAGGCGAGCTTCGAGCCGGCGGCGTACCCCGGCGTCGACGGCAAGGAGACCTACGACGAGGGGCTGCTGGTCGGCTACCGCGGCTACGACGCCCGGGGGGAGCGACCGCTGTTCCCCTTCGGCTACGGGCTCGGCTACACGACCTTCGCCTTCCGAGACCTGTCGGTGCGCCGCGCCGGGGAGGGCGCCGACGCGACGCTCACGGTGCGCAACACCGGCGACCGGACCGGTGCGGCGGTCCCGCAGGTGTACGTCTCGTTCCCCCGGTCCGCGGGCGAGCCGCCGAAGCAGCTGAAGGGCTTCGACAAGGTCACCCTCGAGCCCGGCGCGACCCGGCGGGTCACGATCCACCTCGACCGGCGTGCGTTCGCGCACTGGCGCGGCGGCTGGGTCGTCACGCCGGGTGAATACGGGGTCGCGGTCGGCTCCTCCTCGCGGGACCTGCCGCTCCGCGCGCGGTTGACGATGCGCTGACGGGGCAGGCTGCCCGCATGTCCTGGGAGGAGGAGGTCTTCGCCCTCCTCGACGACCTCGAGCAGCAGGCGGAGGCGCTCTACGCCGCCGAGCGCGACGCGGACCTGGCCGACCGGAGCCGGTCGGCGTACCGCGAGGTGACGCTGGCGTCCCGGCTGATGGCGACGATCGGCGACGAGGTCCGCCTCGACGTGGCCGGGGTCGGTGCGGTCACCGGCGTGCTCGAGCGGGTGGGCGACGGCTGGTGCCTGGTCAGGGGGACCGCCCAGGACTGGGTCGTCAGCCTCCCTGCCGTCGGTGCCGTGGCCGGCGCGGCCGAGCGCTCGGTGCCCGAGGTCGCGTGGTCGCCGGTCGCGAGGCTGGGCCTCGGCTCGGCGCTGCGTCGGATCGCGGACACCGGCGAGCGGTGCGTGGTCCACCTGCGCGACGGGACGACGTACGACGGACCGCTGCGCCGGATAGGCGCCGACTTCGCCGAGGTGGCCGTGGCCGGTCGCACCGTGCTGGTCGCGTTCGGCGGGCTGGCGGCGGTGCAGTCGCGGGACTGACGGGTTGGTCCCGCTCAGGTCGCGTCGGCGTCGTACGGCGGGGCCTCGCCGGCGTCGAGCGGACGCTGGCCCCGGCGGGTCGGCCTCGGTGCCTCGTCCTCGTCCTCCTCCTGGAGGACCTCGGCGATGTGCCGCTTGACGATCTCGCGCGGGTCGAGGTCACGCAGCTCGAGGTCGGCGTACTCGGGCCCGAGCTCCGCGCGCAGCTCGTCGCGCGCGTTGTCCGCCATCCTGCGGACCTGGCGGACGATCTGGCCGGCCTGCCGGGCCAGGTCGGGGAGTCGGTCCGGGCCGAAGACGAAGATCGCGACGAAGGCGATGACGGCCAGCTCCGTCAGCCCGACTCCGAACACGGGCTAGAACTTACTGGTCGGCGTCAACCCGAGCTGGAGTCCGGCGAGGCCGCGGCCGCGGCCGGCGAGCTTCTCGGCGATCGCCGTCAGCACCTGCGCTCCCGGTGCGGTGGGGTCGGAGTCCACGATCGGCTTGCCGGAGTCGCCACCCTCGCGGAGCGAGGTGTCGATCGGGATCTGGCCGAGCACGGGTACGTCGTACCCGAACCGCGTCGACAGCGTCCCGGCCACCCGCTCGCCGCCGCCGGCGCCGAAGATCTCCAGGCGGTGGTCGGTGCCCTCGGCGGTGCAGTGCGGGCAGGGCAGGTAGCTCATGTTCTCGACGACGCCCACCACCCGCTGGTGCATCATCGAGGCCATCGTGCCGGCGCGCTCGGCGACCTCCGCCGCAGCCTCCTGCGGCGTGGTCACGACGACCACCTCCGCGCCGGGGAGGTGCTGGCCCAGCGAGATCGCGACGTCGCCGGTGCCCGGCGGCAGGTCGAGGAGGAGCACGTCGAGGTCACCCCAGTAGACGTCCGCGAGCATCTGCACCAGGGCACGATCGAGCATCGGGCCGCGCCAGGCGACGACCTGGTCGCGACGCGGCTTCAGCATCCCGATCGAGATGACCGAGACGCCTGACGGCGTCGGCACCGGCATGATCAGGTCGTCCACCTGGGTCGGACGGTGGTCGGCGACGCCGAGCATCGCCGGGACCGAGTGGCCGTAGATGTCCGCGTCGACGATGCCGACCTTGAGCCCCTGCTTGGCCATCGCGAGCGCGAGGTTCACGGTGACCGACGACTTGCCGACCCCGCCCTTGCCGCTGGCGATCGCGAACACCTTGGTGAGCGAACCCGGCTGGGCGAACGTGATCTCGCGCTGCGCCTGGCCGTTGCTGAGGATGTCCTTCAACCCGGCGCGCTGCTCGGCGGTCATCACGCCGAGGCTGAGGTCGACGCCGGTGATGCCGTCGACCCCGCCGACGGCCGCCGACACGTCGCGGTTGATGGTGTCCTTGAGCGGGCACCCCGCCACCGTCAGCAGCACGGTCAGGTGCGCGATGCCGGCGTCGTCGATCTCGACGGACTCGACCATGCCGAGCTCGGTGATCGGGCGCTTGATCTCGGGGTCGTTGACGGTCGCCAGCGCGGCGTTGACCCGCTCGAGAAGGGGGGTGCTCATGATCCCCGAGTCTACGTGGGCGTGTTCTCCGGATCGGCGTCGGCCGGGTGAGACTGGCCACGGTCCTCGGTGCGCTCGTCCAGGTCGGCCAGCAGGCTCCGCAGCTCGGACCGCAGGAAGTCGCGGGTCGCGACCTCGCCGACCGCCATCCGCAGCGACGCGACCTCGCGGGCCAGGAACTCCATGTCGGCGTGCGCGCGGGCGTCGGCCTGCCGGTCCTGCTCGGCGATCACCCGGTCGCGCGCCTCCTGCCGGTTCTGCGCCAGCAGGATCAGCGGGGCGGCGTACGACGCCTGGAGGCTGAGCATCAGGGTCAGGAAGATGAACGGGTAGTCGTCGAACCGGAGGTGGTCGGGCGCCGTGAAGTTCCAGACCACCCAGAACACGACGAAGAGCGTCATGTAGATGAGGAACTGCGCGGTGCCCATGAAGCGGGCGAACTGCTCGGCGAAGACCCCGAAGGTGTCGGAGTTGTACGACGGCCGCCGGACCAGCGGGGGACGGCGCAGGTCCTTCGGGGTGTCGAGGCGCGGCGTGCGGTCGCTCATCCCTCGACCCCCTGCCGCACGGCCCGGTCCCGCCAGCCCTCGGGCAGCATGTGGTCGAGCAGGTCGTCGACGGTGACCGCGCCGAGGAGATGGCCGGTGTCGTCGACCACGGGCGCGGCCACCAGGTTGTACGTCGCCAGGTGGGCCGCCACCTCGTCGATGGTGGCCTCGGGGCGCAGCGACTCCATCGAGTCGTCCAGGGCGCCGGCGACCAGGGTCGACGGTGGCTCGCGGAGCAGCCGCTGGATGTGCGCGACGCCGAGGAACTTGCCGGTCGGCGGCTCCAGCGGCTGCCGGCACACGTAGACGAGCGCGGCGAGCGCCGGCGTGAGCTCGGGGTTCCGCACGTGGGCGAGCGCGTCGGCGATGGTGGCGTCCGGCCCCAGGATCACCGGCTCCGGCGTCATCATGCCGCCGGCCGTCTCCTCGGCGTACGACATCAGCCGGCGGACGTCCTCGGCCTCCTCCGGCTCCATCAGCTCGAGCAGCGCCTCGGCGGTCTCCGGTGGCAGGTCCGCGATCAGGTCGGCGGCGTCGTCCGGCGACATCTCCTCGAGGATGTCGGCGGCGCGCTCGTTGTCGAGGTGCTCCAGGATGTCGACCTGGTCCTCCTCGGGGAGCTCCTCGAGCACGTCGGCCAGGCGCTCGTCGTCGAGCGCGGCCACGACGGCCGAGCGCCGCTCGAGCGGCAGGTCGTGGATCATGTTCGCGGCGTCCGCCGGACGCATCTCGTTGAGCGCGGCGATCAGGTGGGTGGCGCCCTGCGACTCGTCGCGGGCGGTGAGGCCCTCGACGTCGCGCCACTCGACGACGTGCGTCTGGCCGCGGCGGCGCAGCCCCTTCGTGGGCTCCTGGATCGCGACCCGGCTCAGCACCCAGTCGCGGTTGCGGGCCTGCTCCATCGCGACGTCGTACACCGTGCCGCTCACGCCGGTGATCGGGACCCGCACCGAGCGGTCGAGCATCTGGCTCATCACCAGCGTCTCGGTGGGCCGCTGCTCGAAGCGGCGCATGTTGAGCAGCCCGGTGGTGTACACGTGCCCGCTGTCGATGTTGGTCACCCTGGTCATCGGCACGAAGATCCGGCGCCGGCCGAACACCTCGGCCACCAGGCCGAGCACCCGGGGCTGGTGGACCTCGGACCGGACCGCCGCGACGACGTCCCGCACCTTGCCGACCTGGTCGCCCTGGGGGTCGAAGATGGGCAGCCCGACGAGACGGGCCGCGAAGACGCGGACGGGCGTGGTGCTCATCCGGGGTCCCGCCGGAAGCGTGGAGTGGAGGACCGAAGCGGGGGAGCTCCTCGCTTCCGTGGGGTGCGGCTCACGTCTGCACACGCTACCGGCCGGTGGCACCATGTCCTTCGTGCCACGCGTCGTGCTCCACGTCGGACTGCCCAAGACCGGCACGACGTACCTCCAGGGACTGCTCGCCGACCACCGCGACCGGCTGCGCGACGCGGGCGTCCTCTACCCGTTCGTCGGGCCGGGCGCGATGTTCCGTGGCGCCGTCGAGGTGCGGGGCAGTCACGCGAAGTTCGGCCTCACCGCCGGCGAGGTCGCCGGCAAGTGGGCCGCGGTCTGCGACCGGGCGCTGGCGCACGACGGCGTCGCCGTCATCAGCCATGAGGTCCTGGCCGGCGCGACGACCGAGCAGGTGCGTGCCGCGCTCGCGCCGCTGGCCGGCGCCGAGGTCCACGTGGTCGTCACCGCTCGCGACCTCGGCCGGCAGGCGACCGCGCACTGGCAGGAGGAGGTGAAGCTCGGCGCAACCTGGTCGTTCGCCGACTTCGAGCGGGACCAGCTGCGCGCCGACACCGGCCCCGACGAGGGACCGGACGCCGGGGGCGTCCGGCCGCACTTCTGGCACGCCCAGGACTTCGCCGACTGCCTGCGGCGGTGGTCGGTGGCGGTGCCGGCCGGCCGGGCGCACCTCGCCGTCGGGCCGGCGCCCGGCGCCGGGCCCGAGGTGCTGTGGCAGCGGTTCGCGGAGGCGTGCGGCTTCGACCCCGACGTCCTCGACGGACGCACGGCCCCGGTCAACCCGTCACTCGGTACCGCCGAGGTGGCCCTGCTCCGCGCCGTCAACGCGGCGCTCGCCGACCGGGTCGACCGGGCGACGTACCTGCGCGTCGTGAAGCGGGGGTACGCCGAGGGCGAGCTCGCCGCGCGGCCGGGTCCGCGGCCGCGCGCGCCGTACGAGCTGGGCGGCCTGCTGCGCGCGGTGACGGCGCGGTGGCTGGACGAGGTGCGGGCGGCCGGGCACCCGGTGCACGGTGACCCGGCGGACCTCGCCCCGGTGGTCGGTGCTCCGGAGGATCCGGGGCCGGACGACGCCACGCCGGCCGAGGATCCCGCCCAGGTGGTCCAGACCCTCCTGTCGCGCGGTTGAGCGCGCCCTGGCTCGGGTACGCTCACGACCACCTGGGCACACGGGAGGATCGGGACGCATGACCAAGCACGTCGGTCCCTCCGACCCCGCCGAGACGACCGGCGCCGCGGTCGCGACGATCGCGGTCGTGGGCGTGCTCGGGCTGGTCATCGCCGTGCTCGCGATCTTCCGGCCCGGTGGCGGAGCCGAGGACCCCGGCCCGAGCGCCGCGGACGTCGCGGTCGCGACCCGGGCGCCCACGCAGTCGGTCAGCGCCGGGCAGCGCATCCACGCGGCGCCGACGGTCAAGCCGCAGCGGGTCGGGAAGGTCGGCAAGGAGCTGCGCCGCAAGACGCAGAAGGTCGCGGCCCGGAAGCCCACGACGTTCCGCATCGGCACGTTCAACGTGCTCGGCGCGTCGCACACCAAGGCCGGCGGCAACAAGAAGGGCTGGGCACCGGCTCCGACCCGGATGTCCTGGGCGACCTCGATCGTCCAGGCGTCCGACGCGGACGTGATCGGCTTCCAGGAGTTCGAGAGTCCCCAGGTCAGCACGTTCCTCGCACGGACCGCCGGTGCCTGGGCGGTCTTCCCGGGCAACGCCGGCGACCCGCGCAACTCCATCGCCTGGCGCACGAGCGTCTGGGAGCTGGTCTCGAGCGCGACGGTGCCGATCCCGTACTTCCACGGCCAGACCGTCCAGATGCCGTACGTGCGGCTGCACAACATCGAGTCCGACCAGGACGTGTATTTCATCAACGTGCACAATCCGGCGACCACCGGCCGCTGGGGCAACAACGAGCGCTGGCGGGACGCGGCGACCGCCCGCGAGATCGCGCTGATCAACCAGCTGCACGCGCAGGACTTCCCGGTCGTGCTCACCGGGGACTTCAACGAGCGCGACGAGGTCTTCTGCAAGGTCACCGGCTCCGGGGCGATGGTCTCCGCGAGCGGCGGTGTCGCGTCCGGCGGGAGCTGCGTGCCGCCCTCGGGCATGGGCGTGGACTGGATCTTCGGCTCCAGCGTGATCCGGTTCAGCGACTACCTCGCCGAGCGGAACGGCCTCGTGCAGCGCGCCACCGACCACCCGTTCGTGGTCACCACGGCGATGATCCCGCCGCTCAGCGACCGCTGAACCCCGCGTTACAGCTGCGTCGCACCCGCGCGGGGGTTGTCACCCACGGGACAGATGTGACAATAGGTGCCCGTGAGCACTCTCGGACTCCTCCGCACCGCTGTCGTCTCCGCCGCCCTGGTCGCCGGCGCCCTCGCCCTGTCCGCGCCGGCGGACGCCGGGCCGGCCACCCAGCGGGTCGGCCACTACGTGCCGCCCGCGGGCGGCAACTTCAACAACCCGCTCGGCACGCCGACCCAGCAGCGCAAGCTGCTCCAGCAGGTGATCCGGACGGTGAACAGCGCGCCGGCCGGGTCGACCATCCGGATGGCCGTCTTCTCGTTCGGGGACGGGCCGACCGCGGACGCGCTGATCGCGGCCCACGACCGCGGTGTGAACGTGAAGCTGGTGTTCGCGGGGGAGAACGTCTACCCGGCGATGGCGCGGCTGCGCTCGGCCATCGGCACCGACACGAACGCGCCGTCGTTCGTGCGGATCTGCCAGAACAGCTGCCGCGGGGACGCGGGCCAGATGCACGCGAAGTACTTCTCGTTCAGCAGGGCCGGCACCGCGAGGTGGATCACGATGGTCGGCTCGGTGAACCTCACCCAGCACAACGCCCAGGACCAGTGGAACGACCTCTACACCCGCGTCGACGACCGGCCGTACTTCCGGGCCTACGGCCACTGGTTCGGCCAGCTCAAGGCGGACCAGCCGGTCGCGAAGCCGTACCTCCACAAGGCCGTCAGCGACACCGACATCCGAATCATGCCCGTCGACCTGCGCGCGGACACCGACCCGATCCTCGCCGCGCTCGACGACGTCCAGTGCGTGGTGACGACGAACGGCGGGGACGTCCACACCGGCGTCTACATCAGCACCCACGCGTGGAACGAGGACCGCGGCAAGGCGATCGCCTGGAAGGTCGCGGCGCTGCGCGGTGAGGGCTGCGACGTGAAGGTGTTCTACGGCACCGGCATGGGCGCCGCGGTGCGGTCGATCCTCGAGAACCACGACGTCGCGATGCGCAAGGGCGGCCACCAGGGCATCCGCACCCACCAGAAGGTGATGATCGTCTCGGGCGGGTACGACGGCGAGACGTCCACCGTGCGCGCCTGGACCGGCTCACAGAACTGGAGCACCCGGGCCACCCACCGCGACGACCTGATCGTGCGCATCGACGACCAGGCCGAGGCGACGACGTACGAGAAGCGGTTCCTGTGGATGTGGGACCACGGATAGACCCGGTTACGATCTCGCCCCATGAGGAGACCGTTCAGCCGAGCCCGCGTCTCCTCCGTCTCGGTCACGGCCGAGGGGATCGCCGCCCGTTCGCGACGTGAGGTCGTGCTCGACGTCGCGTTCGACGACCGCCGGATCTACTCGTTCTGGCTGCACCGCGACGGGACCCGCCGTCCCGACGGCACCCGCCTGGTGCCGTGGCCGCACGCCATCCGCAAGTTCCTCGACGGCACCACCCGCCTCACGCTGACCGTCCACGAGACCGGTCAGGTCGTGCACGACGCCGAGGTGCGCCTCGGCCAGGACGGTGCAGCAGGGGGCGCCGGCCGGATCGCGGTGGTGAACAAGGACGGCCAGCCGCTCAGCCTGGACAAGTCGCTGCGCCTGGTGCAGACCTTCGACAACCGCAGCGAGGAGAACGTCCGCCCGCTGCTCGACGCGATCGACCACGTGCTCGCCGGGCTGCAGGCCGCCGGCCTCGAGCCGTTCCTGGCCTACGGCACGCTGCTCGGCGCGGTCCGCAACGGCAAGCTGATCGGCCACGACAGCGACGCCGACCTCGGGTACGTCAGCGCGCACGAGCACCCGGTCGACGCGATCCGGGAGTCGTTCCGGGTGCAGCGGGCCCTGGTCGGGGCGGGCTACCGGATCACGCGCTACTCCGCGCTGGCGTTCAAGGTCGACGTCGTGGAGAGCGACGGCCACGTGCGCGGCCTCGACGTGTTCGGCGGCTTCATGCGCGACGGCCTCCTGCACCTGATGGGCGAGATCCGCACGCCGTTCCGGCGCGAGTGGGTGACCCCCCTCGGCCGCGCGACGCTGGAGGGCCGGGAGTTCCCGGTGCCGGCGGACACAGACCGGTTCCTCGCAGCGACGTACGGCAAGAGCTGGCGGGTGCCCGACCCGGCCTTCCACTTCGCGACCCCGGCGTCCACGCGCCGCCGCTTCGACGGCTGGTTCCGCGGCATCCGCACCGGCCGGCCGCAGTGGGACCGCTTCTACTCCAGGCGCCGGGTCCCCGGTGCGGAGCCGTCGGAGCTGGCCCGCTACGCCGCGCAGCGCGAGGACCCCGCGACCCCCGTCGTGGACCTGGGCTGCGGCACGGGCACGGATGTCCTCTGGTTCGCCCGGCGCGGTACGCCGGCGACGGGCCTGGACTTCGTGCGGCGGGCGTTCGAGGCGGCGGAGGAGGAGGCGGGCGTGGAGGACCTCGCGGCGAGGTTCCTCACCTGCAACTTCCTCGAGGCCCGGTCCGCGCTCGCCACCGGCGGGCTGGTCGGCGCCGAGACGGGCCCGCGGGTCGTGCTCGCCCGGCACCTCGCCGACAACGTCGACCGGCGGGCCCGGAGGAACGCCTGGCGTGCGGCGCGGATGATGTTGCACGACGGCGGCCGGCTGTACGTCGAGTTCCTCGTGCAGCGCGGGGACGGCGTCCTCGCCCGCCGCGAGCGGGCGAAGATCCGCAGGCCGGCGATCGTGGCGCGGGAGCTCCGCTCCGTCGGTGCCAGGATCGTCGAGCGGGAGACAGTGAAGATTCCGAGGGCAGGCCGCTCTGGCGGTTCGCCCACCAAGATCTGCCGGATGGTGGCGACATGGGAGTGAAGGACAAGGCGTTGGGCGTGGCCGGGCGGTTCAGGGCATCGGCGACCCACGACCTCCGCAAGCGGGTGGCGGCCCTCGAGGCCGAGGTGCAGGAGTGCCGCCAGCTGAACCTGCGGCTGGCCGAGCTCACCGACCTGGTGACGGACCTGCTCGTCCCGCTCGCCCGGAGTGACGAGGCGGGCATGCGCGAGGTGCTCGCGAAGTACCAAGAGAGCATCTGACGCACGTGGCGGAGCGGGTCTACCTCCACATCGGTCTGCCCAAGACCGGCACGACGTACCTCCAGGGCGTGCTGTGGGACAACCGCGACCTGGTCCGCCGCGACGGCGTGCTGCTGCCCGGCGACGGGCACCGCGAGCACCTCTGGGCGGCCCTCGACCTCCAGGGCCGCAAGAAGCTCGACCGGCGCGGCCCCCGCGCCAAGGGCGCCTGGGGCCGGCTCCGCGACGAGCTGGCGGCGTACGACGGCACCGGCCTGGTCACCCACGAGTTCTTCTGCGGCGCGTCCCGCGAGCAGGCCGAGCGGGCCGTCGCCGAGCTCGCGCCGGCCGAGGTGCACCTGGTCGTGACCGCCCGGCACACCGCCGGGATGCTCGCCGCCGGCTGGCAGGAGATGGTCAAGAACGGCGGCACGGAGCCGCTCGAGGACATTCCGCACCGGAAGGGCCGCGGCTCGGAGTTCAGCTGGCGCACCTGGGACCTGCACGGTGTCCTCAAGCGCTGGACCGGGACCGTGCCGCCGGGGCGGGTCCACGTCCTGCCGATGCCCGGCAAGGGCGAGCCGCCGGACCGGCACTGGCGCAACTTCGCCGGCGTGGTCGGCCTCGCCTCGGACTACCCGCTGCCGGACCGGGCGGCGAACCAGTCCCTGGGCGTCGTCCAGGTCGAGCTGCTGCGACGGGTGAACGCGCACCTGAAGGGCTTCGAGAACCCCACCGACCGCGGCCGGTGGATCCGTGGCTACCTCGCCGAGAAGCACCTGGTCGCGCAGCAGGGGGAGCGGTTCGGGCTCACCGACGACCTGCTCGCGGACTGCCGCCGCCGCAGCGAGGGGGCGGTGCGGATGATCCGCCGGAAGGGCTTCCACGTCGTGGGCGACGTCGAGTCCCTCCTGGTGCCCGACGACCTGCCCGCCCAGCGTCCCGTCTCGTCGGTCACCGACGCCGAGCTCGTCGATGCGGCCGGGGACCTGGTCGCTGTTATGCTCGCCGACGTTCGCGAGTTGTCTGGGGGCACGACCCGTCGTCGTGCGCGTCGTTCGGCGAGGACAGCACCCACCGCCTGAGCGGCTGCGTTCCCGGGTGTGCCGGCACGACGTCCCTTCCGGACACGGGAGAAGGGTTCGGATGTGGGTGTGAGGTCGAGGCTTCTCGTGGTGGCCGGCGTGATCGCGCTGGCGGCCCCGCTGATGGCGATCCCGGCGGCGCACGCTGGTGGCGGTGGCGGGACGACCACGCGGACCGGCGGGACGAAGCCCTGGAAGCCGACCACCGGTGGGTGGTTCAACGATCCCTGGGGCGACTCCGCGTCGCAGTTCCGGATCGAGCGGCAGATCGCGGACGCGATCCGGCACGCCCGCAAGGGCTCCTTCATCCGGATCGCGGTGTACTCCTTCGACCGCGTGAACATGGCGAAGCTGCTGATCAACGCCCACCACCGTGGCGTCCACGTGCAGGTCCTGCACAACGACCACCAGTACACGACCGCGATGAAGATGCTGAAGCACGACCTCGGCACCAACCGCGGCAAGAAGAGCTGGGACTACACCTGCAAGACCGGCTGCCGCAGCGAGCAGGGCGTGCTGCACGACAAGATCTACCTGTTCGAGCAGACCGGTGCTGCCCGGGACGTCGTGATGACGGGATCGGCCAACCTCACCGGCAACGCGACCCAGCACCAGTTCAACGACCTGCTCATCAAGAACGACGTCCCGCGGCTCTACGACCGACTCTTCTCGCTGTTCCGCGAGCTGAAGAAGGACAGGACCGCGAAGCCGCTCTACGAGCACGACGACCTCGGCGCGTTCGAGACTTGGGTGATGCCGCACCCGCACACCACCGAGGCGAACGACCCGGTCATGCAGATCCTGCGCCCCGTCCAGTGCCAGGGGGCGACAGACGGGACCGGGACCGCCGGCAGGACGAAGATCCGGGTCTCGATGCACGCCTGGAACGGCGCGCGCGGCACCTACATCGCCCGCCGGCTCCGCAACCTCTACGCGCAGGGGTGCGACGTCAAGGTGCTCTGGGCGCTCGGCGGCGCGGAGATGAAGAGGGTCATCGGCATGCAGACGCCGCGGGGCACCGTGCCGCGGCACACCGACAGCTACAACACCGACTGCGACGAGCTGCAGGAGGTCGACATGTACAGCCACCAGAAGTACCTGACGATCTCCGGCCACTACGGCGGCAACACGAGCACGTCGGACATCTTCACCGGGTCCAGCAACTACACCCACTCCGGGCTCGTCGGTGACGAGCTCATCCTGCGGGCCACGGGCTCCCACCTGGTCACCCAGTGGAACCGGAACTTCGACTTCATCTGGGACCACCGCTCCCGTCCGGTCGGCGGCAGCCCCGGCCCGAGCTTCGACCCGCCGCCGCCGGTGTGCCCGACCACGCCCGCGAAGCGGTCCGCGGGCGCCGAGGGGCTGGCGTACTCGGGACGCTTCTGGGAGGGCGACTGACGCGTGGCCGAGCGCGTGGTCCTGCACGTCGGGACGATGAAGTCCGGCACGACGTTCCTGCAGAACGTCCTGTCGAACAACGGCGACGCCCTGCGCGAGCAGGGGGTCAGCTTCGTCGGTCGCAAGTGGCGTGACCAGATCAAGGCCGCGCAGGACGTCATCGAGCGCGGCGGCGAGGAGCAGAAGCCGATCGCGGCCGACGGGCCGTGGGCGCGGATCGTCCGCGAGATCGAGGAGTGGCCGGGAACGGCGCTGTTCTCGGTGGAGTTCTTCGGTGCCCGCAAGGCCGCCAAGATCGAGCAGGTCGTCGCGGCGTTCGGTGACACCCCGCTGACCGTCGTCATCACGGCCCGCGACCTGGCCCGCCAGATCCCGAGCATGTGGCAGGAGTCGGTCCAGAACGGCGGCCGGGCGACCTGGCCGGACTACCTGGAGGCGGTCCGCGAGGAGCGCCGGGGCAACCCGTTCTGGCGCCAGCAGGGCGTCGCGACCTGGGCCAGGCGCTGGTCGGGCGTGGTCGGCACCGATAACGTCGTGCTCGTGACCGCGCCGCCGAAGGGCGCGCCGAGCAACCTGCTGTGGGACCGGTACGCCGGGGTCGCGGGCATCGATCCCGCCTCGTGCAGCCTCGAGGTCACCACCAACCCGTCGCTCGGCCTCGCCTCGACGCTGGTGCTCCGTGACCTCAACGAGGCGCTCGCCGACGACCCGCTGTCGCGCAACGCCTACCACTCCCGGGTCAAGCGGGTGCTCGCGAAGCAGGGGATGGCCCGGCACCGTCGCGACGAGCCGACGCTCGGCCTGGACGAGGCGTGGGTCTACGCGCGCTCGGAGAAGGAGATCGCGGCGCTGCGCGAGGTCGGCTGCCCGGTCGTGGGCGACCTGGCCGAGCTGACGTCGTACCCGGTCCCCGGCGTGCAGCCCTCCGACGTGCCGGTCGAGCAGCAGCTCGAGGCCGCCGTGCGTGGCCTGGCTCACGCGGTGCGCGATCTCACATGGGCCAGGGACGGCAAGAGGAAGTAAGTTACCGGCGAGTCACCTGTACGCCACGACGGAAGGACGCCGATGGGCCGGCTGTGCGAGACCGACGGACTGACCGACGACCAGCGCGAGATCCTCAAGGCGGTGCGCACGTTCGTGGAGGAGAAGATCCTCCCGGTCGCGACCGAGCTCGAGCACGCCGACGAGTACCCGCAGGAGATCGTCGACGGGCTCAAGGAGCTGGGCATCTTCGGGCTGATGATCCCCGAGGAGTACGACGGCCTGGGCGAGTCGCTGCTGACCTACGCGCTGTGCGTCGAGGAGATCGCCCGCGGCTGGATGAGCGTCTCGGGCGTGATCAACACCCACTTCATCGTGGCGTACATGATCATGCAGCACGGCACCGAGGAGCAGAAGAAGAAGTACCTGCCGGCGATGGCGGCGGGCGAGGTCCGCGGCGCGTTCTCGATGTCGGAGCCGGGGCTGGGCTCGGACGTGGCGGCGATCAAGACCAAGGCCGTCAGGGACGGTGACGACTACGTCATCGACGGCCAGAAGATGTGGCTGACCAACGGCGGCTCGTCGAACCTGATCGCGCTGCTGGTGCGCACCGACGAGGGTGCGGACTCGGTGTACCGCAACATGTCGACGTTCCTGGTGGAGAAGGAGACCGGCTTCGGCGAGGTCGCGCCGGGCCTGACCATCCCCGGCAAGATCGACAAGATGGGCTACAAGGGCGTCGACACCACCGAGGCGGTCTTCGAGGGCCACCGGGTCTCCGCGGACCAGCTCCTGGGGGGCGAGCCGGGCAAGGGCTTCTACCAGATGATGGACGGCGTCGAGGTCGGCCGCGTGAACGTCGCGGCCCGCGCCTGCGGTATCGGCCTGCGGGCCTTCGAGCTGGCCATCGCCTACGCGCAGCAGCGGGAGACGTTCGGCAAGCCGATCGCCGAGCACCAGGCGATCATGTTCCGGCTGGCGGAGATGGCGACCAAGGTCGAGGCCGCGCACGCGATGATGGTCCGCGCCGCCCGCCAGAAGGACACGGGCGAGCGCAACGACGTCGAGGCCGGCATGGCCAAGATGCTCGCCGCGGAGTACTGCAACGAGGTCGTCCAGGACTCCTTCCGGATCCACGGCGGCTACGGGTACTCCAAGGAGTACGAGATCGAGCGGCTCTACCGCGAGGCGGCGTTCATGCTGATCGGCGAGGGCACCTCCGACATCCAGAAGATGATCATCGGCCGCAGCCTGCTCAAGGACTACAAGCTGAAGGGCTGACGCGGCCGTAATGGGGCTTCTGTGACGGGAGTGACGTTAGAGTACTCCTGATCTCTCAGGAGGACCCATGCTGTCCGACGCTCGCTCCCGCCAGCGACTCACGGTCGTCGCCGCCCTGCTCCTCGGGATGGTGCTCGGCGCCGGTGCCCTGCGCATCTCCGGGATGGGCGGGTCCGGCGACGACTCCGCCCGCCTCGCCGACGGCGAGGTGACCGGCCCGACCCAGCTCACGATCAGCTCGCTGAACGCCCTCGGTGCGGACCACACCGCGTCCGGCGGCAACAAGCACGGCTGGGCGCCCGGTCCGGAGCGGATGAAGTGGCTGACCCAGGTGATCAAGGCCGAGGGCGTCGAGGTGATCGGGCTCCAGGAGTTCCAGTTCCCGCAGTACCAGGTCTGGGAGCAGGAGATGGGCACCAGCTGGGACACCTACCCCGGCACGGCCTGGGGCCGCAAGGGCATGCGCAACTCGGTCGCGTGGCGCTCCGACCAGTGGTCGATGGTCAGCGCCAGCTGGGAGAAGATCCCGTACTTCCACGGCACCATCCTCCGGATGCCGGTCGTGCTGCTCCAGAACATCGCCACGGGGCAGCAGGTCTACGTGTCGTCGTTCCACAACCCCGCCGACGCCCGCGGCCCGGCCGCGAAGTGGCGCAAGCAGGCCACCGACATCGAGATCGCGATGGTGAACCGGCTGCGCGCCGACACCGGGCTGCCGGTGTTCGTCACCGGGGACATGAACGAGCGGGACATCTACTTCTGCCGGATGACGGCAGGCACCGACATGATCGCGGCGAACGGCGGCGTCAACACCGGGAACGGCGGCCTCGGCGGCTGCTCACCGACGCGGCCGACGTACATCGACTGGATCTTCGGCTCCCCGGAGACGACGTTCACGAACTACCACGCGAACCGCGGGCCCAAGGTCCGGAAGTCGACGGACCACCCGATGATCGTCACGGAGGCGGAGCTGCCGCCGGTGCTGCCGACGGACTGCCCGACCACCTCGCCGACACCGACCACCACGGTCACCCCCACGCCGACGACGTCGCCGACCCCGAGACCGACCGGGTCGCCGTCGCCGAACGTGCCCTCGCCGTCGTCGTGAGGCCGTAGCGTCCGGACGGCGCCGCGTGCGATGGTGAGGCCATGACCGACTCGCAGCAGAACGACGACCTGAAGGCCAAGATGCGCGAGGCGCTGGATCGGAAGAACCAGAAGGAGAAGGGCGTCCACCAGGACGGCCCGGTGCGCGAGAAGGCGCACGGCTCCGAGGTGACCGGGGGAGCGGGGCCGAAGATGCACCGGCGCAAGGCGGGCGGCGGCGGCAGCTGACTGTGGGATAGCCCACGCGTCCGGCTGGTGCGCCCCATGGGCCGGCCGGGCAGAGTGGGCGCATGCAGTTCGGACGCAGCTACGAGGAGTTCGAGGTCGGCGCGACCTACCGGCACTGGCCCGGCAAGACGGTGACCGAGTACGACGACCACCTGTTCTGCCTGCTCACCATGAACCACCACCCGCTGCACCTCGACACCCACTACGCCGAGGAGACCACGCAGTTCGGGAGGAACGTGGTGGTCGGCAACTACGTCTACTCGATCCTGCTCGGCATGAGCGTCCCGGACATCTCGGGCAAGGCGATCGCCAACCTCGAGATCGAGTCGCTGCGGCACGTCGCCCCGACGTTCCACGGCGACACGCTGTACGGCGAGACCACCGTGCTCGACAAGTGGGAGAGCACCTCCAAGGACGACCGCGGCGTCGTCCACGTCGAGACCATCGGCTACAACCAGGACGGCAAGGTCGTCTGCATCTTCCGCCGCAAGGTGATGGTGCCGAAGCAGAGCTACCTCGAGGCCCGTGGCGGCGAGCAGCCCGGCCGCCCGGTGCCGCAGCCCGACAAGTTCTGGCCGGGGCCGGCGGCGGAGTAGCGCGCGTCGGTGGTCGAGGCGCCCCGCGCCGGATGAGCGGGTTCCCTGCTGCTCGCGCTCAGGAAGCCGATGGCCGGGGTGCACCGACCGCGGCGACGATGCGCGGCACGAAGGCAGGCGCCAGCGGGACGATGCCGAGCACGAGCACCATCGGCACCGCGAAGCCGATCCGCAGCGAGTCCTTGCCGACCAGGCCGGTCATCACCGACCCGAGGATGGCGCCGAGGTAGTTGAACTGGTTGAAGCGTGCGATCACGGCGTCCACGCGGGCCTGCCGGACCGCCGGCTCGAAGCCCTCGCCGCCGGCGATCTTCGCCGCGGCCGAGAAGCTGAGCGGCGCGACGACCGCGACGCCGGCGCCGAGGATCGCGAAGCCGAGGACCGCGACCTGCCAGGTGGGGGAGAACACCACGACCGCCAGCGCGGCCGCACCGATGACCGCCCCGACCCGCAGCACCGGCACCGGACCGAACCGGGCCACCAGCCGGTCGCCTGCCAGTCGCACCGCGCCGCTGGCCAGCAGGTAGCAGAGCGCCGGAAGGGCGACGTACCGCTCAGGGGTCGTGAAGGTGTGGTCCACGAACAGCGGTCCCCACGTCTGCACGGCCGTGTCGACCATGTAGAAGAGCACCATCGCCGTGCCCACCAGCAGGATCGGGCGCCACGGCACGGCGACCCGGGTGGCGAGCTCGGTGGGGCCGTGGTCCCGGGGGAGGAACCGGCCGAACGCGACGACCAGCGGCATGACCGCGAGCGCGGCGCTCGCCTCGAGCGGCAGGTCGGCGGTGGCGAGGGTGACGGCGGCGCCGATCACGCCGCCGAGCGTCCACGCACCGTGGAAGGACGGCAGGATCGGCCGGTTGTAGCGGTGCTCGAGCGCGACCGCCTGCATGTTGGTGCAGGCGTCGACCATGCCCAGGCCGAAGCCGTAGACCGCGAGGCCGGCCACGAAGAACGCCGAAGCCTGGGCGGTGCAGAGGACGGGGACGCCGATCGCGACCGTCACCAGGCCGACCCGCAGCAGCAGCGCGCTGTCCTTGCGCTTCGCGAGCGCCTCCGCGGTCACCGAGCCGCCGCCGGCCAGCAGGATCATCATCAGCAGCAGCACCGACAGCGTGACGTCGGAGAGCCCCCACTTGTCCTGGAAGTCCGGTAGCCGCGTGGTCAGGCTCAGCAGGATCAGGCCCTGCGAGAGGAAGCCGGCGGCCACGGCCACGCGGGCCCGGGTGATGTCCATGGGCGGCATCGTGGCACGGGTTGCCGCAAAAGCGGTGTCAGCCCCGCGCCGGTGCGCGACGATCTCCCGAGCACTCAGCCGATGGGGAGACGAGATGGCACGGACCGGCCAGCAGCTGCGGCAGCGGACGGCGAAGGCGATGGCCCAGCCGAAGGGCGCCGCGGCCCCGGCCGGCGCGCGTCCGGTGAGGGAGCCGAGGTCCAGCCTCGGCGACCGGATGCGCTACCGCTTCGACAACAGCATGTCGCGAGGCACGCCGGCGCTGATCGCGTGGCTCTCGGTGGCCACTCTCGTGCTGATCCTGCTGTTCACCGTTGTCGTCACCGCCCTGCGGCTGCGCCGGGGCGGCAGCGACGGCTTCTTCCGCGAGATGGTGCAGACCCTCTTCCACGCTCTCGACCCGGGCACGGTGGCGGGCGACGCGGACAGCCCGTGGCGGTTCCTGCTCACGATGCTGCTGCTCACCATCGCCGGGCTGTTCATCGTGAGCGCCCTGATCGGCGTGATCGCCGCCGGCATCGACACCAAGCTCGCCGACCTGCGCCGCGGCCGCTCGATCGTGCTCGAGAAGGACCACACGGTGATCCTGGGCTGGTCGGACTCGATCTTCACGATCGTCCGCGAGCTCACCATCGCCAACGAGAGCCGCCGGAAGCCGGTGATCGTGATCCTCGCCGACCGGGACAAGGTCGAGATGGAGGACGAGCTCCGGGCGAAGGTCGCCGACCTCCGTGGCACGCGGGTCGTCTGCCGCAACGGCTCGCCGATGGACATCGACGACCTGCGGCTCAGCAGCCACGTCACCGCGCGGTCCGTGATCCTGCTCGCGCCGGAGGACTCCGAGGACCCGGACAGCGAGGTCATCAAGACCCTGCTGGCGCTCACCCACGCGGGACCGGACGGGCCACGGATCGTCGCCGAGATCCGCAACCCCTCGAACCTCGAGGCCGCCCGGCTGGTCGGCGCCGAGCGTACGGTGCTGGTCGACATCCGGGAGACCGTGGCGAAGCTGGTCGTGCAGACCTCGCGCCAGTCCGGAGCCGCGGCCGTCTACACCGAGCTGTTCGACTACGGCGGAGACGAGATCTACTTCCTGGACGAGCACAGCCTCGACGGCTCGACGTACGCCGAGGTCCAGCTCGCCTTCGAGGAGGCGACGGTGATCGGCGTCATCGCGGACGGCGTACCGAAGCTGAACCCGCCACCGGAGACCGTGATCGCCGGACACACGCTCATCGTGGTCGCCGAGGACGACTCCGTGCTCAGGGGCGACCCGGACTCGACGTCGCGGCCCGACCTCGGTCGGCTGGGCACCGGCAGCGGCCAGGACGACCACCCGACGCAGGCGCTGCTGATCGGCTGGAACGAGCGCGCCCCGATCGTGCTGCGCGAGCTCGACCACTACGCGCCGGTGGGATCGACGCTGACCGTGCTCACGTCGTTCGACGTGCGCGACGTCCCGCGCCTGAAGAACCTCCTGGTGACGGTCGTGCCCGGCCCCACGACGGACCGGGGCACCCTCGAGCAGTACGTCCGGCCGGACCTCGACCAGGTGCTGGTGCTCTGCTACTCCGACCACCTCGAGCCGCAGGCGGCCGACGCGCGCACGCTGGTCACGCTCCTGCACGTCCGCGACATCCTGGGACGGTACGACGACGCCGCGACCCCGGTGGTCAGCGAGATGCTCGACGACCGGAACCGGGTGCTCGCCCAGGTCGCGCACGTCGACGACGTCGTCGTCAGCGGCGAGATCGTCAGCCTGCTGGTCACCCAGCTGTCCGAGGACCACCGACTGGAGGCGGTGTTCGACCAGCTGCTCGGTGACGAGGGCAGCGAGATCTACCTGCGCCCGGCCGAGTGGTACGTCGCGCCGGGCGCCGAGGTCTCCTACGCGACGATCATCGCCGGCGCCGCCCGGCGCAACGAGACGGCGATCGGCTACAAGTCGGAGGCCCTCGCCGACGGCGACGCGTCGTTCGGGGTCCGGGTGAACCCGGCGAAGTCGGAGACCTTCCGTGTCCTCGCCGGCGACCGGGTGGTCGTGCTCGCCGACGACTGACTGTTCAATGGGGCTCGTGAACGAGCTCTGGCTGGTGCGGCACGGACAGACCGAGTGGAGCGCGCAGGGTCGGCACACGTCGACGACCGACCTGCCGCTCCTGCCCGAGGGCGAGGAGGTCGCGCGGTCCCTGGTGCCCCGCCTGGCGTCGGTCTCGTTCGAACAGGTGCTGACGAGCCCGCGCGAGCGTGCCCGGCGTACCGCCGCGCTGGCCGGGTTCCCGTCCGCCGAGATCGACGACGACCTGGTCGAGTGGGACTACGGCGACTACGAGGGCGTGACCACCGCCGACATCCGCTCGCAGGCCCCCGGCTGGACGGTCTGGACCGACCCGGTCCCCGGCGGCGAGACCGCCGCCGACGTCTCGACCCGACTCGACCGGGTCGTGTCCCGCGCCCTGGCGGCCGACGGCCCCACCCTGGTCTTCGGCCACGGCCATGCGTTGCGCGCGCTCGCCGCCCGCTGGCTGCGCCAGCCCGTCGCCTTCGGACAGCACCTCCGCCTCGACACCGCCACCGTCTCGGTCCTCGGCTGGGAGCACGAGGCGCCGGTGGTGCTGTGCTGGAACAGCTGAGGTCCGGCGCCCCGGAGTGCCTGCCCGTCGCCGCGGAGGGAGGAGCGCACGGCTAGGGTCCCGCGGGTGACCGACCAGGACCTCGTCCCCGGCTGCTTCCCGTGCGACCAGCAGGCACAGCTGCCCGGCCTGCCGCCGCGCGAGGACGTGCTGCACACCGCGCACTGGCGCGTGGCGCACGCGTTCGACAGCAGCCTCGCGGGATGGCTGGTGGTGCTGCCGACCCGGCACGTCGCGTCGTTCGCCGACCTGACCGCCGAGGAGGCGGACGAGCTCGGTGGGCTGGTACGGCGCCTGAGCGTCGCGCTCGAGAGCGTGACGGGCTGCGTGAAGACGTACCTCATGCAGTTCTCGGAGGCGGAAGGGTTCTCGCACCTGCACCTGCACCTGGTGCCACGGATGCCGGACCAGCCGGAGAGCGCGCGCGGGCCGCGGGTGTTCACCTACCTGGGGGCGGGTGCCTCGGAGCGGATCAGCGAGGGCGCGCGCGACGAGATCGCCGTGGCCGTGCGGGCCGCGCTGCCGTAGGACTCAGGTCCCGGCGACGTGCCACGGGTGGGTGCAGCCGCAGTTCCTCGCCAGCGAGCCGGTGCCCGTCCGCGGCTCCGGGCACTGGGTGCGCAGGCCCCACAGCCGGTCGAGCCAGGACCGCCCGGCGACCTTGGCCGAGTGCCCGCAGCGAGGACATCGATCAACGCCACCACGGTAGTCGCCCCTTGACTGGGGGGCCGTCGTTCCGCACCGTAAGCCCATGTCGCTGGCGGCGAGCTGCGTGCGGTGCCCGGCACCGGTGCCGTGCCCCAACCACGGGGGGCTGGCGCCGCTGTGGCGCCCGGAGGAGCCGTCGTACGACGCGTTCGCGGAGCACCTCGCGGCGACCCCGCAGTTCCCGACGTACCTGCCCTGGCCGATGGGCCCGGGGTGGAGCGTCACGGACTTCGCGTCGGTCGGCGACGGCGTCGAGCGGGCACGGGCGACGCTGACGTGCGCGTCCGGGACGAGCGAGCTGGACGGTCCCGTCGACGTGATGGTGATCGCCGAGGAGCCCGGGACGGGCCTGGGCGGCCGCTGCGCCGGCACCCGGTACGACGACCCCGGCGCCGAGATCAGCTACCGGACGCCGACCGCGCGGGTGCGGATCGGGAGCCAGCCGGTCAGCCTCTGGGACATCTCGACGAGCACCGCGGACGGCGAGTTCGACCGCTCCGTGCTGGCCGGTGAGGCCGGCGGCCGCTGGCTGTGGCTGGTGCTGCGGCCGGCGTCCGCGCTGCTGCTGCTCCGCGACGAGTGGATCCTGCGCGACGTCTCCCGTCTCGGCCCGCAGCTGCTGGAGATCCCCTTCGGGGGCCCGCGGCCGGTCTGGTGACGGTCACTAGGCTGCACCGGTGCGCATCGACCTCCACACGCACTCCCGCGCCAGCGACGGGACGGACACGCCTGCCGGCCTCGTCCGGGCGGCCGTCGACGCCGGGCTCGACGTCATCGCCCTCACCGACCACGACACGTCGGACGGCTGGGACGAGGCGACCAAGGCGGCCGAGGAGACCGGCCTGACGGTGGTCCCGGGGATGGAGATCAGCACCCGCCACCACGGGCGCGGCGTGCACCTCCTGGCCTACTGGCCCGACCCCGGCTACGCACCGCTCGACGCCGAGCTGGCCAAGGTGCTGCGCGGCCGAGCCTCGCGGGTGCCGGTCATGATCGAGCGGCTCAACGCCCTCGGCATCGCGATCACCGAGGACGACGTACGCCACGCCTCGCACGGCGCCGTCGCGTCCGGCCGCCCGCACGTGGCGGATGCGCTGGTCACGTTGGGCGTCGTGCCCGACCGGACCGCCGCCTTCGACCGCTACCTGGGCTGGGGGAGGCCGGCGCACGTGGACCGCTACGCCGTCCCGCTCGAGACCGCGCTCGCCCTGGTGCGGCAGTCCGGTGGCGTCACCGTGGTCGCGCACCCGTGGGGCCGCGGCGGCCTGGGGCGTCCGGACGAGGCGACGTTCGCCGAGCTCCGGGGCCTCGGCCTGGCCGGCATCGAGGTCGACCACCAGGACCATGACGAGAGGGCCCGCGGCCGGCTGCGGTCGATCGCCCGCAACCTCGACCTGGTCGCCACGGGCTCGAGCGACTACCACGGCGCCGGCAAGGCCGACCACGACCTCGGCTGCAACACCACCGATCCGGAGGAGTACGCGCGGTTGCTCGACCTCAGGTGAGCATCACTTCCGCCCGAGGCCCTGGAACCTCTGAAGCACGCCGCCGGCGATGAGCCGGGCGGCGGTCGAGATCACCTTGTACTGGGGGCTCGGGATCGAGAACACCTTGCCCCTGGCATGGTCCTTGAGCGCGGTGCGGACGAGCTCGTCGGCGTCCAGCCACATGAAGTCGGGCGCCGAGCCGCGTCCGACCTGCATGCGCTCGTGGAACTCGGTCTTCGTGAAGCCCGGGCACAGACAGGTGACGGTCACGCCACGTGGGGCGTACTCGCGCGACGCCCACTCCGAGAAGCTGTTCACGTAGGCCTTGGCCGCCGAGTAGGAGCCGCGCGGCAGGAACGCCGCCACGCTCGAGACGTTGATGATGCCGCCGCTGCCGCGCTCGGACATCGCGCCCAGGGCGGCGTGGCTGAGCCGCATCACCGCGGTCACCAGCACGTCGAGCATCGCCTGCTCCTCGTCGACGGTGTTGTCGAGGAAGCGCTTCTTCAACCCGAACCCGGCGTTGTTGACCAGCAGGTCGACCGGCCGGGCCGGGTCGGACAGCCGCGCCGCGACGGTGGCGAGCTCGGCGCGGTCGACCAGGTCGGCGGGGAGCACCTCCACCGCGACGCCGTACGCCGTCCGCAGCTCGGCCGCCTCGGCCTCGAGGCGCTCCTTGTCGCGGGCGACGAGGACCAGGTCGTAACCCTGCTCGGCGAGCTGGTGGGCGAAGGAACGGCCGATGCCCGCGGTGGGGCCGGTGACGAGCGCGACAGACATGAGCGAAGTCAAACAGGTCGCTGCGCGATCCGGGCAGGGTGGTCGGGCATGATGGGCCGCGTGACCACGACGCTCGCGATCGCGAACCAGAAGGGCGGGGTCGCCAAGACGACGACCGTCGCCTCCCTGGGTGCCGCGCTCGCCGAGCTCGGCCAGTCGGTGCTGCTGGTCGACCTCGACCCGCAGGCGTGCCTCACCTTCTCCCTCGGCATCGACCCCGAGGACCTCGAGCTCTCGGTCCACCACGTGCTCACCAAGGGGCTGGACCCGACCGAGGTCCTGATCGAGACCGAGGACGGCGTCGACCTGGTGCCGGCGACGATCGAGCTGGCCCGCGCCGAGGCGGAGCTGTTGACCCGCACCGGCCGCGAGCACGTGCTGAAGTCGATGATCGAGGCGCTCGAGGAGGCCGACGTCGAGTACGACTGGGTGCTGCTCGACTGCCCGCCGTCGCTCGGCGTCCTCACCGTCGCCGCGCTCACGGCGGCCGACGGGGTGCTGATCCCGCTCCAGTGCGAGACGCTCTCGCACCGGGGCGTCGGCCAGCTGCTCGACACCGTCCACGACGTACGCCGGTTCACCAACCGCGGCCTGGAGGTGTGGGGCGTGCTGCCCACGCTGTACGACGGGCGGACCAACCACGCGCGCACCGTGCTCGAGACGATCTCGGAGACCTACGACCTCGAGGTGATCGAGCCGCCGATCCCGAAGACCATCAAGTTCGCCGAGGCGCCGGCAGCCGGCCGCTCGATCCTCTCGACCAGCCGCAGCAGCAAGGGAGCCAAGGCCTACCGCGAGGTGGCCGAGAACCTCGTCGCGAGGTCGAAGCGGTGAGCCGGCACCGCGGCGCACCGGTGCGGCCCCGCTACGGCCGGATGGCGGCCCTCGGGTCGTCGCTGGCGGTCACCCTGGTCGCGGTGCTCGGCGGCACCGGGGTGCTCCCCGCTCCCACGGGCGGCAACGGCGGCCAGCCGGCCGTGGCGGCCTCGGTCGCCGACACAACGGGCGCGCCCGAGCCCGGCGTCGACCCCACCCCGTCCAGCAGTGCCCGGACCAGCGTGGACAGCAGCATCGACAGCCCCACCGACAGCTCCACGGACCCGACCCTGGACGTTGCGCTGCCGGCCGGGACCGGCACCGCGAAGCGGGTCGTGTTCAGCCAGAGCCGGCAGCGCGTATGGCTGGTCAGCAGGGCGAAGCACGTCGAGCGCACCTACCTGGTGTCCGGCAGCCTGACCGACAACCTCGACCCCGGCACCTACTCGGTGTACTCGAGGTCCGAGCAGGCGTGGGGGATCGACGACTCCGGCACGATGCGCTGGTTCGTGCGGTTCACCCAGGGCGACACCGGTGCCGCGATCGGCTTCCACGACATCCCGATCGACGACGGGAAGCCGGTGCAGACGCGGGCCCAGCTCGGCACGCCGCAGTCTCACGGGTGCATCCGTCAGCAGGAGTCCGACGCGAAGGCCCTGTGGGCCTTCGCGCCGATCGGCACGACCGTCGTCGTCGTCGCCTGAGCGACGGCCGACTCGGCTACTCGGCGGCCGCGGGCTTGCTGCCGCTGGAGCGGCGGCGCCGCCGGTTGCGGTTCCGGTTGCTGCTCGGGCTCGCGCCCTCCCCGGACGGGGCCTGCTGCTCGCCGCCCTCGTCCGCCGTGACCGTCTCGCCACTACGGGTGCGGGTGCGGCTCCGGTTGCGGTTCGCGTTCCGCTCGCGGGGGGCGCGGTCCTCGCGGGGCTCGCGCTTCTCCGCCGGCTTCGCGTCGACGATCCGGCCACGGGTGCCCGGGGCGATGCCCTGGTCGTGGAACAGGTGCTCGGAGGTCGAGTACGTCTCGAGCGGCTCGTCGAACGGCAGGTCCAGCGTCTTGTTGATCATCTTCCAGCGGTGCAGGTCCGCCCAGTCGACGAAGGTGATCGCGGTGCCCGTCGCGCCGGCGCGGCCGGTGCGTCCGATCCGGTGGACGTAGGTCTTGTCGTCCTCGGGGCAGCTGTAGTTGATGACGTGCGAGACGCCGGCGACGTCGATGCCGCGGGCGGCGACGTCGGTGGCGACCAGGACGCGGAGCTTGTCCTCGCGGAACCGGGTCAGCGCCTTCTCGCGCGCGACCTGCGCCATGTCGCCGTGCAGCGGGCTCGTGCTGAAGCCGCGCTCGGCGAGGTCGTCGGCCACCCGCTGCGCCTGGCGCTTGGTGCGGGTGAACACGATGAACTTGTCGGCGTCCTCGGCCTGGAGCAGCCGGCCGATGATCTCCGGCTTGTCGAGGTCGTGGACCTGGTAGATGAACTGCGCGGTCGCGGGCACGGTGGCGTTCTCGTACGACGACTCCGCCCGGATGTTCATCGGGTGGCGCATGTGGATGCGGGCCAGCGAGACGATCGCGGACGGCATCGTGGCCGAGAACAGCATCGTCTGGCGGGTCTCCGGCGTCATCCGCAGGATCCGCTCGACGTCCGGCAGGAAGCCGAGGTCCAGCATCTCGTCGGCCTCGTCGAGCACGAGCGCGTGCACGTGGGAGAGGTCGAGAGCACGGCGGTTGGCCAGGTCGATCAGGCGGCCGGGAGTGCCCACGACGATGTCGACGCCGCTCTTCAGCGCGTCGAGCTGGGTGTCGTAGCCGACCCCGCCGTACACGGTGAGGACCCGGAGGCCGAGGTCCTTGCTGGCGAGGTGGAGGTCGTTGGAGACCTGGAGCGCGAGCTCACGGGTCGGGGCCACGATCAGCGCCTGCGGCTTGCCCTGCGGCATGTCGGCGTAGGCCGGGTCCTTGGGGGCGACGCTGCGCTGCATGACGGGGATGCCGAACGCCAGCGTCTTGCCGGTGCCGGTGCGGGCCTGGCCGATCAGGTCGGTGCCCAGCAGCGCGACGGAGAGGGTCATCTCCTGGATGGCGAACGGGGTGGTGATGCCGGCGCGCTCGAGCGCGTCACAAATCTCGGGGAGCACCCCGAGCTCTCGGAACGTGGTCAGGGTTCTATCGCTTTCTTGAGTCACTGCCGTCGGATTGCGGCTGACTCGTCCACGAATCTTCGGAACCGTCTGCCGCGCACATACGCGGGTCTGCCCGGGTTGGGCGGGACCTCGAACGCAGGCAGTCTATCGGTAGGGTGCGCACGTGACCGCATCCACGCCCGTCGCGTTCGAGGACCCGCAGTACCGAGAGGCGATCGTGGACCTGCTGGGCGCGATCGCGTACGGCGAGATCTCCGCGTTCGAGCGGCTGGCCGAGGACGCCAAGCTGGCGCCGACCCTGCAGGACAAGGTCGCGATCGCGTCGATGGCGACCGCGGAGTTCGGGCACGTGGCGCGGCTCAACGAGCGGCTCACCGAGCTCGGCGCGGACCCGTTCGCGGCGATGGCGCCGTTCCAGGGGCCGATCGACCGCTTCCACGAGTACACCGCGCCGGACGACTGGTACGAGGGGCTGGTCAAGGCGTACGTCGGGGACGGGCTCGCGAACGACTTCTACCGCGAGATCGCGGCGTACCTCGACACGGACACCCGCGACCTGGTCCTCGCCTCGCTGGAGGACTCCGGGCACGCGGCGTTCGCGGTCGACCGGGTGCGCTCGGCGATCGCCGCCGACCCGCGGCTCGGTGGCCGGCTCGCGCTGTGGGGCCGGCGGCTGATGGGGGAGGCGCTCACCCAGGCCCAGCGAGTGATCGTGGACCGCGAGCCGCTCTCCGCGCTGCTCGCGGGCGGCGTCGACCGGCCCGGCATCGACCTCGCCGCGATCGGCCGGATGTTCACCCGGATCACCGAGCGGCACACCGAGCGGATGAGCGAGCTCGGGCTGGCCAGCTAGCTCCGGAAGCCGACCTGGCCCAGCGTGCCGTGCCCGATCTCCACGTAGGCGAGCTTCTCGACCGGCACGACCACCTTGCGGCCCTTGTTGTCGGTGAGCGTCAGCACGCCGCCGGACGCCAGGGCGTCGGCGATCTGCTTCTCGACGGCCTCCCCGGACTCGTCGGTGTCGATGTGCAGCTCGCGGGCGGCGTTCTGGACGCCGATCTTGACCTCCACGAGGTCCTCCTTCAGTACATCTGTCAGTGGGTCGAGCGGTGGTGGATCCGGTGGACGGTCGGCGACCTGTCAGTCGGCCCGGGGGTAGCCCCGGATGCCGCGCCAGGCGAGACCGGCCACGAGGGCGCCGGCGTCGGACTTGCTGATCGCACCGGGGTCCGACAGCCAGAACCGGGCGCTGACCTGCGCCATTCCCACGAGCGACACCGCGAGCAGGCGGGAGGCGTCGTCGGGCAGGCCGGTGTCGTCGTGGATCACGTGCGCGATCGTCGCCGCGCACTCGGTCGTCACCCGGTCGACCTGCTCGCGCACGGCGGGCTCGTTGGTGAGGTCGGACTCGAAGACCAGCCGGAACGCGCCGCTGTCGCTGGCGACGTACTCGTAGAAGACCTCCATGGTCGCCGCGACGCGCTGCTTGTTGTCGTCGGTGGAGTCCAGGGCCCGGCGGGTGTTCTCGATGATCGTGTCGCAGGACTGCTCGAGCAGCGCGAGGTAGAGATCGAGCTTGCCGGGGAAGTGCTGGTAGAGCACCGGCTTGGACACACCGGCGCGCTCGGCGATGTCGTCCATCGCCGCCGCGTGGTAGCCCTGCGCCACGAAGACCTCGAGCGCGGAGTCCATCAGCTGCGCCCGGCGCTCGCGCCGCGGCATGCGGGCGCCGCGCGGGCGGGCCGCGGGTGCGTCGTACTGCTCTGCCGTCACTCCGCGAACCCTACCGGGAACACGGAGCCGTCCGGATGACGGGACGCGGCGATCCGCCCCGGGGTCCGGCGGGGAACATGGCGGGAACGCAGCTTGTTGGGGGAAGCGAACCCAACGTGATCGAGGAGTACGCCGTGTCCTTTCCCGCGCTCGTGGAGCCCGCGGACGAGCTGACCATCGACGAGGTGCGCCGCTACAGCCGGCACCTGATCATCCCCGACGTCGGGATGAGCGGGCAGAAGCGCCTCAAGAACGCCAAGGTCCTCGTGATCGGCGCTGGCGGCCTCGGCAGCCCGGCGCTGCTCTACCTGGCCGCGGCCGGCGTGCACACGCTGGGCATCGCGGAGTTCGACGAGGTCGACGAGTCCAACCTGCAGCGCCAGATCATCCACGGGCAGTCCGACATCGGGAAGTCGAAGGCGCAGTCGGCGAAGGAGTCGATCGCCGAGACGAACCCGTACGTCGAGGTGATCCTGCACGAGCAGCGCCTCGACAACGACAACGTCATGGACGTGTTCCGGGGCTACGACCTGATCGTCGACGGCACCGACAACTTCGCGACCCGCTACATGGTCAACGACGCGGCGTACTTCCTGGGCATCCCGTACGTCTGGGGCTCGATCTACCGCTTCGACGGCCAGGCCTCGGTCTTCGCGCCGACGCTCGCCGACGACGCGCCGTGCTACCGCTGCCTGTACCCCGAGCCGCCGCCGCCGGGCATGGTCCCGAGCTGCGCCGAGGGCGGCGTGCTGGGCGTGCTGTGCGCCTCGATCGGCTCGATCCAGGTCAACGAGGCGATCAAGCTGCTGACCGGCATCGGCGAGCCGCTGGTCGGCAAGCTGATGATCTACGACGCCCTGGAGATGGAGTACCGCAAGCTGCGCGTCCGCAAGGACCCGAACTGCGCGCTCTGCGGCGACAACCCGACCGTCACCGGCCTCATCGACTACGACGCCTTCTGCGGCGCCATCTCCGACGAGGCCGCCGACGCCGCCGCCGGCTCGACGATCTCGGTCACCCAGCTCGAGCACATGCTCAAGGAGCGCAGCGAGGGCACCCGCGACTTCGTGCTCGTCGACGTCCGCGAGCCGAACGAGTACGAGATCAACCGGATCCCCGGCTCGGTGCTCATCCCCAAGGGCGACTTCCTGAACGGCTCGGCCCTCGAGCAGCTGCCCGCGGACAAGCAGATCGTCATGCACTGCAAGTCCGGGGTCCGCTCCGCCGAGACGCTGGCCATCGTGAAGGGCGCCGGCTACGCCGACGCCGTGCACGTCGGTGGTGGCGTGGTCGCCTGGGTCAACCAGATCGATCCGTCGCAGCCGTCGTACTAGACCATTCTCCTCGAGGCCGAGCCGGCGCAGACTCAGCTGAGTCTGCGCCGGCTCGGCGTTCCTGGGCCGGTGCCGCGACCCCCCCGCACCCGCCGACGACGGCGTCCCACACCCGGCCTGGCCGGTCCAGACCACCCTTCCGGGCGTAGTCACGAATGACTACCCGGGCGTAACCCATCTGGACCAGTGCTCGTTGGGCCCTCCGTCAGACTCCGGCTGCCGGGCCAGCCCGGCGCCCCGATCGGGAGGGTCAATCACCCCCATGCGCTTCTCCGCCAAGCACGCCGTGGCCTCGGCAGCCCTGCTCAGCAGCGGTGTCCTCGCCGCCGCCCTGTCCGCCGCCGCACCGGCGTCCGCCGCCCCGACCTGGGCACCGGCTGACACCGCCCAGATCCACCCCGGCACGATGATGTACACCGAGGGTGCCCAGTGCACCGCGAACTTCGTCTACACCGATGGCGCAGGCACGGTCTACGTCGGGTACGCCGCGCACTGTGCCGGCACCGGATCCTCGACCGACACGAACGGCTGCACGACCCAGTCGCTGCCGCTCGGCACCAAGGTCACCTTCAACGAGGGCGGCAGCCTGATCGACGAGGGCACCCAGGTCGGGACCGGCACCTTGGCGTACTCCTCCTGGGACGCGATGAAGAAGGCCGGTGAGACCGACCCGAACACCTGCGCCTACAACGACCTGGCCCTGGTCAAGGTCGACGCCGCGGACGTCTCGAAGGTCAACCCGTCCATCCCGTTCTGGGGCGGACCGACCGGCATCGACACCAACGGCACGGCCGCCGGTGACCGCGTCTACACCTACGGCAACTCCAGCCTCCGTGCCGGCGTCGCCGCCCTGTCGCCGCACACCGGCATCAGCCTCGGCGACCAGGCCGCCGACGGCGGCTGGTCGCACCCGCTGTACACCGTCACCCCGGGCATCCCCGGTGACTCCGGCTCCGGCTTCGTGAGCGCGGACGGCAAGGCGATCGGCGTGCTGTCGACCCTGGGCCTCGCCCCGCTCCCGGCGTCGAACAACATCGGCGACATCGCCAAGGAGATCGCGTACGCCAGCTCGCACGGCGTGTCCGGCCTGCAGCTGGTCAACGGCACGGAGCCGTTCTCGCCGATCCTCTGAGCAAGCCGCTGAGCCCCAACCCCTGAGCGATCCTGCGAGGGAGCTCCCGACGGCCCCGTCCCACGTGGACGGGGCCGTCGGCCACGTCGGCTAGTTTGCCGTCATGACAGCTCGGCGCGCAGGGACGACCGCGGTCGCGGCCGTCGTGGCGACCGCGCTGCTCGTCATCGTGCTCGGCGCGTGGGCCGCCTCGATCGGCCCGAGCGAGGTGCTCACCGGCCCGGGCCCGTCCAGGGCCGGGACGCCGACCTTCGACGACGCGCCGAGCCGCGACGCCGGCGCGCTGCGGACCGGCGAGAAGGAGGACAGCCAGGGAACACCCGGCTGGGTGCGCACCGTGGCGTTCCTCGTCGACGTCGCCGCCGCCCTACTCGTCGGCTACCTGCTGCTCCGGTACGTCGGGAAGCCGCTGCTGTCCTGGAGCAGGACCCGTCGGCGGCGGCTGCGCTCGGGGCGGCGCGGTAACGGGGACGAGGCCGACTTCGCGGTGCTCGAACCGCCCGCGGCGATCGCCCGGGCGATGCTCGAGGACGCCGAGCAGCAGCGGCGTGCGCTCATCGAGGCGGACACCCCCCGCAACGCGGTGGTCGCCTGCTGGCACCGGTTCGAGGCCCAGGCCGCGGCAGCCGGGGTCGAGCGCCATCCGTGGGAGACCTCCTCGGAGTACACGATGCGCGTGCTCGACCTCGTTGACGCCCACCAGCCCGCGGTGTCCCGGCTCGGGTCGCTCTACCGCGAGGCGCGGTTCTCCGAGCACGAGGTCACCGAGGCCCACCGCCAGGAGGCGCTCGCGGCCCTCGACACGATCCACCGGACCGTCGGGCTCCCGGCATGAACCGTCGTCGATGGTGGCGCCGCGCGGCCGCGGGCGTGGTCGTGTTCGCGGTCCTGGAGGTCGTCCTGGAGCTCGCCCACGCCGGCCCCGACGCCGTACGCCTCGCCCTGCTGGTGGCGACCTGCGTCGGCGTGCTCGGCCTCGTGCTCGACACCCTCTCGGACGCGAGCCCGACCTGGACCGTCGAGGTCGAGCGCCCGTCCGTGCGGGAGGGCGGCGACCCGCGGCTCTCCCGCTACGTCAACCTGATCGAGGCCCACCTCACGGCCCGCAGCGACGACGCCGCGCTCCGCGACCGGCTCGCGACGCTCACCGACCAGGTGCTGCGCCAGCGGTACGCCGTGGGCCGCGGCGACCCGCGCGCGGAGGCGCTGATCGGGCCCGAGCTGGCCGCCGTGATCTCCGGACCCGTCCGCCGGCTCTCGCCGGCCGACATCGACCGCTGCCTGACCAGGATCGAGGAGCTGTGACCACCTCAGGAGACACCAGGGACCTGTCCGTGCAGGACGCCGCCGCGCTCGCCGCCCGCGTCGTCGACGAGGTCGAGAAGGCGGTCGTCGGGAAGCGTGACGCCCTGATGCAGGTGCTCGCCGCCGTGCTCGCGAAGGGGCACGTGCTGCTCGAGGACTTCCCGGGCCTCGGCAAGACCCTCGCGGCGCGGTCCTTCGCCCGGGCCCTCGGCATCGACTTCACCCGCGCGCAGTTCACTCCCGACCTGCTGCCGGCCGACCTCACGGGGTCCTTCGTCTACGACCAACGGCGCGGCGAGTTCGACTTCCGCCGCGGCCCGCTGTTCACGAACCTGCTGCTCGCGGACGAGATCAACCGCACGCCGCCGAAGACCCAGGCGGCGCTGCTCGAGGCGATGCAGGAGCGCCAGGTGACCGTCGAGGGCGAGACGTTCCTCCTGCCCGCGCCGTTCCACGTGCTCGCGACCGCGAACCCGATCGAGTACGAAGGCACCTTCCCGCTGCCCGAGGCGCAGCTGGACCGGTTCCTGCTCCGGGTCAGCTTCGGCTACCCGGCGCGCAACGAGGAGTACGTCGTGCTCGCCCGCCGGATGCAGCGCCGCCAGGAGGAGGTCGACCTCGACGCGGTCACCGACGGCGCCGGCCTGCTCGCGATGCAGGGGGCCGTCGAGACCGTGACCGTCGACGAGAGCGTCGGCAGGTACTGCGTCGACCTCGCGGTCGCCACCCGCACCCACCCCGACGTCCTCACCGGGGCCTCGCCCCGTGGCTCCCTCGGCCTGGTGCTCGCCGCCCGGTCGTTCGCCCTGCTGCGCGGCCGCGACTACGTGGTGCCCGAGGACGTGAAGGCGATCGCGCGGTCCGTCCTCGCACACCGGATCACGGTCAAGCCCGAGCTCTGGATGACCGACGCGAGCGGCCGGTCGGTCGTCGACGCGGTGCTCCAGCAGGTCCCCACCCCGTCCACGATCGGTCATCCGTGAGCGGGTGGCGCGCGACCGCGTCCCTCGGCCGGGCCCTGGTGCTCGCCGGGGTCGGACTCGCGCTGGCGCTGGTCGCGGGCAAGCCCGCGGTGCTCGTGCTGGCGGCGCCGTTCGTCGTGCTCGCGGCGGTCACCCTGGTGCACCGGCCCACCCGCGAGCCGCGGATCGACTCGCGCCTCGACCACGCGGTGCTCCAGGAGGGGCTGGGGACCACGTCGCGGCTCACGCTGACGGGCGCCGACGACGTCGAGTACGTCACCCGCGCGGCCGGCCGGCCGCCGTACGTCGTCCAGCGACCGCACGGCGGCCGGGTCGGTGGCCTGCTCGGGCACGGCACGCCCGTCCTCGAGCTGAGCCCGCGGCGCTGGGGCCGCCGGCTGCTGGGGGAGGAGAACGTCGCCCTCTACACCCCGTGGGCCGGCTTCCGGTTCGGACCGGTCGCGCGCGGCGGCCAGCCGGTGCGGGTGCTGCCCACCACCGCGCCGTACGACTCCCGTGCGGAGGCCCCGCAGCCGCTGGGCCTGGTGGGCTCGAACCGCTCGCGCCGCGCCGGCAGCGGGTCCGAGCTGTTGGGCATCCGTCCGTTCCTCGCGGGCGACCGGCTGCGCCGGGTCAACTGGCGGGTCTCGCTGCGCACCGGAGCGCTGCACGTCGTCACGAGCCGCGCCGAGGAGGACACCGGCGTGCTCCTCGTCGTCGACGCGCTCGCCGACCACGGTGTCTCGGAGGGCGTCGACGGCGCCGCCAGCAGCATGGACCTCACCGTCCGTGCCGCCGCGGCGATCGCCGAGCACCACGTCCGCGCCGGCGACCGGGTCGCGCTGCGCGTGGTGGGCCGCGGTCGGGAGCAGGTCGGGTACGGCGCCGGCGCCCGGCACCTGCGCCGGATCCAGGACCAGCTCGCGACCGTGCGGGTCGGCGAGGCCGGCGAAGGGTCACTGCAGCTCGGCGTGACCGGCGGCGCCGTGGTCATCGTCCTGTCGCCGATGCTCGCGGAGTCGATCGGGACGGTCGCCGCCACCCTGACCCGGCGCGGCGTCGCGGTGCTGGTGGTCGACACGCTGCCACCCGACGCCGAGCCCGCGGTCGCCGAAGGTGTCGACCCCGCCCTGGCCTCGCTGGCGTGGCGGATGCGCCGGGTGGAGCGGACCGTCGTGCTCGACCGGCTGACCGCGCTCGGCTGCCCGGTCGTCGCGTGGCGTGGCCCGGGCACCCTCGACGACGTGATGCGCCGGCTGGCCCGGCGGGCGCAGCTGCCGCGGGTGGTGAGCCGGTGACCCCGCGCTCGCAGCTCGTGCTCCGGGCGATCGTGCTGCTCGGCCCGGTGGTCGCGCTGCTGATGACCGGGCCCGCCGGGCACTGGCCCCCGTTGTGGATCGTGCTGCCCGTGGCCGGCCTGGGCGCCACCGCGGCCGCTGCCCCGGACTCCCCGGTGGCCGCGGGCGCCGGGCTGGTCGTGCTGGCCTGGTGGACGATCTCCCTCGGCGACGGGGTGCCGGCCTGGGTCCTGGTCGCGGCCGTCGCACTGCTGGCCGGGCACCTGGCGGGGCTCCTGGCGGCGTACGGACCGCGGCAGCAGCCGCTCGACCGCGCCACGGTGTTGCTCTGGGTGCGGCGCGGTGCCCTCGTGGCGTTGACCGTGCCCGCTGCCTGGGCGGCGGTCCGGGCGCTGCACGGCGAGCCGGAGCAGCCGGGCATCTGGGTGCTCGGCGTCGCCGCCGCCTGCGTCGCCACCGTCGCGGCCACCGCGGCGGTCGAGGTGCGGAGGACCGACTCGTGAGCCTGGACCACGAGGAGTACGTCGAGCGGGTGCTGCAGTGCGTGGAGGCGATCCCGCGCGGCCGGGTGTCGACGTACGGCGCCATCGCCGAGGTCGTCGGCGCGCTGCTCGGCGGTGGTGGCCCGCGGCTGGTCGGCTCGACGATGGCGAGGCACGGCGGTGCGGTGACCTGGTGGCGGGTGGTGCGGTCGGACGGGTCGCTGCCGCAGTGCCACGAGGGCGAGGCGCGACAGCACTACCTCGAGGAGGGGACCCCGTTGCGGCCAACCGGCAACGTCGACATCAAGAAGGCGTTCTGGCGACCGCCCGCGCTGCGAGCCGCGCCAGCGCCTTCGGGAAGATCTCCGCGGGAGGAGTGACGAGCCCGGCGCCGACCTGGCCGACGCCCGCGACCTTGCCGGCCATGCCGGTGTTGATCTGCGGCAGGATCCCGGTCCGGCACACCTTGGTCACGTCGATGCCGGTGGGCGTGCCCTGGAACTCCAGGACCGGCACCGACCAGCGCGGGTTCTCGCCCAGCGTGATCTCGTGCATCCGGCGGGTCGTCGCGAGCGCGTCGGGCACCGAGCCGCCGACGAACCGCACGATCGCGGGAGCGGTCGCCATCGCGAAGCCGCCGATGCCGGCGGTCTCGGTGATCGCGCTGTCGCCGATGTCCGGGTTCGCGTCGTCGGGGCCGTAGTCACCGAGGAACAGTCCGTCCGCGAGCTGCGCCGGTCCGGTGAACCACTCGTCGCCGGTGCCGGCGACCTGGATGCCGAAGTCGGTGCCGTTGCGGGCCATCGCGACGACCATCGTCGAGCCCTCGATGCCGCGGGCGGCGTCCAGCGCCAGCTTGCACGCGGGCATCGCGAGGTTGAGGAAGAAGTGGTCGTTGCCGCCGATGAACCTCAGGGACCCGGCGACGTCCGCGCTGTCGAAGCCGGCCCCCTCACTGCAGAGCACCATCGCGGGGGAGAGGTCGCGCAGCAGCATCAGCGTGCCGGCCCGGTTCCG
This sequence comes from Nocardioides sp. URHA0032, assembly GCF_000620645.1. Taxonomy (GTDB): domain Bacteria; phylum Actinomycetota; class Actinomycetes; order Propionibacteriales; family Nocardioidaceae; genus Nocardioides. Next base: position 189,276 of record NZ_JIAV01000019.1, on the reverse strand, counting down.
GTTGTGGGCCTCGTCGCCCATCTGGAGCATCTGGGTGAGGATGCCGGTCACGTCGACCGGGCCTGCTCCGGAGTCCACCTGGGCGCGCACGGCGGCCTGCAGCAGCGGGCCGAGCACGTCCCCCATCCAGCGCAGCCGGATCAGCACGTCGGGGGAGTAGGCGCCGTACCGGAGCACCTTGCCGAGGCCCTCGTTCAGCGAGCAGTAGGTGCGCCGGCCCGTCGCGGCGTCCTCGAGCACGAACATCCACATGCTCGGGGTGACGACGCCGGCCATCGGGCCGACCGCGGAGCGGTGGTGGCAGGGCTCCAGCGATACCGAGGAGCCGGACTCGAACAGCGGGACGGCGGCCTCGGGGTCCTCGACGAGTCCCTCGAGCGCGGCACCGCCCATCAGCGCGCCGCGCAGCGGGCCGGACGCCCGGTCCCAGGTCATCGGCGGGCCGGCGTGCAGGAACTCGCCGCGCTCCAGGCCGAGCAGCTCCGCCGCGGGGGCGACGTCGACCAGGGTCGCGGTGACGTCGAGCATCGCGGCGAGGGCGCGCTCGTTCGCCGTACGCCGCAGCGGGTCGGCCGCGACCGCGGCGAGGTCGGCCTCGGTGCCCTCCATCGGCGGGCGCCAGTCGACCCGGGTCACCGGGACGGCCTGGTCCTCGACGGCGTCGGCGAACAGGTCGGCGCCGACGTTGACGACGGCGGTGGGCGTGCTCATGCACGTACTCGCTTCGCTCCGTGCGCGCATGAGGCACATGGCGCGCAGCTTCGAATGGTGAGCTCGCTCCGCTTGTTCACTGGTGACCTCCGGCCAGCTCGATCGCGCGGCGGGTGGCGCCGGCGTTGGACAGGTGCACCTCGGCCCCGGCATCCGCGAGCGCACGGACCTGGCCGGCGAGGCCCTGCGGGTCGGCGTCGGTGCCGACGACCGCGACCACGACCGGCTTGCCGATCCCGGCGAGCGCGGGCGCGAGGGACGCGGCCGGGTCGGGCTCGGCGCCGTGGCCGAGCACCACGTCCAGCAGCAGTACGCCGGTGGCCGGGTCGGCCGCGGCGCGGGCGAGGTGCTCGAGGCGGATCGAGGGGTCGATCATCGGGTGCGCGCGACCGGCGGTGTACTCGTCGTCGCCGAAGTCCACGAACGTGTGGCCGCCCTGCGTCCCCGCGACCAGCTCCGTGATCAGCCGGGCCTCGCTGGCCAGGGTGCCGCCGACGAACAGCCCGCGGACGGCACCGGCGCCGGCCGGGGCCGAGCCCGAGACCGGCCAGGCGGGAACCTCCCGGCCCAGGCGGCGCAGCACCGACTCGGTCGCGGCGGTCAGGTCGGGACGCCCGGGACCGAGCAGCGCGTACTCGACGGGCGTCGCGAGCGTGCCGGCGTACTCCTCGACCTCCGCGGCGACGTCCTCGGCCGGCGGCTTGGAGACCAGCACGATCAGCTCGACCGAGGGATCCTCGTCCAGCCGGCGCATGGCCTCGCGGGTGGCGAGGCCACGGACCTCGGCGGACAGGTCGCGGCCGCCCACGCCCAGCGCCGACGAGACACCGACGCCGGCGTGGTCGAGGAGCGCGAGGACCTGCTGGCAGCCGGTCCCGGACGCCGCGACGATGCCGACCGGCCCGGGGGAGACGGTGTTCGCGAAGCCGAGCCCGAGCCCACCGACCACGGCGGTGCCGCAGTCCGGGCCCATCACGAGCAGGCCGTGCTCGGCGGCGACCCGCTTCAGCGCGACCTCCTGCTCCAGCGGCACGTTGTCGCTGAACACCATCACGTCCTGGCCCGCCTCGAGCGCGTCCATCGCCTCGACGAACGCGCTCGCGCCCGGCACCGACACCAGCGCGATCGCCTCGTGGCCCGAGGTCCCGGCAGTGCGCCGGAAGGCGCTGCCGGTGGTGCGCGGCGGCGCCTCCTGGGCGGGTCCGCTCTCGCGGCGGTTCGCGTCCCGCAGCGCCTGGTCGACCCCGGCCAGAGCCGTGGCCAGCCGGTCGGCGTCATCGAGGCGGAGCGCCACGACGAGGTCGTTGGGCGTGGCCGCGGCGGGGACGTCGAAGCCCATGCCGGTCAGCACCTCGATGTTGAGCGTGGTGGCCATCGCGACCTGCGCAGCGACCACGCCGTCCAGGCCCTGCACGGTCCGGGAGACCTGCAGCAGGGTGACGGAGTCGGCGTACGCGCCGGGCCGGAGCTCGACGTGGGTCGGTCCGGGGCTGGTCATGCGGCACCTCTCAGCTGGTCGAGTACGGCGCGGCCGCCTTGCAGCAGGCCGCGCCCGGAGGAGTGGCCGACGGCCGCCAGGGCCGCGGCGCGGGCCGGGTCGTCCGGTGCGGCCAGCCAGGCGGCGAACTCGGGGATCACCTCGCCGTGCATGGCGCAGTCCAGGAGCGTCGCGGACAGCAGCGTGGTGCTCCCGAGCCGGGCCCGCACCGCGGCGTCCACCTCGGGCGTGGCGACGCCGGCCGCCCGGTGCACGGCGAACCAGCCGCAGAGCACGTCGTCGTCGTACGGCGTCAACCCGTCGCCGCGGCCGACCATCCGGCCGATGTCGCCGGGTGGTGACGCGGGGTGCGTCCATCGGACCGCCAGCCGGGGCACGGTCACGTCGACCAGCCGGCCCACCCGGAGGGGTTCGCCGTCGAGGCGGAGCTCGCCGCCGAGGAGCGCCGCCTCGGTCACGTCGAACCGGTCGACCGCCGAGCGCAACGCACAGGGCACGGCGACCGCACGGCGGCCGACGACGCCGACGATCCGGCCGCCGACGTCGACGTACACGGCGTCCGCGCCGCGGTGCACGATCGGGACCGGGCCGTCGGGGGCCTCCCGCAGTTGCGACCGCACTCGCGGCGGCGCACTCACGGGGATCACCTCGCCGACGCTATCGGGGCGGGTTACCGTTTGCCGATGTGAGGTTGTGCCAACGGAACGGTCAGGGGAGTGCAAGAGTTGATAACCGGTGACCCGGAAGAGCGCGCGAGCGCGGCCCTCGCCCGGGTCGACGCGCTGCACACCGCGCTGACCCGGATCGTCCTCGAGGGCGGCAATCTGGACGGCATCGCAGCCGAGGTCGCCAGCGTGCTCGACGCCGGCGTCGCGTTCACCTCGACCGACGGTCGCGAGCGCGCGGGATCGATGTCCGCCGACGTGCGCGCCGCGCTCGTGGACGCGGGCCTCGTCGACCCCACCGGGCGGCTGCGCGTCGAGCGGATGGACGTGGACGGCACCGTGCGCGCGCTCCGGGTGGCCGCCGGGGGAACGGACCTGGCCCGGCTTGTGTGCGTCCGGCTCGGCCGCCCGCTGGCCGACGACGACGTGCACGCGCTCGAGCGGGCCGCGGCGGTCGCGGCGCTGCTGATCACCCGCGAGGAGGCGGTCAACGCCGTCGAGAACAAGTACCAGGGCGACTTCCTGCGCGACCTGCTGCTGCGGCGGGCGGCCGATCCGGCGTACGTCGCCGAGCACGCCGCGACCTTCGGCTGGGAGCTGGACCGGCCCGTGGTCGTGGTCGCCGCGGAGATCGACCCGGCCGACGAGCCGGCCTCCAGCGCCCAGCGCCGGCAGTGGCAGGAGCGGTTCTCGGCCGCCTGGCGGCAGGTGACCGACACGGTGGGGCGCGGGATCCCCGCGGTCGACTTCTCCTCCGAGGTGGTGGCGCTGCTGCCGGTCGGCGAGTCCGACGAGGTCGGCCACGACGTCGTACGCCGGGCGGTGCTGGCCGTCGCCGGCGACAAGGGCGGGGGTCGCCGGCCGTTCTCCGTCGGCGTCAGCCGGGTCGCGCCCAGCCTGGACCGGTTGCCGGAGGCGTACGCGCAGGCGCGGCGCGCGGTCGAGGTCGGCCGCCGGGTCCGCGGCGGCGGGTCGACGACGTTCTTCGACCAGCTGGGGCTGCACCGGCTGATCGCGCTGATCCCGGACGGGCCGGAGGGGAACGGGGAGCTGCGGTCGTTCGTCCGCGACGTCCTCGGCCCGCTCGCCGCGGACACCACGGAGGCCGCGGACCTGCGCGAGACGCTGCAGGTGCTGCTGGACACGAACTTCAACGTCGCCGAGGCGGCCCGCGTGCAGTTCTTCCACTACAACACGATGCGCTACCGGGTCTCCAAGCTGGAGCGGCTGCTCGGCCCGCTGTCCACCGACCCGCACCTGCGGCTCGACGTGGCCGTGGCGCTGCGGGTGCACGAGATCACCGGCTGACCTGCCGTCCGGCCGGTCCGTACCACCCCGCCGCGCCCACAACAGGTGCCAGCGGCTACGGCGTTCCTTCGGCATTTCTCGCCGTCGTGGGTGTGTCATGAACATCACTAGTTTGTGCGGGAACTCGGGCCCCCACACAGCGAAAGGGTGCTGTCATGTCGATGTTCAAGTGGCAAGTCGTCGATCCCAAACCCGGTGAGGCGGTAGCCCCCGACCAGCGTCTGGCCTGGGGCAAGACGGTGGGCCTGGGCGCCCAGCACGTGATCGCGATGTTCGGTGCGACCTTCGTGTTCCCGCTCGTCATGGGTCTCAACCCGAACCTCGCGATCCTGATGAGCGGTATCGCCACGATCTGCTTCCTGCTGATCGTCAAGGGCGTCGTCCCGAGCTACCTCGGTACCTCGGCGTCGTTCGTCGGTGGCGCCGCCGCCATCTATGCCCAGGACGGTGGGCCCGCGGACGTCACGGGCGCGATCCTGGTCTCGGGCGTCGTGCTCGCGATCGTCGGCGTCATCGTCCACTACCTGGGTGCGGACGTCGTCAACGCCGTGCTGCCGCCGGTCGTCACCGGCGCGGTCGTGATGATCATCGGCTTCAACCTGGCCACGGTCGCGACCAAGGTCTACATGCCGGCCGACCGCTGGATGGCGATCATCACCATGACCGCGGTGATCCTGATGGCGGTGGGCCTGCGCGGTTTCTTCGGCCGGATCGCGATCTTCCTCGGCCTGGTGTTCGGCTACCTGCTCTCCTGGCTCTTCGACGTGCTCGGCGTCGGCGGGGTCACGGGCGACCGCGTGAGCTGGGACAACGTCAAGGCCGCGGACTGGTTCGGCTTCCCGCCGCACACCGCCGACGGCCTGGTCGGCAACCAGTCGCCTTTCGGCGGCGCCAACAACATGGCGGAGGTCGGCTGGCACCTGCCGAGCTTCTCGCTGACCTTCACGCTGCTGGCGCTCCCCGCCGTGATCGCACTGATCGCGGAGAACATGGGCCACGTCAAGGCCGTCGCCGGCATGACCGGTCGCGACCTCGACCCGGTCATGGGGCGGGCCATCGCCGCGGACGGTGTCGGCACCGTGATCGCCTCGGCCGTCGGCGGCTCTCCGACCACGACGTACGCCGAGAACATCGGCGTCATGGCGGCGACCCGGGTCTACTCGACGGCGGCGTACTTCGTCGCGGCCATCGTCGCGATCCTGTTGGGCTTCATCCCGAAGTTCGGCCAGGTCGTCGCGGCGACCCCGGGCGGCGTCCTCGCCGGCATCACGATCGTGCTCTACGGCATGATCGGCCTGCTCGGCGCGAAGATCTGGGTCGAGAACCGGGTGAACTTCGCGAACCCGGTCAACCTGGTCCCAGTGGCCGCCGGCCTGATCCTGGGCATCGGCCTCGACGCCGGTGACTCGAGCGCGTTCTTCAAGATCACCGACGACTTCGTGCTCGGCGGCATCGCGCTCGGCACGATCGTCGTCATCGCCGGCTACCACCTGGCCCGCTGGGTGGCGCCGAAGGGCGACGACGACGGGGCGGTGATCGCGGTCGGCCAGACTGGTGCGCACGTGGAGGACCACGCGGCTCCGCACCACCACGACCACGGCGACCACAAGCACTGAGGACCGACCCGAGGAATGACTGAGTGAAGCCAGCACCCTTCGACTACCGCCGGCCGGGGACGCTCTCGGAAGCGATCGCGGCCCTGGCCGGCGAGCCGGACGCCAAGGTGCTGGCGGGTGGCCAGAGCCTGGTCCCGCTGCTGTCCATGCGTCTCGCGGCACCGTCGCTGCTGGTGGACATCAACGGGCTCCCGGGCCTGGACACCATCGAGGTCACGGGCGAGGGCGACGAGCCGGGCGTGCGCGTGGGGGCGCTCGCCCGGCACGCCGCCGTCCTGGCCTCGGACGACGTACGCCGCGTGCAGCCGCTCGTCCCGCTCGCGCTCGCCGACGTCGCCCACGCCACGATCCGCAACCGCGGCACCACCGTCGGGTCGATCGTGCACGCCGACGCGGCCGCGGAGATGCCGGTGGTGCTCACGCTGCTCGGCGGCTCGGTCGAGGTCGAGGGACCGTCGGGTCGCCGGACGATCCCCGCCGACGAGCTCTACGTCGGCCCGCTCGAGTCCTCGGTGGGGCACGACGAGATCGCGGTCGCCGCGTTCTTCCCGGCCCTGCGGCCCGGTGCCGGGGTGGGGTTCGAGGAGATCGCCCGGCGGCACGGCGACTACGCCCTCGTCGGTGCGGCAGCGCTGGTCGAGGGGGAGTCGGTCCGGGTCGGGTTCCTGTCCGTCAGCGACGTGCCGACGGTCGTCGACCTGTCCGGTGTCGCCGACGACGAGCTGGGCGACGCGGCCCTCGCGCAGCTCGAGCCGATGGACGACATCCACGCCACCGCGGCGTACCGCTCTCAGCTCGTGCGGGTGCTCACCACGCGGGTGGTTCGATCTGCACAGGAGATGGCTCGGGAGGGCATGTGAGCGAGGAGCTGCACGACGTACGGCTGACGGTGAACGGGACGACCCACGAGGTCCGGGTCCCCGCACGCCGGCTGCTGTCGGACGCGCTGCGCCACGACCTCGGCCTCACCGGCACCCACGTCGGTTGTGAGCACGGCGTCTGCGGCGCCTGCACGATCCTCGTCGACGGTGCCCCGATGCGGTCCTGCCTGATGTTCGCGGTCTCAGCGGCGTACCACGAGCTCACGACCGTCGAGGGCCTGGCGAACGACGACGGCTCGCTCGGCCCGGTCCAGCAGGCGTTCATGGACTGCCACGGGCTGCAGTGCGGCTTCTGCACGCCGGGCTTCCTGACCACGATCACGGCCGGGTTGCGGCAGAACCCGCACCCCACGCACGACGAGGCGCGCGACATGATCGCGGGCAACCTGTGCCGCTGCACCGGCTACCAGAACATCGTCAAGGCGGTCGAGCGAGCCGCGGAGCTGGCGGGCACGGCAGCGGGTGAGTCGCCGCCGGAGCCGCCGCGCCCCGGGTCGGCGCAGCTACCGTCCGAGGACCGGGACGAGGACACCGCGTCGACGGGACTGGGTGCATGAGCACCCCACGGAACTGCGGGCTTCCCCCGCTTCGCTCCGCCACCCCGCACTTCCGAGGGGACCCCGCATGAGCACCCCACGGAACTGCGGGCTTCCCCCGCTTCGCTCCGCCACCCCGCACTTCCGAGGGGACCCCGCATGACGACGAAGCTGATGGGCCAGGGCGTGAAGCGGGTCGAGGACCAGCGCTTCCTGCGCGGCCAGGGCCGGTACGTCGACGACGTCGCGATCGGCTCCGACACGCTGCATGCCGCCGTGCTCCGGTCCCCGCACGCCCACGCGCGGATCCTCGACATCGACGTGGCCGACGTCCTCGACGTCGAGGGCGTGCACGCGGTCTACACCTACGACGACCTCACCGGCCCGATGGCCGAGCCGTTGCCGCTGCTGATCCCGCACCCGGCGCTCACGCACGGGCGCACGCAGTACGCACTGGCGAAGGACGAGGTCAACTACGTCGGCGAGGCGATCGCGTTCGTCGTCGCCGAGGACCGGTACGTCGCCGAGGACGCCGTGTCGCGGATCCGCGTCGACTACGAGTTCCTGACGCCGGTCGTCGGCGTCGACGCCGCGCGCGCCGCGACCGCGCTCGTGCACGAGGACGTGCCCGGCAACGTCGGTGCCAGGCTGGAGCAGAGCGTCGGCGACGCGGTCACCGCTATCGCGAACGCCCCGCACCGGCTCGAGCTCGACCTGACGATCGAGCGCAGTGCGTGCATGCCGATGGAGGGCCGCGGCACCGTCGCCCGTTGGGATCCCGACATCAACCGGCTCCAGGTCTGGACGTCCACCCAGAGCTCGACCGGGGTCCGTGCCGCGGTCGCGGTCAAGATGGGCCTCGACCTCGGCCAGGTCGACGTGATCACGCCGGACGTCGGCGGCGGCTTCGGGGTGAAGATCAACCACCCGTGGCCCGAGGAGCTGCTGGTGCCGCTGGCGGCCCGGGCGCTCGGCCGCACGGTGAAGTTCACCGAGGACCGCCGCGAGCACTTCATCTCCTCTGCGCACGAGCGCGGCCAGGTGCAGCACATCGAGGTCGGATTCGACGACGACGGCCGGCTGCACGGGCTGGACGTCGAGTTCTGGCACGACCACGGCGCGTTCACGCCGTACGGCCTGATCGTCCCGATCATCACCTCGACCCAGCTGCTCGGCCCCTACAAGCCGCAGAACTACCGGGTCGTGTTCGAGTCCCTGTACACCAACACCGTGATGGTGACGCCGTACCGCGGAGCCGGCCGGCCACAGGGCTGCTTCGCCATGGAGCGGACGATGGACGCGATCGCGGCGTACCTCGGCAAGGACCGCGCCGACGTGCGTGCGCTGAACTTCATCCAGCCCGACGAGTTCCCCTACGACCAGGGGCTGATCTTCCAGGACGGCCGCGAGCTCGAGTACGACTCCGGTGACTACCCGGCGTCGTTGGAGAAGCTCAAGGAGCTCGTCGGCTGGGACGAGTTCCCGGCGTTCAAGGCGGAGATGGCGGCCCAGGGACGGCAGGTCGGCATCGGCCTCGCCTGCTACGTCGAGGGCACCGGCGTCGGTCCGTACGAAGGCGCCCACGTGCACGTCGAGACCTCCGGCAAGGTCAAGGTCGCGACCGGGCTCACGACGCAGGGACAGGGCCACGCGACGGTGTTCGCGCAGCTGGTGGCCGACGAGCTCGGCGTGAAGTTCGAGGACGTCGAGGTCGTCACCGGCGACACCCGCCGGATGCCGTACGCCGTGGGCACGTTCGCCTCACGCGCCGCCGTGATGAGCGGCTCGGCGATCCACCTCGCCGCGAAGCGGACCAGGGAGAAGGTGCTCAAGATCGCCGCCGAGGCGCTCGAGGCCGACGAGAACGACCTCGAGATCGTGGACGGCGTGGTGTCGGTGAAGGGCTCGCCCGGCAACTCCATCGACCTCGGCACCGTGTCGGTGCTGTCCAACCCGCTGCGCTACGCCTTCGACGAGAAGTCCAGGGCGGCCACGCAGTTCTCGATCGGCGACCCCGGCAAGCCCCCGGTCGCGGAGGACGAGGAGCCGGGCCTGGAGGGCAAGGACTTCTACTCGCCCGAGCGGGCGACGTTCGCCTCCGGCATGCACGCGGTCATCGTCGAGACCGATCCGCTGACCGCCGAGATCACGATCCTCAAGTACGCCGTCGTCCACGACTGCGGCCACCTGATCAACCCGATGATCGTGGAGGGCCAGATCCACGGCGGCGTGGCCCAGGGCGTCGGGGGAGCGCTCTACGAGCGGATGGCGTACGACGAGTCCGGGCAGCTGCTCAACGCGTCGTTCATGGACTTCCTGATGCCCTACGTCACCGAGATCCCGGACGGCATCGACATCGACCACCTCGAGACGCCGTCCCCCCTGAACCCGCTCGGCATCAAGGGCGCGGGCGAGGCCGGCGTGATCCCGTCCGCCGCCGTGTTCGCCGCCGCCATCGAGGACGCCGAGGGCCTGACCATCACGGCGATGCCGATCTCGCCGTCCGAGCTGTACACCCTGCGCCAGGAGCACTCATGAAGATCGCTGGATCGAACGTCGTCGAGCAGCCCGTCGAGAAGGTCTGGGAGGCGTTGCTCGACCCGCGCGTGCTGGTCGCGACCATCCCGGGCTGCGAGCGGCTGGTCGCGACCGGCGGCCCCGGTGATCACGCCTACGACATGACCGTGACGGCGGGCGTGGCCGCGATCAAGGGCACGTACCAGGGCCAGTGCACCCTCTCGGACCTCGTGGAGCACGAGGGCATGACCATGCGCCTCTCGGGTGCGGGTGCGCCCGGCACCATCGACGCCACCGTGCAGGTGTCGTTCGCCTCGCCGACCGCGGACACCACGGCCATCTCCTACGAGGCGGACGCGGTCGTCGGCGGCATGGTCGGCGGCGTCGGCCAGCGGATGCTCACCTCGGTGTCCAGGCGGATGGCCGGTGAGTTCTTCGGCAACGTCGGCCGGACGCTCTCCGCCCCGGTGACGGCCGCGGCCGGTGCGTCGGAGCAGGTCGCCGTCGGCGAGACCCCGGCCGGGGCCGCGGTCTTCTCCGCGCCGCCTCGCTCCGCCGTCTCGTCGCAGGGCGACTTCGCGAAGGGCATCGCCGTCGGGGCCGGGCTGGTGGTGCTCGGGGTCGTGGTCGGGCGATTGTTCGGCCGCCGATGACTCTGACGGTCGAGTCGACCGCACGCGACCAGGCGGCCGCCGTACGCCGGCGCGAGATCTCCGCGCGTGAGCTCCTCGAGCTGCACCTGGCGCGGATCGCGAAGCGCAACCCCCTGCTGAACGCCATCGTCTCGCTCGACGAGGAGCGGGCTCGCGAGGGAGCGCTGGCGGCAGATGAGGCGCTCGCGTCCGGCGTCGAGGTCGGGCCGCTGCACGGGCTGCCGTTCGCGTTCAAGGACACCCACGAGGTCGCGGGGTGGCGGACGACGTACGGCTCGCCGCTGTTCGCCGACCACGTCCCGGACCGGGACGAGCTGCTCGTCGAGCGGGTACGCCGCGCCGGTGTGGTGGTGATCGGCAAGACCAACGTGCCGGAGTTCGCGGCCGGCTCGCACACGTTCAACACGCTCTTCGGCACGACGTTGAACCCGGTCGACCCGAGCCGGTCGGCCGGCGGCTCGTCCGGCGGTGCGGCGTGCGCGCTGGCGTCCGGCATGGTCCCGCTCGCGGACGGCTCGGACATGGGCGGCTCGCTGCGCAACCCGGCGTCGTTCTGCGGCGTGGTCGGGCTGCGGCCGTCGCTCGGGCGGGTGCCGGAGTGGCCGCAGTCCAACCAGTGGGAGACCACCTCGGTGGGCGGCCCGATGGCCCGCAACGTCGGTGACCTGGCGTTGCTGCTGTCGGTGCTCGCCGGACCCGACCCCCGTGCGCCGCTGGCACTGGGCGACTCGGGCTCCTCGTTCGCACCGCCCCTGTCCGGCTCGCTGTCCGGGCTGCGCGTGGCGCTGTCGGTCGACCTGGGCGGAGCCTTCGAGGTGGACGACGAGGTGGCCGCGATCGTGTCCTCGTCGGCATCGGTCTTCGGGAGCGTCGACTCCGCCCACCCGGACCTCTCCGAGGCCGACGACACGTTCCGCACCCTGCGGGCCTGGCACTTCCAGGCGCGGTTCGGCGCGCTCCTGGCCGAGCACCCGGACGCCTTCAAGCAGTCGCTCGCCGACAACATCCGGCTCGGCGAGGCGCTGACCGGTGCCGACGTCGCCCGCGCGTACGCCCAGCGCACCACGCTGTCGGAGCGGATGCGGGAGTTCTTCTCGTCGTACGACGTGCTCGTGCTGCCGGTGTCCCAGGTGCCGCCGTTCCCGGCCGACCAGGAGTTCCCGACCTCCATCAACGGTCAGCCGATGGCGACCTACCTCGACTGGATGCGTGCGGCGTACTTCATCACCGTCACCGGCTGCCCCGCGATCTCGGTCCCGTTCGGCCACACCGCCTCCGGCCTCCCGGTGGGGATCCAGATCGTCGCCGCCCACGGCCGCGACCGGTTCCTCCTCGAGGTGGCCGCGGCGTTCGAGGCGGCGGTTGCGGGGTGATGTCCGCGGCTCTCGGGCCGTGGGGTGGTGGCGACCGAAAAGGCAGCTACGGGAGCGGTGGGCGGGTGGTCGCCGTCGGTTCCCGGCTTGCGGGCCCGCCGGGGGCCGCGCGGCCTGTGGAAAGCGTCTCGGAATCGTGACCTGTTCGTTACCCAGATCCCTGTGGAGCAAGGGCTTCTGGGCCTCTCACTGTCGGTGCTCGATGCTTGAGTGGACCCATGACAGCGATGGCCACACCCCGGCACCGGGTCTCGGTGGCCGTCGCCCACGCCCACTCCCAGATCGATGCGGTCGCCGATGCGTCGGTGTGGTCCATGGAGCCCGCAGAGACCACGACGACGCTGATCGAGCTGACCCGGTTGAAGGCAAAGGTCGCCGAGCTGGAGGCCCGGGTGGCCGAGCACGCCGACGACGAGGCCGTGGATGCGTGGGCGCATCGGACCCGGCAGACCAGGCCCGTGGTGCTGGGCCAGGTCAACCTCGGGCAGGCGCTGGTGACCCGCGGTCATGTCCGCGACGCGCTGGCCGCGGGTGACCTGGTGGTCGAGCAGGCCCGGGTGATCGTCGCCGCGCTCGACCAGCTGCCCGGCGACCTCGACACCGCCCTGGTCGATCGCGCCGAGCGGCACCTGGTCGCCGCCGGACGCGAGCACACCGCCCCGAGGTTGCGGGTCCTGGGCAAGCGGCTGATGGACGTGGTCGCACCCGACCTGGCGGATGAGTACGAGGCGCGGCAGCTCGCCCGCGAAGAGCGCGACGCGCTGCTCGCCACCAACCTGGTCATGGCCGACGACGGCCACGGCAAGACCCACGGCCGGTTCACCGTCCCGTCCTTCCACGGCGCCGCGCTGAAGAAGATGCTGCTCGCGATCGCCGCCCCAAACGGCAGGACCCGCAGGAACCCAGCGTTCCGCTGCGGCCCGGACCCGAACGGAGGGGCCGGGCGTTCTGCGAGCTCATCGAGCGCTACCCCGCCCACCAGCTCCCGCAGACCGGCGGGGTGTCGGCGACCGTGGTGGTCACCATGACCCTGGAGGCTCTCGAGGGCCGGCTCGAGCAGGCCGCACGCCTGGACACCGGGGAGAAGATCACCGCCGCCACCGCCCGCCGGCTGGCCTGCGAGGCCGGGATCATCCCCGCCGTGCTCGGCGGACCCTCGGAGGTCCTCGACCTCGGCCGCACCCGCCGGTTCCACACCAAGGCACAGCGCATCGCGATCGGGATCCGGGACCAGCACTGCACCGAGCCCGGCTGCGACTGGCCGCCGGCGATGTGCCACGTCCATCACGACATCCCCTGGAGCCGCGGCGGACCCACCGACGTCGACCACGGCAGGCTCCTCTGCCCGAAACACCACACCAGGTTCCACCGTCGGAACTAGGCCGACCCGGGCCTCATCCCGTAGCGCGGTGCCGGGATCGACGCGGGACCGGCTCGACCCCGACCGGCGGCCATGCTCGTTCGTCGTGCACGACCTCCGCCCACTCGCCGGCGGGGTACTGCTGGGCGACCTTCGTGGTCGCGGGTTTCCAGAAGAGGACGTCGCGGCTGTCGTCGAGGCGGTCCCGGACCCGGCGGAACAGGTGCGCGTAGACCGTCAGGACGCCGTGGACCTCCTGGCATGAGTAGTCGATCCACCGCGTCTCGCCGCGGATCGTCTCCCAGGCATCGAGGTGGGAGGTCGTCCTCCGCACCGTCACAGCCATGCGGCCACGCTAACCGAGCCCGGCTAGGACATCAGGGGCACCTGCTCGCCCGCGTCCACCGCGAACGGCAGCGTGTTCTCCGCCGGCGGTACGGGACACGTGGCGAAGTCGGTGTAGGCGCACGGCATGTTGTGTGCTCGGTTGAAGTCGAGCTCGACCGTCCCGTCGGCTGCCGGGGGAGAGGTGAGCAGCTGCCGCATGGCGGCGTACGTCGTGACGCCAGAGGTCGCGTCGCGGAACAGGATCCACAGGCGGCCGTCGTCCTCCGGCCACGCGACCAGCCGGTGCTCGGCACCGTCGCGCTCGAACACGACAGCCCGGGAGCGTCGGAGGCGGCCCGCGACGACCCACGCGGGGTCGGGCGGATAGCAGGGCGTGCCCCGGTAGGTGCGCAGGTTCGCCGAGTCGGGACGGCGGGGCCGCACGATCACCCGGCCGTCGCGGTCGGCCACCTCCGCGGTGACGCCCAGGAAAGCAAGGGTCAGGCCGTCCTCGTCGACCGGCCCCAGCCGGCGCTCGCCGTCGTCGAGGGTGACGACGGGGCCGTCCTGCTCGCTGCGCCACTCGCCGGGCAGGTCGTCGAAGCGCTGCGGCTCGGCGGTCAGCCAGTGGATGGCGGTGATCGCCAGCCACCCGTGCGGGTCCCGCAGGCGCGCCTCACGGGCGGTCCGCCAGGTCTGCCACTCGGCCAGGAAGTCACCCATGAGCGAGGCAGAACTCGTTGCCGTCGGGGTCGGCCAGCTGCGCCTGGTCGAGCCGGGTGGCGCCGAGGGCGACCAGACGCGCGACCTCGGCTGCCCGGTCGGTGCCGGCGGAGGGCACGAGGTCGAGGTGCTGGCGGCCCGCGCCGGTCTTCGGGGCCACCGGGGGACCGCTCCAGGTGATCTTGGAGCCGCCTCGCGGCGACTGGATCGCAGTCTCCTCGTCCTGGTCCCAGACCAGTGGCCAGCCGAGCGCCTCGCTCCAGAAGTGGCCGACCCCGCGGGTGCCCTCGCAGTTGATGGCGCCGATGCGTCCGCAGCCGTCGAGGAACCGGTTCCCGGGCCCGATCACGCAGAGCTCGTTGCCCTCGGGATCGGCGAGCGGTACATGGTGCTCGTCCGGGCCGAGCACGAAGTCGAGGTGCCGGCCGCCGCGGGCGAGGACCAGCTCGACGGTGGCGCGCTGCTCGTCCCAGGTCGAGCTGGTCAGGTCGAGATGGACGCGGTTCGGACCGGCCTTGCCGGCGGTGGCCGGGAGGAACCGCAGCCGGTAGCCGGTGTCGTCGCGGGGCACGAGGGCGACGCGGTCCGCGGCGTCCGTCACCATCTCCCACCCCAGCAGCTCGGACCAGAACCGCGCGAGCGCGGTGGGGTCGTGGGCGTCGAAGCAGAGGGCGGCGAGGTCGGAGGCCACCCGCGCGACGCTAGGCGGCCGGCGAACGCCGACGCAACGCGATTCTTTTCCACAGCCTCCGGTGGAAAACCTGGGGACAATGGCCCGGTCGGCTGTGGAGTACCGGGGTCGTACCTGTGGGCGACCGGCCAGTTCCTGTGGGACCCGAAGTTTGTGGGCGAAAGCCCTTGCGCACCGGTTCGCGACGGGCATAGAACTTCTCCCACGCCCTCCGGCAACGGAGAGCGGGACAGCTCGGAGACGAGGGTCCGAACGACGCGAGCCGGCTTGCCGGAGCGCGGCGCAGCGGCTGGGTGACGAGGTCGCTGGGACCGGAGTGGATGAGCTGTCGACCGGAAGCGTCACCGGTACCGGTCACCCGAAGGGCCCTTGCGACTCATACTCGCAAGGGCCCTTCTCTTGTGTCCGGGCCCGGGTGCCCGCGGATCGCCGTCCTCATGCGCCGGCGGCGTCGCCGACGACGACTCTCCACAGGAATCCCGCTCAACTGTGGGAATCGGAGCACTTCCTGTGGACGACGAGGCGTCGATCTGTGGAGCAGTGGGTGACTTTCGGTGGAACCGAGGGAATGTCGGCGAAAGCCCTTGCGCAGCTGTTCCCCGAGGGCATAGAACTTCTCCCACGCCCTCCCGCAAGGGAAGGCGGGACAGCTCGGAGACGAGGGTCCAGACGGAGGTTCGCCGGCTTGCCGGTGGGCCGCCGCGGTGGCTGGGTGATGAGGCCGCCGGGACCGGAGTGGAAGAGCAGTCGACCGGGAGCGTCACCAGTACCGGTCAACGAAGGGCCCTTGGAACTCATACTTCCGAGGGCCCTTCACCTATTTCGCCCCGGCTCCGCTACTGGCGGTAGTTCTCCACCGTGCCCGGCGGACGTACGGCGGTGTCGGCCGGGTCCTGGCCGGCGGCCCGCCGGGCCCGCCGCTGGCGGAGGAGGTCCCAGCACTGGTCGAGCTCCACCTCGATGCCGCGGAGCTTCTCGTGCTCCTCACCCGGGGAGATGTCGCCGTCCGCGAGCGAGTCGCGCAGGCGGTGCTCCTCTTCGATGAGCGACTGGATGTGCTGCTGGATGTCGACGTCGGCCATCTCGCCAGTGTGGCACCGAGTCGATAGACCGACGGGTAACCGCGACACTGGGGCGGTGGTCATGTACTCGGTCCTGCACACGGTGGTCCCGCCCCTCGCCAAGGTGGTCTGGCGCCCGACGGTGACCGGCCTCGAGAACGTGCCGCGCACCGGGGCGGTGATCCTGGCCAGCAACCACCTGAGCTTCGCCGACTCGCTGGTGATCCCGATCGTGGCGCCCCGCAAGGTGCACTTCCTGGCGAAGTCCGACTACTTCCGCGGCGGCGGGGTGAAGGGCACGCTGCAGAAGGCGTGGTTCGAGGGGATGGGCATGCTGCCCGTCGACCGCGACGATCCGCGGGCGGCGATCGCCAGCCTGGACACCGCACTCGCGGTGCTCGCCGACGGCGGGGCGTTCGGCCTCTACCCCGAGGGCACCCGCTCGCGTGACGGCCGGCTCTACCGCGGCCGCACCGGCGTCGCGCACCTCGCGCTGACCGCGAGCGTCCCCGTCGTCCCCGTGGGCATCACCGGCACGGAGCGGCTCCAGCCGGTCGGCGCCCGGTTCCCGCGCGTCGTGCCGATCTCGGTCACCTTCGGCGACCCGATCCAGGTCGCGGGCCGGTACGACGGCGTGCCGCTGGGCCGGGCGCGGCGCGAGGTCACCGACGAGATCATGCGCGCCATCCAGGCCCTGTCCGGCCAGGAGGAGGCCGGCGTCTACAACGACCGGGCCCCGGACGCCTAGGACGTCTGCTGGCAGATGTTGCCGGAGAACGGGCCCTTCGTCGGCAATCGATGCCGTGGCCCGCTGCGGAGCCGGACCGGTTGAATCGACGCGTGCCCACCCACCAGCTCGTCGTCGCGGACGCGACGCTGCGCGGTCGGGACGGGCGCTTCCAGATCGGCATCGACGAGGGCCGGATCGCCGCCGTCACGCGGGACCCCCTGACCGGCGCCGAGGAGATCGACGCCGCCGGCGGCCTGGTCACCGAGAGCTTCGCGAACGGCCACCTGCACTTGGACAAGGTGCACACGCTGGACCGGATCGGCGACGCCGCGCTGACGGCGTACACGTCCGGGGAGATGGGCTCCGCGCTCCACTCCATCGAGCTCGCCTCGGCCGTCAAGGCCGACTACGACCGCAGCTGGATCGAGCCGAACGCCCGCGCGGCGGTGCTCGAGGCGGTCCGGTACGGCGTCCGCCACGTGCTCGCCTTCGCCGACGTCGACACCAGGGCGCGGCTCGAGGGCGTCGTCCCGCTGCTCGCGCTGCGCGAGGAGTTCCGCGGCGTGGTCGACCTCCAGGTGGTCGCGTTCCCCCAGGACGGCCTGGTGCGCGACCCCGGTGCGGAGGAGCTGGTGCGCGAGGCGATCGACCTCGGTGCGGACGTGGTCGGCGGCATCCCGTGGATCGAGCACACCGACGCCGAGGCCCATGAGCACGTCCGCCGGATGTGCGAGCTCGCCGCGGCGCACGGCCGCCGGGTCGCGATGCTGGTCGACGACGCCGGTGACGCGAGCCTGCGCACCACCGAGATGCTCGCGACCGCGATGCTCGAGCACGGCCTCGAGGGCCGCGGCGTCGCGAACCACGCGCGCGCCGTCGGCCTCTACGCCCGGCCGACCCTCGAGCGCCTCGCCGGCCTCGTGAAGCGCGCCGGCCTCGGCTTCGTCAGCGACCCGCACACCGGCCCGCTGCACCTCCCGGTCCGCGAGCTCACGGCGATGGGGGTGCCGGTCGCGCTCGGCCAGGACGACATCGAGGACGCGTACTACCCGTTCGGCCGGCACAACATGGTCGAGGTCGCGTTCCTCGCCGCGCACGCTCTCGAGGCGGTCGACAGCGCCGGCATCGACCTGGTGTACGACGCCGTCACCACGACCGCCGCCGACGTCCTCGGCGTGGCCGGCCACCGGCTCGCCGAGGGCGGCAACGCGGATCTCGTCGTCCACCCGCACCCGACGCTCCGCGAGGTCGTCGGCCACCACGACGCGCCGGCGTACGTCGTCGCGTCGGGCAGGCTGGTCGCGAGCTCGACCTCCACCACGACGTTCCACCTGGAAGGACACTGAGCCATGGCCCGGCGGATCCGGATCGGCATCGACACCGGCGGGACGTTCACCGACGTCGTCGCCTTCGACGAGGACTCGGGCGAGCTCGTCACCACCAAGACGCCCTCGACGCCGGGCAACCCGGCCGACGGCTTCCTCGCCGGCATCGACAAGGTGCTCGGGCTGCTCGGCGCGACCGGCGCGGACATCGACGCGGTCAGCCACGGGACCACGGTCGCGACGAACCAGCTGCTCGAGGGCAAGGTCGACCGGCTCGGGTTCATCACGAACACCGGCTACGAGGCGATGCTCGAGATCGCCCGCCAGTCGGTGCCCGACGGGTACGGCAACAGCTACTTCTGGGTCAAGCCGGAACGGATCGTCCCGCGCGACCGGGTCCAGGGCGTCGAGGGCCGCCTCGACGTGAACGGCGAGGAGGTGCGTCCCTTCGACGAGGCGGGCGCCCGGGCGGTCGCGCGCTGGTTCAGGGCACAGGACATCAGCACCCTCGGGGTCTGCTTCCTGCACGCCTACGCCAACCCCGTGCACGAGGACCGGATGCGCGCGATCCTCGCCGAGGAGCACCCCGACGCGGTCGTGTCGCTGTCCAGCGAGGTGCTCCGCGAGTACCGCGAGTACGAGCGGGCGATGACGACGCTGGTCGACGCGGCGGTCAAGCCGCGGCTCTCGGCGTACGTCAACAACATCAAGTCGCGGCTGACGTCGTACGACGACCGGGTCATCCCGTTCTACGTGATGAAGTCCAACGGCGGCGTCCTGTCGGCCGACGAGGTCGTGCACCAGCCGATCACCACCGTGCTCTCCGGCCCGGCGGCGGGCGCCCTGGGCGCGGCGCTGATCGCGAAGGTCGCCGGCTTCGACCGGGTGCTGACCTCCGACGGCGGCGGTACGTCGACCGACGTCAGCGTCGTGATCGACGGCCAGCCGACGCTCACCACGGAGGGGTCGGTCGGCGCGTTCCCGTCCAAGATCCCGATGATCGACGTGGTCACCGTCGGCGCCGGCGGCGGCTCGATCGCGTGGCTGAGCCCCGAGGGCACGCTCAAGGTCGGCCCGCAGTCGGCGGGCGCGGACCCGGGCCCGCTCTGCTACGGCAAGGGCGGCACCGAGGTCACGATCACCGACGCCCACGTCTTCCTCGGCCGGATCCCCCCGCACCTGCTCGGCGGTGAGATCCCGCTCGACGTCGATGCGGCCCGCGACGGCATCGAGCAGCTCGCGTCCAAGCTCGGGCTGAGCCCCGAGGGCTGTGCCACCGGCATCCTGGAGATCTCCGCGTGGAACCAGGCGAACGCGCTGCGCCAGGTCACCGTCAAGCGCGGCCTCGACGTCCGCGACTTCACGCTCACGACGTTCGGCGGCTCCGGTTCGCTGCTGCTGTGCCGGCTGATGGACGTGCTCGGGCTGTCGACGGTGCTGGTGCCGCCCAACCCCGGCAACGTCTCTGCGTTCGGCCTGCTCACCGTCGACGTCAAGAACGACTACGTGCAGACCCACGTGACGCTGGCGGAGCACCTGGACCCGGCCACGGTCACCGGCATCTACGACGCGCTGACCGCGCAGGCGGCCGAGGCCCTCGCCAAGGAGGGCTTCGAGCCCACCGAGCACCGGTTCGTCCGCACCGCCGACCTGCGCTACTTCGGTCAGGCGTTCGAGGTGCGGGTGCCGGTCGGGACCGGCGTCCTCGACCCGGGCGCGGTCGCCGAGGCGTTCCACGCCGAGCACCGGGCGCTGTACGGCTACGACTTCTCCGCGGACGACTCCCAGCAGGTCGAGTGGGTGAACCTCCGCGTGTCCGGCATCGGCCCGATCCGCCGGCCCGAGATCAAGCGAGTCGGGTCGTCCGCCCCAGGCTCGCCTATAGGCCGCCGAGAGGCGGACGACCCGGTCAGGCAGGTCTGCTTCGACGCCGGTCAGGGGTACGTCGACACGCCCGTGCTGTGGCGCCCCGACCTCGCCCCCGGCAGCATCGTCGAGGGGCCGGCGATCATCGAGGAGTTCGGCTCGACCGTTCCGCTCCACCCGGGGTTCACCGCCCGCATCGACGAGTACGTGAACATCATCGTGACGAGGAGCGACCGATGAGCCGCCGCGCCCCCACCCAGTTCCCGTTCGGCCACCTGACCGACGACGCCGGCGCGAGCGCGGACCCGGTGCTGGTCGAGATCGTGCAGGGCTCGCTGGCCTCGGTCGAGATGGAGGTCGAGACCGCGATCGGCCGGACCAGCCGGAGCCCGATGATCCGGGACGCGCACGACTTCCGCGCCGGCATCCACGACCGGCTGCTGCGCAAGCTCACCGGCCGGTCGTACTCCGCGCTCGTGCACCCGGTCGCCCGCGACTTCCCGATCGCGGAGATGCAGGAGGGCGACGTCTTCTTCCACAACGACGTCTACCGCTCCGAGGGAGGCATCGGCCACCTGCCGGACCTCTGCGTCACGGTGCCGGTCTTCAGCGACGGCAGGGTCGTCGCGTTCGTCCAGGCCTTCGGCCACCACGACGACATCGGCGGCGCCGTACCGGGCTCGATGCCCTCCGACGCCACTAGCGTCTTCGAGGAGGGCCTGATGGTCCCCCCGATCCGGCTCTGGGACGCCGGCGTGCCGAACCGTGCGGCGCTCAGCATCATGACCCGCAACTCGCGGATGCCCGAGTCGCTCGCCGCCGACCTGGACGCCGAGTGCTCGGCCTGCCTGATGGGCGCCCGCCGGCTCGGCGAGCTCTTCGACCGGTACGGCGTGGAGACCGTCGAGTCCTGCTTCGACGCGATCATCAGCCGGACCACCGAGACCTACCGGCGCGAGATCCTCGGCAAGATCCCGGTCGGCACCTGGGTCTGGGAGGACTACGCAGAGCACGACGGCGTCGACGAGCCGATGCTGCACACCCAGCGGATCACGCTGACCCGGACGCCCGCCGACGACCCCGAGGGCGAGCGGCTGGTCCTCGACTTCGACGGCACCAGCCCGCAGGCGAAGGGCCCGATCAACCACTGCGGCGACTACAGCGACGGCGTGTTCCTCAAGAAGTGGCTCGCGCCGATCCTGCGCAACCTCGCCGACACCCCCGAGCGGATGGCGGAGCTCGACGTCAACGAGGGCATCGTGCCGCTCATCGAGATGCGCTTCCCGGAGCCCGGGACCCTGCTGACGCCGGTGTTCCCGGCACCGACGAACGCGCGCACCTTCGTGATCCTCCGGCTGCTCGGCGTCCTCGCGGGCGTCGTCGCCAAGGCGGTCGACGGCAAGATGCCCGCCGACCAGGAGACGATCCGCTACACCGGCGTGTACGGCGAGGACCTCGAGGGCCGGCCGTACCTGATGCGCGAGGTGCTGGGCGGCGGCTCCGGCGGCCGCTACTACGCCGACGGCGAGGACACGATCCACGTGGTCCCGGACTCCCGGAACCTGCCGACCGAGTTCACCGAGGCGCGCTTCCCGTTCCGCGTCGAGTCGCTGTCGCTGGCGACGGACAGCGGGGGAGCGGGCCGGTTCCGCGGGGGTCTCGGCTACGAGAAGCACATCCGGATGCTCAAGGACGGTCACTTCATGTCGATCGCGGACCGGTCGATCCTGGCGTGTTGGGGGGTCAGGGGCGGCCTCGCCGGCAAGCCGTTCGAGGTCGTCATCGACCCCGGCGGCCCGCACGAGCGCGAGGTCGACGCCCTCGCCGACGCCGAGCCGGTCGCGGCGGGCGAGGTGATCCGGATCCGGACCACCGGCGGCGGCGGTTGGGGCGACCCGCTCCAGCGCGACCCCGCCCTCGTCGTCCGCGACGTCGTGTGGCGCAAGGTCTCCCCGGAGGCCGCGCTGGCGTCGTACGGCGTGGTGCTCAGCGGCTCCCTCGAGGACGGCTCCCTGTCGTACGACGACGCGGCGACCGTCGCCGAGCGCGCGAGCCGCCCGGAGCCGAGCGAGGCGTTCTTCGACCGCGGCCCGGGCTACGCTCGGCTCGCCGAGGGCGCGGCGTACGCAGCCGTCGACCTGGTCTGAGGAGGTGGGGTCGGTGCCCCGCGAGGACGAGCTCCGCGATGCCGAGGTCGCGGTCGACCCACCCGTGGCCGCGGACGCCGGCCTGGTGTTCATCGGCACGATCCGCACGCCCTGGAGCTCGACGCTCGAGACGCCGCGCCAGGGCCGCGCGGACGGGCCCGAGTGCCGGATCGAGGTGTTCGAGCCCTGGGTCGCCGCGCTCGACGGGATCGACCGGTACGAACGCCTCGAGGTCCTCTACTGGCTGCACCTCTCACGCCGCGACCTGGTCCGGCAGAGCCCGCGGAACGACGGCAGCACCCGGGGCACCTTCGCGCTCCGGTCGCCGGTGCGCCCGAACCCGATCGCGACCTCGATCGTGACCGTGGACCGCATCGAGGGCGGCACCCTCGTCGTGCGCGGCCTGGACTGCCAGGACGGCACCCCGCTGCTCGACCTCAAGCCGGACCGGGAGCTGTTCATGCCGGCCGCGCCGCCGCGGCAGGGGTGATCGCGTGATCACCGGCAGCCACGTCGTCCTCTTCAGCCGCGACCCCGCGGCGGACCGGGCCTTCTTCCGCGACGTCCTCGACTGGCCGTACGTGGATGCCGGCCACGACTGGCTGATCTTCCGGCTGCCGCCGGCCGAGCTCGCGGTGCACCCGTCCGACGGTCCGACCGGGCACGAGCTCTATCTCATGTGCGACGACCTCGAGGCCACCGTCGCGGAGCTCGGCGCCCGCGGCGTCCAGCTGACGGCCGACGTCACCGACGAGCGCTGGGGACGGCTCACCAGGTTCCGGCTGCCCGGTGGCAGCGAGGTCGGACTGTACGAGCCCCGGCACCCGACGGCACTCGACCTCGGCTGATCCGCGCACCTCGCTCAGCACGATCTGCCCGATCAGGGGCGCCCTTGCCGGTCTCATGTTCCGGGCGCACCATGAGGAGTACGGCGCCCGGAAGTTGGTGATGACGATGGGCACGACCGATGTCCTTCGCAGTTCCCTCCAGCACACGCACTCGCGGATGGCGGAGCGGCTCGAGGCCGCGCGGGCGATGGAGGCGCCGGCCAGTCGTCCCCGGGACGGCTACGAGCGGATCGACGCCTTCCTCGCCACCACGAGCAAGCACCTGCACGCCGTCGACGCGGTGCTGCTCCCGCCGGCCCGCAAGCAGGTGCCGGACGGCTCCACGGTCGTGCACGACTACGTCCGCACCGTGAAGGAGCTGGAGATCGTGCTCGCGCACGTGAAGGCGCACGAGTACGGCTCGGTGTACGAGACCTCGTTCGCCTGGCCCGAGGTGTGGTCGGACGTCGACACGGCGCTCGCCGACAACCACCGCCAGGAGCAGGCGCTCGGCGTCCGGCTCACCGCGGTGCTCGCCGACGAGGAGCTCGACCGGCTGACGCAGCGGCTGTACCACGCCGAGCTGGTCGCGCCGAGCCGTCCGCACCCCTACACCCCGCACACCGGGCTCCTCGGCCTGGTCGCCCGGAAGGTGATGCACACGGCGGACTCCTTCTGGGACACCGTCGAGGGGCGGATGGTGCCGGTGCCGCGGCCGGAGCCGAAGAAGCCGCCCGGCCGGATCGCCCAGTACTTCCTGGCGGACCCGCGCTTCGACGAGGAGGAGCAGACTCCGGCGCCCTAGGCTCGGCCCATGACCCGAGTCGCGGTGGTCGGAGGCCACGGCAAGACAGGCCGCGCGGTCACCGCCGCGCTCCCGGACGCCATACCGCTGGGCCGCGCCGACTGGGACGACCTTCCCGGCGCGCTGGCGGGCTGCGACACGGCGTACCTGATCGCGCCGAACCTGCATCCCGACGAGCCGACGTACGTCGGGGACGCGCTCGCGGCGCTGACCGCGGCGGGCGTCGAGCGGGTCGTCTACCACTCGGTCGCGTCGCCGTACGTCCCCGCGATGCCGCACCACGTCGGCAAGGCCGTCTCGGAGGACCTGGTCCGGCGCTCGGGGCTCGCCTGGACGATCCTCCAGCCGGGCGCCTACCTGCAGAACCTCGACCTCTCCGGGCCGGTGGTCCGGGTGCCGTACGACGTGGACGCGCCGTTCGGCTTCCTGGACCTGGCGGACCTCGGCGCCGCGGCGGCGCGGGTGCTGCTCGAGGACGGCCACGCCGGTGCGACGTACGAGCTGGCCAGCCGGCAGGCGACGGTGCGCCGGCTCGCCGGCGAGGCCGGCTTCGCCGCCGAGAAGGTCGCGGACCCGCGCACGCACCCGTGGCTCTCGGCGATGTTCGACTACTACGACGAGCACGGGCTGCCGGTCGGCACCCTGACCCTGCAGGCGCTGCTGGCATGACCCGCGCGGCGGCCCTCGTGCTCCTCGGCGTGCTGCTGCTCGCCGGCTGCTCGGGAGATCCGCCGCCGGAGGATTCGCCCCCGCCCTGCAACGGCCACGTCGAGCTGTGCGACCGCGGGTACGACGAGGTCGCGTACGCCGCCACGCACAACTCGATGTCCGCGGCGTCCGAGCGAGGATGGCTCTTCGCCGAGCAGCCGGACGGGATCATCGCGCAGCTCGACCACGGGATCCGGGTGCTGCTGGTCGACAGCTGGTACGGCCAGGCCACGGAGCGCCAGGGCATCGTCGCCACCGCGGACCAGCAGCGCCGGGAGGCGTTCGAGCAGGCGAAGGCCGACTTCGGCGCGACGCCGGTCCGGGCTGCGCTCCGGCTCCGCCGCGCCGCCGGGCTCGCGCCGCGCGGCGAGGTGCGCCCGTACCTGTGCCACTCGATGTGCGAGCTCGGCTCGACGCCCTGGTTGCAGAACCTCCGCGACATCAAGGCCTGGCTGGACGGGCACCCCCGGGACGTCGTCACGCTGTTCGTGCAGGACGAGGTCACCCCGGCCGACACCGCTGGCGTCGTCGAGGCCGCCGGGCTCGAGCCGTACGTCTACACACCCGCGACCGACGGCAGCTGGCCGACGCTGGGGCAGATGATCGACGCCGGCACCCGGCTGGTGGTGCTGATGGAGAACCGCGGCGGCGGGGACCGCTGGCCGTGGCTCATCCCCGGCTTCGACGTCGTCCAGGACACGCCGTTCCTGTTCAAGAGCCCGGCGGACTTCAGCTGCGCGTCCAACCGAGGGGACCCCGACGCGTCGCTGTTCCTCGTCAACCACTGGATCGACGAGAAGGGACGGGTCCCGCAGAACGCGGCGCTCGTGAACGCCCGCGACGTGCTCCTGCCGCGGCTCGAGGAGTGCGAGCAGGAGCGCGGCCGGCCGCCGAACTACGTCGCTGTCGACTACTACGACCGCGGCGACCTGTTCTCCGTGGTCGACGAGCTGAACGGGCTCGACTAGTCCGGTTCGGGGGAGGCGGCCAGGCGCCTCGAGGAGCATCCTCCTTGTCGCCATGAAGGATGCCGAGGCCGCGCTGGAGCGGGATCCGACTCTCGCGGATGCGCTGATCCCGCTGGGGACGCTTGCCGCCCTCATCGGCGTCTCGACGCTGCTCTACCTGCCGCACGCCGTCTCCTGCTACGCACGTCCTGTGCTCAGCGTGCTGGACGGCTTCACCGGGTTCCGGGTCGAGCGGACCGAGCCCACCCAGCTGGAGGAGGACGCATGACCCGGACCGAAGAGGCGACGGCTCCCGCCGGTGCCGTCGCGAAGATGAGCGTCACGACGCTGACCGCGATGGTGGTCGGCGGCATGGTGGGGGCAGGCGTGTTCTCGCTGCCGGCCCGCTTCGGCGTCGCCACCGGGATCCTCGGCTCGCTGATCGCCTGGGCGGTCGCGGGCACGGGCATGCTGATGCTGGCGTTCGTCTTCCAGAACCTCGCGATCCGCAGGCCCGAGCTCGACTCCGGTGTCTTCATCTACGCCACGGCCGGCTTCGGCGACTACGCCGGCTTCAACTCCGCGATCGGCTTCTGGGCCAGCACGGTGGCCGGGAACACCTTCTACTGGGTGTTCATCGGGTCGACGCTCGGCGCGTTCTTCGACAGCTTCGGCGACGGCGACACCGTGCTCGCCGTGGCGTTGGGAACCGTGGGCGTCTGGACGTTCCACTACCTGATCGCCCGGGGAGTGCGCGACGCCGCCGTGATCAACCGGATCGTCACGGTCTTCAAGGTCCTGCCGATCCTGGTCTTCATCGTCGTGCTGTTCGTGAACTTCGACGCCGGCGTCTTCGCCGACAACTGGACGGCCACCGGGTACGGCGAGCTCGGCTCCCTCAACGAGCAGGTCCGCAACACGATGCTGATCACGACGTTCGTCTTCATCGGGATCGAGGGCGCCAGCGTCTACTCCCGCTACGCGAGGCGCCGCGAGGACGTCGGCCGGGCCACGGTGATGGGCTTCCTCAGCGTGCTCTCGATCTTCGCGCTGGTCACGCTGTCCAGCTACTCCGTCGTCCCGCAGCCCGAGCTCGCCGACACCCGGCAGCCGTCGATGGTCGGCGTCTTCCAGTCCGTGGTCGGGGACTGGGGCGAGTGGTTCATCAGCGTCGCGGTGATCGTGTCGGTGCTCGGGGCCTACCTGGCGTGGACGCTGATGGCCGCCGAGGTCATGTACATCCCGGCCCGGCAGGACGACTTCCCCGAGTTCCTCGGCCAGGAGAACGAGAGCGGCACGCCGATCACCGCGCTGGTGGTGACGTCGCTCGCGGTCCAGGGCCTGCTCGCGCTGACGCTGTTCGTCACCGACGCGCTCAACTTCATGCTCGACCTGTCCACCAGCCTCGCGCTGCTGCCGTACCTGCTGGCGGCGGCGTACGCCCTCAAGCTCGGGTTGACCGGCGAGGCCTACGAGGGCGTCACTCGGCGTGTCAGGCGCAAGGAGACGATCGTCGCCGGCGCGGCGACGGCGTACACGGTCTTCCTCTTCGACGCGGCTGGCATGAAGTTCGTGCTGCTGATGACCGTGCTGCTCGCACCGGCGTCGCTCCTCTACGTCAAGGCGCGCAGCGAGCACGGGCGACGGCTGTTCAGCCCGGCCGAGATCGGGCTGTTCGCACTCATCGTGGTCGGCGGCGTGATCGGGGCGGTCGGGCTCTGGACCGGCCGCATCACCATCTGAGACCGATGACAGGAAGGAAATGCCCATGAGCACCTCATCGACGTACGGCGTCCACTCCGAGGTGGGCCGGCTCCGCAAGGTGCTCGTGTGTGCGCCGGGGCTCGCCCACCGCCGGCTGACGCCGACCAACAACGACGAGCTCCTCTTCGACGACGTGATGTGGGTCGAGAACGCCCAGCGCGACCACGCGGACTTCGTGAACAAGCTCACGCAGCGGGGCGTCGAGGTGGTGGAGCTGCACGACCTGCTGGCCCAGACGATGGAGGTGCCGGGCGCCAGGGACTGGCTGCTGGATCGCAAGATCGTCGCGAACCGGGTCGGCCTGGGCCTCGTCGACCTGACGCGCTCCTACCTGGAGTCGCTCGGCTCGCGCCAGCTGGCGGACTTCCTGATCGGCGGGCTCGCGACCCAGGACCTCCCCGACGAGCACCGGACGCCGTACCTCGCGCTCGTGCGGGAGTCGACCGGCGCGCGGGAGTACCTGATGCCGCCGCTGCCCAACACGCTCTACACGCGGGACACGACCTGCTGGCTGTACGGCGGCCTCACGATGAACCCGCTGTACTGGCCGGCCCGCAAGGACGAGACGCTCATCTACAAGACCATCTACCAGTTCCACCCCGACTACGTCGGCTCGACCGTCTGGTGGGGCGACCCCGAGGTCGAGTGGGGCCAGGCGACGTTCGAGGGCGGCGACGTGATGCCGGTCGGGAACGGCGTGGTGCTGGTGGGCATGAGCGAGCGGACCTCCCGGCAGGCGATCACGCAGGTCGCCCGGGCCCTCTTCGAGCAGGGTGCGGCGACCCGTGTGGTCGTCGCCGGCATGCCCAAGCTGCGGGCGGCGATGCACCTCGACACCGTCTTCACGTTCGTGGACCGCGACATCGTCACGCTCTACCCGACGATCATGGACGCGGTGCACACCTTCACGCTGACGCCGTCCGACGCGGCGCCGGGCGTGGAGGTCCGCGACGAGGGGACGACGCCGTTCGTCGACGTGGTGGCCCGCGAGCTCGGGCTGCCGTCGATCCGGGTCATCGACACCGGCGGCGACGTCTACCAGTCCGAGCGGCAGCAGTGGGACAGCGGCAACAACGCCGTGGCCGTGGAGCCGGGCGTGGTGTTCACCTACGACCGCAACACGCTGACGAACACGCTGCTGCGCAAGGCCGGCGTCGAGGTGATCACGATCGTCGGCGCCGAGCTGGGCCGGGGCCGCGGGGGCGGCCACTGCATGACCTGCCCGATCGTCCGGGACCCCGTGCAGTTCTGAGCAGCGCCATCGGCGCGGCTTGCCGCCGGGCCGATCTCGTGGTCAGGTGGGAGGACGACCTTCTCGGGGAGCTGAACCGAATGCGCATGCTGCTGGGCCTCGTCGCCCTCACGCTGCTGACTGCCTGTGGCTCTGACGACCAGGACGGTGCCGCTGCGCCGGACACGTCCGACCTCGAGGCCTCGACGTACTCCTCGACCGACGTGAGTGGTCACGACCTCGTGGAGGGCACGACGCTCACGCTGTCCTTCCAGGACCAGACGATCGCGGTCAAGGCCGGCTGCAACACCCAGACCGGCAGGTACGACGTCGTCGACGGCGTGCTGAAGTGGACCGCTCCGGCCGCGTCCACGACGATGGCGTGCCCCACCTCGGACCTGGCCGACCAGGACCAGTGGCTGGCCGGCGTCTTCACCGACGGCATGGACGCGTCACTGGACGGTGGCACCCTCACGCTGACGAACGACGACGACGTGAAGCTGGTGCTGACGTCCGGCTGACCGGAACGTCGGCCGGTCAGCTGTTGTTCTGCGTGGGCAGTCGCGGGATCAGCCAGTCGAGGAACGCGTCCTGGCTGCGCGTCTGGAGATAGATCCGGCCGGGTCCGGTGAGGTCGCAGACCAGGCCCTCGCCGGAGAAGAAGGTGGACTTCCAGCCGCCGACCTTGCGCACGGCGTACTGGATGCCCTCGGTCCACGCGACCATGTGGCCGGTGTCCACCGTGTAGGTCTGGCCGGCCTGCAGGTCGACGGCGTGGATCGCGCCGTAGCTCGAGAGCACCAGCTCGCCCTGGCCGGAGACCCGCAGCATGAACAGGCCCTCGCGGGAGAAGAACGTCTTGGCCCCGCCCCAGTCGGTGTCGACCTGGACGCCGGCGGAGCTCGCGACGAACGAGCCCGACTGCACGTAGAGCGTGCCCTGGTGCGGCCACGCGACCATGTCGCCGGGTAGGGAGGGCGCGACGAACAGCTCAGCGCCGTCGACCTGGGCGGTGAAGGTGTTCATGAAGAACGACTCGCCCCCGAGCACGGAGCGCTTCAGGCCCTTGAGGAGCCCACCTTGCGTGGACGTCTCGAGGGTGATGCCGGGGGACATGGCGAGCATCGCGCCGGCCTCGGCACGCACGGTCTCGCCCTGGGCGAGGGTGAGCTTGGCGGCGGCGTACGCGGGGCTGTAGAGCACTTCGGTCTGCATTGCGAGTTCTCCTGAGCGGTCCCGAGCCGGATGGGTGTGCGGCGAGCGTAGCGACCGCTCCCCGCCCGCGGTCAGCCCCAGACCTCGTCCGCGAGCTCGACCAGCAGGGCGAGCTTGGCCCTCTCCTGGTCGACGCTGAGGGAGTTGCCCTCGGACGTCGAGGAGAAGCCGCACTGCGGCGAGATGCAGACCTGCTCGAGGTCGACGTACTGCGCGGCCTCGTCGAGCCGGCGTCTGAGCACGTCCCTGGACTCGAGCTCGCCGTGCTTGGTCGTGACGATGCCGAGCACGACGAGCTTGCCGGCGGGCACGTGCCGCAGCGGCTCGAACGAGCCGGACCGCTCGTCGTCGTACTCGAGGAAGAAGCCGTCGACGCCGAGCTGGGTGAACAGCGCCTCGGCGACGAAGTCGTAGCCGCCCTCGGCGACCCACGAGTCGCGGAAGTTGCCGCGGCACATGTGCGTGGTGACGGTGAGCCCCTCGGGCCGACCGTCGAGCGCCTCGTTGAGGTGCCGGATGTAGGCCTCGTGGAGGTGCTCGGAGTCCTCGCCGCGGTCGGCCATCGCGCGCCGCTGCTCCGGGTCGTTGAGGTACGCGAGAGAGGTGTCGTCGAGCTGGAGGTAGGTGCAGCCGAGGTCGTGGACGCGGCGCACCTGCTCGCGGTACGCCGCGGTCAGGTCGATCCAGAAGTCCTCGATGCCGGGGTAGACCGCCGGATCGATGGCCGCCGCGCCGCCGCGGTAGTGGACCATGCTCGGGGACGGGATCGTGAGCTTCGGGGTGACGCCTTCGGCGACGTGGTCGCGGAGGAAGGTGAACGCGTCGCCGAAGATGGTCTCGGAGACGCCGAGCTTCCCGTCGACCCGCAGCGCTGCCGGGGTGAAGTCGATCTCGCCCGCGGCGTTCTTGAAGTGCACGGTGAGGTTGTCCTGGGCCTTGCTGACGCCGTCGAGGCTGTAGATGAAGTCCATGTGCCACGACCCGCGGCGGAACTCGCCGTCGGTCGCCGACCGCAGCCCGGCCGCGCGTTGCAGCTCGATGACCTCGACGATCGCCTCGTCCTCGATCGCGCGGAGGCGGTCGGCGTCGATCGTCCCGGCGGCGTGGTCCTCCCGGGCCCGCAGCAGGTGCCGCGGGCGGAGCAGGCTGCCGACGTGGTCGGCCCGGAACGGCGGCGTGTCACGGAGCACCTCCCCACCATGCCACGCCGCGCCGCGCGGGCTGAGAGACTCGGGTGCGTGAGCGTGAGCGAGACCGACCTCCAGCACCTGCGCCGCTGCGTGGACCTGGCCCGCGAGGCCCTCGACGACGGGGACGAGCCGTTCGGCTCGGTGCTCGTCTCGGGCACCGGCGAGGTCCTGTACGCCGACCGCAACCGGGTCAAGGACGGCGACCAGACCCGGCACCCCGAGTTCGACATCGCCCGCTGGGCGGGCGAGAACGTCCCGGCCGCCGACCGCGCCGCGTGCACCGTCTACACGTCCGGTGAGCACTGCGCGATGTGCTCGGCCGCGCACGCGTGGGTCGGGCTCGGCCGGATCGTGTATGCCGTCTCGACCGAGCAGCTCGTCGGCTGGCTGACCGCCTGGGGCGTGGCACCCGGACCCGTGCGACCGCTGGCCGTGAACGACGTCGCCCCCGGCGTACCCGTGGACGGGCCGGCGCCGGAGCTCGAGGCCGAGGTCAGGGCGCTGCACGCGCGGCTGCACGGGGTCGCACCGTGACCCGCCCCGCTCTCGCCGAGGCGCTCGACCTCGAGCCGCACCCCGAGGGCGGGTGGTACCGCCAGACCTGGGTCTCGCCCGAGACCGTCACGCTGCCCGACGGCCGGGCGCGGCCGGCCGCGACGCTCATCCACTTCCTGCTGCCGGCAGGGGACTCTTCCGCGTGGCACCGGGTGACCTCCGACGAGGTCTGGCTCGCGCACCGGGGCGCCGTGACGCTCGAGCTCGGCGGCGCGGGTGGCACGCCGGAGACGGGCGCGGTCGTCGAGATCGACGCCGGGCACCCGCAGGCGCTGGTGCCGGGCGGGACCTGGCAGCGCACGGTCCCGCGCGCAGCCGACGCCCTGGTCAGCTGCCTGGTCTCGCCCGGCTTCGACTTCGAGGACTTCGAGCTCGCATGAGGACCCTGATCACGGGAGGCACCCGCGGCATCGGCGCCGCCACCGCGCTCCGTCTCGCGCGTGACGGGCACGAGCTGGTGCTCGGGTACGCCCGCGACGACCGGGCGGCCGAGGAGACCCGGCTGGCCGTCGAGGACGCCGGTGCCCACTGCGAGGTGGTCCGCGTGGACCTCACCGATCCGTCGGCCGTGGACCGCCTCTTCGAGGAGGCGGGCGCCGTCACCGGTGTCGTGAACAACGCCGGCGCCACCCTGCACATCGGACCGCTCGCCGAGACCCCCGTCGACGTGATCGCCGCGACCGTCGACCTCAACCTCACCTCGGCGCTCTACGTCGCCAGGGCCGCCGTCCGCGCCATGGGCACGTCGTACGGCGGCTCCGGGGGCGTGCT
The DNA here is from genome assembly GCF_000620645.1 of Nocardioides sp. URHA0032. Lineage (GTDB taxonomy): Bacteria > Actinomycetota > Actinomycetes > Propionibacteriales > Nocardioidaceae > Nocardioides. The sequence goes on along the minus strand of NZ_JIAV01000019.1, from coordinate 157,275 downwards.
CGTCAACGTCAGCTCGGGCGCGGCGACGCTGGGCTCGCCGGGGGAGTACGTCCAGTACGCCGCCGCGAAGGCCGGTGTCGACACGCTGACCGTCGGGCTCGCCCAGGAGGTCGCGGGCGAGGGCGTCCGCGTGGTCGGCGTCGCGCCCGGCATCGTGCGCACCACCATCCACGCCGACGCCGGCGAGCCCGGCCGCCTCGACCGGGTCGGCCCGTTGGTCCCGCTCGGCCGTGCCGGCGAGCCGCACGAGGTCGCGGACGCGATCGCGTGGCTGATGAGCGACGAGGCGTCGTACGTCACCGGCACGACGCTGCGGGTCGCCGGCGGTCGCTAGGTCGTCCGCCCCGGCGTGTCGGCGTTCGCGGATTGGTCACCAACCGCACGTCCGGCGCCGGAAATGCTGCGGTTTGGTCACCAACCGCGGGGCTGGGGACGGACACCGGGCCCGCCGCGTCGCCCCGTGGACAGTTGTCGGGCTCCGGCCCGTCGACTCCTCCGACGGTGACGGCGCGACCCCCACCGGCCCCACCCCGCCAGCGCTGGCAACAGTTGCCAGCGAAACCGCTTCGGACTCGTGGAGCGGCGACGGTGCCCGGCGCCCACGCGGTCACTAGGTTCGTCGCATGAGGGTCCTGCTCGCGCTCGGTGGCAACGCCATGACGAACGCCGACGGCCGGGCCCGTCCGGAGGACCAGATCGCCGCCGCGCAGGTCGCGATGGCCGCGGTCGCCGACCTGCTGCGCCGGGACGTCGAGGTGGTGATCACCCACGGCAACGGCCCCCAGGTCGGCAACCTCCTGGTCAAGAACGAGCTGGCCGCGGCGGTCGTCCCCCCGGTCCCGCTGGACTGGTGCGGCGCGCAGACCCAGGCGACGCTCGGCTTCGTGCTCATGAACGCGCTCGAGGGGGCGATGGCCGACCGCGGCGTCGACCGGCGGGCCGCCGCTCTCGTGACCCGCACTCTCGTGGACGCGGACGACTCCGGGTTCACGCACCCGACCAAGCCGATCGGCCGGTTCCTGCCGGCTGCCGAGGCGGCGCTGCTGGTCGAGCACGGCGAGACCTGGGAGGACCGCGGTGAGAAGGGCTGGCGGCGCGTCGTCGCCTCGCCCGCGCCGCTCGAGATCCTGGACGCGCCGGCCGTCCGGGCGCTGGTCGACGCGGGCTTCGTCGTCGTCGCGAACGGCGGCGGCGGCATCCCCACGGTCCGGGACCCCGACGGCTCGCTGCGCGGGGTCGAGGCGGTCATCGACAAGGACCTCGGCGCGGCACTGCTCGGCCGGACCGTCGACGCCGACGTGCTCGTGATCGGCACCGACGTCCCGAACGCCGTCCTCCGCTTCGGTACGCCGGACGCGGAGGCACTCGGCACGGTCACGCTCGCGCAGATGCGGGAGTACGCCGCGGCGGGCCACTTCGCCAGCGGCTCGATGGGCCCCAAGGTCGACGCCGCGTGCCGGTTCGTCGAGCAGGGCGGCGTGCGGGCCGTGATCACCGACCTCGACCACATCACCTCAGCCATCACGGGCGACGCCGGCACGGTCGTCGTACCGAACTGACCCCCAGGAGAAGGAACCCCATGCCCAGCGCCATCGAAGTACGCAAGGTCCCGATCCACTCGGTCGCCGACGCCAGCGAGCTCGCGAAGCTCATCGACGACGGGGTCATGGAGGCCGGCCGGGTGATCGCGATCATCGGCAAGACCGAGGGCAACGGCGGCGTGAACGACTACACGCGGATCATCGCCGACCGGGCGTTCCGTGAGGTCCTGGTCGCCAAGGGCGCCCCCGCGGACCAGGTCAGGCAGGTCCCGATCGTCTGGTCGGGCGGCACGGACGGCGTGATCAGCCCGCACGCCACGATCTTCGCCACCACCGACGCCGAGCCGACCGAGGACCCGCGGCTGACCGTCGGGTTCGCGATGAGCGAGCAGCTGCTGCCCGAGGACATCGGGCGCACGCCGATGATCACCAAGGTCGCGGACGCCGTGAAGGTCGCGATGGAGCGGGCCGGCATCACCGACCCGGCCGACGTGCACTACGTCCAGACCAAGACGCCGCTGCTGACCATCCACACCATCCGCGACGCCAAGTCGCGCGGCAAGACGGTGTGGACCGAGCACACCCACGAGTCGATGGACCTCTCCAACGGCTGTACGGCGCTCGGCATCGCGGTCGCGCTGGGCGAGATCGAGATGCCGACCGACGCGGACGTCATGCACGACCGGTCCCTGTACTCCTCGGTCGCGTCCTGCTCCTCCGGCGTCGAGCTCGACCAGGCCCAGGTCGTCGTGGTCGGCAACGCGACCGGTGTGGGCGGCCGGTACCGCATCGGGCACTCCGTGATGGAGGACGCCCTCGACCAGGACGGCATCTGGGAGGCGATCCGCTCCGCCGGGCTCGACCTGCCCGAGCGGCCGCGCACCTCCGACCTCGACGGCCGGCTGGTCAACGTGTTCCTCAAGTGCGAGGCGTCGCAGGACGGCGAGGTCCGCGGCCGGCGCAACGCGATGCTCGACGACTCCGACGTGCACTGGCACCGCCAGATCAAGGCCTGCGTCGGCGGTGTCACGGCGGCGGTCACCGGCGACCCCGCGGTCTTCGTCTCCGTCTCCGCCGCCCACCAGGGCCCGGACGGCGGCGGCCCGGTCGCCGCGATCGTCGACCTCGGCTGAGCGGGGGCGGGATCCCCGGCTCACCGGGGATCCCGGCACTTGGCGGGCGTTGCAATGCCCGGGAAGCGACAGCAGTGCCCGGGAAGTTCCGGGGGAGAGGAAGGCAGCAGTGCCGCAGCGCATCCAGCTGAGGCGGACGGCGGGCTGGCGCAAGCCCGAGCACGCCGTCGTCGTGGCGCGCCCGACCTGCTGGGGCAACCCGCACCCGATCGGAGAGCACACCGTCGAGGCGCACCGCGCGTCGGTCGAGGCGTTCCGCCGAGACCTGCTCGGGGGCGCACTGCCCTACACCGCCGACGACGTACGCCGGGCACTGGCCGGCAAGGACCTCGCCTGCTGGTGCCGGCCGGAGCTGCCCTGCCACGCCGACGTGCTGCTCGACCTCGCCAACCGCGACTGAGTTCCGCTGAGCAGAACGCCCGCTTCCGGAGCCGCCGACCGCGGGTCACACTCGGAGGATGACGCTCCTCGACCCGCAGACCTGGACCGGCAAGCTCTTCATCGACGGGTGGACCGACGGCGGCGGGGGGACCGCCGCCAGCATCGAGCCGGCGACCGGCGAGACCCTCGGGAGCTACGGCGTGGCGAGCGTCGAGGACGTACGCCGGGCGGCCAGCCGCGCGGCGGACGCCCAGAAGGAGTGGGCGGCGCGCAGGCCCGAGGAGCGCGCGGCGGTGCTGCGCAGGGCCGGGGACCTCTTCGAGCAGCACGCCGAGGAGATCCAGGACTGGATCGTCCGCGAGTCCGGCGGCATCCCGCCGAAGGCGGGTCTCGAGACCCACGTCGCCGCGAGCGAGTGCTTCGAGGCGGCGGGGCTCCCGACCCACCCGGCCGGCGACGTCCTCGCGACGAACGACGACCGCTGGTCGTTCGCGCGCCGGCGGCCGGTCGGTGTCGTGAGCGTGATCGCGCCGTTCAACTTCCCGCTCATCCTCAGCGTCCGCGCGGTCGCCCCGGCCCTCGCGCTCGGCAACGCCGTCCTGCTCAAGCCCGACCCGCGCACGGCGGTCTGCGGCGGCGTCGTCGTGGTCCGGGTCTTCCAGGAGGCCGGACTGCCCGACGGGCTGCTCGCGCTGCTCCCCGGTGACGGAGAGATCGGCGCCGCGGTCGTCGAGGCGCCCCAGGTCGGCGTCATCGCGTTCACCGGCTCGACCGCCGCGGGCCGAAAGGTCGGCGAGAGCGCGTCCGGGCTGCTCAAGCGCGCCCACCTCGAGCTCGGGGGCAACAACGCCCTCGTGGTCCTGCCCGGCACCGACGTCGCGAAGGCCGCCAGCGCCGGCGCGTTCGGCGCGTTCCTGCACCAGGGCCAGATCTGCATGACCGCGGGCCGCCACATCGTGCACGAGTCGCTCTACGAGGAGTACGTCGCCGCGCTGGCCGAGAAGGCCCAGCACCTGCCGGTGGGCGATCCGAAGTCCGGCACGGTCGCGCTCGGCCCGATGATCGACGAGAAGCAGCTCAAGCGCGTCGACTCGATCGTGCAGGACGCCGTCCAGCACGGCGCCCGGCTGCTCGCCGGCGGCACCAACGACGGGCCGTTCTACCAGCCCACCGTGCTGGCCGACGTGGCGCTCGACAACCCGGCCTGGACCGAGGAGATCTTCGGCCCAGTCGCGCCGGTCGTGAGCTTCTCGACCCTGGACGAGGCCGTCGAGCTCGTGGACGGCACGGACTACGCGCTCTCGGTCGGCATCCTCGGCGACGTCGGCGAGGCCATGCGGCTCGCGGACCGCGTCACCTCCGGCAAGGTGCACATCAACGAGCAGACCGTGTCCGACGAGGCGCAGGCGCCGTTCGGCGGCTTCAAGTCCTCCGGCAACGGCTCCCGGATCGGTGGCGCGCAGGCGAACCTCGAGTCCTTCACCGAGATCCAGTGGTTGACGATGCGGCCCGACGTGGCGCCGTACCCCTTCTAGGTCCCGCTACAGCCTAGGAATCGAGCCACTCCCGGATCGACTCGTCGTGCTGGCCCAGCGTCGGGGGCGCCTGGTGCTCCGACCGCCCGCCGGAGAACGGCTGGTCGTCGAAGCGCACGGGTGAGCCGGGCAGGTTCAAGGTGCCCTGGGTCGCGTGCTCGACCGAGAGCAGGAGGCCCTGCGAGAGCGTCTGCTCCCAGGTGTAGACGTCGTCCATCGACCGCACCTTGCCGGACGGCACGCCCGCCTCCGCGAGCAGCGCGAGCCAGTGCTCGGCGGGCCGGTCGGCGAACAGCGCCTCGATCCGCTCGACCAGCCGGTCGCGGTTCGCCACGCGCAGCGGGTTGGTCGCGAAGTCCGGCTCGGCGGGGTCCCACCCGAAGGCGCCGCACAGCGCGCGCCAGAGGTTCTCGGATCCGCAGGCGATCTGCACCGGCGCCGTGCTCGTCGCGAACATGCCGTACGGCGCGATCGACGGGTGGTGGTCGCCCGCGAGGCCCGGGACCTCGCCGGCGACGGTCCATCGGGTGCCCTGGAACGCGTGCACGCCGATCATCCCGGCGAGCAGCGACGTACGTACGACGCGGCCGCGGCCGGTGCGTTCGCGCTCGTGGAGGGCGGCGAGCACGCCGAAGGCGCCGTTCATCCCCGCGATCAGGTCGGCGATCGGGACGCCCACCTTGGTCGGCTGCTGGGTGCCGGTGATCGACATCAGCCCGCCCTCGCCCTGGGCGATCTGGTCGTAGCCCGCTCGCTTCGCCTCCGGTCCGTCGTGTCCGAAGCCGGTGATCGACAAGACGATGAGCCCCGGGTTGAGCTCGTGCAGCCGGGAGACGGGGAAGCCGAGCCGGTCGAGGACGCCGACCCGGTAGTTCTCCATCAGCACGTCGGCGCGCGCGACGAGCCTGGCGAGCACCTCCTTGTCGGCCTCGTCCTTGAGATCGAGGACGAGCGACTCCTTGTTGCGGTTGGCCGAGAGGAAGTACGTCGACTGGCGCTCGTCCTCCTCGCCGATGAACGGCGGCCCCCAGGAGCGGGTGTCGTCGCCGGTCGGCGGCTCGACCTTGATGACCCGCGCCCCCATGTCGCCGAGCATCATCGCGGCGTGCGGTCCGGCGAGCGCCCGGGTCAGGTCCAGGACGAGCAGGTCGGAGAGCGGTCCTTCAGTCATGGGGGCACGCTACTGAGGCGCGTCGGGGCGTCCTACGGCGAGAGGTGCCAACACGTCGGTCTGCTGATGGTCTCGATACGCCGTCGCTCGTCCCTCGCGACGGCTACTCGACCAACGATCGTATGTTGGGTCCGCGAGGGCGGCCTGTCGTTGGTCGAGTAGCGAGCGTCGGCGAGGGCGGCCTGTCGTTGGTCGAGTAGCGAGCGTCAGCGAGGGCGGCCTGTCGTTGGTCGAGTAGCGAGCGTCAGCGAGCGTATCGAGACCTCACGACTGCCACATCCACTCCATCTCGGTGACCGCGCGCTCCCTCGTCTGCTGTCCGGCGAGCAGCTGCACGACGTGCAGTGCGAGGTCGACGCCGGCCGACACCCCGGCGGAGGTCAGGGTCGTCTCGCTGCTGCGGACGAAGCGCTGCCCGCGCACGACCTTGGTCGTCGGCGAGATGGCCTCGAGCTCGTCGTACGCGTCGTGGTGGGTGGTGGCCGGCTTCCGCTCGAGCAGCCCGGCTGCGCCGAGCACCAGCGCACCGGTGCAGACCGACATCAGCAGCTCGACCTCGGCGGCGCGCTCCCGGACCCAGTCGAGCAGCCGGTCGTCCTTGGTCAGCGGCCGGGTGCCGGCGCCGCCGGGGATCACCAGCAGGTCCGGCGGCGGGGCGTCGTCGAGGGAGTACGTCGGCTGCACGGTGAACCCGCCTCGGCCGACGGCCGGGGCGCCGGTGAGGCCGACGGAGAACACCGAGAACGGATGGCCGTCCCCGAGCTCGCCGGCCACGTTGAACACCTCGTAGGGCCCGGCGAAGTCGAGCACCTCCATGTCGTCGAAGGCGAGGATCGCCACAGTCCGCTGACTCACCGGCCCATTGTCGAGCCTTGTCGGCGCCAGGTGGTCGAATGGCCACATGACGGCCACCCCGACGACGTACCACTTGGTGCGTCCCGAGCACGTCGTCGCGACCCCCGAGCTCGACGAGCACCAGCGGCGCGTCGTCGACCACCCCGGCGGGCCGCTGCTGGTGCTGGCGGGCCCGGGCACCGGCAAGACGACGACGCTGGTCGAGGCGATCGTCGACCGCATCGACAACCGCGGTGCGAAGCCCGACGAGGTGCTCGCGCTGACGTTCTCCCGCAAGGCCGCCGAGCAGCTCCGCGACCGGGTCACCGCGCGGCTCGGCCGGACCATGTCGACCACGCTGAGCTCGACGTTCCACTCGTTCGCCTACGCCCTGATCCGGCGCTACTCGCCGGCCGAGCTCTACGAGGCGCCGCTGCGGCTGCTGTCCGCGCCCGAGCAGGACGTCGTGCTGCGCGAGCTGCTCACCGACCACCCCGAGTCGGTCACCTGGCCGGAGTCGCTGGCCCGGGCGCTCGGCACCCGCGGCTTCGCGCGCGAGGTGCACGCCGTCCTGTCCCGCGCGCGCGAGAAGGGCCTTGACGGAGTCGCGCTCCGGGAGCTCGGCGAGGCCGAGCGGCTGCCGGAGCTCGTGGCCGCCGGCCTCTTCCTCGACCAGTACCTCACCAACCTCGACTCCCAGGGTGCGACCGACTACGCCGACCTGATCCGCCGCGCCACGATCGAGGCGGAGGCACACCGCGAGGAGCTCCGGGCGCGGATCGGCGCCGTGTTCGTCGACGAGTACCAGGACACCGACCCCGGCCAGGTCGCGCTGCTGCGCGCGCTCGCGGGCGACGGCCGCGACCTGGTCGTCGTCGGCGACCCGCACCAGTCGATCTACGGGTTCCGCGGTGCGGAGGTCCGCGGCATCCTCGACTTCCCGGCCGCGTTCCCGCGCGCCGACGGCGCGCCCGCCGACGTCGTCGCGCTGCGGACCACCCGCCGGTTCGGACCCCGGCTGCTGGTCGCCTCCCAGCGGGTCGCCGGCCGGCTCGCGCTGGCCGGCAGCATCCCCGAGGAGGCGCGGACCGCGTTCCTCGCCCCCGAGGCCGCACCGAACCCCCACGGCGACGGCCGGGTCCTGGTGCGCACCTTCGACACCGAGCGCGCCGAGGCCGAGCACCTCGCGGACCTGTTGCGCCGCGCGCACCTCGAGGACGGCATCCCCTGGGACGAGATGGCGGTGCTGGTCCGCTCCGGCCGCACCTCGATCCCGCCGCTGCGCCGGGCGCTCGGCGCGGCCGGTGTGCCGGTCGAGGTGGCCAGCGACGAGGTCCCGCTGGTGCGTGACCCCGCCGTGCTCCCGCTGCTGGAGGCGCTGCGCGCCGTCGTCAACCTCGACAACGAGGACGTCGACCACCTCGACTTCTTGGACCCGGCCCGGACGGAGGCCCTGCTGCTCGGCCCGCTCGGCGGGCTCGACGCGGGCGACGTACGCCGCCTCGCCCGCCGCCTCCGGACGCGCGAGAAGGAGCAGAGCAAGGACGAGGGCCGCACCCCGCGCACGTCCCGCGACCTGGTGCGCCGGGTCGTCGTCGAGCCGGGGTTCCTCGACGGGTTGGACGGTCCGGAGGTGGTGCGGGCCCGGGCGCTCACGCAGCTGCTGCTCGACGCGCGCGAGGAGATGCGCGGTGGAGCCTCCGCGGATGAGCTGCTGTGGATGCTGTGGTCGCGCACGAGCTGGCCGGCCCGGCTGCGCCGCTCCGTCGACCTCGGCGGGGGAGCCGCACGCCGCGCGCACCGCGACCTCGACTCCATCTGTGCCCTGTTCGACGTCGCGGCCCGGTCCGAGGAGCAGCGCGACCACGTCGGCGTCCGCGCGTTCCTGGCGACCCTCGTGCAGCAGCAGATCCCGGCCGACACGCTCGCCGACCGCGGAGCGCGCGGCGCCGCCGTCCGCCTGCTCACCGCGCACCGCGCGAAGGGCCTCGAGTGGCGGCTGGTCGTGGTCGCGCACGTCCAGCAGGAGGGCTGGCCCGACCTCCGCCGCCGGTCCACGCTGCTGCAGGCCGACCGGATCGGCGAGCACGGCGTGGTGCCGCCGGTGTCGTCGCGCGAGCTGCTGATGGAGGAGCGCCGACTGTTCTACGTCGCGTGCACGCGCGCGCGACAGCGGCTGGTCGTCACCGCGGTGGCCTCGGGCGAGGACGACGGCGAGCAGCCGTCCCGCTTCCTCGACGAGCTCGGCGTCAAGGTCGAGCGGGTCGTGGGGCGGCCGCCACGGCCCCTGTCGGTGCCGGGGCTGGTGGCGGAGCTCCGGCGTACCCTCGCCGACCCCGCCACCGCCGAGCCGCTCCGCGACGCCGCGGCCCGCCGGCTGGCCCGGCTCGCGCCCGAGGTCCGCATCGCCGACCCGTCGACCTGGTGGGGCACCCGGTCGGCCACCCGCTCGGCGCAACCGGTCCGCGACCCCGACCAGCCGGTGCCGGTCTCGGCGACGCTGCTCGAGTCGGTCGCCCTCTGCCCGACGCAGTGGTTCCTCGAGCGCGAGGCGGGTGGCATCGCCCGCGCCCACCAGTCCGCGAACCTCGGCGAGATCCTCCACGAGCTCGCCCAGCGGGTCGCGACCGGCGAGCTCGAGCCGTCGGTCGACGTCCTGATGGAGCACGTCGATGAGGTCTGGGACCGGCTCGACTTCCGCACCCCGTGGTCGAAGCTCCGCGAGCACGAGCGGGTGCGCGCGGCGGTCGGCCGGTTCCTGCAGTGGCACCTCGCCAACCCGCGCGAGCTGATCGGCACCGAGGCGAAGTTCACGACGGTCGTCGCGCTCGACGACGGTGAGCGCGTCACGATCAGCGGGTACGCCGACCGCCTCGAGCTCGACGCCGACGGCCACGTCGTGGTGGTCGACCTCAAGTCAGGACGCTCCAAGCCGAGCAACAAGGCCGTCGAGAGCCACGTCCAGCTCGGTCTCTACCAGTACGCCGTCGACCACGGCGCCGTCGCCGAGCAGGCGCCCGGTGCCCGCGCCGGCGGCGCCGAGCTGGTCCAGCTCGGCCTCATTGACGGCGGCGAGACCGCGGTCGTCCAGGCCCAGGCCGCGCAGCCCGAGGACGGTGCCGAGCGCGACGCGCTGCGCCTGCGGCTCCGGCACGCCGCGGGCCTGCTGCGCGCCGAGTCGTTCCCGGCGGTAGCCGGGCAGCACTGCCGCGACTGCACCTTCGTGCCGATCTGCCCGATCAAGAGCGCCGGGTCGGTGACCGACCAGTGAGGATCGACAGCCCGGAGGCGCTGGCCGAGGTGATGCGCACGCCGTACGCCCCCAGCGACCAGCAGTGGGCGGCCATCTCGGCGCCGCTCTCGCCGGCCGTCGTGATCGCCGGTGCGGGCTCGGGCAAGACCACGCTGATGGCCGCCCGCGTCGTCTACCTCGTGGTCACCGGGCAGGTCCGGCCCGAGGAGGTGCTCGGTCTGACGTTCACGACCAAGGCCGCCAGCGAGCTGCGCCGCCGGATCCGCGACTCGCTCCGCGACGCCGGCGCGCTCGAGGAGCCCGAGGACGCCGAGGACGGGTCCGGCGACGTGCTGGAGCCGACGGTCGCGACGTACAACGCCTACGCCGCCGGCCTGCTCACCGACCACGGCCTCCGGATCGGCCACGAGCCGGACACCCGCGTCATCACCGACGCGGCGCGCTACCAGCTCGGCGCCCGCGCGATCGACCGGTTCACCGGCGACGTCCGGCACCTCTCGGACCACCCGGCGACGGTGATCCAGAACCTCCTCGCCCTCGACAGCGCGATGAGCGAGCACCTCGCCGGGCCGGACGCCGTCCGGGCGCTGGACGCGGAGGCCAGGGCAGGCTTCGACCGGGCGCTCGCCGAGGAGGTCGCGGGCAAGAACCGCGTCACCTACCGCGAGGCGATGGAGAAGGCGATCTTCGCGATCGACCGGCGGACCGAGCTGCTCGACCTGGTGGCGGCGTACCGGCGGCTCAAGGCCGACCTGGGGCTGATGGACTTCTCCGACCAGATCGAGCTCGGCGCCCGGCTGGCCGAGGAGCAGCCAGACGTCGGGGAGCTGGAGCGGTCGCGCTTCAAGGTGGTGCTCCTCGACGAGTACCAGGACACCTCCGTCGCCCAGGCCGTGATGCTGTCCCGGCTGTTCTCCGGGGGGCACCCGGTCACCGCGGTCGGGGACCCCAACCAGGCGATCTACGGCTGGCGCGGCGCCTCGGTGTCGAACATCCTCAACTTCGCCGACACGTTCCCCGCCGCGAGCGGCGCGGTCCCGACCTACCCGCTCACGGTCAACCGCCGCTCCGACGCCCGCATCCTCGAGGTCGCGAACCGGCTGGCCGCGCCGCTCCACGACAAGTACGGCCAGGTCGAGCCGCTGGTCGCGAAGCCCGAGGCCGAGCAGGGCTCGGTGACGACCAGGGTGTTCCCGACGCACGCCGAGGAGCTCGACTGGCTGGTCTCGGCGGTCCGAGACGCCCACGAGGCGCTGCCGGATCCGGGGGGCTGGGCGAAGATCGGCGTCCTGACCCGCGACAACAGCCACGCCGAGGACGTCTTCGACGCGCTCACCGGCGCCGGCGTCCCGGTCGAGATCGTCGGCCTGTCCGGCCTGCTCCGGCTGCCCGAGGTCGCCGAGATCGTCGCGACCCTGCACCTGCTGCACGACGTCACCGCCAACGCCTCGCTCCTCACGCTGCTGACCGGCCCGCGCTGGGCGATCGGGCCGCGCGACCTGCGGCTGTTGAGCCAGCGGGCCCACGAGATCGCCGGCCGCCAGCGCCGGTCCGCCTCGGCGGCGTCGGTCACCGACAGCCTCCTCGAGATCGCCGACGGCATCGACCCGGCCGAGCTCCCTGCGCTCGACGACGCCCTGGCCGACCCGGGGGAGCACCCCTACTCGCCTGAGGCCCTCGAGCGGTTCGCGCTGCTGGCCGCCGAGCTCCGGATGCTCCGGACGTACGTCGGCGAGCCGCTGCTCGACATCGTGCGGCGGATCATCGACACCAGCGGCACCGACGTCGAGCTCGCCTCAGCGGTGTCCCCGGCGGCGTCCGCGCGTCGCGACAACCTCGACCTGTTCGTGAAGGCCGTCGCGGAGTTCCAGGCCGTCGACGGCGACGTCACGCTGCCGGCCCTGCTCGCGTACCTCACCGCCGAGGACGACCAGGGCAACGGCCTGGACGTCGCGACGCCCACGGAGGCCGACTCGGTCAAGCTGCTGACCGTCCACCGCTCCAAGGGGCTGGAGTGGGACTCCGTGTTCCTGGTCGGCGTGTGCGAGACCAGGTTCCCGTCGAACCGGTCCCGCACGCTGTGGACCTCGTCGCCCGCGATCCTCCCGGCCCCGCTGCGCGGCGACGCGCGGGACCTGCCGCAGCTCGAGGGCCACGACAAGGCCGCGCTCGACGCCTACCGCGCGGCCACCCGCGACCACGACGCCGAGGAGGAGCTCCGGCTCGGGTACGTCGCCTTCACCCGCGCCGCCCGCCGGCTGTTCGTGTCGTCGTACCTCTGGAGCCCGCGCGCGACGCCGTTCGGACCGTCGGCGTACCAGCAGGTCGTCCGCGACCAGCTCGACGCCTGGGGAGAGCCCGCGGAGTGGCTCGAGAAGCCGCAGAAGGGCGACCCGAACCCGTACGACGCCGTCGACCCCTCGCGGCCGTGGCCGGCGACCGGCACCGGACGCGAGGCGGCGCTCCGGATCGAGGCGGCGCGCCGGGTGCGCGAGGCCGACCCGGAGGCCGAGGACGCCGGGCTGGACACGATCGAGGCCGCCCGGGTCGCGGAGTGGGACGCCGAGCTCGAGCGGCTGCTCGCCGAGGCGCGCCGGGACCGCGGCACCGACCTCGCCGTACCCCTCCCGTCGAGCCTGTCCGCCACGGCGCTGAGCCGGCTCCGCGACGACCCCGAGACGTTCGCGCGCGAGCTCGCCCGGCCGATGCCGCGACCGCCCTCGAGCGCGGCCCGGTTCGGCACCCGTTTCCACGCCTGGGTCGAGGCCCGGTTCGGCCAGCAGGACCTCTTCGACTACGGCGACCTGCCCGGCCGTGCCGACGCCGGCATCGACGACGACTCCGACCTCAAGGACCTCGTCGCGACCTTCGAGGCCGGGCCGTTCGCGACCCGCGTCCCGCACCAGGTCGAGGCGCCGTTCGCGCTGGTCCTCGCCGGCCAGGTCGTCCGCGGCCGGATCGACGCCGTCTACGCCGAGGGCGACGGCTACCTGGTCGTCGACTGGAAGACCAACCGCTCGGCCACCGCCGACCCGCTCCAGCTCGCGCTGTACCGGCTCGCGTGGGCCGAGCTGCACGGCGTACCGCTGGAGCACGTCCGCGCGGCGTTCTACTACGTCCGCACGGGCCAGGTCGTCGAGCCCGGCGACCTCCCGGGCCGTCAGGCGCTCGAGGCGCTGCTCTCGCTCTGAGCCAGCCACGCGGCGACACCGCGGGCGGCGACCCGGCCGGCGCGGTTGGCGCCGATCGTGCTGGCCGACGGGCCGTACCCGACCAGCTGCACGCGCCGGTCCTGCACCGCGGTCGTGCCGTCGAGACGGATGCCGCCGTGCTCGGAGCGCAGGTGGAGGGGGGCCAGGTGGGCGATCGCCGGGCGGAACCCGGTCGCCCAGAGGATCACGTCGGCCTCCCACAGCGACCCGTCCGGCATGCGTACGCCGTCCGGCTCGATCGCCGTGAACATCGGGTGCCGCGCGTAGGCACCCAGCCGCTCGGCCGCGCGCTCCTGCTCGCGCAGGACCAGCCCGGTCACACTGACCACGCTGGCCGGCGGGAGACCACGGCGTACCCGCTCCTCGACCAGCGCGACGGCGGCCCGGCCGACCTCGGGCGTGAAGTCGTCGGTGCGCCACACCGGCTCGCGCCGGGTCACCCAGAGCGTGTCCGCCGCGACCGGCGCGATCTCGCCGAGCAGCTGGACCGCCGAGGCACCCCCGCCGACGACGACCACCCGCCTGGCGCGGAAGTGGCCGGGACCGGGGTAGCGGTGCGTGTGCAGGTGCTCGCCGCGGAACGTCTCGATGCCGGGGTAGTACGGCAGGTGCGGCTGCGACCAGGTGCCGGTCGCGTTGACGATCGTCCGCGCCGTCCAGCTGCGGTCGCCCGCGCGCACGACCAGGAGGTCGCCCTCGCTCGTCACCCGGTCCACCCGCACCGGACGGACGACGGGCAGGTCGTGCTCGCGCTCGTAGCCGCCGAAGTAACCCGGCACGACGACGTTCGCCCGGCCGGCCTCGTCCGCCGGCGACGCCGAGTCGGGGAGCGCCGCGATCCCGTGGACGTCGCGCATGGTCAGCGAGTCCCAGCGGTGCTGCCACGCGCCACCCGGTGCGTCGTCCGCGTCGAGCACGACGTGCGAGATGCCGCGCCGCTTCAGGTGGTACGACGCCGACAGCCCGGCCTGGCCGGCTCCGATGACCACCGCGTCGAGGATCTCCACGCCCGGTGCAACGCTCCCGGAGCCCCCCGTATTTCGGGTCGTCCGCCTCTGGCGCGCCAATACGCCGCCCTCAGGCGGACGACCCGGTGTCAGGCGGTAGCCGTCCCCGCCGCGAGCGCGATCTCGACCATGTCGCCGAACGTCTGCTCCCGCTCGTGCGACGTGGTCTCCTCGCCGGTGTCCAGGTGGTCCGAGACCGTGCAGATCGCGAGCGCCCGGCGGGCGTGCTTCGCGGCCAGTGTGTACAGCGCGCTGGCCTCCATCTCGACGGCGAGCACGCCGTACTGGACCATCCGCGCCGACAGCTCGGGCCGCGCGGGGTAGAACGAGTCGCTGCTGTAGATCAGGCCGACGTGCACGCCGGACCGGCCGGCTGCGGCGGAGTACGCCGCCTGCAGCAGCGAGAAGTCGGCGACCGGTGCGTAGTCGAGGCCCTCGAACGCGATCCGGTTCATCGAGGAGTCGGTGCAGGCGCCGGAGGCGATGACGACGTCGCGGATCGCCACCTTCGGTGACATCCCGCCGCAGGTGCCGACCCGGATGATCGACTGCACGTCGTACTCGCGGAACAGCTCGTTGACGTAGATCGCCAGCGATGGCTGCCCCATGCCCGAGCCCTGCACGGAGACGGGGTGGCCCTGCCAGGTGCCGGTGAAGCCGTACATGCCGCGCACCTCGGTGTAGAGCCGCGCGTCCTCGAGGAACGTCTCGGCGATCCACTTCGCGCGCAGCGGGTCCCCGGGCATCAGGACGAGGGGTGCGATGTCGCCGGCCCGGGCGCCGATGTGAGTGCTCATTCCGGGGTCCCCGCGAGAGCGCGAGCGGAGCGAGTGGTCGAGTGGGGTGAGATCACGGGCAGGAAGCCTAGGGCTAGGGTCGGAGGAGTGACCTATCCGCACGAACGGCTGGCCGCGAACCCCCATGACCGGATCGCCGAGCACCGCGCGGACGACGAGTGGCTCGCGGCCAGGTGGGCCGACCCCGACACCCGGGTGCTCGTCGTGTCCGGCACCCGGATCCGCCCCCGGGACGGGCACATCGACTGGATCTCGCCGGCGGACGCGCCGGACGGGCTGCGGGTGCTGCTCGGCGAGCACGACGGCCGGGCCTGGTTCGCGGTGGTGGTCGACACCGAGGTCTCTCAAACCGCCGAGGAGGGGGAGTGGACGCCGCTGCGCGGACTGCTGCCGCGCCTCGCCGACGACGCGGTGGCCGGGGCGCCGCTGGTCTTCCACGCCCTCGGCTTGGCGGAGTGGCTCTTCGTCACCCGGTACTGCCCCCGCTGCGGCGAGCCGCTCGAGCCCCGCGCGGCCGGCCACGAGCTGGTGTGCGCGAACGGCCACACGCAGTTCCCGCGCACCGACCCGGCGGTGATCATGGTCGTCATCTCGGGCGAACCCGGCTCCGAGGACGAGCGCTGCCTGCTGGGCCGCCAGGCGGTCTGGCCCGAGGGCCGCTACTCCACGCTGGCGGGCTTCTGCGAGCCGGGGGAGACCCTCGAGGACGCCGTACGCCGCGAAGTTCGCGAGGAGGTCGGTGTCACGGTCGGCGAGGTCGAATACTTCGGCAACCAGCCGTGGCCGCTCCCGGCCAGCCTGATGCTCGGCTTCGTCGCGCACGCCGACACCACCGACGTGACCGTCGACCGGCGCGAGATCGAGGACGCGCGCTGGTTCACCCGCGCGGAGATGAAGGCGCTCGCCGAGGCGGGCACCCTGGTGCTCCCGGGCGGCGTCTCGATCAGCCGCTCGCTCGTCGAGCACTGGTACGGCGGGCCGCTGCCCGGCCAGTGGTGACCGCTCCACCCGGAGCGCGTTCCGCTGCCCACCCCCAACACGCCGTACCCGAATCGTCGGGTTTCTCCGGTCAGCCGGGGAAACCCGCCCGACACGCCGTACCCGCCCCGGCGTGTCGTCGGGTTTCTCCGGTCAGCCGGAGAAACCCGCCCGCGTCAGCCGTCAGCGGTCAGCTGGCCAGCGCGGCGAGCTTGTCCTTGACCTGCGCGAGCGACGGGTTGGTCTGCGCGGTGCCGTCGGTGAACACCAGCGTGGGGACGGTCTGGTTGCCGTTGTTGGCCGACTCCACGATCTCCGCGGCGCTCGGCACCTGCTCGATGTCGACGATGTCGTAGGCGATGCCCTCACGGTCGAGCTGGCTCTTCAGGCGGTGGCAGTAGCCGCACCAAGGGGTCGTGTACATCGTGAAGGAACTGCTCATCTGGGACTGTCGCCTCCGACGTCTAGGGTGTGGATCTGTCCACCGGATCCAACCATCGAGCCCGAGGAGTTGTTCCCCCGCATGCCCTCGCCCGACGACCTGCTCGCCGCGCTGGACCCCGAGCAGCGGCGGGTCGCGGAGGCGCTGCGGGGGCCGGTCCGGGTGCTCGCGGGAGCCGGCACGGGCAAGACCCGGGCGATCACGCACCGGATCGCGTACGGCGTCGCGACGGGCGTCTACGCGCCCACCGAGGTCCTCGCGGTCACGTTCACCACGCGTGCCGCCGGCGAGATGCGCGGCCGGCTGCGGGTGCTCGGCGCCTCCGGCGTCCAGGCCCGCACGTTCCACTCGGCTGCGCTCCGCCAGCTGCGGTACTTCTGGCCGCACGTGCAGGGCACCGAGCTGCCCACGCTGATCGAGTCCAAGATCGGACTGCTCGCCACCGCCGTCCGCCGGCAGCGGCTGCACGCCGACCAGGCGCTGCTGCGCGACCTGGCCTCCGAGATCGAGTGGGCCAAGGTCAGCAACGTCCACCCCGACGACTACGCCCGGATCGCCGCCGAGCGCGGCCGCAGCGTGTCCGGGCAGCCTCCCGAGACGGTCGCGCACGTCTTCGGCTCCTACGAGGAGGTCAAGCGCGGCCAGGGCCGGATGGACATGGAGGACGTGCTGCTGCTGACCGCGGGCCTGCTGGCCGAGGACGAGCGCGTCGCCGCCCAGGTACGCCGCCAGTACAAGTGGTTCGTCGTCGACGAGTTCCAGGACGTCTCGCCGCTCCAGTCCGCCCTGCTCGACCTCTGGCTGGGCGGTCGCGACGAGCTCTGCGTCGTCGGCGATCCAGCCCAGACGATCTACTCCTTCGCGGGCGCCAACGCGGCGTACCTCCGCGACTTCCCGCAGAAGTACGCCGGCACCACCTCGGTCGAGCTGGTCCGCAACTACCGGTCCACCCCCGAGGTCGTCGACGCCGCGAACACCCTGCTCGCGGGCTCGCCCAGCCAGGGCGTCGAGCTGCGCGCGCAGCGGCCGTCCGGCCCGTCGGTCAGCTACACCCCCCGCCCCGACGAGGTCGCCGAGGCGGAGGCCGTTGCGGCGCAGGTGCTGCGGATGCGCGACGCCGGCCGGTCCCTCGGCGAGGTGGCGATCCTGTTCCGGATCAACGCCCAGTCCGAGGCGTTCGAGGAGGCGCTCGCCGCGCGCGGCCTGCCGTACGTCGTCCGCGGCGCCGCCCGGTTCTTCGAGCGCCCGGAGGTCCGGGAGGCGGTGACCCGGCTGCGCGGGTCGGCCCGGTCGGGCGAGTCCGCGACCGCCGACGACTGGGTCGACGTGGTCCGCGCGACACTGGCCGGCATGGGCTGGACGCCGGACGCCCCCACCGCCCGCGGCCAGACCCGCGACCGCTGGGAGTCCTGGCAGGCGCTGGTCGACCAGGCCGCGGAGTTCGCGACCAGCCACCCCGACGCGGAGCTGAACGCGTTCGTCGACGACCTCGACCGCCGGGCCGCCGAGCAGCACGCCCCGGTCGCCGACGGCGTCACGCTCGCGACGTTCCACGCCGCCAAGGGCCTGGAGTGGGATGCCGTCTTCCTCTGCGGCCTCCAGGACGGCACGCTCCCGATCACCTACGCCGACACCCCCCTCGCGATCGAGGAGGAGCGCCGGCTCCTCTACGTCGGCATGACCCGCGCCCGCCTCGACCTGCACCTGTCGTGGGCGCTGTCGCGCAACCCCGGTGGCCGCGCGTCCCGCAAGCCGTCCCGGTTCCTCGACCCGCTGCTGCCCGACGAGGCCCGCGCCCGCACCGACCAGCCGCGGCACCGCAAGGTCGCGAGCTGCCGCGAGTGTGGCCGGCCGCTCGCCACCGGTGCCGAGAAGAAGCGCGGCCGTTGCGCGGACTGCCCGGCGTCGTACGACGAGGAGCTGTTCGAGCGGCTCCGCGACTGGCGCAAGGAGCGAGCGGGCGAGGAGAGCGTGCCGGCGTTCGTCGTCTTCACCGACGCCACCCTCCAGCTGATCGCCGAGCAGAAGCCGCGCACCCCCGAGGCGCTGCTGCGGATCAGCGGTATCGGCCGGTCCAAGCTCGAGCGGTACGGCGAGGACGTGCTGTCGGTGGTCGGCTGAGCGCCTGCACCGGAACAAAGCGAAAAAAATGGGGAAATACCCACTAAATCGTTTGCCCATTACACGCACCTGACGATAGGTTTCCGGACAAGCAATCAGACGCGCACCACGATCTTTGGCAGGATCGGCGCCCGAAGAACCGAAGGAGGTGGCCTCGTGAACAGCACCAAGCTCTGGATGACGGCTCAGACCCCGTCCGGCTTCGGCATGCCCATTTCCGGCGGCCACGCCTTCGGCGTGAGCACGGATGTCTGCACCGCTGCGGCGACGATCGTCGTGCGCGAGCGCGCCGGCATCGCCGTCACGACGGGCGCCACCAAGGGAGACATGGGCCTTGCCCAGTCCTACTTCCCGGGGACCAGTGCCTGGAGACCACCGACCTGTTGAGAACCAACAGCATCGGCAGCCTCCAGGCCGCGGAACCCGAACCGGGATCCGCGGCCTTTCTGTTTCTCACAGAGCTGGATCTCGACCACGAACCGCACCACCCAACGCGATCAGGTCAGAAGGAGGTGAAACATGACCATCAGTGAACTCGTCCGCACCGATGGGGCGCTGCCGATGACGGAGTCGTTCGAAGCGGTCAGCCTGGGACAGCTGCACGACCAGGCCAGCCAGGTCGACGACGAGCTGCTGCCCTGCCGGGTCAACAACCCCGAGCTGTGGTTCGCCGAGTCGCCCGTCGACGTGGAGTCCGCGAAGGCCCTCTGCCAGGAGTGCCCCGTGCGGTCCCTCTGCCTCGACGGTGCCCTCGAGCGCCGCGAGCCGTGGGGCGTCTGGGGAGGGCAGCTCTTCCTCCAGGGCGTGGTGATCGCGCGCAAGCGGCCCCGCGGCCGGCCCCGCAAGAACGAAGTCGCCGCCTAGTCAGTACCGGCAGCGTCCAGCACCACCACCCTTCCGACAACGACGTCAAGGACACCGAGATGAATCTCAGCCACGAGAACCTGGCCCGCGCTCAGGTGAGCGCCCGCTTGGGTGAGGCACAGCAGTGCCGACCGGGTCGCCAGCTGACCCGCGTGCTCCGATCCGGCCGCCGCGCCGAGGAGATCGCCCAGCAGGCCCGGCTCGCACTCGCCCGGTCGCTCTGAGCGCGCCGGACACACCAGAAAGCAACCACCACCGATGAACGTGAACTTCAACCCGAACGGACGGCACGACATGAATCTCATGCACGAAAATCTGGCCCGCGCACAAATGTCCGCGCGCCTGGGAGAGGCGCAGCAGCTCCGGCGTGGGGCCCAGATGGTCCGCGCCCGCCGGCTCAGCCGCAAGGCCGAGCAGGCAGCCCAGCAGGCTCGACTGGCCCTCGCCCGAGCGCTGTGACGACACCTCAGGACTGACCTGGTCGCGGGTGTCACACGGAGGGGTCGGTACGACAGGACGTCGTACCGGCCCCTCCTGCACGTCCGGGCTAGGTTGGAGCCATGGCGACCTGCGACTTCTGCGGACGCACCGAGACCGACGACGCGACGACCCTGTCCTGGACGGTCGCGGTCGAGAACGGTCACCGGAAGACGTACTGCGACGAGTGCTCCCGCGCGCACCTGCGCTCGATGGAGGGGAAGCTCGACTCCGAGTTCTGGTGAGCCCGGGCGCATCGAGCGCAGGCCCGGCTAGCCCCAGGAGCAACCGCAGTGCGGGTGCCGCGACCAGGTACGCCGGCGCGGGCGCAGGTCGGACCCGAGCTCGACCGTCGCGGACCACGTGGAGGGCCGCCCGCCGTCGAGGTGGGTGAGCACGTCACGCACCGCCCAGGCGGCCGCCAGCGTCGCCAGTGCGGGGTCGTCGGGCGCGGCGGGCAGCCCCGCCAGCTGCTCGACCACCAGCGCGCGCCGGGGATCGCTCTCGCCGCGGTGCGCGTCGACGCACCGCAGGCAGGCGTTGGCGCCCGGCACCACGAACGGCCCGACCGTCCAGCCGGCCACGCCGGCCGCGAGGACGAGGTGCGCACGACCGTCCCGGACGTGCGCGTCGGCGTCGGTGCGGGCGATCTCGCCGGCGGCCGCGAGCAGGGCCACCGAGCCGTCCCCGAGCTCGCAGCCGGACGCGTGGAGCGCCCGGGCGACCTCGTCGCCGATCTCGTCGTCGGCCTGGACCGTCACGGTCCGCCGTGCCGGCCGGGCCCGCTCGACGAGCATCCCCGCCCGGCCCAGCGCCAGCAGCGTCCGGTGCTCCGCCTCGCCGGCCGGCTCGGGGGCGACGCCTGCGGCCAGCTCACCGAGCAGCCGGCGTACGCCGGGGTGGTCCGGCACCACCACCCGCCACGGCGGGTCGACCCCGACCTGCAGGTGGCGGTCGTCGCGACGGACGACGTGCAGCCCCGGTCGCAGGAAGGTCATGCAGGGCATCTACCCCGTCGGCGCCACGCGGTGGCGCCTCTCCACAGGCCGGCCACGAGCCCGGCTCGACAGCCCGGACAAGACGACACCCGCCCGGTCACGCGGACCGGGCGGGTGCCGTATCAACTCGTGGGGCGCTGCGCTGAGGTCAGGCCTTGCCGAGGATCCGGTTGAGGTTCGTGCCACAGACAGGGCAGACGGCCTTCGCCATCCGGGTGCCCTTGTCGTTGACCTTGACCTCGCCCTCGGCCTCGCGCTTCTCCTTGCACTTCACGCAGTAGAACTCGCCGCTCCAGGTCTCCGCCATGACGGCCTCCTTGCCTAGTTCATCTCTCGGTCGTCGCGACGGGGTAACGAAGGGAAGACCCGCCGGAGTCCGACGCATGTGCCGCCGGACCGCCTCGACCCTACGACACGGGTGCACACAACCCGCGCAGGCACACCGTGAGCGGTGAAACCGGTCACGGCGTGTCGCGCCGCCGATCAGTACCTTGAGCCCATGTCCGAGCACTCGCACCTGCGCCTCGAGCGCCCCTCCGACGGCGTCGCCGTCCTCACCCTCGACAACCCCGACCAGCGCAACGCGATGTCCGACCAGATGACCGCGTCCTGGGTGGCGGCGGTCGACGAGCTGGCCGCGGACCGGTCCGTGCGCGTCGTCGTGGTGACCGGCGAGGGCTCGGCGTTCTGCTCCGGGGGCAACACGTCGTGGATCGCCAGCGAACCGGACGCGACCGTGGACCAGCTGCGCACCCGGATGATCGCGTTCTACCGGGCCTGGCTGTCGATCCGGAAGCTGGAGGTCCCGACCATCGCGGCCGTCAACGGACCGGCGATCGGCGCCGGCCTCTGCCTGGCGCTGGCCTGCGACCTCCGGTACGCCGCCACCGGGGCTCGCCTCGGCGCGCCGTTCGTCAAGCTCGGCATGCACCCCGGCATGGCCGCGACCTTCCTGCTCCCGAACGTCGTGGGCGCGGCGCACGCGCGGGACCTGCTGCTCACCGGCCGGGTCGTCGACGCGGACGAGGCGCTCCGCCTCGGCCTGGTCTCGCGCGTCGTCGACCCGGCGTCGTTCCTCGACGACGTGCTCGGGACGGCGGCCGGCATCGCGGCGACCGCCCCGATCCCGAGCAAGCTGACGACGCTGGCGCTCCGCGACGGCGGGCACGCCGACCTCGAGAGCTGCCTGCAGTGGGAGGCGATGGCCCAGCCGATCACGCTGGCGACGGCGGACCTCCAGGAGGGGATCCGCGCCGCGCAGGAGAAGCGGCCCCCGACCTTCCGGGGCGTCTGAGGTCCGGGGCAGGTGACCGGGGACGTGAGAGGGCCCCCGGCCACCGCGTGGACGCTTGCCTTCCCCTTGCGAGCGTCCGTTGGTGGGCCGAGGGCCCCATCTGCCGCACACGCTAGGAGCCGCCGCCGACGGGGGTCAACGCGGGACCGTCCCCGCCTGTGGACAGAGCTGTGGATAAAGCTGTGGACGAGTGGCCCGGGCCGGTGGACGAGCCCGGGATGCCGTTGTGGACGAGGCGGAGTCCGGTGCGGCGTACCGGCGGCTGACCAGCGACAATGGCCCTCCACCGGGTGTGGACGAAAGAAGAACGGGTGACGAGACCGCGAAATCGCGAGGAGGCCGGCGTGTCGGAGCCGTACGACGGCGGTCCGGTGGCCGCCCTGCGCCGGATCGCGTTCCTGCTCGAGCGCGGGCGCGAGGAGACCTACAAGGTCAAGGCGTACCGGAACGCTGCCGCGACGATCCTCCCGCTGCCGCCGGACCAGGTGGCCGCGGCGGTCGAGGACGGCAGCATCACCGACCTGCCCGGCGTCGGCGCCAGCACCGCGAAGGTGATCGCCGCGGCCGTGCGTGGAGAGATGCCGGAGCGGCTGGCCGCTCTCGAGCGTGAGCACGGTGCTCCGCTCACCGAGGGCGGCGACGGGCTGCGGGCCGAGCTGCGCGGTGACCTGCACTCCCACTCGGACTGGTCCGACGGCGGCTCGCCCATCGAGGAGATGGCGTTCACCGCGCTCGAGCTGGGCCACGAGTACCTCGTGCTCACCGACCACTCGCCGCGGCTCACGATCGCCCACGGGCTGAGCCCCGAGCGGCTGCGGCGCCAGCTCGGCGTCGTCGCGGCCGTCAACGAGCACCTCGCCGCCCGGGGAGGCGACGGCTTCACGCTGCTCACGGGCATCGAGGTCGACATCCTCGACGACGGCTCCCTGGACCAGGACGACGACCTGCTCGCGCGGCTCGACGTGCGGGTCGCGAGCGTCCACTCGAAGCTCAAGATGGACGCGAAGGACATGACCAGGCGGATGATCGGCGCGATCCGGAACCCCCGCACCAACGTCCTCGGTCACTGCACCGGCCGGCTGGTCACCGGCGGCCGGGGGACCCGGCCCGGGTCGCAGTTCGACGCGAAGGCGGTGTTCGAGGCCTGCGCCGAGCACGACGTCGCGGTCGAGATCAACAGCCGCCCCGAGCGCCGGGATCCGCCCACGAAGCTGTTGGAGCTGGCCCGCGACACCGGCTGCCTGTTCTCGATCGACAGCGACGCGCACGCGCCCGGCCAGCTGGACTTCCAGGTGTACGGCTGCGAGCGCGCCGAGGCGGCCGGGATCCACCCGGATCGCATCGTCAACACCTGGCCGCGGGACCGGCTGCTGACCTGGGCGAACGGGTAGGTTCGGCTCATGTCGCGGCCGGAGGTGGAGGTGCGGCGGTCCAAGCGCCGCCGGCGTACCGTCTCCGCCTACCGCGACGGCGACCGCGTGGTCGTGATGATCCCCGCCTCGCTCTCCCGCAAGGAGGAGGCGGAGTGGGTCGAGAAGATGCTGGCCCGGCTGGAGCGCTCCGAGCGACGGCGCAAGCCGAGCGACGGGGACCTGCTCCGGCGGGCCCGCGAGCTCAGCAACAAGTACCTCGGCGGCCTGGCGACCCCCGAGTCGGTCCGCTGGGTCGACAACCAGCAGTCCCGGTGGGGCTCGTGCACTCCGGGCGACCGCACGATCCGGCTCTCCGCCCGCCTGCAGGGGATGCCGCAGTGGGTCGTCGACTACGTGCTGGTGCACGAGCTCGCGCACCTGCTCGAGTCGGGCCACGACGCGAAGTTCTGGGCGTGGGTGGACCGCTACCCGCAGGCCGAGCGCGCGAAGGGCTACCTCATCGGCTGGTCGACGGCGGCACACCTCGACCTGCCGCCCGGCGACGAGCTCGACTGAGCGCGACCAGCTCGACCAGGTCGTCCTGAGGATCCGGCAGCGCGTCCGCCGGCCACCAGCGCACGTCCAGCGACTCCTCGCTCACCGCGTGCCCGGCGCCGTCCGGCGCCACCGCGAGGAACCGCACGTCGAGATGGTGGACCGGTCCTCCGGGCGCGTCCGGGCCGCAGAACGGTACGGCGTGCTCGCTCAGCTGCACCGGCTCCGGGTCGAGCGCGAGCCCGCCGAGTCCGGACTCCTCGGCCGCCTCGCGCAGCGCGGCGCCGGCGAGCGTCTCGTCAGCCGGCTCGCAGTGACCGCCGAGCTGGAACCACTGCCCGGCCTTGGCGTGCAGCGTCAGCAGCACGGCGTCGCCGGCCTCGTTCACGACCAGGGTGCTCGCCGTGACGTGGCCGGGTCGGCAGCCGCGGGACAGCCCGTCCGGGTGCGAGCGGAGGTGATCGACGTACCGCCGGCGCAGTGCTTCCTGGCCGTCGTTCGGAGCGCGCCAGCCCTCGAGGAGGGCCAGCGCATCGGCGTGGAGCGTCACTCGTCGGGCTGGCCGGGGTCCAGCAGCTTCTGCAGCTCCGTGTCGAAGTCCGCGTCGCTGAGCTCGGGCGGCGCGGTCGCGTCCTCGCGGAATCCGAGCGGGTCGTCGAGGTCCGCGGCGGTCGGCAGCAGGTCGGGATGCATCCAGACGCCGTCGCGGGCCTCGGTGCCCTGCCGGGTCCGCAGCGAGCCCCACAGCGTGGAGGCGTCCCGCAGCCGGCGCGGGCGCAGCTCGAGGCCGACCAGCGTCGCGAACGTCTGCTCGGCCGGGCCGCCGGCCGCGCGGCGGCGCCGGAAGGCCTCCTGCAGCTTCCCGGCGGAGGGCATCCGCTCCGCGGTCGCCTGGCCGACGACCTCGTCGACCCAGCCCTCCACCAGCGCGAGGGTGACCTCGAGCCGCTGGAGCGCGGCGTCCTGAGCGGGGGAGCGCGGCATGTCGAACAGGCCGCCCTCGAGCAGCTCCTGCATCGACTCCGGGTTCGACGGGTCGATCCCGCGCATCTGCTCCTCGATGCGCGACTGGATGCCCTCGGCGTTGATCTCGATGCCACGGGCGTAGTCGGCGACCGCGCCGATCAGGTGGTCGCGCAGCCACGGCACGTGCGCGAACAGCCGCTGGTGCGCGGCCTCGCGCAGGGCGAGGTAGAGGAGGACGTCGTCCTCGGTCACGTCCAGCCCGGCAGCGAACGCCGCGACGTTGACGGGCAGGATCGCGGCCTTCCCGGCCGCCGCGAGCGGCAGCCCGATGTCGGAGACGCTGAGCACCTCGGCGGCGAGCGCGCCGAGGCCAGAGCCGACCTGCTGGGCGAGCATGCCGCCGACCGCCTTGCCCAGGATGCCGAGCAGCGGCCCGGACATCGCCTGGGCCTCCGCGGGCAGGGCGCCCGAGAGCGCGTTCACCGAGGACTCCGCGATCGGCTCGACGAGCACCTTCCACACGTCGGTGGTGCCGACGATCCACTCGGCGCGGCTCCAGGCAGCAGTCGAGCTGACGCCCGAGGGGAACGCCGTGGTGTCGTCGAGCCAGTGGTCGGCGAGGCGGACGGCGTCCGCCACCGCGTCCTTCTGCTTCTGGCTGGGCGTCGGGTCCGGCTCCTGGGCGGCGGCCTTGCGCGCCATGTCCAGGGCGAAGTCCCAGTTGAGCGGGCCGTCGTACGGCTGCATGAGGAACTGGATCTGGCTGAACAGCTGGTTGAGGTCGGGCATCCCGCCCGCCGCGCCACCCAGTCCACCGCCCACGGCGCCACCCATGGCGCCGAAGATCTGCTCGAACGGCGTGCCCTTGAAGGGGTTCTGGCCGTCGTCGGGCGTCTCGTCCGGACTGTCGTTCATGGCTCAACCGTACGCGCCTGGCCTAGGGTCATCCTGTGAGCTCCGCCGTACGACTCGTGGACCTGCGCGAGACCCCGCTGGACGTCGCCGAGGTGGTCGCCGCGCTCGACGACGACGCCTCCGGCGGCCTCACGCTGTTCGTCGGCCGGGTGCGTGACCACGACGGTGGCAAGGGCGTCGACGGGCTCGACTACTCCGCCCACCCGAGCGCCCTGGAGACGATGCGCGCGGTCTGCGAGCGGGTCGCGGAGGAGCACGAGGTGCAGGGCGTCGCCGCCGTTCACCGGGTCGGCACGCTCGCGATCGGCGACATCGCGGTCGTCGTCGCGACCACCGCCTCCCACCGGGGCGACGCGTTCGCCGCGTCCCGTGCGCTGATCGACACCATCAAGGCCGACGTGCCGATCTGGAAGCACCAGCGCTTCGCCGACGGCTCGGACGAGTGGGTCGGCACGCCGTAGCCCCCGGCGCGGCCCGTGGCGGTCCTGCTCCACAGGCACTCCTTTCGCTTTTGGGGCGTTGCACTGCCCGGTAAGTGCCGGGATCCCCGGTGAGCCGGGGATCCCGACAGGCGCGCGCGAGCCTCCCGCCCGCAGCCACCCCACCCACCTACCCTCACGGTGTGGAGATCCTGCTCTGGCTGGTGCCGTCGGTCGTGGTCACGATCGTGGCGATGCTGTGGGTCGCCTGGCTCGGCCGCGAGGGTCGCGGTGAGGTGGACCGCGAGGTCGCCGTCCGCCGGCTCGCCACCGCGCTGGAGGGCGAGCCGCGGCGACGTCACCGCCCCGCGCCGGGGTACGCCGTCGAGCAACCCGCCCCCGACCGGTCCACCGGCATCGCGGTGCGGCCCTCACGACGCGTGTCCTAGGGCTGATCTGACAGTCTTGGCCGCATGACGCAGCGCACCCTCGCCGGCATCCTGGCCGTGCCGCTGCTGATCGCCCTGTGGGTGACCGCCGCCCTGGTACCCCTGCCCTACGTCACCTACGAGCCCGGGCTGACCGTCAACGTGCTCGGCAAGAACGACGACGGCAAGCAGATCATCCAGGTCGAGGGACGCAAGTCCTATCCCGACGACGGGCAGGTGCGGATGACCACGGTCTACGTCTCGCAGCCCAAGCCCAACGGCCGGAACAACCTGTTCGAGCTGATGCACGACTGGATCAGCGACGAGGACGCCGTCTACCCCTACGACGCGGTGTACCGCCAGGACGAGACCGTCGAGCAGAACCGCCAGGAGGGTGCCGCCCAGATGACGTCCTCGCAGGACGCCGCGACCGCGGTCGCCCTGGAGGAGCTCGGCTACGACGTCACCGAGCCGGTCGTCGCGGGCGTGACGAAGGGTGCGCCGGCCGACGGGAACCTCGAGTCCGGCGACGTCATCCTCGCCGTCGACGGCACCGACGTCTCGTCCTCCGACGACGTCGTGGACGCGGTGACGGCTGCACCCGCCGGCGCGCCGGTCGACTTCGTCGTACGCCGCGACGACGAGCGCACGACCGTGCAGGTCACGCCGGACACCGTCGACGGCAAGCCGCAGGTCGGCATCCAGGTCGGCACGGAGGCCAAGCCGGACCTTCCGGTCGACGTGACCATCAACATCAACCCGGGCATCGGCGGCCCGAGCGCGGGGCTGATGTTCTCCCTGGGCATCTACGACACCCTGACGCCCGGCTCGCTGACCGGCGGGGAGACCGTGGCCGGCACCGGCACCATGGACGCCACCGGCACGGTCGGCCCGATCGGCGGCATCCAGCAGAAGATCGTGGGCGCCCGTGACGCCGGGGCGCAGCTGTTCCTCGTGCCCCCCGACAACTGCGAGGATGCGCTCGGCGCGCCGAACGGCGACATGCGCCTGGTGAAGGCGGACACCATGCACGACGCGCGCCTGGCGATCGACGCGTGGGTCAAGGACCCGAACGCCGACCTGCCCAGCTGCGAGGAGGGGAGCTCGTGACCGACTTCGACGCCGATCTCGACGTCGACCCGGCCCTGGCCGCGGTGGTGCTCGAGATCGAGCACCACGCCGCCGGAGAGGGCTGGGACCGGCCCGCCCGGCTCTACGCGCTCGTCGACACCGCCCAGCTGGTCGAGCGGGAGCCGGCCCTGGCCGCCGCGATGGGCCTGGACTCGGCCTCGGCCGAGGGTTCGTTCACGCCCGTCGAGCAGGAGCTGCTGGTGCCCGACCAGCCGCTCGAGGTCGCGCTCGAGTCGATCGCCTGGCCACCGGAGGTCACCGGGTGTGCGGCGGTGGTGGAGCGGCTCGTGCTGCCCCCGGACGCCGACCCGCTCATCCCCGACGACCCGGCCTCCGCGGAGGAGTTCGCCCGCGAGCACCCTGACCGGCAGGAGGTGCGGATCGTGGCGGGCGCGACCCGCGCCGGAGCGACGTACTGCGCGCTGCGACTGCGCGCCCACGACGACGACCAGTCCGTGGTCGGAGGCGCCGACCTGGTGCCCGGGCTGCTGCAGCTCCTCGTCGCCACGCTGGAGGAGGAGAACCAGGGATGAGCGAGCTGTTCGACGAGGGTGCGGGGGACAACCGGCCGCCGGCGCGGACCGGGTCACGGCGCTCACGCGCTTTGATCATCACCGCGGTGGTGCTGGTGCTCGGCTTCCTCGGCCTCAGCACGTTCGCCAACCTCTACACCGACCGGCTCTGGTACCAGGACGCCGGCTACTCCGAGGTCTTCACCACGCTGTTCTGGACCAAGACCGTGCTGTTCCTGGTCTTCGGTCTGCTGATGGCCGGTGTTGTCGGCCTGAACATCTACCTCGCCTACCGGTTCCGCCCGTTCTTCCGGCCGAGCTCGAGCGAGCAGAACGGCCTGGACCGCTACCGCGACGCGGTGACCCCGATCCGCACCTGGCTGCTGGTCGGCGTCGCCGTGGTGCTCGGCGCGTTCGCCGGCAGCTCCGCGATCGGGGAGTGGCGCAACTACCTCCTGTGGCGCAACGGCGTGCCGTTCCACCAGCAGGACACCTGGTTCCACAAGGACATCGGCTTCTACGTCTTCGACCTGCCGTGGCTGCACTACCTGGTCGACTTCGCGATGGCCACGCTGGTGATCTCGATCATCGCGTCGGCGGTGGTGCATTACCTGTACGGCGGCATCCGGCTGCAGACCCCGCGGGACCGGTTCTCCGGCGCCGCGCAGGTGCAGCTGTCGCTGCTGCTCGGACTGTTCGTGCTCGTGAAGGCCGCGGACTACTGGCTGGACCGCTACGACCTGGTCAACCAGGGCGGCACGCTGATCACGGGCATGAACTACACCGACGACCACGCCGTGCTGCCGGCGAAGAACATCCTGCTGGGCATCTCGGTCATCTGCGCGGTGCTGTTCTTCGTCAACGTCTGGCGGCGCACCTGGCTGCTGCCGTCGGTCGGCCTGGCGCTGCTCGCGGTGTCGGCGATCCTGCTCGGCCTGATCTGGCCGGGCATCGTGCAGCAGTTCCAGGTGAAGCCGTCCGAGGCGGACAAGGAGCAGCCGTACATCAAGGCGAACATCGACGCCACGCGGTCGGCGTACGACCTCGACGGCATCGAGGTCAAGGACATCATCGACGCCACCGTGGACAACCCCGACCAGTCGGTACTCGACCGCGAGACCGAGTCGGTGCCGCTCGTCGACCCGAAGCTGGTGAGCCCGACCTTCGAGCAGGTGCAGCAGGCGCGCGCCTTCTACTCGGTCGCGGACGTGCTCGACGTCGACCGCTACGACATCGCGGGAGCGGACCGCGCCCTCGTGCTCGGCGTCCGGGAGCTGAACCAGTCCGGCATCCCGGACGGGGACCGCAACTGGTCCAACCTGCACACCGTCTACACCCACGGCTCCGGGATCATCGCGGCGTACGGCAACCAGCGCACCACGAACGACGACCTGCCGGTCGACAGCTCGGACGACAAGACGCAGTGGGCCGAGGGCACGGCTCCGGGCCAGGATGCGCTGTCGCAGGCGACCGGTGGCTTCGAGTCGCGCGTCTACTTCGGCGAGCAGAGTCCCGACTACTCGATCGTCGGCAAGGCCCCCGGCGCCAAGGACGTGGAGCAGGACCTGGCCACCGGCGGCGCGGACGACTCCGGCCAGCTCACGACCACGACGTACGACGGCAGCGGCGGGGTGCCGATCGGCAGCTCGTTCCGCCAGCTGATGTACGCGGTGAAGTTCGGCGACACCAACTTCCTGCTTTCCGGCCGGGTCACCGGCGACAGCGAGGTGCTCTACAACCGCGACCCGAGCGAGCGGGTCGAGAAGTTCGCGCCGTGGCTCACGGTCGACAGCGACCCGTACCCCATCGTCGCCAACGGCCACATCCTGTGGGTGCTCGACGGCTACACGACGACGGACCGCTACCCCAACGCCGAGCGCGAGTCGTTCGACACGATGACCACCGACTCGCTCCAGACGAACGACACCCTGCGCACGGTCCCGACCGACGAGATCAACTACATGCGCAACTCGGTCAAGGCCACGGTCGACGCGTACGACGGCACGGTGACGCTGTACGCCTGGAACGAGGACGACCCGATCCTGCAGACCTGGGAGAAGGTCTTCCCGGGCACCGTGAAGCCGAACTCCGAGATCCCCGACGAGGTGCGTGACCACCTGCGCTACCCCGAGGACATGTTCAAGGTGCAGCGCTACCAGTTCGCGCGCTACCACGTGCAGGACCCGATCCAGTTCTACAGCGGCAACAACCGCTGGCAGGTCCCGAGCGACCCGAACTCACCGAGTCGGCTGCAGCCGCCGTACCGCCTCTTCGACGACTCCTCCGGTCAGGCCGTCTACTCGCTGACCTCGACCTTCGTCCCCTACAACAAGAACAACCTGGCGGGGTTCGTCTCGGTCAACTCCGACGCCGCGTCGGCGGACTACGGCAAGATCGAGGTGCTCCAGCTCAAGGACCAGAACGCCAAGGGTCCTGGGCAGGTGGCCAACGACTTCAACTCCGACACCGAGGTGGCGGACCGGCTCGCGCAGTTCAACCGCAGTGGCGGCCAGGTCATCAACGGCAACCTCCTCACGCTGCCGGTCAACGGCGGTTTCGTGTACGTCGAGCCGGTGTACGCCGTGCGCGCCGGCTCGTCGGTGAGCTACCCGAGCCTCGCCTACGTCCTGGTGTCGTACAACGACGAGGTCGGCATCGGCACGTCGCTGCCCGCCGCGCTCGCCGACGCCCTCAACCGCACCCTGCCGACGAGCCCGTCCGGTGGTGGAGGCAACCCCGGCGGCGGCAAGCCGACCGGCTCGCTGGTGAGCCAGATCCGCAGCCTCATCGACCAGGCGCAGGCGCACTTCGTGAATGCGGACGAGGCGCTGAAGAGTGGCGACACCGTCACCTGGGCCCGCGAGACGAAGCTCGGCAAGGACCTGGTGAACCGGGCCTTCGACCTGTCCAGCCAGCTCCCGGACAGCCAGGGCGGCAAATCCTCGTCGGGGTCCCCGTCCACCTCGCCCTCGGCGTCCCCGCCGGAGTCGCCCTCGGCCTCGTCGTCCGGCGGGTGACCGGAGCCACGCCCTTCCGATTTGGGTTGGCGGACGCCATCCCCTAAGGTTGTGATCACCGACGCGGGGTGGAGCAGCTCGGTAGCTCGCTGGGCTCATAACCCAGAGGTCGCAGGTTCAAATCCTGCCCCCGCTACTCATCAGGCCCGGAGATTCAGCGAATCTCCGGGCCTGAAAGGTTTAGAGATTTGATCCGTGGGCCAGAAAGTGGCCACTCTTGCCGCTGCGCAGCGGCGATCGAGGCCTTGCCGCGAAATCTCTGCCCGCTACTGCTCGTTGTTGCTCACTCAGTCGGGAAGCACGGCGCACCTAGCGCGCATGGACACCCACACCACCTTGGGCGGCCTCGCGCCGCTGATCGGGATCGAGGAGCTCGCCGAGTACCTCGACCTGCCTGTGAAGACGCTCTACAAGTGGCGTCAGGAAGGCGTCGGCCCCGCCTCGGTGCGGGTCGGTCGTCACGTTCGGTACTTCGTCAGCGACATCCAGGACTGGCTCTTGGACCAACGCACGTCGACGCAGGCCGAGTTGAGGTGATCGGCCATGACAGGTAGGCGACGTACCGCCATCGGAACATTCGGTGGCATCAACTTCGAGAAGCTGCCCAGCGGCCAGGTCCGAGCACGCACCCGCTACCGCGACGATGACGGCCAACTCCGCCGGGTCTCGGCGGTGGGAGCGACGCAGAAGACGGCCGAGCGCAACCTCAAGGAGGCACTCGCTGCGAGGGCGAGCCGGACGACGTACACCGAGGTGACACCGGACAGTTCCTTCACGAGACTCGTCGAGCTTTGGCTCGACGACCTCGACCTGGAGGGCAAGGTTGCCGACAGCACGCGGGCGCTCTACGAACGCAACATGCGGCAACTGGTCATGCCGGCCTTCGAGAACTACACGCTGCGTGAGATCACCACGGGACGGGTCGACCGCTTCCTCAAGACGCTGGCGAAGACGAAGAGCTACAGCACGGCTAAGCAGGCCAAGACGGTGCTCAGCCTGGCGCTCGGTCTGGCGGTGCGGTACGACGCGTTGCGCGAGAACCCGGTGCGCGAGACCGCGAAGCTGAACAAGCCACCGTCGCAGGCCAAGGCGCTCACGGTCGATCAGGTGGAGACGATCCGAGCTGCGGCCCATCGATGGCGACGCGAACCGGGTCTGTGCGGCCCGCCGCCGGATGGACAGTTGGAGCAGATCATCGACGTGATGCTCGGTACGTCGGCTCGCATCGGTGAGGTCCTGGCGATCCGCAAGTGCGATGTGGATGTCACCAGTTCGCCGGCCACGGTGCGCATCTGCGGGACCATCGTCTCGCCGGCACGCAAGCCGACGCATCGCCAGCCGCACCCCAAGACGGCGAAGTCGACGAGGACTGTCTCGGTGCCGAGCTGGGCAGCCGCGGTATTGCGTGAGCGCCTGGTGAAGGTTGCCTCGGAGGACAGTGAGCATCTGATCTTCTTCACCCGCAACAGGACCCCGCTGACGACCAACAACGTCCGCCGACGTCTGCGGGCCATCTTGGTGGGAACGGGCGTCGAGGGCGTCACACCGCACTCGTTCCGGCGCACGGTTGCCACGTTCCTCGATCGTGCGGGTGGGGCCGACCTCGCGGCCGAGATGCTCGGGCACACCTCTTCGCAGATCACGAAGGAGCACTACATCGAGCCCGACGAGATCGTGAATCCGGTGACGGCCGAGATCCTCGAAGCCCTCGCACCGCAGGTGGTGCGTGATGACCCCAGGTGACCAGACACAGTCAGGGGACGACACCAACGAGGTCACGCCACTACCGATCCGTAATGCAATGCATTACGATAACCGGGTGTTCGAGCGCGTCGACTGGACTCACGGCGCAACGCACATGCAGGCCAACCACGGGATCACGCCGGAGGTCGCGAACGAAGCGCTCGGAGACCCCAACCGGGTCGTGATCGACCCGGACTACAACAGCAGAAGCGGTCAGAGTGTCCGGATCATCGGGTTCTCGACCACAGCCGACCAAGTGATCACTGTCATCGTCGTGGTCGATGACGGAGTTGAGTACGGCGCCAACGGGTGGGCGTCCAATGCGAAGGACCGCCGCATCTACAACCAGGACAGCTACGAAGCAGAGGAAGGAGAGGTTGATGGGCAAGAGGATTGAGGACCTGATCGCGGCCGAGGCCCAGGCCGCAGAGGAGGCCGAGGTCATCAGCGAACCCGATGCGCCGCTGCCTTCCCATGTGAAGATCACGCGCGGGCACCCACGTGCGCGCAACCTCCAGGTCCGGTTCCGCGAGGACGAGTTCGACGAACTGGCGGCGTACGCCGAGCAGCGCGGTTTGCCGGTCTCCACTGTGGTTCGTTCGCTGGTGCTCCAGGCGATTGCTCCCGCAGACGATCTCAAGTCTGCGCTGGACAAGCTGGAGACTGACCTGGCCGCGGTCCGACGCAAAGCGCTCAGCGCCTGATCACATCGTCACCAACGGGCCCGGGTCGCCCGGACGGTGACAAAGCGCGGCTTCGAAGTCGACTCGGCTCTGTGCGGCGCCTTGGGGTGGGACTGGCTTGATCGGCGCCGTCCGCAGTTCGTGGCGCACGAGGGCGATCAGGTCGGTCTGAACTGGTGAGGTGATCGGCACGTAGCGGTGCCGTGTGCCCTTCACCATCCCGGGGCCTCGATCGTCCACTCGCGGGAAGGGGACGCGCAGGAAATAGAGGCGTTTCTTGATCCCGTGCTCGACGGCTGCGCAGACTCGCTCGTCGATATGTGTGAAGAGGCGGTCGAGCTGGTGCAACTGCTTGGCGTCGGTAAGCGGGTCGCGGCTGAGTTTCTCGGCGCGGCTGGCAGCGACGGCGCCGTCGCCGGCTGCGTTCGGTTTGCCGAGGATGCCGCCGAGGTCGCGGGTCTCCTGGACGAGCTTGACGTAGGTCTGCTTGCGGGTGGTCCACCTCGCTGCGAGTTCGGGTTCGACATCACCGACTCGAGCCCCGGCTTCGTGGGCGACGACGCGTTGGGAGTCCATGACGACGCGGAGGCTGCGTGCGTCGGGGAGCTCGTCGAGGTGGAGCAGCAGGTTGTATTGCGCCTGCATGACTCCGGCCAGGCCGGGCATCCCCCGGCCGTACATCGGTTGGGGCGCGGGTCGCCAGCCGAGACGGTCGACGGTGTAGTCGGGTTCGTCATACCCGGCGTGTGCGGCACATGCCTCGGCCGCGCGACCGAGCCATCCCTGGTTGTGGAGCTTCTGCCAACCGGGCACGCCTTCGTACCGACGGTCGAGCGCGACCAGCCCCCGCAC
This sequence comes from Nocardioides sp. URHA0032, assembly GCF_000620645.1. GTDB lineage: Bacteria > Actinomycetota > Actinomycetes > Propionibacteriales > Nocardioidaceae > Nocardioides. The sequence continues at coordinate 122,664 of NZ_JIAV01000019.1, read as the reverse complement.
GACGTCGGCAGCGTCCTTGAGGACGGTCATGCACTGTTGCTCGCTGAGCCGGCCGTACCCGGCCCCGGCGGAGAAGTCGTGTTCACCGAGCGCGGCGGCGCGGGCGGCTTGTCGCCAGGACTCGACGGTGGCGAACTGCTGCTCGGTGATGAGTTCGTCGCCGTGGGCAAGACTGGCGGTGGACGCGGCGAGTGCCTCGGTGAGTCGGTAGCGCAGTTCTTCAGCGGGGCCGCGGGATCGCCCGGTGGTGCCTTCGAGGTTGATGCGCGGGTTGGCGGCACGGACGGCTTGGAGGCTCCAGGTCAGGACGCACTGGCGGTAGCGGCGGATCTGCTTGCCGAGTTCCTCCCGCTCCTCGACGGTCGTGGTCTCGGGCACGGTGTGGATGCCCTTGCCGCCGAGGCGTTGCTGGATGCGGTGCTCGCGGGCGAGTACGCCGAGCGCCTGGCGTAGGTGGCCGGTGTTCTCGCCGTACATCAGGGCAAGTCCTTTGCCCAGGCCACCTCCAGCATGTCGAGCAGCAGCTCGACGGAGAGCAGGTCGATGCCGTGCTCGGCGAGTTCCTCGATCGCCGCGTACGCGACGTCGAACAGGACGTCGCGGCTGTAGGCGGGGACTCGGGTGATGCCGGGGATGAAGTCCCCGTGCAGGAAGTCGACCTGGAGCAGGACGCGCTCGTACTCGACCGACGCGTTGAAGGTGAGCGCCTGATCGGCCAGGGCGGCGAGGTAGGAGCGGGCCTGGGCGAGGGTGACGGCGTGGGCGAGCAACATGATGGTGCCTTTCGTTGGGGTCCACCGTGTGAGCGACCCGCCGGGGGTCCGAGGTCGAGTGACCGGTGTTGTGGACAAGCGCGCGGATGGACTGGCTGTGCAGGGGTCAGGACGCGTTGGTGAACGCTCGGGTGTGTTCCTCGATGCGCCGCCGGACGACAACGTCTTCCATGACGTAGGCGAGAAAGTCGGCTTCCCGGTCCTCGATCACGACCTCGACCCCGGGCTCGACTGGCTCCTCGCCCGGCCACGTGGTGATCCGTGTGGGGCGGTCACGGTCGAGCTTGGTGCCGCTCGTCGAGACCCACTCGCGCAGGCGGTTGCGGGCGTCGGCGAAGTCGCGATGCCACGCCAACGGCGCGGACGGGCTGCCGTCCTGGTCATAGGCGTTCAGCCAGTGCGTGTGCAGGGCGGAGAGTTCCCAGACCAGCTCGTCGTGCCGGTGCCAGAACGGCGGGATCACGGTCGGCGGCAGGCCGTACGTCGCGCGCAACCAGTGGACCCACGCGTTGAGGTCGAGCCACTCGGACTCGGCCTCGTCGGCGGTGAGCAGGTTCCAGTTGATCGCGTGCAGTGGCTCGTCACCCGAATCGGCAGCCCCGCGAAAGTCGGGGCTGCCGCCCAGGGGGTGATCGCCACCGACGACGTAGTCGTCAGGCTCCATCAACGCGAACTGGGCCTGCTCGGTGTCGGCGGTCATCGATGGCCGCCTTCAGAGCGAGACGACCTGGGCCGGCTCCTTGCCCGCCGGCAGGTCCGCGCCGGGCGGGTCGGGCTGGCGGGACGGCGTCCGGTCGATCTCGTACCTCGTGCGCGCGAGGTCGTGACCGATCCTGCGGGCGACGAACTCCTCGCGGGCCTGGGTCTGACCGTTGCGGTCGAGTTCGTACTCGTTGATGTAGCCCGAGGCGACGAAGTTGTCCCCGACCTTGAACCTGGCGTGGGCCCGCTCTGCGGTCTTGGCGTAGGCGACGAGGTCGTGGAACGTCGGCTCCAGCTTCGTGAAGCTGCCGTCGGTCTCCTTGCGGTAGTGCTCGACCCCGACTCGGGCATAGAACCGAGCACCGCCGTTGGCGGTGAAGTTGATCTGCGGTGCAGTGGCGATGAACCCGTGCAGGCTCATCTGGATGGGAATCGTCATCCTGACTCCTGATGTCGCGCGGTCACCTCTCGTGGCAGCCGCTCTCAGGAGTCAGGTGTGCGAGTGACCCCGTTGGCTTGTCGGTGTCGATTACCCGACGCCCATCCTCAATGAGGTCTCCAGCGTCGCGGGCTCCTTGCCAGTCCAGCGTCGGGAAGCTGCTCCATGCTGTCGGGCTGGGGGGCGAATTCTTGCGCCACAGCGGAGTAGGTGTAGGCCATCGTCAACTGTTCGTGTGGTCTACCTTCGTTGAAGGCGGCGAGCACCACGTAGGCACACCGAGGGTCCGGATCTGCTTCGTCATGGAACTGCACGTCGGGGCCGGTTCGACAGAATCGGCCGCCCCCGGGCGAGCCGGTATCCGAGGGTTACAGGCCGGCCTTGAGCAGGGCTCGTGCCAACTGGATGCCCACCTGGACGCGGTCCTCCGAGTCCAGAGACTCGGCGTGCCTGTCCTTCGGGCTCACGCGGACGATGTTGTCGCTATCGATGCCGAAGGGCACCAGCGCGGCGTGGACGAGTGCGGTTTGGGTAGCGTCGTCCGGCAGGGCGATCTCGAATCCTGCGTCCTGGCTGCGAATGCCGGTTCCGGACTCCGACAGCTTCATCGCCTTTTCGGTCCCCGTGTAGTCCCAACTACGGAACTCCGGCTTCGTGAGCCATTGGGGCTGTCCAAGCTCGTCCCACACGGCAAGGAGGAATGGGTCGGTGAAGGCTGCACGGTAGTCGCCGCCTTTGAGCATGTCGACGCGGTAGCCGTACCCGACTCCATCGGAGTCGTATTCGCCCACGTAGATCCCCTGCGGTGCGCTCAACATACTTGGGTAGCGCACGAAGTAGTAGCGCCAGTCGTAGCGGCCAGACGCCTCCTGCTCCGTGAGCCACTCGCTCACGATTGCCTCCAGAGCGTCGGCTACGGGCTCGTTACGGCCTGCCACATCCTCGAGGAGTCGATCGACGGCATCTCGCATCGCCTCTCGCCCATCTCGTGATCCGCCGGTGAGGACGTCTCTCCACGATCCGCCACCGCGACGTTGCCCGGGCACGCCGAACTGCCTCCGCGCGCCGAGGGATCGCGAGTAGTCACCCTTGGTCAACAGGGCGGAGGCCAGATGTGGAAGGGCCTCGACTGTGGTGACCGCACGGAAGGTCTCGCCGCGCGCATCGAGGGTTGCCGTGTCAAGGTCGAACGCGAAGAGTCGGCCTCGGAGCAGTTCATGATCCTCAAGAGCGCACACCGACTCTTGGAGCTCTGGGTGCGCCGCAAGCAGGTCTCGCTTGAGCCTTTCGTCATCGATACGGGCCTGGTTGAACCGCTTCAATCCATCGAGGTACGAGTCGGCCGGGTCGGTCATCAACTTGGTAGTCGAGGCGATCAACTCGGGCATGTATTCGCTGCGGACATCGTCCGGTGCCGACTCGGCGATGTTGCGCAGCGACCGCAGCCGTTGATTCAGATCCTCTCTTTCGCCGTCTGGAAACGTCTGCCGGAAAATGATCACAGCGAAGAGGAAGATCGTTTCGGCGAGCGAGAACTGCTTGGTTCCGTAGTGTTCGAGGCAGGCCGCGAAGAGATTAGAGTCCTGTGACTCGAACAACAACAGCCCCGACTCCGCGTTGCTGTCGACTCTGAACAGGTCGGTGAGTACCTCCGCCGGTACGTTGTCGGATGGCCTTGCGCCGACCCAGGTGTCAAACGCGAAGAACAAGAACTCGAGATGGGTCTGCGCGTCCTCGTGATCCACAAACACCCGCTGTGCCCGTTCCAGCAGTCTGTCTGGGGTTCGGGTCGACCCAGTCCGCCACTCGCAAACGTCGACGATGAAGGTGAAGTAGTTCATGAACTCCTCGTCGACGAGGAAGTTGCCACCCTCGTAGTGCCACAGGAGGTCCGACCACTCTCGGTCCAGCTTCTCGCTGAGTTCTGTCTGGCGCCCGGTGCTGCCTAGCAGCTTCTCCAGCCGTGCCTTGAACACCTCGAACTCAGTGAGCGGCTTGCCCCGCGAGTTCATCTTGATGTAGAGGTCGTCTCCTGACTCCATGTCGTCGATGGGCAGGAACAGGAATGAGATCGCTGCATCATCGGGAGAGGTCAGGCGCTCCCACAGCGCGTCGAAGTCGTGGTCGCCGCTGGATAGGCGGTCGTGGATCGCCCCGATCATCACCAACATCGATTGGATGGTGGGATCGGTACGCCAAGGGAAGAGATACCAGGCCTGGTCGGTGATCCAGTCGACCGGATCAGCGTCGTTCGCCGGCCATGTGTGGGAAACGAGTTCGCGGCAGAAGTACTCGGCGCTCAGGCGGGTGGCATAGCGGAACTCGCTCCACGGCGCACTCGCGTCCAGCGTCCCGGCCCGTGAAGCGACGTACCAGTGCAGGAGGAACATCGTGGTCAATCGCTGCTGGCCATCGAGTGGCTTGAGAACGCCGTCGGCAACCTCGCCGTAGATGAAGTCGAGACCGACGGAGTCTGCTGTGGTCAGCGCGCGGATGAGCACGTCGAGGAACTCGCGGCGGATCGTGATTGTGTCGCTGTCTTCGCGTCCTTGGGCGTAGTCGCGCTGGATGATGGGAATTTCGATGCTGTGGACGGCCGGGCGCTCGTCACGGGCACTGTCGAAGATCCCGCTGTAGGTGGTGGCGAACCCCTTCACGACGCCGCCTCCGCAGCCTCGGGCACAAGGTACGGGGCGAGGATGTCGCGCATGACGTCGTAGTACGCCTCCCGATCTTGTGGTCCCCACATGTGGATCTGCTGGTCGGCGTCGTCCGTGTAGTACTTGAGGAAGGCGTTGCGTGTGCATGGCGGGATGTAGGAGCCAGCACGATCAAGACGAAGGATCTCCTGCCGCTTCACCTCGAAGACAGAGTTGCCAAGCGCGCTGTTGTGCCCCCGGTCCAGAAGCGCAAGATTTGGGAGGAGGTGAACGTCGTCCCCGATCACGGGATCGCCACTTGCTGCGAAGGCGGCGAGGATCTCGTCTTCCAACTTCCTGAACCTCGCCTCGATGCCCACCTCGCGGGCGTCGATGGACTCGATCAGTGCATCTATCCGGCTGAACAAGGCGACGTTCTCCGCCCCGGAGCGCCCCGGGAGTGCGTCGATCCCACGGCGATGAAGCTCCAGCCAGGTCCTCCACTGCTCTGCCCTGGTAAGGGGTGCCGCATTCTGCGCGTGAATGTGCTCGACGGACCAACTGCTCTTGGCATGGGCATAGAAGGAGAACCGCTCGCCCTCGTCGCTGGCAACCAGGTTTTCGTCGATTGCGCCGAGAACGGTTGCGACGTTCATCAGGAGCAGGATGTCTTGGCACTCGTCTCGGTCCTGCTCGTAGTTGAGGGCATCGAGTCCTGATCGAGACTCGCCGACTCGGCTGCGGATGCGCTGCACCAGCGCATGACGGAATGACTTGTTGGTACGGCCGTCCGCCAACTCGACGATGCGCTCGAACTCATACCGGCCTCCCGTGGCGATGAGGAAGCCGATGAGGTGATACAGCGTGCGGTCGTGGAACCATCCTGTGATGAGACCGTGCATCCGAACGACGTCTCGCCAGAACTCAGCAGCCGAGTTCTCGATGCGTGGTCTCAGCTCCTCGAACACCCAGTACCGGTGCTGCTCCTTGCCGTCGGTGCTTCCAGCCATTGCTCGAAAGAGGAGGTCGATATGGGTCGGCCACTCGCTGCTCGAACCTGTAATGAAGGCCCAAAGCTCAGGGTCACGCAGCTCTCGCTCGAAGTAGTCCCACTGCACCGCGACCTGCTCCTGGCGCTCTGATCGACTTCCACTGGCGGCGATCCTGGAGAGGACGAGGGCCTTGATGAGCTCGGCATCGGTGAGCGGAATCCGCCCCACATTCAGGCGCCTGAACAGCTCGTTGTTGTCAGTACCCTCGGGTGCTTCGTACCAAATCAGGTAGACACTCTCGGCCAACGCCTTGCGGACGTTGATCGCTGCACCCTCCGAATCCGGTTGGTCCTCGAACCACCTCTCGATCGCCTCGTAGGCCGAGTAAATGTAGTGGAAGTCGATGTTCGCGTGCCGCGACGTCGAGTCCAGAGTCTCCAGGTACTTGCGGCTGTTCTCCCGGGTCTCATAGGCCAGGGAGTAGTTGACCTTGGCCCGGGGAAGCCAGTTGCTGTCGCGCAAATACTTGACGATCAGATAGAGCGTCGTGAGGCGCTGCTGGCCGTCGATCAACTCCCAGTTGCCCTCGGACTCCCGCCACGTGACGACGATGGGCTGAAGGTAGTAGCTTCGCGCCGTCGGAGCAGCGATGACATCGTTCTTGATGTCGTCGAGGAGCTTCACAACCTCGGTCGCGCCCCAGCGATAGCCACGCTGGTAGGACGGAATCAGAAACTCGCCGGACAGCTCTTCGCTGATCACGAGCTTCCTCATCAGTTCGGCGGAACGTGTGTACAGGGTCATCGGCAGAATCCTATGGATGATGCCGTGGGGTGTGCGGAAGATTGGGGCCCCGGCGCCGGGGTCGGGAAGGTCGTCACGACGCCTCGCGCCTCCCGCTACCCGCCGCGACCAGGCGTTGGGCGGTGGCCTCCCGGACGTCCTTGAGTGCCCACACCTGGTCACGGACCTCGATGACTGCCAGCCGGGCGATCCGCTCAACTTGCGCTCGCTGGGCGTCGGTGAGCTGGACGGCGGAGTCGAGGAAGACCCAATCGAACTGTCCGTCGGTGAACGTGCCAGTTTCGAGTAGATCGGTGACGTTCATCGGGTAGATCGCGGCGACCTTCGCGTGCTTGCGCACCAACATGTTGAGCATGGCCTGGCTAGAGTCGGCGCCGGCGTACCGATCCGGGGTCGCGAGTCCGAGGTCGAGCACTCGCCCTGTCCCGCATCCGAGATCGAGGACGTGTGGCGGGTAGGTACCACGCACCTTGTTGAGCATGACGGAGTGGACTTCAGCCTCGCCGTCATACGCCGGATGGTCGGCATCCCACGTAGTAGCCACGCCGTCGAATTCCGACCAGACCCCGCTCGCGGTGGAAGGCGCGTTCTGGACTCCGTAGAACAACTCGGTGGTTGCGCGGTTAACCAGCGTGGTGTCAGTGAAGTGGTTGTCCTCGGTCCACCAGCGGTACTCCCCGTCCGGGCTGACGAGGTAGATCTTGGTCAGCGAGTAGTACCTGCCGGGCTGTCCGAACGTGTGGATTACGCGCGCGGCGCGAACCACGTGCTCGTGGGTCACGCCTGACGTGCGGCCCTCGACGATGTAGTGATGGGGTGCCGTCTCGGCGTAGGTCTTGGCGAACATCCACTCGCGTGAGGCTGCGAACTCGAGCCACCAATCGAGGTCTGCATGGGTAGTCCGGTCTTCAGACATCTGTCGTCTCCTAGTTACGTGCGTCCGGTCCCGCGGGATTGAGAATGCCCGGCACCGCCGACAGAACTGTGGCTCAGCGTCGTTGGAGCGCGGCCTCGACCGCTGTGCGCTGGTTGCGGAGCTGCTCGGCTTCCTTGCGGTCCGTCCACGGTCGAAGGTCGGTGACCAGTGGTGGTGCGCTGCGGAGCAGGACGAGTGCGGCGCCGAAGGGCAGGGTGCGGATGACCTCGGGTGGCATGACCGGCACTCGCCGGACCGAGCGTTGCAAGGAGCGGGAGCCGTAATCGCCGACGGAGACGGTGTCGGTGCGTTCATCGCGTTCGCCGATGAGCGCGGAGAGGTCCTGGAGGTCGCGTGCCGACGAGGTGCCGCCGAGGATGACCTTGACGATGCTTGCGTCCCAGATGGCGCCGGCCGCGTGGTCGCCCCATTTGTCTCGTGCCTGGGACAGCGACTGAAGGACCGGCATGGTCGTGATCCCGGTGCCGCCGCCCTCGGCCATGAGCACCGGCAGCGACGGGAGCGGTGAGAGGTTGCCGATCTCGTCGAGCGCCAGGAGCAAGGGCGGGTCGAGGCGAGCGCCAGGAGATGCTGCGGCGAGGTGGCGAGCGGTCTCGACGAGGTCTTCGATGAATGCCGCGACGAGCGACCACGAGGCACCCGCGCCGGCGCCGGTGGCGAGCAGGTAGAGGGTGCCGTCGTTGGTGAGGAAGTCGACGGGGTCGAAGTGCTCCCCGGGCTTGGGTGAGACGGCGTGGAGGACGCGGGGGTCGGCCAGGCAGGACAGGGCGAGGGAGACGCCCATCCAGATGGAGTCGCGGGTGCGGGGGTCGGCGTGGATCATCGACTCCAGTGAGTCGGCCCAGCCGGGGGCAGCCTTCGGGTTGCTCGACAGGATCGCCACCGCGTCGGCGGCGGCCGAGGGCGAGAGCGTCCAGCCGAACAGCTCGCGCGGCGTCCGGTTGTCGAGCGCAGCGGCATGCAGGAGGGCTTGGAGCGCGGTGCGGGTCTTGCCCTCCCAGAAGCCGCCCGACTCGACACCACCCGTCGATAGCCCGGTGGCCGAGGCGAGGCCGGTGGCGCGGATCATCGCGGTCAGCGGGTCTTCACATCCGCGCACGGGAGACCAGCGGAGGCCGGCGGGCAGCCCCCCGGCGAGACGCTGCGGGTCGAAGACAGCGACCGGGCCGAGTTCCCTTCGGGCGCTGAGGGTGGCGGCGACGTTGTCGGGCCTTGTCGCGGTGGTGATGACAGCGCCGGGTGCGTCGAGGATCGCGTTGATGACGACGTGCAATCCCTTGCCCGATCGCGGTGGGCCAAGCAGCAGAATCGAGTCCTCGACGGACGCCCACACACCCTGCCCGCGGGACCGTCCGAGCAGGTAGCCGATGTCGGACGCCCCGGGTTTGTCGAGCGAGGGGCGCAACGTACGGCCGCGTGACAGCAGTGCCTTCTGGGAGGCGACGGCTCGGACGTCGCGCCCGGTGGCGACGCCGGCCAGGCGGCGAGGGTCGTGGGACGTCTTGTGCTTCACCGACCCGATGCGCCGACACAACACCAGTGCACTGGCAACGACGGCGGCGACCATCAGGACCAGCGTGAGCCAGTAGACCCACGCAGCGAAGCCGTCAGTGCCGAGAGCCGAGGCCGGGTCGTCCGGGCGGCTGAGCACGCGGAAGCCCGCTGCCCAGCCAGCACTCGGTTGCGATGCCCCGGACGCGAAGGCGGCTACGGAGCCGGCGAGCCGCAAGACCGCGGCGAGGGCGCCGACGGCTGCGATGAGGATGAGGCCGAGGTTGACCAGGTCGTCGTCGATTCCCTGTCCGCGCGGGTTCACGGCGTGGCCTCGCTGAGGGCGATGACTCCCGACGTTCGTCCGACGAGGACAACCTGCGGGTGGGAGGCCAGCAGCGCGGGCGGTAAGCGAAGCTGGGCGGTGCCGTCGCCGTCCGCGATCTGTCGAGCCACGACGACGCAGACCTCGACCTGTTCGCCGGCAGAGAAGCCATCGCCCGAGATCCCGAACGCAGACGCCAGTGCGGGGCGTTCCGCAGGACGTACGGTCTCGGCTGCTGGTCGTCTCGGCGTGATGATGTCGATGAAGGTCGAGTCGTCGGCTTCGTGAACCTCGACTCGGATCGGCGTGCGGAGGTCGGTCGCAATATCGCTGAGAACAGGTTTGAGGTCTTCGCGGGTGAGCGACTCGTCGGCGGAGTAGGGCTCGCGGTCGAGAGTGACGGTCAGGTAGCCCTTCCTGTCGACGTCGACTTCGACCAGCGGCAACACGACTGGGACGCGCATGGTCTGGTGGTCGTCGCGGCGGTAGGGCGCGGCGGCGTTGAGCATGCTCATAGCCCCATCGGCTCCACCTGTCGCCGCGAGACCGTATGCACCGGAGCAGCACCTCGACCGGCGGCGAGTGCCTCGCGGTCGAGTGCGGGCGGGTTGCCGTCGCTGACCTGTTGGGTGTCGAGCTTGTCGAGGATCGTGACCGCGGCGCCACGCACGCGCTCGGCAGTGGATTGCACAACCTCGACGGGCGTCTTGCCCGGCACGTTCGATGCCCACGAGGCGACGTAGGGGATCGTGTAGTCGTCGGTCGCGAACCCGTGAGCGGCGCCCACCATGAGGGCAACGCTCTCGGCTTCGACCTCGGCGATCCCTCGATGCATCGCTGCGTCCGCGTTGTCGGGACCGTGGAGCATGACGTGGCCCAGCTCGTGCGCGAGCGTCTTGACCTGGGCCGCGTCGTCCATGTCCATCCGCACCGACACCTCACGGGTCATGTAGTCGGTCAGCCCGTTTGCCCCGCCAATCGACTTCGCGTTGGAGACCAGTCGCAGCTCGAAGCCGTGCGCGGTGATCTGATCGGCCAGCCCGTTCCACAACCCTTCGGGCGCTTCGCCTTGCAGCAGCGTCGGTTGTGGGGTCTCGGGAATGGGTTCGCCGTCGGTCTGGGAGATGTCCCAGACGTGCGCGGGCTTGAGCCCGACCAGCTTGGAGCGGACGGCCTCACCGAGGCCGGGCTTCTCCCCGCGAGCGAGGCGTCGCCACGATTCCGGGTCAGAGGGGTTCGACGATGCGAACCGTGCAGTGACCGGCGCGAGGATGGCGTACCCGGACTGGCCCTTGATCACGGCACGGTTGAGGCTGAGCCACTGGCGGAACCCAGCGACGTACGTCGGCGTCGGCTCGGGGACGCGGCCCTCTTGGAAGGCGGCGTAGTGCTGGGCTGCGATCAGCATCGTGTTGCCAAATGACCGCGCGCGGAACTTCGCGGCGAACTCCAACGCCCGCTTCCAGTCCTCCCCGGTCACCAGCGCACCGACGGACGAGGTGAGCTTCTTCTGTAGCGCTTCGAGTTTCTCCTCGCGGGCCGCGAGGTCTCTGGCTTGTACTCGCATCCCCATTCCTCCTGACATGGTTGTCGGAGGACAGGTGTGCGAGCGCGTCCGGTTACCGCCAGGGGGCCGTCGTTCCAGACGTTGATGTCACTCTTGGCCGGGCGCAGGACGGCGAGGGTAGCCAGGCTTGGCAGATCGGCTCCTTGAGGCCGGCGATGTCGATCCAGACCGCCCAGGCCTTCAAGCGGCCCGAGTCGCGCCACATCTCCATCTGGTCCTGGACCTCGGGCACCGGCCGGCGCTGGAGCACGTCGAGAGGCACGTCGGCGTGATGCGCGGCGAGAAACGCACAGCTGAGGGCCGCAGCCCGTGCTCCTGAGTCGTCTAGCCCGAGGACTACGCGGCTCGGGGCAAGGAGGCGAGAACGGTTCGCCGGCCCGACGACGACAACGGAGCTGTTGGCATGGCGAGCGACCCTCAGGCTCAGGGATCTCGAATGAGCGAGGAGCCGACCCATGTCACGTCCTCGGCCGATCACGATCATCTCGGCGTTCTGCCCTTCTCGGAGGATCGCCGCGTCCGCGAATCCCACGTGCAAGCGGGTGGAGATTGGGAGGTGCGGGTCGATGTCGCATGCTCGTCGGGTGGCCTCCTGGAGGACCAGCTCTCCGGTCCGACGCGCCGACGCGTCCCACTGCTGAGCCGCGATGACGCCGTAGGGGTCGAACATGAGCGGATGCGAACCGACGGTGCAGACGATGCGGAGGTGTCGGCCACGCGCCGCGGCCTCCGACGCCGCCCACTCCAGAGGGCTCCAGTCGCCGTCGTGTCTATCGACCGCCACCACGATCGGACCGCTCCGGTGGCCGCTGGTGCGAACGTAGCGGCTCATGGGCGCGGCCGCTGCTCGCTGTCGGTCTCGACGTCTGCGAAGGCGATCCGGACTCCACCTGTCGCGAGCGCGAAAACACTCGGGAAGAACGCGCCGGCCTCGTCCGTCGTCACCGCCTGGCTCGCGGCGTCGTAGTCGGCGAAGTACAGGTCGACCATCCGGTACGCCGGGGTGGGACTTCCATCCTCCTTCGGCCATACCTTCGACGTCTCGATCCTCTGGATCCCGGGGATGTTCTTCGCCGACGCGAGCTGTGCGCCGTACCCCGCTTCGAACGCCTCGGGATTGAGAGGGTTGTCGTAGATGAGCGTGATCTTCGTGGTCATGGCGCTGGCTCCTCTGTTGGCGGTTTGGTTCGGCGATCAGTGGTTTTCCGGGCTGGTCAGGGCCGAGACGATGACGGCCTTGATCGTGTGCATCCGGTTCTCGGCCTGCTGGAAGACATCGGAGGCCGGCGAGGTGAAGACGTCGTCGGTCACCTCGGCGCCGTGCAATCCGTACCGGTCGAGCACCCGCCGTCCGAGCTCGGTGTGCTCGTCGTGGGTGGAAGGCAGGCAGTGCATGAACCGCGTCGTCGGCTTGCCGGACGCGGCGATCAGCTCGGGTCTCACGCGGTACTCGCGCAACAGCGAGACCCGGTCGTCCCAGACCGAGTCGGCCTCGCCCATGCTCACCCACACGTCGGTGTAGACGACGTCCGTGCCGGTCACGGCGTGCACCGGGTCGTCGGTCACCCAGGCGCGGCCGCCGCTTGCTCGTGCCAGCGCTGCGGCCAGCGCCTGGACGTCCTGGGGGGGTTGGAGTGCGGCGGGCGCTGCGATGCGGACGTCCATCCCGAGCATCGCCCCGGTGACCAGGATCGAGCGGGCCACGTTGTTGCGGCCGTCGCCGACATAGGTCCAGGCGACTCCGCGGAGCTCCTTGGACACGGTCTCCCTGATCGTGAGGACGTCGGCGAGCATCTGAGTCGGGTGCCACTGGTCGGTCAGGCCGTTCCAGACCGGCACGTCGGCGTGCTCCGCGAGCTCTTCGACGGTCTCGTGGGCGAAGCCGCGGAACTCGATGCCGTCGTAGAGGCGGCTGAGGACCTGGGCGGTGTCGGCGATGCTCTCCTCGCGGCCGATGTGGCTGCCCTCCGGTCCCAGATACGTGGTCATGGCGCCCTGCTGCGCCGCGGCCACCTCGAAGGCGCACCGGGTCCGGGTGGAGGCCTTCTCGAAGATCAGGGCGATGCCCTTGCCGGCCAGCCGCGGGACCTCGCGTCCTTCTCGCCGCGCGGCCTTGAGGTCGGCGGCCAGGTCGACCAGGCGCAGGAAGCTCTCCCGGCCGAGGGCAGCTTCGGTCAGCAGCGAGCCGGCGGCCGGTCCGGCTTGGGTGCGTACGGGGCTGAGCGTCATCGGCGCTCCTCGACTGGGTCGCGCTGGATGGGACAGGTCATGCACCGGGCCCCGCCGCGCCCGCGGCCCAGCTCGTTGCCGACCAGGGGCAGGACCTCGACGCCGTGGTCGGCCAGCAGCCGGTTGGTGTCGGTGTTGCGCTCGTAGCCGATGACGATGCCGGGGGCGATCGCGAGGTAGTTGTCGGCGTCGTTCCACTGCTCGCGTTCGGCGGTCCGGCGGTCCTGGACGGCGCGCAGCACGCGGACGTCGTCCCGGCTGAGCACCTCGGCGAGCGTGGCCTCGAGCCCGCGGCGCTCCTCGACCTGTGGTCGGGCCGGGTCCTCACCCGCCGTGAGGAGCCACATCCGCACCTGGTCGCCCTCGAAGTAGGGATAGGCGACGAAGGTGGCGATGTCGACCATCGTGAGCACGGTGTCCAGGTGCATCGCTGATCGAGCCTTGGGCAGTTCGATGGCGAGCACGCGGCGGGCGCTGTTCGAGGCAAACAGGCTGCGCGCGAGCATCTCGACGCCCATCGGTGTCGTGCGCTCGCCCATCCCGATCATCACCGTCTCGTGGGAGAGCACGTGGATGTCGCCACCCTCGAGCGTGGCCGGTGCGCGGTCGAGGTCGTCGTCGCCGTAGTGGATCGCGAACGTCGCCTCCGCGAAGAGCGGGTGGTGCCGGTAGACGGTTCGGGTGTGCAACGACTCGCGGCGCCGGGCGGGCATCGCCATCGGGTTCACGGTGGCGCCGTGTCCGATCCAGGCGGTGTTGTCGCGCTGGAAGAGCGTGTTGGGCACCGGGGGCAGCACGAAGTCGTCGACGTCGAGCGAGGCCGAGGTGAGGCCGGTGAACCCGAGCGGCCGCAGCTCGGAGGCGACCAGTCCGCCGATGAAGATGTCGGCAAGACCGGCCGGGTCGGTGTCGGCGAAGAGGGCGCGCAAGTCTGCAGCCAGGGCCGGTCCGAACCGCTCGTCCGCGCACACCCTCTCGACTGCGAAAGCGCGTCCGTCCGGGGTGGCGAGCGCCTCCTCGAGCAAGGCCGCGAAGTGGTGCACGCGTACGCCGCGGTCGGAGAGCAGCTCGCTGAACGCGTCGTGCTCCTCACGTGCGCGGTCGGCCCACATCACGTCGTCGAACAGCAGGCCCGGCGCGTTGGCCGGCGTGAGCCGATCGAGCTCGCGACCCGGTCGGTGCACGATCGCCTCGCGGAGCTGGCCCACCTCGGAGTGGATCCCGACGCCGAGGCGGGGTTCGTGGACCGTGGCGCTCATCGGGCCACCGCCGAAGGCAGCACCAGGGTGCTCGCCGGGCTCTCGAGCACCGGCACGGATTCGCCGTACTCACCCTTGCGGCTCTTGTGCCAGACGTAGACCGGGACACCCAACAGCACACCGAACATCCCGTAGTAGACCGCCTGCTGGCCGCTGCCCTGCAGCGCCCAGAACGAGAACACCAGAGCTAGCAGCCCCACGATGAGGTCTCTGGCCAGGTGGGCTGGATGCAGGGTCCGGGCCGACGTGGCCAGCCAGTAGACCTGCGCCGCGGCCGAGAAGAGATACGGGATCACCGACGTCAGGACCGACAGGAGGACCACGGTGGTGAAGACCTCGTCGAAGGACGTGTAGCTGACCACGGTGAGCACCGAGGCGAGGATGGTCGCGGACACGATGCCGAACGCCGGGACGCCGCGGCGACTCTCCCGCAGGAACGCCAGTGGGAACACTCCGTCCCGGGCGGCAGCCTGCGGCATCTCCGCGACGATCAGGGTCCAGCCCACGAGAGCTCCGAACCCGGAGACCACCGCGGCCACGCCCACGGCCTGGCCGGCCCAGACGCCTCCGAAGATCGCGTTCGCAGAATCCGTGAAGGGCGCCGAGGACCCGATGAGCTGCGCGTGCGGGACCGTCCCGAAGACGGCCAACGTGCCGATCAGGTAGACGACCGCGCACGCGAGCGTCCCGAGGACCGTCGCCCGGCCGACGTTGCGAGCCGGGTTGCGCACCCGGCCCGCTGCCACGGACGCCGTCTCGATGCCCAGGTAGCTGAACAGGGCGATCGCACCCGCGGAAGAGATGGCGCTCCAGCCCGACCCGCCCGAGGCATTGAACTCACCGAAGTTCGCGCGACTCATGAAGAACAGGCCGATCACCGCCACGAGGAGCAGCGGCACGAACTTCAGCACCGTCGTGACCACCTGGAACGCCGCGATGCTGCGCAGCCCCGCCAGGTTGACCGCGGCCGGTAGCCAGAGCCCGACGAGTGCGATCGCGATCGAGCCGGCCTTGCTGTGGCCGGTGTTCCAGAACACCTCGACGTAGCCGACCCAGGCGACCACGATCGCTGCGTTGCCGGCCCAGGCCGTGATCCAGTAGCTCCAGGCGTTGAGAAATCCGGCGAACTCGCCGAACGCGTCCCGCGCGTACACGTACGGGCCGCCGGAGCCCGGAAGCCGGGCGTTCAGCGAGCGGAAGGTGAGCGCCAGTGCCACTGCGCCCACCGTGACCAGCACGAACGCCACCAGAGAGATCGGGCCGTACGCCGCGAGGGCGCCGGGCAGTGCGAAGACCCCGGTGCCGATCACGGAGCCCACCACCAGAGCCGAGGCCGAGGGCAGTCCGAACCTTTCGGAGGTGGAGGTGGGCACGTTGGTGGCGGTCATGGTGGTTCCTTCCGGCGCAGTGGTGGCGTCTCCGTGGATGCCCCTGCGTCCACCGTGTCCGGTTCAGCGTCTGCTTCGCGCCCGTGACCACCCGTGCCTGCTCACCGGTCTGGAGGCGTCATACGCGGGTGCGAGTGCCGTGACGTCCTTCTTCGGCCCCACTCCCGGTCAGGGCCCAAGGAGAGCCGGGGACGCGCGTGGAGGAGAGCAAGGGCAATCCACCACACCGGAAGAGCTCGGCGCTGCGGGGTCGACAAGCCGAATGTGCGGTGTTTGACGCGGCGATCGCCGCCGCCCGCTCGGCTGAGAGTCGGGTACTGGTGGTGCGAGGCGACGCAGGTGGCGGGGAATCTGCGCCCCTCGAACACCTGGCGAGCTCGACGGATGAATGCGGATGCTGCGTGCACTCGGCGTCGAGTCCGAGATCGAGCTCCCCCTTCGCGGCGTTGGATCAGCTCTGGGCGTCGGCGCTCGAGCGGCAACGAAGATCCGCCGGCCGCTCGTGACTTGAGACCGGCCAGTTTCCGCCGGACTCAAACCGGCTGCCTCAGGGGATGAGCTGCTGGCCGCCGTCGACGTCGTAGGTGGCTCCGGTCACCGCCGTGTTGGTCATCAGCTGGATGGCCACCGCGGCGACGTCGTCCGGGCCCACGACCCGATGGATCGGCAGGGTGGCGCGAAGCTCGTCGCGGCGACGGTCGAACTGGTCGCCGAGAAGCCGAGCGGACAGTGCTGTGTCGACGAAGCCGGCCGCGATCACGTTGGCCCGCATCGGTGCCAGCTCGACCGCGATGTTCGCGGCAATGACCGGCACAGCGGCAGCGGCGATGGCCGCGATGCTCAACCCGACGCCCGGGCGGCGCGCGTGGGTGCCGGTGATCAACGTGAGCGAACCGCCCGCACGGACGCGGGCGGCACACGCCCGCGCGATCCTCAGGGCACCCAGGAGGTGCTCGTCGAGCACGCGGAGCGCCTCGTCGAAGTCGAGGTCGACGATCGGCGAGTAAGTCGGACCGCCACCGGTGACGAGCACGTGGTCGATCCGCGCCGGCAGACCGGTGAAGAAGCCGTCGACTGCGACCGGGTCCGCCAGGTCCACCGTCGCGGTCGTGAGCGCGCCGACCTCGTTCCCGGCGCGCTCCAGTCGTTCCTTGTTCCGACCGGTGATGATGAGCTCGGCGCCGGCGGACCGCGCCTGCCGGGCGGTTGCCAGGCCGATGCCGGAGCTCCCCCCGATGATCACGACGGTCTGTCCGGCAAGGCTGGTTTCGTTCATGAGGTCCTCCCTGGAGCGGCGGGTTCGGGCAAGGCACAGGCGGAGACTCGTGGCGTGGCAGTCGGCAGTTGCGAGACCGGGACGCGACCGTGCGACACGAACAGCACCGTGATGGCCGCGGCGGCCAGACAGAGGATCGCCATGACGAGCATGGCCGCCGGGTAGTCATCGGCGAGAGGTCCGGTGAGGTCACGCGCACCGCCCGCGCCGAGCAGGACCGGGACGAGCGCGATCATCACCACCCCGCCGACGCGCGACGCGGCGTCGTTGATCGCCGTCGCCTCGCCGAGGTCGGAGTCGTCGACGGCGGCGAGGACGCCGGCGGTCAACGGGGCCACCGTCAGGCCGATCCCCAGGCCCCACAGAATCGCACCGGGCAGGATCGTCTGCGCGTATCTGGTGCCCGGTTCCGCCGTCGAGAGCCACGCGAACCCGCCGGCCACGAGCAGGATGCCGACCGCCATCGGGACTCGGGTGCCGACCCGCGCCACGAGGCCGCCGACGAGCGGGGAGACCAGCAGGAACACGACCGACTCAGGGATGAGAGCCGCGCCGGCCTCCGTTGCGGTGTAGCCGAGCCGGAGCTCACACTGCAGGACGATCAGGTAGCTGGTGGCGGCGAGTGCTCCGTAGAGCAGCACGGTCGCGATGTTGATGGCGTCGAATTGACGCGATCTGAACAGCGAGGTCCTGAGCATCGGTCGGGGGCGTCGCTGTTCCACGGGGACCAGGGCGGCGAGACAGAGGCTGCCTACGCCCGCGGAAGCGAGCACGTAGGCGTCGCCCCACCCGGATGCCGGGCCCTCGGTCAGGGCGTAGATGACCCCACCGAGGCCGAGGACGGCGAGCAGGCCGCCGAGGAGGTCGACGGACAACGGGCGCCGATGGAGGTCGACCTCGGGCACGATGCGCAGCACCAGGAGAGCCCCGACGATCAGGGGGAGGTTGAGTAGGAACACCCACCGCCAGGACGCGTGGTCGACCAGCCATCCGCCGCCGTACGGACCGAAGGTGGTGCCGAGGGTCGCGAGGCCGGCCCAGACGCCGATGGCCCGGGCCCGGTCGGGACCCCGCAGTGTGCCGTTGAGGAGGGCGAGGCTGCTCGGCACGACCAGCGCGGCGCCGACACCCTGGGCCAGCCGGGCCGCGATCAGGGCGCCCGTTGTCGGCGCGGCCGCGCAACCCAGCGAGGTCACGAGCATCACGAGGAGCCCGACGACGAGGATGCGTCGTCGCCCGAAGTGGTCGGCCAGCGCACCGGCCAGGAGCAACAGGGCGGCGACAGTGATCAGGTACCCGGTCAGCACCCACTGCAGGTCGGTGACGCTCGCGTGCAGGTCCCCACCGATGGCCGGTACGGCGACGTTGATCATGTATGCGTCGAGGAACGCCACCATGGACGCCAGGACCGTCGCGGCGACGAGGGCGACACCCGTCCGACTGCGCAGCGCGAACAGGCTCTCGGGTGCGGCGCCGATCGTCGACGGCGTGTCGACAGTCATCTCGGCGTCCGCACCGGCGCACCGGGCGCCGCTGTCGACGCGGGATCGCTGGGGTGTCGGGTCAGCGGCACGGTGTCGACGGCGAGCCAGTCCCTCATCGGAAGCGACCGCAGGATCGCGCCCATGGCCGCGCTGTCCGGGGCCTGCCATTGACCCAGGACGCGCGCGGGACTCTGAAGAGTCCAGAGCCGGACCAACCGGCCGTCCCGAGCGAGCTCGCGTGCACGGTCGGCCTCCCGAGCCGTGACGGTCTCGACCAGGTCGGGGCTGGTTCCGGGCGGAACGGTGACGACGAACGTCGTCAGGAACTCGGTACCGGTCGGATCCACAGTCGTTCGTGCGGGACCAGGGTCGTTGGGATGCGGACCAAGCGCGGTGACCTCGTCGGTGCGCCAGATGCGCAGCGGCATCGAGGCGAGTATCTGCTCCAGCTGCTCGGAGTCGTCGGCAACGAACAAGCCCAGCGTGCGCCACTGACCCGGCCGCACGGGCGGACGCCACAGGCGACGAACGCGTCCCTCGAGCACGAGGTCCGCCGTGCGGGCCGCCTCACGCTCCCGCATTCGGGCAACGTCACGGTCCGAGACGCCGTTCGGCACTTGCGTGGTCATCGTGACGAGGAACTCCATGCTCCGCCTCCAGGTTCGGGCTTCGTCCGGCACGGCTCAGTCTTCGGTCTCCAGCCGTCGCTCGCGCCCGTGAGTGTCACTGGTACGGGCCGACCAGTGAGAGTCACGGGCGCGACCGAGCACGAGAGCGGGTCATGGTCGTGGCATTACACCCGAGCGCAAGGAGCGCACCATGGACATGAAGCTCGAGCTCGTCGTCATCCCGGTCTCCGACGTCGACCGGTCGAAGGACTTCTACAAGGCGTTGGGTTGGCGGTTGGACGCCGACATCGCCACCGACGCGGATTTCCGGGTGGTGCAGCTGACCCCACCCGGGTCGCCGGCCTCAGTCATCTTCGGTACCCAGGTCAGCTCCCAGTCGCCAGGCTCTGCGCAGGGCCTGCACCTGATCGTCAGCGACATCGAGGCTGCACACGACGAGCTGACGCGCCTCGGCGCGGAGGTGAGCGACGTCTTCCATGACGCCGGCGGTGTCTTCCACCACGCCGGCACGCAGGGCCGAGTGGTGGGTCCGGACCCCGAGGGGCGCAGCTACGGTTCGTTCCTGTCCTTCAGCGACCCGGATGGCAACGGCTGGGTGCTGCAGGAGATCACCAGCCGGCTGCCCGGGCGCATCGACCCCACGGTCACGTCCTTCGCCTCCGGCGCTGACCTGGCAGGGGCGTTGCGGCGTGCGGCGGCTGCGCACGGCGAGCACGAGGCGCGGACCGGTGCAGAGGACCCGGACTGGCCGGACTGGTACGCCGAGTACATCGTCCGCGAACAGGCCGGGATCGAGCCCCCGTCGTGACCACACTGGATGGGGCAGTCGCTCTGGTCACCGGCGCCAGCAGCGGCATCGGTGCGGCGACGGCCCTTGGGCTGGCGCAGAACGGCGCGTCGATCGCGCTGATCGGGCGACGCCGTGACCGCCTCGACGGCGTTGCGAACGACATCACGGAGCTCGGCGCGAAGGTGCTCGTCCTCGAGGGCGACCTCACGGACCCGAAGGGCGCCGAAGACATGGTGCAGGAGACGATCGACCGCCTCGGGCGGCTGGACGTCCTGGTCAACAACGCCGGCATCATGCTGCTCGGCACGGCACTGCACACCACGACCGAGGACTGGGACCGGATGGTTGCCCTCAACGTCTCGGCAATGTTGCACATCACCCATGCCGCGGTTCCCTACCTGATCGACGCGGCGGCGACGTCGCCGCGCGGGGTCTCCGACATCGTGAACGTCAGCTCGACCGCCGGTAGGGTCGCGCGACCGAGCAGCAGCGTCTACACCCTGACGAAGTTCGGGGTGAATGGGTTCACCGAGTCGCTTCGCCAGGAGCTCCTGAGCGAACGGGTGCGGGTCAGCGTGGTCGCGCCGGGCACGGTCGACACCGAGCTGGTCGACCACCTGCGCGACTCGATCCGTGACGCGGCACGGCGGCAGGTCGACAGCATCGAGCCGCTCCGGCCGGCCGACATCGCGGATGCAATCGGTTACATCGTCACCCGCGATCGACGGGTCGCCGTCAACGAGATGCTGATCCGCGCCGGCGAGCAGACCTGGTGAGGGGTTCGCGCCGGCGACCGATTAGGTGGTCAGCAGCGCGAACGTGGCGCTGGCGACGGCTCCGTACACGAGGTGCGCAGAGAGGTCCTTCTCCAGAGTGGGCGCGTCATAGGTCCACACCGGCCGGTACACCTTCGCGAGCGGAAGCACCACGTAGCTGGCCGACCAGGCCGCCGGCCCCAGTGCGAGAGCTCGCAGCCAGGGATGGCGCGCGGTTCGGCCGGCGAGGACGCCGTACTGGACTCCCCAGCCGACGCCGGTGGCCCAGTGCACGAGTTGGGTCGTGGTCCGAGCCCATCGGTCCGGAGCGGGCTTCCCCATGACTGCGTCCAGTGCTTTCCGACCGAGCTGTCCCGGGGCCGACGCCTGCTCCCAGGTGGTCACGTCCCGTGCGGACTCCCATTGCCACAGCGCCTCCTGGCCGCCGTCGCGTCGGTAGCGCCGGTACCAGACCAGGTCCATGGCTGCGGTGCCGACGGCTCCGGCGACGACGCCGGCGACGGCGTTGCGGATCAGCGTCATCTCGTTCCTCCAATTGCCCCGATGTTGCGGATGTTGGTGCGGGCGAGGTCGAGCATGCTGCCGACCCCTCCGTCGAGCACTGTCTTGCCCACCGCGGTGGCGAACCCGCGGATCTGCGCGCCGGTGACCTGTGGAGGCAGCGACAGCGCGTTCTTGGTCGTCACCACTTCGAGGAGAGTGGGACCGCGGTTGGCCAGGTAATGCGTCAACTCCGGTCGCAACTGCCGTGGATCGGTCACGCGGACCGCATCGAGGCCGATAGCCGCCGCAATGTCCGCGTAGTTCACGGAGGCGAAGCTGGTGCCGTGAGGGAGAAAGCCCTCGACGAGCATCTCGAGCTCGACCATGCCTAGCGCCGAGTTGTTGAAGACGACGACCGTGACACCGAGGTCGTGCTGTCTCAGCGTGATCAGCTCGCCGAGCAGCATGGCCAGGCCGCCGTCGCCCGACATGGCCACGACCTGCCGGTCCGGGTACGCGAACGACGCGCCGATTGCGTGGGGCAACGCGTTCGCCATGGTGCCGTGCACGAACGACCCGATGACCCTCCGACGCCCGTTGGGGGTGAGGTACCGGGCAGCCCACACGTTGTTCATCCCGGTGTCGACGGTGAAGATTGCGTCGTCGGCCGCGAGTTCGTCGAGCACCGCGGCGACGTACTCGGGATGGACCGGGGTCTGCTGATGCGCTTCCCCGGTGTAGGTGGTGATCGCACGGGCCAGTGCCCGTTCGTGGCGCCTCAGCATGTCGTCGAGGAAGGCTCGGGACTCCTTGTGCTTCACGAGGCTCTCGAGGGAGCGCAGGGTCTCTCCCACATCACCGTGCACCGCGACCTCGAGTGGTGTACGCCGCCCGAGGTGCGCGGCGTTCGCATCGACCTGGGCGGTACGGCGCCCAGGCAGCAGGTCGTCGTAGGGAAAGTCCGTCCCGAGCAGCACGACGAGGTCGGCCTGGTGCATCGCTTGGTGGCAGGCGCCGTACCCGAGCAGGCCGATCATCCCGACGTCGAACGGGTTCTCGTACTGGATCCACTCCTTCCCGCGAAGTGTGTGACCGATCGGCGCATGCACCCGCTCGGCGAAGGCCAGCACGTCGGTGCGGGCGTCTCGCACCCCGGCACCGCAGTACAGCATGACCGTCTCCGCGTCGTTCACCGCGTCGGCTAGCGCCTGGAGCTGGTCAGATGGCGGCACCACGCGGCCTTGTTCGGCGCACCACGTGTGCTCACCAGTGGGGTGGTCGATTTCGAGGTCGGCGATGTCTCCTGGGACGACCAGGACGGAGACACCCTTCTCTGCGAGCGCGTGCTGGATCGCGATGCGCAACATCCGGGGCATCTGGTTGGCTCCGGCCAGCGTCTCGCACCAGGTGCTGCAGTCCGCGAACAGCGACGCGGGGTGCGTCTCCTGGAAGTACGCGCTGCCAATCTGGTCGCTGGGGATGTGCGACGCCAGCGCCAGCACTGGTGCCCCAGAGCGGTTGGCGTCGTACAGACCCTGGACCAGGTGGGTGTTGCCCGGCCCTGAGCTTCCGGCGCAGACGGCGAGCCGCCCGGTGAGCTGCGCCTCCGCGCAGGCGGCGAAAGCTCCAGCCTCCTCGTTGTGGACGTGCACCCAGTCGATGCCGGGCGCGCGCCTGATCGCATCGACGATGGGGTTGAGGCTGTCGCCGGCCACGCCGTAGACGCGCCGGACACCGGCCTGGATGAGGACCTCGACGAGCTGCTCGGCGATGTTCATGCGCTCTCCGCCTTCGTCAGTTCTCGACGACCGCGAGCGGCAGCACAGCCGACACGATGAAGTTCGGGACGTCGACGAGTTCGCTGATCTTCAGGTCGACCGCGACGCTACAGATCGTGTACGCCTGCTGGCGCGTGTAGCCGTACTCGTCGCCGAGGTGCTTGATCATGTTGCGCAGGGCATTGCGGGCGGCCTCCGTTACGTTCTCGGAGTAGTTCGTCCCGTCCCCATCGACCGCGATTCCGGTTGTCGCGAAGAACCGCCGCGGTGCCTGGAGCTCCGGTGGCAGGAAGTAGTCGTCGCGCTCGAACTGCACGTCGCGGATCCCGCGCTCGGCAGCGACTCCCTTGCGGAGGTCGAAGCGGGCCCGGAAGGTCGCCGCCATCTCGATGGCCGTGCCGCAGGTCTCGCAGTCTCCCTGGGCGTAGTGCGCGTCGCCGGCAGAGAACAGCGCCCCCTCGGTGAACACCGGCATCAGCAGCCGCGCTCCCACCGCGGTGTGCTTGATGTCCATGTTGCCCCCGATCTCCCGCGGGGGAATGGTGCGCAGGGCCTCACCGGCGATGTCCGGGTCCGACGGCACCGCCCCTCCCACGTCGGGCGGAAGGACGAAGCCTCCTCGGTCCAGCAGTGCCTGCTCGCGGGCAGTGATCTGTCCCAGCAGTTCGCGCGACGGGGCGACACCCATGATGCCCATGAACGGCGCCCCCGCGACCCGGACACCGGGAAGCGAAGCCGAGGTCGCGTACCCGTCCTCGACGTCCCACTTGACGATGTACGGGTCTGGGAAGTCGTCGCGAAGGAACCCGAAGCCCGGGACCTGCGCCGTGTACGGCGTCCCGGCGGGTCGCACGTCGAGGATCTCGACGACCAGCAGGTCACCAGGCGCAGCGCCCTCGACGAAGACCGGCCCGGTCAGCGGGTGCACCAGGTCCAGGTCGACTCCGGCGATCTCCTCGCCCGTGAGGTCGTCGGCAGCGAACTGCAGGTCGAAGGCGTCGCGCGTCTCCATCTCGACCTCGTCGCCCGGCCGGCACCTGACGATCGGCTCGATGTCCGGGTGCCAGCGGTTGTGCCCGCTGGCCGGCTCCTTGGCCAACGGATTTGAGCGATCAATGCGGATCTCGTATTCGGCCACGTCAACGTCTCCTCATCGGTCCGGCAGGCGGTTCGCGCTGCGCTTCCCACGCTCGCAAGGCCAGGACGCTGGTCGCGCCAGTGCGCACACGGGCCAGTGCACTGGTCGTCACGCCCGTGAGGGGCACGGGCGCGATGCCCCGCCCCCAACTGACATGTTCGCTACGTCGGCACATCCCGGCGTCGATGCATCGACCGGCACAGACGAGAGAGGTCCACATGCGATCCGACATCAGCCCTGGCGGGGTCTTTCCCGACTACCAGCTGCCCGACCACACGGACACGATCCGCACGCTCAGCGAGTTGCAGGGAGACGACCCGATGGTCCTGACTCTTGCCCGCGGTCATTACTGTCCGAAGGAGCACCAGCAGCACCTGGAGCTGGCTGCCATGCAGTCGAAATTCGCCGTTTCCTACACGCAGGTCGTCACGATCGCGACGGACGAGCACCACGTCTTGCAGGAGTTCCGCGCGTCGGTGGGTGCGGACTGGACGTTCCTGTCAGACCCGGAACGCGTCGTCCAGAAGGACCTCGACATCCAGGTGTACACCGACCCCGAGCACGACCCGATGATCCCGCACACGCTCGTCCTCAAGCCCGGCCTCGTCGTGCACAGCGTCTACAACGGCTACTGGTTCTGGGGACGTCCGTCCGTGGACGACCTCTGGCGTGACCTGCGGAATGCATCGAGTGAGATCCGACCCGACTGGGACCTCAGTACGCCGGGACTCCGCGACGCCTGGGACAAGGGCGACGTCTCGTCCTTCCACGGGTGGGATCGGATGTCACCCGAGGAGGTCAGTCGAGCGCGGGCAGCCGGGCCGCCACATCTGGTCCTTCAGCCATGATCCAACCGGCGAACAGCCGCGGTCTGGGTTGACGAGCCCATGGGTCCCTCGGTCGCGCTCTTCGCCAGGTCAACCAGACGGCGCCGCCCTTGGCCACCAGTGGGCCATTTCATGGCCACGGACAACCGGCACACGACTGCACGGAGGCCGACCGTGCTTATCGATCTCCCAGAGCGCTTCGCAGGTCCTTGCGCGAGCTGATGACGAGCTTTGCAAACACTTTCCGTAGATGCCACTCGACCGTGCGAGCGCTGATGAAGAGACGTTCTGCGATGTCGGCGTTCGTGAGACCAGAGATGGCGAGCTCTGCGATCTGCATCTCTTGAGGCGTCAGTTCGGTCGGGTCCTCCACGTGGGCACGCTTGCGCACCGTTTCGCCGGTCGCCGACAGCTCGCGCCGCGCCCGCTCGGCGAACGCCTCCATCCCGATAGCAGACAAGAGGTCCTGGGCGGCACGCAGTTGACTTCGTCCGTCGACGCGGCGGTTCTCGCGGCGCAACCACTCGCCATACAGCAGATGCGCACGTCCCAGTTCGCCGCGGAGCCGGGCACGGTCGAAGCAAGCGATCGCTTGGAGGTAGTACTCCTCAGCCGTCGGTCCCGCACTCAGCAACGCGCGAGCCCGTGCCTCGACGCCACGTGCAAAGTCGGTTGCCGCGGGCGCTGTCGTGCGGACCAGGCGGTTGAGAGCCTCTTGTGCAACAGCTGGCTTCCCGGTCCGCACGGCCGCCTCGACCAGCTCCGGCAGCGCCCAGGCCGATGGAGGCAGGTCCAACGGGTCGCGACTGGCAAGTTGAGCCTGGGTCAATGCCTCCTCGTAGCGGCCATGGCCGTTGTGCAGCACTGCTGCCGCCCAGTGGGCGATATCGGCGGCAAGTCCTTGTCCCTGCTCGGTGGCCTGACTCAACGTGGCCTCGATCATTGCCGTGGCGGGATCGGTCCCGCGCAGGGAAGCGACGTACATCGGTCCATGGGCGACGAGACCGGTGCCAGTGGCGGCGCGTACCTCGGCACCCTCCGCACCGAGAGTCTCCGCGCCAGCGAGATCGCCCGAACGTGCCACGACGATACTCAACGCGGCGAGGTAGAAGGGCAGCTGCTCGAGTGCCCCTGTGGCCCGCACGAGCTGGATTTGCCGAGAGCAGATGGCCCTCGCCCCGTCGTCGTCCCACAGGAGAAACGGGGCGGTCACGCCCATCCATCCCCAGGCAATAGTGGCCTCCTCGCGCGCGAACATGTCCGTTGCCTGCCGCAGCTCCGCCGCCGCAGCGGCGCGCCCAGCAGTGACCAACAGGGCGAGTCCGTCCAGGAGATGATCCATGGCGCGTGGTGATCCGGCCGGCGTTCCGAACTGGACGACGGCTCGGCTGATCTCGGGCAGATCGCCAGCGTCGGCCCGGTCAGCGAAGAGCGCCGCTCCCCACGCGTTCAGGTAGGTCTCGCGAGCGAGTTCGATGTCGAGCGGTTCGAGTTCTCTGGCCGCCGCGAGCAGCAGTTGGGCAGCCGCGCTGGTCGCCCCTGAGCTGAACGCGAGTTGACCTCGCAGGAGGGTCAGCCGCGCGCGCTGGACGTTGTCGAGGCTCGCTGATCCCGCGGCAGCCAACATCCGGAGAGCGACCTTGAACGAGCCCGCATTCAGGCTTGCTTTGGCAGCGGCCAGGGCTCGGTCGGCGCGCAGCCTCGGCTCTGGCGTGAGTTCCAGTGCTCGTTGCAGGAACGCTGCCGCCGCGACGAGTCCGCCACGTGCCCGGGCTCGGCCGGCGCATCGTTCCAACTCCGCGGCGACCTCTTCGTCGGGTCCCGCGGCTGCCGCGGCCAGATGCCAGCCGCGTCGTTCGGCATTGATCTCCTGGTGCGAGACCTCAGCCAACACGAGATGCACCTTGCGACGCGTCGCAACGGTCGCGGCATGGTAGATCGCCGATCGCACAAGGGGATCGCGGAAGACGACCCGCTCCGTCATGGAGACGATCTGATCGGTGTGTGCTGCGGTCGCGGCGGATGGGGGGACACCAAGTCTGCCGGCTGCCGCCCAGACCAGCGCCGCGTCACCCCCAGGCTCTGCGGCCGCGATGAGCGCGAGGAGTTGGCTATCCGCGGGCAGTGCGGAGAATCGCTCTCGAAATCCTTCCTCGATTCGGCCGGTCAACGAGTCTTGCGCGATGGCTCCGAAACCGGTCGCCAGCTCACTGGACATCAAGCCTCTGGGTAGCTCGAGCAAGGCCAGTGGATTGCCCCTGGTCTCCGCCACGATTTGCTCAAGGATCCGCCTGTCCAGGCGAAAGCTCACCTTGGATCTCAGGAGCGCACGTGCGTCATCGGGACCCAGGCCCAGGATCTCGAGGTTCGGGAGCCCGCGCAGCTCCCCGATGGGGCCTCTGGTGCCGAACAGGATCGCCACCGACTCCGCTTGTAGGCGTCTCGCCACGAATCCCATCACTCGGGCGGAGGCCGGATCCAGCCAATGAGCATCGTCCACGACGCAGACGAGTGGTCGCTCCGCGGCAACGTCCGCGACCAGTCCCAAGACGGCAAGGCCGACGAGGGACCGATCCGGAGGGTCTCCGTGGCTGAGACCGAAGACGGTCTCGAGGGCCGTACGCTGAGGCTCGGGCAAGCGCCCTATCCGGTCGAGAATCGGTGCGCAGAGCTGGTGAAGCGCCGCGAAGGGCAGCTCCATCTCAGACTGGACTCCTGCAGCGCGCAGGACCCGCACGTCATGCGCCGATGCAACGACATGGTCCAGGAGTGCGGTCTTTCCTATACCCGTATCGCCAGTGAGGACAAGAGCGCGGCTCTCGCCTCTTCTCACTGCACCCATCATGGTCTCGAGAACCGTGCACTCATCCTGACGCCCGCGAAGCGTTGCCCGCTCGGTCGATGCTCTCGGCTTCACACTTCGTACGGCCCCTAGTCTCGGCCCGGCGCGCACCCACGGCGCTGAGAAGGAGATGTCGCCGAGGAACAGTTCTTCGGACACTAGAGCGCGGGATGTCCGGTGGCAACGGCAGTCACCTTCTCTCATCCCGATTGGAGGCTGAATCGACGTCTCAGTGAACTACCTCTAGAGTTCGCGCCCTGGCACGGACTGGCCAGGACCCCGGAAGTGCGCGGCCTGGCCGGGGCTCGCGACGTGCGCCCAACAGCATCTCTGAACCGCTGACGCCAAGCTCGTCACGATCGAGCGCTCGCCCGCGGCGGACTGACCAATCTGACAACGCTCGCGGGCGCGCAGATAAGTAGCAACCACGCGGGCGAACTCGTAGAGTGGCCGACAGACTGGCTTTCGTGATCCACATCGTCGGCCGCCACATCCAAGTTCCATGATCGACCACCGATCGCGCTGGACCGGCCGGCATCCTGCGGCGGTCGCCTGTTTGTGATCCTGGTGGTTCTTGCCCTCGCGTTGTCGACGTGGTCTTGAACAGGGAAGGCGACCAAAGTTGGAGGTCAACGAACGCCTGTTTCCCGGCGGAAAGGACGGCCGCCTGTTCGGACGCGACGCCGAGTCCGACCGGTTCGACGAGTTGCTGGCATCGGCTCGGTCCGGGACGAGCGGGGTCATCATGATCCGTGGAGGCCCCGGGCTCGGGAAGTCGATGGTGCTGGAGCATGCCGTCGGCAGAGCGAAGGACATGCGGATCCTCCGTGCACTCGGGGTCGAATCCGAGATGGAGCTCGCCTATGCCGCCTTGCACCAGCTCTGCGCGCCACTCCTGCCTTTTCTGCCCAAGCTTCCGGCACCGCAAAGCGAAGCTCTGGCAACCGTGTTCGGCATCCAGACCGGTCCACCCCCTGACCGCTTTCTTGTCGGTCTCTCGGCGCTCAGCCTCCTGTCCCAGGCTGCCGACGACCAGCCGCTGTTCTGTGTCGTGGACGACGCACAGTGGCTGGATATCTCCTCGGCCCAGGTTCTCGGGTTCGTCGCTCGCCGACTCCTTGCTGAACCGATCGCAATCACGTTCGCTGCGCGGCAACCGCCGGTGGGGCTCCTCGGGCTGCCGGAGCTCGAACTCGCCGGTCTCCGTGACGATGACGCCCGCGTCCTCCTGAACTGGGTCACCCGCACGCGGCTCGATGCGGACATCCGCGATCAGATCGTCGCGGAGACCAGGGGCAACCCGCTGGCCCTGCTGGAGCTTCCTCGCGGCCTCACCACCACCGAGTTGGCCGGCGGATTCGGTCTGTTGCAGGCTGGCGCGCTGCCGGATCGGATCGAAGAGAGTTTCAAGCGTCGCATCGACGGTTTGTCTGAGGGCACCAGGACGCTCCTCCTCATCGCCGCGGCTGAGCCCGTCGGTGACCCGGCCATTATGTGGCGAGCCGCGGAGCGCCTCGGCATCCAGCTCAGCACCGCCCTCGACAACGACACCGAAGATCTCCTGGCGATTCACGAACGCGTCACCTTCAGGCACCCGCTGGTGCGCTCAGCGGTGTACGGCGCGGCCAACTCGTCGGATCGCCGTACGGTCCACCGTGCCCTGGCTGCGGTCACCGACAAGGACCTCGATCCCGACCGTCGAGCGTGGCACCTCGCTTCCGCGGCAGCCGGTCCCGACGAGTCTGTAGCCGCCGAACTGGAGCGCTCTGCCGAGAGGGCTCAAGCCAGAGGCGGACTGCCAGCAGCAGCCGCGTTCCTGCAGCGAGCCGTGACCCTCACCACCGACGCGGCCCGACGTGCCGACCGAGCCGTGGCCGCGGCGCGCGCGAGCCTTCACGCGGCCGACCTCGAGACCGCCGGCCGGTTCGCCGAGATAGCGAGCCGGGAGGCGCAGGACGAGTCGCAGGAGGCGAGGGCGCT
The DNA here is from genome assembly GCF_000620645.1 of Nocardioides sp. URHA0032. GTDB lineage: Bacteria > Actinomycetota > Actinomycetes > Propionibacteriales > Nocardioidaceae > Nocardioides. The sequence continues at coordinate 93,116 of NZ_JIAV01000019.1, read as the reverse complement.
ACTGATCCAGGGTCACATCGCCTTCGCTTCAGGGCTCAGCGACAAAGCCATCCCGCTGCTGTTCGAAGCAGCCCGGCGCCTGGAGCCGCTGGACATGGCCCTCGCGAGGGAGACCTACCTCGTCGCCTGGGGGTCGGCGGCCGTGCTCGCCGCCGACCAAGAGAATGTCGAGAAGATCTCCCGTGCAGTCGTGGCACTGCCGCCCTTGACCGCTGACCCCCGGCCGCTCGACCTCGTGCTGGATGGTTGCGCCCGCTTGGTCACCGACGGTCGGGCGGCAGCTATCCCCCTGCTGAAGGAGGCTGCGGGAGCCATCGCCGAGCTACCGGCCCGCGATGTGCTCACCTGGGGTTGGCAGGCAAGCGGTGTCTTTGCCGCCATCTGGGACGACGCACTCCAGCGCGCCGTGCACAGCCGCGAGGTCGATGTGGTCCGAGCGGCGGGTGCGTTGACCGAGCTTCCGATCCACCTCGTCTCCAAAGCAGTGACTGTGATCTGGACCGGCGATTTCGCCGCCGCTGAAGTCATCGTCGCCGAAGGGGATCTGGCAGCTTCTGCGATCGGCACTCAGCTGGCGCCAAGCGCGGGCCTCATCTTGGCCGCGCTTCGTGGCCGAGAGACGGAGGCTGCGCCGCTCATCCAGGCGATCACCGAGCAAGCGGGCGCGGCGCATCAACTCATGGGAGTCACGTATGCCAACTGGGCCGCTGCCATCCTGTACAACGGGCTCGCCAAGTACGACGACGCCGTACGCGCGGCTCGCGTTTGTGCGGACATTGGGGACCTCTGGATCTCGGTCTGGGCGCTCCCGGAGATGGTGGAAGCGGCGACGCGTGCGGGAGACGAGGAGACCGCGCGGGCGGCGCTCACCCGACTCGAGGACGCGATAGAACCTTGCGGCACCGATTGGGCACTAGGAGTCCTGGCTCGCTCGCGGGCGCTGCTGGCAGACGAGGACCGTTCGACGGAGCTGTTCGCTGAAGCCGTGAATTGCCTGAGCCGCACCCGGTTGCGCCCCGAGCTGGCCAGGGCGCACCTCCTGCACGGTGAGTGGCTGCGAGGGAACGGACGGCGCGAGGATGCCCGCGAGTCTCTGCGGAAGGCGTACGACATGTTCGACGCGATCGGTATGGAGGCTTTCGCAGAACGGGCGCGTCGAGAGCTTCTGGCAGCCGGAGAAAAGGTCGGGCGGCGAGCAAGCCGCTCCACCGCTAACGACGAATTGACGCCTCAGGAGCGTCAGATCGCAGTGATGGTGCGAGCCGGGTTGTCGAACCCCGAGGTCGGTGCTCGTCTCTTCCTCAGCCCGCGCACGGTCGAGTGGCATCTCCGTAAGGTCTTCGCCAAACTATCGATCACGTCTCGGCAGCAGCTGCGCGACGCCCTGCAAGGCTTCGACTGGGTACCAACCGACGGGGCGGCATGATCGCCGCCGAGGGATGAGCCGCCGGCCGCGCGACCTTTCTAGACCACCCGAGCCGCCCGGGCATTTGTGGCGTTGGGAGTTCGATCCGATCGACTCGTCGCAGACGCGGGTCACACACCTACGACTGGACCGAACTGACTGACGAGAAGCGCTTGCCTCGCGCCCGAGCGACGACGGCCGACAAGCTCGAGGCGTCGCTGGAGCGACTCGCCGCTCTTGCCGAACGGGGCTGACAGGCTCACGTTCTCGCCGCCCCGCGGCGCGTGGGTTTCGATCGTGGGACATCTATGGGCCAGTGACTAGCGCGCAACGGCGAGCAGTGGTGGGCTATCGTGAGCAGCGTCAAAGTGCCGTTCCACGGCCGTCACCAGCAGAGATGCGCTGTAACGGGCACTGACGAGTACCAGCGGGCAAGTGGTCGACCTTATCCAGAGGTCGCAGGTTCAAATCCTGCCCCCGCTACGCGATGGAGTGGCCCTCACCATTGATGGTGAGGGCCACTTCTGTTTGTGCGACCATCGACACGGTTTCGCGCCCGACCAGTCACATCCGAGAAGCAGGGTTCGCTCCTTGCAGTGGCGGAGGTGGACCAGGCCTGATGTGGTGGTGCATCCCGGGCCGCCGTACCTGGGCGGTCCGCCCGCCGCTGCCCAGGTGCTGGGGCTACCTACGACCCCGAGACGACCTGTTCCGGCGAGGGTGCGCCTCGACAGGGCCCATCCAGCGAACCACTTCCTGGGTCAGTCTGCCGACGGACTGTGCTGCAGCCAGGCCATGGCGGCGACGACAAGCGCTTGCGTCCCGGTGTCCAGGGTCGGCTGGAGGACCGGAGCGAAGGTGGCGGAGTGGTTGACGGGGATGTCGTCGGTGATGCGGCCGGCCTCCTCCGCGGCACGGTAGGCATCGGGGTCGGTGCCGCCGAAGAACCAGTAGGTGTACGGCGCGCCGAGGGCGGCCGGGATGTCGCTGAAGTCTTCGCTGGCGCTCTGTGCAGGCAGCTCGCGGGCGCGGTGGCCGAAGAAGTCCGCGAAGGCGGCGGCGACCCGGCCGGTCACCTCGGGATCGTTGCGGGTCAGCGGGTAGCGGTCGAACAGCTCGAACTCGGGGTCCGCCGGCGAGCCGGACGCCGTGCACTCCGCGCGCACGATCCGCTCGATGGCTTCGAGCACCTTGGTGCGCGTCTGCTCGTCGTAGGTGCGGACGTTGAGCTGCAGCACGGCGCGGTCCGGGATGACGTTGCTCTTGGTTCCGGCTTGGATGCTGCCGACGGTGAGCACTGCGGTGTCGGTGGGGGCTACTTCGCGGGCGACGATGCTTTGGAGCCGGACGACGATCATCGCGGCGAGCACGACGGGGTCGACGGCCGCTTGGGGCGTGGACCCGTGCGCGCCACGACCGTGGACCGTGACCCGCATGCTGTCCGCCGCGGAGAGCGCGGGCCCGGGCCGGGTGCCGAGGGTCCCGGCGGGGAACGGGAGCACGTGCTGGGCCATCGCAACGTCGACACTGCCGACGAGCTCGACGAGGCCGTCGGCGACCATGCCACGGGCGCCGTCGGCGGCCTCCTCGGCGGGCTGGAAGAGCGCGACGACCGTGCCGGACCACTGCTCGGGGGCGTCGCTGAGCAGCGTGGCGGCACCGAGGAGGCAGGTGACGTGTACGTCGTGACCGCACGCGTGCATCGTCGGCGTCCCGTCGTCGGTGACCTGGGTGCTCGCATAGGGGAGGCCCGTGTCCTCGCGCACGGGGAGTGCGTCCATGTCGGCGCGCAGCAGCACGACCGGACCTTCGCCGTTGCGGAGGATGCCGACCACGCCGGTGCCTCCGACCTGCTCGTGCACCTCGTACCCGGCGTCTCGCATCCGCCCGGCGACCTGACCGGCGGTCCGACGCTCCGCGTGCGGCAGCTCGGGATGTGCATGCAGGTCGCGGTAGAAGTCCTCCTGCCAGCCGCGCACGGTCGCGAGACCGTCCAGGACGGCGGTCACTGGGGCGTCGGTCATGAGTCCATCATGCGCCGCGCCTGGTCCTCGGGGGTCCGGGGGCGTCGAGGCCCAGGACGACGCCGAGCATGCGGATGGCGAAGCAGGTCCCGGCTGCGACGAGCGCGGTCGGGAGCGCTGGGGTTCCCAGCTGTGCACCTCCGGCGGCGATGAACGCGCCGACCAGGGCCGGGATCGCGTAGAGACCGCTGGTGAGGACGGCCGGGACCTCCCGGATGAGGACGTCACGCATCGTGCCGCCGCCCACCGCAGTGATCGCCCCGAGGATGGTGGCCTGGGCGACACCTACGTCGAAGTCCATCCCCTTGAGTGCGCCGCTGACCGCGAACAGGCTCAGACCGGCCGCGTCCAGGATCACGATCGCGTTGGAGATGCGGTCGAGGCCGCGGCCGAAGGCGAACGCGACCAGGCTGCCGGTCGCGGCGACCGCGAGGTAGCGCCAGTCGCGGAAGGTCGCCGGGGGCAGGGCGCCGAGCAGGATGTCGCGGACCATGCCCCCACCCAGCGCCGTGAACATGCCCAGGGTCAGCACGCCGACGATGTCCAACCGGGCGACCCGGATGGCGGTCAGCGCGCCGTTCAGCGCGAACGCGAACACGCCGGTCAGGTCCAGCACCAAGAACAGCGGCGACGACGTGTCCACCTCGTCCCCCTACCCGGCGCTCAGGAAACCAAGCAGAGGGGCTCGCCTAGATGTTCGACCCGTCGGGCGGTACGTCAAGAGGCGGCTGTGGGGATCCACCGGCCGGCGAGGTCGCCGGGGAGGACATTCCGATCGTGTAGGCGGTCATCGACAGGGACCCGTAGGCGTATCCGTCGACGAGCACCCGGGTGTCGCTGGACTGGCCGGCGGCGTCGGCGAGCCCGGCGAGGTAGAGCGCGGGGATGAAGTGGTCCGGGGTGGGGACGGCGTGGGCGTAGTCGCGGTGCGCGTCGAGCGCCGCGAACCCCGTGGGGTCGTTGAGCATCTGCTCCTTGGCGGCCTCGTCGAAGCGCTGCGCCCAGTCGTAGCCGTCGTCGGCGAGGTTCCAGTCCATGCCGCGCAGGTTGTGGACCACGTTGCCGCTCGTCACGACCAGGACCCCGCGTGACCGCAGGGTATGGAGCTTCGCACCCAGGTCGAGGTGGTAGTCCAGGGGCTTGTCCGCGTTGATGCTCAGCTGCACCACGGGGATGGAGGCGTCGGGGAACGCGTGCACGAGCACCGACCAGGTGCCGTGGTCGATGCCCCAGCTGTCGACGTCAGCCCCGACCCAGGTGGGGTGCACGACGTCGCTGATCTCGGCGGCGAGCTCGGGCATCCCCGGGGCGGGGTAGTCGACGTCGAACAGCTCCTGCGGGAACCCGTAGAAGTCGTGGATCGTGCGGGGCCGCGGCATCGCGGTCACCGCGGTCGCGTTGATGTACCAGTGCGCACTGACCACCAGGATCGCGCGGGGCCGCGGGACGGACTGGCCGAACGCCCTCCACGCGGCGGTGTAGCGGTTGTCCGACAGGGCGTTCATCGGGTTGCCGTGTCCGAAGAACGCCGCCGGCATGATCGACGGCCCCCCGGCTGCCTGGACGTTCGTGCTCTGGTCGCTCACGCTCGGATCCCGCCTCTCGATGCCATCACGCGTCCTCCAGAACCCCGGCCCGTGCGCGTTGTCGCGGGGCCTCCCACGGTGGTTACCCGTGCCAGTCTGCCGCGCACCGGACAGGTCTGGGAATGCCATGTGTACGCCGACGAGGCTCGGCACCGCCCGGTGTGGGGCGCCGGGCTACCGGTTCACCGGCTCTCGACGGGCCCCGTTCCAGCACCGGCGGAGTCCCGGGTCGCCCAGACTGCGCGCGTGATCGTTTCGGCGTCGTGTGGGCCGGTGTGCCGCACGCCGTTGATGAAGAACGTCGGGGTTCCTCGGGCCCCGCTGGCCTCGGCGCTTGCGATGTCCTCGCGCACCCGGGAGGCGGTGTGGTCGGCCTCGAGATCGCGGAGGAACCGTTCGACGTCGAGTCCGAGCTCCCCGGCGTAGCCAGCCAGGTCCTCGTAGTCCAGGTCGGCCGCGTGGGCGAACAGTGTCTCGTGCATGTCCCAGAAGCGTCCTTGGGCCTGGGCTGCGACGGCGGCTCGGGCGGCGAGCTCGGCGTGCGGGTGCACGTCGGCCAATGGGAGATGCCGGAACACGTAGCGGATGCCGTCGCCGAACCGGGCGCGCAGCTCGTCGGCCACGCCGGTGACGGCCGCGCAGAAGGGGCACTCGTAGTCGCCGTACTCGACGAGGGTGATGGGGGCCTCGGCCGAGCCGCGGATCGGGTCGCGGTCGGGGTCCACCGACGGGACCAGGCGCCGGGGTAGGTCGGCGTCGGTCTGGCCGCGCAGGACCGCCGCGGCGCGGAAGGCGACCCAGCCGGCGACGGTCGCGAGCACCGCCGCGACCAGGATGCCGACCACGGCCCGGCCGTGGTTCATGGGATCGGGGAACGCGAGGCCGGCGATCAGCAGGGACACCGTGAACCCGATCCCCGACAGCGCGGCGCCTCCCGTCACGTGACCGAACCCGACGCCCTGCGGCAGCTTGCCGAGCCCAGCGCGCACCCCGGCCCAGGACGCCAGCGTGATGCCGACGAGCTTGCCGACGACCAGAGCAATCGCCACGGCCCAGGTCAGGCGTGAGGCCAGCGCGTCGGTCAGGACGCCGTCGCGCAGGTCGACCCCGGCGTTCGCCAGGGCGAAGAGGGGGACGACGACGAAGCTGGCCCACGGATGCAGCCGGATCTGCAGGCGTTCGTTGACCGACACCGCACGCACCAGCTCACGGTGAGCGGTTCTGCCGGCCTCGACGCCCGGCGACTGGCGAAACGCGCGGAAGCGCCTGACCGCGCGTTCGACGGCATCGCGGCGCGGGAGGTGGGCAGCGATCAGCAGGCCGCCGAGCATGCCCGCGATGGAGGCATGCAGGCCCGCGTGCAGCGTCGCCAGCCACAGCCCGAGGCCGGCCAGCAGGTAGGGCATCGCGGGCCAGACCCCGTAGCGGCTCATCAACGCCATCACCGCCGCGAACACCGCCATGAGCACCAGCCCCGAGAGGCGCAGGGAGTCGCTGTAGAACACACCGATCACGCTGACCGCCACGATGTCGTCGATGACCGTGAGGGTCAGGAGGAAGACCCGTAGCTGCGTGGCCAGGCGTGGCCCGACTACGGCGAGAGCGCCCAGCATGAACGCGGTGTCGGTCCCGATGACCACGCCCCACGCGCCGTTCGCGTCGCTCGGCGCGAGCAGAAGGTATCCCAGAGCCGGGATGGCCAGGCCGCCGATCGCGGCGATCACCGGGATCGCGGCCCGCCGAGGGTCGGTCAGCGCGCCGACGGAGAACTCGCGGCGCACCTCCAGGCCGACCACGAAGAAGAAGACCGCCATCAGGCCGTCGTTCACCCAGTGCGCCAGGTCCATCGACAGGTTCCAGTCCGCCACCGAGATCGAGGCAGTGGCCGACCACAGCGAGACGTACGACTCCGACCACGGCGAGTTCGCCCAGACCAGCGCAAGCGCGGTCGCGGCGAGCAGCAGTCCCGCGCTGCCGGCCTCCGTGCTCAGGAACTGCCGCACGGGTGCCGCGAGCTGGACCAACAGGGAGCGCCGGACGGCCGGCGTCTCGTGCTGGCCGGTTCCGCCCCGGGTCATGTGCGGGCCGCCTGCTCCGGCCGGCGCTCGGGCCGCCCCTCAGCGCTGAGTCCGGCCGCGCGTGCGCCGGCGGGTCCGCCCACACGTGCGTTCCCCGAAGTCGTCCCGCTGTCCGCGCCGCGGCGGTCAGCGGCACCGCCGTCTGCGGCACGGCGGTCTGCAGCACGGCGGTCTGCGGCGAGGGCGGTGGAGACGACCCCGGTGAGCAGCAGACCGGTCACGGTCACCACGAACACCACTAGCGCCATCATTTCAAGGAATCCGTGCACGGTGGGTCCTCCGTTCCGTGTTGTCGACGTTCGCCCTGGCCATGGCGGGCTTCGGGCGGTGGTCGGTCATGTCGCCGAGCCGATGATCCTGGTCGGCCCGACGGGTGATGCCTCGCCGCGCTCGACCGCCTCGTCGTGGCTGTCGCGGGCGCGCTCGAGGAGCGCCATGAGCTCTGGTTCCTGGCGGACCGTGTCCCGGTACTCGGGTCCGAGGGCGAGGAGCTGGTCGCGCTCGGCGAGGAGGAGTCGAAAGATCCGCTCTCGCTCGGCGGGGTCGGTGGTGTATTCGGAGTCCAGGTACGCCGTCGCGTGCCGGCGGGCGTTGCCGATGGCGGTCTGCGCACGGCCGGCCGGACTGAGCAGGGACGCGGCGACGGTCACGGCCAGCACGCCGATGATCACGCTCAGCGACACCGCGGTGGTGATCTCCACGACGGGCACCGGGCGGCCGTCGTTGATGAGCGCCAGGTCGTTCTCGTGTAGCGCATGGAGGATCAGCTTGATGCCGATGAACCCCAGGATGGCGGCCAGGCCGTAGGAGAGGTAGATCAACCGATCCAGCAGGCCCTCGATGAGGAAGAACAGCTGGCGCAGACCGAGCAGCGAGAAGGCGGTGGCGGTGAACACCAGGTAGGTGCTCTGGGTGAGTCCGAAGATCGCCGGGATGGAGTCCAGCGCGAAGAGGATGTCGGTGCCGCCGATGGCCACCATGACGAGCAGCATCGGGGTCATCGCACGCCTGCCCTGGTGAACGGTGACAAGTCGGTCGCCGTCGTAGTGGTCCGTGGTGTGGATGAACCTGCGCGCCAGCCGCACGACGATGTTGTCACCGGCGTGCGACTCCTCCCCGTCGGGCTTGACCATGTTGCCCGCCGTGAGGATCAGGATGAGGCCGAAGAGGTAGAAGACCCAGGCGAAGGAGTTGATCAGCGCCGCGCCGAGGAAGATGAAGCCGGTGCGGGCGATGAGCGCGAAGGTGATGCCGAACAGCAGCGCCTTCTGCTGATCCTCGCGAGGCACCCGGAAGCTGGCCATGATGATCAGGAACACGAACAAATTGTCGACCGACAGGGCCTTCTCGGTGACGTAGCCGGCGAAGTACTCCGACCCGGCCGTGCCTCCGCCGAACACGAGTACTCCGAGCCCGAAGACCAGCGCGATCCCCACGTAGAGCGCCGACCAGGTCGCAGCCTCGCGCAGCGAGGGCACGTGAGCCTTGCGCACGTGGAAGACATAGTCGAAGGCGAGGAGCGCGACGATCGCTGCAACGGTCAGGCCCCACACCCAGGCCGGCACGCTCATGGCACTCCGATCCTCAGCTCGCCGCAGCGGTACCCGGCGCTCTGGACGGTCATGAGGCGAGCCGCCGTACGGCGTCGTCCCAGTCGACCGGCTCCCCGGGGGCGAGCAGGCCGGTGACGTGTGCCGGGTCCCGCTGCTCGAGCTCCTCGAGGTAGGCCTGGCGCCGGTCGACGAGCTCGAGGACGTCGGCCGTCGGGACCGATCCGGGGAGCGCGCGGCGCGCGTGGAGCGCGTGGAGCGCGGCCTCGGTCTCGCGCCACGCGTCCCACAGCTGCTCGTCGGTGAGCTGGCTCAACGGTGATGCCGGCACGTATCCCGGAGCCATGGGGGCGAGCCCACGCGTCAGAGCGTCCAACGTCCGCGCCGTACGCGACGGCACGGCGGCCATGCGGTCGCGTGCTGTCAGAACGCCGGGTGCGCTCCCGACCGCCATGATCACGATCAGCAGGAGGCCCGCGCCCAGGGCCTCGGCGTGCCCGACCACCGCCGCCGAGACGGCACCTGCGGCGACCGCGGTCGGACCGGCGCGGCGGCCGCGCCGGCGCAGCGTCCAGACGACACCGGCGACGGCGCCGAGCAGGAACATCACGGTGGTCAGGGCCGGGGTGTGCGCGATGCCGAGGACCAGGCCGCGGGCCACCAGGATGGAGACGGCGGCGGTCCAGATGAGCCGGTAGGTCTTCATCGCTGCCTGCCAGCGTTCGCGTACGCGCGGGCGCCGTGGCCGTCGGGGTCCCCATCAGTTGGTTCAGTCTCGAGCCGTCGCTCGTCGGCGGCGGCCGCCGCTGCGGCGTCGTCGTCGGCCGGAGTCCTCCCGTTAGCGCGGTCACCGCTGGCGCGGGCATCGGGCGCTGGCCGGGTCGGGCTGTTGTCGTCGCCGATGAGGCCGGCTGCGGCGAGTGTGCCGATGGTGAGGACGGCGATGATCATCGCCGCGGTCGCTATGAACCAGATCATGTAGCCGTTGTCGGACATGGTGAGTCCTCCTCCGTTCTGCCAGTGGGTAGGGAGGCCTCGGGGCACCTGGGGTGCCGGGAGGTGGGGTTCAGGGTGCGGGCACGGTCGGTGCCGGCGTTGCCCTCGGCCGCTGTGCGAGTCGCGGCTGTCGAGGGCAACGCCGGGTGGTTCAGGCGTCGACCGGTGCGCGCGCCGCGTCGTTGGCGACTTCAGGAACAGCCTCGCGCGCGGCGTCAAGGCCGGTGTCAGAGCCGGTGTGGTTGGCGGCCTCACGCCCGGCGAGGTGGCCGAAGACCAGGCCGAGGGCGATGGTTCCGCCAGCGCCTCCGTAGAACCCCTTGGTCGGTGCGCCGCCGGCGTTGCCAGCGGCGTACAGGCCGGGAATCGGTTTGCCGTCGGTGTCCAGCGCCCTGCCCAGGGCGTCGGTGCGCGGACCTCCGACGGTGCCCAGCGCGCTGGCCTCGACCTCGAGCGCGTAGAACGGAGCGGTCTCGACCGGACCGAGCACGCTCGACCGCGGGCTCTTCAACACCGGCCGGATGATCTTCGCCAGCGGCCCGACCACCAACGAGCGGACCCGCTCGGGGTCGTCGGCCTTCGCGACCCGGCCGGCGAGCCTGCTCACCAGCGGCCCGATCGCCGCGGCCACCAGCCCGCGGACCTTCGCGGTCGCGGCGGGGAACATCGCGTCGGGCGAGTACTTGCCCAGCCGGGGGTGGAAGTCGCCGAAGTACCGGTCGAAGAGGGTCTCGCCGCGACCGAACTGCAAGTCCCGGCCGCGCCGGGCGTCGGGGTTGAACCGTTCGACAGTGCGCTGCAGGCCATCAGGGTCGACGCCGATCTGGCTCGCGAGCTCCGCGAGAGTGTTGGCCCGGTGCAGGTAGTCCGGGACCTCGCCGCCGGGAGTGACTCCGAAGATGCCGAACTTCGTCCAGTAGGTGTGGTCGAAGACCAGCCAGGCCGTCGCGTTCGGCATCGACCCTGTCCGCGGGTCGACCTGGCGCATGATCCGGCCGAACTGGTCGTAGGCGAGCGCCTCGTTGGCGAATCGCTCGCCGTCGGCGTTGACCATGATGCTGTGCGGCAGCGCCCGCTCGCCCAGGAACACGCGGCTGAGCGGCTGTCCCTCCAGCTCCTCGCCAGGCAGCTGCACGCCGGGCATCCACCAGGCGTCCTCCATGCCGGTCAGGTCGGCACCGATCTCCTGCGCGAGCTGGACCGCGATGCCGTCGTGGCCCTTCGGGGAGACCTGCACACCGAACGGTGCGTCCAGGTAGGTGGTGGACTTCTCGTCCGAGCTCTCGAAACCACCGCTGGCCAGCACGACGCCCCGGCGGGCCCGGACCTCGTGCTCGACGCCCTCGGCGCGGACGGCGACACCGTGCACCCCTGCCTCGTCGGTGACCAGCCGGACCGCCGGTGCCTCCACGCGCACGTCGACCCCGTTGCGGAGCCCGGCCTCGAGCAGGGCCCCCACGAGTGCCGGACCCGCGAGCCACGCGTCCTTGACGCCGATGCCGGCGAGCAGCCAGAACGGCAGCGGGTTCTTGGCCATGCCCGTCGTCAGAGCCGGTCGCACGTACTTCGCGGCCTCGCCCAAGCCGGCGGGTGAGTACGGGCCGGGGAACAGCGCGCGCCCCACGGAAGCGCCGTCGATGTCGGAGCGGTAGTCCGGCCAGATGGTCGGGATCCATCCGAAGGCGGTGTGCTCCTCGATGTAGCGGGCGACCTCGGGTCCGGTTTGCAGGAACTGCTCGACCAGCGCGTGGTCGAGGACCTCTCCGCGGCCCTGTCCGTAGATGTAGCGGCGGGCCTGGTCCAGGTCGTCGTCCACGTTCAGCGCCTCGGTGGAGAAGCCGTGGTTGGGGATCCAAGCCGCACCGGCGGAGATGCCGGTGGCGCCGCCGACGACCTCACGGGACTCCACGACCACGACCTGGGCGCCCTCCTTCGCGGCGGTCAGCGCGGCGATGAGGCCGGCCCCGCCGGAGCCGACGATCACCACGTCGACCTCGCTGGGGATGCCCTCGCGGGCCACCGGCCCGATGGAGCCACGGTGCTTGACGGAACTGCTGCTCATCTTGTCCTCCTTCGTCTTCCTCTTCGTGTTCGTCTTCGACTGCGAGCCCGGCGCGGTGTTGCGCCGGTCACCAGTTGGCCGGCGGGTCGCTGGCCGGGAACGAGCCATGACCCCAGATGTCGACCACGTCGTCTTCAGCGACGTCGCTGACGAGGGTCCCGATGTCGATGGCGGTCTCGGCCGCGAACTCGGTCGGGGCGACGGTGCCTGTCGTCATCGGGACTCCTTCTGCACTAGCGGTTGATGTTTCAACGATAACAGTTGGACTCATCAAACCAAAATGGTTGGGCTAGTCTCACTACATGAGTGATGAGAGCCGAGCAGAGGCGGTGGTCGCCGCGGCGGCCGTCATGGAGCGGGCCGTGCCGATGGTGGTGCGCTGGTTCACGCGAAGCGATGTCCGACGGGCCATGCTGGCGGACGCCGAGCCCGCCCTGTCGGCCACGGACGCGTGGCTCCTGGGCCGCATCACCGACACCGGACCGGTGCGCCTCTCCGCGCTCGCCGACTGGCAGGAGGTCGACCGGTCGACCATGACGACCCAGGTGCGCCGGCTCGAGTCGATGGGCCTGGTCGCGAGAGCCACCGACCCGCTCGACGGCCGCGCCGTCCTGGTCAAGGCCACTCGTGCTGGGGCAGCCCGCCACCGACGGACGAAGCAGACCGCGCGAGCCGTCTACGAGGAGTTCCTCTCCGACTGGTCCGAGGACGACCTGCGTCAAGCGGCCCACGTCGCCGCGCGCCTCGTCACCGCCCTGGAGCACCGCTCGACCACCGGCGGGCACGGATCGCGGTGACCTGGCACCGGACCGCCATGAGCAACGGGCGGCACCTGCGCCGCCATTCGCCTTGTGAGGCTGGGGAGGAGCGACGTTCGACGTCGTGAGCGAACACCGGCGAGCTCCTGCTGCCACACAGGCGGAAGGGCACTCACACGCTGACGGTGAGGGCCCTTCGCACGGGTGGAACACTCCGCCGCCAGCCGTACGCTCTCAGCCAGATCGTCAAGAGCCAGCGCCCGTCAGCATGACGTCCAGGTAGCCCGATCAGTGCTGATCGCGCTGGGTGTACTCGTCCTCGGTGACGTGCTCGAGCCAGGTCACCACGTCGCCGTGGTCGTCGGCTTCCTGGATGGCGACGTGTGCCATGAAGCGGCCGGGGGTGGCGCCGTGCCAGTGCTCCTCGCCGGGCTCGATGTAGACCACGTCGCCGGGGCGGATCTCCTGTGGCTGGCTGCCGCGGCGAGCGACGTACCCGATGCCGTCGGTGACGTAGAGGGTCTGTCCCTTGGGGTGGTGGTGCCATGCGGTGCGGGCGCCGGGTGTGAAGCGGACGTGGGCGCAGCCGACCGCGGACTGGTCGTCGGGGTTGCGGATGCCGTCGATGTAGACGTCGCCGGTGAACCAGTCGGCGGGACCGGTCGCGGTGTCGGTGGAGCTGCGGGTGAGCTTCATGGTGGTGGTGGAACTCCTCCCTAGGAGTGGTCGCTGGGGATGGACGCCTGCTCCGATGCCGCCCAGGAGGCGAGCAGCCGGAGGCGTTCGGCGGAGGGTGATCCGGGTTCGGCGGTGTAGACGAGGAGGACGAGTCCGGGCTCGGCGGTGATGGCGAGCTCCTCGTAGGCGAGGCTGAGCTCGCCCACGATGGGGTGCTGGAATCGTTTGGTGCCGGTGCCGTGGGTGCGGACGTCATGTGCCGCCCACAGGCGGCGGAACGTGTCGCTGCGGGTGGAGAGCTCGCCGACGAGGTCCTGCAGACCCCGGTCGTGTGGGTCGCGGCCGGCCTCGGAGCGCATGATACCGACGCACATCTCGGCGAAGAGCTCCCAGTCGGGGTAGAACTCGCGCGAGGCGGGGTCGAGGAACTGGAACCGGGCCAGGTTCGGTGTCCTCCCACCGTCGCCGATGACAGGCGAGTAGAACGCCCGGCCCAGGGTGTTGGTCGCGAGCAGACTCTGGTGCGGGTCCCGGACGAACGCGACGCCGTCGGTGATGGCCTCCAGCGCCCACTGCAGGCTGAGCCGCGACGCGGCCTTGGTCGGCGTACGACGCCGCGGTCGGCCACTGGTGGGGATCCCGTCGGCGGCGCGGGCGAGGTCGTAGAGGTGGGCGCGCTCGGTCTCGTCGAGCTGGAGTGCGCGGGCCAGCGCCTCCAGGACGCTTGCGGAGGCGCCGGCGATCTGCCCGCGCTCGAGCCGGGCGTAGTACTCCACGCTCAGGCCGGCCAGCGTCGCGACCTCGCTGCGCCGCAGGCCCGGCACGCGGCGGCTGCCGGTGGTCGCGAGGCCGACCTGGTCCGGCGTGATGCGCGCGCGCCGGGTGGTGAGGAACTCGCGCACCTCTTGTCGGTTGTCCACGTCGTCGAGCCTAGGCCGCTCGACGCCGCGATCACGGCCTCGAGGGGTGCCCTGCCAATGCACCCCTTGACAGTGACTCCTACACGCGCGGAGGAGCGTGTTCACTCGTCGGGGTGCGGCGGAGGCCGCCGAACCAGCAGTAGGACCAGCACCGAGAAGAGGAGACCAACGCCATGCGCCAGGCAGTCATGCACGCACCCGGGGACGTGCGGGTGGAGGACCGCGAGGACCCCGTCATCATCGAGCCCACCGACGCGATCATCAGGCTGAGCGCCACCTGCATCTGCGGCAGCGACCTGTGGCCCTATCGGGGCGCTGAACCGGTCGAGCACCAGGTGATGGGCCACGAGTACGTCGGCGTGGTCGAGGCGATCGGCGACGAGGTCCGCACCATCGAGGTCGGCGACTTCGTCGTGGGCTCGTTCTGGGCCTCCGACAACACCTGCGAGATCTGCCGCGCCGGCTACCAGGCCTACTGCGTGCACCGCGTGCTCATGGGCACCATCGGCACCCAGTCCGAGCTGGCCCGGATCCCGCTCGCCGACGGCACCCTGGTCGCGACGCCGGGCATGCCCGAACCCGACCTGATCCCGTCGCTCATGGCGGCGTCCGACGTGCTCGGCACGGGCTGGTTCGCAGCCGTCGCGGCCGAGGCCGGGCCCGGCAAGACCGTCGCCGTCGTGGGTGACGGCGCGGTCGGCCTGCTCGGCATCCTGGCGGCCAAGCAGCTCGGCGCTGAGCGGATCATCGCCTTCAGCCGGCATGCCGACCGTCAGACGCTGGCGAGGGAGTTCGGCGCCACCGACATCGTCGAGGAGCGCGGCGAGAACGGCGTCGCGAAGGTCAAGGAGCTCACCGACGGTCTCGGCGCACACTCGGTCATCGAGGCCGTCGGCACCCAGGAAGCCATGATGCAGGCCATCCACTCCACCCGCCCCGGCGGGCACGTCGGGTTCGTCGGCGTCTCCCACGACGTCGCGATCCCCGGCGACGAGCTGTTCATGGCCGGCGTCCACCTCCACGGCGGACCCGCGCCGGTCCGGCAGTACCTGCCCGAGCTCATCAAGCTCATCTGGGACCGCGCCATCGACCCGGGCAAGGTCTTCGACCTCACCCTCCCGCTCGACCGCGCCGCCGAGGGCTACCAGGCCATGGACCAGCGCACCGCCACCAAGGTGCTCCTCCTGCCATGACCGTCACCGCCCGCGCACGTCCGACGGCGACCGGACTGGCTCTCGCGGTGTCGATCACCCTCGGTGCCTGTGCGTCCGCAAGCCCTGAGGCTCCGAGCCCCACCGGGAATCCGACAACCGGCGACCGGACCGACAGCCCCGAGGCCGCCCCGGCCGGAGAAGAGACCATCATGCGGATCGGCATCAGGATCGGCGACCAGCAGTTCACCGCCACGCTCGACCACAGCGCCGCCAGCAAGGACCTGCTCGCCCAGCTGCCCGTCACCATCGAGATGATCGACCACGGCGGGGTGGAGAAGACCGGACCGCTGCCCGGGCCGCTGTCCCTCGAGGGCCAGCCCGAGGGTGCGGACCCCGAGATCGGCGACCTCGGCTACTACGCGCCGGGCAACGACCTCGTCCTCTACTACGGCGACCAGTCCTACTTCCCGGGCATCGTCGTCCTGGGCCGTCTCGACGACATCGCCGCGGAGCGCATCGCGGCGCTGGACGGTGCGGTCACCGCCACCCTCGAGGCCAGGTGACTTCGATGCAGCTCCGGGAGTTTCTCCAGCACGTGAACAGCGGCGCGCTCATCGAGGGCGGGTCCGCCCACCACGAATTCATGCATGATGCCGCACAGGAGGCGTTCCAGATCACGGCGGAGCTCAACTCCGGGTACCACGACCCGGACGAGGTACGCGACCTCCTCGGCCGGCTCACCGGCCGGCCGGTCGACGACTCGGTCACCGTCTTCCCGCCCTTCCACAGCGAGTTCGGCAAGAACCTGCACCTCGGCAAGGACGTGTTCATCAACCTGGGCTGTCGCTTCCAGGACACCGGCGGCATCACCATCGGCGACGGCACCCTCATCGGGCACGGCAGCACGTTGACCACGCTCAACCACGCCATCGATCCTGACCGCCGCGCCGACATGAGCCCGAGCCCGGTGCTCATCGGACGCCACGTGTGGCTCGGCGCCGGGGTCACCGTGCTGCCCGGCGTCTCGATCGGCGACGGCGCCATCGTCGGCGCTGGCTCCGTCGTCACCAAGGACGTGCCCGCGGACACCGTCGTCGCGGGTGTGCCCGCCAGGACCATTCGCGCCACCGGATACGACACGACAGCGTCCGCCTGAGCGTGCTGCCCGTCTCCGCAGATCCGGGCGGTCGGGCGCCGCGGTCCGTGTGAGGTGTCGCGGTCCAGCCGGGGGAGCTCAGGCCCCGTTGGTCGCCTCGTGCCAGTCCCAGTGAACGCGGGGACAGCCGCGCTCCGAGGGCACGAGGGCGCCGCACACCCGACAGGCCAGGAGGCTGGTCGCCGATCCTTCCGGCAGGACGTCGAAGATCTCCAGCTCGTCCGGCTCGGGAGCAGTCGTCCCGGACTCGCTCATGCGCCTTGACCCAGTGGCTCGATCTGCCCGCGCTCGACGAGCTCCTCGAGAGCCCGCTGGCATCCCGACTGCCAGCGTCCCTGGTCGTCCTGGAAGGACACGACCGGCTCACCCTCGCAGCCGGCCTCCTGGGAGCCCTCGGCGCCGTGCCACGAGCACTGTCCGTCAGCGGCGCTGGAGCCGGCCGGGTGAAGCTCGGGGTCGTAGGGGTAGGACGTGTTCATCCACGACCGGTACCCGTTCGTCCGGCACGCACGCGGCGTCCGGGGGCGCGTCGAGCCGGCCCGGACGGCGATCCGGGTATCGGTCGCCGGAGCTGCCGGGATCCGTTGCCCTCACCTTGCCGTCGAGGTCAGACCGTCGTGCGCTCGCGCGGTCGGTGGAGCAACAACCCGTGACGGGGGAGCGCTGGTGCCCGGGTCGTGTCCAGCTGCTCGGCAGGGTCGCCGTACCCGTAGTCGAGTCTGCGTGCGAGCAGCTCGGTGCCTGCTTTCATCAGGGCGACGGTGATCGGTTCGCCCGGGCAGCGGTGGTGGGTCTGCGGCTCGCCGCCTCCCTGCGGGACGAAGGCGAACGGCCCGGGCGGGTCGCCATGGAACCGCATCGGGTCGAACCGGTGCGGGTCCTCCCAGGTGCGATCGTCGTGGTCGGTGCCGTAGAGGTCGAGAAGCACCCGTTGGCCCTTGCCGAAGTGGACGCCGTGCCACTCGAAGTCCCGGCGCACCCGGGTGATCGCCGCAGGGAAGAAGGGGTAGAACCGCCGTACCTCCTGCACGAACGCGTCGTCGAGGCTGTTGTCTGCTCGCAGGCGGTCGCGCCACTCGGGATGGTCACGCAACGCCTGCCCGACCAGGGTGAGGAACACCGAGACCGCCACCGTCGGACGGAGCAGGTTGAGCAGCTCGACACCGGCGATGCGGGCGGGCAGCAGGTCACCGGCCGGTGTCCGGTACGTCGCGACCAGCGCCACCGGCGAGTCGGGAACCAGTGGTGCACCAGGTGCCCGGGCATCGTTGATCAGGTCCTCCGCCCAGCGGTCGGCGAGCCGACGGGCCACCACGGAGCGTAGGTGGCGAGGGGCGAGCGCGCCGGCATCGTCGAAGAGCGACACCAGCTGACGCGTCCGCGGGCCCAGCTCGGCCTCGGAGAGGGGAATGCCAGCCCATTCGCACACAGCCAGGACCAGCGCCCGTTGGAACTCGGGGTAGAGCGCTACCGTGTCGCGCGTGGTCCATCCCTGGACCTGTTGCTCCAGGTGCTTGGTGAAGGCTGCGACCAGCCCCTCGACCTGCTCGCGCTCCATGAAATGGCTGAACAGAGCCTTGCGGTGTCGATGATCCGGCCCGTCGAGGCCCTGGACCCCGCCGCGACCGAAGAGTGTCAGCTGCAGCGGCAGGGGCGCCGCTCCGACCCTGGTGAACCGGGCCTCGTCATAGAACAGCTCGGCCGCCCTGGGCCCGGTCACGCACACCGCTCGCCTGCCCAGGAGACGGGTCTCGAAGGCGTCTCGGCCGGTGAGCCGAGCGCGCCGGCCGATGAACCCGTACGGGTCCCTGAGCAGCGACAGAGTGTCGTCGGACATCGTCACCCCCTCACGCTCGGAGACGGGCCGGGTCCCGCGGCGTCACTCGGTACCTTGCTGTGGGCTGGTGTTGTCGGTACCGCCCAGGTTCCGCAGGAACTCGTGGCAGCGATGGGCGCGGGTGGAGTCCTCCTCCATGACCTGCCGGAAGAACGCGGCGATGTCGGCCTGGCCGGCGTTCTCTGCGTCCCGGACGTACTGGCCGTAGTCGTGGCCTGCCTTGAGGGAGTGGTACTGCACCGAGATCAGGTCGTAGGTGACGTCGTCGAAGCCGGTTTCGCCGGTGGCCATGATGATCCTCCTCGTCGTTTGCTGACGCGATCCGGTTCCCTCTGTTCGGGGCGGGCATGCCTGGGAAG
This sequence comes from Nocardioides sp. URHA0032, assembly GCF_000620645.1. Classification (GTDB taxonomy): domain Bacteria; phylum Actinomycetota; class Actinomycetes; order Propionibacteriales; family Nocardioidaceae; genus Nocardioides. The sequence goes on along the minus strand of NZ_JIAV01000019.1, from coordinate 74,553 downwards.
ATGGCCTCGAGCGGCATGGACATCTCGACGACCGGGTACCCGATCGGCGGCGTCCCGGTCTCTGCCTCGAGCAGGAGCGGTCCAGTATCCTGACAGGGCTCGCTCGGGTCCCCTGAGCAACAGCGGATGTCGTCACGACCCGGGGATTGAGGAGACGCACATGTGCGCTGATCAGCGTGGGAGCCGTCCGGCGATCAGTGATGATCTTCTCTCCTCATTGGGTGAGCTCGCCGAGGTGATCCAGACCCGGGGCACCCTGGGGGGCGTGCTGGCCGACATCGCCGAACTGGCCACCACCTCGGTGCCCCGCTGCGACGCGGCCAGCGTCGCGCTGGCGGTCAACGGTCGTCCGACGACGGCGTCGGCGACTGCACGGGTGGCTCTCGAGCTCGACATGGTGCAGTACGACCTCCATGACGGACCCTGCCTGAAGACCTTCCGAACCATGGAAGGGCTGCGGCTGGACCTGGTGGGCCTGGAGGAGGTGCTGCCGCACTTCGCCGTCGCCGCGCGCAAGCTGGGCGTCACCAGTGTCCTGTCGACCCCGGCGATCTGGGGCGAGGAGCCCGTCGCCACGCTCAACCTCTACAGTCGCAGTGGCGTCTTCGACGAGACGGCGGAGGCCGTGGCTGCTGTGCTGGCCACGCAGGTCACGATCGCAGTGAGCCGCTCTCCGGAGTTCGCGGCTGCCCGCGGCGTTGTGGAGCAAGCCCAGCGGGACGCCGACGACCAGGCCGACATCAGCGTTGCCACGGGGCTGCTCATGGCAAGCCAGACGGTGAGCGCTGAGCAGGCCGCCGGCCTGCTGCGACGAGCAGCCCTGGACGACGAACAGACGATCCTCCACATCGCGCAGCGGATCATCCGACAGCACCGCACCACGCTCTGAGCTCGGTGGGCTGACCAGGCGGGGAGCTCGGGAACATGCGATCCGGGGAGGGATGTCATGGACGGCACAAGGGAGACACGGGGTCGCGCCAGCGACGTCCGGCGGGACGGACCAGTGCCGCCCGCACGCCATGTCGCGCTGGAGTCCCTGGCCCAGTCGGCTGCCCGTAACATTCCGGGCGCCGACTTCGTGAGCGTCACGGTGCGCAGCGGGAACGAACCACTGCGTACCCTGAGTGCCACTGACCCCGTGGCCGAGAAGGCCGACCACGTGCAGTACGACCTTCACGAAGGTCCCTGTTACGCCGCGGTCACCGACGACCGGTTCGTGCTGGTCAACGACATGGCCGCCACCAGCGAGTTCCCGCGCTACGGCCCCAGGGCGGTGGACCTGGGCATCGGTGCGCAGGCAGCCATCCAGCTGCTCCACGACGGAGAGACGGCAGCCCTCAACCTGTACGCCAGGCACGCCGGGGCCTTCGACCGTGACACCGTCCAGATCGCCGAGCTCTTCGCCACCCAGGCCGGCGCGCTGCTCGGCTACGCCTCCCAGGTGGAGCAGCTGAGCGAGGCGCTCCACACCCGCACCGACATCGGCACCGCCATCGGGATCCTGATGGAGCGCTACCGCATCGACCGCCACCAGGCGTTCGCGTTCCTGACCCGGAACTCCCAGACCCGCAACATCAAGGTGCGCCTCCTGGCCCAACAGGTCATCGACGGCACGTTCGAGGCCACCGCGGGCGACGACGCCCCACCACCCCACCGGCCCTGACCGCAAGGTTCGGCGGATTCGAGCCTCCTGTGCGGTACGTGGCTTGGTTCTTCAGCTCGGGGTCCGGGGCGCGGTCGTCGCGCTGGTCCTGGACCGGTGTCGCCGGGCGCGGCTCCTGTTGCCGCAGTCGGCAGAGCTGCACCACCTCCGCGACCCGTTCCTCGAGCGGTCGAGGAAGAGCCAGCCGCAGGCGTCGTCCCGGCACTGCCGGAGCCGGGTGGGGTCCTCGTGGGCGAGCAGGTCCCAGGCGTGGATGCCGAGCGCCTCCGGCAGGTCGCGCAGTCCTCGCGGGCGGCTGTCCCATCGCAACGGCATCACGGTCACGATCTCGCTGTGGCCGAGGTCCCGCAGGAGGCGGGCTACCAGGTGGGCTCGCGGCGCCGGGTCGGATCGCCCGTCCGTCGCCAGCGGCTGTACGACGGCGTACAGAGCATCGCGCAGGTCCCGGCAGCGGCGGACCACCTCGCGGGCGCCCGCGCGGTCCTGGTGCGCCTCGGCGGTGAACCCTTCCCGCTGCCCCGGGTCGAGGATGCCGACGAAGGCCGCCCACCGCACCAGCTCGGACGCCTCCCCGATACGGTCGACCGTCCGGTCGCGGTCGAGGCGCCAGGCCACGGTGTTGAGCAGCTCGAGTGCCGGGTGGTTGGCGGTCGCCTGCAGCGAGCCGCCGTCGGCGAAGCCGAGCACCGGTGCCGTTTCCACACCTTGACAGTAACGGGTCAAAGCGGTTTCAGTCGTTAGATGGCCAGCTCTCCCGGCACGGCTCGACCTGGTCTCGAGTACGCCGGCCCGCTGCGCCACGTCCGGCGGTCGAACCGGTCGGCGGCGGTTGCCGTCGCCGTCGGCGCCTTGGCCGTGTCGACGACGGCGATCTTCATCGATCTCTCGGGTGCGTCGTCGGCCACGTCGTCGGTCTGGCGCTGCCTGCTGGCGGCGCCGCTCGTCGCGCTGGCGGCACGCTGGGAGCCACGCACGGCGGACGCGGCTCGCTCACCTGGCCGACGGATCGCGCTGGCTTCGCTGTGCGGGGCCCTCTTCGCCGGAGACATGATCTGGTGGGCGCAGTCGATCGCGGAGCTCGGCGCGGGACTGTCGACGGTCCTGGTCAACGCCCAGATCGTCATCGTGCCCGGCCTGGCGTGGACCATCGACCGGGAGCGACCGCCGGGTCGGTACCTCGTCGCACTTCCGGTGATGGCGTGCGGGGTGGTGCTGGCGGGCGGCCTGGCCGGAGGTGCGAGTGCCGGCTCACAGGCGGGCATCGGGACACTCCACGCACTGCTGGCCGCGTGCGCGTACTCGGGATTCCTGTTCCTGCTGCGCCGACTGGGGAACCAGACCGCGCTGCGCAGCTACCGGGACACCCTGGTCACGGCTGCCGTGGTGTCCGCGGCCGTCGGGGCGCTCGCGGGTGGCTTGACCCTGAGCCCGGGGTGGACGGCGTTCGGTTGGCTGGTGCTGGTGGCCGCCGTCGGCCAGGCGCCGGGCTGGGCGCTGGTCGCCGTGGGCTCTCCCCGGCTCACGACGGCCCACGCCGCGGCCCTGCTGCTGCTCACGCCGGTAGGAGCGTTGCTGCTGTCGGTCGTCCTGCTGGACCAGGTGCCGACGGTGCTCCAGGTGCTCGGCTGCGCCCTGGTCGTGGCCGGCGTCCTCGTCCAGTCCCTGCGGTGGCGCCGATGACCGGGCGACCGCGACCCGCGCAGCCTCTGGCGACGCGATCGCCCGCACAGGTCGCCGCCTCCCGACCACGGTCGGGAGGCGACGACCCGGGGGGACCGGAGGCAGCTGTCCGTCGGGGGCGGTCAGCTCTGGACGCCGATGGCGCCGAGGTCGGGATAGCCGTTCGACGCCGGGGTGGCAACGAAGTTCGTCACCTTGGAGCCGTGCAGCATGTAGAACCGCGCGACGCTGAGCGGGATGTAGGCGACGTCCTTGCCGAGCTGGATGTCGGCCTTCTGCAGGGCGGCGGTCTGCGTGTCCAGGTCGGCCGCGTGCTGGGCCTCGTCGACCAGCTTGTTGAACGCGGGGCTGTCGTAGGCGCCGTAGTCCTGTCCGTCGGAGGCCGACGTCAGGTTCGGGCGGCTGTCGAACAGCGGAGGCGTCACCGTGATCGCCGAGGGCCAGTCGGCGCCCCAGCCGCCCCACATCACGTCGGAGTCCTTGTCGGGCTTCTGGATGACGTCGTAATAGGTGTCACCGAGGCCGTCGAGCGTCGTGTCGAAGCCGGCCTGGTCCCACGTGTCCTTCAGCGCGGCCGCCCACTTGTCGGCGGTCTCGCTGGAGGGATAGGTGAACTTGATCGGCACCGGCATCGGGACGCCGGCCTGCTCGAGCAGCTTCTTCGCGGCCGCGGTGTCACCCGAGTTCGACCCGTCGAACGCGGGGTTCGCCTGGTAGCCGACCACGGAGGGGTTCACGACCGACTCGGCCACCTTGCCGGCCTTGTCGCCCCCGAGTGCCACGTTGTACGCGTCGGCGTTCGTCGCGAGCGCGAGCGCCTGACGCACCTTGAGGTTCTTCATCTCGGCGCTGCGGAAGTACGGCACCAGGTAGTAGACGTACGGCGAGTCGACCAGCACCGAGCGGTCTGCGACCGCGCCCTCGATCTGGCTGTAGTACGCCGGTGGCGCGGACGTTCCCGTGACCGCATTGGGGTCGGTGTCGGCGATCAGCCGGTCGTACTGGTTCTCCGCCGTCAGACCGACCTGGAACTCGATCGAGTCCGGCAGGGCCTTGCGCAGGTCCGGCGTGTCCGTGGACGGGTCGTAGTTGGTGTTGCGTACCAGCGTGCCGCCCTTGTTCTTGCTCCAGGTGCCCTCGAGCTTGTACGGGCCGTTGGAGAAGATCTGGTAGTTCGAGCGCTCGCCCTGGTCCTTGTCCTGCCGGTACGGGTCCATCATGTGCAGGCCAGCGATCGCCAGCGGGAAGTCCGGCCACGGCTTGTTGAAGTGGTAGGTGATGGTGTTGCCGTCGCACGTGACGGCCTTGTCGAAGTACTGCTGGCCGTCCTTCTTGTAGGGACCGTCGTACGCCGGCAGCCCGGTCTTCGGGTCGGTCGGGATGTCCAGGTAGCTGAGCAGGTAGTTGGGGCCACCGGTGATCACGTCGGTCGCGAACACCCGGGAGGCGCCGTACTTGAAGTCCTCGCAGGTGATGGGCTGCCCGTCCTCCCACGTCACCCCGTCCTTGACCGTGAACGACCAGACCTTGCCGCCCGCGGTGGACGTGCCGGTGTCGGTTGCGAGGTCGGGGACCGGCTTGTTGGCCACGTCCGGGTCCTCGGAGACGGGGAACGCCACGAGCGAGCGGTAGACGGTCCGGGTCAGGTTGGAGATGTCGCGACCGACGTACACGCGCTGGGGATCGAGGTGCTCGATCGGCGTGTAGATGTAGTAGAGGAGGTCCCCGCCGGACTTGTCGGACTGGGGGGAACCGTTGTTGCCGCTGGAGCCACCGCCGCCACATGCGGCGAGGCCGGCTGCGAGGGCGGCCGCGGCACCTACCGCGACCATGCGCTTGCGAAGACTCATGGGCCAACTCCTGGAAGAAGGTCACGCTCGTACGGCCTGCGCGCGCGCAGGCACCGACCAGGGCGCGGTGCACACGGCACCGGCCCTCGTCCTGCGACCACCGTGCACGTTCGACGTCGCCCGTCCCACAGCAGCCGGTGGTCAGTCGAGGCGGGGCGACCCTTTCTTCTTATCCGCCAGACGTAGGCAGCACACGTCCCGGCGGGGAACTGGTGCGGAACCGTTCGCCGATGGATGCGCAATCGTGACCGAGCGCGGCCTCGTCAGCATCGGCCTAGGTTCGTCGGTGGAACCTGGTGTGGTGCTTGGGGCAGAGGAGCCTGCCGTGCTCGACGTCGGTGGGTCCGCCGCGGCTCCACGGGATGTCGTGATGGACGTGACACATCGCCGGGGGCCAATCGCAGCCCGGCTCGGTGCAGCCCTTGTCCCGGATCCCGATCGCGGTCCGCTGGGCCTTGGTGTGGAACCGGCGGGTGCGGCCCAGGTCGAGGACCTCGGATCGTCCGCCGAGCACGGCGGGGATCAGGCCGGCCTCGCAGGCCAGCCGGCGGGCGGTGGCGGCGGTGATCTTCTCCCCGGTGTCCAGGAGTGCGGCCTGCTCGAGGCGGCCTTCGAGGGCCTCGAGGGTCATGGTGACCACGATGGTGGCGGAGATTCCGCCGGTCTGGGGGAGCCGGCGGGCGGGGTAGCGCTCGAGGAGCTCGCAGAACGCCCGCCCCAGGCGTTCCCGACCGGGCCGGGGCACCACCCCGGCGCCGGGGGCTGCGGGGCCGTCGGTGGCGGTGCGGTGCTGGGGGGCGGCGATCGCGAGCAGCATCTTCTTCAGCGCGGCACCGTGCAAGGACGGGACCGTGAACTTCCCGTGGCACTTGCCGTGCCCGTCATCGACCATCGTGAACGTGGTGGCCAGCAGCGCGTCGGCCTCTTCGCGGGCGAGCTGCTTCGCTTCGTACTCGTCCGCCAGGTCGGGGGCGACCACGTCCATCAGCCGCTTGCCCAGGATCCGCAGGGTGGGGGCGGTGTGCTCGCGTCCGGCGGCCACCAGGTGCCGCTCGGCCTTCTCCACCAGGGTCGTGTCGAGGTCGCCGGGGAGCTGGTCCGGCGCGGCGACGATCACCCGGGCCTGCTCGACCACCAGGTCACCCGCGGCGAGCGCGTCCCGCACATGGCCCCGGGTCACCAGCGCCTGGCCGAGCCGCACCTGGCCGAGCACTACGGGCTTGGTCTGCCGGGTCCGGTGCGCCCACGTATCGACCTGTTCGTCGTCGGCGTGCTCGGCCACCCGGGCCTCGAGCTCGGCCACCCGCGCCTTCAACCGGGTCAGCTGGATCAGCGTCGCGGTGGTCTCGGCGGCGTCCATGGACCACACCGACGCATCGGCGACCGCATCGATCTCGGAGTGGGCGTGCGCGACGGCCACCGAGACCCGGTGTCGAGGTGTGGCCATCGCTGTCATGGCTCTACTCAAGCACCGGCCACCGACACTGAGAGGCCCAGAACCCCATGTTCCACAGGGTCCTGGGTAACGAACAGGTCACGATTCCGAGCCGCTCTCCACAGGCCCAGGGACACGGCAAGCCCGCAAGCCGGGGATCGGCGACGACCCCCGACCCACCGTTCCCGTAGCTGCCCTGTCGGCGAAACCACCCACGGCCAGCAAGCCACAGCCGTCGACCCGCAGGCCGGGAGACCACGAAGACCACCCACCCACCGCTCCCGTAGCTGCCTATCGGTCGAAACCACCCGCGACCAGAAAGCCACGGGCACCGGCCGCACCGCCGTCTCAGATGCCCGTGTCGTCCGTGGACTCGAAGCCGTTGCGGATCCCCCACGCGACCGCCTCGGCGCGGTTGCGCACGCCGATCTTGGCGTAGGCGGTGCGGATGTAGGTCTTCACGGTGTTGATGCTGAGGTAGGCCCGACGGGCGATCTCGGCGTTGGTGAGGCCGCGAGTGATGAAGCCCAGCATCTCCGACTCTCGCTGCGAGAGCCCGATCGCCTGCCCCGGCCAGGTGATGACGGGTTCGCCGTCCGGCTCGACGGCTTCCACCGTCGTCCGGTCGTGGATCGCGGCGATGGCGGCGACCAGCTCGTTCGCGCTCAGCCGCTTGCTGACATACCCCGCCGCACCGGCCCGGCGGGCCGCCTCCTCGGGGTAGTCGTCCCAGCTGTAGACGACCACCTTCGCGGGGTTCTGGTCGATGACGGCGCGCAGCTTGCGGTCGTCGTCGGGCAGCCGGCCGAACGTGTCGAACAAGATCACGTCGGGGCGGTGCTGCATCTCGGTGTTCGTGGTCAGGTCGACGACCTGGACCTGGCTGGGGTGCCGCGCGAGCATCTGGGCGATCCCCAGCAGCGCGATCTCGTAGTCGTTGGACAGGGCCACCCGGATCGGTCGGGCCTCGTGGTCGGTCACCGCTTGAGGTCCTTCAGGACGCGCGCGCTCGCGAGCCTGCCGGGCGAGCCGATGACGCAGCCGCCCGGGTGGGTGCCGGAGCCGCACTGGTAGTAGCCCTCGATCGGCGTGGCGTACTGGCTCCAGCCGGGTGCCGGCCGGAAGAAGTACATCTGCGGGGCGAGGAACTCGCCGGCGAAGATGTTGCCCTCGGTCAGGCCGGTGCGGGTCTCGATGTCGACCGGCGTCACGACCTCCCGGTGCAGCACCAGGTCACCGAAGCCGGGGAAGTGCGACTCGAGCACGGCCTGTGCCTTGTCGCCGAAGGCCTGCCGCTCGGTCTCCCAGTCGCTGCCGCGCAGCTCGTACGGCGCGTACTGGACGAAGCAGGACATCACGTGCTTGCCCGGCGGCGCCATGTCCGGGTCGACGACGGACTGGATCGCGGCGTCGATGAACGGCTGCTCGCTGTACCAGCCGTACTTCGCGGCGTCGAAGGCCCGCTCGATGTACTCGATCGTCGGGCCGATGTTCAGGAACCCGCCGTAGTGGTCGACCGTGTCCGGCAGGGCCGGGAAGACCGGCAGCCCGTCGAGGGCGAAGTTCACCTTCGCCGACACCCCGCGGAACTTCATCCGGCGGATGTTGTCGACGAGGTCGAGCGGCAGCTCGCGGGGCTCGACGAGCTCCAGGAAGGTACGCCGGGGGTCGAGCGCGGACACGACGACCTGAGCGCGGAACTCGGTGCCGTCCTCGAGCGCGACGCCGACGGCGCGGCCGCCGTCGGTGAGCACGGACGTCACGGGCGCGCCCAGCCGGATCTCGGCGCCGTACGCCTGCGCCGCGCGGGCCAGCACCTGCGTGAAGCCGCCGTTGCCACCCTTGTGGAACGCCCACGAGCCGAGGTGGCCGTCGTGCTCGCCCATCTTGTGGAACAGCAGCACCAGGCCGGAGCCCGGCGACATCGGGCCGACCTTCGAGCCGATGATCGACGAGGAGGCGTGGTAGCCCTTGATCGCCTCGTGCTCGAAGTAGTCGTCGAGCCAGTCCTTGGCGCTGCCGGTCAGCAGCCGCACGACGTCGTGCATGGTCTTGCGGTCGATGCCGCCGAGGTGGTCCATCAGCCACTTCACGTCGGCCGCGTCATCCGGGTCGTTGCCGAAGACGTTCGGCGGTGCGTTGTCGAAGAGCGGCCGGATCGCCTGGCAGACCCGGTCCAGGTCGCGGTGGTAGCGCTCGTAGGCGTCCGCGTCGCGCGGCGAGTGCCGGCGTACCTCCTGGAGGTTCTGGGCGTGGTCGTCGCCGAAGAGCAGGTAGTCGCCGTCGCCGGTGGGGTGGAACGACGAAGGCATCATCAGCGGGAGGAACCCGTGCTCGACCAGGTTGAGCTCGTGGATGATCTCCGGCCGGAGCAGGCTCAGCGCGTACGAGAACGTCGTGAAGTTGAACCCCGGCAGCAGCTCCTCGGTGATGGCCGCACCACCCACGAGGTCGTTCTTCTCGAGCACCAGCGTGCGCAGGCCCGCCTTGGCGAGGTACGCCGCGTGGGTGAGCCCGTTGTGGCCCCCGCCGACGACGATCGCGTCGTACTCGTGGCTCATGCCTTCTTCCTCTCGGGGTCGAAGAACGGCATCGAGGTCGTCGTGACCCGCACCGTGGTGTTGTGGTGGTTGATGGCGAGCTCGAGCCGCAGGGCGGTGCCGGCGGCGGCGAGGTCGGGCCGGACCCGGGCGATCCCGATGTGGCGCTGGAGCACGGGGGAGTAGACGAAGCTCGTGCAGTAGCCGACCTCCACCCGGTCCTCGTCGAGGACCATGGACTCGTACGGCCACGGGTGCTCGGACTTCGGCGGGAACAGGTCCGCCTCCCGGTACAGCCGGTCCCAGTCCTCGGGGTCGACGACGATGCCGGTCGTCGCCCAGCGCGAGGTGCCGTCGACGAGCTCGCGGCGGATCGCGTCCGACCCGACGAACCGGCGGGAGCCGTCGCGGACTCCGCGGAGCATCCACCCGAAGCCGAGCTCCTTGGGGGTCACGCAGTCGGCGTCGCTGAAGGCGAGCCGCGCGTCGTGCCACTCGACGTCCACGAGAGGCAGCCCGGCCTCGATGCGCAGCGTCATCAGCGCCTCCTCGCCGAACGGTCGGATGCTGTGCGGCCGGCCGGCCTCCAGCACCGCGTCCAGCACGGCGAGCGCGTCGTCGGCGGGGACGGTGATCTCGAAGCCGAGGTCGCCGGTGTAGCCGGTGCGCGAGAGCGTGACACCGGCATCCGCGACCTTCGCTGGCACGTGATCGAAGTAGCCGAGCTTCTCCGCCTCGGGCATCAGCTCGGCCAGTACGGCGCGCGAGCGCGGCCCCTGCACGGCGAGCATCCCGTAGTCGTCGGTGACGTCCTCGAGCTCGACGCGGAGACCGGCCGCGAGCTCCTGGAACCACGAGAGCGCGGGTCGGCCGGCCGTGAGCAGGAAGTCGTCCGTCGAGTGCCGGAACGCCACGCCGTCGTGCATGACGAAGCCGCGGTCATCGCACCAGGCGGTGTACTGCGCCTGCCCCGGCCGGCAGGTCCGGATGTCGCGGACCAGCGCACCCGAGAGCAGCCGCTCCGCGTCCGGACCGGTCACGGCGTACTTGTACAGCGGCGAGGTGTCGAAGACGCCGGCGCTGTTGCGGACCGCGAAGTACTCGTGCTTCGGCGCGTGGCTGTAGCGCATCGGCGACAGCGTGCCCTGCCAGTGCGTGTAGAGCTGTTGGTCGTTGAGCTCGCTGAGCCGCGCATGGAACGGCGTCGTCCTGATCATGGGTTCCCTCCCTGGGCCCGGTGGGCCAGCATATTCAGAGGTCAGAGCACCGCGTCCAGGAACGTCTTCGTCTCCGGGCGGGTCGGCGCCGAGACGATCTGCGACGGCGGCCCCTCCTCGAGGATCCGGCCCTCGTGGAAGAAGCACATCCGGTCCGCGACCTCGCGGGCGAAGCCCATCTCGTGGGTCACGACCATCATCGTCATGTGCAGGTCGGTGGCCAGCGAGGTCATCACCGCCAGCACCTCGCCGGTCAGCTCCGGGTCGAGCGAGGACGTCGGCTCGTCGAAGAGCATCACGTCCGGCTGCATCGCGAGCGCTCGCGCGATCGCGACCCGCTGCTGCTGCCCGCCCGACAGCCGGATCGGGTGCTCGCCCGCCTTGTCGGCCAGGCCGACCCGGTCGAGCAGCTCCAGGGCCTGCTGCTTGATCACCGTGTCCTTGCCGTGCCCGGCGCTCACCGGACCGCACATCACGTTGTCGAGGACCGTCATGTTCGGGAACAGGTTGAACTGCTGGAACACCATCCCGGTCTTCAGCCGCAGCTGCCGGATCTGCCGGCGCTTGCGACGGGTCCGGTGGCCGCCGGAGAGACGGACCCCGGACACCTCGATCGTGCCTTCGGTCGGGTCCTCGATCATGTTCACGCAGCGCAGCAGCGTGGACTTGCCCGACCCGGACCGGCCGAAGATCACCACGACCTCGCCGCGCTGGACCTCCAGGTCCACGCCCCGGACGACCTCGAGGTGGCCGAAGCGCTTGTGCAGCCCTTCGATGCGGACGATCGGGTCGGTCATACGACTCCTCCTCCGCCGCCGTGGGGCTGGACGGGGATCGCCTTCATCGGCGTGCGCACGTAGCCGCGCGCCAGCCGGGACTCCAGGCGGCGCTGGAAGAACGAGAAGATGCCCGTGAGTGCCCAGTAGATGATCGCCGCTGCCAGGTAGGCCTCGAGGTTCTTGAAGTCGGCCTTCCCGAGCAGCTGGGCCCGCCGGAAGATCTCCGCGCTGGCGATCGTCACACCGAGGAACGAGACCAGGGCCGTGTCCTTCATCATCGCGATGAACTCGTTGCCGGTCGGGGGGATGATCACGCGGAACGCCTGCGGCAGGATCACCTTGCGCATCTTCTGGGCGTGCGTCATGCCGAGCGCGTCGGCCGCCTCGGACTGGCCGAGCGCGACTGCCTGGATGCCGGCCCGGAAGATCTCGGTCATGTACGCGCCGTAGTTGAGGCCGAGGGCCAACGTGCCGGCCATCGCCGCGGACAGCACGAACACGGAGTCGAAGTCCGGGGGCAGCCAGGTGTAGCGATCGGCCAGGTTGCGGCCGACCGGCGGTAGCGCGAGGTAGATCAGGAACATCTGCACGATCAGCGGCGTGCCCCGGAAGAACGAGACGTAGAACCCTGCCACGCCGTACGCGATCGGGTTCCGCGACAGCCGGGCGAGCGCCCCGAACGTGGCCAGCACGATCGCGATGCCGATGCCGCCGACCGCCATGATGAGCGTGTAGCGCAGACCGCCCGCGATGTACCGGATGTTGTCGCGGATCCAGTCACGATCGAAGCCGGCAGCGAGCACGAACAGCGCGAGCAGCACGAAGATGACCACCCAGACGGCGGCCACCTTCAGCCGGAACGGGACGCGCGCACTGGCGAGCGCGAGCCGCTCGATCCGCGACTCTGCGGGGGCGGCGGGATCGGTCACTGCTGCGACACGGAGAGGTCGACGCCGTCGTACCACTTCTTGGAGAGCTCGGTCAGGGTGCCGTCGTCGTGCATCTCGCCGACGATCTTGTCGATCGCCTCGGCCAGGCTCGTCGGGTCCTGCTCCGCGGACTTGTCGATGGCGACCGCGAGCGGCTCGTAGAACACCGGGTCGCCCACGATCTTGACCGGGTTGCCGGCGTCGGCGTAGCCCTGCGCCGTGGTGAGCGAGGTGATCACCGCGTCCAGGCGGGTGCCGTCACCGAGCGCCAGGTCCTGCAGGGCGGTCGTGTCGGTGTCGTAGCCGTGGATGTCGGCGTCGTCGATGACGAAGTCGAAGGTGAAGCCGTTGATCGCCAGGGTCTTGTCGAGGAAGGCCTCGTACGTGCAGCCGGAGCAGACGCCGATCTTCTTGCCGTCCAGGTCCGTGGAGACGTCCGAGATCGTGGTGTTGTCGGTGTTCACGGCCACCACGGCCGGCGTGTAGTAGTACGGCTGGGTGAAGTCGAGGACCTTCTGGCGGGCGTTCGTCGGGGTCATCGAGCCGACGCTCATCTGCCAGCGGTCGTTCCAGCCGCCCGCGGTGATGACGTCCCACGAGGGTGTCTCCCAGCCGATCTTCACGCCCAGCCGGTGAGCGATCTCGGTCGCCACGTCGATGTCGAAGCCGACGTAGGTGTTCGTCTTCGGGTCCAGCGAGGACTGCGGCGGGTACGCCGGGTCCGTCGACACCGTGATCGTGCCCTTGTCGCAGACCTCCTTGAGCAGGCCGTCCGGGGTGCCCTCGCCGCAGACGCCGCTGCCGGCCGCCGGAGCGTCCGCGTCGGCGCCGCCGCCGTCGGAGCTGCCGCAGCCCGCGAGGACCAGGGCGGTGAGCAGGGTGGTCGCTGCCACCAGGGTGTGCCGCTTGAGCATGAACAGCCTCCTCGACGGGGGACGGACGGGTCCGGGTTGTGTCGCAGGATGGCAGAAAGTGTGCACCGGGTGGGGGATTGCAGGAAAGCGCAACACGTTCTAGTTTGGACAGGTGTCCAGTTCCACCGCCGAGCACCTGCTCGCCGCCGGCCGTGAGGAGCTGCGCGCCGTCGGCCCGGAGGCCCTGACGATCCGGACGGTGGCCCAGCGCGCGGGCGTCTCGTCGGCGACGGCGTACACCTATCTGGCGTCCAAGAACCGGCTGTACGCCGAGCTGTTCTGGCGCTTCCTCGTCGAGGACTCCGACCGCGCGCCGGAGGGGGTTGAGCCGGTCGAGCGGGTCCGCTCCGTGACGAGGAACCTCTCGCACCGGCTGGCCTCCGCGCCCGAGCTGGCCGCGGCCGTGACGCCCGCGCTCCTCGGCACCGACCCCGAGGTGGACGAGCTGCGGCTGCGGATCGGCGCCGAGCTGGTCCGGCGGTTCCGCACGGCCGTCGGCGACGGCGACCCGGCGATGGTCGAGGCACTGGTCGAGGCGCTCGGCCTGGCGTTCTCCGGCGCGCTGCTGCAGGCGGGCATGGGGCTGATGTCCTACACGGAGATGGGCGAGCGGCTGGACGCCGTCGTCGGAGTGATCATGAGGGGCAACGCATGAGCGTGGTGCAGGACAGCCCGGTCCTCGACCCGTACGACTACGGGTTCCAGGACGACCCCTATCCGGTCTACGCCTGGCTGCGCGCGAACGAGCCGCTGCACCACAACCCGGTCCTGGACCTGTGGGCGCTGACCCTGCACGCGGACATCGCGGAGGCGCTCCGCACGGAGGGCACCTACTCCAACTCCTACGGTGTCGCGATCGAGCGGAGTGCCTGGGGTCCGGAAGCCCACAAGGTGATGTCGATCCTCGGGATGGACCCGCCTCGCCAGAAGCGCCTGCGCTCGCTGGTGTCGCGCGGCTTCACCCCCCGACGCGTCCACGACCTCCTCCCACGCATCCAGGAGCTCACCGACCGCTACCTCGGCGAGTGCCTCGAGATGGGCAGCTTCGACTGGATCGCCGACTTCGCGGGGCGGCTCCCCATGGACGTCATCTCCGAGATGATGGGCGTCCCGGAGGAGGACCGCGCCGAGGTCCGTCGCCAGGCCGACGTCGTCGTGCACCGCGAGGACGGGGTGTACGACGTGCCGCCGGCCGGCGCCGAGGCCTCGCTCTGGCTGGTCGGCTACTACCTGGACATGGTCGCCGAGCGGCGGCGCAAGCCCACCGACGACCTGACCAGTGCCCTCATCGAGGCGGAGATCGACGGTGAGCGGCTGACCGACGACGACGTGATCGCCTTCCTGTTCCTCATGGTCGTCGCGGGCAACGAGACGACGACGAAGCTGCTGGGCCACGCGGCCTTCCACCTCACCCGGCACCCTGACCAGCACGACCTGGTCTTCGGCGGCGCGGGGGACACCGACCTGGTGGCGCCCTGGGTGGAGGAGACGCTGCGGTACGACACCTCCAGCCAGCTCCTCGCCCGCTACCTGCTCCGGGACGTCGAGCTCCACGGCCGGGTCGCGCCGCAGGGCGCCAAGCTGCTGCTCTGCCTGGGCTCGGCCAACCGCGACGAGGCGGTGTTCGGCCGACCGGACGAGTACGACATCACCCGCGACGCGGACGAGCTGGCCAGGATCCTCTCCTTCGGCGGCGGCCGGCACTTCTGCCTGGGCGCCAACCTCGCCCGTCTCGAGGCCCGGGTGGCCCTGACCGCGCTCGTCGAGCGAGCCGGATCCATCGAGGTCGACCACGAAGCCTGTCGCCGCGTGCACTCGGTCAACGTCCGCGGGTTCGCGGTCGCGCCCATGACGGTGGTGCCGCGATGAGCAGGTACGAGCAGCCCTCCCGCCGGCCGGCGGTCGTCACCGGCGCCTCCTCGGGGATCGGCGCCGCGACCGCGCTCGCTCTCGCGGCGGCCGGCTTCCCGGTCGCGCTCGGCGCCCGGCGTACCGACCGCTGCGAGGACGTCGTGGCGCAGGTCCGCGAGGCCGGAGGCGAGGCCGTCGTGCACGCGCTCGACCTCACCGACGAGACCTCGGTGGGGACGTTCGCCGAGAAGGTCGTCGCCGACCTGGGCGAGATCGAGGTCGTGGTCTCGAACGCCGGCGCGGTCGCGCCCGGCACCGTCCACGAGGTCGACAGCGAGCGGTTCGCGCGGGAGCTGGACCTCAACATCGTCGGCGCCCACCGACTGGTCCGAGCCTTCGTCCCCGGCATGGTCGAGCGCCGCCGCGGCGACGTCGTCTTCATCTCCTCCGACGTCGCCGTGCGGGCGCGGCCCTTCATGTCGTCGTACGCCGCCGGCAAGTGGGGGCTCGAGGGCCTGGCGCACGCGATGCAGATGGAGCTCGAGGGCACCGGCGTCCGCGCGTCGATCGTCCGACCCGGCCCGACGTGGAGCGAGATGGGCTCCGACTGGGACGTGGACGAGGCGGCGTTCGTGCTCAACCAGTGGGTGCGGTTCGGGCAGGCCCGGCACCCCCACTTCCTCAAGCCCGCGGCGATCGCCGATGCGATCACCACCGTCGTCAGCGCGCCGCGTGGCGTGCACCTCAGCCTCATCGAGGTGAACCCCGAGGCCCCCCTGGAGGACCGATGACCGAGCAGATCCGCGAAGTCTCCTATGCCGGCCCCGACGAGGACCCCGCGCACGACTGGGGCCACCTCGCCGAGATGCGCGTCGACCCGATCGGCCTCTTCCAGCGGGTGTACGACGAGTGCGGCGACATCGGCCGCTTCCGGCTGGCCGGCAAGGACGTCGTCCTCGTCTACGGCGCCGACGCCCAGGAGCAGTTCTTCCGGGCTCCGGAGTCGACGCTCGACCAAGCGGCGGCGTACCCCTTCATGACGCCGATCTTCGGCAAGGGCGTTGTCTTCGACGCCTCGCCGGAGGAGCGCCAGCAGATGCTGAAGAACCAGGCGCTGCGCGGCGACCTGATGCGCGGGCACGCCTCGACGATCGAGGCCGAGATCCGCCGGATGGTCGCGGACTGGGGCGACGAGGGCGAGATCGACCTGCTCGACTGGTTCGCCGAGCTGACGATCTACACGACCTCCGCCTGCCTGATCGGGAAGCCGTTCCGCGAGGAGCTCGACTCGTCGTTCGCCCGGCACTACCACGAGCTCGAGCGGGGCACCGACGCGATCGCGTACGTCGACCCGTACGCCGACATCGAGTCGTTCCGGATCCGCGACGCGGCCCGGGAGAAGCTGGTCGGCCTGGTGCAGGGGATCATCGAGCGCCGCCAGCAGCGGGGACCCGTCGCGCGCGAGGACCGCGACCTGCTCGACGTGCTGATCTCCATCGACATGACCGCCGACTACATCACCGGCATCTTCATCTCGATGATGTTCGCCGGCCACCACACCTCGTCGGGCACGGCGTCGTGGGCGCTGATCGAGCTGATGCGGAACCCGGACGTGATGAAGGACGTCGTCGCCGAGCTCGACGACCTGTACGCGGACGGATCGGAGGTCTCGTTCCAGGCGCTGCGCTCCATCCCGCGGCTGGAGGCGGCGCTCAAGGAGACGCTGCGCCTCCACCCGCCGCTGATCATCCTGATGCGCGTCGTGCAGGAGGAGATCGAGCTGGCGGGCCACCGGGTCCAGCCCGGCACGGTCGTCGCCGCGTCGCCGCGCGTGTCGAACCGGATCGCCGAGGACTTCCCGGAACCCGACCTGTTCGACCCCGGCCGGTACCTCGACCCGCGCCAGGAGGACCTCCAGAACCGCTGGACGTGGATCCCGTTCGGCGCCGGCAAGCACCGCTGCGTCGGAAATGCGTTCGCGATGATGCAGATGAAGGCGATCTTCTCGGTGATCCTGCGCGACTACGAGTTCGAGATGGCGCAGCCCCCGGAGACCTACCGCGACGACGTCTCGAAGATGGTGATCCAGCTCGCGCAGCCGTGCCGGGTCCGCTACCGGAGGCGGCAGACATGATGTCTCGGTACGCGCGCGGGCGCCCGCTACTCGACAACCGGGGGACGCGGTGCGCGTGAGCGCCGACCTCGGCCTCTGCCAGGGGCACCAGATGTGCCAGGGCGAGGCGCCCGACGTCTTCGGCTTCGACGACGCCACCGACCGGGTGGTCGTGCTCGACGAGCACCCCGACGAGTCCCGGCGGCGCGACGTGAAGGCCGCCGTCCAGTACTGCCCAGCGATGGCGCTGGCCCTCGAGGAGGAATGACGTGACTGCACCGACCCGCGCCGAGATCGAGGCGTTCTGGGAGACCTGGCTCGACATCAACCGGCAGGCCGAGCAGTCGGGGGACTGGCGGCCGATGGCGGACTGGTACGCCGAGGACGCGACGTACGGCTGGATGCTGACGCCCGACGAGCACTTCATGGCGGTGGGGCGCGACCAGATCCGGGACTGGGCCATCGGCATCGAGATGGACGGGTTCGACGGCTGGCACTACGACTACCAGGCGACGGTCATCGACGAGAAGAACGGCATGGTCGTCGGCTTCTGGAAGCAGCGCGCCGGCATCGTCGACGACGCAACCGGTCGCGAGTTCGAGATCCCCGGCCTCGGGGGCTCCTGGTTCGGCGTCGAGCGGCAGGCCGACGGCGAGCTGAGGTTCGCCTGGCAGCGGGACTGGTTCGACTTCGGCGCGATGGCCCACACCATGGGTCGCGTCGTGAAGTCGGGCAAGGCGCCGGACACGCTGATGGAGCGGCTGAAGGTCTTCGGCCTCGAGGTGCCGGGCCACTACCGCCCCGAGGACCTGCCCTCGACCGTGTGGCCGCCGCCGGTCGAGCGCGGCGAGCACCTCACCCAGGAGCCTGCGCAGTGACACTTCCTCCCGCTGCTCAGCAGCTCATCGACGGCAAGCTGGTGGGTGCGGCCACGTCGTACCCGATCCTCAACCCCGCCACGGGCCAGGAGATCGGCGTGGCGCCGGACGGCACGGCGGCCGACGTCGACGCCGCGATCGCCGCCGCCCGGCGGGCGTTCGACGAGACCGACTGGTCGACGGACGTCGGGCTGCGCGTGCGCTGCCTGCGCCAGCTGCACGCCGCCCTGCTCGAGGAGGCGGACGTGTTCAAGGAGCTGACCACCGTCGAAGTAGGCATGCCCGGCTTCATGATGGGCGCGGCCGGGTTCGACGTGCCCGTCGAGGGGCTCACGTGGGTCACGGACCTGCTGGAGAACTACGAGTTCGAGACCGATCTCGGCATCGCGAGGCCGATGGGCATCCCGTCGCGGCGGACGGTGCGTCGCGAGCCCGTGGGTGTGGTCGCGGCGATCACGCCGTGGAACGTGCCGACCCAGATCAACCTGGCGAAGGTCGGCCCGGCGCTGGCGGCCGGCTGCACGGTCGTGCTCAAGCCCGCGCCGGACACCCCGTGGGTCGGCTGCGAGCTCGGCCGGCTGGTCGCCGAGCACACCGACATCCCGCCCGGCGTGCTCAACGTGGTCACCCCGCGCGCGAACGAGGTCGCCGCGCAGCTCACCACCGATCCGCGCGTCGACATGGTCTCGTTCACCGGCTCGACCGCGACCGGCAGGGCGATCATGGCCGCGGCCGCGCCGACGCTGAAGAAGGTGTTCCTCGAGCTCGGCGGCAAGTCCGCGGCGATCGTGCTCGACGACGCCGACATCGCGTCCGCCGCCGGGGCCACGGCGTTCACGGCGTGCATCCACGCCGGCCAGGGCTGCGCGATCACCACGCGCCTCGTCGTACCCCGCGAGAGGTACGACGAGGCCGTGCGGGTCGCCGCCGCGACCATGGAGTCGATCGGCGCGAAGGACCCGGCCGACCCGGCCGCGATCTGCGGCCCGGTGATCTCCCGGGCGCAGCGCGACCGGGTCGAGGAGTACCTCCGGCTCGCCGAGGAGGACGGCGGCAGGTTCGCCACCGGCGGCCACGTGATGGACCGGGACGGCTACTGGATCGAGCCGACGGTCGTGGCCGGCCTGGACAACTCCAGCCGCCTGGCGCAGGAGGAGATCTTCGGTCCGGTGCTGGTCGTCATCCCGCACGACGGCGACGACGACGCGGTGCGGATCGCCAACGACTCGGCGTACGGCCTCTCCGGCTCGGTCGAGTCCGGCGACCTGGCGCGGGCGAAGGCGGTGGCGGCGCGGATCCGCACGGGCACGGTCGCGGTCAACGGCGGCGTGTGGTTCAGCCCGGACGCGCCGTTCGGTGGCTACAAGCAGTCCGGCATCGGCCGGGAGATGGGTGTCGCGGGCTTCGAGGAGTACCTGGAGACCAAGACCGTCGCAGAGCCGGCATGAGGAGCGAGATGCGTTTCCAGGACAAGGTCGTCGTCGTCACGGGCGCGGCGCAGGGCATCGGCGAGGCCTATGCGCGTGCGCTGGCGGCCGAGGGCGCGTCGGTCGTCGTGGCCGACCTCAACGCCGAGGCGGGGGAGCAGGTGGCCGGGGACATCGGCGGCCTGTTCGTGCGCACCGACGTGTCCTCGCACGAGTCGGCCGCGGCGCTCGTCGAGGCGACCGTCGACCGCTACGGCGGCATCGACGGGTTGGTCAACAACGCGGCGATCTACGGCGAGATGCAGTTCGACCTGCTCATCTCGGTCGACTGGGACTACTACCGCAGGTTCATGTCGGTGAACATGGACGGCGCGCTGGTGATGACCCGGGCGGTCCACCCCGAGCTGCAGAAGCGCGGGGGCGGCTCGATCGTCAACCAGTCGAGCACCGCGGCGTACCTCTACTCCGGCTTCTACGGCCTCGCCAAGGTCGGCGTGAACGGGCTGACCCAGCAGCTCGCGCACGAGCTCGGTGGGATGCGGATCCGTGGCAACGCGATCGCGCCCGGCCCGACCGACACCGCCGCCACCCGCACGCAGGCCGGCGACGCCGCCAAGGAGCTGGTGAAGGGTCTCGCGCTCAAGCGGATGGGCCAGCCGGAGGACATGGTCGGCGCCTGCCTGTTCCTGCTCTCCGACGAGTCCTCGTGGGTGACCGGGCAGATCATCGCCGTCGACGGCGGACAGACGTTCCGGCCATGAGGGTCGGGTTCGTCGGGCTGGGCAACATCGGGAGGCCGATGGCGCTGCGCCTCGCGGCGGCGGACGGCATCGACCTCACGGTGTACGACGTGGTGGCGGAGCCGGTCGCGGAGCTGCTCGCCGCGGGGGCGACGGCGGCCTGGAGCGTCGAGGACATCGACGCCGACGTCGTCTGCGTCATGGTGCGCGACGACGACCAGGTCCGCGCGGTCGCCGGTGCCGTCGGTCCCGGCACGGTGCTGGTCATCCACTCCACCGTCGGGCCGGGCACCCCGGCGGAGCTCGAGGCGCAGGGACTGACCGTGCTCGACGCCCCGGTCAGCGGCGGGCCGATGGGTGCCGCCGACGGCTCGCTGGCGATCATGGTGGGCGGGTCCGACGAGGCGTTCTCCGCCGCCCGGCCCGCCCTGGAGGCGATGGGCTCGAAGGTGGTGCACGCCGGGTCGCTCGGCGCCGGCACCCGGATGAAGCTGGCCCGGAACCTGATCCACTTCGTCGCGTTCACCGCCGTCACCGAGGCCCAGCGGCTCGCCGAGGCCGCCGGCCTCGACCTGGTGGCGCTGGGCGAGGTGGTGCGGCACACCGACGCGATCACCGGCGGCCCCGGCGCGATCATGTACCGCGACACCACGGCGCCGATCGCCCCGGACGACTTCTGGTACGACGTGTTCGGGCACGTGCAAGCGCTGGGGGAGAAGGACCTGGCGTTCGCGATCGCGCTCGCCGACGAGCTGGGCGTCGACGTACCTCTGGCACGCGAGGCACTGCCGCGCCTCGGGAAGGGACTGGGACTGTGAGCGATCCAGGGAAGGGCAGGTTCGACGAGCTCCCGGAGGTCCGCCGCCGCGGCCTCGAGCGGATGGAGGAGGTGTACGGCTTCGAGATGACCGACGGCGCCGGCGACTTCTTCCGCTACACCGCGGACCACCTCTTCGCCGACATCTGGAACCGGCCCGGGCTCACCGACCGGGACCGCCGGCTGCTGCTGATCGGGCTGCTCACCGGGTCGAACCAGCACGACGTACTGACCATCCAGATCCCCGCGGCGTACGCCGCCGGCGAGCTCGACGAGCAGCAGCTCCGGGAGATCGTGATCCTGCTCTGCCACTACGCCGGCTGGCCCAGCGGCTCGCGGGTCAACCAGGTCGTCGAGGAGACGATCGCCCAGGCGCAGCGCCGGTCAGGACAGTGACAGCCCCACCACGAGGACCGGGATGCCGACCAGGGCCACGTTGGAGACCAGGTCGTAGCTGATCCGGTCGTGCCACACGCAGCACGCGGTCCCGGCTCCGACGAGCACGGCGGTCGTGAACCCGATCGCGCCGCCCAGGACGTTCGCGGTGGTCGCCCACACGAGCAGCGTGCCGATGACCACGACCACGAGCACGAAGCTGGTCCGGTCCGCCATGGGGTCGGGGGACGGGGACGCCATACCTCCGAAGTACCCCTCCCCGCCCGCATGATGCACCCCCACCCCCACGTCGAAGCGGGAGTTCTGACTCAACGTCGCGGGGGCGCCCCGTTCCTTCCCCGCGCGAGCGGTCAGAGGAACGGCCGCAGCTTCGCCGTCGACTCGGAGGGCACCTTGACCGCGATGCCCCGGCCGATGGTGACGAGCTTCCAGCCGGACCCGTCGCGGACCAGCTTGGCCATCGCCAGCCCGGTCTCCGGCACCCCGTTGGTGATCGTGAACCGGGCCAGCTCCACGTCGCGCTCCTCGTCCACGATCCGGCAGTAGGCACGGTGGATCCACTCCAGGGTGTGGCCCTGGTAGCTGCTCACCATGAAGAACACGGTGTCGACCGGGCCGTGCACGCGGGGGAGGTCGACGGTGATCGCCTCGTCGTCGCCCTCGCCGCGGCCGGTCTGGTTGTCTCCGAGGTGCACGACCGACCCGTCCCGCGTCGTCAGGTTGTTGTAGAACGCCAGGTCGAACAGCTGGTCTCCGGCGAACTGGACCGCCGAGGCGTCCAGATCGATGTCCGGCAGCCCGCTGCCGGCCGCACCGGCGGTCCGGGACTTGTCCCATCCCAGGCCCATCCGGATCCGGGTGACGGGCGCGCCGTCCTCGGTCGCGAGGGCCAGCTCCTGGTCGCGGGTCAGCTCGATCACGGCTTCGAACCTACCGCCATCGCTGATGCGGGGTCGGCCGGTTGGTAACGGTAAAGTCACAGCGTGGCAATGGCAGGTCGGGCGGCATGAGCGCGGACGAGCAGGTCCGCCCCTTCCCGGAGCGGCAGGATCGGACGGGCGTACGGCGTACCCCCTCCGATGAGCTGTCGCGCCGCGATGCCGTGCGGCTCACCGTCGTGCTGTGGTCGATCGCGGCGGTCTTCGCCCTGATCACGTTCGCCCGGTCCCAGCAGGTCGACATCCCGTTGCGCGACCCGGACGGCCGGATGTTCAGCGGCCGCCTCCAGAGCGCGTTCCTCCTCGGGCTGGCGCTGGTCGCGGCCGACGCCGTCGTCCGCACGCTGTGGCGCGACCGTACGGCCCGGGGCTTCTTCCCGGGGGCGCTGCGCACCCTGCGCGAGCGGTGGACCCTGCGGCGTACGGCGCTCGCGGTCTCGGGGCTGGTCGGCTACCACGTCGTGTACGTCTGCTACCGCAACCTGAAGAGCTGGGACGCGTTCAACACCGACCGCGACCGGCAGCTGCTCGACTTCGACCGCACGCTCTTCCTCGGGCACAGCCCCGCCGAGCTGCTGCACTCCCTCCTCGGCACCGGCGGCGCCGCCAGCGTGCTCGCGTCCTGCTACGAGTCGTTCGTGTACGTCGTGGTCGCGGCGGTCGTCGGCTCCGTCGCGCTGCTGCCCCGGGTCAAGGACTTCTACGTGATGCTGTTCGCCGGTGTCTGGGTCTGGATCCTCGGCGTCGCGTCGTACTACCTGGTGCCGAGCCTCGGCCCGTTCGCCTCGGCGCCCCAAGAGTTCGTGAAGCTGCGCGCGACCGGCGTCACCGCGTCGCAGGCCGAGTACCTCGTCGACCGTGCACACCTGCTCGCCAGCCCGGGCTCGCCGGACGCGTTCGCGAGCATCTCGGCGTTCGCCAGCCTGCACACCGCGTTCACGTGCGTGATCCTGCTGGTCGCGCTGTACCTGCGGATGCGCCTGCTGAGCATCGTGATGGCCGTCTACCTCGTCCTCGTGATGGTCGCGACGATCTACTTCGGCATGCACTTCGTCATCGACGACGTGGCCGGGGTGGTGATCGCCCTCGCCGCGGTGACCTTCGCCCGCCTGACCGTCCACTGGCCACGGTTGGACTTCCGGGACGAGGGATGACGCTCGTCGACCGTCCCGCGATGGTGGTGCCTGACCGGGCCAGGTCGATACCACCGGTGCTGGCCGCGGTGCTCGTGGCGGGGGTGCTGCACCTGCTCTGGTGGCAGTTCGTCGCCACGTCCGGCGGCGACATCGCGGCGCAGGACGCGTGGGCCGAGTTCGCCCGCCTGCATCCGGGCAGCGCCTACAACCTCGGCTGGTACGGCGGCATGCACCCGGTCTCGTACAGCGTGGTGTCGCCGTACATCATGGCGGCGATCGGCGTACGCCCGACGATGATGCTGGCGGGCACGCTCTCTGCGGGCCTGCTGGCCTGGCTGGCCGTCGGTCACCGGGAGGGGCCCGGGCGCTGGCAGGTCGCCCTGTACGGCGCGGTCGCGCTCGCCGGCAATGCCGTCTCGGGCCGCGTGACCTTCGCGCTCGGCACGCTGTTCGCGCTGGCCGCGCTCTGCGTCGTGTTCGCCTGGCCGGTGCGGTCCGGCAGCCGCGTCGAGCAGGTCGTGCGGGGCGTCCTGGCCGTGCTGGCCAGCGCGCTCGCGACCGCGTCCAGCCCCGTGGCCGGGGCGTTCCTCGGACTCGTCGCGGTCGCGCTGTGGGTGCGTCACCGCCGGTCCGCGGCGTACGCCCTCGGCATCCCGCCGATCCTCGTCGTCGCGTTGTCCGCGGCGCTGTTCCCGTTCTCGGGCCGGCAGCCGATGGCGTGGTACTCCATGATCCTGCCGGTCGCGATCGGCGTCGCGGTGGTGATCCTGACCCCGCGGAGCTGGCGGCTGGTGCGGGCCGGCGCCGTCCTCTACGTGCTCTCCGTGATCGGTGCGTGGTTGATCCCGTCGCCGGTCGGCACCAACGTCTCGCGGCTCGGGCTGCTGTTCGGCGGCGTGGTGCTCGTCGCGACCATCGCCATCGGTCCTTGGCGGACCTCGATCATCGGACGACGGTACGGCGCCCGCGCCGCTGCCGTGCTCCTCGCGATGGGGCTGATCACCTCGACCATCTGGCAGGTCGCCTACGCCGTGCGGGACGCGGTCGGCTCGACGCCGCCCGCTTCGTTCACCTCCGACATCGACCCGCTGCTGCGCCAGCTCGAGGCGCGCCAGGCGGACCTCGGCCGGGTCGAGGTGGTCCCGACCAAGAGCCACCGCGAGGCCGCGGCGATCGCCCCGCACGTCCCGCTCGCCCGTGGCTGGAACCGGCAGGCCGACGCGGACCGGAACCCGGTCTTCTACCGCGAGCACGAGCTCCGCCCCGACGCCTACGAGCGCTGGCTGCGCCGCTGGGCGGTCCGCTTCGTGGTGCTCTCGACGGCCGCCGAGCCCGACCCGGCCGCCGCCGACGAGGCCCGGCTGGTCGCCGGTGGGCTTCCGTACCTGGACCGGGTCTGGTCCGACGACCAGTGGGCGCTCTACGAGGTCCGGCACCCCACGCCCCTGGTCTCGCCGCCGGCGAAGGTGGTCGCGTACGACGCCGCCGAGCTCACCATCACCACGCCGGTGGCCGGTCGCATCGTGATCCGGATCGCCGACTCGCCCTGGCTCAGCCTGGTCGACGCCGACGGGAACCCGCTTCCGGACCCGGACGTCACCGACGGGGCCCAGGCGCTCGGCGCCGGCGGTCCGGCCTGCCTGACCCACCTCGACGCCGAGCACCCGGACGACGGGACCGCGGGGCCACGCGACGACTGGCTGGTGCTGCACGCGCCCGCGGCGGGGACGTACCGGATCGCGGCGCCGTACAAGCTCCCCCGCGGCACGTCCTGCCCGTCCTTCCCGTAAGCCGCGCTTCATCGTCCTTTCAGGTGCCGCGACTAGCGTCGATCGTGTGCTGGACGCCGCACGGAAGTCGTCGCACCTCGGGGCCGGGCGCGCAGTCGCCGTCGGGGCGCTCGCTGCTGGTGTGGCCGCGGCCTGGCTGCCGTTCCTGACGCTGCCGCTGAGCCCCGACGAGGGCGGCTTCCTCATGGTCGCCGGGCAGTGGGCTCCCGGCTCCTCCCTGTACGGCGACTACTGGGTGGACCGGCCGCCGCTGCTGATCACGCTCTTCCAGATCGCCGACCTCGCCGGCGGAGCCGTGCCGCTGCGCCTCCTCGGGATCGTGGCTGCCGTGGCGTCGGTGCTGCTCGCCGCGTCGCTCGGCCGCCTGCTCGCACCGGGACAGCGGAGTGCGCCGGTTGCGGCGGCGGCCACCGCTGCGGTGTTCCTCGCGACGCCGTTCTTCGGCACCACCGAGGTCGACGGCGAGCTGCTCGCCGTCCCGTTCGTGCTCGCCGGACTGGTCGCGCTCGTCCGCGGCTGGTGGTGGCCGGCCGGCGTCCTGGCCGTCGCCGCCGCGGCCGTGAAGCAGAGCGAGGCCGACGTGGTCGTCGCAGCGCTCGTCGTCGCGGCGCAGCTGCTCTGGCAGCGGCGGCCCGCGGACTGCCTGCGCGCCGTTGCTGCGTTCTCGGCCGGCGCCGTCTCCGCCCTGGCCCTGGTGCTCTGGTGGGCCGCGGTCCACGGCACCGACCCGGCCGGCCTCTGGGACGCCGTGGTGACCTTCCGCGGCCAGGCCGCGGAGGTGATCTCCTCCTCGGCGTCCGAGGCGACCGACCAGCGTGCGCACGGCGTGGCCACGTCGTTCGTGGTCAGCGGCGCCGCCGGCCTGCTCCTGGTGGCGCTCGTGCCCGGGCGCCGTCGGCACCGTCCGGCCACGGCCGCGCCGGTCGACGTACGCCTCCTGGCCGGGGCCGTGCTGGCGTGGGAGGCCATGGTCGTGCTGGCCGGCGGGAGCTACTGGCTGCACTACCTGCTCGCGACCGTGCCCGGCCTGGTCCTCCTGGTGATCGCGACGGTGCGCTACCGCCCGCAGCGGTGGCGCTGGACCGCCGCCGTCCTCGGGTACGCCGGCGTCACAGCCGCCGCGGCCGTTGTGGCCCTCGCCGTGACCGGCCCCAGGTCGTCGAGCGACGTCGCGGTCGAGCAGTACCTGAGCGGGCACGAGCAGCCCGGCGACACCGGCGTGGTCGCGTTCGGGGACCCGGCCATCCTGCAGGGCGCCGGCCTGAGCAGCCCGTACCCGCTGCTGTGGAGCCTGCCGGTCCGGGTGCGCGACCCGCAGCTCACGCAGCTCGCCCGCGTCCTGGCCGGCCCCGACCGGCCGACCTGGGTCGTGGTGGACGGCGCGACCCTCGCCACCTGGGGTGTCGACGAGGCGGCCGCCCAGCCCGTCCTCGACCGCCGCTACGAGCTGCGCACGGTCGTCGGCGACTGGCACGTCTTCCACCTCGATCCGGGGCATGATTGACCCTTCAACCGCGTTGGGGGAGACATGAAGAAGATCGGGTTCCTCTCGTTCGGGCACTGGACGCCCTCGCCGCAGTCGCAGACCCGGACCGCGTCAGATGCGCTGCTCCAGTCGATCGACCTCGCCGTCGCGGCCGAGGAGATCGGCGTCGACGGCGCGTACTACCGCGTCCACCACTTCGCCCGGCAGCTCGCCTCGCCGTTCCCGCTGCTCGCGGCGGTCGGCGCCCGCACCAGCCGGATCGAGATCGGCACGGGCGTGATCGACATGCGCTACGAGAACCCGCTCTACATGGCCGAGGACGCCGGCGCGGCCGACCTGATCGCGGGCGGCCGACTCCAGCTGGGCATCAGCCGCGGCTCACCGGAGCAGGTGGTCGACGGGTTCCGCTACTTCGGCTACGAGCCGGCCGAGGGTGAGGACCACGGCCAGATGGCACGCGAGCACGCGCGGGTCTTCCTCGAGGTGATCCAGGGCGAGGGCTTCGCCCAGCCCAACCCGCGGCCGATGTTCCCCAACCCGCCCGGCCTGCTCCCGATCGAGCCGTACTCCGAGGGCCTCCGCGACCGGATCTGGTGGGGTGCCGGCACCCGCGCCACGGCGGAGTGGACGGCCGAGCAGGGCCTGAACCTGATGAGCTCGACCTTGCTCACCGAGGACACCGGCGTCCCGTTCCACCAGCTCCAGGCCGAGCAGATCCAGCGCTTCCGCGACGCGTGGCAGGCCGCCGGACACGAGCGTGAGCCGCGGGTGTCGGTCAGCCGCAGCATCTTCCCGGTCGTCAGCGACACGGACCGTGCCTACTTCGGCGGCGAGTCGCGCAGCCAGGACCAGGTCGGCCACATCGATGGCGGCATCGCGCGCTTCGGCAAGACGTACGCCGGCGAGCCCGACCAGCTGGTCAAGGACCTCGCGGAGGACGAGGCGGTCGCCGCCGCGGACACGCTGCTGCTGACGATCCCCAACCAGCTCGGCGTGGACTACAACGTCCATGTGCTCGACAGCGTGCTGCGCCACCTCGCCCCGGAGCTCGGGTGGCGGTGACGCTCGACCGGATGGCGGTCAGTGCGACGCTGCACTGCCTGACCGGCTGCGCCATCGGTGAGATCGTCGGCATGCTCGTCGGCACCGCCGCCGGGCTGGCGAACGGCGCCACCGTGGCGATCTCGATCGTGCTGGCCTTCTGCTTCGGCTACTCGCTGTCGACGCTGCCGTTGCTGCGCAGCGGGATGCCGGTCGGCGCTGCGCTCCGGCTGGTGCTCGCCGCCGACACGCTCTCGATCCTCACGATGGAGGTGGTCGACAACCTCGTCATGCTGGTCATCCCGGGCGCGATCGACGCCGGGCTCGTCAACGTCGTGTTCTGGGTGAGCCTGATGATCTCGCTGGTCGTCGCGTTCGCCGCGGCGTACCCGGTCAACAGCGCCCTGCTGCGGCGGGGGAAGGGGCACGCGCTGACCCACGAGCACCACCACGACCACGGTGGGTCACCGGCGCGGCCGTGGGTACCGTCGATCCCGACCGGCTCGCTGGTCGCGGTGATCGTCGCGTTCCTGCTCGGCGGCCTGGTGGTGGCGGTCGCCGAGGCCTTGTCCTAGATACCCTAGGGGGGTATGGTACGAACCATGTCCGACCTCCACACCGCTTCCTACACCGTCACCGGCATGACCTGCGCCCACTGCGTCGCGTCCGTCACCGAGGAGGTGCGCGAGATCCCCGGCGTCACCGACGTCAGCGTGGACCTGGCCAGCGGGGCGCTGGCGATCACGAGCAGCCGGCCGATCGACGACGGCGCCGTGCGCGCTGCTGTCGACGAGGCCGGTTACCAGCTGGCATGAACGCCGCGCTGAAGGTCTCGGGCTTCGCCGCCGGCCTGGCCGTCGTGCTGGGTGTCGCCTGGGCTGCGGGCGCCGCCGTCGGACCCGTCGTCGACGAGCCGGAGCCGATGGTCCACGGCGCGGACGGGAGTCACGGGTCCGGGGAGCACCTGCCCGGCGGGCTCGCGGTCGCGCAGGACGGCTATCGACTGGTCCTCGCCGAGGAGGTGCTGGCGCCCGGCACGCGCCGGCTCACGTTCTCCGTCCTCGGCCCCGACGGACTGCCGGTCACGGCGTACGACGTCGAGCACGAGAAGCAGCTGCACCTCATCCTCGTGCGCCGTGACTTCGAGGGCTACCAGCACCTCCACCCCGTCCTCGACGAGGAGACGGGCGAGTGGACGACCGACGCGCGCCTGACACCGGGCGGCTGGCGGGTGCTCGCGGACTTCGTGCCGAGAGGCGGGGAGGACCTGACCCTCGGCAGTGACCTGCTGGTGCCGGGCAACGTCGACGCGCCGCCCGCGCTCCCGGTCACGCGCACCGACACCGTGGACGGCTACACCGTGACCGTCGACGGTGACCTCGTCGCAGGCGAGCACTCGATGCTCACGATGGCGGTCTCGCAGGACGGGCGGCCGGTCACGGACCTGCAGCCCTACCTCGGTGCCGCGGGCCACCTGGTGGCGCTGCGCGAGGGCGACCTGGCCTACCTCCACGTCCACCCCGGGGCCGACGGCCTGGAGTTCGGCGCGGAGGTCCCCAGTCCCGGGCGCTACCACCTGTACCTCGACTTCAAGGTCGGCGGCGTGGTGCGGACGGCGCAGTTCCTCCTGGCGGCGTCATGAGCGGCGAGACCGAGCTGCTGCTCACGGGCATGACGTGCGCGTCGTGCGCGAACCGGATCGAGCGCAAGCTCAACAGGGTCGAGGGAGTCAGCGCGACCGTCAACTACGCGACCGAGAAGGCGAAGGTCAGGTTCGAGGGGCCGGTCAGCACCGACGACCTGATCGCCGCGGTCGAGGCCGCCGGGTACGGCGCCCGGCTGCCCGCGACCGGCCCTCCGGAGGCGGCGGAGGACGAGGACCCCGAGGTCCGCTCACTGCGCCAGCGGCTGCTGGTCTCCGCCGTGCTGTCGGTGCCGGTCGTCGTCCTGGCGATGGTCCCCGCGTGGCAGTTCACGTACTGGCAGTGGGCCTCGCTGACGCTGGCCGCACCGGTCGTGGTCTGGGGCGCGTACCCCTTCCACCGGGCAGCCTGGACCAACTTCCGGCACGCCACCTCGACGATGGACACGCTGGTGTCGATGGGCGTGCTCGCGGCCTTCGGCTGGTCGCTCTACGCCCTGTTCCTCGGGGATGCCGGGCAGCCCGGGATGACGCATGCGTTCGAGCTGACCATCGAGCGGACCAGCGGCGCCGGCAACATCTACCTCGAGGCCGCGGCGGGCGTCACGACGTTCATCCTGGCCGGCCGCTTCTTCGAGGCCCGATCGAAGCGCAGGGCCGGCGCCGCCCTGCGCGCGCTGCTGGACCTCGGGGCTCGCGACGTGGCCGTGCTGAGCGACGGCGTCGAGCGCCGGATGCCCGTCGACCAGCTCGCGGTCGGCGACCTGTTCGTCGTCCGGCCCGGTGAGAAGGTCGCGACCGACGGGGTCGTCGAGGACGGGTCGTCGGCGGTCGACGCCTCGATGCTGACCGGCGAGTCGGTGCCGGTCGAGGTCGGCCCGGGCGACACCGTGGCCGGCGCGACCGTGAACGCCGGCGGCCGCCTGGTCGTCCGCGCCACCCGGGTGGGGGCCGAGACCCAGCTCGCCCAGATGGCGCGGCTGGTCGAGGAGGCCCAGAACGGCAAGGCCTCCGCACAGCGCCTGGCCGACCGGATCTCCGGCGTCTTCGTGCCGATCGTGATCGCGCTGGCCGTCGGCACGCTCGGCTTCTGGCTCGGCACCGGCGCCGGTCCGTCGGCGGCCTTCACCGCCGCCGTCGCGATGCTGATCATCGCCTGCCCGTGCGCCCTCGGCCTGGCCACGCCGACGGCGCTCATGGTCGGCACCGGGCGGGGTGCGCAGCTCGGCATCCTGATCAAGGGTCCCGAGGTGCTCGAGCAGACCCGCCGGGTGGACACGATCGTGCTCGACAAGACCGGCACGGTCACCACCGGCCGGATGTCGCTGGTCGACGTGGTCGTCGCCGAGGGCGAGGACCAGGACACGGTGCTGCGACTGGCGGGCGCCGTCGAGGACGCGTCCGAGCACCCGATCGGCCGCGCGGTCGCGGCCGCGGCGCGCGAGCGGTACGGCGACCTGCCGGCCGTCACTGGATTCCACGCCACCGCCGGCCACGGGGTCGAGGGCACGGTCGACGGGCACGCCGTGGGCGTCGGACGCTCGCCCGATGGTGTGCAGGTGGAGTGGGACGGCGTCGTCCGCGGCTGGTTGCGTGTCGCCGACTCGGTCAAGCCCACCTCCGCCGAGGCGGTCCGGATGCTCCGGGACCTCGGGCTGCGTCCGATCCTGCTGACCGGCGACCACGCCACCGTGGCGCGCGCCGTGGCCGACGAGGTCGGCATCGACGAGGTGGTCGCCGACGTGCTGCCTGCCGACAAGGTCGCGGTCGTGAAACGGCTGCAGGCCGAGGGCCGCGCGGTCGCCATGGTCGGTGACGGGGTGAACGACGCGGCCGCGCTCGCGCAGGCCGACCTCGGGATCGCCATGGGCACGGGCACCGACGTGGCGATCGAGGCCAGCGACCTGACGCTCGTGCGTGGTGACCTGCGGGTCGCGGCGGCCGCGATCCGGCTGTCCCGACGCACCCTGCGGACCATCCAGGGCAACCTGGTCTGGGCGTTCGGGTACAACGTCGCCGCGCTGCCGCTGGCCGCGGCAGGCCTGCTCAACCCGATGATCGCGGGCGCCGCGATGGCGTTCTCCTCGGTGTTCGTGGTCGCCAACAGCCTGCGGCTGAGGAGCTTTCGCTAGCTTCATGGTTCTTTCACGGACGACTCCCTACGGTCCGGACCATGACAGAGCAACTCGCTGTCGACGCCGTGGGGGTCACCAAGAGCTTCGGCTCGCTCCGCGCCGTCGACGACATCACGGTCCAGGTCGCTCCCGGAGAGGTCTACGGCGTCCTCGGGCCGAACGGCGCCGGGAAGACGACGTTCCTGCGCATGCTGTTCGGCCTGATCCGCCCCGACGCGGGCACCATCCGGGTGTTCGGGCGGACCTGGGAGAAGGACGGCATCAACGTCCTCGACGGCGTCGCCGGCTTCATCGAGAGCCCGAAGTTCTACCCGTACCTCACCGGCCGGCAGAACCTCGAGGGCCTGGCGCTCCTCGACGGCGGCGACCGTGCCGACCGGCTGGCCGAGGTGCTAGAAGTGGTCGACCTCACCGACCGCGCCGGCGACAAGGTCAGCGGCTACTCCTACGGCATGCGCCAACGGCTCGGCGTGGCCGCCAGCCTGCTGCGCGACCCCCGCCTGCTGGTGCTCGACGAGCCGGCCAACGGCCTCGACCCCGCCGGCATCCGAGACATGCGGGCGCTGGTGAAGCGTCTGGCCGGGAGCGGCCTCACCGTGCTACTCAGCTCCCACCACATGGACGAGGTCGAGGAGATCTGCGACAACGTCACGATCATGCGCACCGGCTCGGTCGCCTTCCACGGCACGATCGAGAAGCTGCGCACCATGGCGCCGGACCCCGGCTACGCGCTGAGCACCGGCGACGACGTCCGGGCCCGCGAGGTCGCCGGTCGGCACCCCTCGGTCGCCGTGACGACGGACCCCGACGCCGAGCTGGTCGTCACCGGGCCCCGCGACGACGTCGCGGCGTACGTCGCCGACCTGGTCCGGTCGGGCATCCGGCTCGACGGGTTCATCGCGACCCGGACGCCCCTGGAGTCGTTGTTCTTCATGCTGACCGACGCCGAGTCCAGCGTGGAGGGGGCCGCATGAGCCGCGTCGGGGTCGGTGCGGCCCTGCGGTGGGAGGTGCGCAAGCTGCGCGCCCAGCTGCGGGCCCGGGCCGTGCTCGTCGCCGCGGTGCTCGCACCGATCCCGGTGGTGTTCATCCTGCACGGCCAGTCGCGGCCGCCGAAGGACACCCTCTTCGGGCGATTCGCCCTCGAGAACGGCTTCGCGCTCGCGCTGCTCGTCCTCGGCTTCGCCTCCCAGTGGGTGCTCCCGCTGCTGACCGCGATCGTCGCCGGTGACGTCTTCGCCAGCGAGGACCAGCACGGCACCTGGAAGACGGTGCTCACCCGGTCCACCAGTCGAGGACAGCTCTTCTGGGCCAAGACCATCACTGCCTGCGGCTTCGCCGCGATCGTCCTGCTCCTGTTGACCGCGTCGACGATCGTGAGCAGCCTGCTGGTCGTCGGCCACCAGCCCCTGACGGGGCTGTCCGGCCAGACCATCCCGGCCGCCACAGCGCTGAAGCTGGTGACCGCGAGCTGGGCCACGATGCTGCCGCCGATGCTCGGCTTCACCTGCCTGGCGCTGCTCCTCTCGGTCTGGTCGCGCAACCCCGCCATCGGCATCGCGGCCCCGGTCGTCATCGCGATGGTCATGCAGCTGCTCGGCTCGCTCGGCGGCATCGACGCCGTGCGCCCGCTGCTGCTCAGCACGCCGTTCGAGGCCTGGCACGGCCTGCTGGCGGCGCCCCACTTCACCGGACCACTGACCCAGGGCGCACTCGTGTGCGCCGCCTGGGGCGCGGTCTCGCTCCTGGGCGCCTACCTCGTCCTTCGCCGACGCGACATCACTGGAGGCTGAACCATGCGTCGAATCCTCACTGCCCTCGTCGCCGCCCTGGTGGTCATCGGCGCGCTCACCGCGGTCGCCGTCGCCCGCGGGGGTGACAACAGCACCGTGACCCGCGCCCGCCTCGAGCGCGCCCTGCCGGTGGCGTTCTCCAACCTCTACGTCAAGCAGGCGCACGTGGAGGGGCGCCACGACATCACCCCGAAGTCGCTGCACGCCAAGGCCATGTGCGACAAGCACGGCCCCGACGTCGCCGACGTGGGTCCGGGAGGGGACTGGGTCTGCCTGATGAGCTGGAAGGACCCGCAGGTCCCGATGCCCCCGGAGGGCTACGGCAAGTTCGAGCTCAACGTGCACAGCAACGACTGCTTCACGGCGGGCGGCCCCACGAAGCTAACCGGCTACCTCGAGATGACGGCCGCCGACGGCCGCACGGTCACCAACCCGGTCTTCGAGTTCGACGGCTGCTTCGACCCGACCGGCGACAACACGCCGACCGGGAACTCGTTCCCGTCGCTGCTGTCGGTCACGAGCACCACACTGACGCCGAAGCAGGACGGCACGGTCGACCTGGGGCTCGGCTGCGGCACCGGCGCCGAGGGGTGCGCGGGCACCGTGACCGCGACCGCGGGCCACACCTCCCTGGGCACGGTGCCCTACGACATGAAGGAAGAGGCGACCGCCTCGCTGCCGTTCCCGACCGCCGTGCCGCGGGGCACCAAGGAGGTGACGTTCACCGTCCACCCGACGCGGGGTGTCGCGTCCTCCTCACCCTCGGTGCTGCCCGTTACATTCGGGTGATGCGCATCCTTGTCGTCGAGGACGACGACCGACTGCGCGCTCTCCTCGCCACCACGCTCGCCGAGGCGGGCTGGGAGGTCGACGAGGCCGCCGACGGCCGCTCCGGGTTCGGGGCGGCCCTCGGCGGGGGGTACGACGTCGTGCTGCTGGACGTGATGCTGCCCGGGTTGGACGGGGTCACCGTGTGCCGGCGGCTGCGGACCGCCGGCATCGAGGTACCGGTCCTGATGCTGACCGCGCGGGGACAGGTCGCCTCGCGCATCGAGGGGCTGGACGCCGGCGCCGACGACTACCTGCCCAAGCCTTTCGACGTCGACGAGCTGCTGGCCCGGTTGCGGGCGCTGACCCGGCGCACGGCGAGTGCGTCCGGCCCGCTCACGGTCGGCGACCTGGTCGTCGACCCGCTCGCGCGCCGGGTCCGCCGCGGCGACACCGAGATCGAGCTGACCGCGCGGGAGTTCGACATCCTCGAGCTGCTGGTCTCCCGTGCGGGCGAGGCGGTCTCGCGCTTCACGATCCTCGACGAGGTGTGGGACGGGGAGACCGACCTGAAGAGCAACGTGATCGACGTCTACCTCGCCTCGATCCGGTCCAAGATCGATCGCCCGTTCGGCACGTCGACGATCACGACCCTGCGCGGTGCGGGCTACCGGGTCGACGCCTCGTGAACCACTGGCCCATCCGGGTGCGCCTGGTCGCGGGCTTCTCCGTGGCCATGTTGGTGGTGCTCATCGCCTCGGCGGTCTTCGTGTACTGGCGGGTGGAGTACGCGCTCGACCGCGGCCTCGACGGCGACCTCCAGCGGGCGACCGCCGCGCTGGCCCAGTCGGTCGGGGCGGACGGCAGCGTCGCCGACGACGATGCCGTCACCGCCACCGGGGCCGTCTACCAGGTGCTCGACAGCCGCGGGGAGGTGATCGCGCACAGCCCGTCGGCCGGGGCCGAGCCGATCGTCGAGCCGGACGGCGTCGACCACGCCGAGACCGTCGACGTCGGCCGCCTGCTACCGATCTCCGACCGGCCGCTGCGCGCCGAGGTCACGCCCACCGTGGTCGACGGGAAGCCGGCCTACCTGGTCGTGGCGGTGCGCCGCGAGCACCGGGACGAGGCGCTGCGTGAGCTGCTCCTGCAGCTGGGCATCGGTGTCTTCGGCTCCCTGCTCGTCGCCTCCGTCGTCGGCTACGTGCTGACCCGCCAGGCTCTGTTGCCGGTCGAGCGCTACCGGCGGCAGGCCGAGGAGATCGCCGCGGGCGCGACGGGCGTCCGGCTCGACGTCCCCGACACCCGCGACGACGAGGTGGTCCGGCTCGGGAACACGCTCAACGACATGCTCACCGCGCTCGAGCGCGCGCTGGAGTCCGAGCGGCACTTCGTCGACGACGCCAGCCACGAGCTGCGCACGCCGCTGACGGTGCTCAAGAGCCGCGTGCAGTCGGCCCAGCGCCGGACACGCACCGTCGAGGAGCACGAGGACATCCTCGGCGAGCTGCTCGTCGACGTGGAGCGGCTGACCCGGCTCGCCGAGCAGCTGCTCGAGCTGCGGCCCGAGCTCACCGACGACGTGCTGGATCGGATCACCGCGAACCTCGTCGCGAACGCCCACCTCCACGGCCGCGCGCCGGTCAAGGTCGACCTGACCCGGATGGGGGACTGGCAGGTGCTCACCGTCGAGGACGACGGGCCGGGGATGGACGCCGAGATGCTGGACCGCGCCACCGACCGGTTCGCCCGGGCCGACGACGCCCGCTCGCGCCCGGGGTCCGGGCTCGGCCTGGCCATCGTCCGCTCGCTCACCGACTCCGCGGGCGGCCAGCTGCGCCTCTGCTGCCGCGGCGAGCACCGGCGCTTCGGGACGCACGTCGACCTGCCGTGCCGCCACGACCCGGACAAGATGACGGCGAGCGTCTTCCTCCCCGCCGGACAGTAGAGTCCGCCGCGTGGACGAGGCCCGGTTGCGCGAGCTCGGCGCGGAGGTCATGCGCCTCGCCCGGCGCCGCGCCGCGGCGTACCCCGGCTCGGTGCTGGAGGACTCGGCGTTCCGCCTCCTGCTGGTCCTGGTCGAGGAGGGGCCGCGGTCGCTGCGCGACCTCGCCGACGAGCTCCAGCTCGAGCAGTCCACGATCAGCCGGCAGGTCGGCACGGCGGTCGGCCACGGCCTCGTCGAGCGGTACGGCGAGTCGCCGCGGCTGGTCCGCGCGACCGCGGCCGGCCGCGAGGCCTACCTCCACGACGGCCGGCTGCGCGGCGAGGTCTGGAGCCGCGCGATCGACGAGCTCGGCGAGGAACGGGGTGCGAGGCTGATCGCCGCGCTGCACGAACTGAACGACGCGCTGGACCGGGCTCACGCCGCGGTGCGGGCCGCCGACAGCTCGGGTGCCGGCTCGGCCTGACGGCGGGGGATCGCCGCCGTGATCGCGACGCCCACGAACGCGGCGACCGCGCCGGCCACGAAGCAGAGCTGGAACGCGCCGAGGGTCGGGATCTCGAGCCCGTCGAAGGTCTGGGTGCGACTGGTGAGGATCGTGCCCATCACGGCAGCGGCCAGGGTGGTGCCGACCGAGCGCATCAGCGCGTTGAGGCCGACCGCCGACGCCGCCTCGCGCATCGGCACCGCATCCAGGATCAGCGTGGGCATCGCGGCGTACCCGATGCCGACGCCCGCGCAGGCGACGCAGGACGCGACCAGGAGCTGCCACGGGGCGTCCATGAGGAACAGCGCGACCAGGTAGCCGAAGCCCAGCACCGTCGCGCCGACCATCAGGGTGACCCGGGCACCGACGGTGCCGATCAGCCGGCTCGACACGGGCGCGAAGGCCAGCATCATCAGGCCGCCGGGCGCCAGCCACAGGCCGGCGGCGAGGATCGACTGGCCCAGGCCGTAGCCGGTGGCCTCGGGGAGCTGGAGCAGCTGGGGGACGACGATCGACTGGGCCATCATCCCGAAGCCGATGGCGATCGCCGCGACGTTCGTCATCAGCACGGGCCGCTGCGCGGTGGTGCGCAGGTCGACCAGCGGCTCGGACCGGCGCAGCTCGAACGCGCCCCAGCCGAGCAGCACGACAACGCCGGCCGCGACGGCCCCGAGGGTGCGCGGGTCGCCCCAGCCCCAGGCGGTCGCCTTCGAGATGCCGACCAGCACCGCGACGAGGCCGACGGCGAGGCCGACGGCGCCGACCACGTCGAACCGGCCGGGCTGGGCGTCGCGCACGTGCGGGACCGCGATCCAGGTCAGCACCGCAACGACCGCGGAGAGGCCGGTCGCCACCCAGAACAGCGTGTGCCAGTCGCCGGTCTGCGCGATCCAGGCCGAGAGCGGCAGCCCGACGGCACCGCCGACGCCGAGCGTGGCGCTCATCGAGGCGATCGCCGTCGAGGTCAGGTGCGGCGGGGTGATCTCGCGCATCAGGGAGATGCCGACCGGGATGAAGCCCATCGCCAGGCCCTGGAGCGCGCGACCGACCAGCACCGGTCCGAGCGTGCTGGACAGCGCGCACACGAGCGAGCCGACCAGCAGGATCAGCGAGCTGACCACGAGCACCCGCTGCTTGCCGAACAGGTCGGCCAGGCGGCCAGCCACCGGCATCGCGACGGCGCCGGCGAGCAGCGTCACGGTGACGACCCACGCGGCGTTGGCCGCGGAGGTGCCGAGGAAGCCGGGGAGCTCGCTCTGGATCGGGATCACGAGCGTCTGCGTCAGGGCTGCACAGAGACCGCCGAAGCACAGGACGACGACCGGGAGCATCGGGTGGCGCGTGGTGGTGGACACCCGTGCATGTTACATATGCTTGCCGACGACAACCAATCGTCAGAAGCCGGTGATGCCGTCCCGCGCGACCCGGTCCAGGATCTCCGTGAGCTCCGCCGGCCGCGACCACATCGGCCAGTGCGAGGTCGGCAGGTCGACGTAGGCGACGTTGCGCAGGTCGTCGAGCCCGGCCAGCCACGGGGCGCCCTCGGCGGCGGCCTGCTGGTACCCGCTCGCGGGGAAGGCCGTCGCGATCACCAGTGAGGGCACGTCCAGGCGTGCGTCGTTCGTGACCTCGGGCGCATCGCGCATCGGACCAGCGGGCTCCGGCACCGCGCGCTCGCGGAACTCGGCGAGCCGCTCCTCGGGGATGCCGTCGAGGCTCTCGCCCAGCTCCTCCCACGTGGCCGGCAGCGGGAACTCGGGCTCGTCGATCTCCTTGATCGGCCCGGTGCCGGGAGCGGTGTCGACGTAGATGAGCGCAGCGATGCGGTCGGGCACCCGGTCGCTGGCGACGTAGCCGGGCTGGCTGGCGCCGCTGTGCACCGCGAGCACGACGGGCCGGTCGTGGGCCTCGATCGCGGCCACGATCGCGTCGGCCTGGCCGGCCAGCGACACCGATCCGCGGTCGGGGTGGTCGGGCTCGAGACCGGGCAGCGTCAGCGCGGTGACGTCGTGGCCGTCGGCCCGCAGGCCCTCGGCCACGCCGTCCCACGCCCAGGCGCCGAGCCACCAGCCGGGGACGAGAACGAGAGGAGAGGTCACGGCACCCAACCTAGGGATGTCCGCCGACAGCCGCACGGCTGGTACGCTGCCAGTGGTCCGACGGTCCTCTGTGCCCGTCGGGCGGGGTGTCACACACCTGGACCGACCGTCTGACCGGTGGTCCGAGATCGACCGCTCGAGGGTGGCCTGCCCGGGCCGTTCCCGAGTCGCAGCTACTGTACCCGGGCACTCCGGAGGAGGGGTCCTTGGCTCGACAGGGCCAACGCCAGTCGGCGAACCGTCGTACACCGGCGCGCAACCAGCGCCGGGGTCGTGCTCTCGACAACGAGGGCATCATCCCGGTGCTCGCCCGCGCCGTGCGCGAGGTGGAGACCGCGGTCCAGCGCGGCGCCGTCAACGGCTCGACGCGCACCAAGTTCCAGGTCGTCGCCCTGCTCGTCCGTGAGGAGCGGGCCAGCCTGAAGGGGGACACCGAGGCCACCGAGGCGCATCGCGCCGACCAGCTGAAGCGGCTCGACGGGATCGCGACGATCCTCGCCAAGACCGCAGCGGTGCACCCCTCGCTGCTCGCGCTCCTGGCCGAGGACAGCGAGGTGTCCGGCGACGCCCGCGACCTGCGCCGCCGGATGCTCCAGCAGGCCGGGCTCGAGGTGCCCGAGGAGGAGGCCATCGAGCCCGGTCCGAACGAGACGCCGGCGGTCACGAGCCGCCGGGTCGTCCCGCAGTCGGTCATCTCCCGGCAGCTGGCCAACCCGTTCCTCGTGCCTGACTTCTCCGCCGTGCAGAGCAGCGGCCAGGCCCGCCGGCTGGCCGGCTGGGAGCTGCTCGGCCCGCTGTTCCGCTCCTTCGAGTACGCCAGCAACGGCGTCTCCTGCATGCCCCTGCCGGAGCCGGCGAGCGTCCGGGTGCCCGACGGTCGCGAGCTGATGCGACACCAGGCACAGCTGGTGGCGGCGGCCGCGGACGGCCACCGCACCTTCCTCCTCGCCGACGAGCCCGGCCTCGGCAAGACGGCACAGGCGCTGCTCGCCGCGCAGGCCACGGACTCCTACCCGCTCCTGGTCGTCGTCCCGAACGTCGTCAAGATGAACTGGGCCCGCGAGGTCGGTCTCTGGACGCCGGAGCGGACCGTGACGGTCATCCACGGCGACGGCGCCGACGTCGACGGGTACGCCGACATCTTCGTGGTCAACTACGAGATCCTCGACCGCCACGTCGGCTGGCTCGGCACCCACGGCATGCGCGGCATGGTCGTGGACGAGGCCCACTTCATCAAGAACAAGTCCTCGCAGCGCTCGCAGCACGTGCTGCACCTCTCCGACCGGATCCGGTCGCGGTACGGCCGGCCGCTGCTGATGGCGCTGACCGGCACGCCGCTGATCAACGACATCGAGGACTTCCAGGCGATCTGGGAGTTCCTCGGCTGGATCGACGAGAAGAAGCCGCTCGGCGCCCTCATGGACGCCCTCGAGGACACCGGGCTCACGCCGGCGGACCCGGGCTTCTACCCCAACGCGCGCCGCGCCGTCGTCGACATGGGCATCGTGCGCCGCCGCAAGATCGACGTCGCCGCAGACATCCCGGCCCGCCGGATCGCGGACCTGCCGGTCGAGCTGGACGACGAGGCGGGCCGCTCGATCCGCGAGGCCGAGCGCGAGCTGGCCCGCCGGCTGGTCGAGCGCTACGAGGTCGCGCTCGCCACCCGCAAGTCCGGCAGCACCGTCGAGGGCATCGACCACGAGCTGGTCCGGCGCGTCGCGACGTGGGAGCGCGAGGACATGGACACCTCGACCGGCGAGAACGTGTTCAGCATGATGCGCCGGATCGGCAAGGCGAAGGCCGGGCTCGCCTCCGACTACGCCGCCCAGCTGGCCCGCAGCGTCGGCAAGGTCGTGTTCTTCGCCAAGCACATCGAGGTCATGGACGCCGCCGAGGAGACGTTCGCGTCCCGCGGCATGAAGTACTCCTCGATCCGCGGCGACCAGACCACCACCGTCCGGCAGCGGAACATCGACGCCTTCGTCAACGACCCCGAGGTCCAGGTCATCGTCTGCTCGCTCACCGCGGCCGGCGTCGGCGTGAACCTCCAGGTCGCCTCCAACGTCGTGCTCGCCGAGCTCTCCTGGACCGACGCCGAGCAGACCCAGGCGATCGACCGGGTGCACCGCATCGGCCAGGAGGAGCCCGTCACCGCCTGGCGGATCATCGCCTCGCAGACGATCGACACCAGGATCGCCGAGCTCATCGACAGCAAGGCCGGCCTGGCTGCGGTCGCGCTCGACGGGTCCGACGAGGAGGTCGGCTCGTCGGTCGACATCCAGCTCGAGGCCCTGGTCGCGCTGCTCACCCGGGCGCTGGAGGAGAAGGCCGCGTAGGCAGCCGGGCACGCCGGCTCGCGACCGGACCGGCCGATTGAACCGCGCGGGCCCGCAGCCCGTGACAGGGGTGGAGGTGTGATGGCCGAGAGCCCGGTCGCGTTGATGACCCAGCTGCACGACGAGCATGCCGCCGCGCTGTGGGGCTACTGCCTGCGCCTGACAGGCAATGACCACGCGCGTGCGCAGGACGTGGTGCAGGAGACGATGCTGCGCGCGTGGCGCAGCTTCCCCAGCCTGGACCCCGCGTCCGGCTCGGTGCGGGCCTGGCTGTTCACGGTCGCGCGGAACATCGTGATCGACGAGTGGCGCACGAAGCGCTCGCAGAGCGAGCTGACCGTCGCCGACGTGCCGGAGGCCCCCGTCGACGCGGACCGCACCGACCAGCTGCTGC
Organism: Nocardioides sp. URHA0032; assembly: GCF_000620645.1. Classification (GTDB taxonomy): domain Bacteria; phylum Actinomycetota; class Actinomycetes; order Propionibacteriales; family Nocardioidaceae; genus Nocardioides. The sequence goes on along the minus strand of NZ_JIAV01000019.1, from coordinate 33,335 downwards.
TGTCCTGGGTGGTGTCCGACGCGCTCACCCGGCTGTCGCCGGAGCACCGGGCGGTGCTGCTGGAGTGCTACTACCGCGGGCAGTCCGTGGCGGAGGCGTCCCGCAGGCTCGGCGTGCCCGAGGGCACCGTGAAGTCCCGCACCCACTACGCGCTGCGCGCGCTCCGGCTGGCACTCGAGGAGATGGGGGTGGTCGCATGAGCTGCGAGCTCGCACAGAACGACGCCGCCTACGTCCTCGGCGCGCTCACGCCCGACGAGCGGCTGGTCTTCGAGCGGCACCTTGCGACCTGCCCGACCTGCTCCGCCGCGGTCCGGGACGTCGCCGGACTGCCGGGGCTGCTCGCCCAGGTCTCGCCGGAGGTGGTCGAGTCCCCTCAGGAGCCGGAGCCGCTCCCGAGCACCCTCCTGCCCAACCTGGTTCGGGAGGTACGCCGCTCGCAGCACCGCCGGCGCTGGGTGGGAGGACTGGTCGCGGCCGCCGCGGTGCTCGTCCTCGGGGCCGGCACCGCGCTCGCCGTGACCAACGGTGACGACGGCGCCCCGCCGCAGGCCGTGTCGACGCTCGCCACCGCCCACCAGATGGAGCAGGTCGACCAGACCGGCGTGTGGGGCAAGGTGGCGCTGACGTCGGTCCTCTGGGGGACCCGCCTGGACCTGACCTGCAGCTACGAGGAGCCGGCCAGCGCCTACCCGGACGGCGGGCACACCTACGCGCTCGTCGTGCACACGAGGGACGGCGGCACCGAGCAGGTCGCGACGTGGAACGGCCTACCCGGCCGGACCATGCACGTCACCGGCGCGACCGCGCTGACGACCGACCAGATCCGGACCGTCGAGGTGCAGGACGCCGCGGGGGACACCCTGCTGGAGCTCACGAGCTGAAAGCCTGCAGGAACCGGTCCCGCACCGTGCTCATCGGCCACACCGGCGCGTCCGGCGACGGGTGGATGCCCGGCTGCCAGTCCCAGCTCGCGATCCGGCGCACGACGGACGGGTCCTGGGCGATCACCGAGACCGGGACGTCGTGACCCGGGTCGGGGCCGGTGACGTACGAGTGCGGCTGGTGGTCGCCGAGCACGAGCAGCACGAGGTTCGGGTCCGGGTGCTGCTCGAGCCAGGAGACGAGGGTGCCCATCGTGTACTCGATCGACTGGCCGTAGAGCGTCTGCACGTCCGAGGAGCCCGGCTGGGTGGGCGCGTCGTCGAAGACCGAGCCGTCGCCGACCTGGTCCCACGGCACCCGCAGCGGTGACGGCGCCCACGGGTGGTGGCTGGAGACGAGGTCGATCTCGCCCATGACCGGATCCCGGTCGGTGGGGTCGAGCTCGAGCTCCTGGAACCGCTTGAGGTTGAACTGGTCGGGCATCGGGGCGTAGCCGAACTGTGGCCCCTGGTAGCCCACGTTGCGCGAGTCGTAGATCTGGTCGAAGCCGTAGAAGTCCTCGCCCTCGGGCCAGTCCCTGGTGTCCGCGGGTACGTCGAAGACGGTGCGCCAGCCGGCCTTCTCGAACGCGGAGGTGAGCGTCAGCCGGTCCGCGCCCAGCAGCTGCTCGTAGCGACGCTGGCTGTCGACCCAGAGGCCCGACTGGAGGGTCGAGTGTGCCAGCCAGCTCGCGGCGCCGAACGTCGGCGAGGTCAGGAAGGCGCTCCGCGACCGGTAGCCGGCCGCCTCCAGGCGCCGGCTGCCGTCGTCGAGCACCGCGTCGACGCCGGGGGAGAAACTGGTGTCCTGCACGGCCACCCGGCCGTACGACTCGACGAACACGACCAGCACGTCCTTGCCGCGCAGGCCCTTCAGCAAGTGGGGTCCCGGCGTCGCGGCGTACGCGTCGGCGTCGATCTCGCGGCCGAACGTCTGCCGGTCCGCGAGGTCGGCGCGCACCTGCACGACCTCGTCGTAGGCCAGCACGGAGGCGTTGGTCGACCCGACCTGCGCCAGCGAGGCGAGCACGGCGACGGCGGCGACACCGACGGCCGCCCGGCGGTGGCCCGCGACCGTGCCGGCGACCCGCAGGGTCGCGAGCGGGATCGCGACCAGGACGGCGACGACCAGGACGACGGCGGCGACAGCGGTCGCGCGGGCGGCGGTCACGCCGATCGAGTCGCCGAGCACGCCGACGCCGGGACCGAGGTACACCCAGTCGATGGTCGGGTCGAACGGCCGGTCGAGGATCTTCTCGAAGCCGAGGTCGAACGCCTTGAACACCACCAGCGCGGCGAGCACCAGGCCCACGACGACCGCGGCGGTGCGGCGTACCCGCCGCCAGGGGAGCAGCGCGACCGCCACCACCAGCAGCGCCTCGGCGGGCAGCCGCACCAGGTCACCGGGGTGGTCGGGCAGCACGAGCGCGACCCACACCGCGCCGATGGCCGCCAGGGTGAGCCCGCCGCCGGTGGGGTACGGCGCGTCCGCGTGGCGGGTCCGCCACAGCCACCACACGTCGCGGCCGAACGACTCGGCCAGCAGCGCCAGCGCGACCAGCAGCAGCGCCTCGGTGAGCGCGTCGGGGAGGAGGCCGGACACCGCGACGGCGAGCACGATGCCCTGGATGGCGGCGACCGTCTTGCGCCAGTGGCGTGGTGGCACCGGGCGGCGCAGCAAGGGAAGGCCGCGCTCGGCGAGCCAGAGCAGGTAGCGCGCGGCACCGATCAGCAGCACCCACCAGCCGTACGTCGGAGCGGCGTACGCGCTGAGCACGAGAATCAGGAACGCGTCGGTCTCCATGTCGAAGCGCGCGCCGAAGCGGGACGTGGTGCCGGTGCGCCGGGCGACCTGCCCGTCGACCCAGTCGAGCGCGAGCGCCACCACCACGAGCAGGAGCCCCCACCCGTCGGGTCCGAGGACCGCCACCGTGAGCGCGAGGGCGGCGCGGACGCCGGTGACGACATGGGCGGGTCGTCCTGCCCGACGTTGAACCAGGGGCACAGTGCCTCCGTGTGTGAGGTGTGACCAGTCGTACGGAGACGGCGCCGTCGGGGTTCACGGCCTCAGCGTTCTGGGTCCGCGAGCCCGGGCACGGGGAGATCCGCCCCGTCGCGATCGCCGAGCCGGGCCCCGGCGAGGTCCTGGTGCGCACGCTGCACTCGGGGGTCAGCCGCGGCACCGAGACACTGGTGTTCCGCGGCGGCGTCCCCGAGAGCCAGCGGGAGGAGATGCGAGCGCCGTTCCAGGACGGCGCGTTCCCGGGCCCGGTCAAGTACGGCTACCTGAACGTCGGCGTCGTCGCGCAGGGTCCCGCAGGCCTGGTCGGCCGGACGGTCTTCTGCCTGCACCCGCACCAGACGGCGTACGTCGTCCCCGCGTCGTCGGTGGTCCCCGTCCCCGAGGACGTCCCCGCGCGGCGGGCCGTGCTCGCCGGCACGGTCGAGACCGCCCTCAACGCGCTGTGGGACCTTCGGCCGCTGGTGGGCGACCGCGTCACGGTCGTGGGCGCCGGCATGGTCGGGTGCTGCGTCGCCCGGCTGCTGGCCGGCATCCCCGAGGCCGACGTCACCCTCGTCGACGTCGACCCCGGGCGGGCCGGCGTCGCGGAGCGGCTGGGCGTCGCGTTCGCCACCCCCGAGGACGCGGTCGGCCAGCGGGACGCCGTCGTGCACACCAGCGCGACGGCGTCCGGTCTCCAGCTCGCGCTCGACCTGCTCGCGCCCGAGGGCACCGTCCTCGACCTCAGCTGGTACGGCGACCAGCGCGTGCACCTCTCGCTCGGCGGCGCGTTCCACTCGCAGCGGCTCGGCATCCGGGCCAGCCAGGTGGGCGTCGTCGCGGGCCGCTCGCGGCGCACCCACGCCGACCGGCTCGCGCTCGCCCTCCGGCTGCTGCGCGACCCCGCGTTCGACGTCCTCCTGACCGGGGAGTCGCCGTTCGCCGACCTGCCGGACGTGATGGCCCGGCTCGAGGCCGGGCGGCTGGCCGCCCTGTGCCACACGATCGCCTACCCGGAGGACTCGTGTACACGGTGACCGTGCGCGACCACATGATGATCGCCCACAGCTTCCGCGGCGAGGTCTTCGGGCCGGCCCAGCGCCTGCACGGCGCGACGTACGTCGTGGACGCGGCGTTCTCCGGGCCCGAGCTCGGGCCGGACGGGATCCTCCTCGACATCGGCGCCGCGACCGTTTTGCTGCACGAGGTGCTCGGCGGGCTGACCTACCGCAACCTGGACGACGAGCCGTCGTTCGCGGGCACGAACACCTCGACCGAGGTGCTCGCCCGGGTCGTCGCCGACCGGCTCGCCGAGGCGGCCGGCGGGCTGGTCGACGGGTGGGGGCCGGTGGCCCGTCTGGTGGTGACACTGCACGAGTCGCACGTCGCCTGGGCGAGCTACGAGAGGCAGCTGTGATCCACCTGGTGCGCCCCGTGGGCGTCGACGACCCGGAGCGGCCGTCGGGCGGGAACGTCTACGACCGGCGCATCGCCTCCGCCCTCGGAGCCGTCGAGCACACGTCCGTCGCCACCGTGCCGTCCGGCGAGCTGGCGCTCGTCGACGGGCTGCTCGCCTCGCCGGCCCTGGTGCCGGAGTCCGCGCGCGTCCGCTTCGTCGTCCTGGTGCACACGCCGCGCTGGACGTGGTGGGAGGGCCCGGTGCTCGAGGCGGCCGCGGGCGTGGTCACCACGAGCCGGTGGACCCGGGACCGGCTCGTCGAGCGGTACGGCCTCGGCCGCGTCTTCGTGGCTGAGCCCGGCGTCGACCCTGCCCCGGTCGCCCCAGGCTCCCCGTCCGGCGGCGCCCTGCTCAGCGTCGGCGCGGTGACGCCGCTCAAGGGGTACGACGTGCTGGCCGCCGCCCTGCGGAGGATCGTCGGCCTCGAGTGGTCCTGCCGCGGGGTCGGGTCGACTGCGATCGAGCCGGAGTTCGCCGCCGCGCTGCCGCCGACCGTGCGGCTGACCGGCGCGCTGACCCGCGCCGAGCTGGACGCGACGTACGCCGAGGCCGACCTGCTGGTGCTCGCCTCCCGCGCCGAGACGTACGGCATGGTCGTCACCGAGGCCCTCGCGCGCGGTGTGCCGGTGGTCGCCTCCGACGTCGGCGGGGTGCGCGAGGCGCTGGGCGACGGGGGCGTGCTGGTGCCGCCCGGAGACGCGGACGCGCTGGCGGACGCGTTGCGGACCTGGCTGACGTCGGCCGCGCACCGGGAGTCGCTGCGGGCGGCCGCGCGCGCCCGGCGCGCCGAGCTGACCGGGTGGGACCGCACCGCGGACCTGGTGCGCGCGGCGTTGGAGGCGGTCGGATGACGCGGTGGGTCAAGGTCCTCGGGGGCGCGGCCATCCTCGCGGTCGTCGGGTGGCGGGTCGGTCCGCAGCCGTTCGTGGACGCGCTCCGTTCGGCGGGCCCCGTCGCGCTGGTGGTCGCGCTGGGGATCACCGCCGTGACCACGGTCGCGTGCGCGGTCCGGTGGCAGGTGCTCGCCCGCGGCCTCGGGGTCGAGGTGCCCCTGCGCGAGGCGGTCGGCGCCTACTACCGCTCGCAGTTCCTGAACGCGACCCTGCCGGGCGGCCTGGTCGGTGACGTGCACCGCGCGGTGCGGCACGGCGCCCTGCCGGTGGTCGCCGACCGCGGGGCCGGCCAGGTCGTGCAGGTGGTCGCGGCCGGTGCCGTGCTGCTGGTCGGGCCCGCGCCCTGGGCATCCGCGCTGCTCGCCGTCGTGGTGGTCGTGGCGCTGGTCCGCTGGCCTGCCGTCGTCGCGACCTCGCTGGTCTCGGCTGCCGGGCACGTCGTCGTGTTCCTGGTGGCGGCGGACGCGGCGGGCACCTCGGCGTCCCTCGCCGACCTGCTGCCGCTCGCGTTGCTGGTGATGCTCGCGGCCGCGATCCCGCTCAACGTCGCGGGCTGGGGACCGCGGGAGGGCGTGGCGGCGTGGGCGTTCGCGGCCGCCGGGCTCGGTGCGGGGCAGGGCGCGACGGTCGCGGTGCTCTACGGCGTCCTCGCGCTGGTGGCCACGCTGCCCGGCGCCGTACTGCTGACGAGGGGAGTGGTCCGTGGCTGACCGTCCGTACACCCTGCTCAGCTGTGGCATGTCGATCGACGGCTACCTCGACAGCTCCGGCGACGAGCGGCTGATGCTCTCGAACGACGCCGACCTCGACCGTGTCGACGAGGTGCGGGCCGGCTGCGACGCCATCCTCGTCGGGGCGACCACGGTCCGCAACGACAACCCGCGGCTGCTGGTGCGCTGCCCCGAGCGGCGGCTCCACCGGGTCACCCGCGGGCTGGAGCCGTCGCCGGTCAAGGTCACCGTCACCTGCGGTGCCGACCTCGACCCGGCGTCGCGGTTCTTCACCACCGGGGAGGCGGAGAAGCTCGTGTACTGCCCGACGCCGGTGCTCGCCCGCGCCCGCTCCCGGCTGGGGGCCAGCGCGACCGTCGTCGACGGTGGGCCGCGGGTCTCGATGACCGCCGTCGCCACGGACCTGGCCGCGCGGGGCGTCGAACGGCTGATGGTCGAGGGCGGCGGCACCATCCACACCCAGTTCCTCGCCGAGGACGCCGCCGACGAGCTCCAGCTGGTCGTCGCCCCGTTCTTCGTCGGCGACTCGCGGGCCCGGCGCTTCGTCGGCGACGGCCCGTTCCCGTTCCGCCCCGGCCGTCCGGCCACGCTCGCCGAGGTCCGTCGCATCGGCGAGGTCGTCCTGCTGCGCTACGCGCTCTCGGAGCGCTTCGAGGAGTCCGCATGAGCGCCACGGTCCGCACCTCCCTGACGCTCCCGCTCCGGCTCTGCGGGTGGAGCGGAATCGCCGAGGTCCACACGTTCGACGGGCTGGCCGACGGCGGCGAGCACCTCGCGATCCGGCTGGGCTCGCCCGGCGCCGTACCCCTGGTCCGCGTGCACAGCGAGTGCCTCACCGGCGACGTGCTCGGCTCGGAGCGCTGCGACTGCGGGCCGCAGCTGCACGAGGCCGTCCGCCGCGTCGCCGCCTCCGGCGGGTACCTCCTGTACCTGCGCCAGGAGGGCCGCGGCATCGGTCTCTACGCCAAGCTCGACGCCTACGCGCTCCAGGACGGCGGCCTCGACACCTACGAGGCCAACCTCGCCCTCGGGTACGCCGCCGACGCCCGCGACTACACCGCCGCCGCCCAGATGCTCTCGGCGCTCGGTGTGTCCCGGCTGTCTCTGCTGAGCAACAACCCCGACAAGGCCTCCCAGCTGGCGGCGCACGGACTCGACGTCGACCTGGTCCCCACCGCGGTCCACCTGTCCTCGGCCAACGCGCGCTACCTCGCCACCAAGGCCCGCGGCGGGCACACGCTGCTGAGCGACGCGGGGTAGCTCCGGGGCACCGTCGAGCGCCAGCTCACCGCTCGCGTCCAGCGACCTCCGACATCCAGAGCCGGAACAGCAGGTACGCCGACACCGCGTCCAGCAGGTGCCACGCGGCGTGTCCCTGCAGCAGCGAGTGCGGGTCGCACCAGGCCGACCTGGTGGCGTTCCAGATCGCGAACGCCAGCAGGATCGCGCCCACCGCACCGGAACCCCACCGCAGGTCGGTGCGCGGGCCGCCCGACGACGCCGCACGCCGCCACAGCCGCACCTCGGTCGTGATCGCCACGAGCAGCAGCGCCGCGAACGCGACGTTCCCGCTGTAGGTCACGACCGGCACCTCCCCGTCGTACAGCCCGACCAGCTCGCAGGCCGCGACGAACAGCAGGAACAGCTGCCAGAAGAAGGTCGCGCCCTGGCGCACCCACCGCATCAGGGCGTACGCCGCCGCGAACGAGGCGACGAGGTACATGCTCAGCAGGTCGAGGCGGCCGCCGAGCGACGACTGGGTGGCGTGCATCGCGGCGCTCGCGGGCCCGAGGAACACCACCAGGCAGGCGTACGGCGTCGCGAGGCCGCCCAGGGCGACCTTCCCGGCGTGCCAGGCAATGGCGAGGCCCGCGAGCACGAACCCGAGGTTCGAGAACGTGTTGGCCGGCTGCTTCACCCACGCGTCCCGCGCGGCCTCGCAGAAGTTGTCGCCGCGCCCGACGTCCGGCCCGAGCCAGCCCGCGCCGACGGCGACCACCAGCAGTCCCGTCGACAGGACCGCGACCAGCGTCGCCCGGGCGAGCGGTCGCAGGCTGCGGGGGTCCACGTCCCTAGTCTGTCGGCATGGACCTCCCGGTCGACCTCGACGCGCGCGGTGACCGGACCAGCGCGATCTACCGGGCCCTGCTCGACGCGATCCGCTCCGGCCGGCTCGGTGTGGGCGACCGCCTGCCACCGAGCCGGTCGCTCGCCCGCGACCTCGCCGTCGCCCGCAACACCGTCGCCACGGCGTACGAGCGGCTGGTCGCGGAGGGCTTCCTCGAGGCGCGCGTGGGGGACGGTACCTACGTCGCCGAGCTGGCGGCGCCCGCGCCCGCGCCGCGCCACCCCGGCGCCCTCGACCCACGCCCGGGATGGACGTTCCGCCCGCTGCCGGTGAGCGGCGAGACCGAGCCGCCGCCGTACGACTTCCGGGTCGGCATCCCGGACGCGAGCCTCTTCCCGTTCGACACCTGGCGGCGGCTGGTCGCCGCCGAGCTCCGTGGTGGGGCGCACCATCCCGGCACGTACGCGCACCCCGCCGGCCACCCCCAGCTGCGCGGCGCCATCGCGCGCTACCTCTCGCTGGGCCGCGGCGTCGCGGCGGAGCCCGACGACGTGCTGGTGACCCACGGCACCCAGCAGGCGCTCGACCTGATCGCGCGGGTGCTCATCGAGCCCGGCGACGTCGTGGCGGTCGAGGACCCCGGATACCCGTTCGCCCGGGAGCTGTTCGCGTCGTACGGCGCCCGCGTGGTGCCGGTCCCCGTGGACGGCGACGGGCTCGTCGTCGACGCGGTGCCGGACCGTGCGCGGCTGGTCTTCACGACGCCCTCGCACCAGTTCCCGACCGGGCCGCCGCTCTCGCTCGCGCGCCGCCAGGCGCTGCTGGAGTTCGCGAACCGGCACCGGGTCGCGGTCGTCGAGGACGACTACGACAGCGAGTTCCGGTTCACCGAGCGACCGATGGAGACCCTGCACGCCCTGGACCGCCACGGCCGGGTCGTCTACGTCGGCACGTTCTCGAAGTCGCTGATCCCGGCGCTGCGGTCCGGGTACCTCGTCGCGCCGCGCAGCCTGCGGGACGCCCTGCTCGGCGCCCGCCAGCTCGCCGACGGGTACGGCGCCCCGGCCGAGCAGGTGGCGCTCGCCCGGTTCGTCGCCGACGGGATGCTCGGCCGACACCTGCGCCGTGCCCTCAGGGCGTACGCCGAGCGCCGCGAGCTCGTGCTCGACGGGATCGCCCGGCTGCTGCCGCAGCTGGAGGTGGTGCCATCCGCGGCCGGGTTGCACGTGGCCGCGCTGTTCACCACGCCCGTGGACGACGCGGCGGTCGCGGCCACCGCTCTCGAGCACGGCATCGCCGTGGAGGCGCTCTCGTCCTACGCGGTCAGCGCCCCGGTCTCGGGGCTGGTCTTCGGCTACGGCGCGACCGCGACGCAGGCGGTCACACCGGGTCTGGAGCGGCTGGCACGGCTGCTCGGGACCGGGCCAGCCACACGACCGCCGCGAGGCCGACGATGACCTGCGGGAGCAGGTACCGGCCGGTCAGGCCGAGCAGCCCGAGCGACGAGATGAACGCGACGACGCTGCCGCGCCACACCCAGGTGCCGCGCGGGAGCAGCCGGATCGCGGCCGCGGTGCCGACCAGGTAGACGATCGAGAACGCGCCGGTCACCAGCAGCATGGTCCGCTCCACGGCCACGCCGGAGATCGCGACGGCGAGCAGCGTGCCGAGTGCCCCGATCGTCACCACGGCCAGCGAGCGGCGGGGCACCTGCCCGGCCGTCGAGCCCTGCGCGAACCACGCCGGCAGCGAGCCGTCCCGCCCGAGTGCGCCGCCGAGCCGGGCGCTGCCGGCGAAGTAGGCGTTCATGGCGCCGACCGAGAGCAGCACCGCGACGACCGTCGTGACGGGGCGGGCCGGCTCGCCGAAGCCGAGCACGAGCATGTCGGACAGCGGCGCCTTGCCGGGGTTCGGGCCGAGCACGGCGACGGTGGCGAACGCGACGCCGAGGTACATCACGCCCATGACGACCAGGGCGATCACCGTCGCCCGCCCGATGTCGCGGGCCGGGTCGCGGTACTCCGAGGACAACGAGGTCACGACCTCCCAGCCCGCGAACGCCCAGATCAGCAGCGCCGCGGCGGTGCCGATCGCGGCGTACCCGTGCGGTGCGAACGGCGTCAGGTTCGCGGTGCTCGCGTGCGGCAGGGACACCAGCGTGGCGACCATCAGCAGCACCGCCAGGGCGCCGGCGATCACGAGCTGGACCCGGCCGGAGACCCGGATGCCGAACCAGTTCATCACTGCGACCACGCCGATGAGCACGCCGGCCGACAGCAGCTGGGTGGGTCGGCCACCGCCGGTGCTGTCCGCGACGTACGCGCCGGCGAACCCGGCGGCGGCGGGCGCGCCGAGCGGGATCGCGAAGTAGAAGCACCAGCCGATCACGGTGGCGACCCGGGCCCCGAACGCCCGGCGGGCGTACGTCGATACGCCGCCGCCGTCCGGGTACCGCGCGCCGAGGGCGGCGAACGTGGTCGCGAGCGGGACCGACAGCAGGACCAGAGCGAGCCACGCGACGAGCGAGGCGGGTCCGGCCTCGTACACCGCCAGGGCGGGCAACGAGATGACGCCGGTGCCGAGCACCGCGCCGAGCGTGAGGGCCGCGCCCTGGGGTACGCCGAGCCCGCCGGCCGCGACCGGGTCGTCGGCGGGGATCGGATCAGGGGTCAGGGCGCGCGTCACGCGCTCAATCTAGGGGTGGGAAAGGTCCCGACGCAGTGCCAATACCGCGCAGCCTGTCCGGGCCAATCGGCCCCGGGGCCGGCTCATTACTTCGGCCGCACCGCCACGACAGTCAGGGCGAACTTCTGGTCGTCGTCGCGCGCCCGGCCCTGGCACGACCACGAGGTCCGGTGCCAGCACGAGAAGCGGGTCGACGCGTTCACCAGCACCACCTTCGTCCAGGAGACCCGCCTGGTGCTGAAGCCCACCAGCGCGCGGCCCTCGCCCTCCCGGTTCAACCGCACCGGGGTGTGGTCGACGCCGTGCTTCGTCCTCGACACGACGTACGCCGCGGGCTCGGTCCGGCCGCGCGGCCCGTCGACGACCACGCGCAGCTTCCAGCGCTTGTCCTGGAGGCCGGGGTCCGGCTTGACCTCGATGTTGCGCGACGACAGGTGGTCGATGGCGATCCGGCTTTCCTGGCGCGGGGCGTCCTTGGTGAGCGTCCAGGTCGCGGCGACCGGGGCGGTCGGCCACGCGTTGCCCTCGGGGTAGACGTGGCCGGGCGTGGTGTTCGCGGCCGCGAAGCTGCGGTAGACGCGCTCGAACCCGCCGTGGTGCTCGAGGATGCCCTTGACCGCGGTCGTGGAGTACTGGTGGCCGGCGCCGGGATAGGCGCCGGCCCGGGTCCAGACCTGCTTCACGACACCGGTTCCGAAGCGGGTGCTGAGGTACTCGAAGAAGGTCCAGTTGCCGTACTGGTTGAAGCCCTGCCGGTTGAACAGGTCCAGCGGCCGGCCGGGCGCGCCGACCTGGCCGTAGGGCAGGTACTGGCGGTTGTCGTTGACGTCGTCGGCGACCCGCTCCTCCATCCACGTCGCGGTGCTCTCCATCAGCCACGGGTCCTCGCCGTAGTCGTAGGCGAACTGGATCGCGTGGAAGAACTCGTGGGCGGCGGTCACCCGCAGGCTCTGCTTCGGCGGGGCGCCGTACTGGGCCTCGGCGAAGTCATTGTCGAGCACGCAGTACCCGGAGGCCAGCCACTTCTGACCCGGGGCCCGGCGCTCGGGAGTGCAGTACCCGTAGATCCCGCGGGAGCCGAGCTCCTTGAGGTAGACGTCGAACTTGGCGTTGCCGCCGCGGTGCTTGTCCGGGATCGGCTTGCGGTAGCCGAGTTTGCGGATCTCGGTGCGCCAGACCTTGTTCATGAACGTCAGGTTCGTGTCGACCCACGCCTTGCTCGGCGGTGCGTCGGCGGTGGTGGGCACCCAGTGGATGCACAGGTGATTGCGGCACTTCCTGTGTGCGGCGACGGTGTACCCGTCGCCGAGCCGGTCTGAGGCGCCGTCCGTCGGGCGGGCGAACAGGCCGTGCGCCGTACGCCGGTCGCCGGCGTCGAGCCGCGGCAGCGCCGCGAACAGGTCCCGCATCGCCAGGGACACCTCGGGCCGGCCGGTCGCGGAACGGCGGGCGAGCGAGGTGGCCGGGTCGAGCAGGTGCTGGACCGTGGCGAGCGCCTGCTGGGCCGAGGTCGGGCCCGGCTCCGGGGCGCCGGCCGGTGCCGGTGCGGGAACGGTGACCAGCAGGCCCATCGCGACGGCGACGGCGACGATCGGTCGACGCATCTTTCTCCTCGAGAACGAAAGGTGGCTACGGCCCTACGAGCCTGCCCGACAGGTGGCCACGGGCAAACCCGCCGCGCGGGTCAGCTGCCGCCGGAGATCTTCTCGATGAGGGCCGTCGTCGAGATGGCGGGCGTGCGGGGCAGGTAGACGACCTCGCAGATGTCCTCGAACTCGTCGAACCTCCCGGCCCAGTCGTCGCCCATCACGAGCACGTCGGCGCCGTACTTCTGGATGTACTCGCGCTTGAGCTCCAGGCTCTCCTCGACGAAGACCTCGTCGACCGGCTTGAGCGCGGCGACGATCGCGAGCCGCTCGGCCTCGCTGAAGACCGGCTCGCGGCCCTTCTTGCGCAGGTTGAGCTCGTCGGCGGAGACCCCGACGACCAGCCGGTCGCCGAGCGCGGCGGCGCGCTCGATGACCCGCAGGTGCCCGACGTGGAAGACGTCGAACGTGCCGAAGGTGATGACCGTGCGAGGCATGCGGCGCATTCTGGCATGTGGGCCGGTGCGCGAGGATGGCGGGCAATGACCTCCATCGCGATGATCACCCCGAACCCCGCCGCCGACGCCGTACGCCGCCAGGGGTTGCGCCGGATGCGCACGCTCGCCGTGTCGCTGCTGCTGCTCGCGGCCGTCGTCTACGTCGCCACGCTCGACCAGGACGGCTTCCCGGGCTTCGTGAACGCCGGCGCCGAGGCGTCCATGGTCGGCGCGATCGCGGACTGGTTCGCGGTCACCGCGCTGTTCAAGCACCCGCTCGGGCTCCCGATCCCGCACACGGCGCTGATCCCGAAGCGCAAGGACGAGCTCGGCCGCGGTCTCGAGGAGTTCGTGGGGGAGAACTTCCTCCAGGAGGGGATCATCCGCGAGCGGGTGGCCGCGGCGACGGTCTCGCTGCGCCTGGGCCGGTGGCTCTCGGAGCCCGCGAACGCGAGGCGCGCGGTCGACGAGGTGGCCGACCTCGCCGTGATCGCCCTGAACCGGGTGCAGGACTCGCACATCGAGGAGCTGTTCCGCGACGCGCTGGTCCCGCGGTTCCGCGAAGAGCCGATCGCGCCGCTGCTCGGCTCGCTCCTGGAGGAGACGATCCGCGACGACCTGCACCACGGCCTGGTCGACCTCGGGTTCGACGAGCTGCACCGGTGGCTGGTCGCGAACCCGGACACGGTCGCGGAGGTGCTCGGCGAGCGCGCGCCCTGGTGGGCGCCGACCCGGCTGAACGAGGCGGTCACCTCTCGCGTCCACCGCGAGCTGGTCCGCTGGGTCGGCGACATCCGCGACGACCCGCACCACCACGCCCGCCAGGCGCTGGACTCGATGCTGGCCCAGCTCGCCGAGGACCTGCAGCACGACCCGTCGGCCCAGGAGCGCACCGAGCGGCTGAAGGAGCGCATCCTCGACCATCCCCAGGTGCTCGCCTCGTCCGTCTCGCTCTGGAACGCCCTGCGCCGCTCGCTGCTCGCCTCGCTCCGGGACCCGTCCGGCGCGGTGCGCGCCCGGCTGCTGGCCGAGGTCTCGTCGTTCTCCTCCCGGCTGCTCACCGACGACGTGTTCCGTGCCCGCCTCGACACCCTCGCCGCCGACGCCGCGGTCTTCGCCGTCGACCGGTACGGCGCCGAGGTCACCACGGTCATCACGCACACCATCGAGCGCTGGGACGGCAAGGAGGCCGCCCGCCGGATCGAGCTGCACGTCGGCCGCGACCTCCAGTTCATCCGCATCAACGGCACCATCGTCGGCGGGCTCGTCGGCGTCCTCATCCACGCCGTGTCGGTGGTCCTCCGCTGACGGTCCCGGTGCCGGTGCTGGCCCTCGTCCCACCGGTCGCAGGTTCACCATGGTCTCCGGTCGAACCTGCACTACCCATGGTCTGCACGGCGGGGGATGTTGGAGGCTTCCCCGCATCCCCTGGTGGAACGGCGCTCCGGGGCCTCGAGCGCCGAGCGCACCCGGATGCTGAGACACTGGACCCATGGCCGAGCCGTACGACGTCCCGATCAGCGACGAGTCGATCCGGCTCGGGCAGTTCCTGAAGCTGGCGAACCTGGTCGAGAGCGGGTCGGAGGCGAAGCCGCTGATCGCGGCCGGGATGGTGCGCGTCAACGACGAGGTGGAGACGCGGCGGGGTCGTCAGCTCGTCAAGGGCGACGTGGTGTCGCTGGCCGCCCAGTCGGCACGGGTGGCCGACGGCGAGGCGACCGACAACCTGCCCTGGTGACCGGCGGGCCGGTCAGCGGACGTCGAGCAGGTCCACCACGAAGATCAGCGTCTCCCCGGGCTTGATCACGGCCCCGGCGCCACGGTCGCCGTAGCCGAGGTGCGGCGGGATCACGAGCTGGCGGCGACCGCCGACCTTCATGCCCTGCACGCCCTGGTCCCAGCCGGAGATGACCTGACCGACACCGAGCCGGAAGCTCAGCGGCTCGCCGCGGTTGTACGACGCGTCGAACTCCTCACCGGTCGAGTGCGCGACGCCGACGTAGTGGACCGACACGGTCGAACCGGCGGACGCCTCCGCGCCGCTGCCCTCGCTGATCTCGGTGACGACCAGGTCGGTCGGCGGGTCGAAGTCGGGGAAGTCGATCTCGGGCTTGTCCATGACCCCAGCCTAGGACGTGACCCGGACGGGTGAATTCCGGATCCTTCCGGTCGGATCTCGTCGTGTTCGACATCGGGGGCGGACGGAGCCTGACATCATGCGCGGGTGACCTCCGTGCGCGCGATCTGGAGACGCCTCGACCCCGGGCTCGTGGCGGGCTTTGGTGTGCTGGCGGTCCTGGTGGCGCTGTCGATGACCACGCCGGTGCAGCTGATCGCCGTCTTCGCGAGCGGCGCCATCGTGGCCAGCCTGGTGACGACGGCGCGGCGGACGGCGTACGTCGCGGGCGCCGCGGTCGTCTGCGGACTGCTCGCCCACCTGTGGCACGACGACACGGGCATCGTCGACTGGCTCGCCCGGGTGTTCCTGTGCGCCCTGCTCGGCCTGGTCGGGATCCAGGGCGCGGCCCTGCGCGAGCGCCGGGAGGGCCGCCTCGAGCGGATGACCGTCATCGCGGAGACCGCCCAGCGCGCGGTGCTGCGCTCCATCCCCACCGCGATCGGCTCGGTCGGCCTGTCCGCCCGCTACGTCTCGGCGACCGCCGAGGCGCTGGTCGGCGGAGACCTCTACGAGGTCGCTGCGACGCCGTACGGCGTGCGTGTGATCGTCGGCGACGTGCGCGGCAAGGGCCTGGCCGCCGTGCAGACCGCGGCCGCGGTGCTCGGTGCCTTCCGCGCGGCGGCGTTCACCGAGCCGGACCTGGCGGCGCTGGCGCGCAACATCGACGAGACGCTCACCCGCTTCGTGGGCGAGGAGGAGTTCGTCACCGCGATCGTGGGCGAGTTCCACGGCAACATGGTCACGCTGGCCAACTGCGGCCACCACCCGCCGCTGCTGGTCCACGACGAGCAGGTCTCCGAGGTCGACACCGGCGAGCCGACCGTACCGCTCGGCATGGGCTCCGACCCGGGCCTCACCGAGCACCCGTGGCCCGCCGGCGCGCGGATGCTCTTCTACACCGACGGCCTGGTCGAGGCTCGGGACAAGTCCGGTGAGTTCTTCCCGCTCGACGACTACGCCCCCGAGATCGGCGAGGGCACCGTCGAGGAGGCGCTGGACCGCCTCGTCGAGCACCTGCTGGCGTACGCCGGCAACAAGATGAACGACGACCTCGCCCTGGTCCTCGCCGAGAGCGAGTCCCACTAGCCTGCTGGGTCAGGTCTGGTGGACGTAGCTGTCCAGCTGGTCGCGCTCGAACTCCAGCTGGACGATGCGGTGCTTCACCACGTCGCCGATGCTGATGATCCCCGTCAGCCGGCCGTCGTGCACCACCGGGACGTGCCGGATCCGGCGATCGGTCATCACCTTCATCAGCTCGTCGACGGGGGTGTCCTCGTCGCAGGTCTCGACGACGTCGGTCATGATCGCGCGGACGGTGTTGTTGATGACGGTGCCGTCGCTGTGCAGGTGACGCACGACGTCCCGCTCGCTCACGATGCCCTCGACCGAGGTGCCGTCGGAGCTGACGATCAGGGCTCCGATGTTGTGCTCGGCGAGCTGGGCGAGGAGCTCGCGCACGCCGGTGTCCGGCCGGATCGTGACGACCTCGCGACTGGGCTTGGCCTGGAGAACGTCGCCGATGCGCATGCCTCGACGGTAGTCCCCCCGGACGGTCGGCGTCACCCCTCAGTCGCGGCGGCGGTCACGCAGGTCGGAGACCGAGCCGGGCCCGGTCCGGCGCACGTCGGGGTCGTCGTCGTCGTCGGGCAACGTGCCCAGGAACGACAGCGCGGCCTCGTGCAGGTGGCCGTTCGTGGCCAGCGCGTTGCCGCCGAACGGGCCGTCGCTCCCGTCCAGCGAGGTGAACCGGCCGCCCGCCTCGCGGACGATGACGTCCAGGGCCGCCATGTCGTAGACCTCGAGCTCGGGTTCCGCGGCGATGTCGACCGCGCCCTCCGCGAGCAGCATGTAGGACCAGAAGTCGCCGTACGCCCGGGTCCGCCAGCACCGCCGCATCAGCGACAGGAAGTCGTCGAGGCGGTCCCGCTCGTCCCACCCGGACAGGGAGGCGAAGGAGAGCGAGGCGTCCTCGAGCCGCCGGACGTCGGACACCTGGCAGGGGATCGCCTTGAGCAGCGACCGCCCGGTCCAGGCGCCGTTGCCGTTCGAGGCCCACCAGCGGCGCTGGAGCAGCGGCGCGGACACCACGCCGAGCACGACCTCCTCGTCGACCACCAGCGAGATCAGGGTCGCCCAGACCGGCACGCCGCGGACGAAGTTCTTGGTGCCGTCGATCGGGTCGATCACCCAGCGGCGTTGGCTGTGGCCCGTGGACCCGTGCTCCTCGCCGGTGACCGCGTCCCGCGAGCGGACCCGCGAGAGCGTGCGCCGGATCGACTCCTCGACGGCCTGGTCGGCGTCGGTGACGGGCGACAGGTCCGGCTTGCTCATCACGTGGAGGTCGAGCGCCCGGAACCGGCTCTCGGTGATCGAGTCGGCGTCATCGGCCAGGACGTGCGCGAGGCGCAGGTCGTCGGTGTAGTCCGTCTTGGGCACCTCCTCACACTAGTGACTGAACGCCCCGGGGTGGTGGACCGTGTGGCCCGGCATGGAGATCAACGGACTCCCGCTGCACCCGCTCGTCGTGCACGCGGCCGTCGTGTTCGGACCCCTCGCCGCGGTCGCGGCCGGGCTGTACGTCGCGGTGCCCCGCTGGCGGGACCGGCTGCGGTGGCCGATGCTCGCGCTCGCGGGCGTCGCCACCGGCGCCATCGTGGTGGCGTACCTCACCGGCGGCACCTTCCTGGACAGCAAGCCGGAGCTGCGGTCCAGCCCGCAGGTCGCGGTGCACGAGCACCGCGGCCGGCAGCTGCTCCGGGTGAGCCTCGGGTTCGGCGCCGTCGCGATCGCCGCGGGCTCCGTGCACGCCCGCAGCGGGGCGCCGCGCGTCGTCCTCGACGTGCTGCTCGCCGTGGCCGCGGTCGCGCTGCTGGTCTGGGTCTTCCTCACCGGGGAGGCGGGCGCCCGCGCCGTGTGGGGCCGATCCGGCTAGTACGCCGGCTCGCTCCGCGCGGCCAGCAGCCGGCGGAACGACTCCACCCGGACCGGGTCGGCGGTGCCGTTCCGCACGGCCTCGTCCAGCCCGCACTCGGGCTCGTCGGTGCCGTGCGTGCACCCGCGTGGGCAATCCTCGGTCATCTCGTCGAGGTCCGGGAACGCCTCGATGAGGTGCTCGGGCTGCACGTGCGCGAGGCCGAAGGACCGGATGCCCGGCGTGTCCACGATCCATCCGGCCCCGCCGGGCAGCTCCAGGAGGTACGCCGAGGTCGAGGTGTGGCGGCCGCGCCCGGTCACGGCGTTCACGTGGCCGACGTCGCGCCCGGCGTCCGGCACCAGCGCGTTCACCAGCGTGGACTTGCCGACCCCGCTGGAGCCGATGAGCACGCTGGTCCGCCCGCGCAGCCGGTCGCGCAGCTCGGCCAGGTCGCCGCCGCGCCGGGTGACGACCCAGGGGACCCCGAGCGAGCGGTACGTGACGAGCAGGGTCTCGGGGTCGGCCAGGTCGGACTTGGTCAGGCACAGCAGCGGCTGCATCCGCGCGTCGTACGCCGCGACCAGCGCCCGGTCGATCAGCCGCGGCTGCGGGTCGGGGTCGGCGAGCGCGGTCACCACGACGAGCTGGTCGGCGTTCGCGACGATCACCCGCTCGACCGGGTCGTCGTCGTCCGCCGTGCGCCGGAGCACGGTGGTGCGCTCCACGACCTCCACGATCCGCGCCAGGCTGCCGTCCTGCCCGGAGGTGTCGCCGACGACCCGGACCCGGTCGCCGACGACCACGCCCTTGCGACCCAGCGGCCGAGCCTTCATCGCCAGCACGACGTGGTCGTCGACGAGCAGCGTGAACCGGCCGCGGTCGACGGTCACGACGACGCCGTCCACCGCGTCGTCGTACGTCGGTCGCTCCTTGGTGCGGGGGCGCGTGTGCCGACGCGGGCGGTCGTAGTGCTCGACGTCCTGGTCGGAGTAGCGCCCCGTCATGCGGGGATCAGCCCCGACCAGAGGTCCGCGAAGTCCGGGAACGTCTTGTCGGTCGTCGCGATGTCCTCGACCAGCACGTCCTCGACCGCCGCACCGACGATCACGCCGGCGTGCGCCATCCGGTGGTCGGCATAGGTGTGGAACACCCCGCCGTGCAGGGGGGCGGGCTCGATGCTGAGCCCGTCCGGGTGCTCGGTGACGGCGGCGCCCAGTCCGCCGAGCTCGGTCGCGAGCGCCGCGAGGCGGTCGGTCTCGTGGCCGCGGATGTGCCCGATGCCGCGCAGGTGGGACGGCGCCTCCGCGAGCGCGCACAGGGCCGCGACGGCGGGGGTGAGCTCGCCGACGTCGTGCAGGTCGACGTCGATGCCGAGCAGCGTGCCGCTGCCGGTGACCCGGAGCCCCTCGTCGACGAACGACACCTCACAGCCCATCGCCGTGAGGATGTCCCGGAGCGCGTCGCCGGCCTGGGTCGTCTGCCGCGGCCAGTCACGCACCACGACCGTGCCGCCGGACACGGCCGCGAGGGCGAGGAACGGGGCGGCGTTCGAGAGGTCCGGCTCGATCACGTGGTCGACGGCGCGGACCGGGCCCGGCGCGACCCGCCAGCGGTTAGCGTCGGCGTCGTCAACCTCGACGCCGTGCTCGCGCAGCATCGCGACGGTCATGTCGATGTGGGGGAGCGACGGCACGGGCTTGCCGTCGTGGCGCACGTCGACGCCCTCGTCGTACCGCGCGCCCGCCAGCAGCAGCGCGGAGATGAACTGCGACGACGCGGACGCGTCCACCACGACCGTGCCGCCGCGCACCGACCCGGTCCCGTGCACAGTGAACGGCAGCGACTCCCCGCGGGCGTCGACGCCCAGGGTGCGCAGAGCGCCGAGGATCTCGCCCACGGGTCGCTGCCGCATGTGCTCGTCGCCGTCGAAAGAGACGGTGCCGGTCGAGAGCCCCGCCACCGGTGGCACGAACCGCATCACGGTCCCGGCCAGCCCGCAGTCGACGGCCGCGTCGGTGGTGAAGGCGCGGGGCGTCACGCGCCAGTCCACGCCCGAGGTGTCGACCTCCGCGCCGAGCGAGGTCAGCGCGCTCGCCATCAGGGTGGTGTCGCGCGAGCGCAGCGCCCGGCGGACGACCGACGGGCCGTCGGCGATCGCGGCCAGCACCAGCGCGCGGTTGGTGAGCGACTTGCTCCCGGGCAGCGTGACGACCGCGTCGACGGGGTGTCGGGCGCGGGGTGCGGGCCAGGGCTCGGTCACGAGCCGCAGCCTACCGAGGCGTCAGGAGGTGACCTTCGCCTTGAGGAGCTTGGCCTCGCGACGGGCGTCCTTCGCGGCGTGCCGGGTCCGCCAGGCCACGCCGGGCCGGCCCTCGGTGTCGCCGGCGGCGATGATCAGGCCGCCGATGATCGCGACGTTCTTGAAGAAGTGCAGCTGCTGCTGGCTGCGCGTCGCGTTGTCGTCGGCCTCCCAGTACCGGTGGCCGGCGGCGGTGGTCGGGATCAGCGAGCCGGCGAGGACCGCGGACGAGAGCCGCGGCGCACGGCCCATGGCGAGTGCGAGCGCCGCGCCGATCTGGACACCGGCGTTCAGCTTCACGAGCGTCTCGGGGTCCTCCGGCAGCGGGATGCCGGCCTTACGCGCCAGCGGCACCAGCCGGGAGGTGACCGCGTCGGCCTTCGCGGCGGGTGCTGAGCTGTTCTTCAGGGCGCCAGCGGCGCCGACCAGGAAGATGGACGCGAGCATCGGGCGGGCGATCAGTCTGCTGACGGTCATGGTCTCCTGTGTACCCCGACGCCCCTGACGGCAGTCGCACGGCGGTCAGGGGACGGGGACCGTCGCCCCGATCGTGGGCAGCTGCTGGCCGAGCACCCCACCGCCGACCGAGGCGCCGATCCCACCCGGGCCGACCGAGACGTCCACGTCGAGCTGGACCAGCGGCGACTGCGGTGGCGCTGACGGCGGGTGCGTGGGCGGCGGCGACGTCGGCGGCGGAGCGCTGGGCGAGCCGGAGGGCGGCACCGTCGGGGGAGCGGTCGGGGGACCGCTCGGCCCAGCCGTGGGAGCGGCGTAGCCCGGCCCCGGACCCGGCTCGTCGGCAGTGACGGAGCGGTCCCGGGAGCCGGCTGGGCCGGGACCGGACCGGTCGCGGTGGACCGGCGCGGTGGAAGCGCCCAGCGACGGCGACGCCTGCGCCGAGGGCAGGTCCTCGGCGGCCGGCACGTTCCCGGCGCCCTGGTGCAGGGTGAGCAGGAGCCCGGCTGCCACGGCCGAGGCCGCGGCGCCGGCGATCGCCGCGGTCGGCCCGTGCGCCATCACGGCGTCCCGGGCCCGGTCCAGCAGGGCCACCACGCCGCCGCCGGCCACGGCCGTGCCACCACCGGCGGCCGAGGCGAGGTACGCGCTCGCGGCGGCGCCCAGCAGCAGCGGCGCGAGCAGGGCGCCGAGGCGGGAGTTCACCTCGGTGAGCTCCAGGTAGATCGCAGCGCACTGGCGGCACTCCTCGAGGTGCTCCTCGACCCGCGCCGAGTCGCGGCGGGAGAGGCCGCCGCGGACGTAGGCGCCGAGGTTCGCCCTGGTCCGGGCGCAGGCGTCGTCGTCGACGTCCTGGGCGTGCATGGAGAGATAGGCCTGGCGGAGGCCCTCGCGGGCCCGGTAGGCGAGCGCCGAGACGGAGTTCGGCGACATGCCGAGCAGGGTCGCCACCTCGGCCGGCTTCTGCCCCTCGACCTCGGTGTGCCAGAGCACGAGCTGCCAGCGCTCGGGGAGCGACCCGAACGCCCGGGCGGCCGCGGCGTTCTCGAACCCCTCGACCGCCGTGTCGCGGAACGGCACGCCGGGATCGAAGGGCGTGAGGTCCGCGGTCGTGTGCAGGCGCGCGCCGACCCGGATCCGGTCGACGTGCAGGCGGCGTACGGCGGTGAGGAGGTAGGCGCGGAACGCGAGGTCCGGTCCGCCGCCGCGCTGGAGCACCACCAACACCTTCGCGAACGCCTCGGAGACCAGGTCGTCGACCTCGCCCGCGGACACGAGCTGGCGTGCGAGCCGGCGTGCGGCGAGCACGTGGCGCGAGAAGAGCTCGCCGTACGCGTCGGTCTCCCCGGCGCGCACCAGCGAGATCAACTCACCGTCGCTCGGAGGACCGTCGACGGTCACGAGGTGGCTGGCCACGTACCTACAACGCGCGAGCCGCCGAAAGATCACGGAAATCTTTCGGCTTTCGCGTCATGGACCCGGAGCGGGCCCGTTTCATCCGCGGCAGACCAAACGAGGGGGAGCCACCGTGGGAAGGTTCACGACGCACTGGCGACGTGGGGCCACGGGCGACCCCGAAGCGGAGCGGGAACTGTCATCGGAGCGACGCGCGGCCCTGCCGCCCCGCTTCGGTGCGGTCGGGGAGGCTCTTGCTTCGGGGTCGGGCACGGTCGCCTGCGAGGTCGCCGGGGCCGCCCTCGCCCGGGACGGCGTCTCTCTGGCGGAGTCCCTCGACGGCCTCGCCACCACCACCCGCCTCGTGCTCGGCGCCGAGCCGGCGCACGCGTACACACGGGCGCTCGCGGTGGCCTGGAGCGACGCGATGCTCGGCTACCTCAACGACCTGTCCTGCAACGACCCGCTGACCGGCCTCTCGACGCTGGCCCACCTGCGCAGCCGGATCTCCGACGTCTACCGCGCGGATCACGACGGGGACCACGCGCTGGTGGTCGTCGCGGCGCCGCCGTACCCGGAGGCCGCGTCCGGCCGTGACGACGTGTTGGCCCGGGCCATGCATGTCGCCCAGCTCGGCGACACGGCGCGCACCGTCTTCCGCGGGCCCGAGACCATCGGCCACGTCGGCCCCGGGCGGGTCGTCGTGCTCGCCGATCGCGACGACCGGATCGCCCGCCGGGTCGGCCTGCTCCGCCAGATGCTCGACAGCGGCTCGGTCCCGCGCACCCGGGTCTGGATCGAGGGCCTCCCCGCTTCCGACGCGGCGGCGGGCCGGCTCCTGGACGAGCTCACCCGCGCCTGACGGTCCCGCCCTCTAGGGTTGCGGGTATGTGCGGTCGCTACGCGTCCAGCCGGCGCCCCGAGGACCTCGTCGAGGAGTTCGACATCGCCGACGTGCGGATCCCCGCCCCGTTGGAGGCCGACTACAACGTCGCGCCGACCAAGGAGGTCTACGCGGTCGTCGAGCGGCCGCCGTCGAAGGAGTCCGAGGAGCCGCCGGCCCGCCAGCTGCGGGTGCTGACCTGGGGGCTCGTCCCGTCCTGGGCGAAGGACCCCTCGATCGGCAACCGGATGATCAACGCCCGGATGGAGACCGTCGCCGAGAAGCCGGCGTACAAGCGGGCGTTCGCGGCCCGGCGCTGCCTGCTGCCCGCGGACGGCTACTTCGAGTGGTACCCCACCGAGGAGCTGACCCCGGCCGGCAAGCCTCGCAAGCAGCCGTTCTTCATCCGTCCCAAGGACCACGGCGTGCTCGCGATGGCGGGGCTGTACGAGATCTGGCGCGACCCGACGAAGGCGGACGACGCCGAGGACCGGTTCCGCTGGACCTGCACGGTGATCACGACCGACGCCGAGGACGACCTCGGCCACATCCACGACCGGATGCCGCTCATGGTGGAGCGGGACCGCTGGTCGGACTGGCTCGACCCGCGGCGGCCGAAGGACGGACTGCTGGACCTGCTGGTCCCGGCCGCGCCCGGGGCGCTGGAGGCCTACCCGGTCTCCCCGCTCGTCAGCAACGTCCGGAACAACGGTCCCGAGCTGCTCGAGCCGCTCCCGCTGGAGGGGTCGTGACCGCGCCATGACCGAGCGCCGGATCGACACGCCGCACGGCGAGGCCCGCCTGGTGACCGACCGGGCGCGGACGCCGTACGCGACCCTGCTGCTCAGCCACGGGGCCGGCGTCGGCATCGACACCGCGGACCTCGAGGCGCTCGCGACCAACCTCCCTCGCAACGGCATCACCGTCGTCCGCCTGGAGCAGCCGTGGCGGGTCGCCGGCCGCAAGGTCGCCACCCCGCCGCCGACGCTCGACGCCGGACTGACCGCGGCGGCCGACCACCTGCGCACCCGGACGCCCCTGGTGGTCGGCGGCCGGAGCGCCGGCGCCCGGTCCGCGGCTCGGTGTGCACGGAGCCTGGGGGCGAGCGGGTGCCTCGCGCTCGCCTTCCCGCTCCATCCGCCCGGGAAGCCGGAGAAGTCCCGGCTCCCCGAGCTCCTCGGGGCCCGGGTGCCGACGCTGGTGATCCAGGGCGAGCGGGACACCATGGGACGGCCCGACGAGTTCCCGCCGGAGATCGACCTCGCCGTCGTACCGGGCGCGGACCACTCGTTCCGGGTGCCGAGGAGCGGCGACTGCTCCCAGGCGGAGGCCCTCGAGATCATCGTGGAGTCCACGCTCGAGTGGGTGATCCGCGAGGTCGCGGGGAATGAGCGCCCGGTCTGAGGCGTTCCGTGAACATGCTGGCAGTGCTCGAACGCCCCACGACCGGGCTAGTCTGGGAGACGATGACAGACCCCACTGACCCCACCCCCGAGGATGTCGACGTCGCCACCGAGTCGGAGGCGGAGCGCACCGCGCGCTTCGAGCGCGACGCGCTGCCGTTCCTGGACCAGCTCTACTCCGCCGCGATGCGGATGACGCGCAACCCCGCGGACGCCGAGGACCTGGTGCAGGAGACCTTCGCCAAGGCGTACTCCTCCTTCCACCAGTTCCGGCCGGGCACCAACCTCAAGGCGTGGCTGTACCGCATCCTGACGAACACCTTCATCAACACCTACCGCAAGAAGCAGCGCCAGCCGCAGCAGTCGATGTCCGAGGACGTCGAGGACTGGCAGCTGCACCGCGCGGAGTCGCACTCCTCGAGCGGGCTACGGTCGGCCGAGATGGAGGCGCTCGAGCACCTGCCCGACTCCCAGGTGAAGGACGCGCTCCAGCGCCTTCCGGAGGAGTTCCGGCTCGCGGTGTACCTCGCCGACGTCGAGGGCTTCGCCTACAAGGAGATCGCCGAGATCATGGACACCCCGATCGGCACGGTCATGTCCCGGTTGCACCGGGGCCGGCGCCAGCTGCGCGACATGCTCTCGGACTACGTGCGCGACAACGACCTGCTCACGGTCGGCCGGGACGGAGGCGCGTCATGACCCACGAGGCCGATCACCACATGGGCTCGGACCCCTCGCTCGCCGAGTGCGCCGACTTCCTCGAGCAGATCGTCTACTTCCTCGACAACGAGTTGGACGCGGCCGACTGCTCGGCCGTGCGCATCCACCTCGACCAGTGCAACCCGTGCCTGGAGAAGTACGACCTCCAGCGGACCGTGAAGTCGGTCGTGGCCCGATCCTGCGCGGAGGCCGCGCCCGACGAGCTGCGCCAGCGGGTGCTGCTGCGAATCCGCCAGGTCCAGGTGGAGATCCGCGAGACCCCCTGACCGACCCCCGGACGAACGAGAACCCCCGAACCGGAAGGCTCGGGGGTTCTGTCTCTTTCGCGCTCAGGCGTTGGGGCGCTTGCCGTGGTTCGCGCCCTTCTTCTTGCGAGCGCGGCGCTTGCGGCCGGTCTTGCCCATGATGTTCCTCCTGATCGGACGTGTCTGGCCCGAGGGCCGACGTCCAGTCTCTCAAACTCGCGCGCGAGCGCGAAATCGGGTCCTGCGGCCGGTCACCTCTGCGTTCGGACGAATCGTCAGAGCCGGCCCAGGAACCGCTCCGCGTCGACGACGACGCGGGTGATCTCGCCGGTGCCCACGACCTTGCCGACCGCGGAGCCTCCGACGTGGCGCGCGGCGACGGTGAAGCGGTGCAGCCGACCGTCGACGTACGACGCGGACGCGCTCACCTCGACCCGCTGGCCGACCGCGCTCGCGCCCAGGTGCTCCAGCTCGACGCGGGTGCCGACGCTGGTCTCGCCCGGGGCGAGCGTCGGGTCGATCGCCGCGCAGGTCGCGGCCTCGCACCAGGCGAGCAGCCGGGGCGTGCCGAGGACGGGGAGGCTGCCGGAGCCGACGGCGGCGGCGGTGTCCGCGTCGGTGACGGTGAAGCTGAGCGTGGCGTCCATCAGAGGTCGGCCACGAACGCGATCAGGTCCACGCCCGGCATCGGTGACCAGTCCCGATCGGGCGCGCGCCGGAAGCCGTGCCGCTCGTAGACCCGGTGCGCGGAGGTCATCTCGGCGAGGCTGGACAGCACCACCCCGCGGAAGCCCAGCTCGCGGAACCGCTCCATCACCAGCCGGGTCAGCACCTCGCCGACACCCTGCCGGCGCGCGGTCGGCGACACCGCGAGCATCCGGAACTCGCCCTCGTCCTCGGCGCCGATCTCGCGCCACGGCGACCCGGGCAGCGCGATCGTCACGGTCCCCAGCACGTCGCCGTCGCGCTCGGCGACCCACAGCTCGGCCTCGCGGTCGCGCTTCGCCGCATCCCGCAGCAGGGCGATGTAGTGGTCGTCGGGGCCCTCGGTGAACTCGGCGTACGCCGCGACGGTCACCTCGCCCGCCGCCGCGAGGTCCTCGGGGCGCGCCAGCCGGACGACGAGATCAGACACCGAAGCTGGTCCTCGGGTAGGTCGCGGTCACGTCCGTGATCACGTTGACCAGGTACGGCACGCCGGAGGCGAACGCGCGGTCGATCGCGGGGCCGACCTCCCGCGGATCGGTGACGGTCTCGCCGGCGCCGCCGAGGGCGCGGACCACCTGGTCGTACGCCGTGCGCGGGGCGAGGTCGGCGATCACGTCGTACCCGTAGAGCATCTGCATCGGGCCCTTCTCCAGGCCCCAGGCGGAGTTGTTGCCCATCACCATCACGACCGGCAGGCCGTGTCGCACCAGCGTGTCGACGTCCATGAGCGAGAAGCCCGCGGCCCCGTCGCCGAGCAGCAGCACCACCTGGGCAGACGGCCGCGCCAGCCGGGCGGCGATCGCCGCGCCGAGGCCGGCACCGAGGCAGCCGTAGGGGCCGGGGTCGAGCCACCCGCCGGGCCGCTTCGGCTCGACGAACTTGCCGGCGAAGCTGACGAAGTCGCCGCCGTCGCCGATGACGACCGCGTCGTCGGCCAGCCGCGGCACCAGCTCGCCGTAGATGCGCGCCGGGTGGATCGGGTCGGCCTCGGCGCCGAGCAGGGCGGCGTCCCGCTCGACCCCGGCGGCGACACCGGCCTGCAGGTCCGCGACCCACGCGGACCAGTCGGGCCGCCGGACGACCTGCTCCAGCTCGGCCAGCAGCCCGTCGAACACCGTGGTCAGGTCGCCGGAGACCGACGCCGCGAGCGGGGCGTGGCCGGACACCTGGCCGGGGGAGTCCGCGACGTGCACGACCTGGGCGTCGCCGAAGACGCCGTACCCGAGCCGGAAGTCCAGGGGAGTGCCGACGACGACCACGAGGTCGGCGCCCTTGAGCGCCTGGCTCCGCGCCTTGGTGACCAGCAGCGGGTGGCCGCCGGGGACGACGCCGCGGCCCATGCCGTTGGTGATCGCCGGTACGCCGGCGCTCTCGACGAACCGCAGCGCGGCCTCCTCGGCGCGATCGGCCCACACGTCCGTGCCGACGATCAGCACCGGCCGGGTGGCACCGGCCAGCAGCTCCGCGACCTCCGTGAGGGCCTCCGGGTCCGGCTCGGCGCCACGCGGAGCGGTGAGGTCGGGCAGCTCGCAGGTGGCGCTGTTGAAGAGCTCGTCCATCGGCACGTCCACGAACACGGGGCCGCGGTGCGGTGAGCCGGCGGTGAGGAACGCGTCGTGGATGCCGTCCGCCACGTCGGCGGCGGTCGGGATGGTGCGCGCCAGCTTCGAGACCGGCGCGAAGATCGGCGGCTGGTCGAGCTCCTGCAGCGCGCCGGTGCCCCAGCGACCCTGCGGCGCGCGACCGCCGACGACGACCATCGGCGAGCCCGCGAACTGGGCCTGCGCGACCGCGCTGAGGCCGTTCGTGACACCCGGCCCGGCGGTCAGCACGGCGAGGCCGGGCACCCGGGTCAGCTTGCCGGTCGCCTCCGCCGCGAACGCCGCGGTCTGCTCGTGCCGCACGTCGAGGAGCCGGAGCGGGGAGGCGGACTTCACGGCGCCGTCGTACAGCGGGAAGACGTGCGCCCCGGACAGCGTGAACATGGTCTCGACGCCGTGCGCCTGGGCGACGGCCACCGCGAGCTCGCCCGCGTGGCCGGTCAGTTCCGTGGGCATGCCCGAATGTTACTCACCCGTAGCAGAGAGGAACGCCGAGTTCGTCGCCTTCAGCGCGTCGACCACGACGAGCAGCAGGTCGGAGCGCACCTGGGGCGGGCGGGTGCCCATCGCGAGCTGCAGGTACAGCGCCCGGAGGAACGCCTCGGCGTTGCCGCCGAGCAGGTACGGGTCGCGCCCGTCGTACGACGCCCGGGTGCCGGCCGCGATCGCGAGCCGGCGGATCCACGGCTCGAGAACGCGCAGCGGCACCACGTTGCGGCGCAGGACGTTCATGGTCGCGAACGCCAGCCGGTCCGGCTCGCCGTTGGTGAACAGGCGCTCCACGGGCAGCAGCACCCGGTCCGCGATCACGTCGAGCAGCACGGTGAGCTCGGGCTGCGCGAGGTGCGGCGAGTTGGCGAGGGTCGCGAGCGTGTCCGCGCCGTGCGCGACGGCGTGCGCCCACCCCTTGCCGGGGACGAAGGCGCGCAGGTCGCGTTCGCGCAGCAGCCAGGCCGCGATCCGGTCGCCCCACTCGAGGATCTTGCCGCCGGGCAGCAGCGGGCGCTGGTTGTCGCGGGCGATGCACTCGCCCAGGACGAGCGCCGAGAAGCTGCGCCGGAACACGCTGTCGGTGTCCTGCTCGCCCAGCCCCACCCGCAGACCGATCGCCATCCCGTCGCCGAGGCCGCCGAGCAGGTCGTCGTACACGCCGCGGTCGACCCACGTGGTCAGCGTCGGGTAGGCCGTGCCGTCGCGCAGAGCCGGGTCCGGGTCGCCGAGCATCCGGGTCAGCTCGGCCGTGAGGTCGTCCAGCGGCCGGTCCTGCGGGACCGCCAGGCCGGTCGCGTGAACCTGCTTCCAGTACGACCCCGACATGGGAGCCATCTTCGCAGAGGTGGTCCAGACGTCCAGCGGGGGTCCACCCGATGCCGGAACCTTCCGCGGCGCCCCTACCCTTGCCAGCGTGCCGTCCCTCACCGAGCTGGTGCGCAGCCACACGGATCTCGACGTCGACGACGTCGCGTGGCTGCAGCTGCTGCAGGCGGACTGGCAGATCATCGCCGACCTGTCGTTCGCCGACCTGGTGCTGTGGCTGCCCGACCGGGAGGGCAAGGGCTTCTGGGCGGCCGGCCAGATGCGGCCGACGACCGGCCCGACGGCGTACGTCGACGACGTGATCGGCACGTTCGTCCCGGTGGGCCGCCGGCCGCTCATCGACGCGGCGTACGGACAGGGGCGGCTGGTCCGCGAGGGCGACCCCGAGTGGCGCGACGACGTGCCGGTGCGGGTCGAGACGATCCCGGTGCGCAGGGCCGGCCGGGTGATCGCCGTCGTCGCCCGGAACACCAACCTGCTCGGCGTCCGCACGCCGAGCCGGCTCGAGCTGTCCTACCTCCAGGCGGCGGCCGACCTGACGCAGATGATCGCGAACGGGTACTTCCCGGCCGCCGGGCAGCGCAGCGACCACGCCGACACCCCGCGGGTGGGCGACGGGTTCCTGCGGGTGGACGCGGCCGGCAAGGTCGTCTACGCGAGCCCGAACGCGCTGTCGGTGTTCCGCCGGCTGGGCCTCTCGGGCGACCTGACCGGGCTGTCCCTGGCCGAGACCACGCGCGACCTGGTGCCGCCACGGCGCCGGCCGGACGAGGAGACGTTGAGCGCCGTGCTGGGCGGCCGGGCGCACCGGGACACCGAGATCGGCACCGAGGGCGTCGCGCTGATCGTGCGCTCGATCCCGCTGCGGCCGCAGGGCGACCACATCGGCGCGCTGGTGCTGGTCCGCGACGTCACCGACCTGCGCCGCCGGGACCGCGAGCTGGTGACCAAGGACGCGACGATCCGGGAGATCCACCACCGGGTGAAGAACAACCTCCAGACCGTCGCTGCGCTGCTGCGGCTCCAGGCGCGCCGGATGGACTCCGAGTCGGCGCGGCTGGCGCTGGAGGAGGCGGTGCGCCGGGTCGGGTCGATCGCGATCGTGCACGAGACGCTCAGCCAGGCGGTCGAGGAGCAGGTCGACTTCGACGACCTCGTGGACCCGCTGGCGCGGATGGTGACCGAGGTCAGCGCGGTCGGCAGCCGGGTCCGGGTGCGGCGCGAGGGGAGCTTCGGCGTGCTCTCGTCGGAGTCGGCGACCGCCCTGGCGATGGTGCTCACGGAGGTGCTGCAGAACGCCGTCGAGCACGGGTACGACCCGGACGCGCCGGACACCGCCGGGGAGATCGTGCTCACCGCGGGCCGGCTGGTCGGCCGGCTGCACGTCACCGTTGACGACGACGGCCGCGGACTCCCCGAGGGGTTCGACCTGGACGGGTCGACGAGCCTGGGGCTGTCGATCGTGCGGACGCTCGTCGAGTCCGAGCTCGGCGGTCAGCTGACGCTGGGTCCGCGGCCCGAAGGGACGGGCACCCGCGCGGCGCTCGACGTACCCCTGGAGTGATCAGCCGGTGATCAGGCGGTGCGCACCCGGGACCGAGCGCTGCGGCGCTTGAGCGCGCGACGCTCGTCCTCGCTCAGACCGCCCCACACGCCGTGATCCTGGCCGGCCTCGAGCGCCCACGCGAGGCACTGCTCGCGCACCTCGCAGCGTCGGCACACCTGCTTGGCCTCCTCGATCTGGAGGATGGCCGGACCGGTGTTGCCGATCGGGAAGAACAGCTCAGGGTCCTCGTCGAGGCAGGCGGAACGGTGGCGCCAATCCATGGCTGGGGGATCCCTCTTTCCTAAGCTCAGCGTGCAGGTCAGGAGCGGACAAGACCTGCGGGTGCCCTCGGGGCACGGCGAAGTGAACGCATTCACGAGCGCACCCACAAGACTGGCAAGTGTTGGACCGTTAAACAACCCCTGCGGGTGGTTCGTTTCGTCACAGCCGTCACGCCCGTGTTTCCGGGGCGGAACAGGGTTCTTCTAGGCTCCGGGTGTGAGTCTACGCAGCGCCCCCAACCCGGCACCGCTCGTCGTCGCGGCCTCCCTGGTGGCGATCGAGGGCCTGTTCCTGGTCGGGTACGCCGTGCTGGAGCTGGCCAGCATCTCCTCGGACCGGGCCGCGGTCGCGCTGACCACCGCGGTGTTCTTCGCGGCGTACGGCGGGCTGCTGCTGGCGGCCGCGTGGGCGATCACCCACGGGCGCTCCTGGGCCCGGAGCCCGATCGTGCTGGCCCAGCTGATCCAGCTCGGCGTGGCCTGGAGCTTCCGGGGTGGTGACACCACGGTGGCCGCGGGCGCGATGGCCGTCGTGGCCGTCATCGTGCTCGTCGGGCTGCTGCTCCCCAGCAGCATCGACGCGCTCGCCGACAGCGAGGACTAGCTCGACTCCTCCAGGGAGGTCCGCAGCTGCTCCAGCGTGCGGTTCAACAGCCGGGACACGTGCATCTGGGAGACGCCGATCTCGTCGGCGATCTGCGACTGCGTCATGTTCCTGAAGAACCGGAGCAGGAGAATCTTCTTCTCCCGCGGCTCGAGCCGGTCCAGCAGCGGCTTGATCGACTCGCGGATCTCGACGTGCTCGAGGCCCTCGTCGTCGACGCCGATCGCGTCGAGCATGGTCGCGGCGCCGTCGTCGCTGTCGTCGCTGGCGTCCAGTGAGAGGGTCGAGTAGGCGTTGCTCGACTCGATGCCCTCGACGATCTCCTCGACCGTGCAGCCGATCGCCTCCGCGAGCTCGCGCGGTGTCGGGGACCGGCCCAGGCTCTGGGTGAGCTCGGCGGTGGCGGCGCCGATCTGCATGCGCAGCTCCTGGAGCCGGCGGGGCACCCGGATCGCCCAGCCCTTGTCGCGGAAGTACCGCTTGATCTCACCGATGATCGTCGGGGTCGCGTACGTCGAGAACTCCACGCCCCGGTCGGAGTCGAAGCGGTCGATGGACTTGATCAGCCCGATCGTCCCGACCTGGACCAGGTCCTCCAGCGGCTCGCCGCGGTTGCGGAACCGGCGGGCACAGTGCTCGACCAACGGCAGGTGCAGGTGCACCAGCGCGTCGCGCGCGGCGTCCCGGGTCGCCGGGGAGGCGTCCTCGTCCCGGAAGACCAGGAACAGCTCCGCGCTGCGCCTCCGGGTGACCTCCACACCCGTCGTCGCATCGGGGTCCGGGGCGACCGAGCCGGCGGGCGTTGTCATCACGACCCGATCTCGGGGTGGCCCGACTCCATGGTGAGCGTGATGACGAACGTGTCGCCCTCGTTGTGGGCGGTCGCGTGCGAGGCGAGGGTGGTGAGCACCTGCCACGCGAAGCTGTCGTAGTCGGGCGAGACGGGACCGTCGGCGCCCACCGCGATGCTCACCGTGAGCTCGCCGGGTGCCATGTAGAAGCGGCAGGTGAGGTCCGAGCCGATCCCGGCCTGCGGGAGCACCATCGCGCTCGCCTCGCCGACGGCGATCCGCAGGTCCTCGATGTCGTCGATCGGGAAGTCCAGCCGGGCCGCGAGCCCGGCCGTGGTGGTCCGGAGCACGGACGCGAACGCACTGTCCGCGGGCAGTCGCAGCTCGACGTCGGCCCGTCGGCCCGCCTGCCCGGTCGTCGCGGTCCTTGCGCCGATCGAAGCCATGTCGCCCTCCGGGCCTGTGGTCGTGGGGTGGGAGGGCCGAGCCCCTGCCGCGAAGAGTAGCGGGGACCGTCCCCCGGGTGTCGTACCCGGGGCGCGGTCCCCGCTAACTAGAGGGGTGTCCTGGAGCTCGCGGTGACGGAGCTCTGGCTGAGTCACCAGCGGTCGAGCCTCGGGACCGTCCGCTGTGGTGACGGTGGGCGGTCGCGACTTGGCTCCGCCCGGTCGAGCCTCGGGAGCGGAAGGCCTTCGCAGGCTCAGGCCTTCCTTCCACGTCCGCTGTGGTCACCGTCGACGGTCGAGACTTCGCTTCGCTCAGTCGCGCTTGAGACCAAGAAGGCTTGAGCGAAGCTCAAGCCTTCTTGGTCTCCTTGTAGGTCCCGCTCAGTGGCAACCGTTGGCAACCGGTGGCTGTTGTGCCCTGACCAGCCCAGATGCGTTGGGGACCGTTGGCGGTTCTCGGACGTCTTGCGGACTGTCTGCGGACTAGAGGCGGCCGGTCTCCCTGGCCCACTTCTCGACTTCCGCCGTCTCCCACACCGGACCCTGTGCGAGTCGCGCCACGGGCTCGGGAAAGCCGTGGGACGCGGCCAACTGGTGGGCGCGCTGACGGCTCACGCCAAGGAGCTCGGCGATTTCGCTGATGCCCATCAGGCGCTCTGCCACGGGGCGGACGCTAGGGCATTGACACAGTCAAGGGATGGAGG
>NZ_JIAV01000018.1 GCF_000620645.1 Nocardioides sp. URHA0032 | reverse complement strand
TTTGTTGAGTGTTTGTGAGACAAGCTATGAAGGGCACATGGTGGATGCCTTGGCATCAAGAGCCGATGAAGGACGTAGGAGCCTGCGATAAGCCCTGGGGAGTTGGCAACCGAGCTGTGATCCGGGGGTGTCCGAATGGGGGAACCCAGCACGAGTCATGTCGTGTTACCCGCGCCTGAATGTATAGGGTGTGTGGAGGGAACGTGGGGAAGTGAAACATCTCAGTACCCACAGGAAGAGAAAACAATAGTGATTCCGAGAGTAGTGGCGAGCGAAATCGGAGGAGGCTAAACCTTATGCGTGTGATACCCGGCAGGGGTTGCGCATGGGGGGTTGTGGGACCATTCATACATGTCTGCCGGCGTGTGACAGAGTAAGAAATCGCGTGTGAAGTTGAAGTCCGCTGGAAAGTGGCGCCGTAGAGGGTGATAGCCCCGTAAGTGTAAGTGCGTGACTCTGGAGTGTGTTCCCAAGTAACACGGAACTCCTGAAATTCCGTGTGAATCTGGCGGGACCACCCGTTAAGCCTAAATACTCCTTGATGACCGATAGCGGACAAGTACCGTGAGGGAAAGGTGAAAAGTACCCCTGGCGGGGAGTGAAATAGTACCTGAAACCGTGTGCCTACAATCCGTCGGAGCCCGGCTGCCCACCGCTATGTTATGTGGGTGTTGGGGTGACGGCGTGCCTTTTGAAGAATGAGCCTGCGAGTTTGCGTTGTGTTGCGAGGTTAACCCGTGTGGGGGAGCCGTAGCGAAAGCGAGTCCGAAGAGGGCGTTTGAGTAGCACGATCAAGACCCGAAGCGGAGTGATCTATCCATGGGCAGGTTGAAGCGCGGGTAAGACCGCGTGGAGGACCGAACCCACTTAGGTTGAAAACTGAGGGGATGACCTGTGGATAGGGGTGAAAGGCCAATCAAACTCCGTGATAGCTGGTTCTCCCCGAAATGCATTTAGGTGCAGCGTTGCGTGTTTCTTGCCGGAGGTAGAGCACTGGATAGCCGATGGGCCCTACCAGGTTACTGACGTTAGCCAAACTCCGAATGCCGGTAAGTGAGAGCGCAGCAGTGAGACTGCGGGGGATAAGCTCCGTAGTCGAGAGGGAAACAGCCCAGACCATCAGCTAAGGCCCCTAAGCGGTGACTAAGTGGAAAAGGATGTGGAGTCGCAGTGACAACCAGGAGGTTGGCTTGGAAGCAGCCACCCTTGAAAGAGTGCGTAATAGCTCACTGGTCAAGTGATTCCGCGCCGACAATGTAGCGGGGCTCAAGTCATCCGCCGAAGCTATGGCATTCATGCGTCAACTCGGCCCACGGTTGTGGGTCCAGGTGTGTGGATGGGTAGGGGAGCGTCGTGTCGCGAGTGAAGCCTCGGAGTGATCCAGGGGTGGACGCGACACGAGTGAGAATGCAGGCATGAGTAGCGAATGCAATGTGAGAAACATTGCCGCCGAATGATCAAGGGTTCCAGGGTCAAGCTAATCTGCCCTGGGTAAGTCGGGACCTAAGGCGAGGCCGACAGGCGTAGTCGATGGACAACGGGTTGATATTCCCGTACCGGCAAAGTAGCGCCCATGACGAACCCGGTGATGCTAACCACCCGAAACTCATCGGACCGGACCCTTCGGGGCGAGGCCGGTGGGCGGAGCGTGGGACCCGATCTGGTAGTAGTCAAGCGATGGGGTGACGCAGGAAG
Source organism: Nocardioides sp. URHA0032 (assembly GCF_000620645.1). Classification (GTDB taxonomy): domain Bacteria; phylum Actinomycetota; class Actinomycetes; order Propionibacteriales; family Nocardioidaceae; genus Nocardioides. Next base: position 371,023 of record NZ_JIAV01000018.1, on the reverse strand, counting down.
GTAGCCCAACCGTGGCGATGGTTGTCCACGGGTAAGCAGGTAGGGGGCAGTCCAGGCAAATCCGGGCTGCTGTGTTCGATCACGACCCTGAGATGTGATGCCGAGCCCGTATGGGTGAAGTGGGTGATCCTATGCTGTCGAGAAAAACCTCTAGCGAGCTACGCGCCGCCCGTACCCCAAACCGACTCAGGTGATCAGGTAGAGAATACCAAGGCGATCGAGCGAACCATGGTTAAGGAACTCGGCAAAATGCCCCCGTAACTTCGGGAGAAGGGGGGCCGGATCCGTGAGCAGACTAGCTCTGCGAAGCGGTGATGGCCGCAGAGACCAGGCCCAAGCGACTGTTTACTAAAAACACAGGTCCGTGCGAAGTTGTAAGACGATGTATACGGACTGACTCCTGCCCGGTGCTGGAAGGTTAAGGGGACCTGTCAGATACCTTCGGGTATCGAAGCGGAGAACTTAAGCCCCAGTAAACGGCGGTGGTAACTATAACCATCCTAAGGTAGCGAAATTCCTTGTCGGGTAAGTTCCGACCTGCACGAATGGAGTAACGACTTGGGCGCTGTCTCAACCGTGGACTCGGCGAAATTGCACTACGAGTAAAGATGCTCGTTACGCGCGGCAGGACGGAAAGACCCCGGGACCTTTACTATAGTTTGGTATTGGTGTTTGGTTCGGCTTGTGTAGGATAGGTGGGAGACTGTGAAGCATTCACGCCAGTGAGTGTGGAGTCAACGTTGAAATACCACTCTGGTCGTACTAGATGTCTAACCTAGGACCATGATCTGGTTCAGGGACAGTGCCTGATGGGTAGTTTAACTGGGGCGGTTGCCTCCTAAAATGTAACGGAGGCGCTCAAAGGTTCCCTCAGCCTGGTTGGCAATCAGGTGTTGAGTGTAAGTGCACAAGGGAGCTTGACTGTGAGACAGACATGTCGAGCAGGGACGAAAGTCGGAACTAGTGATCCGGCGTCGGCATGTGGAAGCGACGTCGCTCAACGGATAAAAGGTACCCCGGGGATAACAGGCTGATCTTCCCCAAGAGTCCATATCGACGGGATGGTTTGGCACCTCGATGTCGGCTCGTCGCATCCTGGGGCTGGAGTAGGTCCCAAGGGTTGGGCTGTTCGCCCATTAAAGCGGCACGCGAGCTGGGTTTAGAACGTCGTGAGACAGTTCGGTCCCTATCCGCCGCGCGCGCAGGAAACTTGAGAAAGGCTGTCCCTAGTACGAGAGGACCGGGATGGACGAACCTCTGGTGTGCCAGTTGTCCCGCCAGGGGCACGGCTGGTTAGCTACGTTCGGAAGTGATAACCGCTGAATGCATCTAAGCGGGAAGCACGTTTCAAGATGAGGTTTCCCACCCCCTCGAGGGGGTAAGGCCCCCAGCAGAACACTGGGTTGATAGGCCGGAGGTGTACAGCAGCAATGCCCAGCCGACCGGTACTAATAGGCCGAGGGCTTGTCTTACAAACCCTCAACCAAGACAACACCTCGCTCGCGTCCACGATCCAGCAGATCCACCACAACAGAACAGTGGCTTTGGATGTGCGCCGGCCCGAAGGGTCGCGCTGCACTCCAACTAGAGTTACGGCGGCCATGGCGAAAGGGAAACACCCGGTCCCATCCCGAACCCGGAAGTTAAGCCTTTCAGCGCCGATGGTACTGCAACCGAGAGGTTGTGGGAGAGTAGGACGCCGCCGGACATTCTTTCCCGTAGGGGCCACCGTCAGGTGGCCCCTACGATGCATTTGGGGCCCCGTTCCCCAGTCCCACGACCCAGGAGATCACCGTCATGGCCGACCAACGTCGCCCCCAGCGTTCCACCGGCGGGTCCACCGGCAGCTCCGGCGGACGGGGCAAACCCCCCGCCCGCGGCGGCAAGCCGGACGGCAAGGGCCGGCCGGCAGCGGGCGGCAAGTCGTCGGTCCGCGCATCCGGGAAGTCGGAGTCCTTCGACAAGCCGCGCGGGAAGGCGCCCGCCGGCAAGCGGCCGGTCCGCAAGGGCGACTGGCGCAAGCCGGTCGACAAGCAGGCGACCCGGACGGCCGACCAGGCCGTCTACGACGGTCCGGACCTGCCCGCGGATATCACCGGCCAGGAGCTCGACCGGGCTGTCTCCGCCCAGCTCAAGGGCCTGCCGGAGAAGCTCGCGGCCCGGGTCGCCCGGCACCTGGCCGCGGCCGGGCTGCTGATCGACGAGGACCCCGAGACGGCGTACCAGCACACGCTGGCCGCGCGGGCGCGCGCCCCGCGCCTGGCCGTGGTCCGGGAGGCCACCGGCGAGGCGGCCTACGCCGCCGGTCACTACGCCGAGGCGCTCGCCGAGCTCAGGGCCGCCAAGCGGATGAACGGCGCGACGGCGTACCTGCCGATCATGGCCGACTGCCACCGGGCGCTCGGGAAGCCGCAGGACGCGCTCAAGCTGGCCAAGAGCCCCTCGGTCGCGAACTTCGCCCCCGAGGCGAAGGCCGAGATGACGATCGTCGAGGCCGGTGCGCGCCGGGACCTCGGCCAGTTGGACGCTGCCCTCCGCACGCTCGAGCTCGCCCCGCTGACCTCGAAGAGCCGCTCGTCGTGGGTCGTGCGGTTGCGCTACGCGTACGCCGACACCCTCGAGGCGGCCGGCCGCGACCAGGACGCGCTGGCCTGGTTCCACCGCACCCACGCGATCGACAGCGACCAGCTCACCGACGCCGACGTGCGGGCCGAAGCCCTGGAGAAGCGTCTCGGCTGAGGCTTGACGGGTCCCGCCGGGCGGGATTTACTGCGACGACAGTCCGCGAGGAGGACCTCGATGCTGCGTTTCTCGGGTGCCGGCGTCAGTGATGTGGGTCTGGCGCGCCCGGACAACGAGGACTCCGCGTTCGTCGGCCCCTACGTCGCGGTGGTCGCTGACGGGGTCGGGGGAGCGGCGGCCGGGGAGGTCGCCTCCGCGACGGCGACCTACGCCATGGCCGCGACCGCGCTCGCCAGGTTCGGTGAGGTGCCGGAGCTCGTCATCCGCGACGGCGCGGAGGCGGCCCGGGCGAGCGTGCAGCTCGGCGTCCAGACCGACCTGCGCCGTCTCGGGATGGCGACCACCCTGACCGTGCTCGTGTGCGACGGCGAACGAGTGGCGCTCGGGCACGTCGGCGACTCACGCGCCTACCTGTTCCGCGACGGCGAGCTGACGCAGCTCTCGCGCGACCACACCTACGTCCAGGGGTTGGTCGACAGCGGCCGGCTCGAGCCGGGCGCGGCGTGGCAGCACCCTTGGCGCAACGTCGTGCTCCGGTCCGTGGACGGCGATCCGCTGGACCCGGGCGTCGACCTGCTGCCCGTGCCCGTCCTCCCGGGGGACCGGCTGCTGCTGTGCAGCGACGGCCTGACCGACCTGGTGCCGGACGAGGTGGTCGCCGAGCTGCTCCGGACCCGGGATCCGCACTCGGCGGCCGCCGTGCTGGTGCAGGCAGCGCTGGCCGCCGGCGGCAAGGACAACGTCACCTGCCTGGTGCTCGACGTCGTGGACGGCCCGGAGGTCGTGGGCGACGGACAGCTGCTCGGCGCGGTACGTGAGATCGGCAACATCGTGGATCCCGCCGCGGTCCGGACCTGCTGAGGTGGGACACTGCCGGGCATGAGCAACGTGCGCCGTCCCGCCCTCGAGGGCACGATCGCGGTGCGCGACGCGCGACGGCTGAGCTTCGCCGAGTACGGCCCGCGCCGCGGGCCGGCGATCGTGTGGATGCACGGGACGCCCGGTGCGCGCCGACAGATCCCGCTCGAGGTGCGTGAGTACGCCGCGCGCCAGGGCGTGCGGATCATCGGCCTGGACCGACCCGGCATCGGCTCGTCGACGCCGTACCTCTACCCGGACGTCGTGGACTGGACCCACGACCTCGAGGTCGTGCTGGACACGCTCGCGATCGACACCGTCCGGCTGATCGGGCTCTCCGGCGGCGGGCCCTACGCGCTCGCGGCGGGTGCCGCGCTGCCCGACCGGGTGCACGGCGTGGGCGTCCTCGGCGGCGTCGCGCCGACCCAGGGCGACGACGCGATCGACGGCGGCATCATCCAGCTCGCGGTCCTGGTGGCCCCGCTCCTCGTCGCGGCCCGGGTGCCGCTCGGGGTGGCGCTGACCCAGGGCATCCGGCTGGTCCGCCCGCTCGCCGGCCCCGCGCTCGACCTGTACGCCGCCCTGCAGCCGCCCGGGGACAAGAACCTGCTGTCCCGGCCGGAGTTCAAGGCGATGTTCCTCGACGACCTGCTCAACGGCAGCCGGTTCCAGACCTCGGCCCCCATCAACGACCTGATCCTCTTCACCCGGCCCTGGGGCTTCGAGGCCGGCGACGTGCGCGTGCCCGTGCGGTGGTGGCACGGCGACGCCGACCACATCGTGCCGTTCCGCCACGGGCAGCACGTCGTCGACCGCCTCCCGGACGCCACGATGACGACGATCGACGGCGAGAGCCACCTCGGCGGACTCGGGATCGCCCAGGACGTCATCGAGACCCTGATGGACCTCGGTCCGCGACGCGCCACCGCCGTACCTCACTGATCACTGGTGTTCAGGGGCCACATGCGCCACAATGGTCGGCACAACTACATCGCTGTCACTTCGACTGCTCATCTCCGCTGAGACCGCTGGGGAAGGCGCATCTCGCGCCGGAGATGAAGGAGGTCACGGTGACCGCACGCACTGCCACCCGCACCGCGACGAGGGGCGTCCTGTACGTCCACTCAGCGCCGTCCGCGCTGTGCCCGCACATCGAGTGGGCCGTCAGCGGTGTCCTGGGCGTGCCCGTGAGCCTGGACTGGACCCCCCAGCCGGCGCAGTCGGGTGCCTACCGCGCCGAGCTCTCCTGGGCCGGTGACGTCGGGGCGGCCGCGGCCGTCGCCTCCGCGCTGCGCGGCTGGAACCACCTGCGCTTCGAGATCACCGAGGAGCCGACCGCCGGCTCCGAGGGCGCGCGCTACTCCTACACCCCCGAGCTCGGCGTCTTCCACGCCGTCACCGGCCTGCACGGCGACATCATGATCCCCGAGGACCGGCTCAAGGCCGCGGTGGTCAAGGCCGCGCTGGGTGACACCACCCTGCTGGTCGAGATCGACAAGCTCCTCGGCAAGCCGTGGGACGACGAGCTCGAGACGTTCCGGCACGCCGGCGAGGGCGCTCCGGTCCGCTGGCTGCACCAGGTCGTCTGAGCGGGAACTAGGGCCGGCGCAGCCGGAAGTACGACGGTTGGAACCACGCCGTGTGGTCGCCGGCGTCGTTGTACCAGGTCAGCTTCGCCCGGATCTTGAACCTGCCGGCGTACGTCGAGTAGCGGCAGAAGCGGAAGGTCGAGTGGGTCCGACGGGGGTCGGAGTCGGAGGAGAAGGTCCCCGAGGACACGGTGTCCCCGGTGCGGTCGTCCAGGAAGGTCTCCAGCGTCCAGTCGTCCGTCCGGACCTCGACGGCGTAGCGGTAGCGGTGGTTGTGGCAGCCCGCCCTCAGCACGCCGTCCTCGGCGCTGGTGTATCCCCGCTCGCTGCGGTCGCGCTGATGCCGACCGCCGTCCCCCTTCTGGCCGAGCAGCGGTCCGACCAGCCCCGAGACCGGGTCGGGCGGCGGATCTGCCGAAGCCGGGACGGCGGTCAGCACGCCGGCGGCGAGCGCGGCGCACCCGAGCACCATCCCCGAGCGTGTGACGGGCGTCATGCACCGTCCAACGCGGGACCCGTCCGCGCGGTTACGCCCGCCGGCGGTCAGAGCGGGATGTTGCCGTGCGCGCCGCGACGTACGCCGACGCTCTGGACCGCATCCTCGATGGCCCGGGCGATCGCGCCCCGGGTCGCGTCCGGCCGCACGATCTCGTCGACCACGCCGATCTCGACGGCCCTCTCCACGCCGCCGGCGATCCGCTCGTGCTCGGCCGCGAGCTCGGCCTCGACCTGGGGCCGGATGTCGGGAGCGACGTCGGCGAGCCGGCGCCGGTGGAGGATCCGGATGGCCGCCACCGGCCCCATCACCGCTACCTCCGCGCCCGGCCAGGCGAACACCTTCGTGGCGCCGAGCGAGCGGGCGTTCATCGCGATGTAGGCGCCGCCGTACGTCTTCCGGGTCACCAGCGTGACCCGCGGGACCACGCACTCGCCGAACGCGTGCAGCAGCTTCGCGCCGCGGCGCACGACGCCGTCCCACTCCTGGCCCACGCCGGGCAGGTAGCCGGGCACGTCGACCACGACGACGAGCGGCACGCCGAGCGCGTCGCACAGGCGCACGAACCTGCTGGCCTTCTCCGCGGAGAGGGAGTCCAGGCAGCCGCCGAGGCGGAGCGGGTTGTTGGCGACCACGCCGACGGTGCGGCCGCCGAGCCGGCCGAGGGCGGTGACGATGTTGGGCGCCCAGCGGGCGTGCAGCTCCTGGGTGGTGCCCTCGTCGAGGAGTGACTCGACGAGCGGGTGCACGTCGTACGCCCGCTTCTTGGACTCGGGGAGGAGCGCCTCGAGATCACGGTCCTCCACGGCGTCGACCTTCATGCTGCCCTGGGACCCGAGCAGCGACGCGACGCCGCGGGCGCGGTCCAGCGCCTCCCGCTCGGACTCGGTGAGGATGTGCACGACCCCGGAGCGGCGACCGTGCGGCTCGGGCCCGCCGAGCCGCAGCATGTCGACGTCCTCGCCGGTCACCGAGCGCACGACGTCCGGGCCGGTGACGAAGATCCGGCCCTCGGGCCCGAGGATGACGACGTCGGTGAGGGCGGGACCGTACGCCGCGCCGCCCGCCGCGGGTCCGAGCACGACCGAGATCTGCGGGATCTTGCCCGACGCCTGCGTCATCGCGTGGAAGATCCGGCCGACCGCGTGCAGCGAGAGGACGCCCTCGGCGAGCCGGGCGCCGCCGGAGTGCCAGAGCCCGATGATCGGGACCCCGTCGGTCATCGCGCGGTGGTACGCGTCGACGACGACCCGGCAGCCCAGGTCGCCCATCGCGCCGCCCATCACGGTCGCGTCGGAGCAGAAGGCCACGACGCGGGTGCCGTCGACCTGCCCGACGGCCGCGAGCATCCCCGAGTCGTCGTCGGGCGTGATCAGCTCGAGCGTGCCCTCGTCGAGCAGCGCGGCGAGCCGGTGGACGGGGTTGCGGGGGTCCTCCTCGCGGGGGAGCTTCGCGGGCTTCGCTTGCGTGGGTGCTGCAGTCACGGTCAGTGTCCTTCCGGGGTGGCTCAGACCGACCCGAAGGCGACCGCGACGTTCGCGCCGCCGAAGCCGAAGGAGTTGTTCAGGGCGGCGATGTCACCGAGCGGCAGGTCCCGGGCCTTGGTCGCGATGTCGAGCTCGACCTGGGGGTCCTGGTTGTCCAGGTTGATCGTCGGAGGAGCGATCCGGTGGTGCAGTGCCAGCACCGTGGCGACCGCCTCCAGCGCTCCCGCGCCGCCGAGCAGGTGGCCGGTCATCGACTTGGTGCTGGTGACCACGACCTCGGTCGCATGGGCGCCGAGCGTGGCGTGCAGCATCAGCCCCTCGGCGATGTCGCCCTGCGGCGTCGAGGTCGCGTGCGCGTTGACGTGCGCGATGTCGCTGGGGCTGATCTCGGCCTCCGCGAGCGCCCGCAGGATCGCCCGGGAGCCGCCGCGACCCTCGGGGTCCGGCTGCGCGATGTCGTGGGAGTCGGCGGTGATGCCGGCTCCCAGCACGGTCGCGTAGATCCGCGCCCCGCGAGCCTTCGCGTGCTCCTCCGTCTCCAGCACCAGCACACCGGCGCCCTCGCCGAGCACGAACCCGTCCCGGGCGAGGTCCCACGGCCGCGACACCGCCGTCGGGTCACCGCCGTCCGGCCCACTGGCGGTCTTGGAGAGCGCCATCATGTTCGCGAACGCGGCCATGGGGAGCGGGTGGATCGCCGCCTCGGTGCCGCCCGCGACCACGACGTCGGCCCGGCCGAGCCGGATCTGGTCGATGGCGTGGGCGATCGCCTCGTTGCCGGACGCGCACGCCGACACCGGCGTGATGACCGCCGCGCGCGCTCCGACGTACAGGCTGATCTGCGCCGCCGGCGCGTTCGGCATCAACATCGGCACGGCCAGGGGGGAGACCCGGCGCGGGCCCTTCGCCTTGAGCGTGTCGTAGTTGTCGAGGAGCGTGGTGACGCCGCCGATACCGGATGCCATCGCGACGCCGAGCCGGTCGTTGTCGAGCTCAGCGTCCACGAGCCCGGCGTCCGCCCAGGCCTCCATGGCGGCGACCATCGCGAACTGCGCGGACCGGTCGAGACGGCGGGCCTTGACCCGCTCGAGGACCTCGGTCGGCTCGACGGCGATCCGGCCGGCGATCCGGACCGGCATCTCCTCGGCCCAGTCGTCGGTCAGGTACCGGACGCCCGAGCGTCCGTTGACCAGGGCGTCCCAGGTGGTGGGAACGTCGCCGCCCACGGGAGAGGTGGTCCCGAGGCCGGTGACGACGACTCGCTTCGACATGGTGCTCCTTGTGTCTCGACAGGCCCGACGACGCGGTCGGCTCAGGCCTGGGCGCGCTCGATGAAGGCGACGGCGTCGCCCACGGTCTTGAGGTTCTTGACCTCGTCATCGGGGATGGAGACGCCGAACTTCTCCTCGGCCGCGACGACGACCTCGACCATGGACAGCGAGTCCACGTCCAGGTCGTCGACGAACGACTTGTCGAGCTGGACGTCGTCGGCGTCGATGCCGGCGACCTCGTTGACGATGTCAGCCAGGTCGGCGCGGATCTCCTCGGTGGTGGCCATCGGGCCCTTCCTTTCGGTTGTGTGAGCGAAATCGGGGTGTTTCAGGGGACGGTGACGACCTGCGCGGCGTACGCGAGTCCGGCACCGAAGGCGATCAGGAGGGCCGTGTCGCCGCTGCGCGCGTCGCCCTCCTCGATCATCCGGTCGAGGGCGAGCGGGATGGACGCCGCCGAGGTGTTGCCCTGCTCGGCGATGTCGCGCGCGATCCGCACCCGCTCGGGCAGCTTCATGGCGCGCGCCATGGCGTCGGTGATGCGCATGTTGGCCTGGTGCGGCACGAACACGTCGAGGTCGTCGATGGCGACGCCCGCGCGATCGAGTGCCTGCTGGCCGATCTTCGCCATCGCGAACGACGCCCAGCGGAAGACCGCGTTGCCCTGCATGACCAGGTGCGGCATCTGGGGGTTCTCGCTGGCGACGACGTCGCGCCAGTCCTCCTTCTGCCGGATCAGGTCGAACTGCTCGCCGTCGGAGCCCCACACGACCGGGCCGATGCCCGGGGTGTCGCTGGGGCCGACCACCGCCGCGCCCGCACCGTCGGCGAAGATGAACGCCGTGCCGCGGTCGCCGACGTCGGTGAGGTCGGAGAGGCGCTCGACGCCGATGACCAGCACGTGGCCCGCGCTGCCGCCGCGCACCATGTCCGCGGCGAGGGCGACGCCGTGGCAGAAGCCGGCGCAGGCGGCCGAGATGTCGAACGCCGCCGCCTGGTCGGTGCCGAGCTCGTGCGCGATCGCGGTCGCGATGGCCGGCGTCTGGTACATGTGCGTGACGGTCGCGACGATGACACAGTCGATCTGGCGGGCGTCGACCCGCGCCCGCTCCAGCGCGATCCGCGCGGCGTCGACCGACATCGACTGGACGGTCTCCTCGGGCGACGCCCAGCGCCGCTGGCGGATGCCGGAGCGCTGCTGGATCCACTCGTCGCTGGAGTCGATCGCCTCGACCACCTCGGCGTTCGGGATGATCCGCGACGGCCGGTAGGTGCCGATGCCGAGGATCGCCGCGTGCGACGCACCGGTCGTCTGGCGGATCGGGGCCATCACATTCCTCCCTCGGGGTGCAGCCGCAGCAGCGGCTGGCCGGGTGAGACCAGGTCACCGTCCTCGACCAGCCACTCCACGACCTGGCCGCCGTGCGGCGCGGTCACCGCGGTGCGGTCGCGCAGGCTGGCGACGTCGCCGATCGTCGTACCGGGTGAGAGGGCCCCGAGGTCGGCCGCCTCGGCCGACACGTGGAACGTGCCCTTAGCCGGGGACACGATCATCCGCCAGGTGGGGGAGGCGTCCATGTCCGACGCCTCGCCGTGCTTGGCGCAGAACGCCCGGGCGTCGTCCAGCTGGTCCGGGGTCTTGAGCGCGAAGGTCTCCACGCCCTTGAGGGCCCGCTTCGCGATGCCGGTGAGGGTGCCGGCCGGGGGCATCTCGAGGATGCCGGTCACGCCGAGGTCCTCCATCGTCTCCAGGCAGAGGTCCCAGCGGACCGGGCTTGCGATCTGGCCGACGATGCGGGCGAGCACGTCGCGACCGTCGTGGACGACCTGGCCGTCGCGGTTGGAGATCAGCCGGGTCCGCGGGTCGTGCACCGACACGGACCGGGCCAGGCCGGCGAGGTGGCCGACGGCGGGCTGCATGTGGTGGGTGTGGAAGGCGCCCGCGACGCTGAGCGGCATCAGCCGGGCCTTGGCCGGCGGGTCCTCGGCGAACGCCGCGAGCTGCTCGATGGTGCCCGCGGCGACGATCTGGCCGGGGCCGTTGTCGTTGGCGGGGGTGAGCCCGTGCTTGTCGAGGACGGCGAGGACCTCGTCGCGGTCACCGCCGAGGATCGCGGTCATGCCGGTGGGCGTGACGGCTGCGGCATCCGCCATCGCCCGCCCGCGCTCGCGGACCAGGACCATCGCCTGCTCGGCGGTGATCACGCGGGCACCGGCGGCCGCGGCGATCTCGCCGACGCTGTGGCCGGCGACCGCACCGATGTGCTGGAAGGCGTCGGCGGGGTGCGGGAACAGCTCCAGGGCGGCGACCAGGCCGGTGGCGACCAGCAGCGGCTGGGCGATCCGGGTGTCCCGGATGGCCTCGGCGTCCGCCTCGGTGCCGTAGTGGGCCAGGTCGAGGCCGGCCACGGTGGAGAGCCAGTCGAACCGGGACGCGAACGTCGGGTCCTCGAGCCAGGGCTGGAGGAATCCGGGGGACTGGGCGCCTTGGCCGGGAGCGACGATCACGAGCACGAGGTCAACTGTGCCGGGAGCGGGGCCTCCACCTCGCCTCGGGCGTGCACGAAAACCGCCGAGCGAACTTTGTAGGGTTCCTACAAAGTCCGGCCGGACTGGCGGCCGAGCACCAGGGCGATCTCCAGCGTGAACGCGTCCCGTGCGTCGGTGGCGGAGAAGCCGGTGAGCTCGGCGGACTGCCGGAGCCGGTAGCGGACCGTGTTCGGGTGCACGAACAGCGCGCGGGCGGTCGCCTCGATCGAGGAGCCGTGCTCGAAGTACGCCGAGATCGTCTCGATCAGCGTGCCACGGGCGTGCAGGAGGGGGAGGTACACCTCGTCGATGAGGTGTCGGCGGGCGTGCCCGTCGCCGGCCAGCGCGCGCTCGGGCAGCAGGTCGGTGCTGCGCACCGGGCGGGGCGCCTGCGGCCAGCCCGGCGCGGCGCGCAGGGCGGAGAGCGCGGCCCGCGCCGAGACGTGGGCCTGTCCGAGGTCCGCGGCGACCGGGCCCACCACCACCGGGCCGTCGCCGAACAGCGCGGTGACGGTCTCGGCGGCGGCCCGCGGGTCGGTGACGCCGCCGAGCACGACGACGAGCCGGTCGCCCTGCACCGCGCACAGCGCGTCCATGCCCGCCGACCGTGCGGATCGGCGTACCTCCTCGAAGGTCGTCGACTCGCTGCGGTCGGCCGGCACCGGGCCGAGCACGACCGCGACCTCGCCGCGGCCCGCCCAGCCGAGGGCGCTCGCCCGGGACAGCAGGGTCTCGTCGGGCTCGGAGCGGAGCACGGCGTCGACGACCAGCGCCTCGAGACGGGCGTCCCAGGCGCCGCGCTGCTCGGCGGCCCGGGCGTAGACCTGGGCGGTCGCGAACGCGACCTCGCGGGCGTAGCGCAGCACCGCAGCCCGGACGTCGGCCGCGTCGGACGGCTCGAGCAGGGTGTCGACGTTCGACTCGACGACCTCGATGGAGAGCCGGACCAGGTCGACGGTCTGCTGGAGGTTGATGACGCCCGCGAGCGCGCGCGGTGCGACCCCGAAGACCGACGCGACCATCTCGGTCCCACCGGGGGCGGGCTGGTCGCCCTCGCGGTACCAGTCGACGAAGCCGCGGATGCCGGCCTGCACGATCACGCCGACCCACGACCGGTCCTCGGCGCTCAGGTCGCGGAACCACGGCATGTCCTGGTCCATGCGCGCCATCGCGGCGGTGCTGAGCGCTCCCGTCGCCCGTTGCAGGGCGTCGGCCGCTCGCTGCGGGGCGGCGGCCTGGCCTGGAGTCACCCTCGGAGGCTAGTGGAACGGTCCGAGCGCGTAAAACCCCGGTAAATCAAGGGATTCCGGCGCCCGTGCCGTGGGTACGTCTGGTTGAATCCACTTCGACGGCCCGCCGGGCTGTTCCATCCTGGGGAGGCTCGGTGTCAGACCGATCGGATGTCCAGTTCGTGACGATCCACGGACATCGCCGCGCCTTCGTCCGGGCCGGGTCGGGGCCGGCGGTGCTGCTGCTGCACGGTCTCGGGTGCGACCACACGACCTGGGAGTCGGTGATCGAGACCCTCGCGCGCCGGTACACGGTGATCGCGCCCGACCTGCTGGGCCACGGACAGAGCGACAAGCCGCGCGCCGACTACACGCTCGGCGGCTTCGCCAACGGCATGCGCGACCTGCTGACGGTGCTCGGGATCGACAAGGCGACGGTGATCGGGCACAGCTTCGGCGGCGGGGTCGCCATGCAGTTCGCCTACCAGTTCCCCGAGCGGACCGAGCGGCTGATGCTGGTCGCCTCCGGTGGCCTCGGTCCCGACGTGTCGCCCGCGATCCGCGCGATCAGCACGCCCGGGTTCCGCCAGGTGATGAGCGTGCTGACGCTGCCGGGCATCCGCCACGCCGGCAAGGCCGGCCTGCGGGCCCTGTCCGCGACCGGGCTCTCGCTGACCCGCGACCTCGACGAGGTCGCCGAGATCTACGACACGTTCCGCGACCCGCAGGCGCGGCACGCCGTGCGTCACGTGGTCCGGGCGGTCGTCGACTGGCAGGGCCAGATCGTCACCATGGCGGACCGGGCCTACCTCACCGAGGCGATGCCGATGTGGGTGGTGTGGGGTCGCAACGACCGGGTCATCCCGGTGCGCCACGCGAACGCGGCCGCCCAGCTCGCCCCGAACGCCCGCGTCGAGGTGATCCCGGACTCCGGCCACTTCCCGCACAAGGACCACCCGCAGCGGTTCGCGCGGATCGTCAACGACTTCATCCGCACGACCGAGCCCGCGTCGTACTCGCGGGCCCGGTTCCGCCGGCTGCTGCGCAACGGCGCGGCACCGGTCAGGCTGCACGCCGTGTCCGAGCCGGCCTGACGTTGTCGGGTGTCGCACCCGACAACGTCAGCAACCGGCTGGGACGTCAGGCGTCGCCGCCCTCCTGCTTGACCCCGGACACGGCGGTCGGGTCGTCGATGCGGTACTTCGCGAACGCCTCCTCGACCTTCGACCGCTCGATCTCGCCGGCGTCGGCCAGCGCCTGCAGGGTCTGCACGACGACCGACTGGGCGTCGATGTGGAAGAACCGGCGGGCCGCCGGACGGGTGTCGGCGAACCCGAAGCCATCGGCGCCGAGCACCCGGTAGTCGGCCGGGACCCACCGCGCGATCTGCAGGGGTACGGCGCGCATGTAGTCGGAGACCGCCACGACCGGACCTGACGTGCCGCCCAGCTTGTCCGAGACGTACGCCGTGCGCGGCGACTCGCCCGGGTGGAGCAGGTTCCACTCCTCGGCGGCGACCGCGTCGCGCGCGAGCTCGTTCCACGAGGTGACCGACCAGGTGTCGGCGCGGACGCCCCACTCCTCGGCCAGGATCTCCTGGGCCTCCTTGATCCACGGGAAGGCGACGCCCGAGGCCAGTAGCTGGGCGCGTGGGCCCTCGCCGTCGGCGGCCGAGACGTGGTGGATGCCCTTGAGGATGCCCTCGGCGTCGACCCCGTCCGGCTCGGCCGGCTGGGCCACCGGCTCGTTGTAGACGGTGAGGTAGAAGATGACGTCCTCGCCCTGGCCGTTGGGGCCGCCCTCGCCGTACATCCGCTCCAGGCCGGACTTCATGATGTGGCTGATCTCGTAGGCGAACGCCGGGTCGTAGTGCACGACCGCGGGGTTGGTCGCCGCGAGCAGCGGCGAGTGGCCGTCGGCGTGCTGCAGCCCCTCGCCGGTCAGCGTCGTGCGACCGGCGGTCGCGCCGATCAGGAAGCCGCGCGCGAGCTGGTCGGCCATCGCCCAGATGGAGTCGCCGGTGCGCTGGAACCCGAACATCGAGTAGAAGATGAAGAACGGGATCATGTGCTCGCCGTGGGTCGAGTACGCCGAGCCCGCGGCGGTCGCCGAAGCCATGCCACCGGCCTCGGAGATGCCCTCGTGGAGCATCTGGCCCTGCGCCGACTCCTTGTAGGAGAGCAACAACTTCCGGTCGACCGACTCGTACTGCTGGCCGCCCGGGTTGTAGACCTTCGCGCTCGGGAACATCGAGTCCATGCCGAAGGTCCGGTACTCGTCCGGGGCGATCGGGACGATCCGCTTGCCGATCTCCGGGTCCTTCATCCAGTCCTTGAGGAGCCGGACGAGGGCCATGGTGGTGGCGATCTTGTGCTTGCCGCCGCCCTGCTTGAGCTCGGCGTACATCTCGTCGCCCGGCAGCGTGAGCGTCTTGGCGCGCAGCACCCGCCTCGGCAGCGAGCCGCCGAGCGACCGGCGGCGCTCCATCATGTACTCGATCTCGGGGGAGTCCTTGCCCGGGTGGAAGAACGGCGCCGCGCCGGTCTCCTCGTAGGCGCGCTCGAGGTCGCGGTCGGAGATCGGGAGGTAGAGGCGGTCCCGGAACTTCTTCAGGTCGTCCGGGGTCAGCTTCTTCATCTGGTGCGTGGCGTTCTTGCCCTCGAGGGCGTCGATCGTCCAGCCCTTGATCGTCTTGGCGAGGATCACGGTCGGCTGGCCGACGTGCTGGGTGGCCGAGTCGAAGGCGGCGTACACCTTGCGATAGTCGTGGCCGCCGCGCGGCAGCTTCACGATCTGCTGGTCGGTCATGTGCTCGACCATCTTGCGCAGGCGCGGGTCGGCGCCGAAGAAGTGCTCGCGGACGTACGCGCCGTCCTCGGTGGAGTAGGTCTGGAACTGGCCGTCCGGCGTCGTGTTCATCCGGTTGACCAGCACGCCGTCGACGTCGCGGGCCAGCAGCGGGTCCCACTCACGACCCCACACGACCTTGATGACGTTCCAGCCGGCGCCGCGGAAGTTCGCCTCGAGCTCCTGGATGATCTTGCCGTTGCCGGTGACCGGGCCGTCGAGCTGCTGGAGGTTGCAGTTCACGACCCAGACCAGGTTGTCGAGCTCCTCGCGCGCCGCGATCCGGATCGCGCCGAGCGACTCCGGCTCGGCCATCTCCCCGTCGCCGAGGAACGCCCAGACGCGCTGCTGGTCGGTGTCCTTGATGCCGCGGTTGTGGAGGTAGCGGTTGAACCGGGCCTGGTAGATCGAGTTCAGGGCGGTCAGGCCCATCGAGACCGTCGGGAACTCCCAGAAGTCGGGCATCAGCCGGGGGTGGGGGTACGACGAGAGGCCGGCGTGCGGGCCGTGCTGCACCTCCTGGCGGAACCGGTACAGCTGCTCCTCGTTGAGCCGGCCCTCGAGGAACGCCCGGGCGTAGATGCCGGGGGAGGCGTGGCCCTGGAAGTAGACCTGGTCGCCGCCGCCGGGGTGGTCCTTGCCGCGGAAGAAGTGGTTGAAGCCGACCTCGTACAGGCTGGCGGAGGACTGGTACGTCGCGATGTGGCCGCCGACCTCGAGGCCCTTGCGGTTCGCGGACGACACCATCACGGCGGCGTTCCAGCGGATGAACGCGCGGATCCGGCGCTCGGTCTCCTCGTCGCCGGGGAACCACGGCTCCCGCTCCGGGGGGATGGTGTTGATGTAGTCGGTGCTCCGCAGCGCGGGGACGCCGACGTTCGCCTGCCGGGCGCGCTCCAGCAGCCGGAGCATCACGTAGCGCGCGCGCTCGCGGCCGCGCTCGTCGACGAGGGAGTCGAAGGAGTCGAGCCAGTCGTGGGTCTCGTCCGGGTCGATGTCGGGCAGCTGGGTGGGCAGGCCTTCGTGGATGACGGTCGCGGTAGCGCCGTTCCGCTTCTTGTCCGTACCCGAATCGGTGCCAGTGGTGGATGCAGCGTCTTCGGTCACCCCGCCATCGTCGCACGCACCCTGTGAGCGTGAAATCGGCCGGTCGCCTTACTGGGCGGTAGGCGTCCGAGGGGTGCTTGCTGTGGACACGGGTTGCGCCCCTGCCACAACTCCGGTGGACTACTCCCCACTTCGACCGACGTGTCGACTGACGTGTGAATGGAGGCGCAAGGTGAGCGCGACCCCGGGTGGCGGACCCACCCAGACCGACGGGCCCGCCACGGGTCCGGCCGACCGACTGGGCTTCAAGCCCGGGATGGTCGTGCAGGAGCTGGGCTGGGACACCGACACCGACGACGACCTCCGGGTCGCCATCGAGGACAGGATCGACGCCGACATGGTCGACGGCGACTACGGGAACGTGGTCGACGCCGTCCTGCTCTGGTTCCGCAACGAGGACGGCGACCTCGTCGACAGTCTCGTCGACTCGCTCACCGACCTGGTCGGGGGCGGCGCCATCTGGCTGCTCACCCCGAAGGTGGGCCGCCCCAACTCCGTCGACCCCGCCGACATCGCCGAGGCCGCCCCGGTCGCGGGCCTCTCGCAGACCACCACCGCGAGCGTCAGCAAGGACTGGGCCGCCACCAGGCTGATCGCACCGAAGACGCCCGCCTGAGGGATTCGGCCTCGCCGGGACACGGGAATGGTCACTCGGGACCATCCCCGTCCGCGCTCGTTGCACGGGTGCAGACACCACGAGGAAAGGCAACGCGTGCTCCAGGACGTCCTCCAGAAGGTTCTCGGCGGGGCCTCCGCCACGGGCACCACCGCGAAGGTGCTCGGGCAGGCCGGCGTCCTGCGCCCGCACCACCCGGTGGCGCTGGCCAGGGCCGCCAAGGCCCTCCGGGACTGGGGCACCGGTCCCGCCGGCGGGTTCACCGCCGCGGCGCTGCTCGACCCCCGGCGTACGGCGATCGTCGACGAGCTCGGTGAGCTGACCTACGCCGACGTGCACCGCCGGTCGAACGCGCTGGCCCGGGCGTTCGCGGAGCTGGGCGTCTCCGAGGGCGACAGCGTGGCGCTGATGTGCCGCAACCACCGCGGCTTCGTGGACGCCAGCATCGCGACGGCGAAGCTCGGAGCCGACATCCTGTACCTGAACACCGCGTTCGCCGGCCCGCAGCTCGTCGACGTCCTCGAGCGCGAGAAGCCGACCGTGGTGGTGCACGACGAGGAGTTCACCAGCCTCCTGGAGAAGGCCGACGTCGGTACGTCGGTGCTCGGCTGGACCGACGGCGGCGCCGACGGCCACACGCTGGAGGCGTTGATCGACTCCCAGCCCGGCGACGACGTGACCCCGCCCGGACGTCACGGCCGGATCGTGATCCTCACATCGGGCACGACCGGCACCCCCAAGGGCGCGCCGCGCAGCGAGGCCGGGATCGACGCGGCGGTCTCGCTGCTGTCCCGGATGCCGCTGAAGTACGGCTGGCGGACGCACATCGCCGCGCCGCTGTTCCACACCTGGGGCTTCGCGCACCTGGCGATGGCGATGCTGCTCGGCTCGACGGTCGTGCTCAGGCGCCGCTTCGACCCCGAGCAGTGCCTGGCGGTGACCCAGGACGAGCGCTGCGACTCGCTCGTCGTGATCCCGGTCATGCTGCAGCGGATCATGGCCCTCCCTGAGGACACGCTGGCGCGGTACGACCTCTCCCGCGTGCAGGTCGTCGCCTCGTCCGGGTCGGCGCTGCCGGGCGACCTGGCCACCGACTGGATGGATCACTTCGGCGAGAACCTCTACAACATCTACGGCTCCACGGAGGTCGCCTACGCCTCCATCGCCGACCCGGTGGACCTCCGGGAGGCGCCGTCGGCCGCCGGCAAGCCGCCGTACGCGACGATCGTGAAGATCCTCGACGGGGACGGCCAGGAGCTGCCGGCGGGGGAGACGGGGCGGATCTTCGTCGGCAACGGGCTGCTGTTCGAGGGCTACACCGGCGGCGGCCACAAGGAGGTGGTCGACGGGCTGATGTCGACCGGCGACGTGGGCCGCTTCGACGAGAACGGCCGGCTGCACGTCGAGGGCCGCGACGACGAGATGATCGTGTCCGGCGGGGAGAACGTCTTCCCGAAGGAGGTCGAGGACTGCCTGATGCGGCACGCCGCCGTGGTCGAGGTGGCGGCCGTCGGCGTCGACGACGCAGACTTCGGCAAGCGGCTGCGGGCGTTCGTGGTGACCTCGAGCGAGGTGTCCGAGGACGAGCTCAAGGGACACGTGAAGGAGAACCTGGCGCGGTACAAGGTGCCGCGCGAGATCGTGTTCCTCGACGAGCTGCCGCGCAACGCCACCGGCAAGGTGCTCAAGCGGGAGCTCGACACCGACTGACCGCCCACCTCCTGCCGGGTGGGGCGCTGTCCGTGCCGGGTGGAAGACTGGTCGCATGACCGGTCTCGAGCTCGGCGGAGCAGCCCCCGACTTCACGCTGCGCGACCAGTTCGGCCAGGACGTCACGCTGTCGTCGTACCGCGGGAAGAAGGCGGTGGCCATCCTCTTCTACCCGTACGCCTTCTCCGGGGTCTGCACCGGCGAGATGGCCGGCATCCGCGACCGGCTCGCGGACTTCCTGACCTTCGACACCGAGGTGCTCGGGATCTCGTGCGACCCGGTCTACGCACTGCGCGCGTTCGCCGACCAGGACGGCCTGAACTTCCCCCTGCTCTCCGACTTCTGGCCGCACGGCGAGGTCGCCCGGGCCTACGACGTCTTCGACGACCAGCGGGGCTGCCCGAGGCGCTCGTCGTACGTCGTCGACCGGGACGGCAAGGTCCGCTGGGCGGCCCACAACGCGATGCCCGAGGGCCGCGACCTGGACGAGCACCTGCAGCAGCTGACGGCCGTGATCTGACCCATTTCACGCTCCGGTCTAGACCGGCCGGGCGGAAATCCTGCGGTTTTCAATCGAACCCGCGACAGCCCTTGAACGGCGCCTCTACTGTTGGCCTCGTTGAGCCGCAGGTGACCCGAGACGCCTGCGGTTCAACTTCATTTCCCGCTCCTCGGGTGCCGTAGTCTGTGCCCCGCTCCGACCGCGCGGCTCGGAGCCTCGGGCGTATAGCTCAGCGGTAGAGCACCTCCCTTACAAGGAGGTGGTCGGGGGTTCGATCCCCTCTGCGCCCACCAGTAAACCCGCAGGTCAGAGGCCGTTTTCCTCAGTTGAGGAAGGCGGCTTGTGTCGTACGTAGGGGTGTTTGACTACCTCTCTGACTACCGCAGGTCAGTGTCAGAGGGCTCCGAAGCCGTACGTGAGGTGACAAGCCTTACGGAGGAGCCGAACATGGCAGCACGGATGACCAAGCGCCCGGACGGGCGGTACGCGGTCAAGGTCACGACGCCGGATGGACCCAAATTCGCCTACGGCAAGACGCAGGCGCAGGCGCGGACGAAGGCCAAGGAGATGCAGGACCGGCTGAACGTGGGCGCGCCAGTGCGCGACTCGACGCGCTCGCTGGGCGAATGGCTGGACGAGTGGACGCTGACGTTCCTCAAGGCCAGCAACCGGTCCCGTAAGTACAAGAGCGAGCAGGCGCGGTACGTCCGGGTCTGGCTCAAGCCGCATCTGGGCTCGGTGCCGCTGAGCCGTCTGAACGTGGCAGACGTGACCCGCCTCATGCTGGCGATGGAGAAGGCGGGTAATCAGGCTGAGAGCCGCAACTGCTGTCTTAAGGCGCTCCGCGCGGCTCTTGATGACGCGGTGACCAACCGGCTGCTGGCGGTCAACGTGGCGCGAGAGATGAAAAGCCCCAAGGTTCCGATGAAGAAGGCGCGGGCGATGCGACCGGAGCAAGTCGGCGCGCTGCTGACTGCTGCTGAGGGACTTCGCTACGCGCCGATCCTCCGCTTGCTGCTCGCCACCGGGATGCGCAAGGGCGAGGTGTGCGCGCTCCGGTGGGCAGACGTGGACTTGGACCGCCGGGAGGCGCAGGTCAACGGCTCAGCGGACCGGGTGGACGGGCTGCTAGCGGTGAGCGGCGCTAAGACCGTCGAGAGCCTCCGTACGGTCAGCCTCGGGGATGCGGGAACGGCGCTGTTGAGGTCGCAGAAGGCGGCTCAGGCCGTTGAGCGGCTGGCCGCTGGGACTCAGTGGACCGACAGCGGATTCGTGTTCACCACGAAGTTCGGTGGTCCCGTGGAGCCGCGCAGCGCTGTGAACCGAACGGTGGAGATTGCGCGCGGGAAGGTGGGCCTCGAATGGGTCCACCCGCACACGCTGCGGCACACCTACGCCACCATCGCGTTGCAGAACAAGGTCCCCCTCCATGTCGTGTCGGAGAACCTTGGTCACGACGACCCGGCGTTCACGGCCCGCATCTACGCGCACGTCACTCAGGAGGCGGCTCAGGAGGCTGCTGACACCGTCTCAGCGGTCCTCGGCCTGTGACCTGACGTAGTCGTCTAGCGATACCCGCGTCACCAAGCGCCGGGAACCGACGCTCACGGGTGTGAGGTCTTGGCGCTTGAGCATCCGCCAGATGGTCGTCCGCTCGACGCCGAGAAGGCGTGCGGCCTCCTGCTGCGAGATGAGGAGGGGCGCTTCCATGTGCTGGTCGCTGTTGGGCATGCCCTACGTACGGCTCAGCGCCTCGAACGATGTGGGCCGGGTGAGTACGAACCTCGCGCCGATACTCCCCGCGCCTCCGGGGAGATTCCGACAGTCGGCGCGAGGGACTGCGCAGGACGCGATACCCAGCCGGAGGCGTTGCGTCCGGTCTGATCTGGTGGGCGGAGGACATCACCAGCGGCTGTGGGCTCCCGTCGGACGGAGCATCGGACGCGGGCACCCAATGGGGGAGGGCAACCCTCTTCTTCGGGGCTGTGCAGGGCATCCAACTGTCTCTTGGCTCGCTCTCCATGGCCTCGGCCTGAGCGACCTGTACGGCTCGGGATGGTGATGACCCTTCTAGGTCTATCGCCATGGGGGAGGGGTCGAAGAGCGCCCGAAACATCTCCCGGAGAATCCCGGCACGCAGAATCTAGGTGAGTCCCGTACGTAGGGCATGAACGACTTCAACTTGATGTCCGTCCCGCTGCCGAGCCCGCTCCGCGACTGCCAGATCAACGGGTGCCTGAACCCGGTGAAGCAAGGTATGGCGACCTGCTCGGCAGACCGCTCCGACCTTTGCTGGCCTACTGACGACGATGAGGTCCTGTTCGGTGGCGAGGGATGAAGGCTGCGATCGTGGCTCAGGTAGAGGCGCGGACGATCACGCTCCCGGCTGCCGACCACCCTCTGACCGACGACGAGATTCAAGAGCACTTCCGGAGTCTTCTCGATGAAGGCGTGTCGGCCTTCCGGGAAGACCCGGAGTACGTGGTGGCAATGGCCGAGGCCGCTGCTCGGATACAGGCTCGTCCGGCTCGCGTTGTTCCCTACCGTCCTCGGCCCTCCCGCGAGGCGGTGGCGCGGCGCGACGAGGAGATTACGGCCCTTGCTGACGAGGGACTCTCCGGGGCCGCGATCGCGAGGGCGCTCAATCTCGCCTCGAGCACGGTGTACGCGCGCCTCAGGCGCGTACGCAGGGCCGTGACCGACTCGGTCGATACTTCGCCGTGATCTACTCCGTGCTCCGTCATCGCGCGACGGTCAAGCGTGCCGAGCGCACCACCCTGAACGGCGAGCCGTTGAACGTGTGGTCCGTCGTGGACGGCGACGTTTGGTGCCTGCTCGACACCATCGGTACGCAAGCCGAAGCGTCTCACAGCAGCGAGGTTCAACCGACCCGTGGCCGTACGGCGCGGCTGCTGACCGCCTCGGGGGCTGATCTGAGACCCGGTGACCGGGTGACCCTGACCCGTGGCGCGGTGGGCAACTTCCGCGTTACCTCAGAGCCGGCGACCGTCTCGACATGCGCGGGCCCGCATCACTGCGAGTTCATCGTTGAGCAGGTCGCATGAGCACCCCGCTGGCCCGCCTCGCCGCCGACCGCATCCGCGAGGCTCTGCCCGGCCTCACCGTCTACACGGGTCCGGCTGAGGAGCGCGTGGAGGGCACCGGGTCCAGCGTGATCGAAGTTCTGACCCCCAGTTCATGGGCGCAGCCGAAGAACGGGGCCCGATGCCCAGTGCTTCACATCAACGTTCTGAGCGACCGGACGCGGGACCCGGACGGGCTGCCGCTCAAGGACGACGCGGACCAGCGCGCGTGGGTGGTCTGGGTGACGGTTGATGCCCTGTTCCACGGCACCGGGCGAGCGTGGGCCGACGTGCATTCGTCGTACCGCCGTGATGGCCCGACGCTCACCCTGATCCCTGACGGTGACCGTTCGGTGCTGCTGACCGCACGCTACGAAGTCGTCACCGACTGACTTGATGTCGCGGGAGCCCAATGCGCGGGCGTCCTGAGCCGGGCGGCGCGCCGCAGTCGGTGACCCGGATAGGGCTGTCACCCTGTGCGACATGGACGCGGACGAGGAGGCGCTGACCCTCCGGATCGGGCGAGTAGCCCGGGCGCATGTTGACCTCGACATCGCTCTCCGCAGCCTGTTCGGGACGTTGGTCTTTCCGAGTCCGGCCTTCTACCTCGCTGACGGCATCACCAGCACCAACCGGCTGGTCGCGGACTGTCGCGTGATGCTGAGTAGGACCGACATCGGGGCCGACCTGCTGGACGCAGGCCTTGATGCTCTCTCTGCCGCGAAAGTCGTGAACGAAGAACGGAACCGGGTGGTGCATGACATGTGGCTACCCGAGATAAGGCTCAACTCGGAGACGCCGCCCCGCTGGGAGGTGCTCCGACCGCAGAGGTTCCACAACGCCTCCTCGTCGGCGGCGGTGGTGTCGCGTGATCTTGACTCAGTCGAGTCAGTCCTCACCGCTCTGAAGCGGGTAACGCTTCGCATCTCCGGTCTCGACTCGGCGCTCTGGATGACGTTGCCCCACCTCATGAACGAGGTTGGGGAATCCCCGGGCGCGATGCCACTCAGCACTTGGATGTCGCTCGCCGCTGACGAGTTCGACCTGCTGGACGACGGTGCTTTTCGCGTGTCCGGGCACGAGCCCGTCCGGCTTCTCATGATTCCCGACGAGGACGACGACTGAGCGCGCCGATACTCGCTTCGACTCATGGAAGCGAGGGAGCGTGGACAGCAACATGTGTAGGCCGTGCCTCGACTGCGGGGAACTGGCCGAGGGCTCGCGCTGCGACGAGTGCGCTGCTGCTCGGGCTCGGCTTGTCGAACGCTCCCGCGTCCGCCTGTCTGGCAAGGAACGCGGCTACGACTACTCGTGGCGCAAGTTGTCGGCCCGTGCCCGCAGGCTCCAGACCTACTGCGATGAGTGCGGAGCGACCGAGGGCCTGAGTGCCGACCATCTGCCGATCGCTTGGCAGCGCAAGGCCGAGGGCAAGCCCATCCGTCTTGAGGACGTGCGGGTGTTGTGCAGGTCGTGCAACTCCTCTGCTGGTCCTGCTCGACCGGGATCGGAGCGTGCCCGTGACGCGGCGTGATCGAGGCATCATCGAGACCGGGTACGGGCTCGACAAGATGATCGCTGACCTCAGAGCGATGGGGCGCACGGAGGGTCTATCGGAGCGGCTGGCCGAGGTGACTGCGGCGTTCTGCGAGGGTCTGCGCGAGTCCATGCCGGTGCGGACCGGTCGCCTCAAGGGCTCCGGCTCGTGGACCTCGTCCATGCAGGGCGACGTGTACGAAGGCGAGGTCACGTTCGGAGGCCCCGTCGCGCCGTACGCGGCCTACGTCGTCGGGCGCGGCGTGAACGGCGAGCACCCGTGGGACGAGGTGCAAAGCGCTTTCGAGCCGATGTTCGAGCACGCGATCAACTCCGAGTTCGACCTCTGACCACGGGGCGTGGGGATGCGTTGTCCTTTACGGCGTCCGCGCGTTTAGGGCCGGACGCAGTTACACATCCGGGCTAGTGGAGGCCCTCAAGGCTCGCGAGATTCACAAGATCAAAGGACTTCCTGCTGCGGATGGTCTTGCCCGTCGCAAGATTGACGAAGCCGTACACATTCCTGACGCCCACGTCGCTGATCGTCTTGGCGAAGGGCACGGGATCGAGCAACCACGTGACTGCTTCGGCGTCATTGAGTCTATGCGCGCCGCTGGGCCCGTGCATGAGCGCCTGAGGAGGGTGGAACCCCGGCATGTTCTTCCACTTGCGGCCTTCGCGGAACGACACACCGAATGAGGTCACCGTGACCGGCAGGCGTCCCACATTGCTTGCCTCGATGCTGAGAAGCCACCTACTCGGACCGCTAGGCGTGACCGGAAGTGAGTTGGCGAGGCCGACCTTGACGCGCGGGCCCGAGAGAACGTGTGCCCAGACCTGCGCGCACAGGGCAGCGATACCCGTCAGCGCTCCGACAACCGCGATGGCGAGCGTCCAGTAGTCGAGTGCTGTCGGGTCAGTCATCCGTAGGCCTCCAAATTTGCTTGAGCGCAGACGCTAGCGGACACGCGCCGATACTCCGCCGGTGAAGGCCGGTCCCAAGTCAGCAGCGTCTGCGCGAGCGCTGGCAGTTGGTGACCTTCCGGAGGCAGGTCCTGACCGGGTCATCGCGTGGATCGAGAAGTTCGTTCGCACGCCGAAGGGCACCGGGGCTCGTGAGCCGATGGTGCTCCGCGAGTGGCAGCGCGAACTCATTCGGGGCGCGTTCGGTGAGCCACGTCCTCGGCTAGCCCTGTGGTCGCTGCCTCGCGGACAGGGCAAGACGACGCTGGCCGCCGCGCTGGGCCTCAATGCGCTCTT
Organism: Nocardioides sp. URHA0032; assembly: GCF_000620645.1. Lineage (GTDB taxonomy): Bacteria > Actinomycetota > Actinomycetes > Propionibacteriales > Nocardioidaceae > Nocardioides. Next base: position 346,164 of record NZ_JIAV01000018.1, on the reverse strand, counting down.
CTCCGGTGAGGAGGGCGCGCGGGTCTATGTCGTGGCCGTGGACGAGCGACAGGCCCGGCTGACGTTCGACGCTGCCGTTCGGATGGTCGAACTGTCGGAGCCGCTGTCCAAGCGCGTGCAGTTGTTCAAGGACAAGATCGTTGTCCCGCGTACCGGCTCGGTCTTTCAGGTGCTCTCCGCGACCCCGGCGAACCTCGAAGGTCTCGACCCGTCGCTGATGATCCTCGATGAGATTGGCGTCATCGACCGACGAACCTACGAGGTCGCGGCCCTCGCGTCCGGCAAGCGGGAGTCGTCGCTGACGTTGTGCATCGGCACTCCGAGTCCGGACGCGTCGGACTCGGTGATGTACGACCTGCGAGCCGCCGCGCTCGCCAACCCCGGCGACCGGTCGATGTACTTCCGGGAGTTCGCTGCGCCGGACGGCTGCGAGATTGACGACGAGTCGGCATGGGCGCTCGCGAACCCGGCTCTCGGGGACTTCCTGCACGCGGACGCGATGCGCGCTCTGCTGCCACCGAAGATCCGTGAGGCGACCTTCCGCCGCGCACGGCTGGGTCAGTGGATCGTCTCGGCAGACGACGTGTGGATCACTCCGCAGGAGTGGGCTGGGCGCGGCACGGGCGAGGCCATCGAGGACGGCGCTGACGTGGTGCTCGCACTCGACGGCTCCTTCTCCCAAGACAGCACCGGGCTGGTCGTGTGCCGGATCGGGGATGTTCCGCTGCTCGATGTCGCCGGTCACTGGGCCAATCCGGGCGACCCGGAGTGGCGGGTGGACGTGCTGGCGGTCGAAGACGCGATCCGGGAGGCCTGTCGGCGCTGGCGAGTCGCTGAGGTGACCGCTGACCCCTACCGATGGAACCGGTCGTTGCAGGTGCTCGCCCGCGACGGCATCCGGGTCTCTGAGTTCCCGCAGTCCGCGCAGCGGATGACCCCGGCAACGCTCGCCCTGCGTGAGGCGCTCACGAACGGCACGGTGGCGCACTCGGGCGACCCGGCGCTTGCTGAGCACGTGGCGAACGCCCGCGTTGCCGAGGACCACCGGGGCACGCGGTTGACGAAATCGAGCAAGAAGAGCGAGCAACGCATCGACCTCGCCGTGTGCGCGGTGATGGCGCACGCGCGAGCGGTGCATTACGCGACGAAACCGAAGCGGACCCGGAGGGTGGCTGCGTTTTGACCAGTCAGATTGAGAAACTGAACCAGCGGCTCGATGCGCAGGGGTCCCGGGTGCGCCTGCTTGAGCAGCGCTATGCCGGAGAGTCGCCGCTGACCTTCCTCAGCCCCGAGGCCAAGCAAGCGTTGGGCAACCGGCTCAAGGCGTTGTCGGTGAACTTCTGCGCTCTTGCAGTCGATGCGCTGGCTGAGCGGTTGCAGGTCTCCGGCTTCCTGATCAACGGCACCCACGACGAGAGCCTGTGGGAGGCGTGGCGGTCGCTGGGCATGGAGGACGGCTCCGCACAGGTCCACGTGGACGCTCTGGCAGTCGGGCGGAGCGCGGTCACGGTCTGGGGTGACGGCTTCGGCCCGACCGTCAACCCGGAGGCCCCGGCGCAGATCGTGACGGACCGTCACCCGGTGACGCGCGAGGTCGTGGCCGCGTGGAAGCGTTGGACAGCCGACGGCAAGGCCTACGGGGTGCTCTACGGCCCCGAGGCCGTCGTCTCCTACGTCAGTAAGGCAGGAGTGCCCGAGGGCGGGACGGTCCCGCCGACCGGCTGGGAGCAAACCGACCGATTGCCGAACCCGCTGGGCGTGGTCCCGGTGGTGCCGTTCACCAACCGGGGTCGAGTCGCGGACGTGCATGGAGTCTCGGAGATGACCCCGATTGCCGACCTCAACGACGCGCTGGTCAAGGTCATGACCGACTCGCTGGTCTCCTCCGAGCACACGGCCCGTCAGCGACGCTGGGCGACCGGTCTTGAGGTTGTGGAGGACGCAGACGGCAACGCGTTGAACCCGTTCAGCGACGAGAGCACCAAGTTGTGGCAGTCCGAGGACCCCGAGACGAGGTTCGGCGCGTTCCCGGGCGCTGACCTGTCGTCGTACGGCTCGCTGGTCAACACGATCACGCAGCAGATCGCGGCCCTGTCTGGGCTCCCGGCGCAGATGCTCGGCATGAACGCCGATCAGGCCACTTCCGCCGACGCGATCCGTGCCGCAGAGGCACGGCTGGTTGCCAAGGCTCACGCCCGGATGGTGACCTTCGGGCGGTCGTGGGCTCAGGTCGCCTCACTGATGCACGCGGTGACCCACGGTGGCGACCCCCGCCGTGTCCGCGCCGAGGTCGTGTGGTCGGACCCCTCCACGCGCAGCGAGGCCGCGACCGCCGACTCAGTCACCAAGTTGTTGAACGCTGGGATCATCCCGACCGCCGAGGCTCAGGCCCGGTTGGGCTACTCACCGGAGAAGATCGCGGACTTGGCCCGGCAAGGTGCCGCTGAAACTGCACTCCGGGTCTCCGCTCAGACGCCCGCGACGCCGAGGCCCGAGGCGGCATGAGCGAGTACGCCCTAGAAGACCCCGCACCCGAGCCCCTGCCCCAATGTCGGGCCGATTGCTCGTTCATCCGCACTGCCCGTCCTTTTGCCTGAAGGAGTCACCATGACCGAACCCACCTCCGAGACCGTCGCCCCCGAGACCATCCAAACTGAGTCGGACACGTTCCCGAGGTCGTACGTCGAGGAACTGCGCGCCGAGGCCGCAGAGCACCGCACGAAGGCGAGGGAGGCCCTTGATGAGGTCGGCCCGCTACGCGAGGCCTTGCGAGTCGCCTACCTCAAGCAGGGAACCGCAGGCGTTCTGCACGACCATGCCGACCTGCCGTGGTCAGACGAGTTCAACGACCCCGAGACTGGCCTTCCCGACGTAGCGACGATCAAGGCTGCCGCCGGGGCCTTGGCCGCCGACAAGCCGCACCTAGCGCGCGTCCGAGGTGACGCCGGACAGGGCTTCCGGGGTGATGCCAGTGACGCGGTGGACCTCGCCCACCTTCTGCGCGCGGGCGCGTAGGGGAACTGGCCGATACTCCGTTGGCGGTGCGGGTCTCTTGGTCGATGTCCCCGTGCCGTCCTCCGGAGAACCCCGCTCGGATCATTGCGCCGAGCGGGGTTTCTCATCGGTCCCAGCCCAGCCTCCCTTTACTCGTCATGGTCCTTCGGGCCCAGACTGCGGCGTCGTCCATCTACGTCTTGGCGCGGGTGTGCTGCTGGTTGCTCAAGTTGCCGGTCTTGCAGTCCACATCGGTTGAGATTGTGGACCCGTCGTCCTGCTCCGCGATGACATGGACACGGTCGGGCTTGTTCGCGAATGGGCGGATCAAGAACGGAATGTGAGCACATGCCTCCTTGATGTCGCGGTCCAACTCGGCTGCGTCGCTTGGAGCGTCATCCGGGGAGTAGGTGAGCGTCGGAGTCGTTTCGATGAGGCCCGGAGACGGCAGGAGTGGCACGTAACTCAATACGTACATCGCGGCGACGAGCAGGACCAGCGAGCCAATGACCTTCATCCACTTCTCCTCCCGGTTTTTCCGGAGCATTCCACCGGTCCGCGACGCCTGAGAGCGAAACCGGTGAACTCAGTTGACGTTGCGCGCTGACCCTGCCGCCGATACTCCCGGCGACCGCACCGCTGACGGGTTGATCCCGCGAGTGATGTAAGCGCAGACGGCCAGATGCCTGACGCGAGTCCATACCGACTCGTAGAACAGGCACCCCGCCATGGCCGTCAGCACTACCTCCGCCAACGAACTCACCGCCGAGCAGGTTCAGAGAATCCTGATCCAGCCGCTTGAGGACCAGTCCGTCATCCTCGCCAGCGGTGTCCGCATCTTCGACACGAACGGCTCCCCGGTCCGCATCCCCAAGATGGGACCGGCTACCTCTCCCGGCTGGTTCGGGGAGAACGAGCAGATCGGGGAAGTGAACCCGACCTTCGATGAGGTCACCCTCCTTCCCGAGACGATGCAGTCTCTGAAGACCCTCACGCGCTACTCCAACGAGTTGGCGCGACAGGCCATCGTCGCTCTCGACGCTGCGCTGAAGGCCCGGTTGGTAAAGGACGTGGCCGACGTACTCGACCGGCAGTTCATCGCCGGAGAGGGCGACGAGGGCGACGGCACGACTGCGGGCACGGCACCCGTCGGGCTGCTCAACATGGCCGACACCACCGAGTTGACCGGCGTCGGTGCCCTCGCGCTCGATGACCTGCACGACGCCGAGGGCGCGGCTCTCGCCGCTGACGTGGACCCGACGCGCCTGCGCTGGATTATGCGCCCGGAGACGTTCATCAGCCTTCGCAAGATCAAGGACGGTCAGCAGCGCTACCAGATTCAGCCTGACCCGACCGAGGCCGGGGCCTACACGCTGCTGGGTCACCGGGTGACTGTCACCAAGCGCATCCCCGTCGTGGACAGCACCACGGACACGACCTCAGTCATCCTTTGGGACCCGAGTCAGGTTGCCGTCGCGCGTGACCTCGCGCCGAGCGTGAAGGTGCTCGACCAGACGTTCGCGGCCTACGACCAGCAGGCGCTCCGCGTGGTCTGCCGGATGGACATCGGTGCGTTGAACTCTGAGGCCGTCGTCGTCCTGCGCGGCGTGAACGTCTGAGTCATGGCGACGATCCCGACAGGGCCCGACGTGCTCGCGTGGGCAGGGCTGCCTCAGAACGACGTAGCCCTGTCCATGCAGGCCGACAAGCACGTGAGCGCAGTCGCTCACATGATCTGGGCGTACACCAACGGCAAGGGCTTCCAGTCTCCCGGCAACAACCAACTGATGATCGACAACAATCCGACCGTCGTCATCGTCGCGCCTGAGATCCGGAGCGTGATCCTGTCGGCAGCCGCGCGCTCGCTCAGCAACCCCACGCAGGCCCGCAGGATCGAAGCGGGCAGTTACAGCGAATTGCCCGGTTCGCTGGCCTCGTGGTCACTGCTGGAGACGCTGACTCTGAACCGCTTCCGGAGGCGTACCGCCTGACCTGCACAATCAGCCTCGCCGCGAGCAGATCCACCCCTAGTCTTCGGCCATGAAGATCGCTGGTTCCCTCTTACTCGGGGGCGCGTTCCTTGTGGCACTCGTACTCTCGCTGAGTCCGACCCATGTCACGTTTCTTGGGACTGAGGGTTCGTGTGGCATCCCGATCGTGACCGCGTTTCAGGACACGTCACAGGCAGACGACTTCGGGTTGAGCGAGCAATGCCGACGCCAGTCTGTCGTCCGGTTCTATGAGGCGGGCGCTGTCATGATGACCGTCGGTCTAGCCGGAGGGATCATGCTCGCGGTGAGCCCGTCTGAAGCGGAGCGGCAGCGGCGTCAGTTCCAAGAGTGGCAGGCGTGGACAGCCCACCAAGAGCATGCGCGCCAGTGGGCCGACTACCAACACCGGCTGGCTGAGTGGGAGCGGCAGAACGGATCGCAACAGTAGGAAGTCCCCTCCGGCTACCGCGCCAACGCGCTGGCTGAGGGGCGGCCCTGTCGGGCTGACTACCTTTTTGACTACTTTCTGAGCCGAAGTTGCTCTGTTTCTAGATGTTGCAGTCTGCTGCTCGCTGAGCGCGGCGAGGCCGAAAAGGGCATCTGACCTGCGCATACGCGCTACAGTGCAACCTCAAGCAACACCGAGCAACACGGCTCTGGATGCCCCACCGCTCCCTTACAAGGAGGTGGTCGGGGGTTCGATCCCCTCTGCGCCCACCACTGCCCGTCGGCGCGCGGATCCGCGAACGGGTATCGATACCCGTCATTCGGACGGTGTGGGGCCGGTTGGGTCCCTGTCAGTGTCGTCTCGGCTCACCCAGTGCTGCGTCATGCCCTCGTTCCGAGCGGCTCGTGATGACTCCCCAGCCGCCGATGAGCCGCCATCCCCCGAACCCCCGAAGGAGTAGTCCATGAAGCGCGCCCGCGTTTCTGCGCTGGCCGGCCTCGCTGCCGTCGCCGCCCTCATCACGACCACCCCCGCACTGTCCGCCGACGCCGCCCCGGCGCCCCGCACGGCTGCCGCCACCACCGCGACCGCCCCGAAGGTCATCGGCATGTCCGCCCCGGCCGGGATGTGGAGCCAGCGGATCTCCGAGGTCGGCGCGTGCGGCGTGTCCGCCCGTCGCGTCTTCGCGAACCTGCAGTCGGACGGCCGGGCCCAGTCCTCGGTCATCTCCCAGGCGGTCGCCGCCCGCCAGATGCCGGTCATCTCCTACAAGGTGCCGAGCGTCGACACGCTGATCAACGGCGGCTACGACTCCTGGCTCAAGGCCACCCACAGCTACCTCGCCGGCCTCAACGTGCCGGTGACCGTGACCTTCTGGCACGAGCCGTCCGGCGACATGGACCCGGCCAAGTTCCGCGCCGGCTCGCAGAAGTTCCTCGACATCATGAAGTCGTCCACGACGCCGAAGATCGAGGTCGGCCCGATCCTCAACGGATGGCTGCTCGACAACAAGGTCGCGGAGTTCACGAGCTTCACCAGCAAGTCGCTGCTCACCCAGTGGGACTTCGTGGCCGTCGACTCCTACCAGTCCGGCACGGCTGCCGCCCCCGGCACCAAGCTCCCCGCTCGGGCCGTGCCGCTGCTGGCGACCTGGATGGACCAGCAGGGCTTCGGCAGCAAGCCGATCGGCCTCGGTGAGTACAACGGCTTCACCGCCGCCGCGATCAAGGCTGCCGGCGAGGCGATCCTGTCCACGCCGGAGGCGTGGTTCGGCCTCGCCTGGAACAGCGACGGCGGCACCAAGTACGCCCCGCTCGAGGGCGACCGGCTCGCCGAGTTCGTGAAGACCAAGGCCGACAGCCGCGCCCTGCACGACAGCGGCTGCTGATCCGACGCCGTCCGGCCGGTGGGTTGCGGGACATCCACCGGCCGGCGGCGTCATCCTGCCGCCGGCCCGTGACCGGCGTAGCTCCCGTCCGTCGCCGTCTGCCGCGTCGCCCAAGCCGCGATCATCGTGCGCGAGGTGAACCCCAGCTTGCGCAGGATGTTCTCGACGTGTCCCTGCGCCGTCCGGACCGAGACGACCAGGCGCTCGGCGATCTCGCGGTTCGACAATCCTTCGGCCACGAGGGCCGCGACCTCGGTCTCGCGCTTGGTGAGCGGTGAGGGCTCCGCCGCGTCCTCGAGCGTCTCCGGCCCGAGCTCGCCGGTGAGCGCGTACCGGATCACGCGATCCCGGGAGATCTCCGCGCCGAGCCGGAACGACCGGCGGAACTCCGCCTTCCCCATCCGGCGGCGCGCGTCGTGCACCCCCCGCCAGGGCGAGGACGCCTGGCAGAACGGGTTGCCGGTCTCGCGCATCCCGATGTCGTTCCAGATCGCGTGGGCCGCGCCGAGCAGGATCGCCGACCGTTCGAGGTCGGCGTCCTCGAGGGCGATCCGGGCCAGGAGGTCCAGGACCACGCCGATGCCCATCCGGTCGTCGAGCTCGGTCTTCATCCGCAGTGCCTCACTCGCGTCCACGGTCGCGCGGGGCAGGTTGCCATCGGCGAGCGCGAGCTCCGCGAGCCCGGCGAGCGCCAGCGACCGGCGGAACGTCTCGCCCAGCTCGGTCGTCCGGGCGATCACGTCCTCGTGCACGCGCTCGGCGGCCTCCCGGTCACCGGCCATCCCCAGGCACAGTCCCTCGACGAACAGGGCCAGGAACTCGGCGTCGTCCCCGTCCCGCAGCAGCTCGACGGATGAGCGCGCGGCGGCGACGGCCCTGTCGACGTCGCCGTCCCACGTGGCAAGGATGGCGCGCAGCACCTGGGTCAGCCCCCGGGCCTGGTCGTCGTCGGCGGCCTCTGCCTCCGCGTCCGCCTGCCCGAGCCAGTCCAGCGCCTCGGACAGGTCGTTCTGTAGCCCCGCGAACCGTGCCGCCATCACCATGGCCATGGCCCGCAGAGCCGGCTTGCCGTGGTGGCCGGCCAGGCCGATCTCCAGCCAGTGCCGTGCCTCGTTCGCCAACCCCGTGGTCACCCAGAAGGCGTCGAGGTCGGTGGCGATGGTGAGCACGAGCTCGCCCAGCGAGTCCTCGGAGCTGCAGAACTCGAGCGCCGCCCGGATGTTCGCGTGCTCACGGCGCGCCTGGCGCAGGAGGGCGCCCTGCCGGCTCCCGACCCACAGCGACCGGAACCCGGCGGCCAGCTCCGCGATCCAGTGGGCGTGGCGGCCGCGCCAGTGCCCGAGCGTGCCGTCCTCGACGAGCCGTCGCCACCCGTAGGCCGCGAGGTACGCCGGCATCGTGTACCGGACCGCCCCGTCGTCGCTGTGCGCCGCGGCGACCACGCACTTGTCGACCAGGGAGGCGACCAGGCCCGGCACGTCGGACGACGCGAGGTCGTCGTCGACGCAGACCGCCTGGACCGCGTGCAGGTCGTAGCCGTCGGCGAAGACCGACATCCGGCACCACAGCGCGCGTTCCGCGGTACTGCACAGGTCGTAGCTCCAGTCCGCGGACGCTGCGAGGGAGCGATGTCGTGGGGGCGCGTCGGCGTACCCCTGGTCGAGGAGGGCGAGGTGGTCCGCGAGCTGGACCAGCATGTCGCCGGGCGCCAGCGCGGCGAGCTGTCCCGCGGCCAGCTCGATGGCCAGCGGGATGCCTTCGAGCGCGCGGCACAGCTCTCCCACGGCTGGCGCGTTCTCGTCGGTGAGCCGGAAGTCCGCGCCGACGAGCGATGCCCGGTCCAGGAAGAGCAGGACGGACTCGTACTGCCCGGCGGTCCGCGCGGTCAGCGGCGCTCCGGGCTCGGGCACCGACAGCGGAGGCACGCGGACCACGACCTCCCCCGCCATCCCGAGCGTCTGGCGGCTGGTGACGAGGACGCGGAGGTTCCGGCACTCCGCCCGCAGGGCGACCAGCAGCCGCACCACCTCGGGCAGCTCCCGCTCGCACCCGTCGAGCACCAGCAGCGCTCTCCGGTCGGCGACGTGGTCGGCGATCAGCTCGGTCAGCGGCACGGCGGACTCGGCTCGGAGGTCCATCGCCGTAGCCACCGTGGGCACCACGAGGTCGGCGTCCGGGACTGCGTCCAGCTCGGCCCACCACAGTCCCTCGCTGAAGGTCCGAGCGCCTTCCTCGGCGACCTGCGCCGCGATCCGGGTCTTCCCGATCCCGCCCCAGCCCGTCAACGTCACGAGGGGGTACTCGGCCAGCCGCTGCCTGACCTCGGTGAGGAGCGACCGTCGGCCGATGAAGGACGTGTACCTCGGCGGCGTGATGATCCTCAATGGTAGGTACGGCACGGGTCCGTCCCGCAACGCCCGGAATGGGTATCCAGGGCGGCGACCAGCGCCGCCGGCGCACCGCGACGACGCGCGGTGCGGGGTCGGCCCGCTGCCCGCCAGCTGGGGGTTACTCGCCCGTCACCTGCCGGGCAGGGCACACTACGGCGGGTGACGGGTGCATCGGTGGCCGATCGACTCGACGGACAGCACGTTCTGCTCACGGGCGTCACTGGTTTCGTGGGGGAAGCGCTGCTCCGGCTGCTCCTGTCCGAGGTCCCGCGCGCGCGCCTGACGGTGCTGGTCCGCCCGAAGGGCTCGACCACGGCCGAGGCCCGCGTCGCGACGCTGCTCCAGAAGCCGGTCTTCGAGGGGCTCGAGGACGCCGCCAGCCGGGTCGAGGTGCTGTCCGGGGACCTCACCGACGTTCCGCCGCTGCCGCCCGACCTGGACGCGGTCGTCCACTGCGCGGGCGACGTGTCGTTCGACCCGCCGGTGGACGAGGGCTTCCGCACGAACGTGGTCGGCACCCGTGACCTCCTGGCGCGGATCCGGGAGACCGGGACCGATCCGCATTATGTGCACATCTCGACGGCGTACGTCGCCGGTCGCCGCCGCGGCGTGATCCCCGAGGCGCCTGTCGACCACGACGTGGACCTCGAGGCCGAGCTCGCGTGGGGCCTGTCGCAGCGACGCTCGATCGAGCACCAGAGCCGCAGCGCGTTCGTGCTCGAGCGCGAGCGCCGCAAGGCCGAGAAGACCCACAGCCGGGCCGGCCTGCTGACCTCCGCCGCCGCGACCGAGGCCGCGCGCAAGGAGTGGGTGAAGACCGAGCTGGTGCGGGTCGGCACCGAGCGGGCCCGCAGCCTCGGCTGGACCGACTGCTACACGTTCACCAAGGCGCTCGGGGAGCGGGTCGTCGAGGCGTACGCCGTCGACCACCGGGTCTCGATCGTCCGCCCGAGCATCATCGAGTCCGCCCTCGAGAAGCCGTACCCCGGCTGGATCGAGGGCTTCAAGATGGCCGAGCCGCTGATCCTCGCCTACGGGCGCGGCGAGCTCCCGGACATGCCCGGCGCGGCGGACACCATCGTCGACATCGTCCCGGTCGACCAGGTCGTGGCCGCGATCGTCGGGGTCCTCGCGCACCCGCCCGAGGCGGGCCGGCCGGACTACTTCCACGTGTCGTCGGGCGACCGGAACCCGCTGACCTTCGGGACGCTGTACCAGAACGTGCGCGCCTACTTCGACGCCCACCCGTTCGTCTCCGGCGACCGCGGCGCGACCCGGCTGCCGGAGTGGCGCTTCCCGGGGTCGCAGACGGTGGAGCGGCTGCTCAGCACCAGCGAGCGCGCCTTCAAGGTGGCCGACTACGTCATCGGTCACGCGCCGCGCAGCGACCGGACGCGCGACCTGGCCCGCAAGCTCGACCAGCAGGGCCGCCGCCTGGAGTTCCTGCGCCGCTACCTCGGGCTCTACCAGGAGTACGCGCAGGCGGAGCTGCAGTTCTCCGACGCGAACACGCTCGCCCTCTACCGGTCGCTCTCGGCGGCCGACCAGGAGGCCTTCGCCTTCGACACGGCGGTCGTGGACTGGAAGGTCTACCTCCAGGACATCCACTGCCCGGCCGTCACCGCCCCGATCCGCCGGCTCGACGAGGTCCGCGCCGCCCGGCGGCGGCCGACCACGACGGCCCCGCGGGGTCTGGTCCAGAAGCCCGACGTGGCCGCGTTCTTCGACATGGACGGCACCCTGCTGTCCTCCAACGTCATCGAGACCTACCTCTGGCTCCGGCTGCGCGAGCTGTCCGGCTCCGAGCGGTTCGCCGAGCTGGCCCGCGTTGCAGCCCGGGTGCCCCTGCTGGTGCAGGCCGAGCGCCGCGAGCGCAGCGCGTTCCTCCGCTCGGTCTACCGGGAGTACGACGGCGCCCGGCTGGCCGACCTCGACGCGATCGCCGACGAGCACCTCACCGACCACGTCCTGACCCGGCTGTCGCCGGCCGCGGTGCGCAAGGTCCGGGAGCACCGCGCCGCGGGTCATCGCACCGTCCTGATCACCGGCGCCATCCGGCCGCTGACCCGGCCGCTGCGCCCGCTCTTCGACCACATCGAGGCCGCCGAGCTCGCCGTCGACGACCAGGGCGTGTGCACCGGCTACCTCAGGTCGTCGCCGCTGGTGGGGGAGTCGCGGGCCGCGTGGATGCGGCAGTACGCCGCGGAGCACGGCATCGACCTCGCGGCGTCGTACGGCTATGCCGACTCCCACTCCGACCTGCCGCTGCTGGAGGCTGTCGGCCGGCCGGTCGCCGTACGCCCGGACGTGTCGCTCTACCGGCACGCCCGCAGGAACCGGTGGACGATCGAGGACTGGGCGAGCTCGACCTCCCACACCCGCACCCTCAACCCGGCAGGTGACCGCGCATGATGCTGGCGCTCGAGATGTTCCGGTCGGTGTCGCGCACCATGGCCGGGAAGGCGATCGGTGGCCGGATGCCCGGCGTGCTGTCGGGCTTCGCGGCGCCGCTTCGGCTGGTGACCATCGACGAGCCGCGAGCGGACCGCCCCGGCTGGGCGCGGCTGCGGACCCGGCTCTCCGGCATCTGCGGCTCCGACCTCGGGGCGCTGTCCGGGCGCACCAGCCTGTACTTCTCGGCGGTCGTGTCGCTGCCCTTCGTCCCCGGCCACGAGGTGGTCGCCGAGCTGCTCGACGACTGCGAGGACCTGCCCAAGGGCACCCGGGTGGTCGTGGACCCGGTCCTGACCTGCGCGGCCCGCGGCGTCGAGCCGTGCACCGCCTGCAGCTCCGGTCACACCAACCGCTGCGAGCGGATCACCGTCGGGCACCTGGCCCCCGGCCTGCAGACCGGGTTCTGCAAGGACACCGGGGGCGGCTGGGGGCAGCAGCTGGCCGCGCACCGCAGCCAGTTCCACCCGGTCCCGGAGGGCTTCTCGGACGAGCAGGCGATCCTGATCGAGCCCGTCGCGTGCGCGGTCCACACGGCCCTGCGCGCGGGCGTCGGTGCCGGCGACCGGGTGCTGGTCAGCGGCGCCGGCTCGGTCGGGCTGTTCGCGACGCTCGCGCTGCGCGAGCTCACGGACGCCGGCGAGATCATCGTGGTCGCCAAGCACCCGCACCAGAGGGACCTGGCCCGCGACTTCGGCGCGACCGAGGTGGTCGCGCCCGGCGAGGTGCTCCGGCGGGTCCGCCGGGCGACCGGCGCCTTCCAGCTCGAGCCGCAGTTCTCCTCGCCGTACCTCCTGGGCGGCGTCGACGTCGCGGTCGACGCGGTCGGCAGCAAGCAGTCGCTCGAGACCGCCCTCCAGGCCACGCGGGCCGGCGGGCGGGTCGTGCTGTCCGGGATGCCCGCCCCCGCCGACCTCTCCGCTGCCTGGTTCCGCGAGCTCGAGGTCGTCGGCACCTACGCCTCCGCGCGCTCCGACGACGCGTTCGCGCGGGCGACCGAGCTGGTCGCCACCGACGCCGTCCAGGTGCTCGCCAAGTCCGTCGCCAGCTATCCGCTGCACCGCTGGCGCGAAGCGCTCGACCACGCCCACTCGGCCGGCCGCCTCGGCACGGTCAAAGTCGCCTTCGACCCGAGGAGTTCCTCATGAGTCGCCCCGGATTCGTCCTCGAGGTGGACGACCGCACCCCGCCGCTCGTCGTGCACGAGGGGCTCGGCTTCCGGTTGGAGGACGGCTTCCCCCTGGGGACGCGGGTCGTGTACCCGCCGGAGTCGATCCCCGCCGTGCCGGATGTCGACGCGGCCATCCGCGAGGCCCTGCTGCACCCGGTCGACTCGGACCCGCTGCCCGAGCTGCTGTTCGCCGGGATGCGGCTGACGATCGCCTTCGACGACCTGTCGCTGCCGCTGCCGACGATGAAGGCACCCGACATCCGCGGCCGGATCATCGAGCACGTGCTCACGATGGCGGCCGAGGCCGGCGTCGACGACGTCAAGCTGATCGCGGCCAACGCGCTGCACCGCCGGATGACCGCCGCCGAGCTCAAGCACATCGTGGGGGAGCGGGTGTTCCGCTCGTTCTACCCGCAGGGTGACCTCTACAACTTCGACGCGGAGGACCGCGACGCGCTCGCGCACCTCGGCACGACCGACAAGGGCGAGGACATCGAGATCAGCAAGCGGGCCGCCGAGTCCGACCTGCTGGTCTACGTCAACGTGAACCTGGTCGCGATGGACGGCGGGCACAAGTCCGTCGGCATCGGGCTGGCGTCGTACAAGTCGCTGCGCCACCACCACAACGCCAAGACGATGGTGCAGTCGCGGTCCTTCATGGACCACAAGCACTCGGCGATGCACCACTCGGCGTGGCGGATCGGGCGGGTCATCAAGGACACCGTCAAGGTCTTCCAGATCGAGACCACGCTCAACAACGACGTCTTCCCGAAGCCGTTCGACTTCCTCCAGAAGCGCGAGTGGGAGTGGTCGGTCAAGGACCAGGCGTCGATGCTCGGCGTACGACGCGGACTGGCCGCGGCCCCCCAGCGGCTGCGGCACAAGATGTTCCACGACATGCGCTCGGTCTACGGGCTGACCGGCGTGAACGCCGGCGAGGTCGAGGCCGTGCACGAGCGGACGCTGCAGAAGGTCCACCAGCAGCACCTGGTGGAGGTGCAGGGCCAGTCCGACGTGCTGGTGATGGGCGTGCCGTACCTCGGGCCGTACAACGTGAACTCGTCGATGAACCCGGTGCTGGCGACCTGCATGGGACTCGGCTACTACTTCAACTCCTACCGGGGGCAGCCGGTCGTCCGCAAGGGCGGCGCGGTGATCCTGTACCACCCGCTGAACGAGGGCTTCAACCAGCTGCACCACCCGTCGTACGTGGACTTCTACGAGGAGGTGCTCGCCGAGTCGACCGACCCGGCGGTGGTCGGGGAGAAGTACGAGCAGCAGTTCGCGGAGGACCCCTGGTACATCCACCTCTACCGGACCTCGCACGCCTACCACGGCGTCCACCCGTTCTACATGTGGTACTGGGCGGCGCACGCGATGGACCACGTCGACGAGGTGATCTGGGTGGGCGCGGACCGGCGGGTGGCGTCGCGGCTCGGCTTCCGGGCCGCCACGACGCTCGCGGACGCCCTCGAGATGGCGTCGGGCACCGTCGGCACGTCCCCGTCGATCACCTACCTGCACAACCCGCCCCACCTGCTGGCGGACGTGCGATGAGCTTCGTCCGCTCCTCCGTCGAGGACATCCGGCTCGTGTCCCGCGGCTGGCGCTGGGGGCGGCGTCCGCAGGTCCCGCGCTCCGCCGAGGAGTGGGTGCCCGCGGCGCGGTCGACGGTGTTCCGCACGGACTGGTCGCGGCGACGCCCCGCGATGGCCGCGCGCGAGGTCGCCCAGAAGGTCGGCCTCGAGCCGCTGTTCCGCTCGCAGGTGCGGACCCGGGTCGAGGCGCTCGACGTGCTCGATCGCATCGACGGCCCGGTGATCTTCGTCGCCAACCACGTCTCCCACCTCGACACTCCGCTCGTGCTCCTCTCGCTGCCGGACGAGTGGCGCCGGCGTACGGCGGTGGCGGCCGCGGCCGACTACTTCTTCGACACCTGGTGGCGGGCGGTCGGCTCGGTGCTGCTGTTCAACACCTTCCCGATCGACCGGCGCGGCGGCTCCCTCGCGGCCACGCCCGGCGAGGTGCTCGCCGACGGCTGGAGCCTGGTGATCTATCCCGAGGGCACCCGCTCGAACGACGGGTGGATGGGCAAGTTCCGGATGGGCGCGGCGTTCCTGGCCAAGGAGCACGGCGTACCTGTCGTGCCCGTCGCGCACCGCGGGACGTTCGCGGCGATGCCACGCGGCCAGGGCTGGCCTTCCCCCGGGCGGCGACAGCTGACCATCCGGTTCGGCGAGCCCCTCGTCTGCGGGGCCGACGAGTCCGTGCGGGAGTTCGCACCCCGGATCAAGGACGCCGTCGCGGCCCTGCTCGACGAGGACCGCACCACGTGGTGGGAGGCCCGTCGCCGGGTCGCCTCCGGCTCGACCCCCGACCCCTCCGGCCCGTCGGTCGCCCAGTGGCGGCGGGTGTGGGAGCAGTCCGAGTCACCCGCTCCCGATGCGCCCGCGCGGAAGCTGCGCGCCTGGCGGCGTTGACCACCGCTGGCTCGTGCGGCATGCGGATTGGTCACCAACCGCAGATTTCGGGGCCGATCGCGTGCGGTTCGTGACCAATCGCGGGGTGCTCCGGGTCGGCGGTGGGATAGCCACCGTTTCGTTGCCGCAAAGGGTGGCTCCTGCACCGCTGGGTCGCTCTGGGCGGATCTGAGTCTGCGGTTTGGTCACCAACCGCGACGATGGGGACGCGAACCGGGCCACCAGCGCGCGCCTGTGGACGCCTCGCGGGCCGAGTGCCGGGACGGCAGCAACGACCGCGTGAGAGCACTCTCACCGGCACCTCATGGCCACCTCACCGGGCCCCGGCAACGTCGTCCTCACGCAAGCCAACGAGAGGACTTCATGATGACGACGCTCAAGACCACCACCCTCGGGGTGGCCGGACTCGCCACTGCTGCGCTGATCGCGTGGGGCGCCCCGGCGCTCGCCGACCACGGGTCCGACGACCCGGCCGGCCACGACCAGGCCCCCGGCCAGCACCACCGTCACCACCACGGGCACCACCACGGCCAGCACCACGGTCACGGGGCTGACGACCCCGCCGGCCACGACGCTGGGGCCGACCACGGTCGCCAGGGGAACGACGACCCCGCCGGCCACGACGCTGGGGACGACCACGGTCGCCACGGGAACGACGACCCGGCCGGCCACGACGCCGGGGACGACCACGGTCAGGGCGCTGACGACCCCGCCGGCCACGACGCCGGCGACGACCACGGTCAGGGCGCTGACGACCCCGCCGACCACGACGCCGGCGACGACAACAGCCACAGCGGTCACGACGACCACGGCGACGACCACGGCGACGACCACGGCGACGACCACGGCGACCACAGCGGTCACGACGACCACGGCGACGACCACGGCGACGACCACGGCGACGACCACGGCGACCACAGCGGTCACGGCGGCGGCGACGACCACGGCGACGACGACTGACCCGACGACAGGAGCGCGGGGGGGGGCTACCGGTTGAACCGGTAGCCCATCCCGCGCACCGTCGCGATCGCCTCGGGCCCGAACTTCCGGCGCAGGTACCCGACGTAGACGTCGACGACGTTCGAGCCGGGGTCGAAGTCCATGCCCCACACGTGGTCGAGGAGCTGTTCGCGGGAGAGCACCTGGCCCGCGTTGACCATGAAGATCTCCGCGAGCGCGAACTCGCGCGCGGACAGGTCCACCTCGCGCTGGCCGACCACGGCGCGCCGGGTCCGTACGTCGAGGCGTACGCCGCCGGACTCGATGACGTCCTCGCGCGGCACGGTGACCCGCTGGTCCTGCCGCAGCCGCAGCCGCACCCGCGCGACCAGCTCCGCGAAGCGGAACGGCTTGGGCATGTAGTCGTCCGCGCCGCCCTCCAGGGCCGAGACCGTGTCGCCCACCGAGTCCCGCGCGGTCAGCACGATCACCGGGACTCGGGAGCCCTGCGCCCGCAGGTGCTCGAGCACCGCGAACCCGTCCATCGTCGGCAGCCCGATGTCCAGCACCACCAGGTCGAAGTCGCCGCTCAGCGCGTGGTCGAGCCCCTCCCGGCCGTCGGCCACGGTCCTGGTCAGGTGCCCCTCGGCACGCAGCCCCTTGGCGACGAAGGACGCGATCCGCTCCTCGTCCTCCACGATCAGGATCCGGGCCACTCGTCCTCCTCCGGCAGCGTGATCACGAACCGGGCCCCCCGCGGCTCGGCGTCCTCGACGGCGACGCTGCCGCCGTGGGCACGGGCGATGGCGCCGACGATCGACAGGCCGAGGCCGAAGCCCTCGTCACCAGGAGGTACGGCGGCGCGTCCGAATCGTTCAAAGATCCGCTGACGATCTGGCGGCGGTACACCGGGCCCGGCGTCACGCACCCACAGCCGGCTCACGCCCTCGCCGTACGACGAGCCGATGGCGACCTGGTCCCCGTCCCTGGTGTGCTTGACGGCGTTGTCGGCCAGCTGGAGCACTGCCTGGGTGAGTCGCTGCTCGTCGGCGACCAGCTTGTGCGCGGCCACCTCGTCCAGCACCCACTCCCGGTCGCCGAGGCCGCGCGCCTTGGTGACCAGGTCGCGGGTCAGCGTCTCGAGGTCGACCTCACGGAGCCGCAGGAAGTCGGGCCGGTCGCTCTTCGCGAGCAGGATCAGGTCGCCCACCAGCCGGGCCATCCGGTCGGTCTCGTCGAGCAGCAGCTCGCGGGTCGCCGTGATCTCCTTGGGGTCGTCCGGGTCGAGGAGCTCGAGGTGGCCGCGCAGCACCGTCAGCGGTGTCTTGAGCTCGTGCCCGGCGTCGTCGAGGAACTGTCGCTGACCGACGAACGCCGCCTCGAGCCGGCCCAGCATCCCGTTGAACGTGCGGGTGAGAGCGGTGATGTCGTCGTTCCCCGTCACCGGAAGCCGCTGGGACAGGTCGGTCTCGGAGATCTCGTCGGCGGTCTCCCGCAGGGTCCGCAGCGGCGAGAGCAGCCGCCCCGACACCCACGCCGCCATCGCGGTCACCAGCAGCAGGGCCAGCGCCGCCACGATCGCATAGGTGCGCATCGTCTCGTGCAGCCCCGACCGCGCACGGTCGAGGAACGTCACGACGACGAGCGCGCCGACCCGATCGCCCTGGCGGACGCTCTGCACGCCGATCTGCAGCTCGCCGAAGTCCGAGTCGAGCCGGGTGCTGCCGTTGGTCGCGAGCAGCGGGCGCACCGCGTCGGCGAGCCAGGCGCTGCGGCTGATCGCGTCCCACTTCGGCGACTGCGCCCCGACGTGGTCGTCCCACCAGCCGATCAGCAGCTCGTCGTCGTCGGGCAGGTTCGTCGCCATGAACTGGCGGACCAGCGCCTCGGGTGCCGCGAACGTGCCCTCGTCCTGGATCGCCCGCAGCTCGGCGAACTCGCCGTCCGCCTGCGCCTGGACCTGCTGGTCCAGCCGCCGCGACTCGATCGTGTAGACGACCACGCCCGCCACCACCAGGCCCGCGAGCACCAGCAGCGCGACGGTCGCGGTGATCCGGACCCGGACCGACGGGCTAGTCCTCACCACCACCGCGCCCGTGGCCGGAGTGGTCGTCGCCGCTGTGGTCGTCGCTGCCGCCGTTGTCGCTGCCGCCGTTGTCGCTGCCGGAGTGGTCGTCGCCGCCGTGGTGGTCCCCACCGTGGTCGTCGTCGAGGTCGTCGTAGCTCGGCGTGATCACCTCTGGCTCGCTCGACTGCGAGGGGGTCGGCGACGGCGAGGGAGACGCCGACCGGGTGGGGTGGGCCTCCCGGATCGTGATGGTGTGGCGTGGCGCCGGGTCGTCGGAGGCCGACGCCGCGAGGGAGCCGGCGACGTACGCCGCCATGGGTACGACGAGCGCGAGTCCGACCAGGACCTTCCACACGGTGCTCATGACACCGACCATCCTCGCCGATGGTGGGGCGATCGTGAGAGCCGGATGAGAGCACTCTCATGCTCGTCGTCCGGTGGGGTACCGGCCGCGGCGTGACCGACCAGAGCGCACCACACCACGACCAGCTGCCCCTGCCCGACTACGACCATCTCCCGATCGGCTCGCTCGAGGGCCGGATCCGTGCCCTCGACGCCGAGGGCGTGGCCGCGCTGCTCGCCTACGAGCGCGAGCACGGCGACCGGCTGCCGGCCGTCAACGTGCTCGAGCGCCGGCTCGAGGGGCTCCGTTCCGGAGACGCCGAGCCGACCGGCGCCGACCCGCTCGCGGAGACGCCGGAGGTGCAGCACGCCCCGCCGACCGGGTCCCCGGTGTCGCCGCAGACCGAGGGTGACCCGGTCAACCCGCCCTCGCACGGTGACCCGACCAACCCTGCTCAGCCGCGCGGCTGAGGGTCACTGGTCCCAGCGGAGCAGGGCGGCGACCGGCTGGTTGCCGAGGGCCGTCCGGCCCGCGACGGTCACGCTCGCGGAGGTGAGGACGGCGGCGGCGACCAACGCGAGGTCGGCGCGAACCGTCTCCTGCGTGCCGATCGACAGGCCACGGTACGTCCGGGGGTCGATCTCCTGCTCGGCCGCGGCCGCGGGATCGATGAGCAGGGTGTCGACCTGTCCACGGACGAACGCCTCCGTGACGTCGTCGATGCCGGCGACGGCCCCTTCGCCGCGGCCCAGCCGCTCGCGGAGCTCGTGCACGCGCCCGAGCCGCCGGGTCACGACCTGCTCCAGCAGCGCCTCGCGGACGGCCTGGGCCTGCGCGTCGTCACCGCCGTCGTCGGCGCGCGAGCCGGTCTCGAGCTCGACCAGCTCCGCCTCCGTGCCGGCCAGCTTGTCGCGGACCAGCCCGCGTGACTGCGGGTCCCCGGCCAGCAGGACCAGCCGGTGCCCGCGGCGCACGTGTCCGACGACCTCGTCGACGACGGCCTCGGCGTTGCGGGCCCAGACGTTCTCGGTGTTGCGTTGGTACCGCAGCGCCGACCACCCGCCCACCGGCACCTGGTGCACGAACCTCTCCTCACCACCGACCGATGCCTCCTCCTCGGCGGCCGGTACGTCGGAGCTGTAGAGCGCCACGTCGCCGCCCTCGTGGTCGACGAGCGCGAGCACGAACGTCACGGCGCTGTCCCGGTGCTCGATCCACCGGGCGAGGTCCGGCAGCGGCGCCCACGTCGCGGTCGGTACGTCGACCCGGGTGCTCGCGAGCTCGTCGTACCCGACGCCGTCCGCGTTGGCGACGACCACCCTCGCCACCGGAGACGGCTGGGCAGGGAGCTCGCCGAGCCGCTCGGCGACGAGGGCGACGACCTTGTCGTCCGCACCCTGGTCGCGGAGCTGCTCACAGGCCGCGCGCACCCGCAGTTCGTGCTCGTGCTCGCCGTTCTCGTTCTCGTGTCCGACGTCGACGAACGCCGTGGCGAACGGGCCGCTGGACTGGAAGAGCTCACTCAGCGTCGAGGTGTCCATGCGGGCCCGGTTTCCCGAAACGGACTGCCGAAAACGGGCCTACAGTGGCCCCATGATCGTCCCGTTCAGCGTCTCGGACTTCCTCGACCGCGCGGTGCAGGTGTACGGCGAGCGGGTCGGTGTCGTCGACGAGCCGGACCAGCCCGCACCCTCTCTCGGCGAGCTCACCTACGCGCAGGTGGGAGCCCGTGCGCGACGGCAGGCGGCGATGCTCGACAAGCTCGGCCTCGAGGTCGGAGACCGGGTCGCGATCGTCAGCCACAACAGCGCGCGGCTGCTGACCTCGTTCTTCGGCGTCTGCGGGTCCGGCCGGGTGCTCGTGCCCGTGAACTTCCGGCTCCGTCCCGACGAGGTGGCGTACATCGTCGAGCACTCCGGCGCCCGGATGCTGCTGGTCGACCCGGAGCTCGAGGACTCCCTGAAGGGCGTCGACGCCGAGTTCAAGTACGTGCTCGGCGACGAGGCCAGCCTGGACGTGCCGGAGGACGCCGAGCCGCGCCCGTGGGAGCCGGACGAGAACGCCACCGCCTGCATCAACTACACCTCCGGGACCACCGCGCGCCCCAAGGGCGTGCAGATCACGCACCGCAACATCTGGGTCAACGCGGTGACGTTCGCGATGCACACCGCGGTCACCGACCGCGACGTCTACCTGCACACGCTGCCGATGTTCCACGCCAACGGCTGGGGGATGCCGTTCGCGATGACCGGGCTCGGCGTGAAGCAGGTGGTGATCCGCAAGATCGACGGCGCCGAGATCCTGCGTCGTGTCGAGCAGCACGGCGTCACCGTCATGTGCGCCGCCCCCGCGGTCGCCGCCGCGGTCCTCGAGGCCGCGCAGTCGTGGGAGGGTCCGATCCCGGGCCGCGACCGGGTCCGCATCATCATGGCCGGGGCTCCGCCGCCGACGAAGACCGTCGCGCGCGTCGAGGAGGAGCTCGGCTGGGAGTTCATCCAGATCTACGGGCTCACCGAGACCTCGCCGCTGCTGACGATCAACCGGTCGCGCGCCGAGTGGGACGACCTCGAGCCGATGGAACGGGCGACGAGGCTGACCCGGGCCGGCGCGCCCGCGCTCGGCGTCCGGCTGGCGATCTCCGAGGACCAGGAGAGTGCCGGCGAGGTGCTCGCCCGGTCCAACGTCGTGCTCGAGGGCTACTGGCAGCAGCCGGAGGAGACCGAGCGGGCGCTGGCCGGTGGCTGGTTCCACACCGGCGACGGCGGCACGATCGGCGACGACGGCTACCTGACGATCTCGGACCGCAAGAAGGACGTCATCATCACCGGCGGCGAGAACGTCTCCTCGATCGAGGTCGAGGACGTGCTGTTCTCCCACCCCGCCGTCGCCGAGGTCGCCGTGATCGGCGTGCCCAGCGAGAAGTGGGGCGAGACCATCAAGGCGCTCGTCGTGCTCGCCGAGGGACAGGAGGCGACCGAGGCCGAGCTGATCGCCTGGTGCAAGGACAAGGCGGCCGGCTACAAGGCGCCCACGACAGTGGAGTTCCGCGAGGAGCTGGCCCGCACCGCGACCGGCAAGCTCCAGAAGTTCAAGCTGCGCGAGCAGTACTGGAAGGGTTACGAGCGCCAGGTCAACTAGCCAGCGTCGACTGGCCGTAGCCTGACGCCCATGCCCGCGCTCAAGGACGTCGTCGACCTGCTGCACGGGTGGTACCCGCCCGCGACCGCGGACTCCTGGGACGCCGTCGGCCTGGTCCACGGGCACCCGGGCGCGCGCGTCGACAAGGTGCTGTTCGCCGTCGACCCGGTCCTGCCCGTCGCCCGCGAGGCCGCCGACTGGGGCGCGGACCTGCTGGTCGTCCACCACCCGCTGTTCCTCAAGCCGGTGCACGGCTTCGCCGCGACCACCCCGAAGGGCCGCACGCTCGCCACGCTCGCCGGTGCCGACTGCGCACTGCTCACCGCGCACACGAACGCCGACCAGGCGGCCTCGGGGGTGTCCGAGTCCCTCGCGCTGGCGCTCGGCCTGAGCGACCTCGAGCCGATCCTGCCGGCGCCCGAGGGCCCGCGCGACAAGCTCACCGTGTACGTCCCGGTGGCGTCCGCGGACCGGCTTCGCGACGTGCTCGCCTCGGCCGGCGCGGGACGGATCGGCGACTACGACCATGCGTCGTTCTCGACCCCCGGGCAGGGCCGGTTCCGCCCGTTGGACGGCGCCAGCCCCGCGATCGGCGCAGTGGGCGAGATCGAGACCGTCGCCGAGGAGCGCGTCGAGGTGGTGCTGCCGCGGACGCTGCGCGCGCACGTCGTCGCGGCGATGCTCGCCGCCCACCCGTACGAGGAGCCGGCGTACGACGTGGTCGAGCTCGCCGGCGCCGGGCTCGCCGAGACCGGCACCGGCCGGGTCGGCAACCTGGCTCCGACCACGCTGCGCGAGTTCGCCGCACGCGTCGCGGGGGCGCTGCCCGAGACGGCGCACGGCGTGCGGGTGGCGGGCAGTCGGGACCGGCCGGTGCGGCGGGTCGCGGTCTGCGGGGGAGCGGGCGACTTCCTCCTCGACACGATGGCGGGGACCGACGCGGACGTGTACCTGACCAGCGACCTGCGCCACCACCCGGCGAGCGAGTTCGTCGAGCGGGACGGGCCGGCGCTCGTCGACGTCGCCCACTGGGCGGCGGAGTGGACCTGGCTGCCGGTGGTGGAGGCGCGGCTGCGTTCGGCGCTGGGCGATACGGTGGAGACGCGCGTGAGCACGCTCCGCACCGATCCCTGGACGTTCCGACTCTGAACGACCGCACGAACCCACCCCGAGGAGAACCCGCTGAAAGCCGATCCCGCCGCCCAATTGAAGCTCCTCGACGTGCAGGAGCTCGACGCCCGCGCCGACCAGCTGCGGCACCAGCGGGCCACGCTGCCGGAGATCAACGAGATCGCCACGCTGCAGGGCAAGCGCACCGACGTGGAGAACCTGGCCCGCGACGCACGGATCGTGGTCGACGACCTTGCCGTCGAGCAGCAGAAGGTGGACGTCGACGTCGAGGCCGTCCGCGCCCGGCGCACCCGTGACCGGGACCGGATGGACCAGGGCCTGGTGTCCAACCCCAAGGACCTGGAGCGGATGCAGCACGAGCTCGAGTCGCTCGAGCGGCGGATCTCCAGCCTCGAGGACGACGAGCTGGACCTGATGGAGAAGCTCGAGGAGGCACAGGCCGAGCTCACCAAGCTCGAGGCGATGGTCGCCGAGGCGGACGAGCAGATCGCCGCCCTCTCGGCGACCCGCGACGAGAAGCTGGCGGGCCTCGACGAGGAGCTGGCCAGGGTGAGCGCCGAGCGCGGCCCGGCCGTCGACGGACTGCCCGCCGACCTGCTCGCTCTCTACGACCGGCTGCGCGAGCAGAAGGGCGGCGTGGGTGCCGCGGAGCTGCGCGCCCGCCAGTGCACCGGCTGCCGGCTCAGCATCGACGCGTCCGAGCTCGGCCGGATCCGCGGGCTGGCGGAGGACGAGGTGGTCCGCTGCGAGGAGTGCCAGCGGATCCTGGTGCGCACCGCCGAGTCCGGGCTGTGACGCCCGCTCGCCGATGACCCGGGTCATCATCGAGGCCGACGGCGGGTCGCGCGGCAACCCCGGCCCGGCGGCGTACGGCGCGGTGCTCAAGGACGCCGACACCGGCGCGGTGATCGCCGAGGAGGGCACCACGATCGGCGTCGCGAGCAACAACGTCGCGGAGTACTCCGGGCTGATCGCCGGCCTGCGGCTGGCGCGGGAGCTCACGCCGGACGCCGACATCGAGGTCCGGATGGACTCCAAGCTCGTCGTCGAGCAGATGTCCGGGCGCTGGAAGATCAAGCACCCCGACATGCGGCCGCTGGCGACCGTGGCGACCAGCCTCGCGCCGTTCGGCACGACGTACACCTGGGTGCCGCGCGAGCAGAACAAGCACGCCGATCGGCTCGCCAACGAGGCGCTCGACGGCAAGCGCAGTGGCGTCACCGTCGCAGGTGCACCCGCACCCGCACCCGCGCCGACGCCGGAGCCCCGCGGCTGGGCGCCCGCCGGTACGTCCACCACGGTGGTGCTGGTGCGGCACGGCGTCACGGCGCACACCGTCGAGAAGCGGTTCTCCGGCGGCTTGGCCAGCGCCAACCCGGGGCTGAGCGACGACGGCCGCGACCAGGTCCGGGCCGTCGGGGAGTGGCTGCGGCCGATCGCCGAGAAGATCGGGGCGGTGGTCTCCTCGCCGGTCCGCCGGACGCTGGAGTCCGCCGAGATCCTCGGCGCCGTACTGGGGCACGAGGTGGAGGTGGAGCCGGGCTTCGCGGAGATGGAGTTCGGGACCTGGGACGGGATGACGTTCGCAGAGGTGGGCGAGCGGCACCCCGAGGACCTGGAGGCCTGGCTCGGCTCGCTGGACGTGGCGCCGGGCGGCGGCGAGTCGTTCCGCGTGGTGCAGAAGCGGGTGCTCGCCGGCCTCGAGCGGGTGCTGGCCGAGCACGCGGGCCGGACGGTCGTCGTGGTCAGCCACGTGACCCCGATCAAGACGATCGTCGCGCACGCGCTCGACGCACCGCTGGAGTCGGTGTTCCGGATGGAGCTCTCGCCGGCGTCGATCACCGTGGTGTCGTGGTACGACGACCGCCCGTCGATGCGGATGTACAACGCGCTGCCGCCGGGGAACGACGTGTTCTCGGCCGGCGCGACGCGCTGGTGACTACAGCTCGCTGACCACCACGTCGAGGCAGCCCCGGTCCTCCTCGACGACCCAGCCGAGGTCGCGCAGCGTCTCGGCCAGCTTCGCCGGCGTGCGCGGGTCGGCGCCGGCCTCGAGCAGCGCCCGGACGATGCGGCCCTTGGTCGCCTTGTTGAAGTGGCTGACCACCTTGCGCGTCCCCTGGTGCTCGTGGAGGACCCGCACCGAGGTGCTGCGCACCCCCGCCGGCCGCCAGAAGCCCACGTAGGTCCCGCTGCGCAGGTCCACCAGCAGCCCGCCGCCGACGGCGTCGGTGACGACCGGGCCCAGGTGCTCCCGCCAGGTCGCGGCCACGCCGCCGAGGCCCGGGAGGGAGGCGTCGCCGGAGAGGCGGTACGCCGGGATCCGGTCGCTCGGCCGCACCAGCCCGAACAGGCTGGAGGTGACCGCGAGCCGCGCCGTGGCGCGCCGCTTCGCTGCGGGGGAGAGGGTCGGGACGCCGAGGGCGTCGTACAGGACCCCCGTGTAGACGCGGTCCGCCCGCTGGGTCGGTGCGGTGCGCAGCGTGCGGTTCAGCGCGACCAGGTCGAGCTGCGTCGTACCGATCCCGAGGGTCTTCGCCGCGACCTCCGGGTCGCCCTCGCACAGGTCGACCAGCGCGTCGAGGACCCGCTCGCGCGCCGGGTTGAGGGCCGGGAAGTCGAGGTCGGCGAGGACGAGCGGCTTGCCGCGTCGGGCCGCGGCCTTGCCCTCGCTGGGCGGCAGCAGGATGAGCACCGGAGGAGTCTCCCAGAGGCGTCCCGACCGCTCGTCGGCGAGCAGGCATGTTCGGGTGTCCGTTCCGGTTACTGTGCCGGTATGCCGAGCAACCGCGTGGTCCGGATCCGCTCCGTCCGCGACGAGGTCGCTGCCGAGGCGCTCCGCGCCGGCGTCGCCAGGATCCAGGCCGAACTCGACGTGTCGCCGTCCTTCCCGCCCGACGTGGAGGCGGCCGCTGCCGCCGCGGCCCGGGCCCCTCGGCTGCCGGAGCTCGACCGAACCGACCTCGAGCTGCTGACGATCGACCCCGACGGGGCTCGCGACCTCGACCAGGCGATGCACCTCGAGCGGGACGGCGAGGGGTTCGTCGTCCACTACGCGATCGCGGACGTCGCCGCGTTCGTCGCGCCGGGCGACCCGGTCGACGTGGAGGCCAACCGCCGCGGCGAGACGCTGTACGGCGCCGACGCCAAGGTGCCGCTGCATCCCACGGTGCTCAGCGAGGACGCCGCCTCCCTGCTACCCGACCAGGTCCGGCCGGCCCTGCTCTGGACGATCCGGCTCCGCGCGGACGGCGGCCGCACCGACGTCCACGTCGAGCGGGCGCTGGTGCGCTCGCGCCGGCAGCTGACGTACGTCGAGGCGCAGCGGGCGCTCGACGACGGCACGGCGTCGGAGACGCTGATGCTGCTGCGCGAGGTCGGCGAGGCCCGGATCCACCGCGAGGCCGTGCGCGGCGGGGTGTCGCTGCCGCTGCCCGAGCAGGAGGTGGACGTCCAGGGGCCGGACTGGCGCCTCGAGTTCCGCGAGCAGCTCCCGGTCGAGCGGTGGAACGCACAGATCTCGCTGCTCACCGGGTTCGCGGCCGCCGACCTGATGCTCTACGCGCGGGTCGGGCTGCTGCGCACCCTCCCGCCGCCGGACCCGCGCGACGTCCAGCGCCTGCACCGCACCGCCCGGGCGCTCGGTATCGACTGGCCCGCGGAGCAGGTGTACGCCGACTTCGTCCGCTCCCTCGATCCCGCGCGGGCGTCGCACGCCGCGATGGTCAACGCCTGCACCCGGCTGCTCCGCGGCAGCGGCTACGTCGCCTTCGACGGCGAGACCCCGGAGGACCCGCAGCACGCCGCGCTGGCCTCGGAGTACGCCCACGTCACGGCCCCGCTGCGCCGCCTCGGCGACCGGTACGCCGGCGAGGTCTGCCTCGCCCTCTGCGCCGGCACCGAGGTGCCGGACTGGGTGCGGGGGGCGCTGCCCGGCCTGCCGAAGACGCTGCAGGCCTCGGCCCAGCGCGCGCACACCTACGAGGCGGCCGTGCTCGACCTCGTCGAGGCGGGGACCCTGCAGCACGACGTGGGCCGGGAGTTCGCCGGCGTCGTCGTGGACGTCGACGACAAGGACCCGCGCCGCGGCGTGGTCGTGCTCCAGGACCCGGCGGTGGAGGCCCGGGTCGTCTCCTCGGCGCCGCTGCCGCTCGGCACCGATGTCCGCGTGCGCCTGGCCGTGGCGGACGTCGGGACGCGGAAGGTGGAGTTCGAGCTGGTCACGCCTGCGGGTCGATGAGGATCTTCGCGTGCCGCTCGGCGGTGCCCAGGGTCTCGAACGCCTCCGCCACGCCGGCCAGGCCGACGACGTCCGTCACGAGCGGCCGCGGGTCGACCGTCCCGTCCGCGACCAGGTGCAGCGTCTCGCGGAACTCGACCGGGTCGTAGCAGAACGAGAACCGCAGGTCGAGCTCCTTGTTCACGGCCATCGTCGGCCGGAACGTGTCGGGCTCCATGCACACGCCGACCACGACCACGCGGGACAGGAACGGCGCGTGCGTGACGATGTCGTCGATGACGCCGGGCACGCCGACGCACTCGAAAACCACCGGCCCGCTGGGCGTGAGCCCGAGGCGCTGGGCCGCCTTGATCACCGACCACCACGGCAGCCGGGGGATCCGCCGCAGCTGGTGCATCGCGTCCAGTCCCTCGCCGAACAGCGTGGTCGCGCTGGTGACGACGCCCTTCTCCGCGGCGAGGAGACCCCACTGCTCACCCGGCTCGACGACCACGTCCGCGCCGCAGGCGGTGGCCAGCTCGCGGCGACCGGCTGAGAAGTCACTGGCGATCACCCGTCGTACGCCGGCGGCCTTGAGCATCAGGATCACGGCGAGCCCGATCGGCCCGCAGCCGACGACGACCGCCACGTCCTTCTTGCCGACGTCGCCGCGGTTGACGGCGTGCCGGGCCACGGCGAGCGGCTCGGTGAGCGCGGCCAGGTCGGGGTCGAGCCCGTCTGGCACCGGCATCGCGGCGTCCTCGGCGACCAGCACGTACTCGGCGTACGCGCCCGGTGCGTGCGGTGACAGCCCGGTCATCTGGATCTTGTCGCCGTCCCTGAGCAGCGGCAGCGCCACCAGTGGCTGCCCGACCGCCCAACGCTCACGGCAGCCCGGGCCGTAGGCGTCGACGGTGCCGGTGAACTCGTGGCCGAGCACCACCGAGTGCCGGCGTCGCATGAAGTCCGGGTAGCCGACCTCCGCCGCGACGTCCGCCGTGGCGTCCGCGTTGTGCCGGGCGTGCAGGTCCGACCCGCAGATCCCGGCCCGGGTGACCCGGAGGCGGACCTGGCCACGACCGGGCTCGGGCATCGGGAGCTCGCTGACCTCGAGCACTCCCTCGTGGACGGTGACGGCTCTCATACGGCCACCCTATTTGAGCCTCGCCGGACCTGGGTACCGGGAGCCGGTGACGACGACGCCCGCACCGGCTCGGACCCCGCGTGCCGTGGGGCCGGACGCGCTGCGCCTCCTCGGCCTGGTCGCGATCGTCGTCGGGCACGCCGTACCGGATCCGGTGGTGCGCGAGGTGATCTACCCGTGGCACGTCGCGGTGTTCTTCTTCCTCGCCGGCTACCTCTGGAAGCCCGGCCGCACGGTTGCTGACGAGGTGGGCCGGCGGTGGCGGTCGCTGCTGGTGCCCTACTTCGCCTGGGCCGCGATCATCGCGGGTCCACTGCTGGTCTTCGACCACGTGACGGGGTCGGCCGACGTCGGGGACCGCATCTCCGGCTTCGTCCACGGCGGCACCTACCTGCTGAACCCGTACCTGGCGTACTGGTTCCTGTGCGCCCTGTTCGTCGCGGCCGTGCTCTACCGGGTGCTGGACACCCTCCTCGGCGGTCACAGCACCCTGGTGATCTCCGCGCTCGTGCTCCCGCTGACGTTCGTCGACGACCACATCGCGACCATCCCGTACGCCGTCGGTGTCGGTGGGATGGCGATCTTCTTCGTCAGCGCGGGCCGTGTTGTCCGGGACCACCGCGCCTGGCTCACCCGGCTCTGGCCGTTCGCGCTCGTCGCCGGGGCCGCGCTCGTCGCGACCGGCCTCTCGAAGCCGCTCAACATGAAGGCGGGGGACTGGGGCACGCCCGTCCTCAGCTTCCTCGTCGCCGTGCTCCTCAGCGCCGGGCTGCTCGGCCTCAGCGAGTTCGTCTTCCGCCACGGCGGCCCGGCCTGGATCTCCCGGGCGGCGTCCCTCGGCCTGATCCTGGTGCTGACCCACGCCGTCCCGCTGTACCTGACCGACTACGACCTGCCCCGGTGGGCGCTGCTGACGAGCGCCCTGGCCTTCGGCTCCCTGATGGCCTACCTGGCCCGCCACACGCCGGCGCTCGGCGGATCCCGGCCGGTGCCCGCCTCCCAGCCTGCGCCCGAGCCGGAGCGGACTACCGTCAACGCATGACCGCGCTGATCGGACGCCGCGGCATTGGCGGGTTCTACCTGCTGCACCACCACCCGTGGCTGGTCGTGCTCGCCCTCGTGGTCGTGGTGGCGGTGGTCATGCTCCTCCAGCGCCGGCGCTGAGCCTAACGCGGACGGGCTGGCTTGTAGGCCCGGGCCGGTTCTCGCGTGATTTGTAGTTGATGGAAAGTGGCTGAAACTGCCGTCTGAGCTGCGAAAACGCCGATCTGGAGTGACTGTCAGGAACGGACGTTTATGGACTTCTTGCGGACTCTGTGCGGACAAAGTCGGGGCTCACCGGAGTTGGCGGCGCCCGCGAATGGTGCCAATTCGCTGGGCTGGCGAACCCACGATCACAGCTATCTCTTCGTGGCTAGTCGCACCCGTATCCGTCACCGTCACGGTCGAGGTCGTATGGGTCAGAACCAGTGACTCGAACGGTGCCATAGACGTACTCAGGGCCGTCGCCCGAGCCGTTGGCGCAGTCATAGTCGTACGCAGGCGTCAGGCATGGTGAGTAGCCGCTCGTGCAGTTGCTCGCGGGCGGCGCTGGCTTGTGCAAGTCGGAGACGACGAATCGGACAACACTCCCGGGCTGCACTTGCCGACCTGCCGCTGGGAACTGTCGTAGCACTGAATTGTCGGACCCACTCGTGGTCGTCTTCGAGCTCACCTTGGTCTTGAAGCCGGCCCGAAGGAGGACCGATGTGGCCTTAGCGCGGCTCATGCCTCCGACATCAGGAACGCGCGGTAATGGCGCGGCGACTTCGAGCTGGACTGCAGTTCCCGGATCTACGACCTCGTCCTCGTCTGGAGAAACACTCAGTACGGTGCCGCGCTGCTTCCTTGACGGAACCGGAGTCAGCTCAACAGGCCCGAGTCCACTAGATCGCAAGGCTTTCCTGGCCTCCTTCGCGCTCAACCCAGTGACCGCGGGGATTGTGCGGGTGGCTGGCGCCGACGAAGACGGGGCGGAGGTCGGTGTGGGAGTGGAACTGGGCGTCGTTTCAGTTTCAGACGACGCGACGGGGGTCGGTTCGTCTGGCGATTCGTCTGAGGTCGCAATCAAGACAATCCAGAGCGCCGCGACCCCCACGGTGATCGCAATTTTGGAAGCCCGGGCGGTGTTCCTTCGCTTCCAGAGACCAACCAGACCGAGCGGTGCGCACATCACTAAGCTGGGAACGACTGCCCACCAGGTTTGCCACCACGGCGCCTTCGTTCGCGCGGTTCGAGGCGGTGCCCCAGTGCGGGGCGGGACCCCAGGGCCATGAACGCGCGGATGTGTGTGCTCAGTCCACTTTTGGCCATCCCAGAAGCGGACCTGGTTCTCGTTCGTGGGGTCGGGGTGCCAGCCGGCAGGCGGCAGGGGGCTCCGGAGGTCATTGCAGTCCCGCTCTCTGGTACAGCTCGCTCGGCGCGGCTGTCTCTCGACTCGACGGATCCAGCTGCCGGCCAGGCTAGGTGGGGAGCTACGTGCTGTCACGGTTTCGCTGGGATCGGCAGGGCGGCTTGGTCACCTTGAGGCGTCGAGGGACGTGCCCGGCCAGGGACGACCTATGACTGTCGGGGCAAGGCGAATAAGCCTCGCAAGGAAGACATCATCAAGAAGGACCCGGACCGCAAGTTCCTGAACAACAAGCACGCGGTGAAGTATCAGGGTGATGGTCTTGTCGATCAGTATCGCCGCTGGATCGTTTCGGAGTTTGAGCCGTTGACCGACGACGAGATTGAGTACCGACTCTGAGGTGAGCGCAGGTCGGCCGGGCCAAAGAGCCCGGCCGATCTTCTGTGTATTGGAGTGTCCTAACCGGAATGACAACGGCATGCCCAGCCGCACTCCGACCGTTTCGTACGGCGACTCCGATCCCAACAGGTCCGTCGCCCAGACCGGAACAAGAGCTCTTCCTTCCTCCGGCAACTTCGCTGAGGACCTGGTACATCATGAGTACGGTCTCTTAGCGAAGACCGGGCTTCGGCGCTTCTGCTCGCGGAGGGTCACCGTAACGGCATGCGAATCGGCGGGCTCCCACCAAAGTAGGTGCGCAACCGCTCCCGAAGCGCCTTGTCACAGATGTACACGTAGGTGCCGAGCATCCCCCTGGTGAGCAGCACTGCGTAAATGTTCCGGACGAGTTGCAGGATGTCATCGTCTGTGAACGTGATTCCGCGACGGCGCATGTTATTCGCGGCTGTGGGGTCGAAGTAGTTGGCTCTGTCAAAGGTCAGCTGGCGGAGCTTTGGGTCGTAGCGGAGATCAGGGCCGATGATGACGCCTGCATAGTTGAGGTCGTAGCCCTGGATCGTGTGGATGACACCGACCTCGTCGGTCGAGTTGGGCGCATTCACCCAGTCCACGTCGGTGCTGTTCCATCGCATGGAGACCCCGTCGATGACGATGTCGTACGCGTCCTTGTCTCGCTTGCTAGCCCAGGGCCAGGCGAAGCCCGCGATCAGGCGAGCTAGGCCAACCTCGTCATCACGTTCGCGGATCGCCTGACGCATATGAGATATGTCGTCGTAGAAGCGGAGGTCGTAGCCAGCGAACAGCCGCGGTTCCGGCGGAGTGTCACTCAGGACGGCCCGCACGTAGCCGACGTAGTCCTCACCGGCCTGCACTCGCATCTGCGAAGTCAGGCGGTAGCGACGGTGTTGTGCATCGCTCAGCGACGCTAGTTCTGCAAGCGCCTGACCGGACACATCGCCGGTGTGAATGCTCTGGGCTGAATCCAGCAGGTAGATCTGATGGGCGCTCTTCGCCTTGACCCAGTCGAGCTGCGTCAGCTCAGCGTCGTCAGCTCCGAATAGCTTCTCGTTGATCTCGGAGAACATCTTGTAGAGCGGGCCGGCCGGCTGGTTGCCGCTCTGACGGAGCCGATGAGCCTCGTCGACGACGAGCAGGTCAAAGTGCTCCGAGCTGTTCCCCATCTCGAAGGGAGACATCACCATCGCCGCTTCCAAACCAGGTGTCCGTTTGAATACGCGCTGGATGGTCTTTCGCAGGGACATCTGCGGCACAACGAAGCCGAGTCGGCGACCGCGCAGGAGCTCGGGGTACCCCTCGACGAAAAACTCGGCGAGCGGTGACTCTGACTCGAGTTGTTCCGACGGGTCCCAGGTCTTGACGTCGCTAAGCAGTTTCATCAAGTAGACAGCGACGACGGTCTTGCCAGTCCCGGGCTCGCCCTGGACAACGATCTGGCTCGGCGATCCTGCATCGATGTCCTGGAATAGGCCCTCGAGGATGTCGAGGACGACGACCTCCTGGTCGTCTGTCAGCGCCTTGAACGGGGAGAGCTTGAAGAGGTCAGAGTTTTCGATCTCGGGAAGCGACCGACTGAAGAGCCCGTCTTCCCGCAGCTCCTCGAAGATGTCGGTGAAGACCTTCTGGTAGTCCTCGCGCCCGAAATAGTCCCGATCGGTGATGCCAACGTTGCGATTGGTGATCTGGTAGAGACCGTCGCCCGAGAGTCGCTGGATCAGGAATGCTTCGAGGTCTAGGCACACGGACTTGTTGAAGGTGGGGTCGAGCACCACGCGAGCGCCCTTGAGCAATCGTTTCTCCGGCGAAGACAGATGCTGCCGGAACCGGCTAGCGACGTTGAGTGACTCGCCAACATAGATCTGCTCGTCGCCGTCGAGCGCGTAGACGACTGGCCAGTTTCGAAACCGTGGATCGAGCTGTGCCCACGCCTCGATCTGACTCACGGCGAACGGGCCACGCTCAATCCGAAAGCTGGTCATACTTCGCACTCCGGCCACGCGCCCTATCGGCTGGATACTTTTTTCTCGTCTCTTCGAGCTTCGTCATTACGACTGCGTCTGGATCAAGACCGAGCTTGTCCGCCAGGAGCAAGCAGTACGTCAGCACATCGGCTAGCTCCGCCTGTACTCGCTCCGGTTCTCCGTCGTCGGACCATTGGAAGCACTCCAGGAGCTCGCCAGCCTCGATCGAGATCGATTTCGCCAGGTTCGCCGGGCTATGGAACTGCGCCCAGTCGCGCTCGGCGACGAAGGCGCGGAGCGCATTCACAACTTCGGCATCCGACATGTTGGCGACCCTAGTGTCAGCCGCGGCCCGAGATGATGATTGTCCGCATCAATCTCGGCGAATCCGTCGCGAACCTACGAGCCAGCCAAGGTTGCGCCTGTGAAGAACTCCGTCGGCATCGCATGTCGAAGCTTCCAGGTGATGGCGATCGGCCGCTCGCCGATGTGGCTCACGTACGTCGTAGGTCCCAAGAAGACGTACGGCGCGGTGTCGTACTCACCTTTGGACTCAATCCGGCAGAACAGCAGCACCGTGCTCGTTCCGGTGAGGTAGCGCTGGCCGGTTGGTGAGGCGATCGAGGTGGCGTTCTGCGATTCCCAGTGGAAGAGCGTGGGGCTGATCGGGTAGTCGCGGTACATGGTGGTGGGGGAGTAGTCGGCCTCGGACTTCTTCAGCGTTACGAAGAAGGCGTCGACGTTGAGCGGTTCGGAGTAGGCGACGCCCTGCATCATGCTGGTCGGCTTGCGCTGGAGGCTGGCGTAGTCGAGCGCCGCGAGGATCTCCTCGCGTTGGTAGGACGCGTGCACGCGCAGGGGCACGTCGGCCAGGTGCCCGGCAAGCGGGAGGGCGTCGTGTCGCGTTTCGTCGAACACGATGTCGACAACCGCTCCGAGCTCGGCGGCGACAGCCTGTTCCGTACGGATGGCGGACAGGCCGGCGTTGTATGACGTGAAGCCGCCGGCGTTGGGGAAGGCAGAGAAGAACAGCATCCGCGCCAGTCGTTGTTCGGCTGGAGGGAGGTCGGCGTACTGGACGTGGGAAGTCAGAAGGCGGCGGTAGCCGGACGCGCGGCCTTCGTCGTCAACGTGGGCAAAGGCGCGGATCCGCTTGAGCAGCTCGGCTTCGCGGGGTGTGCCGTCGGGCGTCGGGAGGCCGGCGTCGCGGCGGAGCTGGGTCCAGGACTTCTGGCCGCGCCGCAAGATGTCGGGCAGCTCGGTGCCCGACTCGCGTACGAAGGTTGGCAGGTCGAGGTCGCCGTAGGAGCGTAGCTCCGCGGCCATCGCCTTCCAGCTGTTCGCCACCTGGGTGCGGAGGTTCTGGAGGATCAATGCCTGTGCCTGTCGGTCCATCACGATCTGGCAGCCCGATGGCAGGAAAGGGAAGCCGCGTTCGATCTCGCGCTCGAGTCCGCGCCGGGTTTCCCCTGTCAGCGCGCGCAGCTTCTTGTCGAATCGGAACTCCTGACGGTGGTGACCGACGAAGTCGAGGACGGTCAGCACCGCCTTGTCGGGAGTACGCCGCAGCCCGCGACCGAGCTGCTGGAGGAACACCGTCGCGCTCTCGGTCGGCCGCAGGAAGAGCACGGTGTCGACGTCGGGCAGATCGAGACCCTCGTTGAATAGGTCGGCGGCGAACAGGATGTTGACGCGTCGGGACTTGAGGTCTTCCAGTGCCCGTTGCCGGTCCATCGCCGGAGTGTCGCCGCTGACCGCGAGCGCGGGGATGCCGGCGGCCACAAAGGTCTCGGCCATGAACCGGGCGTGGGCGACGCTGACGCAAAAGCCGAGGGCCCGCATCGCGCCGGGGTCGATGACCTTCTCGCGCAGCTGTCGCAAGACGATCGTGGCCCGTGCGCGGTTGCCGGTATAGACGTGCGACAGCTCTCCCTCGTCGTAGCGACCGCGGCTCCAGCTGATCCGGCGCAGGTCGGTGCCGTCGGCGACCGCGAAGTAGTGGAAGGGGCAGAGCAGGTCCTTGCCGAGCGCGTCCCACAACCGCAGTTCGGTGGCGGTGCGTCCGTCGAAGAACTCGGCGCGGACGTCGACGCCGTCGGCGCGTTCGGGGGTGGCGGTGAGACCGAGCAGCTCACGCGGCGTCAGGTGCTCGAGGATTCGCCGATACGTCGGAGCCTGCGCCCGACTGCGGAATCGACGCGGACCGGCTGTCTATCGACCCGCAAGCCATGATCATCGAACCAGGCGACCTGGAGGCGGAGCAGGCGCCGATGAGGACCATCGCCTCCACCGGAAAGGGTGGCGGCCACGCCGCGAGCCGGCGCATCCTCGGACGCAGCGGAGAACTGTCCATCCCGGTCCGCCTCGCAGAGGACGTTCCCGAACTGGCCGCATACGTCCGACCCGCGCGCGAGATTCTCGACGAGGCCTACCGACGCGGACACCGCATCCTTCTCGAAGGAACCCAAGGCACGGCCCTCAGCATGTTTCACGGCGAGTACCCGCACGTGACCAGCCGAGATACCACCACGAGCGGCACGCTCGCCGAGGCTGGCATCGGTCCGCGCCGCCTGCGTGGCGCCATCCTCGTGACGCGCACTTACCCGATCAGGGTCAAGGACCCCGACGACGAAGGCGGCACGTCGGGACCGATGTCGCAGGAGATCACCTTCGAGGAGCTCTCCCAGCGCTCCGGCGTCGGGCTCGAAGAAATCACGAAAACTGAGACCAGCTCGGTGAGCAGGCGGCTACGACGCATCGCCGAGTTCGACCGGGACCTGCTGCGCCGCAGCGTCGAGCTGAACGGCGCCGCCGACATCGCCCTGACGTTCGCCGACTACCTCACCGTCGACAACCAGAAAGCGCAGCACTACGACCAGTTGACCGACGACACTATCCGCTTCATCGAAGAGGTCGAACAAGTCTCGGGCGTCCCGGTCAGTCTCATCAGTACGCGGTTCGACATCCGTGTGGTCATCGACCGCCGACGTTGGTAGCAGCCCCTACGCTGACACCTCCACCACCACCTGCTGGCGAGAAGGTCCATGACCCCGGACGAACTGATCCACCACTACCCCGTCCTCCACCACATGGCGGAGTACAACTCGTGGCCACGGATCCAGCAGATCGGCCTGCGTACCACCGAGCAGATCGTCGACGCGTGCCAACCGGACCCCGCAACCCGCGAGGCCATCCTCGGGCAGCGTCGGACGCGGTCCTTCGACCTCGAGCACGCGGTGGTCGGCACCGTAACCATTCGCGACCAGAAGCCGCTGTTTCTCCACAACCTGGCACCCAAGCTCACCGACGTGACTGTTGAGCAGTTCCTCGACCTGCTCAACAGCCGAGTGTTCATGTGGACCCACCCCGATCGGCTGGATCGGCTGGATCGGCTGCTCGGCGCCAACGCGTACCGGCGCCAGCGTCACGACGTCCTCGTGCTCGAGACCGCGAGCATCGTACAGACCTACTACGACCGCATCCGCCTGACCGGGATGAACACCGGAGCGACCATCTTCCCCAGCTCGCCACCCCGCGGCGTTGAATCTTTCATGCGGATCTCCGACTTTCCCTTCGCTGAACGCCGCAAGCGGCTGGTCGACAACGTGGTGGAACTCTGCGTGATCGGCGGCGTCGACCACATCGAGGACCACGTTCTCCAGGTTCAGCGTCGCCAAGGTGCCGACGTCATCGAGACCATCTACGAGCGCTGACCCTCGGGCGCAGCCCAACTTTCGAACCGGCTCAAGAGACGTGAGGTGTCCGCGTGAATGTCAAGGACGACATTCCCCGCCCCGGATCGGCCAACCACTGGGCTGGGACTTGGGTTGCCGACAGGCTGGGCCTCGGCATCCGGACCACCGACGCGCCACTGGGTGTCCAGCTCGACGAGCTCGTCGGCCTGGCCGTGCGTCGCAACCCGCGCCGTGCGCACCTTCTGGTCTCGACCGTGCTCGGCAAGCACGTTCCCACCGACCCGAATCTCGTCTACGGCGCTGGTCTTCTGCTCGGCGGCCTGGTCGCCCGGGCGCTGACCGGACACGCTGACGCCGCGCACCCGCGCGACCGTGCCGGCGGAAATCTGCTCCGGCGTGCGCTCGCGGGCGCCTCCGGGGCCGCGGCCATGCTCGCCGACCACGGGCGCAGGCTCCGCGAGACTCTACCGCTGCCGGAGGGCGTGGTCGTGCTTGGCTACGCCGAGACCGCGACCGCGCTCGGACACGTCGTGGCAGACGCGCTGGACGCGCCGACCTTGCACTCCACTCGCCGCCCGGTCGCCGGAGTCACCTCGATCGGCGGCTTCGAGGAGGAGCACTCACACGCCACCAGCCACCTGCTGCTGCCCGAGGATCCGACGCTGCTGGCCGGGATCGGGCCGCTGGTTCTGGTCGACGACGAGCTCTCCACCGGGACGACCGCGTTGAACACGATCGCCGAGCTCCACGCGCTCGACCCGCGCACGCACTACGTGATCGCAGCGCTTGTCGACCTGCGCTCGGGCGCCGACCAGTCCCGGATAGAGCAGACGGCCGCCGACCTCGGTGCTCGCATCGACGTGGTCGCCCTAGCCGCCGGCCGGGTCGACCTGCCCGAGGGCGTCCTGGCAGCCGGACAGGAGCTCGTCGCAACGACCGAGGCGCTGCAAGACAGCAGGACTGGTGCGGAGCCGTCCGCGCACGATGGCGTCACCACGGTCGCGCTGCCGTCCGCCGCGGGGGTGCGCGACGGGGGACGGCACGGGTTCACCCCTACCGACAGGAGAGCGCTGGAGCACTACCTCGCCGAGGTCGCCGCGACGACGTCCACCGGAATCGAACAAGGCCCGGTGCACGTACTCGGTTTCGAGGAGCTCATGTACGCGCCTCTCCGGCTCGCGCAGGCCTTGTCCACGCTGCTGCCGCACGAGCAGATCACGTACTCCACGACCACCCGGTCCCCGATTTTGGCGGTCGCCGACGACGGGTACGCGATCCGGTCCCGGATAGTGTTCCCCGCACACGACGACCCGGCCGACGGTCCCGGCGACAGGTACGCCTACAACGTGGCTCCAGCGACTACCTCCATCGAGAAGTTCGGCACCGTGGTCCTGGTCATCGACGCCGCCGCCGACACGCCAGAGCTGCACGCTCCGGCCGGGCTCCTGGCAAAGCTCGCGGAAGCGGGCGACCGAGTCGTGCTCGTCGTGATCCCGGACTACCGCCCAACCATCTCTACCCTGACTGCTGACACCACCACTGGAGAAGATTCGTTGTGGCCTCGACCGATGCTTCCGCGCCGAACCTGCCGACCCCGCTGACGGGGCCGGACTTCGGCTCCTACGCAGCCGAGGACGTCGCCTGGCTCCTGAAGGACCTCTCGACCCTCGAGCTCGAAGCGCCCACCGAGGAGCGCGAGGAGGCCATCCAGGTCGGCGGAGCGCATTACGCCGAGTCGCTGCCGGTGGAGTTCCAGCCGAACGCGGCCTATCGGGCGCTGTTCACCGAGGCGCTCAGGGCGTCTGCCGAGCGGGTCGCGTACGCGGTCGGCCTGGTGACTGAACAGGTCCTCAAGCTTCGCGGCGAGAACGCGGTCCTGGTGTCACTGGCACGTGCCGGCACCCCGGTCGGCGTGACCATGCGCCGCTGGGCCCAGTTCCGCCACGGGCTGGACCTTCCGCACTACGCGGTCTCGATCGTTCGCGGCCGCGGCATCGACCACGTCGCGCTGCGCTACCTAGCCGCCCACCACGACCCGGCGTCAGTCATGTTCGTCGACGGTTGGACCGGCAAGGGCGCGATCACGCTCGAGCTCGCCGCGTCGGTAGCTGAGGCGAACGCCGCGCTCAGCACCGCGTTCGTCGGCGAGATGGCGGTCCTGGCCGACACGGGAGGATGCTGCGAGATCTACGGCACTCGCGACGACTACCTGATCCCATCGGCGTGCCTGAACGCGACGGTCTCGGGTCTGGTCTCCCGCACCGTTCTCAACGACGCCTACATCAGGGAGGGCGACTTCCACGGTGCGAAGTTTTACGCCGACCTCGCAGCCACGGACGTGTCGCACGACTTCATCGACGCGGTCGTCGCCCGCTTCGAGCAGGTGGTCGATCAGGTCGACGCCGACCTTAGCGACCACTTCGCCGCCGACCACACCCCGACGTGGGCCGGTTGGGCCGCGGTAGAGCAGGTCAGTGAGGAGTACGGCCTCGGAGACGTCAACCTCGTCAAGCCCGGCGTCGGGGAGACCACCCGGGTCCTGCTGCGGCGGGTGCCGTGGCGGATCCTGGTCCGTCGGGACGCGGCGGCCGAGCTCGCACATGTGCGGATGCTCGCCGAGCAGCGCGGCGTAAAGATCGTCGAGGTCGAGGATCTCGCGTACAGCTGCATTGGGCTGATCCACCCGAAGTTCACCCGCGGCGCGACCGGCGCCGGCGGCACCGCGGTCACCGCCGGACGTGACGCGTGAGCTGGCCTGCGAGCGGGTCGTCGACCGGTCGGATCGTTGGATCTGTGAGCGGTGTGGTGGTGGCCAGCGACCTGGATCGGACGCTGATCTACTCCCCGTCAGCGCTCGAGCTGCCGGAGGAGGGCGGTCGGGTCAAGCGGCTGTCGTGCGTGGAGATCTTCAAGGGCACGCCGCACTCGTTCATGACCGAGCGGTCGGCTGCGAACATCGCGACGCTCAACAAGGCTGGTGTCCTAATGCCGGTCACGACCCGCACCGTGGAGCAATTCCTGCGCATCGAGTTGCCCGGTCCGGCGTCGAAGTTCGCGCTGTGTGCGAACGGCGGCCGGCTACTGCGCGATGGTGTGGAGGACCTCGACTTCAGTGCCGCCGTCACAGCTCGGCTCGCCGAATCCGGCGCCCCGCACGGCGAAATGCTCTCCAAGCTGCGGCGTGTGTCAGTCCCGACCTGTGGGGACAAGTTCGTGGAGAATGTGCGCGACGCGTCCGGACTGTTCTGCTACGCGGTCGTGGAGCGCAAGCACCTGCCCGCGGGGTGGGTGCAGGAACTGACAGAGTTCGCTCAGGAGCGGGCATGGACGGTGTCGGTCCAGGGTCGGAAGGTCTACCTGGTGCCGACAGCGCTGTCGAAGGCAGCCGCGGCCCGTGAGGTCGCGGACATGCTGGGCGCGCCCCGACTCCTGGCTGCTGGCGACTCGCTCCTAGACCTGCCACTGCTGGAGGAGGCTGACGCGGCTATCCGGCCGGCCCACGGCGAGCTCGACAGCGTCAAGTGGTCGCCGCCGCATGTCGTGGTCACGGCGACGGCCGGGGTGATGGCCGGCGAGGAAATGTCGGCGTGGATGGTGCGGCAAGCTGGCCTGTGACCATCTCTGGACGCGGTGCAAGATTCGATGGATC
Source organism: Nocardioides sp. URHA0032 (assembly GCF_000620645.1). GTDB lineage: Bacteria > Actinomycetota > Actinomycetes > Propionibacteriales > Nocardioidaceae > Nocardioides. Next base: position 305,759 of record NZ_JIAV01000018.1, on the reverse strand, counting down.
GAGAGGGCTCCTGGCCAGACGCGTGGCTGATCGGTTTCTCCCGCCTAGAAGGGTATGTGGCTGCTAACCTCGCGAATCGTGCGCTGCTGACGGCGTCGGACCGAACACGGGCGGGGGGAAACCCGTCGACACAGAACGGGAGAGTGTTGTGGGAGTCAGCCTGACCAAGGGCGGGAACGTTTCACTTACTAAGGAGGCCGGTCCCGTCGGCCTGACCGCTGTCCTCGTCGGCCTTGGCTGGGACGTGCGGACTACCACCGGCACCGACTTTGACCTCGACGCGAGCGCGCTGGCGTGCAAGTCCGACGGGAAGGTCGCCTCGGACCAGCACTTCATCTACTTCAACAACCTGGTCAGCCCGGACGGCTCGGTCGAGCACACCGGGGACAACCTGACCGGTGAGGGCGAGGGCGACGACGAGGCCATCAAGGTCAATCTCGCGTCGGTCCCTCCAGACATCGACAAGGTCGTGTTTCCGGTCTCGATCTACGATGCCGACTCACGCTCGCAGTCGTTCGGGCAAGTGAAGAACGCGTTCATCCGGGTCGTGAACCAGGCCAACGGCACCGAGCTGGCCCGCTACGACCTGTCCGAGGATGCCTCGACCGAGACCGCGATGGTCTTCGGTGAGCTGTACCGCAACGGTGCCGAGTGGAAGTTCCGTGCCGTCGGCCAGGGCTACGCCTCCGGACTGGCTGGCATCGCGAAGGACTACGGCGTCAACGTCTAACATCCAGCACCGGACCGGGCCGGTGCATGCGACGTTGCTTCTCCAGGCCCGGGACCGCCACAGGCCCCGGGCCTGTCGCGGCTGGAGCGCGCCCTGACGGCTTGGGTGATCTGGGGGACCTGGAGGCCGACGTTCGGCTGTGCTCACCGGGGTCGGGCGGCAGAGGCCGCGTCATGGACCCTGTCGAACCGCGTCTCTCACCCGGTGGCGGGAAATGAATGGAAACGCGGACAGGGTCCGCTGTCGTCGGTACCGTCTCGGAGGCGAATGTCCCGGGCGCCTGGGCCATCACGGTAGCTGGCAACGGGACCCAACCAAGGCCCGTACCAAGCAAGCAATCTGGAGGATAGAACCATGTCGGGTGTTTCCCTGACCAAGGGTGGCAACGTCAGCCTGACCAAGATGGCCCCGAGCCTCACCGCGGTGTCGGTCGGCCTCGGCTGGGACGCGCGGTCCACCACCGGCGCCGACTTCGACCTCGACGCGAGCGCGCTGATGTGCGGCGCGTCCGGCAAGGTCATCGACGACTCACACTTCGTCTTCTTCAACAACCTTCGGTCGCCCGACGGCTCCGTCGAGCACACCGGCGACAACCTGACCGGTGAGGGCGACGGTGACGACGAGGTGATCAACGTCAGCCTGGTGAGCGTGCCGCAGACCGTCGAGAAGATCGTCTTCCCGGTGTCCATCTACGACGCGCACGCGCGCCAGCAGTCGTTCGGCCAGGTGACCAACGCGTACATCCGGGTCCTCGACGCGAGCAACGGCACCGAGCTGGCCCGCTACGACCTGACTGAGGACGCGTCCACCGAGACCGCCATGATCTTCGGTGAGCTCTACCGCCACCAGGGCGAGTGGAAGTTCCGCGCTATAGGCCAGGGCTACGCCTCCGGTCTCGGGGGCATCGCCAAGGACTACGGCGTCAACGTCGGCTGAACCATCGGCGGGTGCGTGACCATCAGGTCACGCAACCGTTGCGACAAGAACAACCGCATCACCGAGCTCAGGGCCGCTGGAGTCCCAGCTCGCCAACCTGGCTTCAACGGGGGAAGCACCGTGATCTTCAAGACCTTCGGCTGGTCGTTCGCAATCACATTCTTGGCGCTCGCGGGAGCGTTAGCCATCGGCGGACCTTCAGTCTTCGCGCTGGTGCTGATCCTGATCGTCCTCGAGGTGTCGCTGTCGTTCGACAACGCGGTCGTCAACGCGACCATCCTCGTCAAGATGAGCCAGCTCTGGCAGAAGCTGTTCCTGACCGTCGGCATCCTCATCGCCGTGTTCGGCATGCGGCTGCTGTTCCCGCTGGTCATCGTGGGCATCACCGCCCACCTCAGCCCCGGTGAGGCTGTGCGCCTGGCACTGGAGGGCGGGCCGATCGACGAGCCCGGGACGTACGCGTACCTGCTGCACGAGGCGCACCCGAGCATCGCCGCGTTCGGCGGCATGTTCCTCGGCATGCTCTTCCTCGACTTCATCTTCGAGGACCGCGACATCTCCTGGCTGTCCTGGCTGGAGCGTCCGTTGGCCCGCATCGGCAAGCTCGACCAACTCTCGGTCGTGGTCGCGCTCGTCGCGCTCGTCGTTTGCGCCGAGTTCCTTGCCGAGCACCCCGAGGACGTGTTGGTCGCCGGCGGCTGCGGCATCATCGCCTACCTGCTGGTCAACAGCCTGGCCGAGCTGTTCGAGGCTGGGGAGTCCGACGAGGACGAGCCGGAGTCGCTGCCGGGCATTCACGGCGACGCGGACCGGGTCGTCGAGGTCGTCGGCAGCCCCCCCAAGGGCCAGGTCGCACAGGTTGCTGGCCGTGCCGGGCTCGCGCTCTTCTTGTACCTGGAGCTCATCGACGCGTCGTTCTCCTTCGACGGGGTCATCGGCGCGTTCGCGATCACCCAGAACATCTTCATCATCGCCGTCGGGCTCGGCGTCGGCGCCGTCTACATCCGGTCGCTGACGGTGTACCTGGTCCGCCAGGGCACGCTCGACGACTACGTCTACCTCGAGCACGGCGCGCACTGGGCGATCGGCGCGCTGGCGACCCTGCTGCTGGTCAGCATCTCCCACGAGGTCCCCGAGGTCATCACCGGCCTGATCGGCGTCGGCTTCATCGCAGCAGCGTTCGGCTCGTCGCTACTGCGCAACCGCCGTCGCGCGAGCCAGGAACCGCCCGGCGAGCTGGAAGATGCCACCGTCGGCACCTGACAAGTCAGCACCACCCGCCGGCCGCGCCCGGCCCCTGCGGAGATCGCGACCGCGGCACCCGCCCCAACCCGCCGGAAGCAGCTGGCCCCGGCACAAGGAGTCACAACCATGGGAATCGACTACACCAAGCGCCCTTCCAGTGGCGCACAGTCCGGCGACGGGCAGGCAGGAGGCCAGGCCGCTGGTGGGGCTCCGGTTTCGCTGAGCAAGGTCACGTTGACCAAGGCAGCGCCGTCGGTGTCGCTGACCAAGCAGGGTTCGGTGGGCGGCACGATGCGGGTCAACCTGAACTGGAACGCGCGGCCGGCCGGCACGCCGGCGTCCGGAGGGTTCTTCAAGCGGGCCATGGGTGGCGGGAGCGGTGCGATCGACCTGGACCTCGGCTGCCTCTACGAGTTCAGCGACGGCACCAAGGGCGCCGTCCAGGCGCTCGGGAACGCGTTCCGTGACCGGAACCAGTTCAGCCAGAACCCGATCATCTGGCTCGACGGCGACGACCGCAGCGGGACGAATCAGGCAGGCGAGAACCTGCACATCGACCTGAGCGACGTCTCCAGGATCCGCCGCATCATGGTCTTCGCGTTCATCTACGACGGGGTCCCGAACTGGGCTGCGGCCGACGGCGTCGTCACCCTCTTCCCCGTGTCCGGACCGCAGATCGAGGTCCGCCTCGACGAGCACGCGGCGAGCTCAAGCATGTGCGGTATCGCGATGCTGGAGAACGTCGGCGGTGAGCTGTCGGTGCGTCGCGAGGTTCGCTACGTCGGCGGTCACCGCGACCTCGACCAGGCGTACGGCTGGGGCATGAACTGGACCGCTGGACGCAAGTAGCCCCACCCGAACGGGGAGACGGTGGCCCGCCCCGGGAGCGCTGGGACCGGACAAGTTCAGCCCCAAGAACGGTCGCTGACCGTCCAAAAGGGCACTAGGGTGACGGGCGGATTGAGCGGCGCTAGAGAGCGCCTCACGGTGGCGCGGATGGGGAGTGCGGTCATGTCTTCGTCGTGGAACTTCGGAGACCCAGGGAGTGGAGCCGGGTCGGGAGGTTCTTGGGGCGATGCGCCGGGATCCCCGTCAGCGCAGTCGCCCCAAGGTGCCGGATGGGGACAGCCATCCGTGGACGACCCGGGTCCGGCGCCGGCGCCAGCCAGTGGGCCGTCTGCAAACCGCGGCACCACCGCGCCCGTCGTCTGGCTGATCGCGGCGCTCGTGTCCGCCGCCGTTGCGATAGTGCTGAGCATGCTGTCCGACTCGCACTGGGTCGCCATTGGGGCGTGGGTGCTAGCCGGCCCCGTGACCATCACGCTTCTCGCGGTGTTCGTGCGAGTCGACACTCTGCGCCGAGCTGACCCCTGGTACGCCGAGTCGTCGGTCATCGACTGGGGCCGCCGCACGGTCGTCGTGCTGTCACTCATTGGGGTCACATTGAGCGCTTGGACCATCGCCGACGCCTTCGCCCGGAGTAACTGGTGATCCGGCGCCTCGCCGGCGCGGTTGCCCTACTCGCCGCGACCGTCGCACAGGTCGTAGTCCTCCTCCTCGTGCCGTCGACCGCGCCCGCGTCCGCCGCGTCGCCGGCTACGGACTCCTCGGACACCATTCAGCGATTCGGGAGCTGCTTGGCGGCAGGGTTGACCGGCGATCTCCTGATCGTCTTGGACACTTCGGCGTCGCTGCGGGAAACCGACCCTGACTACCAGAGAGTCACCGCCGCCAACTACATGGTCGACCAGCTCGCCCAGTACGTGTCGGACGCAGGCTCGATCAAGCTCAACGTCGCGGTCGCTGGGTTCGCCGACTCCTTCGAGCCGAGCCTGGACTGGACCGCGCTGTCGTCCGGCACAGTCGGGACAGTGACCGACGCGATCGAGGAGTACCGCGACCGCGACCGCGGGTTCGAGACCGACTACTGGGCTGCGGCTACCGGGGCGCGCAAGTACTTGGACGCCCAGGACAAGGACGCCCAGGACTGTCAGGCGTGGGTGTGGTTCAGCGACGGCAGGTACGACCTGGACAAGCGCGACACCGCCAGTGAGAAGAAGCAGTACGGAACGACCAAGCCCTACGGGCCCGAGGTGGAGCTCACCAGCGACACCGCGGTCGAGCAGGTCCAGCGGGCCGGTGAGAAGGATCTGTGCCGGGCCGGCGGGGTCGCGGACTCCCTGCGGTTCCAGGGAGTGACCACGCTCGCGGTCGGGCTCGGTGACTCAGGCTTCGAGTTCATGGACGGGTTGGCCACCGGCGCAGGAGGATGCGGCGAGCAGCCGGCCGAGCACCTCGGAGAGTTCGTGCTCGCCCGCAACATCGACGACCTGCTGTTCGCCTTCGACACGTTCGCCGACCCCCAGACGCCGCCGGTCAGCACGCAGACGCCGCTGTGCCACGCGAGCGTGTGTCCCGCGGGAGCGCACGTGTTCTTCCTCGACGACACGATCTCCCAGGTCCGCATCCTCGCCGGCGCGTCCATCGACGACTACTACGCCGTCCTGGTCGACCCGAAGGGCACGGAGTACACCATCCGACCGGGACAGCCCATCCCGAGCACTAAGGGAGTCCAGCTGTCCGGGGACTGGGAGAGCGACCGCACGTTCGAGCTGAACATGGGCAAGTCCGGCCCGAACTGGTCGGGACGTTGGCAGATGGTCTTCCTCACCGACGCAGACCCAGGCAACGCGGTCGCCAACACGAACTTGCGGCTGTACGGAGACGTGCACGCGGTGTGGGCAGAGAAGACCGAGGAAGTGACCGCCGGAGAGACGGTACCGGTGACCGTCGATCTCCAAGACGGCGAAGGAACCCCGGTCAACAACCTGCTTGGAACCGCCGTCCTGAGCGCCGAGCTGGTACCCGAGTCAGGCGAGGCGGCGCAACTGCCTTCCCTCGACCAGGGGCAGATCGGAACCCCGCAGCAGCTCGACCTCTCGGAGGTCTCACCAGGCCCGGCCAAGCTCGTGCTCACCCTCGAGGTCACCACCAAGGGCGACCCCGGCACCGAACTGCAACCCGACGTCGTGGAGTACCCACTCACCGTCCTATCGCCACCGAACTACCCGACCTTGCCGCACGAGGTGAGCTTCGGTGCCGGCGAGGTCACCGAACCGGCCGCGCTCGACATGGCGTTCGAAGGAGCCGGGTGTGTATGGCTCGCATCGTCGGACGCACAATCGCTGCCCGACGGCGTCTCGACCGCGTCGGTGACCTCATCGACCTCGCAGGAAGCGCCCGCGGGCACGGGGACGGTTCCGCTCAACCTGAGCGTCGACGCGACCGGGACCGGCCTGGTTGGTGGGGAGCTGAAGTTCGCGACCATGGCCGAAGGGTGTTCGGGCCAGGTCGTGGAAGTGACCGTTCCCTACACCTACGAGATGACGCGCCCACGCAACGAGACAGTCTTCTGGTCCTTGTTCGCCGTGATCTTGGTCGGCGGAGTCCTGATCCCGGTCGCCATGCTTTACCTGCTGAAGTGGCGCACCGCCCAAGTGCCGGGCATGAGCCTGACGGTGGCCGAGATCAGAGGCCGCGTCTCGGCTGAGGAGAACTTCCTCGGCACGGTGGCCCTGCGACGTCAGGACACGCGAGTCGTGCCCCTTGAGGGCAACAACCGCCGCCGGATCGTGCTCACCTCCCGAGTGAGCATGGCCACGAAGGTCGGCATCGGGCTGACCGAGCCGGGATACGTCGCCGTCGAACCAGAGCCAGTCGTCACGTCCACGGGGAGCCGCAAGCTGCCCCTCGCGGTCCAGGATCGCTGGATCGCAGCCCTGGACCCGCAGAACCCGCACCACGGAGACGTGGAGATCGTCTTGGTGCTCTCAGCGGAGGCGACGAAGCTTCCCGAGGTGCTGGACGACGCGAAGACACGGGCACCGGAGCTGATCGCACGGCTCCGTTCGGCCCTGGGGGACCCGCCGCCGCTCGCGACCGTCGGCGGCGGGAGTGGAGACGACTGGGGAGGGCGCCCGCCGGGGGCGGGCGGTAGTACCGGACTCTCGACCAACCCCTGGGGTGGACCAGCGCCCGGTGGGCCGGCGCCCGGTGGGCCGGCGCCCGGTGGCCCGGCGCCCGGTGGCCCGGCGTCAGGTGGACCGGCATCAGGTGGACCAGATCCGAGCGGCTCAACGCGACCGAGCGGATACGACCAGTGGTGAGCAGTACTTCAGGAAGGGACCTCACGTGAAGAAGTTCTTGGTCGTCGGTTGCGGCGGTTCGGGCGGCGCCACGCTGCGTTTCGCCATGGACCAGTTGCGTGCCGACCTGCGCACGCACGGCATCGACGCGATCCCGCCGGCGTGGCAGTTCGTCCACATTGACGTCAACCCAACCCCGGAAAGCACGCCCGGTCTGGGGTCGGTAGTCGACCTGGGCGGCCGCTACAAGTCGGTCAGCAGCCCCGGCAACATGTACTCGCTGGTCGCCAACAACATCGAGAGCTCGCTCGGGGCCAAGCAGGAGCTTCGGTCACTGCTGGGATGGGCGCCGATGCCGAAGGCCGACGCATCGGCAGTGAACGTGATCAGCGGCGCCGGCCAGAACCGCGCCGTGGGTCGGATGCTCACCTTGACCAGGCTCAAGGAGCTCCAAGCCGAGATGGGGCGCGCCTGGGAGCAGCTGCAGCGCCCCGACGCGTGGGGAGATCTGCCTGCGCGCTACCCCGAGGGTGGTCCCTACGAGACCAACTCCTACGTCATCCCGATCGTGGTCGGGTCGATGGCTGGCGGCTCGGGGGCAGCGATGTTCCTCGACGTGTGCCGCCTCCTGGGCCGGGTACCCGGGATGTCGCGTTCCGAGCTCGGAGTGTTCCTCTTCACCTCCGACGTGTTCAATTCGCTCGACGAGGCGCTGCGCATGGGCATCGACGGAAACGCCACCGGGGCTATGGGGGATCTGATCGCTGCTCAGACTCGCGCCGCGGACGCCGTCGACGCAGAGCTACTCTCCGCTCTCGGCCTGCCACCAGAGACGGTCGACGAGCCCCCGTTCAAGCGGGTAATCCCCATCGGCGCGGCCATCGGCGGGGACGGCGCGAAGTTCGGCGACGGGACCATGGAAGGTGTCTACCGGGGACTGGGCCGGGCGCTGGCTGCCACGATCGGCTCGGAGGCGGCCGCGGGCCAGTACGTCAAGTCGAAGCTGGAGAACACGACCGCGCCGCCCATGGACCGAGCCTCCCTGGGCTGGGGCGTGGACCCGACCGCGTTTGCGTGGGGGTCCTTCGGGTACGCCAGCCTCAGCCTTGGCCGTGACCGGTACGCCGAGTACGCAAGCCAGCGGCTGGCGCGCAACGCCGTCGACCGCCTGGTGCGTGGCTACCGGGCACAGCAGAGTCAGCTGCCTGCCGAGGAACAGCTCAAGCAGCGCGTGGCGTCCGACTGGCCCCTCATTGTCGACCGTCTCATGTTCCCCCAGCGCGACGAGAGCGTGCGCGGGTGGTTCCTGTCCGACCGTGCGCTCTCGTCGCAGACGGTTCGCGCCGAGGCGCAACAGGCGATCAGTGCGGCACTGCTCGACGTGGGGAGCATCCCTCCGAGCCAGGCGCCTGCGTTCGTCGAGACGGTACGCACCCGACTCGGCTACCACCAAGCCGATGCCAAGCAGCGCATCAACGCTGCAACCTACGCGTGGGGCGAGGCGTGGGCCACGACGCTGGAGAAGCGGGCCCGTGAGGAGTTCGTACGGTCGATGACCGCAGCAGGTCTGCCGTACGCCCGGGATGTGATGCGCAAGCTCGCCTCGCACCTCACGCCGGTCATCGAGGAACTGCGCCGGGCGAACCCGGACGACGCGCCTCCTCTGGTGATGGACAACTCGGTCGCAGCCCAGGCCGCCGGCTTGAAGAAGACGCTGGTCTCTTCCGGGCACGCCCTGGTCGAGGCCATCACCGTCGGTCTTCTCGGGGGCGCCTCGCGCGCGGTGGAACTGTCCGCGGCGCGACTGGCAGCGGACGTGCTCGCCACGTTCGCCCACGACGTCCTCGGAGGGCTCGAAGCCGCAGCCACCAACGCGCTCATCAACCTCGAGGCGGCCGAGCGCGAGACGACCACGGAGGCTGGCCTCGCGCAGCTGGAGACGGCCATCTACTCCGAATGGCCCGCCGAGTCGGCCGTGGTGCCCTCCAGGTTCGACCACGCCGACAACGAGGTGCTGCTGACGACGTCGAAGGACTTCCCAGAGCAGTTCGCCCAGGACGTCGCGGCGACTGTGGTGTCGGCCGGCGGGATCTACCACACCGCACTGTCGGAGATCGTGAGCTCCATCGTGGCCGGCAAGTGGGAGAGCGCTGGCGGACAGCCCGGCGACATCGAGGTGTTGAGCACCCAGGTCGTATGGCGTTCGGCGGCCCTGCCGAAGGCCGCGGCAACACAGGTGCCGACGCCGAAGCAGCAGCCGGTGTACCGAGTCGCTGCGTCCGCGAGCGAGGTGCTGGACCGGGCTCGCGCATTCCAGCAGCGTCCCGGGGAGAAGTTCGAGGAGTTCTCCTCCGAGACGTTCGACGACTTCCTCAACGACATGTCTGAGCCCGACTCGGAGAGGGCACGGAGACTGGACCTGTTCGTGCAGAAGTTCACCGAGGCGCGGCTGCTGGCTCGCCCGCTGGTCGGAGTGAGCCCGTCGATGATCGGGAAGGTCCACTCGGGAGCGTCCCTGTCCTACGAGTACTCCTTCGGAACGGTGCCCCTCGAGGACTCCAGCGCGGCAGCGCAGCGACTCATCGCTTCGCTGGAACAAGACCCGTCGATCGGCGTCCCCGCGGTGACGAACTTCAAGTCCGCACTCAGGGGAACCTCGAAGGCGAACCGGATCGCGATGTTCGGGTCGTACCCGACGTACTCGCCGCTGGTCTTCAGCTCGCTGCTCGACCAGGTGCAACGCAGCTGGGCAGGATCCCAGGAGCACGCGCTGCGGATGCTGTGGCGCTGGCGCCGCACCCGCCCGCTGCCGGGCGCGCTCGCGATGGGGGCCTCGGAGCAGCGCGCAATGATCAAGGGGTGGTTCATCGGGCGGATGCTCGGGATGGTGGAGGTGCCTACCGACACGTCCTCGCCAGACCCCGTGCAGGTGTTCAGTTCTGCTACCCATACGTGGATCCCGTTCGCGACGCGACAGATGACGGCCCGAGACCGGTACCGCGGCGCTGACGACTGGCTACCCGGAGTGCTGGAGGGGCACACCCTGGCGCTCATCAACTGCAACAACGACGTGCAACTTTCCGCGCTGCGTCCCTACGTCGCACTTCGTGGCATCGCCGACGACTCCCTGTCGGAGCCGTTCGTGGCCTACGACGGGTCCAGTGGTGACCGGCTGATCGCCGCGTGGGTGAGCTCGGGGACGTGGCCGACAGGCCGACCGCCAACGGTGGACTCGTTGGCCGCAGCCGGCTCGGCGGACGTGGCATCGCGTGTGGACGCGGCGAGCACGTGGCTGGCCGCGGTGCGTGAGTACGTGGCTGCCCAGTACCTCTCCGAAGGGGGAGGCGTGGGCGCCTTGGCCGTCAAGCGCACTCGGGTTCCCGACGTGGCTGCTCTGGAGCGGGCGCCGATGTTCGCTGAGATTGCCGAAGTTGTGGACTCCGTTCTCGAGGAGATCGAGGCGAGCGTCCAGAACGCGGCGGCAGCAGCCGGCGGTAGACCGACGATGGGAGACTCGCGTGTCGCGCGGCCCGATTTCTGACCTTGCTGTCGTCGCTGCTCGAGCCGAGCAGTACCTCGCGCTGCGCGACGTGCTGGACGATTGGGTCCGGCTCGGGCTGACGACAAGCGTTACGCTCGTCAACGTCGACGCCCTCAAGGACGGGGAGGTGCGGATCCCGTGCACCGTGCTCGAAGAGAACGGGGTGCGCGGCGCAGTCCTGCAGGAAGAGCTGGCGGCCAGAGTCTCGACACGAGTCGTCCGGGTGGTTGCGGTCAGCGAGAGCTCGTCGCAGTTGTCGACCGTCTCAGACCGTCTCGCGCTCGACCTGGTCGCCCAGGTCAATGCGTCGTTGCCGACCGTCGACCTGGTCCGCATCCACCTGATCACGACAGTCGTCGACGCGGCACGACCCTTCACCGGCATCGACGACCTCGCGTGGCTGGGCTGGCATAACGTCATCGTCGCGCCCGAGAGCGCCCAGTCCCCGACAGCAGGCGTTTCACCGATCGTGCGGCAGGCGGGCGACCCGACCCAGACTCTCCAGCTTGCGGGATGCCTGTGCTCGTTGGCCGGCCTCTGGTCGGCCCAGCAGTCCGCACCGCTTGACGAGCGTCCCGTGGCGCCAGGACAGTCGTTCCTTGCGGCACGCTCGTTCACCCGCCACCTGTCCACGGCCGCGGTCGAGTCTGAGCTGCTGACGAAGTTGGCGGACCTGAGCCTCGGATACCCGCTGCCCCTGGTGGACGGGTCCGCTGCCGAGATCATCGACGACGAGGTGGGTGCCGTCACCTCGATGGCGCAAGCCCTCGAGAACAAGCACCACTACGTGTTCGCTGGAGCCCGGGCCCAGGCGCGGACGGTCCCGCAGCAGCCGATCAAGGTCGGGCAGCTGTTGAGGATGCTCTTCTCGTTCCTGGGCCAGGCCATCCGCAACGCCCCCAGGGCCTTCGCTGATCGGGTTCTCTACGAGGCGTCGGCCGGGACAGCAGCGGCCGTGAACCGAGCCGTGTTCGGGGGCACCGACCCTGCGTTCAAGGTGGTCGTGGGCGGGATCGGGCCTGACGGGCGCCCGGCCAGCTGGGACCAGTTCGACCAGGCGTTGGCACAGGTCGATGCTCGTGCCGAAGGTCGGGCCGACGTGGTTCATCTCGCCCCGGCCGACCTGTCGGCGCTGTGGCGCGACTTCCTGAGCTCCGGCATGACGTTGCTCGACGCTGGGACCCGGGCAGACGGTCTGGCGCCCCAGGAGATCGGGAGCAGCAAGGCGGTCATTGTCGACCCGGGCCGGGTGGCCCCGGATCCCTCGATCCAGTTCGTCGTCAGCAGCGAGGTGGCGCCCTACATCAACCGGGACCGTGTGGAGCCCGCTGATGTCCTGGGAGCGCGGGACGTATATCACCAGTTGGAGACCCTCCCGGAGCGTGCGCCCCATCTGGTCGCGAACGCCGGCAAGGTCAAGCAGGACCTGCAGACGTTCTTCGACGAGAAGGCACGCACCTTCACCGGACGCTTCGGGTACCGGATCTTCGAAGACATCACCAGGTGTCGTACGGAGCTGAAGTCCTACGACGATCAGATGAAGGCCCTCCAGTCGCAGACCGAGGCCTCCGACGACGTCTACCGGCAGCAGCAGCGGCTGGCGCGCACCCTGAAGATCATCCTCGTCGCCGCCGTAGGCATCGGGGTAGCGGCGGTCGTCCTTGCCGTTCTGGGCGTTATCGGCCTGAGCGTGATGGCAGCCGTGCTGGTCGTGACGTTTCTCGGCTGGCTGGCCACCTCGGGGGTCGTGTTCGTCAAGGGGCAGACAGCGCTGTTTGCGCTCATCCACCGACGCCAGCAGCTCGCCGACGCCGAGGAGGCTCTCCTCGCGAACGCGGCGGCGGCGCGCTCGGACCTGCGCAGGCTGGGTCGCGCCTACCGTCAGTACTTGGACTGGGCGCGCGCGTTCGGGACGTTCGTGCACGCTCCTTTGGGCTACCCCGAGGTCGGCGCCGTTGCCGATCTGCTGATCGGTTCCCGGTTCCCGAAGAACCACCGGTTCGGCTCAGCACGGCCGGACTCGGCCACCATCAACAGGTCGGCCGCTCGGCTGCGTCACGACCTGTTCCAGGTCGGCTGGCTGAGCGCCGCGTGGGACGCGTTCGTAGACGACCTGCCCGACCTCGGATCCGACGGCTACCGCCTGAGCGAGAGCCGCGAGCTGCTCTTCACCGATCCACCGATCACGCAACGTTCGCTGCTCACGACGTGGAGCGAAGTCGTGGCGGCCCGCCGTTGGGAGGGTACGCCTGGCGTGCTGGAGGGTCGCGTCTCGGAGGTGCTGGGCACAACCGGGCAGGATCTGCGTGCCGCGTTGCTGTCCGACGTCGAAACTCGCGACCCCGTCTCGGGAGCACTCGTGCGCACGTCACTAGAGGAGTTCAACGGCGGCCTCGACGCTGCTGTCGACGACAGCGGCCACATGTTCCTGCGAGCCACCTTCTCCTCCTCCGCGCAAAGCATCGAGCCGTGGAGGGTTGCGGAGACCGTGCCGGACTCGTCCGGAAGCGACGCGAACCATGTGGTCGTCGTGACGCAGTTCTCTCGCGGGTTCAGCTCGCACGATCTGATCCGCGCGAACGAGAGCTCAGCCGCGACGGCGGCACCCACGCACCCCGCTGACAGCGACGTGGTCGACACGCCTGTCGAGCGCCCCCAGATGTAGGCGGTGACGTAGCTTGCCGTTCGCTCAGCTGATGCTGCTGGTCACGTTCGACGTCGCGTTGGGGTGCGCGACGCTCGCGGTGATCGTGTGGCTGCTCGGCCGGCGCCGGGACTGGAGTGCACCGTCGCGTCGACGGCCGTGGGGTGCGGCGCTGCTGGGAACCGCCAGCGTGCTCATGGTCGCGTGTCTGCCCGCAGCATGGGGCAGGGTTGAAGGCGAGGTTCTGTCCACCTCCTTCCTGTCGATGGACGCGCGTCCGGCGGATACGTTCGTCGGACTCGTCGCGTGCCTGGTCACGGCAACGTTGGTCGGGGCGCACGCGGTCGTGCTGCTCGCCGGCCGGGACTCCCGCGTGCTTGTGGTCTTCTCCCTCCTGGCCGCGTCGGCGTGGGCGGGTCTGGTGGTCGACGCGATGCTGGTGGCGTCGGCCGTCAACGAGGTGGCGGGCATCGGATCGTCCACGGCGGCAGACAAGACGTCAGGTCAGGCGACTGTTGGGCTGGCCGTTTGGATGGCTCTTTCGGCGTCTGTGTTGGTGGCCGCGGCGGTGATCATGAGCTGGCCGGCGCCGGTGAAGCGGCGGGGGACGAATCAGGCGATGGTGGTGCGGCCTCCGGATGTGGGAACGCAGCGGCCGGCTCTCGCGGCGGGGCAGCCATCAGTACTTGCCGCGGGCGTGTGGAGTGCCCCGGTCGGCGAGCTACACAACAGCGGCAGCAGCAGTTCGACCACTGCCCCGATCGTGAGTCAGTTCCTGGATGGCGAGCCTGGGAAGGCCCACCCGAACGGAGAACACAGGTGAGTGCAGAACTGGACCGGGCGCTGACCTGGCGTACAGCGCTGGGCAACGCGGCACCCGACGCGGTAGACGTCGAGGTCGTCGTGCGCCTAGGAGTGCGCGACCTGGAGGTCGTCGACCGGATGCTCTGGGAAGATCGAGACCGCCTAGTCTCGGCGTGGGACGGGCTGCTGGCTGCGATAGACGACCGGGCGCTCTCCGCTGCGGCCGGCCCGAAGGTTGCGGCGACACCCGCCACCAGTGGGCCGAACGCGCTCCAGCCAGCTCCGCGCCCCGACCAGTCCCACCGCACTCGATCGAGCGCTGGAGGGTCGAGCGCTGGAGTTTCGAGCACTTCCGGGATGAGCGCCCTGGCGGCGGTCCGCTACGAAGCGCTCGTGGAGTACGTGGAGCGGCGCAAGTCCTCCGGGGAGGACGTCAGCAACGTCAACGACGCGAACCTGCGGGAAGCAGCTGAGTCGGACCGGGTGTCGTTCAAGCGTCTCGGGCCGTTCCTGCGTCAGCACGAGGCCGAGGTGCGCGAGCTTCTCGCCGCTGTGCACGTCGACGAGACGGCAGCGGAGGACGAGCCAGCACAGATCCCGGACACTGCGGAAGAGGGCGGACCGGAGAAGACGGGGGAGGCCGAGGGCACCGACTTCGCAGCCTGGGTCTACGGAGCGCAGACGGACCCTGGGCCTGCGCCGCTCGAGGTCACGTTCACCATCTCGGACGAAGGCGCCCTGAGCATGGCGTGGCCCGAGCCTCCGCAAGACCACATGGTGCGGATCTACCGGGTCGTGACCAACGACCAGTTCCTGCCGAACCTGTCACCGGAGCTGGGTGATCTGCTGGTCGCTACCTACGACCGTGAAGCAGCCGACACCCGTGCCGTGGAACATCCGGTGCGTCACGTAGCAGTGTGGGTACACGAGGGCGTCACCGAGCGCGCGGCTCGCGACTTGCTGCCACGGCTGTACGCGTCGGGCAGTTGCGTCATGCCTGTGCGCAATTGCGTGATTCGCGAGGACGAGGGCACGGTCATCGGGCAGTGGCAGACCGCTGACGGTGTCGAGCGGGTCGACGTGCTCCGCATCCCGGCCGAGGTTGCCGCAACCCAGACGCACTACAACCCGAACTACCTCCTGCCGGCCAACATCGTCGGGATGGGAGGGTTCAGCGACGACGCCGCACATCCGGGGCAGTCCTACGAGTACCGCGTCTACGCGTTCGCGAACATCGCGGACGTGGGCACGCAGTCACCTCCTGTGGTGCGGCCGGTGCGGGTCCAAGCGGTCCTGGAGAAGGTCGAAGACCTGAAGGTGACCCTCCAGGAGGGGTCCGAGGACGTCTGCGATCTCCAGTGGACCCGTCCAGCGCTCGGCAAGGTCGAGATCTACCGGTCGGCGACCCCGCCCACCTCCGGCATCGGCGCGCGAGTCATCGACCGGGGCGCGCTCACTCGTCAGCCCGGAGGCCTGACGCCGGAGCTGCTGCAGACACGTCAACTGGAGTCCGCAGACGGCGTTGACTCGATGCGTGGCGTGCCGTGGCCGCAAGGATGGTCGCGTGTGTACTTCACGGCGGTGACCGTGCTGTCCGAGGACCAGATTCAGGTCGGCAACGTCGTCATCCTCAACAGGTCCGCGGCCGTCGATCGCCTACGCCTGGTCGAGCGCGTCGACGAGCAGTTCTTGACGTTCGCGTGGCCGCCGGGAGCAGGCCAGGTGCGGATCTACATCGGATCGCCGGGCACCCCGCTCGTGCCGGAGCTGCAGGAGCCCGTCGCGGAGCTGTTTGAGGACGAGTACGTAAAGCAGGGTGGTGCGCATCTGGCGGCACCACTGCCGGCTCGAGGTTGCGTGGTCCACGTGGTCGCAGTCTCGTTCGCAGAGGCACGCTCAACCTTGTCAGAGCCCAGGTCAATCGACTACCCGGGGCTGCTGCGGTTGCGGTACGACGTGACCACGGAGGAACAGCCTCGAGGGCTTCTCGGGCGCGCCGGGACAACGCCGGCACTGCGGCGAGTCACGGTGACTGCGGACGGCTCGGTCGACGACATCACTCTCGTCCTGGTGAACCACCCGTACAGGTTGCCGTTGCACTCGCGCGAACGGGACGGAATCGAAGTGGCGCGCCGGCGACTGGCGATGCCTGAGGCCACACCCGCGTCGGTGTTCGAGAATCTCAACCTTGTGGGGATGAGCGGGTACATTCGCCTGTTCGTGGAAATGCCCGCAGAGCACGCGCATTTGATCGCGGTCCTGGACCCCGCGGTTGGCCGGCTCTCGGTGGGCGACGCATGAGCGCGGAGATGTCAGCGGAGACGTCGTGGGCGCAGCTGACCTACGTCTCCATGGACCGGCCAGGCGCTTCACGGGGAGGTTGGGGTGTCGGCGAGGTCAGCCCCGGCGCACCCGCCGATCTGGTGGAGGTGCTGCGCAACGGTGTGACGACCTCGCTGGAGGAAGTCGTCGCCACGTCGCCGTTCGCGACCCAGGCAGAGCTGGATGCGCGGCCCCGGAGGATGCTGGCAACCGAGGCGGACGACGGAGCCACGCTCATGTGGCACGCAGCCAGTGCGGGACAGGACGCCTCCGGGCGCCCTGGGAACGTGTTCACCCACGCCGCTGCGAGACGGGAGTCGGCGCCGGCCACCAGACCGATCGACTATTGGCGCTCGCCCGACTGGCTGACGCCGTTCGGGATTGGCGAGGTGAACTCGGCGAAGCTCGGAGACCTTCGCCCCGGAGACGCGGTGGGCCGCACCCAAGTCGTCGACTTCATCATGGAGGGGGAGCACCGCTTCGTGGCCGAGTGGCTGCTCGCGGCGATGGCACACGCCTACGCCAGCGGCACCACGTTGGTGCTCGCGGTGGAGACGCCCGATGAGGGCGCCCGGTGGATCGGGGTGCTGTGCCACCTGATGCCGCCGGCACAAGCGCGCGGGATCAGGTGGGTCACCTACGAGCGAGGAGCAGGCATCGGCCGGCTGCTTGCCGGCGAACATCTGGACGTGGTCTGCGTGCCGCGCGAAGACCTGGACGAGGTGATGTCGACGGCCTCGCCGAAGCTGTTGGCGCTGGACCCACGGTGGGGCCTCGATGACGACGGCGAGACGTGGGAGGCGCCGGGCGGGCAGTCCTGGCCGGATGCTCCACGATGGCAGGACGCGATGCTCGACCTGTTCGCGCTCGACCGAGCCAGCGTTGTAGCGGTACTCGAGACGATGGACGACATCACCTCGGGCCTCACGCATGCGGTTGCCGCGGGCCTGCCGCTGCACTGGGGCCTGTCGATAGCGATGCTGGTGACCGGGTCGCCGGTCACCGACGCGGAGCGGATGCGGCGCGAGTGCGTGGAGACGTTCCCCTCCGAGCTCGACGCGCATCCCCGTCTGGCGGAGTTCGTGCCCGTTCGTCACATCGATGCGGGCCGACCGGCCGCGCGGGAGACATCTTCGGATGCGGATTCGCCCACGGGCGTCGAGTCCGGACAGGGCACACGAGTCCCAGCGACTGCCCGAGAGGCCGGCAGCGGAGCGGGAGGTTCCGAGGGGACGTACCAGGCACGGGCTTCTGCGTGGACGGATGCCGCCGCCGGCGCGCCACAGCGCGAACTGGATGCGCCCGCAGACGCGGACCTTGCTCCGGACGAGACCGCCTCCGAAGCGAACCCACCGCCGGCGAGGTCGCCGTGGTCGACGCGGTCGCCTCAGGAGGCGCCGAACCCGTTGACAGCGGCAGCTGAGTCAGCGGCGGCCAGACGGGAGGCGTCGACATCGCGATCGCCCGGCCCTGTCCACCCAAAAATGACGCCGACGGTCCCAGGCCCCGAGGCGCCCGTCGCAGCGCCCACCGCAGCGCCCACCGCAGCGCCCCTCCGGCCGACGGTGACCCGACCCACGGCCGGTGTCGCCGGGGCACCGGTGCTGCGCACCTCGACGCCTCCCGGACTCGGGATCAGCGAGCCGGCGATCGCCAGGCTCGCAGTCCAGATCAGCGACGTCGTCAAGAAGCGCACCGAGACCGAGAACCTCTTGTGGCACTACCACGCCATGGAGGAAGTCCTTCGAGACGTGATGGGGGTCCGAGAGGACCTGACGCCAGCGAGCTTGGACAGCCTCGAGCGGGAAACGGCCCAGTGGGTCAAGGTCGTCACCGGGCTGATCGTCGGTAAGGACGCCCCACTGGCCGCCGAGCTCGTGGTGGCCGCGCTGAACCGCGACGTCGACCCGCGCCCGGCGCAGTCACCACTTTCGTTCCCAGTGGCTCCCGGACGAACGCTGGGATGGGCTGGAGCCCTCCGAGCGTGGAACGCCCTGGAGCACAGCACGCAGGACTACATCTTCGAGGAGAAGTTCTCCGGCTACCGCGGGATGCCGAGAGATTGGTCATCTCGGATCGAACAACTCATGTACGGAGGATCTGATGGTCGCCAACCGCGAACTTGACCCGGGACAGTCGCACGACCTGCCCCACGCCGCGCTCGAGGTGACGCTCACGGGAGCGGACCCTCGCGTCGTCCAGCTGGCCGCGCTCGACCAGGCCGGACACGAGACGACGGTCATGATCCGCAAGTCCGCCACGGAGGTCGTGATCACCCCCGAACCACGGCGCCTGCGCCTGGTCACCCGGCCCGTCGACAGCAGAGCGTTCCCGGCCGGCACGACCCTGGGTCTGACCGTGACCACCTTGGGAGCCAGCGTCGCGACCGAGCAGGTACTGATCGCCCAGGTCGACGTCGGGGCGTTGCCGAACTGCGAGCTCGCCGTCGTGGAGTTCGCACCCGGTCGCTCGATCATCACCGCATCCGATACTGGCCTGGTCCCCGCGAACCCCGGGGCACCGGAAGAGCGGTTCACCTCGGGGGACCTGTTCGGAGGCGAGCGTGAGTCCGTGGCGCTG
The DNA here is from genome assembly GCF_000620645.1 of Nocardioides sp. URHA0032. Taxonomy (GTDB): domain Bacteria; phylum Actinomycetota; class Actinomycetes; order Propionibacteriales; family Nocardioidaceae; genus Nocardioides. Next base: position 286,812 of record NZ_JIAV01000018.1, on the reverse strand, counting down.
GTGCGCCCCGACGACACCGCCCATCCGTGGATCCGGCCGGGCCGCTATGCACTTCGCGACACCTCGCGGCTGTCCTCGACAGCTCAGCGAAACGACGGCACCGGCAAGGCGTGGGCGGTAGCGCTGGACGGCTCGGCCTCGATCACTTCCGCACTTCCGCGCGAATCGCTCACGGCGGTGCTGGAGCTTGCGTGCGGAACCTTGGTGGAGTGGACTGGCAACTGGGCCTCCGAAGCCGTCTTGTCGGGTGTCTCCGCGGTCGCCGTAGCGGATGCACGTACGGATCCGAGCGCTCTGGTCGCTGCGTTGTACGAGAGCGTCGAGCCGGCGTCGTGGTGCTACGTGGCCGCTACCGCCGCCGAGCTCGCGGGCCGGGTCGGTCCCGGTGGCGTGGTGCTGCTGGTCGCGGACGGCGTGCCTGGAGACCTCCCTGCCCTGCTTGACTTAGCCCGGCAGCACCGCCAGGTGGATTTCCGGCTGCTGACCTTCGGCAGGTCACGCGTGGGGCTGACCAGCGACCTCGGTGACGTGGAGTGGTGGGCCGAGGAACTCAGCGGTCTCGAGCTCGCGGAAGGTGTCGACAACTTCTCCGCCGTCGCAGTCCAGCTGGGACCAGCCGGCGAGCCGTCGTTGGGTGGTTCCCGGGCGGCAGAGCTGGCGGCGCGACTCACCTCGAGCTTGGCGGTGGTTCGGTGAGTGAAACCAAGTGCCCCACGTGCTTCCGGTACCTACCGGCAGAGCCCCAGTACTTCGTGTGCGTGGGTACGTGCCAGAGCACCCGCAACGAGACAGCGACAGCGGCTCGCGGCCACGAGACGCACCTGAAGCCCGTGCTCGAGGCACGCGGCGCGGACCGGGCAACGTGTTCGAAGTGTCAGACGGTGACCGACGTGGAAGCCTGCCCGGCTTGCCTGGGCGAGATCCCGCCGAGCTGGCGTTCTGCGAAGGTCACGTGCGTAGCGATGTCGGGTGCGCGAGCAACCGGCAAGAGCCTGATGCTGGCCGCTGCGAAGGCGCAGCTCGAGCTGCTGGTGGAACGACACCACCGCTCGGCTCTGCGCGGCATCGGGGAGACCGAGAGAATCTTTTACGACACCTACACCCGCCGGTTGCAGGAGGAACGGCAGCTGCTCGCGCCGACGGCGTCGATCGGGGACGACCAGACGACTGCGCGGGAGCCGTTGATGTTCGGGTTCACTGAGGTGATGCCGGACAACACGCGCCGCAGCAGGGTCCTGGTGATGCGCGACGTTGCGGGGGAGGACCTGGAGGACAAGCGCGACCTGGCCTTGAGCTTCTTCTCGCGCGCCGATGCCGTGATCGCGCTCCTGGATCCGCTCAAGGTGCCCGCGATTCGCCACATGCTCAGCGATGCGGTCCCCTCCGATTCCCGGGTGGGTGGCGACGGCACGGCAGTGCTCCAGCACCTGCTGTCGCTGATGACGGGCAAGAAGGTTGGTGCGCGGACGGGCATTCCGTTGGCGGTGGTGCTCTCGAAGTTCGACACGATGCAAGAGTTGCGCAGGGTTGAGGGCACCGAGTGGTCGCGGATCATGAACCGGCCTGGTTCGCCGCTGCAGCGAGACCCGTCGCTGCGCAGCGCGTGGTTCGACGCTGCGGACGCGGACCTGCTGCACATGGAGGTGCGCGCGCTCCTTGACCGTCTCGAGGCGACCGGCGTGACGGCGATGATCGAGGAGTCCGCGGAGAGCTACCGGTACTTCGCGGTCTCAGCCCTCGGCGCCAGCCCGGAGGGCGAGATGCTCCATTCCGGAGGGATGGCGCCGTTCCGTGTGCTGGATCCCTTCAAGTGGGCGTTGCAGGTGGCCGGATGACCACGCTGTCGCGGGGTGCCAACACGGTCTTGGGACCGTCGTCGATGAACGGTCTGGTGGTCGGGGCACGGTGGAGGGTCGACTCAGTCGACTGCGACCTGGTGGCGTTGGTGTGCGACGAGGACCGGAAGGTACTTGGCGATGGCCACATGGTGTTCTTCAACAACGTGGTTTCCCCCGAACGGGCAGTGTTCCTCAGGCACCTCGCCATGGGTGTTCCGACGGACGGAGACCGCGGCCAGTTTCAGGTGCACCTGGCGCAACTCCCGGACAGGGCACATCAGGTGATCGTGGCGTTGGCGGCCCTTGAGCCGGGGGTGTCCTTGACGTCGGTGTCCGGTATCGAGGTGGCCGCCTTCGACCCCGCCTCAGGGCGGGTCTTAGCGAGCTACGAGGTCGGGCCCGAGAAGGCAGGCACGGCCTGTCTGATCCTCGTGGAGCTGTATCGCCGTGGCAGCGAATGGAAGATCCGAGCTGTCGGGCAGGGGTACGAAACCGGTTTGCGCGGCCTGAGTGAGGACTACGGGGTCTCCATCAGCGACTGACCGGTGTGATCGTAAACCGGTCCGCTGGTTTCCGCCCGCAAGGAAGGGAGAGGCGGGACGTCACAGGTACCTCGCGTGACACGGGCATGCCTGAGATCGTTCCAGAGCCGGCACCGTGCCCGGGTCTCGGACGCACGCATTGGGCCGGCTGCTGACCGGGACGCTCGGATCTGCCGTGGGGACGGCGGTGTGCGCTACGCGTCTGCGATCGGCAGCGGTGCGGCCGTTGGTAGCGTGACGGCCTGCGAACAGCGCGACCGAGCACGGAGGAACCGGATGCGGCACTTCGACCACCTCAACCCTACCGAGACCGAGCGGCTGTTCTCGGTACATCCCGAGGAGTTCGACCGCGACGCGGACGCCGAGGTCCTTGCGGTCGCCCTGGGCGCGACCCTGTACATGCCGGCGACCCGGACGACGCTGGCAAGAGACCTGGTCAAGCAGGGCGGGTCGGGTGTGGTGAGCAGTGTCGTGTGTCTGGAGGACGCAATCGCTGACGTTGACCTTCCGGCCGCCGAGAAGAATGTCGTGAATCAGCTGGGCGAGCTCGGCCGGGCCGTCATCGGAGGCGGCCCCGCGGCGCAGTTTCCGTTGACGTTCGTTCGGGTCCGTAACCCAGATCAGATCGTCGACGTCGTTGACGGGCTGGGGGTGCACGCCCGCGTCCTGTCGGGGTTCGTGCTCCCGAAGTTCACCGAAGAAACCGGGGTCGAGTTCCTCGAGGCGCTAGCCGACGTCAGATCGAGAACCGGGTTGGCGCTGCACGCCATGCCGGTCATCGAGTCTCCCGAGGCCGTCCACGTCGAGACTCGCACCGACATGCTTCTGGGAGTGCAGCGTCTGCTGGCCAAGCATCGCGATGTCGTGCTGGCCGTGCGGCTGGGCGCCACGGACCTGTCGGCGGCGTTCGGGATACGCCGCGACCGGGACCTGACCATCTACGATGTTCGAGTCGTCGCCGAGGTCATCTCTGACGTCGTCAACGTCTTGGGCCGCGCCGACGGGTCCGGGTACGTGGTGACCGGCCCGGTGTGGGAGTACTTCGTCAACCATGACCGGATGTCCAAGCCGTTGCTGCGCGAGTCGCCGTTCGACGAAAACGATGAGCGGAAGCTTCGACATCGGCTGATTCGTCGCGACCTGGACGGGCTCATCCGTGAGGCCGTCCTCGACAAGGCGAACGGTCTGACGGGCAAGACGGTCATCCACCCGACGCACGTTGCGGCCGTGCATGCCCTCTCCGTTGTGACCCACGAGGAGTACGCCGACGCGTGCGACATCCTGGGGGAGCAGATGACGAGCGGCGGGGTGCGCGCGTCTGCGTACCGGAACAAGATGAATGAGGCGAGGCCCCACCGATCGTGGGCGGAGCGGACCGTGCGCCGCGCAGCGGCGTTCGGGGTGGCTGCCCCCGAAGTTGGGTTCGTCGACCTGCTCGCCGCGAGCGCCTGCACCTGAACCCTGCTTGGCGCCGATACGGCGACCGTCGCGACCCGCGGAACGAGCTGGGCGGCCTGTCCGTCCCGGCTGCCCTGGGGCCGCCCGGTTGTGCCTCGACGGCGAACAGACACCGTGAACTCCATGACTACCGAGGCACCTCAGGAAGCGACGCAGGCCGGGATACGAAAACCGTCCTGGTAACCGCCGACACTGAGACCTTCGGCTGCTCGCCCGCCGACTTGGAGCCGTATGGCGGCGCCTGATCGTCCGGAACTGCGGAGATGGGCTCGTGGATGCTGACGCTGCTGTACGACACTGCCGTGGCCGCCGGTCGGCCGTGCCGGGTGCTCAACGGCCAGCAGCCGACGGGACGGCCCGGGCCTCGCCGTAGCGGGGCACCCCGCCCGAGGAGACACAGGTCCTCGGCCTTCCCTCCTCGACGAGGACGGCGCCCTGGGGCTCGGCACCGAGCTCGGTCGGTTCTCGTGCACGTTTAGCGTGCCCCCTGTCTTCATGTCAGGGGCAGCGTTCTTCTTCGCTCTTGGCGGGCCCCCCGGATCGCGCATCTGGGATCGATCGCCACATGCCGCCCACAGTGGCGTGCCCGCTCAGTTCGGCAGTTGGGCGAGAGCCTCACGCAGACCGGGCGCGTTCGCGTCCTCAGCCAGGACCCGCTCGAGGTCCTTACGGGCCATCGCGTTCTTGTTCTGCGCCAGATACGTCAGCGAACGTTCGATATAGCCGCGATGTCGGATCTCGGTTCCCCGAGAGCGGGACTTCAGCGCCTCTTTGAACGCGTCGCGGGCGGCGTCGTGGTAGCCCTGTTCACGCAGACCGATGCCGCGAAACACGCACAGCAGTGCGGTGGGATCGTCGACGTTTGTGACGCCATTGGTGAGGTCGACGACGTCCACATGCCGGCCCGCTTCGATGTAGAGCTCGGCGAGGGAGAGCGCGGCGATGGTCGTAGGTGGGTCGACGTTCTCGACGGTGGCGATCGCTACGGCGAGGTCGCCGGCGGACTGGTGGAGCTCGGCGACGGCGAGCCCTGCGGTCGAGGTGTCCATCGGGAGCGTCACCGAGACGCCGTCGGCGATCTCGACGGTGATGGTAGACCCGGCCAAGTACTTGCGGGCGAACGGATGCGCGGCAATCTCCTGCCGCTGCGCGAACACCCAGGCGAGGAGCTCGCGGGCCCTGGCGTAGTCACCGATCTGGAACCGGAGGAAGCCCTCGAGCGCCGCGGCCAGGACTCGGTAGTCGCCGTGCTCACGCCCGACCTTGGACAACGCGTCAGGGTTCGGGGACCCAGAGAGGACGGCCTTGAACAGCGCCTTCTCCGCAGCGGGGGCGAGCAGCCCGGGCTGCGGGGCCGGCGGCAACGGCGGCTGGGATGGGCTGGCGGTCGTGCGCGTTCGTGAGTTCGAACCGGATTGGCTCCTGCCACCGCCGATCATCTGGACATGGGACAGGCCGGTGCCGGGCAGCGATAGCGTCCGGTAGGTGCGTCCGGTGGCGGATCGGGTGATGCGCGCGCCGCGGACGCCGGCGGAGTAGCCGATCCCGGACTTGGAGACGTTCATGCGGACGCCCGGAAGCACCTTGATCGACTTGCTGTACCTGAATCCCACAGTGGGCTTGCTCCGTTAGTTGTCGTAACCGACTGGGACCGGAGGGTTAAGCCAGTCGATGCCGCCAGAGCCACCCGATAGGCCGGGCGCCGTGACCGGTGCCGGGGCTCCCACGTCAGATGGGGCTGACGCAGGGCCTGGGACGGGGGTGGCGGATTGCGTGGGGGCGTCGTCCACGGTGATCCCGAAGTCGCGGGCCAGGCCGGCAAGGCCGTCGTTGTATCCCTGTCCGACGGCGCGGAACTTCCAACGGCCGGCGTGGCGGTAGAGCTCGCCCACGATGAGCCCAGCCTCGGAGGTAGCGGTCATCGGGAACCGCAGCAGTGGCTCGTCGCCGCGAGCGTCGAGCACCTCGACACTCAGGCCGGGAACCTGCCCGAAAGTGCCGTCCGCGGACGTGGCGATGACGACCTTGTCGACCGGTGTTGGAACTTGCGTGAGGTTGACCCCGAGCAGGTCGGTGGCGATCGTGCCGGCGGAGGACTTGCCGAGGTGGCGAACACTGCCGGACGGATGGGTCGGCTGGTTGTAGAAGATGAAGTCGTGATCGCTGCTGACCTTGCCGGTGGTGCCACACAGCAGCGCGGACACGTCCACGTCGGGGACGGCCGGTCCAGTCGACCAGCGGACCCGGATCAGGACTGCGTCGGCCGGCACGGGGGCGTTCGCCCCCTTAGTTAACTCCTGCATGGCGGACATCTTGCCGGATGCGCCCGACACCGCAGTCGAACCGGGCGTTGTGGCTTGGGTCGCCGTAGCCGTCGGTACCTGAGGTAGGCGAACCTTGAATGGCCAGATGCCTAGCGCGGGGATCTAACGGGTGCGTCGACCTGGTCGCGGAAATGATCCGCTAGCGCCCCAAGTTGGGTAGATTCTTCCACGGCCCGAGCGCTCCTGCGTCTCAGGCAGTGGTGTGCTGCTCGCTGCTGCGCGCAGCAAACCATCGCGGTCGATATGGGGGAAAGCACGGTACGTGGCATGACCAACCAAACTCTGGGCCGCCTGTCCGCCGCGGTTGCCGCGGCAGCCTGCGCTCTCACGTTCGCCGCCTGCGGCGCGACCTCAAGCGCCGCTCCTGCGGAACCGAAGCCGTCTCTGGCCGAGACCGCGGCCGCGGCCACGCAGCCGCCGGCCCCCGAGACCACCACCGCCCCGGCCGCACCCACTGTCATCGCGTCGGAGACCGAGTCGGCCATCGAGGCGCCCGTCGGCGCGGACTCCGCGCTCGCGGTGCTCGCCGCGCTCTCGGTCAAGGGCCGTGCTCCCATGACCGGGTACGACCGGGACCGGTTCGGAGCTGCCTGGCTCGACGCGGACCGCAATGGTTGCGATCAGCGCAACGACATGCTCACCCGCGACCTGACCGCGGTCGTCTACGAGCTTGGCACCCACGACTGTGTCGTGACGTCTGGCGACCTCGCCGACCCGTACACCGGCACCACCATCCACTTCGTCAAGGGCGACGGCACCCTGGTCGACATAGACCACGTCGTCGCGCTCGGGAACGCTTGGGTCACCGGTGCGTTCAACTGGCCGATCAAGAAGCGTGCCGCGATCGCGACCGACCCGCTGAACCTGCTGCCGGTCGACGCGTCTGCGAACCGGCAGAAGGGCGACGGCGACGCCGCTACCTGGCTGCCGTCGAACAAGTCTTACCGCTGCCAGTACGTGGCCCGCCAGATTGCGGTGAAGGCGAAGTTCGGACTGTGGGTCACCTCTCCGGAGAAGGCCGTGATGGAGCAAGTCCTTGCCGGGTGCCCAGGCCAGGCCACGCTGGCGGACTCCGGGTATCCCGTCGAGGTCCCGCTCAACATTACCGACCCCGGAGCTGACGACATCGGCAGCTCCGGCAGCGGCTCGGTCGACTCGAGCAGCGATAGCAGCAGCTTGAGCAGTGCGACCGTCTACTACGAGAACTGCGATGCCGTTCGGGCCGCGGGCGCGGCCCCGATCTACCGTGGCGACCCCGGCTACGACTCGCATTTGGACGGCGACGGGGACGGCGTTGCTTGCGAGTAGCTCTAGACCCGGACGTCAGCCTCACGCGGGGCACCGCAGGGAATCCAAACTCAACTTCCATCGCCGTTGTTGGCGGGTGGTTCGTGATGAGGGGCGGTCATCCCGGTTCTTCCTAATCAGCAGCGTTTCACCGAAGGTCACGCCCGCGGGCGGGTCGATGGTGGCGAACACACGTTTCGCCCATCTCGTCCGTGACGTCGTCGAGGTGGAGTGTGATCACGTCCGAGGACCAGCCGACCGCTCCCGTCGAGCAGCAGCACGCTGATGTCGGCGTCAATCGGGGCGCTGTCTCCTCGCGGCTGTCGAGGATGACCATTACTCCGCGGAGGTCCGGTACCGAGACGTCGCACCCGCTTCAGTTCGCCGGACGACGTCCCAGTTGGCGGTTAGAGTCGCGATGGAAGTCTCCGGTCGACGGCAGCCTGCCGCGGCCCGTCCAGAGGTCGCTGCGCGAGCAGCTTGAAAGGCAGATTCGGGTGTCGGTATCTCTCAGCAAGGGTCAAGCCGTTTCGCTCGTCAAGAAGGGTGGCGCGACGCTGACGCACGTGCGGATGGGGTTGGGATGGGACGCGGTCAAGAAGCGCGGACTTTTCGGCGGGCTGAAGTCGCAGTCGATCGATCTTGACGCCTCGGCGGTCGTGTACGACGCCCGTGGCAATGTCCTGGACCAGGTCTGGTTCCAGCAGTTGACAAGCAAGGACGGCGCCATCGAGCACAGTGGGGACAATCTGACCGGTGACGGGGATGGTGACGACGAGTCGATCGCCGTACGACTCGACCGCCTGCCGGCCCAGGTCCACTCGATCGTCTTCTTGGTGAACTCGTTCACCGGTCAGAACTTCAGCCAGATCGAGAACGCCTTCTGCCGCCTCGTCGACGAGCAGACGGGTGACGAGATCGCCCGATACGAGCTGACCGGTTCCGGGCCACACACCGCGCAGGTGATGGCGAAGGTCGCTCGAACTGGTGACGGTTGGGCGATGACCGCCCTGGGCGCGATCGCCAACGGCCGGACGTTCAAGGACTTGCTGCCTGCGATTACGCCGCACCTCTGAGGCAGACCCCAGCTCACCGACCAACGAGCCCGTGGAGCGCGGCGGCGGGACGGCAGCCGCCGATGCCACCGCCTCCCCAAAGCCGGGCAGGTAGCTTAAGGCGCCAACAGGCTTACGAAGGAGTCTTCATGTCCGAGCTCGACCTCAGCGGCACCACCGCCACCCCTGGGGCGTCCCAGGCGATCCCCGCGACGAGCGGTTCCCTCGTGCTTGAGCCTCCTGCCCCGGTCACTGTGGTGGCGCCGGAGCAGGCTGCCGGTTCCGTGCCGATCGATCCGGCCAAGCAGACCGAGCTCCAGAGCCGCGCCCAGGCGTTCGCCGACGAGCTCGCGAGTTTGGACGCTCGTTCTCCCGAGTTCACCAAGAAGGTCGACTCGATCACGTCGATGGGCGATAAGGACATGCGAGCGTCGGCAAGCGTGTCCAATCGCATGCTCGAGCGGCCTGCCGCGATTGTGAAGGGAAGCAAGGGCGGGGATGCGGGAGACGCCCAGACCCGGGTCGCGAACGCGCTCGTCGACCTGCGGGTCACCGTGACGGAGCTCGATCCCAACCGGGCCGACCTGACAGGCGTGAAGCGCGTCCTTAAGTGGATACCTGGTGGCGACAAGATGTCGCGGTACTTCGCCAAGTACCAGTCCGCGCAGAACCACCTCAACGCCATCATCAAGGCGTTGGACTCCGGCCAGGACGAGCTGCGGAAGGACAACGCCGCGATCGAGACCGAGAAGGCGAACATGTGGTTGGCGATGGGCACGCTCAACGAGTACAACGCACTGGCCACCGCGCTGGACACCGCCGTGGAGTCCAAGATCGCCGAGCTCGAGGCGGCGGGACGCTCGGAGGACGCCAACACCATGCGCTCGGACGTTCTCTTCGCGATCCGTCAGCGGCGGCAAGACATCATGACGCAGATGGCGGTGGCAGCGCAGGGCTACCTGGCTCTGGACCTGGTCCGGAAGAACAACATTGAGCTGATCAAGGGCGTCGACCGAGCCCAGACGACCACCGTGACCGCACTCCGTACGGCGGTCATTGTCTCTCAGGCGCTCAGCCGCCAGAAGCTAGTGCTCGACCAGATCAGCGCTCTCAACACGACAACCTCCAACCTCATCGAGTCGACGTCCCAGCAGCTGCGGGTCCAGGGCGCTCAGATCAACGAGCAGGCCGCCTCGGCCACCCTCGACGTGCAGAAGCTGCAGGCGGCCTTCGACAACGTGTTCGCAACAATGGACGCTCTGGACACCTTCCGGGCGCAGGCGGTCGACAGCATGGCGCAGACCGTCACCGCGCTGGAGGGTCAGATCGAGCGCGCCAAGCCATACCTGGAGCGGACCCAGGCGGGAAGCGCTGGCCAGATCACCTCCTGACGGGCTGCGCCCGACCGCGAGTAGAGCCTTGGGATACTGGCGCCCATGACGTCCTGGTTCCGTCGCGCCCGCAGCCCCGAGCCGACGGAGCGGGATCCGGACACCCCGGAGGTCCTCGCCGCCGACCTGGTTGAGCTGATCCGCATGATCAACCGCAACGCGGGGCGGCTGCCCGTCGGTGCGGTGGTGGCCGCCCGCGGTGTCACCGATGTGGTCCGGGAGATCCTGGACTGCCTCTCGGATGACGACGTGCCAGACATCCAGGCAATCCTCTCGGTGCGCGGGATCGTGCGTGACTACCTGCCGACAACACTTCGCGGCTTTCTGGCCCTCGATCTCGCGACGGCTGAGGCATCCTTGTCGACGTCTCATGATCCCCGTGCGCAGATCAGGGAACAGCTGGACAACCTGTGGTCGGCCGCCACCGACGTACTTGTCGCGACACGCGCCCGCGATGCCGACAAACTAGTCACGCAGGGCAACTTCCTCCGCACGAAGTTCACACGATCAGATCTGGACCTGTAGATGCCGCCGATGAAGCGTGGCGCCAACGTGGCGCTCACCCGCGAGATTCCGTCGTTGACGGGAGTGGTGGTCGGCGTGCGCTGGGACACAGGCCGGGAGCATGTCCTCGAAGCCAACCTAGTGATGGCGACGTTGTTGTGCGACCGACCGAACCATGCACTGTCCGACGAGCACTTCGTGTTCTTCAACCAGTTGAGCTCGCCGGATCTTTCGGTCAAGCAGCTCGAGACCGCGCTGGCCGGCGACAAGGAGCAGGTCGAGATCGATCTCGGTTCTGTTCCTGCGGAGGTGACCCGGATTGCGGTCGCGGTCTACGTCAATGACGGTCCTGTGCCCCGGCGGACCCTGGGCCAGCTGCGGTCCTGCACAGTCCGGGTGCTGAACCGGGCAGACAACGCCGAGCTGGTCACCTCCGAGAATCTCGCACCGGCACTGAGCTTCGAGACGGCCCTGACCCTCGGCGAGATGTACCGGCACGAGAGCGGCTGGAAGTTCAAGGTCCTCGGTGAGGGGTACGCCGAGGGCATTACGGCACTCGCTCGTGACTTCGGGCTTCCCCTGTGAGACTGGACCCGACCGGCGCTCGCCCACGTGCGGACCTCACCTTCCTCTCCGTGCGGTCGTCGCGATCGTTGACTCCGGTCCCTCCTCCGGTGCCACCGCCATCACCCGCGGAGGCGCGCGCTGCCACGAGGCCGTCCCCAAGCTCATCGCTCGACCTGGACGACAATTCGACCGAGCCGTTCGCCGCGGTGCCGGAGACGACGCCTCGGGCGAGCCCCGCGCCCACGACCGGACGAACGGATCCTTCGCCCGCGCGGCGGCGGCTTGCGAGCATGCCCGCAAGTGGCCGGCTGCTGCTCTCACCCATCGCGCCAGCGGTGGCGCTCACGCGTCTCGCGAGCGGGATCGGCACCTTGAGCGTGCAGGCCGCGGTCACCTCCGGGGCTGGCGACGTCGCCCTCGGCTGCGCCTATGCGTTGGACTCGGGCCAGACTTCGTTCCTGAATCCCCATAGCGGACAGCGGACAGGACCGCCTGAGGCGCGGCTTCCCCTGCTGACCGCCGGGCAGGACCGATTCCCTCGCCTCAGCATCGACCTGCGGCAGGTCCGATCCCTGGCGAGAGCAGTTTTCGTGCTGTACTCAAGCTCGGGCACCGCCGTGACCTGGGCGGGAGCGCTGCTGATCTCCACGCAAGCCGGCTCGCGGATCGACGTCCCCCTGGAACCGGCTCCTGCCGCCGTGGCGTTGGCGGCGGTCACCCTCTACCAGGTGGAGGGTGAGATCGTGCTGCGTGCTGAGCGTGATCCGGCGACCTCGCCGCGGGAGGCATGCATGAACTTCGGGTACCACACGATTGCCTGGCTCGACGACGCTCACGTGGTCTCCTGAACGCTCCTCTTGGCACGTCGCTCTCCGTTGGGGCACGATCACGAGGCCTGGTCGCTGCTACTCATGGCCGACGCCGTCACCATCGCGGCGCACGTGGTCTGCGGAGCGGGGGTTCACCGCGGTGGACGGACCGCCTCGAGTGGAAGAAGCAGGGACCCGAGCGCCGGTACCACTGGTTCGGCGTCGGACTAAGGGTAGACGCCTCCACAGGACCCAACCCGTTCTGACCAAGCACGACCCCGGCAGACCCGTCTCCGCCCAGGAGACAGGTGGTTGCCATTGCACCACTGACACAGCTTCGGGTGAACCCATTCAGGAACCCGTCGGAACCCAGCGCGGAACCGGACGATCTGCCCCGCCCCTTCACGGGATGACCTGCGAAAAGAACCCGTGGAGCCCATCAGCGCGCTAACACAGAACAACAGGAGATCGAGTAGAAGTAGTAGTAGTTAGGGAAAGAAGAAACCGATTCTGACTCTCTTTGGGTTCATCGGTTCCTCATGGGTTCACCCCCTGCTAGTAGGTTCTCTCGTCGTTGACGCTCACCGTCCGGATGGCCCGTATGCTCCCGTGAGTTCCGTAGCCGATGAGAATGAAACCGGGGGCTCGAAGCCACATGGCTGACGACAACGTGAAATACCAGCACAAGACCGTCCAGGCGATCCGCGGCACCGAGGCACGCTCGATCGCGAAATGGGAAGGTCAGGGCTGGGAGCTCATCGACCAGACCCCGGGCAAGCTTCGCACCACGCTGAACTTCCGCAAGCTCGCACCGAAGGTCCCGTGGCTCCCGATTGCCGCGCTGCTTGGTGTCGGCGTCCTTATCCTCGCCATCGTCGGCATCGCCAGCCTGTTCCAGGGGGACGACAATGACACCCCGGCGACGGCCGCGGCTACCAGCACGCCCACCCCGTCCGACACCCCGTCAGAGACGGCCGCCGAGACCCCCACCGAGGAGCCCGGAGAGACCCCCACGGAAACCGACGACGCCGACGAGGTCATCACGGCCAAGAACAACGACGACTTCGCAGCCCTCCTCGTCGGTGGCGAATGCGACAAGGCAGTCAAGACGTTCGCAACAGACAACGCGGACCGGACCATCGAGTTCGACGGCGGCATCGCCGACATGGCCCCGCACGGCAGCTACGACACCCGCTACGACATCCTCATCACCCCGGGCGACAAGGGACCCAACGCCGCCATCGGGCCGTACTTCAAGTTCGAGGACGTCAACACCGGCGATCTGAACTTCACCGGGGACGTGCCCAACCGGTTCGGGACCGGGGACCTCATCCACGTCGTTGCCGACGTCGACGAGTACAACCCGCAGACGTGCCTGTTCTTCCTCGAGCCGGTCTCCACCGAGTTCCGGAAGTGACCATGGCCAGGGTCATCACCGACCGGCGCGCCCGGCCGATCAGCGCCACCATCAGCGTCGTCCTGACCGTCCTCACCGTCGGGTACTTCCTCCCGTGGATGATCGCGGCCCTGCGCGGGAAGTCGAACGCGTGGGCGATCTTCTGGCTGAACCTGTTCCTCGGGTGGACCCTCATCGGCTGGATCGCTGCGTTCGTGCTGGCCGTCATGGCTCACCAGGCCGTGGGGTTGTCGTCACGACAGCGCTGATCTGACCCCTGCCCTGGGGCCGACGAATCGGACCGTCCCAGGCATGACGTACCGCTACCTGCCACCCACCCTCCCGAAGCTGCCCCGCACAGCAGGACTCACCGTCGTCGAGATCGACGGCTGGCAGAGGCGCGGCCGCCCCAGCTACACCGGCGGGTTCGACCCCGTCGGCGTCCTCTGGCACGACACCGGCGGCGCGCCCGGCGGCCTCGCGTACGCGAAGTGGCTCGCCTGCGACGGCCGGTCCGACCTCCCCGCACCGCTCTCCCACCTGTCGATCGGCCGCGACGGAGCCGTGTACGTGTGCTCAGCCGGGCGCGCCAACCACGCCGGCGTCGCACGCCCCTCCCCGAGCGTCGCAGGCGGAGACGGCAACGTCCTCTACATCGGCGTCGAGGTCCAGAACACCGGATCCGAAGGCTGGAAGCCCGCCTAGTACGACGCGATGGTCACCACCGGCGTCGTCCTCGAGCGCCTCCTCGGCACGTCCGTCCAGAGCAGCGCGCACACAAGGAGACGTCGACGACCGGCGAGTGGGACCCGGGGCATGCTCGACCTGGACAAGTTCCGTGCCGACATCGCCGCCGCAGCCGCTGGGACGCCCGGGCGAAAGCCTGGTTCACACAAGGGCCCGAAGACGCCCCGAAGCCGGCGCTGCCTGCGGTCGACCTGTCGAACGTCACCCACCAGGCGGAGGTCGTCATGGCGCTCCCGGGCGTGAGGGGGATCCAGCCGCGCTCAACACGGAACTCGGGACCAAGCTCACCGTCGACGGCGTGTTCGGTCCCGACACCCGGCAGGCGTACGCGCGGTGGCAGCGCAATCTCGGGTACACCGGTGCGGATGCTGACGGTGTCTCTGGGGAGTCGTCGTTGACGCGTCTGAGCCACGGCCGGTTTCGGGTCGTGGCGTGACCTATGGCGCGTGAGGTGCCGCTGGAACCTTTGAAGGACTGCTCGAAGTGTGCGCTCGCCGGCAAGGGGCAGCTGCTCCGCAGGTGAAGGCCGCGAACGAGCGTCGGGTGCAGGACGCGAAGACTGCTCGCCGGATCGGTGACTTCCTCACTGCGCGGGAGGTTGTGACGCCGATCGAGGCATACGCAGGCGCGCCATTCTGTGCGCTGTGCAGCGGGGCGTCGGTTCACGTCACATTCATGCGGGCGGCAGCGCTGACACCAACCTGCGGTGCAAATCCTCGACGTCAGAGGCAATCGAGCCGTCGGTGGTGAGCCGCGGGTAGAGCTTTTTTGGCCAAAGGACCTCGACCCCGCGGGTGCTGAAGGCGCCGCCGACGAGCGGCCAGTCCGCTTCGATGAAGCAGAGGACGCCGGTGACGGGGATGTCGTTGCCGATGATCGCGCGGACGACGTCGACCTGCTTGAGGACGCCGTCCACAAGTTTGGTCTGGTCGCGAGTGCCGACCAGGAGCTTCTCGACGCGGGGGCGGAGGATGCCGCCCTCGACCTTGAGCGATGGTCGGCCCTTGTACTTCTTGGCGTCGATGACGTAGATGCCGGTCGGCGTGACGGCGATGTGGTCGATGTTGGCGCGGGTGCCGGGGATGCGGCGGTCGTGGAGGACGCGCAGTGTGTCGGAGGCGAGCTTGTTGAGACCTTGGCCGAGGGTCTCCTCGCCGTTGGCGCCTTGGTCCCAGACCATCGTGGACTGCGGGTCGTCGCTCAGCGCGAGGATCAGGCCGCCGAGCTTGGGGTGCTTCTCGCGGACGCGCGTCTCGCGCTTGGCCTGGCGACGCTCGTACTCGCGTCTTGCGGAGGCACCGGGGGTGCCGATGTCGATCGGCTCCGGGGACTCGACAAGCTCGTCCAGCGGCGCTGGCTCAGCAGGGGAGCAGTCGAGGCAGCGGACGGTCTTCGTCGAGCGCTCGTAGATCGCCTCTGTGCGGGCCGTCAGCTCGGCTCCGCAGCGACGGCAGACGCCGGCGTAACGGAGCTTCATCTGCTTCTCGTCGGCGGACATATTCGGACCCTAGCTACGGACCGAGGCCTACGTCCCGGGTTCGCTGCGGGGGTCTCGATACGCCTCGCTCGTTCCTCGCTCGGCTACTCGACCAGCGAGCGGAAGACGGTAGTTGTGCGGACGGGCTGGCCTGTAGGCCGGGTTCTGTACGCCGAAGCGTGGCGACCATCCATCTACGAGCGCCGTTGCCGACGCCCTCCAGCGGTCTACCCGCGCACTCGGGCGGGCCGCCCTCGAACGTGCGCGCGTCCGGTGCGAGCACCGAACTTCTTGACCTTGCTCCAGGTGGGGTTTGCCGAGCCGGCCGGGTCGCCCCGGTCGCTGGTGGGCTCTTACTCCACCGTTTCACCCTTACCCCTCTCGTCGAGACGGGAGGGGCGGTCTGTTCTCTGTGGCACTTTCCCGCGGGTTGCCCCGGGTGGGTGTTACCCACCACCTTGCCCTGTGGAGCCCGGACCTTCCTCGGGGAGTTGCCTCCACGCGGTCGCCCGGCCAGCCCATCCGCGGCTCAAGGATAGCGGCGCAGCCGGGCCTGCGCCTCGTCGTACGGCGTGGCGGCCGGCGGGGGACCTCCGTCGCGGATGGTCGTCGCGACCGCCACGGCCGCGTCGACGGCCGCGCGGTAGGGCAGCGAGCCGGTGCTGACCCGGCGTACGCCGAGGCCGGCGAGCTCGGCGAGCGTCATCCCGGGCACCGGGAGGAGGTTGAGGGGAGCCGGGACGGCGGCGGCGATCTC
Source organism: Nocardioides sp. URHA0032 (assembly GCF_000620645.1). Classification (GTDB taxonomy): domain Bacteria; phylum Actinomycetota; class Actinomycetes; order Propionibacteriales; family Nocardioidaceae; genus Nocardioides. Next base: position 270,660 of record NZ_JIAV01000018.1, on the reverse strand, counting down.
GCGGATCGCGGCCGGGTCCGTGAGGCCCGGCACGAAGACGCCGTCGGCCCCCGCGGCGACGTACGCCATCGCCCGCGCGACGGTCGCCTCGACGGTCGCGTCCTGGCCGAACCAGTAGGTGTCGACGCGCGCGTTCACGAACACGTCGGGGCTGCGCTCCTTGACGGCCGCCACCTTGGCGGCGTGCCGCGCGGGGTCGACCAGCAGTGCCGCGGCGCTGTCCTCGATGTTGACGCCGTCGACGCCCAGCTCGGCGACGTACTCCGCGACCTGTGCGGGATCCTCGGAATACCCGTCCTCGACGTCGACCGAGACCGGCACCGGAAGGCGCTTCAGCCGCCGCGCGAGCACCAGGTTGGCGTCACGGGTCGTGCCGTCCCCGTCCGGGTGCCCCGCCGACGTCGCGACCCCGAAGCTCGTGGTCCCCACCGCGGGGAACCCCGCCTCCACGAACGCGATCGCCGACGGCACGTCCCACGCGTTCGGCAGCAGCAGGGGCAGCCCGGCGTGGTGGAGGGCGCGGAACGACGTCATGGGCCGAGTGAAGCAGGCGGCAGCGACGCCGTGCCGTCGGACGAGACGGTGAAGCGGCGGTCGTGGGGTCCGGTCCAGGTGTAGGTGCCGTCGGGGTCGCGTCGGTAGCGCCATCGTCGTCGGGTCTTGGCGCGGTGGTGGCGTCGGCACAGCGGTGCGAGGTTCGACGGGCAGGTCGGACCGCCGTCTCGGTAGGCGATGACGTGGTCGAGGTCGCAGGACCGGGCGTCGGTCTGGCAGTGCGGGAACACGCAGTGCTGGTCGCGCAGGATGACGAGCTCCCGCATCCACGGCGGCGGGTCGTGCCGGTCGACGGAGTCCGACCGGTCCATCCGCAGCACCGGCAGCACGGTCACCTGGGCGTGGCCGACCCACTCCTTGATCCGGCCCATCGTCAGCGGACCGAGCCGCTCGACCGATCCGGTGCCGATCGTCTCGTCGTCGAGGTCGGTGAGGTCGGCGTGCACGTAGAGCCTGAGCCGGGGCGGCTTCCCGCCGCCGAGCTTGCGGGCCAGGACACCGAACGCGATCGCGCGGCGTACCTCGATCGGCTCCGGTCCCGGCTCGAGGTGGGCGTTGATCTGCTCGTAGTGGTGGGTCAGGTCGGCGGTGTCACCGGTGACCACCAGCACCGACGTGCCGGCCCAGCGTCCGGCCCCGGCCATCGGGCCGTGGAAGAGCTCGACGTTCCAGTTGCTCCGGTCCAGCCGCTCGGTCTGCTCCTGCACGACGGTGTCGGTGGCCTCGGCCACGGCCTGGTCGATGGCCCGGACCCCGCACCTGTCGGCCCGGGGGGCGAGGACGGCGTCGACCGCCGCGGCCTGCTCGGCGGTGAGCGGGCCGGTGGCCTGCGCGATCCGGCGGCCCCGCCAGGCGGGCACCTCCAAAGCCTCGACGCGCGCCCAGGTGCGCGGGAGACGGTGGTGCAGGGCCAGGGCGTCGGCCATCAGCTGGAGGGCGGCGTGGGTGGTGATCCCGAACGCGGCGCCGAGGGACTCCGCGGTGAACTCCTCCACCTCGGGGGTCCCGGGATTGCTGACCGGGTCGACGTGGCCCTTGACGACGTCCTCGGGGGCCGCGGGGTGCCGGTGTGCCCACTCCAGTGCGAGCCGCAGCTTGGTGCGGTCCAGACGCCGGGACTCGACCTCGGTGTCCTCGCACAGCGCCAGCAGCCAGTCGTCGTCGAGGTCCTCGACCACGAGAGGCTGGTGGCTGCTGTCGGTCACGATCACAGCTCCACCCCACCACCGGCCACCGACATTCGAGGGCCCAGAACCCTGGTTCTGACCGGGATGTGAGACAACTCGTCGAAATTCTTTCGGGGCGACCCCGCGAGCCCCCACTAACCTGAGCGAGTGCTTCCCGACGGCTACGAGCTCCGGCCACTGAGGATCGAGGACGCGGAGGCGCGGGCGGCGGCGTACGACCGCAACCGCGAGCACCTCGCGCCGTGGGACCCGGTCCGCCCCGAGCGTTTCTTCACCGTCGAGGGCCAGCGCGAGGACATCGCACGCCAGTCCGCCGACCGCGACGCGGGCAAGCGGCACCCGTTCCTGCTCTGGGACGACGGCGCGATCGCCGGGCAGGTCGCGATCGACAACGTCGTGCGCGGGATGCTGCAGAGCGCGACCGTGGGCTACTGGGTCGACGGCGACCACCTCGGGCGGGGCCTCGCGACCGCGATGGTGGAGCACGCGGCCGTCGAGGCACGACGGCTCGGGCTGCACCGGCTGGAGGCCGGCACGCTCGTGCACAACACCAGGAGCCAGGGCGTCCTGCGCAGGGCCGGTTTCGAGGAGTACGGCCTGGCGCGACGGTTCCTCTACATCGGCGGCGAGTGGCAGGACCACGTGCTCTTCCAGCGCATCCTCCACGACGAGCCGCCCGGGAATCCGCGGGCCGGCAACGACGTTGAGCAGGCATGACTGAGAACCACGAGCTGCAGGCGCCGCCGGTCGTCTTCCCGGGCGGCCAGGCGTCCCCCGAGTCGGCGTACCGCACTGCCTTCGACCTCCTCGCCCGCCGGGCGCCCAAGGAGGCGCTCGAGGTACTGGAGCCCGCGCTGGAGCAGGAGCCGGACAACACCGGCCTGCGCACGCTGCGGGCCTGGGCCTACCTGATGCGCGTCCAGCTCCAGCGCGCGGAGGCGGAGCTCGAGAAGCTGGTCGAGGAGAACCCGTCCGACGACTGGGCGCAGCACGCGCTCGGCCGCTGCCTGGAGCGCCAGAGCCGGTACGCCGACGCGCTGCCGCACCTGCGGCTGGCCGCCGTGATGAGCGGTGACCCCGACCACGGGCTCGCCGCGCTGCGCGTGGAGCAGCTGCTCGCGGACTAGGGTCGCCGCATGAGCGACTTCTGGTTCTGCGTCAAGCACCACCGGGTCGAGCAGGGCGAGGACGTGTGCCCGCCCATCGACCGGCTCGGGCCGTACCCCACCCGGGAAGAGGCCGAGCACGCCCTCGAGAAGGCCGAGCAGCGCAACCAGGACTGGGACGACGACCCGAGCTGGAACGACTGAGTGATCGAGCGCGCCGAGGTCTCGCCCTGGCCGTTCGTCGGCATGGCCGGGATGGCGTGCGCGTTCTTCCTGTACGCCGCGAGCCTGCTGTTCGCGCCGTGGTGGGTCGTGCTCCTGCTGCTGCTGGCGTGGGCGGCGCTGTTCGTCGTCGCCTGCGCCTGGTGGACGCTGCACCCCCGCTGGGTGCCGGCGGTGGCGGTGGTCGCGCTCCTGCTGTGGGCCGGCGGGGTGGCGCTGCTCAGCGCAGGGTGACCGGTGCGCTGACCAGCGGGTGGTCGGTGGTCGCCGCGACCAGGGCCGAGCGGTCGACCCGCGGCGCGCCGAACTCGACGTACCGGTTGCCGAGGATCCAGTCGACGCCCATCGCGTCGGGCGGCCGGCAGTCGGCTCCCTTGGCGTGCCCGCCGCCGATGAACGAGTGCATGACACCGCTCTGGGTGAACGGGCAGAAGAACGCGGCGCGGTCGTTCATGTCCCCGGTCATGATCACCGGGGCGTGCTGCTGGTTCGACAGCTTCCGGGTGACCGCCCGCTCGGTGCGCACCGCCTGCGCGCGCCAGGCCGAGGCGTCTCCGCGCGTGTCGGCCGGGTTGTGGGTGTTCATCACGAACACGTGCCGCCGCGTGTGGAGCACGCGCAGCTCGACGACCGGCATGTAGCGGGTGTTCCCGTGGAAGTACGGCACCGCGACGGACCAGCCCTGCACGAGCGAGAACCGGTCCAGCCGCCAGCCGATCGAGTTGTCGGTGTCCCACGCCGCGCCGGCGTAGACGCCCCACCGGTCGCCGACCCTGGCGAGGAACCGGTCGTACTGCGGGTCCTGGAGCTCCTGGAAGCCGACCAGGTCGACGTGGGTACGCCGGAGCAGCTTGATCGCCCGGTCCAGGCGGGCCGGGGAGTCGTCGAACCCACGCCGGCCGTGCTTGCCGTCGGTGTGGTCGGCGCCGAGCACGTTGAACGAGGCGACCACCAGGTGGCGCGGGCCGTCGGCGGCGTGCGCCGGGGTCGGCGCGAGCGGGGCGGCGAGCAGGAGCAGGGCAGGAAGGATCATCCGAGAGAGCACGGATGGATCATCGGCGACCCGGGCCGGTCGCTTGACCCTTTCGCCCGCATCAGCGGCGCGGCCGCACCGCCAGGATCACGTCGTTGCCCGCGCCGTTGTCGGTGGTCACGTAGACGACCGACCCCGGGCCGTCGACGACGGTGCGGATCCGGCCGTACTTCCGCAGCGCCGGCGGCACCCGGACACCGGCGAGGTCCGCGGTCGGCTTCAGCCGCAGGAACAGCACCCGCTCGCCCTTGAGCGCGGCGACCGCGAGGGTGCCGTCGTACGCGCCCCAGCGCTTGCCGTAGACGAAGTCGCCGCCGGAGGTCGCGACGGTCGGGTCGCCGGAGCGCCACACCGCACCGATCTGCTGGCCGGGGAGCGAGTGGTCGGTCATCGGCACGCTCTCGTTGTAGCCGGGGACCGGGTTGTAGCCGTAGTCCCCGCCGTTCTCGAGGACGTTGACCTCGTCGTCGCGGTAGGTGCCCTGCTCGATCGACCAGACGCCTCCCGAGGCGTCCTTGCGGAGGGTCAGGCCCTGGACGTTGCGGTGCCCGTAGGTCTGCACGTAGCGCTTCCGGCGGTTGTCGGAGTTGTGGAACGGGTTGTCCGGCCACGGCCTGCCGGTGGAGGCGTCGAGACGGAGCGTCTTGCCACCGAGCGACTTCTTGTTCTCCGGGTTGGTGCCGGTCGCGGCGTCGCCGGTGCCGACGTAGAGCGAGCCGTCGTCGAGCGCGAGCAGCCGGCAGCCGCCGTGCCGCCCGCTGGTCGCGGGGAGCCCGTGCAGTAGCTCCTTGCTGGTCGCGATGGTCGTGAGGTCCTCGGTGAGCGTCCAGGACATGACCCGGACGTCGTGGCCGGTCTCGGTCGTCCCGCCCTGGCAGGTGTAGAAGCGCCGGTTGGTGGCGAAGTGGGGATCCGTCTCCAGCCCCATCAGCCCGGTCTCGCCGGACACCCAGACCGAGTCGGTCGGGAACCCCTGGATCGGGTGGGCCTGCTGCCCGTCCCACAGCGACACGGTCGCCCGGTCGCGCTGGGTGAACAGCAGCCTCCCGTCGCCGATCGGGCGCACGTCCCAGGGATGGTCGAGCCCCGTGACGAGCCGGTGCACGCGGAGCGCGGGGAAGTGCGGCGCGCGTTCGGGCGTGGGTGCCTGCGCGTGCGCGGGCGGCGGGAGCAGCGAGGCGGTAAGGGCGACGAGGGCTCCGAGCACGATCCTGCGCATGCGGCCAACCTACCCAGCCGGGTCAGAGCCAACCGTTGCCGTCGGCGGTGAGCACCGCCTCCGCGCGGTTGGTGGCGCCGGTCTTGCCGATCGCCGACGACAGGTGGTTGCGCACCGTGCCCTCGGAGAGGAAGAGCTTCGCGGCGATCGCCGCGACCGACGAGCCATCCCGCGCCGCCTGCAGCACCTCGGTCTCCCGAGCGGTGAGCGGGGACTCGCCGGCGACCAGGCTGTCGGTCGCGAGCGCGGGATCGACGACGCGCAGCCCGGCGTGCACCCGGCGTACCGCGTCGGCCAGCTGCGCCGCCGGCGTGTCCTTGACGACGAACCCGGACGCACCGGCCTGCATCGCACGGCGGAGGTAGCCGGGCCGCCCGAACGTGGTCACGATGAGCACCCGGACGTCCGGCACCGAGGCGCGCAGCGCGGCCGTCGCGGCGATGCCGTCCATGCCGGGCATCTCGACGTCCAGGAGCGCGACGTCGGGATGGTGCTCGAGGGCGGCCGGGACGACCTGGTCGCCCGCGCCCACCTCCGCGACCACCTCGAGGTCGGGCTCGAGGCCGAGCAGCGCGGACAGCGCGCCGCGCACCAGGGCCTGGTCGTCGGCGAGCAGCAGTCGGATCGCTCGGTCGCTCATGGGGCGCGCACGACCTGGAGGCTGAAGCCCGGCTCGAGGCGACGGGTCACGACCGTGGCGCCGACGACGTCGGCCCGCTCGCGGAGGCCGTTCAGGCCGGAGCCCCGGCCGGTGCCGTCCGGGCCGCGGCCGTCGTCGAGGACCTCGGCGCAGGTGGGGGAGAGCCGGACCTCGCAGACCCGGGCGCCGGAGTGCCGGATCACGTTGGTGACGCCCTCGCGGACCGTCCACGCGAACAGCTCGCGCAGGTCGGTCGGCACGTCGTCGGTGGAGTTCGGCAGGTGCGCCTCGATCTCGGCCGCGGCCAGCGCGGTGCGCGCCCGGGCCAGCTCGCCCGGCAGCGTGAGCTCGCGGTAGCCCTCGACCGCCCGGCGTACGTCGGCGAGCGCGTCGCGGCTGAGCCGCTCCAGGTCGGCGATCTCCGCGCGGGCCCGCTCCGGGTCGACGTCGAAGAGCCGCTGGGCGAGCTCGGCCTTCACGGTGATGACCGTGAGCGAGTGGCCGAGGATGTCGTGCAGGTCGCGGGCGAAGCGGCTGCGCTCGTTCTCGATCGCGAGGTTGGCGTTCTCCTGCTCGGCGCGGAGCAGGTCGAGGTTGCGGCGGATCACCATCCGCATGCCGAAGATCGCGACCGAGGCCGCGACGATCCCGAACGCGAGACCGAGCTGGCTTCCCCAGCCCTCCACGCCGCTGAGCGCGACCGAGCCGATGGTCAGGACCACGACGACGGCGGCCGCGACCCGTAGCGGCAGCACCATCATGCAGGCGACCGCGATGTAGACGACGCTGGCCAGGCCGGTCTCGCCGAGGCTGAGGATCATCACGAGGGCGAGCGCCGCGAGTCCGCCCAGGTACGGCGCGGTGAACCGCAGCGGGGAGTGCTCGATCAGCCGCACCCGGTCCTCGCGCATCCGCACCCAGAGCGCCATGTAGACGACCGCGAACGCGACGGTCGCGAGCATCCCGACGATGCCGCTGACCTCGTCGCGGTGGTGCCAGCCGGTCAGCAGCGGGTCGATGAGGAAGAACAGCCAGACGGCGGCGAACATCGGACCGAACCGAGCCATCTGGTTCGGCGGCGTCCGCTGCTCGCTCATGGCCGGAAGGGTAGTCACACGCGAGCCGTGTCCTTCGCCATCCGCCAGGCCGCACCGCCGACGAAGACCGCCAGCCACAGCGCGGCGTTCACGCAGGCGATCCAGCTCAGGTCGCCGGTGAGCGGGTAGCGGCTGATCTCGGCGACGCCGTACATCGGGGTCCACTGGGCGATCGCGTAGATCCAGGTGCCCTCGTCGATCGGGATGAAGACGTTGCCGAGGAAGGAGAGCAGGGCCAGGCCGGGGCCGAGGATCTGCATGGCGTTCTCCCCGGGGACCAGGTAGCCGACGAACAGGCCGAGCGCCGCGAAGACTGACGTGCAGGCCAGCGTCAGCAAGGCGCACTCGATCCAGACGCCGGACGCCATGTCCGGCTTGCCCTGGAGGTAGCCGACCAGGTTGACGACCGCGATCGCGAGGGCGCCGAGCACCAGCGCGAGCATCGCCTTGATGACGATGTACACCGCCGGGTTCAGCGGCGTGAGCCGCAGCTGGCGTGACCAGCCCATCGCCCGCTCCAGGGCGACCTGGGTGCCGGCCGCGGCGGCGGTCAGCGCGGCGCCGTACAGGGCCATCGAGACCATGACGTACGCGGCGACGTTGCCGTGCCCGACGCCGTCGTTCCAGTCCTCGGTGGAGCCGAAGCTCAGGAACAGCGCGGCCGGGAAGATCAGCGTGAAGATCACCGTGCGGCGGTTGCGCAGCATCCGCTTCAGCTCGATCCGCAGGATCGTGAGGTTGAAGCCGCCCAGCGGCGGCACCCTGCGCGCGGTCGGGTCGATCGTCGTCGTGCTCATCAGGAGTCCTCTCCGGTCAGGCTCAGGAACGCGTCCTCGAGGCCCTGGGAGGTGATCTCCAGGTCCCGGGCGTGGGTGTGGGTGAGCAGGTGGCGCGCGACCGCGTCGCTGTCCTTGCTGTGCACGAGCACGGTGTCACCGCGCACCTCGACGCCGGTGACGCCCGGCATCGCGGCCAGCGCGCTGGTGTCGGCGCCGGGCAGGGTGGCGCGGATCGTCCGGCCCGAGGCGAGCGCCTTGATCTGCGCGCCGGTGCCGTCGGCGACGATCCGGCCGTGGCTGATCAGCACGATCCGGTCGGCGTACGCGTCCGCCTCCTCGAGGTAGTGCGTCGCGAACATGACCGTGCGGCCGCGCTCGGCGTCGGCACGGATCGCCGACCAGAAGGTGCGCCGGCCCTCGACGTCCATGCCGGTCGTCGGCTCATCGAGCAGCAGCAGCGCCGGATCCGAGAGGAGCGCCATCGCGAACCGCAGCCGCTGCTGCTCGCCGCCCGAGCACTTCGCGACCTTCCGGTCGCCGAGCCCCGAGATGCCGGCGTTCTCGAGCACCTCGTCGACGGGACGGGTGTCGGCGAAGAGGCTCGCGGTGTACTCGACGGTCTCGCGGACCGTGAGGTCCTTGAGCAGCCCGCCGGTCTGCATGACCGCGGACACGAGCCCGCGGGCCACGGCCTGGCGCGGCTCGAGGCCGAGCACCTGCGCCGTGCCGGTGGTCGGCCGCGAGAGGCCGAGGACCATGTCGATGGTGGTGGTCTTGCCGGCGCCGTTCGGGCCGAGGAACGCGACGATCTCGCCCTGCTGGAGCTCGAGGTCGATCCCGCGCACGGCGTGCACGGGGCCGAAGTCCTTCGTCACCCCGCGGAGCCGGACCGCCGGGACCGGGTGGGTGCCGGCCGTCGGGGAGCCCTCGGTGAGGGCGCTGGAGGAGGTCATGGCAGCACTCTGTCGGCTCCCGGTGCTCGCCGCCTCACACCGGCGTCACGACTCGCCCGTGACAGTTGTCATGCGTTCTTAAAAGGTGTGCTCCTCGGCGGGGAACGTGCCCGCCTTGACGTCGGCGGCGTACTCCTGCGCCGCCTTCAGGAGTACGCCGTGGAGGTCGGCGTACTGCTTGACGAACCGCGGCATCCTGCCGGTGCGGAAGCCGAACGCGTCGCCCCAGACGAGCACCTGGCCGTCGCAGTTGGGGCCGGCGCCGATGCCGATCGTGGGGATGCCGACGCTCGCGGTGACCTCGGTGGCGACGTCGCCCGGGACCATCTCCATGACCACGGCGAAGGCGCCGGCCTCCTCCATCGCCTGGGCCTCCTCCACGACCTTCTTCGCGGCCTCGCCCCGGCCCTGGACGCGGTAGCCGCCGAGGTTGTGCTCGGACTGCGGGGTGAAGCCGATGTGCGCCATCACCGGGATGCCGCCCTCGGTGAGCTTGCGGACCTGGGGCACCATCTCGATCCCGCCCTCGAGCTTCACCGCGTGGGCGTTCGCCTCCTTCATGAAGCGGACGGCGGTGAGGTAGGCCTGCTCGGGCGAGGCCTGGTAGGACCCGAAGGGCAGGTCGGCGACGACGAGCGCGCGGCGCACCGAACGGGTGACCGCGCGCGCCAGCGGGATCAGCTCGTCGACCGTGACCGGGAGCGACGTCTCGTTGGCGTAGACGTTGTTGGACGCGCTGTCACCGACGAGCAGCACCTCGATGCCGGCCTCGTCGAAGGTCTGCGCGGCGTACTGCTCGTAGGCCGTGAGCATCGCGAACCTCTCGCCGCGCTGCTTCATCTCCCGCAGGTGGTGCGTGCGGATCCGCTTGATCGCGGGTGCGTCCGGCTTCGCCGGACCGGTGCCGTACGGCGCGGTCTCCTCGGTCATGAGGGCAGGCTAGTCCCGGCTCCGGCCGGCCGAGCCTGTGTCGCTGGTCACCCGGCCGCGTCGGCGGCGGCCTCGATGTCGGCGATGACGATCTTCTGCTGCTTCATCATCGCCGCGATCGCCGCCTGCGCCCGGGCGGGATCCGGGTCGGAGATCAGCTCGTAGAGGCGCACCGGCACGATCTGCCAGGACAGCCCGAACCTGTCCTTGAGCCAGGCGCACTGGTCGGGCTGCCCACCGGCGACGAGGGTGTCCCAGTAGTAGTCGACCTCCGACTGGTCGGCGCAGTTGACGCTCAGCGAGATCGTCTCCGTGAAACCGGCGTGCACCGGCCCCCCGTTGATGCCGCGGAAGGGCTGGCCGTCGAGGGTCCACTCCGCGGCGAGGACGCGACCGTCGTCGTAGTGCGAGACCGCACGGATCTCGGAGCTCGGGAAGACCGTCGTGTAGAACTCCACGGCCTCCATCAGGTTGTCGTCGAACCACAGGCAGGTGCTGATCTCGGGCATGGCACTACCGACCGGCTATCCGGCTCGAACTCATCGGCCTACAGTCTGCTGGTGACCTTCGACGTCGCCGCTGATGCGTACGCCCGCTTCATGGGGCGCTACTCCGAACCGCTCGCCGACCAGTTCGTCGAGCTCGCCGGGGTGCGCCCCGGCATGCGCGCGCTGGACGTCGGCTGCGGCCCCGGCATCCTGACCAGCCGGCTCGTCGACCGGCTCGGTGCCGAGCACGTGGTCGCCCTCGACCCGTCACCGTCCTTCGTCGCGGCCGCACGGGAGCGCTGTCCGGGCGTCGACGTACGGCAGGGGACGGCCGAGCAGCTGCCCGACGCCGACGGCGCCTTCGACATCGCGCTCGCGAACCTGGTCGTGCACTTCATGAGCGACCCCGCGGGCGGCCTGGCCGAGATGGGCCGCGTGGTCGGGGACCGCGGGATGGTCGGCGCGACAGTCTGGAACCACGCCACGGCGACCGGGCCGCTCTCGACGTTCTGGCGCGCGGTCAAGGACCTCGACCCCGCTGCCGCCGACGAGTCCGCGCTGCCGGGCACCGGCGAGGGCGACCTCGGTGCGATCGCGCGGGACGCCGGGCTCCGAGACGTCGTCGAGGGGACGCTCACCGTGACCGTGCCCTACACCGGCTTCGAGGAGTGGTGGGAGCCGTACACCCTGGGCGTCGGGCCGGCCGGTGCCTACGTCACCCGGCTCGACGACGCGACCCGCACCGCCGTGCGCGACCACTGCGCGGAGCTGCTGCCGCAGGGCGCGTTCACCGTCGACGCGACCGCGTGGACGGTGATCGCGCGGGGATAGCGGTGCTCCGCATGGGAAACTTCCCGACGTGGACTTCTACTCCGCCTACGCCCACGGGTTCGCCCGGGTCGCGGCCTGCACCCTGCCGGTCCGCGTCGCCGACCCCGCGACGAACGCCCGCGCCGTGCTCGACAGCGCCCGCGCGTGCTCCGAGGAGGGCGTCGCGGTCGCGATCTTCCCCGAGCTCTGCCTGAGCGGGTACGCCGTCGACGACCTGCTCCTGCAGGACCCGCTGCTCGACGCCGTGACCGACGCGGTCGCCGAGATTTTGCGCGCCTCCGAGGACCTGCTGCCGGTGCTGGTGGTCGGCGCGCCGATCGCCCACGGCAACCGGGTGCTCAACTGCGCGGTCGTGATCCACCGCGGCCAGATCCTCGGCGTCGCGCCGAAGTCCTACCTCCCGACGTACCGCGAGTTCTACGAGCGCCGCTGGTTCGCCCCCGGCGACGACGTCCGGGGCACCATCGTGCTCGCGGGCCAGGAGGTGCCGATCGGGCCGGACCTGCTCTTCGAGGCGGCCGACGTGCGCGGGCTGGTCCTGCACGTCGAGGTGTGCGAGGACATGTGGGTCCCGATCCCGCCGAGCGCCGAGGCCGCGCTCGCGGGTGCCACGGTGCTCGCGAACCTCTCCGGCAGCCCGATCACCATCGGCCGCGCCGAGGACCGCCGGCTCCTGGTCCGGTCGGCGTCGAGCCGCTGCCTGGCGGCGTACGCCTATGCCGCCGCGGGCCAGGGGGAGTCGAGCACCGACCTGTCGTGGGACGGGCAGACGATGATCTACGAGCACGGCGAGCTGCTCGCCGAGTCCGAGCGGTTCCCCGACGGGCCGCGCGCCGCGGTCGCCGACGTCGACCTCGACCGGATCCGCCTGGACCGGCTGCGCACCGGGACGTTCGACGACAACCGGAGGACGCTGGCGCCCGAGTTCAGGACCGTCGAGTTCGAGCTCGCGCCGCCGACCGCGGACATCGGGCTGCGCCGCAAGGTGGACCGCTTCCCGTTCGTGCCCGACGACCCGGAGCGGCTCGCCCAGGACTGCTACGAGGCGTACAACATCCAGGTCTCGGGCCTCGAGCAGCGTCTCTGCTCGATCGGCCAGCCCAAGGTGGTGATCGGGATCAGCGGCGGCCTCGACTCGACCCACGCGTTGATCGTCGCCGCGAAGGCGATGGACCGGCTCGGCCGCGACCGCAGCGAGGTCCTCGGCTTCACGATGCCGGGCTTCGCCACCGGGGACGCGACCAAGTCGTACGCCACCCGGCTGGCCACCTCCCTCGGCATCTCGTTCGAGGAGCTCGACATCCGGCCCGCGGCCCAGCAGATGCTCGCGGACCTCCAGCACCCGTTCGCGGCGGGTGAGGAGCTCTACGACGTCACGTTCGAGAACGTCCAGGCGGGGCTGCGCACCGACTACCTCTTCCGCCTCGCCAACCACCGGGGCGGCATCGTGCTCGGCACCGGCGACCTGTCGGAGCTCGCGCTCGGCTGGTGCACGTACGGCGTGGGCGACCAGATGTCCCACTACAACGTGAACGCCGGCGTGCCGAAGACGCTGATCCAGCACCTGATCCGCTGGGTGATCAGCACCGGGCAGTTCGACGAGGAGACCAACGAGGTCCTCGCCGAGATCGTCGGGCAGGAGATCACCCCGGAGCTCATCCCGACCCGCGAGGACCACCTGCCGCAGTCGACCGAGGACTCCGTCGGGCCGTACTCCCTCCAGGACTTCACGCTGTTCCACGTGCTGCGGTACGGCTACCGGCCCAGCAAGATCGCGTTCCTCGCCTGGCACGCGTGGCACGACGCCGACGCGGGGGAGTGGCCGCCGAACTACCCCGACGACCGGCGGCTCGCCTTCGACCTGGCCACGATCCGCCGGTGGCTCGAGGTGTTCGTGCGGCGGTTCTTCGCCAGCCAGTTCAAGCGCTCGGCGCTCCCGAACGGCCCCAAGGTCAGCCACGGCGGCACCATGTCGCCGCGTGGCGACTGGCGGATGCCCTCGGACGCCAGCCCGGCGGCCTGGCTCGCCGAGCTCGAGGCCAACATTCCCGAGAAGTGATGCAACCGGAGGTCCGCCCCGTGCGTCTCCCCGGCATGAGCACCTACACCCTCCGACGCGGCACCGCCGCCGTGGCCGCGCTCGTCGCCGGCCTCACCGGCGCCGTCGCCGCCGGCAGCCCGGCCGCCGATGCCTCCACCCCGGCGCGCGCCGCCGTCGCCAAGACCACGATCACCTTCGAGATGTCCGGCTGCGACGGCTGCGAGGTCGGGCTGATGCAGGCCCGCTGGGACAAGCACGCACAGTACGGCGTGAGGTACTGGGACACCGGCCAGAAGACCGTCTCCGACGGCACCGTCTCCTTCACGGTCCCGACCAAGCACACGCGAGGCATGTCGATGACCCTGACCGCGCCGTGGGAGGGCCACACCGGCTACGTCACGACGGTCGCGTTCCGGTACGGCGGGGAGCAGGTCGGTGACGAGGTCGGCTTCGCCGAGGCTCGCTCGAAGTCCAAGGCATCGGCCTGCTGGGCCGGCACGAGCGCCGACGAGGTGACCATCCCGCTCACCGTCCGCAAGGTCTGGGTCGAGGGCGTGCGGCACCGCGTCCGCGGCTCGATCGCGTACGCCGCGGTCACCCAGGACTGGATGGTCCCGATGCGCGACGTGTGGGACGGCGTGATGGGCTCACAGGACGTCAACGTCTGCGGGGAGCGCCCCTCCTGACACCGCCGCTGACACGGGCGACGGCGCGTGGTCCTGCGCCGATAGGCTCACGCCCATGGGAAAGCAGGAAGACTTCGTTCTCCGCGCGCTCGAGGAGCGTGACGTCCGGTTCGTGCGGCTGTGGTTCACCGACGTCCTGGGGTTCCTGAAGTCGGTGGCCGTGGCGCCCGCCGAGCTCGAGGGCGCGTTCTCCGAGGGCATCGGGTTCGACGGCTCGGCGATCGAGGGCTTCGCGCGCGTCTACGAGGCCGACATGCTCGCGATGCCCGACCCGGCGACGTTCCAGATCCTGCCCTGGCGCGGCGAGGGCCCGTCGACGGCGCGGATGTTCTGCGACATCGTGATGCCGGACGGCTCCGCGTCGTACGCCGACCCGCGCTACGTCCTCAAGCGGACCCTGTCCAAGGCCGCCGAGCAGGGCTTCACGTTCTACACGCACCCCGAGATCGAGTTCTACCTGTTCAAGAACGCCCCGGAGCCGGGGGCCGAGCCGGTCCCGGTGGACCGCAGCGGCTACTTCGACCACACCGCGCAGTCGATGGGCGCCGACTTCCGGCGCGAGGCGATCACCATGCTCGAGTCGATGGGCATCTCCGTGGAGTTCAGCCACCACGAGGGCGGGCCCGGCCAGCAGGAGATCGACCTGCGGTACGCCGACGCGCTGTCGACCGCCGACAACATCATGACCTTCCGCACGGTGATCCGTGAGGTGGCGCTGAGTCAGGGCGTCTGGGCGACATTCATGCCCAAGCCGTTCACCACCCACCCGGGGTCGGGGATGCACACCCACGTGTCGCTGTTCGAGGGCGACCGCAACGCGTTCTTCGAGGCGGGCGCGGAGTACCAGCTCTCCAAGACCGGCCGGCAGTTCATCGCCGGGGTGCTCCGGCACGCCCCCGAGATCAGCGTGATCACCAACCAGTGGGTGAACAGCTACAAGCGGCTGATGTTCGGCGGCGAGGCGCCGTCGTACGTCTGCTGGGGCCACAACAACCGCTCGGCGATGATCCGGGTGCCGATGTACAAGCCCAACAAGGGCCAGTCGACGCGCATCGAGCTGCGCACGATCGACGCTGCCTGCAACCCCTACCTCGCGTTCGCGACCGTGCTCGCGGCCGGCATGAAGGGCATCGAGCAGGACTACGACCTGCCGCTCGAGGCCGAGGACGACGTGTGGGCGCTGACCGAGCGCGAGCGCAAGAGCCTCGGGATCGAGCCGCTGCCCAAGAGCCTGTCCGAGGCGATCGTGGTCGCCGAGCACTCCGAGCTGCTCGCGGAGACCCTCGGCGAGCACGTCTTCGACTACTTCCTGCGCAACAAGCGCGCGGAGTGGGAGGAGTACCGCGGCCAGGTCTCGGCGTTCGAGCGCGACCGCATGCTCCCGGTGGTGTGATGACGTCCGAGGTCCTGACGGACGACCGGGCCCGGGGCATCCGCCGGCTGCTGCTGGTGGTGCTCTTCCTGGCCATCGTCCTGGTGGTGGTGTCGATCCCGCTGCTGCTCGGCGACTACCTGGTCTACGGCTGCCTCGTGCTCGGCATCGCGGGTGCGCTCGGGACCCTCGGCGTCCTCTCGCTGCGCGCGGTGCAGCAGCGCCGGCCCGGTGCCCGCAAGCTGACCTTCCGGACCGGCCTGGCGACGTGCGTGCTGTCCGTCCCCCTGATGCCGATCTGGATCGGCCTGATCACGATCGTGGCCGGCATCGGCCTGCTGGTCGTCCTGCTGGCGCCCGAGCGGGAGGCCCCGTGAGCCGTCCCGCCGTGCTCGTCGTCGAGCACGACGCCGAGTGCCCGCCCGCGCTGTTCGGCACCTGGCTCGAGGACGCCGGCGTCGACCTCGACGTCTGCCGGCCGTACGCCGGTGACGAGCTGCCCCCGCTGGCGGGGCACGACGGCCTCGTCGTCCTCGGCGGTCCGATGGGTGCGGAGGACGATGAGAAGCACGCCTGGCTGGCGCCGGTGAAGGAACTGGTCCGCGAGGCGCGGGCCGCGCGGCTGCCCACGCTGGGGATCTGCCTGGGCCACCAGCTGATCGCGGTGGCGCTCGGCGGCTCGGTGACCCGCAACCCGCTCGGCCAGCAGGTGGGCCTGCTCGGCGTCGGCTGGACCGGGGCGGCGGAGGAGGACCGGCTGTTCGCGCCGCTCGCGACCCCTCGCCGGGGCGTGCACTGGAACGACGACGTCGTCGCCGCGCTGCCGCCGGGGGCCACGGTGCTGGCGGGCACCTCCCGCGACGAGGTGCAGGTGGCGCGCTACGCGCCGCAGCTGTGGGGCGTGCAGCTCCACCCCGAGGTCGACGTACCCGTGCTGCGTCCCTGGGCCGAGGAGGACCGCGGCTCCCACGAGACGCGCGGCATCGACACCGACGCGCTGCTCCGCGACATCGACGCCGCGCGGGCCGAGCTCGACGACGCGTGGCGACCCCTCGCGGCGGGCTTCGCGGCGCTGGTCCGGGAGCACGCGGTCCGATGAGCCGGGCGGCCACCGGCAAGGGGCACCTGCTGCGCCTGGGGTTCCTCGACCCCGACGCGTCGCTGGCCGCGCTGGACCGCCTCGGCGACGCGGCCGACCCGCTCGTCGCGCTGATCGCCCGGACCGCCGACCCCGACGAGGCGGCCGCGGCGCTGGTGCGGCTGCTCGACGTCGTCGCGGACCCGGACGCGCTGCTCGCCGCGCTCGTCGAGGACGAAGGCACCGCGATGCGGCTGCTCTGCGTGCTCGGCGCCAGCCCGGCCCTCTCCGACCACCTGGTCCGGCACCCCGACCACTGGCAGGAGCTCGCCGACTCCCGGCTGGGCGCCACCCGCCCGGCCGCCTGGGCCGTGCGCGCCTGCCTGCTCGCAGCCGTCGGGGCGGATCCGGACGAGCCGGCGCCGACCGCGACCCGGCCCGACGCGGAGGCGGTGGACGCGCTGCGGGTGGAGTACCGGCGGCTGCTGCTCCGGCTCGCCGCCCGGGACCTCGCGCACCACCTCGGCGTCGACGACGCCGCCGCCGAGCTCTCCGACCTCGCGGCCGGGACGCTCGACGCGGCGCTCGCCGTCGCGCGGGCCCGGGTGCCCGACGCGGCGCTGGCGCGGCTCGGCGTCGTGGCGATGGGCAAGTGCGGCGGCCACGAGCTCAACTACGTCTCCGACGTCGACGTGATCTTCGTGCACGCCGCCGCCGACGGGGCCGACGAGAACGACGCGCTGCGCGTCGCGACCCAGCTCGCCAGCAACCTGATGCGGGTCTGCTCCGACCACACCGGCGAGGGCACCATCTGGCCCGTGGACGCCGCGCTGCGTCCCGAGGGCAAGGCCGGGCCGCTGGTGCGCACGCTCGCCAGCCACCAGGGCTACTACGAGCGCTGGGCCAAGACCTGGGAGTACCAGGCCCTGCTGAAGGCGCGCGCCGTCGCCGGCGACGTGGCGCTCGCGCACGGCTTCGTCGAGCTGACCCGGCCGCTGGTGTGGTCCGCCGCCGAGCGGGAGGGGTTCGTCGAGGACACCCAGGCGATGCGCCGCCGGGTGGTCGACCACATCCCGGCCAAGGAGGCGGAGCGGCAGCTCAAGCTGGGGGAGGGCGGCCTGCGCGACGTGGAGTTCGCGGTGCAGCTGCTCCAGCTCGTGCACGGCCGCACCGACGGGCGGGTCCGGGCCCAGGCGACGCTCAGCGCGCTGGTCGAGCTGACCGACGGCGGGTACGTCGGGCGCCAGGACGGCGAGGCGCTGCACGAGGCGTACGCGTTCCTCCGCACGCTCGAGCACCGCATGCAGCTGCACGGGCTGCGGCGCATCCACGTCGTACCCGACGACGAGGCGGCGTTGCGCCGCCTCGGCCGGGGCATGGGCTACCTCAAGGACCCGGTGGGGATCCTGGACAAGACCTGGCAGCACCACCGGCGCGAGGTGCGGCGGCTGCACGAGAAGCTCTTCTACCGGCCGCTGCTCACCGCGGTCGCGAAGATCCCCGGCGAGGAGGCCCGGCTCTCGCCGGAGGCGGCCGAGAAGCGGCTGGCTGCGCTCGGCTACCTCGACCCGCAGGCCGCGCTGCGGCACCTCGAGGCGCTCACCTCGGGCGTCACCCGGGCCGCGCAGATCCAGCGCACACTGCTGCCGGTGCTGCTCGGGTGGTTCGCGGACGCGCCGGACCCGGACGCCGGGCTGTTCGGGTTCCGCCGGATCAGCGAGTCGCTCGGGTCGACCCCGTGGTACCTCTCCACGCTCCGCGACGAGGGCCAGGTCGCCGAGCGGCTGGCCCGGATCCTGGCCACCTCGCGGTACGCCACCGACCTCCTCGAGCGGGAGCCGCAGGGCGTGCGGATGCTGAACGGGGACCTCACCCCGCTGCCGGCCGAGGCGCTCACCGAGGAGATGCTGGCGTCCGGACGTCGCCACGACGTCGCCGAGGACGCCGTGCTCGCGATCAGGGGTGTGCGCCGGCGCGAGCTGCTGCGCATCGCAGCAGGCGACCTGCTCGGCCTCACCGACGTCGCGGATGTCGGCGCCGGGCTGTCCCGGCTGACCGACGCCACCCTGGAGGCCACGCTCGAGGTCGCCGGCCGGTCCGTCCGCGCCCAGCGCGGCCTGGCGATGGCACCGACCCGGATCGCGATCGTCGCGATGGGGCGCTACGGCGGGTTCGAGCTGTCCTACGGGAGCGACGCCGACGTGATGTTCGTGCACGACCCCGAGCCGGGCGCGGACGCGCAGGCGGCGGCGTCGTACGCCCAGGCCGTGGCGAACGAGGTGCGCCGGCTGCTCGCCCGGCCCGGTCCGGACCCGGCGCTCGAGGTGGACGCCGACCTCCGGCCGGAGGGCAAGAACGGCCCGCTCGTGCGCACACTCGACTCCTACGCGGCGTACTACGCGAAGTGGTCCGAGGTCTGGGAGGCCCAGGCGCTGCTCCGTGCCGACCCGGTCGTCGGCGACCGGGACCTGCTCGACCGGTTCCGCGCCCTGGTCGATCCTCTGCGCTACCCGGCCGGCGGGATCTCGGAGAAGGCCGCGTTCGAGGTGCGCCGCATCAAGGCGCGGGTCGACCAGGAGCGGCTGCCTCGCGGCGCCGACCCGCACACGCACCTCAAGCTCGGCCGCGGTGGCCTCGCCGACATCGAGTGGACCGTCCAGCTGCTGCAGATGCGGTACGCCGGCGACGTACCCGGCCTGCGCACCGCGCGCACCCTGGAGGCGCTGGCCGCCGCCCGGGAGGCCGGCCTCGTCGACGAGGACGACGCCGCCGTGCTGCAGCAGGCCTGGCGCCGGGTCAGCCGGGTGCGCAACGCCGTGACGCTGGTGCGGGGCAAGGCGAGCGACGAGCTCCCGCGCGACATCCGGGAGCGCGCGGCGGTCGCCGCCGTGCTCGGCTACCCGCCCGGCTCCTCGGACGCCATGGTCAACGACCAGCTCCGCTACACCCGGCTCGCCCGCGGCGTCGTCGAGCGGGTGTTCTGGGAGTAGTGGTGGGGCCACGGCTGACTAGGCTGGCGAGCATGACTGAGACCGCCTCCCGGGCGACGACCCTCCTGGACCTCCACCGCGCCCCCGAGCTCCTCACCGTCGTCAACGTCTGGGACGTCGTGAGCGCGCGCACCGTCGCGGCCGTCGGGCGCACCCGCGCACTCGCCACCGCGAGCCACTCGATCGCGGCGACGTACGGCTACGAGGACGGCGAGAACATCCCGCTCGACCTGATGCTGGAGATGGTCCGCCGGATCGTCGACGTGACGGACCTGCCGGTGACCGCCGACCTCGAGGGTGGGTACGGCGACCCGGCCGGCACCGTCCGGCGGGCGATCGGCATCGGCGTGGTCGGTGCCAACATCGAGGACCAGATGCGGCCGCTGTCCGAGGCCGCAGCGAACGTCGCCGCGATCATGAAGGTCGCAGAGCAGGAAGGCGTCGACTTCGTGCTCAACGCGCGCACCGACGCGTTCGCGCAGGGTCGCGACCGCGACCAGGGCGAGGTGCTGGCCGACGCGATCGAGCGCGGCCGCGCCTACCTGGACGCAGGGGCGCCCGTCGTGTTCGTGCCCGGCCGGCTGGACGAGGAGCAGATCGCCGCCATCGTGGACGCGTGGGGCCCGCAGAAGCTGACCCTGATCGGCATCCCCGGCACCCCGCCGCTGGCCCGCCTCGAGGAGCTCGGGGTGGCGCGGGTGTCGTACGGCCCGATGTCGCAGAACGTCGCGCTGACCGCCCTCCAGCAGCTCGTCGAGGACGTGCACGGCGGCGGCGGCGTGCCGAGCACCATGCGGATCCTCAACTGATGGATCTCGACGAGCGGCTCAAGGCCGCCGCGGACGCCTGCACCCGCACCGCGATCCGCAGCCCGCGGGTGCCGCCCGGCGCGGCGTTCGCCGCCCTCGCCTCGGCGTGCGAGGAGCTCGGCATCGACGAGTGGGACGTGTACGGCGACGGCGGGGCGGTCGCCCGGGTCGAGGCCGAGGTCGCGGACCTGCTCGGCAAGCCGGCGGCGGTGTTCTTCCCGAGCGGTGTGATGGGCCAGCAGGCCGCGCTGCGCGCGTGGTGCGAGCGGACCGGGTCGACGCGGGTGGCGATCCCGGACCGCTCCCACCTGCTGGTGCACGAGGACGACGGTCCGCGCCTGCTCCACGGCTTCCGGTTCGAGCACCTCACGATCGGCCGGCGTACCGCGACCGCGGCGGACCTGCGCGGGCTGCCGCGCGGCCTCGGCGCCGCGCTCGTCGAGCTGCCGCTGCGGGACGCCGGGTGCCGGCTGCCGTCGTGGGAGGAGCTGGTCGCGCTCTCCGAGGCGGCGCGGGAGCTCGGCGTACCCCTCCACGCCGACGGCGCCCGGATCTGGGAGTCGCAGCCGTTCTACGATCGGCCGCTGGCGGAGATCGCCGCGCTCGCGGACTCGATGTACGTCTCGTTCTACAAGGGGCTCGGCGGCCCGGCCGGCGCCGCGGTGGCCGGCCCCGCGGACCTGGCCGACGAGCTCCGGCTGTGGCGGCGCCGGATGGGCGGCACGCTGTTCCGCCTCACGCCGTACGCCGTCGGTGCGCTGGTCGGGCTGCGCGATCTGCTGCCGCGGATGGGGGAGTACGCCGCCTGGGCGCGCTCGCTCGCCGCGCTGCTGGCCGACGCGGGGCTCACCGTCGACCCGGATCCGCCGCACACGAACACGTTCCTCGTGCACGCCCCCGGTCCGGCCGAGGCGATCAACGAGCGGCTGCTGGCGTTCCTGGAGCGCGAGTCCGTCGTACCGTCCGGGTCCTGGTGGGACGCGCCCGTCCCCGGCTTCGCCACCACCGAGGTCGCCGTGCAGGCCGCCTCCCTCGACTTCGAGCCGGCCGTCGTCGCGGGCTGGTGGCGGGAGATCGTGCTCGGCTGAAGTCCCTGCGGGTCGGTCACCAACGGCGAACCCCGCAGATGCTTGAGCAGTCCTTGAGGAAACCTCGGGGATTCGCCGCGGGGAGGCTTGAAGAGGGCGCGGCAGAGTTCTGGTCAGCAAGGAACCGACCAGCCGAAACCAAGCCCGCTGGTCCCACCAGAAGGAGCCCAGCCATGCGTCTCGGTACCCGCAAGACCGCCGTCAAGATCTTCGCCTCCGTCGTCCTCGTCGGCGGCGCCGCCTCCGTCGCCGGCCTCGGCACCTTCGGCTCGTTCACCTCGACCACCTCCGCCAGCGCCGCCACCGGCACCGGCAAGGTCGTCCTCGCCACCGGCGCGAGCGTCCGCGGCCTGGACGTCAGCGCGACCAACCTGGTCCCCGGTGACACCGTCGAGCGCACCGTCACCCTGACCCGCTCCAGCGACACGGAGTCGTTCGGCTCGGTGAAGCTCACCACCGCCGCCACCACCAACAACGTGCTGACCACCGACGCCACCAACGGTCTGCAGATGAAGGTCGACCAGTGCTCGGTCGCCTGGGTCCAGCCCGCGGGCGGCAACGTCCTCACCTGCTCCGGTACGACGACGCCGGTGATCGCCCAGCGCGCCGTGATCGGCTCGACGCTGGACCTCGGTGCCGCGACCACCACCCTGAACACCGCGGCCGCGGCCTCCAACCTCCGCGTCACGCTGTCGCTCCCGACCTCCGCGGACAACACGTTCCAGGGCCTGTCGAACACCGTCAGCTTCACCTTCGACGCCACCCAGCGCGCCGCACAGTCGCTCTGACCACGATCGGGTGGCCGGCCTCATGGGGGGCCGGCCACCCGACCTCATCCAGGAAGAGAGGGTCCGAGCCGATGAGCACCACCAACGCCGTACGCCCTGCCGGCACGCACGTCGCGTCCCGGCCGGACAAGCCGTCGAGGCTGCGCCGGCTCCTCAACGTCGTCACCAGCCTGCTGCTCGCCGTCGGCCTTCTCGGCTTCCTCTTCCTGGCGGTCGGCCCGCACCTGCTCGGCTACCGCACCTCGACGATGCTCACCGGCAGCATGGAGCCGGGCATCATGCCCGGCGACGTCGTGGTCACCGTGCCCGAGCCCGCGTCGGAGCTGGAGGTCGGCGACGTGATCACCTACCAGATCCCCGTCGAGGACCACCGGGTCGAGACGCACCGGGTCACCCAGATCCGCCACCACGACGGCCAGATCGTGATCAGGACCAAGGGCGACGCCAACCAGGACGACGACCCGTGGACCGCCACCCTCCAGGACGACACCGTCTGGGAGATGAAGGCCGTGGTCCCGCACCTCGGCACCGCGGTCCGCGCGCTGCGCGCGCCCGTCGTCCAGCACGGCATCCTGTGGGTCGGCTTCGGCGGCCTCATCCTGCTCGGCCTCAGCACCATCTGGGGGACGAAGGAGGAGGAATGATCGCGGACACGATCGACCCGCCCGCCGTCTTCGACGCGGAGGCGGTCAGCGGCCTGACCGGCCACCCCGGCGACCACGCCTTCGCGGTCGTCTTCGTCACCCGCTACCGGCGGCTGCTGCCCGAGCGGGTCCGCCGGATCGCGCAGACCCTCGCCGTCGGCGAGGCCGGCGACAGGGCGGACGCGATGGACGCCGTCCTCAGCCTCAAGGTCGCCTCGACCACCGTCGGTGCCCACGAGCTCGCGGGCATCGCGGGGCGCCTCGAGCGGCTGGTGAGGCGCGGCGACCTCGCCCAGGCCGTGGTCCTGCAGACCGCGCTCGTCGCCGCCGTCGCGCGTGTCGACCACGCGCTCGGCGCGTTCCTGGGCGACTGACCTACTCGGCCAGCTCCATCCGGTAGCCCACGCCCCGCACGGTGCGGATGAAGCGCGCGCCATTCTTCTCCTCGCCGACCTTGCGGCGCAGGTTGCCGATGTGCACCTCGACCAGGTGGGTGTCCAACGCCCACTCGGTGCCCCACACCGACCGCAGCAGCGCCTCGCGGGTCCACACCCGCGCCGGCGTGCGCATCAGCTCGGTGAGCAGGTCGAACTCCGTGCGGGTGAGCTCCAGCTCCTCGCCCTCGCGGAACGCCCGGCGCCCGTCCACGTCCACCTTGAGCGCACCGTGCACGAGCACCTCGTGGTCGTCCTCGGGCAGCGGTGCGACCGCGGGAGAGCCGGTGCGGGGACGCCGGAACATCGCGTTCACACGAGCCTTGAGCTCGCGGGCGCTGAACGGCTTGGCGATGAAGTCGTCGGCGCCGGTCTCGAGCCCCAACAGCCGGTCGATCTCGTCGTCGCGGGCGGTGATCATCACGACGTACGCGTCGCTGATCTCCCGGATCCGGCGGCACGCCTCGATGCCGTCGATCCCGGGCAGGCCCAGGTCGAGCGTGACCAGGTCCGGTCGCGTCTCCCGAACCGCCTCCACGGCGGCCAGGCCGGAGTCCACCGCGGTCACGACGAAGCCCTGCGTCTGCAGGGTGAACTCGATCAGCGCCCGGATGTCCTCGTCGTCCTCGACGACGAGGGCACGTCTCTCGACCCCGGAGTCGGTCCCCATGCTCTCCATACCTGCAGATGATGCCACTTCTTGCGGATTTCTTGAGTTTTGCTCGTGGGCGGCCTGAAGTGCGCGCCGCAGAGTGGTGTCCCGAACCGCCGTACACCCCTCGGGAGCCCGCCATGACCTGGATCGACCACCGCCGCCGCGCGGCCGCGGTCCTCCTCGTGGTGTCGGCCGTCGCGGTCGCCCTCCTCGCCGTCCCGGCGGTCGCGAGCGCCACGTTCGGCTCGAGCAGGGCCGCCGCCGTGGTGACGACCACGGACCGGATGGAGACGCCCTCCGGCATCACCGGCACCTACCGGTGCACCCGCTCGGGCCACACCGAGAGCATCGCGGTCACGGTCACCACCTTCACCGACACCGGGCCCGCCGGCTCGTCGTACGGCTTCAGCCTCGGGCTCGGCAGCACGGTCAAGGACACCGCGTCCGGCACGTCGAGGTCCGCGACCCTCGGCGGCTCGGCGACCGACGACGGCGCGAGCACCACCTGGACGGTCGGGATCCAGGGCAACCTGAACCGTTGGACGAGCGACGTCGGCTCCAAGTCGATCGTCTGCCCCGCCTCGGGCACCCGCTCCGGCTCCTTCTGACGCTGTCGCTCGGTCGTCCAGGGCGTCGTGATCAGCGTCGTCCCGGACGACGTGTCGCCGGCTTCGTCGGGGCAGCGGCCGTCTCGGGGGCGGCGGCTGCCGGCGCGGTGGAGGCGACGAGCTCGTCCACGGACAGCTGGAGGTCGCGCTCCACGGAAGCGCAGATGGGGGTCTCTTCCATGCGCCCGTCGTTCCCCGGATCCGGTTGAAATATGCAGCAGAGGCCTACGCTCCCGGCATGACGGTCGACACAGTCGTGGTGGGCGCCGGTGTGATCGGCTCCGCGATCGCCCTCGAGCTCGCGCGTGCCGGTCACCAGGTCGTCGTCCTCGACAAGGGTCCCGGCGTGGGCTTCGGGTCGACGAGTGCGTCGAGCGCGATCGTCCGGTTCCACTACTCGACGTTCACCGGCGTCGCGGCCGCCTGGGAGGCACGCCAGCTCTGGGCCGATTGGGCCGGCCACCTGGGGTACGCCGACCCGGAGGGTCTCGCGACCTTCCACCGGACCGGGATGCTGGTGCTGGACGGCGGCGCGACGCCGCCGTACCTCGACGACGTGGGGGTGCCCTGGGAGCTCTGGGACGCCGACGAGGTCGCGCGGCGGCTGCCCGGCCTGGATCCCGGGCGCTACGGCCCGCCCCGGCCGGTCGACGACCCTGCCTTCTTCGACGAGGCGACCGGCCGGCTCGGGGGCTCCTTCACCCCGGACGCCGGGTACGTCGACGACCCCCGGCTCGCCGCCGCCAACCTGGCCGCCGCCGCACGCCACCACGGCGCGAGGTTCCTGCTGCGCCGTGAGGTGACCGGCATCGACGGCGCCGGGCCGCGGCGCTGGCGGGTGCGCACCAGCGAGGGGGACGTCGACACGGACGTCATGGTGAACGCCGCAGGCCCGTGGTCGAGCGCGCTGAACGGCCTGCTCGGCATCGGCGCCGACTTCCGGCTGACCTCGCGGCCGCTCCGCCAGGAGGTGCACCAGCTCGCGTCCGCCGATCCGGCCGTCGTCGTGGCCGATCCCGACCTCGGCGTGTACCTGCGGCCCCAGGCCGGCGGCCAGCTGATCGTGGGCGGCCTGGAGCCCGAGTGCGACCCCCTCGAGTGGCTGGAGCGCCCCGAGGACGCCGACCCGCGACCGACGCTGCGCGTCTTCGAGGCCCAGGCGCTGCGGGCAGCGAGGCGGCTGCCTGACCTCGCCGTGCCCTCGCAACCGCGGGGGCTCACCGGCGTGTACGACGTGACGCCGGACTGGACGCCGATCTATGACCGCACCGCGCTGCCCGGCGTCTACGTCGCCATGGGCACCAGCGGCAACCAGTTCAAGAACGCCCCGGTCGTCGGCCAGCTGATGGCCCACCTCGTCGCCGCGGTCGAGGGCGGCCACGACCACGACACCGACCCGCTGACCTGGCGGGCGCCGCGGACCGGCAACGTGCTCGACCTCGCGACGTACTCCCGGCTCCGCGATCCCGGCTCCGGATCGAACGTGCTGGGCTGAGCTCCCGCTCCGGGACCGGTCAGCCGGCAGCGGCGCCGGGCAGTCCGGGTGCGTGGTCGTGCGCGAGCCGGATGCCCCAGCCCCGCGCGCGTTCCAGCTCGCCGTCGACCAGGGGACCCTGGACGTCCGCGACGAGGAACGCCGTCGGCCGCTCGACGATCCGGAAGCCGCGTCGCCTCAGCAGGCGGGCCGCGCGGGTCGACGCCGCCTTGGGCAGGCGACGCGTCTTCGTCACGCGGGTGTCGAACGCGGCCGCGGGCCGGCCGTCGCGGCCCTTGGTGCCGGCCAGCCACTCACGGACTCCCGTGGTGGCTGCCTCTGCCGGCGCGCCCTGGCGGACCGCGTCCAGACGGGTGCTCGGCCTGCTCAGCGAGAAGGCGTGGGTCGGCGCCCCGAGGACGAGCAGGTCGAAGCTCCGGCCGCCGGGGCCCTCGGCGTCCCGGACGTTCTCGAGGTCGACGGTGAAGCCGCCCTCGGCCAGCCCCTCGGCCACCGCGCGCGCCACGCTCTCGGTGCAGCCGAACATCGATTCGTAGACCACCAGCACCCGTGCGCCGTCGTTCATCGCTGACCTCCGCTTCACCCCCAGCCTCGCCGGTCGGACCACCCGTCTCCAGCGCCATCGGGCTCGTCGGACCGGGTCTTTCGTCCCTACGGGCGAGGTCGGACCGGTCCGAGCATGGAGGTGACGGAACCCGCCATCACCGGCGGGACCAAGGCCTCTGACGCTCCGACCGGTGGGGGCAGACGCTGGACGTGGGACGCGTGGAGAGGGGCGATCATGACCGGGACCGAGTTCGGGGTGGTCGTCGCGGTCGGCCCTGACGGCGTGCAGGACGGCGTGCTGGACTTCGCCGCCGCCGAGGCGTTGCGCCGGGGCACCGGGGTCGAGCTGGTGCACGTCGTGCACTCGTTCGTCGCGGTGCCCTCGGCCGCCGACCAGATCCGGTCGCTGGACAACGCGCTGCTCGAGGTCGGGCGGGCCGTCCTGACCGCTGTCGCGGAACGGCTCCGGCCACGCCTGCGCGGCAGGGTCCCGGTGGGCACGGAGGTCCTCTTCGGGCCGGTCGCCGCGACCATCGCGGCCCGGGCCGCCACCCGTGACCTGCTCGTCCTGGAGCGGCGCGAGCCCGGCGGCGAACGCCTCCTGACCATGTCGGTGTCGACCAGGCTCGCCGCCCGTGCCCAGGTGCCGGTGGCGGTGGTCCCGCACGGCTGGGCGCCCGGCACGCACGACCCGGCCGTGACCGTGGGGGTGGACCACCCGATCGAGGCCGCCGGCCAGGTCGAGCCGGCCGCCGCGTACGCCGCCGAGTGCGGGCGCCCGCTGAGGGTGCTGCACGCGATGTGGCTCGCCGAGGCCTACCAGGACACCTTCTTCGTGAATCACGCGCGCCGGAAGTGGACCGAGGAGGCCGACCGCGAGCTGCGCCAGGTCCTCGACGAGCTCGACGTGGTGAGTGCGCCGGCCGTGACCCGAGAGGTGCGATGGGTCCGCCCCGTCGAGGCGCTCGTCGGCGCCACCCGGCGGTCGTCCGTCCTCGTGCTCTCCCGGCGCACCGGCCGCGGCCTGGTCGGTGCGGATCTGGGACCGGTCACCCGGGCCGTCCTGCACCACGCCGAGTGCCCGGTCCTGCTGGTCGACCGCTCGTGACCCGTCAGCGGCGAGCAGGGAGGCGGACGCGTCCGCACAGGTCAGGTCGCAGCCGACAGCCGGCGCCCGCTGACCTCGGCAGGCTCCACCCGGACGAACATGCCCGGCGATCCGACCGGCCAGACCCGCATCTGCATGACGTCGTCCGGGACGTCGGCGACGTCGACCGGCTCCGCCGTACCGGCCACGAGGACACTCCACGCGGTGTGCGCGTCCCGGTCGACGTGGTCGACCTCGACGACGACGCGACCGCCGGCGCACTGCCGGCCCAGCGCCGAGGCGGGCTGGGTGCGGAACCACAGCGCGCCGTCGGTGATGGTGTAGCTCACGGGCACGACGGACACGCCGTCCGGCCCGCCCCAGGCGATCCGGGCGATGTCCTCGGTCTCGAGGAGCGTCCAGCAGTCGTAGGCCGGGAGGACCGCGGGTACGGCGGTCATGACGGGCTGCCGGTGTCGAGGCCGACGACGATCGTGCCGGCCGGGGCTGCTGAGCTAACCAGGTCTTGGTTCATCGCACGCCTCCAGTGGACTCGGTCCCATCGTCCCCGGCCGCGCGGCGCTGCAGTCAGGGTCCTGGGCCAACGGTGCGCGGGACGAAGGTCCCTGCTCGTCATCGCTCGGTCGAGCCGGACCCGCCGAGCAGCCGGCCGAGCGCCCAGGTGGTCCTGCTGCAGGTCTTGCAGCGGAGGAGTCGACACAGGTCGTGGTCGTCTCGTGCGGTGGGTGTTCCTCGTGATCCTGAGGTGGCAGGTGATCGAGCGGCCGGATGGTGGGTACGGGGGTTCATGACCACGACACCCCAGGAGCCCCTGCCCGAGCCGGAGGTCGTGCCCTCCGGCGATCCCGTGCCGACGCCGGACGACGACCCGGACACGGTCCCGGACGTCACCTCTCTCTGACCCCCGGGCAGGCGAGGTGCGCCACGGCGGATGGCAGATCCGGCGAGCAGCACCTCCGGTCATCGAGCTCTGGCACAGCCCGATGCACATCTAGCTCGACTACGCCGCCTGACGGCCGGCCGAGCGCCCGGCCAACGGGTGTGCTGCCCGCACGGGCCGCTACTGGCGATCGGGGTGACGCGGGAGGGCCTCCGGGTCCCTCCCCAGCTCGATGACCCGGTCCTGGCGTGCGATGCGGGCCTGGAAGTCGCGTGCGTGGAAGTCGCCCTCTTGAGGCTTTCTCGCGTAGAGCAGGTAGAAGTAGTCGTTCTCGGCCACTTCTTCACGATCCGCGACCTCGACGACCTCCCAGTGGGCGAACGCCCACTCCTCGGCCTCCGAGAGGCCGGCGGCGATGTGGAGCAGATTCGCATGTCGGTCGTAGACGTACCACGGCAACCGCGCACCCGGGTCAGCGCTCTCCTCATCTGGGGGATCGCTCATGGCGGCGCCCTCCCTGGAATCGGATGAGCCGCACCTGCTCACGTCTCATGGTGGCAGCATTTCGGTGCGACGGCATCGATCGTCAGAGTGGAACCTGAGCGGTGGCCAGGTGGCGAAGAGGGTCGAATGGCCGTCCTGGCGAATATGGTCGAGGGAGGAGGCACGGCATGGACCTGGCTACCACCTATCTCGGGCTGTCGCTGCGCAACCCCCTGGTCGCGTCGGCGTCCCCGCTGTCCCAGTCCGCGCACCGGGTCATCGAGCTGGTCGAGGCCGGTGTGTCTGCCGTGGTGCTGCACTCCCTGTTCGAGGAACAGATCGAGCACCCGACGCCGGACGCGGACCTGCCGCACTTCTTCGACCACCCGGCCGGGCCGGGTGCACCGAGGCGCTACCTCGACCTGATCGAGGAGTGCGTGAAGTCCGTGGACGTCCCCGTGATCGCGAGCATCAACGGCACCTCCCGGCTCGGCTGGACGTCGTTCGCCCGCCAGATGCAGGAGGCCGGCGCCGCCGCCGTCGAGTGCAACTTCTACAACGTGCCCCAGCGCATGCAAGGGCCCGGTCGCGACGTCGAGGCGCGATGCACCGAGGTGGTACATGCGCTCAAACAGGAGCTCGACGTGCCCGTGGCGGTCAAGCTCACGCCCTACTTCTCCTCGTTCGGCGAGCTCGCACTACGACTCGTGGAGACCGGCGCGGACGGGCTTGTCCTGTTCAACCGGTTCCTCCAACCCGAGATCGACGTACAGACCCTCACGGTCGCCCCCGTGATCGGTCTCTCGCACTCCGCTGACGCCCGGCTTCCGCAGACCTGGATCGCCCTGCTGCGCGAGCAGCTCACTGTCTCGCTCGCCGGCACCAGCGGCGTCGAGTCCGCATCCGACCTGGCCGCCTACCTGCTCGCCGGCGCGGACGTCGTGGAGTGCGCCTCGGCGTTCTTGCGCCATGGCATCCAGTACGCCACGGTCCTCCTCGACGGCCTCGACGCGTGGGGCAACGAGCACGGGTTCCGATCCGTCGACGAAGTCCGCGGCGGGCTGGCCGTGCCCTGGGACGTCGACCCCCAGGAGTACACCCGCGAGGGGTACGTCGCCGCCCTGCAGACCGCTCGCTTCGGCTACCTGCACCTGTGATGCGGCTGGTCGCGGCCCTCGCTCATCCCGCTGGCCGAGGGGCCGCGAGCAGCTCGTCGACGCTTCGGCGGCCAGCCGCCGCGTGGGCTGCGGCGGGATCTTCGGCCGACAGCGCATCCATGGCGAGCGCTGCACGCAACTGGCGTCCGACGGTCGGGACCGCACGGCCGATCGTGGCCGCGCCCAGGTGGAGCAGGGCCGGAGGCACACGTCGGGGGCTGCCCGTCCATCCGTGGGCGACCATCACCCTTCGTGCGAGCCCCTCGAGACCGAGGCCCTCGGGGCCGACGACATCGACCGTGCGGCCCCGCGTCGAGCGGTCCAGGGTCACCCGGACCACCTCGGTGGCGACGTCTTCGACGCTGACCCACCACAGGGGGGTCTGGCCGCGGCCGAAGACCAGGGGGCGGTGGGAGCGTCGCGCGGTCTGCTCCAGAAGCTCGATCCAGAGCTCGGCGAAGGCGGCGGATCGCACCACCGTCCAGCCGATCGGCGAGTCCCGCAGACCCTGTTCGGCGGCGTACTTCTCCCGGGCGATCTCGAGGGGGCTGTCGGGTGCGGCGTGGGTGACGGACACGAGGACGACGTCGGCCCCGACCCGTCCGGCGGCCCGGACCAGGTTCAGGTTGCCCTGCCGGTCGACCGAGCGCGGGTCGCCCCGGCCTGGCCCGGCGAAGCCCTGGACCGCTGAGATCACGACGGCGGCGCCGGCGACTGCTCGCTCCAGGTCGACCGCTGACCGTACGTCGCCGTGGACGACGTCGACGCCGGGGGGAACCTCTCCGGTCATCCCCCGGGAGAAGACGCGGACCTCGTGGTCCTGCTGACGAAGTCGTTGCACGACGGTCGAGCCGAGCCTTCCCGTGCCGCCGGCAACGACGATCACGGAGCATCTCCCCCGATGAGTCCGGCGACCGCGCGGTCAACGTCCACGGGTGCCTCGTCGACGGGCTCCATGAAGAAGCGCAGGCCGGCGGCGACGTCGTCGTGGAGGGTGAACACCAGGACGCCGCGCATCAGGTGAGCAACGCCGTCGCGTCGCGTTCCTCGCATCTCCCACTCCGACCAGATCCGGTCGCCGTCCCTCACGGAGTCGACGACCTCCGCGACGAGGTCAGGAACCGCTGCGAGGATCGTCGTCCAGTTGCGTCGGACCTGCTCCCGCCCTGCGAAGCCTCGAGCCGGATGACAGGGCACGACGTTGACGTACTCGTCGGAGAAGCACGCGACGATGCCTTCCACGTCGTGGTCGTTGGTCGCCGCCAGGAGCCGGGTCAGGAAATCGGGACGCGTCATGCGGTCATCCGCCCTCAAGATTCGTTACACTTGCCTGTAACGAATAGGAGTCTGATCCTCGATGACCTCTCCCGTCAAGAGCCGCGGCTACGACGGCTCCGGGCGCCGCGCCGCCGCCCGGACCAGACGGCAACGCATCGTCGACGTGGCGGGCAGCCTGATGGAGCGAGACGGCTACACCGCGACGACGGTGGCGGCGATCGCGGCGGAGGCCGGTGTCTCTGCGGAGACCATCTACAAGTCGTTCGGCGGCAAACCCGGGCTGGTTCGCGCCCTCTTCGAGCAGGCGCTGGAGGGCGCCGGCCCGATCCCCGCGGAGACCCGGTCAGACGCCCTGCGGGACACCGATCCGGCGACCCTGGTGTCCGGCTGGGCCCGGCTCGCCGCCGAGGTGGCGCCCCGGGGCACTGCGGTGATGGTGCTGGTCCGGGCCGCGGCGTCCTCCGACCCGCGGTTGGCCGAGCTGTACGACGAGATGGACACCCAGCGCCTGCGCCGGATGCAGGACAACGCGCGAGCGCTGGACGCGATCGGTGGCATCCGCGACGGCATCTCGGTCGAGGAGGCGGGGGACGTGCTGTTCACCGTGTCGTCACCGGAGGTGTACGAGCTGCTGGTGACTCGTCGCGGCTGGTCGATCGAGCGGTACTCGAGGTACGTGCGCGACACGGTGATGCACGCCCTCGTGCCCTGAGCCGCTCACCGAGGTCGACCCGCCTGACCGACTGCGATCGGACAGCGCCCCAACCCGGCAACTCAGGTGAGCAGCGCCGCCACCGACCGGATCTCGTCGGCCGACCGGCAGCTGAGGAGCAGCGTGGTCACGCCGGTCTCCTCCCGGTGCGCGACCCGCCTCGGACTGACTTTGCCGGTTCGCCCGGACGCACGGCCGCGATCCCGCATCCGAACAGCCGTACTTCGCGCGGTTCGTGGCGTTGGATGCTCGAAGGCAGGACCGCGTGCATCGGCCGGTGGTGGGGCTTCGTCGGACTGGTCGGCCTAGCTGCGTCGGTGGAACCTGGTGTGGTGTCGGGGGCAGAGGAGCCTGCCGTGCTCGAGGTCCGTTGGTCCGCCGCGGCTCCACGGGATGTCGTGATGGACGTGACACATTGCCGGCGGCCAATCACAGCCGGGTTCGGTGCAGCCCTTGTCCCGGATCCCGATCGCGACCCGCTGGGCCTTGGTGTGGAACCGGCGGGTGCGGCCGAGGTCGAGGACCTCGGAGTTGCCGCCGAGCACCGCGGGGATGATCCCGGCCTCGCACGCGAGCCGGCGGGCGGTGGCGGGGGTGATCTTCTCCCCGGTGTCCAGCAGCGCGGCCTGCTCGAGCTTCCCGAGGAGGCTGTCGAGCGTCATGGTGACCACCACGGTCGCCGACACCCCGCCGGTCTGCGGGAGCCGGTGCGCGGGGTAGCGCTCGATCAGCTCGCAGAACGCCCGCCCCAGCCGTTCCCGGCCGGGCCGGGGCACGACACCGGCGCCGGGTGCGGCGGGGCCGTCGGTGGCGGTGCGGTGCTTGGGGGCGGCGATGGCGAGCAGCATCTTCTTCAGCGCGGCACCGTGCAAGGACGGGACGGTGAACTTCCCGTGGCACTTGCCGTGCCCGTCATCGACCATCGTGAACGTGGTGGCCAGCAGCGCCTCGGCCTCCTCGCGAGCGAGCTGCCGCGCCTCGAACTCGTCCGCCAGCCCGGGGGCGACCACGTCCATCAGCCGCTTGCCCAGGATCCGCAAGGTGGGGGCGGTGTGCTCGCGGCCGGCGGCGACCAGGTGCCGCTCGGCCTTCTCCACCAAGGCGGTGTCGAGGTCGCCGGGCAGTTGGTCCAGCGCGGCGACGATCACCCGGGCCTGCTCGACCACCAGGTCACCGGCCGCGAGCGCGTCGCGGACATGGCCCCGGGTGACGAGCGCCTGGCCGAGCTTCACCTGGCCGAGCACCACGGGCTTGGTCTGCCGGGTCCGGTGCGCCCACGCATCGACCTGTTCGTCGTCGGCGTGCTCGGCGACGCGGGCCTCGAGCTCGGCCACCCGGGCCTTCAGCCGGCTGATCTCCACGAGGGTCGCGGTGGTCTCCGCGGGCTCCATGGACCACACCGACGCGTCGGTCACCGAGCCGGCCAGGTCGCGCATCTGCGCGACCGCGACCGAGACCCGGTGCCGGGGTGTGGCCATCGCTGTCATGGCTCTACTCAAGCACCGGCCACCGACACTGAGAGGCCCAGAACCCCTTGTTCCACAGGGCTCTGGGTAACGAACAGGTCACGATTCCGAGCCGCTTTCCACAGCCGGCGCGGCCCCCGGGACCCGCAAGCCGGGAACCGGCGACGACCACCCACCCACCGCTCCCGTAGCTGCCTATCGGTCGCCACCACCCGCGGCCAGAAAGCCACGGACACAGGAGCCGCAGTCCGCCAGCCTGCGCAGGTCCGGCGCATGCGTGGGCCTCCGCTTGCCAGGCGCGTCGAACACCGGCTCCAGCAGCGCCCACTGATCGTCGGTCAGTCAGTCGAGTACGACACGTCCGAGACGGTGCCTCCCGGCCCAGCTGGCGCAGTCGACGCGAAATGGGACACCCAGTCAGAGGCGGACCAGCATCTTCCCGGTGTTGTCTCCGCGGTGCAGGCCCAGGAACGCGTCGACCGCGTGGTCGAGGCCGTCCACGACGGTCTCGCGGTACTTCAGCGAGCCGTCGGCGAGCCAGGCACCGGCGCGGCGATAGAACTCCGCCGCTGCGTCCGCGTGGTCCGTGACGATGAAGCCCCGGAGCGTGAGCCGCTTGCTCACGAGCATCATCAGGTTGCGCGGACCCGGGACCGGCGCGTCGGCGTTGTAGTCGGCGATCGCACCGCAGGCGGCGATCCGCCCGAAGTCCGCCATCGCGAAGATCGCCGCCTCGAGATGGTCGCCGCCCACGTTGTCGAAGTAGACGTCGACCGGCGGCTGCTCGCGCAGCTGGCGGCCGATCGGCGCGTCCTTGTAGTTCAGCGCCACGTCGAAGCCGAGCTCGTCGGTCAGCCACGCGCACTTCTCCGCCGATCCGGCCGACCCGATCACCCGGGACGCGCCGAGCAGCCGTGCGATCTGGCCGACCGCCGACCCGACGGCGCCGGCCGCCCCGGACACGAAGACGGTGTCGCCCTCCCTGAGCTCGGCGATCCGGGTCAGCCCGACGTACGCCGTCAGGCCCGGCATGCCCAGCGCACCGAGGTACGCCGATGGGGGCACGTGCGACACGTCGATCCGGCGCACCGCCGTGCCGGGCAGCAGCGCGTGGGTCCGCCAGCCCGCCTGGTGGAGGACGGTGTCGCCCACCGCGAGGTCGTCGGACCCGGACGCAACCACCTCGCCCACCGCGCCGCCGTCGAGCGGCGCGTCGAGGGCGAACGGTGGCACGTACGACTTCACGTCGTTCATCCGACCGCGCATGTAGGGGTCGACCGACATGAACGTGTTGCGCACCAGCACCTCTCCCTGTCCGGGATCCGGCAGATCCACCTGGACGGTCCGGAAGTTCTCCGAGGTCGGCCAGCCGTGCGGGCGGGAGGCCAGGTGGATCTCGCGGGAGCTGGTGGTGGTCATCCCTCGATGCTGCCATCGCCCGATCGGAGGCGTTCACACCGGTCCGCCGGAGCGACGTACTCGAAGGTCGGCCCGGCCACCTGGCCGCCTGGCAGCGGCATGGCCAGGAGCTCTTGCGCCTGTGCCTTCAGCCCGAACATGGCGCCCATCGACGTGCCGAGCATGGCCGGCTGCCCGTCGAACGCCTGGTCCAGCAGCTGGAGCAGGGTGCAGTAGGTCTCGTTGAAAGCCTGCTGCGCGACCCGGAGCGCGTCCTGCTCGGCCTCCGCGATCCGCTGGTTGGGTCGCATCGGGTGGATCGCCTCCCAGTCGACGTCGAACGCCTCGCCGGTGGGGCCGGACGTGCGCGTGTCCCCGGCCTGGTAGCGCCGGCCGAGCCGCAGCTCCTCCAGGCGGAAGTAGTGGGCGACCTCCTCGCGTCCGGGATCGAACATCTGGTGGTCGCCGTCCCAGATCTCGGTTCGCGAGGTGCCCTCACCCTGGTCGACGATCTCCGCCAGTGCCGCGAGGGCGCTGGCCAGGTCGCGGACCTGCACGATCTGGCCCGAGCCGGCGTACGGGAACCCGGCACCGACCTGGCGCCCCTGGTCGCCGCCGAACAGCCGCGCCTCGCCGAGCTCCTCGGACAGCAGCCTCAGCCCGGCCTCGATCGCCGCGTAGAACTGGCCGATCGTCTCGTACCGGTCGGCCTCGGCCACCGCACTGGGGGACGCCGGCTGCTCGATCCTCAGGAAGGTCTCGAGCGCGGACCTGTCGAAGGGCACGAGGCCGACCGCGAGCGACCGGTCTCCGTGGGGAAGAGTGCGCGGGTACCCCGGCAGCAGGCTCGGGGAGTCGAGGACCGGGCGTCCGCCTACGGCGTTGAGCAGGTTCGCGGCGAGGGTGAGGTGCAGCATCTCCTCCACGAAGATGCTCTGGACGACCTGCACGGCCTGCGGGTTGCGAGCGGGATCGATCGAGTACAGCGCGCAGAGGTACGGCGGGATGGTCGCGTGCTCGAGCTCGATCGCCCACTGCAGGTGGGTCCGAAGGTCGTCGACGGACGTGATGGGGCGGGTCATCGCCCCGGCCCCCACCCGAAGAACGCGGTGCGGTCGCCGCTCTCCCAGGCGTCGCGCAAACCGGGCGACGAGAGGTCCCAGTCCGGCCGGATCGCGCGGGTCACCTCGCGCAGGTCGCGCCACAGGTCCGCTGCCGACGGCCGTCCCCAGAACCAGTAGCCGTTGTAGACCGAGTGCACGACCAGGCCCGGCTCGAGGACGAGGGTGTGCGGGACCATCGGGTCGTTGTAGGGGTCGGTGTACTCCTGGATGTCCAGGTCGCGCTGCACCAGACGTCCCGGGTCCGCGAGGAACGGCCACCGAGCCCCGACGGCATCGCGGAACTCCTGGGCACCGCGCGGCTCGTCGGTCGTGATCGTGACGACCTGGGTGTACGCCACCCGGATCTTGGGCTGGAGCGCAGCGACCTCGAGCTGCTGCTGGTTCTCCTTGGGGCAGTAGTGGCCGCGAGCGAGCATCAGGATCATGGGGTCCTGGCCCTGGATCTCGCTGAGGCGCCGGGTGGTGTTGGTGTGATCGGGCAGCTCGTAGTCGGGAACGGTCGAGCCGATGGTGAGTCGCATGGGGCTTCTTTCATGGTCGGGTGTACAGCCAGTCCTTGAATGACTGCTCGGTCGGACGCCAGGACGGCAGCAGACAGTCGGCGTCCGGCTCCAGCCGGGCGCCGAGGTAGTACGCGGTGGTGTCCGGCAGGACCATCCGCCGGTCACCGCTCGCGGCCAGCACCTGGCGCGCCAGCTCGTCGAGGAAGTGCACCTCGGGACCGGCGATCTCGAAGCTGCCGTTCAGCGGTGCGCCGAGCGCCAGTCGAGTCACCTCCGCGACGACGTCTTCGGCGGCGACGGGCTGCACGCGTACGGGAGGCAGCCGCACGAGGTGGGTCGTGGCGGCATGGTCGACGAGCCGGGGGAGGAACTCGTACAGGACCGTCGTCCGCAGCAGCGTGTGGGGCGTCGCGGAGCTCCTGACGAGGCGCTCCTGCAGGGCCTTGCCCCGGAAGTAGTTGCTGTCGATCCGCTCCCCGCCGATGACCGAGAGCCCGACGTGGTGCTGGACGCCGGCCTGTTGCTCCGCCGCGAGGATGTTCTGCGTGCAGGTCTCGAAGAAGTCGACCGCCTGCTCGTAGTCGTACGAGGGTCGGTTCATGTTGGTCGCGTCGACCACCATCTGGCTCCCTGCGAACGAGTCGGCGAGTCCGCGGCCGCTGTAGGCGTCCACGCCCGTGCGCAGCGAGGCGATCCGGACCTCCGCTCCGTGGTCGCGGAGACGGTTGACCACTCGGGACCCGATCAGTCCGGTCCCTCCGACGACAGTGATGTGCACGCTTGAGAGACCGCGTGCCCGGCATGGCTGTGACATGTCACGTCGCGGCGGGCTGTCCGGTCCTACTGGTGTCGGAGCGGGGTCGAGTCGCAGGTAAGGACGGGACTCACCGGGTTTCACCGGGGTGGCCGACGGCCGCCGGGCCGGAAGCAGAGAGCGACTGGACCCCCTCGTCACCCCCCTCCGGCGAACGCGTACCCATACGAAACGAAACAGAGGTGCAGACATGAAGGTCGTCGTCATCGGTGGAACCGGCCTGGTCGGGTCGAAGGTCGTCGAACGGCTCAACGCCCACGGGCACGAGGCCGTGCCAGCGTCGCCCCAGTCCGGGTGCAACACCGTGACGGGCGAGGGCGTCGACGAGGCGCTCGCCGGCGCTGACGTGGTGGTCGATGTCTCCAACTCACCGTCGTTCGCGGACGACGACGTGCTGAGCTTCTTCACCACCTCGACCGCCAACCTCCTGGAGGCCGAGGAGCGCGCCGGCGTGCAGCACCACGTCGCGGTCTCGATCGTCGGGTGCGACCGGCTGCCGGACAGCGGGTACCTGCGCGCCAAGGTCGCCCAGGAGATGCTGATCCGTGAGTCCGGGCGGCCGTACTCGATCGTGCGCGCCACCCAGTTCTTCGAGTTCACGAAGTCCATCGCGGACGGCTCGACCATCGACGGCAAGGTCCATCTCGCCCCGGTGCACTACCAGCCGATGGCGTCCGACGACGTCGCCGCAGCCGTCGCCCGGGCCGCGGCCGGCACCCCGCGCAACGGCGTGCTGGAGATCGGCGGCCCCGAGCCGCTGCGGATGGACGAGTTCATCCCGGCCGTCCTGAAGGAGAACGGCGACGAGCGTGACGTCGTGGTCGACGAGCACGCGAGGTACTTCGGCACCGAGCTCGACGACGACAGCCTGGTCCCCGGACCCGGGGCCGAGCTCGGTGCGGTCGGTTACCGTGAATGGGCAGAGCGCCGCGCAACCGCGTGACCACCAGCACGCTGGTCCGCGACGGTGCTCGCCGTCGCGGACCGCGAGGCCGTCGAGGAGCTGACATGAAGAGGATCGTGATCGTCGGCGGAGGCTACGCCGGCTTCTACACCGCGTGGCGCCTGGAGAAGCGGCTGCGCCGCGGTGAGGCGGAGGTGACCGTCGTCGACCACACGCCGTACATGACCTACCAGCCGTTCCTCCCCGAGGTCGCCGCCGGCTCCATCGAGGCCCGGCACGCGATCGTGCCGTTGCGGCGGCACCTGCGCCGGACCCGGCTGGTCAGCGGCCGGGCGACGCGGATCGACCACGCCGAGCGCGTCGTGCACGTGCGTCTCCCCGACGGCTCCATGACGTCGTTCGGGTACGACGAGGTCGTGGTCACCGCGGGTGCGGTGACGCGGGTGTTCCCGGTCCCGGGCGTGCGCGAGGCCGCCATCGGCCTCAAGCACATCGAGGAGGCGGTCGCCATCCGCGACGCGCTGCTGACCGCGTTCGACCAGGCGGCCAGCCTGCCGCCCGGCCCCGAGCGGCAGCGCCGCCTCGGTGTGACGTTCATCGGCGGCGGCTTCAACGGGGTCGAGGGCTTCGGCGAGGTGTTCAGCCTGGCCCGGGCGCTCGTGCGCCGGCATCCGGGGATCCGGGCGGACGAGCTCGACTTCCGGCTGGTCGAGGCCTCCGACCACCTCCTCCCGGAGGTGACGCCGCGAGCCCGGGAGTGGGTGCGCCGGCACCTGGAGAGCCGCGGGGCGAAGGTCCACCTCCGCACGACCGTGACGTCCGTGCTCGACGGCCGCGTCGAGCTGTCGACGGGGGAGTCGTTCGACAGCGGGCTGGTCGTCTGGACGGCCGGCATCGCTGCCAACCCGGTCTCCGCCAGGCACACCGACCTGCCCGTCAACGAGCGCGGGCTCGTCGTCGTCCGCGCCGACCTGCGCGTCGGCACGCCGGACCACCCGATCGAGCACGCGTGGGCCGCCGGCGACGACGCCGCCGTACCCGACCTCGCGGCCGGTCCCGGCGCCTACACCGTCCCCAACGCCCAGCACGCCGTCCGCCAGGGCAAGCGGCTCGCGAAGAACCTCGTGGCCGTCCTGCGTGGCCGCGAGCCGAAGCCGTACCGCCACCGCAGCCTGGGCACCATCGCCACCCTCGGTCTCGGCCAGGGGATCTTCCAGTCCGGGCCGGTCACCCTCACCGGGCCCACGGCGTGGCTGGTGCACCGCGGGTACCACGTGCTGGCGATGCCGACCTGGGAGCGCAAGCTGCGCGTGGCCGGCGGCTGGCTCGGGGGATTCGTCCTCGGCCGCGACATCGCGACGCTGCAGACCGTCCAGCGCCCGCGCGCCGCCTTCCGGGAGGACGCCG
The DNA here is from genome assembly GCF_000620645.1 of Nocardioides sp. URHA0032. GTDB lineage: Bacteria > Actinomycetota > Actinomycetes > Propionibacteriales > Nocardioidaceae > Nocardioides. Next base: position 231,152 of record NZ_JIAV01000018.1, on the reverse strand, counting down.
AAGCCCGCCGGGCCGAATGAGGCGGTCCGCGTCAGGCGACGGCTCGTCGTCTCCGGACCTGGACACCGATCACCACCAGGAGCACCGCGACGGCCAGGAGCGTGGAGTAGCGGTCGACGCCGTGGACCACGTCGACGGCCGGCTTGCCGACGGCGTATCCCAGGCCGACGACCGGGCCGACCCACAGGAGCGTGCCGACCACGTCCAGGACCAGGAAGGTGCGCAGGCGCATCCCCGACAGACCGGCGACGACATAGATCAGCACCGACGGCACCGGCAGGTAGTAGGCCAGCACGACGGCCGCGGGACCGAGCCGCTCGGCCGTTCGCTCGAGCCGCGCGGAACGGGCTTCGCGCGTCGCCACGCCACGGGGCGACGAGCTGCGGCCCAGGGCCAGGTGCAGCGCCCGGTCACCCCACCGCCGACCCGCCCACCAGAAGACCCAGTCGAACATCATCATGCCCGGTACGCCGGCCGCCACCGCGACCCACAGGGGCAGCTCGCCCAGCCGGCTCTGGGCCCCGACCGTCACCTCGGCCAGGGTCGAGCCGCCGACGACCTCGAGCAGCAACGGGTGCGACCCGATCAGCGCCGGGACGAGCGGCCAGAGCGCGAGCGAGTACGCGACGTAGAAGCCGAGGAGCAGCGCGATGACGGTGTCCGCCCGTTCGGCCCCGTCGCCCCACGGGGCGGGCGGGCGACACACCGCCGCGCCCGGACTCACCGGGGCCGCTTCTGGATCAGGACGACGTAGCCCAGGGCGACACCCAGACCTGCCACGATCGGACCGAGCGTCTGGGCGGTGCCCGAAGCCGTGAAGGCCCAGATCGCCCCGAGGACGATCATCGCCAGCGCGACCAGCGACCACAGGATCTTCAAGGGGACGTTCTGGCCGCCGTAGCGGTGCTCGAGGTCCGGCTCGTTCATCGGGGCAAGGCTACTCAGCACGCCACGGCCGACCCCGCGGGCCGCCCCGGCACCGGACCCGGACCGACGCGGTGCGCCTCGATCGGATTAGCCTTGCTCGGTGGCAGAAGAAGTGCGCTGGTGGGACATCCGCCCTGCACAGGGCGGACAGGCGAAGACGTACACATGCCCGATCTGCGGCGGCCTCTTCATGGCGATGGTGCCCAACACCCTGTTGTCTCCGGAGGGCGATCGCGAGCGTCGCCGGCACGCGCACACCGCATGTGTGGCGCGACAGCGAAGGGACGGACACCTGCTCACGAAGGCGGAGTGGGAACAGGCTCGACGAGGGCCGAGGCCCACGAGGCAGTGGTGGCGCCGATTCCTCGGATCGAGCGGCCCGAGCCGCACCTGACCCGGTGACTCGTCCCGGACGTCAGTGGCCTCGAGGCGGCCGGTAGGCCGGGGCGATGGCCAGCCGCTCGAGCGGCAGCAGGAACCAGTGCCGTCGCACGCACCTGATCCGGGCGTGCTCGACCGGGCCGTCGGTGCTCTCGAGGACAGTGCGCCACTCGACCTCGGCGGCGCCGCCGCACTCGGGGCAGGACGTCAGGTCCACGACGCTCACCCGCGCAGGCTGGGGAGCGGGCGGTGCACCTCGGTGTAGCCGCCCTCGGGGCTGCGGAGGATGCGGCCCGTCTCGTAGCCCTCGAGCCGCTCCTCGCGCTCGTGGCCGGCGAGCGACCGGCAGAGCCAGCGCGTCGTCCAGAAGGCAATGAGGGGGCCGGCGAACAGGACGACGCGCAGCGCCGCCACCTGGGACTCGAACGAGATGTGCAGCTGGGTGGCGACCACGTCCGTGCTGCCGGAGAGCCAGAGGACGAGGAAGAACGTGACGCCCGCGGCGCCGAGGCCGGTGCGGGTCGGGTGCTCGCGCGGGCGGTCGAGCAGGTGGTGGTCGCGCCGATCGCCGGTCAGGCGAGCTTCCAGGAACGGCCAGCCGATGATCGCGGCCAGGAACACCGCGACGACCGCCTGCGGAACCAGCACGGTCAGGGACCAGGTGCCGCCGAGGCCGGTCACCTCCCAGCCGGGCGGGACCAGGCGCAGCGCGCCGTCGAGGAAGCTCGTGTACCAGTCGGGCTGACTGCCCGACGACGCCTGACCGGTCGAGGAAGGGCCGTGGAGCCAGACCGGGTCGATGGTCACGGTTCCGGCGAGCAGGACCAGGACGCCCGTGGTCACGAGGAACAGCCCGGCCGCCCGCACGGCGACCGCGCGCAGCGGCAGCCCGACGACGTCGGACTCGGTGCGACCAGGTCCCGGGAACTGGGCCGGCTGCCGACGCAGGACCAGGCGCAGCCGGAGTGCGAGCACGCCGGTGAGCAGCGCCGGCACGATCGCGACGTGGAGCCAGTACATGCGGGTCACCACGCTCGCGGGGAACTCGCCCCCCAGGAGGAGGAACGCGGCGCGGGTGCCGACGTACGGGATGGCGACCGCGATTCCCTCAGCGATGCGGAGCCCCGTGCCCGCGAGCAGGTCGTCGGGGAGGGCGTAACCGCTCCAGCCGGCCGCGAGGACGAGGACGAAGGTCAGCGCCAGGAGCACCCAGCTCCACTGGCGTGGCCGGCGGAAGGCGCCGGTGAAGAAGGTGGTGAGGAGCTGCAGCACCAAGGAGGCGGGCAGCACGAGCGCGGCCCAGTGATGGGTCTGCCGGACGAGCAGGCCGCCCGGCACGTCCAGGGAGAGGTGGAGGGTGCTGGCCAGCGCCTTCGACATCTCGACACCCTGGAGGGGCGTGTACGACCCGTCGTACCGGACGGTGTCGGACGACGGATCGTAGAAGAACATCAGCACGACGCCGGTGACGGTCAGGACCGCCAGGCATGCCACGGAGACGACGCCGAGGAGAGACGACCAGTGCAACGGAACGGCGCGGGTCAGGAGGGACCTCCTCGGCGTGGTCATGGCTCAGGCCGCCTGGTCCGACGTCACGGCTGCGAGTGCGTCGAGGATCGTCTCGGCGACCACCTCGGGGTGCGAGACCGCGACCGCGTGCGAGGCACCCTTCACCTCGACCACGGCCCGTGCGCCGGCCCGCTCTGCCTCCGCGCGCAGCTCGGCCGCCGGGATGTTGCGGTCGTCCTCGCCGATGACGAACCAGCTCGGCAGGGACTTCCAGCCGGGCTGGTCGGTCGGCAGGCCGTCGGTGAGCGCCTGCTGGGTGATGGGTCGCTGCGTGCTCGCCATCAGCGCGGCGACCGACGCGGGGACGTCGGCGCAGAACTGCTGGTGGAAGGACTCCGCACGGATGGCGAGCTCGTCGCCACCGGTCGTGACCGGGTAGGCCGTGAGCGCGTCGCCCAACGTGCTGCCCGGGTGTCGCGCCGACAGCTCGAAGGCGCTCTCGTTCTCGTCGGGCGCGAATCCCGCGACGTACACCAGGCCCACGACGGCCGGGTTCGCGGCTCCGGCGGCGCCGGTGATCACGATGCCGGCGTACGAGTGGCCGACCAGCAGGACGGGCCGGTCGAGCCCGGCGATCACGTCACGCAGGTACGTCGCGTCGCCGCGCACGCTGCGCAGCGGGTTGGCGACGGCCACGGCGTCGACGCCTCGAGCCTGCAGCTGCTCGATCACGCCGTACCAGCTGGAGGACTCGGCGAACGCGCCGTGCACCAGGACGACGACAGGGGACTTCTCGGACATGGTGGTGCTCCTTCGTTTCGGGGGGAGGGGGAGGCTCAGGCCGCGAATGCCTTGCGGAGGACGTGTACTGCCTGCTCCACGGCGCCCGTGGACGCGGCCGAGCTCCGCAAGGGGTTGAGCATCATGAAGTCGTGGATCGTGGCGTTGTAGCGGACCGTGGTCGTGCGGACGCCGGCTTCGATGAGCTTGCGGGCGTAGGCCTCGCCCTCGTCGCGGAGCACGTCGTTCTCGTCCACGATGAGAAACGCCTCGGGCAGGCCGGACAGCTCCGCGGTCGTGGCCCGCAGCGGGGACGCAGTGATCTCGTTGCGCCTCTCCTCGTCGGGGAGGTAGGCGTCCCAGAACCAGGCCATCGACTTGGCCAGGAGGAACGGCCCTTCGGCGAACTCGAGGTAGCTGTCGGTGTCCTGCGCGGCGTCGGTGACGGGGTAGTACATCGACTGGTGGCAGAACGTCACGTCACCGCGCTGCTTGGCCATGATGGCCACGGCGGCCGCCATGTTCCCGCCGACGGAGTCGCCGGCGACGGCGAGGCGGGAGGCGTCGAGGCCCTCGGCCGCACCGTTCGCGACCACCCATTGCGCGGTGGCGTAGGCCTGCTCGATGGCGACGGGGTACCGGGCCTCGGGGGACCGGTCGTACTCGACGAACACGACGGCCGCGTCGGCACCGGTCGCGAGGTCGCGGACCAACCGGTCGTGGGTGCCGGCGTTGCCGAGGACCCAGCCGCCGCCGTGGATGTAGAGCACCACCGGCAGCGCCTCGGTCGTGCCGAGCGGCTTGACGATCCGGACCCGCACGTCGCCGACCGCGGCCGGGACGGTGATCCACTTCTCGTCGACGTCGGGCATGGCGATCGGGGCCGCCTGCACGTCGTCGAGCACCTTGCGCGCCTGCTCGGGGGTCATCTCGTAGAAGTACGGCGGCTGCGCGGTGGCGTCCGTCAGGGCCTGCGCCTCGGTCTCGAGGTGGTGGTTGCTCATGGTTGTCCTTTCAGATGGGACGTACGTCAATCCGACAGCGCAGCCGTCGGACTTGTGACGGGTCAGCGAGTGGCGAGCGCCGCATCGGTGATCACGCGGACGACGGCACCGGGGTCCGTGATGAGACCGAGGTGGCCGGCCTTGAACCGCTCGGTCGTCGAGCCCGCCTTCACGGCCATCGCGCGCTGCGCACTGGCCGGGATGACCTTGTCCTGGGTGCCGATCAGGTACCAGCTCGGGATGGTGTCCCACGCCGGGATGCCGGACGGCTCGTTCAGCGCGCCGAGCGTCACCGGTCGCTGCGTGGCCCTGAGGGCGGCCGCGGTGTGCTTGCTGAGGCCGGTGGCGAACGACGTCAGGAACGTCGTCTTCTTCAGGTAGACGTCGCTGGTCGCGGTGGGCGGCAGCGTCGCCGGCACGAAGCCGAAGATCGTGGTCGGATCGCTCACCGACAGCGCCGAGCCGGGCCCGCCCGACAGCGACCGCAGCGGGATCGACGGGGCACCCTCGCCGCCCGTGACACCGCTCGTCACTCCCAGGGAGTGACGAAGCTGACGCCGTCGAGCTGCTCGTGCCACGCGAGCAGGTCGTCCGGAGTCAACTGCCGGTGCGCGGGCGCGCGGTCCTCGCGCGGCAGCGTCGGCTCGCTCAGGCAGAGCGGCTCCACGCCCACGAAGAGCAGGAGGGTGAGCAGCTCGCCGACCACCTGGCGCACGCTCGGCGCGCCGCACGTCGGGCAGCAGAACAGCAGCTCGGCGTGGGCACGTGGCTCGACGTCCATGCGGAGGATCGCGACGTCCATGGCGACGGCGATCTCGTCGTCGCAGCGCGTGCAGGTCATCAGTACCTCGGTCACGGGTCACCTCCTCGTCTGAACCCCCGACCGGACCGGATGCCGCGCCGTGACAGTCACATGCGCGGGACGTCCTCGCGTGGGTTCCCTACTCGAGCAGCCGGCCCTCGGTCGGGACCGGGTGCATCAGCTCGGCGAGGTGCGTCGGGATCGAGGCGACCGGCTCACGTCGGACTCCGGTGCTCGGCGACCAGACGAGGTTCACCTGCAGCTGCGGGTCCTCCCGGGGGAAGTCCGAGCGCTGGTGAGCTCCTCGGGTCTCGCGGCGTTCCAGGGCGCACTCCAGCGTGGCCCGTGCGGCCAGTGCCGCCGAGCGCAGGTCGAAGGCGTGGGCGAGGTCCTGGTAGCCGCTGATGTCGGTGTGCACCGCGACGTCGGCCATCCTTTCCTCGATCTCGGCCACCCCCGCTAGTCCCTCGAGCAGTCCGGTCTCGTCGCGGACGACACCCGCGTGCTCGGTCATCAGGTCGCGGATCGCACGTTGCAGGGCGCGGACGTTCTGCCCGCCCTCGGCGGCGAGCGACCGGTCGACCTCCGCCTCCGCGTCCTGGACGGCACCGAGCGAGCGGTGCTGCGAGCTCAGGCCGGCGGAGTAGTCGGCCGCGGCACGGCCGGTCAGCCTGCCGTAGACGAGCAGCTCGGCCAGGGAGTTCCCGCCGAGCCGGTTGGCGCCGTGCAGGCCGCTCGCTGCCTCGCCGATCACGAACAACCCGGGGACGTCGGTGCTGTGGTCGTCCGGGCGCACCCAGGCGCCGCCCATCGAGTAGTGCGCCGTCGGCGCGACCTCGACGGGGTCGCGGGTGACGTCGAGCATCTGCACGTCGAGGAGGGTGCGGTAGACAGCGGGCAGCCTGGTCAGGATCGTCTCCCGCGGCAGGTGGGAGAGGTCCAGCCAGACGCCGCCGGCCCGCGAGCCGCGGCCCTCCCGGATCTCGGTGTACGACGCTCGCGCGACCCGATCCCGCGTCGAGAGCTCCATCCGCTCGGGGTCGTAGCGCGCCATGAATCGCTCGCCGAGGTTGTTCAACAGCACGCCTCCCTCGCCGCGCGCGGACTCGCTGACCAGCGTGCCGGCGGCGTGCTCGGGCTCGAGCAGCCCGGACGGGTGGAACTGCACCAGCTCGGCAGCTCGAACTCGGCCCCCGGCCTCGACGACGAGACGCAGGGAGTCGCCGGTGTTCTCGTCCCGGCGCGACGACGTCCGCCGCCAGATGCGCGTGTGGCCACCCGTGGCCAGGATGACCGCGTCGGCGTGGACCAGGTAGCGGGAACCGTCGACCAGGTCGAACCCGTAGGCGCCGAACACCGACCCCTCGTCGACCAGCAGTCGGGTCACGTAGAGCGTGGAGATCACCGGGACCTCGAGGCTCGCGATGCGCTCGCGGAGCACCCGCAGCACCTCCAGGCCGGTGTGGTCCCCGGCGAACGCGGTCCGCCGATGCGTGTGCGGGCCGAACCAGCGCTGCTGGATCCGCCCGTCCGGCTGCCGGTCGAAGCGCATGCCGTAGCGCTCGAGGTCGTGGATCGCCCGGGCGGCGTTCCTGGCGACGACCTGGACCGTGCGCGGGTCGGCCAGCAGGGCGCTCTCCTGCAGCGTGTCCGCGGCGTGCTGCTCCCACGTGTCCGCGGCGTCGGTGGTGGCGAGGGCCGCGTTGATGCCGCCGGCGGCCAGCACCGTGTGCGGGTCGTCGGGGGCGCGCTTGCCCACGGCCAGGACGGCGACGCCGGCCTCGGCGAGCTCGATCGCCGCTCGCAGCCCGGCACCACCGGTGCCGATCACGAGCACGGACGTCGCGAGCTGGTGCTCACGATGCATGGGGCCTCCTCGACGCAGACGTGTCCTCGTCCGGCTTGACCGAGCAGGCGCGCCGGATGTGACGAGCCCGGGTAGCGTTTGCCCGGAACCGTCCCGAGGAGCCCAGGTGAGTGCGACACCGCTGCCCAGCCTCGTCGGCCGGGGTCCGGAGCGTGCTGTGCTCGACGACCTGCTGGCCGGCCTCCGGTCGGGTGCCTCCGGTGTCTGCGTGGTCAGGGGCGAGGCGGGTATCGGGAAGTCGGTGCTGCTCGAGTACGTCGCGGCGCAGGCCTCCGGCACCACGGTCACGCGTGCCCAGGGCATCGAGGCGGACATGGAGCTCGCCTACGCGAGCCTCCACCAGCTGTGTGCCCCGTTCCTGGCTGACCTCGGCGCGCTTCCGGACCCTCAGCGCGACGCCCTCCAGGTGGCCTTCGGGATGGCGGTCGGTGACCCGCCGGACCGGTTCCTCGTCGGTCTGGCCATGCTGACGCTGCTCACCCGGGCCTCGGAGACCCGGCCGGTCCTCGTCGTGGTGGACGACGCCCAGTGGCTCGATCAGGTCTCGCTGCAGACGCTCGAGTTCGTGGCCCGGCGGCTCCTCGCCGAAGCCGTCGCGATGGTGTTCGCGGTCCGCGAACCGGAGGGCGAGGCGGCGCTGCAGGGACTGCCGGAGGTGAGGCTGGGTGGGCTCGACCCGCTCGCCGCCGGACAGCTCCTCGAGGCGTCCGTCGACGGCCGGCTCGAGGACGGTGTGCGCGAGCGCGTGGTCGCCGAGACCCGCGGCAACCCGCTTGCGCTGCTGGAGCTGTCCCGTGGTCGGAGCGTCGCCGAGCTGGCGTACGGGCTGGACTCGGCGGACGCCGGCTCGGTGTCCAACCGCGTCGAGCAGGACTTCATGCGGCGGCTGGCCGCGCTGCCGTCGCAGACGCGCGCGCTGCTGCTGATCGCGGCCGCGGAGCCGGTGGGCGACGCCCGGCTGCTGCTGCGTGCCGCCGAGCTGCTCGAGGTGACGCCCGACGCCGCACCGGCGAAGGCGGCCGGCCTCATCGAGTTCGGCGAGTCCGTGCGGTTCCGGCACCCGCTCGCCCGGTCGGCCGTGTACCGCGAGGCCGACGCCGAGGAACGGCGAGCCGTGCACCGCGCGCTGGCGGAGGCGACCGACCCCGTGCTCGAGCCGGACCGGCGCGCGTGGCACGCGGCGCAGGCGAGCGACGGTCCGGACGAGGAGGTGGCGGCGCTCCTCGAGGAGGCCGCGGACCGGGCCCGGCAGCGCGGTGGGATGGCCGCCGAGGCGGTGCTGCTGGAGCGAGCCGCGGACCTGACGCCGGACCCGCGGCGGCGCGGCCGGCGGGCACTCGCGGCGGCTGAGGCACACTTCTCAGCCGCGGCACCGGACCGCGCGACCGAGCTCGCCTCGCTTGCCGACCTGAACCCGCTGAGCCCGCTGGACCGCGCCCGCCTCGCCCGCCTGCGCGCACGCATCCTGTTCGCCCGCAGCCGCAGCGACGAGGCCGCGCCCCTCCTGCTCGAGGCCGCCGCGCAGTTCACGGCCGCCGGATCGCCCCTGGCGCGGGAGACCTACCTGGAGGCGATCAGCGCCAACGTCTTCGCCGGCGTCGTGCACGGTCCCTCCGGCGCGCGCGCGGCCGCTGTCGCCGCACGGGCGTCGGGCGCACCCCCATCCGCCTCGCACGCCGCCGACCTGTTGCTCGACGGCGTGGCGACGCTTCTCGCAGAGGGCCCGGAGACGGGCGTCCCCGCGCTGCGTCGGGCACTCGACCCCTTCGCGGAGGAGGAGCTCGCCACCCGGGACGCCGCCATGCGCTGGCTCCTGCTCGTGCCCGTCGCCCTCGAGTCCTACATCCACCACGCCTGGGACCTGCCGGCCTGGGACCGGCTGGCCCGCCGGGCGGTCCGGGTCGCCCGCGACATCGGCGCGCTCGGCATGCTGCCACCGGCGCTCATCTACTCGGGCGGGGTCGACATCCATCACGGCGACTTCGCGGTCGCCGGCCGGCTCATCGACGAGGCGAACGCCATCACCGAGGCCACCGGCAACGCTCCCCACACCTATGCAGCCCTGGTCCTCGCTGCCTGGCGCGGAGAGCTGGACGCCGCTGCCGGCATCCTCGAGGATGCGCGCACCGCCGCGACGGAGCACGGCGAGGTCTCGCTCCTCGGGGTCACCGGCTTCGTCCAGGCCGTCATCTACAACGGTCTCGGGCGGTACGACGATGCCGTGGTCGCCGCCCGCCAGGGTGTCGACCACGATGGCTACAACTTCACCGGGCTCTCCCTCGTGGAGCACGTCGAGGCCGCCGTACGCTGCGGCGAGCTCGCGCAGGCCCGGGAGTCGGTCAAACGGCTGCTCGCCCTGACCGGTCCGGCCGGCTCCGGGTGGGCCGGCGGCGCCGCGGCCCGGTGCCGGGCGCTCGTGGCCGACGGGGACGAGGCAGACGAGCTCTACCGCACCGCGGTCCGCGAGTTCGCCCGCGACCGCGTCGAGGTCGAGGTCGCGCGCACGCACCTCCTGTACGGCGAGTGGTTGCGCCGCCACCGGCAGCGGGCCGCGGCTCGCGAGCACCTGCGTACCGCCCACGACATGTTCGGCGGGATGCGGGCCACGGCCTTCGCGGAGCGCGCGCGCCGGGAGCTGCTCGCCACCGGCGAGCACGTCCGGGTGCGCGACGCGGAGCCGGTCACCGCCCTGACGCCCCAGGAGGCACAGATCGCCACCCTGGCCGCGGACGGCATGACCAACCCGAGGATCGGCGCGGAGCTGTTCCTCAGCCCGCACACGGTCGAGTGGCACCTGCGCAAGGTGTACACGAAACTCGGGATCAGCTCCCGGCGCGATCTCGGGGCCGCCCTGGTGACCCCGGCCCCGGGGGCGTGACCCCCCGCACTCCATAGTCGGCGGAGGCCCGTGGGACGGTCCGCGGCGCTCCGTGGGAGGGCATCCACCGGGGTTGCCCACGGACCCGACCACGGACTTCCGGGGCGCGAGCGTGGTCCCTGCGGAACGAGGGTGGAGGCATCCCCACCACCCACCGCAGAGGAGCCCGCGATGTCCGCGCCAGGCCTGGAGACGACGACCCGCACGGGGACGGAGCTGGACATCGCCGTCGAGGTCTTCCTCGCGCACCGTACCCGTCTGTTCCGCGTCGCCTACCGGGTCACCGGTGACGTCTCGAGCGCCGAGGACGTGGTCCAGGAGGCCTGGCTCCGCTGGCAGCGCACCGACCGGTCGACGGTCAAGAACCCCGCGGCGTTCCTCACCACGGCGACCACGCGCCTCGCGATCAACGTCATCCAGTCCGCACGGCATCGACACGAGACCCCGGCCGAGGCGCCGCTGGCCGACCTGGTGGACCCCGCGTTCGACCCGACGCGCCGCGCCGAGCAGACCGCGGAGGTCGAGGAGACCCTTGCCCTGCTCATGTCGCGGTTGACGTCCGGCGAGCTCGCGGCGTACCTGCTCCGCAAAGGCTTCGACTACGCGTACGGCGACGTGGCGCGCCTGCTCCGCACCAGCATCCCCAACGCCCGGCAGCTGGTGCGTCGTGCGCAGACCCGCATCGACGGTGACCGCGACCGACCGGTGGACCCGGATCTGCACCAGCACCTGGTGACGGCGTTCCTCACCGCGTCCCGGAGCGGTCACCTCGAGGCACTCGAACAGGTCCTGACCCGGGACGTGGAGCCGGCGACCTGCTCGCGGACCGTGCGTCCACGCCAACGGACTGATCGCTCGCGCGCCGCCTAGGTTGGCTAGGCTCGTCCCGGGAGCCATGGAGCGAGCTAGCGGAGGGCCGGGGGCACTGCTCGGCCGGCGACGAGAGTGCGCAGCCCTCGACGACCTCGTGACGGGCGTCAAGGGCGGTGCGAGCGCGGCCGTCGTCCTGCACGGTGATGCCGGGATCGGCAAGTCCGCGCTTCTCGACCACGTGCGCGACACCGCCGATGGTTGCCGGGTGGCGCGGGCTTCGGGCGTCGAGGCCGAGGTCGAGCTGGCCTTCGGCGGCCTGCACCAGCTGTGCGCGCCGTTCCTGGACCGGTTCGACCGACTGCCGGGACCGCAGCGGATGGCACTGGAGACGGCGTTCGGCCTCAGTGCCGGCACCCCGCCCGACCGGTTCCTGGTCGGGCTCGCGGTGCTCACCGTGCTGGCCGGCGTCGCCGAGGAGCAGCCGCTCGTCTGCCTGGTCGACGATGCCCAGTGGCTCGACCAGGTGTCGGCGCAGACGCTCGCCTTCGTCGCGCGGCGGCTGCACGCCGAGCGGGTGCTGCTGGTGTTCGCCATGCGCGACCCCGTGCGCGGGCACCCGCTCGACGGTCTCCCGCGGCTCGAGGTGCGGGGCCTGGACGACCGCGCCGCGCGGGCGCTCCTGTCGACCGTGGCCCCCAGTCGCTTCGATCGCCGGGTGCGCGACCGGATCCTCGCCGAGGCCCGGGGGAACCCGCTCGCGCTGATCGAGCTGCCCGGCGCCCTGACCAGCGCCGAGCTCGGCAGCCGTCCGGACGACCCGGAGCGGACGACGCTGACCAGCCAGCTCGAGAGGACCTTCCGGTCGCGCGTGCGTGCCCTGACGCCAGCCACCCAGCGCCTGCTGCTGGTGGCCGCGGCCGAGCCCGTGGGGGACATCGCTCTCCTGAGGGACGCCTCGCGCCGGCTCGACCTCGACGTGGACGCCGCCGTCGCCGAGGCCGAGGAGTCCGGCCTGCTCACTGTCCGCACGATGGTGCGGTTCCGGCACCCGCTGGTGCGGGCGGCGGTCTACCGCTCCGCGGCGCCCGAGGACCGGCGCGAGGTCCACCGAGCGCTCGCCGAGGTCACCGACCCGGACCGGGAGCCGGACCGGCTGGCCTGGCACCTGGCCAGCGCCACGACGCAGCCCGACGAAGCGGTCGCCGCAGGGCTGGAGCGGGCGGCGGCGCGGGCCCGCGCGCGCGGTGGCGAGCGCGCGGCGGCCGCCTTCCTGGACCGGGCCGCTCAGCTCACGCCGGACCCGGTGCGGCGGGGGTCGCGCGCCCTGGCCGCAGCACGCGCCAAGGGCCGTGCGGGCGAGTTCGACGAGGCACTGGAGCTGCTCGACGAGATCCGCTTCCGCCCGCTGGACGACCGGGAGGCGGCCGAGGCCACGCTGGTGCGAGGGCAGGTACTGTCCGCCTCCCGCAGCCCGAGCGCCGGACTTCCCCTGCTGCTGGAGGCTGCGCAGCAGTTCGAGAGGCTCGCTCCCGGCCAGGCGAGAGAGACGTACCGCGACGCCTTCTACGCGGGGTACACCGCCGGCCAGCTGCCTGGCGGCGAGAGCATCGACGAGGTGGCCGCGGCCGTGCTGGCGATGAGGCCGCCGCGGCACCCGACGCGGTCCGACCAGCTGCTCGAGGGCGTGGCCCGCCTGTACGCCGACGGGTACGCCGCCGGCGTACCCCTGATCCGGAAGGCGCTCACCGCCTACTGCACCGGCGGCATCTCCGCCGTCGACCTCGCCTGGCTGCCGCTGGCCTGCCGGATGGCCCACAACGTCTTCGAGGATCGGGCCTGGGCGGAGCTGCCGGCGGCGATGGTCGAGCTCGCGCGCGAGGTCGGGGCGCTCTCACTGCTCCCGTCGGCGCTGCTCCTCGAGCTCTCCAGCCGGGTGCACGCCGGCGACCTCGTGGCCGCCCGCACCCTCGTCGAGGAGTCCGAGATCATCGGCGAGGTGACCGGCAGTGCGTTCTTCGGCCACTACGGCGCGCTGGTGCTCGAGGCGTGGCTGGGCGACGAGGACCGGACTCGCGCCGCCATCGCCGTCGTCGTCGAGGACCCGATGCTGCGAACCGAGGGGAAGGTCCTGACGGCGACCGAGTGGGCGGCGGCGGTGCTCGACAACGGACTGGGCCGCCACGAGGAGGCGTACGCCGCGGCCGTTCGCGGTTCGGCTCATCCCCAGGAGATGGGGCTGGCGATCTCCTCGATGATCGAGCTGGTCGAGGCGGCCGCCCGGATCGGGCGGCTCGATGAGCCGGAGGCCGCGGAAGCGGCCCGGCGGTTGGCGCACCTGACAGCCGTGTGCGGCGGCGACTGGGCGCTCGGGACGGGGGCGTACGTCGCGGCGTTGCAGGCCTCCGGTCCCGACGCGGATGCGCTCCACCGCGAGGCCGTCGAGCGGCTCGAGCGCACCGAGGGCCGGTTGATGGCAGCGCGAGCGCGGCTCGCGTACGGCGAGTGGCTGCGTGCCGCCGGCCGTCGCGCCGAGGCCCGCGACCAGCTGGTCGCCGCGCATCGACAGCTCAGCCGGATCGGCGCGCGGGCGTACGCCGAGCGTGCCCGGCGCGAGCTCGCCGCGGCCGGCGTGGCCACCGAACGTCCGACGCCGCAGACCAGCGCCGAGCTCACGGCGCAGGAGTCCCAGATCGCCCGGCTCGCCGCCGCCGGCCTCACGAACCCCGAGATCGGCGCCCAGCTCTTCATCAGCGCACACACGGTCGAGTGGCACCTGCGGAAGGTGTTCACCAAGCTGGGAGTGCGATCCCGGAAGGACATCGGTGCGGCCCTGGCCGAGAGTGTCTAGGCCGCGAGACGGGTGACGTCGAGGACTGCGGCGACGAAGGCATCGGGAGCCTCCTGGGGCAGGTTGTGCCCCGCGGCCGGCTCGCCAGGATCCGCTCCAGGACGGTGTACTCCGGTGCTCCCCGAGCCTGTCCGAGCCGGTGCCGGTACGAGTGCAGCACCAGTCGACGTGATCGGGGTTGTCGAACGACTCGGCCGTCCGGTCCAGCGTGGCGCGGTCGTGCCGCCGTCGAGGAAACGGGTCGGCCAGTGGCCGCGGAGGTACGGGACGATGACGCGGTACCCGTGCAGCAGGACGGCCGCCGGCCCGTCCGGCGGTCCGGTCTCGAGGTAGGCGACGTCCAGGACGTCCGTACGGACGTGCTCCAGCGGGCTCATGGTGGTCCTCTCGTGGTCACGAACCGGTCGGTGACGCGGTCATCACGGGTGACCGGGAGCCCGCCCGGCCCGTGACGAAAGGGACGACCATGAGCGAGCTCAGCCGCCTGGAGGCAGAGATCGACGCCGAGCTCCGGCACGTCGCGTCGAGTGCCGACCCCGCCGACGCCGACGAGCCCGAGCGGACGCCGTACGAGACCCGGCTGCGGAGCCTGCACGACGCCGTCGTCGCCGTCGAGGAAGGCGAGAGGCGATGACGGGGGAGGCGCTGCGTCGTCAGAACGCTCAGCTGGTCGCCCGGCTCGCCGACGCGGCGGGGGACCGGCGCGAGGCTGCGATCGAGTCGCTCGTGCTGGCCAACATCGACGTTGCCCGTTCGGTCGCCAGGAGGTACGTCGGGCGCTCGCAGCTCGGTCCGGACCTCACCCAGGTCGCGTGCCTGGCACTGGTCCGTGCGGCGCGGGAGTTCGACCCGGCGCGCGGCGAGTTCCTCGCATACGCGATCCCGTGCATGACCGGAGCGGTCAAGCACTTCTTCCGTGACTCGGCCTGGACGATCCGGCCGTCGCGGCGGGTGCAGGACCGGCACCTCCGGACCGAGGGCCTCTCGGACCACGTGGTGTCGGGCGTCGTCGTGGCGTCACTGTTCCGGCCGCGCAGCCTGGACCTCCCGCGGCTCGGCGAGGACGTCCCGATCGGCGTAACTCTCGCCGACGAGGAGGACCGGACCTGGGAGCGGGCCGAGGCCCGCCTGCTGCTGTGGCCGCACCTGCGCGCGCTGCCGGAGCGGGCCCAGCGGGTGCTGCACCTGCGGTTCGTGGAGGACCGGACCCAGCAGCAGATCGCGGACGAGCTGGGCATCACCCAGTACCACGTGTCACGCCTGCTGACCCGCTACCTCGACCAGCTGCGGGACCTGATGGGCGAGGCTGCGTGACCGGTGGGCTGACTACGGGGCGTCCCGGCAGGGCTCGTTGCGCAGGCTCGGGCACGGGGGAGCGGCAGCGTCGACGCTGAGCCCGGGGATCACCGGGAGGACCAGTCGGGAGGGGTGCTGCGGCGACGAGGCCACGTCCACGACGGCCGCCTTGCCCGCCGGCCGCGCGTCGGCGAACGCCCAGATCGGCTGCTCGCCACCCGGCGCCGAGATCGTGACCCGGATCTGCGAGCCGGCGCGGTAGGCGTGGCCCTGGAAGTAGAGCGGGATCACCACCTTCGTGTACCGGCCGCTCGGCATCGGGCTGACGTCGGCGGCCCGGAGGGTCGGGATCGGCTCCAGGAGGCTGGGCTGCTGCTTCATGATGTTGTCGGCCGAGGTCGCGAGCTTCCGCTCGCTGCCGCGCAGCCAGCCGCTCTGGACGAACGTCTCGTGGCCGTCCCGGACCTCACTGACCGTCGCCTGGAAGTCGAGGTCACGCGCCGACGACTTCACCCACAGCTGCACCGCGCCCGCGCCCACCGTGGTGACGTCCTTCTCCAGTGGCGCCGAGACGTACGAGACGGCGGTCCCCGCCCTCCGCTGCTTCCAGTCCCAGCTCCACTGGGAGGCGTTGCCCCACAGCGCGCCGGTGCCGGTGCCGCCGGCGAAGTCGGTGCCGGGCAGCAGGCTCGGGTCCGAGCGGTAACGGTCGACGTGCTGCTTCCCGGGCGCGTTGTCGGCCAGCGCACCGGCGCCGCCGAGGTACCACGACTCGGCCTTCGTGCCGGGCACGGGCAGGGAGTCGAAGGAGTGCTCGTAGCCCGGGTAGGGGTCGCCGGGCTGGTTGGTCCCGAGCGGCCCGGTCCCCGCGCCGTTGTCGAACAGCACCCGCACCGGCTGGAGCTGCTCGAACGCCGCCAGCGCACCGTCGTACGTCGGCTGGAGCTGGATGGGGTCGGTCGGCAGCGTGATCGGGTCGCTCGCCGGGATGCCCATCGCCTCCTGGTAGATCACCGGGGCGGCCGCGCGCACGACGGCGGCGTTCATCGCCGGAGCCTGGTCGGCCACGTAGAGCGAGAGGAAGTCGTACCAGCGGTTCAGCGTCTCGGGGTCGAGCGAGTCGATGTGCGCGCCGTTGGTGAAGGTGAACCACTTCTTCTTCGTGCCCGTGAAGTGGCGCACCAGAGACGGGCAGTGGCCGCCGGTCTGCTCGTCCTCGAACTGGCACGCCATGAACGTCGGCACATCGATCTCGTGCACGAACGACACCGGGTCGAGCGGGTCCGCCACCTTCGGCCGGTAGTGGCTGTTCGCGTGGATCTTGGACATCAGCGACGCCGCCTCGCCGTGGAGGACCTGGTTGTCCTGGCACACCGTGTCGCCGTCGGCGACCCGCTGCTCGGCGTACGGCTGCGTGCCCTGCGCACCGGTGCCGGCCGGTTGGGCCTCCTGCTGCCGCTCCTTGGCCCAGGCCACCGCGAAGCCGGTGTTGAGGTTGCCGCCGGGGTACAGCGTGGTGGCGGTCGCGTCGATGACCGAGAGCGGCGAGATCGCCGCCAGGTGCGGAGGCCGGGTCTGCGCGGTGAACAGCTGGCTGATGCCGCCGTACGAGATGCCCATCATCCCGACCTTGCCGCCCTTGACCCAGGACTGGCGGGCGATGGTCTCGACGATGTCGTAGCCGTCGATCGACTGCAGCGGCTCGAAGAAGTCGAAGGCGCCGCCCGAGCAGCCGGTCCCGCGCATCTGGATGTCGACGACCGCGAAGCCCATCACGTTCGCGACCGCCGCGATGCCGTTGGTGGGGCCGTCGGGGTTGGCGTAGCCGTAGCCGGAGTACTCGATCAGCGTCGGGTACGGCGGCGCGTAGTCGGTCCCGGTCGGCACCGGCAGCGGCGCACCGCCGATCCCGGCCGGGTCGGTGGGCGGGTGCACCGAGTAGGCGAGCTTCGTGCCGTCCCGCGTCGTCAGGTAGCCGTACCCGTCGTCGGGGATCGTCTGGCTGTAGATGCTCTTGTTCCACTGGTGCGGGCTGGTGCCGTGCACCGTCACGGGCCCGGACGTGTGGCCACCGGCCTTCACCCGGTAGCCGGTCCCGGGCTTGACGTCGCGGAACAGCACCCCGCCCAGCGAGTCCGCCTCCTGCTGCTTGACGGTGTCGCCGTGGGAGTCGATCAGCGTGGCCGTCGTGCCGCCCTCGAGGCCGACGGCGTACACCTGCCGCGCGCTGCCGTGCGCGCTGAACCCGCCGCCCGACGCGACCGCCGGCGGTCCGTCCACGACGGCCAGGCCGAGGAGCACGAGGGAGAACGTGGCGAGAAGAGCGGCTACGGCGCGGAGTCTGGGGGCGGGCACGGCAGGTCAACGAAGTCCCGGTGCGTCAGGTCACGGAGGCGGCTGCGAGCGGCTCAGGAGATGTCCGCCGCCGGCGGCCACTGGGCCGAGGCGAAGGCGTGCGTGTCCCGGAGGAACTCGAGCAGGATGCCGTCGGGATCGTCCGCCTGGCGCACCACCTCGTACGGCAGCACGAACTCGCGCAGCTCCTGGTCGTAGTAGCTCGCTTCATGCCGCGGCCGCTGATCGCGATAGCCATCTGGTTCGGGATAGGCGTAGGCGTAGAACACGCCCTCCTCCGCTCCCCCCGGCCAGTAGCCGCAGGACGACACCTCTGACCGGTAGGCCTCCCGCATGACCCAGTCCGGGCAGTGGGGAACACCGCCCGGGTGAGGGGGAGCGGGCCGCCCTGAGAATCGGGTGACCGCGAGGTCGAACGCCCCCCAGAAGAAGTGCACCGGGCTGGCCTTGCCGGCGAACTCGGCACGGAACTGGGTCAGGACGCGATGTGCGGACGTCAGCGATCGCCAGAAGGCGTTCACCGCCGACGAATCATAGCTGTGGTGCGCCGTGTCCGCAGGGAACGGGACCGCGGCCGGGATCTCGGTCGGCATGGGATTCAGTTCCACGCCCACGTCGAGATCCACCAGGCACTGCAGGTAGTCACCGTAGAAGTCGGCCACCGTACGCGGCGCCAACGGCAGCGCACGTACCCCGCCGGAGACCGTACGCAGCACCAGCTGGTGAGCGACGAAGTCGAAGGTGACCTCCAGGCTGTCGTGGGAGCCCACCGGCATCAACGACGTGGTCAGGCCGACGGAGTTCACGTACAGGGGGACGTTCCACCAGTGGTTCAGCAGGGGCGTCAGGGCAAGGCGGGTCTTGCCGACCATCTGCGTCCAGAGGTGCAGGGTGTCGCGAGTCGACTCCCACGAGCGAACCGGCAGCGCCGGCCACTCGTACCGCAGCTGCTCGGATGCCGGTCCGGACGCTCGTCGGTCCATCGCGTTCCCTCTTCCTCGACGGCTCGCACCAGTATCACCCGCCACCACACTCCCTGCACGACCCCTCGAGGGGCCAGGGTGGATCGCTCAGGCTGCCAGGGCCGACCATCCCGGCGCCGGCGGGGGAACGCAGGCGCAGTCGTTGCTGCAGGGGAGATAGGTGTGCATCGGATGTCGACACTTTCCACACAACCGATCGTGCGAGAGTCGGACGTGTTCGTGTCCAGGTTCAGGTTCAGGTTCGGGCGTGTCCCACATGGCGCGCCTCCTTCCAGGCGGTTCTCGGCTCCGGCGAGCATCTGGGCAGGGGCTTGCTCGCTGTGGGATCGACACCGGTCCGTCGGGAGCCGGAGAGGACCCTGACTCCGTGGTCGCGGTGCCGGCGTGCGATGCGGGGGCCGAGCAACGCGATACTGCCGTCGACGACATGCATGGCGGTCCTCCTCGAGATTCCTGCATTGTTGACCGCGGCGACCACGCAAGTCGTGACGTGGCAGGAGCCAGGGTCTGTCGGCCTCGTCCGGGGCGGTCCGGGTCGAGGCGCGGGCAACGGCGAGCAGATCCGGGTCTCACCAGGCGGTCAGGAGCGCCGTCGTGCTCGGTGCGCCCACGGGTTGCGGCAGCTGGTCGAGACGGTCCAGTAACGAGTGGCAGCGCTGGTGCAGGCAGGACGCCGGCCTCGGCCCCTCGGTCGGTCGGTCACCTTGTCGAGCAGTTCACCCCAGCTGTGCGCGCAGTTCGTCGCGACGCCTTTCGAGCTCACCGACGATCGCTTCCTGCTGCTCGGCCTCGTAGATGACCTGCGAGCGATCCTCGATGTCGGTCGGTCCGGCGTCGTTGAGACCATCCCGCAGCTCGCGGGCGGTCTGCCTCAGCTCTGCGATCTGTGCCTCGAGACGTGCAAGCTCAGCACGCGGTTCCTCGTCCACCATGTCGTCCGCCTCCGGTTTCACGCTAGCGGGTCGACGGACAGGTCGCACCCCCGCCTGCCGTGGGCCGTCGCCTCTTGCGGCCCGTTCGATCAGGTCGGCCACGGGCGCCGGTCGGGTGATGTAGACGGCGTGGGTCGCCGGCAGCTCCACCACGGTCGATCGGGCTCGGCGGGCCATGGTGCGCTGGGTGGCCGGCGGGAGCTCGCGGTCCTGGGTGGCGACCAGGTACCAGCTGGGCCTGGTGCGCCAGGCGGGATCCGTGACCGTGCCGGTTGCGGCGTCCGTCCCCCACGGCACCTCCGCATCGGACATGAAGGCCGCGAGGTCGTCGGGGAGGTCTGCGCCGAACGACTCATGGAACTTCTTCGGGTCCTGATGGATGAAGCCGCCCCGAGGTGGCAGTCCCGGCATCTGGGGCGCACCGGACGGGAACGTGTCGATGAGGGTGTTGACCGACTCATCGGCATCCGGTGCGAATGCTGCCACGTAGACGAGGGCTCCGACCTTCGGATGGGTTCCGGCCTCGGTGATGACGGCGCCGCCGTAGGAGTGGCCGACGAGCACGACCGGCCCGTCCTGCGCATCGATGACCAGCCGCGTCGCGGCGACGTCGTCCCGTAGGGAGACCGTCGGATTCTGCACGACCGCGACCTGGTAGCCGTCCTGGGTGAGCAGGTCGTGGACCGGACGCCACCCTGATCCGTCCACGAATGCGCCGTGGACCAGCACGACAGCCATGGGTTTCCGCGAACCACGCCGAGCCAGCACGTCAACTCCTCTCCCGTCGGACCCTCTCCGCGGTCAAGCGCTCTCGTTCGCGTGACGGACCCCGGCCTCGACTTGCTGCCCGACGTCGGCATCCACGCACCGCCAGTAGGCGAACGCCCGTTCGAGGACTGGGGCGGTGACACCGGCCAGCAGGTGACCGACGATGTTGGACACCAGCCGGTCGCGCTCTGCGGCGTCCATCACGTCACGCACCAGGGCGCCCGCCTGGCCCCAGTCGTCGTCGTCCGCATGCAGCGTGGCCGCCTGGCGTACCAGGTCGCCCGCGGTGTGCCACCCGTCCGGCTCCCCGAAGCGCACGGTGTCCGCCCGCGGGCCGCCCTTGGAGTTCGGCGCGTAGACCGGGTCCGACACCTTCCGGTACCGCATGGCGCCGTCCTTGCTGTAGCTGTGCACCGGGGAACGCGGCGCGTTCACCGGCAGCTGGTTGTAGTTCGTCCCGATGCGGGCGCGGTGGGCGTCGGGGTAGGAGAACATCCGGCCGAGCAGCATCTTGTCGGGGCTGGGGCCGATGCCCGGCACCATGTTGCTGGGCTCGACGGCGAGCTGCTCGATCTCGGCGTGGTGGTCCGTGGGGTTGCGGTCGAGCGTCATCCGGCCGACCTCGACGAGCGGGTAGTCGGCGTGCGGCCACACCTTCGTGACGTCGAAGGAGTTGAACCGGTAGCCGGCCGCTTCCTCGAAGGCCATCAGCTGCACCTTGAGGGTCCACGAAGGATGCTCGCCCCGAGCGATCGCCTCGAACAGGTCTCGCGTGTGGTAGTCGCTGTCGGCGGAAGCCAGGGCGTCGGCCTCGTCCTGGGTGAGGCACTCGACCCCCTGGTCGGAGATGAAGTGGTACTTCACCCAGGTCTTCTCGCCGGAGGCGCTGATCCACAGGTAGGTGTGGGAGCTGTACCCGTTCATGTGCCGCCAGGTGCGCGGGATGCCGCGGTCTCCCATCAGGTAGGTCACCTGGTGCGCGGACTCCGGCGAGAGTGTCCAGAAGTCCCATTGCATGTCGTGGTCGCGCAGGTTGCTGTCGGCACGGCGCTTCTGCGACCGGATGAAGTGCTGGAACTTGAGGGGGTCCCGGATGAAGAACACGGGCGTGTTGTTGCCGACCATGTCGTAGTTGCCCTCGCTGCTGTAGAACTTCACCGCGAAGCCCCGCGGATCGCGCCAGGTGTCCGGGCTGCCGCGCTCCCCGGCCACGGTGGAGAACCTCGCCACCAGGTCCGTCCTCGTCGCCGGCTGGAAGACGGCTGCCCTGGTGTAGGCGCTGACGTCGCCGGTGACCTCGAACCGGCCGAAGGCGCCACTTCCCTTGGCGTGGGGCTGTCGCTCGGGGGTCCGCTCCCGGTTCCACTGCGCCATCTGCTCGATGGCGTAGTGGTCGTGCAGCAGGATCGGTCCGTCGGCACCGACCGTCAGGGAGTGCTCGTCGCTCCCCGCCGCGATGCCGGCATCCGTCGTGGTGTGGGGGGGTTCGTCGTGGGGCATGGGACTCGTTCTCCTGGTGTGGTCGGTGGTCCGGTGTCCCCGGGCTCACCCTCCACCCCACGGTGGGCCGAACCGCGCTCCGGTCGCATCCGCCACTGGCCAGCCTCGGGCGGCGTCGTACCGAGCTCGATGGCGAACGTTGTCGTCCCCAGGTCGTGACAGTGCCTCGCCTGACCACGGAGACTGGTGCTCCGCGCCGCGATCAGCCGGCTCGTCCGAGCGAAAGGAACTGTGGTGACCACACGAAGTGACTTCTCGGAGGACGACTGGAGCCGGCTCGTGCGGTCGCCGTTCGTGGCCGGACTGGCGATCTCGCTGGCCGATCCAGGGGGCCCGATCGAGGCGGCGAAGGAGTCGATGGCGACGCTCAGGGCGGCCACGAACCCCTCGAGCCGGGAGGAGCTGGTCACCCAGCTGGCGCTCGACGTCCAGGCCGAGATCCAGCAGAAGAGGAACCCGCTCAAGGGCTACCGGCCGACCTCGGAGGGCACGGCACCCACCGGAGACCAGGTGCTCGTCGAGCTGGCGGCCGTGCACGCCATCGTGGCCGCGACGGCCACCCCGGAAGAGATCGCGGCCTTCGCGGACTGGCTGGTCTCCGCGGCGCAGGCTGCCGCGAACGCCGCCAAGGAGGGTGGCTTCCTGGGGTTCCACGCCGAGCAGGTCAGCAAGGGCGAGAAGGAGATGGTCGACCGGGTGCGCGCCGCCGTGTCCTGACCGGCCCGCCCTCGCGCTGGTCCGGCGGGGGTACTAGGACCATTGGGTAGTAGACGCCGGGCCGGGCGGGTGGTCTGCTCGGGAGCGGTGTTGCTCGACCAGCCGGCTCCAGCAGCGGGGTTCGGTCCAACCAGCGGCACGCGGGCCTCGGGGATGTGGAGGCCTTGTCTTCTCGGGGTGGCGTGATCTCAGTTTCGGTGGGGAAACGATGGTGCGCTCAGGACCTACCCGGGTCGCGCTCGTCGACAGGCACGACCTGTTCAGCGACTGCCTCCGTGCCGTGCTCGAAACGCGCGGTTTCGCCTACCACCGGGTGCCGATCCCTGCCGGTACCGACCAGGATGACCTGGTCCGGTCGCGGCTGCTGGAGGTGCGGCCCGACGTCGCGCTCGTCAACGCGAACCTCGGAGTGGCCCGCCGAGTCGGAGCATTGATCGGGGAGGTGTCTCGAGGAGGTGTCGCTGTCGTCGTACTCGTCGATGTCGACGACGAGGTGCGGTGGGGCCAGTACCTGGCTGCAGGCGCGCGGGCAGTGGCACCCATGAGCGGTTCGCTCGCGTCAGTGATCTCCGCTGTCCGGAGACTTGGTCGGGGCGAGCCGGTGCTCGACCGTGCCGAGCGGGACCGGCTGATCGCCCTGGGGCGCCGCCGGAACGCGGAGGTCCGGGCAGCCGCTGGTCGGATCGAGCGGCTGTCCGCGCAGGAAGGTGCCGTGCTGCGCGAGCTGATGGCCGGTCATGCCGTGCCCGAGATCGCCACGGCACACCGCGTCGCGGTCGCGACCGTGCGCACGCAGGTCAAGGGAGTGCTCGCCAAGCTGGAGGTGAGCTCGCAGCTCTCCGCCGTCGCCGTGGCACACGTCGTCGGATGGACCGAACACCCGACGAACGCCGCCTGACGGCGAGGATCGCAGGAACGGGATGCTGGGTCATCTCGTTCAGAGCCTCCGGATCTCGGTCAGGTCGAATCAGATGCGGTTGAGGAATCGGGCGACGCCGCGCCGTACCGGGCCCGTCATCCCGGGCATCGGGTCTGCGGTGGAACGGTCCGGCACTGATGGCCAGGACCCGGCACGGGCCTGACGACAGCGGGCCAGCTCCTCGGGCGTCGGACGTCGGCCGAACACCCGGATGAACTGGTGGACGGCGCAGTGGTCGTCCAGTCCGGCGAGAGGAATCTGGTTCTTGTGTCGCACGCGATCACCCTTCTTCGGTGCAACGCCCCTGCTCGACGTTGCCCGTGCAGTACCCCAAACTGGGCGCGGGATCCACACCCAGAGGGGCGATGCTGGGGCGATGCTCAGCGTCGACGAGTCCGGTCTCGCGATGATGCTCCCCGTCGCCCTGCTCCCGCCAGGCTGCCTCACAGGGACGGCCCGGTTAGTGTGCTTTTCCGTTCCCCGGGCTCGAGGGGGCCCCATGCCGGAGTCGGCGACCAAGGAGGGTCATGATCGACGTTGTCGAAGCCTCGATCGCGGAGGTCCGTGCGGCGCTCGAGTCCGGAGCCGCGACGGCCGTCGAGGTGGTCGGAAGCTACCTGGCCCGCATCGACCGCTACGACGGCGCGGGTACGGCCACCGCACTCAACTCCGTCGTCGTGCGCGCTCCTGATGCGCTTGCCCAGGCAGCAGCGTCCGACGCTCGCCGCAAGGCCGGAGCCGTCCTGGGACCCTTGGACGGGATCCCGTACGTCGCCAAGGACAGCTACCTGGTGGCTGGGATGACCGCCGCGGCGGGCAGTCCCGCGTTCGCGGACGTGGTCGCACAGCACGACGCGTTCACCATCAGCCGACTGCGGGGCGCGGGAGCGATCTGCCTGGGCAAGACCAACATGCCCCCGATGGCCAACGGAGGCATGCAACGCGGGCTGTACGGCCGTTCGGAGAGTCCGTACAACCCCGACTTCCTGGCCGCGCCGTACGCCTCCGGTTCCTCGCACGGATCGGCCGTGGCGCTCACCTCGAGCTTCGCGACCTTCGCGATGGCCGAGGAGACGTGGTCGAGCGGGCGAGGTCCGGCCTCCAACAACGCCTTGTGCGCCTACACCCCGTCGCGTGGCCTCATCTCGGTGCGCGGCATCTGGCCGCTGACACCTTCGATGGATGTCGCGGTTCCCTACGCGCGGACGATGGCGGACCTCCTAGAGGTTCTCGATGTCCTCGTCGCGGACGACCCTGACCCCAGTGGCGATCTGTGGCGTCTTCAGAACTGGATCCCGCTTCCGGCCCCCCGGGACGTCAGGCCTGCCTCCTACCTCTCCCTGCAAGAGGGGCCCGACTCCCTCACCGGTTTCCGGCTCGGGGTGCCGCGCATGTACGTCAACGCCGACCTGGACGCCGGGACCGGCACCGGACCTTCCTTGGGAGGACCGACGGGCAAGCCCATCCGCACCCGCGACAGCATCATCGACCTGTGGCGCGAGGCACGCCGCGACCTCGAGGCGGCCGGTGCCGTCGTCGCTGACGTCGACTTCCCCGTGGTTGCCAACTACGAAAGCGATCGTCCGGGCGGTGCGATGATCGACACGCGCGGTCTGGTCCCGTCCGCCTACCGCGAGCACGAGGACACCGAGCTCACGGCATGGGCCCTCGACGACTTCCTGCGGTCCAAAGGCGACCCACGGCTGCACCGCCTGGTGGACGTCGACCCGTCGCTCATCCAACCGGACGAGCCGGGCACGCTTCCCGGGCGGGAGGGCGACGACCTGGGCGCCGATCTGGCCGACAGCGTGGACATCGCCGAGCGCGGCATCACCCCGTGGTCCCGGATCCCGACCATGGAGGACGGCTTGCGGGGACTCGAGGAGACCCGCCGGATCGACCTCGAGGACTGGATGGCGACCCACGGCCTGGACGCCATCGTCTTCCCAGCGGTCGCCGACGTGGGACCTGCGGACATGGACCGCGACCCGTACGCGGCCGACCTCGGGTGGCGCAACGGTGTGTGGGTCGCGAACGGCAACCTGGTCATCCGACACCTCGGGATCCCCACTGTCACCGTCCCCATGGGCACCATGAGCGACATCGGCATGCCAGTGGGCCTGACCTTCGCCGGACGGAGTTACAGCGACGACCTGCTCCTTCGGCTCGCGAGCGCCTTCGAAGCCACGCGCACCCGCCGCACGCCACCGCCCCGGACACCGCGCCTCGGCTGAGCATCCCGCTGGGCACCGGTGAGCTGCCGTCGGGCGGAGGACGACGTACGGGTTGCTCGGCGCGCCGGAGGGTACCGGCGGGCCGATGCCCGCCATACCGGACCGACCTTGGAGGACTCGTGGACGTCGATCGCCGCCGTGAACGGAACATCATGATCGAAGGTGCAGCCGACGAGAGCCTGGCGAACCTCCGCGTCGTGGAGAGTGGGCAGCGATGACGCCCCTGGAGCCGACACCGGAGACGGTCGAGGCAGTGAACGAGCTCGACCCGTCAGCAGATGACGGCGCCCTGCTGGCCCGGCTGCGCGGGTTGGCGAACCAGGCGCAGGACATCGTCCCCGACCTGGTGGGAGTGAGCATCGCTCGCCTTGACGAGGACGTCACCTTCACCCTGGTGGCCACCTCCAAGGAGATAGCGGTTCTCGATGCCATCCAGTACGCCGCTGACGGGCCATGTGTGGACGGCGCCCTGAACACCCAGGTTCGGGAGTTCAGGGACGATGACCTCCTCAGCGAGGAGCGGTGGCAGCTCTTTGCCCAAGCGACCGCGGCGCACACGGTGCGCAGCACCCTGACCCTGCCGATCATCACGGCCAGTCGGGCAGTGGGCACGGTCAACCTCTACGCCGCATCGCGGCGCGCGTTCGTGGGTCACCACGAACAGCTGGCGGACGTGTTCGGCGCGTGGGCCGCCGGCGCTGTCACCAATGCGGATCTCTCCTTCGCCACGCGTCGCGAAGCGCAAGCAAGCCCTGGCCGACTCCGCGAACACATCCTGATCGATGTTGCAACCGGCATCCTCGCCGCTGAGCTCGGCCTCGGCATCGATGCCGCGGAAGCCCACCTCCGAGACGCTGCCCAACGCGCCGGGGTCGACGCGGTCGACCTCGCCCGGGCCGTCATCCGTGCTCGTGAAGGTCGGGAGGCGTCAGATCCGTAGCCCTTCGGCCCCGGCTGCAGGAAGGCAATGACAGCAGCGCCCGCGAGGTCGGCCCGGCGTCAGGGACGGCGGACCGAGACGAGTTGGAACCTCTCCTCGCCGCCGGCCATGTCGGACTCCCGGATGACGCCGAGGTGGGGGCCGTAGAGCTTGACCGAGACGACGCCCGGTTCGAGCCGGCTCCATTCCAGGGATCGGACAACGTGGTGCACGGTGCCATAGGCGACCTCGGCTGCGAAGCCGCGCTGCACGATCCAGGCTTGGTCCTCGGCGGACCCGCGCTCGAACTCCTGGCGGTACGCGTCGGTGGGCCGGGGGCTGCGGGGCATGATCGTCCCAGCCACCGCGCCCGCGACGCCGGCCTGCCAGGAGCCCTCACGGCTCTGCACGTCTCCGTGCCGGTCGTAGGTCGCGGTCCGCTCGCCGAAGTACCAGACGTTGCCACGGTCGTCCGCGGCGTACCAGTCCGAGGTCTTCTCCGCGACGCTGCCATCGGAGCGTCGGAGCACGTCAGAAAGCACCCGAGTGCGAACGCCCTGGATGATCCTCGTACGGTGAGTGACCCCGACCCTCTCGGTGAGGTGCTGCCTGCCGTCACGGCCGCGGTAGCGGAACACCGTGCCCGGACGGAGCGGGAAGTAGCTGTTCGGTGCCGGGTGCCGGAAGTTCGCCGGCTCCATCGCTCGGGCGGTGGACCCGGCGAGGGTGCCGTGGGATGCGTCGGCGGAGGTGGCGACCGTCGCCACGGTTCCCGCCGCTGCGGCGGCCAGCACGGCTGCCGCCGAGATTGCGACTCTGGTCCTCATGGGTCTGCTCCTTGCCTCGTAACCTGGTTCGCGGCCTGCCTCGAATGACCTGCGGGGACGACCGGAGGCCGAGCGCGGCGGTTCGGCGCGGGAGGAGCAGGGACGTAGAACGTCCTCTGCGGCCCGCCGTCCACGCCGTTGAGTCAGCTGCCGGGGGGTTGGCCGTCACCCTCGATGACCACGACCTTGTATTCCTCGTCGAGACGCACGTCGACGGTGGTGCCGTCGGGCTCGGTGACCTCGACCTCGTAGGTCGCGCCGTTCTCGTTGTCGGTCTCGACGCTGTTCGCGGTCCCTCCGCCGGTCGCCTCGAGCGCGGCTCTCGTCGCAGCGTCCGCCTGCTCCTGGGTGTACTGGTGGCTGGAGGATCCGTCGTCCCCGCTCGTCGCGACGGCGACGCCTCCGGCGGTGACGGCCAGTGCCGCCCCAGCTCCTGCGGCGGCGATGACCACCCGCTTGCGCATGACTGTCCTTTCCCGACTCCTCCCGGGTCTTCACCGGCCTGGCTCCAGCCTGCGACGTAGCTGCTGAAGCCACCCTGAATCGCCCGTGCGCGGCGAGTGGGAACCGGTGGCGTGGACCCGGCTCGGTCCCGGCTCGGTCAGCGGCTCGTCAGCGCGCGTTCAGGTGCAGGGTGCGATCGTGATCGCGTGCGGATCTTGGTGGTCGAGGACGACAAGCAGCTCGCGGCGGCGCTGCGTCGTGGTCTGGAGGGCGAAGGGTATGCGGTCGATGTCGCTTCGACCGGCACCGATGGCGAGTGGTTCGCCGCCGAGAACGCCTACGACGCCATGGTCGTCGACCTGATGCTGCCCGGTGTCCCGGGCGACATCTTGTGCGCGCGGCGTCGCGACTCCGGAGACTGGACGCCGATCCTGATGCTGACCGCGAGGAGCGGGCCCGAGCAGGAAGCAAAGGCCCTCGACGCGGGGGCCGACGACTTCTTGTCGAAGCCGTTCTCGTTCATGGTGCTCACCGCGCGGCTGCGGGCGCTGGTACGACGCGGCAGCCGCGAACGGCCGACCGTGCTCGAGGTCGGCGATCTGCGACTGGATCCAGCGATCCACCGTGTCTGGCGCGGTACGGCCGGCATCGACCTCACCCCGCGACAGTTCTCCCTGCTGGAGTTCTTGATGCGGCACCCGGACCAGGTCCAGTCGAAGGCGACGATCCTGGAGCACGTGTGGGACTTCGCCTACGACGGGCACCCGAACATCGTCGAGGTGTACGTGCGCCAGCTGCGCCAGCGCATCGACGAACCGTTCGGGCGGACCTCGCTCCAGACGGTCCGGCTGGTCGGCTACCGGGTCACTGACGACCGGGCACCTCAAGGGCCGGCGAAGCCGGAGCGGGCCGAGCCAGGGGAGCTCAGCGCATGAGGCGTCGGCTGAGCCTGCGAGCACGAGCCACCTTGTTCGGCGCCCTCGCCTTCGCGGCACTCCTGGCGCTCGGGTCTGCGTTGTTGGTCGCGACGTTGGAGGGCCGGCTGACCGATGCCTCCGACCAGCTGTCCCGATCGCGAGTCGACGACCTGCTGACCCTCGCGTCGACGGGGGACCTGCCTACGGCGCTCCGGAACGTCGACGGCAACGGCGTCGCCCAGGTGGTCGACGCCGACGGTCATGTGCTGGCAGCGTCGCCGAACATCAAAGGGCGACCGGCCGTAGCCGATCTCCGGCCGGGTGCGTCTCTCCAGACCGCCACGTTCCGGGCGCCCGACGACAGCGAGACCGAGACGTACCGCTTCTGGTACGCCTCCGGCCCCAGCCCGGAGGGCACCGTCACCGTCTATGTCGGAGACAGCCTGGAGACGGTCTCCGAGGCGTCCGCAGCGCTGAGGCGGTCGCTCTGGCTGGGGATCCCTGTGGTCGTCGTTCTCCTCGGTGTCGTCATCTGGCTGCTGCTGGGCCGGGTCATCGGACGGCTGGACCGGATCCGGGCCGAGGTCGATCGGATCTCCGAGGAGTACCTGCACACACGGGTCGCTGGCGATGGTGTCGACGACGAGGTCGGACGACTGGCCGCGACGATGAATGCGATGCTGGAACGGCTCGACGCCGCGGCCCAGCGGCAGCGGGACTTCGTGGCGGACGTCTCCCACGACCTCCAGAGCCCACTGGCCGCCCAGCGGGTCGCACTCGAGGTGGCGCTGGCGAGACCGAACGAGATCGACGCAGGTCGGCTCCGTGCCGATGTGCTCGGCGCCACGACGGACATGGAGCACCTCGTCGGCGACCTGCTGGTGATCGCGTCGATGGAAGCCAACGGACCCCCGGCGCCCGCCATGATCGATCTCGACAGCCTCGTTCTTGAGGAGGCCGCGCGCGCCCGGGTCAACGGACGGGTAGAGGTCGACACCTCCGCGGTGTCGGCCGCGCCGGCGTACGCGAACGCCGATGACGTCCGCCGGGCGGTCCGCAACCTGCTGGACAACGCCGTGGCGCACGCAAGGTCCACAGTCGTGATCGCCGTCGACGCTTGCGAGGACGACCACGAGGACGGCGCGGACCCCGCTCCTCCTCCTCGAGCTCCTCGTCCGGCAGCCGGAACTCCCGAGGAGCCCACGTGCACCCGCTGGGCGTGGTTGCTGGTCGCCGATGACGGACCCGGCGTGCCGGCCGACTCCCGGGACCGCATCTTCGACCGGTTCTACCGCGCCGAGACGTCACGCACCCGCAACGGCGGAAGCGGACTCGGCCTTGCCATCGCTCGCGGCCTCGCGGAGCGCAACGGCGGCCACCTCGACCTCATCGCCGCCGACCGCGGCGCCACGATGCGGCTCCTCCTCCCAGCCGCGCCCCGAGTCCTTGGCCGGTGACGGTCCGGCCCCGCTGGGGAGACCTGGGGGAGTCCTCAGCGGGGCCGCGCGTCCATGCAGGTCAGCGGCAGTTGAGCCGCCGGGGTCAGATGTCGTAGTAGAGCTCGAACTCGTGCGGGTGCGGACGCAGCTGGACGGGTGCGATCTCGTGGGTGCGCTTGTAGTCGATCCACGTCTCGATCAGGTCGGGCGTGAACACGTTGCCGACGGTCAGGAACTCGTGGTCGGCCTCGAGGGCGTCGAGGACCGCGCCGAGCGAGGTCGGGACCTGGTCGATCTCGGCCATCTCGTCCGGCGGGAGCTCGTAGATGTCCTTGTCGATCGGGGCGGCCGGCTCGATCTTGTTCTTGATGCCGTCGACACCGGCGAGCATCAGCGCGGAGAACGCGAGGTAGGGGTTCGCCGACGGGTCGGGGAACCGGGTCTCGATGCGCTTGGCCTTCGGGTTCGAGCCGGTGATCGGGATGCGCACCGACGCGGAGCGGTTCCGCGAGGAGTACACCAGCGAGATCGGTGCCTCGAAGCCCGGCACCAGGCGGTGGTAGGAGTTCACGGTCGGGTTGGTGAACGCCAGCAGCGACGGCGCGTGCTTGAGGATGCCGCCGATGTACCAGCGCGCGACGTCCGAGAGGCCGCCGTACCCGGTCTCGTCGTAGAATAGCGGGTCGCCGTCCTTCCAGAGCGACTGGTGGACGTGCATGCCCGAGCCGTTGTCGCCGAAGATCGGCTTCGGCATGAAGGTGACCGTCTTGCCGGCCTCCCAGGCGGTGTTCTTGATGAGGTACTTGAACTTCATCACGTCGTCGGCGGCCTTGAGCAGCGTGTCGAAGCGGTAGTTGATCTCGGCCTGGCCGGCGGTGCCGACCTCGTGGTGGGCCCGCTCGACCAGCAGGCCGCAGGCCTCGAGGTTCTTGACCATCTCGTCGCGCAGGTCGCCGTAGTGGTCGTACGGCGAGACCGGGAAGTAGCCGCCCTTGAAGCGGGTCTTGTAGCCCCGGTTGTCGCCCTCCTTGCCGGAGTTCCACCAGCCCTCGACGGAGTCGATGTGGTAGTAGCCCTCGTTGGCGGTGGTGGAGTAGCGGACGTTGTCGAAGATGTAGAACTCCGCCTCGGGAGCGAAGAAGGCCGTGTCCGCGATGCCGGTGGTGTTCAGGTACGCCAGCGCCTTGCGCGCGATGTTGCGCGGGTCGCGCGAGTACGCCTCGCCGGTGATCGGGTCGTGGATGAAGAAGCTCAGGTTCAGCGTCTTGGCGGTACGGAACGGGTCGACGTACGCCGTGGACGGGTCCGGGAACAGCGCCATGTCGGACTCGTTGATCGCCTGGAAGCCCCGGATCGAGGAGCCGTCGAACGCGAGGCCGTTGTCGAAGACGTCCTGGCCGAACGACGAGACCGGGACGGTGAAGTGCTGCTCGATCCCGGGCAGGTCGACGAAGCGCACGTCGACCATCTCGACGCCCTCGTCCTTGATGAACTTGAGCAGCTCGTCGCTGTTCTGGAACATTCGTCCTCCTTGGCTGGACGCGGGGGTCCAGCCGTGAAAAAAGCCTCTGCGAACCAGCGGCCGGTGCGGCACTGCACCAACCGGTGTCCGCACCGTATGCACGGGCAGTTTCTCGACCGTATCCGGTTTGTTTCCGGCATGTAACAGGTGGTCGGTGACCGGACCCGCGGGGGAGCGTCCTACGCTGGCCGGCGTGCCGAGCCCTCAGACACTGCCCTACGAGACCGCGTCCTGGGGCCGCCGGGCGCTGGCGCTGATCGTCGACTGGATCGCCAGCACGTTCGTGGTCGTGCTGTTCATGGGCTGGTCGGACTACTCCAGGACCGGCGGCCCCGGCAGCGTCTACGTGCTCATCGTCTTCGTGCTCGAGTCGGCGGCGCTGACCTGCACCGCGGGCGGCTCGTTCGGCAAGCTCGCCACCCGGCTGCGCGTGATCAACGTCGAGACCGGCGGGCGGCTGGACCCGTTGCGCTCGCTGGCTCGCGAGATCCTGGTGGCGCTCGTCATCCCGCCGCTGGTGTTCCGCCCGGACCGCCGGGGCCTGCACGACATCGCGGCCGGCTCCGCGACGGTCACCCTCCAGGTCATGAGGGCAGCCGGATAGCCCGAACGGGCCACGTCCGGTGCTGGGGGTGGCCGTCTACCCTGAGTGACATGCGCCGGACCACAGGAACTCGAGCCGTACGCCGTACGGCAGCCGCGACGATCGCCGTTCTCGCCCTCGGAGGGCTCGCGGCCTGCAACAGCGACGACAAGACGACCGCCACCGACCCGTCCGCCTCGGACTCCTCGACCGGGGCGGCGCTGGCGAGCAGCCTCTCCGAGGGCGACACCGTCGACCCTGCGGAGTTCGTGCAGACCGTCGAGGACGGGGTCAAGGCCAGCACCACCGCCCACATGACGATGGACATCTCCGCCGGCGCAGCCGGGAAGATCACCGCCGAGGGCGACGTGGACTACACCTCGACCCCGCCGAGCATGGCGATGACGATGACGCTGCCCGCGGCCGCGGCCGCGGCCGGCGACATGGACATCCGGATGGTCGACGGCGTGATGTACCTGTCGATCGGCCAGCTCACGCAGGGCAAGTTCTGGAAGATCGACCCGTCCGACCCGAACGGCCCGCTGGCCGCGATGGGCATGGACAAGATGATGGACCAGATGGACCCGGGCAAGGCGCTCGAGCTGATGAAGGGCGGCATCTCGAAGGTCACGTACGTCGGCGCCGAGGACGGCCTCGACCACTACGCGCTCACCATCGACATGAAGAAGATGATGGCGTCGATGGGCGCGGACCTCCCCGAGGCCGCGCAGTCCCAGCTGCCGGACTCCGTGACCTACGACCTGTGGCTCGACGACCAGAACCGGTTCACGAAGATGAGCATGGACAACCTGCCGATGGGCGGCAGCGACGCCTCCATGGAGATGACCGTCTCCGACTGGGGCAAGGCCGTCGACATCCAGGCCCCGCCGGCCGACCAGGTCATCAAGATGCCCGACCTCGGCTCGATGATGCAGGGCCTGACCAGCGGGTCGGGCAACGCCTGACCGGGTCTCGATACCGAGACCACTCGCGGGTCGAGTAGCGAGCGCCAGCGAGCGTATCGAGACCTACCGGCCCCGCATGTTCTGGCGCATGCCCTTCATGCTGGTCGGCACCGGGCCCTTCGGCAGCGGGATGTTCGACCGGTTGGCGTCCAGCGCCTTGAGCCGGTTGAGGATGTCGGTCATCTCGGCCGGCTTGACCCGACGCCCGAGCTTCTGGAGGTGCTTCACCAGCTTCGGCAGCGGCACCTCGCCCTCGCCGTTCCCGCACACGACCTCGTGGATCGGGGTGTCGGTGGCGACCCGCTCGTGCTTGCGGCGCTCGGCGGTCATCAGGCCGCGCAGCCGGTGCGGGTTGCCCTCGCCGACCAGGACGATGCCCGGAGGGCCCACCACCCGGTGCACGACGTCCTGCTGCTTGTTGAACGCGATCACCGGCTCGGACTTCCAGCCCCGGCGCAGGGTCCGGAGCGCGGCCGCGGCGGCGCCGGGCTGGCCCTCCATCTGGGCGTACGCCGCGCGCTGGGCGCGCCGGCCGAACACGATCATCGCCAGCAGCGAGCCGAGGAGCAGCGCACAGACGATCGAGAGGATGGTGCCGAGCACGCCCTCGCCGGGCAGGAACCAGAACACCGCGAAGCCGACCACGGCGCCGACCAGGAACGAGCCGATCAGCCACACGCCGAGGCGCGGGTCGGAGCGCCGGGCCATCCGGTAGGTCTCGACGAACTGGGCGCGCCGGCTCATCTTCTCCGGGTCGACGGGCTTCGGGTCCTTGGCCATCGTGTGTGGTGCCTCGTTCTGGGTCAGGAATGGGCGGTCAGGCGGTGGCGACGCCCGCGCGGGCGTCCATGGCCTGACGGTACAGCCGACCGGCGCGGTACGACGAACGCACGAGCGGCCCGGACATCACGCCGGAGAAGCCGATCTGGTCGGCCTCGTCCTTGAGCTCGACGAACTCCTCGGGCTTCACCCAGCGCTCGACCGGGTGGTGCCGCACCGAGGGGCGGAGGTACTGGGTGATCGTGATCAGCTCGCAGCCCGCGGCGTGCAGGTCGCGCAGCGCCTGCGAGACCTCCTCGCGGGTCTCGCCCATGCCGAGGATCAGGTTGGACTTGGTGACCAGCCCGAAGTCGCGGGCCTGGGTGATCACGTCGAGGGAGCGCTCGTAGCGGAACGCCGGGCGGATCCGCTTGAAGATCCGCGGCACGGTCTCGACGTTGTGCGCGAGCACCTCGGGGCGCGACTCGAAGACCTCGCGGAGCAGGTCGGACTTGCCGTTGAAGTCGGGGATCAGGTTCTCGACGCCGGTGCCGGGGTTGAGCTCGTGGATGACCCGCACGGTCTCGGCGTACAGCCACGCCCCGCCGTCCTCGAGGTCGTCGCGGGCGACGCCGGTGATCGTGGCGTACTTCAGGCCCATCGTCTGCACCGACTCCGCGACCCGACGGGGCTCGTCGCGGTCGAGGGGCTGCGGCCTGCCGGTGTCGATCTGGCAGAAGTCGCAGCGCCGCGTGCACTGGTCGCCACCGATGAGGAACGTCGCCTCGCGGTCCTCCCAGCACTCGAAGATGTTGGGGCAGCCCGCCTCCTGGCAGACCGTGTGCAGCCCTTCGGACTTCACCAGGCTCTGCAGGTGCTGGTACTCGGGGCCCATCCTGGCCCGGGTCTTGATCCACTCCGGCTTGCGCTCGATCGGGGTCTCCGCGTTGCGCACTTCGAGTCGAAGCAGCTTGCGTCCTTCGGATGAGGGAGCTTGCGTCACGTGGACCAACTGTACGCGGCGGCCCGAACGGCCCCTACGGCACGTCGCGCCGCCGGAACGACACCACCGACGCGCCGATGGTGAGCACCAGCGCCGTCCCGTAGTAGCCGGCGCCCCGGGCCAGCGAGAGGTGCCGGGTGGGGTCGCACCCGTCGGCGGCCGTGTCCTGCCCGGGCCGGCTCTGGTAGCAGGACTGGGGCACCTCCACCCAGTACGTCGTCCCGTTCTTCACGATCGCGGAGACGTTCTTCTGGGGCTGCCACTGCTCGCCGATCCCGAGGGTGGCGATCACGATCCCGCCGGCGACCGCGACCCCGAACAGGACGCCGATGGTCGCCACCGTGCTCCGGAACAGCATCGTCAACGCGTAGCCGCCGAGCGCCGCGGCGGTCGCGTACGCCGCGCCCCGCCAGCCGTAGGCCATCGAGTCCCGGAGCGCTCCGTCGACGACGGGCAGGTCGCGCGCCTTCACCGTGGCCCAGATCGTCAGCCAGTACGCCGTGCTCACCAGCGCCGAGGCGACGAGCGCGACCAGGGTCACCGCGATCGCCTTGGCCGTCCAGATCCGGGTCCGGCGTGGCTCGAAGAGCAGCTGGTTGCTCATCGAGCCGCTGTTCCAGTCGTGACCGACGAACGTCGTCGCGGCCAGCAACACCAGGGTGGTGAGGACGGCGACCACGCCCATGCCGGAGCCGCCGGTGCGCTCGCGGGCCAGGCTCAGCTTCTCGCGGCCCGTGTTCCACTCGACGATCTGGTCGGTGCACGCCTGCTCGTCGGCGCTCGGGGGCAGCCCGAAGCGGCGCGGGTGCTCCGCGCACATGGAGATCTGGCCGGCGTTGCCGTGCACGACGGAGGCGATCTCGCCCTCGGACACCGGACGGGTGGACCAGACCCGGGCGGCGGCGATGAGCGCGGGGATCACCACGGCGAGCAGGAGCAGCACGAGCACCGCGCGCCGCCAGCGCAGCCGGGTCAGCTCCACGCCGACCAGCCGGGTCACTGTCCGGCCCCCAGCTCGGTGCCGGCGGTGAGCTCCAGGAACACCGACTCCAGGTCGCGGCGTACCGGCGTGAGCTCGGTCAGCCAGATCCCGGCGGCCCCGAGGGTCCGCGTGAGCTCGGCGGGCCGGTCGGTCTCGACGACGAGGTCGTCGGACACCGTGAAGCCCGCGTCCCGCAGCGCCAGGACGGCCGCCCCGGGATCGGGCGCGCCGACCCGGTACGCCGTGCTCGCGCCGACGAGCTCGTCGACCCGGCCCGACGCGAGCAGCCGACCCTGGCCGATGATCGTGGCCGAGGTGCACACCTGCTGCACCTCGGCGAGGATGTGCGAGCTGAGCAGGACGGTGACGCCGGACTCGCCCAGCCCGCGGATCGTCTCGCGGATCTCGCGGATGCCGGCCGGGTCGAGGCCGTTCGTGGGCTCGTCGAGGATGAGCAGGTCCGGCTGCTTGAGCAGGGTCGCCGCGATCGCCAGCCGCTGCTTCATGCCGAGCGAGTAGGCCTTGTAGCGGTCCCGCTCGCGGCCGGTGAGCCCGACCGTCTCGACCGCCGTGTCCACCATCGTCGCAGGGGCGCCGATCGACCGGGCCAGGAGGAGGAGGTTCTGGCGGCCGGTGAGGTTCGGGGAGAACTTGGGGCTCTCGACGACGGCGCCGATCCGGCCGATGACGCGAGGGAGCCCGGACGGCACCGGCTGGCCGAACAGCCGCATCTCGCCCGCCGTGGCCCGGGCCAGCCCGAGCAGCATCCGGATCGTGGTGGTCTTGCCGGACCCGTTGGGCCCGAGGAAGCCGTGCACGCCCCCGGCCGGCACGGCCAGGTCGAGCCGGTCGACCGCGACGCGGCGGCCGCGGCGGCCGGCGAACTCCTTGCGCAGTCCGGAGGTCTCGATGACGAGGTCAGTCACCGGCGAGAGGCTACGGCGTGATCAGCTCGATCCGGGGCTGGCGCGCGGGGTCGGGCCGCGCCTCGTAGTCCGGGGTCGCGTCGTACGGCGCCCAGGAGAGGTACTCGCGCAGGTGCCGTTCGACGTACGGCGTGACCGCGGCGACCGTCACGTCGCGCCCCAGCTCGCGGCTCAGCGAGGTGACGCCGGCGTCGGCGATGCCGCACGGCACGAACCGGTCGTACCAGCCCAGGTCGACGTCGCAGTTGAGCGCGAAGCCGTGCATGGTCACGCCGCGGCTGACCCGGATGCCGAGGGCGGCGACCTTGCGCTCCGGGCCGCGCTCGTCCGCCCGGAGCCAGACGCCGCTGCGGCCGGGCACCCGGGCGGTCACCACGCCCAGGTCGGCGCAGACCCGGATCAGCGCCTCCTCGACCCGGCGGACGTAGTCGACGACCTTGACGTGGTCGGGGAGCGTGACGATGGGGTAGCCGACCAGCTGGCCGGGGCCGTGGAAGGTGATCTTGCCGCCGCGGTCGACGTCGATGATCGGCGCACCCCCGGGGTCGAGCGGGCGTTCGTGCGGCTCGGTGCGCTTGCCGGCGGTGAACACCGGCGGGTGCTCGAGCAGCAGCACGGTGTCGTCCTGCGCGCCGTCGGCGACCCGGGCGTGGACCTCGCGCTGGAGCTCCCAGGCGGCGAGGTAGTCGACGGTCCCGACGTCCTCGAACTTCACGCCCTCGAGCCTACTGCCGACCCGAGGAAGGCCAGCTCGGCGGGCAGCATCCGCCGCCAGTACGCCGGGTCGTGGGCGCCGGGCTGGAAGCTGCTCGTCACGTCGGCGTCGTCGGGGAAGGCGTGCACGTAGTCCTGGACGTCGCGGTAGAACGGGTCACCGGTGCCGACGTCGATGCGCACCGGGATGCCGTCCAGGTCCTCCTGGTGGCCCAATACCGAGTACTTGTCGTACTCCTCGGCATCGACGAAGCCGGACTTCGACGCGCTGCCCGCGTCGCTCCAGATCGCGGGACTGGCCGCGACGACCGCGGCGACGCGCTGCTTGCCGAGGTCGCCGGCCAGGCGCAGGGCGCCGTACCCGCCCATCGACCAGCCGATCAGGCCGATCCGGTCGGTGCGCACGCCGTGCCCGCGCCGCAGCAGCGGCAGCAGCTCGTCGGTGACCATCGCGGACGCGTCCTCCCCGTCGGGACGCAGGTGCCAGTACGACGCGCCGCCGTCCGCCGCCGCGATCGCGAACGGCGGGACGCCGTCCGCCACGGCCGCGGCGAGGTACTGGGGCAGTCCGAAGGACGGCCCGGTCAGCGAGCCGGAGTCCTCGCCGAGGCCGTGCAGCGCGACCACCAGCGGGACGTGCTCGTGGTGGCCCGGGGGATGGATCAGGACCCAGCCGGTCTCGGCCCCGAGGCGAGCGCTGGAGACGAACGTGCCGTGCTCGACCTGCCCCGGCTCGACGTCCGGGATCGTCCCGGCGGCGCCGTTGAGGTGCAGGGTGGACTGCAGCCACGGTCTCCCCGGCAGGACGCCCTGCTCGACGCCGGCGGCGGCACCGGCCACGAGGACGGCCCCGGCAGTGGTGCCCCCGAGCAGGAGCGTGCGACGGCTCAGCACGGGTCGAGTGTGGCACTCCCTGTGGAGGAACCCGGGCACGACCCGCGGAACGGGTAGGTGGTCCCCGTGCTCCCCGCCCTGCTGCTGCCGACCGTGCTCGCTCTCGGGCCGGCGCCCGCCGACGTCCTGCACGCGTGGGACGAGCGGCGGGCGGCCGCCTGGGCGAGGGGCGACGTGGCCGGCCTGCGGTCGCTGTACGCGCCGGGGTCGGTCGCCGGCCGCCGCGACGCGACGATGCTGCGGGCCTGGTCGGCGCGGGGGATGCGGGTGAGCGGGCTGCGGATGCAGCTGCTCCGCGTGCACGTCCGGGCGCGTACGCCGGCCGCGCTGGTGCTCGAGGTGACCGACCGGGTGGCCGGCGGGATCGCCGTACCCGGTCTGCTGACGCTGCCCCGGGACCTCCCGACCCGGCACGTCGTGACGCTCCGGCAGCTCGAGGGGGAGTGGCGGGTCTGCTCGGTCCTCAGCCCAGCCCGGTCCGGATGACCTCGTGGACGGTGCGGTCCCGGAACCGGTAGCCCGCAGCCTCGAGGACCGCCGGCCGCAGGTTCAGCGACCCCAGCGCCTCGGGTGCCAGCCGGCCGGCCCCCCGCTCGATCGCGAAGGTCGGGACTCCCACCCGCGCCCGACGGCCGAGCGCCCGCGCGAGCGCGTCGGTGAACTCCCGGTTCGTCGGCGTCTCCGGGCTGCAGAGGTTGACCGGTCCGCTGACGTCGTCGTGCTCGACGAGGTGCGTGACGCCGCCGACCCAGTCGCGCAGGCTGATCATCGCCATGTGCTGCCGGCCACTGCCGAGCCGGGCGCCGAGGCCGAGCCTGGTCAGGATCCGCAGCTGTTTCAGCGGTGCGCTCTCCCGGTCGATGACCGGCGCGGTGCGGAGGAAGCAGACCCGGGCGCCGGCCTCGGCGGCCGGGGCCGCGACGTCCTGCCACTCGCGGGTGACCCGGGTGAGGAAGCCGTCCCCGCGGCTGTCGGACTCCTCGGTGACGACCTCGTCGCCGTGGTCGCCGTACCAGGCGACCGCGTTGCCGGCCAGGAACGCCGGCTTGCCGGCGCTCGCCGCCACCGCTTCCGCGAGCACGGTCGTGGTCGTGATCCGGCTCTCCCGGAGCTCGCGGGCCCAGGTCCTGGAGTGCGGGTTGCCGACGGTCGGGGCGCCGGCCAGGTTGACCACCACGTCGGCGGCCTCGATGACGTCGCGGTCGAGCTCACCGGCGTACGGGTCCCAGGTCGACTCGCCGGGTCCCGACGCGGGCCGCCGCACCAGCGCCACCACGGAGTGGCCGCGGCCGGTGAGCCCCTCGGCGAGGTGGGTGCCGAGGAACCCCGATGCCCCGGCGATCACGACGGACTTCGGCATGCGGTCAGCCTGTCATGTGGCCGCAAGTCCCGGTCTCATGGTGACACCGAGGCGTCAGATCTCGAACTGGCCGGCCTCGAGCCGCTGCTTGACGTCCCGGAGGAACCGGCCCGCGTCGGCGCCGTCGACCAGCTGGTGGTCGTAGGTGAGCGACAGGTAGACCATGTGCCGCACCGCGATCGTCTCGCCGAGGTTCGGGTCGTCGATGACCACCGGGCGCTTGACGACCGCGCCGGGGCCGAGGATCGCGACCTGCGGCTTGTTGATGATCGGGGTGTCGAACAGGGCTCCGAAGCTGCCGAGGTTCGTGATCGTGAACGTGCCGCCGGACAGCTCGTCCGGGCCGATCTTGTTGGACCGGGTGCGGCCCGCCACGTCGGCGATCTTCTTCGCCAGCCCGGCCACCGACAGGTCGCCGGCGTCCTTGATCACCGGGGTGAGCAAGCCCTTCTCGGTGTCGACCGCGATGGCCAGGTGCTCGCGGTCGAAGTAGGTGACCTCGCCCGCCTCGGTGTCGATCGTCGCGTTGAGGGCGGGGTGCACCTTGAGCGCGTCGATCGCGGCCTTCGCGAAGAACGGCAGGTACGTCAGCTTCACGCCCTCGCGCGCCAGGAAGTCCTCCTTGGCGGCCTCGCGCAACCGGGCGACGTTCGTGACGTCGACCTCCATGACCTGGGTCAGCTGGGCCGAGTGCTGCAGCGACTCGACCATCCGGGACGCGATGATCTTGCGCAGTCGCGACAGCTTCTCGGTCTGGCCGCGCAGCGGGGACGGGGTCGTCGCCGGCGCGGGCGCCGAGGCGGCGGCCGCGGCCGGAGCCGGGGCGGCTGCGGCCGGCTGCTGGGCCTTGGCGGCGGCGTCCAGGACGTCCTGCTTCCGGATCCGGCCGCCGACGCCGGTGCCGGCGATCGAGGCCAGGTCCACGTTGTGCTGCGCGGCCATCTTGCGGACCAGCGGCGTCACGTAGCCGGGGCCGTCACCGGACGCCTCGGCCGTTCCGGCCGCCGGGGCGGGCTCGGGCTCGGCCGCCCGCGCGGGCTCGGGCTGCTTCGTCTCCTGGGGCGCGGGCTCGGGCTCCGGCTCGGGCTCCGGCTCGGGCTCCGGCTCGGGCTCCGGCTCGGGCTCCGGCTCGGGCTCCGGCTGCCTCTCCTCGGCCTTCTCCTCCTGCTTCGCGGGAGCGGCGTCCGCGTCACCGATCACGGCCAGCTCGGCGCCGACCTCGACGGTCTCGTCCTCCTGGACCTTGATCTCCAGCAGCGTGCCGGCGACCGGTGAGGGGATCTCGGTGTCGACCTTGTCGGTGGAGACCTCGAGCAGCGGCTCGTCGACCGCCACGCCGTCGCCGACCTGCTTCAGCCAGCGCGTCACGGTGCCCTCGGTGACCGACTCACCCAGCGCGGGCAGCGACACCGTCGTACCGCCGCCGCCGGACGGCTTGGCCTGCGCGGCGGGCTTCTCGGCCTCCTCGCCCGCGGGGGCGGGCTCCTCGGCGGCCTCGGGCTCCTGGGCCTTCTCCCGCTCCGGCTCCGGCTCGGGCTCCGGCTCGGGCTCCGGCTGGGACTCCTGCCCGGACGAGTCCGACGAGCCGGACGACTCACCCTCG
Organism: Nocardioides sp. URHA0032; assembly: GCF_000620645.1. Classification (GTDB taxonomy): domain Bacteria; phylum Actinomycetota; class Actinomycetes; order Propionibacteriales; family Nocardioidaceae; genus Nocardioides. The sequence continues at coordinate 189,782 of NZ_JIAV01000018.1, read as the reverse complement.
TCGCCGATCACCGCGAGGACGGCGCCGACCTCGACCGTGTCGTCCTCGTTCGCCTTGATCTCCAGCAGCGTGCCGGCGATCGGCGAGGGGATCTCGGTGTCGACCTTGTCGGTCGAGACCTCGAGCAACGGCTCGTCCACCGCCACCGAGTCACCGACCTGCTTGAGCCAGCGGGTGACGGTGCCTTCGGTGACGGACTCGCCGAGTGCCGGCAGGTTGACTTCGGTGGCCATGGACTTCCTTCGCTTCGGTTCTCGTCTGTCAGGAGTGTGCGTGGAACGGCTTGCCGGCGAGGGCCAGGTGCGCCTCGCCGAGCGCCTCGTTCTGCGTGGGGTGCGCGTGGACCAGGGGGGCCACGTCCTCGGGGTACCCCTCCCAGTTGTAGATGAGCTGCGCCTCGCCGATGAGCTCGCCGACCCGGTCGCCGACCAGGTGCACGCCGATGACCGGCCCGTCCTTGCGGCGCACCAGCTTCACGAAGCCCTGCGTCTTGAGGATCTGGCTCTTGCCGTTGCCGCCGAGGTCGAAGGTGAAGGTCTCGATGCCGTCCGCGCCGTACGTCGACGCGGCCTTCGCCTCGTCGAGGCCGACGGACGCGACCTCCGGGTGGGAGTACGTCACCCGCGGGATGCCTGCCTCGTCGACCGGCCGCGGGTCGAGCCCGGCGATGTCCTCGGCGACGAAGACCCCCTGCTGGAACCCGCGGTGCGCGAGCTGCAGTCCCGGGACGATGTCGCCCACGGCGTACACGCCCTCGAGGTTCGTGCGGCAGCGGTCGTCGGCCAGCACGAAGCCGCGGTCCATCGAGACGCCCTGCTCGTCGTACCCGAGGCCCTCGGTGACCGGCCCGCGGCCGACCGCGACCAGCAGCAGGTCGGCCTCGATCACGTCGCCGCCCTCGACGGTGACCGCGACGCCGGTGTCGGTGTGCTTGACGCTCTGGAACGGCGTGCCGGTGCGGAACGCGATGCCGCGCTTGCGGAACGCCCGCTCCAGGGCCTTCGAGGACGCCTCGTCCTCGGCGGCGACCAGCCGGGGGAGCGCCTCGACGATGGTGACCTCGGCGCCGAAGGAGCGCCACACGCTCGCGAACTCGCAGCCGATCACGCCGCCACCGAGCACGACCACGGAGGCCGGCACGTTCTCGAGCCGCAGCGCGTGCTCGGAGGTGATCACCCGCTCCCCGTCGACGTCCAGGCCGGGCAGGGTGCGGGCGTAGGAGCCAGAGGCGAGCACGACGTTCCTGCCGGTGTACGCCGTCCCGTCGACGGTGACCTCGCGCGGGCCGGTGAGCCGGCCGGTGCCCTCGATGACGGTGATGCCGCGGCTCTTGATCAGGCCCGCGAGGCCCTTGTAGAGCCGGGAGACGACGCCGTCCTTGTAGGCGTTCACGCCCGGCATGTCGATGCCCTCGAGGGTCGCCCGCACGCCGAACTGCTCGGACTCGCGGGCCTGGTCGGCGACCTCGGCGGCGTGCAGCAGCGCCTTGGTCGGGATGCAGCCGACGTGGAGGCAGGTGCCCCCGAGGTTGCCCTTCTCGACCAGGCCCACCGAGAGGCCCAGCTGCGCGGCCCGGAGGGCACACGCGTAGCCACCGGAGCCGGCGCCGAGGATGAGAACGTCGAAGTCGGGATCGGCCACGGGGCCATCCTTGCACTTCCGTGCAACGTGTCCACACCGAGGTTCCTACGCTCCGGTAGCCCGTCAGGGCACACTTGGGCGCATGTCATGGATGAACCGCTTCCGCCGCGGCTCGACGAAGATGAGCCGGCCGGCACGCGACGCTCAACGCACCGGCTCGACGCGGGTGCGCGCCGCCGACGGCATGGACCTCGACCACCTGCAGGCCTGGACCGCGGAGCGCCGCGGCGTCGAGGGCTTCGTCGAGCCGCGCACGGCGGTCAGCGACGTGACGCTGCTGCTCGTCGCGCACGACGGGGAGTGGACCCGGCGCCGGGTGCCCTCGGTGAAGTGGGCGCACGACTTCTGCAACCGCAACCAGATCCCGTCGTACGACGCCGCCGTCGTCGGCATCCCCCAGCGGATGCGCGACTACAACCGCCGCAAGAAGCTCATGGGCGAGTAGCGAGCGCCCGCGCGAAGTCGACCAGCGTCGCCACGGCGACGCCGGTGCCGCCCGGGGTCTGGTGCCCCCACGCGCTGCCGGAGTTGAACGACGGCCCGGCGATGTCGAGGTGCGCCCACGGCAGCCCGGCCGTGAACTCGCGCAGGAACGCGGCCGCGAACAGGCCACCGCCCCACCGGATCCAGTCGTGCTGCGACAGGTCGGCGACCTTGCTGCTGGTGATCCGCTCCGACATCGCCTCGGGGATCGGCATCGGCCACATCTCCTCGCCGGCGGTCGCCGCGGCGACGAGGACGTCCGCGACGACGTCGTCGGACCCCATCACGCCGGAGATCCGGTCACCGAGGGCCACCACCATGTGGCCAGTGAGCGTGGCCACGTCCAGGATCACGTCGGGCTGCTGCTCGGTCGCGCGCATGAGCGCGTCGGCCAGGATCAGCCGGCCCTCGGCGTCGGTGTTGAGCACCTCGACCGTGGTGCCGCCGTACATCGTCAGCACGTCACCGGGCCGCATGGACGAGCCGGAGACCATGTTCTCCGCCATCGGCGCGAACGCGGAGATCCGCACCGGCAGCCCGAGGGTCGCGATCGCGTACGTCGCCTGGACGATCGCCGCGGCACCCGCCATGTCCGACTTCATGTCGTTCATGCTCGCCGCGGGCTTGATCGTGAGGCCGCCTGAGTCGAAGGTGATGCCCTTGCCGACGAGCGCGAGGTGGTGCCGGGCGCCCTTCGGGGCGTAGGTCAGCTCGACCAGCCGCGGCGCCGCCGACGAGCCCATGCCGACGCCGAGGATGCCGCCGCAGCCGAGCTCCGCCAGCTCCTCCTCGTCCAGCACCCGGATGCCGATCTTCGGGGCACCCCGGCCCCTCGTGACCTCCTTGGTCGCCGCCACGACGGCGTCGGCGAACTTCGGCGGCGTCAGGTCGCCCGGCGGGGTGTTCACCCAGTCGCGGGTCGCGGCGACCGCGCGGGTCACGACCCGGCTCTCCTCGAACGCAGTGATGACCTCCTTGCGGCGCGCGGCGGCGCTGAGCACCACCACCTCCCCGGGGCCGTCCTTCTTCTCGTCCTTCTTGTACGCCGTGAACGCGTACCCGCCGAGCTCCCATCCCTCGGTGACCGCGCGCACGAGCTCCGCGGAGTCCGCCGGCAGCGCCACGGCGACCGACGCCGCATTGGTGACCGCGCGGGCGGCGACGCCCGCGGCCCGGCGTACCGCGGTCGCGTCCTGGTTGCGCCCCAGGCCGACGAGCACGAGCAGGGGGGAGGGGATGGCCCCGGCGGTCGGCACCTTCACGACCTCGCCGGACTTGCCGGTCACACCGAGGCCGGACATGAGCGGGCGGAGCTTGCGGCCGTACGCCGAGGCGACGTCGCCGGCCGCGCCGTCCAGCTCCGGGCCCTTCGCGCCCTGGACCACCCCCACGACGACGGCGTCGCATCGGGTCTTGGCGGGGCTGGCGCTGCGCAGGGTGTACGACGTCACCGGGGCAGGATAGACGCCGGGGCGAGCACGGCCCTGCGGTAGGTTCGCCGCCATGGCGGACCTCCTGCTCTCCCCCTTGAACGACCGGCACGAGGCCCTCGGCGCGAAGTTCGCGGAGTTCGGTGGCTGGTCGATGCCGCTGGAGTACCCCGCCGGCGTCGTCAAGGAGCACACGGCCGTCCGGGAGTCGGTCGGGGTCTTCGACGTCAGCCACCTCGGCAAGGCCGTCGTCGAGGGGCCGGGCGCCGCCGAGTTCGTGAACCGCACGCTCACCAACGACCTCGGCCGGATCGGTCCGGGCCGGGCGCAGTACACGCTGTGCTGCGACGACGCCACCGGCGGCGTGGTCGACGACCTCATCGCCTACCTCTACGCCGACGACCGGGTCTTCCTCATCCCGAACGCCGCCAACACCGCCGAGGTCGTCCGGCGGCTCGCCGCGGAGGCGCCCGAGGGCGTCACCGTCACCGACCGGCACCGCGACTTCGCGGTGCTCGCGGTCCAGGGGACGAAGTCCGACGAGGTCCTCGCGGCGGTGGGGCTCCCGGTCGGGCACGACTACATGTCGTTCGCGGAGGCGCCGTACGAGGGCGAGACCGTCGTGGTCTGCCGCACCGGCTACACGGGCGAGCGCGGCTACGAGCTGGTCGCACCGAACGCCGTTGCCGGGGCGCTCTGGGACGCGGTGATGGCGGCGGGGGAGCAGTACGGCGTCCTCGCGTGCGGCCTCGGCGCCCGGGACACGCTGCGGACCGAGATGGGCTACCCACTGCACGGCCAGGACATCTCCCTCCACGTCACCCCGAACGAGGCGCGGCTGGGTTGGGCGGTCGGCTGGCAGAAGGACGCCTTCTGGGGCCGGGACGTGCTGACCGCCGAGCGGGCCGAGGGCCCGAAGCGGGTGCTGCGCGGCCTGGTCGCGACCGGTCGCGGCATCCCGCGCCCGCACATGACGGTGAGCCTCACCCCGGACGTGCTGCTCGGCGAGGTCACCTCCGGCACGTTCTCGCCGACCCTGCGCAAGGGCATCGGGCTGGCGCTGCTGCCGTCGTTCGTGAACCCGGACGCCGAGGTCGGCGTCGACGTGCGCGGGCGTCGAGAGATCTTCCAGCTCACCAAGCCGCCGTTCCTCGACCCGTCCGTCCGGGAGACCTGACATGAACCTTCCCGAGCACCCGCCGACGTTCCGCCAGCCACCGGCAGCCGACCGGCCGTGGTGGTGGCGGCTCGAGGACAGCGCGGGTGGCGAGGTCACGCTGACCGGCGACCTCGCCGGCCAGCGGTTCGCCTCGCAGGCCGACGCCGAGTCCTGGGTCGGCGAGATCTGGTCGGACCTCGCGGCCGAGGGGGTCGACGCGGTCACGCTGTTCGAGCACGACCGGCAGGTGTACGGCCCCATGTCACTGCATGCCTAGCGGGATGACCAGATGGCCGGGAACGACGCCGACTTCGCTGCCTACCTGGCGGCGCGCTGGCCGTTCCTCGTCCGCTCGCTGGTCCTGATCGGCTGGTCCCCGGTCGAGGCCGAGGACATCGCGCTCACCGGGCTCGCGCGCTGCCGCAGCGCCTGGGGGCGGATGCGCGAGGTCGACGACGTCGACGCGGAGGTGTTCGGCACCGTCCTCGAGGCGCGTCCGCACGCGCCGCCGTCGCGTCCGGGCGCGCCGCTCGACGACCCGTCCGAGGCGGAGCTGCTGCGACAAGAGCTCGAGCAGCAGCTCACCCGGCTTGCGCCGGAGGAGCGCGAGGCCGTCGTGCTGCGCTTCGTGGGCGGCCTCGACGAGGTACAGGTGGCCGACACCCTGGACGTCCCGGTCGCGACCGTGGGCAGCCGCGTCGCGCAGGGCCTGGCGCGCATCGAGCCGCCCGCGCTGCGGGCCGAGGAGGCGTTCCGCACGGCGGCCGGCTCGATCGAGGTGCCGACCGCGCCGTACGACGGTGTCGTGGCCCGGGCCCGCGAGCAGCGGCGCAGGCGGTGGCGCATCGTCGCTGGGGCCGCCGCGGCCATTCTGGTCGTCGCCGGCGGCACGACCTGGCTGACGACGCGGCCCGAGAAGCCGGCCGAGCCGGAGACGACGCGCGTGGTGGCGTCCCCGAACCCGGTCGACATCTCCTGGTACGACGGGCGCCTGCACCTGCGCCGGGTCGCGGTGCACCTCCCGGGCCTGACGTCGGTGGCCGGGGTCGGCGAGAGCGCGGCCTTCATCGACACCGACGGCGCGGTCGGTGTCGTGCAGCCGGCCGGCGAGGTCGCCCTGGTCGGCCGGTCGGCGCCGGGGTCGCGGGTGCTCGGCTCCGCCGAGAACGGCTGGGCCGCCTGGGTGGAGCCCGGCGACCCCGCCAGCCGGATCGTGGTCTGGTCCGTCGGGAACCACGAGGAGGTCGACAGCCTCGTGGTCGCTCCCGGGACCCGGCTGGTCGCGATCGACCAGGACCGGGTCTACGCCACCGGCGACGCCGGCGCGTTCGAGTGGCGGCCGGCGCACGGCAGGCCGGTCCGGCTCGACGAGCCGGGGCTCCTCGACGTCGGCTCCTCGACGCGGGTCTACCAGCGGCACCGGGCCATCACGGTGGTGCAGCCGTTCTACGACGTCACGTTCACCCGGCGCGGCGAGGGGGCGGCCGTGTCGCCCGGTGGGACCTTCGTGCTCAGTCGCATCCCGGGGCCGTGGGTGCCCGGATCGCCGTTCACACCCCTGGTCTACGACGCCCGCACCGGCGACCTGCTGCCGTCGGGGGTGGCACCCGACGAGCGGGTGGTGGACGCGGCGTTCGGCAACAACCACGAGATCAACTACCTGGTCGCGAACGTGAGCGACCTCGAGGGCGTCGACCTGGACGGCGCCCGGTCGCGGCTCTTCGTGCTCCGGACCTGCGCGCTGGAGAGGAGCACCTGCAGCGACGTGGTGCCGGTGCGCTCCGCCGCGGACCGGGCGATGTTCGCTCCCTAGCCTGGCCCCTATTTTGGATCGCATGCGATTCAGCCAGGTCGACGTGTTCTCCGCCCAGCCGCTGCGCGGCAACCCGGTCGCGGTCGTGCACGACGCCGACGGCGTCACCGACGACCAGATGGCGGCGTTCGCCCGGTGGACGAACCTGTCGGAGACGACGTTCCTGCTACCGCCAACGGACCCGGCCGCCGACTACCGGCTGCGGATCTGGACGCCCGGAGGCGAGCTGCCGTTCGCCGGCCACCCGACGCTCGGGAGCGCGCACGCGTGGCTCGAGGCCGGCGGGGTGCCCGCGGGCGACGGCTCCCCGGACTCCGTCGTCCAGGAGTGCGGTGCCGGGCTGGTGCGGATCCGGCGCGCCGATCGGCTGTCGTTCGCCGCGCCGCCGCTGATGCGCTCCGGTCCGGTGGACGCCTCCGACCTGGCGGGGATCTGCCGGGCGCTGCGGCTGCCGGAGTCGGCGATCCTCGAGACGGCCTGGATCGACAACGGTCCGGGCTGGGTGGGCGTCCTGCTGGAGGACGCCGCCGCGGTGCTCGCCGTCGAGCCGGACTGGACGGCGTTCGGCGACCTGAAGATCGGCGTCGTCGGGCCGTACGCCGACGGCCCGCTCGCCGCCGAGCTGCGCGCGTTCTGCCCCGGCTACGGGATGCCGGAGGACCCGGTGACCGGCTCGCTCAACGCGGGCGTCGGGCAGTGGCTCGCCGGCACCCGGCTGCCGTCGTCGTACGTCGCCTCCCAGGGCACCGCGCTCGGCCGGGCCGGCCGGGTGCACGTGGACACCGTCGACGGCCAGGTCTGGGTCGGTGGCGACACGCGAACGACGATCACCGGAACCGTGTCGCTCGACTAGGGTCGGGACCGTGCAGCAGTACCTCGATCTCCTCCAGCGGGTCCTCGACGATGGTGTCGAGAAGGGCGACCGCACCGGCACCGGCACCCGCTCGGTCTTCGGCCACCAGATGCGCTTCGACCTCCGTGCCGGCTTCCCGCTGGTCACCACGAAGAAGATCCACACCCGCTCGGTGTTCGGCGAGCTGCTGTGGTTCCTGCGGGGCGACACCAACGTGAAGTGGCTCCAGGACCGCGGCATCACGATCTGGGACGAGTGGGCCGACGAGAACGGCGACCTCGGGCCGGTCTACGGCTACCAGTGGCGGTCCTGGCCCACACCGGACGGCGGCCACGTCGACCAGATCGCGGCCGTGGTGTCGCAGATCCGGGACAACCCGGACTCGCGACGCCACATCGTCTCGGCGTGGAACGTCGCCGACATCCCCGACATGGCGCTCGCGCCCTGCCACACGATGTTCCAGTTCTACGTGGCCGACGGCCGGCTCTCCTGCCAGCTCTACCAGCGCTCGGCCGACGTGTTCCTCGGCGTCCCGTTCAACATCGCGTCGTACGCCCTGCTCACCCACATGGTCGCCCAGGTGACCGGTCTCGAGGTCGGCGACTTCGTGCACACGCTCGGCGACGCGCACCTCTACCTCAACCACCTCGAGCAGGCCCGGCTCCAGCTGACCCGCTCGCCGCGCCCGCTCCCGCGGCTCGTGCTGGACCCGGCGGTCTCCGAGCTGGACGCGTTCGACCTCGAGCACATCAGCGTGGAGGGCTACGACCCGCATCCCGGGATCAAGGCGCCCATCGCCGTATGAGCAAGCGCATCGTGATGGTGGCGGCCGTGGCCCGCAACCGGGTGATCGGCAACGGGCCCGACATCCCGTGGAAGATCCCCGGCGAACAGGCCGAGTTCAAGCGGCTGACGACGGGCCACACGCTGGTGATAGGCCGGACGACCTACGAGTCCATCGGCCGGCCGCTACCGGGCCGGACCACGATCGTGCTCACCCGCTCGCCGACCTGGTCCGCCGACGGCGTCCTGGTCACCCACTCGTTCTTCGACGCCCTGTCCCGGGCTGCGCTCCTGCCCGGCGAGGTGGTCGTCGCCGGCGGGGCGCAGGTGTACGCCGAGGCGATGCCGTTCGCGAGCGAGCAGATCATCAGCGAGGTGCCGGTCTCGCCGCCCGGAGACGCCTTCTACCCCGAGATCGACCCTGCCGCCTGGGAGGTCGTCGAGCGGGAGCCGCGCGAGGGGTACGAGCGGGTCACCTGGCTGCGGCGCGAGCGGATGTGACGCGCCACCTGCGAGCTTGCGCGGCCTGACAGGGTGACGGCATGGAGCTGCGCGTGTTCACCGAGCCTCAGCAGGGGGCGACGTACGACGACCTGGTGGCGGTGGCCAAGGAGGCGGAGGCGCTCGGGTTCGGGGCGTTCTTCCGCTCCGACCACTACCTCGGGATGGGCACCGAGGGGCTTCCCGGGCCGAGCGACGCGTGGATCACGCTGGCCGGGATCGCCCGCGAGACCAGCACGATCCGGCTCGGGACGCTGATGACGAGCGCGACCTTCCGGCTGCCCGGACCGCTGGCGATCAGCGTGGCGACCGTCGACCAGATGAGCGGCGGGCGGGTCGAGCTCGGGATCGGCGCCGGCTGGTTCGCGCAGGAGCACGAGGCGTACGGCATCCCGTTCCCCGGCACCGGCGAGCGGTTCGACCGGTTCGAGGAGCAGCTGGCGATCATCACCGGGCTGTGGGCGACGCCGCCGGGGGAGCGGTTCGCCCACGAGGGCACGCACTACCGGGTGACCGACAACCCGGCGCTGCCCAAGCCGGCGCAGGCGAAGGTGCCTGTCCTGATCGGCGGCCACGGCGCGCGGCGTACGCCGGACCTGGCGGCTCGGTACGCCGACGAGTTCAACGTCCCGTTCGCGGGCGAGGACGACACGCGCACCCAGTTCGCACGGGTCCGCGAGGCCTGCGAGCGGCACGACCGCGACCCGGACGGGCTGACCTGGTCCAACGCGCTGGTCGTCTGCGTCGGCGCCGACGAGGCCGAGGTCGAGCGCCGCGCCGCTGCGATCGGCCGCGACAAGGACGAGCTGCGGGAGAACGGCGTCGCCGGTACGCCCGAAGAGGCGGCCGACACGATCCGCCGGTACGCCGACCTCGGCGCGCAGCGGATCTACCTGCAGTTCCTGGACCTCTCCGACCTCGACCACCTGCGACTCGTGGCACGCGACGTCATGCCGCACGTGTGAGCGGTGGCCGGGACGATAGCCTTGAGCACATGACGTCCGCGCCCGTTGCACCGTTCGGCCACGTCCTGACGGCGATGGCCACCGCGTTCCACGGCGACGGCTCGGTCGACCTCGAGGGCACCGCCCGGATCGCCGCCCACCTCGTCGACCACGGTCACGACGGCGTCGTGGTGTCGGGCACGACGGGCGAGTCGCCCACGACCACCACCGAGGAGGACGGCGCGATCCTCGCCGCGGTCAAGGACGCCGTCGGCGCCCGCGCGAGCGTCGTCGCGGGCGTCGGCACCAACTCCACGGCGCACTCGATCGAGCTGGCCGAGCAGGCCGCCAAGGTCGGTGCGGACGGCGTGCTGCTGGTGACGCCGTACTACAACAAGCCCGGCCAGGCCGGTGTGCTCCACCACTTCCGCTCGGTCGCCGAGGCCACCGACCTGCCCGTGATGCTCTACGACGTCCCCGGCCGCACCGGCACCCAGATCGCCCTCGAGACCTACGAGCAGGCGGTCCGGATGCAGAACGTCGTCGCGGTCAAGGACGCCGTCAACGACTTCGTGCGCGGGGTCAGGCTCACCGAGCTCGGGTACGCCGTCTACTCCGGCGACGACGCGAGCAACCTCGGCTGGCTCGCGCACGGCGCGGTCGGCTTCGTCTCGGTCGTCGGCCACGCCGCCGGCAACGAGACGAAGGCGATGGCCGAGGCGTTCTGGGCCGGCGACCACGCCGAGGCCCTCCAGATCTTCACGCGGCTGCTCCCCGCGATCGACGCCATCATGGGCGTCCCCAACTACGGAGCGACCACCGCCAAGGCAAGCCTCCAGCTGCTCGGCGTCCTCGACAACCGCAACGTGCGCGGCCCCCTGGTGGCGCTCGACGACGACGAGGTCGCCGCGCTCCGCGTGGGGCTCGAAGCCTCCGGCCTCCTCTAAAGGACACACATTGAGTCACCCGCATCCCGAGCTCTCCGAACCGGCCGCACTGCCGATGGGGGGCCTGCGGGTCATCCCCATGGGCGGCCTCGGCGAGGTCGGCCGCAACATGACCGTCTTCGAGTACGACGGCCGCCTGCTGATCGTCGACTGCGGCGTGCTCTTCCCCGAGGACCACCAGCCGGGCGTCGACCTGATCCTCCCGGACTGGTCCTCGATCCGGGACCGGCTCGACGCGGTCGAGGCGCTGGTCCTCACCCACGGGCACGAGGACCACATCGGCGCGACGCCGTACCTGCTGCGCGAACGGCGGGACATCCCGCTCGTCGGCTCGGAGCTGACCCTGGCGCTGCTGGACTCCAAGCTCCGCGAGCACCGGCTCCGCGAGACCGTGCACCACAAGGTCCGCGAGGGCGACCGGCTCACGATCGGCCCCTTCGACCTCGAGTTCGTCGCGGTCAACCACTCGATCCCCGACGCGCTCGCGGTCGCGATCCGGACCGGCGCCGGCATGGTGCTGCACACCGGCGACTTCAAGATGGACCAGCTCCCGCTGGACGGCCGGATCACCGACCTGCGCTCGTTCGCCCGGCTGGGGGAGGAGGGTGTCGACCTCTTCCTCACCGACTCCACGAACGCCGAGACCCCCGGCTTCACGCCGGCCGAGAAGTCGATCACCCCCGTCATCGACCAGGTCTTCCGCGACTCGGCGCAGCGGGTCATCGTCGCCTGCTTCGCCTCGCACGTCCATCGTGTCCAGCAGGTCATCGACGCAGCCGTCGCCCACGACCGCAAGATCGCGTACGTCGGCCGCTCGATGGTCCGCAACATGGCGATCGCCCGCGACCTCGGCTACCTGCACGTCCCGCCGGACGTGCTCGTCGACGCCAAGGACCTCGCCGACCTGCCCCCGGAGCGCCAGGTGCTGATCTCCACCGGCTCGCAGGGCGAGCCGATGAGCGCGCTGAGCCGGATCGCCCAGCGCAACCACAACTTCGTGCACATCGAGGAGGGCGACACCGTCCTGCTCGCGTCCAGCCTGATCCCCGGCAACGAGAACGCCGTCTACCGGGTCATCAACGGCCTGGCCCGCTGGGGCGCCCGGGTCGTGCACAAGGGCAACGCGCTCGTCCATGTGTCCGGCCACGCCAGTGCCGGCGAGCTCCTCTACTGCTACAACATCGTCAGGCCGCGCAACGTGCTGCCCGTGCACGGCGAGATCCGGCACATGCTGGCCAACGCCGCGCTGGCCCGGGCGACCGGCATCGAGAACGTCGTCATCGCCGAGGACGGCGTGGTCGTCGACCTGGTCGACGGCGTCGCCTCGGTCGCGGGCAAGGTCGACTGCGGGTACGTCTTCGTGGACGGCTCGTCGGTCGGCGACATCACCGAGTCCGACCTCAAGGACCGCCGGATCCTCGGCGAGGAGGGCTTCATCTCGGTGATCGTCGTGGTCGACTCGGTCAGCGGGAAGGTCTCCGCCGGCCCCGAGATCCACGCCCGCGGCTTCGCCGAGGACGACGCGACCTTCGACGACGTCAAGCAGCCGATCATCGATGCGCTGGACGCCCAGATCCGCGAGGGCAACACCGACTCCTACCAGCTCCAGCAGACCGTGCGCCGCGTCGTCGGACGGTGGGTCAGCAACACCCACCGGCGCCGGCCGATGATCATCCCCGTCGTCATCGAGGCCTGAGGCCAGCCGAGACCGAGGAACGAGGTCTCGGCGTCGGCCGAAGGGGTCGAGTAGCACCCCCGCCTGAGCCTGCGAAGGCGGGTGGGTGCGTATCGAGACACTGGTGAGCCGAGGAACGAGGTCTCGGCGTCGGCCGAAGGGGTCGAGTAGCACCCCCGCCTGAGCCTGCGAAAGGCGGGTGGGTGCGTATCGAGACACGGTGGACCCCGACACGCACTCCTGTGATCCATGTGACTGGAGTGACCCCTGCGTAGGGTGTCAACCATGGCGACCCGTACGTCTTCCCCGCCGGGGTCGCGGAGCAAGAGCACGTCCTCCTCGCGGAGCGGCTCGAGCACCCGAACCCGGAGTACCAGCCCGAAGCGCAAGCCTGCCCCGAAGCGGAAGCCGGCTGCCCTGAAGCCCGCGGCCCGCCGCCCGGCACCGCGTGCCGTCCGCAGCGGTCCGGGACCGGTCGCCCGGGTGTTCACCGTGGTCTTCCGAGGGGTCGCCGCCGTCTGGCTGGCCGTCGCGCACGGCATCGGCGCGATCGCCCGGAGCATCGGGCACACCGCCCGCGACCTCGAGCCCGAGCACCGGCGCGACGGCGTGGGCCTGTTCCTGTTCGCCGGCGCGGTCGTCGTCGCCGCCGCGGTCTGGTGGCAGCTGCCCGGCTCGATCATGGATGCCGCGCGCACGGTCGTCGAGGGCTCGGTCGGCAAGGTCGGCTTCCTCGTCCCGCTCGCGCTGCTCTACGTCGGCTGGCGCACCATGCGCGACCCCGAGCACAACGGACCGGTCGGGCGCCAGGTGGTCGGCTGGTCGGCGTTCGCCTTCGGCCTGCTCGGGATCGTCCAGATCGCCGGGGGCAACCCCCAGCCCGAGATGGGTGACACCTCCGACCTGCGCAGCGCCGGCGGCGCGATCGGGTATGTCGTGTCCAGCCTGCTGCTCGACCTGCTCCGCTCGGAGCTCGTCGTCGTGCCGCTGCTCGCGATGCTGGCCTTCTTCGGCGTCCTCATCATCACCGCGACGCCGCTCTACCAGGTCCCGACCAGGCTCGCGGAGACCCGCGACCGGCTGCTCGGCCGCGAGCCTGCCCACGCCGAGGACCCGGACGCCACCCAGGCGATCCCGGCGACCCGCTCCCGCCGGCGCAAGCCCGCCGAGGTCGACGAGATCGACCCGGACCTCGGCGACCCGGCGTACGACAGCCCGGTCCTCACCGACCGCGAGCTCCGCAAGCGGAAGAAGAACCTCGAGACCACCGACGAGGGGCTGGACATCTTCGCGCCGACGGACGGTGACGTACCTACGGTCGTAACCACAGATGGCGACAACACCGAGCTCCCTGCACCATTTCACACGCCGCTGCCGCCGCGCGTCGAGCAGCTCGCGCTGTCCGGCGACGTCGCCTACTCGCTGCCCGCCAACGACGTGCTGAAGCCGGGCTCGCCGCACAAGGCACGCTCCAAGGCCAGCGACGCGGTGGTGGACCGGCTGACCCAGGTGATCGAGGAGTTCGCGATCGACGCCCAGGTCACCGGCTACACGCGCGGCCCGACCGTGACCCGCTACGAGGTCGAGCTCGGTCCGGGCGTGAAGGTCGAGAAGATCACGAACATCCAGAAGAACATCGCGTACGCCGTCGCCTCGGCCGACGTGCGGATCCTGAGCCCGATCCCGGGGAAGTCCGCGGTCGGCGTCGAGATCCCCAACCTGGACAAGGAGATCGTCTCCCTCGGCGACGTGCTCCGCTCGACCACCGCGCGCAGCGACCACCACCCGATGGTCGCCGGGCTCGGCAAGGACGTGGAGGGCGGGTTCGTCGTCGCGAACCTCGCGAAGATGCCGCACCTCCTGGTCGCCGGCGCCACCGGCTCGGGCAAGTCGTCGTTCATCAACTCGATGATCACCTCGATCCTGATGCGCTCCACCCCGGACGAGGTGCGGATGATCATGGTCGACCCGAAGCGGGTCGAGCTGAACGCCTACGAGGGCGTCCCGCACCTGATCACGCCGATCATCACGAACCCCAAGAAGGCCGCCGAGGCGCTGGCGTGGGTCGTCCGCGAGATGGACCTGCGGTACGACGACCTTGCGAACTTCGGCTTCCGCCACATCGACGACTTCAACAAGGCGGTCCGGGCCGGCAAGGTGACGGTGCCGCCGGGCAGCGAGCGCGAGCTCACGCCGTACCCGTACCTGCTGGTGATCGTCGACGAGCTCGCGGACCTGATGATGGTCGCCCCGCGCGACGTCGAGGACGCGATCGTCCGGATCACCCAGCTGGCGCGCGCCGCCGGCATCCACCTGGTGCTCGCGACCCAGCGTCCGTCCGTCGACGTCGTGACCGGCCTGATCAAGGCGAACGTGCCGTCGCGACTGGCGTTCGCCACCTCCAGCCTCGCCGACAGCCGGGTCATCCTCGACCAGCCGGGCGCGGAGAAGCTGGTCGGCCAGGGTGACGGCCTGTTCCTGCCGATGGGTGCCTCGAAGGCCGCACGGATCCAGGGCTCCTGGGTCACCGAGGCCGAGATCCACCAGGTCGTCCAGCACTGCAAGACCCAGCTGCAGCCCACCTACCGCGAGGACGTCACCGCCCCCGCAGCCAGCAAGCGCGAGCTCGACGACGACATCGGCGACGACATGGACCTGGTGATCCAGGCGATCGAGCTGGTCGTCTCCACCCAGTTCGGGTCCACCTCGATGCTGCAGCGCAAGCTCCGCGTCGGCTTCGCGAAGGCGGGCCGGCTGATGGACATCCTCGAGAGCCGTGGCGTGGTCGGACCCAGCGAGGGGTCCAAGGCGCGCGACGTGCTGGTCAAGCCCGACGAGATCGATGCCGTGATCGCGACCCTCCAGGGGGAGATGTGAGCAACCTGATGGCAGAGCCCGTCACCGAGCCCGTTGTCGAAGGACCCGTCGAGGTCCGCACCGATGCCCGCGTCACCGGCGCCGTCGGCGCGGTCGCGGCCGCCATGTCGATCGCCTACCTGACCCGCGTGGTCAGTGGCGCCGGCTGGCTGGACTGGGCGCTGGTGCTCGTCACCGGCGCGATCGCGGTCGTCCACCTGCAGTCCCTCCTGGACGCCCGCGTGCCGCTGCTGGTCGTGGACCAGCACGGCGTCCGGTTCCGCCGCGGCCGCACCTGGCGCGGCCTGCCGTGGGACGAGATCGAGTACGTCGAGCACGAACCGCGGCACAGGCTGTTCCACGACGGCCGGCTGGTGCTGGTCCCGCGCGACGCGGACGCCGGCGAGCAGTCGGTGACGCTGTCGCTGTCGACGCGCGTGGTCGGCGCCCACGGTGACCTGACCGGGGCGCTCGAGCTGCTCGCCGCGGATCCCGGGCAGGTGGTCGAGATCGTCCCCGACGAGGTCGACGAGGTCGACGAGGTCGACGAGGTCGACGAGGTCGACGAGGTCGACGCTCCGGTCGAGGACGTCGAATACGTCGAGGACGTCGAGGACGACCCGCACCCGCCGGTGCTCCACGACCCGCGGCCGGCGATCGCCCGAGGCATCGGCTTCCTCGCCGACCGCCTGCCGCTGCACCGGCCCGCTGACGACCTCATCGACGGCGGCGTCGAGCCCGAGCCGACCGTGTCCCTGCCGCCGATGGTGGCGAGCGCGACCCCGCTCCCGCTGCGGGACGCGGTGACCGGCGTACGTGCCGAGGTCCGCTTCGAGGGCGCCGCGGCGCTCCGGATCGACCCGCTGGACGACGCCGACGCGACCCAGCTCGACCTCCCGGAGGTCGGTGAGCTGCAGCACCGGTTCGACGCGCTGGTCGTCGACGACCCGGCCCCGGCGCCCGACCCGGTCGTCGGCCCCGAGATCGCCGCGGCCCGTACGCGGCTCGCGCTGAGCGTCGACCAGCTGGCCGACCGCACCCGGATCCGCCCGCACGTGATCGAGTCCATCGAGGTCGACGACTTCGCGCCGTGCGGTGGCGACTTCTACGCCCGCGGGCACCTGCGCACGCTGGCCCGGGTGCTCGGCATCGACGCCGCGCCCCTCCTGACGTCCTACGACGAGCGGTACGCCGACGCGCCCATCGACGCGCGCCGCGTGTTCGAGGCGGAGCTCGCCACCAGCCAGGGCGGCCCGATCCGCAGCACCCGCGGCGGCCCGAACTGGTCGGTCCTCGTCGCCGCCGTGATGGCGATCGTGCTCGCCTGGTCGATCGCCCGGCTGATCATGGACAGCCCGGTCGAGCTGCACTCCAAGCCGGTGCTGAACGGGTCCCCGTCCAGCTCGACCAAGCTCGGCCCCGCCGTACCCGTCCTGCTCGACGCCTCCGCGGGCGGCGCGCACGTCGTGGTCCGCGACGGCGCCGGCGACGTCGTCTTCAACGGCGACCTGGCGTTCGGCGACAGCCGCACGGTCAAGGCCGCCCCGCCGGTGCGGGTGCAGTCCTCGGACGGCGCGCTGCAGGTGACGGTGGACGGCCAGGACCGGGGTCCGCTCGGGGCGGACGGGCAGCCCGCGCAGAACACCTTCGCCGCCGCCGAATAGGCCCAGCGCGGACCGGGTTGAGATACTCGGTCGATCATGACGACTGACACGCGCGACCTGCTCTCGGTGGCGATGGTGACCCTCGGGTGCGCCCGCAACGAGGTCGACTCCGAGGAGCTGGCCGGCCGGCTCGAGGCGGGCGGGTTCCTGCTCGTCGAGGACCCGGCCGACGCGGACACCGTCGTGGTCAACACCTGCGGCTTCGTCGAGTCCGCCAAGAAGGACTCGGTCGACACCCTGCTCGAGGCGGCCGACCTCAAGGCCACCGGCCGCACGCAGGCCGTCGTCGCCGTCGGCTGCATGGCCGAGCGGTACGGCAAGGAGCTCGCCGACTCGCTGCCCGAGGCGGACGCTGTCCTCGGCTTCGACGACTACCCCGACATCGCAGACCGGCTCCGGTCGATCGTCGCGGGGGAGACCCACCAGGCCCACACCCCGCAGGACCGCCGGCTGCTGCTGCCGATCACGCCCGTCGAGCGGGCGCTGTCCACCACGCCGGTGCCCGGGCACGCCTCCGGTCCGGCGTCGGTACGCCGGCGCCTGGACCCCGGCCCGACCGCGGCGCTCAAGCTCGCCAGCGGCTGTGACCGGCGCTGCTCCTTCTGCGCGATCCCGGCCTTCCGCGGCTCGTTCGTCAGCCGGCGCCCCAGCGACGTGCTCCAGGAGGCGCGCTGGCTCGGCGAGCAGGGCGCCCGCGAGCTGTTCCTCGTGAGCGAGAACTCGACGTCGTACGGCAAGGATCTCGGCGACCTCCGCCTCCTCGAGACGCTGCTGCCCGAGCTCGCCGCGGTCGACGGCGTGGACCGGGTCCGGGTGTCGTACCTCCAGCCCGCCGAGACCCGGCCGGGGCTGGTCGAGGCGATCGCGACCACGCCCGGCGTCACGCCGTACTTCGACCTGTCCTTCCAGCACGCGAGCGCGAGCGTGCTGCGCCGGATGCGTCGCTTCGGCGACCCGGAGAGCTTCCTCGGCCTGCTGGAGCAGGTGCGCTCGCTGGCGCCCGAGGCAGGCGTGCGCTGCAACGTGATCGTCGGCTTCCCCGGCGAGACGGAGGACGACCTCGAGACGCTCTGCGAGTTCCTGGTCGCGGCCAGGATGGACGTCACCGGCGTGTTCGGCTACTCCGACGAGGACGGCACCGAGGCCGCGACGTACGACGGCAAGCTCGACGAGGACGAGGTGCGGGCCCGAGCCGAGCACGTGGGCGCGCTGGTCGAGGAGCTCACCTCCCAGCGCGCCGCCGACCGGGTCGGCGAGGCCGTCGAGGTGCTGGTCGAGCTGGTCGCCGACGGGAGCGTCGAGGGACGCGCCGCCCACCAGGGTCCCGAGGTCGACGGCTCGACGTACCTCGTGGACAGCGACGCCCGCGTCGGCGACCTCGTGCGCGCGCAGGTCGTGGGCTCCGAAGGCGTCGACCTCTACGCTCGGGAACTGTGATGGCCGACGTCGCGAAGACCCAGCCCAGCAACTGGAACGTCCCGAACGTCCTCACGACGCTCCGGATCGTCCTGGTCCCGTTCTTCGCCTGGGCACTGCTCGTCGACGGCGGCGACGACATCACCTGGCGCTGCGTGGCCTGGGCGATCTTCGTGGTCGCGATGATCACCGACAAGGTCGACGGCGACCTGGCCCGCAAGCACGACCTGGTCACGAACTTCGGCAAGATCGCGGACCCGATCGCGGACAAGGCGATCACCGGGATGGCCTTCATCGGCCTCTCGATCGTCGGCGACGTCTGGTGGTGGGTCACGATCGTGGTCCTGGTCCGCGAGTGGAGCGTGACGCTGCTCCGGCTGTCGGTGCTGAGCAGGGTCGTGATCGCGGCGGCCGACCTGGGCAAGATCAAGACCACGTTCCAGGCGATCGCGCTCGGGTTCCTGTGCCTGCCGCTGCGCGACCCGGACCTGCCGGGCTGGATGGAGGTCCCCGGCGAGGTGCTCTTCTACGCCGCGCAGGTCTGCCTCGCGGTGGCCGTGGCGTTGACGATGTGGTCGGGGTGGGAGTTCTACCGCGACGTGTGGAAGCAGCGGGCGGCGCTCCGCAGCGGCTGACCCGACCGTGGGGGACCGGGCCGCCCCGGGGCGCAGCGCTCACGACATCGACCCGCCCGGCACGCGCCGAGCGGGTCGATGTGAGTGGGTCCGGCTTCAGTCCTGGCGGGTGATCCGGTCGGTCACCGGGGTGGTCACCGGGTCGTGGGCCTCCAGGTACATCCGCAGCGAGTCGATGTCGAGCCCGCCGAAGTACTTGTTGGTCCCGTCCCGGAACACGGTGAAGCCGTCGCCGCCGTCGGAGACGAAGTTGTTGGAGACGACGCGGTACGTCGTCCCGTCCTCCAGCGGCACCATGGCGATGGCCGGGTCGGCGTCGGCGTCCACCATGACCGTTCCCGGCACCAGGGCGTCGGTGTCGGGCAGGGCGGCGTCCGAGGCGTCCCAGGTGTAGGTCAGGCCGGAGACCTGCAGGATCTTGCGGGTCGACTCGTTGGCGCCGTTCCACTGCTGGTTGAGGATCGCCTTGATCTGGGCTCCGGTGAGATCCATCGAGACCATGAAGTTGTTGAACGGCTGCACGGCGAACGCGGCACCGTAGGTGACGTCGCCCGCCGCGTTCTCGACCAGGTCCGCCCGGATGCCGCCCGGGTTCATGAGGGCGATCACCGGGGTGTTCCCCGTCGATCCGCTGGCCCCGGCCTCGATCGTGGTGGGATCGGCGACCTGTCCGTCGGCGATCAGGTCACCGAGCGGCGACTCGCCGTCGGCCTCCTGGGTCTTCGAGACCAGCGTTCCGTCGGCGATGTGGCCGATCACCTTGTCGGCGATCCCGGACACCAGCGCGTTGTAGGTGTCGATGATGGACTGCACGCTCGCCAGCGGAGCGACCGACGCGTCGTTCGTGGCGATCAGGTTCTCGGCGAACGCCGCGGGACGGACGATGTCGTGGGTCCGCGGGTCGATCAGCAGGTGCAGCTTGGTGACCATCCGGCCGAACGAGTAGGCACTGGTGAACAGGCGCGGCTGGCCGCTCGGGTCCCGGACCACGCAGTTGTACGGCTGGTGGGTGTGCCCGGAGACGACGGCGTCGATCGCCGGGCTGAGGTCCTGCGCGATCGTCAGGCCTGCGCCGCTGACGCCGGAGCAGGAGTTGTACGCCGTCGGGTCGGTGGGCGTGGCGCCCTCGTGCAGCAGCACGATGATCGACTTCACGCCCTGCTTCCTCAGCTTCGGGACCAGCGCGTTGGCGGTCTCGACCTCGTCGGCGAAGGTCAGGCCCTGGACACCGGCCGCGGTGACGATGTCGGGCGTGCCCTCCAGCGTCATGCCGATGAACCCGACCTTCTGGCCCTTGACCTTGATGACCTTGGTGGCCGGGAAGAGGGTCTTCCTCTTGTGGGCGTCCGGGTCCGTCCACCCGACGTTGGCGGCGAGGAACTGGAAGTCGGCGCCGCCGAAGCCCTGGTCGCCGGGGCAGGAGTTCTGCCCGTTGGCGCCATCGGCGCCGTCGTCGAGGCAGCCGCCGGTCTGCAGCCGGCGCAGCTCCCGCCACCCCTCGTCGAACTCGTGGTTGCCGACCGACGCGACCTGGAGCCCGAGCGCGTTCATGGCCTTGATCGTGGGCTCGTCGTGGAACGCCGCGGACAGCAGGGGCGAGGCCCCGACGATGTCGCCGGGCGCGACCGTGATCGGGACGGCTCCGGCCGCCCGCGACTTCTTCCGCTCGTCGGACAGCAGGCGGCCGAGGTAGGCCGCGCCACCGGCGTTGGTGTTGTTCACGCGGCCGCCCGACCCGCTGGGCGGCTCGAGGTTGCCGTGGAAGTCGTTGAACGCCAGCAGGTCGAGCTTGACGAGGTCCTTGCTGCCCTTCCGGTCCGCGAGCCTGTGGTACGACGTCTCGGCGGACTGGCCGGACGTGCTGACCCTGGCGGGCTGGGCAGTGCTCCGCTCCGGGGCGGCGGACGCGGTCGTGGCCGCGAGCCCGGCGAGCGCCAGGGATGTCAGTGCAGCCGCGACCGGGATGGCCCGAGCGGTACGACGGTTCGGTTGCATGTGTCGTCTCCTAGAGATGGGTTCCGAGGGCCGTAACCTAACCCCCACGAGCCCCTCGCGCAGAGACCTGCCGGGCGCCGGCGTCGGCGAGGTCGAAGGCCGCCCGGACCAGTGCCAGGTGGCTGAAGGCCTGCGGGAAGTTGCCGACCATCCGGCCCGTCCTCGGGTCGTACTCCTCGGAGAGCAGCCCGACGTCGTTCGTCAGCCCGCAAAGCCGACCGAAGAGCGCCTCCGCCTCGTCGACGCGGCCGGCCCGCGCGTAGGCGGACACCAGCCAGAAGGAGCAGGCGAGGAAGGGGTGCTCGTCCCCGGCCAGCCCGTCCACGCCGGTCTGGGTGCGGTAGCGCAGCACGAGCCCGTCGCGGATCAGGTCCTCCTCGACCGCCGCGATGGTGCCGAGCATCCGCGGGTCGTCGCCGGCGATGAAGCCGATCGCCGGCAGCACCAGGAGGGAGGCGTCGACCTCGGTCGTGTCGTAGTGCTGCACGAACGTGCCCCGCGCCTCGTCGTACCCCTTCTCGAGCACCTCGGCGTGGGCGGCGTCGCGGATCGAGCGCCACCGGTCCACCGGCCCGGGGAGGTCGAAGTCCTCGACGGCGCGTACGGCGCGGTCGAACGCCGCCCAGACCATCGCCTGGGAGTGGGTGAAGTGGCGCTGCGGCCCGCGGATCTCCCACAGGCCGTGGTCCTTCTTGCGCCAGCTCCCGGCGAGCTCGTCGACGAGCGCGCGCTGGAGGGACCAGGCATCGCGGTCGGCGTGGCCGGTGATCTGCCGGGTGTGCTCGAGCGCCATCATCACCTCGCCGACCACGTCGAGCTGGCGCTGGAGGGCGGCGCCGTTCCCGATCCGGACCGGCCGCGAGTCGGCGTACCCCGGCAGGTGGTCGAGGGTGAGCTCGGTCAGCCGGCGGTGCCCGTCGGTGGCGTAGACGATCTGCAGGTCCTGCGGGTCGCCGGCCGCGGTGCGCAGCAGCCACCGGCGCCAGAGCTGCGCCTCGTCGGTGTAGCCGGCGGAGATCAGCGAGTCGAGGGTGAGGGCGGCGTCGCGGAGCCAGCAGTACCGGTAGTCCCAGTTGCGTTCGCCGCCCGGATCCTCGGGGAGCGAGGTCGTGGGCGCCGCGACGATGCCGCCGGTCTGCTCGTCGGTGAGCAGGCGCAGCGTGATCAGCGAGCGCCGGACCAGGGCGTCCTGCGGCAGGCCCACGCGGCAGTTGTCGGCCCACTCCTGCCCCTCCCGCACCGACGTCTCGATGTCGTCGGCCGGCTCGCCGATCTGCGCGAGCGGCGCGTAGGAGGGCAGCCACGTGGCCGAGAACGTGAGGACCGCCCCCGCGTCGACGTCGAACTCGTCGACGTGCCGGTGGTCGTCCGCACTGGGCAGCCGGGGACCGCGGAGCACGAGCTGGTCGGGCCCGGCGATCGCGCTGATCACCGCCTCTCCGCCCACGGTGCGCCGGCGGACCCACGGGATGATCGCGCCGTAGTCGAAGCGCACCTGCCACACGTGCCGCATCCGGACCGTGCCGTGGAGGCCCTCGAGGCGGCGCACGACGTCGGAGCGGACGTCCTCGCGCGGCATCAGGTCGGTCAGCCGGACGACGCCGTCGGCGGTGGTGAAGGTCGTCTCCAGCACGGTCGAGTCGCCGAGGTAGCGCCGCGAGACGTCGTACTCCCCGACGGGGCAGAGCTGCCAGTGGCCGTGCTCCTCGGTGCCGAGCAGGGCCGCGAAGCAGGCGGCCGAGTCGAAGCGGGGCAGGCAGAGCCAGTCGATCGAGCCGTTGGCGCCGACCAGCGCACCGGTACGGCGGTCACCGATCAGTGCGTAGTCCGCGATGGGCAGCGCCATGGGGTGAGGTTAGCGGCGGGCGCCTGAGGTTACCGTTGCGCGCGTGACGGACCTGTTGAAGCGCGTGCACCTGCTGCTCCGGGCCGGCGGCAGCACGGTGTCGACCGCGGAGTCGCTGACCGGTGGGCGGCTCGCGGTGGCGCTGACCGACACGCCGGGCGCCTCGGAGACCTACCTCGGTGGGGTGGTCACCTATGCGACGGAGCTCAAGGCGTCCCTCCTCGAGGTCGACCAGCGGATCATCGAGGAGCACGGGGTGGTGTCGCCGGAGTGCGCGAAGGCGATGGCCTCCGGCGTGCGAGCCCTGACCGGCGCGACGTTCGGGCTCTCCACCACCGGCGTGGCCGGGCCGACCGAGCAGGAGGGCAAGCCGCCGGGCACGGTGTTCGTCGGCATCGCGGGACCGGGCCTGGTCGAGGCGGTCGCGCTGGAGCTGTCCGGGAAGCGGCACCAGATCCAGGACCGGACCGTGAAGGAGGCGCTCGCCGCGTTCGAGTCCGTCCTGCGCCGGGAAGAAACACCTCTCGGGTAGCGTTGGGCCCACGTACTCGAAGGGAGACGCGCATGGTGCTGTTCCGTCGGCTGCTCGGCGACGTGCTCCGCGACGTGCGCATGCAGCGGGGCCTGACCCTCCGCGAGGTCTCCGCCGAGGCCCGGGTGAGCCTGGGCTACATCTCGGAGATCGAGCGCGGTCAGAAGGAAGCCTCCTCGGAGCTCCTCGCGTCCCTGTGCGGGGCCCTGGAGGTGCCGCTCTCGGACGTGCTGCGCGACGTCTCCGACCTGGTCGCCCTCGAGGAGGCCGCGGCGGGCCTGTCCCGCATCCCCGTCGCCGCCCGCGCGGGCGACGTCGTCACGTCTGCTGCGTGAGCCGCTGGCAGCTCGGGCACCAGTACGCCGAGCGCTCCTGGCCTGCCGGGCCGAGCTGGTCGACGCGCACCTGGGTGCCGCAGCGGAGGCACAGCTTCTGGCGGTAGACCCACGCGCGCCCGGTGCGAGACCACTCCTGGTCGAGCATCTGGCGGACCCGCCGCACCATCCGGGGCAGGTCGGGCACGGCCCCGACCGGTGTCTCCGGCGCGACACCCGTCACGAACAGCACCTCGGCGGCGTAGATCGTGCCGACCCCGGCGAGCAGGGTCTGGTCGCGGAGCGCCTCGAAGACCGGCCGCTCCGGGTGCTCCCGCAGGCGTCGCAGCGCCTCCTCCTCGTCCCAGTCCGGGCTGAGCAGGTCCGGCCCCAGGTGCCCGACCGAGTCCTCCTCGCGCTCGGTGGGGATCAGCTCCACGATCCCGAGCGTGTAGCCCACCGCCGTCACCTCGGCCGTCTCCAGCACCACCCGGATCTCGGGGGCGCGGGAGTTCCAGCGGCGGCCGGCGTCGTAGGTGCGCCAGCTGCCCTCCATCTTCAGGTGGGTGTGCAGCGTGATCCGCCCCGCCGGGGCGTCGACCCGGGTGAGCAGGTGCTTGCCCCGCGAGACCGTCTCGAGCACCGTCCCGCCGGACAGGTCGGCGGTGGCGTGCCGCGGCACCCGGAAGTCCGTGCGGGTGAGCTGCCGGCCGTCCAGGGACCTCGCGAGCCGCCGGGCGGTACGGCGGACGGCGTCGCCCTCAGGCACGGTTCTTCTCAGCCATGGGGCGACCTCAGCCGGAGCCCCTTCGGCGTCGTCACGAAGCCGGCCGCCTGGAGCGCCTCGCGCAGCGGCGTCGAGCCGGAGCCCAGCAGCTGCTCGCCGTCCGCCTTCTCGACGGTGATCCGGCCCAGGGAGCCGCGCTGCGCGGCGTCGGCCAGCGAGGCGGTCGCCGGGCCGAGCAGGTCGGGGTCCTCGGACCAGGTCAGCAAGGTGCGGCCGCCGCGCTCGACGTACAGCGTCAGCACACCGTCGACGAGCACCACGATCGCCCCTGCCTTGCGGCCGGGCCGGTGACCGCTGGTCTCGGGCCACGGCAGCGCGGCGCCGTACGGGTTGGCCGGGTCGGTCGCCGCGAGCGCGACGGCGCTCGGCTTGGCGTCGTGCGGGACCTCGCTGAACGTGCGCAGCCGGTCCACGGCGCCGGCGGTGCCGAACTGGGCAGCACCGAGGCCGGCCACGAAGTAGCCGCGGCGGCAGCGACCGGAGTCCTCGAACGCCGACAGCACCTTGTAGACCGCCGCGAAGCCGCCCGGCACCCGCTCGCTCACCACCGCGCCGCGGATGACCACGCCGTGCCGGTCCAGGAGCCGCTCGGCGACGGCATGGGCGCGGCGGGTCGGGTCGGTGTCGAGGGCCGGCAGCAGCGCCCAGCGGCCCGCGGTCTCCGGCGGGCCCGTGCGGACCGGGCCGCCCGGTCGGCGGCCGAGGCGCGGCGGGGGTCGCCGGCTGCGGTGGCTGGGCGTGCCGCTGCGGGTCAGCGCCCGGAGCGGGGCGAGGGTGTCGTTGCTGACCCGGCCGGCCCAGACCAGCTCCCAGAGCGCCGCCGAGAGCGCGGCGTCGTTCGTCGAGCCGACCTGGTCGGAGAGCTGGCGGAAGAACCAGGCCCCACCCGGCGCGAGCGCATCGAGGACCGCCTGGTGGAGCTCGCTGTGCTCGAAGGGGGCCGGCTCGGGCAGCGTCAGCGGTGCCTGGTCGGCGAGGTGGAGCGAGACCCAGCCGTCGGATCCGGGCAGGGCTGCGTGGCCCGCCCACACCACCTCGCCGGAGGCGGTGAGCTCGTCGAGGTACGACGGCTCGTAGTCGCGGACCCGGGCGGCGAGCACCAGCGGCTCGAGCGCCGAGGCGGGGACGGCGCAGCCGGCCAGCTGGTCGACCACGGTGAGGACGCCGTCGATGCCGCGGTGCCTGCCGCCGACGTGCTGCCACGCGGACAGGAACCGGCCGAGCGTCTCCGGCTCGACCGGCTCGACCTCCTGCCGGAGCCGGGCCAGGGACCGGCGGCGGAGCCGGCGCAGCACCTCGGCGTCGCACCACTCGGTGCCGCTGCCCGAGGGCCGGAACTCGCCGTCGAGCACCCGACCCTGCGCGGCCAGCCGCTGGAGGGTGTGCCGGACGACCGCGGCGCCGAGCCCGAGCCGTGCCGCCACCTGGTCGGTGGTGAAGGGCCCGTGGGTGCGGGCGTAGCGGGCCACGAGGTCGCCGAGCGGGTCCTCCACGGGATCGGTGAACGCGTCGGGGGTGCCGGGCGGCACGGGCACGCCCAGCCCGTCCCGGAGCCGGCCGACGTCCTCGACCGCGGTCCAGCGCTCCTCGCCGGCCATCCGCACCTCGACCGCCCGGCGGCTGTCGGCGAGGGCCCGGAGCCACGGGCCGACGTCGGCGCCCTCGACGGAGCGCTCGGCGACCTCGGCCTTGGACAGCGGGCCGAGCATCCGGAGCAGGTCGGCGACGCCCTCGGCGTCACGCGCGCGCCGGTCCGGGGCGGTGCGCTGGAGCTCGGCCTCGACCTCGGCGAGCACCTCGGGGTCGAGCAGCTCGCGGAGCTCGGCGCGCCCGAGCAGCTCCGCCAGCAGCCCCTGGTCGAGGGAGAGCGCCGCCGCCCGCCGCTCGGCGATGGGGGAGTCGCCCTCGTACATGAACTGGGCGACGTAGCCGAACAGCAGGCTGCGCGCGAACGGGGAGGGCTGGTGGGTGGGCACGTCGACGACCTGGACCTCGCGGCGGTCGACCCCGCGCATCAGCGCGACCAGGTTGGGCAGGTCGTAGACGTCCTGGAGGCACTCGCGGACGGCCTCGAGGACGATCGGGAAGGAGGGGTACTTCGAGGCCACCTCGAGGAGCGCGGCCGACCGCTGGCGCTGCTGCCACAGCGGCGACCGGCGCCCGGGGTCGCGGCGGGGGAGCAGCAGCGCGCGGGCGGCGCACTCGCGGAACCGGCTGGCGAAGAGCGCCGAGCCGCCGACCTCGTCGGTGACGATCGCCTCGATCTCGTCGGGCTCGAACACGATCACGTCGCCGCCGGGCGGCTCCGCGTCGGTGTCGGGGATCCGGATGACGATGCCGTCGTCGGACGCGACGGCCTGGCCGTCCACGCCGTACCGCTCGCGCAGGCGGGCGTTGATCGCCAGGGCCCAGGGAGCGTGGACCGGGACGCCGTACGGCGAGTGCACCACCAGCCGCCAGTCGCCGAGCTCGTCGCGGAACCGCTCGACGAGGAGGGTCTGGTCGGTCGGCAGGAGGTTCGTCGCCTCGAGCTGCTCGTGGAGGTAGGTGACGAGGTTGCCGGCGGCGTACTCGTCGAGGCCGTCCTCGCGGACCCGCTGGACGGCGCGGTCGCGCGGCAGGGCCCCGAGCTCACGGGTGAAGGCGCCGATCGCGGCACCGAGCTCGGCGGGCCTGCCCAGGGTGTCGCCCTTCCAGAACGGCAGCCGGCCGGGGATGCCCGGCGCGGGCGTGACCAGCACCCGGTCGTGGGTGATGTCCTCGATCCGCCAGCTGGTCGCGCCGAGCGCGAAGATGTCGCCGACCCGGGACTCGTAGACCATCTCCTCGTCGAGCTCGCCGACCCGGCGCCCCGGCCCCTCGCCCCCGACGAGGAACACGCCGAACAGGCCGCGGTCGGGGATGGTCCCGCCGCTGGTGACCGCGAGGCGCTGCGCGCCGGGTCGGCCGGTGAGGAGGCCGGTGACGCGGTCCCAGACGATGCGCGGGCGGAGCTCGGCGAACTCGTCGGAGGGGTAGCGGCCGCTGAGCAGGTCGAGGGTGGCGTCGTAGGCGCTGCGGGGGAGGTTCGTGAACGGCGCGCTGCGCTTCACGAGCTCGTAGAGGTCGTCGGCGGCCCACGCGTCAAGGGCGGTGGCGGCGACCACCTGCTGGGCCAGCACGTCCAGCGGGTTGGCCGGGACGCGGAGCGACTCGATCGCGCCGGTGCGCATCCGGCCGACCGCGACCGCGGTCTGGGCCAGGTCGCCGCGGTGCTTCGGGAACAGCACGCCGCGCGACACCTCGCCGACCTGGTGGCCGGCGCGGCCGACCCGCTGGAGCGCGCTGGCGACGGACGGGGGCGACTCGATCTGGACGACCAGGTCGACCGCGCCCATGTCGATGCCGAGCTCGAGGCTGCTGGTGGCGACCACGCAGGGCAGCCGGCCGCGCTTGAGGTCGTCCTCGATGAGTGCGCGCTGCTCCTTGGACACCGAGCCGTGGTGGGCCTTCGCGATCACCTGCTCGGCGCCGTGGCTCTGCCCGGACTGGGCCATCACCTGGGCCGGGCTGCTCGCCGGGCCCTCGAGCGCGGCGCCCGCGCGGTCCGTCGCGATCTCGTTGAAGCGCGCGGTGAGGCGCTCGGCCAGCCGGCGGGAGTTGGCGAAGACGATCGTCGAGCGGTGCTGCTCGATCAGGTCGACGACCCGCTCCTCGACGTGCGGCCAGATGCTCTGGGATCGCTGCGGGTCGCCGTCCTCCTCGTCGTACTCCTCCGGAGCGGTCATGTCCTCGACCGGGACGACGACCCGGAGGTCCCACTCCTTCGCGGACGGCGGCGCGACGATCTCGACCGGGGCGCTGCCGCCGAGGAAGCGGGCCACCTCCTCGAGCGGGCGGACCGTGGCCGACAGCCCGATCCGTTGGGCCGGGCTGTCCAGCAGCGCGTCGAGGCGCTCCAGGCTGACCGCCAGGTGGGCGCCGCGCTTCGTGCCGGCGACGGCGTGCACCTCGTCGAGGATCACGGTCTCGACACCGCGGAGGGCCTCGCGTGCCTGGCTGGTCAGCATCAGGAACAGCGACTCGGGGGTCGTGATCAGGATGTCCGGCGGCGAGGTCGTGAGCTTGCGGCGGTCGGCGGCGGGGGTGTCGCCCGACCGGACGCCGACGGTCACGTCCGGGACCTGCACCCCGAGCCGCTCGGCGGTGTGGCGGATGCCGGTGAGCGGGGCGCGCAGGTTGCGCTCGACGTCGACCCCGAGGGCCTTGAGCGGGGAGATGTAGAGGACCCGGCACCGCCGTTGCTTGTCCTCCGGGCGCTCCTCGGTCAGCAGCCGGTCGATGCTCCAGAGGAACGCGCTGAGCGTCTTGCCGGAGCCGGTCGGCGCGACCACCAGCGCGTGCCGGCCGGCGCCGATCGCCTGCCAGGCGCCCTCCTGGGCAGGGGTCGGCTCGGCGAACGCGGCACCGAACCAGGTGCGCGTCGCCTCGCTGAACCTCTCCAGGGGACCGGGCACCGTTCCATCCTTGCGCACGGCACCGACAGGGCCTGGGCTCAGAGGCGTGGGGCGTCCTTCTGGGCGCGCAGCTCGGTCCGGGCGACCTTGCGGTCGGTCACCACGATCCAGGCCGCGAGCGCGGCCCCGCCGAGGATGGCCACGGTGAACAGGACGATCGCGATCGCCGGGTAGCCGAGGATCTCGGTGTCGGTCGGCACCTGCATCAGCAGCGACGCGCCGAGGATCGTGGCGGCGATGACCAGTCCCAGCGTGACCCGGTTCGCCAGGCGCTGGAGCACGGTGTGCAGCCGCTCCTCGTCCACGGCGTCGACGCGCAGCCGGAACCGGCCGTCCGCGAGGCTGTCGAGGATCTGGTTGGCCCGCCGCGGGAGCTGCGAGGTGAACTCCTTGGCGTCCAGCGCGGCGGTCACCAGGTCGCCGGGCGACGTACGCAGCCCGCCGCGGAGGATGTGCGGCAGGTTGTCGCGGATCGCCTCCGCGGGCACGAAGTCGGGCTCGAGGTGCAGCGTGGTCTGGTCGAGGTTCAGCAGCGCCTTGCCGACCATCGACATCTCCGGCGGCGGGCGCAGGCCGTGCGCGCCGGAGACGCGGCTCAGCTCGACCAGCACCCGTCCGGCCTGCAGGTCCGGGCCGGTGGCGACCGCCTCCGCGACCAGGTGGGTGACGTCGTCGCGGAAGGCCTCCGCGTCGTAGTGCTCCAGTGGCTGGCCCATGTCGGCCAGCACCCGCGCCGCCTGCTCGCCGTTGTCGTCGCCGATGGCGACCAGGAGGCGGACCACCTTCTCCTGGAGCCGCGGCGGGATCGTGGTGACCATGCCCAGGTCCAGGATCCCGAGTCGGCCGTCGGTGGTGACCAGCACGTTGCCGGGGTGCGGGTCGGCGTGCAGGAAGCCGTCCTCGAGGATGCACTTCAGGTACGCCGAGAACAGCTGGTCAACGATCGCCGCCGTGTCGAGGTCGAGCAGCCCGAGCGGACCGACGTCGGTGACCTTGCGGCCCTCCACGAAGTCCATCGTCAGGACCCGGCCCGACGTCAGGTCCAAGACCGGGTCGGGCACGACCAGGAGGTCGTACCGTCTGGTCAGGTCCGCGAAGCGCATCAGGTTGCGAGCCTCGCGCCGGTAGTCCAGCTCCAGCCGCAGGGACCTCTCGAACTCGCGCAGCAGCCCGGCGAAGCCGTAGGTGCGGCCCAGGTCGCTGCCCTTGTCCGCGACCGTGGCGATCCGGGCGAGGGTCGCCAGGTCGGCGCGGACCTCGTCGCGCACGCCGGGCCGCTGCACCTTGACCGCCACCTCGCGGCCGCTGCGCAGGACGGCCCGGTGCACCTGCCCCAGGGAGGCGGCGGCCACGGGCTCGGGGTCCAGCTCGGCGAAGAGGTGACGGACGTCGGCGCCGAGGTCCTCGGCGATCGTCGTACGCACGATCTCGAAGTCGAACGGCTCCACCTCGTCCTGCAACCGGCTCAGCGCGGTCGTGTAGGACGCCGGCAGGAGGTCGAACCGGGTCGAGAGCAGCTGGCCGAGCTTGATGAACGTCGGGCCCATCGACTCCAGGTCGGCCGCGAACGCCTCCGCCTTGTCCGAGACCGGATCGTCGCCGACCGGGTTCAGGGCGTACTCGTCGAGGCGGGCACCGGACACCAGGTCCGACCGCCCGTGCCGGACCAGGAGTCGGGCGATCGCCGCGTAGCGCCCGGTGCTGGACTGTTCGAAGGACACGACGCTGACGGTGCCCAGCGGGTCACCCGCAGAAACTGTGCTCCGGGCGACTCACACCCCGCCTGCGCCTGCTCAGGCGAGGACGGCGTCCAGCTCGACCTCGACCTTCCACCGCGGGTCGAGCAGCGCCCTGACCACCACCATCGTGCTCGCGGGCTGCACCTCCCGGAAGAACTCGCCGTGCACGGCGCCGACCGCCTCGCCGTCCGCCGGGTCGACGACGAACTGCCGGGTCCGGATCACGTCGGCCGCCGTACCGCCCAGCTCCTCGACCGCGGTCAGGGCGATCTCCCAGCAGCGGCGGGCCTGGACGGCGGGGTCCGGGTCCACGCCGCCGTCCGGCCACACCGGTGCCGTCCCGCTCACGGCGATGGTGCTGCCGATGCGGACGGCCCGGCTGAACCCGATGCTGGCCTCGAACGGTGATCCCGACCTTGCGTGCTGGCGATCCACGTCGGCGACTGTAGGGCACGCGGATTGGTCACCAACCGCAGATCTGGAGCGCTCCCACCTGCGGTTCGTGACCAATCGTGGGTGTCCGGACGTCGTTCGCATAGCGGTCGCCTGGGTCGGCCCGCGCGGTCGTCCGGTGCGCGGATTGGTCACCAACCGCAGATCGGGGCCCGATTCGTCTGCGGTTTGGTCACCAACCGCGGACCCGACAGCACGCACGTGACGCGTGTGACCACCGATAACCGGAGGCGGCTGTCGGTGGGGCGTCCTAGGGTGGTGTGACGTGACGGACCCTGACTCCATGATCTTCGCCTCGGGCCTCCGGAAGTCGTTCGGGAGCTTCGAGGCCGTCCGCGGCATCGACGTCGACGTACGCCGGGGCGAGGCGTTCGGGTTCCTCGGGCCGAACGGCGCCGGGAAGTCGAGCACGATGCGGATGGTCGCCGCCGTCTCGCCGGTCACCGGCGGGACGCTGCGCATCCTCGGGCTCGACCCGGCGACCGACGGTCCGGAGATCCGGGCCCGGATCGGCGTCTGCCCGCAGGAGGACACCCTCGACAACGAGCTGACCGTGAGCGACAACCTCTTCGTCTACGGCCGCTACTTCGGGCTGCCGCGAAAGGAGGTCCGGGAGCGGGTCGAGGAGCTGCTGGAGTTCGTGCAGCTGACCGAGAAGGCCAGGTCCATGGTGGAGGACCTGTCCGGCGGCATGAAGCGGCGGCTCACGATCGCGCGCAGCCTGATCAACCGGCCCGAGGTGCTGCTGCTCGACGAGCCGACCACCGGCCTGGATCCCCAGGCCCGGCACGTCGTGTGGGACCGGCTGTTCCGGCTCAAGCAGCAGGGCGTCACGATCGTGCTGACCACGCACTACATGGACGAGGCCGAGCAGCTCTCGGACCGCCTCGTCGTGATGGACAAGGGCGTCATCGTCGCGGAAGGCTCGCCGCTGACCCTGATCGCCGAGCACTCCACCCGCGAGGTCGCCGAGCTCCGGTTCGGCGTCGGCGAGCACGAGGCGCTCGCCGAGAAGGTCCAGGACCTCGCGGACCGCGTCGAGGTGCTGCCGGACCGCCTGCTCCTCTACACCGCGGACGGCGAGGAAACGGTGACCAAGGTCCACGAGCGCGGCCTCCAGCCGGCCGCCACGCTGGTACGCCGCTCCACCCTCGAGGACGTGTTCCTCCGCCTGACCGGTCGGACGCTGGTGGACTGATGACCGACTCCACGGCACCCACGAGCACCGTGGCCGGCGCGGGCCGGCTCCTCGACTACTGGACGATCGTCTACAAGCGCACCTGGAAGGGTTCGGCGATCTCGTCGTTCGTCAACCCGCTGCTGTACGTGCTCGCGATGGGTGTCCTGCTCGGCGACTACATCGCCGGCGACCCCGACCAGCTCGACGGCGCCACGTCGTACCTCGCGTTCATCGCCCCGGGCCTGTTGGCCGCGCAGGCGATGCAGACCGTCTTCGGCGAGGTGACCTACCCGGTCATGGGCATGATCAAGTGGCAGCGCACCTACTTCGGCATGACCGCGTCCCCGCTGTCGGTGCGAGAGGTGATCCTCGGCCACCTCGGGTTCGTGATGTTCCGGGTGGCGCTCACCTGCGGCGTGTTCGTCGTCGTGATGGCGCCCTTCGGTGTCTTCGCGACCGTCTGGGGCGCGGTCCTGGCGTTCCTCGCCCAACTGCTGGTCGGGTTGGCGTTCGCGACCCCGATCTACGCGTTCACCGCCGGACTCAAGGACGAGAGCGCCTTCGCCCTAGTCTTCCGGCTCGGCATGATCCCGTTGTTCCTGTTCTCCGGCGCGTTCTTCCCGATCCAGAACGTCGATCCCTGGCTGGAGGCCGTCGCCCGCGTCACCCCGCTCTGGCATGGGGTCGACCTCACCAGGATGCTCACGCTCGACACGGTCGACGCCGGTACGGCGCTCGTGCACGTCGTCTACCTCGCGGTGCTGGCCGCCCTGGGCTGGGTGTGGGCCGTCCGCCGCCTCACGAAGCGGATGTCCTTCTGATGTCGCTCGCGTCGACCGCCCTCGCCCGCGCCCAGGCGCGGCCCCTCGCCGCCGGCGAGGCCGCCGGCCTGATCGTCTACCGCAGCTACCTCGCCTACCGGCGGGCCTGGTACATCTTCGTGAGCGGCTTCCTCGAGCCGGTGTTCTACCTGTTCTCGATCGGCGTGGGCGTCGGCCAGCTGATCACCGGGTTCGAGTTCAACGGCCAGGACATCCCGTACGCCGAGTTCGTGGCGCCCGGCATGCTCGCCGCCTCGGCCATGAACGGCTCGCTGCTGGACAGCACGTTCAACTTCTTCTTCAAGCTCAAGTACAACAAGCTGTTCGACCAGATGCTGGCCACGCCGCTGACCACGATGGACATCGCCCGCGGCGAGCTGAGCTGGTCCCTCCTGCGCGGCGGCATCTACTCGGCCGCATTCCTGCTCGTCATGGTCGCGATGGACCTGGTGTCCTCGTGGTGGGCGGTGCTCGTCGTACCCGCCGCGCTCCTCATCGGCCTCGCGTTCGGCGGCATCTGCATGGCACTGACGACGTGGATGCGGTCGTGGCAGGACTTCGAGTGGGTCAACCTCGCGGTGATCCCGATGTTCCTGTTCTCGGCCACGTTCTTCCCGGTGGGGGCCTACCCGGCCGCGATCCGGTGGATCGTCGAGTTCACCCCGCTGTACCGCGGTGTCGTGCTCTGCCGCGAGCTCACCACCGGCGCGCTCTCGTGGGGCTCGGCGTTCAGCGTCGTGTACCTGGTCGCGATGGGCGTGGTCGGGCTGATGATCGTGCGCCGTCGGCTCGACAAGCTGCTGCTCACCTGAGCCGGGTGGCGCACGGCCCCACCGACCCAGCAGGGAGTGGCGCCATCTCCATGAAGGCTGGCGGGAACTCGGGCGCGCGGCCCGCGGACCGGCTGGAAGGATGTCCGCCATGAGCGAGAGCGTCGTGCCCGACACCAAGGACTGGACCTGGGTGCTCGACGAGCCCTGCCCCGAGTGCGGCTACGACGTGTCCGCGGTCACCGTCGACCGGATCCCTGAGGTCATCCGCGACAACGCGACCACCTGGGAGGCCGTGCTGACGCTCGAGGACGCCGCGGCACGGCCGGCGCCCGGCACCTGGTCGCCGCTCGAGTACGCCTGCCACGTCCGGGACGTGCACCGGATCTTCGAGGTGCGGATCCGGCTCATGGTCGAGGAGGACGAGCCGACGTTCGCGAACTGGGACCAGGACGAGACCGCGATCGCCGAGCGGTACGCCGAGCAGGACCCGGCCACCGTCTCCGTCGAGCTGCTG
Source organism: Nocardioides sp. URHA0032 (assembly GCF_000620645.1). Taxonomy (GTDB): domain Bacteria; phylum Actinomycetota; class Actinomycetes; order Propionibacteriales; family Nocardioidaceae; genus Nocardioides. The sequence goes on along the minus strand of NZ_JIAV01000018.1, from coordinate 155,532 downwards.
GACGCCGCCGAGACGGTCGCAGAGCGCTACGAGTGGGTGCCCCCGGGCGCGTGGAGCCGGCGCGGGTTCCGCAGCAACGGCAGCGAGTTCAGCGTCGAGAGCCTCGGGCTCTACCACCTGCACGACGTGCTCCACCACGCCTGGGACGTCCGCGCCGCCGTCGCCCGCGCGACCGTCGAGGCGTACGACGCGTCGGCGGGGGCGTACCGCGACGGCACGAGCGGGGTCCCGATCGAGGCCGTCGCCGAGTTCGCCGCGCAGCTGGGTGTCGGGGCACGCGTGCTCGAGATCGGCAGTGCCGGCGGCCGCGACGCCCGCGCGCTCGAGGCGGGCGGGCTGAGCGTGCGGCCGACCGACGTGGCGCCGGGGTTCGTGGAGCTCATGCGCGAGGAGGGCCTCGCCGCCGACCTGCTCGACCCGCTCACCGACGACCTCGACGACCCCGGACGCCCGGGCACGCCGTACGACGGGGTCTGGGCGAACGCCTGCCTGCTGCACGTCGACCGCACCGACCTGCCGGTCGTGCTGCGCCGGCTCGCGGACGCCACCGCCCCGGGCGGGCTGCTGCGCTTCACCGTCAAGGAGGGCGACGGCGAGCGGTGGTCGACGCACGGGCACGTCGCGGCCGGGCGACGCTTCACGTTCTGGCGCGCCGAGCCGCTCGCCGCGGCGGTCCGGGCCTCCGGCTGGGAGGTCGAGTCCCTCGAGCGGTACCTCGGGAGCCAGGGCGAGCAGGCCTGGCTCGACGTCCGGGCGAGGAAGGCATGAGGCACACGGAGTTCTGGGCCCGGATGGACGACGCGCTCGGGCCGGCGTACGCACGGTCCTGGGCCGACATGTTCGTGATCGGCGAGCTCGGCGGCCGCACCGCCTCGCAGGCGCTGGCCGCGGGCGTCCCGCCGAAGGAGGTCTGGGCGGCGGTATGGCGAGTCCTCGAGCTTCCACCGAACAAGCGGTAGCGGAGCTGGCGGCCGTCCAGCGCCGCACGATCCGCACGCTCGTCATCGCGCAGGCGATCGGCGCCACCGGCATCACCATCGGCATCGCGACCGCCTCGCTGCTCGCCCGCGACATCTCCGGCTCGGAGAGCCTGGCCGGCCTCGCCCAGACGTTCCAGGTGCTCGGCGCCGCGGTCGCGGCGTACCTGCTCGCCCGGCTGATGTCGCGCCGCGGACGCCGGGTCGGCCTGCTGACCGGGTACCTCCTCGGCGCCTCCGGCGCGCTCCTCGCGGTGCTCGCGGGGGTCCTGGACTCGATGGTCGTGCTGCTGGTCGGCGCGGTGCTGCTCGGCTCGACGACCGCCGCGAACTCCGGCGCCCGGTACGCCGCCACCGACCTCGCCGAGGACGCCCACAAGGGCCGGGCGCTCTCGACCGTCGTGTGGGCCTCGACGATCGGCGCGGTCGCCGGGCCCAACCTCACCGGGCCCGCCGGGGCGCTCGCGGAGTGGCTGGGCATCCCGGAGCTCACCGGGCCGTTCGCCCTCGGCAGCGTCGGCATGCTCGGCGCCGCCGCCGTCATCGGCCTCCTGCTGCGTCCCGACCCGTTGCTGCTCGCCCGCGAGGCGGCCGGCGTACCCACCACCGCTCCGTCGGGTACGGCGTGGGCCCGCGCGGTCGCGGCCGCCCGGGAGCGTCCCGTCCTCGGGTTCGCCGTGCTCGGCATGGCCTGCGCGCACGCCGCGATGGTCGCGATCATGGTGATGACCCCGCTGCACATGGAGCACGGCCACGCCGAGCTGCGGGTGATCGGGCTGGTGATCAGCCTGCACGTGCTCGGGATGTTCGGGTTCTCGCCGCTGGTCGGCCTGCTCGCGGACCGCACGGGCCGCCCCGCGGTCCTGGTCGAGGGCGCCGTGCTGCTGCTGGTCTCGCTGGTGCTGTGCGCCCGGGCGCCCGAGGGCACCTCGTGGCAGATCTTCGCCGGACTGTTCCTGCTCGGGCTCGGGTGGTCGTTCGCGACCGTCGCCGCGTCGACGCTGATCGCCCAGCACGCGCCTCTCGAGGCACGCACCGACGTCCAGGGCGCGGCTGACCTGGTGATGGGCCTGACCGCCGCGGGTGCTGGTGGCCTGGCGGGCGTGGTGGTCGGGGCCTGGGGCTATCCCGAGCTGGCGGTCTGCTCGATCGGCCTGGTCGCGCTGGTCGCGGTCGCCGGGTTCGGCGCCCGGGCGACGACCCGGCTGGCAGGCTGACCACCATGACCACTGCGGACGTCGCCGTCATCGGCGGCACCGGCTTCTACACGTTCCTCGACGACGCCGAGGAGCTGGCCGTCGAGACGCCGTACGGCGCTCCCTCGGCGCCGGTCGCCGTCGGCACCGTCGCCGGCCGGCGGGTGGCGTTCCTGCCGCGGCACGGGCGGCACCACGAGTACCCCCCGCACGCGATCCCGTACCGCGCGAACCTCTGGGCGCTCCGCGCCCTCGGCGTCCGCCAGGTGCTCGCGCCGTGCGCCGTCGGCGGACTGCGCCACGACGTCGCGCCGGGCGACCTGGTCGTGCCCGACCAGCTGGTCGACCGCACCTACCGCCGCGTCCCGTCGTACGTCGAGACCGGGGCGGTGCACCTGCCGTTCGCCGACCCGTACTGCCCCCGCGTGTCGAAGGCGCTCGTCGCCGCCGCGCCCGACGTGCGGGCCGGGGGAGCGATGGTGGTGATCGAGGGGCCGCGGTTCTCCACGCGCGCGGAGTCGCAGCAGCACGCCGCGGCCGGCGGCACGCTGATCAACATGACCGGTGCGCCCGAGGCGGCGCTCGCCCGCGAGCTGCGGATGTGCTACGCCTCGATCGCGCTCGTGACCGACATGGACGCCGGCGCCGAGTCCGGCGCGGGCGTCGGCCAGGAGGAGGTCTTCGCGCTGTTCCGGGCCAACCTCGACCGGCTCTCCGGGCTGCTCACCTCCGCCGTCGCGGCGCTGCCCGAGCCCGACGGCTGCAGCTGCGACACGTGGGCCGACGGTCTCGACCTGACCTACGTGGTCCCCGGATGAGTCGCCGGTTCCGGGTGCTGATCCCGTCATGACCCGGGGCCGACACGCCCGGGCCACCTCCCGAACATCTGTTCGACCGTGGGCTAGTTTCTGTCCACAGGCATGACGCTGGACGAGGTCGTCCACAGCAGTCGGCGGCGCTGACCAGGCGCTGTCGGTGGCTCGCTCTAGCGTCGTCGACGTGCCTGGACCACGACGAGAGACAAGGAAGAACACCATGGCTGGTGGAGACCGCGAGAAGGCCCTGGACGCCGCACTCGCCAACATCGAGAAGCAGTTCGGCAAGGGCTCCGTGATGCGCCTCGGCGACGACGTGCGGGCACCCCTGGAGATCATCCCGAGCGGCTCGATCGCGCTCGACGTCGCGCTCGGCCTCGGCGGGTTCCCCCGCGGTCGCGTCGTGGAGATCTACGGCCCGGAGTCCTCCGGCAAGACGACCGTCGCCCTGCACGCCGTGGCCAACGCCCAGCGGGCCGGCGGCATCGTGGCGTTCATCGACGCCGAGCACGCGCTCGACCCCGACTACGCCAAGGCGCTGGGCGTCGACACCGACGCGCTGCTGGTCTCCCAGCCCGACTCGGGCGAGCAGGCGCTGGAGATCGCGGACATGCTGATCCGCTCCGGGGCGCTCACCCTGATCGTCATCGACTCGGTGGCCGCCCTCGTGCCGCGCGCCGAGATCGAGGGCGAGATGGGCGACAGCCACGTCGGCCTCCAGGCCCGCCTGATGAGCCAGGCGCTGCGCAAGATGACCGGCGCCCTGAACAACTCCAAGACCACGATGATCTTCATCAACCAGCTGCGCGAGAAGATCGGCGTGATGTTCGGTTCGCCCGAGACCACGACCGGTGGCAAGGCGCTGAAGTTCTACTCCTCGGTGCGCCTCGACGTGCGCCGGATCGAGACGCTCAAGGACGGCCAGGACATGGTCGGCAACCGGACCCGCGTCAAGGTCGTGAAGAACAAGGTCGCCCCGCCGTTCAAGCAGGCGGAGTTCGACATCATGTACGGCAAGGGCATCAGCCGCGAGGGCGGCCTGATCGACGTCGGCGTGGATGCGGGGCTCGTCCGCAAGGCCGGCGCCTGGTACACCTACGAGGGCGACCAGCTCGGCCAGGGCAAGGAGAACGCCCGCGCGTTCCTCCGCGACAACCCCGACCTCGCCAACGAGCTCGAGAAGAAGATCCTCGAGAAGCTCGGTGTCGGCCCGACCGTCGACAACGAGGTCGCCGCGCTGCCTGCCGAGCCGGTCGGCGTCGACGCGTTCTGACGGCGGTCGCGTGAGCGTCGGCTGTCGGTGGACATATCGAGACCACCGTCGCGTGAGCGACGTCTCTCGGTGGTCGAGTAGCGAGCGCCAGCGAGCGTATCGAGACCACGGTCGAACGGAGCACACATGACTCTCGACGAGGACCGCCCGGCCCCTGACTGGCTGGGTGACGTCTCGACCGGGGTCGACGCGTGGACCCGCCGCGCGCCGGCGCCCACGCCACCGCCGCCCGAGGACACCGCCGTCCAGGTGCCGGAGGCCGATCCCGAGTCGGTCGCGCGCAAGATCCTGCTCGACCAGCTCACCGGTCAGGCCCGCAGCCGCAAGGAGCTCAGCGACAAGCTGGCAGCCAAGAACGTGCCGGCCGACGTGGCCACCCGCCTCCTCGACCGGTTCGAGGAGATCGGGCTGGTCGACGACGAGGCGTTCGCCCGCTCCTGGGTCGCCTCGCGGCAGCCCGGGAAGGGCCTCGCGAGACGGGCCCTGGCCCAGGAGCTGCGCCGCAAGGGGGTCGATGAGGAGGTCGCGCGCGAGGCCCTCGACGAGATCGACCCCGCCGACGAGGAGGCCGCGGCCCGCGTCCTGGTGCGCAAGAAGCTGCGCACCCTGAGCCGCGTCGACGACACGACCGCGACCCGGCGGCTGGTGGGGATGCTGGCCCGCAAGGGCTACGGCTCCGGGATGTCGTTCGCCGTCGTGAAGGACGAGCTGGCGAACGCGGGCCGGGAAACGCTGGACGAGTAGGACGTCCGGCACGCCAGAATGCTCCCGTGGCTGCGGAGCGGGAGATCCTGACCTACGAGATGTTCGGCACGGCCGTGCGGGAGATCGCGCAACAGGTGGTCGACAGCGGCTACGAGCCCGACCTGGTGCTGTCGATCGCCCGCGGCGGTCTCGGCCTCGGCATGGGCCTCGGCTACGCGCTGGACGTCAAGAACCTGTCCGCGGTCAACGTCGAGTTCTACACCGGCGTCGACGAGCGGCTGGACGTGCCGATGATGCTGCCGCCGACCCCGGACGTCGTGGACCTGGCCGGTCTCCGGATCCTGATCGCCGACGACGTCGCCGACACGGGCAAGACCCTGGAGATCGTCCGGGCGTTCTGCGCCGACCACGTCGCCGAGGCCCGGATCGCGGTGATCTACGAGAAGCCGCAGACCCTGGTGCACGCGGACTACGTGTGGCGGCGTACCGAGCGCTGGATCGACTTCCCGTGGTCGGCCGACCCGCCCTTGGTCGACCGCGGCGGGCGGTGAACCCGCGGTGACGGTGCGCGTCCTCGTGCACGACCGCGGCCGCGACCTGTCCGGAGTCGTGCACGAGGGGGAGTCGTGGGCCGCCGCCGCCCGCCGTACGGTCGCGAGCCTGCACGTGGAGCCCGCGCCGGTCGACCTCTCGGGCGAGGTCAAGCACTTCCTCGTCGACCACGACAACCGGTTCACGATCCGCGCGATGACCCGCGGCGACCTCACCGACGTGACCCGGTGGCGACAGTCCGAGCACCTGCACCGCTGGTGGTCCTCGGACGGCGAGCCGACCCCGGACCGGGTCGCGGCGCAGTACGGCCCGAGCATCGACGGCATGACCCCGACCCGGATGTGGATCGCGGAGGTGAACGGCCGCTCGATCGGATTCCTGCAGGACTACCGGATCGGCGACTACCCGGAGTACGCCGTGCTCGGGCCGGACCCGGACGCGGTCGGCGTCGACTACGCGCTCGTCGAGGAGTGGAGCGGCCGCGGGCTGGGCGCCCGGGTGCTCTGGTCCTGGATGGGCCGCGCGCGGCACCGCTTCCCGGAGGCCACCCGGTTCTTCGCGGCGCCCGACCACCGCAACTACGCGTCGCTGCGGATGCTCGCCAAGGCCGGCTTCACCGAGGGCCTGTGGTTCGACGAGCCCCAGGACGACGGCACCGTCGACACCGTGGTCGGCTGCAGCCTCGACGTCCGCCGGGTGCTGGGATGATGGCGCGGTGACCGTCCACGCCGTCCACGCCGACCACGCCGACCACGCGCTCCGCCTCCCGTCGGGTCCTGTGGACCTCGCCGCGATCCCGACCGACGCGACCCCCGGCTTCCGCGGCGGCAAGAGCGAGGGGAAGGTCGCGCTGTTCGCGATGGGCGACGAGCTCTCCGACCTCCAGGAGCGGCTGTTCGCGGAGGGGGTCTCGGGCGACAGCCACCGCCGGGTGCTGCTGGTGCTGCAGGGCATGGACACCTCGGGCAAGGGCGGCATCCTCAAGCACACCGTCGGCCTGGTCGACCCGCAGGGCGTGCGGATCACGTCGTTCAAGAAGCCGACCGACGAGGAGCTCGAGCACGACTTCCTCTGGAGGATCCGGCGCGCGGTGCCGGGACCCGGCTACCTCGGGGTCTTCGACCGCTCCCACTACGAGGACGTGCTGGTCGGCCGGGTCGACGGGCTCGCGACGCCGGAGCAGATCGAGCAGCGGTACGACGAGATCAACACGTTCGAGCGCGAGCTGGTCGAGGAGGGCACGGTCGTGCTCAAGTGCATGCTGCACATCTCCAAGGACACCCAGCGGGAGCGGCTGCTGCGCCGGCTGGACCGGCCCGACAAGCACTGGAAGTACAACCCCGCCGACCTCAGCGCGCGGGCGAAGTGGGACGCCTACCAGGCGGCGTACGTCGCGGTCCTCGAGCGCACCAGCACCGCGCACGCGCCGTGGCACGTGGTGCCCAGCGACCGGAAGTGGTTCCGCAACCTGGCGGTCGGTCGGCTGCTGCTCCGCGCCCTGCGCGGCCTGGATCCGCAGTGGCCCGCGGCCGACTTCGACGTCGACGCCGAGCGCGATCGGCTCCTGCACGAGGATCGGGTCTCGTGATCCCGACCGTCGCCGTGACCCGCTACGTCACCCCGCTGCGCGAGGGCGGCAGCCTGCCCGGCATCGTCGAGGGCGACGACCTCGGCACCTACGTCTGCAAGTTCCGCGGCGCCGGCCAGGGCGTGCGCGTCCTGGTCGCCGAAGTGGTCGTGGGTGAGCTGGCGCGCCGGATCGGCCTGCGCACGCCGACCCTCGTCGCGCTCGACCTGGACCCCGAGATCGCCCGCTACGAGGCCGACGAGGAGGTCCAGGACCTGCTGAACGCCAGCCCGGGCCTCAACCTGGGCGTGGACTTCCTGCCGGGGGCGTTCGGCTTCGACGGTGAGCTGCCCACGGGGGAGGGCGTGGCGTCGAAGGTGCTGTGGCTGGACGCGTTCACGGCGAACGTCGACCGCTCCTGGCGCAACCCGAACCTGTTGTTCTGGCACGGCGACCTCTGGGTGATCGACCATGGCGCCGCGCTCTACTTCCACCATGCCTGGCCCGGAGGGATCACCGACCCCGCCCGGTTCGCGAACCAGCCCTGGAGCCCGGACGACCACGTGCTGCTTTCCTACGCCCATGACCTGCCGAAGGCGGACGGGGAGATCCGCGGCCTGCTCGACGAGCACGCGTTCACGGAGATCCTCGCGCTCGTCCCGGACAGCTGGCTCGAGCCGGTCCCCGGCGCCGAGACCCCGGAGGCCCTGCGCGCCGCCTACGTGAGGTTCCTGACCGCCCGGCTGGGGACCAGCCAGTGGCTGCCCCAGGATCCGGCAGAGGCGGCCGCCCGATGAGCAAGCTCGCCTACCAGTACGTCGTGCTCCGCTGCGTGCCGCGCGTGGACCGCGAGGAGTTCGTGAACGTCGGCGTCGTGCTCTACTGCCAGGCGACCGACTTCCTGGACGTCGCGTGGCGCGTCGACCGGGAGCGGCTCCGGGCCTTCGACCCGCGGCTCGACCTGGACCAGGTCTGCGAGGCGCTCGGCTTCGTCGAGGGTGTGTGCGCCGGCGACGGACGAGGTGGTGCGGCCTCGGACAAGCCGATCGGGCAGCGCTTCGGGTTCCTCAAGGCGCCGCGCAGCACCGTGCTCCAGCCCGGACCGGTGCACGGAGGCGTCACCGACGACCCGGCGCGCCAGCTCGAGCACCTGATGGAGCGGCTCGTCGGCTGATCCCCCCGCCGAGTCGGCGCAGACTCAGCTGAGATGGCGCCGACTCGGCGCGGTCTCAGCTGAGATGGCGCCGACTCGGCGTCAGACGAGGCCGTGCTCGTGGGCGAACACCACGATCTGCACCCGGTCGCGCAGGCCGAGCTTGCGCAGGATCGCGCCGACATGGGTCTTCACGGTCGACTCGCTGGCGAAGATCTGCTCGCCGATCTCGGTGTTCGACAGGCCCCGCGCCACCGCGGCGAAGACCTCGCGCTCCTTCTCGGTGAGGCCCTGGTACGCCGCCGGCGTGGGGGTCCGGCTGCGGAACTGGCCGTCGAGCAGCGTCGACAGGTCGCTCGGCGCGAGCACGGCGTTGCCGGCGTGCACGGTGCGGATCGCGTCGGCCAGCATCACCGGGGTGGTGCCCTTGAGCAGGAAGCCGCTGGCGCCGTACCTGATCGCGGTGGCGGCGCGGTCGTCGAGGTTGAAGGTCGTGAGCACGACGACGCGCACCGGCTTCGACCGCCGGGCCGCCCGGTCCGGCTGGAAGATCTGGCGGGTCGCCTCGACGCCGTCCAGCTCCGGCATCCGGATGTCCATCAGCACCACGTCCGGCTCGAGCTCGTCGACCAGTTGCACGGCCTCGAGACCGTCGCCGGCCGCGCCGACGACCGTCATCCCCTCCTGGGCGTCGACGATCACCCGGACGCCCTCGCGGAACAGGTCCTGGTCGTCGACGAGCAGCACGCCGATGTCGTCGCTCATGCCTGGGCCCTCAGCGGCACCCACGCAGTCGCGGTGAACGTCGGCGGCTCGAGGCGGCGCCGTACGTCGAGCCGCCCGCCCACGGCCTGGAGCCGGCGCTGCATGCCGTCGATGCCCTGCCCGCCCGGTGCGACCTGGCTCTGCAGCTGGAGGGGCTGGGTCTCCTCGGGGGCGTCATCGACGGCGTTCTCGACCTCGATGCGCAGGTCACCCTCCCAGTGCCGCTCCACCCGGATCGGCTGGTCGCGGCGGCCGTGCTTGATCGCGTTGGTGAGCATCTCCTGGAGCACGCGGAACGCCACCACCTCCAGCTCCGGCGGCAGCGGGTGCGACACCCCGACCTCGTGCGAGAGCACCTCGTGGCCGCTCGCGCGCACACCCTCGACCAGGCTGTCGAGGTCGGCGTGCCGGGCGCGCTGCGCGGTGTCGCCTGACGTCGTCGTCAGCACCTGGCGCACGTCGTCGAGCGAAGTGCGGGCCGAGGTCGCGATGTTCGCCATCGTGCGCTTGAGCCCCTGCGTATCGACCTCGTCGAGATACTGCGCCGATTCGGCCTGGGCGAGGATCACCGCGAGCGAGTGGCCCACCACGTCGTGCACGTCGCGGGCGAGCTGGGCCTGCTGCTCGCGGAGCCGGGCGATCTCCTCGGCCTGGTCGCGCTCGGCCTCGGCGGCCGCCTGCGACCGACGCGAGTCCTCCGACCGGGCGAAGAAGCGCAGCACCAGGCCGAGCAGCCAGGGCGCGAGGAGCAGCGCGAACAGCAGGAACCCGACGGTCGGCCGCCAGCTGTCGGTCCGGCGGGCGAGGTCGACCAGGGACTGCAGCCGCACCTGGTCCAGGGTGTAGAGCAGCACGTCGGAGTCGAGCCACCAGAGCGCGATCGCCGTGCTGGCCGGGATCGAGAGGCCGCTCAGCCAGACGGTGGCGGCACTGCCCCAGCGCGCGCAGCCGAAGGCGACCAGCGCGAACGCCCCCTCGACCAGCATCATGTAGGTGCCGGTCGTCACCTGGACCGCGCCCACGCACCAGGCGATCGCCAGCGCCACACCCGGCGCGGCACGGAAGAGGCCGGCCGCGGCGGCGATGCCGACGACGACGGCGATCGGGGCGGCGTCGAGGCCGAAGTAGACGTTCCCGCGGATCTGCGCCAGGCCGGCCAGCAGTACGACGACGCCGACGATGGCGTCGGGGGTCCAGCGCTGCCAGCTCTTCACGCGGACATCACACCAGATGCGCGGCTCACCGGTGTGCGCCGCGGACCAGCTCGTCGAGCAGCTCCGGGTAGGACAGTCCCGCCGCCGCGAACATCCGCGGCACCTGCGAGTGCTCGGTCATCCCGGGCACCGTGTTCACCTCGTTCAGCACCGGTCCGTCCTCGGTCAGGAAGAAGTCCACCCGGGCGACGCCGGAGCAGCCGAGGGCGTCGTACGCCGCGAGCGCCGCCGCCCCGAGCGCCTTCGCGTCGACCTCCTCGAGCGCCGCAGGGACCCGCAGGTCGGCGTGCCCGCCGTACTTGGTGTCGTGGTCGAAGAGCCCGTCGACGACGATCTCGAGCGCCGGGGCGGCGACCACCGTGCCGTCGGCGCAGCGCAGCACGCCCACGTCTATCTCGCGCCCGCTCACGACGTCCTCGACCAGCACCCGGTCGTCGAGCGCCAGCGCGGCGTCGAGCGCCGGGCGCAGTCCCTCCGCGGAGTCGACGAGCGCGACCCCGTGGCTGGAGCCCGCCGCTACCGGCTTCACGACGACCGGGCCGCTCCAGCCGAGGTGGTCGGCCGTCGCTGCCGTGACGAGCACACCGGGCGCCGTCGCGATCCCGATCGCGCCCGCGACGAGCTTGGTCGCCCACTTGTCCATGGCGAGGGCGCCGGACCGGACGCCCGAGCCGACGTACGGGAGGCCGGCGAGCTCGCACAGCGCCGCCAGGGCGCCGTCCTCGCCCCTCGGTCCGTGCACGACCGGGAACACGACGTCACAGCTGCGCAGCACCTGGGCTGCCCCGCTGAACCCGATCGGCCGCAGGCGCCGGTCCCGCCACGTCCCGTCGCGACCGATGGTGAGGGGGACCGCCTCGTACGACGAGGGGTCCAGCGCGGCAGCGACCGAGGCGGCCGAGGCGAGGGAGACGTCGTGCTCGGCGCTCTGGCCGCCACCGATCACGGCGACCCGGGTCCTCACGGGAGGCTCCGCAGGTGTGGCACCGAGCGGACCCGCCGCGCCACGCGGGAGCCGATGCCGGTGACGATCTCGTGCTCGATGGTGCCCGCCCAGGCGGCCCACTCGGCGACGGTGGGCTCGCCGGCGTCGCCGGGACCGAACACGGTCACCGTCTCGCCGAGGTCGACGCCCCGCTGGCCGAGGTCGACCACGAGCTGGTCCATCGAGAGGGTGCCGACGACCGGCCGCCGCACGCCCCGCACCAGCACCTGCGCGCGGCCCGACGCGGCGCGCGGCAGGCCGTCGGCGTACCCCAGCGGCACGAGGGCGAGGTTCGTCGGGGCGCTGGTGCGGTGCGCGTGCCCGTAGCCGATCGGGGTGCCCGCCCGCACCCGGCGGACGGAGATCACCGGCGCCGTGAGGGTCATCGCCGCCCGCAGGGGCGTGGTCCGGGACGGGTCGATCCCGACCAGGCCGGCGCCGACCCGGCTCATCGTGTGGTGGGTGCGCGGGTCGGTGAGGGTCGCGGCCGTGGCCGCGAGATGCCGGTCGCGCGGCCGGAGCCCCGCGGCGCGCGCGTGCTCGAGCGCCCAGACGAAGCGGGTGCGGGCCAGCGCGTTGCACTCGTCGTCCGGCACGTCGGCACAGCCGAGGTGCCCCATCACGCCGACCACCTCGACCTCGCCGCGCCGCTCGGCCCGCCGCGCCGTACGGCACAGGTGTGCCCAGCCGGCCGGGTCGGCACCGTCGCGCGCCATCCCGGCGTCGACGTGCAGGTGCACCCGGGTCCGGCCGGGGGCGGCGGCGACCGCCGACAGGTGCTGCAGCGAGGGGACCGCCACCTGGACGCCTCGGAACGTGGCGGCCGCGAAGTCCGCGTCGACCGGGTTCAGCCAGCTCAGCACCGGTACGCCGAGGTCGAGCAGCGGCCAGGCCTCGTCGAGGCTCGTGACCCCGAGGCGGGTGGCCCCGTGGGCCAGCGCGGTGCGGGCGAGGTCGACGGCGCCGTGCCCGAAGCCGTCCGCCTTCACGACCGCCATCAGCTCCCCGCTGGCCCGGGACGCGAGCACCCGGGTGTTCTCGGCCACCGCCGCGAGGTCGATGTCGAGGCGGGGGGCGCCGGGGCTCCGGCCACGGTCCGCGGCCGCGACGCCGATCACGCGGCCACCGCCGCTCGCACGTGGCGCGCCACCTCGACGGGCGACACTGAGCCGAGCGTGTTGGACAGCAGGATGGTCATGCCCGCAACGCTAGGAATGCGGGCGGCTGCTGCGCCTCCGCCTCAGGTGCCGGGGTCCTGTCTCCAAGTGCCGAGTCGGCGCAGTCTCAGCTGAGACTGCGCCGACTCGGCGTCAGACCGGGACCAGCTCGACCGCGCCGACGGCGTACCGGGCCAGCACGGCGCGCGCGAGCTCGGGGTGGGCGCCGAGCGGCTCGGACACCGCGATGGCGCCGGCCTCGACGGCGAGCTCGGCGGCGCGGTCCGGCAGGAAGCCGGGCGCGAGGAACAGGGACGCGACCGCGATGTGGCGGCGGCCCTCCGCGCGGAAGGCGCGCACGGCCTCGCCGGTCGCCGGCGGCGACGAGGAGGCGAACGCCGCGGTCACGGGCAGCCTGTGCCGCGAGCCCCACACCCGGGCCAGCCGGGCCACGGCCTGGTTGGCGAGCGGGTCGCTGGAGCCGGCCGCCGCCAGCACCAGCGCGTCGAGCTCGCGGACCCGCGCCGAGCGGAGCGCCTCGCGCATCCGCACGTCCAGGACCTCGAGGAACTGCGTCTCCAGGCCGAGGATCCGGGTCGCGCGGACCTGCAGCCCCTCGTGCCGCGCCTGCGCCTCGGCCACGGCCGACGGGACGTCCACCTTCGCGTGGTAGGCGTCCGTCAGCAGCAGCGGGACGACGACGATCTCGTCGTGCCCGCCCCGGACCAGGCGGTCGACCACCGTCTGGAACGACGGCTTCGACAGCTCGAGGAACGCGGCCTCGACCTTGAGGTCGGGGCGCATCGCCTTGACCTCGCTGACGAGTGCCTTGATGGTCGCGGCGGACCGGGGGTCACGACTGCCGTGAGCCAGGGCCACCAGAGCGGGAGCAGTCATCTCACTGCCTCCTTCGCGGTGCGTGCTGTGACGGTTGAGTTGAGCTCGGCCACGCTGCCGGGCTGGTGGGGGCGGGTCATGAGTGGATCCCGCACTCGGTCTTGTTGGTGCCGGCCCAGCGCCCGCTGCGCGGGTCCTCGCCGGGAGCCACGCGGCGCGTGCACGGCCAGCACCCGATCGACGGGTAGCCGTCGTACACGAGCGGGTTCACCAGGATGCCGTGCTCGGCGATGTAGCTGTCGACCTGCTCGTTGGACCAGCGGGCGAGCGGGGACACCTTGACCTTGCCCTTCTTGGCGTCCCAGCCGATCACCGGCGCGATGACCCGGTTGTGCGTCTCCGCGCGACGCAGGCCGGTGGCCCAGGCGTCGTAGCCGTCGAGGGAGTCGGCCAGCGGCTGGACCTTGCGCAGCTTGCAGCACAGGTCGGGGTCGGTCCGGTAGAGGTCCTTGCCGTACGTCGCGTCCTGCTCGCCCACCGACTGCACCGGCGTGATCGTGACCAGGTTGACCGGCATCGTCGCCTGCACGGCGTCGCGGGTGCCGATCGTCTCGACGAAGTGGTAGCCGGTGTCGAGGAACACCACGTCGATCTGGGGGGCGACCTTCGAGGCGATGTCGGCGAGCACGGCGTCGCCCATCGAGGAGGTCACGCAGAACCGCGCGCCGAACGTCGCGACCGCCCACTCGATGATGTCCTCGGCGGGTGCCAGCTCGAGCTCCGCGCCCCAGTGCGAGACCAGCTCGCGCAGCTCCTCGGGCGACCGGCCCGCGGTCTGCGTGCCCCGGTTGTTCCGCGCGTTGATCGTCGTGGCGGCGGTCATGCGGCACCTCCGCTGGGCCGCAGCAGGCCGATCAGCTTCAGCGAGAACGCGCGCTGGCACCCGCGGCAGTCCCAGCTCCCGTGGGGAGAGGAGACCTCGCCGGACTCGGACACGACCTCGTGCGGACGCAGGTCCTCCCCGCCGCAGTACGGGCAGTGGAAGGGTACGGCGCGCTCGCTCACGAGGAACCACCCACCAGGGCGGACTCGAGCGTCTTCTCGCCGCGGACCAGGTCCTCGTCGGCCCGCAGGACCCACGTCGTGAACGTCTCCCCGTCCTCGCGGTCAGCGAGGTAGTTGGTGACCAGCGAGCTGACGTAGTCGTCGAGGCCGGCGCTGGTGACCTTGTGGGCCCGCAGCTTGCGGCCGAAGTTCGCCTGCAGTCCGGTGGCGCCGCCGAGGTGCACCTGGAAGCCCTCGACCTGCTCGCCCTCGTGCATGACCAGCTGGCCCTTGAGTCCGATGTCGGCCACCTGCGTCCGCGCGCAGGCGTTCGGGCACCCGTTGACGTTCACGGTGATCGGGGTGTCCAGGTCGGGGAAGCGCCGCTCCAGCTCGGCGACGAGGTCTCGGGCGCGGTCCTTGGTGTCGACGATCGCCAGCTTGCAGAACTCGATGCCCGTGCAGGCCATCGTGTTGCGCCGCCAGTTCGAGGGCCGCGCGGACAGACCGATCAGGTCGAGCCGGTCCAGGAGCTCGTCGACGACCGCGGGCTCCACGCCGATGAGCACGATCTTCTGGTACGGCGTCAGGCGGGCGCCCTGCACGGCGTACTCCTCCATCAGGTCGGCGAGCTGGACCAGCAGGCTGCCCGAGACGCGGCCGGCGGTCGGCGCGATGCCGACGTACTTCCGGCCGTCCTTCTGGTCGTGCACGCCGATGTGGTCGCGGTGTCCCACCGGGGAGGCGGGGGAGGGGTTCGAGACGAGAGCACGGCCGAGGTATTCGTTCTCCATCACCTCGCGGAACTTCTCCACGCCCCAGTCCTGGACCAGGAACTTCAGGCGGGCCCGGGACCGGAGCCGGCGGTAGCCGTAGTCACGGAAGATCGACGCCACCGCCTCCCACGCGTCCGGCACCTCGTCGAGCGGGATCCAGACGCCCAGCTTCTGCGCGAGCATCGGGTTGGTCGACAGGCCGCCGCCGACCCAGAGGTCGAAGCCCGGGCCGTGCTCGGGGTGCACGGTGCCGACGAACGCGACGTCGTTGATCTCCGGTGCCACGTCGTGCGAGGGATGGCCGGTGAGCGCGGTCTTGAACTTCCGGGGGAAGTTCGAGAAGTCCGGGTTGCCGATGTAGCGGCGCTCGATCTCGGCGAGCGCGGAGCTGCCGTCGATGATCTCGTCCACCGCGACGCCCGCGACCGGTGAGCCCAGGAACGGGCGGGGCGAGTCGCCGCACGCCTCGGTGCTGTGCAGGCCGGCGCCGTCGAGGCGGTCCCAGATGGCGGGAACGTCCTCCACCCGGATCCAGTGGTACTGGATGTTCTCGCGGTCGGTGATGTCCGCGGTGTCCCGGGCGTAGTCGACGCCGATGGTGCCCAGCGCGCGGACCGCCGCGGGGGACAGGAGCTTGCCGTCCGAACGCACCCGCAGCATGAAGTAGCGGTCGTCGAGCTCCTCCTCGTCGAGGATCGCGGTCTTGCCGCCGTCGATGCCCGGCTTGCGCTGGGTGTAGAGGCCCATCCAGCGGAACCGGCCACGCAGGTCGGCCGGGTCGATCGAGTCGAAGCCCCGCTTGGAGTAGATGTTCAGGATCCGGTCGCGGACGTTGAGCGGGTTGTCGTCCTTCTTGGACTGCTCGTTCTTGTTCAGCGGCTCGGTGTACCCGAGCGCCCACTGGCCCTCGCCGCGCTTCGTGCGGGGGATCTCGGTGCGCTCGGGACGCTGGGCGGTGTAGCGGAGATCGGACATGGGTGTCGGTTCCTCGGCGTTCCTGGATGGTGCGGCTCGCGAGGCTCCACCGGCGACGTTGCCGGGAGCTCAGCGGCCGGGGAGGGGCGGCTGGTCAGGAATGCCAACACATCATGCTGCGCGTGCGTCCGAGGTCCACGTGGCGTCGGGCCACGAGGAACGTCTGGGTCGCAGCGGAGATCATGTCAAGGAGTCTCAGGGGCCGGACGAGTCCACCACAAGGCGAAATCCCATGTAGTGAGACAGACGTCCGTCATGTGAGACAACCGCGTCCGTCGGCCCGCCGCCGACCGGGCGGAGGGCGGTCCACGTCACACTCGCGGGCCCACTACTCTTCGTGGCATGACCGACGAGCGCATCGACTCCCTCACCAGCAGCGCGTACCGCCAGGCCCTCGAGGTGATCGCCTCGGTCGAGCCGCGGATCGCGGACGCCACCCGCCAGGAGCTGGTCGACCAGCGAGGCTCGCTCAAGCTGATCGCGAGCGAGAACTACGCCTCGCCTGCCGTGCTGCTCACGATGGGCACCTGGTTCAGCGACAAGTACGCCGAGGGCACGGTCGGGCACCGCTTCTACGCCGGCTGCCAGAACGTCGACACCGTCGAGTCGGTCGCCGCGGAGCATGCCCGCGAGCTGTTCGGCGCGCCGTACGCCTATGCGCAGCCGCACTCGGGCATCGACGCGAACCTCGTGGCGTTCTGGTCGATCCTCGCGCACCGGGTCGAGACGCCCGCCCTCGAACGGCTGGGCGCGAAGAACGTCAACGAACTCACCGAGGAGGACTGGGAGTCGCTGCGCCACGAGCTCGGCAACCAGCGGCTGCTGGGCATGTCGCTCGACGCGGGCGGCCACCTGACCCACGGGTTCCGCCCGAACATCTCCGGGAAGATGTTCCACCAGCAGCAGTACGGCACGGACCCCCAGACGGGGCTGCTCGACTACGACGCCGTGGCCGCGAAGGCCCGCGAGTTCAAGCCGCTGGTGCTCGTGGCCGGCTACTCGGCGTACCCGCGTCGAGTGAACTTCGCGAAGATGCGCGAGATCGCCGACGAGGTGGGCGCGACCCTGATGGTCGACATGGCGCACTTCGCCGGGCTGGTCGCCGGCAAGGTGTTCACCGGCGACGAAGACCCGGTGCCGTTCGCCCACGTGACGACGACGACCACGCACAAGTCGCTGCGCGGCCCCCGCGGCGGCCTGGTGCTCGCCCAGGAGGAGTACGCCGCCGACGTGGACCGGGGCTGCCCGATGGTGCTCGGCGGCCCGCTGTCGCACGTGATGGCCGCCAAGGCCGTCGCGCTCGCCGAGGCGCGCCGCCCGGAGTTCCAGACCTACGCCCAGCGGATCGCCGACAACGCCAAGTCGCTCGCCGACGGCTTCCTGTCCCGCGGCGCCAACCTCGTCACCGGCGGCACCGACAACCACCTCGTCCTGCTCGACGTGTCCTCGTTCGGCCTCACCGGCCGACAGGCGGAGTCGGCGCTGCTGGACGCCGGGGTCGTGACGAACCGCAACTCCGTCCCACGGGACCCGAACGGCGCTTGGTACACCTCCGGCGTCCGGCTCGGCACCCCCGCGCTGACGACCCGCGGCTTCGGCCACGACGAGTTCGACCGGGTCGCGGAGCTGATCGTGCACGTCCTGCAGAACACCCAGCCCGGCACGACGAAGGACGGCAAGCCGTCCAAGGCGTCGTACTCCGTGGGCGACGGCGTGGCCGACAAGGTCCGCGACGCGTCGGCCGAGATGCTCGACAAGCACCCGCTCTACCCCGGGATCGACCTGTCCTGACCCCCACTCGCGCGTGGATCACCACATTCGGTCATGCGCCCGCCACTGGCCGACGGCTAGCTTGTCGTGGAGTCGGATCTTCAGCAACGTCACCAAGCGCCCCCGGTGATCGGGTAGCCGTGCGGAGCCGGCGTGTCGGTCCCGGAGGGACACATGACGAAGCGCGAACACGGACTCATCGGCCTCGTTGCCGCACTGCTGCTCGCCAGCTGCGCACTGGTGACGGCGACGAGCAGCACGGCCGGCGCCGCAGCGGTGGACACCAGGCCGAACGTGTTGAACATCGTGCTCGACGACATGCGCGACCAGTCGCCGGCCCAGATCGCGGCGTACATGCCGAAGACCGTCCAGTGGTTGTCGAGCGGGAAGTTCTACTCCAACGCCGACGTCTCGACGCCCTCGTGCTGCCCGGCGCGCGCCGCCGGCATGACCGGTCAGTACGACCACAACAACCTGATGATGCACCAGCACGACGTCGCCAACTTCAGGCCGGCGGACGCGGTGCAGCACTTCCTGCGCCAGTCCGGGTACCAGACCGCCCTGGTCGGGAAGTACCTGCACGAGTGGCCGCTCACCACGGCACCGCCTGACTTCGACCGCTACGCGATGTGGCAGTCCTCCGCCTACAACGACCCTCGCATCAACGTCCAGGGGAAGGTCGCGAAGGTCGTCGGCTACGCCACGACGCTCGCCGGGAACTACGCCCTCGACTACCTCAAGACGATGGCGGCGGACCCCCAGGGGCGCCCCTGGTACGAGTACGTCGCGATCCACGCCCCCCACCCGGAGGGTTCCGGTGCTCTGGCGACCTACGGGGCCGAGCCCAAGTACGCATCCGCGGCTGTCCCCGCCTGCGGGCTCAAGCAGCCCGGGGAGTCCGACCTCTCGGACAAGCCGCCCTACGCGAAGTGGGTCAAGGTCACCGACGCGACCGTGCAGACGACCTGCCAGGGGCAGATGCGCGTGCTGATGAGCGTCGACGACCAGATCGACCGCCTGCTGAGCTACCTGCAGTCCAGCGGTCAGCTCGCCAACACGATGGTCGTGTTCTGGAGCGACAACGGCACGCTGTGGGGTGAGCACAACCGGGTCTCGAAGTTCCTGCCCTACTCACCGGCGATCAACGTCCCGATGTGGGTGCGATGGGACGGGCACGTCACCGCCGGAACCAGCCCCGAGCTGGTGTCCAACGTCGACATCGCGCCGACGATCTACCAGGCGACGGGCGTCTCCCCGGGCGCAGGTGTGGTCCTCGACGGTCGCTCGCTCCTCCCAGGCGTCACCCGCTCGGTCGAGTTCAACGAGTACTGGCTCGACACGGCGAACGGGAATGTCCCGACGTGGGCACAGGTGCACGACGCGCACTTCGCCTACATCGAGACCTACAGCGACACCGGGGCTCTCGCGTTCCAGGAGTACTACAACCTCGACACCGACCCGGGGCAGCTCACCAACCTGCTCAAGGACGCCGTCACGAGCAACGACCCCCCGTCCTCTCTCATCACGAGCCTCCACAACCAGGTGACGGCGTACCGCACGTGCGCGGGTGCCACCTGTCCGTGATGCGCGTGGTGACCCCCGGGGTCAGCCCGACGGCGCGACCCGCCTGTGCAGCCACTCCGCCTCGTCGGGCGGGAGGAACCCGGCCTCGAGCACCCGGCGTACGGCGGCGGGGTCGCCCATGAAGGCCCGGAAGGTCTCGGGCAGCCCGACGTCATGGCTCGCCTCGGCCACGACCCGGATCGCGTCGGCGGGACGGACCGTGCCGCCGGCCACCACGGCGAGGTAGGCGCCGGTGCGGCCGACCTCCGAGAACGTCCGCATCCAGCCGCGTACGCCCATCCGGTGGGAGAACGTCCGGCACGGGATGCGCGGCCCGGTCACCTCGAGCATCACCTGGTCGCCCACGGCCCACTGGTCGCCCGGCCGTGCGGCATCGACGTCCAGGCCCTCGGTCGTGAGGTTCTCGGCGAACGCGCCGTCGGGCAGGGCCCGGTCCAGCCGGCGCTCCCAGGCGTCGAGCTCCTCCCGGGCGAACGCGTAGACCGCCTGTCGGTCGCCGCCGTGGTGCCCCGTGTTCCCGATGAAGTCGCCGACCAGGCCGCTGCCGAGGCCGCCGCGCTTCGGTCCGGGCGGGCGGAGCTCGGCGTGGTCCACGGGGCGCTTGCCGAACCCGGTGACCCGCACCCGGTTGGCCCGGTTCGGCTCCGGGTCACCGGCGTTGACCGACCTGATCCGGGCGCTCACCCGACGACGGGCGTCGCGCGCGCCACGATCGCGCGCAGGTCCCCGCCCTCGAGCGCGCCGAACGTGCCGTCGTACGCCGAGCCGAGCCGGCTGGCGCAGAACACGTCGGCGACCTCCGGCGGCGCGAACCGCACCAGCAGGGAGCCCTGCAGCACCGCGGCCATCCGCCCCGCCAGCCGGCGGGCGTTCAGCTCGAGCCGGTCCGGCTCACCCATCAGCGAGCCGAGCAGCGCCAGGGTGTCCTCGATCGCCCGGTCCAGCCGCGGGTCCCCGCCGCGCGCGCGGCCGACCTCGGTGATCCAGGCGTCGAGCACCTCCGGCTCGCGTCCCAGCGCGCGGAGCACGTCGAGCGCATTCACGTTGCCCGAGCCCTCCCACACCGAGTTCAGCGGTGCCTCGCGGTAGAGCAGCGGCATCCCGGACTCCTCGACGTACCCGTTCCCACCGAGGCACTCCAGCGCCTCGGCCACGAGGTACGGCGTCCGCTTGCACACCCAGAACTTCGCCAGCGGGAGCGCGATCCGGCGCAGCGCGGCCTCGTGCGGGTCGTCCACGGCGTCCACCGCGGCCGCGAGCCGCATCGCCAGCGCGGTCGCCGCCTCCGTCTCGACCGCGAGGTCGGCGAGCACGTTCTGCATCAGCGGCTTCTCCGCGAGCAGCGAGCCGAACGCCGACCGGTGCGCGGCGTGCCAGGACGCCTCGTTGACCGCCCGCCGCATCAGCGAGGTCGAGCCCAGCACGCAGTCGAGCCGGGTCGCGGCGACCATCTCGATAATCGTGCGCACGCCGCGTCCTTCGTCGCCCAGCCGCTGGGCGACGGTCCCGTCGAACTCCAGCTCCGAGGAGGCGTTCGAGCGGTTGCCGAGCTTGTCCTTGAGGCGCACGACGTCGAGCTGGTTGCGGGAGCCGTCCGGCAGCACCCGCGGCACCAGGAAGCAGCTGACGCCACCCTCGGCCTGCGCCAGGACCAGGAACACGTCGTTCATCGGCGCCGACGTGAACCACTTGTGCCCGTGCAGGGTGTACTCGCCGTCCACCGAGGTCGGCCGCGCCACGGTGACGTTGGCGCGGACGTCGGAGCCGCCCTGCTTCTCGGTCATGCCCATGCCGGCCAGCGCGCCCCGCTTCGCCGATGCCAGCCGTACGCCGGGGTCGTACGCCGTGGAGGCCAGCAGCGGCGTCCACTCCTTCGCGATCGCCTCGTCGGCGCGCAGCGCCGGGACGGCGGCGTACGTCATCGAGACCGGGCAGCCGTGGCCGGGCTCGGTGTGCGACCAGGCCATGAAGCCCGCGGCCCGCCGTACGTGCGCGTACGGCGATCCGGCCTCCTGCTGCTCCCAGGCCGTCGCCGCCAGACCGTGGCCGATCGCGCGCTGCATCAGCCAGTGCCAGGACGGGTGGAACGCCACCTCGTCGATCCGGTGCCCGTACCGGTCGTAGGGGACCAGCTCCGGGTGGTGCTCGTTGGCGAGCATCCCGTGCTCCCGCGCCTCGGGCGTACCGGCCTCCGCACCCACCACGGCGAGGTCCTCGACCAGGTCGGCCGACGCGTGCCGCGTGATCGCCTCGACGAGCGAGGCGTCGCCCGTGATGATGTTGTGACCGACCAGGGGCGGTGCCTGGTTCGTGGCTACCCGGATCTCCGAACGCATGTGACTACGTTAGTTCCATGTCCGGGGCCGGGAGCGTGGAGCGTGCCGTCGCGGCGCGCTTCGTGCAGGTCCGGGAAGTGGTCTGGCGCCTGGTCGTGACCACGTTCGGCTCCTGCATGAAGTACCGCGTCACCGGGCTGGCCGCCGAGGCGGCGTTCTTCGCGGTCCTCTCGGTGCCGCCGTTGATCTTCGCGCTCGCGGGCGCGATCGGCTTCGTGTCCGACCAGTTCAGCGCCGCGCAGGTCGCCGACGTGCGCGACGCCGTGGTCCAGCTGTCCGAGCGGGCCCTGACCGAGAACGCCGTGAACCGGATCATCACGCCGACCATCGACGACGTGCTGCAGGGCGGCCGGCTCGACGTGATCTCCCTCGGCTTCGTGCTCGCCCTCTGGTCGGGCTCCCGGGCGCTGCACGTGTTCGTCGACACCATCACGATCATGCACGGGCTGGGCGGGCACCGCGGGATCGTCAAGACCCGCGCGCTGTCCTTCGCGCTGTACCTGCTCGCGATCGTCACCGGCGTCGTCTCGATCCCGCTGGTCGTCGCCGGGCCGAGCCTGGTGGAGGACTGGCTCCCCGAGAGCGGGGACTTCCTGGTCGCCTTCTACTGGCCGGTCGTCATCCTCGTCTGCATCTGCTTCCTCGCCACCCTGTACCACGTGTCCGTCCCGGTGCGGACCAACTGGAGCTTCAACCTCCCGGGCGCGACGTTCGCGCTGTTCTGCTGGATCGTCGGGTCGTACCTGCTGCGCTGGTTCCTCACCGCCACCGCTGCCGACTCGAAGTCGATCTACGGCCCGCTCGCCGCGCCCATCGCCGTCCTCCTGTGGCTCTACCTGGTCTCGATCGCGGTGCTGATCGGCGCAGCGGTGAACGCGGCGTTCGACGAGGTGTTCCCGCAGAAGGCGACCACCCGGGCGCGACTCGAGCTCGTGCAGCGGCTGCGCCGCCTCGGCTCCCGCGACGAGACCGGATAGATTGCGGCCGTGCCGGACGACTCCAGCGACATCACGCAGGGCCGCGCCCGCGGGAAGCTCTCCCTTCCCGACCGCGGCCGGTCGCCGTGGTGGGAGCTCAGCCGCCGGCTGCTGCTGGCGGTGTTCATCCTGGTCGGCACGGTCCTGCTCGTCTACCTCGACCGGGACGCCTACCACGACGCCAACGACCCGACGGGCCACGTGGACCTGGTCGACTCCATCTACTACTCGACCGTCACGCTGAGCACGACCGGGTACGGCGACATCGCGCCGGTCGCGCCGCACGCCCGGATGATCAACGCGTTCGTCGTCACCCCGCTCCGCATCGCCTTCCTGGTGCTGCTGATCGGGACCACCCTCGAGGTGCTCGCCTCGCAGGGTCGCGAGATGTTCCGAGTCGCCCGCTGGAGGAAGCACATGTCTGCCCACGTCGTCGTGATCGGTTACGGCACCAAGGGACGGGCCGCGGTCGACACCCTCGTCAACAACGGCATCGACCGCGAGTCGATCGTGGTCGTCGACCCCGGCGCCGCCGCGCTCCAGGAGGCCCACGCCGACGGCCTCGCCGTCGTGACCGGCGACGCCACCCGTCAGGACGTGCTCCGCCGCGCCGGCGTCAAGGACGCCAACCAGGTGATCATCACGACCAACCGCGACGACTCCAACGTGCTGGCCACGCTCACCGTCCGCCAGCTCAACCCGGACGTCTGGATCGTCGCGGCGGTCCGGGAGCAGGAGAACGTCGCCCTGATGCGCCAGTCCGGTGCGAACTCCGTGATCACCTCCTCCGACGCGGTCGGCCGGCTGCTGGGCCTGTCCTCGCTGTCGCCCACGCTCGGCTCGGTGATGGAGGACCTCCTCACGTACGGCGAGGGCCTCGAGGTCGCCGAGCGCGACCTGCTCGTCTCCGAGGTCGGCCGGCAGCCCCAGTCGCTGCCCGACCAGGTGATCGCCGTCGTGCGCGACGAGAAGGTGTACCGCTACTTCGACCCGGTGGTCACCCTGCTGGCCCGGGGCGACCGGCTGATCGTCGTACGCCCGGCGAAGGAGCTGCCGTGGGCGCCCCGCCCGGGCACCCACGACGAGGACCTCGCCGTCGACGACGCGTAGTCGCCGTTCCGGCCCGGTTCCCCACGCGGGGCCGCCCGGAGGGCTAGCCTGCTGGGCACGGGTGGGGGCCTGAGGTGGGAGTGGGGAATGCCGGGCGACCGGAAGATGGCGCGCGCGATCATCGGTCCCGGTGGAGGGTTTGTCTTCGCCGGGTGCCTGATGGTGCTCGCGCTCGGCACCAGGGCGAGCGACTACGAGGCGCCGGGGTTCGCGACCGGGCTGCCGGTCGGCGGCATCGCCATGCTCTGGCTGCTGCTGCGCGGCGCCCGGGTGCTCAGCTGGGACGGCGCGCTGCTGCTGGTGGTCGGGGTGGGTGCGAACCTGGTGCTCGGCTCGAAGCCCGAGCTCGCGGTCGCCCTCGCCGGTGCCGTCCTCGTGCAGACCGTCCTCGGGGTCCTGCTGCTGCGCCTCTGGTGCCCGGACCTCTGGGGCTGCGGCGGCCAGCGCCCGCTCGACCGGCCCCGGGTGCTCGCTCGGTTCGGTGTCGCGATGGTGGTCGGCACCGCGGCCGGTGCGGCCCTGGCCACGGCCTCGTGGACCCTGCTCGGCGACGGGGACCTCGACCTCGGTGGCGTGCTGTGGTTCGGCCGGAACGCCTGCAGCGCCTTCATCGTGGTGACGTTCGGACTGCTGCTCGGGCAGCGGATCACGTCCCGCCGCCCGCGGCCGCGGCTGCTCAGCGAGGCGACCTGGGCCGAGCTGGCCGCGGCCGTGCTGTTCACCGTGGGCATGTACGGCCTGGCCTTCTCCTTCGAGACGCTGCCGCTGGCGTTCCCGCTGCTGGCCGCGACCGTGTGGATCGGGCTCCGCTTCTCGACGTTGCTCAGTGCCACGCACTCCTTCCTCGCCGGAGTCGCGACGATCTTCCTGACGATGACGGGCATCGGGCCGTTCGCGGCGGTGGACCGGGTCGAGATCGGCTACCTGCTGGCGGAGTTCTACATCGCGACCCTCGTCGTCACGGGCCTGGGCCTCTCGACCGGCCGCGACGAGCGCGAGGCGCTCGCGGCCGAGCTGCGGCGTACCAAGGAGGAGGCCGACTACCAGGGGAGTGTGCGCCAGGCCGTGATCGGGTCGATGAACGAGGGCCTGTTCGTCCTGGACGCCGCTGGCGCCCTGCTGCTGCACAACGCCGCGGCCGCCGAGATCTTCGGGCTCGCCGAGCAGGAGCTGACCTGCGAGCTGCTGGCCGCGCGCTCCGACCGGTGGGCCGACGGGACGCCGATGGTCGACGGCGACCGGCCCTCCAGCCGGGCGCTCCTGGGGGAGACCGTGCGCGACGCCGAGATCCTGGTGCGCAACGGCGACCAGCCGGACCGCGTGGTCGCGGTCTCCGCCATGCCGCTGCCCCGCGACGAGCTGCGCGCCCGGGCCCGGGCGCTGGTGCTGTTCCGGGACACCACGATCGAGCATGCGCGGCGCGAGGAGCTCGCCGCGTTCGCCGGCGTCGTCGCCCACGACCTCCGCAACCCGCTCGCGGCGATCGACGGGTGGACCGAGATGATCGCGGACGAGCTGGACACCGGCGGCCTGGACGCCGAGCTGGCCCGGGAGTTCGTCTCGCGGGTGCGGTCGTCGTCACGCCGGATGCGGGAGCTGATCCGCGACCTGTTGACGCACGCGACCAGCAGTGCCCGCGACCTCGAGGTGAGCTGCGTCGACGTCGGCTCGCTGGTCGCCGAGGTCGCCTCCGGACGGCACGCGGAGAAGAACGTGACCTGCGGCCCGGTCCCACCGCTGCTGGCCGACCGGGTCCTGGTCCGCCAGGTGCTGGACAACCTGATCGGGAACGCCCTGAAGTACGTCGCCCCGGGCGTCGAGCCACGGATCGCCGTGCACGGGTGCAGCGGGAAGCTGGGCTTCGTGACGATCCGGGTCATCGACAACGGCATCGGCATCCCGGAAGGGGAGCGCGAGCAGATCTTCGACGAGTTCCACCGGGCGCACTACCGCGACTACGAGGGCAGCGGACTCGGCCTCTCGATCGTCCGGCGGATCATCAACCGGCACGACGGCACCATCACCGCCCTCGCGAACCCGGACGGGCCGGGCTCGGTCTTCGAGCTCACGCTGCCGGCGTACGACGGGTAGCTCCACCCGCAGGGGTGAACCGCCGCGCACGCCGCTCGCCGATCCTTGCAAGCCAGTGGGCCGCCCGCTCACACCCCTCCACGGGGGATCGGGGTGTGCGGGCGGACCGCTGCCTCCCCGGGCGAGCCGGCCGGATTCAGTTGAGCGCGAACTCCCGGTCCAGGCCGGTCATCGCGCAGAGGCGGCGGAACGGCGGACTGGTCGCCACGAACCCGAAGTCACCCTGCCGGACCACGACGTTGTGCCGGGCCCACGCGAGCACGCCGAGGGCCGAGGCGTCGACGAACGTCACGCCACCCACGTCGACGAGCACCCGGCGGCAGCCGGACCCGACGGCCTCCGAGAGCTGGCGGGCGACCTCGTGGGCGGTGAAGATGTCGAGCTCGCCGTGGGCGGTGAGCGTGGCGGTCGGCGGATCGATCGTGATGGCGATCGAGAAGTCCATGGTCGTCTCCGGTCGAATGTGTGCAACCGGGAATGGAACGCCCTTGCTGGCGAGTCACAGAGACTCTCGGCTGCTTCGACCCTAGGCGAATCCGCGAGACCCGCCCACACCCTTCCGGGCGCATCCCTGCAGGTGAGAACTTCCTCCAGATTCCCTCAACACGGCCCGCGCCCGACGCGGTTCTGCCTACTCTCTTCCCTACGGCCCGCGCCGGTGACCCGAGACGTCGGCGCGGTCCGCCGCCCGGGGTCGGATCCCCGGGACGCATCGTCGACAGGGAGGTGGCCCGAGGTCGTCGCTGCCCTCGGGCCCTCCCTGTCCTCGGCCGGCTCCCGGCCGCTGCCCGGGGAGTCGGTCAGAACTCGAACACCAGGCGCGCCGGCGCGCGGCCGGCGAGCACCTCGTCGATCGCCGCGTTCACGTCGTCGAGCTTGCGGCTCTCCGCGATCACGCGGGTCCGGCCCAGCGCGTGCAGCGCGAAGACCTCCGCGAGGTCCTGACGGGTGCCGACGATCGAGCCGATCACCGAGACGCCCTTGAGGACGGTCGGGAAGATCGGCAGGCTCATCGGCCCGTCGCTCTCGGGCGGCAGCCCGACACAGATCAGCCGCCCGCCGCGGCGCAGGCTCGCGAACGCCTGCTCGAACACCGACGGGATGACCGCCAGCACGACCGCGACGTCCGCCCCGCCGAGGGCCTCGATGGCCGCGACCGGGTCGGTCCTGCTCGCGTTGACGACGTGGTCGGCGCCGAGCTCGGTGGCGAGCTCCAGCTTCTCCTCCTCGACGTCCACGGCGATCACGGTGCCGCCGACCAGGCGGGCGTACTGCACCGCGAGGTGGCCGAGGCCGCCGACGCCGAACACCGCGACCCGTTCGGACGGCCGGACGCCGGCGACCTTGATCGCCTTGTACGTGGTCACGCCCGCGCAGGTCAGCGGCGCGGCGTCGTACGACGACACCCCGTCGGGGACCGGGACGACGTACGTCGCGTCGGCCACGAGGTACTCGGCGAAGCCGCCGTCGATCGAGTAGCCGGTGTTCTGCTGCTCCTCGCACAGCGTCTCCCAGCCGGAGACGCAGTGGTCGCAGTGGCCGCACGCGTGGCCGAGCCACGGCACCGCGACGCGGTCACCGATCGCACGGTGGGTGACGCCGGGTCCGACCGCCTCGATCACGCCGACCCCTTCGTGACCCGGCACGAACGGCGGGGTCGGCTTGATCGGCCAGTCGCCGTGCGCGGCGTGGATGTCGGTGTGGCACAGGCCGCTGGCCTCCACGTGGACCAGGACCTGGCCGGGTCCGGGCTCGGGGACGGGGAGCTCCTGGATCTCCAGGGGCTCGGTGAAGCTGGTGACGACTGCTGCCTTCATGGCTGTTCCTCGGTAGGGGGTGCGAGGACGGCGACCAGGTCGCGGCGGGTCAGGATGCCGACGACCACACCGTCCTCGACGACGGGCAGGCTGGTGAGGTGGCCGCTGACCAGGAGGTCGGCGGCCACGGGGAGCTCCACGTCCGGCAGCAGGGCCACCGGGTGGAAGCTCATGACATCGCGGACGCTCGCGGGGTGCGGGCCGCTCGCGGACGGATGGAGGTCGCGGGCCCACGGGTCGCGGGGGACCGCGTCCCTGACCACGTCGGTCTCGGTCACCATGCCCAGCACGTGACCGTCACCGTCGACGACCGGGAGTGCCCGGACGCCGTGCTCGCGCAGCAGCCGCGCTGCGAGGTCCAGCCCGTCGTCGACGTGCACGGTCACGACCGGCGAGGTCATCACGTCCCGGACCAGCATCGGCGTACCTCCTTCGGCTCAGCTCCAGCCTCGTGGGGCCGAGCGGCCGCCGGCAGAGTCGAAGGTCAGCCCCCGACGGGCCTTTCAGCCGAGCGCGGCACGCGCCGCCTCCCAGCGGGCGACCGGCACCCGGTACGGAGAGCAGGACACGTAGTCGAGCCCCACCTCGTCGAAGAAGTGGATGGACGCGGGGTCGCCGCCGTGCTCGCCGCACACGCCCAGGTGCAGGTCGGGTCGGGTCTGCCGGCCGAGCCGGACCGCCGTCCGCACCAGCTCGCCGACGCCTTCGACGTCCAAGGTCTCGAACGGCGAGACCGG
This sequence comes from Nocardioides sp. URHA0032, assembly GCF_000620645.1. Classification (GTDB taxonomy): domain Bacteria; phylum Actinomycetota; class Actinomycetes; order Propionibacteriales; family Nocardioidaceae; genus Nocardioides. The sequence continues at coordinate 127,119 of NZ_JIAV01000018.1, read as the reverse complement.
GAAAACCCCGTGGTCGCGGTACGCCGGGAAGAACTCCGACTCGACGTCGTCGCGGGAGAAGCCCCACGTCGTCTGGGTCAGGTCGTTGGTGCCGAACGAGAAGAAGTCGGCCACGGTGGCGATCCGGTCGGCGGTCACCGCGGCGCGCGGCAGCTCGATCATGGTGCCGATGGGGATGTCCAGGGTGATGCCGCGCTCGTCGGCGACCGTGGCCACGACCTGCTCGAGCTGGGCGCGGACCAGCGCCAGCTCCCGCTCGCTGGCGACCAGCGGGACCATGATCTCCGGACGCGGGTCGCCGCCCGCGGCGATCCGGTCCGCGGTCGCCTCGGCGATCGCCCGGGCCTGCATGTCGAACAGGCCGGGGATCACGATGCCGAGCCGGACACCCCGCAACCCGAGCATCGGGTTCTGCTCGTGCAGCCGCCGGACCGCGGCCAGCATCCGGTGGTCGTGCTCGTCCTCGACGTGCCGCTCGTCCTCGAGCGCGACCCGCACCGAGAGGTCGGTCAGGTCGGGCAGGAACTCGTGCAGGGGCGGGTCGATCAGCCGCACCGTCACGGGCAGCCCGTCCATCGCGGCCAGGATCTCGGTGAAGTCCTGGCGCTGCAGCGGCTCCAGCCCGGTCAGCGCGGACTCCTGGCCGGCGTCGTCCTCGGCCACGATCAGGTCCTCGACCAGCCCGCGACGCTCACCGAGGAACATGTGCTCGGTCCGGCAGAGGCCGATGCCGCAGGCCCCGAACCGGCGCGCCCGGGCCGCATCCTCGGGCGTGTCGGCGTTCGCCCGGACGGCCAGCCGGCGTACGGCGTCGGCCCGGCCGAGCAGCCGCACGACCGCGTCCGCGACCGGGTCGTCGACGTCCTGGCCCTCGAGCCGCCGGACGACCGCGGGGTCGCTCACCGCCACCTCGCCCAGGAAGACCTCGCCGGTGCTGCCGTCGATCGAGATCACGTCCCCCTCGGCCACCGTCGGCCCGCCGCGCACCGTGAGCCGCCGGTTCGGCAGGTCGATCACGATCGACTCGGCGCCACAGACACAGGTGCGGCCCATCCCGCGGGCCACGACGGCGGCGTGCGACGTCTTGCCGCCGCGGCTGGTGAGGATGCCGTTCGCCGCGACCATCCCGGGCAGGTCCTCGGGGCTGGTCTCCTTGCGGACCAGGATCACGTGCTCGCCGCGGGCGGCCCACTCGACCGCGGTCGCCGAGTCGAGCACCACCCTCCCGACGGCCGCGCCGGGGGAGGCGCTCATCCCGGTCGCCACCGGCTGCCGCCCCGGGTCGGGAGCGAACCGTGGGAACAGGAGCGCCCCGACCTGCTCGCCGGTGACCCGGCGCAGGGCCTCGTCCTCGTCGATCAGCCCCTCGTCGACCATGTCGACCGCGATCCGCACCGCGGCCTCCGCCGTACGCTTCCCGACGCGGGTCTGGAGCATCCACAGGCGACCGTCCTCGATGGTGAACTCGAGGTCGCACATGTCCCGGTAGTGCTTCTCCAGGACCTCCATGATCCGCAGCAGCTCGTCGTACGACGAGCGGTCCAGCTCGGCCAGGTCCGCGATCGAGACCGTGTTCCGGACGCCGGACACCACGTCCTCTCCCTGGGCGTCGCTCAGGTAGTCGCCGTACACGCCCTGGTCACCGGTGGCCGGGTCCCGGGTGAACGCCACACCTGAGCCGGAGGAACCGCCGCGGTTGCCGAACACCATCGCCTGCACGTTGACCGCCGTGCCGAGGTCGTCCGGGATCTGCTCCTGCCGGCGGTAGAGCGCCGCGCGGGGCGTGTTCCACGAGGCGAAGACCGCGCGGATCGCGAGCCGCAGCTGCTCGCGCGGGTCCTGCGGGAAGTCGCGACCGGTGTGCTGGCGGACCACCGCCTTGAAGTCCTCGACGACCGCGCGGAGCTGCTCGGCGTCGAGCAGGTCGCCGGCGTCCATCCGGTCGGAGAACGCCGCACCGTCGATGCCGAGCACCGTCGTGCCGAACATCTGCAGCAGCCGCCGGTAGGAGTCCGCCGCGAACCGCTCGTCGCCGCTCTGCTGCGCCAACCCCACGACCGACTCGTCGTTGAGGCCGACGTCGAGGACGGTCTCCATCATCCCGGGCATCGAGAACTTCGCGCCCGACCGCACGGACACCAGCAGCGGGTCGTGCGGGTCACCGAGCCGCCGGCCCATCCGCTCCTCGAGGGCGCGCAGGTGCTCGTCGACCTCGGCTTCCAGGACGTCGGGCTCGGCACCCTCGGCGAGGTAGGCGCGGCAGGCCTCGGTCGAGATCGTGAAGCCGGGCGGCACCGGCAGCCCGAGGTTGGTCATCTCGGCCAGCCCGGCGCCCTTGCCCCCGAGGAGGTCCTTCTGGTCCTTGTTGCCCTGCGCGAAGTCGTAGACGTACCTGCTCATGGTCAGAGCCTGCACCCGCGCCGCCGGGAGTGCGAGGGCGCCCGGCCCCCGGATCCGGGCCGATGGTCCCTGTCCCGGCCGGTGGTCCGGGAGGGAGGTTGGAGCCATGCAGACGGCAGCGCGGGTCGTTGTCGCGGTCGGCAGGTACGGCTCGAGCGCGGCAGTCGACCACGCCGTCGCTGAGGCCGGACGGCGCCGGGCCGAGCTGTCGATGGTGCAGGCCCGCGACGTCCGCACGGTGTCGGAGGCGGCCGGTGCAGCGGACCTCGTCGTGGCCGGACGCTTCCCCGAGCTCGCCGCGCACCTCGGGGCCCCCCTCGTCTGCGTGCCCGACGACTGGCGGCCCCGGCTCGGCCCGCGCACGGTCGTCGCCGGGATCGACGACCCGGCGGCCTGCCCCGAGCTGCTCGCCGTCGCCGCCGCGACCGCCCGGCTGTGGCACGCGCGCCTCGTGGTCGTCACGACCCACCGCCGGCACTCCGTCGACGCGCTCGTCGAGGCGTCGCGGCACGCCGATCTCGTGGTGCTCGGCCGGCACTCCCGGGTGGGGCCGGTGGCCCGGGGAGTGGTCCGGGGTGCCGCCTGCCCGGTCCTGCTGACCGCGTCGCGCGAGCAACCCCTCGCCGTGCCCGTGGCTTCCGGGTTGTCGACCATCGCGTGACGCGGCGGTGCAGGATGGCACCGTGCTGGTGCTGGACGGCGGGCTCTCCACCGCGCTCGAGGAGCAGGGCGCGGACCTGTCCGGTGCCCTCTGGACCGCGCGCCTGCTCGCGGAGGAGCCGGAGCGGATCGCCGCCGCCCACCGGGCGTACTACCGGGCCGGCGCGCAGGTCGCGACGACCGCGAGCTACCAGGCCAGCATCGAGGGCTTCGCCGCCGCCGGGTACGACGACGCCGCGCGGCTCGTCACCCGCAGCGTGACGATCGCCCGGGAGGTCCGCGACTCGATGGACGCGCCCGGCCTCCTCGTCGCGGCGTCGGTCGGCCCGTACGGCGCGTTCCTCGCCGACGGCTCGGAGTACCGGGGCCGGTACGGCGTCCCGGTCTCGCGGCTCCGCGACTTCCATGGGCCGCGCCTGGAGCTGCTGGCCGCCGCGGGTCCCGACCTGCTCGCGGTCGAGACCGTGCCCGACGCCGACGAGGCGGTCGTGCTGGCGGAGCTGCTCGACGACCTCGGCGTACCCGCCTGGTTCAGCTACTCGGTCCGGGACGGGACGACCTGCGCCGGTCAGCCGCTGCCCGATGCGTACGCCGTGCTGGCCGACCGGCCGTGGCTGCGCGCCGCCGGTGTGAACTGCTCCGACCAGGCCGACGTCCTCGTAGCCGTGCGGGCCGCGGTCGCAGCCACCCGAGCGCCGGCCGTCGCGTACCCGAACCGGGGCGGAACCTGGGACGCGGCCACCCGGCGCTGGGTGTACGGCGAGCCGGTCGACCTCGGCCTCCTGCCGCTGTGGCGCGAGGCCGGCGTGGAGTACGTCGGCGGGTGCTGCGGCACCGGGCCGGCCGACATCGCAGCGCTGGCCGCCTCAGTCGACGTGGACCTCGACGACGCCGGGGACCGTCCGGGCGACGACGACGGCGAGTGACTGCTCCGGAGACCCGGAGGGCCCGCCGACGGTGACGACGCCGTCCTCGACCTCGACCAGCCAGTCGGTGTGCCCGAGGGAGCCGAGCAGGTCGTCGATGTCGGCCGCGATGACGTCGTCGGAGCGGGCGAGCGCCTGGACCACGTCGCTGCGGCTGAGGATGCCGACCAGCCGGCCGCCGTCGTCGAGCACCGGCACGCTCTTCGCGGAGAGTGCGGTCATCAGCTCGACGGCGCTCGCGACGTCGTCGTCGATCCGTACCGATGCCGCCGAGCGGGTGCACACCTCTCCCACGGTCCCGGGCGGGTACAACGGCTCGACGACCACCGGGCGCTCCTGCGCGCGCGGGTCGCGCGGCACGACCTCCCGGATCAGGTCGGCCTCGCTCACGATGCCGCACAGCCGTCCCCGGTCGTCGACGACGGGCATCGAGGTGATGCCGAGGTCGGCGAGCCTGGTCAGCGCCTGCTTGATGCCCGTCTCCGCGGTGGCGGTGACGGGATCAGGGGTCATCAGGTCCCGGACGAGCATGGCGGTCTCCTTCGGTCAGGCACCCGCATCGGACTGGCGGTGCCTCTCGGTGCTCATGGCCCCAGCGTGGTCCAGCTTGCGTGTGCCGGGACAGATCGGTCCGTCCCGGCGGCCAGTGACCAAGGTCCCGGACGGCGCAGGCGGGCGGCCCTGACGGTGCCGGGTCCGTCGGTCGAGCATGGAGGTGAGCGAAGGAGGCCGCCATGACCATCCGATCCACCCCGTCGAACGTCGTCGTCATCGCCCGCCGGACCCGCGGCGTACCGGCCGCGACCCATCTGGGCGGCACCGCCCGCGCCGTGCTGCGCTCCGCGCACAGCCCGGTTCGCATCGTCGCGCCGGCCCCGAGGGGATGAGCACGATGACCGTCCTGAGTCGGGAGGAGTGCTGGGCGCTCCTCGCGCAGGAGCGGGTCGGCCGGCTGGCGTACCGGCTGGTCGACGAGGTGCACGTCGTCCCCGTGAACTACGCAGTGCGTGACGAGAGCCTGCTGGTCGCGACCGGCGAGGGCAACAAGCTGCTCGCGGCCGAGCTGCAGGCCGAGGCGGCCCTGGAGATCGACGACCTGACGGGGGAGGAGGCCTGGTCGGTGCTCGCCCGCGGCCGGCTGGAGCACCTCCCCGAGGACGCCACCGACGAGCTCGACGACGTCGTCGCATCCTCCTGGCTGCGCACCCTCAAGTACGACGTGGTCCGGCTGGTCCCGACCGTGGTCAGCGGCCGCCGCCTCGCGCTCCGACGCCCGTGACCACCGGCCGGACCTGTCCGGCCGGCAACCAGCCCTGGTGCGCCTCGACCTCGTGGTGACCGCCGCCGGAGGCCCAGACGACCCACGCCAGCCACTGGGCGCCGCCGACCGCGGGCAGGCCCCACCAGAACAGCAACAGGCCGGGGTGCACGTCGAGGGAGTCCGGGCCCAGGCGGACCATCACGTGCCGCGGCGCTCGTGGCGCCGGGGGAGGGCCGGAGTCGGAGAGGTGCTCGGACCGGGTCCAGCCCTCGCGGACCCGCAGCGTGCCGCTCGGCCGCTCCACGGCCGCGGTGACGACCCAGGCCTCCGTGCGGGCACCGACCTCACGCTGTGTCAGGAGGAGTCCGGGCCGCGCCCACCGAGGGTCGCCGGTGACGTTCACCCACACGTGTCCCGGCGTCCCCGGTGTCCTCCTCACCCGCTCAGGTTAGAACACCTGTTCGAATGATGCGGAGTCGGCGGAGCGCCGCGCGAACACGAAGAGGTACGACGCCGGGTGCCTGGCTCACCGGACCAGACCACGGCGCGCCGTCCTTGATCGGCCGCGGCTGCGGCGTTCTACTACGGCCAACGGTCGTCCCGGGCGGTAGCAACCGCAGTCCCCCGGAGGTGATGAATGACCTGGAACATGGTGTTCCTGTGCGGCGTCGCGATCGCGATCCTCGTCGGCATCCTGACCTGACGTCGGCCAGGACGCGGACGGCTCGGACTCTCGCATTCCTCCGCCGGCTCCGGCGCGGGGAGCAAGGTCGTCGCCTCGGCGAGCCCCTGCTCGGCATCACCACGTCGTCGACGCGAACCACACTCGCCGTTGCGGACCCGCCAGCAGCGACAGCCGCCCGCGGACTGCGCCAGCCCACTGATCCTGCGAAGCAGGCTCCACCCGCTTCAGCTCCGGCGCAGCGCCGGGAACGGAAAAGACCCCTGAGAGGCGCTGTGCCTGCTCAGGGGCCTGTTGTTGCTGGTGGGCGATACTGGGTTTGAACCAGTGACCTCTTCCGTGTCAAGGAAGCGCGCTACCGCTGCGCCAATCGCCCGGGTCTTGAGTTTGTGGAGGAACTGCGCGGAGGTGGGTACGGGATTTGAACCCGTGTACACGGATTTGCAGTCCGTTGCCTCGCCTCTCGGCCAACCCACCATGGAGGCCAAACCAGGGAGAGACCTCTCCGAGCGGACGACGAGGCTCGAACTCGCGACCTCAACCTTGGCAAGGTTGCGCTCTACCAACTGAGCTACGTCCGCCTGCGCTCCGACCGGTCTCCCGGTCGGCGTGCGTGAGAACAGTAGCCGATGCCCCAGACCATGCAAAATCGGGCTGATGGCGGCGCGTTGGTCCCACGTCGGCGGGTTTCCGGCGCCCCTAGGGTGAGCGTATGCGTGCGTGGATCAACGGTCAGGTGCTCCCCGATGCGGCCGTTCCGGCGGTGCTCGTGAGCGACCACGGCCTCACGGTCGGGGACGGTGTGTTCGAGGCGATCAAGGTCGTCGACGGTCTGCCGTTCGCGCTCGACCTGCACCTCGACCGCCTGCACCGATCGGCCGCCGGCCTGGGCCTGCCCGCCCTCGACGAGGCCGCCGTACGTCGGGGGATCGTCGCCGTTCTCGAGGGTCCGGACCTGCCGCTCGGCCGGCTCCGGATCACGGTCACCGGCGGTCCGGCGCCGCTGGGCTCGGGGCGTGGCGATGCGGCGCCGACGGTGATCGTGGTCGCCGACGCGATGACGCCCTGGCCGGACTCGACGGCCGTCGCCACCGTGCCCTGGCCGCGCAACGAGCGCGGTGCGCTGGCCGGCCTGAAGACCACGTCGTACGCCGAGAACGTCGTCGCCCTGGCGGCGGCGAAGCAGAAGGGCGCGAGTGAGGCGGTGTTCGCGAACCTCGCCGGCCACCTCTGCGAGGGCACCGGCACCAACGTCTTCTACGTGGTGGACGGGGAGCTGCGCACGCCCACGCTGGCCAGCGGATGTCTGGCCGGCGTCACCCGCGGCCTGATCCTCGAGTGGTACGGCGGCCGCGAGGTGGACGAGCCGATCGAGACCGTCCGGGACGCCAGTGAGGTGTTCCTGGCGTCGACCACGCGGGACGCGCAGCCCGTCTCGCGCTGGGACGATCGGGAGCTGCCCACGCCCGGGCCGGTGACGACCGAGGTGCGCGAGCTGTGGCGGAAGCGGGAGCCCGAGCTACTGGGGCTCTGACTGGCCGACCAGCGACTCGACCAGGAGGTCGAGGTCGATGGTCTCCGCACCGAGCGGCACGACCGCCAGGGTGCGGGAGAGGAAGCCGTACAGATCGCTGGTCCGCATCTGGGTGACCAGGCGACCGTCGGGGGAGCAGAGCTCCATGATCACGGCGGCTCGGCCGTTCTCGTCGACGCTCGGGAACAGCTGGACGTCGCCCTCGCCGGCCGGGTCGGTGAGCCCGCTCAGCAGCAGCTCCCGGCCGACGGCCCAGCGCACGGAGTCCGCTGTGCCGCGGAAGGTGATCCACACCGCCCACGGGTCGCCGGCGTCGTACTCGAACGAGGCCGCGAGGTCGACGGTGCGCCCCCAGGCGTCGAGGATCTGCAGGGTGAGCTCCTGCGACAGGGCTCCGGAGATGGGCTGCGGGTTCACACGGAGGAGACGGCGGACCCCGGCCTCCATGACGCCGAAGTACGGTGAATGTGAACCTCGCGGATCGGTAGGCTAAAGTCTGCGACCGCACACAGCGGGCGATTGGCGCAGTGGTAGCGCGCTTCGTTCACACCGAAGAGGTCACTGGTTCGAACCCAGTATCGCCCACCGCAGGGAGCCGTACGCCGAGCGTGCGGCTCTCGCTCATTTGTGGCTCCGACGCGGTCGGACCGGGGGCGCGTCCCGGAAACCGCCGCGCGTGCCGGCCGACCCGCTCGATACGATCCAGAGGCCAGTCCCACACCCCGAGGAGACCACTGTGTCCGACCTGAAGATCGCCCTCGTCCACGCCGACGTGCGTGAGGAGCGGACGGTCACGACGGGCACCAGGGCCTGGGAGCTGTACCGCGACGACGACAAGGTCATCGCTGCCCGGGTGAACGGCGACCTCAAGGACCTCTCCTACGAGCTCGCCGACGGCGACCTGCTCGAGGGCGTCGCGATCGACAGCAAGGACGGCCACGACATCCTGCGGCACTCGACCGCGCACGTGATGGCGCAGGCCGTGCAGCAGCTGTTCCCCGAGGCGAAGCTGGGCATCGGCCCGCCGGTGGAGAACGGCTTCTACTACGACTTCGACGTCGAGACCCCGTTCGTGCCCGAGGACCTCGCGAAGATCGAGACCGCGATGCGGAAGATCATCAAGGAGGGCCAGCGCTTCGAGCGCCGGGTCACCACCGACCACGACGCGATCCACGAGCTCGCCGACGAGCCGTACAAGATCGAGCTGATCGGCCTCAAGGGCGCCGGCAAGTCCGACGACGCGGCCGAGGGTGCGAACGTCGAGGTCGGCTCCGGCGACCTCACCATCTACGACAACGTACGACGCAACGGCGAGGTCGCGTGGAGCGACCTGTGCCGCGGCCCGCACCTGCCGACCACCAAGCGGATCCCGGCGTTCAAGCTGATGCGCACCGCGGCGGCGTACTGGCGCGGCGACGAGAAGAACAAGCAGCTCCAGCGCATCTACGGCACCGCGTGGGAGTCGAAGGAAGCACTCGACGAGCACCTGCACCGGCTCGAGGAGGCGGAGCGCCGCGACCACCGCAAGCTCGGCCGCGACCTCGACCTGTTCAGCTTCCCCGACGAGATCGGCTCCGGCCTCGTCGTGTTCCACCCCAAGGGCGGGGTGGTCAAGCGCGAGATGGAGGACTACGTCCGCCAGCGCCACATCGAGGAGGGCTTCCAGTACGTCGGCACCCCCCACATCAGCAAGGAGGGCCTGTTCCACACCTCCGGGCACCTGCCGTACTACGCCGACACCATGTTCCCGCCGATGGAGTTCGAGGGCGCGAACTACTACCTCAAGGCCATGAACTGCCCGATGCACAACCTGATCTTCAAGTCGCGCGGGCGGTCCTACCGCGAGCTCCCGCTGCGGCTCTTCGAGTTCGGGTCGGTCTACCGCTACGAGAAGTCCGGCGTCGTGCACGGCCTCACCCGCGTGCGCGGCATGACCCAGGACGACTCGCACTCCTACGTCACCCCCGAGCAGGCGCCGGCCGAGATCGAGCACCTGCTGAACTTCGTGCTCGGACTGCTGCGGGACTTCGGCATCGACGACTTCTACCTGGAGCTGTCCACCCGCGACGACTCGAAGCCGGACAAGTTCGTCGGCTCCGACGAGGACTGGGCGACCGCCACCAAGGTGCTCGAGGACGTCGCCGTGTCCTCCGGCCTCGAGCTCGTCCCGGACCCGGGCGGCGCGGCGTTCTACGGCCCGAAGATCTCGGTGCAGGCACGCGACGCCATCGGGCGCACCTGGCAGATGTCGACCATCCAGTACGACTTCAACCAGCCGCGGGGCTTCGAGCTGGAGTACCAGGCCGCGGACGGCTCCCGCCAGCAGCCGGTGATGATCCACTCCGCGAAGTTCGGCTCCCTCGAGCGGTTCTTCGGTGTGCTGGTCGAGCACTACGCCGGCGCGTTCCCGCCGTGGCTCGCGCCCGTGCAGGTCCAGGCGATCCCGATCGCCGAGCGGCACAACGACTACCTGTACGACGTCGCGAAGCGAATGCGCGGGCAGGGGCTGCGGGTCGAGGTCGACGACTCCGACGACCGGATGCAGAAGAAGATCCGCAACGCGCAGCTGCAGAAGGTGCCGTTCATGATGATCGCCGGTGACGACGACCTGGCAGCCGGTGCTGTCTCGTTCCGCTACCGCGACGGCCACCAGGACAACGGCGTCCCGGTCGACGAGGCGATCCAGCGCGTGGTCGAAGCGGTCGCCGCGCGCACCCAGGTCTGAGCGGTGCGCCGGGCGGCGCGGGCCCTCCTGGTCCTCGCCCTCGGCGTGCCCGCGTGCTCGTCCAGCAGCGTCGACCCGGTCCCCGCGCCGGCCACACCGCGGCCGAGCTCCGTCGTCAGGCCGACGCAGGACCCGCAGGCGGCCCGGCTCCAGGCGCTCGCCCGGCTCGCCGAGGCCGCCGCCGCGGCGCTGCCCTCGACCCGCCGTGCGCCGCAACCGCGGACCGGCGAGGTGCTCGGCGCGGACGTCAGCTGGCCGCAGTGCCCCCGCGGCATGGGCATCCCCGAACGCCGGACGCTCGGCCGGCCGATGCCGCTGCCGGACCCGGCGTACGTCGTGCTGGGCCTCACGAACGGGCCGGGCTTCACGGTCAACCCGTGCCTGGCGGACCAGGTCCGCTGGGCCCGCGAGCGGCACCTGCTCACCGCGGCGTACGCCGTTGTGAGCCTGCCGGACGACACCGCGGTCGCCGAGCACCGGACCGACGGCCCGTACGACGGCTCGACGGCCCTCGGCGCGCTCGCGAACACCGGCTACCAGCAGGCGCTGGCGAACGTCGTGACCATGCGCCGGGCCGGGCTCGCCTCGCCGGTCGTCTGGGTCGACGTCGAGCCGGTGCCGGACTTCGAGTGGAGCGCCGACCCGACCCGCAACGCCGCGGTGGTCGAGGGCGCGGTGCGCGGCTACCGGTACGCCGGGTACCGCGTCGGCGTCTACTCGACGCCGGCGCTGTGGCGCGGCGTCGTCGGCGACCTCGCGCTCGGCGTCCCCGAGTGGCGGGCCGCGGGCGAGACCTCGGCGGCCGAGGCGCGCGAGCGCTGCGGGGACGACTGGTCGATCCAGGGTGGTCCCGCGGTGCTCGCGCAGTGGGTGGCCGACGACCGCGACCAGGACCTCACCTGTCCGGGGACCTCCGCGGCGCTGGCCCGGTGGTTCGCGCAGACCTGACGTACCTGCGGCCGTCGATCCGGTACGCCGTCCCCGCGACCGTCACGGTCTCCTGGTCGGCCCCGGTGTCGGCGTACCCCTGCCGCTCGTAGAAGCGGCGGGCCCGCGCGTTCCCGGTCACCACGCTGAGCCAGGTCGCGCCGCGCTCCTCGGCGGTGGCCACCAGCTCGGCGGCGACGCCGGTGCCGCGGCGCCCCGCGTCGACGAACAGCAGCTCGAGCTCGTCCTCGTCGACGGTGACGAAGCCCGCGACCCGGCCGTCAACCTCGGCGACCATGGCGCGGGGGAGCAGGGCCCCGACCCGCTCGTCGAACGTCGCGCGCGTCCGTGCCGCCACCAGGCCGGGTGGGACGTGCCCGTCGTGGGCGTCGTGCCAGGCGTCGTGCCAGATCCGCGCGAGCGTCGCCGCGTCCGCGTCCGTCGCGCGACGGATCACGGACGTACGCGCTTCTCGTAGCGACGGCACGGGGAGATGAACTGCTCGCCCTGCGCCGTGACGTGGTACGGCAGGTCGCCCGCGTCGTACCAACCGTGCTTCTCGTAGAACCGGCGCGCCCGGTCGTTGCCGACGACGACGGCGAGCCACGCGACGTCGTACCCCGCCTCCGCGATCCGGCGCTCGCCGTCCGCGAGCAGCGGCGCGGCGACGCCGGAGCCGTGCAGGTCGGGGTCGACGAAGATCTGCTCGAGCTCGTCGCCGGACACCATCGCGAAGCCGACGACGCGACCGGCGACCTCCGCGACCGTCGTGTCGGCCGTCCGGGACGGCGTCCGCTCGTGGAACGCCGCGAGCGTGCGCCCGGCGGTCAGCCCGTCGGGGACGTGCCCCGGGTGCGAGACGTGCCAGGCCCGATGCCAGATGTCGGCGACGGTCGCCATGTCGTCCGGGACGGCTGGTCGGAGCATCACCCCCTCACCCTAGGGTTGACCCATGAGCGATCCCGCGGGACACGTGCGCGACGGGTTCGAGGGGTTCGACCGGCTCTGGACACCGCACCGGATGGCGTACGTCGCCCCGGCCCGGCCCTCCGGCGACGCCGGCTGCCCGTTCTGCGCCATGGCCGAGCTGCCCGTCGAGGAGAGCCTGGTCATCCACCGCGGCGAGACCTGCTTCGCGGTCCTCAACCTGCACCCGTACAACCCCGGCCACCTGATGGTCCTGCCGCACCGGCACGTCGCCGAGCTCGAGGACCTCACCGACACGGAGACCGCCGAGCTGATGGCGACGACCCAGCAGGCGGTCCGGGTGCTGCGGACGGTCAGCGGACCGCACGCCTTCAACGTCGGGATCAACCTGGGCGGCGTCGCCGGCGGCTCGCTGTCGGAGCACCTGCACCAGCACGTCGTACCGCGCTGGTCCGGCGACGCGAACTTCATCACCGTCCTCGGCGGCACCAAGACCCTGCCGCAGCTGCTGTCCGACACCCGCGCGCTGCTCGCCGAGGCCTGGTCGTGAGCCTCGCCGATGACGCCGCGCTCGCGGCGTGGGTGGTGCGCGAGGCCGGCACCCTCGCGCACCGGATGCGCGGCGGCGGCATCGCGCACGACACGAAGACGTCGATCTCGGACGTCGTGACGGAGGCCGACCACGCTGCCGAGAGGCTGGTCGTCGAGGCCCTCGCCGAGCGGCGGCCGGACGACGGCGTGCTCGGCGAGGAGGGTGCCGCCCACACCGGCACCAGCGGTCGCACCTGGGTGATCGACCCGGTCGACGGCACCTACAACTTCGTGGCGGGGCTGGAGTGGTGGTGCTCGGCGATCGCCCTCACCGACGGGGACGAGCTCGTGCTGGGCGCCGTGCACCACCCGGCCACCGGCCGCACGTTCGTCGGTGGTCCGGGCCTGCCGACCACGCTCGACGGCCGGCCCGTCGGCCCACTGACGGACCGGCCCCTGGCCGAGTCGTGCCTGACGACGTACCTCCATCCGCCGTCGTACGACGACGAGGTGGGCGTGGCGTTCACCCGGATGGTCGGCGGCGTCGCGACCCTGCGCATGCTGGGCTCCGCGTCGATGGACGCGACGGCGGTCGCGACGGGGGCGCTCCACGTCCGGTGCCAGCACTCGCTGCCGCCCTGGGACGAGCTCCCCGGCGCCGCGCTGATCCTCGGTGCCGGGGGTGCGGCTCAGCGGATCGAGGCCGGCGGCGTCACCTGGTACGCCGCGGGCGCCCCGACCGCCGTCGCCGACATCGCCGCCGCCCTGCTGGCGTAGTCCCTGGCGAAAATGTCGTCCGCACGCGCTGTCGAGAGCATTTTCGTGAGGGACTACCGCCTCAGCGCACGCCGTACAGGTGCTCCAGGGCCAGCTGGTCGAGCTTCTCGAAGCCCATGCCGCGCTGGGCGGCGGCGTCGGGGTCGAACGACTCGGACCGCAGGTCGGCGAGCGACTCACCGGCGGCCAGGGTCGAGACGCCGAGCTGGTCGACCCGGGCGTCGCGCAGCGCCTGCTGGACGTCGGGGTCGGCGCGGAACGCCCGGACCTTGTCCCGCAGGATCAGGTAGTTGCGCATGCACGCGCGGGCGGACTCCCAGACGCCCTCCATGTCCTCGGTGCGCGGCGGCTTGTAGTCGAAGTGCCGCGGCCCGTCGTAGCCACCGTTCTCGACGATGTCGACGGTCCAGAACGCGCCTCGTGCGTTGCCGGCGCCGAACCGGAGGTCCTGGTCGTAGCGGGGCCCGGTCTGGCCGTTGAGGTCGATGTGGAAGAGCTTGCCGTGCCACAGCGCCTGGGCGAGCCCGTGCGCGTAGTTGAGCGAGGCCATCTCCTCGTGGCCGACCTCGGGGTTGAGGCCGACCAGCTCGGAGTGCTCGAGCTCGTTGATGAACGCCAACGCGTGGCCGATCGTGGGGAGCAGGATGTCGCCGCGCGGCTCGTTCGGCTTCGGCTCGATCGCGAAGCGCAGGTCGTAGCCCTGCTCCACGGAGTAGGAGCCGAGGACGTCGAACGCCTCCTTGTAGCGCGCGAGCGCGGTCTTCACGTCCTTGGCGGCACCCGACTCCGCTCCCTCGCGACCGCCCCACGCCACGAAGACCTTCGCGCCGAGCTCGGCGGCGAGGTCGATCTGGTCGGCGGCCTTGCGGATCGCGAACCGGCGGACGTCCCGGTCGTTGTTGGTGAAGCCGCCGTCGCGGAAGACCGGGTGGGAGAAGAGGTTCGTGGTCACCATCGGGACGATGAGCCCGGTCTCCTCGAGCGCCTTGCGGAACGGCGCGAGGTGCTTCTCCCTGGTCGCCGCGTCGGCGTCGAACGGGAACACGTCGTTGTCGTGGAAGGTGACGCCGTACGCCCCGAGGTCGCTGAGCCGGTGGATGGCCTCGGCCGGGTCCAGCGCGGGGCGGATCGCACCGCCGAAGACATCGACGCCCTGCCAGCCGACGGTCCACAGGCCGAAGGAGAAGCGGTCGTCACGGGTGGGGGAGTAGCGGTCGTCGGCGCTCATCGGGTTCCTCGGTCTCCATCACGATTCGGTCACGCTCACGCGGCAGGGACGCTTAGTTGGAACGTGCAACAAAACACGCTCTCAGATCCGCTTGCCGCGCTGGGCTTGCGCTGAGTATGTTGTCGCCGACAACATACCCGGTGACGACGGTCACACGACAGTGGTCACACCGGTCCGAGCCATGGAGGTCGAGGAATGGTCAGGAACAAGGGTGCGCGCTATGCGTCCCTGGTAGCAGCGAGCGTGCTGGCGGTCGGAGCGTTGGCCGCGTGCGGCAGCAGCGACAGCGGCGGCAGCAGCGACGGCAGCGGCGACGGCAGCAGCAGTGTCGGGAAGGTGGGCGTGATCCTTCCGGACACCACCACTTCGCCGCGCTGGGAGGCCAACGACCGCCCCAGCCTGCAGGCAGCGTTCGACTCTGCCGGCGTCGAGTCGGACATCCAGAACGCCGGCGGTGACGTCGACAAGTTCGGCACGATCTGCGACAACATGATCACCGAGGGCGTCAAGGTCCTGATGATCGTCAACCTGGACTCGGACTCCGGAGCCGCGTGCCTGAAGAAGGCCGCCGACGCCGGCGTTCAGAGCATCGACTACGACCGCCTGACCCTGGGTGGCGGCGCGTCGTTCTACGTCTCGTTCGACAACGTCGGCGTGGGCAAGCTGATGGGTCAGGGCCTGCAGACCTGCCTGGACGACAAGGGCAAGACCAAGGCGAACATCATCTACATCGACGGCGACCCGAACGACAACAACGCCGCCCTCTTCAAGCAGGGCTACGAGGAGGCGCTCAAGCCGAAGATCGACTCGGGCGACTACACCCTGGTCGGCGACCAGAGCGGCTTCTGGGACGCGACCAAGGCCGGTACGGCGTTCGAGCAGCTGTACACCCAGAACAAGGGCAAGATCGACGGTGTGGTCTCGGCCAACGACACCATGGCCGGCGGCATCATCGCCCGTATGGAGGCCCAGGGCGTGGCGGGCGAGATCCCGATCACGGGTCAGGACGCCTCGGTCGGCGGCCTGCAGAACATCCTCCTCGGCAACCAGTGCGGTTCGGTCTACAAGAACACCGACCTCGAGGCCAAGGCCGCGTCCGACCTGGCGATCGCGCTGATCAAGGGTGACGACACCAGCAGCCTGGTCAACGGCACCGTTCCGGACACCAAGACCGGCAAGGACGTCCCGTCCTCGCTGGCCACGCCGGTCTGGATCACGATGGACAACATCAAGCAGCCGTTCGACGACGGCTTCGCCAAGGCGGCCGACGTCTGCACCGGCAAGGTGGCCGCTGCCTGCACCAAGGCGGGCATCAGCTGATCGCCTGAACCACAGCACCAGACGACGGAGGCGGGGGCGGCACGAGTCGCCCCCGCCTCTGCCATGGTGACCCGAGGCTCGGCCCTGCCCGGCCACGACCACACACACCCAGGAGGATCAGTGACTGCGACCGCTTCGGAGCGCGCCGCCGCTCCCAGTTCCGGTGAGCCGCTGCTGCGCCTGCGCGGCATCCAGAAGAGCTTCGGCGCCGTGCACGTGCTGCGCGGCATCGACCTCGACGTGAAGGCCGGCGAGGTCACGGCGCTCGTCGGTGACAACGGTGCCGGCAAGAGCACCCTGATCAAGGGCATCGCCGGCATCCACAGCTTCGACGAGGGCGAGTACGTCTTCGACGGCAGGCCCGTGACCGTGCACAACCCCAAGGACGCGAGCGGCCTCGGCATCGAGGTCGTGTACCAGGACCTCGCCCTGTGCGACAACCTGGACGTCGTCCACAACATGTTCCTCGGGCGCGAGCTGCGCCACCGCGGGCTGCTCGACGAGGACGCGATGGAGAAGCGCGCTCGCGAGACCCTCAACGGCCTGTCCGTGCGCACGCTCCAGTCGGTACGGACCAAGGTCGCCTCCCTGTCCGGTGGACAGCGGCAGACCGTGGCCATTGCCCGGTCGGTGCTGTGGAACTCGCGTCTCGTCATCCTCGACGAGCCGACCGCCGCCCTGGGCGTGGCGCAGACCGAGCAGGTGCTGCTCCTCGTCCGCCGACTGGCTGACAGCGGACTCGGCGTGATCCTGATCAGCCACAACCTCAACGACGTCTTCCAGGTCGCCGACGACATCGCCGTCCTGTACCTCGGACAGATGGTCGCCCAGGTCCGCAAGGACGACGTGACCTCGAACCAAGTGGTCCAGCTGATCACCACCGGTTCGACCGGCGCGGAAGGAGCATCGGCATGACCGCCACGAAGAAACCGGAGTCCCCGGCCGTCGCACCGGAGCCGTGGCAGGCCCAGAACCTCGGCGGCATCTGGCGCTCCTACGTCGCCAAGGTCCGGGGCGGTGACGTCGGCGCCCTGCCGGCCGTCCTCGGCCTGCTGGTCCTGGTCATCGTGTTCTCGATCCTGCGACCGGACACCTTCACCTCCGAGCTCAACTTCGCGAACCTGATCAACCAGTCGGCCGCCGTCACGGTGATCGCGATGGGCCTGGTCTTCGTGCTCCTGCTCGGCGAGATCGACCTCTCGGCCGGCTTCACCGGCGGTACCGCTGCAGCGGTGATGGGCGTGGTGATGACCAACCACGACCAGGGCTGGTTCATCTCGGTCCTCGCGTGCATCGCCACCGGCGTCGTCATCGGCACGTGCATCGGCCTCCTGGTCGCCCGGCTCGGCATCCCGTCGTTCGTGGTCACGCTGGCCGCCTACCTGGGCCTCCAGGGCGTGATGCTCGAGATCATCGGCGAGGGCGGCACCATCCCGTTCGAGAACGAGTCGATCCGGGCGATCACCGACAAGAACCTGCCCGTCTGGCTGGGCTGGACGCTTGCCGCGGCGCTCGTGCTCGGGTACGCCGCCGTGACCTACCTGCGCAACGCTCGGCGACGCAGGGCCGGACTGCAGCACGAGCCGACTCTCCTGTGGGCCATCAAGACGGGTTCGCTGGCCGTGATCGCCGTGCTGTTCGTCGGGTACCTCTCGCGCGAGCGCAGTCTCAACCCCGCGTTCAAGTCGCTCAAGGGCGTGCCGAACTCGATGGTGGTGATCCTCGGGCTGCTGCTGGTCCTGTCGTTCCTGCTCGGTCGCAGCGCCTGGGGCCGGCACGTCTATGCGGTCGGCGGCAACGCCGAGGCCGCCCGCCGAGCCGGCATCAACGTGATGTGGGTGAAGCTCAGCTGCTTCATCCTCTGCTCGTCGGTGGCAGCGATCGGCGGCCTCCTGCTGGCGGCACGCAACCACTCCGTGTCTCCGCAGACCGGTGGCAACGAGACCCTGCTGTACGCCGTGGGCGCTGCCGTCATCGGTGGCACCAGCCTCTTCGGCGGCAAGGGTCGCGTGGTGGACGCGGTCATCGGCGGCACGGTGGTGGCCGTCATCGCGAACGGCATGGGCCTGCTGAACCAGGAGCCCGGCGTCGTGTACATCGTGACCGGGCTCGTGCTCCTGGTCGCCGCGAGCGTCGACGCCATCAGCCGCAGGCGCGCAGCCGCCTCAGGCCGGGCCTGACCGGGGCGGGCGAGGAGAGACGGCCATGCCCACCCCGACCGGCGTCGGCACGGAGGAGCTGCGGCGTGCGAACCTGCGCGCCATCCTCCAGACGGTGCACACGCACGGCCCGACCACGCGCGCCGCGCTCACGAAGCAGCTCGGCCTGAACCGGAGCACCATCGGTGCGCTCACGGTCGAGCTGCAGAGCCTGGCGCTGGTGTCCGAGGAGACAGCGGCGGTGGGCGGGCGTTCCGGGCGCCCGTCCCACCTCGTCGTCCCCCGCGAGGACAACGTGGTGGTGGCGGTCGACGTCGGCGTGGACCGGATCTCCGTGGCCCTGGTGGGGCTCGGCGGCGAGGTCTTCGAGCGCCGTCACCGTCCCCACCAGCGCGGCGAGCACGACGTCGACCACGTGGTCGACTCCGTCGCGCAGATGATCGGGGACGTGCTCGGTGGCGCCCCCGGCCGGCGCTGCCTGGGCGTCGGGGTCGCCGTACCGGGCGCGGTCCGGGCGGGTGACGGCCTGGTGCGGTTCGCGCCCAACCTGGGGTGGGTCGACGCGCCGTTCACGGACCTCCTCTCGAAGCGCCTCGGCAAGCCGGTGTCGACCGGCAACGATGCGAACCTGGGCGCGCTCGCCGAGCACGTCCGGGGCGCCGCGGTCGGGTACTCCGACGTCGTCTACCTCAGCGCGAGCGTCGGTATCGGTGGTGGCTTCCTGATGGGCGGCCGCCCACTGACCGGCTCGAGCGGGTACGCCGGCGAGGTCGGCCACATGCAGGTCGACAGCGGCGGGCCGGTCTGCCGCTGCGGAGCCTTCGGCTGCTGGGAGACCAAGATCGGCGAGAACGTGCTGCTCCGGCGGGCCGGCCGGCTGGCCGGAGGCGGGCCGCCGGCGGTGGCCGAGGTGATCGCCGCCGCGCAGGGCGGCGAGGTCCGTGCCGCGGAGGCGGTCGCCGAGGTCGCGGAGTGGTGCGGCATCGGGATCCGGGTGATCGTCAACCTGTTCAACCCCGAGGTCGTGGTCCTGGGCGGCAGCCTGGCCCAGATCTGGCGGGCGGCGGAGGACCGGGTCAACGACGCCCTCAGCCGCAGCACGATGATGTCCCCACGCGAGGACGTCGTGATCCGCGCCGCGGCACTGCACGACGACTCGCCACTGATCGGCGCCGCGGAGCTGGCGTTCGCGCCGGTGCTCGACCATCCGCAGGCCGTGCCGCACGCGGTCTGAGCCGCACCGACCGGTAACCTGCTGCCCGCCATGCTCGAACGTTTCCGCGCCTTCTGGACCAAGGTCCTCTCGCCGATCGCCAACCTCCTGATCCGGCTGGGGGTGAGCCCCGACGCCGTGACCCTGGTCGGCACCCTCGGTGTGTGCGCCGGCGCCCTGGTGTTCTTCCCGCAGGGGATGCTCCTGACCGGCGTGCTCGTGATCACGGCCTTCGTCTTCAGCGACCTGATCGACGGCCACATGGCCCGCACGACCGGGCGGGTCAGCAAGTTCGGCGCGTTCTGGGACTCCACGCTCGACCGGGTAGGCGACGGTGCGATCTTCATCGGCCTCGCGCTGTACTTCGCCTGGGAGGAGCCGAGCAGGCTCTACCTGGTGCTCTGCCTGGTCTGCCTGCTGATGGGCGGCGTCACGTCGTACGCGCGGTCCCGCGGCGAGACCCTCGGCTTCTCGGTTAAGGTGGGCATCGCCGAGCGGGCCGACCGGCTCGTGGCCATCCTGGTGATGACCGGGCTGAGCGCGATCTTCGACCTGCCGGTGCTGCTCTACATCGCCCTCTGGGCGCTCGCGATCGCGTCCACCGTCACGGTGGTGCAGCGGGTGTGGGTGGTCCGGAAGCAAGCTCTCGCCGAGGCCGGCACTAACATCTGAACCATGATCGACAGCAACGCCTCAGCCCCCCTCGAAGACGGTCCCGCCACCGGCACGACCCGCGTGAAGCGCGGGATGGCCGAGATGCTCAAGGGTGGGGTGATCATGGACGTGGTGACCGCCGAGCAGGCGAAGATCGCCGAGGACGCGGGAGCGGTCGCGGTGATGGCGCTGGAGCGGGTGCCTGCCGACATCCGCGCCCAGGGCGGCGTGTCGCGGATGAGCGACCCCGACATGATCGACTCGATCATCGAGGCGGTCTCGATCCCGGTGATGGCCAAGGCCCGGATCGGGCACTTCAGCGAGGCCCAGGTCCTGCAGTCGCTCGGCGTCGACTACGTCGACGAGTCCGAGGTGCTGACCCCGGCCGACTACGCCAACCACATCGACAAGTGGGCGTTCACGGTCCCGTTCGTGTGCGGTGCGACCAACCTGGGCGAGGCGCTGCGCAGGATCACCGAGGGTGCGGCGATGATCCGCTCCAAGGGCGAGGCCGGCACCGGTGACGTCTCGAACGCCGTGACCCACATGCGCACCATCCGCCGCGAGATCCGCCGCCTCGGCGCGCTGGCCGAGGACGAGCTCTACGTCGCGGCGAAGGAGCTGCAGGCGCCCTACGAGCTGGTCAAGGAGGTCGCCGAGAACGGCAAGCTGCCGGTCGTGCTGTTCACCGCCGGCGGCATCGCCACCCCGGCGGACGCCGCGATGATGATGCAGCTGGGCGCCGAGGGCGTGTTCGTCGGCTCGGGGATCTTCAAGTCCGGCAACCCCGCGCAGCGCGCGGAGGCGATCGTCAAGGCCACGACGTTCTTCGACGACCCCGACGTCATCGCGAAGGTTTCCCGCGGGCTGGGGGAGGCGATGGTCGGCATCAACGTCGAGGACATCCCGCAGCCGCACCGCCTCGCCGAGCGCGGGTGGTGACCGGGTCCTCAGCCGGGCCGCACATCGGCGTGCTCGCGGTCCAGGGCGACGTCAGGGAACACCTCCGCACGCTCACCGACCTCGGCGTCACGGCCACCGCGGTACGCCGTACCTCGGAGCTCGACGCGGTCGACGGGCTCGTGATCCCGGGTGGCGAGTCCACCACGATGGCCAAGCTCGCATGCACCTTCGACCTGTTCGAGCCGATCCGCCAGCGGATCAAGGAGGGCCTGCCAGCCTTCGGCACCTGTGCCGGCATGATCCTGCTCGCCGACCGGATCGAGGACGGAGCACACGACCAGGAGACCCTCGGCGGGCTGGACATCACGGTGCGACGCAACGCGTTCGGACGGCAGGTCGACTCGTTCGAGGGCGACCTGGACTTCGCCGGCCTGGACGCACCCGTGCACGCGATCTTCATCCGGGCACCGTGGGTCGAGGCGGTCGGCGAGTCGGTCGAGGTGCTCGCCCGGGTGGATCGGGGCGAGGCCGCGGGTAGGATCGTCGCGGTCCGTCAGGGTCCGCTGATGGCGACGTCGTTCCACCCCGAGGTGGGTGGCGACTCCCGGGTCCACCGCGTGTTCGTGGACCTGGTCACCAACGCTGAGTAGAAGAGGGACGGATGTCTGGCCACTCCAAGTGGGCGACCACCAAGCACAAGAAGGCCGCGATCGACGCCAAGCGCGGCAAGCTGTTCGCCAAGCTGATCAAGAACATCGAGATCGCGGCCAAGATGGGCGGCCCCGACCCGGCCGGCAACCCGACGCTCTACGACGCCATCCAGAAGGCCAAGAAGCAGTCGGTGCCGAACAAGAACATCGACTCGGCGGTCAAGCGCGGCGGCGGCCTCGACGGCGGCGGCGTGGACTACGAGACGATCATGTACGAGGTCTACGGGCCGTCCGGCGTGGCGCTGCTCGTCGAGTGCCTGACCGACAACCGCAACCGTGCCGCGATGGAGGTCCGCACCGCGGTCACCCGCAACGGCGGCACCATGGCCGACCCCGGCTCGGTCTCCCGGCTCTTCACCCGCAAGGGCGTCGTCGTGGTCGAGAAGAGCCAGGAGCGCGGCGGCAAGCCGTGGGAGGTCACCGAGGACGACGTCCTCGAGGCCACCCTGGACGCCGGGGCCGAGGACGTCAGCGACCTCGGTGACTCCTTCGAGATCCAGTCCGAGTCCGGCGACGTCGTCGCGGTCCGTACGGCGCTCCAGGCGGCCGGCATCGACTACGACTCCGCCGAGGTCCAGTTCGTGGCCACCATGGACATCCCGGTGGCCGAGGTGGACGTGGCGGGGAAGGTCTTCCGCCTCGTCGACGCCGTCGACGACCTCGACGACGTGCAGAACGTCTACAGCAACGCCGACATCCCCGACGACGTCCTGGACTCGATCGACGCCTAGCGCGGACGCGTCAGCGGACTCGCTGATGGTGGTCGAGCGAGCCGCGCGGCTGAGCCCGCGAAGCGGCGATCGGCGTGTCGGGACCCGGTGAGGCGAGAGCCAGCGGTTAGCGTGGACACCGAACAGGTGTTCGACGGAAGGGCTGACCATGCGCGTGCTCGGGATCGACCCCGGGTTGACCCGCTGCGGCATGGGCGTGGTCGAGGGCGACGTGGGCCGGCCGCTGAGCCTGGTCGACGTGAACGTCCTGCGCACGTCGTCCGACCTGCCGGTCCCGCAGCGCCTGGTGACGATCGAGAAGGGCATCGACGCCTGGCTCGACGAGCACGCCCCCGACGCCGTCGCGGTCGAGCGCGTGTTCGCGCGCTCGGACGTCAGCACGGTCATGGGTACGGCGCAGGCGAGCGGCATCGCGATGGTCTGCGCGGCCCGGCGCGGGTTGCCGATCGCCCTGCACACCCCGAGCGAGGTCAAGGCCGCGGTGTCCGGCAACGGGCGCGCGGACAAGGCGCAGGTCGGCGCGATGGTGACCCGGATCCTCCGGCTCGACGCGATGCCCAAGCCGGCCGACGCGGCCGACGCCCTGGCGTTGGCCATCACCCACATCTGGCGCGGCGGCGCCCAGGCCAGGATCGACGCGGCGCTGGCCGCAGCCGGGAGGAAGCAGTGATCGCGTTCGTGCGCGGCCAGGTGGCCGCGGTGACCCTGTCCAGCGCGGTGCTCGAGGTCGGGGGAGTCGGGCTCGAGCTGATGTGCACACCGGGGACGCTGGCGACCCTGCGCCCCGGACACACGGCAACCCTGCCGACGAGCATGGTCGTGCGCGAGGACTCCCTGACCCTGTTCGGCTTCGCCGACGAGGACGAGAAGCAGGTCTTCGAGCTGGTGCAGACGGCCTCGGGGGTCGGTCCCAAGGTCGCCCAGGCGATCACCGCGGTGCTGGCGCCCGACGACCTGCGCCGCGCGATCGCCGCCGACGACGTGAAGACCCTGACGCGCGTGCCCGGCATCGGCCAGAAGGGGGCCCAGCGGATCATCCTCGAGCTCAAGGACCGGATCGGCGCCCCGACGGGGGGCCGTCCGGTGGCGGCTGCCTCGGCCGAGTCGTGGCGCGAGCAGGTCCACCAGGGCCTGATGGGCCTCGGCTGGACGACCCGCGACGCCGAGAAGGCGGTGGACGCGGTCGCTCCGGAGGCCGGGCCCAGTCCCGATGTGGGGGCGCTGCTGCGCGCCGCCCTGCGCACGCTGAGCAAGGCCTGACGTGCACGAGGACGACCTGGCTGCGGCGGAGGCGGTCCACCTCTCGTCGCTGACCGCTGCCGAGGCGGACGGCGACGAGCGCACCATCGAGGCGGCCCTGCGCCCCCGGACCCTCGCCGAGGTGGTCGGCCAGGTCCGGGTCCGCGACCAGCTCGGACTGGTGCTCGAGGCAGCCCGACGGCGTGGCCGGGCACCGGACCACGTGCTGCTCTCCGGGCCGCCCGGACTCGGCAAGACGACGCTGGCCATGATCATCGCCAGCGAGATGACGTCCCCGCTCCGCCTCACCAGCGGGCCGGCCATCACGCACGCCGGCGACCTGGCGGCGATCCTGTCGGGGATGAACGAGGGCGACGTCCTCTTCGTCGACGAGATCCACCGGATGGCGCGGCCGGCCGAGGAGATGCTGTACATGGCGATGGAGGACTTCCGGGTCGACGTCGTCATCGGCAAGGGGCCGGGCGCGACCGCGATCCCGCTCGACATCCCGCCGTTCACGCTGGTCGGTGCGACCACCCGGGCCGGGCTGCTGCCGGGGCCGCTGCGGGACCGCTTCGGCTTCACCGCCCACCTCGAGTTCTACGAGCCGCACGAGCTCGACACGATCATCCACCGGTCTGCGGGCCTGCTCGGCGTCGACCTGGAGGTCGACGGCGCCGCCGAGATCGCCTCCCGGTCCCGCGGCACGCCCCGCATCGCCAACCGGCTGCTGCGCCGGGTCCGCGACTATGCCCAGGTGCGCGCGGACGGCGTGGTCACGCTGCCGGTCGCCCGCGCCGCACTGGACCTCTACGAGGTGGACGAGCTCGGACTGGACCGCCTCGACCGGGCCGTGATCGACGCGCTCTGCCGCCGCTTCGGCGGAGGGCCGGTCGGCGTCTCGACGCTGGCGGTGGCCGTCGGCGAGGAGCGCGAGACGGTGGAGGAGGTCGCCGAGCCGTTCCTCGTGCGCAACGGCTTCCTGGCCCGTACGCCGCGCGGCCGGGTCGCGACTCCCGCCGCCTGGGAGCACCTGGGCCTGAAGCCGCCGCCGATGCCGGCCGTGACCGACGGCGACGCCACCCTCTTCGAGGACTGACCGCACCCGGATTCGTGGCGTACGCCACCCCCACGGTTAGACTTGCGCGTCGGTCGGCCCGGTCTGGGCCACACCGCCCCTTTGACACGCTCGAGAGGTTGTTTCGTGCTGGAGTTGCTGCCGCTTGTCGGCATCGCCCTGCTCTTCTGGCTGTTCATCATCCGGCCAGCCAGTCGGCGGCAGAAGGAACTCGGCCGTATGCAGTCGTCGTTGGACGTGGGTGACGAGGTCGTCCTGACGTCGGGCATCTTCGGCACCGTGCGTGAGCTGCACGACGACCGGGTCGAGGTGGAGGTCGCCGACGGCGTGGTCATCGAGGTCGCGCGGGGGGCCATCGGCACGATCGCCACCCGGGCGGACGAGCCGGCCGACGAGCCGGTGGAGAACGACGAGACCGGCACGGTGGCCGGACCCGAGGAGAACTGACATGGCACGCAAGTCCGCGCGTCCGGGACGCACCCTCGTGGTGTTCTTCCTGACGGTCGCGATCGCCTACGGACTGGTCGCCATCGCGGGGACCTGGAAGCCGGCGCTCGGGCTGGACCTCAAGGGAGGCACCCGGATCACGATGATCGCGGACGGCAGCCCGTCGAAGGACAACCTCAACGAGGCCGCGAGCATCATCGACGAGCGCGTCAACGGCTCCGGCGTCTCCGAGGCGGAGGTCACCACCCAGGGCAGCCAGATCATCGTGGTCGAGGTTCCCGGCGACACGTCGAGCTCCCTGGTCGACACCGCGACCCGGACGGCACAGCTGCGGTTCCGCACCGTCGCGTGCAGCAGCCAGAACCCCGGCCCCTGCGGCAGCGGCGCCGCGCCGACGCAGCTCCCGAGTGCGAGCCCGTCGCTGTCGCTCCCGTCGAGCGAGCCGTCCAGCAAGCCCTCCGGCAAGCCGTCGGCCACGGCATCGCAGGGTGCGAGCCCCAAGAACCGCCCGGCCTTCGCCGCACCGAGCAGGACCCCGAAGCCGAGCGACAGCCCGAGTGCGTCCGAGTCCGCGTCGCCGTCGGGCTCGCCGTCGGCGTCCCCGAGCGCGACGACGACCGACGACCACGACCCGGCCAAGATGGGCCTGGCGTTCATGACCGACCCGGGTCAGGACGCCATCGACGCCTTCAACAAGTACACGTGCCCGTCGACCAAGCCGGTCGTGGACGACTCGGACACGTTCCTCGTCACCTGCGGCACCGGCGACGACGCGGCGACGAAGTACCTCCTCTCGCCGACGGTCGTCGAAGGCACCGACCTCACCAGCGCACAGGCGGGCGTGCCCGGCCAGTCCGGCGTGCAGTGGCAGGTCGACATCTCCATCGGCGGCCAGGGCAAGCAGGTCTTCGCCGACCTCTCCCAGAACATGGTGAACACCAACCAGCAGTTCGCGATCGTCCTCGACGGCCAGGTCATCTCCGCGCCGCAGTTCACCGGCGTGATCACCAACGGCGACTCGACGATCACCGGCGACTTCACGGAGACGTCCGCGAAGAGCCTGGCGACCAGCCTCAAGTACGGCTCGCTGCCGATCACCTTCAAGAAGGACGGCATCTCGGTCGAGCAGATCGGCGCCTCGCTGGCCGGCGACCAGCTCACGGCGGGCATCACGGCGGGCCTGATCGGCCTGCTGCTGGTGATGATCTACTGCCTGATCTACTACCGCGGCCTCGGCCTCGTGGTGATCGCCTCGCTCATCGTGGCGGCCGCCGTGACCTACGCGATGGTGCTGCTGCTCGGCAAGACGGCGGGCTTCACGCTGACGCTGCCCGGGATCGCGGGCCTGATCGTCGCGGTCGGCATCACCGCAGACTCCTTCATCGTGTACTTCGAACGCATCCGGGACGAGATGCGTGACGGGAAGTCGATGCGGGTCGCGGTGCAGGCCGGCTGGAAGCGCGCGCGGAACACCTGCCTGGCGGCGGACACCGTGTCGCTGCTGGCGGCCGTCGTGCTCTACATCTTCGCGGCCGGCGTCGTGAAGGGCTTCGCGTTCGCGCTCGGCCTCTCGACGCTGATCGACCTGGCGATCTTCTTCTGGTTCACCCACCCGATGGTGACCCTGCTCGGGAAGTACCGGTTCTTCAACCACGGTCACCGGCTCTCGGGCCTGAGCGCGGAGACGCTCGGCGTCGACCGCATCCACACGGCTGGAGGGACGGCCTGATGGGCAAGTTCTCGCGACTGGGCAACGACCTCTACTCGGGTCGCCGCTCCATCGACTTCGTCGGCCGCAAGTGGCTCTGGTACGCCATCTCGGGCGTGATCGTGCTCGCCGCGATCCTCGGCCTCTCGGTGCGCGGCCTGGACATGGGCATCGAGTTCGTCGGCGGCGCCGAGTACAAGGTCAAGCTCGCGTCCGGCGACGCGACCCAGGACCTCGCCGACCAGCTGCGCGACGACGTCGCCGCCACGGGGATCGACGCGGCGAAGCAGCCGGTGGTCACCACCAGCGGCAGCGGCTCCTCGAACTCGATCATCGTGCAGGTCAAGCCGGTCTCGAACGCCGAGAGCAAGCAGATCCTCGCCGTCATCACCGACAGCACCGGCGCCACGCAGGCCGACATCCAGACGACAGAGATCGGCCCGAGCTGGGGCAAGGAGATCGCCAAGCGGTCTGCCATCGGCCTGGTGGTATTCCTCGTGCTCGTCGTCCTCTTCATCTGGGCGTACTTCCGCGAGTGGAAGATGTCGATAGCCGGCATCGTGGCGCTGATCCACGACATCATCATCACCATCGGCGTCTACGCGATCTCGGGCTTCGAGGTCACGCCGGCCACGGTCACCGGCATCCTGACCATCCTCGGCTTCTCGCTGTACGACACCGTCGTGGTGTTCGACAAGGTGCGCGAGAACACGAAGAACCTCCGCGAGAGCCGGATGTCGTACGCCGAGGCCGCGAACCTCGCCGTCAACCAGACCCTGGTCCGGTCGATCAACACCTCGATCGTGGCGCTGATCCCGGTCGGCGCGATCCTGTACGTCGGAGCGGTCCAGCTCGGCGCCAGCACGCTGAAGGACCTCGCGCTCGCGCTGTTCGTCGGCATGGCGGCCGGCGCGTACTCCTCGATCTTCATCGCGACGCCGCTCCTGGTCCAGATGAAGGCCAACGAGACCGCGGTCCAGCAGGCCGAGCGCCGGGCGGTCCAGCGGCGCCGGGCCCTCGAGGCCGACCGGTACGCCGCGGTCCCGACGTTCGCCGAGGACATGCCGGCCGGCGACGAGCCCGGCCTCGACGACGAGTTCAGGGAGGATGCGCCGGTCTCCGGGGGCAGTGCCCTGGCTCGCGAGCCGCGCTCGCCCGAGGCGATGGGTCGTGGGCGGGACGTGCCACAGCAGGCACGACCGGTCCAGAAGAGCGCGTCCTCCGGCCGCCAGCAGCCGACCCGCCAGACGAAGTCCAAGCGCGGCAAGAAGTGATCCACGCCGATGGCTGACTCCGGCCCGGGGCTGGCCCGCGCGCTCGCGCTGATCGCGGACGTACCGGACTTCCCCGAGCCCGGGATCCTCTTCAAGGACATCACCCCGCTGCTCGACGACCACACGGCCTTCACGACGGTCATCGAGGCACTGGCGGACGCCGGCCGCGACGACGGCGGGAGGCCGGTCGTCGACAAGGTGCTCGGCATGGAGTCGCGCGGATTCATCCTCGGGGCCCCGGTCGCACTCACCCTGGGAGTGGGCTTCGTGCCGGTCCGCAAGGCCGGGAAGCTGCCCCGCGAGACGTACGCCGTGTCCTACGCCCTCGAGTACGGCGAGGCCACCCTCGAGATCCACCGCGACGCCCTGGCGCCGGGGGACCGGCTCCTGCTGGTCGACGACGTGCTCGCCACCGGCGGGACCGCCCGGGCGACCCTGGACCTGGTCCAGAAGTGCGGCGCGTCGGTGCACGGCGTGGCCATGCTGATGGAGCTCGCCTTCCTCCCGGGGCGCGAGACGCTCGGCGACGTACCCCTGACGACGCTCCTCACCGTGTGACGGCGACCTAGACTGACGACGTGACCGAGGAGAGCACCGCCCACGCTGCCGAGCGGGAGCGGCGCGCGCCGGAGACGGCGTCCTCGACCCGGAGCATGCGCGCCCGGCTGGCGCGGATGGGCACCCGCAACCAGTCGGCCAACCCGGTCCTCGAGCCGCTGTTCCGCTCCGTGCGGGCGAACCACCCGAAGGCCGACCTGGCGCTGCTCGAGCGGGCGTACCTCACCGCCGAGAAGATGCACGGCACCCAGACCCGCAAGAGCGGCGACCCGTACATCACCCACCCGCTGGCCGTGACGTCGATCCTCGCCGACATCGGGATGACCGAGTCGACCCTGGCCGCGGCCCTGCTGCACGACACCGTCGAGGACACGCCGTACACGCTCGAGCAGGTGCGGCAGGACTTCGGCGAGGAGGTCGCCCAGCTCGTCGACGGCGTGACGAAGCTCGACAAGGTCAAGTACGGCGACTCCGCGCAGGCCGAGACCATCCGCAAGATGATCGTCGCGATGTCGCGCGACATCCGGGTCCTCGTCATCAAGCTCGCCGACCGGCTGCACAACATGCGCACGCTGCGCTACGTGCGGCAGGAGACGCAGGAGCGGGTGGCCCGCGAGACGCTCGACATCTACGCCCCGCTGGCACACCGGCTCGGCATGAACACCATCAAGTGGGAGCTCGAGGACCTCGCCTTCGCGACGCTGCACCCGAAGATCTACGACGAGATCGTGCGGATGGTCGCCGAGCGGGCGCCGTCCCGCGACCAGTTCCTCGCCGAGGTGATCGCCCAGGTCGAGGCAGACCTGCGCGAGGCCAAGGTGAAGGCGACCGTCACCGGCCGCCCGAAGCACTACTACTCGATCTACCAGAAGATGATCGTCGGAGGCCGCGACTTCTCCGACATCTACGACCTGGTCGGCATCCGCGTGCTCGTCGAGAACGACCGCGACTGCTACACGGTCCTCGGCATCCTGCACGCGCGCTGGAACCCGGTCCTCGGCCGGTTCAAGGACTACGTCGCGATGCCGAAGTTCAACATGTACCAGTCGCTGCACACGACGGTCATCGGCCCGCAGGGCAAGCCGGTCGAGCTGCAGATCCGCACGTTCGCGCAGCACCGCCGGGCCGAGTACGGCGTCGCCGCGCACTGGAAGTACAAGGAGAACGGCCGCGCCGGTGTGGACACCGACCGTGCCGCCGACCTCGACGACATGACCTGGGTGCGCCAGCTCCTGGACTGGCAGAACGAGGTCGAGGACCCGGGCGAGTTCCTGGAGTCGCTCCGCTTCGAGATCAATCGCGCCGAGGTCTACGTCTTCACGCCGCGCGGGGACGTCATCGCGCTGCCGACCGGTGCGACCCCGGTCGACTTCGCGTACGCCGTGCACACCGAGGTCGGGCACCACACGATCGGCGCCCGGGTCAACGGCCGCCTGGTCCCCCTGGAGTCCGCGCTCGAGAACGGCGACGTGGTCGAGGTCTTCACGTCCAAGTCGCCGACCGCGGGCCCGTCCCGCGACTGGCTCGGCTTCGTGAAGTCACCGCGGGCCCGCTCCAAGATCCGCCAGTGGTTCACCAAGGAGCGGCGCGAGGAGGCGATCGACCGCGGCAAGGAGCAGATCGCGAAGCTGATGCGCAAGGAGGGACTGCCGCTGAAGCGGCTGATGTCCCACGAGTCGCTGATGCTGGCCGCGGTCCACTTCAAGCTCGCGGACGTCTCCGCTCTCTACGCCGCGGTCGGCGAGGGCAACATCAGCGCGCAGGCCGTCGTACGCCGCGTGATCGACCTGCACGGCGGCGACGAGGGCGCTGCGGAGGACCTGTCCGAGGGCGTGACGATCACCGGCCGGCGCGGCCGCGCCAAGGTCCAGGCGGGTGGCGACGCCGGTGTGATCGTCAAGGGTGCCCCGGACGTGTGGGTGAAGCTCGCCAAGTGCTGCACCCCGGTGCCCCCGGACCCGATCCTCGGCTTCGTCACCAAGGGCGGGGGAGTGTCGGTGCACCGGCAGACCTGCACCAACGCCAAGAGCCTGCAGTCCCAGCCGGAGCGGCTGCTCGACGTCGAGTGGGCGCCGACCGGGCAGTCCAGCTTCCTGGTCAACATCCAGGTGGAGGCGCTCGACCGGGCCCGGCTGCTCTCCGACATCACGATGGCGCTGTCGGATGCGCACGTGGACATCCTCAGCGCCAACCTCTCGACCTCCCGGGACCGGGTCGCGAAGAGCCGGTTCACCTTCGAGATGGCCGAGGCCAAGCACCTCGACACCGTGCTCAAGGCCGTCCGCTCGGTGCCCGGCGTCTTCGACGCCTACCGGGTCACCCAGTAGCCGCCCGGCTCACCTCAGGACGGAGAGCGACGGAGCGCGTCAGCCCGAGAAGTCGGCGCTGGCGCGCTTCGCCATCTCCAGGAAGGACTGCCGGGAGGCGAGGTTCTCCTCGAGCTCCGCGACCTTCCTGTCGTTGCCCGCGGCGCGTGCCTTGTCGAGATCGGACTCGACCTGGGCGATCGCCGCCTCGAGCTTGGAGACCATGTCGTCGGCGCGGGCCGACTTCTCGGGGTCCGACGTGCGCCAGTGCTCGTCCTCGACGCCCCGGATCTCCTGCTCGACGCGGCGGATCCGGCCCTCGAGGTCACGCATCCGGTCTCGCGGGACCTTGCCCGCGGCGTCCCAGCGGTCGGCGATCTCACGGAACGCCCGCTTGGCGGCCTCCAGGTCGGTCACCGGCAGCAGCGCCTCGGCCTCGACCAGCAGCTGCTCCTTGACCACGGCGTTCGCGGCGAACTCCTGGTCCTGCTCGGCGGCCGCGGCGTCGCGGGCGCCGAAGAACGTGTCCTGGGCGCCGCGGAAGCGCTTCCACAGCGCGTCGTCGACCTCGCGCGGTGCCGGTCCGGCGGCCTTCCACTGCCGCATCAGCTCGCGGTAGCGGCCGGCGGTCGGACCCCAGTCCGTCGAGGTCGCCAGCTCCTCCGCCTCGGTCGCGAGGCGCTCCTTGACGGACCGGGCCTGGTCCCGCTTCTCGTGCTGCTCGGCGAAGTGCGCCTTCCGGCGGCGCGTGTACGCCGTGCGCGCGGTCGAGAACCGCCGCCACAGGGAGTCGTCCGAGGCGCGGTCGATCCGGGGCAGCGCCTTCCACTCGTCGAGCAGCTCACGCATCCGGTTGGCGCCGTTGCGCCAGTCGCTGCCCTCGGCGAGCCGCTCGGCCTCGGCCACGATCCGCTCCTTGCCCGCACGCGACTCGGCGGTGCGCTGCGCCCGCTCGGCCTTGCGGGCCTCGCGCTGCTCGTCCAGGAGGGGGCTGAGCGCATCGAGCCTGGCCAGCAGGGAGGCCAGGTCACCCACGGCGTTCGCACTCCCGACCTGCTCGCGAACCGTGCGCACCGACGTGGCCGCCTCGTCCGGCGCCATCACCCCGGACCTGATCCGCTGGTCGAGGAGGTCGACCTCGAAAGCGAGCGCGTCGTACCGCTCGGTGAAGAACTTCAGTGCCTCCTCGGGCGTGCCCTCGGGGTACTGGCCGACGGGGCGTTCCCCGTCCGCTGTCTTCACGTAGACGGTGCCGTCGTCATCGACACGGCCCCAATCGTGGCTCGTCACTGCTTCGCTCCGCTCGCTGCTGGTCGTGGCACGCCCATGCTAGTCAAGGAGCCGGCCGGCCCGCCGGGACGATTGCGGTGCGTCGCCCTCCCGCACCGGGTGCGGCGCCGCTCCTCCGCCCTCGCTAGGCTGCCGGGGTGTTGATCGCCGGATTCCCCGCGGGCCCGTGGGGCACGAACTGCTACGTGGCAGCGACCGGTCCGGGCTCGGAGTGCGTGGTCATCGATCCCGGGAAGGACGCCGCCGAGGGCATCGCCGAGGTGGTCCGGGAGCACCGGCTCAAGCCGGTCGCCGTCCTGGTCACCCACGGTCACGTCGACCACATGTGGTGCGTCGCGCCGGTCGCGGGAACCTACGACGCGACCGCGTGGATCCACCCCGCCGACCGGCACCTGCTCGCGGACCCGATGGCGGGGATGTCCGCGGAGACCACGCAGATGCTGCTCGGCGGGAACTACGAGTTCGCGGAGCCGGACGACGTCCGTGAGCTGGCGGACCTCCAGGAGCTCGAGCTGGCCGGGCTGCGCTTCGTGGTCGACCACGCGCCCGGCCACACGGAGGGCTCGGTCGCGTTCCGCTCGCCGTACCAGCGTGACGACATCTCGGAAGTGATGTTCTCCGGCGACCTGCTCTTCGCCGGATCGATCGGGCGCACCGACCTGCCCGGCGGGGACCACCCGACCATGCTGCGCAGCCTCGCGGAGAAGGTGCTCACCCTGCCCGACGACGTCGTGGTGCTGCCCGGCCACGGCGAGCAGACGTCGATCGGCCGCGAGCGGGCGACCAACCCGTTCCTCCTCGAGCTGCAGTCCAGCGGCGACTCCGCCCGCGTCACCCGAGGCCTGTGATCCCGTGAGCGCCAAGCCGACCCCGCTCAGCGGGTTCCCCGAGCTGCTTCCTGCGGCACGCGTCGTCGAGCGTGAGGTGGTGGCGTCGTTGTCGCGCACCTTCGAGCTGCACGGCTTCACCAACATCGAGACCAGGGTGGTCGAGCCCCTCGACCGGCTGGCGAAGGGCGGCGAGATCGACAAGGAGATCTACGTCCTCCGCCGCCTCCAGGCCGGGGACGAGGACGGCGACTCCGGGCTCGGCCTGCACTTCGACCTGACCGTGCCCTTCGCGCGCTACGTGCTCGAGCACGCGGGGCACCTGGAGTTCCCGTTCCGGCGATTCCAGATCCAGCCCGCGTGGCGCGGCGAGCGTCCGCAGGAGGGCCGCTACCGCCAGTTCACCCAGGCCGACGTCGACATCGTCGGCCGGGACGTGCTGCCGTTCCACCACGACGTCGAGGTGATGCGCGTGATGGTCGACGCGCTCGACGCGCTGCCGATCCCGCCGGTGAGCTTCCAGTTCAACAACCGCAAGCTGATCCAGGGCTTCTACCGCGGTCTCGGGCTGCCGGACGTCACGGTCGCGATCCGCACCATCGACAAGCTCGACAAGCTGCCCGCCGGGACGGTCGCCGAGCTGCTCGTCAGCGACGCGGGCGCGACACCCGAGCAGGCGCAGCGCTGCCTCGAGCTGGCGACGATCCGCGTCGCCGACACCTCGTTCGTCGACCGGGTGCGCGCACTGGGCGTCGACGACCCGCTCCTCGACGAGGGTCTCGCCGAGCTCGCCGCGGTCGTCGAGGGCTGTGCGGCGGGTGGTCACGAGCACGTCACCGTGGAGGCCAACCTGCGCATCGCGCGCGGGCTCGACTACTACACGGGCACCGTGGTCGAGATCTTCATGGCCGGCTACGAGCGCCTGAAGTCGGTCGGCGGCGGCGGGCGGTACGACGCGCTCGCGTCCGACGGGCGCTCGACGTACCCCGGCGTGGGGGTGTCGTTCGGCGTCTCCCGCACGCTGATCCCGTTGCTCGCCGACGGCGTGGTGGCCGGCAGCCGGCCGGTGCCGAGCGCGGTGCTGGTGGCGGTGACCGACGAGGAGACCCGTCCGGCGAGCACCGCCGTCGCGGACGCGCTGCGCCGGCGCGGCATCCCGTGCGAGGTGGCGGCGAGCGCGCAGAAGTTCGGCAAGCAGATCCGGTACGCCGAGCGCCGCGGGATCCCGTTCGTGTGGTTCCCGGGCGACCCCGCCGGACCCGGGGGCGACCAGGTCAAGGACATCCGGTCGGGGGAGCAGGTGGCGGCCGACCCCGCCGCGTGGAGCCCGCCCGAGGAGGACCTGCGACCGCAGGTCGTCGTCAGCAACGAGGAGAAGAAGCAGTGATCCGCACCCAGGACGCCGGCGCACTCCGCGCCGAGCACGCCGGCCAGACCGTCACCCTCGCGGGATGGGTGGCCAACCGGCGCGACCACGGCGGGGTCGCGTTCATCGACCTGCGCGAGGCGAGCGGCGTCGTGCAGGTCGTGATCCGGGACGAGGCCGTCGCCCACCACCTGCGCGCGGAGTACTGCCTCAAGGTCACCGGTGAGGTCGCCCTCCGCAAGGAGGGCAACGAGAACCCGAACCTCGCGACCGGCGAGATCGAGGTGGTCGCCAGCGCCGTCGAGGTGCTCAGCGCAGCGGCGCCGCTGCCGTTCCCCATCAGCGAGCACGTCGAGGTCGGCGAGGAGGCCCGCCTCAAGCACCGGTACCTCGACCTCCGCAGGCCGGCGCCGAACCACGCGATCCGCCTGCGCAGCAAGGTGAACAAGGCCGCGCGCGACGTCCTCGACGCCCAGGGGTTCGTCGAGATCGAGACCCCGACCCTGACCCGCTCGACGCCCGAGGGCGCTCGGGACTTCCTGGTGCCGGCGCGACTCCAGCCCGGCAGCTGGTACGCGCTGCCGCAGAGCCCGCAGCT
Organism: Nocardioides sp. URHA0032; assembly: GCF_000620645.1. GTDB lineage: Bacteria > Actinomycetota > Actinomycetes > Propionibacteriales > Nocardioidaceae > Nocardioides. Next base: position 92,160 of record NZ_JIAV01000018.1, on the reverse strand, counting down.
GTTCAAGCAACTGCTCATGGTCGCGGGCATGGAGCGCTACTTCCAGATCGCCCGCTGCTACCGCGACGAGGACTTCCGCGCGGACCGGCAGCCGGAGTTCACCCAGCTCGACATCGAGATGAGCTTCGTGGAGCAGGACGACGTCATCGCCGTCGCCGAGGAGATCCTGGTCGCGCTGTGGAAGCTGATCGGCCACGACGTGCCGACCCCGCTGCCGCGGATGACCTACGCCGAGGCGATGGCCCGGTTCGGCTCCGACAAGCCAGACCTGCGGATGGGCCTGGAGCTCGTCGAGTGCACCGACTACTTCCGGGAGACGCCGTTCCGGGTCTTCCAGGCGCCGTACGTCGGTGCCGTCGTGATGCCCGGGGGAGCGAGCCAGCCCCGCAAGCAGCTGGACGCCTGGCAGGAGTGGGCCAAGCAGCGCGGCGCCCGCGGCCTGGCGTACGTCCTGGTGCAGGAGGACGGCGAGCTCGGCGGCCCCGTCGCGAAGAACATCACCGACGAGGAGAAGGCCGGCCTGGCCGCGCACGTCGGCGCCCAGCCGGGCGACTGCATCTTCTTCGCGGCCGGTCCGGTCAAGAGCAGCCGGGCGCTGCTGGGCGCCGCACGCCTCGAGATCGGCCGCCGCGCCGGCCTCATCGACGAGTCCGCGTGGGCCTTCACCTGGATCGTGGACGCACCGCTGTTCGAGCCCGCCGACGAGGCGACGGCTGCCGGTGACGTCGCGGTCGGGAGTGGCGCGTGGACGGCGGTCCACCATGCCTTCACCTCGCCGCAGGCGCTCGACAGCTTCGACACCGATCCCGGCAACGCGCTGGCCTGGGCCTACGACATCGTCTGCAACGGCAACGAGATCGGCGGCGGCTCCATCCGTATCCACCGCGAGGACATCCAGAAGCGGGTGTTCGCGATCATGGGTATCGACGAGGCCGAGGCCGAGGAGAAGTTCGGCTTCCTCCTCGAGGCGTTCAAGTACGGCGCGCCGCCGCACGGCGGCATCGCGTTCGGCTGGGACCGGATCGTCGCGCTCCTCGCCGGCAGCGACTCGATCCGAGACGTGATCGCATTCCCCAAGTCCGGCGGGGGTTTCGACCCCCTCACCGCAGCTCCTGCGCCGATCACGGCGGCGCAGCGGAAGGAGGCCGGTGTCGACGCCCCGGCCGTGCAGGAAGTCCGGTCCGAGGGCTGATCCAGCGGACGTGTAACAAGTCAGCGTCGAGACCAGATCGTTACAAGCAGATGACCCGATGATGCGGCGGCGTCACATAGAGTCGCACCGGTCGCCGGCCCCCAGGTGTCCGTGATCCGGACGCCCGGAACCGACGACGACGCACATCCGACACGACAGAGGTGCCATGTCAGTTCAGGCTTCGAACCTGGAGAGTGAGCAGCTTCCGGATCCCACCGCGGGACCCGGGGGAGATCTCAGCAAGATCGCCGGCCAGTCGCCGACTCGTCTCGCGGTGGGCCGCTTCCGCCGCGACAAGCTGTCGATGATCGCGTTCGTCGTCGTCGTCCTCTACTTCGCGGCCGCGGTCGCGGCGCCGTTCCTCGTGAAGGCCGGCGTGCTGGACCCGACGAGCTTCAACCCCGACCTGATCGACGGCAACACCGGCGGCCTGCCGATCGGCAGGCTCGGCGGCGTCAGCTGGGACCACCCGCTCGGCGTCGAGCCCGGCACCGGCCGCGACGTGCTGTCGCGCGTCTGGTACGGCATCACGTTCTCGCTGGCGATCGCGATCTCGGCCACGATCATCGCGATCGGCCTCGGCACCGTGCTCGGCATCATCGCCGGCTTCACCGGCGGCTGGATCGACGCGATCATCGGCCGCTCGATCGACCTGACGCTGTCGTTCCCGCAGACGCTGATGCTGCTGGCCCTCTCGAGCCTCGGCGTGGCCTTCCTCGCCACCTACCTGCCGGGAACCGCCTCCGACGACATACCCAACGGTGTCTACGTCATCCTCGTGCTCGGCATGTTCGGGTGGCCCGGCATCGCCCGCATCATCCGAGGGCAGGTGCTCTCGGTCCGGGAGCGGGAGTTCGTCGACGCCGCGGTGCTGCTCGGTGCGCCCCGGCGCCGGATCTACTTCAAGGAGATCCTGCCGAACCTGTGGGCCCCGCTGCTGGTCACCTTCACGCTGACCATGCCGGTCTACGTCTCCGCGGAGGCCGCGCTGAGCTACCTGGGCGTCGGCATCCACCCGCCGACGCCGACGCTGGGCAACGTGCTGCGGAGCTCGATCAACTACTCCAGCGCCGACTTCCTGTTCTTCTTCGCCCCGGCCTTCCTGATCATGATCATCGTGGTCAGCTTCAACCTGCTGGGTGACGGGATCCGTGACGCGCTCGACCCCAAGGCCGCGCGCTGACCACCAGTTGAATGCACCAGACTTCGGCGACACAGCGTCGTCGAATGTGCCGCCGCTCCAGGCGCGTCACACACTCAAGGAGAAGTAATGTTCAAGTATCGAAAGCGGGTGTTCGCGGCTACGGCTGCGGTCGCGCTCGCCGCCGGTCTGGCCGCCTGTGGCGGCAGCAGCGACGGCAGCAGCAACCCTGGCAACAGCGAGCCCACCTCCGACGCCAAGGGCGGCGACCTTCTCTACTACCTCTACACGCCGATCGAGCACCTCGACCCGCAGCGCGTGTACGTCGGTCGTGACATCACCAACCTGAGCCGGACGGTCTACCGGACGCTGGTGTCGTTCCCGATCTCCAACGACCCCGACACCGCCAACACCCCGGTCGCGGACCTCGCGACCGACACCGGCACCTCCACCGAGGGCGGCAAGGTCTGGTCGTTCACCGTCAAGGACGGCGTCAAGTGGGAGGACGGCCAGCCCGTCACCTGTGAGGACTTCAAGTACGGCGCGTCGCGCGCGTTCGCGACCGACGTCATCACCGGTGGCCCGAACTACATCCTCAGCTACCTGGACATCCCGACCGACAAGTCGACGGGCCTTCCGGCGTACACCGGCCCCTACACCAACAAGGGCTCGCAGTACTTCGACAAGGCTGTCACGTGTGACGGCAACACCATCACGTACCACTTCAACAAGCCGTGGCCGGACTTCCCGCTGGCGATCGCGGGTCTGCACATGATGGACCCGTACCGCAAGGACAAGGACCAGGGCGACAAGTCCAACTACCAGATCTTCTCCAACGGCCCGTACAAGCTGGACGGCACGTGGAACAAGAACAAGGGTGGCACGCTGGTCCGCAACGACAACTACGACGCGTCCACGGACTCGCCGGAGCTGCGCAAGGCCCTGCCGGACTCGATCGAGTTCCAGATCGGTCTGACCCCGGAGAACCAGTACGACCGCCTCGTGGCCGACACCGACCCGAACGCGATCACCGGCACCTCCGTGCCGCCGGCGTACTACAGCCAGATCGAGGGCCCGGTCGCTGACCGCTCGGTCCTGGTGGACTCGCCGTACGTCTACTACCTGGTCCCGAACTTCCGCAGCGCGGTCATGAAGGACCCGGCTGTCCGGAAGGCGCTCGCGGTCGCGACGAACTCCGACGCGTACAACGTCGCGCTCGGTGGCGACAAGGCTGGTGCGCCGGCCGAGTCGATCGTCAGCCCGGCTGTGGTCGGCTACAAGGCCAACGACGCGTTCTCGGGCTCCAACTCGGGTGACCCGGACGCTGCCAAGCAGATCCTGGAGGACGCCGGCGTCTCGATGCCGGTCCCGGTGAAGTTCACCTACCCGACCTCGGACACCGCCGACAAGTGGGCGGCCGCTCTGAAGGAGACCTGGGACAAGGCCGGCTTCGACGTGACCCTCGACGGCCTCGGTGACACCTACTACACCGTCATCCAGAAGCCGGACAAGGACTCCGACGTCATGTGGGGTGGCTGGGGTGCCGACTGGCCGTCCGCCATCACCGTGACGGCTCCGCTGTTCGACAGCCGCCCGAACCTGACCGCGGCCTCCGACGGCCAGGACTACGGCGCCTACGACAGCGACGAGTTCAACAAGCTGGTCGACGAGGCGCAGAACGCGTCCGACCTCGACGCGCAGACCGCCGCGCTCCAGCAGGCCGACGAGCAGCTCGGCCAGGACTACGCCTACATCCCGCTGAGCATCACGAAGTTCTACATGGTGTACGGCTCCAAGGTCACCAACTACACGACGACCCCGTCGTCGAACGGTTACCCGGACCTCGGCGCCATCGGCGTGGAGAGCTGATCGCTCAGCACCTGATACACCGGTAACACAGTGTCGGGCGGTCGCCGCAGGCGGCCGCCCGACGCCCGGGGGTGAGGACCTCGTCGAGGGGTCCTCACCCTCACCTCCGTCCAGGGTGCATGCTGGTGCCAGCACAACCTGCTGAACCGGCTCGCAACCCGAAACTGAATCCCTCCCCGAGGTGGTCCCACCCATGTTCGCCTACGTCATCCGCCGCCTGTTCATCGGCGCGATCCTGCTGCTGGTGATGAGCCTGGTGACGTTCGTGCTGTTCTTCGCCTCGCCCGTCGACCCCGGGCGCTACGCATGCGGCAAGAACTGCTCGCCCGCCCAGATCAAGCAGACCAACAAGGCGCTCGGCTACGACAAGCCGGTCATCGAGCAGTGGACCGACTTCCTCCGGGGCGTCGTCGTCGGCCGCGAGTACCCCGACGACCCCGAGCTGCGCGCAGCGGCTCCCCAGCTCGTCACCGAGTGCCCCGCCCCGTGCCTGGGCTACTCGGTCGTGAACACCTCCACCGTCAACGCGGAGATCAAGGAGGCGTTCCCCATCTCGCTCTCGCTGGCGCTGGCCGCGCTGCTGATGTGGGTGTCCGGCGGCGTGCTCTTCGGCGTCATCGCCGCGGTCCGAAAAGGCACGATCATCGACCGCGGCATCGTCGCGCTGTCGCTCGTCTTCTACGCGTTCCCCGCGTTCTTCATCGGTATCTTCCTGCTCAAGTTCGTGGCCATCAAGTGGGAGCTCGTCCCGCCACCGACCTACACCCCGATCGCGGAGGGCGGTATCGGCCTCTGGCTCCAGGGCCTGCTGCTGCCCGGCCTGACGCTGGCGCTCCTCTACATGGCCGGCTACGTGCGGATGACGCGGGCCTTCGTGCTCGAGTCGATGACCGAGGACTACATCCGGACCGCCAGGGCCAAGGGGCTCAAGAGCCGCCGGGTGCTCGTCAAGCACAGCATGCGGGCGGCACTCACCCCTCTGGTCACCCTCGTCGGCCTCGACTTCGCCGGCCTGATGGGTGGCGCGATCATCACCGAGACAGTGTTCAACTACAATGGACTCGGCAAGCTGGCGGTCGAGGCGAACCAGACCTACGACCTGCCGACGATCATCGGGCTGGTGCTCCTGCTGGGCACGTTCGTGATCATCGCCAACATCATCGTCGACGTCCTGTACGCCGTCATCGACCCGCGCGTCCGCGTGGGCTGAGGGGGGAACTTGTCCAGCTTTCTTTCCGTCCGCGACCTGAAGGTCCACTTCCCGACAGTCGACGGCATCGTCAAGGCGACGGACGGTCTCTCGTTCGACCTGGAGCGGGGCGAGACGCTCGGCATCGTCGGTGAGTCCGGCTCCGGCAAGTCCGTGTCGAGCTCCGCGATCCTGGGGCTGCACCGCAAGACGAGCGCCGTCGTGAGCGGCGAGATCCTGCTCGAGGGCACCGACCTGCTGAAGATCAGCGACGAGGACATGCGCCGCCGCCGGGGCAAGGAGGTCGCGATGATCTTCCAGGACCCGCTGTCGGCGATGCACCCGTACTACACCGTGGGCAACCAGATCGGCGAGGCGTACCGGGTCCACCACGACGTCAGCAAGAAGGCGGCGCGCGCCCGCGCGGTGGAGATGCTCGACCGGGTCGGCATCCCGCAGCCGGACCGCCGCGTCGACGACTACCCGCACCAGTTCTCGGGCGGCATGCGGCAGCGCGCGATGATCGCGATGGGCCTCATCAACAACCCGAGCCTGCTGATCGCCGACGAGCCGACGACGGCCCTCGACGTGACGGTGCAGGCGCAGATCCTGGACCTGCTCCAGGACCTGCAGCGCGAGTTCGAGTCCGCCGTCATCATCATCACCCACGACCTCGGGGTGGTGGCCGAGATGGCCGACGACGTGCTGGTGATGTACGCCGGCCGCTGCGTGGAGTACGGCACCACCAAGGAGATCCTCACGCACCCGGAGATGCCCTACACGTGGGGTCTGCTCTCGAGCGTCCCGGACGTGCTCGGCGACACCAGTGCCCAGCTGGTGCCGATCCCCGGCAACCCGCCGAGCCTGCTGAGCCCTCCGCCCGGCTGTATGTTCCACCCGCGGTGCGCGCACCGAGACAAGGTGCCGGGCGACCTGTGCAGGACGGTCCTCCCGGATCTCGTGCCCGGTACCCGCACCGAGGGCCACCTCAAGCGGTGTCACCTCACCGACCCCGATGCAGTGTACGAGCGAGAGGTCCTGCCCGAGATCGCGCCGGACCTGGTGGAGGAGCGATGAGCAACCAGCGCCCGGACGGCTTCGGGATGCCGAACGACAACCAGTTGCCGGTGACCGGCGGGATGCCCAACGAGGACGCGTTCGGCATCGGGGAGAACGCGGAGGACGACGCCGCATCCTTCGTCGAGGCGGAGCGGGCGCACGCGGCGTCCGTCTTCAGGCCCGACGCCGAGACCATCCTCGAGGTCCGCGACCTGCGGATGTACTTCCCGGTGAAGTCGGCCGGCATCGTCCGCCGCACGATCGGTCACGTGCAGGCCGTCGACGGCGTGTCCTTCCAGCTCCCCGCGGGAGGCTCGCTGGGCCTGGTCGGTGAGTCCGGGTGCGGCAAGTCGACCACGGGCCGGCTGATCACCCGCCTGTACGAGCCCACGGGCGGCTCGATCGTGTTCGACGGCAAGGACATCACGAAGACCTCAGCACGCGGGCTCAAGCCGCTGCGCCGGGAGATCCAGATGATCTTCCAGGACCCGTACACGTCGCTGAACCCGCGGCACACGGTCGGCTCGATCGTCGGCGCCCCGCTGGCGATCCACCACGTGGTGCCGAAGAACAAGATCCTGCCGCGCGTGCAGGAGCTGCTCGAGATCGTGGGCCTGAACCCGGAGCACTACAACCGGTACCCGCACGAGTTCTCCGGTGGCCAGCGCCAGCGCATCGGCATCGCCCGCGCGCTCACGCTCCAGCCGAAGGTGCTGGTCGCGGACGAGCCCGTCTCGGCGCTCGACGTCTCGATCCAGGCGCAGGTCATCAACCTGCTCCAGGACGTCCAGAACGAGTTCGGCATCTCGTTCCTGTTCGTCGCGCACGACCTCGCGGTGGTCCGGCACTTCTGCCCCGAGGTCGCGGTCATGTACCTCGGCAAGATCGTCGAGATCGCCGACCGGGAGACGCTCTACAACCGGCCGAACCACCCGTACACCCAGGCGCTGCTCTCCGCGGTCCCGGACATCAAGCAGGCCTCCGTCGGCGGTCGTCGCGAGCGGATCCGGCTGCAGGGCGACGTCCCGAGCCCGATCAACCCGCCCTCCGGCTGCCGGTTCCGCACCCGCTGCCCGCTGGCACAGGAGATCTGCGCCCGGGTCGAGCCGCCGCTGCTCCAGGTCGGCAAGCGCCACAAGGTCGCCTGCCACTTCGCCGGCGAGCTGGGCCACCACCCGGACCGCCCGGTGACGGCGTCCCTGCTCGGCGTGGACGACAGTGGCACGCCGAACCCCGGTGCGACCCCGAGCGCCGAGGTCGGCAACGAGCCCGGCTTCTCCGACACCTGGTTCGACCTGGAGCGCAAGACGATGGCCAGCGCGTGAGCCGGGTCGCGTAGCCGACCGGCGTCCCGGGACCGGTGACCTCGTCGCCGGCGGTGACCCTGTCACCGGGTCCGGATACGCTCGCTGACGCTGCTACTCGACCAACGGGGACGCCATGGACGACGGACTCTTCGACGCCCCCGGCTCCGCTGCGCGGACCGGGGGCGGTGCGTTGAACGCGAACACGCACGCGTCCGCGCCCCTGGCGGTCCGCATGCGGCCGCGGACGCTCGACGAGCTGGTCGGTCAGGAGCAGCTGCGCGCCCCGGGCTCGCCGCTGCGCCGGCTGGTCGAGGGCGACCAGTCGATGTCGCTGCTGCTGTGGGGGCCGCCGGGGACCGGCAAGACCACGATCGCCTCGATCGTCAGCCAGCAGACGGACCGGCGCTTCGTCGAGGTGTCCGCGGTCTCCGCCGGTGTGAAGGAGGTGCGCGCCGCGATCGACGCCGCCCGCGCCGACCTGGTCTCCGGTGGCAGGGAGACGGTGCTGTTCGTCGACGAGGTGCACCGGTTCAGCAAGGCCCAGCAGGACGCGCTGCTGCCCGGTGTCGAGAACAGGTGGGTCACGCTGATCGCGGCCACGACCGAGAACCCGTTCTTCAGCGTGATCTCGCCGCTGCTCAGCCGGAGCCTGTTGCTCCGGCTCGAGTCGCTCTCGGACGACGACGTCCGTGCCGTGCTCGACCAGGCCCTGACCGACGAGCGCGGGCTCGCCGGGACCGTGAAGGTCGACGAGGACGCCCTCGACCACCTGGTCCGGCTGGCCGGCGGGGACGCCCGCCGTTCGCTGACCTACCTGGAGGCCGCCGCCGGCGCGGCGACCTCCCAGGGCCTCCACACCGTCGACCTCGGCACCGCCGAGACGGCGGTCGACCGGGCCGCCGTCCGCTACGACCGGCAGGGCGACCAGCACTACGACGTCGTCAGCGCGTTCATCAAGTCCGTGCGCGGCTCGGACGCGGACGCGGCGCTGCACTACCTGGCGCGGATGATCGAGGCCGGCGAGGACCCGCGGTTCATCGCCCGTCGTCTGATGATCCTGGCCTCGGAGGACATCGGGCTCGCGGACCCGACCGCGCTCACCACGGCCGTGGCCGCCGCCCAGACCGTGCAGCTGATCGGCATGCCCGAGGCCCAGCTGACACTGGCCCACGCCACGATCGCACTCGCGGTCGCGCCCAAGTCGAACGCCGTCACCACCGCGATCGGGGCCGCGCTCGCGGACGTCCGCGCGGGCAGGATCGGACAGGTCCCCCCGCACCTGCGCGACGCGCACTACTCCGGGGCGAAGACGCTCGGGCACGGAGCGGCCTACAAGTACAGCCACGACGAGCCCTTCGGCGTCGCCGAGCAGCAGTACGCGCCCGACGTGGTGCTGGACCGCGAGTACTACCAGCCCACGCAGCTGGGCGCCGAGGCCGCGATCAGGGAGCGCTGGGAGCGGGTGCGCCGCCTCATCCGTGGCGAGTGAAACCACCACGCGCCGGGCCGCGGGACCCGCGATAGGGTCGGGAACCATGCAGGACTGGATCGTGCCCGCCGCGGCCGTGGTGCTGGCGCTGCTCGCGCTGGGGCTCGCTGCCGCGCTGCTGCGCGCCCGGTCCGGGACCGAGCGCGAGCTCGCCGCCACCCGCGCCGAGACCGTCGCGCTGCGTGCCCAGCTCGACGAGCTGGAGCGCCGGCTGGCGCGGCCCGGGCCACGACCGGCGGACACCGAGTTCGTGATCACCGACCTCGGACGTCCCCGGACCGAGGACCCGGAGCAGCCGGCGCCGCAGGTCGGCGCGGCGCTGTTCACCGACGTCGTACTCCGCGAGACCGTGGTGAAGGCCGCGTCCCTGGCCCACGGCGTCCGCCGGGCGCTCGATCCCGAGAGCCGCAACCGGATCCGGTTCGAGATGAGGCGCGAGGTGAAGCGCTCGCGCAAGCAGCGTCGCACCGACACCCGTCAGGCGCGCCGTGAGTGGGAGGCGCGCGAGCGCGACTCGCTCCGCCGGGACCCGAGGGACTCCGCCGCATGAGGCGCGGGCTCTGGTTCGCTGCCGGGGCCGGTACCGCCGTCTACGTGATGGTGCGGGGCCGGCGTGCGGCCGAGGTGTTCACCGTCGACGGGCTCAAGGACCGGCTCGGCGCGCTGCAGGTGGGCGCCCGGATGTTCCGCGACGAGGTGGCCCAGGGGCAGGCCGAGAAGGAATCGGAGTTGCGCGAGAAGCTCGGCCTCGTGCCTCATGGAACACCTGAGCTCACCGAGGGTCGCCACAAGGCGATCCGGCCCACCGAGGAAGGCAGCACCTGATGGACACCGCCGAGATCCGCCGGAGGTTCGTGGCTCACTTCGAGTCGCACGGACACACCCCGGTGCCGTCGGCCTCGTTGCTGCTGGACGACCCGAACCTGCTGTTCGTCAACGCCGGGATGGTGCCGTTCAAGCCGTACTTCCTCGGGGAGGAGCCCGCGCCGTACCCGCGCGCGACCAGCGTGCAGAAGTGCGTGCGCACCCCTGACATCGAGGACGTCGGCAAGACCACGCGCCACGGCACGTTCTTCGAGATGTGCGGCAACTTCTCCTTCGGCGACTACTTCAAGGAGGGCGCGATCGAGCTCGCCTGGGAGCTGGTCACCAAGCCGGTTGCGGATGGCGGCTTCGGGCTGGAGGAGAGCCGGCTCTACCCCTCGATCCTCGACGGCGACGACGAGGCGCTCGGGCTCTGGAGGCGGATCACCGGACTGCCCGACGAGCGGATCCTGCGGCTCGGCCGCAAGGAGAACTACTGGTCGATGGGCGTGCCCGGTCCCGGCGGACCGTGCTCGGAGATCCTCTACGACCGCGGGCCGGCGTACGGCCCCGACTTCGACCCGGCCGGGCTGGGTCCGGACATGCCGTTCGAGCTCGAGGACCGGCTGCTGGAGATCTGGAACCTGGTCTTCATGCAGGACGAGCTGTCCGCCGTGCGCTCCAAGGAGGACTTCGACATCGCGGGCGCGCTGCCGAAGAAGAACATCGACACCGGCATGGGCCTCGAGCGGGTCGCGTTCCTGCTCCAGGACAAGGCGAACATGTACGAGATCGACGTGATGTTCCCCGTCATCTCGAAGGCCGAGGAGCTCACCGGGCGCCGGTACGGCGCCGACCACGAGGACGACGTCCGGTTCCGCGTCGTCGCCGACCACATCCGCAGCTCGATGATGCTGATCGCGGACGGCGTCACGCCCGGCAACGAGGCGCGGGGCTACGTGCTCCGCCGGCTGCTGCGGCGAGCGGTCCGCTCGATGCGGCTGCTCGGGTACGACGACCCGGCGCTGCCGGAGCTCTTCCCGGTCAGCCGCGACAAGATGGGCGAGACCTACTCCCGGCTGCACCAGGACTGGGAGCGGATCTCGACGGTCGCGTTCGCGGAGGAGCACGCGTTCCGCCAGACGCTGCGGGCCGGGACCACGATCTTCGACCAGGCTACCGACCAGCTGAAGCAGGCCGGCGGCACCCAGCTGTCGGGCGACAAGGCGTTCGCGCTGCACGACACCTACGGGTTCCCGATCGACCTGACCCTCGAGATGGCGGCCGAGCAGGGCCTGTCCGTCGACGAGGCGGAGTTCCGCCGGCTCATGAACGAGCAGCGGCAGCGCGCGAAGGACGACGCGAAGGCGAAGAAGGGCCAGCACCGCGACGCCTCGGCGTACCGCGAGGTAGCCGACGCGATGGGCCGCCCGGTCGAGTTCACCGGCTACGACACCGTCGTCGACGAGGGCTCGGTGCGCGGCATCGTCGCGGCCGGCGGGGTGGTGCGCTCGGCGGGCCCGGGCGAGCTGGTCGAGATCGTCCTCGACCGCACCCCGTTCTACGCCGAGGGCGGCGGCCAGCTCGCCGACCAGGGCGTGATCGAGCTCGAGAACGGCGCGCGCCTGGAGGTGCTCGACGTCCAGTCACCGGTCACCGGCGTGGTCGCGCACCACGTGCGCGTGATCGAGGGCGAGGTCACCGCCGGGTTGTCCGCGCAGTCGCTGGTCGACATCGAGCGGCGGCGGTCCATCTCGCGCTCCCACACGGCCACGCACATGGTGCACAAGGCGTTCCGCGAGGCGCTCGGGGAGACCGCGACGCAGGCGGGCTCGGAGAACTCGCCGGGCCGGTTCCGGTTCGACTTCTCCGCGACCGGCGCGGTCCCGGAGTCGGTGATGGTCGACGTCGAGGCGCGGGTCAACGACGTGGTGCTCGACGACCTCGCCGTGCACGCCGAGATCATGACGCAGAAGGAGGCGGTCGCCTCCGGCGCCATGGCGCTGTTCGGCGAGAAGTACGGCGACCGGGTCCGGGTCGTCAGCGTGGGCGACTGGGCGCGGGAGCTGTGCGGCGGCACGCACGCCGGCAGCTCCGGCAAGCTGGGCGTGATCAAGCTGCTCGGCGAGTCGTCGATCGGGTCCGGGGTGCGGCGGGTCGAGGCGCTCGTCGGCAGCGACGCCTACCGGTTCCTCGCCCGCGAGCACCTCCTGGTCAACCAGCTGTCCGAGACGCTCAAGGTGCGCCCGGAGCAGCTCCCCGAGCGCGTCCACGACATCGTCGAGAAGCTGCGCGTCGCCGAGAAGGAGATTGAGAAGGTCCGCGTCCAGCAGCTGCTCGCCGCCGGTGCTGAGCTGGCCGCCGGAGCGGCGAAGGTCGGGCCGGTCAACGTGGTCGCGCACCGGGCCGACGGCGCTGGCGGCGGTGACGTGCGCACGCTCGCGCTGGACGTGCGCGGCCGCCTGCCCCGGGGTGAGGCCGGTGTGGTCGTCGTCATCGGCGCGGCGGACGGGAAGGTGTCGGTCGTCGCGGCCCTGAACGACGAGGCGCGGGCCCGTGGCCTGAGCGCGAACGACCTGGTCCGCGCGGTCGGCCCCCTGGTCGGCGGCAAGGGCGGCGGCAAGGACGACGTCGCGCAGGGCGGCGGCACCGACAGCACCCGGATCGACGAGGCGCTGGCGCTGGTCACCGCTGAGGTCGGCCGGGTCGGGGGCTGAGCTTGCGCCACGGCGTACGTCTCGGCATCGACCCCGGGGACGCCCGGATCGGGGTGGCGCGCAGCGACCCGACCGGGTTCCTCGCGACCCCGGTCGAGACCGTGCGCCGCGGCAAGGGGGACCTGGCCCGGATCGCGGCGATCGCGGCCGAGGAGGAGAGCGGCTCCCCGGTGCTGGAGGTGGTGGTCGGGCTGCCGCGCTCGCTGTCCGGCGGGGAGGGTCCGGCGGCGGCCAAGGCGCGGGAGTTCGCCGCCGCGGTGGCCCGACGGCTCGCGCCCGTGCCGGTGCGTCTGGTCGACGAGCGCATGACCACGGTGTCCGCGGAGGCTATGCTGCGCGACCAGGGCCGCAAGGGGGGAAAGCGGCGCGCCGTGGTCGACCAGGCTGCAGCGGTGCTCATCCTCCAGCACGCGCTCGACACGGAACGCGCCACCGGGCACCCGCCCGGCGAGATCGTCGAGGAGACCTGATGACCGACGAGCACGACGTGACTCTCGGCGAGGAGCCGCCGCTGATCGGCGACGACACGCCGTACGAGCCGGGCCGGCGTCGCAGCCGGAAGAGCCGCAGCGTGCCGGGCTGCCTGGCGGTGCTGGTCGCGCTCGCCGTGATCGTCGGTGGCCTCTACTTCGTCGTGACGTGGGGCGTCGACAAGATCGGCGACCAGTTCTCCTCGGCAGCCGACTATCCCGGGCCCGGCCACGGCAAGGTCACCTTCGAGGTCAAGAGCGGCGACTCGGCCGGCGCCATCGGCCGGCGGCTCAAGGCCGCGGGCGTCGTGGAGTCCGTCGACGCGTTCATCGACGCGGCCAACGGCAACCCCGACTGGTCGAACCTGCAGGCGGGCTACTTCCCCCTGAAGAAGGAGATGGCGGCCGACGACGTCGTCACCATCCTCGTCGACCCGTCGAACATGGTGAAGAGCACCGTCACGGTCCGTGAGGGGCTGCGGACGGTCGACACGGTCGCCGTGCTGGCCAAGGAGACCGACTTCTCCAAGAAGGACTTCGAGAAGGTCCTCGACCATCCCGAGCAGCTCGGGCTGCCGGACTACGCGAACGGCAACCCGGAGGGGTACCTCTTCCCGGCTACCTACGACTGGGGCCCGGACGCCACGCCGAAGTCGATGCTGACCGACATGGTGACCCGCTGGAAGCAGGCGGCCGACGACGCGGACCTCGAGGGGAGGGCCGCGGAGCTGGGCTACACGCCCGCCGAGCTGATGACGGTCGCCAGCCTGGTGCAGTCCGAGGGCCGCGGCGACGACATGCCGAAGATCGCCCGGGTCATCTACAACCGGCTCGAGGGCGACGAGACCAACGGCCTGCTCCAGATCGACGCGACGGTGAACTACGCGGCGGGCAACCAGCTGGGTGCGGTTCCGACGACGGCGGATCTCCAGATCGACTCGCCGTACAACACCTACACGAACACCGGCCTGCCGCCGACGCCGATCGAGGCGCCGGGCGACGACGCGATCCAGGCGGCGGCCAACCCCGCGGACGGTGACTGGTACTACTACGTGACGGTCAACCTGAAGACCGGCGAGACGAAGTTCGCCGAGACCTACGACGAGTTCCTCCAGTACAAGGCGGAGCTCCAGCACTACTGCGACACCGAGTCGGGCGGTGCCTGCTGAGGTGTGCCGTCCTCGGTGACCCGATCGCCCACTCGCTGTCACCGACCCTGCACCGGGCCGGGTACGCCGCGCTCGGGCTCGAGTGGGAGTACGACGCCGTCCGCGTGGGGGAGGAGGGGCTCGGGCCGTTCCTCGACAGGCTCGACGGGTCCTGGCGTGGGCTGTCGCTCACGATGCCGCTCAAACGGCGCGCGCTGGCACTGGCGACGGCCGTCAGCGACCGGGCCCACCTCGCCGGGGCGGTGAACACCCTGGTCGTCGAGGACGGCGCGGTGGTGCTGGCCGACAACACCGACCTGCCGGGCGCGGTCGCGGCCGTCCGCGAGCGCTACGGCGGGCCGGTGACCACGGGCACCGTGCTCGGCGGCGGAGCGACCGCGGCGTCGACGGGCCTGGCGCTCTGCGAGCTGGGCGCCACGGCGGTCCGGCTGCTCGCGCGGACGCCCGGGCGCGCCGCGGACACCGCGGCCGCGATCGCCGCGCACCCCTCCGCTCCCCACGTCGAGGTGCTCCCGCTGGCCGGGGGCGAGGTCGTCGGCGAGGTCGTGGTCTCGACCGTGCCGGCCGCCGCGCAGGACGCCGGGCTGGTCGCTCGGTCGGCGTCGACGCCGGTGGTGTTCGACGTCGTCTACGACCCGTGGCCGACGCCGCTGGCGGCAGCCGTCGGCGGGGACCGCGTGCTGGTCGGTGGCCTCGACCTGCTGGTCCACCAGGCCGTGCTCCAGTTCGAGCTCTTCACCGGGCAGCCCGCACCGCTCGACGCGATGCGGGAGGCGGGCGAGCGGCAGCTCGCGTCCCGACAGGCCCCGGGGTGAGCGTCGACCCGGCCGCGGTCGCGATCGGGGCCGTCGCCTGCAGCGCCGCCGGGTTGCTGGTGCCGGTGCTGATCCGGCGGGTCCCCGAGCCGGCTCCGGACCCCGAGCACCCGAAGACGCCGTACTCCGCCATCGCGGCCGAGCGCACCCTGCCGGCCGTCGCCGTCGGCTGCTGCCTGGTGTCCGGGGGGCTGGTCGGTCTCGGGGTCGGGCTCGCGTGGCCGCTGGTCTTCCTGCTCCCGCTGGTGCCGGTCGGCGTCGCGCTCGCGGTCATCGACCTGCGGACCCGGCTGCTGCCGACGGTCGTCGTGTGGCCGACGTTCGCCGCGGTCACGGTGCTCGGCTGCCTGAGCGCCTGGCTGGAGGGCGACGCCGACGCGCTGGTGCGGGCCGGTGCCGGAGCCGCTGCCGTGTTCGCGTTCTTCTACGCGCTCTGGTGGATCCACCCGCCCGGCATGGGCTTCGGCGACGTCCGGCTCTCGGCGGTGCTCGGGTTCGCGCTGGCGTACCTGGGCTGGGCGGAGGTGCTGGTCGGCGTCTACAGCGCGTTCCTGGCGTTCGCCGTGCCGGGTCTGCTCCTCGCGGTCCTCCGGCGCGACCGGGGCGTGCTGAAGGCGGCGTACCCCTTCGGCCCGTTCCTGCTGGCTGGTGCCCTCGCCGGCGTGGTGCTCGCCGACCCGCTCTGGACCGGTCTCGTCTCCGGGTGAGGGTGAATCCCCACCGGACCGGTCGTGAAAGACTGGCGGCATGCTGCGCTGGCTGACCGCGGGTGAGTCCCACGGCCCTTCCCTGGTCGCGATCCTCGAGGGGTTGCCCGCCCATGTCCGCATCACCTCCGCCGACGTCGCGGACTCCCTGGCCCGGCGGCGGCTGGGCTATGGCCGCGGCGCCCGGATGAAGTTCGAGCAGGACCAGGTCACGCTGGTCGGCGGCGTCCGGCACGGCGAGACGATCGGCGGTCCGGTCGCGATCGAGGTCGGCAACACGGAGTGGCCGAAGTGGGAGAAGGTGATGTCCGCCGACCCGGTCGACCGGGCCGAGCTGGACGCACTCGCGCGCAACGCGCCCCTGACCCGGCCCCGGCCCGGCCACGCGGACCTGGTCGGCATGCAGAAGTACGACTTCGAGGAGGCGCGCCCGATCCTCGAGCGCGCGTCCGCCCGCGAGACGGCCGCGCGGGTCGCGCTGGGCCGGGTGGCGTCCAACTTCCTGGAGCAGTCCGTCGGTGCCCGCGTCGTCTCCCACGTCATCGAGCTCGGCGGCGTCCGCGCGCCCTCCGGCCTGTGGCCGGAGCCGGACGACGTCGCGCGCCTCGACGAGGACGAGGTCCGCTGCCTGGACCCGGGCACCAGCGAGCAGATGGTCGCCGCGATCGACCAGGCGCATAAGGACGGCGACACGCTCGGCGGCGTCGTCGAGGTCGTGGTGCACGGGCTGCCGCCGGGCCTGGGCTCGCACGTGCACTGGGACCGCCGGCTCGACGCCCGGCTGGCCGGTGCGCTGATGGGCATCCAGGCGATCAAGGGCGTCGAGGTCGGGGACGGCTTCGAGCTGGCGGCCACCCCCGGTTCGCAGGCGCACGACGAGATCGTGCCGACCGACGAGGGCCTGCGCCGGGTCAGCGGCCGCTCCGGCGGCACCGAGGGCGGCATGAGCACCGGCGAGGTGCTCCGGGTCCGCGCCGCGATGAAGCCGATCGCCACCGTGCCCCGGGCCCTGCGGACCGTGGACGTCAGCACCGGCGAGGAGGCGGTGGCGCACCACCAGCGCTCGGACGTGTGCGCCGTACCCGCCGCCGGCATCGTCGCGGAGGCGATGGTGGCGCTGGTGCTCGCCGACGCGGTGCTCGAGAAGTTCGGGGGCGACTCGGTGACCGAGACCCAGCGCAACGCCCGGGCGTACCTCGACTCGCTCCGCTACCGATGATCGTGCTGATCGGCCCGATGGGCGCCGGCAAGACGACGGTCGGCGGCCTCGTCGCCGCGCGCCTCGGCTCCTCCGTCCGCGACACCGACCACGACGTGGCGGCGACGACCGGCCGGACCATCGCCGACATCTTCGTCGACGACGGCGAGGAGACCTTCCGCGCGCTGGAGCGGGAGGCGGTCGCCGCGGCACTGGCCGAGCACGACGGCGTGCTCGCGCTCGGCGGGGGAGCGGTGATGGACCCCGGCACCCGCGAGCTGCTCGCCGGTCACGACGTGGTGTTCCTGCGGGTCGGGCTCGCCGACGCGGTCAAGCGGGTCGGTCTCGGCACCTCGCGCCCGATGCTGCTCGGGAACGTCCGCAGCCGGATCAAGACCCTGCTCGACGAGCGCACCCCGGTCTACGAGTCGGTCGCCACCCTGGTCGTGGACACCGACGGGCGGAGCCCGGAGGATGTCGCGGGGGAGATCGTCGCAGCGCTGGCAGGAGAGGAGCCGTCGTGACGCCGAGGAAGGTGCGGGACACCGTGGTGCGGGTCGCCGGCGCGTCGCCGTACGACGTCGTGGTCGGCCACGACCTGGCCGAGCGGCTGCCGCAGATGCTCGGGGTCGGCGTGCAGCGCGTCGCGGTCGTGTTCTCCGACGTGCTCGCGGAGCTGGTCCGGCCGGTGCTCGACTCGCTGGCGGCGGCGTACGACGTGATGGTGCTGCCGATCCCGGACGGGGAGCGCGCCAAGAAGGCCGCCGTCGCCGTCTCGTGCTGGGAGGCGCTCGGCGACGCCGGGTTCACCCGCTCCGACGCGATCGTGACGTTCGGTGGCGGGGCGACGACCGACCTGGGCGGCTTTGTGGCCGCGACCTGGCTGCGGGGGGTGCGGGTCGTGCACGTGCCGACCACGCTGCTCGGCATGGTCGACGCGGCGGTCGGGGGGAAGACCGGGATCAACACCCGCAGCGGCAAGAACCTCGTCGGTGCGTTCCACGAGCCGGCCGGCGTGCTCTGCGACCTGAGCCTGCTGCGCTCCCTGCCGCGCGCCGAGCTGGTCGCCGGCCTGGGCGAGGTCGTGAAGTGCGGCTTCATCGCCGACCCGGCGATCCTGGACCTCGTCGAGGACCACGACGCGGGCACGATCACCGCCGACTCCGCGGTCCTCCGCGAGCTCGTCGAGCGCGCCGTCCGGGTGAAGGTCGACGTGGTGACCGCGGACCTCAGGGAGACCGGCGGCTCCGGTGGTCACCCGGGTCGCGAGGTGCTCAACTACGGCCACACCATGGCCCACGCGATCGAGCGCACCGAGAACTACCGGATCCGGCACGGCGAGGCGGTCTCGATCGGGTGCGTGTATGTCGCCGAGCTGGCCGCGCGGGCCGGCACGCTCGCCGCCGACGTCGTCGACCGGCACCACGAGGCGTTCGCACGCGTCGGGCTGCCCACGACGTACTCCAAGGCGTCCTTCGAGGACCTGCACAAGGCGATGGGCATCGACAAGAAGGCGCGCGGCTCGCAGCTGCGGTTCGTGGTGCTGGCCGACCTCGCCGTACCGACGGTGCTGGCCGGGCCGTCGGTCGTAGACCTCCGCGACGCCTACGCCGCGATCGGTGGCGCCCGATGACGCCGGTCCTGGTCCTGAACGGCCCGAACCTGGGCCGGCTCGGCCGGCGGCAGCCGGAGATCTACGGCCGCACGACGCACGCCGAGCTCGCCCACCAGTGCGTGGCGTGGGGTCGCGACCTCGGCATCGACGTCGAGGTGCGGCAGACCAACCACGAAGGCGAGATGCTGGACTGGCTGAACGCCGCCGCCGACGACGGGAACCCCGTCGTGCTCAACGCCGCCGCGTGGACGCACTACTCGTACGCGATCCTCGACGCCTGCGCGCAGTTGACCGCACCCCTCGTGGAGGTGCACATCTCCGACCCCCACCAGCGCCCCGAGGAGTTCCGGCACACCTCCGTCGTCACGCCGTACGCCGCCCAGGTGGTCGCCGGCCACGGCACCGACGGCTACCGCATCGCCCTCGAGGCCCTCGCCCGCCGTTGAATCGGGGACTTCCACCACTCGGGTCGGGAGTTTCTGGTCGCTCCGATGTCCGAATCTCCCGAGTGAACCGTCCGAAGTCCCGACTCGACCGTCAGCGCGGGAACCGAACGGATGAGGGGGCCGTCCGATCCGCCATGAACGGCAACGTGACGGTGAGCGTGCGCAGCATCCTTCTCGCGGCCCTCGTGGCCCTGGGCCTGGTGGTCGCCTACCTGCTGGGCAGCGGCGGCGGGGGCGGAACGCCGGCCCAGGCGGCCGAGGACCGGACGGACAGCACACCCTCACGGGTGCTGACGATGACCGGCAGCGGCGACGCGACCGCCGTGCCCGACCAGCTCTCCTTCGGCGTCGGCGTCACCCTGACGCGCACCGACCTCGGAGCCGCCCTGGACGCCGCGAGCACGACCATGGAGCGGGTGCTCGGCTCGCTGGCGAAGTATGACGTCGCGAAGGGCGACGTGCAGACCACCGGCCTGTCCATGACGCCGGTGTATGACTACCACCCCTACGACCCGCCCACGATCACGGGCTACCGCGTCACGCAGCGCGCGGCGGTCCTGGTCAAGGACCTCGAGAACGGCGGCGAGGCGGTCGCGGCGGCCGTCGCCGCCGGCGGCAACGACGTGCGGATCTCAGGGCTGCGGTTGCTGGTCGGTGACCCGGACGCCGCCACGGCCAGGGCTCGCGACGCGGCGGTCGCCGAGGCGAAGGCCAAGGCCGAGCAGTACGCCGCGGCGTCCGGCCAGACGCTCGGCGAGGTCATGACGCTGCGCGAGGTGCACGTCAAGCCGCTGCCGAGCCCCACGAACGGCGTCTCGCTGGCGCGCGGGCTGAGCTACGACGCCGCAGCGATGCAGCCGCTGCCGATCAGGGCCGGCAAGGAGCGCACCACCGTGACCGTGCGGATGGTGTGGGAGCTCGCGTAGCGGGATTCTGCCGCGGGCAGGTCCTGCCGATAGACTCGTGCGCTGGTGCCCGGAGACCGGGCGACCTCCCGAACCCACCGACGTACGAAGGCTGACACGCGCGCATGGCAACGACGAACGACCTGAAGAACGGCATGGTTCTCAACATCGACGGCCAGCTCTGGGCGGTCGTGGAGTTCCAGCACGTGAAGCCGGGCAAGGGCCCCGCCTTCGTGCGCACCAAGCTGAAGAACGTCGAGTCCAACAAGACCGTCGACAAGACCTTCAACGCCGGCACCAAGGTCGAGACCGCCACGGTCGACCGCCGCAGCATGCAGTACCTCTACAACGACGGCTCGTCGTACGTCTTCATGGATGTGCAGAGCTACGAGCAGCTCGAGATCAGCCCGGAGATCGTCGGCAACGCCGCGAACTTCCTGCTGGAGAACCAGGAGGCGGTCGTCGCCACCAACGACGGCCGCGTGCTGTTCATCGAGCTCCCGGCGTCCGTCGAGCTCGAGATCACGTTCACCGAGCCGGGTCTCGCCGGCGACTCGGCGACCGGCCGCACGAAGCCGGCCACGCTCGAGACCGGTCACGAGATCCAGGTCCCGCTGTTCATCAACCAGGGCGAGAAGGTCAAGGTCGACACCCGCGACTCGTCCTACATGGGCCGTGTGAAGAGCTAGTGGCGGCACGCTCCAAGGCCCGCAAGCGGGCGCTGGACGTCCTCTACGCGTCCGAGCTGCGCGGGGAGTCGCCGGTCGACGCCCTCGAGCGCGCGATGGCCGAGGGCGAGGGCCCGACGAACGACTACACCGCCGTGCTCGTGCGCGGCGTCGAGGAGCACCGCGCCCGGATCGACGAGGTGCTGGCGTCGTACTCCGAGGGCTGGACGCTCGCGCGGATGCCCGCGGTGGACCGGAACGTGCTGCGGCTCGGCGTCTGGGAGCTGCTGTACGCCGCTGACGTCCCCGACCCGGTCGCCGTGTCCGAGGCGATGGCCCTGGTGCGGGATCTCTCCACCGACGAGTCCCCACAGTTCGTGAACGGCGTGCTCGGGGCGGTCGTGAGGAACAAGGAGTCCCTAGTCTGAGCACATGAGTGCTCACGAGGTGGACCTGGTCGTCATCGGCACCGGACCCGGCGGCGAGGCTCTCGCCAACGCGGCAGCCTCGGCAGGGCTCGACGTCGTCGTCGTCGAGAAGCACCTCGTGGGCGGCGAGTGCCCGTACTACGGGTGCATCCCCACCAAGATGATGGTGCGCGGTAGTGACGCGGTCGCCGAGGTACGCCGGGTGCCCCAGGTCGCCGGCGAGGCCACGATCACGCCGGCGTGGTCGGTGGTCGCGCGGCGCATCAGCGAGGAGGCCACGGCCGGCTGGGACGACACCATCGGGGTCGAACGCCTCGAGAAGGTCGGCGCCACCGTTCACCACGGTGTCGGCCGGCTGGCCGGGACCGGCCGGGTGGTCGTCGAGACCCCCGCGGGGGAGACGCTCGAGCTCACCGCCCGCCGCGGGGTGCTGGTCAACCCGGGCACCCGGCCGGCCGTCCCGCCGGTCGAGGGGCTCGCGGACACGCCGTACTGGACCAACCGCGACGCGGTCCGCCTCACCGAGCTGCCGGGCTCGGTGGCCATCGTGGGCGGCGGCCCGATCGGCTGCGAGCTGGCGCAGGTCTTCGCGCGCTTCGGCGTGCGCGTGACGGTCATCCAGCACGGGTCGCGGCTGCTGGCCGCCGACGAGCCGGAGGCCTCGGCGCTGGTCGAGAAGGTGTTCGCCGAGGAGGGCATCCGGGTGCTGACCGACGTCGAGCTGGTCCGGGCGGCGTACGCCGACGGCGCCTTCGTCCTCACCCTCGACACCGGCGAGCAGCTGACCGCCGACAAGGTGATGGTGGCCGCGGGGCGGGTGCCGAACCTCGACGACCTCGGCCTGGAGACGGTCGGGCTCGACCCCGCCGCGCGGACCCTCGAGGTCGACGAGTGGCTACGGGCCGGCGAGAAGCTCTGGGCGATCGGCGACGTGACCGGCCACGGCGCGTTCACCCACGTCGCGATGTACCAGCAGGCGATCGCGTTGCGCGACATCCTCGGGCAGGGCGGGGCGCCCGCGCAGTACCACGCCGTGCCGCACGCGACGTTCACGGACCCGGAGGTCGGCGGCGTCGGCATGACCGAGCAGGCGGCGCGTGACGCCGGGCTGCGGGTCCGCACCGGGTCCACGGACCTGGCCGCCTCATCACGTGGTTTCACGTACGGCCCGGGCGGGCACGGACTGATCAAGGTCGTCGAGGACGCCGACCGCGGGGTCCTCGTAGGAGCAACCGCAGTCGGCCCGGCCGGAGGGGAGATCCTCGGCTTCCTGGCCGTCGCGGTGCACGCGGAGGTCCCCGTCCCCACCCTGAGGTCGATGATCTATGCGTACCCCACGTTCCATCGCGCGATCGAGGCCGCTCTCGCGGACCTCTCGTGAGGACCGCCTGAAGCAGATCGGACGCGTCGGGCTCGTCGCCTACGGCGTCGTCTACCTGATCATCGGATGGCTGGCGGTCCAGCTCGCGGTCGGCGACCGCCAGGGCAACCCGTCGAGCACCGGCGCGCTCCGCGAGCTCGCGCAGCAGCCGCTCGGCGAGGTGCTCGTCTGGGTCGTGTCGATCGGCATGCTCCTGCTCGCGCTCTGGCAGGCGGTGGAGGCGGTCCTGGGCGACGACGGCGCCGGCCAGCGGCTCGCGTGCGCCGGCAAGGCGCTCGTGTACGCCGTGATCGGCTTCAGCGGCATCCGGGTCGCGGTCGGCGCCGGGTCCTCGAGCAAGGGCTCGGACACCTGGACCGCGAAGGTGCTGGACCTGCCGGCCGGCCAGGTGCTGGTCGGTCTCGTGGCCCTGGCGATCATCGGGTTCGGTCTGTACGAGATCTACCGCGGGTGGAGCGACAAGTTCGCCAAGGAGCTAACCCAAGAGGGTCGTCGCGGCGCGGCGGGCACGGCGTACCTCTGGTTCGGCAGGGCCGGCTGCGTCGCCCGGGGCGTGGCCTTCGTGGTCGTGGGAGGGCTGTTCGGCTACGCCGCGATCACCCACGACGCGAAGAAGTCCGGCGGCCTCGACCAGGCGCTCCTCGAGGTGCTCGACCAGCCCTACGGTCCGCTGCTGCTCGTCCTGATCGGGCTCGGCCTGGCCTGCTTCGGGCTCTTCACGCTGGCCCGGGCGCGGCACCTACGTCGCTAGGCCGCCCACCGCCGCGACGGCCGCGTCCACCTGGTCGGGTGTCGTGACGATGCTCGGGCCCAGGCGCAGGTACGACGTCCGGTACGGCGTGGCGCTGGCGACGATGCCCTGCTCGCGGAGGGCGAGCACGGCGTTCGCGGACATCGTCCCCGACACGTCGACGCACACGATCCCCGCGGACACTGCCGGGTCGGCCGGCGTGATCAGCGTGACCGCGGTGTCCGCCAGGCCCTCCTTCAGCCGGCTCGCCTGCTCGACGGTGCGCTGCACGACCGCGCCGCGGCCGATCCGCTGCTGGAAGGCGAACCCGTCCGCCAGGGCCCACCGGTGCTCGAAGGAGTGGTACCCGCCCGGCGTCAGCCGGCCGGCCGGGCTCTCTGGCGTGAACGACGGGATGATCTCGGTGAGGGGCGACCAGCTCGCGGCCCAGACGACGCCGGTGCCACGCGGACCGAACAGCCACTTGTGCGTGCCCGCCGCCAGGAAGTCGCAACCGAGGTCGGGCAGGTCGACGTCCACCGCGGCGAAGCCGTGCACGCCGTCGACGCACAGCAGCACGCCGTCCGGGAGGGCGTCGGCGATCTCCCGCACCGGGGTGCGGACGCCGGTGCCGGAGTGCACCCAGGTGATGGCGACGACCCGGGTGCGCGGAGTGACCGCCGCGAGGAGCCGGGTGACCATCTCGTCGACGGTGGCGGACGCCGGGTCGTCGTACAACGTGACGCGGGTGATCCGGGCGCCGGTGCGCAGGTGCAGCAGCCGGAGCGCCTCCTCGGTGGCGGCGAAGTCGTGCGTGGTCGTGAGCACCTCGTCGCGCGGGGTCGGCGCGAGGCCGCCGTAGACGATGCCGAGACCCATCGTGGTGCTGTCGGTGAGCGCGTAGTCCCCGGCCGCCCCGCCGTGGAACCGCGCCGCGGCGGCCCGGGCACGGTGCTCGAGCCGGAGGCCGTCGGCCAGCGCCTGCTCGGTGTCCCAGCCCAGCCGCGCCCGGTAGTGGTCGATCGCGGCGTTCACCTGGGCGGAGTGGGGGGACAGGACGAACGCCGCGAACTGGCCGAGGTCGAGGTCCAGCGGGAACTGGGCGCGCACCGAGTCCCAGTCGGCCGGGTCGAAGTCGGGCACGGCGAGCTCGGTGGCCGGCGCGCTCGGGCCGTCCGCGCTCGGGGCAGCGGTGGGGGCGCGCGTGTCGTCGTCGCAGCCCGCGACCACGGCGACGGCGCCACCGACCAGTCCGGCGCCGAGAACGGCACGGCGGGTGGGGAGAGGCATGGTCCATGATGCGCCGCACGAGGGTGTGACCCGCGGGATTTCGGGGAAGGACGTCCGCAGTGCGGGGACCCACCTGCCATCTCGAGGAGGCATCGATGTCGCAGGACGCATGGAGCTCGGGCGGCTCGCGACACGAGGAGGACAACACCAGCGACCGGCTGTACAAGCCGGAGGACCTCGCGGAGTACGCCGCCCGCCGGGACGCCAGGTCGGTGGCCGGCCCCGGCGGTCGCCCGGACCCGCTCGGCGACCCGCTGAGCGACCCGATCCCGGAGGCGATCCCTGCTGCCGAGGTGCCGGGCGCGCCCCAGGCGCCGGCCGCGCCCGCGTTCCCGATGCCGACCGCCCCGCCGCCGTCCGCGCCGCCCCCGGCGTACCGCCTCCCGGTCACGACCGAGCCGGTCGCGGAGGCGCCGGCGCCCGGGGAGGCCGAGGTGCGCCGGTTCATGTCCGCCACCGACTTCCTGGACCGTCGCGACGCCGAGCAGGACCACGGCCCGGCGACCTGGGGCTGGCGAGGTGCGGTACGCCGCTGGAGCGGCGGGCTGGTCAACCCGAGGATGGGCGCCGCGGAGCGGGCCCACGAGGACGACCGCCGCTCGATCCAGCGCGACTTCGACGGCCCGCGCACGATCGCGTTCATCAACCCCAAGGGCGGCGCCGCCAAGACCACCGGGGTGCTGGCCGCGGGCTACACGTTCGGCACCGTCCGCGGCGGCGGCGTGGTGGCGTGGGACAACAACGAGACCCGGGGCACCCTCGGCATCCGGGGCACCCGCAGCACGCACCGCAACACCACCCGTGAGCTGCTCGAGGACCTCGAGCGGTTCACTGACGTCTACCAGTCGCGGATCGGCGACCTGGGCGCGTTCGTGCGCTCCCAGGGCGACGCGCACTTCGACGTGCTCGCCTCCGACGAGCGCCCCGACGTCACCGGCACCATCCGCGCCCAGGACTTCGACGCGGTCCACAAGCTCCTCGAGCGGTTCTACCGCGTCATCCTGATCGACACCGGCAACAACATGCGCGCCGAGAACTGGCTCGCCGCCGCCGGCGCCGCCGACCTGCTGGTCGTCACGTCGACGGTCCGCGAGGACACCGGGTACAGCGGCCTGTGGATGCTCGACGCGCTGCAGGATGCCGGGTACCAGAACCTCAAGTACAAGGCGGTCACGGTGCTCTCCGACCCGTCCGCCCAGGTGGACAGCAAGCTCGCCGACGACCTGGTCGACGTCTACCAGCAGCGGACCCGCGGCGTGTACCGGGTCCCGTACGACCCGGCGCTGGTCGCCGGCTCGGTCGTCCCCTACGCCCAGCTGTCGCAGAACACCCGGATGCAGTGGCTCAAGGCCTGCGCCGGGATGGCCGCCGCGCTGTGACCGGCTGACCCCTGAACCGCTGACCCGTCGCTTCTGACCCCTCTCGGGGGGCCGGAACCGACGGGTCAGTCTTGTCCCGCGTGGTTACCTCGGGGTCATGCGCGCAGTCGTCTACCGCGAGACCGGCCCGTCCTCCGTCCTGCAGGTCGTGGAGCGGGAGGTCCCCGAGCCGGGCCCCGGCGAGGTCCGGGTCCGCGTCGTCCGCTCCGGCGTCAACCCCACCGACTGGAAGTTCCGCGCCGGGATGATGAGTGGGCACGACGAGGTGACGCCCGGCCAGGACGGTGCGGGCGTGGTCGACGCCGTCGGGCCCGGGGCCGGGACGCATCGGGTGGGCGACCGGGTGTGGCTGGTGCTCGCGCAGCACGGCCGGGCCTACGGCACGGCCGCGGAGTACACCGTCCAGCCGGCCGCCCGCGTCATCGCGCTGCCCGACAACGCGGACTTCGACCTCGGCGCGAGCATCGGCGTACCGGCGGTGACCGCCCACCGTGCGCTGACCGCGCACGAGGAGGGCCCGACCACGCTCGGACCCGGGACGCTGGCCGGACGCGTCGTGCTGGTGGCCGGGGGAGCGGGCGCGGTCGGCAACGCGGCGATCCAGCTGGCCCGCTGGTCCGGGGCGACGGTGGTCACGACGGTGAGCAGCGACGAGAAGGCCGTCCTCGCGACGGGCGCCGGTGCCCACCACGTCGTGAACTACCGGACCGGCGACCCCGCGGACCGGATCAGGGCGGTCGCGCCCGACGGCGTGGACATCGCCGTCGAGGTCGCGCCGGCGCAGAACATCGGCCTCGACCTCGACGTCGTCAGGGTGCACGGGCTGGTCAGCATCTACGCCAACAACGGCGGTGACGAGCTGAGGATGCCGCTGCGCGCGGCGTTCGGGAAGAACCTGCGCTTCCAGTTCCTGATCCTCTACACGCTCGCCGACGACCTGGTGCGCGCGGCGACCGAGGACGTGACGGCCGCGGTGGCCGCCGGCGCGCTGCGGGTCGGCGAGGACGCCGGTCTCCCGCTGCACCACTTCCCGCTCGAGGACACCGCGGCCGCCCACGACGCGGTCGAGGCCGGCGCGGTGGGGAAGGTGCTCGTCGATCTCCCGGACGCGTGACCACTGCCGTGGTTGGCTGGAGGCGTGGCGAAGCCGTGGTGGGTCGTGGCCGGCGTGGTGCTGGTGCTCCTCGGCCTCCTCTGGACCCTGCAGGGCACCGGCGTCATCGAGGGCAGCTCGATGAGCGACACGACGACGTGGTCCGTCGTCGGCCCGGTCGTGGTGCTCGCCGGGCTCGCGCTGGCCGCCCTCGGCGTCCGCGGTCGGAGGCCCTGAGCCCGTGTCCGAGCCGCAGGAGCGCTCGGAGCTGGACGGTACGCCGGTCGGCCGCCGGGTCGTGCTCGGGCTCCTCGGCCTCGGTGTCGTCGGCGTCGTCACCGGGAGCGCCGTCCAGGACGCCCTGAGCAGGCTCGTGGCGCACGACCCCACCGGGCTGTCGCAGCTGGTGCCGCTGGGCAGCGCGTTCCGCTACTACTCGGTCACCGGGAGCGTCGAGAGCCGCGACGCCTCGTCGTACTCCCTGTCGGTCTCCGGCCTCGTCGCCCGCCCGGCGACCTACACGCTGGCCGACCTCCAGCAGCTCCCGCAGGTCTCGATCACGCGCGACTTCCACTGCGTCACGGGGTGGTACGTCGACGACGTGCCCTGGACCGGCGTCCGGCTCTCGCACCTGCTCGACCTCGCCGCGCCGACCTCCGACGCGGTGGCGATCCGGTTCCGGTCATTCGACGGCGTCTACACCGAGAACATGACGCTCGAGCAGGCCCGCGCCGACGACGTGCTGGTGGCCCTGACCATGTACGGCGAGCCGGTGACCCACCAGCACGGTGGCCCGGTGCGGATCTACGCGGCACCGATGTACGGCTACAAGAGCACCAAGTGGCTCTCGGGGATCGAGCTGACCGACCGCGACATCCCGGGCTACTGGGAGGACCGCGGCTACCCGCTCGACGGGATCATCGGCGAATGAGCGACCAGCTGCCCCGCTTCGCAGCGGTCGAGCGCGTCGTGCACGGGACACTCGGGGTGCTCATGATCGCCTGCCTCCTCACCGCGGCCGTCCTCTACAACGGCTCGCTGGCCCTGGCCGTCGGACACCGGCACGCCGTCGAGCTCGTGCACGTGTGGTCCGGCTTCGCGCTGCCGGTCCCGTTGCTGCTCGGCGCCGCGTCGTCGGCGTACCGCACCGACGTACGCCGGCTGAACCGCTTCACCCCCGCCGACTGGCAGTGGCTGCGCAGCAAGGACCGCCGGAGCGGCCGGATCCGGGTCGGGAAGTTCAACGCCGGGCAGAAGCTCAACGCGGCGCTCTCCGCGGGCGCGATCCTGCTGCTGCTCGGCACCGGCACGCTGATGTTCTTCACCGGGCTGGTGCGGCTGGCGTGGCGCTCCGGCGCGACGTTCGTGCACGACTGGGTCGCCCTGGCCCTGGGGCTGCTGGTGATCGGGCACCTCGTCTTCGCCCTCCGCGACGGCGAGGCGCTGCGCGGGATGTGGTCCGGCCGGGTCTCGGCCCGCTGGGCTCGCCGCGAGCACGCCGCGTGGGTGGACGAGGTGCGGCCGCCCCCGGCCGGCTGAGGTATGGTTCCTGCGATCGACATCCTTTAACGAGCCGTCCCGTGAGGCGGAGAAGGAGGTCCGAGGCAGTTGCCTGCGCACCCTCACGACAGCCCGCTCGACGGGCAGCGCGTCGTCCTCGACGACCGCGACATCTCCCGGGCGCTGACCCGCATCTCCCACGAGATCCTCGAGCGCAACAAGGGCGCCGGTGACCTCGTGCTCCTCGGCATCCCGAGCCGCGGCGTCCCGCTCGCGAAGCGGATCGCCGAGCGGATCGCCTCCGTCGAGGGGTACGACGTGCCGGTCGGCTCGCTCGACGTCACGATGTACCGCGACGACCTCCGGATGAAGCCGGCGCGGGCCTTGCTGCCGACCGAGATCCCGCCCGGCGGCATCGACGGCCGCACCGTGGTCCTGGTGGACGACGTGCTGTTCTCCGGCCGCACGATCCGGGCGGCGCTCGACGCGCTCAACGACATCGGCCGCCCCCAGGCCGTGCGGCTCGCCGTGCTCGTGGACCGCGGGCACCGGGAGCTGCCCATCCGCGCCGACTTCGTCGGCAAGAACCTCCCGACCTCGCTGGTCGAGCGCGTGAAGGTGACGCTGGCCGGCATCGACGAGACCGACGCCGTGACGATCCAGGGCATCGGCACCGGAGGAGGAGCAGCATGAAGCGCCACCTGCTGAGCGCGGCCGACCTGAGCCGCGACGACGCCGAGCTGGTCCTCACGACCGCCGCCGAGCTGCGCGAGCTCGCGGACCGGCCGATCAAGAAGCTGCCCGCCCTGCGCGGCCGGACCGTGGTGAACCTGTTCTTCGAGGACTCCACCCGCACCCGGATCTCCTTCGAGGCCGCCGCCAAGCGGCTCTCCGCGGACGTCATCAACTTCGCGGCCAAGGGCTCGAGCCTGTCCAAGGGCGAGAGCCTGAAGGACACGGCGCTGACGCTCGAGGCGATGGGCGCGGACGCGGTCGTCGTCCGGCACGGCGCCAGCGGCGCCCCGCACCGGCTCGCGCACTCCGGCTGGGTCCGCTCGAGCGTCGTCAACGCCGGCGACGGCACCCACGAGCACCCGACCCAGGCGCTGCTCGACGCGTTCACGATGACGCGGCACCTCGGGGGCCACCTCGACGGCCGCCGGATCGTGATCGTCGGGGACGTGCTGCACAGCCGGGTGGCGCGCTCCAACGCGCTGCTGCTCGACACCCTGGGCGCGGAGGTGACGCTGGTCGCGCCGCCCACCCTGCTGCCGGTCGGCGTCGAGAGCTGGCCGGTGGAGACGTCGTACGACCTCGACGGCGTGCTCCCGAAGGCCGACGCCGTGATGATGCTGCGGGTCCAGCGGGAGCGCATGAACGGCGGGTTCTTCCCGACCGCGCGCGAGTACTCCCGCCGCTACGGCCTGGACGGCCGGCGGATGGCGACCCTCCAGGACCACACGATCGTCATGCACCCCGGCCCGATGGTCCGCGGCATGGAGATCACCGCGGACGTCGCGGACAGCGACCGCTCCGTGATCGTCGAGCAGGTCACCAACGGCGTCGCTGTGCGGATGGCCGTGCTGTACCTGCTGCTGGGCGGCTCCGAGCCCGCCGTCGGAGGAGAAGAGTGAGCGAGCGGAGCGAGCTCACCCATCGAAACAGTGCGCCATGTGCCTCATGCGCGCACGGAGCGAAGCGAGTACGCGCATGAGCAACTACCTGATCACCAACGTCTCGGTCCTCGGCGGTACGCCGACCGACCTCCTGCTCAGCGGCGGCGTGGTCGCCGACCCGGCGGACGCACCCGCCGACGCCGAGGTCGTCGACGCAACCGGTCTGGTCGCGCTGCCCGGCCTGGTGGACCTGCACACCCATCTGCGCGAGCCGGGCCGGGAGGACGCCGAGACCGTCGAGACCGGCACGCAGGCCGCGGCGATGGGTGGCTTCACCGCCGTGCACGCGATGGCCAACACCGAGCCGGTCGCCGACACGGCCGGCGTCGTCGAGCAGGTCTGGCGACTGGGCCGCGAGGCCGGCTACTGCGACGTCTTCCCGGTCGGCGCGGTCACCGTCGGGATCGCCGGGGAGCGGCTCGCCGAGCTCGGTGCGATGGCCGACTCGGCCGCCCGGGTCCGGGTGTTCTCCGACGACGGCCGGTGCGTCAGCGACGCGGTCCTGATGCGCCGGGCGCTGGAGTACGTCAAGGCGTTCGACGGCGTCGTCGCGCAGCACGCGCAGGAGCCGCGCCTCACCGAGGACGCGCAGATGAACGAGGGCGAGCTCTCCGGGCGCCTCGGGCTCGCCGGCTGGCCGGCGGTCGCCGAGGAGGCGATCATCGCCCGCGACGTGCTGCTCGCCGAGCACGTCGGCTCCCGACTGCACGTCTGCCACGTCTCGACCGCGGGGTCGGTCGAGCTGATCCGCTGGGCGAAGGGAAAGGGCGTGGACGTCACGGCGGAGGCGTGCCCGCACCACCTGCTCCTAACCGACGACCTGGCCGCGACCTACGACCCGGTCTACAAGGTCAACCCGCCGCTGCGCACCGCCGCCGACGCCGAGGCGCTCCGTGCCGGGCTCGCCGACGGCACCATCGACATCGTGGCCACCGACCACGCCCCGCACCCCCACGAGGACAAGGACTGCGAGTGGGCCGCCGCGGCGTTCGGCATGCTCGGCCTCGAGACCGCGTTGTCGGTCGTCCAGCAGACGATGGTCGACACCGGGCTCCTGGACTGGGCGGGCGTCGCGGAGCGGATGTCCTACGCCCCGGCCCGCATCGGCCGGGTGTCGGACCGGCACGGCCGCCCGGTCGCGGTGGGCGAGCCCGCCAACCTCGTGCTCTACGACCCCTCCGCCCGGCGCACGGTGGACCCCGCCGAGACCGCGAGCCTCAGCCGCAACACGCCGTACCGCGGCATGGAGCTGCCCGGCCGGGTCGTCGCGACGTTCCTGCGTGGCCAGGCCACCGTCCTGGACGGGAAGCTGCAGTGAGCGCTACCCCATCCTGGTGACGTCCCGGCCGTGACCCGCCGGCCGGCTGCTGGGTCGCCTAGGTTCCGTCCATGGAGGCCGGAGGGGACTGGCACGGGTGCGCGCGAGGGGCGGTGACCGCCGGCCGCGTCGTGCTCGCGATGACCGGCGCGACCGTGTCGTGACCGGCCTCACGCGGCGAGGGTTCCTCGTCGGCGGCGGCGCGGCGGTCGCCGGGGCGGCCGCCCTCGGTGGCGCGGCCGCCGGCTCCGGACGGGTCCGTCGTGCGCTCGGCCTCCGGCCCGACTTCTACGTCCCCGACGCGCCGGAGGGCCGGGTGGGGCTCGAGCCCGTGGCGTCGGCAGCCATGGGCGGGGACGTGGACCTCTTCACGGCCGTGCCGGCCGGGTACGGCGACGGAGCCGGGCTGCCCGTGGTCGTGGTGCTGCACGGCTCGAGCGCCTCCGCCGCCGACTTCCGCGGCTTCGGGTTCGGGAGCTTCCTCACCGCTGCGGTGCAGCAGGGTGCGCCGCCGTTCGTGCTGGCCGGCACCGACGACGGCCCGTCCGGCTGGGTGCCGGCCCCCGGGGCCGACCCGGTCGCGATGCTCCGCGACGAGCTCCCGGGCTGGCTGGCCGACCGTGGCTTCGACGCGGACCGGCGCGCGCTGTGGGGCTGGTCGCGTGGCGGGTACGGCGCGCTCCGGTTCGCCCTCGAGGAGCCGGACTGGGCCCGCGCCGCCGCGCTGTTCAGCCCGGCGGTCTCCGCGGCGGACCCGGCGCTGGCCGAGCTGTCGCCGCTGGCGGGACTTCCCCTGGCGGTGTGGTGCGGCACCGACGACGCCTTCTACGACGACGTGCGGGACGTGGTCGGTCGGCTGCCCGAGGAGCCCGAGGCCGTGACGTACGCCGACGGCGGGCACACCCGGGTCTTCTGGAACGACCACACCGTGGACGCCTTCGGGTGGCTGGGCGGCGAGCTCGCCGGCCGCTGATACGCTCGCCCCAGCTTCGACATCCTTTAACGATCCGTCCCGTGAGGCGGAGAAGGAGGTAGGGCGTGCCCCTGCATGCCACCAGCAGCCCCGCGATCCTCGTCCTCGAGGACGGGCGCACCTTCCACGGCGACTCGTACGGCGCCCCGGGCGAGACGTTCGGCGAAGCGGTCTTCAACACCGGCATGACCGGCTACCAGGAGACGCTCACGGACCCGTCGTACCACCGGCAGGTCGTGGTGATGACCGCGCCGCACGTCGGCAACACCGGCATCAACGACGAGGACCAGGAGAGCCGCAGGATCTGGGTCGCCGGGTACGTCGTCCGCGATCCCGCCCGCCGCGCGTCCAGCTGGCGGTCGCGCAGGAGCCTCGACGAGGAGCTGCGCGAGCAGGCCGTGGTCGGCATCTCCGGCATCGACACCCGGGCGCTCACCCGCCACCTCCGCGAGCGCGGTGCGATGCGCGTCGGCATCTCCTCGACCGAGACCGATCCGTCCGCGCTGCTGTCGCGGGTCAAGTCGTCCGGCGAGATGACCGGCGCCGAGCTGGCCTCGGAGGTGTCGACGACGGAGACGTACGTCGTGCCGGCGATCGGCCCGAAGAAGCACACCGTCGCCGCGCTCGACCTCGGGATCAAGAGCATGACACCGCACCGGATGGCCGAGCGCGGCATCGAGGTGCACGTGCTGCCCGCGACCGCGAGCCTCGAGGACGTCCGGGCGGTGTCGCCCGACGGGCTGTTCTTCTCCAACGGGCCCGGCGACCCGGCCGCGACCACCCACCAGGTCGAGGTGCTGCAGGGTGCGCTCGCCGAGGGGATCCCCTACTTCGGCATCTGCTTCGGCAACCAGCTCTTCGGCCGTGCGCTCGGCTTCGGCACCTACAAGCTCAAGTACGGCCACCGCGGCATCAACCAGCCCGTGATGGACCGCACCACCGGCAAGGTCGAGGTGACCGCCCACAACCACGGCTTCGCGGTCGACGCGCCGCTCGACGGCAGCACGACCACGCCGTACGGCGAGGCGAGCGTGAGCCACGTCTGCCTCAACGACGACGTCGTCGAGGGCCTCGAGCTCCGCGACGGCGACGGGCGGCTCAAGGCCTTCTCGGTGCAGTACCACCCCGAGGCCGCCGCAGGCCCGCACGACGCCGCCTACCTCTTCGACCGCTTCGTCAGCCTCATGGGGTCTCGATACGCCGGTCGCTCGTCCCTCACGACCGGCTACTCGACCACCGAAAGCGAGGGATGATGCCCAAGCGCGACGACATCAGGTCCGTGCTGGTGATCGGCTCCGGGCCGATCATCATCGGCCAGGCCTGCGAGTTCGACTACTCCGGCACCCAGGCCTGCCGGGTGCTCAAGGCCGAGGGCCTGCGGGTGATCCTGGTGAACTCCAACCCCGCCACGATCATGACCGACCCGGAGTTCGCGGACGCGACGTACGTCGAGCCGATCACGCCGGAGTTCGTCGAGAAGGTGATCGCCAAGGAGCGCCCGGACGCGCTGCTGCCGACGCTGGGCGGGCAGACCGCGCTGAACGCGGCGATCGCGCTGCACGAGCGGGGCGTGCTGGAGAAGTACGGCGTGGAGATGATCGGCGCGAGCTTCGAGGCCATCCACCGCGGTGAGAACCGCGAGCTGTTCAACGGGATCGTCGCGAAGATCGGCGGCGAGGTCGCCCGCAGCTTCGTGTGCCACTCGCTCGACGACTGCGAGAAGGCCGTGGTCGAGCTCGGCTACCCGGTCGTCGTACGGCCCTCGTTCACGATGGGCGGCACCGGCTCCGGCATCGCCTACGACGAGACCGACCTGGCCCGGATCGCCGGCGCCGGGCTGGCCGCCAGCCCCACCACCGAGGTGCTGATCGAGGAGTCGATCATCGGGTGGAAGGAGTACGAGCTGGAGGTGATGCGCGACAAGGCCGACAACGTCGTGATCATCTGCTCGATCGAGAACCTCGACCCGATGGGCGTGCACACCGGCGACTCGATCACCGTCGCGCCGGCCATGACGCTGACCGACCGCGAGTACCAGCACCTGCGCGACCTCGCCATCGGCATCATCCGCGAGGTCGGGGTCGACACCGGCGGCTGCAACATCCAGTACGCCGTGAACCCGGCGGACGGCCGGGTGATCGTCATCGAGATGAACCCGCGGGTCTCCCGCTCCTCCGCCCTGGCGAGCAAGGCGACCGGCTTCCCGATCGCCAAGATCGCCGCCAAGGTCGCGATCGGCTACACCCTCGACGAGATCCCGAACG
Source organism: Nocardioides sp. URHA0032 (assembly GCF_000620645.1). Taxonomy (GTDB): domain Bacteria; phylum Actinomycetota; class Actinomycetes; order Propionibacteriales; family Nocardioidaceae; genus Nocardioides. The sequence goes on along the minus strand of NZ_JIAV01000018.1, from coordinate 57,368 downwards.
ACATCACCCGGGAGACGCCCGCGAGCTTCGAGCCGTCGCTGGACTACGTGGTGGTGAAGGTGCCGCGGTTCGCGTTCGAGAAGTTCCCGGGCGCGGACCCGACCCTGACGACGCACATGAAGTCGGTCGGCGAGGCGATGGCGATCGGCCGCAACTTCACCGAGGCGCTCCAGAAGGCGCTGCGGTCCCTGGAGTCCAAGGACGCGCCGTTCGACTGGCACCAGGAGTGGGTCGACCTCGACAAGGCCGCCCTGCTCACCGAGATCGCCACCCCGCACGACGGGCGGCTCAAGAAGGTGATGGACGCGATCCGCGCCGGTGCCACGCCGGAGGAGATCTTCGGTGCCACGGGGATCGACCCGTGGTTCGTCGACCAGCTGATGCTGATCGACGAGCTCGCCGCCGAGGTCACCGCCGCTCCCGAGCTCACGCCGGCGCTGCTGCGGAAGGCGAAGCGGCACGGCTTCTCCGACGTGCAGATCGGCAAGATCCGCGGCATGAGCCCGGACGTCGTCCGCGGTGTCCGGCACGCGCTCGGCATCCGCCCGGTCTACAAGACCGTCGACACGTGCGCCGCCGAGTTCGCGGCGGCCACGCCGTACCACTACTCGTCGTACGACGAGGAGTCCGAGGTCGCGCCGCGGGAGAAGCCGGCGGTGATCATCCTCGGCTCGGGTCCGAACCGGATCGGCCAGGGCATCGAGTTCGACTACTCGTGCGTCCACGCCTGCCTCGCGCTGAGCGAGGCCGGCTACGAGACGGTGATGGTCAACTGCAACCCCGAGACGGTCTCGACGGACTACGACACCTCGGACCGGCTGTACTTCGAGCCGCTGACGCTCGAGGACGTGCTCGAGATCGTGCACGCGGAGGAGCAGGCCGGCCCGGTCGCGGGCGTCATCTGCCAGCTCGGTGGCCAGACGCCGCTCGGGCTGGCCCAGGGGCTCAAGGACAACGGCGTCACGATCGTCGGCACCTCGCCCGAGGCGATCCACCTCGCCGAGGAGCGCGGCGCCTTCGGCCGGGTGCTCCACGAGGCCGGGCTCCCCGCCCCCAAGCACGGCATGGCGACGTCCTTCGCGGACGCCCAGGAGATCGCGGCCGAGATCGGCTACCCGGTGCTGGTGCGCCCGTCGTACGTCCTCGGCGGCCGCGGCATGGAGATCGTGTACGACGACGCGGCGCTCGAGGGCTACATCGAGCGCGCGACCGAGATCAGCCCGGAGCACCCGGTGCTGGTCGACCGGTTCATCGACGACGCGGTCGAGATCGACGTGGACGCGCTCTACGACGGCGAGGAGCTGTTCCTCGGTGGCGTGATGGAGCACATCGAGGAGGCCGGCATCCACTCCGGTGACTCGTCGTGCGCGCTACCGCCGATCACGCTCGGCGAGGCCGAGATCGGCCGGATCCGGCAGGCCACCGAGGCGATCGCCCGCGGCGTGGGTGTGCGGGGACTGCTGAACATCCAGTTCGCGCTCGGCTCGGACGTGCTCTACGTCCTGGAGGCCAACCCGCGCGCCAGCCGGACCGTCCCGTTCGTCTCCAAGGCGACCGCGACCCCGCTGGCCGAGGCCGCCGCCCGCGTGATGATGGGGGAGTCGATCGCCGCGCTGCGCGCCGACGGCGTCCTCCCCGCGGAGGGCGACGGTGGCACGCTGCCCCCGGACCAGCCGATCGCGGTCAAGGAGGCGGTGATGCCGTTCAACCGGTTCCGCACTCCCGACGGTCGGCAGGTGGACACGGTGCTCGGCCCCGAGATGAAGTCGACCGGCGAGGTGATGGGCCTCGACGCCGACTTCGGCACGGCGTTCGCCAAGGCGCAGGCCGGCGCGTTCGGGCCGCTCCCGACCACGGGCAAGGTGTTCGTCAGCATGGCCAACCGCGACAAGCGGCACATGATCTTCCCGATCAAGGTGCTGGCCGAGCACGGCTTCGAGATCCTCGCGACGCAGGGCACCGCCGAGGTGCTGCGCCGCAACGGCGTGCGGACGACGGTGGTGCGCAAGCACTGGGAGGGCGAGGGCCCGAACGGCGAGAAGACCACCGTGCAGTTGATCCTCGACGGCGAGATCCAGCTCGTGATCAACACGCCGAACGGCTCCGGCTCGGGCGGTTCCGCCCGCGTCGATGGCTACGAGATCCGCACCGCGGCCGTGATGGCGAACATCCCGTGCATCACCACGGTCCAGGGCCTCGGCGCCGCGGTCCAGGGGATCGAGGCGCTCGAGCGGGGCGAGATAGGCGTGATGTCGCTGCAGGACTGGGCCCGCCGCTGATGTATCGCGCCTTCTTCGACCGGGTGCTGACCCGGACCGACCCGGAGCGGGCGCACCACGGCGCGTTCCGGGCGATCCGGGCCGCGCGGCCGGTCACCCGCCTCCGTCGTACGCCGGGGGAGGCGGTGTCCGCGCTCGGGTTGACCTTCCCCAACGCGCTCGGCCTGGCCGCCGGCTTCGACAAGAACGCCGTCGGCATCGACGGCCTCGGCGCCCTCGGGTTCGGCCACGTCGAGGTCGGGACCGTCACCGGCGAGGCGCAGCCGGGCAACCCGGCGCCGCGGCTGTTCCGGCTGCCCGAGGACCGTGCGGTCGTGAACCGGATGGGCTTCAACAACGACGGCGCCGAGGCGGTCGCGCAGCGGCTGAAGGCCCGCGGCCGTCGGCCCGGACCCGTGCTCGGCGTGAACATCGGCAAGAGCAAGGTCGTGCCCGAGGACGAGGCCGTGCGCGACTACGAGAAGTCCGCGCGGCTCCTGGCGCCGTACGCCGACTACCTGGTCGTCAACGTGAGCTCACCGAACACGCCGGGCCTGCGCAACCTGCAGGCGGTCGAGAAGCTCGAGCCGATCCTCACGTCGGTGCAGAGGATCGCGGCGCTCGACGACCGGCGCGTACCGCTGCTCGTCAAGATCGCCCCCGACCTGGCCGACGAGGACGTGCTCGGTGTCGCCGACCTCGCGCTCGCCGTCGGGCTGGACGGCATCATCGCCACGAACACCACGATCTCCCGCGAGGGCCTGCGCACCCCGTCGGCCCGGGTCGAGGAGGTCGGTGCGGGCGGGTTGTCCGGTCGGCCGCTCGCCGGACGCGCGCTGGAGGTGATGCGGCTGCTGCGCACGCGGGTGGGGCCGGATCTCTGCCTGGTCGGCGTCGGCGGCATCACCACGGTCCAGGACGCGCGCGACCGCCTCGAGGCGGGCGCGACCCTGCTCCAGGGCTACACCGCGTTCGTCTACGAGGGCCCGCTGTGGCCGCGCCGGATCATCGAGGGAGTGTCCGCATGACCTTCGGTTCTCGACTGCACGCCGCCATCGAGGCGCGCGGCCCGTTCTGCGTCGGCATCGATCCGCACGCCGCGCTGCTCACCGACTGGGGCCTGGCCGACGACGTGGCCGGGCTCGAGACCTTCGCGCTCACGACCGTCGAGGCGGTCGCGCCGTACGCCTCGGTCGTGAAGCCGCAGTCGGCGTTCTACGAGCGGTTCGGCAGCCGCGGCGTCGCCGTCCTCGAGCGGGTGATCGCGGATTCCCGGGCCGCCGGTGCCCTGGTGCTGCTCGACGTGAAACGCGGTGACATCGGCTCCACGAGCCAGGCCTACGCCGATGCCTACCTCGATCCCGCCTCGCCGCTCGCCAGCGACGCGATCACGGTCAGCCCGTTCCTCGGGTTCGGTTCCCTGGACCCGCTCGTCGACACCGCCCGGCGCCACGACGCCGGGGTCTTCGTCCTCGCGCTGACCTCCAACAAGGAGGGGCCCGAGGTGCAGCACGCCACGATCGACGGCGGCGGCACGGTCGCCGGCCGGATGCTCGACCACCTGCGTCACCTCAACGCGGATGCCCGGCCGCTGGGCTCCTTCGGTGCGGTCGTCGGCGCGACCATCGGGTCGACGGAGGAGAACCTCGCGTTCAACGGCCCGATCCTCGCGCCCGGGTTCGGTGCCCAGGGCGGCACCATCGCCGACGTACGCCGAATCTTCGGCTCGAACGCCGTCCTCCCGAGCTCCTCGCGCGAGGTGCTGCGACTCGGGCCGGACCGCTCGGCCATGCGGGACGCCGTGCTGCGGACCAACGACGAGCTGCGCGGATGAGGAGACTCCTCGTGGCCGCGCTGCTGCTCCCGCTGCTGCTCACCGGGTGCGGCTCGGACCGGGACACCTACTGCAGCGCGGTGAAGGACCACCAGCAGGAGCTCAGCGACCTCGTCGGGAGCGGCGGTCCGGACGCGCTCCTCGAGGCGCTGGACATCTTCGAGGACCTCCAGGACAAGGCCCCCGGCGACATCACCGACGAGTGGCAGCAGCTCGTCACCAGCATCCAGGGCCTGCAGAAGGCGCTCGAGGACGCCGGGGTCGACCCGGCGACGTACGACCGCGACCACCCGCCGTCCGGTCTGAGCGCCGACGACAAGGCGCGCGTCGATGCCGCCGCGAAGGCGCTCGGCAGCGGCACCACGCTCCGCGCCCTCCAGGACCTCGACCAACAGGCGCGCGACGTCTGCAAGACGCCGTTGACGTTGTAGCGGCGGGCGGTCGCCCGCGCCGGCCTGTGCCCGCCGATGCGGACCGACGCGGGCCGATCCGGGCCGGCGGTGAGTCAGCCACCGTTTGCCGGGTCGAAAGGGTGGCTGGGGCACCGCTGACCCGCGCCAGCCCCCACGAGCCCGGGCCGGCGGTGGACCAGCCACCTTCTGCGCGGCCGAAAGGGTGGCTCACGCACCGCCCACCCACGCCGACCAGCTCCGGTCCGGGCCGGCGGTGGAGCAGCCACCTTCTGCACGGCCGAAAGGGTGGTTCACGCACCGCCCACCCGCGCCGACCAGCTCCGGTCCGGGCCGGCGGTGGAGCAGCCACCTTTTGCACGGCCGAAAGGGTGGCTCACGCACCGCCCACCCGCGCCCACCCCGCATCGACCCCGCATCGACCCGCGCCCACCCGGCCGACCCGCCCCCACCCATACCGGCGCACTGCCGACAACGAACCCTCGATTGCTGGCCCACGAGTGTTCTGACTAGATTGACCTCGCACCCGACCGGGCGAGATCGCCCGAGGCCCACCCACCTCTCGAAGGACCGTCCCGTGGCTCTGCCCCCGCTCACCCCTGAACAGCGCCAAGCGGCCCTGGAGAAGGCCGCCGCCTCCCGGCGGGAGCGGGCCGAGGTGAAGAACCGGCTCAAGAACTCCGGCGCGTCGATCGTCGACGTGCTCGAGGAGGGCCAGCGCAACGAGGTGATCGGCAAGATGCGGGTCGTCGACCTGCTGCAGTCGATGCCCGGGCTGGGCAAGGTGCGCGCTCGTCAGCTGATGGAGCGGCTCGGCATCGCCGAGAGCCGCCGGGTCCGCGGCCTGGGCGCCAAGCAGGTCGCCGCGCTCCAGAAGGAGTTCGCCGCGCGTGACTGACGCGCAGGACCCGTCAGCGGCAGCGCGTCGTTCCCGTCTCGTCGTCCTCGCCGGGCCCACCGCGGTCGGCAAGGGCACCGTCGCCGCCGAGGTGCGCGCCACCCACCCCGAGGTGTGGATCTCCGTCTCCGCGACCACCCGTCAGCCCCGGCCGGGGGAGGAGAACGGCGTCCACTACTGGTTCGTCTCCGACGACGAGTTCGACCGGATGGTCGCCGACGGTGACCTGCTCGAGTGGGCGGTCGTCCACAAGGCGGCGCGGTACGGCACCCCGCGGCAGCCGGTCGACCTCGCGCTGGCCTCCGGGCGCCCCGCGATGCTTGAGATCGACCTGCAGGGCGCCCGCCAGGTGCGCCGCACCATGCCCGACGCCCTGTTCGTGTTCCTCAAGCCGCCCTCGTGGGAGGAGCTGGTACGCCGGCTGGTCGGCCGGGGCACCGAGAGTGCGGAGGAACGCACCCGCCGGCTGGAGACGGCGCGGGAGGAGCTGGCCGCCGAGACCGAGTTCGACGTGACGATCGTCAACCACGAGATTCACGCTGCAGCCGAGGAGTTGGTAGCCTTGATGAAGCCATCCCCGACTGATCTGTGAGGCTTTAGCGTGTCCGGACCCACCATCGCCGCCGAGGGCGTCACCAATCCCTCGATCGACGACCTGCTGACGAAGACCGACAGCAAGTACAAGCTGGTCCTCTACAGCGCCAAGCGCGCCCGGCAGATCAACGCGTACTACTCCCAGCTCGGCGAGGGCCTGCTGGAGTACGTCGGCCCGCTGGTCGACACCCACGTGCAGGAGAAGCCGCTCTCGATCGCGCTCCGCGAGATCAACGACGACCTCCTGACCTGCGAGGACATCGATCCCGCCGAGCTCGCCGCCGAGGAGGCCGCCGCCGCGGCTGCCGCCGCGGACGCCGGCAACTGACGACGAGTGGTCCACTGACCACCACCACGTCCACCGAGGCCGTGCCCCCGACGGGGGCACGGCCCGGCTCGGTTCTGAGGGTGGTTCTGGGCGTCTCCGGCGGCATCGCGGCGTACAAGGCCTGCGAGCTGCTGCGGCTGTTCACCGAGTCCGGCCACGACGTGACCGTCGTGCCGACCGCGGCCGCGCTGGAGTTCGTCGGCGCGCCCACCTGGTCGGCGCTGTCCGGCAAGCCCGTCTCGACCGACGTCTGGAGCAACGTCCACCAGGTGCCGCACGTCCGGATCGGCCAGTCGGCCGACCTGGTCGTCGTCACGCCGGCGACCGCCGACGTGCTCGCGAAGGCGGCGCACGGCCTCGCCGACGACCTCCTCACCAACACGCTGCTGACCGCCCGCTGCCCGGTCGTCTTCGCCCCGGCGATGCACACCGAGATGTGGGAGCACCCCGCGACCCGCGCCAACGTCGCCACCCTCCGCGAGCGCGGTTGCCTGGTGATCGAGCCCGCCGAGGGCCGGCTCACCGGCAAGGACACCGGCAAGGGCCGGCTGCCCGAGCCGCCCGAGATCTTCGACACCTGTCGCGAGGTCCTGGCGCGCGGTACGACCACCCCGGACCTGGCGGGTCGCCGGGTGGTGGTCTCGGCCGGCGGCACCCGCGAGTACCTCGACCCGGTCCGCTTCCTCGGCAACCGCTCGTCGGGTCTCCAGGGCTACGCGCTGGCCCGCGCCGCCGCCGCGCGGGGCGCCGAGGTCACGTTGGTGGCCGCGAACACGTCCCTGCCCGACCCGGCGGGGGTGAAGGTGGTCCGGGTGGAGACCACCGGCCAGCTGCGCGACGAGGTCGTCAGCGCGGCCGCCTCGGCCGATGCCGTCGTGATGGCCGCGGCGCCGGCCGACTTCCGGCCGGTCGACCCGAGCGGCACCAAGATCAAGAAGGCCGCCGACGGCTTCGCGCCGTCGATCGACCTGACGCAGAACCCCGACATCCTCCACGAGCTCAGCACCGAGCGCGCCCGTCCCGGCCAGGTGATCGTCGGGTTCGCGGCGGAGACCGGCGACGACACCGGCAGCGTGCTCGACCTGGCCCGCGCCAAGCTCGCCCGGAAGGGCTGCGACCTCCTCGTCGTCAACGACGTCAGCGGGGGAGCGGTGTTCGGCAGCCCCGAGAACGAGGCCGTGATCCTGGCTGCCGACGGCGCGGCCGTCGAGGTCCCGCGCGGGTCGAAGGCAGCCCTTGCCCATGTCGTCTGGGACGAAGTCACCCGACGACTTGCCTCTCGTTAGGGTGTGCGCATGACCGGACGTCTCTTCACCTCGGAGTCTGTGACCGAGGGCCACCCCGACAAGATCGCCGACCAGATCAGCGACTCCGTGCTCGACGCGATGCTCGAGCAGGACCCGTACAGCCGGGTCGCGGTGGAGACGCTGCTCACCACCGGCCTGGTGGTCGTCGCGGGCGAGGTGACCACGACCGGCTACGTGGACATCAAGCAGAAGGTCCGGGACCGGATCCTGGCGATCGGCTACGACTCGTCACTCAAGGGCTTCGACGGCGCCTCGTGCGGCGTGATGGTCGCGATCGGCGGCCAGTCCGGAGACATCGCGCAGGGCGTCGACACCGGCCACGAGAGCCGCACCGGCTCCGTGGACGCCATGGACAAGCAGGGCGCCGGCGACCAGGGGCTGATGTTCGGCTACGCCTGCGACGACACCGACGTACTGATGCCGCTGCCGATCGTGATCGCGCAACGGCTCGCCGAGCAGCTCAGCGCGGTCCGCAAGGACGGCACGCTGCCCTACCTGCGGCCGGACGGGAAGACCCAGGTCACCATCGAGTACGACGAGGCGAACCGGCCGGTCCGCGTGGACACCGTGGTCCTCTCCTCGCAGCACGACGAGGACACCGAGCTCGACACGCTCGAGGCCGACGTCAAGAAGCACGTCATCGACCCGGTGCTCGCCACCTTCGACATCCCGTCCGAGGGCTACCGGCTGCTCGTGAACCCCACCGGGCGCTTCGTGGTCGGCGGCCCGATGGGCGACGCCGGCCTCACCGGCCGCAAGATCATCGTCGACACCTACGGCGGCATGGCCCGGCACGGCGGCGGCGCGTTCTCCGGCAAGGACCCCTCGAAGGTCGACCGCTCGGCGGCGTACGCCATGCGCTGGGTGGCCAAGAACGTCGTGGCCGCGGGGCTCGCCACCCGTTGCGAGGCGCAGGTCGCCTACGCGATCGGCAAGGCCCAACCCGTCGGCGTCTTCATCGAGACCTTCGGCACCGGCGTGGTGAGCGACGAGCAGATCCAGCAGGCCGTCCTCGACGTGTTCGACCTGCGGCCGGCCGCGATCATCGCGGACCTGGACCTGCTCCGCCCGATCTACGCCAAGACCGCGGCGTACGGTCACTTCGGCCGGGAGCTGCCCGAGTTCACCTGGGAGCGCACCGACCGCGCCGAGGAGCTCCGCGCAGCCGTCGGCCTCTGACGCGTCCCGCCGCGTCGGCGGACGCTGGTAGAACTTCGCCCATGACCGACGCCCAGCCCGAGCTCCTGCCCGGACTCGTGCGGGCGCAGGTGACGGCCTCCCGGGCGAAGGCGCGGGAGACCCGGGCGCGCAAGGCCGCCGAGGCCGAACCGGCGGCGGTCGATCCGGTCGCGCGGGTGCTGGTCGACGTGCCGCTGGCGCACCTGGACCGTACCTTCGACTACGCCGTGCCCGCCGCGATGTCGGACGCGGCCGTGCCGGGCGCCCGGGTCAAGGTGCGGTTCGCGGGGCAGGACGCGGACGGGTTCGTGCTCGAGCGGGCCGCGGCCTCCGACCACGCCGGACGCCTGGCCCCGCTGCGCCGCGCCGTCAGCTCCGAGCCGGTGCTCACACCCCCCGTGGCGGCGCTTGCGGGCGAGCTCGCGACGCGGTACGCCGGCACCCGCTCGGACGTGCTGCGCCTCGCCGTCCCGCCTCGCCACGCCACGACCGAGAAGCAGCCCACACCGGCCGCGCCGGACGGCCGTCCGTACGACGCCCGGGCAGCCGAGTCCGCCTGGGCCGGGCACGAGCCCGCGACGGCGTACCTGCGCCACCTGACCGACGGCGGCAGCCCGCGGGCCGTGTGGACCGCCGCGCCGGCCACGGACTGGACGCTGCTGGTCGCGCACGCGGTCGCGGCGACGCAGGCGTCCGGCCGCGGCGCGCTGGTGTGCGTGCCCGACGGCAAGGACGTCGCGCGCGTGGACGCGGCACTCACCGCGGTGCTGGGTCCGGACCGGCACGTCGCCCTCACCGCGGACGTCGGCCCCGCCCGTCGGTACGCCGACTTCCTCGCCATCAGCCGTGGGGCCCGGCGCGTCGTCGTCGGGACCCGCGCCGCGGCGTTCGCGCCCGTGCACGACCTGGGACTGGTGGCGGTGTGGGACGACGGTGACGACCTGCACGCCGAGCCCCGCGCGCCGTACCCCCACACCCGCGAGACGTTGCTGCTGCGCGCCGAGCGGGAGGGCGCGGCGGCGCTGGTGGGCGGCTACGTGCGGACCGTCGAGGGCGAGTACCTCCTCCGCACCGGCTGGGCGCGGGAGCTCGCCGCGGACCGGGCCGCCCGCCGGGCGGTCACCGTCTCGATCGTCGGAGAGAGCGACGCCCGGGCGCGCGGGGGCCGGGTGCCGCGCGAGGTGCACCTGCTGGTCCGCGAGGCCCTCGAGAGCGGGCCGGTGCTCGTGCAGACGCCGCGGCTCGGCTACGTCACTGCCCTTGCCTGCGAGCGCTGTCGTACGCCGGCGCGCTGCCCGGCCTGCACCGGACCGCTCGCGCTCACCGGTCCCACGACGCCGCCGGCCTGCCGGTGGTGCGGGACGGCCGCCGACCCGTGGGCGTGTCCCGAGTGCGGTCACCGCGGGCTGCGGGCCCCGGTGCTGGGCGACGCACGGACGGCGGAGGAGCTCGGCCGGGCGTTCCCGGGCACGACCGTCCGGACCAGCTCGGGTGAGCGGGTCGTCGCCACGGTCGGGGACGAGCCCCAGATCGTGGTCGCCACGCCCGGGGCGGAGCCGGTCGCCGCGGGCGGGTACGCCGCGGTCGTCCTCCTCGACACCTGGCTGCTGCTCTCGCGGATCGACCTGCGCGCGGAGGAGGAGGCGCTGCGCCGCTGGGCGAACGCCGCGGCCCTGGCCAGGCCGGGCGGCCGGATCGCTGCGGTCGGGGACCCGGCTCACCCCGCGCTCCAGGCCCTGGTGCGCTGGGACCCCGCCGGCTTCGCGGACCGGGAGACCACGCAGCGGGTGGAGGCGCACCTGCCGCCGGCCAGCCGGCTGGCGACGATCACGGGCGAGCCGGGCGCGGTCGACGATGCGCTGACCCTGCTCGCCGCGCCCGCGAGTGCCGAGGTGCTCGGGCCGGTCGACGTCGCGGACGGGCAGAGCCGGGTCGTCGTCCGGGTCCCACGCGCCCAGGGCACCGAGCTGTCCGCCGCGCTGCTCGAGCTCCAGCGGCTCCGCTCGAGCCGCAAGCTGGACGCGGTCCGGATCCAGGTCGACCCACCGACGCTCTGACCGTCTCGGGCCGTCCCTAGGATGGTCCCGTGGCCATCCAGCCGATCCGCCTGTTCGGGGACCCGATCCTGCGCAAGCCAGCCGTCGAGGTCGTCGACTTCGACAGGGAGCTGCGCCGGCTCGTCGAGGACCTCACCGAGACCATGCTCGCCGCCCCCGGTGCCGGCTTGGCCGCGCCCCAGATCGGCGTCGGCCTGCGCGCGTTCACCTGGCACGTCGACGGCGAGGTCGGCCACCTCGTCAACCCGCGACTCGAGCTCTCGACCGAGCTCCAGGACGGCCCCGAGGGCTGCCTCTCGATCCCGGACCTCACGTTCGACTGCAAGCGCGCGCTGTCGGTGGTCGCGCACGGCTTCTCCATGTACGGCGAGCCCGTGGTGGTGCAGGGCTCCGAGCTGCTGGCTCGCGCGATCCAGCACGAGACCGACCACCTCGACGGGGTGCTGTTCGTCGACCGCCTCGACACCGACGCCCGCAAGGCCGCGATGCGGGCGATCCGCGAGTCGGAGTGGTTCGGCCTCGAGCGACCGACCGTGAAGGTGTCCCCGCACGCCACCAACGGCCTGGGCCTCTAGGCGATGCGGCTCGTCTTCGCGGGCACCCCCGAGGTGGCCCTCCCGTCGCTCGACGCCATCGCGGCCTCCGACCACGAGCTGGTCGGTGTCGTCACCCGCCCGGACGCCCCTGCCGGCCGGGGCCGAACGCTGGTCGCGAGCCCCGTCGCGCAGCGCGCCGAGCAGCTCGGCGTACCCGTCCTCAGGCCGGCCCACCCGCGCGAACCGGACTTCCAGGAGGCCCTGCGCGCGCTGGCCCCGGACTGCTGCCCGGTCGTGGCGTACGGCGCGCTGCTGCCGCAGTCCGCACTCGACATCCCGGTCCACGGCTGGGTGAACCTGCACTTCTCGGCGCTCCCGCACTGGCGGGGCGCGGCCCCGGTGCAGCACTCGATCTGGGCCGGCGACGAGGTCACCGGTGCGACCACCTTCCGGATCGTCAAGGAGCTGGACGCCGGGCCGACGTACGGCGTGATGACCGAGCGGATCCGGCCCACCGACACCGCGGGTGACCTCCTCGCCCGGCTGGCCGAGGGCGGGGCGAGCCTCCTGGTCGCCACGCTCGACGGCATCGCCGACGGCTCGATCGAGGCCCGTCCCCAGCAGGCCGAGGGCGTCTCGTACGCCCCGAAGATCGAGGTCGACGACGCCCGGATCGACTGGACGCGGCCCGCGGTCGCCGTGGACCGTCAGGTCCGCGCGTGCGCGCCGGCGCCCGGTGCCTGGACGACGTACGCCGGTGAGCGGCTCAAGGTCGGGCCCGTCCGGCCGGTCGAGGCGGTGCTCCCCGCCGGCGAGCTGGCGGTCGCGAAGAACGAGGTGCTGGTCGGCACCGGCAGCTCCGCCGTGCGCCTCGGCGAGGTCCGGCCCAACGGCCGCAAGCAGATGTCGGCAGCCGACTGGGCGCGTGGCGCCCGTCTCGAAACGGGGTCCAGTCTGGGGGACACCGGTGAAAGCTGACGCCAGCGCCGATACGGTCGTCGCCATGAGCGGGTGGACGAACTCTCGGGAACCGGGGAAGCCAGCCACGGATGGCTGACGTCCAGGCCCGCCGGCCGGCCCGCCCGGGCGTCGATCCCGTCCGGCTCGCCGCCCTCGAGGTCCTCAAGTCCGTGCGCGTCGACGACGCCTACACCAACCTGGTGCTGCCGTCGGTGCTGCGTGACTTCGGCCTCTCCGGCCGGGACGCGGCGTTCGCGACGGAGCTCGTCTCCGGCACCATCCGCCGCCGCGGCACCTACGACGCGATCCTGGCCGCCTGCATCGACCGGCCGGTGAGCAAGGTCGAGGCGAAGGTGCTCGACGCGATGCGGCTCGGGTGCCACCAGCTGCTGTCCATGCGGGTGCCCGCCCATGCAGCCATCAGCACCACCGTGGACCTGGTCCGGGCCAAGGGCAGCTCCGGCGCCGGCGGATTCGCGAACGCCGTCCTCCGACGGGTCGCCCAGCAGGATCTGGCGGCCTGGCTGGGACAGGTCGCGCCCGACCCGCGCGTCGCGCCGACCCGCTACGCCTCGATCGCCTACAGCCACCCGCGCTGGGTGGTCGACGAGCTGCGTTCGGCGGTGGGGGCCGAGGAGCTCTTCGACCTGCTCGCCGCCGACAACGAGCCGCCCCGGGTGACCCTGGTCGCCCGTCCCGGCCGGAGCACCCGCGACGAGCTGCCCGGCGAGCCGACGCCGTACTCGCCGTTCGGCAGCGTGCTCGCGGGCGGAGACCCGGGCGAGGTCGCCGCCGTTGCCGGGGGACGCGCGGGGGTGCAGGACGAGGGATCGCAGCTGGTCGCGGTCGTGATGGCCGCGGCCACGGTCGAGGGCCGCGACGAGCGCTGGCTCGACCTGTGTGCCGGCCCGGGTGGCAAGGCGGCGCTGCTGGCCGCGCTCGCCGCCCAGCGCGGCGCCGGGCTGGTCGCCTCCGAGCGCCAGGAGCACCGGGCCGGCCTGGTCCGGCGCTCGCTGCGCGGCGCCGACGGCGTGACCGGGATCGTGACCGCGGACGGCACGGTGCCGCCGTACCGGGCTGCCTCCTTCGACCGGGTGCTCGTCGACGCCCCCTGCACCGGTCTGGGTGCGCTGCGCCGCCGGCCGGAGGCCCGCTGGCGCCGCCGCGCGGACGACCTGCTGGGGCTCGTGCTGCTGCAGCGGCGCCTGGTCTCCGCGGCGATCGGGCTGGTCCGGCCGGGCGGCGTGGTGCTCTACGCCACCTGCTCGCCGGTCCTCTCCGAGACGCGCGGCGTGGTCGGCTCGGTGCTGGAGACGCATCCCGACGTGCGGCTCGAGGACGCCGTCCCGCTGCTGCCCGGGGTCCCGCGCTGCGCGGGCCCGGTGCCCGGCACGATCCAGCTGTGGCCGCACCGGCACGGCACCGACGCCATGTTCATGGCGCTGCTGCGGCGGACCGGGTAGAGCCCAGGCCGAGGTCCGATCCTCGTGTCGGTGCGGCAACATCCCTCATATCGAGGGCGCCCACCGGCCATCGCCAGGAATACGTTGACGACGGACCAGCTCGGGTGGGTCCGCTCCCGCCCGTCCCGTGAAGACCCCTCAGAAGGGACGATCCCATGCGTCAACTCACGTTGGCGGCCGCTGCGGGGTCCGCAGCGTTGCTCGCCACGTTCACCGCCACGGCAGCGCCCGCCACGACGGTGGCGCCCCTGGTGCCGCTTGCAGCGCAGGCCCCGGAGTCGGCCTTCACCGACGCCGCGGCTGCCGCCGACCCGGTCGCCTGCCAGCGGCCGGCGCCGGACAACCGCGTCTCCACCACCATCCACTGCTACACGCCCGACCAGATCCGGGCGTTCTACGGCCTCTCTCCGCTGACTCCCTCGACGAACGACGGTGCGGGCCAGACCATCGTGCTGGTGGACTCCTACGGCAGCCCGACCGCGGCCGAGGATCTCGCCTTCTTCGCCGAGACCTTCAGCGGTCCGACGCCTGACTTCGAGGCGGTCTTCCCGATCGGCAAGCCGGGCTACAAGGACCCGCCGGGCAACGGATCTGGGACCTCCGGACCTGCAGCCGCTATCGGCTGGGCCGGTGAGGCCAACCTCGACGTGCAGTGGGCGTACGCGATCGCGCCGAAGGCGCACATCGTCCTCCTCGCCACGCCGCCGGCCGAGACCCAGGGTGTGCAGGGTCTGCCGAACCTCATGAAGGCGATGGACTGGGCCGTCGGGGCCTACCCGGCCGGCACGGTCTTCTCGATGTCGTTCGGGACCAGCGAGGAGGCGTTCGCCTCTCCCGCCGCGGCCAGGTCGGCCTTCGCCAGGTTCGACGCGACGTTCCAGCGCGGCCAGGCCCGCCACGACACCTTCTTCGCCTCCTCCGGTGACGACGGGTCCCTGGGTGTGGGCCGGGCGCACCACCAGGGGCAGACGCTGGACCACCCCTCCACGAGCTACCCGAACTCCTCTCCCTACGTGACGTCGGTCGGCGGCACGCAGGTCCAGTCCGGCTGGACGTGGAACCCCACCTCGGACAAGCCGTTCAACGACGACGGGTCCCGCAACCCGGCGTACTGGGCGTGGACCCCGGCCGGTAGCAGCGAAGCCGTCTGGAACGAGACCTGGGGCCCGATCAGCACCGGCGGCGGTCTCTCCAGCGTCTACGCCCGCCCGTCCTTCCAGAACGGCGTCGCCGGCGTGGTGGGCAACCACCGCGGCGTCCCCGACCTGGCGTGGAACGCGGCGGTCAACGGCGGCGTGCTCGTCTTCCACAGCTACTTCCCGAAGGCAGCCGGGCCGCCGCTGTGGGGTGTCTTCGGGGGAACGTCGGCCTCCTCGCCGCAGGTGGCGGCACTGACCGCGATCGCCAACCAGGGCCGGACCGCGCTGGGGAAGCCCGGGATCGGTGACCTGAACTCGGTGATCTACTCGTCGGGGTTCGCCAAGTCCACGGCCTTCACCGACATCGTCCCGCGGGTCTACGGCACCGCGGCCAGCGGTGTCCTGGATGACAACCAGATGTGGGAGTACGCCGCGGACGGCACGGTCCACCCGGGCCCTGTCGCGGGCATGCCGACCACACCGGGGTACGACCTGACCACCGGCTGGGGCTCGCCCAAGGCGGCCGGATACGTGTCACAGCTCATCGCGCACTGATCGACCCGAACACGGCGGCGGGCACCTGTGGGGGCCCGCCGCCGTCGCGTCCGGTCCTCGTGCTCGGAGCGACGGCCACCCCGTCAGTCGACCCAGACCAAGGTGGTGGTCACCGATGAGCAGCAGCGCTGCGCGGTGCAGCCGGGGCCGGGTCGCCCGCACGAAGTCCGAGAAGTCCTCCGCATCGTTCCTCGTCACACCTTCAGACTCCCGGGCCGCGATTGCGTTGCACGCGGAGGTGGATCAGTCGAGGACGTGGCGCAGGTAGCGCCCAGGCGCCTCCAGGTAGCGGCGCCAGTGCTGCACGAGCTCCAGCTCCTCCCAGGTCGTACGCCGGATGCCCCAGTCGCCCACCTCGAGGATCGTGGCGCCCGGCATCGCGGCGAGCACGGGGGAGTGCGTGGCGCAGAGGACCTGTCCGCCGGACTCGACGATCCGGCCCAGCGCGCCGATCAGCGCGAGGGTGGAGGAGAACGAGAGGGCAGCCTCGGGCTCGTCGAGGCAGTAGAGGCCGGGGGAGTCGAAGCGCGTGCGCAGCACCTCGAGGAACGACTCCCCGTGGCTCATCTCGTGGAAGACCGGGTCGCGCCGGGCAGCGTCCTGGGGTCCGGGGTTGTCCTCGAGGTAGGAGTAGTAGCCGTGCATCGTCTCGGCACGCAGGAAGAAGCCCCACCGGCCGGCGCCGAGGCCGCGCTGCAGCCGCAGCGCCCGGCCGAGGGGAGACTCCGAGGCGCGCGTGGCGTGCCGGCTGCCGGTCGACCCGCCCTCGGCGCCCAGTCCGTAGGCGGTCGCGACCGCCTCCACGATCGTCGACTTGCCCGAGCCGTTCTCGCCGACCAGGAAGGTCACGAACGGCGAGAGCTCGAGCCCGTCGGCTGCGAGCTGGGCGACCGCCGGGATGCTCATCGGCCACTGCCCGCCCGGCAGGGCTCGCTCCGGGTCCACCCACGCCCGCACCACCGGTGGCTGGTCGAAGTCCATGCGAGCACCGTAGGCACAGCCACCCCCTAGATTGGGGCCATGCCCTCGAAGTCGCCGTCGGTGGAGATCGAGGTCGACGACCGCGTCGTCCGGGTCTCCAACCCGGATCGGGTGTACTTCCCGGACAGCGGTGCGACGAAGCTCGACCTCGTCGAGTACTACCTCGCCGTCGGGCCCGGGATCGTGAACGCGCTGTTCGAGCGGCCCTGCATGCTCCACCGGTTCCCGAAGGGGCTGGCCGGCGACAAGGTGCACCAGAAGCGGCTGCCCGCCGGTGCCCCGCCCTGGGTGGAGACCGTCGAGCTGCACTTCCCCCGCTGGAACCGCACCGCCGACGAGCTGTGCGTCACCGAGCTCGGTGCGGTGATCTGGGCGGTGCAGATGTCCACGGTCGAGTTCCACCCGTGGAACAGCCGCCGCGCGGACACCGAGAAGCCCGACGAGTGGCGCATCGACCTCGACCCCGGGCCGCTCTGCGACTTCGACACCGTCCGCCGGGTCGCGCACGTGGCGCACGAGGTGCTCGACGAGCTGGGCGCGGTCGGCTTCCCGAAGACGAGCGGCAGCAAGGGCATGCACGTCTACGTCCGGATCAAGCCCGAGCACGGCTTCAAGGAGGTACGCCGGGCGGCGCTCGCGTTCGCCCGGGAGGTCGAGCGCCGGGCGCCCGAGGACGTCACCACGACGTGGTGGACCAAGGACCGGGACCCGCATCAGCTGTTCGTGGACTACAACCAGAACGCCCGCGACCACACCATCGCCGCGGCGTACTCCGTCCGCGGCCTCCCCGACGCGCGGGTCTCCACGCCGATCCGCTGGGACGAGGTCGACGACGTCGACCCCCGCGACCTCACGATCTTCACCGTGCCTGCACGGTTCGCCGAGATCGGCGACCTGCACGCCGACATCGACGACCACGTCTTCGACATCGCGCCCCTGCTGGAGTGGGCCGACCCCGAGGCCTGACGGGTCGTCCGCCTCTGGCGCGTGAATACGCCACCCTGGGGCGGACGACCCGACCTCACCCCGTCGGGCGAGCCTGAGCATGCCGGCCCAGGGGAACCCCCACGCGCGTGACCGCCCGCGCCGAGCTGCTCCGCACCGTCCGTGACACCGCCCGGGAGGCCTTCGGCCACGAGACCCTGCTCCCGGGGCAGGCCGAGGCGACCGCGGCGCTGCTCGACGGCCACGACGTGCTGCTGATCGCGCCGACCGGCTCGGGCAAGTCGCTGGTCTACCAGCTCGCCGGCCTGCTCATCGACGGTCCCACGATCGTGATCTCGCCGCTGCTCGCGCTGCAGCAGGACCAGATCGCCAAGCTCGAGGCGGCGGGCGCGCGGGTGCGCGCCGGCCGGATCAGCTCGGCGGAGTCCGAGGCGGCCCGCCGTGAGGCGCTCGAGGCGGCGGCCGCCGGGTCGCTCGAGTTCCTGTTCCTGGCACCGGAGCAACTCGCCAACCCCGACGTGCGTGAGCGCGTGGCCGCCCTCCGCCCGAGCCTGGTGGCGGTCGACGAGGCGCACTGCGTCTCGGCCTGGGGGCACGACTTCCGGCCCGACTACTTCCGCCTGGGCGACCTCCTCGGGGAGCTCGGCCGCCCGCGGGTCGTGGCGATGACGGCGACCGCCGCGCCGCCCGTGCGCGAGGAGGTCCTGGAGCGGCTCTGCCTCGACGCCCCCGAGACCGTGGTGACCGGCTTCGAGCGCGACAACCTCGCGCTGGCAGTGATCCGGCACGTCGACGCCGACGACCAGCGTGCGGCCGTGCTGGACGCCGCGGCGGAGGCGGAGGGGCCTGGCATCGTCTACTGCCGCACCCGCCCCGCAGCGGAGGAGTACGCCGCCGCGCTCGTCGAGCGCGGCCGCCGGGCCACGGCCTACCACGCCGGTCTCGGCCATCGCCGCCGCTCGGAGGCGCAGGAGGCGTTCATGGCCGGCGGGCAGGACGTCGTGGTGGCGACGTCCGCCTTCGGCATGGGCATCGACAAGCCCGACATCCGCTGGGTCCTGCACGCGCAGGCACCCGAGTCACTGGACAGCTACTACCAGGAGGCGGGCCGAGCGGGCCGCGACGGCGAGCCGGCGACCTGCACGCTGCACTACCGCCCCGAGGACCTCGCGCTGGGACGGTTCTTCAGCGCCGGGGTGCCGAAGCGCGCGGACGTCGAGGCCGTCTCCGCCGCTGCCGCCGAGGTCGGCACGGAGCCGCGCGCGGTCGCCGAGCGGTCCGGCGCCGGTCCCCGCAGGGTCGGACGCATCCTCAACCTGCTCGAGCTGGCCCGGCAGTCCGACCCCGACGCGGACCCGGTCGCCCGGGCGATCGAGCTCGCCGAGTCCCACCGGAGGCTGGAGCGCTCCCGCGTCGAGATGGTGCGTGCGTACGCCGAGACCGACCGCTGCCGCGCCGAGTTCCTCGTCGGCTACTTCGGTGAGCGGCTCGCCCGGCGGTGCGGGGTGTGCGACAGCTGCCGGGCCGGCACCGCGCCGGACCCGGTCGAGCCCGGCGACGCGGCCTACTCTGTGCAGGACCGGGTGCGGCACGAGGCATTCGGTCCCGGCGTGGTCACCGACGTCGAGGAGGACCGGCTCACCGTGCTGTTCGACGAGGTGGGCTACCGCACCCTGGCGCTCGAGCTCGTCGAGGACGACCTGCTCCACGCCCTAGACTGATCGTCCGTGGGGCACATCCAGATCACGCCGAGCATCCTCAACGCCGACTTCGCGCGCCTCGGCGCGGAGGTCGGACGGATCGGCAGCGCCGACTGGGTCCACGTGGACGTGATGGACAACCACTTCGTCCCGAACCTGACCTTCGGTCCGACGATGGTCGAGGCGCTGGCCCGCAGCACCGATGTACCCCTCGACGCGCACCTGATGATCGAGGACGCCGACGACAACGCGCTGGCGTACGTCGAGGCCGGCTGCGGCTCGGTCACGTTCCACGTGGAGGCGGCGAAGGCGCCGGTCCGGCTGGCCCGCGAGATCCGGGCGCACGGCGCCCGCGCGGCGATGGCACTGAAGCCCGCGACGCCGATCGACCCCTACGAGGACCTGCTCGCCGAGCTCGACATGGTCCTGGTGATGACCGTGGAGCCGGGCTTCGGCGGCCAGCAGTTCCTGGACCTGTGCCTGCCCAAGATCCGGCGCGCCCGCGAGCTGATGGACAAGCACGGCGTCGAGACCTGGCTCCAGGTCGACGGCGGCGTCTCGCTCGACACGATCGGGCGCTGCGCCGAGGCGGGCGCCGACGTGTTCGTGGCCGGGTCGGCCGTCTACTCCGCCGACGACCCCGACCGGATGGTGGCCGAGCTGCGGGCCCGGGCCGAGGCCGCGCGAGGCTAGCCGGTGGCCGGCCGGGCCGCGACCTCCCGGAAGGTCTGCGCCCCGTCGGTGGAGACGTAGAGCCGGTCGAGGGTGCTCACCCAGACGACCGGGCCCGTGGTCTGCCTCCGGTCGAGGGACGCGCCGAGCGCCAGGAGCGGCCCCCAGGGTCGCTGCGGCGCCGGCAGCGCCGGCAGCGCCGGCGTGAACGCCGGGCGCCACGGCCGGTACGACGCCCAGTCGTCGCCGGCACTGATCCAGAGACCGTGCCACACCGGGTTCTCCCGCTCCCGCCGGTCGCCGCTCCAGGCGTCGAGGAGGGCGAGCAGCCGGCCGTCGGGGAGCACCACCTGGCCGCCGGTGTACGCCTGCTGGCCGTGGGTCATCGGGACGTCGAACCGCTCCCACGGGCCGCCGCCGACCGAGCGCACCAGGCGCTCGAACGGCGCCAGGGTCGCGCCGTCGTGGCCGCCCTGCTGCGCGCGGGTGCCGTCCTGGAGGGAGAGGATGTCGCTGGTCAGCAGCCCGCCCATCCCGGGAGCGGGGGAGGGCCTGGTGACGCGCGGCTCGTGCGCGGACCATGCGCGGTACGTCCCCGGGGCGTACGAGGCCGTCTCCATCCGGTCGTCGCTGGTCACGATCGCGCCGAACGTGTGGCCGTGCCGGCGCAGCACCCACCAGGCATGGACGACCAGGCCGTCCGGTCCCGGGCGGACCGTGACGTCCGAGAGCGTGGCACCGGGGTCGGCGACCACTTGCTCCAGCGTCGGCCGGTCGGAGGTCGTGGCGACGACGGCCGGAGCCCCGGATCGGGCGGCCGGCTCGCGGGGGTCGTCGCTGCACCCGCCGGCCAGGAGGGCGAGGGCGGCGGCCGCGAGCCCGGCGGTGGTCTTCACGCGGCTGTGACGCTCCTGGTCCCGGTCGGGTTGCCGTACGGAAATCGATGAGACCCGCGACCACCCGCGCGGCAGACTGAGCCGGTGCTCCTGACCATCACGACGACGCACGTCCCGGCAACCGACCTCGGCCACCTCCTGCACAAGCACCCCGACCGGGTCCAGGAGTTCCGCCAGTCCTTCGGGACCGCCACCGTCTTCTACCCCGAGGCCGACGACCGGCGCTGCACGGCGGCCCTGGTGCTCGACGTCGACCCCGTCCGGATGGCCCGGTCGCGCACGAAGTCGGCCGACTTCAGCCTCGCGCAGTACGTCAACGACCGCCCGTACGCCGCCTCCTCGCTGCTCGGCGTCGCGCTCGCGGACGTCTTCAGCACGGCCCGCGCGGGCATCTGCAAGAGCCGCCAGGACCTCGCCGACACCCCGATCCCGCTGGAGCTCGCCATCCCTGTGCTGCCGTGTCGCGGCGGGTCCGACGTCGCGCACCGCCTCTTCGAGCCGCTCGGCTGGACCGTCGACGCCGTACCGATCCCGCTCGACGACGACCTCGACTGGGGTGACTCCCGCTACGTCCGGCTCACGCTCTCCGGCACCGTCCGGCTCGCGGACGCACTCAACCAGCTGCACGTCCTGCTGCCCGTGCTCGACGAGTCCAAGCACTACTGGCAGGGCGCCGACGAGGTGGACAAGCTGCTGCGCTCGGGCGGCTCCTGGCTGCTCGAGCACCCCGAGCGCGAGCTGATCACCCGGCGCTACCTCGCCCGCAGCGACCGCCTCACCGCCGACGCGCTCGTGCGGCTCGCCGAGCTCGGGGACGACGTCGAGGAGGCCCTCGAGCCCGAGCCGTCCGGGCGCCGCGTCGCGCTGAACGTCCAGCGCCACGACGCGGTCCTCGCCGTCCTCGAGGAGCTCGGCGCCCGGTCGGTCATCGATCTCGGCTGCGGCGGCGGCCGCCTGCTCCAGCGTCTCGTCGAGCGGCCGGGGCTCGACCGGATCACCGGGGTCGACGTCTCGTCGACGTCGCTGAGGGTCGCCGGCCGCCGGCTCGGGCTGGAGCGGATGGCGGAGCGGCAGGCCGAGCGGATCACGCTGTTCCAGGGCGCGCTCACCTACACCGACGAGCGCTTCGCGGGGTACGACGCGGCGGTGCTGATGGAGGTCGTCGAGCACGTCGACCCGGAGCGGCTGCCGGCGATCGAGCGGGTCGTGTTCGGCCAGGCCCGGCCGGCTGCGGTCGTGCTGACCACGCCGAACAGCGAGTACAACGACCGGTACGACGGCCTCGCCGGCTTCCGCCATCCCGACCACCGGTTCGAGTGGTCCCGGGCGGAGTTCGCGACCTGGTGCGAGCGGGTCTGCGCCGAGCACGGCTACACGGTCGAGATCCGGGGGATCGGCGACGTGGACCCGGACCGCGGCGCACCGACCCAGCTGGGGGTGTTCCGCCGTGCGTGAGATCACCGTGCCCGCCCTCGGCCTGGTCCTGCTGGTCGGGGTGTCCGGGAGTGGCAAGTCCACGTTCGCCGCCCGGCACTTCCGCCCGACCCAGGTGATCTCGAGCGACTTCTGCCGAGGCCTGGTCGCCGACGACGAGAACGACCAGGACGCCACGCCCGACGCCTTCGACGTCCTGCACTACATCGTCGGGACCCGCCTGCGCCGCGGCCTGCTCACCGTCGTCGACGCCACCAACGTCCAGCGCAACGCCCGCGCGGCCCTGGTGCGGCTCGCGAAGGACCACGACGTGCTGGTGGACGCGATCGTGCTCGACGTACCCGAAGCGGTCGCGGTCGACCGCAACCGCGAGCGCCCGGACCGCGACTTCGGCGGCCACGTGGTGCGCCGCCAGCAGCGCGACCTGCAGCGGTCCCTCAAGGGGCTTCGCAAGGAGGGCTTCCGCAAGGTCCACGTGCTCGGGCCGGACGAGGTCGACGACGTCACGATCGGCCGCGAGCGGTCGTGGAACGACCGTCGCGACCTCGCCGGACCGTTCGACGTCATCGGTGACGTGCACGGTTGCGCCTCCGAGCTGCGCACGCTGCTGGGCGAGCTCGGGTGGGTGGTGGAGCCGGGGGGTGCCCATCACCCCGAGGGCCGTACGGCGCTGTTCGTCGGGGACCTGGTCGATCGCGGCCCGGACACCCCGGGCGTGCTGCGGCTGGTGATGGGCATGGTCGCCGCCGGCACCGCGCTCTGCGTCTCCGGCAACCACGAGGCCAAGCTGGTGCGCGCGCTGCGGGGCGCCGACGTGCGCACCGCCCACGGCCTGGCCGAGTCGCTCGACCAGCTCGCCGGCGAGACCGACGAGTTCCGGCAGGCGGCGCTGCGGTTCATGGACGGCCTGATCAGCCACTACGTGCTCGACGAGGGTCGCCTGGTCGTCGCGCACGCCGGCCTCAAGGAGGCCTACCACGGCCGCTCGTCGGCCCGGGTCCGCTCGTTCGCGCTGTACGGCGACACCACCGGCGAGACCGACGAGTTCGGGCTGCCGGTGCGCTACCCGTGGGCCCAGGAGTACCGCGGTACGGCGATGGTCGTCTACGGGCACACGCCGGTCCCGGCGGCGGAGTGGGTCAACAACACGATCTGCCTCGACACCGGCGTGGTGTTCGGCGGCCACCTGACCGCGCTGCGCTACCCGTCCCGCGAGCTGGTGCGGGTGCCCGCGGAGCGGACGTGGTTCGAGCCGGTCCGGCCGCTGGTCGCCCCGACGACCGAGCGCGAGGCCACGACGCTCGACATCCGCGACGTCGCCGGCGACCACTGGCACGACACCGAGCTCGCGGGCCGGGTGAAGGTCCCGGCAGAGAACTCCGCGGCCGCGCTGGAGGTGATGAGCCGGTTCGCCGTCGACCCGCGGTGGCTGGTCTACCTCCCGCCGACCATGGCGCCGGCCCCGACCGCGACCGAGGGCGACCTGCTCGAGCACCCGGAGCGAGCCTTCGCCGACTACGCGAAGGCCGGCGTCACCGCCGTCGTGTGCGAGGAGAAGCACATGGGCTCCCGGGCGATCGCCGTCCTCGCCCGCGACGCCGACACCGCCGAGCGGCGGTTCGGGGTCGCCGACGGCTCGACCGGTGCCGTGTACACCCGCACGGGCCGCGCGTTCTTCCCCGACCGGACGCTCCAGGCCACTCTCGTCGACCTCCTGCGCGAGGCGGTCGAGCCACTGTTCGACCGGGTGGCGAGCGACTGGCTGGTCCTCGACTGCGAGCTGCTGCCGTGGTCGGCGAAGGCCCGCGGCCTCATCGAGGAGCAGTACGCCTCCGTCGGTACCGCGGCACTCCACGCCCTGCCCGCCCTCGCGGACGTGCTCTCCACCGCGTCCCGGCGCGGGCTGGACGTCGACGCGCTGGCCCGGCGTACCGGGAGACGGCTCGCCAACGCGCAGGCGTTCCGGGACGCGTACGCCGCCTACGTGCGCCCCTCCGACGGGCTCGACGGCATCACGCTCGCGCCCTTCCATGTGCTCGCCGCCGAGGGCCGGCTGCTCGCCGTCGACGAGCCCCACCCGTGGCACCTAGAGCGCCTGGGCGCGCTGTCCTCGCCGCTGCTCACGCCGACCCGCAGCATCCTGGTGGACCTGTCGTCCGCGGCCGAGCGGGAGGCCGGCGTCCGGTGGTGGACCGAGCTCACGTCCACCGGCGGCGAGGGCATGGTCGTGAAGCCCGCGCACCCGGTCGGCCGCGGCGTCCAGCCCGGCCTCAAGGTGCGCGGGCCGGAGTACCTGCGGATCATCTACGGTCCCGACTACCTCGACTCCGTCGAGGAGCTCCGCAACCGCAACCTCGGCCGCAAGCGGAGCCTCGCGGAGCGTGAGCACGGGCTCGGGATCGAGGCGCTGCGCCGGTTCGTCGGGGCCGAGCCGCTGTGGCGGGTGCACGAGGCGGTGTTCGGCGTCCTGGCCCTGGAGTCCGAGCCGGTGGACCCCCGGCTGTGACGCGACCCACGGAGCCGGGTTCGCCGCGCTGTGGCAGACTCGTCCCGACGAGCTAGCAGCTCGCGTGCTCTGGGGTCGGTGAAATTCCGAGCCGGCGGTAACAGTCCGCGACCCGGTCACAGCCAGTGGCCGGTTGACCAGGTGGGATTCCTGGACCGACGGTCAAAGTCCGGATGGGAAGCGCACGCAGGTGTCGTCACGCGTACGTCGTACGCGTGGGACCCGTCAGCCCCGGAGTCCGCGACCGGACACGAGGGGCACCAGATGGCGTTCAGCCCGGCCGAGCAGGCCGCGATGCGGCGCGCCCTCGAGCTGGCCGCGACCCCAGGCGTCCCGCTCGGGCCGAACCCGCGCGTCGGGTGCGTGCTCCTCGACGACACCGGCGCGACCGTCGCCGGGGGCTTCCACCGCGGCGCCGGCACCCCTCACGCCGAGGTCGACGCGCTCGCCCGAGCCGGCGACCGGGCCCGCGGCACCACCGCCGTCGTGACCCTCGAGCCCTGCAACCACCACGGCCGCACCGGCCCGTGCGCGCAGGCGCTGGTCGAGGCCGGCGTACGCCGCGTGGTCTTCGCGCAGGACGACCCGAACCCGGCCGCCGCCGGCGGCGCCGACACCCTGCGCGCGGCCGGCGTCGACGTCGAGTCGGGACTTCTGACGGTTGAATCGGGACTTCTGAACAGGTTCTGGGCCTTCGGCGTGCGTCACGGGCGGCCGTTCGTCACCTGGAAGTTCGCGACCACCCTCGACGGGCGCAGCGCCGCGGCCGACGGCACCAGCCGCTGGGTGAGCTCGCCCGCCTCGCGGGTGGACACCCACCGGCTCCGCGCGCAGTGCGACGTGATGCTGGTCGGCGCCAACACCGTCGCGGTCGACGACCCGCTGCTCACCGTCCGCGACGAGCACGACCGGCCGCTGGCACACCAGCCGCTGCGTGCGGTGATGGGGGAGCGCGACCTCGACCCCGGGCGGCGGGTGTTCAACGCCGACGCGGCGTCGGTGCACCTGCGCACCCGCGACCCGAAGACCGCGCTCGCCGAGCTGCATGACCTCGGCCGCCAGCACGTCTTCCTGGAGGGCGGGCCGACCCTCGCCGCGGCGTTCCTCCGCAACGGCCTCGTCGACGAGATCGTCGCGTACGTCGCGCCGATGCTGCTCGGCGCCGGCCGCTCGGCCGTCGCCGACCTCGGAATCACCACCATCGCGGATGCGTTCCGTCCCCGCGTCACCGACATCACGGTGCTGCAGGGCGACCCGCCCAACGTGCGCCTCACGCTCGCACCAGAAGGAGCCTGACATGTTCACCGGAATCGTCGAGGAGCTCGGCACCGTCGCCGCGGTCGAGGACCAGGGCGACGCGATCCGTCTCAGCATCCGCGCGACCACCGTGCTCGCGGACGCCGGTCTCGGCGACTCGATCGCGGTCAACGGCTGCTGCCTGACGGTCACGACCGTCGACGGCGACACGTGGACCGCCGACGTGATGCAGGAGACGCTCGACAAGACCAGCCTGTACGGCGTACGCCCCGGCGACACCGTCAACCTCGAGCGCGCGGTCACCGCCGACAAGCGCCTCGGCGGCCACATCGTGCAGGGCCACGTCGACGCGGTCGGGGAGATCGTGAGCCGGACGCCCAGCGAGCACTGGGAGGTCGTCGAGATCGCCATGCCGGCCGCGCTGTCGCGCTACCTCGTCGACAAGGGCTCGATCACCGTCGACGGCGTCAGCCTCACGGTCGTCGAGGCCGGCGACGACCGATTCACCGTGAGCCTGATCCCGGAGACCCTCGCCCGCACCACGCTCGGCACCCGGCAGCCCGGCGACCGCGTCAACCTCGAGGTCGACGTGATCGCCAAGTACGTCGAGCGCCTGCTCCCGTTCACCGGGGCCGTCCCGAGCGGAGGGAGCCGATGAGCCTCTCGACCCTGTACGACGCGCACCTGACCATCTCGGGTCACCAGATCACCTGGCGCGAGATCGTCGGCAACGCGTTCGGCTTCGCGTCCGCCGTCGGGGGCCTGCGCCGACGGGTGTGGGCGTGGCCGGTGGGCATCGTCGGCAACGTCCTGCTGTTCACGGTGTTCGTCGCCGCGACCTTCGACGCCCAGGCGCAGCAGCCGTTGTTCGGGCAGGCCGGGCGACAGGTCTTCTTCGTCATCACCAGCATCTACGGCTGGTACCGATGGAACGAGCAGAAGCGGCTGCACCAGGAGCTGGGTGCCGGGGGAGACGCGCCGGCGATCGACCCGCGCTGGGCCACCGCGCGCGAGCGGGTCGCCTACCTGGTCGCCGCGGCGGCCGGCGTCCTCGTGTGCCAGTGGGTGTTCAGCGTCGTCGGCGCGGGCTGGCCGGCACCGCGCTGGTACTACTGGTGCGACGCGTGGATCTTCGTGGGCTCGATGCTCGCGACCTACGCGATGGCCCGCGGGTGGAACGACTTCTGGCTGGCCTGGATCGCCGTCGACCTCGTCGGCGTACCGCTGCTGTGGCACTCCGGCTACTACCCGTCGGCGATCCTCTACGTCTTCTACGGCGGCCTGTGCGTCGTCGGGTTCGTCACCTGGTGGCGCGCCACCCGCTCGCCGGCCACGCCCGGACCCGTCCCCGAGGAGGTGCCGGCATGAGCCAGCACGAGAAGATCCAGCTCGACACCGTCGAGCGGGCGATCGCCGACATCGCCGCCGGCAAGGCGGTCGTGGTCGTCGACGACGAGGACCGCGAGAACGAGGGCGACATCATCTTCGCCGCCAGCAAGGCGACACCGGAGCTGATGGCGTTCACGATCCGTTACAGCAGCGGCGTGATCTGCGTGCCGATGCCGGCCGACATGCTGGACCGGCTCGAGATCCCGCTGATGACGCCGCACAACAAGGACCGGCTGCGCACGGCGTACACGATCTCGGTCGACGCCCGCGACGGCGTGACCACCGGCATCTCCGCCGCCGACCGGGCGCACACCGTGCGCGTGCTGGCCGACTCGGCGACAGAGCCGTGGGAGGTCACCCGGCCGGGGCACGTGTTCCCGCTCCGCTACCGGGAGGGCGGCGTGCTGGTGCGCCGCGGCCACACCGAGGCGGCGGTCGACCTGGCCACGCTCGCCGGCCTGACCCCTGCCGGCGTGCTGGTCGAGGTCGTGAACGACGACGGCACCATGAAGCGCGGCCCCCAGCTGCGCGAGTTCGCCGACGAGCACGGCCTGGCGATGATCTCGATCGACGACCTGGTCCGCTACCGGCGCCGGCACGAGAACCTCGTCGAGCGGGTCGCCGAGACCCGGCTGCCGACCCGGCACGGCGAGTTCACGGCGTACGGCTACCGGATCACCGTGGACGACTCCGAGCACATCGCGCTCGTGTACGGCGACGTGTCGGGCGACGACCCGGTGCTCACCCGGGTTCACTCCGAGTGCCTGACCGGGGACGTCTTCGCCAGCGACCGGTGCGACTGCGGCCCGCAGCTCGAGGAGGCGCTGGAGCGGGTCGTGGCGGAGGGCCGCGGCGTCATCGTGTACCTCCGCGGCCACGAGGGCCGGGGGATCGGCCTGGTCGCCAAGCTGCAGGCCTACCAGCTCCAGGACGGCGGCCGGGACACCGTCGACGCCAACCTGGACCTCGGGCTGCCGGCCGACGCCCGCCACTACGGCACCGCCACGCAGGTGCTGCGGGATCTCGGCGTCGCCAGCGTGCGGCTGATGACCAACAACCCGGACAAGGTCGAGAACCTCGAGGACTTCGGCATCCACGTGGCCGCCCGGGTGCCGCTGACCCCGCACCCCAACGACCACAACATCGCCTACCTGCTGACCAAGCGGGACCGGATGGGCCACGACCTGCCCAACCTCACCCAGGACCTCACCCAGGACGGAGCCTGACATGGCCGGACACGGCGCGCCCGACGCCGAGACCTTCGACGCCGGCGGCCTGCGGGTCGCCGTGGTCGCCGCGAGCTGGCACACCGAGGTGATGGACGGGCTGCTCGCCGGCGCGGCCCGGGCACTGGCGGACTTCGGCGCCTCCGCGCTGACCGTCCGGGTGCCCGGCACCTTCGAGCTGCCCGTCGTCGCGAGCGCGCTCGCCCGGGAGGGGTACGACGCCGTCGTCGCCCTCGGGGTGGTCGTGCGCGGCGGCACGCCGCACTTCGACTACGTCTGCAACGCCGCCACCGACGGGCTCACCCGGGTGGCGCTGGACCACACGGTCGCGGTCGGCTTCGGCGTCCTCACCTGCGACAACGAGCAGCAGGCGCTGGACCGAGCGGGGCTCGAAGGGTCTCGCGAGGACAAGGGCTACGAGGCCACCGCCGCGGCCCTGCTCACCGCCCGGACCCTGAAGGAGCTGGCGAACCACACGCCGTACGCTGGTCGACCGTGAAGACGTTCGACGAGCTCTGGGCCGAGCTGAGCGAGAAGGCGCGGTCCCGCCCCGAGGGATCCGGCACCGTCCGCCAGCTCGACGGCGGCGTCCATGCCTGCGGGAAGAAGCTGGTCGAGGAGGCCGCGGAGTCCTGGATGGCCGCCGAGCACGAGGGCCGCGACCGTGCCGCCGAGGAGATCAGCCAGCTGCTGTACCACGCCCAGGTGCTGATGCTGGCCGCCGGCATCGAGCTCGACGACGTCTACGCACACCTCTGAGGATCCACTCATGGCACTGCTCCGCATCGCGGTCCCGAACAAGGGATCGCTCTCCCAGTCGGCGTCCGAGATCCTGCGCGAGGCCGGCTACCGGCAGCGCGACGACGCCAGGCAGCTGACGCTCACCGACACCGAGAACGGCGTCGAGTTCTTCTACCTGCGCCCGCGCGACATCGCCCTGTACGTCGGCGAGGGCACCCTCGACGTCGGCATCACGGGCCGTGACCTGCTCCGGGACTCCGGCGCCAAGGCCGAGGAGGTGCTGGGCCTGGGCTTCGGTCGCAGCCGGTTCCGGTTCGCCGGACCCGCCGGGAGGTACGACGACCTGGCGCAGCTCGCGGGCACGCGGATCGCGACGTCGTACGTCGGCGTCGTGCGGTCGTTCCTCGAGGAGCGTGGCATCGACGCGACCGTGACGCGGCTGGACGGCGCCGTCGAGACCAGCGTCCAGCTCGGCGTCGCCGACGTGATCGCCGATGTCGTCGAGACCGGGAGCACGCTCCGCCAGGCCGGCCTCGAGGTCTTCGGCGAGACGATCCTGGACTCCGAGGCCGTGCTGATCACGCACACCGGCGCGGTCCCGGAGGGCTTCGAGGTCTTCCGGCGCCGGGTCGAGGGCGTCCTCGTGGCGCGCAGCTACGTGATGATGGACTACGACATCCCGACCGACCGGGTCGCCGACGCCGTGCGCCTCACGCCGGGCATCGAGAGCCCCACCGTCGCCCCCCTCCATCGCGAGGGCTGGTCGGCGGTGCGCGCGATGGTCCCGCGCGACGGCGCCCAGCGGCTGATGGACGAGCTGTTCGACATCGGCGCCCGCGGCATCCTGCTCACGGACATCCATGCCTGCCGGCTCTGAGTCACCGGGCGCGGTGGCGCTCCCGCACACCTGGCGGCCGTTCGGCGTCCGCCTCGCCGGCGCCGTCCTCGGCGGCGGTCTCGTGGTCGTGTGCGCGCTCGCCTGGATCGGCTTCGACGAGGAGACCCAGGCGAAGTTCACCGCGTTCGAGCGCGGCACGCTGGCGTTCTTCGGGCTGCTCGCGTTCGCCCTGTGGTTCGCGCTCGTGCGCTCCCGCGTCGTCGCCGAGCAGCAGCGGCTGGTGGTCGTGAACGGCTACCGCCGGCGCGAGTTCGAGTGGCCGCAGGTCGTCGCCGTCCGCCTCCCGCCCGGCGCTCCGTGGGTCACGCTGGACCTCGCCGACGGCACCACCGTCGCCGCGATGGGCATCCAGGGATCCGACGGCGACCGGGCCCGCAGCGCCGTCCGCGAGCTGCGCGCGGTCGTCGAGCGGCAGACGGGTGCGCGCTGAGAGACCGGCGGGAGGGGCGCTCAGACCGCCCGGATCCCCCAGGACGCCGAGAAGTCGGCGCCCGGCTCCAGCACGACGAGGTCCTCGCCGGAGCGGAACGCGTCGGCCTGCGCGGTCATCGGCTCGACCGCCAGTGACCGCCGCGCCGTCCGCGGCACGTCGTCCGCGCTGAACACCTGCAGCCAGCGGTGCGACCCGTCGACCCACAGCGCGACGCCGGCACCCGAGGACGGATCGCGCACGACCGCCGTCGCGATCCCGGAGCCGTCCCGCGACAGGTCGGTGAACGCGTCGTTGAACCCCACGTGCCGGATCGGCCGGGCAACCCGGAAGTCGTGGTCCGTGCCGGACACGTCGGACCGCCCCACGGGCAGCAGCCGGTCGTCGACCAGGGACCGCGTCGAGGCCGGGAGCGTGAGCTCCCAGCCGTCGACCGGACCCGGTCCGACCGAGAGGTACGGGTGCGCCCCGCTCGCGTACGGCGCGGCCGAGGCGGACATGTTGGTCGCCGACTGCGTCACCGTCAGCCCGTCCGCTGACAGGTCGTAGACCACGCGGAGGTCGAGGGTCCAGGGATAGCCGGTCTGCGCCATCAGCCGGTACGCCAGCGAGACCGACCGGGGGGTGTGCTCCTCCAGCGACCAGGCGACCCAGCGCGCCAACCCGTGCGAGGCGTTGTGCAGGGAGGGCTCCGTCAGCGGGAGCTGGAGGTCCCGCCCACCGAACGAGTACGCGCCGTCGCCGATCCGGTTCGGCCACGGCACCAGCAGCTGGCCGCGGCCACCCGGCGCCATCTCGTCCTCGCCGAAGCCGTCGATCAGCGCCCGCCCGTCGTACGACAGCTCCCGCAGCGCGCCACCGCTCTCCGTGACGACGGCGCGATAGCCGTCGCCGCTGATCTCGAACTGGTCACCACTGGGCGCGAGCATGCGCCTCACCCTAGGCGCGTACGACGAGGTCGGCCCGCTCCCGCGCGCCGGAGTGGGCGAAGTGCTCCTGCTCGTCGATCGCCCACTGCCGCAGCTCGGGCTCGTACGCCGCACCGTCGCGCGCGAGCGCTCGCCCCAGCCGCTCGGACGCGGGGGCCTCCACCCACACCAGCACGGTCACCAGCTCGTCGAACGCGGGGGAGTAGGACCCCACGCCCTCGACCACGAGGAGGGGGGTCGGCGGCACGACCACCGTCTCGGCGTACGCGCCCGCGTCCCAGTCGTAGCGCCGGTAGGTCCCGGCGCTCCGCGACGCCAGCGGCACCAGGAGCGACGCGAGCTGCGAGTCGACGGTCGGCAGCCCGCCCCAGCCGTCGTACAGGTGGTCCATGTGCACGACGCGCACGCCCGGTCCGACGAGCGAGAGCGCGAGCGTCGTCTTGCCCGACCCGGACGGCCCGTCGATGCAGATCAGCCGAGCCGGCCCGAGCGTCGCCGGTCGCTTCCGGGCGAGGTCGAGGACCCGCTCAGAAGGACTGTCCACACCCGCGGTAGCTCGGCACCGAGTCGACGAACTCGTCGCCCGCGAGCAGGTGCACGGTCGTCGCGTGCTCGAAGACCTCGCCGGACTTCCCGTGTCGGAACCACACCAGGTCCCCGATCTCGAGCCGCGCCGCGGACGGACCGGTCAGCGGGGTCTGCACCTCGCCGGCGCCCTCCAGGCCGGTGAGCTCCAGCCCGGCCGGCGCCCACGGCGTCGGCAGCCGGTCGGCGCCGATCGGGCCGGACGCGATCAGCCCACCACCGTGCACCGTCGCCATCTCGGCGGTCGGCTTGCGGGTCACCGGCAGGCCGAAGTACGACGCCGGGCGCGGCGCGAACGAGCGGTAGTGGTCGAACAGCGTCGGCACCAGCAGCCCGGAGCCGGCCGCGATCTCGGTCACGACCGGGTCGGCCGCGGTCTCCTCGACGGAGCCGGAGCCGCCGCCGTTCCAGAACTCCAGGTCCGCGACGTCCGCGAGGGCCGCGGCGACCTCACGACGGCGTACGGCGAGCTGGTTGATCGACAGCGACTTCACCCGCCGCACGATCGCCGACCGGGCACGTGAGGTCGGGACCGCGTCCTGGACGCCCGCGACCTGGCCCTCGTAGGTCATCGCGCCCACGAGCCGGAATCCGGGACGAGAGCTGATCTCGCGGGTGAGCCGCAGCACCGCGGCGACGTCGCCGAGCGGCGACCGCTTCGGGCCGACGTGCTGGCGGGCGACGCGCAGGCCGGCGTCCACGTCCACCGCGACCCGCACCTGCTCCGAGGAGCTGATCCGGACCGAGTCGACCACGTCGAGGTGGGCGGGGTCGTCGACCATCAGCGTGATCGCCGCGAGCGCGGCCGGGGACGCGAGAAGCTCGGCCAGGGCGCCGCGGTCGACGGTCGGGTAGGCGACCACGATGTCGTCGCAGATGCCCTGCTGCTGCAGCCAGAGCGCCTCGCGCAGCGTGTACCCGAGCACGCCGTGCATGCCCTCCTGGGCGAGCGCCCGCTCGATCAGCACCGGCACCCGCAGCGACTTCGAGGCCACCCGGACCGGCTTGCCACCCGCACGTCGGACCAGGTCGTCGGCGTTGCGGTCGAACGCATCGAGATCGACGACGAACACCGGTGTCGGCAGCGGCACGCCCTGCTTGGCGACGGCGTCGTCCAGTCGGGACCACAGGCGGTTGCGGTCGACGGGGCTGGAGCTCAACTGATGCCTCGCTTGCGCAGGATGGCCTCGATCTCGGCCATCTCGGGGTCGGTGTCGGTGACGACGGGCGCCGATCGCGGCCCGCGTCCCGCGGGCAGCTCCTTCGCCGAGCCGTCCTGTGCCGTCCCGAGCCGGCGCGAGCGCATCATGCCGGACACCACGATCAGCACGATCCCCGCCCCGCCCAGCAGGAATCCGAACCACACCACCGGGCTCAGCACGAGGTGTGCCACCCAGTCGGTCACCGCGTTCGCGATGTGCGTGAACATCTGGAGGGTCTTGGTCAGGTACGCGGCGAGCGGCAGCAGTGTGAAGCCGAGCGCGCGCATCGCGGCCACCGCCCCGTGCCGCCGGAACGCCATCCAGGTCCAGATGCCGCCGAGCACCGTGAGGCTGAGCGTGAGTGCTGCCCAGGCTGCGTCGTCCACGTGTCCAGAATCCCACACGGGCGAAGTTGGAGACGGCC
Organism: Nocardioides sp. URHA0032; assembly: GCF_000620645.1. Taxonomy (GTDB): domain Bacteria; phylum Actinomycetota; class Actinomycetes; order Propionibacteriales; family Nocardioidaceae; genus Nocardioides. The sequence goes on along the minus strand of NZ_JIAV01000018.1, from coordinate 23,635 downwards.
CGGAGGACCGGGAGAATGGCCGCGTGACCGAGCCCGGGCAGCACCGCGTGATCCCGGACCCCGGGTTCGCCGGCGACGACGGTGCCGCCCCCGCGGCGCTGACGGCCGCGCTGACCGCCTGGGCCGCCGGCCGGTCGTCGTACGCCGAGGCGCTGGCCGCGCTCGCCGCCGAGCGGGTCCTGGTGCCGGTCGTGGCCGTGCTCGGCGAGGTCGAGCACGACGAGGCGGGGCTGGCCCACGACAAGAGCAGCGACATGGCGACGGTGCTGCTCCGGGGAGCGGACGGGCGGCTCGCGCTGCTCGCGTTCACCGGCACCGAGGCCCTCGCCGCCTGGAACCCGCAGGGCCGCCCGGTGCCGGTCGCGACCACGCTCGCGGCCCGGTCCGCCGTGCAGGACGGTGCCGCCGCGCTGGTCGTGGACGTCGCTGGGCCGGTGCGCTTCGTCGTCGAGGGCGAGGACCTCGAGCGGATCGCCGACGGCTGGGCGCTCGCGCGCGCGGGGGAGCAGGTCGTCTGGATTCGGCCCGACGGGGAATCTTCGGTTACCATCAAGCGTTGACCGATCTGTTCCGCCACAACCGTGACGGAGCGGATCCACAAGCGGAGGCTCGCACGATCGCCTCCCACCCGCATCGACCGCCCTGCTCCACAGGTCGTCGGGTCCGGTCCTGGAGGCTCCGGCCTCGTAGGTGGTGTACCCCGTGTGGGTGGCATCGGACTGGCTTCCGCTTGATGACAGCGGAAGCCTTTGTCGATTTCGCAGGGCCCTCGGGGGCGGCGGAGCGCAGGGACGACCGGCCACATTGCCACCAGGAGGACACACATCAGCACCGAGCTTCGTATCAACGACCGGATCCGGGTTCCCGAGGTCCGTCTCGTTGGACCCAACGGGGAGACCGTGGGCATCGTCCCCACGGACCAGGCGCTCAAGCTCGCCCAGGAGGCGGACCTCGACCTCGTCGAGATCGCACCCCAGGGCAAGCCGCCCGTCTGCAAGCTCATGGACTACGGCAAGTTCAAGTACGAGAACGCGCAGAAGGCCCGCGAGGCACGCCGTAACCAGACGAACGTCGTCATCAAGGAGATGAAGCTTCGTCCGAAGATCGACGCGCACGACTACGAGACCAAGAAGGGTCACGTGGTCCGGTTCCTCCGCGCCGGCGACAAGGTGAAGATCACGATCATGTTCCGCGGTCGCGAGCAGCACCGGCCCGAGCTGGGCTTCCGGCTGCTGCAGCGGCTCGCCGAGGACGTGACCGAGCTGGGCTTCGTCGAGTCGTCCCCGAAGCAGGACGGCCGCAACATGGTCATGGTGCTCGGCCCGCACAAGAAGAAGGCCGACGCCAAGGTCGACCTGGCAGCCGACAAGGAGTCGCGCGCCGCCGAGCGCGCGGCTGTCGTGGCGGAGGAGCGCGCCGAGCGCGACGCAGCCCACGCCGCCGGACCGGTCGCCCAGAAGAAGGAGCGTGGCCGCTCCGAGAACCTCGATCCTGAGATCGAGGCCTGAGACCACACCGGACGGGGGGCGCGTCCCGGAGACGCGCCTGCCCGAGCCACCGCAGGACGACAAGAGAGATAGTGAGATGCCGAAGAACAAGACGCACTCGGGTGCGAGCAAGCGCTTCCGCGTGACGGGGTCGGGCAAGATCCTGCGCGAGAAGGCTGGCAAGCGCCACAACCTGGAGAAGAAGCCCTCCAAGGTGACCCGTCGCATGACCGGCACCGTCGAGGTCGCCAAGGCCGACGTCCCGCGCGCGAAGAAGATGCTGGGTCTCTGACCCCCCGCCCCGACCACCCGGTCGTCGAGCCCGTCTCGACCCCGGACCCCGATTTTCTGCAACAAGGAGTAAGACAGTGGCACGCGTCAAGCGGGCAGTGAACGCCCAGAAGAAGCGCCGGGTCGTCCTGGAGCGCGCCAGCGGTTACCGCGGCCAGCGCTCGCGGCTCTACCGCAAGGCCAAGGAGCAGGTCACCCACTCCCTCGTCTACAGCTACAACGACCGCCGCAAGAACAAGGGCAACTTCCGCAAGCTCTGGATCCAGCGGATCAACGCCGCGGCCCGCGCCCAGGGCATGACCTACAACCGGTTCATCCAGGGCCTGAGCCTGGCCGGTGTCGAGGTCGACCGCAAGATCCTCGCCGACCTGGCCGTCAACGACATCGCCGCGTTCAACGCGCTCGTCGAGACCGCCAAGGCCGCGCTGCCCGAGGACGTCAACGCGCCCAAGGTCTCGGCCTGAACACTCCGTTGACCGCGGGCACCCCCCTGACCCGGGGGAACGGCCGCGTCAAGGAGAGCCGGAAGCTCAGCCGCCGCTCGGAACGCTCCGAGCGGCGGCTCTTCCTTGCCGACGGCCCGAAGGCCGTCCAGGGCGCCCTCGAGGTGCCCGGCTGTGTGGTCGAGGTGTTCGCGACCCCCGCCGCGACCGCGCAGTACGCCGACCTCGCGGCCGCCGCCCCCGCGTGGACCCTGGTCGACGACGGGGCCATGGACGGGCTGAGCGACAGCGTCACCCCGGCCGGCCTGGTGGCCGTGTGCCGGTTCCTCGACCGACCCGTCGACCACGTCGTCGACGAGGCCAGGCTGGTCGCGCTCTGCGCCGACGTCCGCGACCCCGGCAACGCCGGCACCGTCATCCGCTGCGCGGACGCCGCCGGCGCCGACGCCGTGGTCCTCGCCGGCCACTCCGTCGACCCGTACAACCCCAAGACCGTCCGGGCCAGCGTCGGCAGCCTCTTCCACCTCCCGATCGCGACCGAGCCGGACCCGGCGGCCGCCGTACGTGCCGCCCGGGACGCCGGTCTCCAGGTGCTCGCGGCCGACGGCGCCGGTGAGCTCGACCTCGACCACGCCGACGACCTGCTGGCGGCGCCGACCGCCTGGCTGTTCGGCAACGAGGCCTGGGGACTCCCCGCCGTGCTCACCGACCTCGCGGACCACCGGGTCCGGATCCCGATCCACGGGCGCGCGGAGAGCCTGAACCTCTCGACGGCCGCCGCGCTGTGCCTCTACGCCTCCGCCAAGGTCCAGCGCCGCCAGTAGGGTGACCGCGTGGACCTGGACGCGCTCGCCGACGGCGCGCTGCTGGCCGGGCCCGACGGCCGGGTGACGGCCGTCAACTCCGTCGCCCTGCGCCTGCTCGGCGCCGAGGACCCCGTCGGCCGCCCGCTCGCCGAGGTGCTGGCCCTCCAGGACCAGGACGGCCGCGACTGGTACTCGACCAACCGGCCCTATGACGGCCTCCCGACCCGCACCGCGGTCCCGGAGCAGTCCTGGCTGCTCCCCGACGGCACCGAGGTGCTCGTGGTCGCCCGGCTGCACCGGGCGGCGCTGCACGAGCCGGTCGACGGCGTCGCGGTCAGCATCCGCTCCGGCCGCGGCCGAGCCCGGCTGGACCGTGAGCGCTCGGACCTGGTCGCCACGGTCGCGCACGAGCTCCGCTCGCCGCTGACCGGCGTCAAGGGCTTCGTGCAGGCCCTGCTGAACCGGTGGGACAAGCTCAACGACGACCAGAAGAAGCTGATGCTGACCACCGTCAGCGCTGACGCCGACCGGCTCAGCCGGTTGATCGCCGAGCTGCTCGACGTCGCCCGCATCGACACCGGCCGGCTCCAGCTGTACCCCCGGCCGAGTGACGCCGAGGCGCTGGTCCGCCGCGTGGTCGACTCCGTCGGCGCCAGCACCAGCCGTCCGGTCGTCGTGCACGTCGAGCCCGGGGTCCCCGAGATCACGGTCGACCCCGACAAGTTCGTGCAGGTCGTGACCAACCTCCTCGAGAACGCCGTCCGCCACGGGTCCGGGACCGTCACCGTCAGGCTGTCGCCGGTCCGCGCCGGCCTGCAGCTGGTGGTCGAGGACGAGGGCGAGGGGATCGCACCCGATCTCCGCCGCCGGGTGTTCACGAAGTTCTGGAAGTCCGGCGCCAGCGGTGGGTCGGGGCTGGGCCTCTACCTGGTGCACGGCCTGGTCGAGGCGCACGGCGGCACCGTCACGATCGGCGACGCCGGCGCCGCCGGAGCGCGGCTGACGGTGACGCTGCCCGCATCCGAGCCCGGGCGGGCGAGTGCTACGGACGCCCCTCCTGTGCCCTGACGGTTCCGGCCCCCCGCGTCGCAGGTTCACCATGGATCGTGAACCGGTTCGCGTCGCACGTGCCCGGCTTCCTAGACTCGACCCCGTGTCAGGCCCGAACACCGACTACGACCCCGTGGAGGTCACGCCCTTGAAGCCCGAGGAGGTCGAGGCCGCGCGCGACGCGGCGCTGGCCGCGATCGCGGCCGCTGCCGACCTCGCCGAGCTCAAGCAGGTGCGCATCGAGCACACCGGCGACCGCTCGCCGCTGGCCCTGGCCAACCGGGAGATCGGGGCGCTGCCGCCGCAGGCGCGCAAGGAGGCCGGGCAGCGCATCGGCCAGGCGCGCGGCGCCGTGAACCAGGCGCTCGCGGCCCGGCAGGAGGTGCTGGAGGCCGAGCACGAGGAGCGGATGCTGGTCGAGGAGACCGTCGACGTCACCCTGCCGACCGACCGGGTGCCGACCGGTGCCCGCCACCCGCTGACGACCGGTGCCGAGCTGATCTCCGACATCTTCGTCGCCATGGGCTGGGAGGTCGCCGAGGGCCCGGTCATCGAGGCCGAGTGGCTCAACTTCGACGCGCTCAACCTCGGGCCGGACCACCCGGCCCGGACCATGCAGGACACGTTCTGGACCGAGCCAGCCGAGAACCACCTCGTGCTGCGCACCCACACCTCGCCCGTCCAGGCGCGCACGATGCTGTCGCGCCAGCCGCCGATCTACGTCGTCTGCCCCGGCCGCGTGTTCCGCACCGACGAGTACGACGCCACGCACAGCCCGGTGTTCCACCAGGTCGAGGGCCTGGCGATCGACGAGGGCATCACCATGGCCCATCTCAAGGGCACGCTGGACCACTTCGCTGCGCGGATGTTCGGCGACGGGATCAACACGCGCTTCCGCCCGTCGTACTTCCCGTTCACCGAGCCCAGCGCCGAGGTCGACCTTGTCTGCTTCGTGTGCCGCGGCTCCGGCGAGGTGGACGGCGCGCCGTGCCGTACCTGCCGCGGCGAGGGCTGGATCGAGTGGGGCGGCTGCGGCGTGGTCAACCCGCGGGTGCTCAGGGCCTGCGGAGTGGACCCCGAGCGCTACACGGGGTTCGCCTTCGGCATGGGCATCGACCGGACGCTGATGTTCCGGCACGGCATCGAGGACCTGCGGGCGCTGTTCGAGGGCGACACCCGTTTCACCACCGCCTTCGGAACGGAGCTGTAGAGCGTGAAGGCCCCTGTCTCCTGGATCCGGGAGTACGTCGACCTGCCAGCCGGCGTCACCACCGACGAGCTCACCGCGCGGCTCACCGCGCTCGGGCTCAAGCTCGAGGGCATCCACAGCGCCGGCGCCGACATCACCGGCCCGCTGGTGGTCGGCCGCGTGCTGACCGTCGAGCCGGAGCCGCAGAAGAACGGCAAGACCATCAACTGGTGCTCGGTCGACGTCGGCGCCGCCAACGGCACCGGCGAGCCCCAGGGCATCGTGTGCGGCGCCCACAACTTCGCGCCCGGCGACCTGGTCGTCGTGATCCTCCCGGGCGGCGTCCTGCCCGGCAACTTCCAGATCTCCGCGCGCAAGACCTACGGGCACCTGTCCGCCGGGATGATCTGCTCGGCCCGCGAGCTCGGCCTCGGCGAGGACCACGACGGGATCATCGTGCTGCCCGCCGACGCCGGTCAGCCGGGCGACGACGCGTTCGAAGTGCTGGGCCTCCGCGAGGAGGTCATCGAGTTCGAGATCAACCCGGACCGCGCCTACGCCCTGTCGCTGCGCGGCATCGCCCGCGAGGCGGCCCTGGCGTTCGGTGCGCCGTACCGCGACCCCGCGGCGCGCACCGTCCCCGAGCCGAACGACCTCGGCCACCCGGTCGAGATCGACGACCCGGCCGGCTGCCCGGTCTTCGTGGCCCGCAAGGTGACCGGGTTCGATCCGGCAGCGCCGACCCCGGACTGGATGGCGCTGCGCCTCCAGCAGGCCGGCATGCGCCCGATCTCGCTGGCGGTCGACGTCACCAACTACGTGATGCTCGAGACGGGCCGGCCGATCCACGGGTACGACGCCCACAAGCTCACCGGGCCCATCCGGGTGCGCCGTGCCCGCGAGGGCGAGCGGCTCACCACGCTCGACGGCGTCGACCGCGCGCTCTCGCCCGAGGACCTGGTCGTCACCGACGACTCCGGGATCATCGGCCTCGGCGGCGTCATGGGCGGCGAGACCACCGAGATGTCGGCCTCGACCACGAACATCCTGGTCGAGGCGGCCCACTGGGACGCGGTCTCGATGTTCCGCACCGGCAAGCGGCACAAGATCGGCTCCGAGGCCGGCAAGCGCAACGAGCGCGGCGTCGACCCGGTCATCACGCCGGCCGCGGCCGACCGCGTCGTCGAGCTGCTGACGACGTACGGCGGCGGGACGGCCGACCCCGGTGTCACGGTGGTCGGGACTCCTCCGGCACCACCGCAGATCACGATCTCCTACGACCTGCCCGCCCGGGTGACGGGGATCGACATCGACGCGGCCGCCACCGTCGCGAACCTCGAGGCCGTCGGCTGCACGCTCGACAAGGCCGACAGCACCCTCACCGCCACCCCGCCGCCCTGGCGTCCGGACCTCAACGACCCGTTCGACCTGGTCGAGGAGGTCGCCCGGATCGTGGGCTACGACCGCGTCCCGTCCGTGCTGCCGCGCGAGGCCGCCGGCCGGGGACTGAGCCGTGAGCAGCGGCTGCGCCGCCGGGTCGGCCGCACCCTGGCCGGTGCCGGCTGCGTGGAGGTGATCAGCTTCCCGTTCGTCGGCGACGCCGCGTTCGACGCGCTCGGGCTCCCGGCCGACGACGTACGCCGGCGGACCGTCCGGCTGGCGAACCCGCTCTCCAGCGAGGAGCCCTCGTACACGACGACCCTGCTGCCCGGCCTGCTCAAGGCCGGCGCGCGCAACATCGGTCGCGGCGCGACCGGGGTCGCGCTGTTCGAGACCGGCACGGTGGCGTTCCCCACCGACCGCGGCCCGGCGCCGATCTACGGTGTCGACTGGCGGCCCAGCGACGACGAGCTCGCGAAGCTCTTCGAGGCGCTTCCCGAGCAGCCGCTGCACCTGGCCGTCGTGCTCGCCGGTGAGAGGGAGCGGGCGGGCTGGTGGGGCAGTGGCCGCGACGCCGGCTGGTCCGACGCCATCGGCCTGGTCCGGCGGCTCGCTGCGGAGCTGGGCGTCGGGCTCGAGGTCGAGTCCGCCACCCGCGCGCCCTGGCACCCGGGGCGCTGCGCGCAGGTCCGGGTGAACGGAGTCGAGCTCGGCCACGCGGGCGAGCTGCACCCGAAGGTCTGCCAGGCGTTCGGGCTGCCGGCGCGCAGTGCAGCGGTCGAGATCGACCTCGACCTCCTGATGCGGCACGCCCGCGACGTCACGCCGGGGCCGGAGTTCTCGACGTACCCGCTGGCGAAGGAGGACGTGGCGCTGGTCGTCGCCGACGGCGTCACCGCCGCAGCCGTCGAGGCCGCGCTCCGCGAGGGCGCCGGACCGCTGCTGGAGTCGGTCCGGCTCTTCGACGTCTACACCGGTGAGCAGGTGGGGGAGGGACGCACCTCGCTGGCGTTCGCGCTCCGGTTCCGGGCGCCCGACCGCACCCTGACCGAGGAGGAGACGGCGGCCGCACGCGACGCCGCGGTGGCCCTCGCCGCCGAGCGGACCGGTGCCGTCCAGCGCAGCTGACCGACCGGCCGGCCACCGGCTCTCGGTCCTAGACGACGTCACCTGGGACGGTCAGCCGGTCCCCGGTGAGCGCACGCACGCGCTGCTGCGGGGTCTCGCCGAGGCGGGGTCCCGCGGTCTCTCCGAGGCCACGCTCGTCGAGGAGATCTGGGGAGACGAGGTCCCGGCCAACCCCGCGAAGGCGCTGCAGGTCGTCGTCTCCCGGGCCAGGTCCGCGACCGGTCCCGAGGTGATCGAGCGGACCGCCCGCGGCTACCGCCTCACCCTGGCGCCCGCCGAGGTCGATGCCTGGGCGCTGCGCCCCGAGGGGCTGCGGCTCGCCGCCGCCGGGGAGTACGCCGCCGCGCTGCCGCTGCTGGAGCGCGCCGCGCCCGACGACGACGTGGTGGCCGCGCTCCTGCGTGCGATCGCGGCGGTGCGCGGTGTCCCGGCGGCCCTGGAGCGGTTCGAGTCCTACCGGGCCCGGCTGGCCGACCGGCTCGGCGTCGACCCGAGCCCGGTCCTGCAAGCGCTGCACGCCGAGCTGCTCGCCCGCGACCATCCGGTCCGGGAGGGACTGCTCTACGAGGCCTCCCGGCTGATCGGCCGTGACGAGGACGTGGTCGCGCTCGCCGAGACGATCCGCACCTCCCGGGTCACCTCGATCGTCGGGGCGGGCGGGCTGGGCAAGACCCGGCTGGCGCACCTGATGGGCCGGCTGGCCGAGCAGCCGGTCGTGCACTTCGTCGAGCTGGCCGGTGTCACCTCCCCCGAGGGCGTGGCCGTGGAGGTCGGCGACGTGCTCGGGGTGCGCGAGTCGCTCACCGACCGGCTCACCAGCTCCGCCGCCCGGCGTACCGACCTGCTCGGCCGGATCGTCGACCAGGTCGGGAGCGCCCCGGCCCTGTTGATCCTCGACAACTGCGAGCACCTGGTCGAGGCCGTCGCCGACCTGGTGTCGGTGCTGGTCGTGCGCACCCCCGCGCTGCGGGTGCTCACCACCACCCGGGCGCCGCTGGGCATCGCCGCGGAACGGGTCTACCAGCTGCCGCAGCTCGGGCTCGACGACGCCGTCGAGCTCTTCGACGAGCGTGCGTCGGCCGCCCGGCCCGGCGCCCGGCTCGACCCCACCGAGGTGCGCGGCCTCGTCGAGCGGCTCGACGGGCTGCCGCTCGCGGTCGAGCTCGCCGCCGCCAAGGTGCGGGTCATGTCGGTCGCGGAGATCTCGCGCCGGCTGGAGAACCGCTTCGCGCTGCTGCGCGGCGGCAGCCGGGACGCCCCGGAGCGGCACCAGACCCTGCTCGCGGTCATCGACTGGAGCTGGAACCTGCTCGACGAGAGCCAGCGCACCGCGCTGCGCCGGCTCGCGATCTTCCGCGACGGGTTCTCGCTCTCCGGCGCCGACGCCGTGGTCGGGGACGACGCCCTGCCCGCGCTCTCCAGCCTCGTCGACCAGTCGCTGGTGACCGTCGTCGAGGGCAACGGCGGGCTGCGCTACCGGCTGCTCGAGACGGTCCGGGAGTTCGGGCAGATGCAGCTCGTCGACGCCGGCGACGACGTCGAGACCGCGGTGCGGTTCCGGGACTGGGGTCTCGCCTTCGGGCTCCGCACCGGGGAGCGGCTGTTCGGGCCTCACCAGGTGGAGGCCATGACGGAGATCCGCAGCGAGGAGGGCAACCTGGTCGACCTCCTCCGGCGCCGACTGCGCGAGCGGGACGCGGACGCGGTCGTCGTCCTGATGGCCTGCCTCTCGGACTTCTGGACCATCGAGGGCAGCCACCTGAAGGTCGTCAACATCGCGCCCGAGGTCGAGGACCTGGTGGTCGAGGGACGCGTGAGCCAGGGCTACGAGGACACGCTGCGCACCACGCTGGTCGCGATCGCCTTCAACTCGCTGATCTTCTCCGACTCGGTCGCGGGCCGGTCCTTCGACCGCCTCGAGGAGCTCGGGCCCGGCACCGGCAGGACCCGGGCGGAGATCACCGCGACGGTGCTGCTCGCGGCTCGCCGCAGCATCGTCGAGGATCGTCTCGACGCGCTCGTGGCACTCACGACCGACGAGAACCGTCGGATCGCCCAGGTCGCGCTCCAGTGGTCCTGCCAGCTCCACGAGAACCAGGGGGAGCTGGCGCTCGCGAAGCAGAGCGGCCTGGATGCCCTCGCCCTTGCCGACGACGTCGCCGACGGCCCGTGGTCCGCCGCCCTGGTCCGTGCCCAGCTCGCCGGCCTCACCATGCAGGTCGGCGACCTCCAGGAGGCCCTCGGATTCGCTCACGCCGCGATCCCGGTCCTCGACGACCTGGGCGCCCAGGAGGACGTGGCGCAGCTCCGGGCGGTCCTGGCCCTGGGCGCCATGGCGGACGGCCGGACCGAGGAGGCCCGCCGGATCTTCGACGAGATCGAGGCCGAGGACGCCGGCGGCGGCATCTTCGGCGCGTCGATCATCCTGCTCTGCGGACGGCCCGAGGTCGACCTCGCCATGGGCGAGGTCGAGAGCGGTCTGTGCGGCTACCGCGACGCCGTCCGGGAGCTCTCCGCGCGCAGCTTCCCCGGGATGGAGACGCTGCTCGGCTACGAGCCCTGGATCCTGTACGCCGAGTCGGCGGCGCTGGCCGCGCACGTCCGACACGGTGCTCGGGCCGAGGTGGCGGGCATGCGAGAGGACCTCATCCGCAAGGCGCCCGTGATCCTGGAGGGATCCGTCGTGTTCCTCGACTACCCGGTGTTCGGGTCGGTGCTGTTCGCGCTCGCGCTCTGGGAGCTGGCCGGCGAGCCGGATCCCGAGCGCGCTGCGTTCGCGGTCCGTCTCCTCGTCCTCGCCGACCGGTTCGGCTACAACCGCCAGCTGCCCAGCCTGGCCTGGGCGCCCGCCCTGGCACTGGCGGAGGCCGTGCTGCCGGGCGAGCAGGCGCGGGTCCGCGCCGAGCTCGACGACCGCAAGCCGACCGAGCTCCGCCCCGAGGTGCTCGACCTCGTGACGCAGCTGTCGCCGGTTGCCGAGTAGGCCCGGTCCGCTCGGTGGTCGAGTAGCCGTCGCGAGGGACGAGCGACGGCGTATCGAGACCCAGTCGCCCCGCTCGTTGCTGCTTCCCGGCTCACCGGGTTTCGACGCGCCCGTCGCGAGCTCGCTCCGCTCACCCGCGGGGCTTGCTCGACCCGGCCGAGCCCACGTCGGGCGCGACGGCCTGCGGAAGGCTGATCATCACATCTTCTTGTTGTAGCTCCGGACCGAGAGCGGCAGGAAGATCGCGACCACGATCCCGCAGCCGAGCAGCGCCCAGCCGACGTTCGCGGTGACGTCGCCGTCGTTCATCAGGTCGCGCAGCGCCGAGATCACCAGCGACACCGGGTTGACGTTGACGAACGCCTCGAGCCAGCCCGGCAGCGTGTCGGCCGGGACGAACGCGTTGGACAGGAAGGTCAGCGGGAACATCACCATCATCGAGATGCCCTGGACCGCCTGGGCGCTGCGCGCCCGGGTGCCGAAGTAGGTGAAGATCCAGGCCAGCGACCAGCCCGCGACGATCGTCAGCAGCCAGCCGGCCAGGACGCCGGGCACGCCGCCGCCTGGCCGGTAGCCCATCAGGATGCCGGTGAGGATCGTCAGGGTCGCCGCGGTGGCGTACCGGATCAGGTCGGCCATCGCCGGCCCGACGAGCGGTGCGATCCGGGCGATGGGCAGTGCCTTGAACCGGTCGAACACGCCCTTGTCCATGTCCTCGCGGAGCTGGATGCCGGTCGCCATGCAGGCGGTCAGCGCGGTCTGGGCGAGGATGCCGGTGATGACGATCGGCAGGTAGTCCTCGACGCTGCCGGAGATCGCGCCGCCGAAGATGTAGGCGAACATCGCCGTGAAGAGCAGCGGCTGGAGGGTGACGTCGAACCACTGCTCGGGGTTGCGGCGCATCTTCTTCAGGGCGCGCCAGGCCATCGCCAGGCTCTGGTCGACGGTGTCGTGCAACGACGGGCGGGTGACGAGGGTGCGGTTCAGCACCTCGGTCGTGTCGTGGTCGGGGAGCAGGGCGGTGCTCATCTGGCGACCTCCATCTCGGGGTCGACCTCGTCGTCGGCACCGTGGCCCGTGATGGCCATGAACACCTCGTCGAGAGTGGGCTTCTGGACGGTCGCGGACGCGATCGAGAGGCCGGACTGCCGCAACGCGATCAGGACGTCGGCCGCCCGGTTGGCGTCGGTGAGGGCGGCGTTCAGGCCGCCCGACTCGGGCGTGAGCACCGGCTCCTCGCCGAGGACGCGACGTACGACGGCGACGGCCTCGGCCGTGTCGGACGGCTCGGACATCCGCAGCTGGAGGGTCGAGCTGCCGACCGAGGTCTTCAGCTCGTCCGGCGTTCCCTCGGCGACCTTGATGCCGCGGTCGATGACCGCGATCCGTCCGGCCAGCTGGTCGGCCTCGTCGAGGTACTGCGTCGTGAGCAGCACCGTGCTGCCCTCGCGGATCAGGTCGCGGATCGTGTCCCACATCTGCCCGCGGGTGCGCGGGTCGAGACCGGTGGTCGGCTCGTCGAGGAAGATCAGCGGCGGCTGCGAGATCAGGCTCGCGGCGAGGTCGAGACGTCGCCGCATCCCGCCCGAGAACTCCTTGATCTGCTTGTCGCGTGCCTCGGTCAGGCCGAACCGCTCGAGCAGGTCGCCGGCGGTGGCCGTCGACCTGGCCGAGGAGAGTCCCTGGAGACGGCCGAAGAGCCAGAGGTTCTCGTAGCCGGTGAGGTTCTCGTCCACGGAGGCGTACTGCCCGGTGACGCCGACGAGCTGCCGGATCATGTGGGGGTTCCGGCGGACGTCGACGCCGAAGATGCTGGCCTCCCCGCCGTTCATCGGCAGCAGGGTGGCCAGCATCTTCAGGGTGGTGGTCTTGCCTGCGCCGTTCGGGCCCAGCACGCCGAACACCTCGCCGCGACGTACCTCGAGGTCGATCCCGTCGACCGCGCGGAAGTCACCGAAGGTCTTGACGAGGCCGGCGGCCGCGACGGCCAGGTCGGTGTCAGGAGCTCGTGTCATGTCCTCAGGATGGACGCGCCCGGTTTCAGTCCGCCTTCACCCGGGTTTCACTGCCTTTCGTCAGTTGATCGGGTGGCTCACGCACGCGCGGAAGTGGTCGTAGACCTCCCGGTCGCCGGTGACCGTCACCTCGCTGTCGTCGCCGCGTCGCCACAGCCACGCGTCGAGTGGCCCGGCCGGGCCGCTGACCACGGCGCCCGGCTCGACCCCGGGGTCGGCGACCACGCCGATGTCCTCCGCGTCGTGGGTGGCGCCCTCGGGGTCGGTGCCGCTGAAGTGCCCCAGCTGCACCCAGACCCTGTCCCCGGTGTCGGTGACGTCGACGCGCACGAACCGGTCGTACGGCGTGAACGTGCCCCACGGGGGCTTGCCGCCGAACATCACGTCCAGGGTCTCGTCGACCCCGTCGGCGGCGAGCGCCGCGTCGAGCGGCGTGGCCGTGCCGGCGGTCAGCTCGGCGTCCAGCCGGTGGATCAGCGCCTCGTGGGCCTGCCGCCGGTAGATGAAGCCGGCGGTGTGGTCCTGGGACCAGGTCCAGGTCTCGGCGGCCGGGTCGACGCCGTCCAGCTCGGCGTACAGGAGCTCGGAGCCGCGGTCGAAGTAGTCGAGGAGGCCCTCGTAGGTCTCGGGCCTCGGCTCGTGGCTGTAGTCGTCGGGCCCGGTCGGTCGCTGCCGCAGCATGGTGCCCCAGAAGTGCTGCACCTCCCCGAGGTGCCAGAGCAGGTCGCCTGCGTCCCACTCCGGGCAGCTCGGCACTCGCGCGCCGGGGTCGCAGTCCGCCAGGACCGCGCGGAACCGCGCGGACTCGGCTCGGATGTGGTGGAGGTAGTCGTCGTCGGAGAGTCTCGCCATGATCGTGAACCTAGGGGCGCGGACCGACCGCCGCACCCGAGATACATACAGATGCGCGCATCTGTATAGTCATGCATATGTCGACCAGGATCGCCGTCGCCGGAGCCAGTGGGTACGCCGGGGGCGAGCTGCTGCGCCTGCTCCTCGGTCACCCCGGCGTCGAGATCGGCGCCCTCACCGGCGCCTCCAACGCCGGCCAGCCACTCGGCGCCCTGCAGCCGCACCTGGTGCCCCTCGCCGAGAGGGTGCTCGACGCGACCTCGCTCGAAACCCTCCGCGGCCACGATGTGGTCTTCCTCGCGCTCCCGCACGGAGAGTCCGGGGCGCTCGCGGCGCAGCTCGGCGACGACACGGTCGTCATCGACTGCGGCGCGGATTTCCGGCTCGCGGACGCCGCCGCCTGGGAGAGGTTCTACGGCGGCGAGCACGCCGGCACCTGGCCCTACGGACTCCCGGAGCTGCCGGGCCAGCGCGACCTGCTCCGCAAGGCCACCCGGATCGCGGTGCCCGGCTGCTACCCGACGGTGTCCACGCTCACCCTCGCCCCGGCGGTCGCGGCCGGCATCGTCGAGCCCGACGTCGTCGTGGTGGCCGCCTCCGGCACCAGCGGCGCGGGCAAGGCCGCGAAGCCCCACCTGCTCGGCAGCGAGGTGATGGGCAACGCCGGCGCGTACGGCGTCGGCGGGGTCCACCGGCACACCCCGGAGATCACCCAGAACCTGTCCGCGCTCGTCGATGGTGCCGTGCGGGTCAGCTTCACGCCGCTGCTGGTCCCGATGCCGCGCGGGATCCTCGCGACGTGCAGCGCTCCGCTCACCGGTGACCTGAGCGCGGACGAGGCCTACGACGTGTACGCGAAGGCCTACGCCGACGAGCCGTTCGTGCACCTGCTCCCGGCCGGCCAGTGGCCGCAGACCAAGTCGGTCACCGGCTCCAACGCGGTCCACCTCCAGGTGACGGTCGACCAGGACGCGCGACGGCTCGTGGCCGTCGGCGCCGTCGACAACCTGGCCAAGGGCACCGCCGGCGCGGCCGTGCAGTGCATGAACCTCGCGCTCGGGCTCGACGAGTGCCTGGGCCTGTCGACCGTGGGAGTGGCACCGTGATCACGTCGCCCAAGGGATTCCGGGCCGCCGGCGTCGCCGCGGGCCTCAAGTCGACGGGCGCCAAGGACGTCGCGCTCGTCGTGAACGACGGCCCGGCCCACGACTCGGCCAGCGTCTTCACGACCAACCGCTGCAAGGCGAACCCGGTGCTCTGGAGCCAGGAGGTCGTGAAGGACGGCACGGTCAGGGCGGTGTTCCTGAACTCCGGCGGCGCCAACTGCTACACCGGTCCCGAGGGATTCCAGACCACCCATGCGGTGGCCGAGGCGGTCGCCGGCAGCCTCGGCATCGGCGCGGGCGACGTCGTCGTCTGCTCGACGGGCCTGATCGGCCTCACCAACGACCGCGGCCAGGTCCTCGCCGGCGCCCGGGCGGCGTACGACGCCCTCAGTGCCGACGGGGGAGACGACGCCGCCCACGCGATCATGACGACCGACTCGGTCAGCAAGCAGGTCGTGGTCGAGGGCGCGGGCTGGTCGATCGGCGGCATGGCCAAGGGCGCCGGCATGCTGGCGCCGCAGCTCGCCACGATGCTGGTCGTGCTCACCACCGACGCCGTCGTACCGGCGGTCGACGTCGACACCGCGCTGCGCGCGGCCACCCGGGTCAGCTTCGACCGGCTCGACTCCGACGGCTGCATGTCCACCAACGACACCGTGACCGTCCTGGCCAGCGGCGCGAGCGGCATCACCCCGAGCCTCGACGACTTCACCGCCACGCTCACCCAGGCCTGCACCGACCTCGCCATGCAGCTCCTCGAGGACGCCGAGGGCGCCGAGCACGAGATCGCGATCACCGTCGTCAACGCCGCGAGCGAGGACGAGGCGGTCGAGGTGGGCCGCAGCGTCGCACGCTCGAACCTCTTCAAGGCCGCGGTGTTCGGCAACGACCCGAACTGGGGCCGTGTGCTGGCCAGCATCGGCACGACGAGTGCCCGCTTCGACCCGGCCGACCTCGACGTCGCCATGAACGGCGTCTGGGTGTGCCGACGGTCGACCCCGCACGCCGACCCCGCGACCGTCGACCTGAAGCCGCGCGAGGTCAGCGTCACCATCGACCTCAAGGCCGGGTCCGACCGGGCCACGGTCTGGACCAACGACCTCACGCACGCCTACGTCCACGAGAACAGCGCGTACTCCTCATGAGGACCATCTCGCACACCCCCCACGACCCGAGCAAGCCGGACCCGGCCAAGGCGCGCACGCTCGCGGCAGCGCTGCCCTGGCTGAAGCGCTACCACGGCAAGATCGTCGTGGTGAAGTACGGCGGCAACGCGATGACCGACGACACCCTGAAGCGGGCCTTCGCCGAGGACATCGCGTTCCTCCGGTTCGCCGGCTTCAAGCCGGTCGTCGTGCACGGCGGCGGTCCGCAGATCTCCCACATGCTCGACCGGCTCGGCATCGAGTCCGAGTTCCGGGGTGGCCTGCGGGTGACCACGCCCGAGGCGATGGACGTGGTGCGCATGGTGCTGGTCGGCCAGGTCCAGCGCGAACTGGTCGGCCTGATCAACGAGCACGGCCCGCTCGCGGTCGGCTGCTCGGGCGAGGACGCCGGCCTGTTCACGGCCACCACCACCGGCACCGTCGTCGACGGGGAGGAGGTCGACCTCGGCCTGGTCGGCGAGGTCACGAAGGTCCGCCCCGAGTCGGTCCTCGACCTGATCGAGGCCGGCCGGATCCCGGTCGTCTCCAGCGTCGCTCCGGACGCGGCCGGCCGGGTGCACAACGTGAACGCCGACTCGGCCGCTGCCGCGCTCGCCGTGGCCCTGGACGCCGAGAAGCTGCTCGTCCTCACCGACGTCGAGGGCCTCTACCTGGACTGGCCGGACTCCGACGACGTGATCGGAGAGATCGGCCCGGAGGCGCTCGCGGAGATCATCCCGACGCTGGCCTCGGGGATGATCCCCAAGATGAGCGCCTGCCTGCAGGCCGTCCAGGGCGGCGTCCCACGAGCCACCGTCGTGGACGGGCGCGAGGAGCACGCCGTGCTGCTCGAGCTCTTCACCAAGGAGGGCGTCGGCACCCAGGTGCTGCCGGGCGCCGCGACCAAGACCCGGAAGGCGAGGGACGCCCAGTGACCAGCTACCAGGAGCGGTACGCCGCCAGCCTGATGAACACCTTCGGCCCCCCGAAGCTGGTGCTCGCCCGGGGCGAGGGCGCGCACGTGTGGGACACCGACGGCAAGGAGTACGTCGACCTGCTCGGCGGCATCGCGGTCAACGCGCTCGGGCACGGGCACCCGGCGCTGGTGGAGGCGATCACGACCCAGCTCCAGACGCTCGGCCACATCTCGAACTTCTTCACCTCGGCGCCACAGGTCGAGCTCGCGGAGCGGTTGCTCGACCTGCTCGGCGTCGGCGCCGGCGGCGGCAAGGTGTTCCTCACCAACTCCGGGACCGAGGCCAACGAGGCCGCCTTCAAGCTGACCCGGCGCACCGGCCGCACCCACGTCGTCGCCGCCGAGGGCTCCTTCCACGGCCGCACCATGGGCGCGCTCGCACTCACCGCCAAGGCGGCGTACCGGACGCCGTTCGCGCCGCTGCCCGGCGACGTCACGTTCGTCCCGTACGGCGACGCCGACGCGCTGGCCGCCGCGGTGACCGACCAGACGGCGGCCGTGCTGCTGGAGCCGATCCAGGGCGAGGCCGGCGTCGTCGTACCGCCGGAGGGCTACCTCGCCGCCGCCCGCGCGGTCGCCGACCGCCACGGTGCGCTGCTCTGGCTGGACGAGGTGCAGACCGGCATGGGGCGCACCGGCCGCTGGTTCGCGCACACCGGGCTCACCCCCGACGTGGTCACCGTCGCCAAGGGCCTCGGCGGCGGCTTCCCGGTGGGGGCCTGCGTCGGTGTCGGCGCCGCGGGGGAGCTGCTCGAGCCGGGCAACCACGGCACGACGTTCGGCGGCAACCCGGTCGCGTGCGCTGCCGCGCTCGCGGTCATCCGCACCATCGAGGACGAGGACCTGCTCGAGCACGTCACCGTGCTCGGCCAGAAGCTCCGCGACGGACTGGCCGCCGACCCGCGCGTCACCGAGGTGCGGGGGGAGGGGCTGCTGATCGGCCTCGACCTGTCTGTCGACGCGTCGGCAGACGTGGCGGCCGCCGCGCTGGCGGCCGGGTTCATCGTCAACAACCCGACCCCCAGCCGCATCCGGCTCGCGCCACCGCTCGTCCTCACCGAGGACGACGTCAACGCGTTCCTGGCCGCCTGGCCGGGCATCCTGGATGGAGCCATGGGATGAGCGCCCACCCGGTCCGACACTTCCTCGCCGACGACGACCTCACGCCCGAGGAGCAGGCGCGGGTCCTGGACCTCGCGTTCGAGCTCAAGCAGGCGCCGTACGACGCGAAGCCGCTCGCGGGCCCGCGCACGGTCGCCATGATCTTCGACAAGCAGACGCTGCGCACCCAGGCGTCCTTCGCGGCCGGCATCGCCGAGCTGGGTGGCTTCCCGATGCTGGTCGACGGCGCGCTCGCGGGCATCGGCGTGCGCGAGTCCGTCCACGACGTCGCCCGCGTGCTCGGCCGCCAGGCGTCGATGATCGTCTGGCGCACCTACGCCCAGGCGCGGCTGGAGGAGATGGCAGAGCACGCCGGCGTCCCGGTCGTGAACGCCCTCACCGACGACTTCCACCCCTGCCAGCTGCTCGCCGACCTGCTCACCGTGCGCGAGCACAAGCAGCAGCTCGCGGGCGTCACCGTGGCCTTCGTCGGCGACGGCGCCTGCAACATGGGCAACTCCTGGCTGCTCGCCGGCACCACCGCCGGCATGCACGTGCGGATCGCCTCGCCGGAGGGCTACCTGCCCGACGCCGCGATGGTCGAGCGCGCGGCAGCGATCGCCACGATCACCGGTGGGTCGGCCACCGTCGGGTCGGACCCGCTCGCCGCCGTCACCGGCGCCGACGTGGTCGTGACCGACACCTGGATCTCGATGGGCAGGGAGGACGAGGCGGCCGCGCGGGCCGAGGTGTTCGCGCCGTACTCCCTCACCACCGCCCTGTTCGAGCACGCCGAGCCCGACGCGATCGCGATGCACTGCCTGCCGGCCTACCGCGGCAAGGAGATCGATGCCGAGGTGCTGGACGGCCCGCAGAGCGTGGTCTGGGACGAGGCCGAGAACCGGCGGCACGCCCAGAAGGCGATCCTCACGTTCCTGGTCCAGGGGGCGACGTGAGCACCGCCCTCCGACCGGGCACCAAGAACGCCCGCCACCAGCTGATCGTCGAGCTGGTGACCCAGCACGAGGTCCGCTCGCAGGGCGAGCTCGCCGACCTGCTCACCGAGAGCGGCATCCGGGTCACCCAGGCGACGCTCTCGCGGGACCTGGTCGAGCTGGACGCGATCAAGGTGCGTGCTCCGTCGGGCGCCCTCGTCTACGCCGTGCCCGCCGAGGGCGGTGACCGCCGGCCCGCGGCGCCCGTCGAGACGGCCGCCGCCGCGAACCGGCTGGCCAGGCTGTGCGGTGAGCTCCTGGTGAGCGCCGACGCCAGCGCCAACCTGGTCGTGCTGCGCACGCCGCCGGGCGCCGCCCAGTTCCTCGCCTCGGCGTTCGACAAGGCCGAGTTCCCCGAGGTGCTCGGCACCATCGCCGGGGACGACACCGTCCTCGTGATCGGCCGCGAGCCCAAGGGCGGCGACGACCTCGCCCGCCGCTTCCTCGCCCTCGCCGACACCCACACCCAGAGCCAGTAAGGAACCCAACCTTGAGCAAGGTCCTCACGTCCCTCCCGGCCGGCGAGCGCGTCGGCATCGCCTTCTCGGGCGGGCTGGACACCTCCGTCGCGGTCGCGTGGATGCGCGCCAAGGGCGCGATCCCGTGCACGTACACCGCCGACATCGGGCAGTACGACGAGCCGGACATCTCCGGCGTACCCGACCGCGCCGTCCGGTACGGCGCCGAGATCGCCCGCGCCGTCGACTGCCGGCGCCAGCTGGTCGAGGAGGGGCTCGCCGCGATGGCGTGCGGTGCGTTCCACATCCGCTCGGGCGGCCGGGCGTACTTCAACACCACCCCGCTCGGCCGTGCGGTGACCGGCACGATGCTGGTCCGGGCGATGCACGACGACGGTGTCGACATCTGGGGCGACGGCTCGACGTTCAAGGGCAACGACATCGAGCGCTTCTACCGCTACGGCCTGCTGGCGAACCCCGACCTGCGCATCTACAAGCCGTGGCTGGACGCCGAGTTCGTCACCGAGCTCGGCGGCCGGGCCGAGATGAGCCAGTGGCTGACCGAGCACGACCTGCCCTACCGCGACTCGCAGGAGAAGGCGTACTCGACCGACGCCAACATCTGGGGGGCCACCCACGAGGCGAAGACCCTCGAGCACCTCGACGTCTCGCTCGAGACCGTCGAGCCGATCATGGGCGTGAAGTTCTGGGACCCGGGTGTCGAGATCGCGGCCGAGGACGTCACGATCGCGTTCCGGGAGGGCCGCCCGGTGGCGATCAACGGGCAGTCGTACGACGACCCGGTCGCGCTCGTCCACGAGGCCAACACGATCGGCGGTCGGCACGGTCTCGGCATGTCCGACCAGATCGAGAACCGGATCATCGAGGCCAAGTCCCGCGGCATCTACGAGGCTCCGGGCATGGCGCTGCTGTGGATCGCCTTCGAGCGGCTGCTCAACGCGATCCACAACGAGGACACCATCGCGAGCTACCACGGCGAGGGCCGCCGGCTCGGCGTCCTGCTCTACCAGGGCCGCTGGCTGGACCCGCAGGCGCTGATGCTGCGGGAGTCGATCCAGCGGTGGATCGCCTCGCTCGTCACCGGCGAGGTCACACTGCGCCTGCGCCGCGGCGAGGACTACACGATCCTGCGCACCGACGGCCCGGCGTTCTCCTACCACCCGGACAAGCTCTCGATGGAGCGCACCGAGAACGCCGCCTTCGGCCCCCTCGACCGGATCGGCCAGCTGACCATGCGCAACCTGGACATCGCCGACTCCCGCGCCAAGCTCGAGCAGTACGCCGCCCAGCCGCTCGACCAGGGCCAGGTGCTCGTCGAGCACGGGACGCTGTACGGCGAGCTCGAGGCCGGGGGAGCGGACCGGATCGCGGCCAATCCTGCCGCCAAGGGAGAGCCGGACGAGGCCGCGCTGGACCAGGCAGCCATGGAGTTCGGCACCGACTGATGGATCCCGTCCACCGCGCCACCGCCCGGGTGCTCCCGGTGAGCCAGGACGGCGCCGTCCTGCTCCTCGAGGAGCGGGACCCGGCACGCCCCGGCGAGCGCTACTGGTCGAGCATCGGCGGTGCGCCCGATCTCCACGAGTCGCTGCGGACGGCCGCGGCGCGTGAGCTGCGGGAGGAGGCCGGGATCCACACCGACGGGGGCCGGCTGATCGGGCCGGTCTTCCGCGACCGGCAGGCCTACTCCTGGGACGGGGTCGACTACGTCGGCGAGCACACCTATTTCGCCCTGCCACTCGAGCGCGGCGTCGAGATCGGCTTCGACGGGCTCGAGCCCGAGGAGGTCGGCACGGTCCTCGGGGCGGGCTGGTGGCTGCCGACGTCGCTGGCGGGCGTCCTGTCCCGCCCGGCGGACCTCCCTGACATCATGACCAGCGCGATCGCCGCGGTGAGAGGACAGCAGTGAGCACCACGAACACCGGCAAGCTGTGGGGCGGCCGCTTCGCCGGCGGCCCCTCGCCCGAGCTCGACGCGCTCTCGCGGTCGACGCACTTCGACTGGCGGCTCGCGCTGTACGACATCGCCGGGTCGCACGCCCATGCCAAGGCGCTCGGCGCCGCGGGCTACCTGACCCCGGCGGACGAGGCCGAGCTGCACCGTGGCCTGGACGCGCTCGCCCAGCGCTACACCGACGGCACCCTGCTGCCCGACCCGGGCGACGAGGACGTGCACGGCGCGCTCGAACGACTGCTCGTCGAGGAGGTCGGCGCCGACATCGGCGGCCGGCTGCGCGCCGGGCGCAGCCGCAACGACCAGATCGCCACGCTGTTCCGGTCGTTCCTGCTCGACCACTCGGTCACCGTCGCGAGCCGGGTGCTCGACCTGGTCGACGCGCTCACCACGCAGGCGCGCGACCACCTGGCCCCGGGCCGGGAGACCGTCATGCCCGGCCGTACCCACCTCCAGCACGCCCAGCCGGTGCTGTTGTCCCACCACCTGCTCGCCCACGCCTGGGCGCTGCTGCGCGACGTCGACCGGCTCGCCGACTGGCGTCGCCGTACCGCCGCGGAGTCGCCGTACGGCGGGGGAGCGCTGGCGGGCTCGAGCCTGGGTCTCGATCCCGAGCTGGTGGCGTCGGAGCTCGGCTTCGCCGGCTCGTCGCCCAACTCCATCGACGGCACGGCGTCGCGCGACTTCGTCGCGGAGCTCGCCTACATCGCCGCGCAGGTGGGCGTCGACGTCAGCCGGATCGCCGAGGAGGTCATCCTCTGGTCGACCCGCGAGTTCGGCTTCGTGACGCTGCACGACTCGTGGTCGACGGGGTCGAGCATCATGCCGCAGAAGAAGAACCCCGACATCGCCGAGCTCGCTCGGGGGAAGGCGGGCCGGCTGATCGGGAACCTCGCAGGACTGATGGCCACCCTGAAGGCGCTCCCGCTCGCCTACAACCGCGACCTCCAGGAGGACAAGGAGCCGGTCTTCGACTCGGTGGACACCCTCGAGGTGCTGCTCCCCGCGTTCACCGGGATGGTCGCCACGCTCACCTTCGACACCGCGCGGCTGGCCGAGCTGGCGCCGCAGGGCTTCTCGCTGGCCACCGACGTCGCGGAGTGGCTGGTCCGGGAGGGCGTGCCGTTCCGCGTCGCGCACGAGCTCGCCGGGGCCTGCGTCCGGCGGTGCGAGGAGCTCGGTGTCGAGCTCGAGGAACTCACCGACGACCAGCTGGCGGAGATCTCGCCAGTGCTCACGCCCGCGGTCCGCGAGGTCCTGACGGTCGACGGCTCGGTCGCCTCCCGCGACGGCCGCGGCGGGACGGCACCCGCGCGGGTCCGCGAGCAGCTCGCCCAGGTCACCGCCCTCGCCGACAGCCACCGTGCCCGGATCTCTTGACCTCTCGGGGCCGGTCCTCGAGCAGGCTCCCCGGTTGCTGAACGCCGTGCTGCGCCACGGCGACGTCGCCGTCCGCCTCACCGAGGTCGAGGCGTACGACGGCGCGAACGACCCCGGCTCGCACGCCTTCCGCGGCCGGACCCGCCGCAACGAGGTGATGTTCGGGCCGGCCGGCCACCTGTACTGCTACTTCACCTACGGCATGCACGTCTGCTGCAACGTCGTGTGCGGTCCCGTGGGCGTGGCGAGCGCCGTGCTGCTCCGTGCCGGTGAGGTGGTGGACGGCGTCGAGGCGGCCCGGGAACGCCGCCCCGGCGCCGGCGACCGCGACCTGGCCCGCGGTCCGGCCCGGCTCTGCAGGGCCCTGGGCATCACCCTCGAGCACGGCGGCGCGGACCTGGCCTCCGGCCCCCTCACGCTCACGCTGGGCACCCCCCCGGCGGACGTGTCGACGGGCCCCCGCGTGGGCCTCAGAGCTGCGGCCGACTGGCCGTGGCGGTTCTGGTCGACGGGGGAGCCGACGGTGTCGGCGTACCGTCCCGCGGCCCCGCTCCGGGCCCGGCGACGGCCCGATTTGAGCTCGTGACCGGTGCGCTGCTAACGTTCTTCTCGTCGCGGTGAGCGACTCCCTCTTCGGGCCGCGAGGCCGACCGAGCGGAGTCTGCGCGCGCCCGGCACCAGCGAGGTTCCGCCCGAGTCGACGTCGAGTTGACGGGGAGGATCGAAGCCGGTAAGTTTTTGCAGGTTGCCCCGCCGCTTGGCCCGCAAGGGTCCGGGACGGGTGCGTCTGATTCTTGAGAACTCAACAGTGTGTCATAGTCGACGAATTAGTTTGTAATGCCCCGTTGACTGCGTCTGCCTTTTGGTGGGTGTGGT
>NZ_KK211161.1:244383-390409 GCF_000620645.1 Nocardioides sp. URHA0032 | reverse complement strand
TCCAGATCGGAGACGGCGTGGTACATCATCTCGTTGATCACCACGTCGCTCGGCGCGGCCGAGGCCGGTGATGCCGTGCCCAGCTGGAGCATGGCAGCAACAGTGGCCGTGGCAGTGGCGAGGATGGCGAGCATGCGACGTGAGGTCATTGCCTCTCCCGGTTCCGGAGCGTGGGCGGCGCGTGCAGCCCCTCGCAACGGGACGCTAGGCTCCGGGCCCGCCCACCCTCATCGCCGATTTCGGGGACACCGGGAAACCCCGACGTCGCCGTGACCCCAGGGCGGTCCGGAAAGCGTCCAGTCCCAGGCGCTCGCGCCAGCTCCAGACGCTGACGAGGTAGGCGCACGACGCGGCCAGGAGCGCCAGCGTCGCCGCAAGGTGGTCGGGGCCGAGAGCGAGCGCTACGAGGTCGACGGCGCCGAAGCACACCAGGGCCGAGGCCGACACCAGCATCGTGGCCCGGGTGCCGGGCCACATGCCGAGCTGGCGGCGTACCTGACCGAGCGGCAGCAGGTTCCGCACGACGATCGCCACCGCCCACGAGATCGCCGCCCCCCGGATCCCCAGGCGGGGGACGAGGACCAGGTTCAGCCCGACGTTGACCGCCAGGGCGATCGTGCTGTTGCGCAGGCTCAGCCAGCTGCGTCCGGCCATCAGCAGGACCGAGTCCACGGGACCGCAGGCGGTGGCCAGGAGCATCGTCAGCGACAGGATCACCACGACGTCGGAGGCCACGTGGTAGCCGTGACCGAACACCCCCATCAGCGTCGGCGAGAAACCCGCGAGCACCAGGTAGAACGGCCACGCCGCGAGCACGCTCCACCGGGTGGCCGCCTGGAACAGGGCGTCGGCTGCCGGCTTGTCGCCCTTGGCGAACACGGCACTGAGGTGCGGCGAGAGGGCCTGCTGCACCGCCTGGACGAACAGCTGGCCGAGCACGATGAAGCGGGTCGCCGCGGCGTAGAGGGCAGCCGCCGTGGGGGAGGCCAGCGCGGCGACCATCACGATGTCGGACCGTTTCAGCGCGGTCTGGGTGACTCGGGCGGCCGCCCGTGGGGTCGTGTAGGCCCAGAACTCGCGGGCGAGGGGCACCCACGGGGTCGGCACGCGATCTCCCGCGGCACCGGCCCGGTCCGTCGAGCGACGGACCAGGCGGTGCAGCCACCAGCAGCCGGCCACCAGGCCCAGCGCGTACGGTGCCGACCAGGCGGCGGCCAGCGCCAGCGGTCCGCCCCCGGTCGCGAAGACGGCCAGGACCGCGAGCGCCTGGAGCCCGAGCCGGCCGACGTTCTCGACCAGGACCGTCGGGCGCATCGATCCGCACCCACGGGTCGCCGTGACGACCAGGTCGTGCAGCGCGGCCACGGGCAGCACGAGCGCCAGGGTGCGGAGCATGACCGTCATGGTGGCGGCGGAGTCCGTCCCGACGAGGACCGGCGCGAGCGCGGACGCCGTCACGGCCATCAGCACCGCGACGGCCAGGGACAGCGCGAGCACCGGCACCGCCGCGACCGCGAGGGTCCGCCGTACGTCTGCGGCCCGGCCCGAGGCGAGCTGCTCCGGGAGCCATCGCACGAGCCCCGTGTCGGTGCCGAGCAGGGTCACCGACTCCACGATCAGGAAGGTGGAGGTCGCCGCGAACAGGGTGCCGGCGTCCGCGGGCGAGAAGCCGTTGGTGACGATGACGACCAGCAGCACGCCGAAGACCGCGCTGAAGCCGGCTCCCACCACGCTCGCGGCCCCCCGTCGGGCCAGCCGGGTGAGGTGACGCGCCTCGCTGGAGACCGGTGGGTCGGGGCTCGGCGCCGGGGGCGAGGTACCTCCGGTCATCTGCGTGCGCGGAGTCGTTGCCCGAGCCGGTCCGTGCTCACCTGGCCGTGGGCCGCGCCGGGCTCGTCGGCGATCGCGGGCGGACGCAGGATCGCGTCGTGCCGGTTGAGCACGAGACCGGCGACCGGGCCGTGCCCGGCAGCGTCGCGGACGGCGCGCTCGAGCGCGGAACGGGGTGTCCGGCCGAGGGTGACGACCACGATGACGGTCGCGGCGGCTCGGGCCACCGCCTCGCCCTCCGGGGTGTCGAGACCCGGCGACTGGACCACGACGACGTTCCCGGCCTCCGCGAGGGTCTCCAGCACCGGTCGGACCCGGTCGGTCAGGAGGAGGTCCGCGAGGTGCGGACCAGCGGCACCGCTGGGGAGCACGCACAGCAGTGGCTCGACGGTGGAGTGGAGGAGCTCGCGCACGTCGAGCCGCTCGTGCTGCAGGAGCTCGGTGAGCCCGTCGTCGAGCACCAGGCCGTTGGTCGCGGGACCCGACGTCGTGCGCACCAGGACGGCCGCGTGGCCGGAGCGCGCGATCGAGGCCGCCAGGGCCTCCGAGACCGCCACGGCGTCGGCGCCGGCTCGCTTGGCCGACGGCGCGGCGATGGCGATGGATGCCGGCGACGGCTCGGCGTCGAGGATGGCGGCACGGAGGTGACGGATCGTGGCGTCGACGGCAGCGGCGTTGTCGCGGCGGAGCACCCGGTCGCGCAGGCCCGGACGCGGGACCGCGGTCACGTGCAGGCCGGCCGCCTCGACCTCGGCGACCGAACCGACCGCACGGCCGAGACGCTCCCGGAGCAACGCGCACAGATAGCCGATCAGGAGCCCGCCCAGCGCACCCAGGACCGGTGCCGCCGTGGCGACGAGATCGCGGGCCGCCTTGGGCGAGGTTGCCGGCGCGATCACGGATCCCGCCGGAGCCGCGCTCGTCTCCAGCGCCGTGCGCTGGGCACGGAGGCCCACCAGCTCGTTGCGCAGGGCCGTCGCCAGCTCCGACTGGAAGGACCGGGCGGCCGGCGTACCGCTGTGCGAGGCAGCGGTGGCCGCCTCGAGGTCCGCCACCACGCGCGCCGTCTGGGTGTCCACCTGGTCGATGCGATGCGTGTTGACCGCGTCGAACCGGCGGACCCGGTTCTCGAGGTAGGACTTGGCGACCGCCGCCGTGACCTCCTGGGCGAGCACTCCGTCGGCCCCGGTCCAGGAGATCTCCAGGACCTGGGTGTTCGGCGGTACGACGATCTGCAGGCCGGCCTGCAGGGCCGCCGTCGTCAGCGGGTGGTCCACCGCGACGGTCCGCAGCACCTCGGCCGAGCGGGCGACCTGCGCCTCGGTCTCCATGCTCGTGAGCTCGTCCTGCCGCACGGCTGACGCCGACGGGACGAACGGGTTGCCGACCGACGGGTTGACCAGCACCCGTGCCGTGGAGGTGTACGTCGGCGGTGCGGACGAGCCGTAGAACCAGCCACCGATCGCGCCGAGCACGACGAACACGCCCACCAGCACCAGATGTCGGCGCACGACCACCGAGGCGGACGGACGCGGAGGCGTGGACGGAGCGTCAGGAGACATGGTGGTAGTCCCTTCCCAGTCGGGTGGTCGGCAGTGTGCGGCCCAGTGCCGCGGTGCCCCGCACCAGTCGCACCGGCAGGTGGACCGGACGGGGTGAGCGATCGCGGGCGGCTCCCAGGAGGCAGCCGCAGAGGAGTCCGACCATGGCGCCCGAGACCGCCGGCACCTCGGCGTTGCGGTAGTCGGCGCGGGCCGGCGGGCTCGCCGTGTCGATGATGTCCAGCGGGCGCAGCTGCGCCTCCTCGAGTGCGTCGAGGTCGCTCTGGAGCTGGAGCACGTCGCTCTCGAGCGGCTCGTACTCGGGCACCACGACCTGCTTGACCCGTTCCTTCGCGAGGAGCTGCTCCTGCTGGTCGATGAGCAGCCGCAGCTCGCGCACCTGGTCCGCGCGCAGGGAACCCAGCGTGGTCCGCCGCACGTCGCCCAGTGCAGACGCAGCGGCATTGGCGGCCGCGGCGGCCGCGGCCGGCGACTGCGCCGTCACCGTGATGTGGAGCACCCGCGAGTGCGCAGAGGCCCCGACGGAGAGGTGGCTGAGCGCCCCTGCGGCTGAGCCGCCGAGCACGTCCGCCACCGCTGCGAGGACCTCGGGGCTCTGCAGGAGCTGGGCGTCGGTGTCGATGGTGACCGCGGGCGGCACCAGCGTCGTCGTCGACGGCGTCAGGTACTTCGGGACCGGGGTCAGCACGACCGATGCGGTGGCCGAGTAGGTGGTCGGGGTCATCGCCGCGAGGGCGATGCCCACGAGCAGCCCGAGCACGGTCAGCGTGGCGAGGGAGACCAGCCGCCGGCGGACGAACGCCGGATAGGCCGACCACAGGGGCAGGTCGCCCGGCCCGGTCATGCCGTCCACGCGGGGTCGCGACCGAGCAGGGTCGACAGGCCCTGGTCGTGGCTGGAGAAGTGCTCGCGGAGGCCGGCTCGCGTCGCCGGGTCCATCGGCGCGCTGGGTCGCGCGTTCCAGCGGTCGAACCGGGCCGGCATCACGGGGGGCAGCTCCAGGAACTCGAGCAGGCGCCCGTACGTCGCCTCCGGCTCGGTGAAGAACAGCTCGCTCTCCACGACGTGCACCCGCTCCGGACCGAACAGCCCTTGCAGCCGGTGCAGCTGGTCGTCGTAGTGGCCGCGCCGGACGTAGGCGTGGTGCCGGTGGCTGAAGCTCTGGTAGGCCGGATCCGCGACCATCCGCTCCGTCTGGCCGGACAGCCGCTCGTCCTCCAGCTCGAGGGCGCGCTCGAAGGCCTCCGTCTCGTACCCGCGTGCGAGCTCGTGCTTCCACGCGGAGTAGGCGCGCTCGACGGGGTCGCGCAGCATCGCCACGACCTTGACCCCGGGCAGGTCGCGGGCGATCCGCTCAGGGGCGCACGGGTGGAACATGTAGTAGCCGCTCGCCTCGAAGGTCACCGGGGTGCGGCCCTCCTGGGCGCGGCGCTCCAGCCGGGTCCCGGTCGGGAAGTGTCCCTGGTACCAGGCGAGACCCCGGTGGTAGTTCACGTCGAAGTAGTTGACGCCCTTGTGGTAGTTCGCGCCGTGCACGAGCGGGTGTGACGACAGCGCTCGGAACAGGGAGGTCGTGCCGGCCCGCTGGGCCCCCACGAGGAGGAACGAGGGCAGCCGGCGCCGGGTCGCCGTCGCGGTGCCCAGCCGGACGGAGAGGGTCCGGCCGGCGGTCTTGACGGTGTGGGGTGCCGCTGCGCGGACGCTCATGAGATGCCTTTCGTGGAGACCGGACGAGCCGTCTCGCCGAGCCGGTCGAGCTGGGCCAGGACCCACGCCGTACGCCGGACCAGCGCGGGGGTCGAGCCGTGGCGGAGGGCGTCGGCGTACCGGACGCCGATGTGGAGGAGATACAGCCGGAGGGTGAGCTCGTGGTCCGCTGTCGGGATGCCGAGGTCGACGAGCAGCTCGGGCACCGACGCGAAGAACTGCTGCTCCTGCCGGCGCTGGTCGCGCTCGCCCGGGCGCACGAGCTGGGCCGCGAAGTGCAGGCCGTCGAACCCGAGCGGCACGTCGGGCTCGTAGCGCTCCCAGTCCCAGACATCGACGACGGAGCCGCTCATGCCCATGTTCCAGTGCCCCCAGTCGCCGTGCCAGCCGCCCAGCCGCACCCGGTCGGTCCCGTGGTCGGCCGCGACGGCGTGCGCCGCCGCGCCGAGGTGGTCCCGGTCGGGACGTGCCGGCAGCGCGCCGATCGCCTCGTGCAGCCGGCGCCAGAAGGTGGACTCCGTCAGCGGCGCGCAGCTGACCCCGCCCAGGTGCGACAGCTCCCACGTGGCAGCGGTCCGCGCGCCGGCAGTGACGACCCGGTCCCGGTCGGACGCCAGCGGGGACACCGCCAGCACCTGGAGCCCGGCCCACGGGCCGTGGTGCAGGACGGCCGGCACCCGGAAGTGGCGGAGCTCGTGATCGGCGAGCCGCAGCAGCGCGCGGGCCTCCTGGTCCACCAGGCGCCGGGTGAGCTCGTTGTGACCGACCTTGGCGTAGGCCAGGAGCCGGCCACCGTGCACCTCGAACACCGGCAGCACCGGCTTCTGGTTGGCGCGGCGGGTCCCCAGCATGACCCCGACCCGGACGGCGGTTCCGAGGCACGCGGAGAGGTGGCGCTCGATCGAGTCCGCGTCGGGGTCCGTGGCGGAGACCCGCAGGACCGGCCACGGGGTGAGCCCGAGCACGCCCGAGCGGACCGAGCGCTCGAGAGCGCCGCGGACCGGACGGCTCACCAGCGAGTCGGGTCCCAGCCGGTCGAGCATCCGCGCGGAGCCGGGCACGTCGACCGGCACCAGGAGGCGGGGCCGGCGTGAGCTGGGGAACAGGTACGCGTTGCGGTCGGCGGCGTCACCGGTGCGCCCCCGCGTGACGCAGGGTGCGGCCCACGGCGGCGGCCAGAGCAGCCGCGCCACGTCCGCGGCGTACGACGCCGACCCGTCGGCCGTCGTCACGGCGCCACCTCCGGCTCAGTGATGTCCGACCTGGCCATCAGCCCCACCGCGATCATCACGGTGAACAGCGCCGACCCGAGCGAGTCGTAGACGAAGAAGCAGACGACGGCGATCAGGAGCACTGTGCAGGTCGCGACGTCCAGGGGCGCCGGACCGCGGGCGCGGCGCAGGAACTGCGCCCCGAAGAACCACAGGCACAGGAGGGTCCCGCCGAAGCCGGTGGTGAGCACCAGGCGCCACATGAAGCCCTGCGTCCCGAGCGGCGGAGCGGCGCACTGGTGGCACGACTCCGTCTCGCCACCGGCGAGGGAGCTGAAGCTCCCCGCCATGGTGCGCGTGGTGCCGTACCCGAGCACGGGCGAGCCCTGGGCGGTGGTGGACACCACGGTCTCCGCCGTGCCGGCCCGGCGATCGTTGCTGTGCGGGGTCTCGACGCGCAGGACCAGCGTGTCGTAGAGCGGGGACGCCGTGAACGCGATGCCGCCGATCACGACCGCGGCCACGAGCACCTGCAGGGCCCGGGTGCGCCCGTTGACGGCGAGCCGGACCGCGACGTACCCGCCGGCGAGGGCGAGGGAGATCCACAGGCCCCGGTTCAGGGAGAAGATGATCGGGAAGACGGCGGCGACCAGCACGACCGGCGCGAGCTTCCGGCGCCAGCCGGCGTCGCGCCCCAGCCACGCCAGGAAGAAGAAGGGGAGGTAGAGGGCCAGGTTGTTGCCCCACGCGTTCGAGTAGGGGAAGGGCGCCGTCGGCCGGGGCTGCACGTAGCCCAGGAAGTCGCTGCTCGAGGAGAGCGACGGGTGCACCAGCGTGCGGACGAAGTTCGTCGAGACCAGGCTGTGGGGGAGCACCAGCTCCATGGGCGACTCGAACTCGAGGCTGGGCGCCAGGACGGCCAGGACGCCGAAGCCCGCTGTCACGACGAACATCCAGCCGAGGAGCCGCGCGATCCGTTGTGTCGACACCTCGCGCGCGGTGTTGACGACGTACAGCATCACGACCGTGATCGCCAGGTACCACAGCGCCCAGACGCCGAAGTTGGCGACGCGTCCGAGTCCGCCGCCCGGCACCGTGTGCGGTGCGGTCGCGTGCACGAGGAGGACGCCGGCGAACATCCAGACGAGGAAGAGCAGCCACGGCGTGAAGCCGCGCGGGACCCGCAGCGGACCTCCGCGGCGCAGGTGCACCACCATGACCGCGGCCATCGCGAAGAAGATGACCTGCGCCAGGCCGAGCGCCCACCAGAGCGGGAAGCCGAGGTACAGGACCGAGAGGGGCCATCCGGGCCCGAACAGCCCGGTGCGCGGGGGCACGGGGGTCCCGGTGTCAGTCCCGTACGCCGGGCGGACGACCTCCTGCGTCACGAGCCCGCCCCCGGGGCCACGAGGTCGGACCGCCGGCCCACGTACCCGTAGCCGAGGAGGTGGGGCAGGGTCACCGCGGTGACCATGCGGCGGGCACCCACCGGGAGCGACGACCGCCATGCGTCGTCGAGGCGCAGCTCGACGCGTCCGGAGACGAACCGGCTCCGGCTGCCGGCGATGCCGTGGCTGGGCTCCAGGACGACGCTGCGCTCTCCGACGTGGTCGAGCGCCGCCGGGTCGGTGGAGAGGCCGAGGGCGGCCACGGCCCGCGCGAGCGTCGGCCGCGGCCGGGCGACCAGGTCCTCGTACCGCACGCGGGCGGCGTGCGGGACGGACGCGGCGACCGCGCCGCACTCGATCTCGAGCGTCGTCCAGAGCACGGCGAGGCGGTGCGGCGGGTAGGTCGCCATCGTGTCGCCGTCGCGGGACTGCGGCTTGCGGATCCCCGACTTGGTCCAGGAGTGGGCGACCCCGCGCGGGTCGCGCACCAGGTGGAGCACGCGCAGGTCCAGCCCGCGCAGCCGGCGCAGCGCCACGAGCTGGGCCGCGGACTTGCTGGCGTCCACGACGACGTCGGCGCCGGAGACCTGGGCGATCGCCCGGTAGAGGCGTTGGTAACCGTCGAGGTAGTCCGCGAGCTGGTGCCGGAAGTCGGGACCCGCGACGCCGGCGGCAAGCTGCGGCACCCGGCGCTGGCGGACCAGGTGCTGCTGGAGCCGGCACATGCGGTCGGTCACCGACTCCCACCCGCCGAACGCCTGCTCCCCGACGGCGGTCCAGAACGGGCACGCGGAGAAGGGCTCGCCGCACCCGCACCGCTGGTCCTGGCTGATGACGCGGGAGAAGATCGCGTTGAGCTCACCGGTGTTGACACAGCCGGGCAGCGCGCCGAGCATGCGTTCGAGCAGGGTGCTGCCGGAACGACCGACACCTGCGATGTACAGCACCTTCACGACATCCCCCGACGTCCTGGTTTCTCGTGCCACCGCCCTCGTGGCGGATCCGCGTCGGACGCTAGGGGCGATGCCGGACGGGGAGGGGTTTTCGTCGGTGGGCTCCCCCAAATCGGGTATCTGGACGAGGAGGATGCGTGACGGGCCGACCAGCGAAGCTGCGTCTCGCCGCCACCGTGACCGCCGTCGCCGCCCTGGTGACGGCCGGGTGCGGAGGGGAGGGGGCGACCACCCGGCGGGCGCCGGTACCCGAGCGCTCCTCGACCGCCGTCGTCGGCCACCCGGACGCCGACCTGTGGCTGTCCTTCGAGAGGACGACGATGGCGTACGACGGGACCTCGGCCTACCCGGACGCGGCGGGCGGCCCGTACGTCGGTGACCTCGTCTCGGCCAACGGGGGCCGCGTGACCCGGGTCGGCGGGGCGGACGGGTCGTCGGCGGCGGTCGCCTTCCCCCGGGGATGCACGAGCCCGCGTGGCTGCCCCCGGGCGATGGTGGAGGTGACGTCCGCCGACGGTCTCGATCCCGGCAGCGCCCCCTTCGAGTACGGCGCCACCGTCTGGCTCGCGCGGGACCAGACGACCACGGGCTCGAACATCGTCCAGAAGGGCCGCTTCGGGACCGACGGGGGGCAGTGGAAGCTGCAGGTCGACGACACCGCCGGCAAGCCCAGCTGCGTGGTGCGGTCGCCCGAGGGCGAGCTCGTCGTGCGCTCGACGTCCACGGTCGCGGACTCCCGGTGGCACCACGTGGTCTGCCGGCGAGACGCCGATGGCCTCTCGATCTCCGTGGACGGCACCGTGACCCGTCGGGCCGGCCGCACCGGCTCCGTGAGCAACCCGTGGCCGGTCCGGGTCGGCAGCCCCGGCGTCGGCGACGACGACGACCAGTACCACGGGCGGGTCGATGACGTCTTCCTGCGCATCCTGGAGGACGGGTGAGCGATCAGGTCGGGCGGGCCACCCAGGGGGAGCCGAGCAGCTCGGCGAACGCCCGCTCGCCGGGCCCGTGCAGCTCCAGCGAGCCGTCGGGGGCGTGGACCCCGGAGTTGAAGTACGACATGGAGACGATCCCGTGCGTCCGCGCGTACTCGGCCGCGTCGCGCAGCCAGGCGGCTGCGCTCCCGGGGTCGCTGGGATCTTCGCGGCATCCGTACTCGCCGATCGCCAGGGGGGTGTCGTCGATCCACGGGAGCACCTCGTCGATGCGGCTCCCGAAGGTTCGCCACGGCTTGCCGTTCGTCGGCGACCACGGGTTGTAGACGTCCACGCCCAGCACCGCGGCCTCGGGGACGATCCAGGACCGCGGATCGGTGCCGCGCTGCAGGGGATCGAAGGTCCAGTGCTGGAGGACGGGCACCGTCGTGACCGACGGAGCCAGGTCGCCGGCCAGGCGGATCACGTGCCGCTGCATCGCCACGTAGTCGGGCGCGGCCATGCCTGCCGGCCCGACGTCGTTCTCGGGTTCGTGGTGGATGGTCAGGAAGACCGGTCCCGCCTGCTGCCTCAGGGCTCCGAGCAGCTCGGTGAGCCACGCGTCGAAACCTCCGCTCGCGACCTCCGCCCACGTCCCGGGCGGCTTCATCGAGACGTGCGGCAGGCGGTCGTGGGCGAGGTCGTCGGCACACTGGTGCGCCAGCTGCGCGATCTCGTTCTGGTCGGGCGTGAAGTACGACCGGTGCACCGCCAGGCTGGCACCCAGCGTCGCCTCCCAGTCCGCCACGGACCGGTCGGCGGGCAGGGACGCTCCGAAGTAGACCTGGGTGGGAGCGGGGCAGCCGGCGAACGCCGGCTCCGCGCTCGCCGGCCTGCTGGCAGCCTCGGTTTCCCGGGGTCGCGTGGTCGTGGGGGAGGTCGCGCGCCGGGGACCGGACGGACGGGAGGGGCTGCTGCACCCGGAGACGGCAACGGACAGCGCTGCCGCCGCTCCGAGCCCGAGCAGCCCGCGTCGGGCGATCGGCATGGCGCGAACGTAGGTCCGGATCGGCTCGCGTCCCCCAGCGCTGGTGAGCCGTCCCCCAATTCGGGGATGGCCCGGCCCCAATCTTGGGGATAGGCGTCGGTGAAGCCGACCACCCTGCGCGAGACGTCCCGAGGATCACGGCCATGGACAACCGGACCGATCCTCCGCGAGCACGGCGTCGCCGTTCACCGCGGGCTGCCGACGGTGCGGCGACCGGCCCGGTGCTGCTCGTCAGCACCCAGGGCGGTCACCTCGCCCACCTGCTGGCGCTACGCGGCTGGTGGCAGGGACACTCCCGGGTATGGGTCTGTCCCGACGCCCCGGACGTGCGCGACCGGTTGGTGGGTGAGCGGGTGGTCCGGTCGTACTCCCCGACGACCCGGAACCTGCCCAACCTGCTGCGGAACGCCGTCCTGGCGATGCGGATCCTGCGTCGCGAACGCCCCTCCTTGCTCGTGAGCGCAGGAGCCGGCGTGGCCGTGCCCTTCTTCGTCGGAGCCTGGTTGCTCGGCATCCCGACGGTGTTCATCGAGGTCTACGACCGGGTGGACACGCCGACGATGACCGGTCGACTCTGCGGGCCCTTCACGACGCTCCGGATGGTGCAGTGGCAGAGCCAGCTCGCGTTCTACCCCGACGCCCGGCTCGTGGGACCGCTGCTGTGAACGCGCTCGTGGTCGCTCTCGTCGGCACTGACCACCATCCCTTCGACCGGTTGGTGGGATGGATCGACGACGCGGCGGCTCGTCACGGCGACGTCCGGTTCGTGGTCCAGCACGGCGTGACCCGAGCACCGTCCCGGGCCGAGGGTCACGACTTCCTCGCCCGTGGCGTGCTCGACGGGCTGCTCGAGGAAGCCACGGCGGTCGTCTGCCACGGCGGGCCGGCCCTGGTCATGGATGCTCGAGAGGCAGGGCACGTCCCGCTCTGCGTGCCGCGTGACCCGGTCCTCGGGGAGCACGTCGACGACCACCAGCAGCGGTTCGCCGAGCTGGTCGGCCGGGTCGGCGTCGTGGTCGACATCAGGAGCCAGGCCGCGTTCGAGAGCGAGCTGGCCCGGGCCCTCCGCGAAGGCCCGCCGGACCCCGGCTCGAACGCGTCCGTGCACGAGGCCCGGGACCTGGCGCGCACGAGGGCAGCGGCCGAGCTGGCCGCGGTGATGCTCCGCAGCCCCACCGGTCGACCCAGGCGCCGACGACATGCCCCTGCCTGAGCACTCACCCCACCTCGGCGCCGCACCGGGACCGTCGCCGGCCGGGCCCCCCGGGCCTGCAGTCGACCGGCCCGTGGTCGTGTACCTCGCCGGATTCGGCCGGTCGGGATCCACCCTCGTGGAGCGGATGCTCGGCGCCGCGCCGGGCTGGACGAACGTCGGCGAGCTCGTGGACCTGGCGCGCGCGGTGGCGCGCGCGGACGAGCTCTGCGGGTGCGGGGCCAGGTTCTCACGCTGCCCCGTGTGGACGAGCGTCGGCGAGCTCGCGTTCGGCGGGTGGTCCGACGAGGTTCTCGATCGCCTGGTCGGTCTGCACCGGGCCGCCGCGCGGCAGCGACACCTGCCCCGGATGCTCGCGCGTGGCGTTCCGTCGGACCAGCTCACGAACCTGCGCACGGCCTATGACCGGATCTACTGCGCCGTGGCCGAGGTGACGGGCGCCTACGTCGTCGTCGACGCCTCGAAGGGTCCGGCACTGGGCCAGGCGCTCGCCGGTTCGCCCGACCTGGACGTGCGGGTGCTGAACGTCGTCCGGGACCCCCGCGCGGTGGCATGGTCGTGGAACCGGGAGGTCACCCGCCCGCACGCCACGGGCGGCGAGGCCAGGATGTGGCGCATCGCGGCGCCGCGCGCCGCCGCGCAGTGGTCCGCGCTGCAGCTGGAGGTCCAGGCGATCGCCGGGATCGGCGGCCCGCGCGCGGCGAGGATCCGCTACGAGGACTTCGTCGCCGACCCGGTCCGCACCCTGGTGTCGGCCACCACGGACCTGGGAGTGCCGCTCTCCGCCGACGACCTGCCCGCCGTGCACGGCGGCGCGCTCCGGCTCGGACCGAGCCACGGCCTGTCCGGGAACCCGTCGCGGTTCCGCTCCGGTGAGATCCCGCTGCGGCGCGACGACAGCTGGACCCGCGAGATGCCGTTGGGCTCACGCAGGGTCGTGACCGCACTGACGCTTCCCCTGCTCGCCGCGTACGGATACCCGGCGACGCAGCGGCGACCCCGACCCACCACACCCCGCCCAGCGGAACGAGACAGGACGAGAGGCCCGAGATGACTGCACACCTCCCCACCGTGAACGTGGTGATCCCCACCCGCGGCCGCCCGACGCTGCTCGGCGAGACCCTCACCTCGGTGCTGTCGCAGGACTACGACGGCCCCATCGAGGTCCTCGTGGTCCACGACCGCGAGGAGGCCGACCTGATGCTCGAGCTGCGCTCGCTCCCGGACCGGACGGTGCGCTCGATCGTCAACACCCGCACCGCCGGGCTGTGCGGCGCGCGCAACACCGGGGTGCTCGCCAGCGACGGGGAGTTCGTCGCCTCATGCGACGACGACGACATGTGGCACCCGAGCAAGGTGCGCCTCCAGGTCGAACGGTTGCAGTCCGATCCGACGCTCCTGGCGGTCGGCGCCGGGATCCGGCTGCTGATGGGCGAGCGGGGCGACGTCGAGTGGCCGGCGCGCGAGTCGGTGGTGAGCCACGAGAGGCTTCTCGAGAACCGGGTCAAGGAGCTGCACAGCTCGACGCTGATGATGCGGCGCAGCTCGTTCGACGTCGCGGGGCTGTACGACGAGGACCTGCCGCACGGCTACGGCGAGGACTACGACTGGCTGCTCCGCGCGAGCCGCGCCGGCCGGATCGGGGCGGTCCAGGAGATCCTCGCCGACATCCGCAAGGACATCCCGTCGTGGTTCCGCGGGCGGTCGCTGAACACGGCCACCGCCCTGGAGTACCTCCTCGACAAGCACCCGGACTTCCGGGACCGGCGCCGCAGCCACGCCCGCATCCTCGGCCAGATCGCCTACGCGCGCGCCGCGGCCGGACAGCGTGCCCGGGGCGCGCGCATCGCCGGCCGGGCGCTCTGCCGGTACCCGGCGGCGCCCCACGCCTGGCTGGCGCTCGCGGTCGCGGGGCCGGGCATCGAACCGCAGCGGATGCTGTCGGCGGCGCGCCGGATGGGACGGGGGCTCTCGTGAGCAGGCTGCCCAACTTCCTGTACGTCGGTCCCGACAAGGCCGGGTCCTCCTGGCTCCACGAGATGCTGCTCAAGCACCCGGACGTCTACCTGACCCCGGCGAAGGACCTGTACTTCTTCGACCGCTACTACGACCGGGGACTCCCGTGGTACGCCGCGCAGTTCCGCGACGCCCGGGACGAGGCGATCGTCGGGGAGGTCTGCCAGGACTACCTGTTCCACCCGGAGGCGGCGGGCCGGATCCGGGACACGCTGGGCCCCGTCCGGATCATGGTGTCGCTCCGCGATCCCGTGGAGCGGGCGTGGTCGTCGTACCTCTACATGCGCAAGCACGGCATCGGACCCGACACGTTCGCCGAGGCCCTGCGGGCGCGTCCCGAGCTGCTCGAGCACGGGCGGTACGCCACCGGTCTCGACCGGTTCCTCATGCTGTTCCCGCGCGACCACGTGCACGTGGCGCTCTTCGACGACCTGGTGGCCGACCCCCAGCGCTTCCTGGACGGGGTGACCGAGTTCCTCGGGATCGACCGGCTGCCGCTGGCCGAGGACGACCTCGCGGCCCGCCTGCCGGCGGCCCGCGCCCGCTCGGTCCGGCTGGCCTCGGCAGCGCGCCGCAGCGCGGACTGGGTGCGCGAGCACGACGGCGCCGTCCTGGTGGGTCGCGTCAAGCGCTCGGCGCTGGTCCAGCGGACGCTCTACCGGCCCATCGACCGCGGGACGGTGCGACCCGACGAGGCCGACGTGCTCGCGGTCCGCACCGCGCTGTCGCCGGAGGTCGAGGCGCTCGAGCGGTCCTTCGCGCTGCCCCTGCGCGAGTCCTGGGGCTGGTAGCTCCGCAGGTCCCGCCCGGGCAGGAGCCCCGCGAGGCAGCCCGTAGAATCAAGTCACCCCCTGTCAGCTGCTGACCGGGGGCTCTCGTGTTGCTCCGAAGGGACAAGCTGTGCACCTCTCCGGCCTGGCCGACGCCGTCCTCGCCGACCCCACCCTCGACGAGGCGATGGCCGACGCCCGCGACGGTGCGGTGCGTGCGCTCGACCTCACCGGGCCCGAGGCGATGCGGCCGTACGTCGTGGCCGGACTGGTCCGCACCGGCCGATCCGTCCTCGCGGTCACCGCCACCGCGCGGGAGGCCGAGGACCTGGTCGCCTCGCTCGGGGACCTCGTCGACCCGGCGCTGGTCGCGTACTACCCGAGCTGGGAGACGCTGCCGCACGAGCGGCTGAGCCCGCGCAACGACACGGTCGGCCGCCGGCTCGCGGTGCTCCGCCGGCTGCGCCACCCGGGCGACGACGCCGCCAACGGCCCGTTGAAGGTGGTGGTCGCACCGGTGCGCTCGGTGCTCCAGCCGCAGGTCAAGGGCCTCGGCGACCTCGAGCCGGTCGAGCTCGCCCCGGGCGACAGTGCGCCGCTCGAGGACGTCGTGCGCCGGCTCTCCGGCGCGGCGTACTCCCGCGTCGACCTCGTCGAGAGGCGCGGCGAGTTCGCGGTCCGCGGCGGCATCGTCGACGTGTTCCCGCCGACCGAGGAGCACCCGCTGCGCGTCGAGTTCTGGGGCGACGACGTCGAGGAGATCCGGTCGTTCTCCGTCGCCGACCAGCGCACGCTTGAGAAGGTCGACCGGCTCTGGGCGCCGCCCTGCCGCGAGCTGCTGCTGACCGACGAGGTGCGGGAGCGGGCCGCCGAGCTCGGCCGCCGTCATCCCGTGCTGCTCGAGCTCACCGACAAGATCGCGGCGGGCATCGCGGTCGAGGGCATGGAGTCGCTCGCGCCGGTGCTCGTCGACGAGATGGAGCTGCTGGTCGACCTGATGCCCGACGACACCCACGTGCTGGTCCTCGACCCCGAGCGGGCCCGGACCCGGGCGCACGACCTGGTCGCGACCAGCGAGGAGTTCCTCGACGCCAGCTGGGCGGCCGCCGCGGGCGGCGGTACGGCGCCGATCGACCTGGGCGCCGCGTCGTACCGCTCCATCGCCGACGTCCGCGAGCACACCATCGGGTCCGGCAAGCCCTGGTGGACGGTCAGCCCGTTCGGCATCGCCGACGACGGCGAGGTGGACGCGCACGCCGTGCCCAGCCGGGCGCTGCCGGCGAAGCCGGCCGACGCCTACCGCGGTGAGATCGACCGCGCGATCGGCGACGTCGACCGCTGGCGCCAGGAGGGCTACCGCGTCGTGGTGCTGCACGCCGGCCACGGCCCCGCCGAGCGGATGCGCGAGGTGCTCGCCGAGCACGACGTGCCGGCGCGGATCGCGGAGGACGTCCAGGAGGCCGCCGACCTCAGACCGGACGTCGTGACGATCACCTGCGGCTCGATGTTCCACGGCTTCGTGGACGACGCCAACCGGCTCGCCGTCCTGACCGGCGAGGACCTCTCCGGCCAGCGGGCGTCGACCCGGGACATGCGGCGGATGCCGGCCCGGCGCAAGCGCCAGATCGACCCGCTCGAGCTCACCGCCGGCGACTACGTCGTGCACGAGCAGCACGGCGTCGGCCGCTTCGTCGAGATGAAGCAGCGCGAGGTCGGGGGGGCGGTGCGCGAGTACCTCGTCCTCGAGTACGGCGCCTCGAAGCGTGGCGGCCCGCCGGACCGGCTCTACGTCCCGGCCGACGCGCTCGACCAGGTGACGCGGTACGTCGGCGGCGAGCAGCCGTCCCTCGACCGGCTCGGCGGCGCCGACTGGAGCAAGCGCAAGAACCGGGCTCGCAAGGCCGTCCGCGAGATCGCCGCCGAGCTGATCAAGCTGTACGCCGCCCGCCAGGCCACCCAGGGCTACGCGTTCGGCCCGGACACCCCGTGGCAGCGCGAGCTCGAGGACGCCTTCCCGTTCCAGGAGACCCCCGACCAGCTCAGCACGGTCGACGAGGTCAAGGGCGACATGATGCGCCAGGTGCCGATGGACCGGCTGGTCTGCGGCGACGTCGGCTATGGCAAGACCGAGATCGCGGTGCGCGCGGCCTTCAAGGCCGTGCAGGACGGCAAGCAGGTCGCGGTCCTGGTCCCGACGACGCTGCTGGTGACCCAGCACCTGAGCACGTTCTCCGAGCGGATGAGCGGCTTCCCCGTCGTGCTCAAGGGCCTGAGCCGCTTCCAGACCGACGCCGAGGCCCGCGAGGTGATCGCGGGCCTCGCGGAGGGCTCGGTGGACATCGTGGTCGGCACGCACCGGCTGCTGAACCCCGACATCCGGGTCAAGGACCTCGGCCTGATCATCGTCGACGAGGAGCAGCGCTTCGGCGTCGAGCACAAGGAGCAGATGAAGCGGCTCCGGACCTCGGTCGACGTGCTGTCCATGTCGGCGACGCCGATCCCGCGCACCCTCGAGATGGCGATCACCGGCATCCGCGAGATGTCCACGATCACCACCCCGCCCGAGGAGCGGCACCCGGTCCTGACGTACGTCGGCGCCTACGAGGACCGCCAGGTCGTCGCCGCCGTACGCCGCGAGCTGCTGCGCGAGGGCCAGGTCTTCTACATCCACAACCGGGTGAACTCGATCGAGAAGGCCGCGGCCAGGATCCGCGAGCTGGTGCCCGAGGCCCGGGTGGCCACCGCGCACGGCCAGATGGGGGAGCACCAGCTCGAGCAGGTGATGCTGGACTTCTGGGAGAAGCGCTTCGACGTGCTCGTGTGCACCACGATCGTCGAGTCCGGCCTCGACGTCTCGAACGCGAACACGATGATCATCGAGCGGGCCGACACCCTCGGGCTCTCCCAGCTGCACCAGCTCCGTGGGCGGGTGGGGCGCAGCCGGGAGCGCGCCTACGCGTACTTCCTCTACCCGGCCGAGAAGCCGCTGACGGAGACCGCGCACGAGCGGCTCGCGACGCTCGCGCAGCACTCCGACCTCGGCGGCGGCATGGCGATCGCGATGAAGGACCTCGAGATCCGCGGCGCGGGCAACCTCCTCGGCGGCGAGCAGTCCGGCCACATCGCCGACGTGGGCTTCGACCTCTACGTCCGGCTGGTCGGCGAGGCCGTGCACGAGTTCCGCGGCGACGCGGAGCCGGAGCTCGACGAGGTCCGCGTCGAGCTGCCCGTCGACGCGCACCTGCCGCACGACTACATCCCGAGCGAGCGGCTCCGGCTGGAGATGTACAAGCGCCTCGCCGAGGTCCGCTCCGACGACGACGTCGACCTGATCAACGAGGAGCTCCTGGACCGGTACGGCGAGCCGCCGGTCGAGGTGGTCTCGCTGCTGCTGGTGGCGCGGTTCCGCGCCCGGGCGCGACAGGCCGGCATCGGCGAGGTCACCATCGCCGGTCGGAACGTGCGGTTCGCACCCGTCGAGCTGCCCGACTCCCGGGTCGTGCGCCTCAACCGCCTCTACCCGAAGTCGATCGTCAAGGCACCGGTCCGCACGATCCTGGTGCCCCGACCCCAGACCGCGGTGGTCGGGGGGAAGCCGATCGCCGGCATCGCCCTGCTTGAATGGGCCCGGCAGGTGATCGACGCCGTCATCGACCCCGCCGCCGAACCCGCTGCACACCACAAGGAGAACCCGTGACCCCGACCCGTCTTGGTGGCCTCGCGCTGGTCCTCGCCGCCGCCGTGCTGCTCACCGGCTGCGACGACGTGCCGGCCTTCAGCCCGGGCGTCGCCGCCCGGGTCGGGGACGACACGATCTCGACCAGCCAGGTCGACGACGTGTCGGTCGCGTACTGCCAGGCCGCCGAGAAGCAGCTGCAGGAGGACCAGGCGCTGCCGCAGCACTACCTGCGCGCCCAGGTGGCCGGCAGCCTCGCGCTGCGGGCGGCCGCCGACCAGTTCGCCGCCGAGCACGACGTCACGGCCGGCCCGTCGTACGACCAGGCGGTGCGGCAGGCCGAGCAGTCGCTGGCCGACCTCAGCGGCTCCCAGCGGCAGGCGATCATCGACGTGCAGGGCGCCGCGACCTACGTCCAGGCGGTCGAGACCGCCGTCGGCGCGACCCTCGGCGGCAGCGGCGCGAAGGCGAACCTCGCCGCCGGGCAGAAGGCGTTCCAGGACTGGCTCGACGCGCACGACGTGCGGATCGACCCGCTGTACGGCGTCTCGATCGACGACGGCGCGTCGAAGCTCACCGACACCGGTCTCTCCTTCGCGGTGTCGGACACCGCGACCAAGGCCGACGCCGACCAGCCCGACACCGAGTACGCCGGGGCCCTGCCGGACAACCAGCGCTGCGGATAGCCGGCGGGCTGATGACGGCGTCGGGCGAGCCGCTCCTGGAGTTCCTCGCGGTCATGCGCCGCCTGCGCGCCGAGTGCGCGTGGAAGGCCGGCCAGACGCACCGCTCCCTGGCGCGCTACCTCCTGGAGGAGACCCACGAGACCCTCGAGGCGATCGACACGGGCGACGCCGCTCACCTGCGCGAGGAGCTCGGCGACCTGCTGTTGCAGGTCTATTTCCACGCGGTGATCGCGGAGGAGGGCGGCGAGTTCACGATCGACGACGTGGCCGCCGACATCGTCGCCAAGATGCGGCGTCGCAACCCGCACGTCTTCGGGTCCGCGCCCGGCGGCAGCCCCGAGGAGATCAACGAGGTCTGGGAGTCGATCAAGGCGGCGGAGAAGCAGCGCGGCTCGGTCACCGAGGGGCTCCCGCCCGGCCTGCCCGCGCTGCTGTACGCCGACAAGGTGCTCGACCGGCTCGAGCGGGCGGGGAGCACCGTCGAGCCGCACGGGACCGACCTCGGCGGCCGCCTGCTCGCCCTCGTCGCGGAGGCGCGGGAGCAGGGCGTCGACCCCGAGCAGGCGCTGCGGGAAGCCGTCCGCGCACTGCTCTAGGGTTCGTCCGCGGCTCGGGTACTCATCGTCGAGGACGACTCCGACGTGCGCGACCGGATCGCCCACTGCCTGCTGCGCGAGGGCCACGAGCTCTGCGGGGTGCCGGACCGGGCGCGGCTGCGCACGCTGCGCGACGCCGAGCCCGGCTACCGGCCGGACCTGGTCCACATGGACTACGCGCTGCCGGACACCGACGCTCCACGGTGGCACCTCCTCCGCGCGTGACAACGACGACGGCGCTGGGACGACGATGACCGTCTCGTTCCCCGCCGCTAGGCTGAACCACGGCCTGAACGACTCCCCAGTCTCATCCCAGGAGCAATGACGTGGCATCCATCGAAGCTGTCGGCGCTCGCGAGATCCTCGACTCGCGCGGCAACCCCACCGTCGAGGTCGAGGTGCTCCTCGACGACGGTGCGTTCGCCCGCGCCATGGTCCCGAGCGGCGCCTCCACCGGCGCCTTCGAGGCGGTCGAGCTGCGCGACGGCGGCGACCGGTACGCCGGCAAGGGCGTCCAGAAGGCCGTCAACGCCGTCATCCAGACGATCGCGCCGGCGGTGGAGGGCCTCGCCGCCGACGACCAGCGGCTGGTCGACCAGACGATGCTCGAGCTCGACGGCACGCCCAACAAGGCCAAGCTGGGCGCCAACGCGATCCTCGGCGTCTCGCTCGCGGTCGCGCGGGCCGCGGCCGACTCGGCGCAGCTGCCGCTGTACCGCTACGTCGGCGGGCCGAACGCACACCTGCTCCCGGTGCCGATGATGAACATCCTCAACGGCGGCTCGCACGCCGACTCGAACGTCGACGTCCAGGAGTTCATGATCGCGCCGATCGGGGCGGCGTCGTTCCGCGAGGCGCTGCGCGCGGGCGCCGAGGTCTACCACGCGCTCAAGTCGGTGCTGAAGAAGAAGGGCCTCTCGACCGGCCTCGGCGACGAGGGTGGGTTCGCGCCGAACCTGGACAGCAACCGGGCCGCGCTGGACCTGATCGCCGAGGCCGTCGCGGCCGCCGGCCTCTCCCTGGGCAAGGACATCGCGCTGGCGATGGACGTCGCAGCCTCGGAGTTCTACGAGAACGGCGCCTACGCCTTCGAGGGCGGCACGAAGTCCGCCGAGGAGATGACCGCCTACTACGCCGACCTGGTCGCGTCGTACCCGATCGTCTCCATCGAGGATCCGCTCGACGAGGACGACTGGGAGGGCTGGAAGGCGATCACCGACCAGCTCGGCACCAGGACCCAGATCGTCGGCGACGACCTGTTCGTCACCAACGTCGAGCGGCTGCAGCGCGGCATCAGCGGCGGGCAGGCCAACGCGTTGCTGGTCAAGGTCAACC
The DNA here is from genome assembly GCF_000620645.1 of Nocardioides sp. URHA0032. Classification (GTDB taxonomy): domain Bacteria; phylum Actinomycetota; class Actinomycetes; order Propionibacteriales; family Nocardioidaceae; genus Nocardioides. Next base: position 369,504 of record NZ_KK211161.1, on the reverse strand, counting down.
AGATCGGCTCGCTCACCGAGACCCTGGACTCCGTCGAGCTCGCGCACCGCAACGGCTTCCGCTGCATGATGAGCCACCGCTCCGGCGAGACGGAGGACACGACGATCGCCGACCTGGCCGTGGCGGTGAACTGCGGCCAGATCAAGACCGGTGCCCCGGCGCGCTCCGACCGGGTCGCGAAGTACAACCAGCTGCTTCGGATCGAGGACGAGCTGGGAGATGCCGCGCGCTACTCCGGCGCGTCGGCGTTCCCTCGGTACGGTGCCTGAGCGAACCTAGGAGGCATGCCCTCCGAGTCCCGACGTACGCCGTCGCGCGGACCCCGTGGCCGGAGCGTGCCCCGACGACCGGCGCCGCGGGTCGCCGCCGGACCGGCCGCCGCCGTCGAGGCGCGCCGGCCGCGTTTCACCGGCCGGGCAGCGATCCTGGTGCTCGTGGTCGCGGTCCTCACGGTGAGCTACGCGTCCTCGCTGCGGGCCTACCTGCAGCAGCGGGAGCACATCAGCGACCTCAAGGACCAGATCGCGCTGCGCCAGGCCAGCATCGAGGACCTCGAGCGGGAGAAGGCCCGCTGGGAGGACCCGGCGTACGTCCGGCAGCAGGCGCGGGAGCTGAACTACGTGATGCCCGGCGAGACGTCCTACGTCGTCCTCGACGAGAACGGCGACCCGATCGAGCGGAGCAGCGAGCTCACCGACCCCTCGACGGTCGCGCGGAAGCCGCCCACGGCCTGGTGGTCGACGGCGTGGCAGTCGGTCGAGCTGGCCGGGAACCCGCCCCGGCCCGAGCCCCCGCCGCCGTCGAAGATCGACGAGAAGTGAGCGGCCCCGGACCGAGCCTGCGAGGGCCGGGAGGCGGCCGCCAGGTCAAGTAGCGGCGCTCGCCGGCGCTCGCTGCTCGGCCAGCGGGTGCTGGCATGATCGAGGGGTGATCGAGCCCGAGGACGTCGCCGCCATCGAGGCCCAGCTCGGCCGCGAGCCGCGAGCCGTCCACGACATCGGCCACCGGTGCCCGTGCGGCAACCCCGACGTGGTCACCACCGAGCCGCGGCTTCCGAACGGCACGCCGTTCCCGACGACGTTCTACCTGACCTGCCCCCGGGCGGCGTCGCGGATCGGCACCCTCGAGGGCTCGGGCCTGATGAAGGAGATGCAGGACCGGCTGTCCGACGACGAGGCGCTCGCAACGTCGTACCGGGACGCGCACCAGGCCTACCTGTCGTACCGGGCCACCCTCGGCGAGGTGCCCGAGATCGAGGGGATCTCCGCCGGCGGGATGCCGGACCGCGTCAAGTGCCTGCACGTGCTGGCCGGGCAGGCGCTCGCGCAGGGCCGGGGCGTGAACCCGCTCGGCGACGAGGTGCTCGACCGGCTCGGCGCCTGGTGGGACTCCGGGCCCTGCGTATGACCGGGCGCGTGGCCGCGATCGACTGCGGCACCAACACCATCAAGCTGCTCGTGGGCGCCCTGCCCGAGGTCGACGTCCGCGAGCAGCGGATGGTGCGGCTCGGACAGGACCTGGACCGCACGGGGCGGATCGCCGACGAGGCCCTGGAGCGGGCGTTCTCCGCCATCGACGAGTACGCCGAGATCATCCGGGCGTACGCCGTGCCACCGTCCCGCGTCCGGTTCGTGGCGACGTCCGCGACCCGGGACGCGTCGAACTCGGACGTGTTCGTGGCGGGTGTCCGCTCCCGGCTGGGCGTCGAGCCCGAGGTGGTCAGCGGCAGCGAGGAGGCGGCGCTGTCCTTCGACGGCGCGGTGCGCAACCTCCGCACGCCCCCCGCCGAGCCGGTGCTCGTGATCGACATCGGCGGCGGCTCGACCGAGCTGATCCTCGGCGGCTCCGCCCCGGACGCGGCGTACTCCATGGACATCGGCTCGGTGCGGCTGCACGAGCGGCACCTGCACTCCGACCCGCCGACCCGGTCCGAGGTCGAGGCGTGCATCGCCGACATCGACGCGCACCTCGACGCCTGCCCGGTGACGCCCGCCGACGCCGCGGCGGCGGTCGGCGTCGCCGGCACCGTGACGCAGCTGGCGGCCGTGGCGCTCGACCTGCCGGCCTACGACCGGACGGCCGTGGACCAGGCGGTGTTCCCGATCGAGACGATCCAGGCGACCGTGGACCGGCTGGTCGCGATGACCGTCGACGAGCGTCGGGCGCTGCCGTCGATGCACCCCGGCCGTGCCGACGTCATCGACGCGGGGGTGCTGATCCTGTCGCGGGTGCTTCGACGCGCCGGTGTCCCCTCGCTCGTCGTGTCCGAGGCGGACATCCTGGACGGGATCGCCTGGTCACTCCTCGAGAGCTGACGGTTTCCGGTCCCGGTCCGCTGGGCACCGGCTCCCTATGAGCGACCCGACCACCACGGACGAGCCACTCGGGGCGATCGTGCACCGGCTGTCGGAGCAGATCCCCGAGCTGGTCCGCAGCGAGATCAGGCTGGCGCAGGCCGAGCTCAGCCAGAAGGGCAGACGGGCCGGGCTGGGGATCGGCATGTTCAGCCTCGCCGGCCTGCTGGCGTTCTTCGCGGCCGGCGTGCTGATCGCGACGGCGATCATCGCGCTCGCGCTCGTGCTGCCGCTGTGGGCCGCCGGCCTGATCGTGGCCGGTGTGCTGCTGATCGGCGCCTTGGGCGCTGCCCTCGGGGGTCGGAAGGAGCTCGAGCAGGCCGTGCCGCCGGTGCCGGAGCAGGCCCTCGCGGGCGTCAAGCAGGACGTCGCCACCGTGAAGGCCCACGTATGAGCACCAACGGCACGACACCGGAGCAGATCGAGGCCGACATCGAGCGGCAGCGCGAGCAGCTCGCCGCCACCATCGACGAGCTCCATGGCCGGCTCGAGTCGAAGGCCAGGTCGACCGCGAGGATCGCCGCGGTCGTCGCCGCCACCGCCCTCGTCGGGCTGGTCGGGCTGACCGTGTGGCGCCGTACCCATCACTCCTAGGAGGAACCATGTTCAGCAAGTCCAGCCTGCTGGTCGGCTTCGCAGCCGGCTACGTGCTCGGCTCCCGCGCGGGCCGCGAGCGCTACGAGCAGATCAAGTCCGGCGCGACCAGGCTCGCCGGGAACCCGACCGTGCAGTCGGCGGCGAGCAAGGCCCAGGAGACCGTCGCCACGCAGGCGCCGGCCGTCGCGGGGGCGGTCAAGGAGAAGGCGACCTCGGCGGCCTCCGCGGTCGCCGACAAGGTGCACCGCGACGGCGGCGACCACCTCGGCGACCCGTCCACGATGGGTACCTCGACCGCACGGTCCTGATCCCCTCGACCTCTCGTGGGGGAGCGGCGGGAGGATGGTCCGCGTGAGCGACCTCCTCCCGCACCCCCTGACCGGAGGGCTCTTCCCCTCACCCGTGCCGCCTGGCACCGGCTGGCCGGGTGACCCCGCGGACGCCTCGACCCCCGTCGCGGGTACCCCCGCGCAGGTACGACGCCTCGCCCGGTCCGTCCCGCTGGAGGACCTGGACGCCCGCGTCTCGGTCTGTCGCGCCTGTCCCCGGCTGGTCCGCTGGCGCGAGGACGTGGCGCACGCGAAGCGGGCGTCGTTCGCCGACCAGCCGTACTGGGGCCGGCCGATCCCGGGCTGGGGGTCGCCGACGCCGCGGATCCTCGTGATCGGCCTGGCCCCCGCCGCGAACGGCGGCAACCGCACCGGCCGGGTCTTCACCGGTGACCGCAGCGGCGACTGGCTGTTCGCCTCGCTGCACCGGGTCGGGCTCGCGACGCAGCCCACGAGCGTGCACGCCGCGGACGGCCTGGAGCTGATCGACACCCGGATGGTGGCGACGGTCCGGTGCGCGCCGCCGCAGAACAGGCCCACGACCGTGGAGCGGGACACGTGCGCGCCCTGGGTGGAGGCCGAGGTCGGCCTCCTCGCTCCGCACGTGCGGGTGGTCGTCGCCCTCGGCTCGATCGGGTGGGACGCCGCCCTGCGCACGTTCGCCGCCCTGGGCTGGACCGTGGCCCGCCCGAAGCCGCGCTTCACCCACGGCTCGGAGGCCACCCTGGTCTCGGGCGACCGCTCGATCACGCTGCTCGGCTGCTACCACCCCAGCCAGCAGAACACGTTCACCGGGAAGCTCACCGAGCAGATGCTCGACGACGTCCTCGCCCGCGCCGCCGCGCTGCGCTGACCTGCGCGGCTGCCGACTGGGCAGAATGTCCCGGTGGTCGTCGGTCTTGCGGCGACCACGCCCCTGTATCCCAATCGGCAGAGGAAGCCGCCTTAAAAGCGGCCCAGTCTGGGTTCGAGTCCCAGCGGGGGCACGACCGTTAGGTTGAGGCATGCCCTGGACCAGGTCCCGCGACCGCGCCGCTGCCGATCCGCGCGACCGCCCCGCCGGGCCGCCGTCCGGAGCGCCGGCCGGGAGCCGGCGGGTCGAGCGGGGGTTCTTCGAGGACTACCCGCGGTTCTTCGAGACCAGCGAGACCTCCTCGTTCCCGTGGCGCCTGCACCTGCGGCACGAGGCGATCTTCACCGAGTACGCCGACCTCTTCCCGGGCGCCCGGGTCCTCGACATCGCCAGCCACGACGGCCGGTGGTCGCTGGCCGCGCTGCAGGCCGGAGCCGCATCGGTCGTCGGCGTCGAGGCGCGGCCGGAGCTGGTGGCGAACGCGACGGCGAACCTCGCGGCGTACGACCTCGCGGAACGGGCGGAGTTCGTGGCCGGTGACGTGTTCGAGGTCCTCGAGCGGGACCGGCCCGCGGTCGACGTGGTGCTGTGCCTGGGGTTCCTCTACCACACGCTCCGCCACACCGAGCTGCTCACGAGGATCCGCCAGACCGGTGCCCGCCACGTCGTCATCGACACCGAGCTGCACCGCAGCCCGGAGGCCGTCGTACGCCTGGCCGACGAGCACGTCGAGCGCGAGGGCAACGCCGTCGCCGACGCGTTCTCGTACGGCGACACGGTGCTGACCGGCCGGCCCACGCTGGCCGCGCTGGAGCTGATCGCGCGGACCCAGGGGTACGCCGTCGAGCGGCTCTCGGACTGGGACGGGCTGCTCCGCGACAACCCGGACGCGGACCAGGTCCGCGACTACCGGATCGGCCGCCGGGCCACGTTGCTGCTGTCCACGTCGGAGAGCCGCTCCCGGTAGGCGTAGACCGGCTGGTACCGGTCGTGCAGCGTGGTGATCAGGCTGATCAGGCACAGGAAGAAGAACGTGTCCCACCCGGCGGCGTTGTGCCCGAAGAACTGGTCGGCGGCGAAGACCAGCACGACGTTCGCGACGATCCGCTCCGCGACCGCGAGGCTCGCCGACTCGATCGTCCACTCGCGGCGCGATGCCAGCAGGGTGATGCCGGCGTTCACGACGACCAGGACCCCGACGGAGACGAAGACCCGGAAGTTGGAGTCGTCGATGCCGGGCAGGATCTGCGCGTAGATCACGGAGACCAGGCCGACGAGCACGACCTTCTCCAGCGTCATCCAGGACCACACCCAGCCGTTGCCGACCCGCAGCGACGCGACCGCCGTCTCGTTGCTGACGGCGTCCGGGACCGGTCCGGCGCCGAGCTGCAGGCGGTGGTCGGGTTCGGGCAGCCGGGGCCGGACGACGAACCAGAGGACCGCCGTACCGCCGACGATCGCGATCGCCAGCACCCAGCGCGTCCAGGGGTAGTCGCGCAGCGTGTCGGTGACGTCGAGCTGGGCGACGTGCAGCCAGTACTCCTGCGGCAGCTTGACGAAGATCCAGATCGCCGCGGCGGTGATCAGCCACGCCCTGGTGCGCACCGGACGGGTCGCCCAGCGGGTGCGGACCAGCTCGTAGGCGATGAAGAAGTACTCGAAGGTGTTCGGGAAGATCAGCAGCACCGCGCGCTCGTGGGTCATCTCGAAGAGGAACGCTCCGAAGAGCCGGTAGTAGAAGAGGAACCGCGCGATCGCGAAGGCGTGCAGGTTGTCCCAGTTCCGCATCGCCGCCAGGTAGGCGAGGGACAGGTAGAAGATGTCCATCGCCTTGTCGTAGGACTGGTAGTTCGGCGGGTCGTACCCGAACAGCTGGAAGATCGTCTGGTCGACGCCGTCGAGCACCAGGCAGGCGATCACCGCCGGCAGCGGGAAGCGCGGGATCAGCAGCGGCAGCACGAAGCGCCCGCCGACGACCAGGAGGAACACGAACTGGTCCATGGCCAGCGATTCTGCCGGGAACGTTCCGGTCCCGGCCTCCGTTGAACCGGGTGAACCCGCCTAGGATGGGTTCCACAGTCGCGGCCTCGAGGAGAGACCCATGCAGAGCAACAACCCGGTCTTCCGGCGTTCCGAGGAGTTCAACCGGCCCGGAGGCACCGCCGCGTACGCCGACCAGGGCTACACCGACCCCTCGACGTGGAGCACCGGTGGCGCGCAGGGCACGCCGGGCACGCCGCCCACCACCGTCCAGCAGCCGATGACGATCGACTCGGTCGTCATGAAGACCGGCATCTCGCTGGCGGTCGTCATCATCACCGCGGCGATCACCTGGGTGCTGAGCCCCGACGTCGACCAGAACACCGACGCGTCCGCGATCAGCGGCCTCATCGCCGCCGCGACGATCGGCTCCCTGCTGGCGTTCGTGCTGTCGATGGTCAACTCGTTCAAGCGCGTGATCAGCCCCGCGCTCGTGCTGCTCTTCTGCGCGGCCGAGGGCGTCGCTTTGGGTGCCATCAGCAAGGTCTTCGACCTGGCCTACCCGGGCGTCGTGACCAGCGCGGTGATCGGCACGTTCGGCGCCTTCGCCGGCACGCTCGCCGTCTACAAGTTCTTCAACATCAAGGTCAGCGACAAGTTCCGCCGGATGGTCATCGCCGCCATGCTCGGCGTGGTCGCGATCAGCCTCATCGAGGTCGTGCTGAGCGCGTTCGGCGCCCAGCTGGGCCTCTTCGGCGACGGCAAGCTCGGCCTGCTCTTCGCCGTCGTCGGCCTCGCGCTCGGCGTCTTCATGCTGGTGCTCGACTTCGACTTCGTCGAGCAGGGCGTCGCCAACCGGCTGCCGGACCGCGAGGGGTGGCGCGCGGCGTTCGCGATGACCGTCAGCCTGGTCTGGATCTACACCAACCTGCTGCGCATCCTCGCGATCATGCGGGGCGACTGACCAGGCACGACGTACGACGGGGCCCGGAGCGATCCGGGCCCCGTCGTCGTTTCGGTGCGACACGCCGGCGGGTTTCTCCGGCTGACCGGAGAAACCCGACGGACACGCCGGGCGGGATCGGCGTGTCCGTCGGGTTTCCCCCGACAAGGTCGGTACGGGAGGGCCTCGCGGTGGCAGGTGCGGGCCCGCGTGCCGACGTGCCAAGCCGTCTGGACAGGGCTCGCAGATTCCGGCGCGTCGTTCGCCCGAATGCCGTGGGGGCACCACCATGCCGTCACGTCGACTCGGGGCCTGGGCCGCCGGCGGGGGTGGGGTTTCGCCTATCCGTCCACCGGTTCCAGCGAGTCCTCGTCGTGCTCGTCGGGAGCCTCGCCCTCGGCGCCCGGGTGCCGGCGGCGGTGCCGCATCTCGACCCAGAGGCCGCGTACGCCGCGCCGCGAGCCGCCCACCTCGGTGCCGCCGAGCTCGGTGCCGGGCTGGTTGACCGCCTGGACGGCGGCGGCGGCGATCGGCAGGACGCCCTCGCCGCGGTAGGCCTCGGGCTCGGCCTCGTCGTCGGGGATCAGCCCCAGCGCGGCGAGCGTCGAGGGCAGCAGCACCTGCACGAGCGAGCGGTAGCCGTCCACGGAGGGGTGGAACTGGTCCGGGCCGAAGAGCACGGCGGGAGCGGCCGCGAACTCCGGTCCGAGGATCGAGCCGAGCGACACGGTGCGGCCGCCCTGCTCGACGACGGCGATCGTCTGCGCGGCCGCGAGCCGTCGCGACCAGGCCCGGGCGACCTGCTTCAGCGGCGGCGCGATCGGCTTGACGGTGCCGAGGTCGGGACAGGTGCCGACGAGGACGGCGACGCCGGCGTCCTGGAGCCGCTGGACGCCCTCGGAGAGGTGCCGCACCGACGCGGAGGGGAGCACCGTGTGGGTGACGTCGTTCGCGCCGACCAGGACGACCGCGACGTCCGGCTCGGTCGGCAGCACCTTGTCGATCTGGCTGCTGAGGTCCGACGACATCGCCCCGACGACGGCGACCTCGCGGAGGTAGACCCGGCGGCCGGCTCGCTCGGAGACGCCGCTCGCGAGCAGGGCTCCGGTGGTCTGCTCGACCCGGTCCACGCCGTACCCGGCGGCGCTGGAGTCGCCCAGCAGCGCCACCTTGATCGCGGGACCCGGCCGGCCGCGGCCGTACCAGCCACTCGCGTCCGGCGGGTCGTGGTCGAGGCGCCCGATCGTCTTGCGGGCGACGCCCGCCTCGACGCGCAGCACGCCGTACAGAGCGCCTCCGAGCAGGGACAGCCCGCCCCCGCCGTACGCAGCGGCGGAGGCCAGCTTCCGAGCGGCACCGGCTTTCCCCACGCGGCTCACTCTACGGAGGGCCTCAACGGCGTTTGCGGCGATGGCCGCGACCGCCTCTAGATTGTGCGGATGCAGTACGTGAACTCCCTCCTCGAGCTGATCGGCAACACCCCGCTGCTCAGGCTCACCAGGTCCACCGGTTCCCTCGACGGCGCGAAGGGACCGATCGTCCTCGCCAAGGTGGAGTACCTCAATCCCGGCGGGTCCGTGAAGGACCGCATCGCCACCCGCATGATCGAGGCGGCCGAGGCCTCCGGCGAGCTCCAGCCGGGCGGCACGATCGTGGAGCCGACGTCCGGGAACACCGGCGTCGGGCTGGCGATGGTCGCCCAGCAGAAGGGCTACAAGTGCGTCTTCGTCTGCCCGGACAAGGTCAGCGAGGACAAGCGCAACGTGCTCAAGGCGTACGGCGCGGAGGTGGTCGTCTGCCCGACCGCCGTCGAGCCGGAGCACCCCGACTCCTACTACAACGTGTCGGACCGGCTCGCCTCGCAGCCCGGCGCCTGGAAGCCCGACCAGTACTCCAATCCGCACAACCCGCGCTCGCACTACGAGACCACCGGTCCCGAGATCTGGGCGCAGACCGAGGGCCGGATCACGCACTTCGTCACGGGCGTCGGCACGGGCGGCACCATCAGCGGCACCGGCCGCTACCTCAAGGAGCAGAACCCGGCCGTGCAGGTGGTCGGCGCGGACCCCGCCGGCTCGGTGTACTCCGGCGGCAGCGGGCGCCCGTACCTCGTCGAGGGCGTGGGCGAGGACTTCTGGCCGGACGCCTACGACCGGTCGGTCGCCGACCGCATCATCGAGGTCACCGACGCCGACTCGTTCGCGATGACCCGGCAGCTGGCCCGCGAGGAGGCCCTGCTGGTCGGCGGCTCGTCCGGCATGGCGGCGTACGCCGCGATCCAGCTCGCGCACGAGCTCGAGGGCACGCCGGAGGGCGAGGACGCGGTCATCGTCGTCCTGCTCCCGGACTCGGGGCGCGGCTACCTCACCAAGGTCTTCAACGACGAGTGGCTGGCGCAGTACGGCTTCCCGGTCGACGGCCTCGAGCGGCCTGCGCGCAACGTCGGCGAGGTGCTGCGCGGGAAGGACGGCCGGCTGCCCGACCTCGTGCACACGCACCCGAACGAGACCATCGCGGAGGCCGTCGCGATCCTGCAGGAGTACAACGTCTCGCAGATGCCGGTCGTCCGCGCCGAGCCGCCCGTGGTCGCGGCCGAGGTCGTCGGGTCGGTCTCCGAACGCACCCTGCTCGACCTGCTCTTCACCGGTACGGCGCGGCTGACCGACCCGGTCAGCGAGCACATGTCGCCCCCGCTGCCGACGATCGGCTCCACCGAGCCGGCCTCGGAGGCGGTCGGTGCGCTCGAAGGCGCCGACGCACTGCTCGTGCACGAGGACGGCAAGCCGGTCGGCGTCGTCACCCGCCACGACCTGCTGGCGTACCTGGCGCGCGGCTGACGGGTCGTCCGCCTCCCGCACCTCGATACGCCGCCCTCAGGCGGACGACTCCGGTCGATGCGGTTAAGATGAGAACACGTTCTAGTTCTCCGGAGGGTTCATGACGGCGACGCCTGCGATCGAGGGCTGGTTCACGACCGACCCGGACCCGGCGCTGCTGGGCACGCGCTGCACGACCTGCGGGACGGTGTTCTTCCCCCGTGCCGACGGCTTCTGCCGCAACCCCGGCTGCGCGGGTGAGGACTTCGAGCAGGTGGAGCTGTCCCGCCGCGGGACCGTCTGGTCGTACACGGACGCGCAGTACCAGCCGCCCCCGCCGTACGTCCCGCGCACCGAGCCGTACGAGCCGTTCGCGCTCGCCGCGGTCGAGCTGCCCGAGGGACTGGTCGTCGTCGGCCAGGTCGCCGACGGGTACGGCGTGGTGGACCTGCGCGTGGGCGGCGAGGTCGAGCTCGTCGTCGAGACGCTCTACGCCGACGAGTCCGGCGACCGGTCGATCTGGCGCTGGAAGCCGGTGACCGAGATGGGCGAGGAGGCCGACCAGTGAGCGTCGCCGTCGCGGGTGTCGGCATGCACCCGTGGGGCAAGTGGGGCCGCAACTTCGTCGAGTACGGCGTGCACGCGGCCCGGGCCGCACTGGCCGACTCGGGCATCGACTGGCAGGACGTCGACCTCGTCGTCGGCGGCGAGACGGTCCGCAACGGCTACGGCGGGTACGTCGCCGGCGCGACCTTCGCCCAGGCGCTCGGGTGGAACGGCGCCAGGGTCGCGACGTCGTACGCCGCCTGCGCCACCGGCGCGCAGGCCCTGGACACCGCGCGGGCCCGGATCCTGGCCGGCCTGTCCGAGGTGGCCCTCGTGGTGGGCGCGGACACGACCCCGAAGGGCTTCCTCGCGCCCAACGCGGGCGAGCGTTGGGACGACCCGGACTGGCTGCGGTTCCGGCTGCTCGGCATGACCAACCCGGCGTACTTCGCGATGTACGCGCGCCGCCGGATGGACCTCTACGGCGCCACGGCCGAGGACTTCGCGCGGGTGAAGGTCAAGAACGCCCGGCACGGGCTGGCGAACCCTCATGCCCGCTACCGCAAGGAGGTCAGCGTCGAGGACGTGCTGACGTCCGCGGTCGTCTCGGACCCGCTGCACCTGCTCGACATCTGCGCGACCTCCGACGGTGCGGCCGCGGTCGTGCTCACCAGCACGGAGTACGCCGCGCGCCACGGCCTCGCCGACCCGGTGCGGATCGACGCGATCTCGACGGTCACGCCGACCTTCCCCAACACCGTGCTCGACATGCCGAACCTCTCCACCGACGCGAGTACGGCGGTGGCCGCACCCGAGCTGACGTTCAAGGAGTCGATCGGCCAGGCGGCGTACGAGGAAGCGGGCATCGACCCGGCCGACGTCTCCCTCGCCGAGGTCTACGACCTGTCGACGGCGCTCGAGCTGGACTGGATGGAGGACCTCCAGCTCTGCAAGCGCGGCGAGGCCGAGGCGCTGCTGCGCGCCGGCGAGACCACGCTCGGCGGCCGGATCCCGGTCAACCCCTCCGGCGGGCTCGCCTGCTTCGGCGAGGCCGTCCCCGCCCAGGCCCTCGCGCAGGTCTGCGAGGTCACCTGGCAGCTCCGCGGCCAGGCCACCGGTCGCCAGGTCGAGGGCGCCCGGGTCGGCATCACCGCCAACCAGGGCCTGTTCGGCCACGGCTCGTCGGTCCTCCTCACCCGCTGACGCCGAGTCGGCGCAGTCTCAGCTGAGACTGCGCCGACTCGGCGGGCTTCTCGACTGAGACTGCGCCGACTCGGCGTGCTGGTGAGACCCGGGACACCTTTTCGGAGGGTCGGGAAGACCCCGCGATTCGACTCTGTTCTGCCCGATGGAGACTTTGAGAAAGTTTTCACAAGCGCTGGGACGGGACCTTTGGCCCGAACCGGGGGACCCCCGGCCCGGGTCGCGGAGGCACAGTCCTCCCTAGCGTTTCCTCGTCGTCACACGACGTCCGGAGCGGAGACCACGTTGGACAGCATCCTCGACATCGCACGGTGGCAGTTCGGCATCACGACCGTCTACCACTTCCTGTTCGTGCCGATCACGATCGGCCTGACCGCCCTGGTCGCGGTGATGGAGACCCTCTGGCTGCGGACCAAGCAGCCCGACTGGCTCCGGCTCACGAAGTTCTTCGGCAAGCTGATGCTGATCAACTTCGCGATCGGCGTGGTGACCGGCATCGTGCAGGAGTTCCAGTTCGGGATGAACTGGTCGGACTACTCCCGCTTCGTCGGCGACATCTTCGGCGCCCCGCTGGCGGTCGAGGCGCTGCTGGCGTTCTTCCTGGAGTCGACGTTCCTCGGCCTGTGGATCTTCGGCTGGGACAAGCTGCCCCGCGGCCTGCACGCCGGCTGCATGTGGCTGGTGCACCTCGGCACGCTCGCGAGCGCCTGGTTCATCCTCGCCGCGAACTCCTGGATGCAGCACCCGGTCGGCTACGAGTACAACCCCGACACCGGCCGCGCCGAGCTGCACCACTTCGGGGACGTGATGTTCAACAAGGTCCAGCTCGCGACCTTCCCGCACGTGATCAGCGCGGCGTACATGACCGCGGGCGCGTTCGTGCTCGGCGTCAGCGCCTGGCTCTACGTCTCCGAGCGGCACCAGCACGACCGGCTGCTCTACCGCAAGGGCATCCGCCTCGGCGCGTGGGTCACGCTGTTCGCCGCTGTCGTGGTCTCGGTCTCGGGTGACTACCAGGGCAAGATCATGACCGAGGTCCAGCCGATGAAGATGGCGGCGGCCGAGGCGTTGTACGACACGCAGGACTCGTGCGCGCCGTTCTCGATCTTCACCATCGGTACGCCGGACGGCAGCTCGGAGAAGTTCTCCATCACGGTCCCGTGCCTGCTGTCCTTCCTCGCGACCGGCAGCTTCGACGGCCAGGTGCAGGGCATCAACGACCTGCGCGCGGAGTACCAGGAGAAGTACGGCCAGGACCCGGGCTCGACGTACTACGACCCGTCCGGCAAGTACTCGCCGATCATCCCGGTCACCTACTGGACGTTCCGCTACATGATCGGGCTGGGCATGCTGGCCGCCCTGTTCTCCGCGCTGATCCTGTTCCTGACCCGCCGGGGCCGGGCGCCCACGTCGCGGTGGTTCGCGCGGATGGCGGTGGCGACGCCGCTCCTCGTCATCTTCGCGAACTCCTTCGGCTGGATCTTCACCGAGATGGGCCGCCAGCCGTGGGTGGTGTTCGGCCTGATGACCACCGCACACGGGGTCTCGCCCGGGGTCAGCACGACGGAGGCGTGGATCTCCGTGCTCAGCCTGACGCTGCTGTACGCCGTCCTCGCGGTGATCGAGGTCGGCCTGATCGTGCGGTTCGTGAAGAAGGGGGCCGACCCCTTCGAGGAGCCACCGGACCCGACGCTGCGCGGCAGCGACGACGACCAAGACCGCCCGCTGGCGTTCGCCTACTGAGAGAGGAGCGGAGACATGGAGCTCACCACCGTCTGGTTCATCCTGATCGCCGTCCTCTGGATGGGCTACTTCTGCCTCGAGGGCTTCGACTTCGGGGTCGGCATGCTGCTGCCCTGGCTGGCGCGCGACGACCGCGAGCGCCGGATCATGATCAACACCATCGGGCCGGTCTGGGACGGCAACGAGGTCTGGGTCATCACCGCCGGCGGCGCCACGTTCGCGGCGTTCCCGGAGTGGTACGCGACGCTGTTCAGCGGGTTCTACCTGCCGCTGCTGCTGATCCTGCTGGCGCTGATCGTGCGCGGCCTCGCGTTCGAGTACCGCCACCAGCGCCCGGAGGCCGCCTGGCACTCCTGGTGGGACCGGGCGATCATCGTCGGCTCGTACGTCCCCGCCGTGCTGTGGGGCGTCGCGTTCGCGAACCTGGTCCGCGGCGTGCCGATCGACGAGACCAAGGACTTCACCGGCACGATCTTCACGCTGCTCAACCCGTTCGGCCTGCTGGGCGGGCTCGTCACCCTGCTGCTGTTCCTCACCCACGGGGCGATGTTCCTGGCGCTGAAGACCGACGGCGAGATCCGGCACCGGGCCCGGGCCGCGGCCGTCCAGCTCGGCCTCCTCGCGGCCGTCGCCGCCGTGGTCTTCCTCGTCTGGGCGCAGTCCCTGACCGGGAACGCCGGCTCCGCGATCCTCTTCGTGGTGGCCGCGCTCGCGCTCGTGGGCGGGGTGCTGATGGCCCGGACCGGACGCGAGGGCTGGGCGTTCATCGGCACCTTCGCGACCATCGCGCTGGCCGTCGCCGGCCTGTTCGTCGCGCTGTTCCCGGACGTGATGCCGTCGAGCACGGACGCGGCGTACTCGCTCACCACGACCAACGCCTCCGCGACCGACTACACGCTGACGGTGATGACGATCGTGGCTGCGATCTTCACGCCGATCGTGCTGGCCTACCAGGCCTGGACCTACTGGGTCTTCCGCCGCCGGATCTCCACCCACCACATCCCCGACGAGGAGCTCGAGGCGGTCGCATGAGGCCGACGGACCCCCGGGTACGCCGCCACCTCGCCCCGGCCCACCGTCCGCTCGCGGTGGTGCTCGGCGCCGGCGCGCTCGGCAGCCTGCTCCTGGTCGGCCAGGCGTGGGCGGTCACCGAGCTGATCCTGGCCGCGCTGCACGACGACGCGGTCGGCACCTGGGCCGCGGTCGTGGTCGCGGTCTTCGCGGTCCGGGCCGCCACCGGGTGGGCGTCGGACACCAGCGCCGCCCGGGCGGCGTCGCTGGTCGGCGCCGACCTCCGCTGCCGGGTGGTCGGCGCGATCCTCCGCGACGGCGGCGCTGGCCGGTCGACCGGTGAGCTCGCCGGGCTCGCGACCCGTGGCGCCTCGGCCGCCGAGCCGTACCTCACCCGCTACGTCCCCGCGCTGGTGCTGGCGGCCGTGCTGCCGCTCGTCACCCTCGTCGCGATCGCCACCCAGGACCCGATCAGCGCGCTGGTCGTGCTCTGCACGCTGCCGCTGATCCCGGTCTTCGGCATCCTGGTCGGCCTCGCGACCCAGGACCGCGCGCGCTCCCAGTGGCGGGCGCTGGCCTCGCTGTCGGGCCACTTCCTCGACGTGATGCGGGGACTGCCGACGCTGGCCGCGTTCCGGCGGGCCGAGGCGCAGTCGGCGACGATCCGGGCGATCACCGAGCGGTACCGCCGCCGCACCGTCGAGACCCTGCGCATCGCATTCGCCTCCTCGGCGGTCCTCGAGCTGGTGGCGACGCTGTCGGTCGCGCTGGTCGCGGTGACGGTCGGCATCCGGCTCGCGGGGGGCAGCCTCGACCTCCGGACCGCGCTGGTCGTGCTGCTCCTCGCACCGGAGGCGTACTGGCCGCTGCGCCGGGTGGGCGCCGAGTTCCACGCCGCCGCCGAAGGGGTGGCGACGTTCGAGGCCGCGAGCGACCTCGTCGACGCCGCCGGCGCGGGTCCGGTACGCCGCCC
Organism: Nocardioides sp. URHA0032; assembly: GCF_000620645.1. Classification (GTDB taxonomy): domain Bacteria; phylum Actinomycetota; class Actinomycetes; order Propionibacteriales; family Nocardioidaceae; genus Nocardioides. Next base: position 354,156 of record NZ_KK211161.1, on the reverse strand, counting down.
CGGCGCGCTGCGCGTCGAGCACGTGACGGTGCTGCGCCCCGGCCGCGCCGTACCCGCCCTCGAGGACGTCTCCCTCGACGTCCCGGACCGCGGCGTGCTCGCCATCACCGGGCCGTCGGGCAGCGGCAAGTCCACGTTGCTCGCCGTGCTCGCCGGCCTGCTCGAGCCGACCGGCGGCACGGTCCGAGGTCCGGCCCGGGACCGGATCGCGTGGCTGCCGCAGCGGCCGGTGTTCGTGTCGGGCACGGTGGCCGACAACCTGCGGCTGGCCGTCCCGGACGCGAGCGACGATCGGCTGCGGGCGGCCCTGGCGAAGGTGGCGCTCGGCGTCGACCTCGACACCGTGCTCGGCGAGGACGGCGGCACCCTGTCCGCGGGGGAGCGCGCCCGGCTCGCCCTGGCGCGGGTGGTGCTGGCCGGCAGGCCGTACGTGCTGCTCGACGAGCCGACCGCGCACCTCGACGCGGCGACCGAGCGGGTGATCGCCGAGACGGTGCGGGAGCTCGGGGGCACGAGCGGCGTCGTCGTGGTCGCCCACCGGCCCGCGCTGGCCGCCGTCGCCGACCGGGTGGTCGAGCTGAGCGCGCCGGTGCCGGCCGTCCCGGTCCGGCCGGTGTCCGTGGCGGCCCGCCCGGCCCCGCCCGCGGAGCCGGCCGACGAGCGGCGACGAGGCCTCGCGCTGCCGACGATCCTCGGCGGCCTCGCCTCGGCCTCGGGCGTCGCGCTCACGGCCACCGCCGGCTGGCTGATCGTGCAGGCGTCGTACCGGCCCGCGATCCTCACGCTCCTCGTCGCGATCGTGGCGGTGCGGACCTTCGGCATCGCCCGCCCGGTGCTGCGGTACGTCGAGCGCCTCCGCTCCCACGACGTCGTCCTCCGCCTGCTCGCCGACCGGAGGGTCGAGGTGTACGACGCCGTGGTGCCGCTCACGCCCGGGGCGCTGGGCCGGCGGCGTGGCGACGTGCTCGCGGCGATCGTCGACGACGTCGACAGCGTGCTCGACCGGCAGCTGCGGGTGCGGATGCCCGTGCACGGGTTCGCGATCACCGGCGGCCTCGCGGTGCTCGTCGCCGCACTGGTCGAGCCGCCGGCGGCCCTCGTGGTCGCCGGCGTCTGCCTCGCCGGCGGCGCCGGCTACCTCCTCTCGCGGACCGGCGCCGCCCGTGCCGAGCGCGGTGCGGTCGACGCCCGGGCCCGGCTGTCTGACGCGGTCGTCGAGGCGACCCAGACCGCCGGCGAGCTGGCGATGTGGCAGGCCGAGGAGCGCGCGGTCGGTGCGGTCGCGGCCGTGGGCGCCGAGCTCGGCCGGCGTACCACCGCCTCGGCGACCTGGCTGGCGACCGGCCGGGCGGTGGTGCTCCTGTGCTCCGGGATCGGTGTCGCGGTCGCTGCGATGCTGCTCGCCGGCCAGGTCTCCGGGCCGGTGCTCGCTCTGCTGGTGCTGCTGCCGCTCGCGCTCGGTGAGGTCGCGAGCTCGCTCGCCGACGCCGGCGCGGTCGCCGCGCGGACCCGTGCCGCCGAGGACCGGCTCGACGAGCTGGCGGCGCGGACGCCGGTGGTGTCCACGCCCGCCGCCCCGATGCTGGCCGACGGGGACGCGATCACCGTCGACCACGTCGACGCGGCCTGGGGCGACCGGGTCGTGCTCCGCGGCCTCGACCTGACGCTCGCCCCGGGCGACCGGGTCGCGGTCGTCGGGCCCACGGGGTCCGGCAAGAGCACGCTCGCGTCCCTCCTGCTGCGCTTCGTGGACCCGGCCCGGGGCGTGATCCGGCTCGGCGGCCACGCACTCCCCGACCTGGCGCTCGACGACGTACGCCGCACCGTGGGTCTGGTCGACGACGACCCGCACGTCTTCGCGACCACGCTCGCCGAGAACGTCCGGCTCGCCCGGCCCGGCGCCTCCGACGGAGACGTGGACGCGGCCCTGCGCCAGGCGCGGCTCGGCGGGTGGCTGGACTCGCTGCCCGACGGCCTGGACAGCTGGCTCGGCGACGGGCACGCGCAGGTGTCCGGTGGCGAGCGCGCGCGGATCGCGATCGCGCGGTCCCTCCTGGCGGACCAGCCGGTGCTGGTGCTCGACGAGCCGGCGGCGCACCTGGACGGCGCCACCGCCGAGGAGCTCGCCGCCGAGGTGCTGGACGGCGCAGACGGGCGCACGGTCGTCTGGATCACCCACGCCGAGGCGGGCCTGGACCGCGTGGACCGGGTCCTGGCGCTGTAGGCCGCTACAGGCCGTCGATCACGGCCCGGCGGCGCGTGTCGTACTCCTCCTGGGTGATCAGCCCCTGGTCGAGCAGCGACTGGAGGTTGCGCAACCGGTCCGCCGTACTCGCGCTCGGCTGCGGGGCGGGGACCTGGGGGCGCAGGTTCGACGCCAGGTACGTCGCCTCGAACCCGTCGTCGCTGAGCAGCGTCATCTCGGTCGCGTCCCCCTCGTCCATGCCCGAGCTGCGGGCCATCCGGCGCGCGGTCGACACCTTCCAGACCGTCACGCCGACGCCGACGAGCAGGGCGAGGACGAAGACCACCGCGAACCCGCCCATGCCGTTCCCGCTCCCCATCGAGCCGTCGTCGTAGCTGCGGTGCCAGCTGTCGCCGTCCCACGTGCAGGTCGGCAGCTGGCCGTCGGCGTTCGCCTGGAAGCACCAGTCGGGTGGGTTGTCCGGCCCGGCCAGGAGGTGTGCCACGGCGGTCAGTTCCGGTGCTGGAGGTCCGTGCGGCGCGCCCGCGCGTTCGACCGGACGATGACGAGGACGCCGACCACGACCAGCAGGGCGACCAGACCGAGCACGACGAGGGCCACGACGACGAAGGTGCCGTTGGGCACCAGGAAGTTCGACTCGAGGGCGGCGAGCGGGACCATGGCGGCACTCTAGGCCGGATTCCGCACCGGAGGCACCCAGTCCCTGCCGGAGGGCACCGTTCGTTGATAGGAATGGCCCATGATCCGCGTGTACCTCCTCGACGACCACGAAGTCGTCCGTCAGGGCCTGCGCGCCCTGCTCGAGAGCGCTGGCGACATCGAGGTGGTCGGCGAGTCCGGGACCGCCACCGAGGCCACCAGCCGCATCCCCGCCCTGCGGCCCGACGTCGCCGTCCTCGACGCCCGCCTCCCGGACGGCTCCGGGATCGAGGTCTGTCGCGCCGTCCGCGCCGTCGACCCGTCGATCGGCGCGCTTATCCTGACGTCGTACGACGACGACGAGGCGTTGTTCGCCGCGATCATGGCCGGCGCCGCGGGCTACGTGCTCAAGGAGATCCGCGGCAACGACCTGGTCGACGCGATCCGCCAGGTGGCGGCGGGCAACTCGCTCATCGACCCGAGCCTGATGGCCAAGGTGCTCGAACGGGTGCGCAACCCACCCACCACCGCACCGGAGCTCGCGCAGCTCACCGAGCAGGAGCTCAAGCTGCTCGGCTACATCGCGGAGGGGATGACGAACCGGCAGATCGGCGAGCAGATGTTCCTCGCCGAGAAGACCGTCAAGAACTACGTCTCCAGCATCCTCGCCAAGCTCGGCCTCGAGCGGCGTACCCAGGCCGCGGTGCTGGCGAGCAAGCTGCTGCGCTGAGGCCGGCTGGCCGGCTGGCTGGCTGGATGGTCGGTCGGTCGGCTGGCTCGAGCGGCACCTCAGCGCAACGGCACCCGCCAGACGAACGACGTGCCGCGCGGGTGCCGAGGGGTCAGCTCGAGCGAGCCGCCGAGGGCCCGGGCGCGGCGGCGGGCGTTGCGCAGCCCGCTCTCGGCGACGTCGGCGGCGATCCCGACGCCGTCGTCGAGCACGGTCAGCCGCACCTCCCGGTTGTCGGTCTCGAGGGTGATCTCGCCGTGGTCGGCGGCGGCGTGGCGGGCCAGGTTCGAGAGCGCCTCGCGGAGCACCGGCAGCACCTGCTCCCGCACCTCGGCCGGTACGGCGGTGTCCACCGGCCCGACGGTGTGCACGACGGGGTCGAACTTCAGCAGCGGCGCGTACTCGGTCGCCAGCTTGCGCAGGTCGGCTCGCAGGGACGGTCCGCGGCCGACGTGCTGGAGCTCGAAGATCGTGCTGCGGATGTCGCGGATCGTCACGTCCAGCGCCTCGACCGCCTTGTCGATCCGGTCGGCGACCTCGGGGACGCGTGACATGGCGCCGGCGCCCTGGAGCTGCAGCCCGGTGGCGAACAGCCGCTGGATCACCACGTCGTGCAGGTCGCGCGCGATCCGCTCGCGGTCGGAGGTGACCGCGAGCTCGGCACGGTCCTCGATCGCCTGCGCCCGGTCCAGCGCCAGGCCCGCCTGGTCGGCGAAGGACGCGAGCAGCACGCGCTCGTCGTACGGCAGCGGGGTCGTCTCGGGGTCGACCAGGATCACCAGCAGCCCGGCGCTCACCAGGTGGGTGCGCAGCGGCACCAGGGTCGCGGCGAACTCGCCGAGCCGGGTGTCCAGGGGCTCGGAGTCCAGCCGCGGCCAGGGCTGGTCCTCGAGGCCGGACAGGGCCAGCTCGGCGGCCGCGGTGTCGAGGGCGTCGACGGTGCGGACCGGGTTGCCCTCCTCGAGGTGCAGGACGGCGGTCGCGGCCGCGCCGGTCGCCCACCGCGCGACCCGGGCGACCTCGGCGAGGCCCGGACCCAGCTGGATCGGCGGCTGCAGCGCCTCCGAGAGGGTCGCCGACGCCTCCAGCCACTGGCGCCGGCGCTCGCTCAGGCCGTAGGCGCGCGCGTTGTCGATCACGAAGCCGGCGGCGCTCGCGAGGGCCTCGACGAGCTCCTGGTCCTCCTGGGTGAAGGACGCACCGCCCACCTTCTCGGTGAGGTAGAGGTTGCCGAACACCGTGCCCCGGATCCGCACCGGTACGCCGAGGAACGTGCCCATCGGCGGGTGGTTCGGCGGGAACCCCGCCGACTGCGGGTGCTGGGTCAGGTCATCGAGACGGATCGGCTCCGGATGGTGGATCAGCAGGCCGAGGATGCCGCGGCCGTGCGGCAGGTCGCCGATCTGCGCCCGCGTGTCGTCGTCGAGACCGGTCGTCACGAACTCGACCAGGAACGCGTCGTTGCCGATCACGCCGAGCGCGCCGTACTGCGCGTCGGTGAGCTCGGTCGCGGCCTCGACGATCCGGGTCAGCACCGCCCGCAGGTCGAGGTCGGACGAGATCGCGGTGACGGCATCGAGCAGGGAGCGGGTGGCAGCAGGCAGCACGCGGGCCAGTCTCACACGGTGCGCCGGACCGGCAGCGCTGCAGTGAGGTCCCAGCCGCCCCCGATCCTGCGCCCGGAGATCTCCGTCCAACGCAGGCGCAGGTGGAGCGTGCGGGCACCGGACGCCCACGGTCGCGGCTCCCAGGTCTCGCGGATGTGGTCGAGCTCGTCCGGGCGGACGACGGCCTCGGCGCGGCCGCGCGCGACGACGCTCCAGCCGTGCTGCCGCTCGTGGTCGAACTGGTCGACCTCGAAGGCCAGCATGCTGTCCCGGCCATAGGTCCCCAGCACGCTGTACGGCGAGGTCCGGATGATGATCGCGTCGTCGACGACGGAGTGGTTGACCGGCACGATGTGCGGTCCGTTCGGCGAGGCCAGGGCGACCCGGCCGCCGACGCCGGAACGCAGCAGCCGCTCGCACTCGTCGCGGGTCAGGTCGATTGCCTCGTTCATGCACTCCATGGTGCGTGTCCGTCCGGCCCCGGTGCAGGGCCGATGGTCCCGAACGTGGGGGCGTTCGGCGGTACTCGGCGGGCCGGCGGGCGAGGACGGTGGGGACATGGACAACACCGTGATCCCCGCTGGCACCATCGTCGTCGGCCTCGACGGCTCCCCGTCCGCCGACCGTGCCCTGGACTGGGCCATCGACCACGCCCGGCGTGAGCGCCGGCAGCTCACCCTCGTGCACGGACTGGAGCCGATGCACGAGCGGGCGGAGGCGCTGGCCATGCTCGACCGCGCCCGTCTGCACTGCCTCGAGGTCGCACCGGACCTCGCCGTGCACGTGGCCCTCTGGATGGCGGACCCGAGGGTCGCGCTCCTCGACCTCGGACACAGCGCGGCGACCGTGGTCGTCGGCTCGCACGGCCGCGGACCGGTGAGCAGCGTGCTGCTCGGCTCGGTCGGGCTGTCGGTGACCAGGCACGCCCCGTGCCCGGTCGTCGTGGTGCGGCCGCAGCACCCGGGCGCGGTGCGCAACGGGGTGCTGGTCGCGGCGGACGAGCGGTCGCGGCCGGTGGTCGAGTTCGCCTACCGCCAGGCCTCGCTGCGGGACCTCCCACTGACCATCGTGCGGACGACCGACGACGAGCTCGCGGTCGCCGAGGCAGTGGCCGGGCTGGCCGAGAAGTTCCCGGAGGTCCGGTCGCGCACCGCGGCCGGTGACCTCACCGCCGGGTCGCGGCACCTGGACCTGCTCGTGGTCGGACCGGGTGAGGGCGGCGTCGTCAACCACGCCGAGTGCCCGGTGGCGGTGGTACCGATCGGCGTGGCAGGGTCGCCTGCATGACCGAGGTACCGGCGAACACGGTCGTGGTCGGGGTCGACGGCTCCGAGACGTCGGACCGGGCGGTCGACTGGGCGGCGGAGCAGGCCCGGCTCGAGGGCCGCGCGCTGACGCTGGTCCAGGCCACCGGCGCGATGGGCACGGCGGCCCTGGTGTGGCTCGACCAGGCCGGCGTCGACAGCGAGGTCACCCGCGAGGCGGTGCGCCGGGACGCCGAACAGCTGCTCGCCGCGGCGGGCGAGCGGGTCGCCGCGCTCGCTCCGGACGTGCCGGCGCACGGCGTGGTCGCCGAGCTCGACCCGCGCGACGCCCTGCGCGAGACGGCACGGTCCGCGGTCATGGTCGTCCTCGGCTCGCGCGGCCGCGGCCCGGTGAAGAGCCTCCTGCTCGGATCGGTCGCGCACGCGGTCAGCCGCGACGGCGCCTGCCCGGTCGTGGTGCTGCGGCCGGTGGCCGAGTCCGTCGTACGCCGCGGCATCGTGGTGGGCGTCGACGCGCAGGGCACGTCGACCGCGGCGCTGGCCTTCGCCTACCGCCTGGCGTCGCTGCGCCGACGACCGCTCCGCGTGGTGCACGCGATCTGGGACGCCCACCAGGGTGAGGAGCCGGTCGGCCCGGACGAGGAGGGGTACGACGCCGAGCGGCTGCGCCTCGCCCAGACCGTCGCCGGGATGGCCGAGCAGTACCCCGACGTCGAGGTCGAGACCGTGCTCGCCCGCGGGCTGGTCGACCGCGTGCTGGTGCGGCTCGCCGAGGAGGCCGAGCTCGTGGTCATCGGCCGCCGGAGCCGTGGCGGCATCGCCGGGCTGGTGCGCGGGCGCACCGCGTCGATCGTCGTCGAGCAGTCGTCCGGCACCGTCGCGGTGGTCCCGGAGCCCTAGCGAGCCGCTACAGCACCAGCGCCGCGAAGCGCTCGCCCATCCGGACGTGCGTCGCCGCGTCCGGGTGCAGTCCGTCGGGCAGTGGCAGCTCGTCGTGGTCGGCCGCGCCGTACAGCTCCCGGCCGTCGAGGTAGGACAGCCGGGGGTCGTCCCGCTCGGCGACGACCCGGGCGAGCTCCTCGCGGATCACGGTGAGAGTCAGTTTGCCCGCGGCGACCTCGGCGGGGTCGCCGACCGCGACGAACCGGATCCGCCCCTCCGCCATCTCGGACAGGTCGGGTGTGGCAGGTCCCGGCGTGTCCTCGTGGATCGGGCAGTGGATCGGGGAGACGACGACGAGGGGCGTGTCCGGGTGCCCGTCGCGGATCGTGTCCACGAACCCGTGCACCGCCGGCCCGAACGCCCGGCGCCGCATCAGGTCGTGGTTCACGACGTTGATGCCGAGCTTCAGGCTGATCAGGTCGGCGGCGGTGTCCCGGATCGCGCGGGCGGTGAACTGGTCGAGCAGCGCGCTGCCCGCGAGCCCGAGGTTGACGAGGTCCACGCCGGCGCGCCGGGCGGCGTACGCCGGCCAGGTGGACGTCGGGCTCGCCGCGACCGAGCCGTGGCTGATCGAGCTGCCGTGGTGGACCCAGACCCGGTCCGCGGCAGGCGCCGGCGTCACCGGTGCGTCGGTGCGCAGCGCCACCAGCTCGGTCTGCTCGTCGTGCGGCAGCCACACCTCGACGGTCTTCTCGCCGGCCGGCAGGTCGCCGAATCGGAGCGTGCCGACCGGGCCCGGCCGCAGCTCGCCCGCCCCGGTCATCAGGTCGACGACCACGGTGCTGCCACCGGGCGCGGTCAGCTGGGCGGCGAGCCGGCCGTCGACCACGAGGTCGTAGACGCCGTCGGGGCGAGCCGGTGCTCCGGCGTACTCCCGCCGCGTCGGCAGCACGTCGAGCTCGACGACCGTGGCCCGGGTGCGGAGCGCGAGGCGTACGCCGGAGGGCTGCGCCTCGGCCATCGCCAGCTGCGGGTCGGCGCACTGCGCGCGGGCCCGGGCCGGCAGCCGGTGGGGGAGCAGCCCCGCACCGGTCGGCTCGAGCTCGAGTGCGCCGCGGACCAGGTCGGCGGTGATCGGCACGGACGTCAGCGTCATGTCCCGACCCTAGGGAACGGCCCGGAGCGCTGGCAGACTGCGTCGCCATGCCCTTCGTGCTCGTCGACCGGCCGGACCCCGCCGTCGCGGTGGTGACCCTGAACCGGCCGGAGCGGATGAACGCGATGGCGTACGACGTCATGGTGCCGTTCCGCGAGGCCCTCCTCGGCCTCGGCCAGGACAACGCGGTGCGCGCGGTGGTCGTCACCGGCGCGGGGAGCGGCTTCTGCTCGGGAGCGGACCAGGAGTCGGCGGGCGTGCCGCCCGGCGTCGCCGGGGTCACCCGGCCGACGTACGCGCTCCGGGCGATGGAGGCACTGGAGGAGGTCGTGCTCACGATCCGGCGTCTGCACCAGCCGGTCGTCGCGGCCGTCAACGGTGCGGCGATCGGCGGCGGCCTCTGCCTGGCGCTGGCGTGCGACCTGAGGATCGCGGCACCCGCGGCGCACTTCCGCGCCGCCGGGATCAACAACGGGCTGACCGCGAGCGAGCTCGGGTTGTCGTTCCTGCTGCCACGCGCGGTCGGCTCGACGCGGGCGGCCGACATCATGCTGACCGGCCGGGACGTGGGCGCCGAGGAGGCCGAGCGGATCGGCCTCGTGTCCTCGGTGCACGACGACGTGGTCGCCGCCGCGGTCGGGATCGGGCAGCGGATCGCAGGGTTCTCCCAGCCGGGCGTCGAGCTGACCAAGAAGTCGCTGCATGCCGGCCAGTCGGCCACGTCGCTGGAGACGTACCTGTCCTCGGAGGGGATCGGGCAGCTCTACCTCCGGCTGTTGACGGGCAACTTCGAGGAGGCCACGCTGGCCCGTCGCGAGGGGCGGCCGCCGCGGTTCACGGACGACCGCTGACGTACACCCACCGGCCGCCGCGCCGCTCGAAGAGGCTGTGCTCGCGCAGCTCGCCGGGCTGTCCGTCCCGCTCGTAGGACGCCACGAACTCCACCCAGTCCTCGCCGGCGGCAACGATCCGCAGCCCGGTCCAGGTGAGCGCAGGGTCCGGAGCGAGGTCGTCCGGGCGCGTGCGGGGGTGCCAGGTCCGGAACACGTGGTCGAGGTCGCCGACGGCGTACGCCGAGTAGCGCGAGCGCATCAGCTCCTCGGCGGTCTCCGCCCGCGCGGCACCCCGGTGCAGGCGACCGCAGCAGGCGTCGTACGACGTGCCGGAGCCGCACGGGCAGGGCCGCTGGAGCTGCATGGCGTGAGCCTAGGACGCGGTCGGTACCGCCTACTCCACGGGCACTCCTGTCGCTTCCCGGCCGTTGCTACGCCTGTGAAGCGACGGGATACCCGGCGAGCCGGGTATCCCACCCGCGTCAAGTCCCGGAAACGGAGACGATCCCCATCTGTTGGGGGCGTGGGTAGCGTGAAGGGGTGACTTCCGCCCCCACGGTCTCCACGGTCGGCGAGCTTCGCGCCTCCGGCCACGTCCAGAAGTCCCTGCGCGAGGAGGTCCGCGACAACCTCCTCGACGCCCTGCGGGAGGGCCGCGACCCGTGGCCGGGGCTGCACGGCTTCGAGGACACCGTCATCCCCCAGCTCGAGCGGGCCCTGATCGCCGGCCACGACATCGTGCTCCTCGGCGAGCGCGGCCAGGGCAAGACCCGGCTGCTACGCACCATGGTCGGACTGCTGGACGAGTGGACGCCGGTGATCTCCGGCTCCGAGCTCGGCGAGCACCCGTACGACCCGGTCACCCATGCGTCCCGGGTGGCCGCCGCGACGTACGGCGACGACCTGCGGGTGTCGTGGCGGCACCGCGACGAGCGGTACGCCGAGAAGCTCGCCACGCCGGACACGAGCGTCGCGGACCTGATCGGCGACGTGGACCCGATGAAGGTCGCCGAGGGCCGGTCGCTGGGCGACCCGGAGACGATCCACTTCGGGCTGATCCCGCGCAGCCATCGCGGCATCGTCGCGATCAACGAGCTGCCCGACCTCGCCGAGCGGATCCAGGTGGCGATGCTCAACGTGATGGAGGAGCGGGACATCCAGATCCGCGGCTACGTCCTCCGCCTGCCGCTCGACGTGCTCGTGGTCGCCAGCGCGAACCCCGAGGACTACACGAACCGCGGCCGGATCATCACGCCCCTCAAGGACCGCTTCGGCGCGGAGATCCGCACGCACTACCCGACCGAGCTCGAGGACGAGGTCGCGGTGATCCGGCAGGAGGCGCACCTCGTCGCCGACGTGCCCGACCACCTCGTCGAGATCCTGGCCCGGTTCACGCGCCAGCTGCGGGAGTCCTCCGCGGTCGACCAGCGGTCCGGCGTCTCCGCGCGGTTCTCGATCGCCGGCGCCGAGACGATCGCCGCCGCCGCGCTGCACCGGGCGACCGCGCAGGGCGAGGACGAGGCCGTGGCCCGGCCGGTCGACCTGGAGACCGCGATCGACGTCCTCGGCGGGAAGGTCGAGTTCGAGTCCGGCGAGGAGGGCCGCGAGACGGAGATCCTCACCCACCTGCTCCGCACCGCGACCGCCGAGACGGTCCGCAGCCACTTCCGCGGCCTCGACCTGGGGCTGCTGGTGGAGGCGATCGAGAACGGCGCGATGGTGACCACCGGAGAGCGGGTGACCGCGCGCGAGTTCCTGACCGGGCTGCCGGTGCTCGGCGAGTCCGAGCTGTACGACGACATCTGCGACCGGCTCGACGCCACCAACGACGGGCAGCGCGCCGGCGCCATCGAGCTCGCGCTCGAGGGGCTCTACCTGGGCCGGAAGATCGGGAAGGACACCGACGGTTCGGAGACCGTGTATGGCTGAGGTTCCCGTCGACGTCAGGGTCGCGGCCGGCACCCGGGCCGGCGGCCTGGAGCCGTCGTACGTCGTCCCACATCGCTGGACCGATGGCGGCATCGCCGTCGAGGGCGGCGGCACGGGCGCGCAGCTGCTGCTCACCGCGGTCGCGTGCTGCCTGCTCAACGACGTCTACCGCGAGGCCGACATCCCGGTGCACGGCGTGCTCGTCGACGTGGACGGCAGGTTCGACGACGAGACGTGGTCGACCACGCGCATCACCTACGACGTGGCCGTCGACTCGCCCGAGGCCGGTGACGTCGTCGCCCGGGTCCTCGAGCAGGTGGATGCGCTCGCGGAGATCCCGCGGGTCGTGCGCGGGGAGGTCACGGTGAGTCGACGATGAAGGACCGGACCCGCTTCCGGCGGTACGACGGCGGTGACCCGCTCGCGGCGCCGGTCGACATCGCCGAGGCGCTGGACGCGATCGGCGAGGACGTGATGGCCGGCTACTCGCCGGAGCGCGCGATGCGCGAGTTCCTGCGCCGTGGCGGCCGGGACCAGACCGGCCTCGACGACCTGGCCCGCCGGGTCGCCGAACGGCGGCGCGACCTCGTGCAGCGCCACCACATGGACGGCACCCTCCAGGAGGTCCGTGAGCTGCTCGACCACGCACTGCTGGAGGAGCGCAAGCAGCTCGCCCGCGACGCGATGATGGACGACGGCGAGCGGGCGTTCCGCGAGCTCCAGCTGGAGAACCTGCCGCCGAACACCGCCGCCGCCGTGAGCGAGCTGTCGTCGTACGACTGGCAGAGCCGGGAGGCGCGCGAGGACTACGAGAAGATCAGGGACCTGCTCGGGCGCGAGCTGCTCGACCAGCGGTTCGCGGGGATGAAGGAGGCGCTCGAGGGGGCGACCGACGCCGACCGCGCGGCCGTCAACGCGATGCTCCAGGACCTCAACCAGCTGCTCGAGAAGCACCAGCGCGGCGAGGACAGCCAGGAGGACTTCGAGGAGTTCATGCAGCGGCACGGCGACTTCTTCCCCGAGAACCCGTCGAACATCGACGAGCTGCTCGACTCCCTCGCGCAACGGGCCGCGGCCGCGCAGCGGATGCTGAACTCGATGTCGCCGGAGCAGCGCGAGGAGCTGATGCAGCTCTCCCAGCAGGCGTTCGGCTCGCCCGAGCTGATGGAGCAGCTCGCGCGGATGGACGCGAACCTCCAGTCGCTGCGTCCCGGCGAGGACTGGGGCGGCTCGGAGCAGATGGGCGGCGAGGAGGGGCTCGGGCTCGGCGACGGCACCGGCGTGTTCCAGGACATCGCGGACCTCGACACCCTCGCCGACCAGCTCTCGCAGTCCTACGGCGGCGCCCGCATGGACGACGTCGACCTCGACGCGCTCGCGCGCCAGCTCGGCGACCAGGCCGCGGTCGACGCCCGGACCCTGCAGCGGCTCGAGCAGGCGCTGCGCGACTCGGGCTACATGAAGCGCGGCACCGACGGGCAGTACCGGCTCTCCCCGAAGGCGATGCGGCAGCTCGGCAAGGCGCTGCTCCGCGACGTCGCCGAGCGGATGTCGGGCCGCCAGGGCCAGCGCGAGCTCCAGAAAGCCGGTGCCGCGGGCGACCTGTCGGGCGCGACCCGGGAGTGGGCGTTCGGCGACACCGAGCCGTGGCACGTGCCGCGGACCATGCTCAACGGGGTGCTCCGGCGAGCGGGGGACCCGGCCGGGCCGATGCTCTCCATCGAGGACGTCGAGGTCCAGGAGACCGAGGCCCGCACCCAGGCTGCGGTCGCGCTGCTCGTCGACACGTCGTTCTCGATGGCGATGGACGGCCGCTGGGTCCCGATGAAGCGCACGGCTCTCGCGCTGCACACGCTGATCCGGTCCCGGTTCCGCGGCGACGCGCTGCAGCTGATCGGCTTCGGCCGGCACGCCGAGGTGATGGAGATCGAGGAGCTCACGGCGCTGGACGCGATGTGGGACAAGGGCACCAACCTGCACCACGCGCTGCTGCTCGCGAACCGGCACTTCCGCAAGCACCCCAACGCCCAGCCGGTGCTGCTGATCGTCACCGACGGTGAGCCGACGTCCCACCTCGAGCCGGACGGCGAGGTCTACTTCTCCTACCCGCCGCACCCGCTGACCGTGGCGTACGCCGTGCGGGAGCTCGACAACGCCGGGCGGCTCGGCGCGCAGACGACGTTCTTCCGCCTCGGCGAGGACCCCGGCCTGGCCAGGTTCATCGACTCGATGGCCCAGCGGGTCGGCGGCCGGGTCGTCGCGCCCGAGCTCGACGATCTCGGCGCCGCGGTCGTCGGGTCCTACCTCGGCTCACGGGGTCCCCGTGGCGGCGGGTACGGCGGATACGGCGACTGGTTCGGCGGCCGCGGCTTCTGGGTCGGCGACTAGCAGGCACGCTCCCAGTTCGCGCAGGCACGGGTGCTCGTCCGCCGCACGCCGGCGCACGGGGGCAGGGGGTCCGGCCGCTCGAGCTCGTCGGTGTGCACGTCGCGGACCATCAGCTCGCGCACGGGCCGGTGCGCCTTGTGCACGATCAGGCAGTCGCAGACGACTAGCCGCTGCCCGAACCTCTTCTCCAGCGCGGTCGCGGTCGGCGAGCGCAGGTCGCGGAACCGGCGGGCCCACAGGAACGTCGAGTCACACCCGTGCTCCCCGGTCATCCGGGCGACGAAGCAGACCAGGCACTCGCCCTCCTGCGGCTCCTCCTCGACCACCGCCCGGAGGTAGTGCTCGGCCCCCGCGGCCACGGACGTCTCGCTCATGCCCCGTGTCTACCGGCGGCCACCGACAGTGAAGCGGTCACCGCGGGTGCAGAAGCGCCGCCAGCTCCTCGACCCCGTCGACCAGGCGGGTGCCGGGCCGGGCCCAGGCTGCGTTGGCGTCGACGGCGTGCACGGGTACGCCGCGCGGCAGCACGCCGGAGGCGACCAGCTCGGACGCGAGCAGCGCGCGCCGGCGAGGTCGTAGCCGCAGGGTGCCACGACGACGACGTCGGGTGCGGCCTCGTGGACCGACTCCCACGGCACCCGCTCGGACTTCGCGCCGGGCTTGCCGAGCAGGCACTCGCCGCCGGCGGCCTCGATCATCTCGGGCACCCAGTGGCCGGGGGCGTACGGCGGGTCCGTCCACTCGAGCAGCATCACCCTCGGCCGCGGCCGGCCGGCCACCCGGGCCCGGACGGCCTCGAGCCGGGCGCGCAGCGCCGACGCCAGGGCCTCGGCCGACGCCAGGTGGCCGGTCGCCCGGCCGAGCACGAGGATCGAGGCGAACACCTCGTCCATCGTGTGCGGGTCGATGGTCAGCACCTCGGCCCGGCAGCCCAGGTAGGACAGGGCGTCGTCGACGACGGAGACGTCGACCGCGCAGACCGCGCAGAGGTCCTCGGTGACCACCAGGTCGGCGTCCAGCTCGACGAGCGCGTCGGCGGCGAGGTGGTAGAGGTCCTCGCCCCGGGACATCGCACCCACGACGTACGCGTCGATCTCGGCGGGGGTCAGTCCGTGCGGCATCGCCGAGGTCGACACGATCCGCCGGGTCAGGGCCTCGGCGGGGAAGTCGCACTCGAACGTCACGCCGACGACGTCGTCACCGGCGCCGATGGCGAACAGGATCTCCGTGGTGGAGGGGAGCAGGGAGACGATCCGCACCCCTCCACCCTAGGGAGGGGTCAGACGCTCTTCAGGGCCAGGCCGGTGAGGTCGATCGACTTCGGGATCGACGGGGCCGAGGAGTCCATCGACATCGCGGTCGCGTAGACGATGAACTTGCCCTTGCGGGCGAACAGCATGTTGAACACCGACGAGGTGGTCTGGTCGCCGTTCTTGCAGGTCGACCGGTACTGGTAGCCCCACCGCTCGTCGCCGAGGCTGAACTTGATCTTCTTCATCGACGTCTTGCAGGTCACGCCGCCGCTGCCGCCGCCGTTGCCACCGCCGCCACCGCCGGAGGGGCAGTCCTTGGCGGTCTTGCTGTAGCCGTGCAGGTACGCGATCGCTGCCTTGGTGGTCGGGAACCGCATCGCGGTGACCGACAACATCGGGTGCTCGCCGTCGATGACGTACACGTCCGGGTCCCCGGAGGTGTAGTCGGGGGAGTACGACGCGGAGCGCGCACCGGCGTGGTTGATGGCCTTGCCCGGCTTGCACTTCTTGCCCGGTCCGTAGACCTTGCTGGTGCTCTCGCTCGCGGAGCCACCGTCGAGGTGCGGGTAGATCTTCGCGACGGCGTCGATGGTCGGGACGTCCGGGTACGACGCGGCCGCGGTGGCGGTCGAGGCGGCGGGGACGATCAGGGCGGGGACGGCGAGCGCGATCAGCGTCCGGGTCAGCCAGCGGCGGTGCATGGTGTTCTCTCTTCCGTTCGGGAGGTTGGTGGGAGCACCGTGCCGCGGGGCACTTGGGGTCCGCTGGGAGCCGACTTGGAGTCTCGATACGCTCGCCAGCGCCTGCGGCGCCGACTCGCGACCCGACCACCGAAAGCCCCGACCACCGAAAGCAGAGGGCGGATGGACGACCCCACCGCGACCGTGCTGGCCCTGCTCGGACTCGCAGCGCTCGCGGCGGGCTTCGTCGACGCCGTCGTCGGTGGCGGTGGGCTGATCCAGCTGCCGGCGCTGCTGCTGGGGATGCCCACCGCCGCACCGGTGCAGATCCTCGCCACCAACAAGGTCTCCTCGATCTGCGGCACGACCGTCAGCGCCTCGACGTACTACCGCCGGATCAGGCCGGACCCGAGGACGTTCCTGCCCCTGATGGCGCTGGCGTTCATCGGCTCCGCCTGCGGCGCCGCGGTGGCCAGCCGGATCCCGCGGGACGCGTTCGAGCCGATCGTGCTGGTCGCGCTGGTCGTCGTCGGCGCCTACGTCCTGCTCAAGCCGCAGCTCGGCGAGCTGACCGCGCTGCGGTTCCAGGGCCACCGGCACCTGCTCGCGGCGATGGCGACCGGCCTCGCGATCGGCTTCTACGACGGTGCGCTCGGCCCCGGCACCGGCAGCTTCTTCGTCTTCACGCTGGTCGGCCTGATGGGCTACAGCTTCCTCGAGGCCTCGGCCAAGGCCAGGCTGGCGAACTGGGCCACCAACCTCGCCGCGATCCTCGTCTTCGCGCCGCAAGGAGCGGTCGTCTGGCACGTCGCGGTGGTGATGGGCGCATGCAACGTCCTCGGCGGGTACGTCGGCGCCCGGACCGCCGTCAACCGCGGCACCAGGTTCGTCCGGATCTTCTTCATCGTCGTCGTCTCCGCGTTCATCGTGCGGATCGGCGGGGAGGTCCTCGGGCTGTGGTCGTGAGCAGCTACCTGACGATCGCGCGGTCCGCGGAGGCCGAGATCGAGGTCAAGCGCTCGCGGTTCCTCTGCACGCTCGAGCGGGTCGGCGACGAGCCCGCCGCCCGCGCGGTCGTCGAACGGCTGCGCCGCGAGCACTGGGACGCCCGCCACCACTGCTCCGCGTTCGTCCTGGGTCCCGGCCGCGACCTCGAGCGATCCTCCGACGACGGCGAGCCGGCCGGGACGGCCGGGGCCCCGATGCTCGAGGTGCTCCGGGGCCAGCAGCTCAGCGACGTGGTCGCGGTCGTCACCCGCTGGTTCGGGGGCACCCTCCTCGGCGCGGGTGGGCTCGTCCGGGCGTACGGCGACGCGGTCCGCGCGGCCCTCGTGCCCGCGGGCACCCTGCGCCGCTCGCTGGTGCGCGAGCACCTGCTCGACCTCGGCCACGCCGACGCCGGCCGGGTCGAGAGCGAGCTGCGCTCGCGCGGGATCGCGGTCCTCGACAGCGCGTACGGCGCACGCGTCACGCTGCGCCTCGGCGTACCGCCCGGCCAGGAGGAGCGGCTCGCGGCGGTCGTCGCCGAGCTGACGTCCGGCGCCGCGGAGACGCGGGTGGCGGGCGAGCGCTGGGTCGATAGCCTCGACCCATGAGCATCCCCGTGGAGGTCGCCGACCTCGAGCAACGGCTCGCGGAGTTCGGCCGCGGCTACCTGCTGACCTCGCGGGACGGCACGGTCAAGGCGGTCTCGGTGCGCGCGGTGCCCGACGACGGCACCGTGCTGGTCCCCGCGCCCGGCCGCGGCTCGGTCGCGAACGTCGGGCTCAACCCCACCGTCACGCTGCTGTTCCCGCCGGAGCACGGCGACGCCATGACGCTGCTCGTCGACGGGACCGCGACGGCCGAGGGCGAGGACGTCCGGGTCACCCCGACCGGCGCCGTCCTGCACAGGCCGGTCGCATGAGCACCTCGCCGTTCTGGGTCAGTGCCTTCCTCGACCTCCCGCCCGGCGGCTTCGACCGCGGGGTGGCGTTCTGGCAGGGCGTCACCGGCTACGCGCTGTCGCCCCGCCGCGGGGTCGACGGCGAGTTCGCCACGCTGGTCCCGCCCGAGGGTGACGACTACCTGCGCGTCCAGGCGCTCGGCGGCGGGCCCGGGCGGGTCCACCTCGACCTCCACGTCGAGAATCCGACCGTCGCCGCCGAGGCCGCCATCGAGCTCGGCGCGCACGTGCTGGTGCGGCACGAGCTCGGGTACGTCGTGCTCCGCTCGCCCGGCGGCTTCGTCTTCTGCTTCGTCCGCG
This sequence comes from Nocardioides sp. URHA0032, assembly GCF_000620645.1. Taxonomy (GTDB): domain Bacteria; phylum Actinomycetota; class Actinomycetes; order Propionibacteriales; family Nocardioidaceae; genus Nocardioides. Next base: position 336,343 of record NZ_KK211161.1, on the reverse strand, counting down.
CGCAGGCGTCGCGGCGGCCACCGGCGGCGACCTGGCCGGACGGCAGCCGGTCGCAGGTGGACCAGGTCTGCCTCGACGTACCGCCCTCGGCGTACGACGCGGAGGTGGCCTTCTGGCAGGCGCTCACCGGCTGGGACTGGAACCCCGACGTCTCCCGGGAGTTCGCGCGACTGCTCCCGCCGGACGAGCAGCCGCTGCGGTGGCTGGTCCAGCTGCTCGACGACGAGGAGCCCGAGGTGCGTGCGCACCTCGACCTGAGCTGCACCGACCGCGCCGCCGAGACCGACCGGCACGCCGCGCTCGGCGCGACCGTCGGGCCGGCGAACGGCGAGTGGACGGTGCTGACCGACCCGGTCGGGACGACGTACTGCATCACCGAGAGGAAGCCTCGATGACCAGGGTCGACCCGCCGACGCGGGGCGACGAGCGGACGCTGCTGCTGGCGTACCTCGACTACCACCGCGAGACGCTGCGCCAGAAGGCCGGCGGGCTCGACGCAGGCCAGCTCGGCACCGCGCTGCCGCCCTCGGGGATGACGCTCGGCGGGATGGTGAAGCACCTGGCGCTGGTCGAGAACAGCTGGTTGCGCGAGGTGTTCCTCGGCGAGCCGATGAGCGAGCCCTGGGCGTCGGTCGACTGGGACGCCGACCACGACTGGGACTGGCACAGCGCGAAGGACGACACTCCCGAGCAGCTCTGGGCGCTGTACGACGCGATGGTCGCCGACTCCGACGCGGTCGTGGCCGCCGCCGGGCTCGACGACCCGTCCGCGAAGCCGTCCCGGCGTACGGGCGAGCCGTTCAGCCTGCGCTGGATCCTGCTGCACCTGATCGAGGAGTACGCCCGCCACAACGGGCACGCGGACCTGATCCGCGAGTCCGTGGACGGCACGACCGGCGAGTGACCCGGCGCATGGCCCCAGGGACGATCCGGCCGATGACCGAGGCCGACTGGCCGCAGGTCTGGGAGTTCTTCGACGAGACGGTGCAGGCCGGCGAGTCCTACGCCTACCCGCTCGACCTGACGTCCGGGCAGGCGCGCGAGCTCTGGACCATGCGCCCACCCGGGCAGACCGTGGTCCTCGAGGAGTCCGGGACGGTCCTCGGCAGCGCGACGATGGGGCCGAACCGGCCCGGCCGGGGCAGTCATGTCGGCACCGGCTCGTTCATGGTCGCGCCGCTGGCCCGCGGCCGCGGCGTCGGCCGCGCCCTGGGGGAGTACGTCGTGGAGTGGCACCGCGAGGCCGGCTTCCACGCGATCCAGTTCAACGCCGTGGTGGAGACCAACACCGCCGCCGTACGCCTGTGGCAGTCACTGGGCTTCGAGGTCGTCGGCACCGTGCCCGAGGCGTTCGACTCCCGCGCGCACGGCCGGGTCGGCCTGCACGTGATGTTCCTGCGCCTCTAGCCCGGCTGGTGCAGGCAGAGGACGTTCCCGTCGGGGTCGAGGAACCACGCCGCCTTGATGCCGCCGTCGTCGAAGACGTGGTCGACGGTCGTGAACCCGGGCTGGTCGTAGTCCTCGAACGCGACGCCCTTCGACTTCAGGGCGGCGATCTCCGCGGCGATGTCGTGCACCTCGAAGCTCATCGCGGTGTTGGGTGAGGGCTGGGCGTCCGGCAGCAGCCGCAGCACCAGCTTGTTGTCCCCGGCGAGACCGAACATCGTCTCGCCGCTCGCTTCGTTCGTCCCGTCGAAGGCGAGCCCGAGACGGCCTTCGTAGAACTCCTGTGCTCGCGCGGCGTCCCGGGTGGGGAGCATCACCGCAACGGCGCTCTCGGTCAGTGCCATCTCCCCAGCGTGCGCCCGCCGTGCCGTGTCGGCAATGGCACCAACGGGCCGGTCACCCCATCGACCGCACCAGGGCGAGCGCGTCCTCGACGCTGCCGGTGACGTCGCGGATCGGGAACAGCGTCCCGCGCACGACCCGGTCGGCGTCCACGACCAGCGTCAGCCGCTTGAGCCGGGTGGCGCCCGAGTGTCGGAACGTCGGCAGCCGCAGGGCGGTCGCGAGCTCCAGCTCGGCGTCGGAGAGCAACGGGAAGAGGATGCCGTTCGCCGACGCGAAGGCCGCCTGCTCCTCGGGGCGTTGGGTGCTGACGCCGACGACCGCGGCGCCCAGGCCTGCGAACTCGTCGAGCCGGTCGCGGTAGGTGCACTGCTCCAGCGAGCAGCCCGGCCCACCCGGTACGGCGTCGATGGCCGGCAGTGCGGTGCCGGGGTAGCAGTAGACGACCGTGTACGCCGCCGCCGTCACCGGGTCGGTCCGCAGCGGCGGGACCCGGGTGCCGGTGAGCGCCGCCACCCGGTGCGCCTCGGCCCCGTCGGTGCCTGCTGTCGCGGTCGTCGTGCCGTCGCCGAGGACCCAGGTGTCGCCCCACTCCTGGAGTGCGGCGAGCACGGGGAGGAGGGCGCGGCCGCGCTCGGTGAGGCGGTACTCGAACCGGTCCGGTCGCTCCTGGTAGCGCTCCTTCGCCAGCACCTCGGCCGCGACGAGCGACGCCAGCCGCTGCGCCAGGACCTTGCGGGAGATGCCGCTCTCGGCGAGCAGCCGCTCGAAGCGGCCGCGGCCACGGGCGACGTCGCGGAGCACGAGCACCGACCACGCGTCACCCAGGACGCCGAGCGCGTGCGCGACCCCGCAGTCGTCGTCCGGGATGCGCACGGCCATGCCGACATCCTAGAGTGCGTTTCGAAAAGAAACTGACCGGTGAGGAGGCGGACGTGCGGAACGTGCCCCGGGTGGTGTGGGCGCTGGCGGCGGGCCGGTTCGTGAGCTCGATGAGCGCGTTCCTGATGCTGTTCCTGACGCTGTACCTCACCGGCCCCCGCGAGCTGCCGGTCGCCGGGGCGGGCCTGGTCGCCGGCGCGTCGGGGGTCGGGCTATTGCTCGGCAACTTCACCGGTGGCCGCTGGGGTGACCGGCACGGCCACCGGCGGGTGCTGCTCGTGGCCTCGACCGTCGCCGGGCTGGGCGTGGTGTCCGTGCCGTGGCTGCCCGTCTGGGCACTGGTCCTCGGGCTGCCGGCCTTCTCCTACCTGTCCGCGACGGCCGGCGTCTCGACGGGGGCACTCGTGGCCCTGGCGGTTCCGCGCGGCGACCGGCGTACCTCCGTGGCGATCGGGAGGGCGGCGTCGAACGCCGGCTTCGTCATCGGCCCGCCGCTCGGCGCGCTGGTGGTGGCGCACAGCTGGCCGGCGCTGTTCGTCCTCGACGGCGCGCTGACGGTGCTGGTCGCGCTCGCGGTCCGCACGGTGCTGCCTCGCGACGAGCCGGCCGGTGCGGTGGACGGCCCCTCCGGGCTGTGGGGGGCGCTGCGCGGCGACCGCGCGCTGATGACCCTCCTCACCGGGGTCGTGCTCGTCGACCTGGTCTACCGGCAGCTGTACACGACGCTGCCGGTGCACCTGCGCGACGAGGGCCAGCCGGTCGTGCTCTACACGACCCTCATCGCGCTCGGGTCCGGGCTGATCCTGGTGCTGGAGGTGCCGGTCGCCCTCGCGCTCCGGCGGCGGTCGTCGTACCCGATCATCGCGGCGGGCTACGCCCTGGTCGGAGTCGGCACGGCGATGTTCGGGCTGCCGGTCTCCGTGCTGAGCGCGGGTCTCGCGATGGTGGTGCTGACGGCGGGCGAGATCCTCTACAAGACCACCGCGACCGCGCACGTGCTGGACGCGGCCCCGGACCACCTGGTCGGGCAGTACCAGGGCCTCTACACGGGCGCGTCCACGAGCGGCTCGCTGCTCGCGGGGCCGGTCGGCGGCATCGTCTACGCGGTCGCCCCGGCAGCGCTGTGGCCGTTGTGCGGCGTGCTCTGCGTCGTCGCTGCCGGCCTCGTGCTCAGCTCCGCTCGGCGAAGCCCGGTAGCGACTCCGTGAGGATCTGCCGGAACGGCGCCTCGCACTCGAGCTGGCACAGCACCCCGACGCCGGCGAGCCAGGTCCGGTGGATGAGCAGGTACGACGGCGGCAGGTTCAGCTTCATGCCGACCGTGTACGCCGGGCTGCGCGGGTCGTTGACGCGCGCGAACTGCGTGCGCATCCAGGCCCGGCTGAACCGGAACCGCTCGACCTTGGTCGGCTCGACGAACGGCGCGAGGTAGTCGAGGACCTGGGCGGGGTCGACCGTGATCCGGTCCTTGATGAACCCCTCGCGGCGCAGCCCCTCGACCAGCTCGGCCTCGTCCTCGTCCGCGGCGATGCGCAGCAGCCGGCCCATCGCCTCGGGCAGGCCGCGCTCCGGCAGGCGGGCGACCGCCCCGAAGTCGAGGACGCCGAGGCGACCGGGCGCGCCGTCGGGGGTGGGCAGGATCCGGTAGTTGCCGGGGTGCGGGTCGGCGTGCAGCATCCCGGTGCGGGCCGGGCCGGAGAACAGGAACCGCACGAACAGCTCGCCGTAGTGGTTGCGCTCCTCGTGGGTGCCGTCGGCGATGACGCTCGCCATCGACGCGGGGCTCTCGAGCCACTCGGTGACCAGCACGGTGTCGCCGACCTCGACCACGTCGGGCACGACGATGTCCGGGTCGTCGCGGAACGCCTCGGCGAAGGTGTGCTGCGCCTCCGCCTCGAGGTGGTAGTCCAGCTCGTCGGCCGCCCGTGCCTGGAGCTCGGCGACCAGCGGCTTCAGGTCGACGCCCGGCACCAGCGGGGCCGCGGTGCGCGCCAGCCGCGAGAGCTGGCGCAGGTCCGACATCAGCGCCTCGCCGGCGCCGGGGTACTGCACCTTGACCGCGACCTCGCGGCCGTCCGCCCAGTGCCCCTGGTGCACCTGGCCGATCGACGCGGCCGCGGTGGGACCGCCGTCGAGCCAGACCAGCCGTTCCTTCCAGTCCGGCCCGAGGTCGTGCTCGAGGATCTCGCGCACGGTCTGGGTCGGCATCGGGGGAGCGGCGTCCTGGAGCCGGGTGAGCTGATCGCGGTACGGCCCGGCCAGCTCCTCCGGGAACGCCGCCTCCAGCACGGACAGCATCTGGCCGAACTTCATCGCCCCGCCCTTGAGTTCCCCGAGCGTGCGGAACAGCTGCTCGGCGGTGCGCTGCTGGATCTCCGAGAGCACCGCCTCGGCGGGCTTGCCGCCGATCCGCTTGCCGAGCCCGAGGGCGCTGCGCCCGGCGTATCCCAGTGGCAGCGCGGCCAGCTTCGCCGTCCGTGCTGCCGCCTTGCGGGGCAGGGCGGTGCTGGGTGGGGCCTTCCGGGGCTCCTCGGTCACGAAGCCATTGTGACGGCTCGACCCAGGAGACCGTGGTCGGGCCCGGCGACCGGCCGGGCGCCGCCCTGCTGCCGGGCCGGGTGTAGGACTGTCCCATGGGCAGCGCAGGTTCCCAGGACCGATGGGACGACCCGGTCTCGCCACGACTCGCTGCGCTCCACCAGCGGCTCACCGAGCTGCGGGCCGGCAGCCCCGCCACCGGCGCCGGCCTGGAGCACGCGCGGGGGGCCGCCAGGGACGCCAGGGCGCGCGCCGCGTACGCGCACAGAGGTGCGGCCGCAGCTCATCGGCAGGCCGCCCTCCTCCACCGCCGGGCCGCGACCCGCGCCGACGACCTCGGCGACGCGTCCTCGGCGGAGCTCCACCGGGCCAAGGCGGTCGAGCACGACGAGGCCGCGGTCCGCAACCTGTCCGCCGCCGAGGCCGATGAGGCCTGACCCGGCGGTCACGACGTGCCGGTGACTCGGGCGACGATGTCCCGGGCCACGTCCCGGACCTTGCGCTGCTCCGAGCTGCTGATCGCGACCAGGTGCGCCCACGCCTGGTCGGCGTCCATGCCGCGGGCGGCCATCAGCACGCCCTTCGCCTGGTCGATCACCGCGCGCGAGCTCAACGCCTGCTGCATGTCGAGCTCCAGTCGTTCCACTTCCTCGACCAGCTCCACCTCGTGCAGCACGCCCCCGAGGGCGACGGCAAGCACCTCGAGCATCTCCACCGGGACGCCGGGCTCCGGGTGCCCGTAGGCCGCGAGCGTCCCGAGCACCTTCCCACCCGTCTCGATCGACGTCACCGTGGCCGCCGGCGCGGAGCTCGGCCACAGACCATGGAGTGCCGGCCACCGGTCGTCGTCGCCGACCGACGGGCTGGTCACCGTTGCCCGCTCCTCGTGGGCGGTGACGGCAGGACCTGTGCCGGCGGCCACCTGGACGCCGTCGCACTCCTGGGCGACCGCCGACGCGGACGCGACGGCAGCGGGCTCGGCCGGTGGGCCGAGCGCGATCGTGACCTCGGCCGCGGTGAGCCGGGCGCAGATGTCCGCCGCGGCGGACAGCACGCGGGCGCGGTCCCCGCCCCGCCAGGGCAGCAGGGCCAGCTCGGTCAGCGCCCCGGTCAACGACCCGTCGAGCCGGTCCGACCGCGGGCCCGGCTGCAGGAGCAGCCAGCTGATCTCCTCCGTGCCCGCGCCCGGCACCTGGGCAGAGGCGATCAGCTCGACGCCGACCGGCTCGCCCGTGCGCGGCACGAGGGTGGCGGCGTACCGGATCGGTGCGCCACCTCGCCCGAGATCCGAGACCAGCCGACGCAGGGCCGGCCGGTCGTCCAGGGCGATGAGGGCGAACACCGGCTTGCCGAGCAGTCGCGCCAACGGCGCGCCGGCGAGCTGGGCGGCCGCGGCGCTGGCCGACCGGATGACGCCGTGCATGTCGGTGACCAGGATGGGCACCGGCAGCGTGGCCAGCGCCTGCTCCTGCCGCAGCCGGAGGTCCTGGGTCGACCGCACCAGGCGGGCGATCGTCTCCTGCTGGGTACGCACCTCCTCGTCGGCGACCCGGAGCTCCTCGTAGGCGGTCTCCAGGTCGGCGACGAGCTCCGGATCGGAGGACGAGCGGGCGCGGTCCAGCCGCGACTCCAGCTGGCGCAGCTGGTCCCCGAGCCCGCGCAGGTAGGCCAGCTCGTCGGGCGATGATGAGGAGAGTGATTCCATCTCGGACATTCCAGCTCGAGCACCCGTGAGGGGCGTCTGCTTCACCCCGGGTACCGGTCCATTGTCGCGCACGTCGGTGACAGGCGCGAGGCGGTACGCGAGAGTGTTCCCATGACGACGCCCGGGATGCCCTCCCCGCCCGCACTCGTCGTCGTGGGTGCCTCGGCGGGAGGCGTGGAGGCGCTGCGTGACCTGGTCGCCACCCTTCCGTCGGACCTCCCTGCCTGCGTCCTGATCGTCCTGCACATGCCGCCGGACGCCGCGAGCGCGCTCCCGTCGATCCTGCGGCGCGTCGCCCCCCTCCGGGTCCGTCAGGCATCCGACGGCGATCGGGTCCGGGCAGGGGAGGTGCTGGTCGCCCCTCCGGACCACCATGTCGTGGTGATCGACGGGACCGTCGCACTCACGCGTGGCCCCACGGAGAGCGGACACCGCCCCGCGATCGACGTCCTCTTCCGCTCGGCTGCCCGCGCAGCCGGCCCCCGGGTCGTGGGCGTCGTCCTGTCCGGGGCGCTCGACGACGGCGCCGCGGGAGCCTTGGCGGTGGCGTCGCGGGGCGGCCGGGTCGTGGTCCAGGACTTCGACGAGGCCCTCTACGACAGCATGCCGCGATCCGCCGCGAGGGCGGTGCCGGACGCGGTCCGGTCGCCGGTCGCTGCGATGGCGGGGCTGCTGGTGCGTTGGTGCGAGGAGCTGCCGGCGGAGCCGGCGGGCGAGGGCGTGCTGGTCGCGCTGGAGATGGAGGTCGAGATGGCGGAGCTGGATCCCGATGCGCTGCACGACGCCGAGCGGCCGGGCACTCCGTCCGGGTTCGGGTGTCCCGACTGCGCGGGTGCGCTCTTCGAGATCAGCGAGGGGGTGCTGCACCGGTACCGGTGCCGGGTCGGCCACGCCTGGTCGCCCGAGAGCCTGGCGGCGCGGCAGACCGTGGCCATGGAGAGCGCGCTGTGGATGGCGCTGCGCAGCCTGGAGGAGAAGGCCGTGCTGAACACCGACCTCGCCGAGCGGGCCCGGAGGGACAGCCGGGTCCGCACCGCGGCGCGCTTCGCGGAGAGCGCCGACGACGCACGGCGTGCGGCCGAGCTGGTGCGTCAGCTGATCGCCGACGTCGGTCGGGCGATCGAGGAGGAGCGCGAGGCGTGAAGGGAGGCCGAGGATGACCGATGCCGGCTTCGAGGCGTTGCTCCGCCACATCAAGGAGCAGCGCGGATTCGACTTCACGGGCTACAAGCGGGCGAGCCTCGCTCGGCGGATCCAGCGGCGGATGGAGGCGGTCGGACTGTCCGGGTACGACGAGTACCTCGACCACCTGATCCTCCACCCCGACGAGTTCACCCAGCTGTTCAACACGATCCTCATCAACGTCACCGCCTTCTACCGGGACCCCGACTCGTGGCGCCACCTCCAGGACGACCTGCTGCCGGCGCTGCTGCACCGCCGCGAGAACCAGCCGATCCGCGCGTGGAGCGCGGGCTGTGCGTCCGGCCAGGAGGCGTACACCCTCGCCATGGTCCTCGCCGAGCTCCTAGGCATCGAGGAGTTCCGCGAGCGGGTCAAGATCTACGCGACCGACGTGGACGAGGAGGCGCTCGCCCAGGCGCGCCAGGCGATGTACCCCGCGCGCGAGCTGGAGGCGCTGCCCGCGGGGCACCGGGAGAAGTACTTCGAGCCCGCCGGCGACCTCTTCGCGTTCCGCAAGGAGCTCCGGAGGTCGGTCATCTTCGGCCGCAACGATCTGGTCCAGGATGCTCCGATCTCGCACGTCGACGTGCTGACCTGCCGCAACACCCTGATGTACTTCAACGCCGAGACCCAGGCGCAGGTCCTGAACCGGATGCACTTCGCGCTCCGCCCCGACGGGGTGCTGTTCCTCGGCAAGGCGGAGATGCTGCTGACCCACGCGGCGTACTTCCGTCCGATCGAGCTGAAGCGCCGCTTCTTCAAGAAGATCCCGGTCGAGCCGCGTGACCGCCGCTCGCTGTCCACGCCCGGTGCCGCCGGCCCGGCGGTCGAGGAGCGGGCGGAGGTCGGGCTCGCGCACGCCGCCCTGATGTCGTCGGCCGCCGCGCAGATCGTCCTCGACACCGAGGGTCGGCTGGTTTTGAGCAACAACCGGGCGATGCACCTGTTCGGCCTGACTGCCCGGGACGTGGGACGGCCGATCCAGGACCTGGAGGTGTCCTACCGTCCGGTCGAGCTCCGTGCGCACCTGGAGCAGGCGCAGCAGGAGCGCCGAGCGGTCTGGGTCCGCGACGTCGACCAGGTGCGCGGTCCGGGGGAGACGAGCTCCCTGGACATCCAGTTCGTCCCGCTGGCCGACGACGCGGGCAACGACCTCGGGCTGACGGTGATCTTCAACGACGTCACCCAGTACCGCAAGCTGCAGCAGGAGCTCACCTACGCGAACCGGCAGCTGGAGGTCGCCTACGAGGAGCTGCAGAGCACCAACGAGGAGCTCGAGACGACCAACGAGGAGCTGCAGAGCACGGTCGAGGAGCTGGAGACCACGAACGAGGAGCTCCAGAGCACCAACGAGGAGCTCGAGACCATGAACGAGGAGCTCCAGTCGATGAACGACGAGCTGCAGTTCACCAACGACGCGCTGCGCGACGGCCAGGACGAGGTGGAGCGCCTGAACCGGTTCATGAGGGCCGTGCTCGGCAGCATGAACTCCGGGGTCGCCGTCGTGGACAGTGACATGCAGGTCCTGGCATGGAACACCCGGGCGGAGGACCTGTGGGGGGTCCGGAGCGACGAGGCCGTGGGCGCGCACCTGATGAACCTCGACATCGGGCTACCGGTGGAGCAGCTGCGACAGCCGATCCGGGTCCAGCTGAACGACGAGGAGACCGAACCCGCACAGCTCGTGCTCGACGCCGTCAACCGGCGGGGCCGATCCCTGCAGGTCCAGGTGACGCTCACGCGCATCCGCGACCACGGGCAGCTGGCGCCGGCGGCGATGCTGGCGATGGACGTCATGGATGCGGTCGACTAGACCAGTCACCGCACCAGTCACCGGACCGGTCACCGGACCGGTCGTCGCGCTCATGGCCCGTCGCCACCTGGGTACCGCCAGGAGGTCGGGCAGTCAGCCAACTCCCAGCGAGGCACGCCAATGACATCCATCGACATCCCGAGCGGCACCGGCGGACAGATCGCGCTCAGGAGCGAGTCGCTCCGCCAGCACGCAACCACCCTGCGGGCCTGGAGCCGGGCTGCGCGCGCCAGGTCGCAGGCCTCGCGGCGGGTTGCCCGAGGTCGTCGGCCGCCACTGTCGGACCTCGGCGCCCCGCCCGCGCTCCCCCCGCTGCCCGCGGCCCAGGAGGTCGACGTGGAGGATGAGGTTCCCTGTCTCGGGCCGGTACCGATCACGGACCTGTTCGTGATGCTCGTCGACGACCACGGCCTGTCAGTGGGCGACGCCGTGCGCGGCCTCGCCGTCGAGACCGCCGCGGCCGGCTACCCGCTCGACGTCGACGCGATCAGTGCGGCGGACGCCTTCGACGTGATCCTGGCGATCCTGCACCGCCCGGTGTGACGGCGGGGACGCGGCGGACCGAGCGGGAACGGGAGGCGCCGGCCATCCGTAGCCCGCCAGGCCGCTCACCAGTCCGAAGCTGTAGGACGACGCCACGATCTCGAGCCGTGCGTGCCCGCGCTCCAGTCGACGCCGAGCCTCGTCGAGGGTCCGCAGGCACGAGCAGTCCACGAAGGTGACGCCGGAGACGTCGACGAGGAGCGCGTCCAGGCCGATGTCCGTCAGATCGGTCAGCCACCACCGCAGCTGCTCGCGGACCGCGAGATCCAGCTCACCCTGGACGCTGAAGAACGCCGTTCGGTCGACGTACGTCGCCCTGAAGGTTGCTCCCATGACAGGTCGCTTCCGAGAACGGTGCGCATACACCTGGTCTCAGTGGCGGCACCTGTCTTCGAGGCTACCCCCGTCGCATCGTCGGCCGATGCGCCCGAACGGGTGAAAGTCGTGCCCCGACGACCACTCAGGCCCGGCGGGAGAACGGCTTGAACGGGCGGACCTCCTGGGGCCAGCCGCACCCCTCGGCGATCTTGCCGGCCCACGTCCGGGCGGTCTCCAGGTCCGGCACGTCCACGATGGTCAGGCCACCGAGGAACTCCTTGGTCTCGACGAACGGCCCGTCGGTCAGGATCAGCGTCCCGCTGGTGGCGTCGGCGCTGAAGGCCACGTCGAGCTCCTCTTCGAGCCCGCCGGCGTACACGAGCTGGCCCGCGGCCTCGATCTCGTCGACCACCGCCCGGGAGAGCGGACCCCGCTCCCGGAACCACTCCTCGGTGTGGTCGCCGACCCACTGCTGGTTGAAGTAGATGAGGTACTCCGTCATGTCTGCTCCTCGTCTCGGCCGCGGACCTGGCGCCCGCTTCAACCTATCCACGAACGGGGGGCGCCCGGTACGACAGCGTCGGGCCGAGGACTTCGCGGCTGCAGGCTGTCGCAGTACCGGGTGGCGTTGGAGGGGTTGACCCCGAGACCCTCGGCGATGTCTCCGACGGTGAGGTCGCCGCGCGCGGCGAGGAGGACGAGCACGCGGCGTTGGGCGACGGTGACATCGACGGGAGCGTCGAGGATCGGGCGCACGGCGACGCTGATCAGCGCGCGCGACTCGCGGTGACGAACGCGTCTGCCAGCTCCTGGGAGTCGGCCACGGTGAGATTCCTCCGTCCTGGTCGAGGCCTGGACGCCACGTGCTCCGGCGGGCGTGGCCGGGCGGCGGCCCCTCAGCCCAGGTGCTCCAGGGTGAAGGACAGCGCGAACCCGACGGTCGCCACCAGCCCCGCGTAGAGGTGCGTCTGCTCGAACGCCTCGGGGATCATCGTGTCCGCGACCATCGCGAGGATCGCCCCGGCGGCGACGGCGGTGATCACGGCCACCAGCGCCGGTGACGCACCGGCCAGCAGCAGGACCCCGAGCGCGCCGGCGGCGCCGCTCAGGACGGCGATCCCGCCCCACACGCCGAAGACGTAGAGCGGTCGTCGGTCGGCCCGCTTCATGCCCGCGGCACTGGAGAGGCCCTCGGGGAGGTTGGAGATGAAGACCGCCGCCAGGACCGGGATCCCGATGCCCTGACCGGTGAGGAGCGTGAGTCCCAGCACGATGGACTCCGGGACTCCGTCCAGCAGCGCGCCGATCGCGATCGCGGTCCCGCTCCCTGCCTGCTCGCTCTCGGAGGGCTGCTGGTCCTCCGAGCGCTTCCGGTGCTGCGCGCCGTGCCGGGCGAGCGCGACGTTGGCGACGACGTACACCAAGGCGCCCCCGAGGAAGCCGATCAGGGTGGCCGTCAGCCCGCCGGTCGACTCGGCCTCCGCCACGAGGTCGAAGGCCAGCGCCGAGATGAGCACGCCCGCGCCGAAGGACATCACCGACGCCACGACCGGGCGCGGCACGCGGACGAACCAGGCGACCAGTGCGCCCACGACCAGCGCGCCTCCCGCCAGCAACCCCCACAGGCCGGCCTGGAGCCAGATCGGCACGGGCCCGCTCCTTCCGCTCCGGGGCTGCCAGCCCGTCCCAACGTGTTTGCGCATGAGCATATATGCGCAGCGACAGGTGGTGGAGGTCGCCGAAGCTCGACCAGGCGCACGCCGCCTCGACGGTCGGCCTCGCCGTACTCGCACCGACGCAACGGGCCCCGCGTCGTTCGACACGGGGCCCGTCGTTGAAGTCAGGCGTTGAGGTCAGGCGGGGAACTTCACGCCGGTGTTGGCGTGGCAGCGGTACACGAACGGGTTCGCGAGGTACTGCTGGTAGCTCCCCACGTGGAACCCGCGGACGGCACCGGGGCGAGGAGCGATCTGCCGACGGTCGGACGCATCGGTGCCCGGCACGGCTGGGTGTTCGCGGCACCTGGCGGGGCGGTCGGCAACCCAGCCCGAGGGTGCTATTCCCGCACGTGGGCGACCGGTGGGACGATTTCTGGGGTGGTGACTCGACTCCAGGGAGGTGCCAATGACCGTGGCCATGCGGATCGGTCTCGGTCTTGTTGTGGCGGTCGTCGCCGGCGTTCTCGACGGCGGCATGGCCCGGTTGCTGATGCGGGGAGTGGCTCTGGCCACCGAGCAGGTCCCGGCGTTCAGTGTCGAGGCCACTCTCGGGATCATGCTCATCTTCTCGATCACGGCGGTGCCGCTAGGCGTGACGGCGAAGTTGACGTCGCGCCGGGGCGCCCGGCTCGCCGCGGGAGCATTGGGCACGCTGATGCTCGGGTTCTTCACGACCAGCATCGGCATCCAGGAGGTGACGAACGCGAACGGCCTCACGGCCCTCCACCAGCTGGGGCTCGGCGCTTGCGTGGCGGGTTTGGCGGCGGTCGTCCTGCTCCAGCCCTGGGTCATTCTTCGCCTCGTGAACGGGAGCTGGACCAGGCCGGCCCTCGCCGACGCCTTGCCTTCTTCCTGAGTCGCGGCAGCGACCGCGAGGGCGACCGCTGCGCGGCCATGGACCATTCCTCCGAGCACAACCCGCCGGGACATCGCCGCTGTCCGGGCGTTCGAAGTTCCAGGCGCGAACCGACAGGCGGGTAGGAGACGACGACGGGCCCCGCGTCGTTCGACACGGGGCCCGTCCTCGAGGTCAGGCGTCGGGGTCAGGCGGGGAACTTCACGCCGGTGTTGGCGTGGCAGCGGTACCCGAACGGGTTCTTCGCCAGGTACTGCTGGTGGTGGTCCTCCGCGTAGAAGTACGGCGTGTCGGCGGCCGGCCGGATCTCGGTGGTGATGTCACCGAGGCGCCGGCGCGTGAGCTCGTCGCCGTAGACCTTGGTCAGCTCGCGGGCGACCTGCTCCTGCTCGGGCGTCGTGTAGTAGATCGCGGAGCGGTACTGGGTGCCGACGTCGTTGCCCTGGCGGTAGCCCTGGGTCGGGTCGTGGACCTCGAAGAACGTCTTGACGAGGTCGGCGTAGGTGACCTGCTGGGGGTCGAACACGATCCGCACCGCCTCTGTGTGGTTCGTGGCGCCACTGCAGACCTCCTCGTACGTCGGGTGCGGGGTCGTGCCGCCGGCGTACCCGACGGAGGTCGACCAGACGCCGGGGACCTGCCAGTAGATCTCCTCGGCACCCCAGAAGCAGCCCAGGCCGAACAGCGCGACCTCGTAGCCCTCGGGCACCTCGTCGGTGACGAGCGGCGTGCCGAGCACGAGGTGCTTGTCGGTGAGCGCGAAGCGGCGCTCGTCGCGGCCCGGGAGCGTCTGCTCCGGGGCGACCATCTGGGCCTTGCGGGTGAGGAACACGGGGTCTCCTTCTCTCGGAGTGATGTTGCACAGTCTGTAACACCGGCCGAGCCCGTGGCGTTCCCGGCACAGGCCTCCCGGTCGGGCTTGCCGACGTACAGCTCGAGGTGCCCGCAGACCGTGCACCGCAGCGCCTCGACCGGGTACCTCTTCCTGCCCATCCGCTTGGCGCCGCCGAACAGCCCCCGCTCCAGAGGACCCGCGATCCAGCGCGAGTAGCCCTGGGAGCTCTCGCCCATGTCCTCGAGGAGCCCTGCCTCGAGCGCGACGGAGCGGCAGGCGGTGCAGGCGCGGTCACTCACCTCGGTCGATTTCCCCGGGGTTGTCGTGCGAAACCCGACCGACACGCCGTTGTGGCCCGGCGTGTCGCGCGGGTTTCCCCGGTCAGCCGGAGAAACCCGCCCCCGCTAGCCTCGACCGCATGAGCGAGCAGCAGCACCGGAACAAGTCAGGCTTCGAGACCCGTGCGATCCACGCGGGGTACGAGCCGGACGCGGCGACGGGGGCGGTCATCCCGCCGATCTACGCGACCAGCACCTACAAGCAGGACGGGGTGGGCGGGCTGCGCGGCGGCTACGAGTACAGCCGCTCGGCGAACCCCACCCGCACCGCGCTCGAGGGCAACATCGCGGCGCTGGAGGAGGGCGAGCGGGGCTTCGCGTTCGCGTCCGGCCTCGCCGCGGAGGACACCCTGGTCCGCAGCCTCTGCAAGCCGGGCGACCACGTGGTGATCCCGGACGACGCGTACGGCGGCACGTTCCGGCTCTTCGACAAGGTCGAGCAGGTCTGGGGCCTCGAGCACAGCCCGGCGCCCGTCTCCGACGTCGAGAAGGTCGCCGCCGCGATCCAGCCGGGCCGGACGAAGCTGGTCTGGGTCGAGACCCCGACCAACCCGCTGCTCAACATCGGCGACATCGCCGCGCTCGCGGACCTCGCCCACGCGGCGGGCGCCCTGCTGGTCGTCGACAACACCTTCGCCTCGCCGTACCTCCAGCAGCCGCTGACCCTCGGCGCGGACGTGGTGGTGCACTCGACCACGAAGTACTGCGGCGGCCACTCCGACGTCGTCGGCGGCGCGCTGGTCGTCAAGGACCTCGGGCTCGCCGAGAAGGTCGCCTTCCACCAGAACGCGATGGGCGCGGTGGCCGGCCCGTTCGACTCCTGGCTGACCCTGCGCGGCCTGAGGACCCTGGCCGTGCGGATGGACCGGCACTGCGACAACGCCGAGAAGGTCGTGGACTTCCTCACCGCCCACCCCAAGGTCGGCGACGTGATCTACCCCGGCCTCGAGACGCACCCCGGCCACGAGGTCGCCCAGCGCCAGATGAAGCGGTACGGCGGGATGGTGTCCTTCCGCGTCACCGACGGTGAGCAGCACGCCCTCCAGGTGTGCGAGCGCACCGAGGTCTTCACGCTCGGCGAGTCGCTCGGCGGCGTGGAGTCGCTGATCGAGCACCCCGGCCGGATGACCCACGCCAGCGTCGCCGGCACCGACCTCGAGGTGCCTGGCGACCTGGTCCGCCTCAGCGTCGGCATCGAGAGTGCGGAGGACCTGATCGCCGACCTCGAGCGCGCGCTTGACTGACGTCGCGGTCTGCGTCGACTTCGGGTCGACGTTCACGAAGGCGGTGCTCGTCGACCTCGACCGGGGCCGCATCACGGCGCAGGCCGACCACCCGACCACGCTCCCCACACCGGGAGCGGCCGGCGACGTGCTCGACGGGTACGACGCCTGCCTGGCCGTGCTCACCGAGCAGGATCCGCGCGCCGCGACCGCCGAGGTGCTGGCCTGCTCCAGCGCCGGCGGCGGGCTCCGGATCGCGGTCGTCGGCAACGAGGAGCTCGTGACCGCCGAGGCCGGCCGCCGGGTCGCGCTGTCCAGCGGCGGCAAGGTCGTCAGCGTCGTCGCGATGGCCGGCGGGGGCCTGAGCGACCTCGGCGACCCCGACGTCGTGCTGCTGACCGGCGGCACCGACGGCGGCAACAGCGAGGTGCTCCTCGCGGCCGCCCGCGAGCTCGCGACGACCTGGCACGGACCGGTCGTCGTCGCCGGCAACGTGGCGGCGCAGGAGGACGTCGCGGCGATCCTGGCCGGCAACCCGCACGTGCTGGCCGACAACGTCGTGCCGCGCATCGGCGTGCTCGCACCCGAGTCGGCCCGGGCCGCGATCCGCGAGATGTTCCTGGCGCACGTCATCGGCGGCAAGCACCTCAGCACGCGAGCCGACTTCACCGCCATGGTCCGCGGCGCCACCCCGGACGTCGTCCTCACCGGTGTCGAGCTGCTCGCCCGCGGCGCCGGCGACGTGGTGGTCGTCGACGTCGGTGGCGCGACCACCGACGTGCACTCGGTGGTCGACGTCGACCCTGACTCGGTGGGCCGCGAGGTGGTCGCGACCACCCGGGTGACCCGCACGGTGGAGGGTGACCTCGGGATGCGCTGGTCCGCGGTCACGACCGTCGCCGACCTGCCCGAGCTCGCGGAGGCCGCCGCCCGCCGGCACGACGACCCCGGCTTCCTGCCGGACACCGACGACGAGCGGGACGCCGACGAGGCGATCGCCCGGGCCGCGGTCGGCACCGCGCTGCGCCGCCACGCCGGCCGCGCGAAGGTCGTGGTCGGACCCGACGGCCGGGTCGTCGAGCGCACCGGCAAGGATCTCCGCGAGGTCGACCTGCTGGTCGGCTCCGGCGGCGTCCTGCGCAACGGCCGGCCGGGTGTCGCCGACCGGGTGCTGGCCGGCAGCACCGGCGAGGTCGGCGGCGGCTGGCAGCTGCCCCGGTCGCCGCGCGTCGTCGTCGACACCGCGTACGTGCTGGCCGCCGTCGGACTGCTCGCGGACGCCCACCCCGATGCGGCGTACCGGCTGGCCATGACGCTCATCCGGCCGGACGCCGGATAGCCTGTCGCGGTGAGCAACGGCGCTGACGACCCCTCCGAGGGCACCCCCGAGACCAGGCGTCGGCTCCCGATCATCCATCTGCGGCCGCGACCCGCCTCGGACGAGTCCAGCGAGGGCATCGCCGCGCGGCTGGCGCACCAGTGGGCGACCCGGCGCGACGAGCGCATGCCGGCGCCGGTCCCGATCGTGGTCGCCCGCTCGGAGCGGGCGCAGGTGCCGTGGGGCATCGACCTCGCCGCCTCGTGGGCGTGGCGGTTCCTGGTCATCGCGGCCGCGGCGTACGTCATCCTCTGGCTGGTCGCGTTCTTCGCGGTGGTGGCGATCCCGGTCGCGGTCGCCCTGCTCATCTCGGCGCTGGCGGTCCCCGTCGTCGACGGCCTGCATCGCGTCGGCCTGCCCCGCGGGGTGGCCGCGCTGCTGGTGGTCATCCTCGGCCTCGCGTTCGTCGCGGCGCTGCTGACCTTCGCCGGCCAGCAGGTCGCGACCGGGGCGCAGGACCTCGCCGACCAGGCGTCGGCGGGCCTCGAGGAGATCAAGAACTGGCTCAAGACCGGTCCGCTGCACGCGAGCGACTCGCAGATCAACGACTACATCCAGCGCGCCCAGGACGCCCTCAAGAACGCCGGCACGCACGTCGACCTCGGGAACGTCACCGAGGTCGGCACCGCGGTCGGCCACGTCTTCGCCGGCCTCTTCATCGTGCTGTTCTCGACGTACTTCTTCCTCGCCGACGGCGAGCGGATCTGGGCCTGGGCGGTCCGCATCGCCCCCCGCGCGGCTCGTCCGCACGTCGACAGCTCGGGCCGGGTGGCCTGGATCTCGCTGACCCAGTTCGTGCGAGCCACGGTCATCGTGGCCGCCGTCGACGCGATCGGGATCATGATCGGCGCGGCGATCCTCGGCGTGCCGTTCGTCCTGGCGATCGGCGTGCTGGTGTTCCTCGGCGCGTTCGTGCCGCTGGTCGGTGCCACCGTCGCCGGCACCATCGCGGTCCTGGTCGCCCTGGTCGCGCAGGGGCCGTTCACCGCGCTGCTGATGCTCGCCGTGGTGATCGGCGTCCAGCAGCTCGAGGCGCACGTGCTCCAGCCCTTCCTCATGGGCCGCTGGGTCTCGCTGCACCCGCTCGGCGTGATCGTGGCGATCGGCTGCGGCGTGATCGTGGCCGGCATCGCGGGCGCACTGGTCGCCGTGCCCCTGGCCGCGGCGCTGAACGCTGTCGTGCAGCACCTGGCGGCGAACACCGAGCCGGGGGACGATCCTGTCGAGGAGCTGGAGGAGGACTACGTCGAGACCGGTGCGACCGTCGAGGCTCCCGAGGAGGGTGACGATGACTGACGTGGAGACCGTCGGGCTGGCCGAGATCGAGGCCGCCCGCGAGCTGCTCCGGGGGGTGGCGATCGAGACACCGATGGAGGAGTCGCGCTGGCTCTCCCAGCTAGCCGGCGGGCCGGTGCAGCTCAAGTGCGAGAACCTCCAGCGCACCGGCTCGTTCAAGGCGCGCGGCGCCTACGTGCGGATCTCCCGGCTCTCACCGGAGGAGCGCGCGCACGGGGTCGTCGCGGCGTCCGCGGGCAACCACGCGCAGGGGGTCGCGCTGGCCGCCCAGATGCTCGGCATCCGCGCCACCATCTTCATGCCCGAGGGCGCTCCGATCCCGAAGGAGAAGGCCACCCGCGGGTACGGCGCCGAGGTGTCGTTCCACGGCCGCTACCTGGAGGACGCGATGGTGGAGGCGAAGGCGTTCGCCGAGCGCACCGGCGCGGTGCTGATCCACCCCTTCGACCACGTCGACATCGTGGCCGGCCAGGGCACCTGCGGGCTGGAGATCCTCGAGCAGGCCCCCGACGTCCGGACGGTGCTCGTGTCGCTCGGCGGCGGCGGGCTGCTCGGCGGCATCGCGATCGCGGTCAAGGCGCTGCGCCCGGACATCCGGGTCGTCGGCGTGCAGGCGGCCGAGGCGGCGGCGTACCCCGCGTCCCTGGCGGCGGGCTGCCCGGTGCCCCTGGCGTCGATGAGCACGATGGCCGACGGGATCGCGGTCGGGCTGCCGGGCCAGATCACGTTCGCGGCGGTCCGCGACCACGTCGACGAGGTCGTCACGGTCTCGGAGGAGTCGCTCTCGCGGGCCGTCCTCGCCGTGCTCGAGCGAGCGAAGATGCTGGTCGAGCCGGCCGGAGCCGCAGCCGTGGCCGCGATCCTCGAGCGCCCCGACGCGTTCGAGACGCCGGCCGTCGCGGTGCTCTCGGGCGGCAACATCGACCCGCTGCTGCTCGGCAAGGTGATCACCCACGGCATGGCCGCGGCCGGTCGCTACCTGAACCTCCGCGTCTGCATCCCCGACCTGCCCGGCGGCCTCGCGCAGCTGCTCGGCGACATCTCGGCCGTCGGCGCCAACGTGCTCGAGGTCGTCCACGAGCGGATCTCCCCGTCACTGCACCTCCACGAGGTGGAGGTGCAGCTCCAGCTGGAGACCCGCGGCGAGCCGCACACCCAGCAGCTGCTGGCCCGGCTCCGCGAGCGCGGCTACCGGGTCTACGAGTAGCGCGAGTCGGCGCAGTCTCAGCTGAGACTGCGCCGACTCGGCGGTGGGTCGGCTGAGACTGCGCCGACTCGGCGGTGGGTCAGCTGAGACTGCGCCGACTCGGCGGTGGGTCGGCTGAGACTGCGCCGACTCGGCGGTGGGTCAGCCGGTGTACGGCACCGCGTCGAGGATGACGACCTTGAGCTCCTTGCCGTTCGGCGCCAGGTAGCTCACGGTGTCGCCCTTGCTGCGGCCGTTGATGGCCGCGCCCAGCGGCGACTCGGGGGAGTACACGGTGAGGCCCTCGGGCTCGATCTCCCGGGCACCGAGCAGGAAGGTCTCGGCCTCGTCGTCAGCGTCGCCGACGAACTTGTAGGTGACCTTCATGCCCGGCTCGACGATGCCGTCGTCCGGCGGGGTCTCGCCGACCTCGGCGCGCCGCAGCATGTCCTCGAGCTGGCGGACCCGGCCCTCGAGCTTCCCCTGCTCCTCGCGGGCGGCGTGGTAGCCGCCGTTCTCCTTGAGGTCGCCCTCGTCGCGAGCGGCGCTGATCCGGGCGATGACCTCCTGGCGGGCGGGGCCCTTGAGGTGCTCCAGCTCCGCCGTCAGCTTGTCGTGGGCCTCCTGGGTGAGCCAGATCGTGCCCTGCTCGGTCGACTGCGTCATGGGGTTACTCCTGCATTGCTTCGAGGTACGACGGATCCGTCCGCCGGTCGTCGGGTGGTGCCCAGCGCGGCACCGTCCGAAACGGGTGTGCGTCAGTGCGCGGGGCCGGTTTCGGGACGGCCCTGCGGGACAGTCGGATCGACAAGTCTAACCACAGGTGCCGCCGGGACGCAGATCGGTCAGCGCGGTCGGTTCTGGCCCGGGGCGGTGCAGCCGATCAGCTCGACCGACGTCGCCTCGCGCTCGGTCCGGACCGTCTGGTCGGTGCGCCCGCTCGCGTCGGGGGTGAAGCTGAGCTCGCCGACGACCGAGTGGTCCTCGGCGTACGCCCGCAGCGTGCAGGTCGCTCGCACGTCCTCGTCGGTCAGCCGGACCTGCACGGTCGCGGTCGCGGCGTGCTCGTCCGTGACGTGCCAGCCGAGCAGGTCGGAGGTGACCTGCGGCGTCGACTGCGACCAGATCGTCCAGCCGAGCCAGCCGAGGAACGCCGCGACCATCACGACGACAACGCCGAGCAGCGCCCGGGTGCGCCAGGCGGACGGCGCGCCGTAGCGGTCGTCGAGGTCGGTCGAGGTCACCGCGAAATGGTCCCACCTAGGATGTCCGGGTGACGCAGCACCCCTCCCGCGCCGGCCTCCGCCTCATGCACGTGCACGCCCACCCCGACGACGAGTCGAGCAAGGGTGCGGCGAGCACCGCCATGTACGTCGCGCAGGGGGTCGACGTGCACGTCGCCACCTGCACCGGCGGCGAGCGCGGCTCGATCCTCAACCCCAAGATGGACCGCCCGGACGTCCTGGCGAACATCACCGAGATCCGCCGCCAGGAGATGGAGCGCGCCCGCGACATCCTCGGCATCCGGCAGGACTGGCTGGGCTGGGTCGACTCCGGCTGGCCGGAGGGCGACCCGAAGCCGCCGCTGCCCGAGGGCTGCTTCGCGCTGGTCCCGCTGGAGGAGGCGGCCGCACCGCTGGTGCGGCTGATCCGGCAGTTCCGGCCGCACGTGATGACGACGTACGACGAGCGCGGCGGCTACCCGCACCCGGACCACATCAAGTGCCACGAGATCAGCGTCCTCGCGTTCGAGGCGGCCGCCGACCCGGACTGGCACCCCGAGCTCGGCCCGGCGTGGCAGGTCCTCAAGCTCTACTACCACCACTCGTTCAACCGCCCCCGGATGCAGGCGATCCACGACGCGATGCTCGAGCACGGTCTCGAGTCGCCGTGGGCCGAGCGGCTCAAGGAGTGGAAGGAGGAGCCGGAGTGGGACGCCCGGATCACCACCCGGGTGCCGTGCGCCGACTACTTCGGCGTGCGCGACCAGGCACTGCTGGCGCACGCGACCCAGATCGACCCGGACGGCTTCTGGTTCGCGATCCCGCGGGAGCTCCAGGAGCGGGTCTGGCCGACCGAGGACTTCGAGCTCGTGGAGAGCAAGGTCACCAGCCCGTTGCCCGAGGACGACCTCTTCGCCGGCATCCACGACCCCGCCTGACACACTGGTCGCATGCAGTTCCTGACGCTCGTGGTCTCCTTCGCCGACGAGGTGCCGAAGGACGAGGACGTGAAGGCCGGCTGGCTCGCGTTCGCGATCTTCATCGGCCTGATCCTCGCGGTCGCGTTCCTCGGGTTCAGCCTGGTCAAGCAGCTGCGCAAGGCACAGGCCGCCGAGGACGCCGGGCTCTACGACCCCTCGGACAAGAAGAAGCCCGTCGAGCTCCCCGTGGACCAACCGAGCGAGCAGCCGCCTACCCCGGGCGCCTGACCAGCCGAACCAGGCAGTCCCAGGCCGTCAGGTCGCCGACGCTCCGGCCGACCCGGCCCGCGTGCAGCACGTCGAAGGGCAGGTCGTCGAGGTCCTCGAGCACGTCCGCGGCCGTCATCAGCACCCGCGGATCCTGCGGGCCGCCGGTGCCCTCGTCGAGGTTCGAGGAGTCGTGCGCGACCAGCAGCAGCGTGCCGCCCTCGACCAACGAGTCGTACGCCGCCCGCAGCGCGGCCCGGCGCTCGGGCGCCGCGAGCTGGAGGTAGGCCACGACGGCGAGGTCGTACGCCGCGGGCTCATCCCACCGGGTCGCGTCCGCGCGGACCCAGCGCACCGGGGTCTCGCCGGCGAGACCCCGGCCCTTGTCGAGCGCGACCTGGGAGAAGTCGGCGGCGGTGACCTCCCAGCCCCGGCGGGCCAGCCAGATCGCGTTGCGGCCCTCGCCGGCAGCCAGGTCCAGGGCCCGGCCGGGCTCGAGGTCGGCCAGCTCGGACGCCACGAAGAGGTTCGGCTCCGCCGACCAGACCAGGTCGCTGGCGGCGTACCTCTCGTCCCACGCGTGTGCGTCCACGGACCGAGTCAATCACGCATTCCGGGTGACCCGTCGACGCCGGAGCGATGGTTGCGTGACCGCATGGCCACCACCTCTGCGAACCGCGGCATCCGCGTCGTCGGGATCATCATCGCCGTCCTGGGCGTCGTGTTCCTGGTCGCCGGTGTCGTGACCTACGCCACCGTCTCCTCGACGCTCGCCGACCAGCACATCACCGTGTCGGACGACGCTGCGCACTTCGCCGGCAAGGACGTGAAGGGGCCGTTCACGGCCTACGCGCAGGCAGACATCATCAACAAGCACGCGCTCGAGATCGGCGGCGGCAAGACCTACGCGGAGCTGCCCCAGGACGACCCGAACCGCGACACGGTGATGACGGCGTCGTTCCTCCAGGCGAGCCTGTTCACCTCGGTCGTGGCGTTCGGGGTGGCGGCGTTCGTGTCCGTCATGGGCGTCGTGCTGATGCTGTTGGGGTGGGTCCTGGTCAGGATCGGGAGGGCTCCGGCGGCCGGCTGAGCCCGCCGGCCTACTCCAGCCCGAACACCCGCAGCAGCGAGCGGGCGTCGGCCGCGTGGCCGACCGGGTCGACTCCAGCCACCTCGGCGTAGGAGCGCGACAGGGCGTAGTGGGTGAGGGCGCGACCGACGATCACGCCGTCCAGGCTGGGATGGGCGACGACCGTGAGCACCCGGTTGCCGTGGTGCCGGTCGTCCTCGTCGGCGGTGACCACGACCGCGAGCCGCCCGGAGGTGAAGTCGGGGCCGTCGAGCACCCGGCCGACGTGCCGCCGCAGCCACACGTCCGCGGTCGCCAGCGTGCAGTCGTGCGCGTCGTTGCACACGTCGGGCACGACCAGGCCGACCTGGGGCAGGGTCCCGCCGTCGATGTCGCCTTGCAGCGCGCGCAGCGGGACGTCGTGCTGGCGGCAGAGCCGGCGCTCGGAGCGGAAGTACGCCCACGGGTTGTGCCGGACGGCGTACTCCCCGCCGTCAGCCTGCTGGCACCTCGACGTCATGCCCTCGGCGTACGTCGTGGCGGTGCTCCCGGCGCGCACGGCGCGGCCGAAGACGCTCGGCCTGCGGATCGGGTGGTCGGCCGGGCGGCTGTCGTCGGCGATGCCGAAGGTGTCACCGCCGGCGATCGCGAGGTAGTTCGGCAGCGAGGGGTGCGTGATGGCGCCGTACCGCGTGGCGTAGCCGTACTGGTCCGCCAGGTCGCTCAGCCAGGGCATCCCCGCCCGCATCTGGTGGAGGGAGTGGTTCTCGACCACGAAGACCAGGAGCTTGGTGACGGACGTGGCGGCGGGCGCGTCCCGGCCGGCGGCCCGGGCGGTGGTGGGGGCGGCCGGAGCCGCGTCGGTCGTGGTGGCAGACGCGCAGTCGGCCAGCGCGGCGGCCGCGGCCAGCGCGATCAGGACCGGCACCAGTCGTGTGGCCAGCGCGGTCCACCGACGTGTCCGGGCAGCTGCTGGTCGTCGCATGCGACCGAGGGTAACCGGGACCGACGGTCGCCTAACCTGACGGGGTGGAGCTCGCCGTCGCCGCAACGTTCGTCTGGCTCGGCATGGTTGTGGGCATCTCGTTCCTCGAGGCGCCGCTGAAGTTCCGGGCACCCGGGGTCACCCTGCCCATCGGGCTCGGCATCGGGCGGCTGGTCTTCCGGGCGCTCAACGCCGTCGAGGCCGTGCTCGCGGTGCTGGTGGTCGTCGGCCTGCTCGCGGGGTCGCCGGGCCGGGCGGCGGTCGTCGCGTTCCTGGTGGCGGCCGCCGCGCTGGTCGTGCAGGTCCTCGCCGTACGACCGTTCCTCTCGCGCCGGTCCGACGCGGTGCTCGCGGGCGACGACGGGCCGCGCTCCCGCGCCCACCTCTGGTACGTCGGGCTCGAGCTGGTCAAGGTCGCCGCGCTCGTCACCGCGGGGGTGCTGCTGCTCGGCCGCTGACCGGGTGGGGTCAGGTCGCGGTCAGGTACCTTGCAGGTTCGTCGGCGCATCCTCGCGCCGAGAGGGGGTCCCTGGTGGCCAGGATCGGGCTGTGCGAGGACGACCCCGCGATCCGCCGGGTCGTGCTGGCCGCACTGCGGCACGCCGGCCACGACGGGGTGGCCGCGCACGACGGGCGCGAGGCCCTGCGGCTGTTCGCCGACGACGACGACCTCGACGTGGTCGTGCTCGACATCGGGCTGCCCGACGCGGACGGCCGCGACGTCTGCCAGGCGCTGCGCTCGGCCGGGCAGTCGGCCCCGGTGCTGTTCCTCTCCGCGCTGGGCGACGTCCACGACCGGCTGGCGGGCTTCAGCGCGGGCGCCGACGACTACCTGCCCAAGCCGTTCGACGTGAAGGAGCTGATCGCCCGCGTCGAGGCGCTGGCCCGGCGCGGACGCCTCGTCACGGGTGGCTCGGACGCCGACCTGCTCCTCGACCCGGCCCGGCACGCGCTCGTCTGCCGCGGCCGCGAGGTGCTGCTGACGCCGACGGAGTTCCGGATGCTCGCGGCGATCACGTCCCGTCCGGGGGAGGTCGTGCGCCGCCGCGCGGTCGTCGCCGCCGCGTGGCCGGACGGCGCGGTCGTCAGCGAGAACACGGTCGACTCCTACGTCCGGCGGATCCGCGTGAAGCTCGCCGAGGTCGAGTCGCCGCTGCACCTCAAGACGGTCCGCGGCGTGGGGTTCGCGCTGCGGTGAGTGCGCAGCGCAGGTTCGCACCCCGGACCTTCCGAGGCCGGATCACCGCGTCCACCGTCGCGCTGATGACCGCGGTGATGCTGGTCGTCGGCGTCGGCCTCCAGCTGCTGCTCGGGTACACCGCTCAGCGCGACGTCGACCGGGTGCTGGCGGACCGCGCGGACGCGGTCGTGAGCGTCCTCGAGGCCGGGCCCGTCTCCTCACGCGACCTCGACCCCGGCGTGCGGGTCTACGACGAGAACGGCGACCTCGTGGCCGGCTCGATCGAGCAGGGCGCCCGGGACGAGGCCGACGACCTCTCGACGGTGACGACTCCGACGAGCGTCGACGTCGACGAGGCCCTGCGGCTGCTCGCCCGCCCCTTCACGACGACGGACGGCCGGTCCGGGGTGGTGGTGGTCAGCCAGGACACCGCGGCGTACGAGCGCTCGGAGAAGTACGCGCTGCTCGCGACCGTCCTCATCGGGATCCTGGTGATCGCGGCCGCCGCGTGGATCGCGCGCCGGGTGACCGCCCAGGCGCTCGCGCCGGTGACCCAGATGGCCGAGCGCGCGGCGGACTGGAGCGAGCACGACCTCGCGCACCGGTTCGACCTGGACCCGGCCGACGACGAGCTGGCGCAGCTCGGCGAGACGCTGGACCGGCTGCTGGACCGCGTCGCGATGGCGATCCGGTCCGAGCAGCGGCTGACCTCAGAGCTCGCGCACGAGCTGCGCACTCCGCTGACCGCGATCCAGGGATCGGCCGACCTGGCGCTGATGCGTGGCGGCGCCGACGCGGAGACGCGCGCCGACCTCGTCGAGATCTCGCGCGCGGCGCGCACCATGGCCGAGGTGATCACCACCCTGGTCGACGTGGCCCGTGACGCGGCCGCGACGGACGCCGCCGCGACCTGCCACGTCGCGGAGCTGGTCGACGCCCTGCGTCCCGCCGTTCCGGCGCACCTCGACCTCGTCGACGGGACCGGTACGTCGTCCGCGCGGATCGCCGGGCCGCGCAGCCTCGTGCTGCGAGCCCTGGCGCCGGTGCTGGACAACGCGGTCTCCCACGCCCGCTCGCGGATCACGCTCACCGCCGTGGACCTGCCGCACGCCGTGGTGATCACCGTCGCCGACGACGGGCCCGGGGTCGACCACCGGCTGCGCGAGCACCTCTTCGACGTGGGCGCCTCGGGGACCGGCGGCACCGGCCTCGGCCTCGGCATCGCCCAGCGGGTGGCCCGCTCGCTCGGCGGGGAGATCGTGGTCGGGACGCCCGGGGTCGGGGCGGAGTTCGCCGTCCGGCTGCCGCGCGCCTGAGCCGGTCAGGTCGGCTGCAGGTGCGGCAGCGAGGGTGCCGCCATGGACAACGCCACCACGGTCCGCCGCCGCGACGCGGTCACGCTGCTCAACAAGGTGCCAGAGGTCACCCTGCTGTTCTGGGTCGTGAAGATCCTGTCCACGACGGTGGGGGAGACCGCTGCGGACTTCCTCGCCGACGACGTCGGGCTCGGCCTGACGACCACCTCGCTGCTGATGGCGGTGCTGCTCGGGGACGCGCTCGTGATCCAGTTCCGCACCCGCCGCTACGTGCCCTGGGTCTACTGGCTCTCGGTGGTGCTCATCTCGATCGTCGGCACCCTCATCTCCGACAACCTGGTCGACAACCTCGGGGTCAGCCTCTGGACGACGACGATCGCCTTCGCGGTGTGCCTCGCGGTGACGTTCGTGATCTGGTACCGCTCCGAGCGCACGCTCTCGATCCACACGATCGTCACCCGGCGCCGGGAGACCTTCTACTGGCTGGCGATCCTCTTCACGTTCGCGCTCGGCACCTCGGCCGGCGACCTGGTCTCCGAGCAGCTCGCGCTCGGCTACCTGACGGCCGCCGTGATCTTCGGCGCTGTGATCGGCGCGGTGACGCTGGCCTACTACGCCGGTGCGAACGCCGTGCTCACCTTCTGGGTCGGCTACGTCCTGACCCGCCCGTTCGGCGCCTCGATCGGCGACCTGCTGACCGCCGACCCCGGCGACGGCGGGCTCGGCCTCGGCACGAACACCGTGAGCGCGGTGTTCCTCCTGGTCATCCTGGCGTGCGTCGGCTGGTTCACCGTCCAGGACCGGCGCGTGCCGGCCGGCGCCTGATCGGCACCGACGCGGTCCGGTCGGTGGCAGGTCCGCCCGCAGGGACCCGGCGCTCCGTCACGCAACGCGGAAGCGCGCCGCGAGCCCGGCGTCGAGCCGCAGCCCGTGGCCGGCCCCGTCGCCCACCGGCAGTGCCCCGTCGACCGGGGCCGTGTAGCCGTCCACGAGCTCGCGGACGATGCGGACGTGGTCGTGGAACCACTCCAGGTGGCGCAGCCGGGGGGTCGCCGCGGCGACCGGAGCCGTGAGGTACGGCGCGCAGTGACCGGAGACGTCGAGCCCGTGCGCGGCCGCGACCGCGGCGATCCGGAGCCACTCGGTGTAGCCGCCGCAGCGGGTGACGTCGACCTGCAGGCAGTCGACGGCCGGGGCCATCCGGTGGAAGTAGGCGAGGTCGTGCCCGTACTCGCCGGCCACGACGTCGGCGTCGAGCGCGTCGCGCAGCACGCCGAGCCCGTGCAGGTCCTCGGAGCTCACCGGCTCCTCGAACCAGGTGACGCCGAGCTCGTCGAGGCGCCGGCCGACCCGGCGGGCCTGTCCCACGTCGTACCCGCCGTTCGCGTCCACGAACAGGTCGGTGCCGTCGCCCACGACCGAGCGGGCGAGCTCGACGCGGTGCAGGTCGCGGTCCTCGGCGCGACCCCACGACTCGCCGATCTTGATCTTCACGCGTCGGAGCCCGCGCGCGAGCCAGCCCTCGAGCTCCGTGGTGAGCTCGTCGTCGCCGTACGTCGTGAAGCCGCCGCTGCCGTAGACCGGCACCGGCGCGGGGGCGGCCCCGAACCAGCGCGTCAGTGGTACGCCGAGGAGCCGGGCACCGAGGTCCCACACGGCGATGTCGACCGCGGAGAGCGCCATGCCGACCAGGCCCGCACGCCCCGCGTTGCGCACCGCCCGCACCATCGCGGCGTGTGCGTCGACCGGGGCCAGCGGCGAGTGGTGCCCGACCAGCGTGGGCGCGAGCAGGCCGTCGACCACGCCGACGGCCGCCGCGGGCGCGTACGTCCAGCCGGTGCCGGTCCCCCCGCCGGCACGGACCTCGACCGCCACCAGCGTGGTCGAGTCCCAGGCCAGCGTCCCGTCGGCCTCCGGCCGATCGGTCGGGACGGTGTAGGCGCGCGCCTCGACCGCGACGATCGGCGGGTCGGTCACGTCAGCAGCTCCTGGGCCTTGGTCTTCAGCCCCTCCTTGATCACGCCCCAGCGACTGGTGTCGCCCTTGATCAGTGCCTTGGCCATGTCGGTCATCTGCTCGAGGGTCGCGTGCGGCGGGATCGGGGGTACGTCGGGGTCGCAGTGCACATCCAGGAGGTACGGCCGGTCGGCGCCGAGTGCGGTCTCCCACGCCCCGGCCAGCTGGTCGGGATCGGTCACGACGGTCGCACCCAGCCCGGCCGAGCGCGCGAAGTCGGCGTACGAGACGTCGGGCAGCGCCTGGGACTCGACGAACTTCGGCGTACCGCCCATCGCGCGCAGCTCCCAGGTGACCTGGTTGAGGTCGTTGTTGTGCAGCACCACGACGACGAGCCGCGGGTCGTCCCACTCCTGCCAGTAGCGGGAGATCGTGAGGAGCTCGGCCATGCCGTTCATCTGCATGGCGCCGTCGCCCTCGAAGGCGATCACCGGCCGATCCGGGTGGGCGAACTTCGCACCTATCGCGTACGGCACCGCGGGCCCCATCGTCGCGAGCGTGCCGGACAGCGAGCCGCGCATGGTGCCCCGCATCCGGACCTGGCGGGCGTACCAGTTCGCGGCCGAGCCGCTGTCGGAGGTGAGGATCGCGTTCTCGGGGGCGATCCGGGAGAACTCGTGGAAGATCCGCATCGGGTTGATCGGGTCGGCCTCGACGAGCGCCTCGGCCTCCATCGTCCGCCACCACTCGTCGACCTTGGCGCACAGGCCTTCCTGCCAGCCCCGGTCGTCCTTGCGCTCGAGCAGCGGGATCAGCGCGCGCAGCGTCGAGGCGGCGTCGCCGACCAGGTTGACCTCGTACGGGTAGCGCATCCCGATCATCGAGCCGTCCAGGTCGATCTGGACCGCGCGGGCCTGGTCCAGCGCCGGGAGGAACTGGGTGTAGGGGAAGCTCGAGCCGACGGTCAGCAGCGTGTCGCAGTCGCGCATCATCTCGTAGCTGGGGCGGGTGCCGAGGAGACCGATGGAGCCCGTGACCCAGGGCAGCTCGTCGCTCAGCACGTCCTTGCCGAGCAGGGCCTTGGCGACACCGGCGCCGAGGAGCTCGGCGACCTGGCTGACCTCGGCGGCCGCGCCCCGGGCGCCCTGGCCGACGAGGATCGCGACCTTCGAGCCGGCGTTCAGCACGTCGGCGGCGCGCCGGACGCCCTCACCGTCCGGGTCGACCGTCGGCCAGCTGATGCCCAGGCTCGACGGGACCATCTTGAACGCGTGCTCGGGCGGCGCGTACTCCAGTTCCTGCACGTCGTTGGGGATGATGATCGCGGTCGGCGCGCGCCGGGCCATCGCGACGCGGATGGCCCGGTCGAGCACGTTCGGCAGCTGCTGGGGCACGGTGACCATCTGGACGTAGTCGCTCGCGACGTCCTTGAACAGGCTCAGCAGGTCCACCTCCTGCTGGTAGCTGCCGCCCATCGCCGTGCGGTTGGTCTGCCCGACGATCGCGACGACCGGGACATGGTCGAGCTTGGCGTCGTAGAGCCCGTTGAGCAGGTGGATCGCGCCCGGACCTGACGTCGCCATGCACACGCCGGGCAGGCCGTGGCGATCGCTGAACTTGGCATGCCCGACTGCCTCGAAGGCGCTCATCTCCTCGTGTCGCGACTGGATGAACCGCGGCTGGTCGTCGGCACGGGAGAACGCGCCCAGGATGCCGTTGATGCCGTCGCCGGGGTAGCCGAAGACCTGCTTCACGCCCCATTCGCGCAGTCGCGCGAGCAGTTGGTCGGCCACGGTCGTGGTCGTCATGTGGTGCTCCTTTCTCGTGGGTCGGTCGTGTGGTTCGCGCGGATCGTCGCGGTGCGGAGGTCGTCGAGGAGCTGCGCGAGGTGCAATGCCCGGTGCCCGCCGCTGTCGAGCTCATGAATCTGGGTCCGGCAGGAGAACCCGTCGGCCAGCACCACCGTCGAGGGGTCGTGGGGGTCGGCCTCGCGGAGCCGGGGCAGCAGCACCTGCTCGGCGCACGCCTCGCTGACCTCGCCGTGCCCGGCGGTGAAGCCGAAGTTGCCGGCCAGGCCGCAGCAGCCCGACTCGAGCTGCTCGATGTCCGCGCCCGCCCGCTCGAGGAGCGTGCGGTCGGCGTCCCACCCGAGGACGGCGTGCTGGTGGCAGTGCACCTGGGCGAGGGCGGTCACCCCGGCGGCGGACGGCGGCTCCCAGCCGTCGGTGTGCTCGCCGAGCAGCTCCGCCAGGGTGACGGTGTGGTCGCGGACCCGGCGGGTGTCGAGGTCGTCGGGCATCAGGTCCACGGCGTCCGAGCGGAGCACGGTCGTGCAGCTCGGCTCGAGGCCGACCACCAGGCCGCCGGCCCGCACGTGCGGCGCGAGCTCGCGGATCGTGTGGCGCACCCGGAACCGGGCCACGCCGAGCTGACCGGTCGAGATCCAGGTCAGCCCGCAGCAGACCGGCCGGCTCGGCATGGTGACCGCCCAGCCCGCGTCCTCGAGCACCCGGACGGCGGCGATGCCGACCTCGGGGTGGAAGTGGTTGGTGAACGTGTCCGGCCAGAGCAGGACGGTGCCGCGACGGCCCGCCCCGGGCGCCGGCCGGTGGTCGCGCAGCCAGCGCTGCAACGACCGGTGGGCGAACCGCGGCACCTCACGGTCCTCGAGGCCTGCGGCACGGGTGCCGAGCCGGCGCACTCTCGGCATCGCCGCGAGTAGGTTCACGGCCGGTGCGATCCGGAGCCGGTCGATCACCATCGCGGCCGACGGCAGGAAGCCGGTGGCGTAGTCGGCCCGGGGCCGCAGCCGGTGCCGGTAGTGCTGGTGCAGGAACTCGGCCTTGTACGTCGCCATGTCCACGTGCGCCGGGCAGTCGGACTTGCAGCCCTTGCACGACAGGCAGAGGTCGAGCGCGTCGCGGACCTCGGTGGACCGCCACCCGTCGGTGATCGTGCCGTCGCCGTGGCCGTCGAGCATCTCGAACAGCAGCCGGGCGCGGCCCCGCGTGGAGTGCTCCTCCTCGTGCGTCACCTGGTACGACGGGCACATCACCGTGCCGCCGGTGTGCTCGAGCTGGCGGCACTTGCCGACGCCGACGCAGCGGTTGGCCGCCTGGGCGAAGGAGTGACCGTCCTCGGGGTAGCCGAAGGCGACCGGCAGCAGCCGCTTCGGCTCCCAGTGACCGCCGAGCCGCAGGTGCTCGTCGAGACGCGCCGGGTGGACGACCTTGCCCGGGTTCATCAGGTCGTCGGGGTCGAACAGCCCCTTCACGACCTCGAACAGGCCGACGACCTCGTCGCCGAACATCTTCGGCAGCAGCTCGCCGCGGGTCTGGCCGTCGCCGTGCTCGCCCGAGAGCGAACCGCCGTACGAGACGACGAGATCGGCCGCCCGCTCCAGGAAGCGGCGATAGGTCGCGACGCCCTCGGTGGAGTAGAGGTCGAACGGGATCCGCGTGTGCACGCACCCCTGCCCGAAGTGGCCGTAGAGGCTGGGTCCGGTGTCGCTGGCGTAGCCGAACTCCTCGTACAGCCCGCGCAGGTCGCGCAGGTAGTCGCCGAGCCGGTCGACCGGCACCGCCGAGTCCTCCCAGCCCTCGAACGTGTCCGGCCGGTGGGGGACGTGTGCCGTGGCCCCGAGCCCGGACTCGCGCACCAGCCAGAGCTCGTGCTCCTTCTGCGGGTCGTCGTAGAAGGCGACGTCCGGGGAGTGGTCGCCCTTCCCGAGGTCGTCGAGCATGTCCTCGGCGTGCCGGTCGGCCTCCTCGGTGTCGTCGCCGCCGAACTGCACCATCAGGAACCCGGTGCCGTCGGGCAGCTCCTCGAGCGCATCGGGGTTCATGCCCTTGAGCTGCTGGTCGCGGACGAGGTAGTGGTCGACGCCCTCGAGCGCGATCGGCTCGTGCCGCACGATCGCCGGCACGGCGTCCGCGGCCGCCGCGATGTCCGGGTACCCCAGGACGACCAGGGTCCGGGCGCGGACGACCGGCACCAGCTCGAGCTCGGCGGCGAGCACCGTCACCAGGGTCGCCTCGCTGCCGACCAGCATGCCGGCGACGTCGAACCCGTGCTCGGGCAGCAGCGAGTCGAGGTTGTAGCCGGACACCCGCCGCGGGATCTGGGGGTAGCGCTCCCGCAGCAGGTCGGCGTGATCGTCCCGGAGCCGCCGCAGCGCCCGGTGGATCTCGCCCACCCGGTCGGTGCGGGACGCGACCTCGGCGTACCGCTCGTCGGTGAGCTGCGCGGCCACGAATCGGGTCCCGTCGTGGAGCAGCACGTCCAGGGAGGTGACGTTGTCGACGACCTTGCCGGTCCGCTGCGCCGTGGCGCCGCAGGAGTTGTTGCCGATCATCCCGCCGAGGGTGCAGTTCGGGTGGGTCGCGGGCTCGGGTCCGAACCGCAGCCCGGTCGGCGCGAGCTGCCGGTTGAGGTCGTCGAGGACGATCCCGGGCTCGACGACGCAGCGGCGGTTCTCGACATCGACGGAGAGCAACCGGTGGCAGTACTTGGAGAAGTCGAGGACCACGGCCTCGTTGGTGCACTGCCCGGCGAGGCTGGTGCCGCCACCGCGGGAGACGATCGGCAGTCCCAGCTCGTGGCAGACGGCGACGGCCTCGGCCGCGGCGTCGGTCGTGCGCGGGACGACCACGCCGTACGGGACCTGGCGGAAGTTCGACGCGTCCGTGGAGTACGCCGCCCGGCTGCCGGCGTCGAAGCGGACCTCGCCGTCCACCCGCTCGCGCAGCAGCCGCTCGGCCCCGCCCAGGTCCCTCATGCCGCGCTCCTGAGCCAGGCGAGGGCGCCGGCCGCCAGGGCCGTGCCCCCGACGGCGGCCAGGAGACCGTGGTGCTGCGACGCCCACACCTGCGGCGAGCCGCGGTGGGAGCGGTCGTCGAAGGCGCCGTGGGCACCGAAGTCACGTCGCGTGTCGGCCGGCTCCCACAGGTTCTCGGGCTGGTCGGGATCACGCGGCTGGTCGGTCTGCTGGGAGTCGAACCCGGTCCGCGCGAGGTAGCGGTCGAGCAGCCCGGGCGCGACCGCGTTGGCGATCAGCGTCGCCGCCGTGGTCTCGCCGACCCAGTACTCCCGTCGGCGGGGGTGGTCGGCGGCGTACGCGACGGCGCGGGCCGCGACCTCGGGCTGGTAGATCGGCGGCACCGGTTGCGCGTGCCGGGGCAGGCGCGACAGCACCCACCCGAACTGGGGCGTGTTCACCGCCGGCATCTGCACCATCGTCACGCGGACCGAGCTCTTGTCGTGGAGCAGCTCGGTGCGCACCGCCTCGTTGAAGCCCTGGATCGCGTGCTTGGCGCCGCAGTACGCCGACTGCAGCGGGATGCCCCGGTACGCCAGCGCGGAGCCGACCTGGACGACGACGCCGCGGTCGCGGGGCAGCATCCGGCGCAGCGCGCTGCGGGTGCCGTTCGCGTAGCCCAGGTAGCTGACCTCCGTGACCCGCCGGAACTCCTCGGGCCCGATGTCCACGAAGCGCGCGAACACCGAGGTGAAGGCGACGTTCACCCAGACGTCGATCTCGCCGAGCTCGACCTCCACCCGGTCGGCGGCCGCATCGAGCGCCTCGTGGTCGGCGACGTCCACCGGGATCGCCAGGGTCCGCACCCCGGCGGCCCGCACCTCCTCGGCGGCGGCCTCCAGGCCGGCGTCGCCGCGGGCGAGCAGCGCGACGGCGTCCCCCCGCCGGGCGAACTCCCGCGCCGACGCCCGTCCGATCCCGCCGGACGCGCCGGTCACCACGACCACTCGCTTGCTCATGGGGTCTCCTTCCTCCTGTCCTGCCGGGTGTCCTGCCGGGTGTGGTGCTGGGTGTCGTGCTGGGTGTCGTGCTGGTGTCACCTGTCCTCGGCCGCGAAGCCCTCGACGCCGACGCCGGCGCGGCCGAGCTCGTGCGCGGTCTCGAGCAGCAGCGCGTGCACGAATGCCTGGGGGAGGTTCCCGCGGAGCTGTCGCTCCACGACGTCGAACTCCTCGGTGAACAGGCCGGGGGGACCCAGCGAGCCGCGGTTCCGCTCGAACCAGCGGGCCGCCTCGGTCACCCGGCCCTGACCCAGGCTGGCCAGGCTCAGGTGGAAGCCGCTGAGGACGAACGCGCCCTCCGCCTGGTGCATCGGGAGCTCCGGGTCGTGCCGGAACCGGTAGACGTAGCCGTCGTCGGTCAGCTCGTCGACGACGGCCCGCCACGTCCGCACGTGGCGCGGGTCGTCGGCCGGGACGGCGCCGCGGATCCCCGGCAGCAGGAGCGCGGCGTCGACGAGCGGGTCGTCGGGGGAGCGCTGCCAGCGGCCGCTGGAGTGCAGGCAGTCGGCGTCCACGGACGCGACCAGCCGGTCGGCCTCCTCGCCGCGCCCGACCGCACGCAGTCCGGCGGCGCAGATCAGCCGCGAGTGGGCCCAGCGCCGGTCCTCGAGCTCCCAGATGCCGGCATCCGGCTCGGTGTGCCGCTTCTCGATCGCGGCCACGACCTGCTGGACGGCGTCGTGGGCGTCGCGGTCGAGGCGGTCGACCCGGTCGGCGGCGGCGAACAGCAGCAGCGCCTCGCCGAGCGCGTCCAGCTGGAACTGCTCGTTGACGTGGTTGCCGACCTGGACCGGCGCGCCGGGGTAGCCGGGAAGCGGCAGCCGGCGCTGGTCCGGGACGCGCCCGCCCGCCACCCGGTACGCCGGCTTCAGGTCGGGCCCGTCGGCCAGCACGCGTTCGGTGACGAAGCGGACCGCGGCGTCCAGCAGGTCGTGCGCGCCGGCGACGGCGGCCGCCTGGCCGGTGTAGCACTGGTCGCGGATCCACGCGTAGCGGTAGTCGTAGTTCCGCCCGGCCTCGGCGCGCTCCGGCAGGGACGTGGTCGCCGCGGCGACCATCCCGCCGTCGCCGCTGGTGAGCCCGCGCAGCACCGCCCACGAGTGCCGGGCGTCGCCCGGCGCGGCGGAGCTCGTCAGGTCAGGGGCGGTGTCGCGCCACGCCTGCTCGGTCCGCGCCCACAGGTGGTCGGGGTCGGGGAGCTCGTCCGCGAGCCCGGTGCCCAGCTCGAGGACCAGGTCGCGGCTCTCGCCCGCCGGGACCACCAGCTCCAGTGCGAGCCGGTCGTCGTCGAGCCGGGCGTGCTCGGTCGCGCCCGACCAGCGGTAGCTGAGGTCGCCGGTGCGGCCCTCCCAGGCCCCGCTCGAGCGCCGGCAGACGGTCATCGCCCGGGTCCCGAACCCGGCGCGGCAGTCCAGTGTGACGTGCACGTACGCGTCGCCCTCGTGGGCCTCCACCCGGCGCATCAGCACGGCGTGGCCCGGATCTCCCGGGAACGCGAGTGCCTCGCGGGACTCGATCACCGAGCGGGTGGTGACCCACCTGCTACGCCAGACCAGGCTGTCCTGCTCGTAGTGCCCGCCCCACACGAACCGGCGGTCGATCGGCGAGACGGTGTACTCCCCGCGGCCCCCGAGCAGGCTGCTGAAGACGGCGTCGTCGTGCCACCGGGGTGCGCACATGAACGCGAGGTCGCCGCGGGGGCCGATCAGGGCGCCCCGCTCGCCGTCGGCCACCAGCGCGTACTGGCGCAGCGTCACGGGATGCGTGATCGGACGGGTCACCTGGTCCTCCGTTCGTGATGTGATGCGCACGCAGCAGCGCGAACCGCGCTACGCTCCCTGTATCCATGCGCTTGCGCAAATATGCGCTGGTGCAACCACAGCACGGCACGTCGTGAGGGACAAGCGGGCGGCGACGCCGGCCCAGGAGAGTGAGGAACGATGGGACACGTGGCCGGATCGGCGCTCAGCGAGCTCGCCGAGGAGCTGGGCACCACGAGCCGTGCCCTCGTGGCGATCGCCATCGACTCGGTCGGAGCGGCGCCGGTCGAGGTCACCGTCGCCCAGCACCGCCTCCTCGTCCTCCTGGCGGCGCACGGACCGCAGAGCATCGGCGCGATCGCCGCCCGGATGGGGGTGAACCCCTCCAACGCGACCCGGCACTGCGACCGGCTCGAGCGCCTCGGGCTGCTCGCCCGCCGTCGCTCGCCCGAGGACGCGCGCGTGGTCCGCGTGGAGATCTCGGGCGCCGGTACCCGCCTCCTGGACGCGGTCATGGCCCGGCGGCGCGAGGACATCGTGCAGGTGCTCGAGCGGATGGGCCTGGCCGACGCGGCGGCCCTCACCGCAGCCTTCCGGGCGTTCAACGACGCCGCCCAGGAGCTCAGTAGGGACCAGTGGCGCGAGCCGTCCTAGCGCCCAGCATCGCCACGGAGGGACCGTAGGACGGGCCCGGTACGCGCCAGCGCTGATCGGCACCGACGCAGTCAGGTTGGTGGCAGGTTCGCCCGCGGAGGATCTGGCCCTGCTGGCGCCCGGGATCGGGCAGTCCTCCGACCGCCGGTCGGGCCCCAACCCCCGTGGGGGTCCGGCCGGCCCGGGAGCGCCGCCGAGTCAGTCCCGCACGAGGCGGAGCGCGAGCGCCGGACACGCCGCCACAGCGCGGCGGGCGTGACGTACCGAGTCCCGGGCCACGGCGGTGTCGTGGACGACCGGATAGCCGTCGGGGTCGGAGCCGAGGTTCTCGGCCAGCAGCAGGGCGCACAGGCCGTGGCCGTCGCACCGCGTCCAGTCGACCTCGATCCTCATCAACGGACTCCGTCGTCGAGCGGGAGGACGGCGAGGTACGGCCGGCCGCAGCCGCCTCGGTCGACGTGCGCGTCGAGCTCGGCGGTCATGGTGGTCAGCGCGCTGGCGACGAACGCTGCGGTGCCGTCCGGGTGGGCGCAGGCGCCGCGCCGGACCAGCCCGTGGAGCCGGGCGCTCACGTCCGGCGCGGGGCGGCCGTACAGCAGCGTCGAAACGTCGCGGGCGACCGCGGCGGTGCCGAACAGGCACGGGCCGCACTGCCCGGCGGACTGCCGGGCCAGCCAGCCAGCCACGGCGGCCACCTCCGCGAGTGCGCAGCCCGACTCCGGCAGCCGGGCGACGACGCCGGCGTTCAGGGGGACGCCGGCCTCGCGCAGCGACGGGCGGGTGACGCGCAGACCACGCGCGTCCGCGACCCAGTGCCCGTGGTAGCCGCCGACCAGGACCGGGCCGCCGGCAGCCGGCAGCAGCGCGTCGAGCGGCAGGCCGGTCGGCACCTCCGCAACGCCGGGGGCCGGGACGTCGCCGAGGAGGGTGACGAGCGTGGTCCCGGGCTCCGCCCGGTCGCCGACCTCGGCGTACCGCCGTGCGCCGAGCGAGAC
The DNA here is from genome assembly GCF_000620645.1 of Nocardioides sp. URHA0032. GTDB lineage: Bacteria > Actinomycetota > Actinomycetes > Propionibacteriales > Nocardioidaceae > Nocardioides. The sequence continues at coordinate 298,602 of NZ_KK211161.1, read as the reverse complement.
GAGGACCGCGATCTGGGCGAACGTCTCGACGTTGCTCGCGAACGTGGGCGCACCGCCGAGGCCGTGCCGGGTGGGCAGCACCCGGTGCCCCGGCGGTACGGCGGGCCGGCCGTCGAGGCCGCGCAGCACGGCGCGCACCTCGCCGGACACGAACCGGGCGGGCTGGAGCCGGACCGACACGCGCTCGGGGTGCGGCTCGCTCCCGCGTCGTTCCTCCAGCGCGAGCGTGAGCGAGGCGTGCGCGGCAGTGTCGTGGACGGCGATCGTCACCCGCCGGGTGCGCAGCGCCCGCGCGACGACCAGGGCGCCGTCGACCACCAGGTGCGGCACCAAGGTCATCAGCGTGCGGTCCTTGCGGCTGGCCGGCTCGCTCTCCGAGCCGTTGACGACGACCTCGACCGAGGACCCGGTGGGCATCCCGGCCAGCTTCGTGGACACCGGGAACGCCGCGCCGCCTCGTCCGAGCAGCCGGACGGCCCCCGTCTCCTCGACCAGGGTCGCCCGGGTGCGGTGCTGCTGGGCGCCGTGCACCGCGCGGTGCGCGGCGAGGTCGGCCCGGACGCCGTGGGTGGCTCCTGCGAGCAGCCGTGCGGAACCGTACGCCGTCGGCGCGGCCGGCCGGTGCAGGGTCGTCATCAGGCCCTCCCGGCCAGGCGGCGCTGGGTGTGGCGGGTCGCGGCCAGCGCGCCGGAGACGTGCTCCTCCTCGGCGCCGAGCCGGACCCAGACCGCCCAGACCACGGTGAGCGCCGAGCCGCCGTACAGCAGCCACGCCCACCAGGTCGCGGTGTCGGTGCCCGAGAACAGGCCGTGCGCCATCGCCAGCGGCCAGGCGACATAGGCGAGCGTGTGGACCGGCCGCCACCAGCGGGCGGCCGCCGCCGACCCCGCCAGCCGACCGCGGACGGCGCCGGCGAGGGCGACGACCGCGAAGCAGTAGAGCGCGAGGGTGCCGAGGCCGACGGCCCAGCCCCGGTAGCCGGCGGTGAACGCCACCAGCGCGCCGGGCAGCGAGATCGCGACATGACGGTCCGCGACCAGCAGCACGCCGTGGAGGCCGAGCAGCGCGAGGGTGACGACGGCGGCGGAGCGGTGGGCGAGCTGGAGGAGGAGCCGGGACTCGCGGCGGCGCAGCCGGGTCGCGGGGGAGGAGCCCGACGCGATCGCGCCGAGGGAGACGGCCGCGGTCGCGCCGATCAGCGCCATGAAACCGGCGGCGCGGGCGAGGAACCAGAGCGTCATGCCGCTCGCACCTCGCCGGGCCAGGCGCCGATCGGCCGCACCGCGCCGCCGCGCTCGACGAGCCGGGCCGCGACGCCGGCGAGCTCGAGCCGCGCGGCAGCCGAGCACCCCCAGACCAGGGCGGCGGTGCTGAACGTGTTCGCCTCGACGCAGGTCGGCGCCCACACGGTGGCGGTCCGTACGGCGCCGTCGGTCGGTGCTCCGGTGCGCGGGTCGATCAGGTGGTGCGCCGATCCGGACCCGGTGCGCCAGCGTCGTGCCGACTCCGAGGACGTCGCCAGCCCGCCGTGCGTGAGGCCCACGACCTCCCCGGCGCCGTCGGCGACCTCGGCGACCTGCACCAGCCACGGCTCGTCGGCGGCTCCGGCTACGGCGACGTCGCCGCCGATCTCGACCAGCACGGGACGCCGGTAGCGGGTCACCACCCTCCGGGCCGCCTCGTCCGCGGTCCACGCCTTCGCGGTCGCGCCGAGGTCCAGCCGGAGGCCGCGGGCGACGCCGACCCGCCCCAGGTCACGGTCGACGACGACCCGGCGCCAGTCGGCGGGCGGACCCGGCTCCGGCACGTCCGCACGACGGTCCCGCACGACGGCGATGTCGGCGTCGTACCCCCACGCCGCCACGTGTGCCCCGACCGTCGGGTCCACGGCACCGTCGGTGCCGCGGGCCGCCTCGACCGCGGCTGCGACCAGGCCGAGGGCCAGCCCGCTGACCGGGACGATCCGCGGGGCCAGCTCGTTGACCCGCTCGGTCTCGGAGTCGGAGCGGAACCTGCTGACGGCCCGGTCGACGTCGGCCATCAGCTCCCGGACGATCCCAGCCGCACCGTCGAGCGGGGGGCCGGGCGTGACGACGCGGACGGTGCACGACCAGTCCTGCCAGGTGGTGGTGCTCATGACGCGTTGGTCGCGGCCTGGGGCTGGCTGCTCGCGGGCGCCTGGACGACGCCGGTGCCGCCCTGGGACGAGCGCGCCCGGCCCTGCTGGTCGGGGGCCTGTCGCTGTCCGCCGTTGCCGCCGGTGCTGCCGCCACCCGTGCCGTCGCCGGTGGCGGTGGCGTTCGAGGCGACGGCCGTGAGTGCCCCGGTGCCGGCGACCGCGGTGACCGCGATCCCAGCAGTGGTCAGGCGGGCCCGGCGAAGGAGCCGGCGACGCGGGTTCTCGTTCATGGCACCACGGTCGCTCGCGGCTGCTCAGGTGGACCGGAACAGCCGGTCAAATCGAGGTCAAATCATCCTGTGACCCGGCTCAGGGCCGGCCGAGCCGCAGCCGGACGACGGACCAGCCGTCCTCCCGGAGCACGTCGAACCGCCCTCCACTGGTCTCCGCGCACACGCGCGCGATGTCGAGCCCCAGGCCGGTCGAACCGCGGTCGCTGCGCCCCCGGTGCACGGCGCCCGACGGGATCCCGGGACCACGGTCGCGGACGTCGACCCGCACCAGCTCGGGGTGGTCCGGATCGGGGTCGGTCAGGACGACGGCGATCGCCACCCCGTCCGCGGTGTGCGCGATGCAGTTCTCGATCAGGGCGTCGAGCGCGGCCCGCAGGTCGTCGGCCGCGCAGCGCACCGGGACGGGGCAGGCGGGCAGGTCGAGCCGGACCGGGCGGTCCTGGTCCTCGGCGAGCGGGCGCCAGAAGTCGACCTGCGCGCGCAGCACCTCCGTGGCGTCGCAGCGCGGGCGGACGCCCTCCCGCTCGGGCCGGCGCGCGGCGCGGATGACCGCCGTCAGGGTCCGCTCGAGGTGGTCGAGGTGGGACTCGAGCTCCTCGGTCCGTTCCGACGCCGGCAGCGCCTCGACGTCCAGGCGCACCGCGGTGAGCGGCGTCCGGAGGCGGTGGGACAGGTCGGCGACCGTCTCCCGCTCGGCGGCGAGCAGGTCGTCGATCCGGCCCGCGAGCCGGTTCAGGGCCGCGGACACGCGGCGCACCTCCGAGGGCCCGTCCTCCGACGCGCGGGCGGTGAGGTCGCCGTCGCCGAGCCGGTCGGCGACGGCGGCGGTCCGGTCCAGGTCACGGACCAGGCGACGCGCCACCAGCTCGGCGGCAGCGGCCACCAGCAGCAGGATGACGACGGCCGCAGCGCCGAGCAGCAGCAGCCGGTCGGTCATCCGGGCCCGGGCGTCGGTGGCGGTGGTGTGGGCGAGGACGACGACCGGTCCGTCCGCGGTCGTGGCGCGCACGCTGACGAGCTGGCCGCCGGCCACCTCGTGGATCTCCGGCTCGGACACCGGCATCAGGCCGTCGCCCTCGGGGTCCCCGCTCGGCCCGTCGTCGTCCCCTTGGGGCCCGCGGAGGTCGGTGTCCCCGTGCAGTCCCTCCGGCAGCTCGGCGCCCAGCCGGGTCCCGTCGGGCAGCAGCACGGTCACGGTCGCGCGGTCGTCGCGGGCGTTGAGCCGGTCGACGTACGCCGTCAGCTGGTGCCCGGTCGGGCCGGTGCTCACGTAGTCGGCCACCCCGCGGGCGACGTCCACGGCGCCCTCGCGGCTCTCCTCGGTCGCCGCCCGGTCGAGCAGCAGCCACAGCGGGATCGCGAAGAGGATGAGCACGCTGGCGGTGGCGCCCACCGCCAGCACCAGGATCCGCTGCCGGAGGCTCATCCCGTGCCCGGGTCGACGAGCTTGACGCCGACCCCGCGGACGCTGACCAGGTACCTCGGCTGCGCGGCCGTCTCGCCGAGCTTGCGGCGCAGCCACGACAGGTGCACGTCGACGGTCCGGTCCGCACCGCCCCACGGCATCTGCCAGACCTCCGCCAGCAGCTGCCGCTTGGTGACGACCTCGCCCGAGCGGGAGGCGAGCGCGAGGAGCAGGTCGAACTCCTTGCGGTTCAGCGTCAGCTCCCGGCCCTCGAGCTCGGCGGTCCGTGACACGGGGTCGACGACCAGGTCGCCGACCACCACCCGCGGGTCCTCGCGGACCGCGGGCGTCGTACGCCGGAGCACCGCCCGCACCCGCGCCATCACCTGCGCCGCGGAGAAGGGCTTGATCAGGTAGTCGTCGGCGCCCGCGTCCAGCAGCCGGACGATCTCGCGCTCGTCGTCGCGGGCGGTCGCGACCACGACGGGCAGGTCGCTGCTGGCGCGGATCAGCGCGAGCACGTCGGCGCCGTCGAGGTCGGGCAGGCCGAGGTCGAGCACCACGGCGTCCGGGCGCTCGGTCCCGACGGCCTTGATCGCCTCGACCGCGGTCTCGACGGGGACGACGGTCGCGCCCTGCTCAGTGAGCCCGCGGGTCAGGGTGCGGCGGATGTCCGGGTCGTCCTCGACGAGCAGGAGGCGCACCATGGACGTCACCGTACTGCCGGTCGGCCGGGGCGGTCGGCTCGTCCGGTCAGCCGCCGGCGCTGCCGGTCCCGGACCAGGCCGCCTTGGCGCCGCTGTGCCCGATCCGGGCGACCTGCACGCCGGTGCCGAGCGCGGTCAGGACCGCGAGGACGGCGACGACCGCGGTCAGCGTGCGCATCCGGTCCCGCGACTGCTCCGCCTCCGGCGTCGCCGTACGCCGCCGGTCGAGCCACCAGTACGCGGCCGCGAACACGAACAGCGCGACCGTGAACCAGATCAGCTGGTCGCCGAGCTCTGCGTGCTGCTCGATCAACCGGGTCTCGGGCAGGGAGTGCTCGAGGTTCTCCCCGCTCGCCGTCGACAGCGGGGTGAGCACCAGCGCCACCAGGCTCAGCCCCATCGGCAACGGGCCCGCCCAGCGCCGGAACCGCGGCACGAGCACGGCGCCGAGCACGGCCAGGACCGCCAGGGGCACCATCACGACGGTCGCGTGGACGATCAGCGGGTGCAGCGGGAGGCCGAAGAACGTGGACGGCATGGAGTTCCTCCTGGAGTGGGTGGCACCTGCACGATGGGACATCCAGACTCATTCCGTCCCCAACGCAACGTCAAAACCGGCTCAAATGCGGCCGAGAGGCTCCCGCGGGTACGTCGAGGGCTCAAGTGCGCGGTCCTACCGACCGATGTGCAGACATCGGGGGCACACTCGGAAAGGGAACCTGTATGCACACCATCACCCGGACGCTCTGCGCGTCCTTCGCCGGTCTCGTCCTCGTCGGCGGCCTCACCGCCGTCGCCACGGCCGATGCGCACGAGAGCGGCTCGGGCAAGACCTGCGCCCGGCAGGAGGCCCAGGTCGCGAAGGCCGAGGACGCCCTGGCGCGCGTCACCGCGGTGTTCGAGCGCAAGCAGCAGGCGACCGACGACGCCGAGGAGGCGGTGGTCGCCGCCACGGGCAGCGAGAAGGCGGCAGCCCGGAAGGCACTCGCCCGCGCCAAGGCCGCCGAGGCGGCCGCGAAGGGCGTCAAGAACGCGCAGCAGCAGCGACTCGCCCACGCCGAGAAGCGCCTCGCCGACTGCCAGGCGGGCGAGCAGCCGACGGACGATCCCACGGACGACCCGACGGACGTGCCCACCGACGGGCCGACGGAGACCTCCGCCGCCTGAACGGCGCGGCGGCGGGCCCCTCGCCCGACCACGGCTGAGCCATGCTGGGTCCATGGTCAACCGCCTGAAGGACGCGACCTCGCCGTACCTGCTCCAGCACGCCGACAACCCGGTCGACTGGTGGGAGTGGGGACCGGAACCGTTCGAGGAGGCCCGCCGGCGGCACCTGCCGGTGCTGCTGTCCGTCGGGTACGCCGCCTGCCACTGGTGCCACGTGATGGCGCACGAGTCGTTCGAGGACGAGGCGACCGCGGCGTACCTCAACGAGCACTTCGTGAGCGTCAAGGTGGACCGCGAGGAGCGGCCGGACGTGGACGCGGTCTACATGCAGGCGACCACGTCCATGACCGGGCACGGCGGCTGGCCGATGACGGTCGTGCTCGACCACGACGGCAACCCCTTCTTCGCCGGCACCTACTTCCCGGACCAGCCGCGGCACGGGCAGCCGTCGTTCCGGCAGGTGCTCGAGGCGCTGACCGACGCCTGGGCCAACCGGGCCGACGAGGTGGCCCGGGTCGGCGCGACGCTGCGCGAGCACCTGAACCAGCACGCCGTGCTCGCCGCGGGGCCGATCACCGCCGAGGTCCTCGACGGGGCCGTGGCCACGCTGGCCCGGGAGTTCGACCCGCGGTCGGCGGGCTTCGGCGGCGCCCCGAAGTTCCCGCCGTCGATGGTCCTGGAGTTCCTGCTCCGGTACGGCGAGCGCCGGATGCTCGGCGCGACCCTGGAGGCGATGGCCCGCGGCGGCATCAACGACCAGCTCGCCGGTGGGTTCGCGCGCTACTCCGTCGACGGCGACTGGGTGGTGCCGCACTTCGAGAAGATGCTGTACGACAACGCCCTGCTGATGCGGGTCTACGCCGGGTGGGGGACCCGGCTCGGTGACATCGTCGCCAGCGAGATCGCCGACTTCCTGCTCGAGGAGCTGCTGACCGAGGACGGCGGGTTCGCCTCGGCCCTGGACGCCGACTCCGAGGGCGAGGAGGGCACGTACTACGTCTGGACGCCGGCGCAGCTCGTCGAGGTGCTCGGTCCCGAGGACGGGGCCTGGGTCGCGGACCTGCTCTCGGTGACCGACGCCGGCACCTTCGAGCGCGGTGCCTCGACGCTCCAGCTGCGTCGCGATCCCGACGACTGGAATCGCTGGCTGCAGTGCCGGATCAAGCTGCTCGCCGCCCGCGAGCGCCGCGAGAGGCCGGCTCGCGACGACAAGGTCGTCGCCTCCTGGAACGGCCTCGCGATCAGCGGCCTCTGCAGGGCGGGGTACGTCGAGGAGGCCGAGCGGGCGGCCGAGCTGATCTGGGAGGTGCACATTGTCGACGGCCGCCTGCGCCGCGTCTCCCGCGACGGCGTCGTCGGTACGCCGGCCGGGGTGCTGGAGGACCACGGCTGCGTCGCGGCGGGGTTCCTCGACCTGTTCCAGGTGACCGGTACCGTGGACTGGTTGCAGCGCGCGGGGACGATCCTCGAGGTCGCGCTGACGCACTTCGTGGCCGAGCACGGTGGGTTCTTCGACACCGCCGACGACGCCGAGGTGCTGGTGGCGCGCCCGCGGGATCCGTCCGACAACGCCTACCCGTCCGGGCTCTCGTCGATGGTGCACGCCCTGGCGGCGTACGCCGCGATCACCGGCTCGGGGCGGCACCGGGACGCCGCCGAGGCCGCGCTGGCGACGGTCGCGCAGCTCGCCGAACAGGCACCACGGTTCGCCGGCTGGTCCCTGGCGGCCGCGCAGTCGATGCTCGACGGCCCGGTCGAGGTGGCGATCGTCGGTGCGCCGGGGAAGGACCGCGACGCGCTGGAGAAGGTCGCCCGTCGCGACCCGAACGCCGTGGTGGTCGTCGCCGAGGGTCCCCGTGACGACGTCCCGCTCCTGGTCGGGCGCGACCGGGTCGACGGACGGCCGGCGGCGTACGTCTGCCGCCACCTCGTCTGCGAGCGCCCGGTGACGACGATCGAGGAGCTCAGCGCTGCGCTGAGGCGCTGACCAGCCGGTCGCCGAGGTCGGAGCGCAGGTAGAGCACGGACCGACCGTGCCGGGCGGAGGTCAGCAGCCCGCCGTCGCGCAGGGCGCGGAGGTGCTGGTTCACGGCGCTCGTGGTCACGCCGAGCCGCACCGCGAGCTCGGTCGACGACGCCGGTGACTCGAGCAGCCCGACCAGCCGCGCCCGGACGCCGCCGAGCAGGTCCGCCAGCGCGTCCCGTGCGCCGGGTGGCTCGCTCTCCCAGAGCGTGCCGACCCCGCGGGCGCCGTACATGATCAGCGGCGCCTCCTGCGCCGAGATCGGCGCGGTCGCGTTCCGGGTGAACAGCGACGGCGCCAGCGTGAGCCCCTCGCCGGCGGTCGACCGGCGGAACCCGACCTTCGAGGTCATCTCCACCCGCACCACGTCGTCGACGAGCCGGATCCGCGGCGACAGGTCCGCGAACATCGCGGCCAGGCCCTCGCGCGCGATGGTTCGGCCGCGGAACACGATGTCGGCCTCGAGCACGGTCCGCATCCGCGGCCACCACGGCTCGAAGCAGGCCTCCCAGTACGCCGCCAGCTCGCTGACGATCCGCTTCAGCAGCCGGTCCCGCCGCCCGGTGAGCGCCGCCGGCCGGGCGCCGGGGTGCACCTCGTCGAGGTCGTCGCGCACCACGTCCAGCGGCGTGGCCGCCACGGCCGCGAGCTCGTCGTCGAAGCGGGTCAGCGGCGAGCGGGGCCGCGGGGTGAGGAAGTCCGGCGTCCAGAGGTTCTCGTTGGTGAGCGCGAGCAGCAGCTCGCGATCGAGGCCCGCGCGGGCGGGCTCGGTCAGGTGCAGCCACGGCAGCATGAGCGGGTAGCGGCCCGGCTCGCGCCAGGTCCGCAGGGACAGTGCCAGCTCGTTCATCGGCGACAGCGCGAAGCGCACCTCGCCGAGGTCGGCACCGGCCAGCTCGTACTCGATCAGCCCGGCCATGAAGCCATACGCTACATCGTTGGTGCGCAGCCGTCGGCCGTGACAGAACTGTCCCGTGCTCCTGCCCGACGAACCCGTGCACCGCTCGCTGACCCTGACGACCGCCTCCGCGTCGCTCGCGACCGGCCTGTTCTACAGCGTCAGCGCGTTGTACTTCACCCGCGTCATCGGGCTCGAGGCGACGACGGTCGGACTCGGCCTCACCGTCGCCGGCGCGGTCGGCGTGCTGGCGTCGTTCCTCGGCGGGTACGCCGCCGACCGGGTCGGGGCCGACCGGCTCCAGTTGGTCGCCAACGCCGTGCAGGGGTCGGCGATGCTGGCCTACGTGTTCGCCGGCTCGGCGCTCGCCTTCACCGTCGTGGCGTGCGTCGCCGTGGGCAGCCGGAGCCTCCAGGGCTCCGCCAAGGCGGCGCTCCAGGCACGGTGGTTCGCCGGTGCCGACCGGGTGGAGGTGCGCGCGCGGCTGCGCGTCGTCACCAACGTCTTCATCGGTCTCGGCACGGTCCTCGCCGCCCTCGCCCTGCTGGTCGACACCGCGGCGGCGTACCGCACCACGATGGTCGTCGTCGCCGTGCTCCTCGCTGCGTCGACGGTCCCGCTGCTCGCACTGCGCACGGTCCCGGGTTTCGCGGCGGTGATGGACGTCCACCTCGACCCCGACCGGGTCCGGGGACGGTCACCGCTGCGCGACCGCACCTACGTCACCTCGGTCGCGCTGAACTCAGTGATCGCGATGCAGTTCTCGATGACCAGCGTCGGCGTCCCGCTGTGGATCGTGACGCGCACCGAGGCGCCGACCGTCGTCATCTCGGTGCTGCTCGTCCTCAACACGGTCGTGGTCGCGCTGTTCCAGGTGCGCGCCGCGCGCGGCACCCACGACATCGCGATTGCGGGCCGCACGGTCCGGCGGGGGAGCCTGCTGCTGGCGGCCGGCTGCCTGCTGTACGCCGCGGCCGGCAGCGTCGGCGCCGTGGCCGCCGTCGCGCTGCTGGTGTCCGCGGAGCTGCTCGGGACCTGGGCGGAGATCTGGTGCGAGGCCGGCGGGTGGGGGCTCGCCTTCGAGCTGGCCGACGCCGCGAGCGCCGGCGCCTACCAGGGGCTGACGCAGACCGGGTACGCGCTGGCGAGCATGGTCGCGCCGGCGCTGGTGACGGCCACCGCGGTCGACCACGGGTTCCCGGGCTGGGCCTTCCTCGCCGTCCTGTTCGCCGCCGCCGGAGCCGCCGTCGGCGTCCTGGCGTCGCGGGCCGCGCGACGTACCCCTCAGGCGGTCGGGCTCGCCGCCTGAGCGCGCTCCTCGCCGGCCGCGATCTCGGCCATCAGGTCCAGGCAGTAGCGGCCGAAGTCGATCTGGATCGTGTGCCGGGGGGCTGAGTAGTACTGCTCGAGGTGCGCGGCCTCGTCGGCGCGCATGATCCGCTCCTGCTCCGCGACGCTCGGCAGCACGTAGCTCCCGTCGAGCAGCGTCGCCAGCAGCTTCGACTGCTGCTCGGCGAGGTTGACGATCGTCGGCGACGACTGCGCGAGGCCGAGGTAGAAGAGGTGGTCGACGCCGGGCTTGATCATCCGCTTGAACAGCGGGTAGCGGTGCTGGTCGTCGGGGTGCAGGTCCGGCTCGGTGTCCTCGAAGAACGGGAACCGCATCTCGTAGCCCGTCGCGCAGACGATCACGTCGGCGTCCACGGTGTTGCCGTCGGCGAGGTGCACGGTGTGCCCGTCCAGCCGCTCGATGGCCGGCAGCATGTGGATGTCGCCCGAGCCGGCCTTGGTGAGGAAGTCCGCGCTCACCGACGGGTGCGCGGCGAGCGGCTCGTGATCCGGCTCGGGCAGGCCGTAGGTGCTCATGCTGCCGACCAGCTCGCGGATCAGCGTGCGCGAGGCCGCGAGGGCCTGCTCCTTGGGGATGTCCGGCGGCGCCATCACCTTGTCGGCGGGCTGGCCGTTGCGGTACTTCGGCAGCACCCACACGCCGCGTCGCGCGGACACGTAGAGCTTCTCCGCCATCCAGGGCGCGGACAGCTCGCTGGCGATGTCCATCGCCGAGTTGCCCATCCCCACCACGACCACCCGCTTGCCGCGCATCTCCACCGGCTCGAACGGCGAGACGTAGGCGTGGCTGTGCATGAGGACCCCGTCGAAGGTGCCGGGGTAGTCGGGCAGCCGCGGCTGCCAGTGGTGGCCGTTCGCGACGACCAGGTCCGTGTACTGCCGCGTCTCGCCGGTGCTGAGTTGCACGTCCCACCCGTCCGCCCCGGTTGAACTGGTGGAGCGGCGGGCGCGCTCGACCCCCGGTGTTGAACGCGATCCGGTCGCGCAGCATGAAGTGGTCGACGTAGTCGCGGAAGTACTGGTGGATCAGGGTGTGGTGCGGGAAGTGCGGCCAGTCCTCGGGCGCGGGGAAGTCCTCGAACTGCAGCCGCGTCGTGGAGGTGTCGATGTGCAGCGACTCGTAGACGGCGGAGTGGCCGTTGGGGTTGCGGAAGTACCAGTTGCCGCCCACGTCGTCGGACAGCTCGAACTGGTCGTAGTCGATCCCGTGCTCCTTGAGCCGCTTGGCCGTCGTGATGCCGGAGCAGCCGGCGCCGATGATGCAGACCAGGGGCGGGCTGACGGTCACAGGACCCCCTCGAGACAGGCGAACGCGGTGCGCAGGTAGCCGTCCGTCCGCGGCGACGACGTGAAGTGGCCGACCATCCGGTTCATCGCGTAGGCGACGGTGGTGCGGCGGTCCAGGTCGTTGACGACGATCGACCCGCCGTACCCGGTCCACCAGCAGACCCGGCCCTCCGGGACCGCCGGCGCCGTCGGGTGGGGGAGCGCGTAGCCGATGCCCCACCGCAGCGGGACCAGCAGCACCAGGTCGGGGCCGTCGGCCTGGACCTCGAAGATCCGGTCCAGCGTCTCCTTCGACAGCAGGCGTACGCCGTCCACCTCGCCGCCGTGGGAGACGACGCTCTGGATCCGCGCGACCGAGCGGGCGTTGCCGTGGCCGTTGGCGGCCGCCACCGACACCCGGCGCCACGGCGCGGTGTTGCAGAAGCCGCCGACGTCGATGAAGGGGTTCGCCAGCGTCGGCACCAGCAGGTTGCCCTCCGGCAGGGCTGCGATGTCGATGGTGCCCTGCGGCGGTGCGACGAGATCCGCGCAACGACCGAGCGCGTCCTCGGGCACGCCGAGGTGGAAGTCAGCGCCCATGGGTTCGGCGACCAGCGTGCGGAACTGCTCGGCCAGCGTCGACCCCGTGGCGCCGCGCACGATCCCGTCGAGCAGGTGCCCGTGGCTGAGCATGTGGTACCCGGACGCGGTGCCCGGCTCCCACCAGGGCTGCTGGGCCGCCAGCATCGCCTCGGCGTACGGCAGGTCCATCAGCCCGGCGGCGTCGAGCGGCTCGCTCCAGCCGGCGTACCCGGAGGTGTGGCCGAGGACGTGGCGGACCAGCACGTCGTCGCGGGCGAAATCGGTCCAGTACGTCGCGACCGGCGCGTCCAGGTCGACCACGCCGCGGTCGGCGAGCACGAGCATCGTGAGCGCCGACATCGTCTTGGTGACCGACCAGGTGTGCACGAGCGTGTCCCGCTCCCAGGCCCGGCCGGGTGCCGCCTCGCCGCCCCACAGGTCGGCGACCAGCTCACCGTCGTGCACCACTGCGAGGGAGGCACCGGTGTCGGTGCCGTCCGCGAGGTTGGCCTCGAAGAGCTCGGCGAGGGGCGCGAAGGCGGGATGGGTGGATCCGGGCACCTCCGCACTCTAAGAACATGTTCTAGTCCGGGCAACGGGCCCGCGGTCGGCCCGGACCGTCAGCGGAGGGCGTAGACCGCCATCGAGACGCCGACGTAGTGGGCGACGAACGCGAGGATCGTGAACGTGTGGAAGACCTCGTGGAAGCCGAACCAGCGCGGCCACGGGTCCGGCCGCCGGAAGCCGTAGACGACGCCGCCGAACGTGTAGAGCGCGCCGCCGACGCAGATCATCGTGAACGTCGCGATGCCGATGCCGACGCCGAGCCGGGTGGCCCCGTCGAACAGGCTCGGCATGAAGAAGACCGCGGCCCAGCCCAGCCCGATGTAGATCGGCACGTAGAGCCACCGCGGGGCATCGGTCCAGAACACCCGGAAGCCGACGCCGAGGATCGCGCCGGCCCAGACGGTCGCGAGCAGCACCGTGCGCTGCGTGCCCTCGAGGAGCAGCAGGCTGAACGGCGTGTAGGAGCCGGCGATCAGCAGGAAGATGTTCGCGTGGTCGAAGCGGCGGAGGAACGCCCACACCCGCGGCGACCACGTGCCGGTGTGGTAGATCGCCGAGACGGTGAACAGCACCAGCGCGGATCCGATGAAGACCGCCGACCCGAGGCGTGCGGCGGTCGTCGGGGCGAGGGAGACCAGCACGATCCCGGCGACCAGCGTGAGCGGCGCCGTACCGAGGTGCAGCCAGCCGCGGAGCCGGGGTTTGATGTCGGCCCGGAGGTCGGCAACGGCGTCCTGGAGCGCGTCGACGCCGGCCCGCATCGACTGGTTCATGTCCTCGACCCTACCGGCGGGTCGGTCACGAGAAACCCCACGCCGGGGGATCGCCGGAGTCACCCTGTGAGCAACGTCGCGCCGGTAGGATCGGGGGGTGGCGGACTGGAAACGCGGACTCCGGCGGGTGCTCTACCCGGCGTACGAGGCGCGGATGCTGCGCCGGATGCCGGACTCGGTCCCCAAGCACGTCGGCGTGATGCTGGACGGCAACCGCCGCTGGGCGAAGGCCGTCGGCCGCGACACCGCGCACGGGCACCAGGCGGGCGCCGCGAACATCGAGCCGCTGCTCGGCTGGTGCGACGAGGTCGGCATCGAGGTGGTCACCCTGTGGCTGCTCTCGACCGACAACCTCAACCGGCCCGAGCGCGAGCTGGCGCCGCTGCTCGACATCATCGGCGAGGCCGTCGCCTCGCTGGCCGACCAGCAGAAGTGGCGGATCCACCCGGTCGGCGCGCTCGACCTGCTGCCGGCCCCGGTCGCCGAGAAGCTCAAGGCCGCCGAGGAGGCCACCCGCGAGGTCGACGGGATGCTCGTCAACGTCGCCGTCGGGTACGGCGGCCGGCGCGAGATCGCCGACGCCGTCCGCTCGCTGCTCACCGAGGCCGCGGCCCAGGGCACCTCCATGGAGGAGCTGGCCGGGATCATCGACGTCGAGCACATCTCCGAGCACCTCTACACCAAGGGCCAGCCCGACCCGGACCTGGTGATCCGCACGTCCGGCGAGCAGCGGCTCGGCGGCTTCCTGCTCTGGCAGAGCGCGAAGTCGGAGTTCTACTTCTGCGAGGCGTACTGGCCGGACTTCCGCCGGGTCGACTTCCTCCGTGCGATCCGCGCCTACGCGCTGCGGGAGCGGCGGTTCGGGGCCTGACGACACGTCGGGTTTCTCCGGTCAGCCGGTGAAACCCGCAGGACACGCCGGAGCCCCCCGGCGTGTCGGTCGGGTTTCGGCGGACAACCCCCTCCTCGGGCGGGGGTCCGGGGCCTCATCCACGGTTCATCACGCGTTCTGGCGTGTCGACCGGGAACCGACCGGGTACCGGCGTACTTTCCAAACATCGGGGAGTGGGGAAGCTCTCCGTATCGGGAGGCCCGTTCGTGAGAAATCGCGACTGCACAGCACGGTGGCTCCGCTGCCGCGCGACCGGGAGCCGGCACTCCGGCGCTCGGGTCGGAACCGGTCCGTCTGCTTGACCACACGGCCGGTGCGCGAGTGCACGTGTCGGCCTGCGAAGGGGTGTCACCGTGCCGAACCAGGCTCCGAAGACCCAGCGCTCCGCCTCCGCCACCGCGAAGACCCGGACCCCCGCGAGAACCGCGCCGACCGTGCGCACCTACGTCCTCGACACCAGCGTGCTGCTCGCCGACCCGGGCGCGCTCAAGCGCTTCGAGGAGCACGAGGTCGTGCTTCCGGTCGTGGTGATCACGGAGCTGGAGGGCAAGCGGCACCACCCCGAGCTGGGCTTCTTCGCGCGCACGGCGCTGCGGATGCTCGACGAGCTCCGCATCACCAACGGCCGGCTCGACGAGCCGGTGCCGGTCGGTGACCTCGGCGGCACCGTCCGGGTCGAGCTCAACCACACCGACCCGGAGTCCCTCCCGTCCGGCTTCCGGCTCGGCGACAACGACACCCGGATCCTGGCGGTCGCGTGCAACCTCGCGAACGAGGGGTACGACGTCACGCTGGTCTCGAAGGACCTGCCGCTGCGGATCAAGGCGTCCGCGGTCGGGTTGGACGCGCAGGAGTACCGCGCCGAGGCGATCAGCGACTCCGACAGCGGCTACTCCGGCATGGCCGAGCTCGAGGTCGCCTCCGTCGACGTGGACCAGCTGTACGACGACGGTGTCGTCGACCTCGAGGAGGCCCGGGACATGCCCTGCCACCAGGGCCTGGTGCTGCTCTCCGACCGCGGTACGGCGCTGGGCCGGGTGGGGCCGGACAAGCAGGTCCACCTGGTGCGCGGCGACCGCGAGGCCTTCGGGATCCACGGCCGCTCCGCCGAGCAGCGGATCGCGCTGGAGATGCTGCTGGACCCCGAGGTCGGCATCGTCTCCCTCGGCGGCCGGGCCGGCACCGGCAAGTCGGCGCTCGCGCTGTGCGCCGGCCTCGAGGCGGTGATGGAGCGCCGCCAGCACAAGAAGGTCGTGGTGTTCCGGCCCCTGTTCGCCGTCGGGGGCCAGGAGCTCGGCTACCTGCCCGGTTCGGAGTCGGAGAAGATGTCGCCCTGGGGCCAGGCCGTCTTCGACACCCTCGGTGCGATCACCTCCCGCGACGTCATCGACGAGGTGCTCGACCGCGGCATGCTCGAGGTGCTGCCGCTCACCCACATCCGCGGACGGTCGCTGCACGACGCGTTCGTGATCGTCGACGAGGCGCAGTCGCTCGAGCGCAACGTGCTGCTCACCGTGCTCTCCCGGATCGGCGCGAACTCCAAGGTGGTGCTCACCCACGACGTGGCCCAGCGAGACAACCTGCGGGTGGGACGCCACGACGGCATCGTCGCGGTGATCGAGAAGCTCAAGGGGCACCCGCTGTTCGCCCACGTCACCCTCACCCGGTCCGAGCGCTCCCCGATCGCCGCTCTCGTCACCGAGATGCTGGAGAACGTCACGCTGTGAGGCCGGCGACAGTGGCGGGTTTCCCCGGTTAGCCGGGGAAAACTCCCCACTCCTGAGACCAGTGTGACTGCTGTGGCGGGGGAGGCGGGAACTTCTGGCAGACCAGAGGTCGGATCCGGCCGTTCGGTTTGCAACCTCCTCCCTCGTCAGGCAGGGTGGCCCGTGATCTTTTCGTGACCTTCCGGCCGAGCGTCATCGGGGACAGCGCGCCGGGGGACAGCGGAACGCCCGAGTCGTCTACCCGAATACGAGCCCTTGTCGAAACGCACCAAGTACGTTCCGAAGCACCGGCACGTCCCTGAGCGGACCCTCGTCGAAGCGCCGAAGAAGGCCATCAAGAACACCGTGGTCCTGTCCTCGGTGGCGGTGGCCGTCACCGGCGTCGCCGTGTCCGGTGGCGTCCTGAAGGACGCCACGGGCCTCTCGCCGACGGCGGCGGAGCAGGTCGGCTCGCCGACCACCGCGCCCCTGCAGGGCGGATCTGTCCCCGACAGCGACCGCGCCCCGGTTGCGTCCCGCTCTGGCGACCGGCGCGACGCCGCCGACCCGGCCAAGGAGGCGGCGCTGTCGGTGGAGGGCGGCCCGGCCGTCACCGAGCGGGTCGAGCTCTCCGACGGCGACCCGCGCGACATCGCCCGGGCGCTGCTGCCGCAGTTCGGCTTCTCGTCCGACCAGTTCGGCTGCCTCGACTCACTCTGGATGCGCGAGAGCGGCTGGAATCCCGCCGCGCAGAACGCCTCGTCCGGTGCGTACGGCATCCCGCAGTCCCTGCCCGGCTCCAAGATGGCGTCGGCGGGCGCCGACTGGGCGACCAACCCCGCCACCCAGATCGAGTGGGGCCTCGGCTACATCCGGGACCGGTACGGCAGCCCGTGCGGCGCCTGGGGTCACTCCGAGTCCTACGGCTGGTACTAGGGGTACGACGCAGTCACGGGTGCGTCATCGACTCCACGTCCAGCGCCTCGTCGAGCTGCGCCTCCGTGAGCTCGCCGCGCTCGACGTACCCCAGCGCGAGCACGGTCTCCCGGATCGTCGCGCCGTCGGCCAGCGCCTGCTTGGCGACCTTCGCCGCGGCCTCGTAGCCGATGAACCTGTTCAGCGGCGTCACGACCGATGGCGAGGACTCGGCGTACTGCCGCATCCGCTCGGCGTTCGCGGTGATGCCATCGACGCAGCGCTCGGCCAGCAGCCGTGAGGAGGCGGCAAGCAGCCGCACGGACTCCAGCACGTTGCGCGCCATCACCGGCATCGCGACGTTCAGCTCGAACGCGCCGCTGGCGCCGGCGGCGGTGACCGCCGCGTCGTTGCCGATCACCTGGAAGCAGACCATCAGGGTCGCCTCCGGCAGCACCGGGTTGACCTTCCCGGGCATGATGCTCGACCCCGGCTGGAGGTCGGGCAGGTGGATCTCCGCGAGCCCGGTCGTGGGACCGGACGACATCCAGCGCAGGTCGTTGCAGACCTTGATGAGCCCCACCGCGTAGGTCCGCAGCACGCCGCTGAGCTCGACCAGCGAGTCCCGGGTGCCCTGGGCCTCGAAGTGGTTGCGCGCCTCGGTGAAGGGCTGCCCCGCCGTCTCGGAGAGCACGGCGATCACCCGCTCCGCGAAGCCGGGCGGGGTGTTGATGCCGGTGCCGACCGCCGTACCGCCCAGCGGCAGCTCCCGGACCCGGGGGAGGACCGACTCCAGCCGCTCGGCGGCGTACCGGACCGTGGCGGCGTACCCGCCGAGCTCCTGGCCGAGCATCACCGGCGTCGCGTCCATCAGGTGCGTGCGGCCGGACTTCACGAGGCCGGCGAACTCCTCGGCCTTGCGCTCGAAGCTGCTCGCCAGCACGTCGAGCGCGGGCAGCAGGTCGTCGGTGACCGCGAGCGCGGCCGCGACGTGGATCGCCGTCGGGAACGTGTCGTTGCTGGACTGGCTCGCGTTGACGTGGTCGTTGGGGTGCACCTCGTGGCCGGCGCGCTGCGCGAGGGTGGCGATCACCTCGTTGGCGTTCATGTTCGAGCTGGTGCCGGAGCCGGTCTGGAAGACGTCGATCGGGAAGCCGTCGTCGTGCCGGCCCTCGACCACTTCGGTCGCCGCCGCGACGATGGCGGCGGCCCGGTCGGCGTCGAGGATGCCGAGCTCGCCGTTCACGGTGGCGGCCGCGGCCTTCACCCGGCCGATCGCGTGCACGAGGGCCGGCTCGATCGGCGTACCGCTGATGGGGAAGTTCTCCACCGCGCGCTGGGTCTGCGCCCGCCACACCGCGTCCACAGGCACCCGGACCTCGCCCATGCTGTCGTGCTCGGTCCTGAACTCGCCCTCGTCGCTCATGTCCGGGACGGTACCCGCGCGACATACAGCCAGTACCGCTCGTCGCGGTCCTGGAGCCGCACCCGATGCCCGTGCCCGTGTGCGTCGTCGAAGACCGCGGTCAGGACGTCGAGGAGCTCCGGGGTCTCGGCGGCCGACCAGATCGCGAGGGCGCCCCCGGGACGCAGCGCCCGGCGCGCGGACCGGAGGAACGGCTCGCGGTAGAGCTCTGCGTTGACCTCGTGCACCAGGTAGCCGGGCCCGTTGTCGACGTCCAGCAGGACCAGGTCGTACGACGCGGGTGGGGCCTCGGCGAGTGCCACCGCGATGTCGGCGACGACGACCGTGACCCGCTCGTCGGCGAGCAGCGAGGGGCCGTGGGGAACGGTCCCGTCGCGCATCCAGTCGACCAGCGCCTGCTCGATCTCGACGACCGCGCACTTCTGGACCCGGCTGTCGGCGAGCACCGCGTGCATCGTGAACCCGAGGCCGAGCCCGCCGACCACCACCGCCCGCGGGTCGGCCACCTGGGCGAGCGCCGACTCGGCCAGCGCCTGCTCGCTGCCGGTCTCGAGCGTGTCCATCACGAACACGCCGTTCGCCCGCAGCTCGAGGGTGGTCGGCCCGGCGCCGTTCCGGCGCTCGCGCAGCACCAGCTCGCCCCGCTCCGACTCGGCCCGCGCGATCTCGACGTACTCCACGGGGCAACCGTACGGAACCGCGAAGTGGGTACCTGCCCGCCATGGCTGAGAACACGCAGGACGAGGGTCAGGTCTCCGAGGTCAGCGGGATGAAGGCCCCGGGTGAGTCGATCTCCGACGGCGACGCGGTCTCGGGGCAGCCCGAGGGCGAGAGCGGGAAGGTCGACGACGGCCCCACCGGTCCGGACGCGCCGACGTTCGCGGCGGACCAGCACCGCCACCCGGACCAGGACGACGTCGAGACGACCGGCTTACGCGCGGCGCCTACTCCGCCGAGCGCACCCGGAGTCCGGAGACGGGGACGGTGACGGTTCCGGACGGGTCGGTGAAGAAGTCGTTGCCCTTGTCGTCGACGACGATGAACGCGGGGAAGTCCTCCACCTCGATCTTCCAGACCGCCTCCATGCCGAGCTCGGGGTACTCGATGACCTCCTGGCTCCTGATGCAGTCCTGGGCGAGGCGGGCCGCGGGGCCGCCGATCGACCCCAGGTAGAAGCCGCCGTGGGTCCCGCACGCCTCGGTCACCACCTTGGACCGGTTGCCCTTCGCGAGCATCACCATCGAGCCACCGGCGGCCTGGAACTGCTCGACGTAGGAGTCCATCCGGCCGGCGGTGGTCGGGCCGAACGATCCGGACGCCATGCCGGCGGGCGTCTTCGCGGGGCCGGCGTAGTACACCGGGTGGTCGCGGAGGTACGCCGGCATCTCCTCGCCGGCGTCCAGCCGCTCCTTGATCTTGGCGTGCGCGATGTCGCGCGCGACCACCAGCGGGCCGGTGAGCGAGAGCCGGGTCTTGACGGGGTGCCTCGACAGCTCGGCGAGGATCTCGGGCATCGGCTGGTTGAGGTCGATCGAGACGACCTCACCCCCGGCGATGTCCTCCGCGACGCCGGCGGACGGCATGTAGTGCGCCGGGTCCGTCTCGAGCTGCTCGAGGAAGACGCCCTCGGCCGTGATCTTGCCGAGCGCCTGCCGGTCCGCCGAGCAGGACACCGCGATGGCCACGGGGCAGGAGGCGCCGTGGCGCGGCAGCCGCACCACGCGCACGTCGTGGCAGAAGTACTTGCCGCCGAACTGCGCGCCGATGCCGAACGACTGGGTCAGCTCGAAGACCCGCTGCTCGAGCTCCACGTCGCGGAAGCCGTGCGCGGACATCGATCCCGAGGTCGGCAGGGTGTCGAGGTAGTGCGCGGAGGCGTACTTCGCGGTCTTCAGCGCGAACTCCGCCGAGGTGCCGCCGATGACCACGGCCAGGTGGTACGGCGGGCAGGCCGCGGTGCCGAGCGAGCGGATCTTCTCGGCGAGGAACTCCAGCAGCCGCTGCGGGTTCAGGATCGCCTTCGTCTCCTGGAACAGGAACGACTTGTTCGCCGAGCCCCCACCCTTGGCCATGAACAGGAACTTGTACTCCGGCGACCCGTGCGAGGGCGTCGAGTAGATCTCGATCTGCGCCGGCAGGTTGGTCCCGGTGTTCTTCTCGTCGTACGTCGTCAGCGGCGCGAGCTGCGAGTAGCGCAGGTTCAGCTTCGTGTAGGCGTCGTACACGCCGCGCGAGATCGCCTCGCCGTCGTCGGCCCCGGTGAGCACGCCCTCGGACTTCTTGCCCATCACGATCGCGGTGCCGGTGTCCTGGCACATCGGCAGCACGCCACCGGCGGAGATGTTGACGTTCTTGAGCAGGTCGAGCGCGACGAAGCGGTCGTTACCGGACGCCTCCGGGTCGTCGATGATCTTGCGCAGTTGGGCCAGGTGCGCCGGTCGGAGGTAGTGGGAGATGTCGTGCATCGCCTCGGCGGTCAGCCGCTGGATCGCCTCGGGCGAGACCTGCAGGAAGGTCCGGCCGTTCGCCTCGAACGTCGACACGCCCTCGGTCGTGACCAGCCGGTACGGCGTCTCGTCGGTCCCGGTCGGGAGGAGGTCGCTGTACCGGAACTCCGGCTGGCTCTGGGGTTCGCTCACGAGCGTCGAGAATATCCGCCCGACTACGCTGACCGGCATGGAGGGACCGCTCGAGCCCGACCCCGCCCGGATGCGCATCTCGGACGCCGACCGGCACCGCGTCGCGGAGATCCTCCGCGAGGCCGCCGGCGAGGGCCGGCTCGAGCTCACCGAGCTCGACGAGCGCCTCGAGGCGACGTACGCGGCGCGCACCTATGCCGACCTGGTCCCGATCACCCACGACCTGCCGGTCCAGGGCTCGCCGCCGCAGCCGGCACGCCGGCCGTCCCCGGTGGTGCCTGGACCGGTGGGGGAGCGGCACGTCGCGATCCTCGGCGGCTTCGACCGGAAGGGCGCGTGGATCGTCCCGCAGCACCTCTCGATCTTCGCGATGATGGGCGGTGCGGACCTCGACCTGCGCGAGGCGAAGTTCGCCGCCCAGGAGGTGACGATCACCGTCAACTGCTTCATGGGCGGCGCCCAGATCACCGTCGGCCCGCACGTGAACGTGGTGATGGAGGGGACCGGCATCATGGGCGGCTACTCCGGCCCGGGGCGGCGTACGCCGGCCGAGGTCGACGACAGCTCCCCGACCGTGCGGGTCCGCGGCGTCGCCGTCTGGGGCGGCGTCTCGGTCGAGCGGAAGGCCTAGACGGCCTCCGGCTCGGCCTGCGCCCGCGACACGGCCTCCGCCTCCGCGACCGGTGGGGGGATCCGGCCGCAGCGCTCGCGGTCGACGGTGAGGTTCTCGCCGGTGGCGGGTTCGAAGAGGTGGATCTTCGAGCCGTCCACCCAGATCTCCGCCTCCTCGCCCTCGCGGATCCGGCTGGCGCCGTCCAGCGACACCACGAGCTGGGTGCCCATCGGCTCGCCGTCCAGGTCGCGCTCGAGCTCGCGCAGCTGCGCGTCGACCTCCGGGGGCGCCTCGAACGGGATGTAGGCGTACGTCTCGTTGCCGAGCCACTCGACCACGTCGACCGTGGCGCGGAACGTCGAGCCGCTGCCCTGGTCGGTCTTCACCGAGGCGTCCTCGAAGTGCTCGGGCCGGATGCCGGCGATCAGCAGCCCCTTGCCGTCCGCCTTGCTCGCCTTGTCGGGGGGCAGCTGGACGGTGCCGAACGGCAGCTTCGCGGACGTGCCCTCGACGGTCACGGGGAGGAAGTTCATCGGCGGCGAGCCGATGAACCCGGCCACGAAGAGGTTGCCCGGGTGGTCGTAGAGCTCGCGCGGCGTCGCGAGCTGCTGCAGGATGCCGCGCTTGAGCACGGCGACCCGGTCACCGAGGGTCATGGCCTCGGTCTGGTCGTGGGTGACGTAGACGGTGGTGATGCCGAGACTCTTCTGCAGCCGGGCGATCACGGTCCGCATCTGACCGCGCAGCTTGGCGTCCAGGTTCGACAGTGGCTCGTCGAAGAGGAAGGCGTCGGCCTCGCGCACGATCGCCCGGCCCATCGCGACCCGCTGCCGCTGGCCACCGGAGAGGTTGCCGGGCTTGCGCTCGAGGTGCTCGTCGAGCTCGAGGGTCTTCGACGCCGCGCGGACCTTCTCGTCGACCTCGGCGTCCGGCACCTTGGCGAGGCGCAGCGGGAACGCGATGTTCTCGTAGACGGTCAGGTGCGGGTACAACGCGTAGTTCTGGAACACCATCGCCAGGTGCCGGTCGCGCGGCGCCAGGTCGTTGACCCGCCGGTCGCCGATGATCATGTCGCCCGAGGTGATGTCCTCCAGGCCGACGATCATCCGCAGCAGCGTGGACTTCCCGCAGCCTGACGGCCCGACGAGGATCATGAACTCGCCGTCCTGCACGTCGATGCTGACGTCGTTGACGGCCGGGAAGCCGTCGCCGTACTTCTTGACGATGTTCTTCATGTCGATGGCAGCCACGAGGTCACCCCTTCACGGCGCCGGAGGTGAGCCCGGCGACGATCTTTCGCTGGAACAGCAGGACGATGATGATGATCGGGACGGTGACCACCACGGAGGCGGCGGCCAGCAGTCCGTACGGCGGGTTGAACGGGTCGGGTCCCACGAAGAAGGACAGCTGCGCGGGCACCGTCCGGGATTGCGTGGTCGAGGTGAGCGAGATCGCGAGCACGAACTCGTTCCACGCGAAGAAGAACGTCAGGATGGCGGCGGTGAACACCCCGGGCGCCGCGAGCGGCACGATCACCTTGCGGAAGGCCTGCCAGGACGTCGCGCCGTCGACCTGCGCCGCCTGCTCCATCTCCCACGGGATCTCCCGGAAGAACGCCGAGAGCGTCCAGATCGCCAGCGGGAGCGTGAACGACATGTACGGGATGATCAGCCCGGGCCAGGTGTTGAACAGGTGCAGCGTCCGCCAGAGGTCGAAGAGCGGGCCGACCAGGGCGACGACCGGGAACATCGCGATCGCGAGCGCCAGGGAGAGCACCAGCCGCTTGCCCTTGAACTCCAGGCGGGCGATGGCGTACGCCGCCAGCGTCGCGAAGAGCACCGCCAGCAGGGTGGAGATCGCCGCGATGCCGAACGAGTTGCGCAGCGCGTCGAGGAAGTCGCTGTGGGTGTTCTCCTGGCCGGGGGTGACCGTGCCGAAGCCGAGGATGTCCCGGTAGTTCTGGAGCGTCCAGACCTTGGGCAGGAACTGCGGGCTGCCGGCGGCGGTCTCGCCCGGCCCCTTGAACGACAGCGAGAGGATCCACGCCACCGGGAGCAGGCACCACACCAGGACGAGGACGAAGCCGACCCCGGTGCCGACCTGGGTGCGCGTGCTACGGGCCGCCATCACGCCTCACCCCTCGCCTGCGCCAGGTCGACGCGGAAGAGCCTGACGATCAGGTACGCCAGCAGGAGCACGGTGAGGAAGAGCAGCACCGAGAGCGCGGAGCCCAGGCCGAGCTGGAACTGCTGGATCACCTGGCGATAGGTCAGGAACGACGACGACTCGGTGTCCTGGGCGCCTCGGGTCATCACATAGATGTTGTCGAAGATCCGGAACGCGTCGAGCGCCCGGAAGAGCACCGCGACCATGATCGCGGCCCGCATGTTGGGGAGGATCACCTTCCAGAGCCGTTGCCACCAGGTCGCGCCGTCGACCTCGGCCGCCTCGATCATGTCTTCCGACACCTGCGAGAGACCCGCGAGCAGGAGCAGGGCCATGAACGGCGTCGTCTTCCAGATCTCCGAGACCATGATCGCGAACATCGCCGGCCAGTGGCTGCCGAACCAGTTGGTGTCGGGCGTGATCCACGGCAGCCAGGCGAACCACGCGTTCACGAAGCCGTTGTTGAGGCTGAACGCGAACTGCCAGGCGTAGGCCGAGACCACCGTGATGATGCCGTAGGGGATGAGGATCGAGGTCCGGATCGCGCCCCGGGCGAACACGATGCGGTGCATCACCATCGCGAACGCGAAGCCGATGACGAGCTCGACGGCCACGGTCAACACCATGATGATCACGGTGTTGAGGGTGTCCTGCCAGAACAGCGAGTCGGTCAGGACGGTCCCGTAGTTGGACAGGCCGACGAACGCCTTGTCGTCCGGCGTGGTCAGCCGGTAGCGGAACAGCGACAGGTAGATCGCCTGGATCATCGGCCACGCCGTGACGAGCAGCATGATGATCACGGCGGGCAGCACGAGCTTCTGCCCGAGCCGGTTCTCGGCCCTCGCCCGGTCGCTCACCACCGGCTTGCCCGGTGCCTTCGCGATGGCACTCACAGCAGGCTCCTTCCGTGGAGGACGTCGTCGACGAAGCTCTGCGACTCTGCCGGGGTGCCGGCGTTCACGCCCGAGGGCGGGTGCCACGTCGACTGGAGGCCGCCGGAGATGTCGCTCCAGTACGGCGTGACGGTGCGCGGCGCCGCGGCGTCGAGGCTGTCCTGGAACAGCTTGAGGAGGTCGGCCGGGTAGATCTTCTGCAGCGCGTTGTCGTTGGCCCCGTAGCCCGCTTGGCTCGCCGGCATGTTGCCGGTGATCTCGGCGTTGACCTCCTGGTTCTCCGGGCTCGTGAGGCACTCGACGGCCTGCATCGCCTCGTCGACGTGGTTGGAGTAGGCGCTCACGCCCAGCCCGATCCCGCCGTACGGCGGGTGCGACTCCTGGCCCTGGACCGTCTGCGGGTAGCGCGTGTAGCCGATGTCCTTGTTGAAGCCCGGGTTGGTCGCCTCGTAGCTGTTGAAGATGTAGGTCCAGTTGACCATGAAGGCGCCCTGCGGGCCGCCGAACGTGCTGCCGGCCTGACCTTCCTGGGCGACCGACAGGTCGGCCGGTGCGGCCGCGGAGTGGGCGAGCTTCTGGATCACCGCGGCGGCCTTGTCGCCCGCGTCGGAGTCGATCTCGAGCTTGAGGTCGATGCCCTTGTCGGTGTCGGTGGCGAGCTCGCCCCCGGCGCCGGCGATGAGGGCGTTGATCCAGACGACGTAGCCCTCGTACTTGTTCGCCTGGACGGCGACCTTGCCGCCGTTCTTGGCCGCGGCGTCGATGATCTGGTCCCAGGTGACCGGCTGGTTCATGTCGATGCCGGCCTTCTGCACGAAGGACTTCCGGTACCAGAGCACCTGGGTGTTCGACCAGAACGGCGCCACCACCAGCTGGTCGTTCCAGGTGGCCGCATCGGTCGCGCCCTGGAAGGACTGCTGCTTCAGCTTGTCCTGGAGGTCCTGGGGGATCGGCGCCAGGAACCCGGCGTTCGAGAACTCCGCGGTGAAGGGCGGGTCGATGCTCATGATGTCGATGCCGGAGTCCCCGGCGGCGAGCCGCCGGGCCAGCTGGATGCGCTGCTCGTTGGCGTCCTGCGGGAGGACCTGAGTGGTGATCGTGTAGTCGTCGGTGCTGCAGTTCGCAGCCACCTTCGCCTGGCCGCCCGAGTCCGGGTTGATGTACCAGATCAGCTGCGTCTTCCCGTCGTTCGCACTGGCCGAGCAGGCGGCGAGCAGACCGGCGGCGGTCACGAGGGCCGCGGTCGCGGCCAGTGCGCGAACCCGAGACATGCGCTCTCCCTCCCTTGTGGTCTACCTCACACTTAGCCCCCTGAGGGGGGTCTGTAAACCCCACGCCGGCCACCAACTGGCACCGCGAGGTACTGTGACCGCGCTCACCTTTACTACGGATCGTCCGGCACGTACCTGCCGGTGAAGGAGTTGTCGAAGCATGGCCACAGTCAGGTTCGAAGAGGCACAGCGCTGGTATCCCGGCGCGGACAAGCCCGCCGTACCAGGGATCAGCCTGGAGATCGGCGACGGAGAGTTCATGGTCCTCGTGGGCCCCTCCGGTTGCGGCAAGTCCACCACCCTGCGGATGCTCGCGGGGCTGGAGGAGGTCAACAAGGGGAAGATCTTCATCGGTGACCGCGAGATCACCCACACCCCGCCGAAGGACCGGGACATCGCGATGGTGTTCCAGAACTACGCGCTCTACCCGCACATGTCGGTCGCGGACAACATGGCGTTCGCGCTGAAGATGGCGAAGGTGCCGCACGACGAGCGGCAGCGGCGGGTGGCGGACGCTGCCAAGATCCTCGGCCTCACCGAGTACCTCGACCGCAAGCCGAAGGCGCTGTCGGGCGGCCAGCGGCAGCGGGTCGCGATGGGCCGCGCGATCGTGCGCCAGCCCCAGGTGTTCTGCATGGACGAGCCGCTGTCGAACCTGGACGCGAAGATGCGCGTGCACACCCGCACCGACATCGCGAAGCTCCAGTCCGACCTCGGCGTCACCACCGTCTACGTCACCCACGACCAGATCGAGGCGATGACGATGGGCGACCGGGTCGCGGTGATGAAGGACGGCTACCTGCAGCAGGTCGACACCCCGCTGGCGCTCTACGACCGGCCGGTCAACCTGTTCGTCGCCGGCTTCATCGGCTCGCCGCAGATGAACCTGATCGAGGCCAAGGCCGACAACGGCCAGGCCAAGATCGGCGACTACCTGGTCCCGGTCGACCCGACCGCCGCCAAGAAGATGACGGGCAACATCACCGTCGGCGTACGCCCGGAGGCCTGGCGCGTGGTCGGCAACAGCGAGGACGGCCTGCCGGTGAAGGTCACCGTGGTCGAGGACCTCGGCGCCGACGCGTTCGTCTACGGCACCTGCGGTGTCGAGGGGACGCCCAACAACATCATCATCCGGGTCGCCGGTCGTGATCACCCGATGAAGGGCGAGACGATGTACGTGACCACGGACCCCCGCAACGTGCACGTGTTCGACAGCGACACCGGTCACCGCCTCTCCGAGTGACCAACGCCGAGTCGGCGCAGTCTCAGCCTGACCAGACGCCGAGTCGGCGCAGTCTCAGCTGAGACTGCGCCGACTCGGCGTTTCAGGATCGATCGGCAGTGCGGCGGATGGCCGCCACGAAGGTCTCGAACAGCGCGGGCGGGAGGTCGTGGCCCATGCCGGCGATCAGCAGCAGCTCCGCGCCGGGGACGGCCGCGGCGGTGGCCCGGCCGCCGGAGACGTGCACCATCCGGTCCGCGAGGCCGTGCACGACCAGGGTCGGGACGCGCACCGAGCGCAGCCGTTCGCCGCGGTTCGGCTGGGTGAGGACCGCCAGCATCTGGCGGGTCACACCGCTCGCGCTGACGCCCCGGTCGAAGGTGTCGCCCGCACGCTTCTCGACCTGCGCCCGGGTCTGCGGGTAGCCGGGCGAGCCGATCAGCTTCCAGAACTCCGCGCTCGCGCGGACGTAGGCCTCCCGGCCGGGCTTGCGGCCACCGATCAGGCCGGGGATGAGCGAGGGGTGCTGCCAGCCGACGGTGCGCTTCCCGGTCGTCGACATGATGCTGGTCAGCGACCGGACCCGGTCGGGCCGGATGATCGCCATGGTCTGGGCGATCATGCCGCCCATCGACACGCCCACGACGTGCGCCGACTCGAGCCCGAGGTGGTCGAGGAGGCCGAACGCGTCACCGGCCAGGTCCGCCATCGAGTACGGCGTGCGCACCCGCGCGCCGGCGAAGGCCCGCACCAGCGTGGACCGGCTCACCCGGGCGTCCAGGACCGTGGACCGCCCGACGTCACGGTTGTCGTAGCGGACCACGTAGAACCCCGCCCGGGCCAGGGCAGCGCAGAGCTCGGGGTCCCACCAGGTCATCGGCCCGCCCAGCCCCATCACCAGGAGCAGCGGGTCGCCGTCGGGGTCGCCGAAGGTCTGGTAGCAGAGCTCGATGCCGCGGCCGACGGGGGCGAACAGCTCCTCGGAGACCGGGACGGCGGCGGGGGCTGGCATGCCCCCCAGTGAACCAGCCGGGCGAGAAAGGGACGCGACACCCCCGATTCACCGGCCGCCGTTCGGGTACAGGACGTAACGTGAGTCACATGTCGTCCACGCTGGCGGACTTCCTGCTCCCGCAGGGGTTCGCGGCCCCGCACCCGGCCGCCGTGCTGCGCGAGGGGAGCGCGGCCACCGAGTTCGGCCGGTACGCCCTGCGGGCCGCCGCCGACCGCCGGGCCCGCCGCAGCACGCCGTACGCCGCCCGCCCCGGCTCACGGCTGGGTGACCCGGTGCTGCTGGTGCCCGGCTTCCTCGCCGGGGACGGCACCCTCGCCCTGATGGCGCGGTCGCTGCGGGCGCAGGGCTTCCGGACCTACCGCTCGCACATCCACTCGAACATCGGCTGCACGCTGAACGCCGCCGCACAGCTCGAGGCGCGGCTGGAGTCGATCGCGGCGCGGCGCGGCTCGCGGGTGCAGCTCGTCGGGCACTCCCTTGGCGGCATGCTCGCGCGCGGCATCGCCGTACGCCGGCCCGACCTGGTGTCCAACGTCGTGACGATGGGCAGCCCGATGCTGGCGCCCGGCGCGCACCACGTCTCGCTGGCGGCCAGCGTCGACCTGCTCGTGCGGCTCAGCAGAGCAGGGATCCCGGGCCTGATGTCCGCCGACTGCGTGCGCGGCCACTGTGCTCGGCAGAGCTTCGGCGAGAGCCGGCAGCCGGTGCCCGTGGGCGTCGGCCTCACGACGATCTACAGCAGGCGCGACGGCATCGTCGACTGGCGGGCGTGCATCGACCCGGCCGCGGTCGCGGTGGAGGTGAGCGCCTCGCACCTGGGCATGGCCTTCGACCCGCGGGTGATCGACGTGGTGGTGGGTGCGCTGCTGCGCACCGACACCTCAGCTGTCGAAGTCGATCGCGGCAAAAGCGCGTAGCTTCTGGAGCTGGTGCTCCGAGGTGATCGAGCGGATCGTGCCGCTGCGCGACCGCATCACCAGCGAGTGCGTGGTGGCGCCCCCGGCGCGGTAGCGCACCCCGCGCAGGAGCTCGCCGTCGGTGATGCCGGTGGCGACGAAGAAGCAGTCGTCGCCGGTGACGAGCTCGTCGGTGGTGAGCACGTTGTCGGGGTCCAGGTCGTGCCCGGCGTCGAGGGCCTTCTGCCGCTCCTCGTCGTCCAGCGGCCAGAGGCGGCCCTGGATGGTGCCGCCGAGCGACTTCATCGCGCAGGCGGTGATGATGCCCTCCGGCGTGCCTCCGACGCCGAGCAGCAGGTCGATGCCGGTCTCCGGGCGCGCCGCCATGATCGCGCCGGCGACGTCGCCGTCGGTGATGAACTTGATCATCGCCCCGGTCGCGCGGATCTCGTCCACGAGCTGCGCGTGCCGGGGACGGTCGAGCAGTACGACGGTGACGTCGGTGGGCCGCTTCCCCTTCGCCTTGGCGACCTGCTGGATGTTCTCGGCGACCGGGTAGCGGATGTCGACGACCCCGGCGGCCTCCGGACCGGTCACCAGCTTCTCCATGTAGAAGACCGCGGACGGGTCGTACATCGAGCCGCGCGGCGCGACGGCCATCACCGAGACGGCGTTCGTCATGCCCTTCGCTGTGAGCGTGGTGCCGTCGATGGGGTCGACGGCGACGTCGCACTCGGGACCGGTGCCGTCACCGACCGCCTCGCCGTTGTAGAGCATCGGGGCGTTGTCCTTCTCGCCCTCGCCGATCACGACGGTGCCGTTCATGCCGATCGTGGAGATCATCACCCGCATCGCGTTGACCGCGACGCCGTCGGCGCCGTTCTTGTCGCCGCGGCCCACCCAGCGGCCGGCGGCCATCGCCGCCGCCTCGGTGACCCGCACCAGCTCCAGCGCCAGGTTGCGGTCGGGTGACTCGGGGGTGACGGAGAGGCTGTCGGGCTCGGTCATGGGGTGACTGTACCGAGCCTCAGGTCCCGTAGACCGCCACCTCGCTCGCCTTCACCGCGAAGACGACCGGCGTCCCCGGAGCGAGGTCGAGCTCGGCGGCCGACTGCACGGTGACGTCGGCCGCCAGGTGGTCCGCCCGGATCCGGACCTGGTCGCCGCGCGGCTCGAGGTCCGTCACGGTCACCGGCAGGCTGTTGCGCGGGCTCCCTCCCGGCGCCTCGCGGAACACCGAGACCGCACTGGGCCGGAACACCGCGACCGCCGGGGCGCCGGACGCGGGCTCCGGACCGACCGGGATGCCGCGCACGCCGCCGACGGCGCCGTCCCGCCAGCTGCCGGACACGAGGTTCAGGCCGGCGATCCGGGCGGCGAACGCGCTCCGCGGCCGCTCCAGCACCGCGGCCGTCGGGCCGGCCTCGACGACCCGGCCGCCCTCGAGGACGACCACCCGGTCGGCGAGCAGCAGGGCGTCGAGCACGTCGTGGGTCACCAGGACGACGGTGCGGCCGGCGAGCACCCGGCGCAGCGTCTGCCGGAGCGCCGGGAGCACGGCCACGTCGAGCGCCGCCATCGGCTCGTCGAGCAGCAGCAGGACCGGGTCGGCGGCAAGGGCGCGGGCGAGCGCCACCCGCTGGGCCTGGCCGCCGGACACCTGGCCGGGCCGGCGATCGGCGAGGTCCGCGGCGCCCACCTCGCCGAGCCAGTGCCGGGCAGCGGCGTGCGCGTCCCGGCGGCCGGCGCCGCGGCTGCGCGGGCCGAAGGCGACGTTCTCCAGCACGGTCAGATGCGGGAACAGCAGTGGGTCCTGGGCGAGCATCGCGATCCGGCGGTCGTGCGTCGGGACGAAGGTGCCCGGCGCGGTGAGCTCCCGGTCGTCGAGCGTGACCCGACCGCGATCGGGCCGCAGCAGGCCCGCGGCCACCTCGAGCAGGGTCGACTTCCCGGCACCGTTCGGCCCGAGCACCGCCAGCGTCTCGCCATCCGCGACGTCGAGCGTGACGTCGACGCCGCGGTCCGCCACGACTGCCTCGAACCGCAGGTTCACGCCGCGCTCCGGCCCTGTCGGGCGAGGCCGATCACCAGCACGGCCACGACGACGAGCACCAGCGAGAGCGCGACGGCGGCGTCCACGTCGGTCTCGCGGAGCTGGTAGATCTCCAGCGGGAGCGTCCGGGTCACGCCCTGCAGGCTGCCGGCGAACGTGATCGTCGCGCCGAACTCGCCCAGTGAGCGCGCGAACGCGAGCACCGCCCCCGACACCAGCCCGGGCAGCACGAGCGGCAGCGTGACCCGGCGGAACACCGTCGTCGGGCGCGCGCCCAGGGACGCGGCTGCCA
Source organism: Nocardioides sp. URHA0032 (assembly GCF_000620645.1). Lineage (GTDB taxonomy): Bacteria > Actinomycetota > Actinomycetes > Propionibacteriales > Nocardioidaceae > Nocardioides. The sequence continues at coordinate 267,453 of NZ_KK211161.1, read as the reverse complement.
CCTCGTAGCGCTGGCCGGCCGTGCGGAGAGCGCCCTCGATGCTGACGACGAGGAACGGCATCGCCACGAACGTCTGCGCCAGCACGACTGCGGTCGTCGAGAACGCGACCTGGAGGCCCAGGACGTCGAGCTCGTGGCCGAGCAGCCCGCGCCGGCCGAAGGTGTAGAGGAGTGCGATCCCGCCGACCACAGGCGGCAGCACCAGCGGGAGCAGGACCAGGGACCGCACCACGCCCTGCCCCGGGAACGAGGTGCGGGCGAGCACCACGGCCATCGGCGTACCGAACAGCAGGCAGAGCAGGGTGGCGATCGCCGAGGTGCGCAGGCTCAGCCAGAGGGCGTCCTTCGACGCCTGGGACGTGACCAGGTCGAAGAGGTCGGTCCACTCCACCCGCGCCGCGATCGCGACGAGCGGCAGCAGCACGAAGGCGGCACCGACGGCGGCAGGGGCGTAGAGCCAGCGGGGGATCACGGCTGCCCGAAGCCCGCGTCCTGGAGGATATGCTGGCCGGCGTCACCGAGCACCAGCTCGATGAACTCGCGCGCCAGGTCGGGGTCGTCGGTGCCCTCGACCGGCGCGATCGGGTAGGTGTTCACGACCTCGGCCGACTCGGGGAACTCGATGCCGTCGACGCTGTCGCCGGCCGCGAGGACGTCGGTGACGTAGACGACGCCGGCGTCGGCCTCACCCGAGGTGACCTTGCCGAGGACGTCGGTCACCGACTGCTCCTCGCTCACCGGGTGCACGGTGACGCCCGCCCGCTGCGCGACCTGGCTGGTCGCCGCTCCGCACGGCACCTCGGGGGCACAGACGACGACCTTGACGTCGGGTCCGGCGAGGTCCTGGAAGGAGTGCACGTCCGCCGGGTTGCCGGGCGGCACCGCGATCTCGAGGACGTTGGTCGCGAAGTCCTGGGGGTCGCCGCCGTCCAGCCCCGCAGCGACGAGCTTGTCCATGTTCGCGGTGTCGGCAGAGGCGAAGACGTCGGCCGGGGCGCCGTTCTGGATCTGGGCGACGAGGTCGGAGGAGCCGCCGAAGCTGAACTTCACCTGGACGCCGTCGTGCTCCGCCTCGAAGCGCCTGCCGATCTCCTCGAACGTCGAGGTGAGCGACGCGGCGGCGTACACGGTGAGCGTGGTCGTGCCCCCGCCGGTCTCGTCGTCGCTCCCGCAGGACGCGCTCGGCAGCGCCAGGACGGCCAGGGAGATCCCGAGCAGGACCCCGCGGGCGCGCCGGGTCACGGACGCTCCACGACGACGTTGGTGGACTTCACGGACGCGATCGCGCGAACGCCGGGCTCGAGCCCGAGCTCCCGGGCGGCCTCGGAGCTCATCAGCGAGACCATCCGGTACGGCCCGCAGATCATCTCGACCTGGGCCATGACCGTGTCCTTGGTGACCTTCGTGACGATGCCGGCCAGCCGGTTCCGCGCGCTGACCGAGGCGGCCCGGGTGGCCTCACGGTCGGGCTGGTCGGCGAGCGACTCGGCGAGCGCCGCCAGGTCGGTGCCGCGCACGACCGTGCGCCCGTCGTGCCGGGTGCTCGGGACCCGGCCGGCGTCGATCCAGCGCCGCATCGTGTCGTCGCTGACGCCGAGCAGCTCTGCTGCCTCCGCGACCCGGAAGGTGTTCATGCTCCCATCATGCCGCATCTGCGGAGAGTATAGCGCTAGTTACCCGCAACTGCGGAGAGCATCGTCACGGCGGCGAGCAGGCTGAGCGGGGTCGCGACGAGCGACACGCGGTGCAGCCGGCCGAGGGACGGCCGGATGTCGAGGCGGACCAGGGTGCGCCGCCACAGCAGGTTCGCGAGCGAGCCCGTGTAGGTGAGGCCGGACCCGATGTTCAGCCCGAGCAGGGCGGCGAGCACCGCCGTGTCGCCGAGCGGGGCCACCAGTGGCACCAGCAGCAGCGTGGCCGAGAGGTTCGTCAGCAGGTTCGCGAGCACGGTGGCGAGGACGGCGATCGCCAGCAGGTCGGCGTACGACGTCCCGCCGGGCACCAGGTCGGCGACCAGGTCGCCGAGGAACCCCGTCGACAGGGCCGCGACGACGATCCCGAGACAGAGCACGAACACCGCAAAGGCCGGGTGCGCGGCGTGACCCGCCTGGCTCGGGGTGACCAGCCCACGGTGTCGCGCCCAGGCGACGAGGGCCACCGCGGCCGCCGCCGAGATCCAGCACGGGTCGACGCCGAGCGGCGACCCGACCGCGAAGCCGGCCAGCATCAGCGCGACGACGACCAGCGGCACCGGCTCCAGCGCCGGGTCCGGGCCGTGGTCCGCCGGCTCGCCGGGGGTGGCGAGCTCGCGGCGGAACAGCAGCCGCAGGACGACGTACTCCACCACGAGGACCGCGAGCAGCACCGGCGCCATCACGACGGCGAATCCCGCGAACGTGAGGTCGAGGTGCGGCATCGCGAGCAGGTTGGTCAGGTTCGAGACCGGGAGCAGCAACGAGGCGGAGTTGGCCATCCGCAGGCAGGCGTGGGAGCCCGGCCAGACCGACGTCCCCGCGGCCGCGGCGGCTGCGACGACGACCGGGGTGAGCAGTACGACGGTGGCGTCCAGGCTCAGCGCCGAGGTCACGACGGCGGCGAGCAGGAAGACGCCCGTGAACAGCCGGACCGGTCGGCCCGAGCTGGCGTGCCTGATGCGGGCGGCGACGGCCGCGAACAGCCCGGCCCGCGCGCACACGTCCGCGACCACGAGGATCGTGACGAGGAAGAGCACCACCGGCCCGAGGTGGCGCAGCACCGCCTCGACGTCGCCGGCGTCGAGGATGCCGGTCGCGAGGGTGGCCGCGGCGGCGGCGAGGCCGACACCGAGCTCGGTGCGCGCCGAGGGGTGGACGTACGCGGTCACGAGCAGCACCAGGAGCGCCGCCAGCGGGATCGCGTCGAGGGGCGGCACGCGGCGACCCTAGAGGACTTGCGAGGATGGGCCGGTGAGCCAGGCGTCAGACACCGGTCAGCCGAGCCGGTACCAGCGGAGCTTCGGCGGGCTCGTCGGCTCGATGATCGTGCTCGTGCTCGTCGTGCTGGGCATCGTCGCGTTCCGCGCTGCCTTCCGGGACACCCCGGAGTACGACCCGCAGCCCGTGGACTACCGGTCCCTGGTCGTCAGCATCCAGCAGGCCGGCATCACCCCGGCGTACCCCGCCGAGCTGCCGGACGGCTGGTTCGTCAAGGACGCGACCTTCGACACCGGCGACCGCCCGGTGCTGGACCTCGCGATGACCACGTCCGACGACCACTTCGCGGGGCTGCACGAGGAGGACGAGGACGTCGCCGAGCTGGTCGACACCTACGTCGGCACCGACGCCATCGAGGGCGACCCGGTCACGCTCGACAGCGCGGTCGCGTCCCGGTGGCTGACGTTCTCCGACCCCGGCGGCGACCATGGGTACGCCGCCGAGGTCGGTGGCCAGACCGTCCTCGTCTATGGCTCCGCCCCCCAGACGGAGCTGCAGACACTGGTCGAGTCCTTGACGACCGAGCCGCTCAAGCCCTAGCCCTGTCGGCCTAGCCGATGGCGACCCCGACTCCGTGGAACAGGGGTCCGGGATAGCCGGCCAGGTCGGAGCGACCACGGACCGTCAGGTAGTAGTCGACGCCGTGGAAGGTGACGACGCTGCCCGGGATCGTCCCCTGGTAGGTGCCGTGCCCGGTGGACCTCATCGGCGCGGACCTCCACACGCCGTCGTGCGTCCGGTAGTGCAGCACCACCGGCGCCGCCCTGCCCCCGAGCACCACCGCGGTCACCGGGATCGCCCGGCCGACGATGTCGTCGCGGACCGCGGTCGTGTAGACGACCGGCTTGCCGGCCGGGTGGTACCGGCCGGTCCTCACCCCGAAGTGCTTGAGCACGGTGCCGAGCAGGTCGAGGGTCTCGGCCGCCTTCGCGTCGTCGCCGAGGTTCCACCCGAGCGTCACGGTCCGGAACGACTGGTGCGCCGCGTCTCCGTCGACCGCGATGCCGACGTACGGCGGGTCCTCGGCCGGGACGACCGCGGCCAGGGCCGACTCCGGCGCGGTGAGGATCCCGGTCGCCGTGCCCAGCGGGTCGATCGCGGTGCCGAGGGCGCCGTTGCCGGCCGAGGAGAGCCCGGAGAGGCCGAAGAACGGCCGCGCCGGGGCCTGCAGGCTGGTCACCTGGGTGCCCTTCAGCAGGCCGGCACCGCTGAACGTGAGGGCTCCGGACTGCGAGGCGACGTACGACGCGTTGCCCTCCGGCGTGCGGATGCCGAGGTACTGGCCCGCGAACGTCGGGTCGACCACGCTCGACACGCCGTCCGGGCGGTTCGTGCTGAGCAGCAGCCGGCCGCCACCGTCGAGGTAGCGCTTCAGCGCGGCCACGTCACCGGGCGCCAGGACGCCGGGTCCGCGGTCCGTGCCGTTCTCCCAGATCACCGCGCCGTACCTGCCCATCTCGGTGGCGTTGGGGGACTTGGCGGCGATCGCGTACGGCACGCCGAGCGCCGCCAGGGCGCCGGCGATCGCACGCTCGTGGGCGAGGGTCTGGTCGTCGTCGACGACCAGGACGCTCGGGTCCTTCGGGCCGGACCACAGCGTCGTGACCTGCGCCTGGTTGCGCTCGCTGCCCTCGCTGATCCGGTCGGCCGGATCCACGACGGTCACCAGCTTCGTGACGCCCTCGCCCGCCGGCCGGTAGGTGAAGCGGACGTCCTTGCGCTCGTAGGCGCCGAGGCCGACCTGCTTGCGGGCGACCACCGGGCCGTTGACGGTCCGGGAGTGGACGACGACGTCGACCTTGCCGGGCGCCTTGCCGCCGTTGGAGAAGACCGGGACGGTGAGGACGTTGTCGCGGCCGGCGTTCAGGCGGCCGGTGACGAAGCCGGGGGAGACGTCCTTGTCGCCGGACAGGTCGAGCACGTCGAGCGTGATCGTGCTCGTGTCGCCGGACTCCGGGCTGTTGTCGATGCCGTTGCCGTAGCCGGACACGTTGGTGAACGCCCAGCCCGTGGGCTTCTCGGTCCAGCTCGACCAGGTGTCGGCCGCTCCCTGGGTGTTGAACGCACTGGCCCCGGTGAAGACGGCGCGGCCGGAGAACTGGAGGCAGGCCGCGAAGTCGCCGACGTTGGCGGTCCAGGTGCCGGCGGCCGGCTTCTTGACCGTGATCGACTCGGGGTCGCCGAAGCTGCCCGCGTCGGACTCGGCGGTCGTCGTGCCCGACGGGTCGGTGAGCGACAGCTTGCAGTCGCCCATGTTGTCGCTCGCGACCGTCACCGTCATCACCTGGTTGTTCGGGTTGTCCTCGACGTCGAACTGGACCGAGCCGCCCGCGACCGGCGCGGATGTGCCGGTCAGCTCGACCGGCTCCTGCGGCTCGCCGGACGTGGTCGGTACGCCGGGCGGCGCCTCGTGGGTGCCGGAGGTGATGCCGGTCGCGGCGCCGACCAGGAAGTCGGCCGGGTTGCCGCGGCTGTAGTTCAGCTGGAGCTCCTGGGTGTTGTCGTTCTGGTCGAACTCCTCGACGTCCATCTGGTAGCGGTTCGGGTCGCTCTGCGCGTCGTTCCCGTGCCCGAAGTACGTCGTGGACTGCCGCCAGTAGTCGAAGTGCCACACCAGCAGGCCCGAGGCGTGCTGCCGGTGGTCGAACATCGAGCCGGACGGGTTCTGCGGGGACAGCTTCGTCGTCACCGCGTCGCGGCTGACGTTCTCCACGTAGTAGCCCTCGACGACGAACTTGCCGGTCTTCGGGTCCGTCGCGAGGCCGTAGACGTCCTCCTGGGTCCAGGTGTGGCCCAGGGAGTCGGTGTCGCCGACTGCTACCTCGTAGGTCGGGACGAGCAGCAGGTTCGGGTCGACCATGCCGACGTGGTAGCCCTTCGCCGGCAGCGCGGTGCGAGGCGCCAGGGTGTAGCCGTTCAGGTCGCCGTGCACGACGGTCGGCGTGACCCACCCCTGGAAGACCCGGGTGGCGGGGTTGAACATCGTCGGGTTCGAGCCCGCCGGGTCACCCATGTACGAGCCGCCGGCCATGATGTCGAAGTCGCCGGTGCCGTTCGAGGTGTACGCCGTGTCGTAGTAGTCCGGCTCCCCGAGGGCGTGCGCCATCTCGTGGGCGGCGACGCCGATCGTGAGCGGGTCCTTGAGCGAGCCGCGCTCGGGGATGGTCACCACGCGGTCGACGAAGACGCCCGGGCTGTTGGTCGGGATGCCGGCCTTGAGGGTGCCCGCCGGCAGGCCGAGCGTGCTCTCCGCGGTCGAGGGCAGGCCGAGGGTCGCCTGCAGCGCGTGGGAGTGCGTGTCGCACGGATCGCTGGTGAACGCGTGGTCGGAGCCGGAATGGATGATGATCGTGAAGTCGACCTGGCCGTCGCCGTCGTTGTCGTACTTCGACCAGTCCATGCCCGGGTCGGCGAACGTCTGCGGGACCGCCTCGACCGCCATGCCGAGGGCGCCCGCGCCGCCCACGCCGAGCACCGAGCCGGCCGGGTCGGTGACCTTGAGGTCGCCGTCGTCGGGCGTGCCGTAGTGGCACGGGTCGCCGATCGACTCGGCCGAGGTGTACGGGCCGAACACGTCGATCTCCACCAGGAACTGGCCGAACGACGCCTCGTAGTAGAACTGCGTGACCGAGCCGTTCGGGTTGCCGCCGAAGCCGTCGAGGATCTTCTTGAAGTACGCGGCGTCGTGGCCGTCGTGGAACTGCGGCGTCGTCTCGCCGGCGTCCTCGTCGTACCAGGTCGCCAGCATCAGCGCGGGCACGTGGAAGACCCGCTCCTCGCCCTCGGCGGCGGCCGCGAGCTGGGCCCGGTAGGACGCGACCTGGAGCTGGCGCAGGATGCTGGCGCGGGCCGCCTCCTCCTTCGCGCTCACCCGCGTCTGCTGCCGGCCGGCGTGCGGTGCGACGGACGCGGGCGGGCCGGCGGGGCCGACCGCGTGGGCGAGCTGGACCCGGCCCTGCGCGTCCCGGCCGGACACGTAGTGCCAGGTGCCGGCCCGGTCGCGGCTCACGCTGTAGCCGTCGACCTCGAAGAGGCCGCCCGCCCTCGCGTCCGTGAGGACGGCCCGGAACTGGTAGCCACCGGGCTGCCGCAGCACTTGGGAGTACGGGACGGTCACGCCCGGATCGGCCACCGGGTGAGAGTGGTGGCCGGCCGCGGTCGCGGGGACCGCGGCGCCGGCGGCGCTCCCGATCAGCGCGAGGGCGGCGAGGGCGGCGATGCGGGCGCGCAGGGGCATGGTGGCTCCAGGGGCGAAACGACAGGTGTACGGGGGTTTCCCGCCGACGCCGCAACGACTCCTGTCCGCACCGGGTTACGCGGGAAGGTCTAGACGTCCGGGCCGGCGTCCTTCTCCACGGCCGCGTCGAGACGCTTGCGGGCGCCGTCGAGCCAGTCCTGGCAGATCGTCGCGAGCTTCTCGCCGCGTTCCCACAGCGCGAGCGACTCCTCGAGGGTGGTGCCGCCGGCCTCGAGCGAGCGGACCACCTCGACCAGCTCCTCGCGCGCCTCTTCGTACGACGGCGTCTCAGTCTTCTTCTCGGCCATCGGTCTCCTCGAGCTGCTCGGTCCTGGTGGTGGTGGCGTGGATGCGGCCGTCGGCGACCCGGACGCTGATCTTCTGCTTCGCGGCGACGCCGGCGACGGAGGTGATGACGTGGCCGTCGGCGTCCTGGAGCACGGCGTACCCGCGCTGCAGCGTCGCGAGCGGCGACAGGGCCCGCGCGCGGGCGCGCTGGTGGCCGACGTCATCCGCGGCGCGGTCGAGGGCGTGGCCGAGGGTGCGGCGGGCCCGGTCGCGGAGCCGGTGGACCTCCTCGAGGCGCGCGTCGAGCAGGGTCCGCGGATCGGCGAGCGCCGGGCGCGACCGCAGCGCGTCGAGGCCGGCCTGCTCGCGGGCCAGCCAGCCGGTGAGGGCGGCGCGGATCCGCTGGCGGGCGTGCACGACGTTGCGGGCCTCCTCGGCGACGTCGGGCACGACGAGCTTCGCGGCGTCGGTCGGCGTGGACGCCCGGACGTCCGCGACCAGGTCGAGGAGCGGCTGGTCGGGCTCGTGGCCGATCGCCGAGACCACCGGCGTGCGGACCTTCGCGACCGCGCGGACCAGCGCCTCGTCGGAGAACGGCAGCAGGTCCTCCACCGAGCCGCCGCCGCGGGCGACCACGATGACCTCGACGTCGGCGTTCCGGTCCAGCCGCTCGACCGCCTCGATGACCTCGGCTGCGGACCGTGGACCCTGCATAGCGGCGTACGCGACCTCGAAGCGGACCGCCGGCCAGCGGCGGCGAGCGTTCTCCAGCACGTCGCGCTCGGCGGCGCTGTTGGGTGCGGTGACCAGCCCGACGGTGCCGGGCAGGAACGGCAGGGCACGCTTCAGCTCGGCCGCGAAGAGCCCCTCCGCGGCGAGCAGCTGGCGGCGCCGCTCGAGGCGCGCGAGCAGCTCGCCGAGGCCGACCATCCGGATGTCGCGGGCGTAGAGGGACAGCGTGCCGCGGTTGGCGTAGTACGACGGCTTCGCGTGCACGACGACGCTGGCGCCCTCGACCAGGGGCGGGTTGAGCCCGTCGAAGAGGGTGCGCGAGCAGGTCACCGGGACCGAGATGTCCGCGACCGCGTCCCGGAGCGTGAGGAAGACGGTGTTCATGCCGGGGCGGCGGCTGACCTGCGCGACCTGGCCCTCGACCCAGACGGCGCCGAGCCGGTCGACCCAGCCCGCGATCGCGTTCGCGACCTGCCGGACCGGGGCCGGCGACTCGAGCGAGGTCTCCAGGGCCATGCGGGCGAGATTAGGGGATCGCGCCGACGCTCCTAGACTGGACACATGACGACCGACATGGGCATGCCGCCGATCCTGTCGCCGGAGGACGCCGACCGGGCCGTCCTGCTGGCGGCGCCGCGCGGCTACTGCGCCGGGGTCGACCGCGCCGTGATCACCGTCGAGAAGGCGCTGGACCTGTACGGCGCCCCCGTCTACGTGCGCAAGCAGATCGTCCACAACAAGCACGTCGTCGCCGACCTCGAGGGTCGCGGGGCGATCTTCGTCGAGGAGCTCGACGAGGTGCCGGCGGGGGAGACCGTGGTGTTCTCCGCGCACGGCGTCTCGCCCGAGGTGCACCGCCAGGCGGAGGCCCGCTCGCTCAAGACCATCGACGCGACCTGCCCGCTCGTGACCAAGGTGCACCACGAGGCGAAGCGCTTCGCGAACGAGGACTACGACATCCTGCTCATCGGCCACGCTGGCCACGAGGAGGTCGAGGGCACCGCGGGGGAGGCGCCCGAGCACATCCAGCTGGTGCAAGGACCCGACGACGTCGCCGGCATCGTGGTGCGTGACCCCTCTCGCGTGGCCTGGCTGTCGCAGACCACGCTCTCGGTCGACGAGACGCTGGAGACCGTGGCCGCGATCCGGGAGCGCTTCCCCGAGCTGCTGGACCCCCCGAGCGACGACATCTGCTACGCCACCCAGAACCGCCAGCTCGCGGTCAAGGAGATCTCCGCCGGCACCGACCTCGTCATCGTCGTGGGCTCCGGCAACTCCTCGAACTCGGTGCGCCTGGTCGAGGTTGCGCTCGAGGCCGGCGCGCACGCGGCGTACCGCGTCGACGACGCCTCGGAGATCGACGAGACCTGGCTCGAGGGTGTGAGCACCGTCAGCGTCACCTCGGGGGCGAGCGTGCCGGAGGAGCTCGTGAACGGTGTGCTGTCGTTCCTCTCCGACCGGGGCTACCCGGACGCCCGGGCCGTGCACAGTGCCGAGGAGTCGCTGATCTTCGCGCTGCCACCGGAGCTGCGCCGCGACCTCAAGGCGGCCGGCCGAGTCTGATGGCCCGCTTCATCGACGTACACCCCGACAATCCGCAGCCCAGGCTGGTCCAGCAGATCGCGGACGCGCTGCGCGAGGACCAGCTCATCGCCTACCCGACCGACTCCGGCTACGCCCTCGGCTGCCAGCTGGGCAACCGCGACGGACGGGACCGGATCCTGCGGATCCGCGGGCTCGACGACAAGCACCACTTCACGCTGATGTGCAAGGACTTCGCCCAGCTCGGGCAGTTCGTGAAGCTCGACAACTCGGCGTTCCGCGCGATCAAGGCGGCGACGCCCGGGCCGTACACGTTCGTTCTCCCCGCGACCCAGGACGTGCCGCGCCGGCTGATGCACCCGAAGAAGCGCACGGTCGGCGTCCGCATCCCCGACCACGTCTTCGTGCAGGCGCTGCTGGACACCCTCGGCGAGCCGCTGCTCACCAGCACCCTGATCCTGCCCGGCGAGACGGAGCCGCGCAGCCTGGGCTGGGAGATCAAGGAGGAGCTCGACCACGCCGTCGACGTCGTCGTCGAGGCGGGCGAGACGCTCGCCGAGCCGACGACGGTGATCGACTGGTCGGAGGGCTACCCCGAGGTGGTGCGCCTCGGCGCCGGGGACCCCGCGCGCTTCGAGGCCGCCTGACGCCGGTGGGCGCTGTCAGTGGTCGCTGTCAGTGGGCGCTGCGGGCCGGAGGCCGCGACTGCGTGAGCACCCGCTGCCGGACCGCGAGGATCCCCAGGCACAGGGCGTAGCCGGTGACCAGCGCGGCCGCGTGGTGGCCGAGCCCGGAGACGACGGCCTGGATCACGCCGTCGCCCTGGTCCGCGATCACGTCGGGGCGGGTGAGGCCGAGCAGCGTGAACACCGCGACCATGAGCAGCGGTGGCAGCACGCCGACGGTGAAGAAGTCGCTCGGCCGGACGGCGAGCGCCATCGCGATGCAGATCAGCACGTAGCAGACGTCGAAGAACGGCCCGACGTGCCCGAAGACCGCTTGGTCCAGCACCACCGCGGTGAGGGCGAGCGCCAGCCCGAGCGCGACGACCTGACGGCCTGGCTCGCGCCCCTCCTCCCAGAGAGTCCGGCGCTGGCTCACAGGGCCACGGTATGGTCCGTGCCCTCCTCGCCGTCGGCGGCGCGCCGGTCCACGACCCGCAGGTCGACCGGTGCCATCGACCGGGTCTGCGACTCCACCTGGCGGGGTGCGGGCAGGTCGCCAAACCGCCGGGCGCTGACCAGCACCCGCGACTCCAGCGAGCCCACCGTCTGGTTGTAGTGGCCGACCGCGGCGTTGATGGACCGGCCCAGCTGGTCGAGGTGGGCGTTCAGGCCGGCCAGCCGGCCGTGCAGCTCGCGGCCCGCCCGGTGGATCTCGCGGGCCTGGTCGGCGAGGGCCTCGTGGCTCCAGCCGTGGGCGACCGTGCGCAGCAGGGCGATCAGCGTGGTCGGGGTCGCGAGCACGACCTGCCGCGCGGCGGCGTACTCGATCAGCGACCCGTCGGTCTCCAGCGCCGCCGCGAGGAAGGACTCGGCCGGCAAGAACAGCACCACGAACTCCGGAGTCTCGGTGAGCGAGCGCCAGTACTGCTTGGAGCCGAGCGCGTCGACGTGGGTGCGCAGCTGCCCGGCGTGGCGGCGGAGGTGGTGCTCGCGCTGGTCGTCGTCGTCGGTCGAGGTGGCGTCGAGGTAGGCGTCGAGCGGCACCTTGGCGTCCACGATCACGCTGCGACCACCGACCAGGTGAACGACCAGGTCGGGCCGTCGGGCGCCGTCGTCGAGGCGCACCTGCTCGGCGAAGTCACACCGGTCGACGAGCCCGGCGAGCTCCACGGCGCGGCGCAGGTGCAGCTCGCCCCACCGCCCGCGCACCTGCGGCTTGCGCAGCGCGGTCGACAGCGAGCGGGTCTCGCGCTGGAGCTGCTCGACCTGGGTGTCGAACTGGCCCTGCCAGGTCGCGCGGGCCCGGTCGAGGTGCTGCATCTGGTCGCTGAGGCGGTCCAGCCCCTGCATCACCTCGGCCTGGTCGACCAGGCCGGCGACGTACGGGGTGCGCGAACGCGACCACAGCACGCCGAGCAGGCCACCCAGGCCGAGCCCGACGAGCAGGGTGAGGAAGAGCGTCACTGCGGTCATGGCGCCAGCATGGCGGGGGCCACCGACAGTGGGGTCGTTGTTCGGGTCCGCGGTGAACCTGAGGCGGTCGAGCGCGAGGTCGAGGTCCAGGTCGACCGACCCGTCAGTCGAGGTCGACGACCACCGGCGCGTGGTCGGAGGCGCCGGTGCCGGCGCGCTCCTCGCGGTCGATGAAGGCGCCGGTCACCCGGGCGGCGAACGACGGCGAACCGAGCACGAAGTCGATCTTGAGGCCGCGGTCGCGCTCGAACCGCTGGCGGTAGTAGTCCCAGTACGTGTAGCCCGGCGCGTGGGCGCGGGTCACCTCGACGTACCCGTCGTCGAGGAGCGCCTGGAACGCCGCCCGCTCGCGCGGGGTGACGTGGGTCGACGTCGCGAACTGCGCGATGTCGAACACGTCCTCGTCGCGGGGTGCGATGTTCCAGTCGCCGACCAGCGCGGTGGCGCCGTCGCGCCACTCGTGGGCGGCGGTCCGCAGCTTGGCCAGCCAGTCGAGCTTGTAGACGTAGTGGGGGTCGTCGGGCTTGCGGCCGTTGGGCACGTACAACGACCACAGGCGTACGCCGCCGCAGGTCGCGCCGATCGCCCGCGACTCCGGCTCGGCCACCTCGCCCCAGGCCGGTTGTCCCGGGAACCCGGTCTCGACGTCGTCGAGCCCGACCCGGCTGATGATCGCGACCCCGTTCCACTGGTTCACCCCGGCGACCGCGACGTCGTAGCCGCGCGCCTCGATGCCCATCAGCGGGAGCTGGTCCTCGCGGGCCTTGGTCTCCTGGAGCGCGAGCACGTCGATCTCGTGCCGGTCCAGGAAGGCCTCGACGCGGTCGATGCGGGAGCGGAGGGAGTTGACGTTCCAGGTGGCGATGCGCACGCGGGCCACCCTAGTGAGGCAGGCCGACCGGCTACGGGATGACCTCGAACGTCGTTGTCATCCCGTGGTCCTCGTGCTCCAGCATGTGGCAGCGGATCCTGAACGGCCCCGTGTAGTCGGTGAACCGGGCGGCGACCACGACCTCCTGGCCCGGGGCCAGCTTCCAGGTGTCGTCGAGCCCTCGTTCCCAGGCCGGCGGCGGCTGCCCGTCACGGTTCGCGGTGCGCCACTGCTCCTCGTGGAGGTGCACCTGGTGGGCTCGTCGATTTGCGAGCCTCACCCGGCATCTCGACCCGGCGATCGGGCTTACAGTGCTGGAATGCGCAGACTTCTCGGCATCCTGTCAGTCGCTCTCCTCGCCCTCTCCCTCGCGGGCTCGGCACACGCCGCCGCGCCGCTGCCGCACTGGAGGCACGTCGACGTCCACACCGACCAGCAGTTCCGCGGCCTCGACGCGGTCGACGCGCGCACCGCCTGGGTCGGCGGCAGCGCCGGTGGCGTCTGGCGTACGACGGACGCCGGCCGCACCTGGCACAACGTCTCGCCGGCGGGTGCGAAGGGGTTGCTGTTCCGCGACGTCGAGGCCCGAAGCGCTCGTGTCGCGCTCGTGATGTCGATCGGCAACGGCCGCGACAGCCGGATCTACCGCACCACCAACGGCGGGCGGACCTGGACGAAGGCCTTCGTCAACCGGGACAGGAAGGCGTTCTACGACTGCATGGCGATGTACCCCGGCGGCAAGAACGGGCTCGCGATGAGCGACCCGGTGAACGGCAGGTTCCGGATCATCGCCACCCACGACGGCGGCGCCTCGTGGCGGCGGGTCGACCCGGCCGGGATGCCGCGGGCGAAGAAGGGCGAGTTCGGGTTCGCCGCGAGCGGCACCTGCCTGGTCACGGCCGGGGCGCACGACGCCTACCTCGCCTCGGGCGGGTCCGTGGCGCGCGTCTTCGCCAGCCACGACCGGGGCAAGCACTGGACCGCCACGAACTCGACGATCCCGGCCTCGGCCGCGGGCGGGGTGTTCTCGCTGGCGTTCCGCTCCGGCGTCGGTCTCGCCGTGGGCGGCGACTTCGAGCACGAGAACCGCGGGGCCGATGCCTCGGCGTACTCCCACTCGCACGGCCGCCACTGGCGGAACGGCGGCGACCTCTCCGGCTACCGCTCCGGCGTCGACTGGCGGACCGACGACGTCGCCGTCGCGGTCGGGCCGTCCGGCAGCGACCTGACCCGCAACGGCGGGAAGCACTGGACGCGCTTCAGCCGGCTCGACCTCGATGCGGTGCAGTGCGTGCCCGGCACGTGCTGGGGCAGTGGACCCGAGGGCGTCGTGGTGCGCCTCGTCAAGCACTGACGTCTGCCACGATGCGCCCATGAGGCGCACCGTGCAGGCGATGCTCGCCATCGCGATCCTGATCGACGTCGCGTACTGGTCGATCTGGTTCACCGATCGCGACGTGCTCGCCAGCGAGCACACCCAGGGGTACTACGACTTCGAGAACGCCTTCCCGCTCGCCGACCTGTGGCTGGGCCTCGCGTGCGTGCTCGCCCTGGCGGCGCTCGCGCGGGACACCGCGTCGGCGACCTTCTGGCTGACGTGTGCCGGTTCGGCGGGGATGTACCTGTTCGGGATGGACTTCCTGTACGACGTCGAGCACGGCATCTTCACCTCCGGTGGGGGTGGCGCCGTCGAGGCCGTGATCGTAGCGCTCACGCTGGTGTTCTCCGTGACCGTGCTGCGGTTCGCCTGGACCCGGCAGCCCGCCGTAGCGTGAGGACGTGACTGCCCGCCTGACGTCGATCCACCGGTTCCCGGTCAAGTCGTGCCGGGGTGCGGCCGTCGAGGTCGCGACCGTCGACCCGTGGGGCCTCGCGGGGGACCGGCGCTGGATGGTCGTCGACGACCGGGGCGTCGTGGTCACCGCGCGAGAGGTCAACAGGTTGGTGCTCGTCGCGCCCGAGATCACGGCGTACGGACTCCGCCTGACCGCGCCCGACCTGCCCGCGCTCGAGGTGGACCTCCCGGACCCAGGCGACCAGGTGCCGGTGGAGATCTGGTCCTCGCGGCTGACCGCGGCCGCAGCCGGACCGGAGGCCGACGCGTGGTTCAGCAAGGCCCTCGGCAGGGCCGTGCGACTCGTGCACCTCGACGACCCGATGCGCAGGCCGACGAACATCGAGTTCAGTGAGCGGGGCGACCGGGTGTCGTTCGCGGACGGGTACCCGCTGCTGCTGGCGACCGAGGCCTCGCTGGGCGCGGTGAACGACGAGGTGCTCGCGTCGTCGCCGTTCGACCGCGAGCCGCTGCCGATGACGCGGTTCCGGCCGAACGTCGTCGTCAGCGGCGTCGAGGCGTGGGCCGAGGACGACTGGCGCCGGATCCGGATCGGAGACGCGGTGTTCCGGGCCGTCAAGGGCTGCGACCGATGCGTGCTCACCACGATCGATCCCGACACCGCCGTACGCGAGAAGGAGCCGATCCGCTCGCTCGCGAGGATCCGCCGCTGGGACGGCGCCACCTGGTTCGGGATCAACCTCGTGCCGGACACCCCCGGAGTGACCATCCGGGTCGGTGACGACCTCGAGGTGCTCGAGGCCGTGCCGCCGGGCGGCGGCCCGATCCGGCCGCCGCGCTGATTCGGGCGCGGTCCGTCCGCGCCGTAGAGTTGCCGCCCGTGGCTCTCACCATCGGCATCGTCGGACTCCCCAACGCGGGGAAGTCGACCCTCTTCAACGCCCTGACCAAGAACGACGTCCTCGCGGCGAACTACCCGTTCGCGACGATCGAGCCGAACGTCGGCGTCGTGGGCGTGCCGGACGATCGGCTGCCGAGGCTCGCGGAGCTGTTCGGGTCCGTCCGGATCCTGCCCGCGACGGTGGAGTTCGTGGACATCGCGGGCATCGTGCGCGGCGCCTCCGAGGGCGAGGGCCTCGGCAACAAGTTCCTCGCGCACATCCGCGAGTCCGCGGCCATCTGCCAGGTGACCCGGGTGTTCCGGGACGAGGACGTCACCCACGTCGACGGCGAGGTCAACCCCGCCAACGACATCTCCACGATCCAGACCGAGCTGATCCTCGCGGACCTCCAGACCGTCGAGAAGGCGATCCCCCGGCTGGAGAAGGAGGCCCGCGGCAACAAGTCGCTCGTCGCCAACCTGGACGCCGCGAAGGAGGCGCTCGGCCACCTGGAGGCCGGCACTCCGATCACCGCGACGAAGGTCGACCGGACGCTGGTCCGGGAGCTGTCGCTGCTCACGGCCAAGCCGTTCATCTACGTCTTCAACTGCGACGCCGACGAGCTCGCCGACGAGGCGCTCAAGGCGCGGATGCAGGAGCTCGTGGCGCCGTCCGAGGCGATCTTCCTGGACGCGAAGTTCGAGGCGGAGCTGGTCGAGCTCGACGACGACGAGGAGGCCCGCGAGATGCTGCGCGAGATGGGCGTCGAGGAGCCCGGTCTCGAGGTGCTGGCCCGGGTCGGGTTCGAGACCCTGGGCCTGCAGACCTACCTGACGGCGGGCCCCAAGGAGACGCGCGCCTGGACGATCCCGAAGGGCGCGACCGCCCCCGAGGCCGCCGGCGTGATCCACACCGACTTCCAGCGCGGCTTCATCAAGGCCGAGATCGTCTCCTTCGACGACCTGCTCGAGGCGGGCTCGCTGCTCAAGGCACGCGAGAGTGGCAGGGTCCGCATGGAGGGCAAGGACTACGTCATGCAGGACGGCGACGTCGTGGAGTTCCGCTTCAACGTGTGAATCGGCGCGTTTGCCCAGGCCAGATGGGCTGTGACCCCTCAAGGTCCGCACCAGTCCCCAAAAAGATTTGGTGACCCGGGCCCGATCGGGCGGTTTCAGAGGCGCGCCGTGGGGATCGCGCGGGCATGACGGGGCCGCGCGTGGGGTCCGCATCCTCGCCTTCACCCGCGGTGAGCGGGGGAGGCGGAGCCGGGCGCGTGGACACGCTGGTGGAGGTGGTGACTCAGCGGTGTGCGGTTCACCGCCAGCGTGGGGTGTTAGTCGCGCCCGCGTCCGGCCGGAGAAGGCCGGTCAGTGGGCCGGGATCTCGAGACCCTCCTCTTCGGGCAGCACGACCTCGCGCATCATCTCCTCGATCTCTTCCTGGGGCAGGCAGACCTGCATGGCCCAGTAGAAGATCGCGAAGCTGAACAGCACCGTCACCAGCATGTCCCACAGGAACGGCAGGGGCGGGTCGTCGAGGGGACCGAACGAGCTGATGTAGATGATGATCCCCAGCCCGACGAGGTACGCCGGCAGCCAGGCCGCGGCTCGCCAGTTGATCATCGGCCGGTGCTCGTTGAGGTGCAGCAGTCGGTTGCCGATCAGGATCACGTAGCCGATCAGGATCGCGACGCCGAGTTTCCAGTCGGTGTTCCACGTCGTCCAGAGGATGATCAGGCTGGCCACGGCGAACGCGACCGGCGAGAGGACCTCAGCGGCCGGCAGTCGGAAGGGCCGTTCCTGGTCGGGCAGCCGCTTGCGGAAGGCGCTCAGGGACAGCGGCGCCCCGGCGTACATGAGCACCGAGGCGCTGGTGATCAGACCCACCAACGACTGCCACGACGGGAACGGCAGGAAGCAGATGCAGCCGGTGATGAATGCGGCGATGAGCCCGACCCAGGGGACCGCGCGCTTGTTGGTCCACTCGAAGATCGAAGGGACGTAGCCGTTGCGCGACAGCCCGTAGGCCACCCGGGATGACCCGGTCGTGTAGATGATGCCGGTCCCGGCCGGGCTGATGATCGCGTCGGCGTAGATGATCGCCGCCAGCCAGCCGAGGCTGAGCAGCGTGGCGATCTCCGCGAAGGGGCTGGTGAACAGCGTGTAGTACGTCTCCTGGCTGGTGGAGGTCCACGTGTTGCCGATGGCGCTGTCGGGCAGCGCGAACAGGAAGGCGACCTGCAGCAGCACGTAGATGACCGTGCCGATGAGCATGGAGCCGATGATCGCGAACGGGATGTCGCGCTTGGGGTTCCGCGCCTCGCCCGCTAGCTGGTCGGCCTGCTCGAAGCCCAGATAGCTGAAGATGATGCCGCCGGTCGACACCGCCTCGAGCACGCCCTTGAGTCCGCTCGGAGCGAACCCGTCCGCGGCGTGAAGATTGCCGGTGTCGAAGTTGTTGAACGACAGCACGATGATCACCAGCAACGGAACGGCGACCTTCCACCACGTCATCGCACTGTTCGTCGTCGCCAGTAGCCGGACACCCAGGAAGTTGATGGCCGTGAAGATCGCCATCAGGATCACGGCGACGATGATGCCGGTGGTGGTGAGGACGCCGTTCTCGGGCTTCACCCAGCTCTGCGCCCAGCTGTAGTGCTGGGCGTAGGTGATCATCGCCGAGACCTCGATCGGCGCGACCGTCGCCGCCTGCAGCCAGGAGAACCAGCCGAAGGAAGCGCCGACCGCCCCTCCGAACGCGTAGTGCGGGAAACGCGCGGTGCCTCCAGAGACGGGGAACATCGCGCCGAGCTCGGCATGGACCAGCGCCAGGAGCAACATGCAGACCGCACCGATGATCCAGGCGAAGATCACCGCCGGTCCAGCGGCGATGAGGCCCTCCTGGGCCCCGAACAGCCAGCCCGAGCCGATGATGGACCCCATCGAGGCCCACATCAGGCCGATCAGACCGACTTCCCGCTTCAGCGCGAAGTCGCGCCTCCGACCGGGCTGTGACGAAGTGGCATCCACGGACATTGACGTCCCCTTCGTTCGGGGGCCCCCCGGACCGGCCCGCGCCGGTGCCCATTTGACGTATGTCCCCCGCACGGGTCACCTCGAAACGCGCGCTCTCCCATGGCGTCACGAGCGCGCATCCGGAATGATCCCGCGCGTCTATGCCCGCCCTGACGCGTCCTGACGCGGGCGGCCGCTCTCCGAGCTCCAGCAGCAATCAACGACACCGACCGAGCCCGCGCCCCGTGCCTCGCGCATATTGATGATGCGCCCCCGGTGGCCGGCGAAGATGCTGGCAATGAGTGCGTGGCGTCCCCGACGACTTCCCGTTCGCGACCGAACTCAGGCGCCGCCTTCGTGCGTGCTCGCGAGTGCCCGGGATCGGGCGACCGTCCGATGCCCACCCTCCGTCCGGGAGTTGAGCTCTATGCGCCGGTCCATCAACATCATCTTGTCCGCCACGTGCGCCGTCGCGCTCAGCGCCAGCACAGCTGGCGCGGTCAGTGCCCGGGGACACACCAGCGGGTCGCCCGAGTCAGCCGATCTGGCAGTCAGCGGCGCGGTCGCCGGTGGCGCGCGCACCTTGGAGTACGGGCACCTGGCGGTCTTCGTCTTCACGCTGCGTAACCGCGGGCCTGCCGCCATCGTCGACAACTCCGCCGACATCGGCTACACCGCCGTCCGGAACGGCACCGTGGTCGATCAATACTGCATCAACACCAGCGGCAGCAGCTTCAACCCCGACTCGCCCGCGTGCGAGTTCGGCGACCTGGCGCCAGGGGAGCACACCCGCATGGTCGTGATCGTGCAACCGGACAACGTGGCCTCAGCCTACGTCAGGGTCCGGGTCTGCGCCTCGAACGAGGCAGGGGTTCCCGACGACTTCCCGGGTAACGACTGCGTCACCAGGAGCGTCCTCGTCTGAGGGGCAACCGCCGCAGTGCTTGCGGCTCGCGGCAAGGTGGTCGGGCAGGTCGCCGTACCGCAGGCTCGGCCACCTCGCGCCCGATGCCGAGGCCGCCGTCCGTGGCTCCCACGTTTCGGGACATGGTGGGTGGGGAGATCGCCCAGGCCGCAGACGTCGCGCGGACCGGTTCCGTGGACCAGTCCGCCCGACGTCCGCCCGAGGGCGCAGCGGCCCGGTCGGCTCCCCCGACTGTCGACCGGTCCGCTGCGCAGTCATGAGACCGTGTCGCCCGCGGCATGTCACGCGCGTTGCAGGATCCTGCAATCAGGTGTCGGCGTCAGCGTCGGACCAGAACTGGAGCCGCACGCCGGCAGCGAAGCGCGTTCGCACGCCGAGCAGTTCGAGCAGCGCGGCCACGTCCGCACGGACGGTCCGCACGCTGACGCCAAGCCACGTCGCGATGGCGTCGTCCCCGAGACCGCTCGCCATGAGCGCCACGACCTGCCGTTGTCGAGGCGTCAGGTCGACGACACCACCGACCCAGTCCGGAGCCGGGACCGCGAACCGCCGGACGGCTTCCCAGTAACGCCAGGCGGCCTCGAGGCAGGGCCCTGACCGCACGACCATGACCGAGGCGGTCCCGTCGAGCTCAGGCCCCTGGAGCATGACCTCGGTGCGGTCGACAATCTTCATCGTGACGGGTGCGAAGCTCATCAGGTAGCTGCCGATCGGCTCGTTCGCCAGCAGCAGCAGCGCGCCGACGCCGGTGCCCTGGGCATCGAAGACGCTCTCCATGCGGAGGCCGCCCTCGAGGACCCTGCGGTTGTTCGGCAAGCTGCGCCGCAGCTGGGAGACGTTCGCCCAAGCGCGCACCGAGTGCAGCTCCCGCCAGCGCGACGACTGGTCGATGACGAGTCGGTTCAGCTCCACCTGATCCTGGCTGCTGGCCAGGATCTCGGCATCCCGCACCGGACCCGCCTCCAGCGCCGTCGCCACCTCGCTGCGGCGTACCTGGAGCAGCGCCGCGGCGTCGAGGACAACCTGCTTCTCGGACTCGGTGAGCAGCTGCCGCGGCGGGAATCCGAGGTCCGTCACAGTTGCACCTTCTCCGCCGACCACTCCCGCAGCCGCTGGCCCGCGGCAGACCGGGACCGCACGTCGACGGCGACACGGTCCGCTGCCGGCTCCGCGGCGATCTGCTCACGCCGCACCTGGAGCACGGCGGCGGCGTCCAGCACTGCTTGACGCTGCTCAGCGGTGATGACCCGACGCGGTCGGTCGCCAAGGACGTCCACCGTGAGGCACCCCCGTGTGCATCGTTCTCCAGGACACCCGAAGTCTAGGGTGGATCCATGGGCAGCGTGGTCGACCAGCTGATCCGGTGGGAGGAGTCCGGCGGGACCTGGTACGCCGTCGGCACGACCGAGGTCGCGCTCTGCCGCTGCGACGGCGGGGAGATCGTCGAGCGGCTGCGGGTCGAGGACGCCGAGACCGCGGCGTACCTGCGCCGGCGCCCGTCCAGCGACCCGGCCGGCGATCCTTCCGGCGGCTGAGCGTCAGCGACGCAGGGCGTCGATCGCCGCCATGTCTCCGTCGCTCAGGCTGAACCCGGCGACGTCGGCGTTCGAGCGGATCCGGTCCGCGTGGACCGACTTCGGGATCACGACGACGCCGTGCTGGAGGTGCCAGCGGATGATCACCTGCGCCGGCGTGCGCCCCAGGCGCTCGGCGAGCGCGCCGATGGCGGGGTCGTCGAGGGTGCCGCCCCGCAGGGCGCTGTAGCCCTCGAGGACGATCCCGCGCTCGCGGTGGGCGTCCAGTGTCGCGCTGTCGAAGAGGAACGGGCTCCACTCGATCTGGTTCACCGCCGGCACGACATCGGTCGCGCCGGTGACCTCGTCGAGCAGCGCGACGTCGAAGTTGCTGACGCCGATCTCGCGGGCGAGGCCCGCGTCGCGCGCCTCGACGAAGGCCCGCCAGATGTCGCTGTTGACCGCTCCGTCACCGGGCCAGTGGATGAGCCAGAGGTCGACGTGGTCGGTGCGCAGCGCCTCGAGGCTCTGCTCGAGCGTCTCCCGCTCCCGCCCGGCGCGGTTCGGCGGGCACTTCGTCGTGATGAACACGTGGTCACGGGCGACACCGCTGTCGGCCAGCGCCCGCCCGACCTCCGCCTCGTTGCCGTACACCGTGGCGGTGTCGAGGTGGCGGTACCCCGCCTCCAGGGCCGCGGCCGTGGCGCGGACCGCGTCCTCGCCGGTGATCTGCCAGGTGCCGAAGCCGAGCAACGGCATGGAGCTCCCGCCGGGGAGCGGGGCGGCGTCGGCGGGCAGGGCGGGTGCGATGTCGGTCATGTCCCGAGTTGTACCCGGTTTGCCCAAGCGGAGCATCGGGGAACCGCCGGATATGGCCGTCTTCATGGCGTGGACCGACGCCGACCTGACCGGCGCGGACCTGCCCGGCCCGTGGTGGGAGGTGGTCGTCGCCGCGCCGGGCCTCCTGTTCGTCGACAGCGACGAGACGCTGTCGCGGGTCTACCACGAGCTGAAGTGGTCGCTCCCGAGGGCTCTGCGCTGGCCGTCGCCCCGGTCGCCGGGCGGCCGAAGGCCAAGGGCCTCGCTGCCGGGACGAACACCTGGCTACGTCAGCGCACCACGATCGAGGCGTCGCCCGCCGGCACCAGCTCGCCGATCACCGGGTAGCCGGGCACCTCGCCGGCGACGAGCAGGCCGCCGGACGTCTGGGCGTCGGCGAGCAGCACCAGCTCGTCCTCCGGCACCGCGGTGTCGACGTGAGGGCGCACCCACTCCAGGTTGCGCCGGCTGCCGCCGGGGACGTAGCCGGCGGCGTACGACGCCCGCACCGGGTCCAGGTACGGCACCGCCGCGGAGTCCACCACCGCGGAGACCCCCGATGCGCGGCACAGCTTGTGCAGGTGGCCGAGCAGCCCGAAGCCGGTGACGTCCGTCGCGCACACGGCGCCGGCGGCGAGGGCGGCGCGGGAGGCGTCGCGGTTGAGGGTCGTCATCACGTCGACGGCGTCCGGGAACACCTCTCCGGTGGCCTTGTGCCGGTTGTTGAGGACGCCGAGGCCGAGCGGCTTGGTCAGCGTGAGTGGTACGCCGGGGGAGCCAGCGTCGTTGCGCAGCAGCCGGGCCGGGTCGGCGATGCCCGTGACGGCCAGCCCGTACTTGGGCTCGGGGTCGTCGATGGTGTGCCCACCGGCGAGGTGGCAGCCGGCGAGGACGGCGACGTCGGCGCCACCACGCAGCACCTCTGCAGCGAGCTCGAACGGGATCCGGTCACGCGGCCAGGCCAGCAGGTTCACCGCCACCAGCGGATCGCCGCCCATCGCGTACACGTCGGAGAGCGCGTTCGCGGCCGCGATCCGGCCCCAGTCGTAGGCGTCGTCGACGACCGGGGTGAAGAAGTCCGCCGTGAGGACCACGGCACGAGACCCGTCCAGGCGGACCACCGCGCCGTCGTCGCCGTTCTCGACCCCGACCAGCAGGTCGGCTCCGGCGGCCGGCGTGAGGCCCCCGAGCACCCGCTCGAGCTCACCGGGCGGGACCTTGCAGGCGCAGCCGCCGCCGGACGCGAACTGGGTGAGTCTGAGCGCGTGAGTCGTCACTGCGCCATTGTGCCGGGCGCTCTCGGGATGGATACCCGGTGAGCCGGGGATCCCGGCGCTTATGG
>NZ_KK211161.1:0-244133 GCF_000620645.1 Nocardioides sp. URHA0032 | reverse complement strand
CCGTTGCAACGCCCGCCAAGCGACAGGAGTGCCCGGGAAGTGGCGGCCGCGGGCGTCAGTGCGCGGCGCGGGCGCGCATCCGCTCACGCTGGGGGACCACGACGTACTTCGGGTCACGCGCGGACTCGAGCCCGGCCTCGAAGATCCCGAACCGGGTGGCGAGCGAGGCGCCGACGTACGTCGCACCGGCGACGGCCGACAGCAGGCGCGAGCGCCGGCCCGCCAGCACCGTGATCGCGGACGCGACCGTGGTGGCGTTGCGGGCGACCTTCATCAACCGGCCCGGTCGGCCGATCCGGTAGGGCTCGGCGACCAGTCCCTTCTTCAGGATGGTCTCGGCCGCGACGACCTCGACCGCGGCGCCCGCGAGCGCCATCCGGCGGGCCGGGGCGGCCTGGTCGCAGGGCACCAGCAGCATCGCCAGGCCGCCGGCGGCCTGGGCGCCGGACCCGCCGAACACGAACGGGAGCTCCCGGTGCGCCTCGTGCCAGGCGGGGATCGCGGTGTTGGCGAGCAGCGCGGCCGTGTACGTCGCCAGCGGCGGCCCGAACGCGGCGGCGCCGACTCCCGCGAGCCGGCCGAGCCGGGGGAACCGGCCCGTGACCTCGGTCGCGGCCGCGGCTCCGGAGAGCGCGCTGAACGGCGCGAGGATGAACGAGCCGACCGAGAGCGGCGAGGTCGGCTTGAACACCCGCAGCATGTTGAGGAACCGCTCGGGCCGGCCCAGGTCGTGCACCAGGGCGACGGTGCCCGCGGCCGCGCCGCCCGCGGCCGTCAGCCGGGCCACGCGCTCGAGGTCCGGCCGGCCGGTGGCGGCAGCGCCCTCGGCCAGCAGCGCGGAGCAGCCGGCCAGGCCGCCGAGGAACAGGTACAGCGGGACGTCCGGCGTCTTCCAGGTCGGCTGCTTGAGGATCGGCCGGCCGTAGTAGGACTCGAACTCCGGCTCGGGGACCATCGACTGCTCCCTCACCGGCGCCTCCCCAGGAACGAGGCGACGCCGAGGCCGACCAGCGTCGCGGCGGCCGCACCGACGTGCCGCCACATCGACCCCAGGTCGCGCGTGGTGACGATCGGGTCCGGCGGCAGCCCGTAGACCTCCGGCTCGTCGAGCAGCAGGAAGAACGCGCCGTCGCCGCCGACGCCGTCGTCCGGGTCGGCGCCGTACAGCCGGGCCACGTCGACGCCCCGGTCGTGCAGCTCCTCGACGCGCCGGGCCGCGCGCTCGCGCAGCTCGGTCAGCTCGCCGAACTGGATCGACTCGGTCGGGCAGGCCTGCGCGCACGCAGGGGTCTGGCCCTCCTTGAGCCGGTCGTAGCAGAGCGTGCACTTGAACGCGCGGCCGTCGTCCTTGCGGAGGTCGATCACGCCGTACGGGCACGCGGGGACGCAGTAGCCGCACCCGTTGCAGACGTCCGGCTGTACGACGACCGTGCCGAACTCGGTCCGGAACAGCGCACCGGTCGGGCACACGTCGAGGCAGGCCGCGTGGGTGCAGTGCTTGCAGACGTCCGAGGACATCAGCCACGTCACGCCCTCGGTGTCCGGGGCACCCATCGCGGGCATGCCGAGGTCGACGGCGGGGACGTCGAGCGGCTTCTCGACGAACGCGACGTGCCGCCAGGTCGAGGCCCCGAGCTCCTGGGTGTTGTCGTAGGACATCCCGGTCAGCAGGTAGCCGTCCTCCGGGACGGAGTTCCACTCCTTGCACGCGACCTCGCAGGCCTTGCAGCCGATGCAGACGGAGGTGTCGGTGAAGAAGCCCATCCGCGGCGGGTGTTCGGACGGCGACCCGTAGCCCGCGTCGCCCTGGACGTCGTCGAGCCGGCCCCACAGACTGCCCATCAGGTCTCCTCCCTCTGCACGTCCATGGCCGCGCGGCGACGGTACTCCGCGACGTACTCGGTGAGCGCCGAGCCGCGTGGCCGGCGACCCGGCCGGATGTCGCAGGTGCCGACCTTGTCCTGGATGTAGACGTTCGGGTCCAGGGTCAGGTTGACCAGGTCGTTGGCGGAGTCGCCGGTGGTGATGCCGTTCGGGCCCCAGTGGTACGGCAGCCCGACCTGTTCGACGAACCGGTCCCCGAGCCGCAGCGACCGGAGCCGCCTGGTCACCAGCACCCGCGCCTCGATCGCCGTACGCCCCGTGACGATCGTCGCCCAGCCGCCGTTCTCCAGGCCGCGCTCGGCCGCGAGCCGCGGCGACACCTCGCAGAACGGCTCGGGCTGGAGCTCGGCGAGGTAGGGGAGGGTCCGGCTCATGCCGCCGGCGGTGTGGTGCTCGGTGAGCCGGTACGTCGTGAAGACGTACGGGAACACGTCGCTCCAGCTGGGGTTGAGCGGGTTCTGCGGGACCTCCATCCTCTTGCGGGTCGGGTTGTTCTGCTGGCCGTAGAGCGGGTTGCGCACCGGCGACTCGGCCGGCTCGTAGTGCGTCGGCATCGGCCCGTCGGCCAGGCCAAGGGGCGCGAACAGCCAGGCCTTGCCGTCCGTCTGCATGATGAACGGGTCCTGGCCGCCGATCGCGTCCGGACCCTGCGCGCCCTCCTCGGGCACGAAGTCCGGCGCCCGGTCCGGCACGAAGTCCGGCACGTCGGCACCGGTCCACCTCCCCTTGCCGTCGTCGGCCTCCGCGTCCCACCACACGTAGCGCTTCCGTTCGCTCCACGGCGTGCCGTCCGGGGCGGCGGACGCGCGGTTGTAGAGGATCCGCCGGTTCGCGGGCCAGACCCAGCCCCACTCCGCGGCCACCTGGTCCTGCTCCCAGTGCGGCTTGCGGCGCCGCGCCTGGTTGACGTCGTCGGCGTACACGCCGCAGTAGATCCAGCACCCGCAGCTGGTCGAGCCGTCCGGCTTCAGCTGCGTGTACGCCGACAGCACCTCGCCGTCCGGCCCGGTGCCGTTGATCTCGCGCAGCACCGCCTCCGGGTCCGGGTCGCCCCCGTCGTCGAGCGGGTAGTCCCACGCCAGGTCGAGCAGCGGCCGGTCCATCTCGTCGGTCGACCCCGCGAGCTTCTGCCGGATCCGGGTGCCGAGCTCGTAGTAGAACTGGAGGTCGCTGCGGCAGTCGCCGGGTGGCTCGACGGCCTTGTCCCGCCACTGGAGCATCCGCTGCGTCTGCGTGAACGAGCCGGCCTTCTCGACGTGCGTCGCCGCCGGCAGGAAGAACACCTCGGTGCCGATCTCCTCGGTGACCAGCTCGCCGGTCTCGATCTCCGGCCCGTCCTTCCAGAACGTCGCCGACTCGATCATCTGGAGGTCGCGGACGACCAGCCAGTCCAGCGCCGCCATCCCGAGCCGCTGCATCTTGCCGTTGCTGGAGCCGACGGCGGGGTTCTCGCCGACGAGGAAGTAGCCCTTGCAACGGCCCTCGATCATCGCCAGCACGGTGGAGTACGTCGAGTGGTCGCCGGTGATCCGCGGCAGGTAGTCGAAGCAGAAGTCGTTGTCCGGCGTGGCGGCGTCGCCCCAGTAGGACTTGAGCAGGCTGACGGCGTACGACCGGATGTTGCCCCAGAAGCCGGCCTTGCCCTCGTCGTCGCGGACCCACTCGTCCAGCGACTGGTGCTGCTTGGCGTTCGGCATCGGGAGGTAGCCGGGCAGGATGTTGAACAGGGTCGGGATGTCGGTCGAGCCCTGGATGCTCGCGTGGCCGCGCAGCGCCATGATCCCGCCGCCCGGCCGGCCGATGTTGCCGAGCAGCAGCTGGAGGATCGACGCCGTGCGGATCATCTGGGCGCCCACGCTGTGCTGGGTCCAGCCGACCGCGTAGCAGAACGCCGAGGTGCGCTCGCGGCCGCTGTTGCTCGTCAGCGCCTCCGCGACCCGGCGGAGCTGGTCGGGCTCGATCCCGCAGACCTCCTGCACGACCTCGGGCGTGTAGCGCGCGAAGTGGCGCTTGAGGATCTGGAAGACGCAGCTCGGATCCTGCAGGGTCTCGTCGCGCCGGCCCTTCCACTTGACCGGCGCACCACCGGAGCCGTGGGACTCCGAGCGCGCGGCCTGGTGGGACTCCCCGTGGCTGCTCCCGCCGGAGTACGCCTGGTCCCGGCGCTCCTCGTCCTCGACGTCGCGCCGGCTGTCCGGGACGTAGGACCAGGAGTCCGGGTCGTACTGGCCGGTCTCGGGGTCGAACCCGGAGAACAGTCCGTCGAGGTCCTCGGTGTCCCGGAAGTCGTCCTCGATGATGTTGGCGGCGTTGGTGTACGCCACGACGTACTCGCGGAAGTCCAGGTCGTTGCTCAGGACCTGGTTGACGAGCCCGCCGAGGAACGCGATGTCCGAGCCCGCGCGGATCGGCACGTGCAGGTCGGCGACGGCCGACGTCCGCGTGAACCGCGGGTCGACGTGGATCACCGTCGCGCCGCGGCGCTTCGCCTCCATGACCCACTGGAAGCCCACGGGGTGGGCCTCGGCCATGTTGGATCCCTCGATGAGGATGCAGTCAGCGTTGCTCAGGTCCTGCAGGAAGGTGGTGGCCCCACCACGGCCGAACGAGGTACCCAGACCGGGCACCGTGGAGGAGTGTCATATCCGCGCCTGGTTCTCGATCTGGATCGCGCCCATCGCCGTGTAGAGCTTCTTCATGAGGTAGTTCTCCTCGTTGTCGAGGGTCGCTCCTCCGAGGCTGGCGATGCCGAGCGTGCGGCGGGTGCGGCGGCTGTCCGCCTCCCACTCCCAGAACTCCTTGCGCGTCTTGATCACGCGGTCCGCGATCATGTCGACCGCGGTGTCGAGGTCGAGGTCCTCCCACTCCGTGGCGAACGGGCGCCGGTAGCGCACCTTCGTGACGCGGGTCGGGCTCGTCACCAGCTGCTTGCTCGCGCTGCCCTTCGGGCACAGCCGGCCCCGCGAGATCGGGCTGGCCGGGCTGCCCTCGATCTGGGTGACCTCGCCGTCCTTGACGAAGACCTTCTGCGCGCAGCCGACGGCGCAGAACGGGCACACCGAGTCGACGACCCGGTCGGCCTGGACGGTGCGGGGCTCCAGCGTCTCGCTGCGGCGCGACATCGCCGCGTGCCCGCGACCGAGCCGGTCACGACCGGTGACCTGCCGCACCAGCGGCCAGCCCAGGAACTCCACGAGGCCCACAGTAACCAGCCGACTAGGGTTCTACACGGAGGCGTTTCCCGTCTGGTGACGGGCGCGGTCCTCAAAACCGTAGTGGCCGGGCACTCCCGGTCAGGCGGGTTCGATTCCCGTCCGCCTCCGCCAAGTCAACCGTGCCCACTCCTGGGGAGCCGCCCGTGTCCGAGGACCCGCGCCGGAGCACGCCGCGCACGGACGCGGTGCTCGCCGAGCCCGGGGTCGCCGCGGCCGTCGGCCGTCTCGGCCGGGGGCGCGTGAAGGCGGTCGTCGTCGCGGTGCTGGAGGACTGCCGGAACGGCGCGCTCGCACCCGCCGACGTGGTACCGGCCGTGCTCTCGCGGCTGCCCGCGGCCCCCACGTCGCTGCGTCCGGTGATCAACGCGACCGGCATCGTCGTCCACACCAACCTCGGCCGGGCGCCGCTCTCCGCGGCCGCGGTCGAGGCGGTCGGCGTGGCCGCGGGTGCGACCGACGTCGAGCTCGACCTCGCGACCGGGCGCCGCGGCCCGCGCGGGTCCGGTGCCCTGGCGGCCCTGGCGGCCGCCGTACCCGGTGCCGGCGGTGTGCACGTCGTCAACAACGGCGCGGCCGCACTGGCGCTGGTCGCATGCGCGCTCGCGCAGGGTCGCGAAGTGGTGATCGCGCGGGGCGAGCTGGTCGAGATCGGCGACGGCTTCCGGATCCCGGAGCTGCTGGAGTCGCTGGGCGTGCGGTTGCGCGAGGTCGGTACGACGAACCGGGTGCGGCTCGCCGACTACGAGGCCGCGGTCGGGCCGGACACGGCGTTGGTGCTCAAGGTGCACCCCTCCAACTTCCGCGTCGAGGGCTTCACGTCCTCGGTGCCCGTGGCCGAGCTGACCGCGCTCGGCGTCCCGGTCGTCGTGGACATCGGCTCGGGGCTGCTCGCCCCGCACCCGCGGCTCCCCGACGAGCCGGACGCCGCCACGGTCCTGCGCGAGGGTGCGTCGCTCGTCACCTCGTCGGGCGACAAGCTCCTCGGCGGGCCGCAGTGCGGCCTGCTCCTCGGGGAGGCGGAGCTGGTGCAGCGGCTGCGCCGGCACCCGTTCGCCCGCGCGCTCCGCGTCGACAAGCTCACGCTGGCGGCCCTCGAGGCCACGCTCACCGGACCCCCGCCGCCCGTCGCGGCCGCGCTCGCCACCCGACCCGGGGAGCTGCTCGCCCGGGCGCGGCGGATCGCGGAGGCGCTCGGTGGCGTCGCGATCGCCTCGGAGGGACGGGTCGGGGGCGGCGGCGCGCCCGGCGTACCCCTCTCCTCCGCGGCCGTCGCGCTCCCTCCCGACCTCGCGAAGGCGCTGCGGCTGGGCGACCCGGCGGTCGTCGGGCACGTGCACGACGGGCGGCTGCTGCTCGACCTGCTGACCGTCCCGGTCGACCTCGACGACGTGCTCGTGGAGGCGATCCGCCGGGTGATGGGCTGATGCACGTCGTCGCCACCGCCGGGCACGTGGACCACGGGAAGTCCACGCTGGTGCGGGCACTGACCGGGCAGGACCCGGACCGGCTCGCAGAGGAGAAGCGGCGCGGCCTGACCATCGAGCTCGGCTACTGCTGGACCACGGTCGACCCGGTCGGCGAGGTGGCCTTCGTCGACGTGCCGGGCCACGAGCGGTTCGTGACCACGATGCTGTCCGGGGTCGGGCCGGTGCCCGTCGCGATGCTGGTCGTCGCCGCCGACGACCCCTGGATGCCGCAGGCGGCCGAGCACCTCGCCGCGCTGGACGCGCTGGGGGTCTCGCACGGCGTGCTGGTGGTGACCCGGGCCGACCTCGCCGACCCCGCGCCCGCGCTCGCCCGGGCCCGCGCAGAGGTGGAGAGGACGTCGCTCGCCGGCGTCCCAGCGGTGGTGGTGAGCGGCCGGACCGGTGCCGGGATCGCGGAGCTGCGGTCGGCACTGGGCACGGTCCTGGCGTCGGTGCGCGCCCCTGATCCGGCGGCCGACGTGCGGCTCTGGGTCGACCGTAGGTTCCACGTGCGCGGCGCGGGCACGGTGGTCACCGGCACCCTGCCGGCAGGGACGGTCGCGCCGGGGACCGTGCTCGCGGTCGACGGCGCCGAGGCCCGGGTCCGCGGGGTCGAGGCGCTCGGAGCGCCGCGCGAGCGTGTCTCCGGGGTCGCCCGGGTCGCCCTCGACCTCGGCGGCCACGCACCCGAGATCGCCCGTGGCGACGCGCTGGTGACGCCGGGGGCCTTCGTGGCGTCGGCGCGGGTCGACGTACGCCTCACCGGCGACGGGGAGCCGCCGGAGCGCCCGGTCCTGCACGTCGGCTCCACGCACGTCGGCACCCGCGCCCGGTCCATCGGCTCCGGCCTGGCCCGGCTGGTCCTCGACCGTCCGTTGCCGTTGCGGTACGCCGACCGCGCCATCCTGCGCGACCCCGGCAACCGGCAGGTGTGGGGTGTCGAGGTCCTCGACCCCGTGCCGGAGCGGCGGCCCCGCGACCTCGCGACCCACGACGGCACGCCGGACGCGGAACTGCGGCTGCGCGGCGTGGTGCGTCGCTCGCTGCTGCGGCGCATCGGTGCGCCCGCGGAGCCTCTGCCGGCGGGCACGCTCGTCGCGGGGGACTGGCTGGTCGCGCCGCACCTGGTCGCCGACCTGCGGGGCCGGCTGGCCGCGCTGGCCGATCGCCCGGTCGCTCCCGGCGAGGCCGCGAACGCGCTCGGCCTGCCGGACCCCGCGATCGTGACCGCCCTCGTCGCGCCCCCGCTGAGGATCGACGGGGGACGGGTCGTCGGTCCCGGTGGGCTGCCCGAGCACCTCGCGAAGGCCGCGGCGGTGCTCGCGGAGGAGCTGTCCGGGTTCGCTGCTCCCGAGGCCGGTCGCCTCGACGAGCTCGGTCTCGACCACGTCGCCCTGGCCACCCTGCACCGCGCGGGCCGGCTGCTGCGCGTCGACGAGCGCGTGGTGCTCCTGCCCGGCGCCGACGACCGCGCGGTCGCCGTGCTCGCGGAGCTCGAGCAGCCGTTCACGGCGAGCGAGGCCCGCCTGGCCCTGGGCACCAGCCGCCGGGTGGCGCTCCCGCTGCTCGCCCACCTCGATGCGACCGGCCGAACGGTTCGGCTGGCGGACGACCGGCGGAGACTGCGCTGAGTCCGCTGTCGATTCGCGGTCGGCCCGCACGTCATCGAGGTACAACCGACACACCCCTGGAGGACAGATGAAGTTCCTGATGCTCGTCGCCATGGATCCCGACCGCCCCGAGAACCCCGACCCGACCGGCACCGTGCCGGTGGAGGAGTGGGTGGAGAAGAACGACGCGGCCGGCATCCGGGTGATCGGAGAACGGCTGCGCCCGGCGGCCGAGGCCCGCGTCGTACGACGCCGGGAGGGCTCGCTCCTCGTCACCGAGGGGCCGTTCGCCGAGACCAACGAGTGGATCGCGGGCTTCGACGTCCTCGAGTGCGCCGACCTCGACGAGGCCGTCGAGGTCGCGTCCCGGCACCCGATGGCGGCGGCCGGTCGCTTGGAGCTCCGGGCCTTCTGGGAGTAGCCGGGCCACACCACCCGGCCGGGTGTGCATGGCATGTCCGGCGGCGGTTACCGGACGGCATGAGCACTTCCCACCACCTGACGAACCCGCCGACCTGGCTGCCCACCGCCGCCATGGTCGTCGGCGCGACGTTCCTGCTCGTGGGCGTCCTGGGCTTCATCCCGGGGATCACCACGAACTACGGCGACATGACGTTCGCGGGCCACGAGAGCGAGGCCAAGCTGTTCGGCATCTTCGAGGTGTCGATCCTCCACAACATCGTGCACCTGGCGTTCGGCGTGGTCGGCCTGGCCGCCGCCCGCGCGGCCGCCTCGGCGGGCTGGTACCTCCTGATCGCCGGACTCGTGTACGCCGTGCTCTGGATCTACGGGCTCGTGGTCGACAAGGGGAGCAGCGCGAACTTCGTGCCGCTGAACACCGCCGACGACTGGCTGCACTTCGTGCTCGCGGTCGGCATGGTCGTGCTGGGCGCCGTCGGGCTGCAGCAGGTGCGCCGCAGCGTCGGCACCGCCACGAGCGTCTGACGTGGTCGCTGAGGCCGACGGCGCGCGGATCGTCGTCACCGGCGGCGCCGGCTTCCTCGGCTCCTGGCTCTGCGAACGGCTGGTCGGGGAGGGCGCCACCGTCGTCTGCGTCGACTCGCTCGTCACCGGGTCGCGCGAGAACGTCGCATCGCTGGAAGCCCATCCGCGGTTCACGGTCGTGCGGGCCGACGTGTGCGACGGCATCCCCGTCGACGGCCACGTCGACATGGTCTTCCACCTCGCCTCGGTCGCCTCGCCGGTGCATTACCTGCGGCTCCCGCTCGAG
Source organism: Nocardioides sp. URHA0032 (assembly GCF_000620645.1). Classification (GTDB taxonomy): domain Bacteria; phylum Actinomycetota; class Actinomycetes; order Propionibacteriales; family Nocardioidaceae; genus Nocardioides. The sequence continues at coordinate 234,727 of NZ_KK211161.1, read as the reverse complement.
ACGCTGCGGACCGGCAGCGTCGGCACGACCCACGCGCTCGACCTGGCTGCGCGGACCGGTGCCCGGTTCCTGCTCGGCTCCACGTCGGAGGTGTACGGCGACCCGCTCGAGCACCCGCAGCACGAGAGCTACTGGGGCAACGTCAACCCGATCGGCCCGCGCAGCGTGTACGACGAGGCGAAGCGGTTCGCCGAGGCGAGCACCGCGGCGTACCGCCGGGCCCGGGGTACGGACACCACGATCGCCCGGATCTTCAACACCTACGGGCCGCGGATGGCCCTGGCCGACGGGCGCGTCGTGCCGGCGTTCGTCCAGCAGGCGCTGGCCGGTGAGCCGCTGACGGTCGCCGGCGACGGCAGCCAGACCCGGTCGCTGTGCTGGGTCGGCGACACCGTCGACGGGTTGGTGCGGCTCGCCGCATCGGGCGAAGCCGGCCCGGTCAACATCGGCGGTGACGTCGAGATCACCGTGCTCGACCTGGCCCGCCGCGTCATCCAGATCACCCGGTCTTCGTCGACCATCGAGCACGTGCCGCTGCCGCAGGACGACCCGCAGGTGCGGCGCCCCGACCTGACCCAGGCCGAGGGCCTGCTCGGCTGGCGGCCGCGCACGCCGCTCGACGACGGCCTCACGCGGACGATCGAGTGGATGGCCGCCCGAGGGCGTCCCGAGCGCGTTCCAGCCTGACCGACGCGACGTCGACGACCTCGCCCACGCCGATCTGCAGCAGCGCCGGGTCGGGCCGCCCCGCGTGGGGATCGCCGACCGTGGACCCGTGCCACAGCGCGGAGTGCGGGCCACTGCTCGGCGGTCCCCACCGGTGCGGCGGGGTCGGGCCGAACAGCACCACCGACGGCGTACCGTACGCCGACGCGAGGTGCGCGACGCCGGTGTCGCCGCAGACGACGAGCCGGGCGTGGGCGACGACAGCGGCCAACCCACCGAGGTCCGTGCGGCCGGCCAGCACCGCGTCGGCGGGCAGGCCGGCGAGCGAGCGGACCTGCTCGGCGACACCGACCTCGCTCGCACCGCCGGTGAGCACCACCCGTTCCCCGGCCGCCGCCGCCCAGTGCGCGACCGCGGCGTACCGGTCCGCCGGCCACCGACGGCTCGCCGACGCGGCGCCGGCGTGGACGACGACCGCACCCGCGTCGGCGGTCGGCCCCGGAGCCGGCAGACGCAGGTCGTCCGGGTCCGGCTCGACGCCGAGCGCCCAGGACACGAGCCGGCACCAGCGCGCCCGCTCGTGCTCGTCGGGGTCCCAGGCGGGCCCGTCACCGGCGTAGGCCACGACCCGATCCGCGCCGAGGACGTCGAGCAGCCGACGGCTCGCAGGGCCGTTGCCGTGCAGGTCGACGGCGAGCTCGGGCGGTGGTGGCGTCCACGGGACGGGCTCGAGCTCGCCGGTCGGCAGCAGGGTGTCGACGGCGCCGCACCCCTCGACGAGTGGCCGCAGGACCTCGGGAGCGGCCAGCACGATCTCGTGCCCGGGCAGGGCACGGCGCGCCGCCCGCAGCGCGGGAACGCCGGTCAGGAAGTCGCCCAGCCCCAGCGCCCGCAGGAAGAGGGCCCGTCCGGTCAACGGCGGCTCCGCTCCGCGGCGGTGGCGAGCAGGGCGGTCGTCGAGCGCCCGTCGAGGTACGGCAGCACCACGGTCTGCCCGCCCCACTGCTCGAGCAGCGGGGCCTCCGGCAGGTCCGCCCCCGCGTAGTCGCCGCCCTTCGCCCACACGTCCGGTCGCAGCGAGCGGATCGCCGCGAGCGGCGTGTCCTCCTCGAACACGACGACGGCGTCGACCGGCTCGAGCGCCTCGAGGACGCGGGCCCGGTCGGCCTCGGGTACGAGCGGCCGGGTGTCGCCCTTGAGCCGACGCACCGAGGCGTCGGAGTTCAGGCACACGACCAGGCAGTCGCCGAGGGCTCGGGCGGCCCGGAGGGTCGCGACGTGGCCGGCGTGCAGCAGGTCGAAGCAGCCGCCGGTGGCGACCACGGTGCCGCCCGCCGCGCGGACCCGGTCGACCCGCTCGAGCCCGCTGCCGGTCGTGACGTCCGTGGCGGCGTACCCGGCGGCACCGCCGCGGGCGAGGAACTCCGAGGCCGCGAGCACCCCGGCCTGCACGGCCTCCGAGGGCAAGGCACCGCCGGCGATCGCGAGGGCCGCGGCCGACGCGAGCCGGTCGCCGGCGCCGCACGGGTCGGTGACGGCCACCGGCGGCGCGGGCACGACCGAGGGCGCGGACCCGCCGTGGGAGAGCAGTGCGCCCCCCGGGCCGAGCGTGACCGCGACCGCGTGTGCTCGCCAGCCGGCCAGCAAGGTGCGCGCGTCGTCGTCGACGGCGCCCAGACCGGGCCGCGGTGAACCGCCGCCGAGACGGGTCGCGAGGACGGCGGCCTCGGCACGGTTCGGGGTGGCGAGGCGGACGCCGGGGACGGGGTCCGCGCCGCGGGGGTGCGGGTCCCACACGACGAGCGGCACCCCCGTGAGCGCGTCGCGCACCGCGGGAAGCGACGTGGCGCCGCGGCCGTAGTCGGAGACCAGCACGGCCGACGCGTCGTGCAGCACGTCCAGAGCGCCCGGCGCGGGGTCGGCTGCCGTGCCGCCGCCGGAGTCGAGACGGAGCAGCGACTGGCCGCCCGCGCGCACCCGGCGCTTGACCGGCGTCTCGCCGCGCAGCGGCAGCGCGACCAGGCGGACGCCGGCCTCGGCGAGCAGCCCGCGCAGCGCCGTACCGCCCTCGTCGTCGCCGACGGCGGCGACGAGGACGACGTCGGCGCCGTCCCGCGCGGCAAGCGCGGCCGCGAGGGCCGCGCCTCCGGGCCGTTGGCGCTCCTCGAGGTCGTCGAGCACCGGGACCGGCGCGTCCGGCGCGATCCGGCCGGCGCGGCCCGCGAGGTCCGCGTCGAGCAGTGCGTCGCCGAGGACGACGAGGGGCCCGTCCACCTCAGGCCCTCCGCAGCCGCCGCGTGCGGGACACGCCGACGTCAAGGGTGCGGTCCAGTGCCGCGCACAGGATGTGCAGCGCGACCAGGTGCAGCTCCTGCACCGTGGCGGTGTACGGCGCCTCGACCGCGCAGCACTCGGTCGCCGCGCTCGCCAGGGGGTTGGGCGCCGGCCCGGTCATCGCCCAGACCTCGAGCCCGCACTCGCGGCCGCGGCGGGCGGCGGCGACGACGTTCTCGCTGGTGCCGCTGGTGGACATCAGCACCAGCACGTCGCCGGGCCGGCCGTGGGCCTGCACCTGGCGCGCGAACAGCTCGCTGGCCGGGTAGTCGTTGCAGATCGCGGTGAGGCTGGAGGTCTCCGCGGTCAGGCAGATCGCCGAGTACGGCGGCCGGTCCTCGCGGTAGCGCCCGACCAGCTCGGCGGTCAGGTGCTGGGCCTGGGCCGCGCTGCCGCCGTTGCCGGCGGCCAGCAGCCGGCCGCCGCGGTCGAGCACCGCGGCCAGTCGCTCGCCCCAGTCGTCGGCGACGTCGACGCACGCCTCGAAACGGTCGAGGGCGCCGCGCAGCTCGGCGAGGTGGACATGGTCGCACGGCGTGTCCAGGGACTGCGGGGCCGAGGTCATCGAGCCACCTCCGTCGCTCGGTCGGTGCTGGCCGCGAGGGCGTGGTACGTGGTCTCGGTCTGCTCGACCACCTGGCGCCAGTCGTAGCAGGCGACCGCGCGCTCGCGCCCGGCCGACCCGTACGCCGCCCGCCGGTCCGGGTCGGCCAGCAGGTCACGTACCGCGACGGCGAGCGCATCCGGGTCGCGGGGCGGTACGAGCTCGCCCGTCCGGCCCGGGACGACCGTGTCGAGGAGGCCGCCGACGGCGGCGCCGACGACCGGCCGGCCGCAGGCCATCGCCTCGAGCGGCACGATGCCGAACGGCTCGTACCAGGGCACGGTCACCACGACGTCGCTGTCGGTGATCAGGCCGGGGACCTGCTCGCGACCGAGACCGCCGAGGAAGCGGACCCGGTCGGCCACGCCGGCGCCGTGGGCGATCTCGCGGAGCCGGGTGATGTCCGGGTCGGCGTCGAGGGCGTCCGCCGCGGGGCCGCCGGCGACGACGAGCTCGACTCCGGGCAGCCGCGCGAGCGCCTCCACGACGTTGCCGATGCCCTTCCGGGGAACCATGCGGCCCAGCACGAGCAACCGGGGCGGCCCGTCCGGGTCACGGCGTTCGGCGGGCCGGAACAGGTCGGTGTCGACGCCGCACGGGATCACGCTCGCGCGCCCCGGCGCCAGCCCCAGGGACCGCAGCTCGGCGACCTCGTCGGAGCAGGTGGCGATCACGTGGTCGACGTCCCGGCATAGCCGCCGCTCGTGGTCGATCCTGCTGCGGGGGCTGGTGTCGGCCAGCCCCTGCTGCCGGCGCTTGACCGAGCCGAGGGCGTGGAAGGTCTGGGCCACCGGGACGGGCGTGCCCCGGGCCGCCCGCAGCGACGCGAGCCCGCTCATCCAGAAGTGCGCGTGCACGAGGTCCGGGGGCTCGTCGTCCCACCGCTCCCGGAGGCCGTCGCCGAGGTCGGCGACATGGGGAAGCAGCTCGTCCTTCGGCACCTCGGCGCGCGGGCCGGCGGCGACCAGCTCGACGGCGTACCCGTCGGCCGTCTCCGTGCGGTCCGGTCCGGTCGGGGTGTCGCGACGGGTGTAGACGGTGACGTCGTGGCCGCGCCGCGCCAGCCCCGCGGCGAGGGCCGCCACGTGCACGTTCTGTCCTCCCGCGTCGGCGCCGCCGAGGACGGCCAGCGGGTTCGCGTGCTCGGAGACCAGGGCCAGTCTCATCGGATCCTCCTTTCTGGTCATGCGAGCCGCCGGAGGGCTGGCCCGCTCAGCGTCGCGATGGCCGCGACCACGTCGTCCGGCGTGACCGACGCGAGACAGGGATGGCCGGGCACCGGGCACCGGGTGGCGCGGGTGTCGCGGCAGGGCGCGTCCTGGTCGCCGAGGACGACCACCGGGACGCCGTACGGCGCCCAGCGGACGCGCGGGACCGTCGGCGCGAACAGCGACACGACCGGGGTGCCGACCGCGGCGGCCAGGTGCGCCGGACCGGTGTTGCCCACCACGACGGCGCGGGCGCCCGCCAGCACGCCGGCGAGCCCGGCGAGATCGGTGCGCCCGCCGAGATCGCGGGCCTCCGAGCGGCCGGTGACGTAGGCCGTGAGGTCCCGCTCGTCCGGGGAGCCCGTGACGACGACGCGGTGGCCGTCGCGCCCGAGGAGCTCGGCCACCCGCCGGAAGCCGGCCGGCACCCAGGCCCGCGCGGGCACCGACGTGCCGGGGTGCAGGACGACGTACCCCTCGCCGAGGTCCGTCGATGGGACCGCACCCGGACGGAGTGCCAGGCGGCCGTCGTCGCCGGCGGGGAGTGTCGCGCCGCAGGCGCGGGCCAGCGACAGCGCGCGCTCCGGCTCGGGCAGGTCGTCATCGACCCGGTGGCGGACGTCGAGGAGGGAGCCGGGATAGTCCTCGCTGATCGCGCCGACCCAGGGGATCCCGGCCATCCGGCACACGAGCGCCGTGGGCAGCGGCGACTGGTGGAACGACGTGAACACGACCGCGCGGTCGAAGCGCTCCGCCGCGAGTGCGGCCGTCAGGTCGCCGATGTCCCGGGGGTCGACCGGACCGGGCTCGGGGTCGACCCACGGGCTGCGCCAGCAGTGCAGCTCGTCGACGCCCGGCAGCAGCTCCGCGGCCGCCCGGCCCCGGGGTCCGCACAGCAGGGTCAGCGACGTCGACCGGGCGGCGAGCGCCCGGATCGCCGGCCCGGTGACCAGCACGTCGCCGAGGCTGTCGAGGCGGACGGCGAGCGTGCGCATCACCAGTCGCCCCGCAGGATCCGGTCCACGGCCGCGGACAGGGTCACGGCGACGCGCGGCGCCGCGGCGACCTCCTCCGGCCGGGTCTGCGGCGTGGGCACCAGATGGGCTGCCACGCCCGCGGCCTCCGCCGCCTCGATGTCGGACCCGATGTCGCCGACCAGCACGCAGCGCGCCGGGTCGACGCCGAGCTCGGCGCACGCCTGCTTCACCAGGCCGGGCGCCGGCTTGCGGCAGGAGCAGCCCTCGCCGGGGGCGTGCGGGCACACGTACCAGGCCTCGAAGGGTCCGAGCAGCTCCTCGACCCGGGCGTTGACCGCGTCGACCTGACTGCGGTCGAGCCGGCCGGAACCGACGGCCGACTGGTTCGTGACGACCGCGAGGCGCACGCCGCGCTCACGCAGGCGGCCGAGTGCGGCGCGAGCACCCGCGACCGGCTCGACCAGCGCCGGATCGCCGTTGTACGGGACGTCGTGGACGATGGTGCCGTCGCGGTCGAGCAGCACCAGGTCGGGCAGGCCGCGCCACGGCGGGGCGTGCCGGTGGGCGAGCTCGCCGCGAAGCCAGTGCCAGCAGGCGGCCGCCGGGATCGCGGCGCTGGTCAGCACCATCCGGCGTACCTCCGCGGCGTCGCGCGGACCCGGAGCGATCCGCGCCCAGGCCAGCTCCGCAGTGCCGGCGAGCCAGCCGGCCGCACCCAGCGTCGCGAGTCGACGGCGCCGGCTGGCCAGGCCCGCCAGCCCCGCGAGCCCGGCGGCGGTCGTCGCGGCGTGCCGGCGGATCCGCCCGCGCGGCGCCTCGGCACGGGTCCACCAGTCCGGCCCGTGCAGAGCGCGCATCAGCCGGTCGTCGGCGTTCCCCGCCTGCTGCCGCAGGCTGGCCCAGTCGTCGGCCGGTCGCACCGGGTGGGTGATCCTGCGCGCTCCGGCGACGACCGTGCCGCGGTCCGCCCCGAGCCGCAGCGCGAGGTCGGCGTCCTCGCGGAACGCCCTGGGGAACCGCTCGTCGAATCCCCCGACGGCGGACACCGCGTCCCGGCGGTAGCTCAGGTCGGCGGTGATCCACCGTGCGTGCGCCAGCCCGGCGGTCCCGCGCTCCCAGTCGGTCGGCCGGCGGTCCGCGGGCAGCGGTACTCGCACCCGGCCGGTGCTGCCGACACCGGAGGCCGCGAGCTCCAGGTCGCCGGCGAGCACCTCGAACCAGTCCGGGTCCGGGACCACGTCGTCGTCGAGGAACGAGACCCACTCCGAGCGCGCGATGCGCCACCCCACGTTGCGCGCCCGCGCCGGGCCACCGCCCCGGGAGCGGACGACGCGCAGGTCGAGGCCGGCGGCGTCGAGGTGCAGGTCGGGACCGTCCTGCCGGTCGTCGACGACGATCACCGGGACATCGACAGGGCGGGTCTGCTCGGCAAGTGCGTCACACAACACGGAGAGGCTTCGGCGGCCCACCGTCGGGACGACGATGGACGTGGGGATCGGGGTCAAGGCCGGCCCCTCCTCCGGACCGCGAAGGGTCCGATCGCGAGCATCGACACCGGCGCCGAGCCGAAGCACTCCAGCGCGTCGCGGGGATCGTCGACCATCGGCCGGCCGGCCGTGTTGAGGCTGGTGTTCACGACGACCGGGAGCCCGGTCCGGCGTTCGAAGGCCTCGAGCATCCGGGCCACCAGCGGCTCCTCGGCGGTGTCCACCGTCTGCACGCGTGCCGTGCCGTCGACGTGCACGACCGCCGGGATCCGATCCCGCCACTCCGCCGCCACATCGTGGACGAACAGCATGTACGGCGAGGGCAACGGGCCGCGCGAGAACAGGGCCGGTGCGCGGTCGGCCAGCACCATCGGGGCGACCGGGCGGAACTGCTCGCGGCCCTTGACGTCGTTGAGCCGCTCGAGGTTCTCCCGGCGACCCGGATGAGCCAGCAGCGACCGGTGGCCGAGGGCCCGGGGCCCGAACTCGCTGCGCCCCTGGAACCAGGCGACGACGCCGTCGGCGGCGAGGCACTCGGCGACCTCCTCGGCCATGTCGGCCGGCCGCTCGTAGGGCACCTGCGCCGTGCGGAGGTACCGCTCGAGCTCGTCGTCGCTCCAGCCCCGGCCCAGGTCGGCGCCCGGCATCGGCCGCAGCTCGTCGCCGAGCTCGCCGGCGACGTGGAGGGCGCCGCCCAGGGCGGTCCCGGCGTCCCCGGCGGCCGGCTGGACCCACACCTCGTCGTACCCGCTCAGCTCGAGGATCCGCGTGTTGGCGACGCAGTTGAGCGCCACCCCGCCGGCCATCGCGAGCCGGGTCCCGCCCGTCCGGCCGCGCAGCCAGCGCGCGAGATCGACGAGCACCTCCTCCAGGCGCGCCTGGACGCTGGCGGCCAGGTCCGCGTGGTCCTCGCTCCACTCCTCCCCGGGCTCGAGGCGCTTGGCCAGTGCCTGCCAGTGCACCGGAAGGGTGCGGAACCCGCCGGCGCCGTCGTGGTGCACCCGGTCCCGGAGCTCGGGCAGGAACCTCGGCGTCCCGTACGACGCCATCGCCATCACCTTGTACTCGTCGGACGAGCGCAGGAAGCCGAGGTGATCGGTGAGGTCCTCGTAGAGCAGGCCGAGCGAGTGGGGGAGCCGCTGGGCGGCGTGCACCGTCAGGTCGCTGCCGCGGTAGGTGCCGGCCAGGTGGCTGCCGCACTCCCCGCGCCCGTCGAGGACGAGCACGTCGACGTCCCCGCCGACGAACGGCGAGGCCAGGGCGCCCGAGGCGCCGTGCGCGACGTGGTGCGGCACGTGCCGCACGGCCGCCGGGTCCAGGCCCGGCAGGGCGGTGCCGAGGAAGCCGCCCGCCTCGCGGGCGTAGGTCTGGCGGAGGTGGTCCCACGGATCGTCGAGCCCGAGCTCCTCGGCCGGCGCCGCGAGCGCGGGGTCGAAGGAGTACGTGACCGCATCGAGGTCGGCCACGTCGAGGCCGGACGCGGCCAGGCACCAGCGCGCCGCGAGCTCCGGCAGCTCCCAGGCCGCGAACGGCACCGGCCGGTGGCCGTGCTTGCGGCGCGAGAAGCGCTCCTCCTCGGCTGCGGCGACCGTCACGCCGTCGACGACCACGGCGGCCGCCGGGTCGTGGAACAGCGCGTTGACCCCGAGGACCTTCGCCACCAGTACTCCCTTCGGTCGGTTGCGACTTCGCCCTCCGGTGTCCCGGACACCGCTTCCCAAACGCACCCGTTCCGGTGTGCATGACCCGTGCCGTCGCGGGAACCGGGGCCGCATGCTGATCTCCGTCCTCGGCACGGGGTACCTCGGTGCGACCCATGCCGCCTGCCTCGCGGCCTCGGGCCACGACGTGATCGGTGTCGACCGCGACCCGGGTCGGCTCGCGGTGCTGCGGTCCGGACGGGCGCCGTTCCACGAGGCGGGACTGGACGAGCTGGTCAGGGACGGCGTCGCGTCGGGCCGGCTGCGCTTCACCGACGACCCGGCCGATGTCGCCGACGCCGAGGTGCACTTCCTCTGCGTGGGCACCCCCCAGGCGGACGACGGTGACGGCGCGGACCTCTCTGCGCTGTGGTCGGCCGCCGACGCGCTGGCGCCGTACCTCGACGACCGGGCGCTGGTCGTGGGCAAGTCGACGGTCCCTGTCGGGACCGCCGCCCGACTGCGTGATCGGCTCGGGGCGCGCGTCGCGTGGAACCCGGAGTTCCTCCGCGAGGGTCGCGCGGTCCGCGACACGCTCAGCCCCGACCGGCTCGTCCTCGGCGTGGAGTCGGACGACGACCACCGGACGCTGCTGCTGGTGTACGCCGACCTGGTCGCCGCCGGAGTGCCGGTGATCCGCACCGACCTGCCGACGGCCGAGCTCGCGAAGGTGTCGGCGAACGCGATGCTCGCCGCCCGGATCTCGACGGTCAACCTGCTCGCCGAGGTGTGCGAGGCGTCCGGCGCCGACGTCGGCGACCTCACGACGATCCTCGGCGCCGACCCGCGCATCGGCCGCGACTTCCTGGCCCCGGGGCTGGGGTACGGCGGGGGCTGCCTGCCCAAGGACACCCGCGCGTTCGTCGCCCGGGCCCGCGAGCTCGGCGTGGTGGAGTCGGCCGGGCTGTTCGACGCCGTCGACCGGGTCAACCTGCGGCAGCGGTCCCGCACGGTCGAGCTGGCCCGGTCCCTGCTGCCCGGTGGCACCGGGACGGTGGCTGTGCTGGGCGGGGCGTTCAAGGCGGAGTCCGACGACGTGCGAGACTCGCCGGCGCTGGACGTCGCGGTGCGGCTGCACCGTGCGGGTGCTGCCGTGCGGCTGCACGACCCGTACGCCGGAGCGAACGTCCGGCGCGAGCGGCCCGAGCTGACCGTCGTCGACGACGTCGCCTCCGCCTGCCGCGGCGCCGACCTGGTGCTGGTGCTCACCGAGTGGCCGCAGTTCGCCGCGCTCGATCCGCACGAGGTCGGCGAGCTGGTCAGCCGGCGCACCGTCCTCGACGCCCGTCTGGTGCTCGACCCGGAGAAGTGGGTGGGGGCCGGCTGGGACTTCCGCGCGCTCGGCCGGAGCGCCTGATGCGGGTGCTGCTCTGGCACGTGCACGGCTCGTGGACGACCTCGTTCGTCCAGGGCGGCCACGACTACCACCTGCCGGTCACGCCGGACCGCGGGCCGGACGGCCTGGGGCGCGCCCGGACCTGGGACTGGCCGGCCAGCGTGCGCGAGGTGGAGCCGGCGGCGATGCGCGACCTCGACGTCGACGTCGTCGTGCTCCAGCGGCCGCACGAGCTCGAGCTCGCCGAGCGGTGGCTCGGGCGCCGCCCCGGGCGGGACCTGCCCGCGCTGTACGTCGAGCACAACACGCCGGCCGGCGAGGTGCCCGAGACACGGCACCCGATGGCCGACCAGCGGGCGATCCCCGTCGTGCACGTCACCGGGTTCAACGAGCTCTTCTGGGACTGCGGGACCGCTGCGACCACCGTCGTCGAGCACGGCGTCGTCGACCCCGGCCACCGCTACACCGGCGAGCTGCCGCACGCGGCGGTCGTCGTCAACGACCCCGTCCGCCGCGGCCGGTTCGTGGGCACCGACCTGCTCGCGCCGATCGCCGGCGTGGCGCCGGTGGACCTGTTCGGCATGCGCGTCTCCCTGCTCGACCGGACGCCGGGGCTGACGACGTACGAGGACCTGTCGCAGGACGCGATGCACGCCGAGCTGCCGCGGCGGCGGGTGTACGTCCACACCGCGCGGTGGACGTCGCTGGGGCTGTCGCTGATCGAGGCGATGCTGCTGGGGATGCCGGTCGTCGCGGTCGGGGCGACCGAGGCGCCGTTCGCGGTACCGCCCGAGGCCGGCCTCGTGACGACCCGGCGCGACCAGCTGCTGGAGGGCGTCGCCGCGTTCGTCCACGACCCGGACCGGGCGGCCGCGGCCGGCCGCGCCGCGCGGCAGCACGCGCTGGACCGGTTCGGGCTGAAGCGGTTCCTGCGCGACTGGGACGAGCTCCTCGCCCAGGCCCGATGAGCGACCGGGTCACCACCGTCGTCGCGACCAGGAACCGCTGGCCGGACCTGGTGCAGTCCCTGCCGCGCCACCGCCCGCCGGTCATCCTCGTCGACAACGGCTCGACCGACGGCACGCCCGAGCGGGTCCGCGCGACCTGCCCCGGCGTGCGGGTCCTCGCGCTCCCGGAGAACCTCGGGGCGGTCGCCCGCAACCTCGGCGTCGCCGAGGCGAGCACGCCGTACGTCGCGTTCGCGGACGACGACTCGTGGTGGGAGCCCGGCGCGCTGGACCGGGCGGCGGAGCTGTTCGACGCCCATCCGCGGCTGGCGCTCGTCGCGGCCCGGATCCTGGTGGGCCCGGAGGAGGACCTCGACCCGGCCAGCGCCGAGATGGCCCGCTCGCCGCTGCCGGACGAGCCGGACCTGCCCGGCACCCCGGTGCTCGGGTTCCTCGCGTGCGGGGCCGTGGTGCGCCGGGAGCCGTTCCTGCTCGCCGGCGGCTTCGACGGGGTGATCGGCTTCGGCGGCGAGGAGCAGCGGCTCGCGCTCGACCTGGCGGCCGGGGGCTGGGGGTTGTCGTACGTCGACGACGTCGTCGCGCACCACCACCCGTCGTCACGACGCGGGCCGCACGCCGGGCGCCGCGCTCTGCTGGCGCGCAACGACCTGCTCACCGCGGTCATGCGGCTGCCCTGGCCGGCCGTCCTCGACACCGCCCGGCGCGGCGTGAGGACCGGCTCGCCCGAGCGCCGCGGCATCCTCGCTGGGGTGCGGCGGGCGCCGCTGGCGCTGCGCCACCGCAGGGTCGTGCCCCGCTCGGTGGAGCAGCGTCGCCGGCTGCTCGGCTAGCGCCACTCGGGCAGGTCGTCGTCGAGCAGCTCACGGAGCCCGGCGAGGTCCGCGGCGACCCGCTGGCCGAACGCCGTCCGCAGGTCGTCGGGCACCGGCTCCTGCCGGCCCCCGCCGACGTGCACACGCGGCTCGAGGTCGCTGCTCCAGAACGCCGGATCCGCGCCCGCATGGGCGAACACCCGGGCGAGCTCCCGTCGGCGGTCGGCGAGCAGCCGCTCCTGGACGACCACCAGCAGCTGGGGTCGGGGGAACTCCCGCAGGAAGGGCTCGAGGCACGCGCGGTAGCGGCTCCGCGCGACGTACTGGCTGGCCGGGTCGAGGAGCGCGGCGGCCATTGGCCGGATCTCGGTCCGGTCGCGAACGTGGTGTCGCCACTGCGAGAGAGCACGGTCCAGCGGCTCGCGCACCAGGCACACGAGCCGCACGTCCGGGACCAGCGCCGCCATCCGGGCGGCGACCTCGGGGTTGCCGGGGTCGGTGTACCCGGGTGACGCCTCGCCGCGGACGGCGTAGCGGCCGTCGAAGCAGGAGGCGTACCACTCCGGACCGCGGTGCCACTGGCCCCACCGCCACCACGTGCCCGGGTCGTCGTCCGGCGGCTGCTCCGGGCCGTAGAAGAAGTTGAGCTCCTTGCCCCGTGCCATCGCGATCTCCGGGTGCCGGTCGAGGTACCGGTGCAGCGCCGACGTGCCGCACTTCATCGCACCGACCACGACCAGGGTGGGCAGAGGCATGATGCGGCGGTACCCGGTTACCGGTGGCTCATGGGTGACGCCACCGAAGACCGCAGGAAGGCCGCAACGTATCCCGAGGGCGACGTGCTGGGGGTCCTGTACGCACAGCACGCACGGATCCGGGACCTGTTCACGGAGGTGCGGGAGGCCGCGGGCGCCGAGCGCTCCGAGCTCTTCGCCGAGCTGCGCGCGCTACTGGTCGCGCACGAGACCGCCGAGGAGATGATCGTCCGTCCGGTCGTCACCGACAACGGCGGCAAGGCGGTCGCCGACGCTCGCAACGCGGAGGAGGCCGAGGCCACCGAGGTGCTCGACGAGCTCGACGGTCTGGAGCCGACCGACGCGGACTTCGACAAGCTGCTGGCGTCGCTCGAGAAGTCGGTCGACGCGCACGCGGAGGCCGAGGAGACCGCCGAGTTCCCGCTGATCGAGAGGTCGTGCGACGAGGAACGGCGGCTCGGCATGGGCCGGATGTTCCAGGTCGTCGAGACGATCGCGCCCACGCGCCCGCACCCGTCGACCGCGGGGTCGCCGGTGGCGCAGTACGCCGTCGGCCCGATCGCCTCGCTCGTCGACCACGCCCGCGACGCGGTGTCGAAGGTGCTGCCCGGTCAGTAGGGAACCGACCGGATCGAGGCATCCCCGGGCCGCTACTGGTTACCGGGGGCCATGACCCAGACCGGGACCAGCAAGGCCGGCCGCGCCCTCGTCACGGGCGCCTCGACCGGCATCGGGCGCGCGATCGCGCAGGAGCTCGTCGAGCGCGGGTACGACGTCGTGGTCGCGGCCGAGGAGCCGGCGATCCGGACCGCAGCCGCCGACCTCGGCGCCCTCGCCGTCCAGGTCGATCTCACGACCGCGTCCGGCGTCGAGCACCTGCACGAGCGGGCGACCGCGGCCGGACCGCTCGACGTGCTCGTCCTGAACGCCGGGGTCGGCGTCGGCGGGCGCTTCGACAAGACGCCGCTGGAGTCGCACCTCGGCCTGGTCGACCTCAACGTGCGCTCGACCGTCCACCTCGCCCACCTGGTGCTCGGCGAGATGGTCGCGCGCGGCGCGGGACGCGTCCTGGTGACGTCCTCGATCGCCGCCGTCGCGCCGGGGCCCTACCACGCGACGTACGCCGCCTCGAAGGCGTTCGTGCACTCCTTCGCCGAGGGCGTCCGCGAGGAGCTCAAGGACACCGGCGTCACGGTGACCTCGCTGATGCCGGGTCCGACCGACACCGAGTTCTTCTCCCGCGCGGACATGGGCGACACGAAGCTCGGCCAGATGGAGGACAAGGACGACCCGCGCGAGGTGGCCCGCGACGGTGTCGAGGCCATGCTGGCGGGACGGTCCAGCGTGGTGGCCGGCTCGTTCAGGAACCGCATCCAGGCCGAGCTGGGCACGCACCTGCCCGACGCCATCGCGAACCCGATCTTCGCGCGGATGACCAGGCCCGAGGGGGAGTGAGCGACCGGCGGTCCCCGTTCCACCAGGGGATGCTGAGCCTGCACCTCCCACGGCGAGCACACCATGGGACCTGCAGGTCCCTGGAGACCATGGTGGAACTGCGGTGTCAGGACTCGCGCACCACCCGCAGCGACGTCACCTCCGGGTCGGCCGCTTCCGGGATGAGCATCCCGGCGGCGACGCCCGAGCGGAGGTAGTCGACGGCCTCCTGGCTGATCCGCTCGCCGGGAGCGAGCACCGGGACGCCGGGCGGGTACGGCGTGACCATCTCGGCCGCGACCCGGCCGACGGCCTTCTCGGCGGGGACCTGCTCGACCTCGGCGAAGAAGGCGTCGCGGGGCAGGAGCACCGTCTCGAGCTCGAGACCCTCCGCGCTCGGGAAGTCGACCGGGGGAGGGGTCTCGGCGGAGCGGGCATCCTCGACGATCTTGCGCAGCGTCGCGACCAGGATGTCGACCGACGCGTCGTCGTCGGCGTGCGTGAGGCGGGCGTTGATCCGGCAGGTGTCGGACGCGCCGAAGTCGACGTGGTGGCGGGCCCGTGCGAGCTCGGCGGCCTGGTAGCCGGTGATGCCCAGGCCACGCACGTCGATCGCCAGCACCAGGGGATCGATCTCGAACGCGTAGCCCTCCTCGACCAGCTCCTGGCCGTAGACCTCGATCCCGTCGATGGCGCCGATCTCCTCCCGCGCGCGGGCGGCGAGCGCCAGCGTCCGGGTCAGCAGCTCGCGACCCTGCTCGACCATGTGACGTCGCCAGCCGTCCAGTGATGCGTACACGAGGCTCGACGCGCTCGTCGTCGCCAGCAGGTCCTCGCGCTGCGCGAGCACTGTCGGGTCGACGCGGTCGCCCTGGAGGTGGAACACCGAGCTCTGCTCGACCGCCGCGCCCATCTTGTGGACGCTGGTGACCACGACGTCGGCGTCGGCGTCCATGCCCCAGGTGGGCAGCTCGTCGTGGAACGGCAGGTGGGCTCCCCACGCCTCGTCCACGATGAGCGGTACGCCGAACTCGTGGCAGACGTCGGCGACTCCCTGGATGTCGGCGCACACGCCCCAGTCGGTCGGCGTGATCAGCAGCATCCCCTTGGCGTCCGGGTGCTGCTGGAAGGCGCGACGGACGTCGTCGGGCTCGGGCGGGTGGGCCAGGTGCCGCTCGGCATCGAACTTCGGGTGCACCCAGCCCGGGACCGTCCCGTTGATGATGACGCCGCTGACGACGGACTTGTGCGCATTGCGCGAGATCAGCAGCTTCTCGCCCGGGCCGGCGACGGAGAGCATCGCCGACTTCACGGAGAGCGAGCTGCCGCAGGTGGAGAAGAAGGCGTGCTCGGCACCGACCGCGTCGGCCATCAGATCCTGCGCGTCCTGCAGCACGCCCTGGGAGTTGCGGCGGTCGTCGAGACCGTTCATCGCCAGCACGTCGGATGCGAAGACACCCTCGCCCAGGATCGTGAGCACGCGTGGGTCGACACCGCGGCCCTGCCGGTGACCCGGCGGCCCGAAGACGACGTCGCCGCGGTGGCGGAACTCGCTGAGCGCATCGAGCACAGGGGTCCGGGAGTGGTCCATGCGGCCCCGGTGCCCATAGAGACCGCGGGCGATGCATGCGCGCATGCCCCGGTGGGCACCATCGCCGCATGGCGGACCGCACCGTGCACGTCTGGGGTGCCCGTACGCCGACCGCCCGCGGCTCGGCGTGGCCCGAGCGCGTCGACGTCCACCTCGACGGGGTCCGCGAGGACGAGGTCGACCGGTGGGTCGGCGCAGCGTGCGTGCTGTGCAGCAACGGCTGCGGATGCGAGATCGCCGTGAAGGACGGCCGGATGGTCGGCGTCCGCGGTCGCGCGGCGGACCGGGTCAACCGCGGTCGGCTGGGACCGAAGGGCCTGTACGGCAGCACCCCGTGGGCGTCGTCGCCGGACCGGCTGACCACACCCCTGGTCCGCGAGGACGGCCGGCTGGTCGAGACCGACTGGGACACGGCGATGGGCCGGATCGTCGAGCGCTCGCGGGCCCTGCTCGACGAGAAGGGCCCGCTCAGCCACGGCTTCTACACCAGCGGCCAGCTGTTCCTGGAGGAGTACTACACGCTCGCGGTGATCGGGAAGGCCGGCCTCGGGACGCCTCACATGGACGGGAACACCCGGCTGTGCACCGCGACCGCCGGGGCGTCGCTCAAGGAGTCGTTCGGCGCCGACGGGCAGCCGGCGTCGTACGACGACATCGAGCAGTGCGACGCGCTCTTCCTCTTCGGGCACAACATGCCGGAGACCCAGACGGTGCTCTGGGCACGGATCCTCGACCGGATCGAGGGCAGCGAGCCGCCACGGGTGGTCTGCGTCGACCCGCGCCGCACCGAGGTGGCGGTCGCGGCCGGGCGCACCGGCGGGGTCCACCTCGCTCCCCGCGTAGGCACCAACCTGGCGCTCATGAACGCGCTGACCCGCGAGCTGCTCGCGCACGAGTGGCTCGACGCCGACTGGGTGGAGGCCCACACGGTCGGGCTCGAGGAGCTGCGCGCCACGGTCGAGCCGTACACCCCGGAGGAGGCCGCGCGCACCTGCGGAGTGGATGCCGACGACGTACGCCGGGCGGCCCGGATCTTCGGCGAGTCCGGCGCGGTGCTGTCCACGGTGCTGCAGGGCTTCTACCAGTCCCACCAGGCGACGGCGGCCGCCTGCGGCGTCAACAACCTGCACCTGCTCCGGGGCATGCTCGGCCGTCCCGGCTGCGGCGTGCTCCAGATGAACGGTCAGCCCACCGCCCAGAACACCCGCGAGACAGGCGCCGACGGCGACCTGACCGGCTTCCGCAACTGGGAGAACGCGGCGCACGTCGAGGAGCTCGCCCGGCTGTGGAACGTGGATCCGATGACGATCCCGCACTGGGCGCCGCCCACCCACGCCATGCAGATCTTCGGGTACGCCGAGACCGGGTCGATCGGCCTGCTCTGGATCTCCGCGACCAACCCGGCCGTGTCGATGCCCGAGTCCCCGCGCATCCGGCGGATCCTCGGCGGCGACCAGTGCTTCGTGGTCGTCCAGGACCTGTTCCTCACCGAGACCGCCGCGCTCGCGGACGTCGTGCTCCCGGCAGCCGGCTGGGGCGAGAAGACCGGCACGTTCACGAACGCCGATCGCACGGTGCACCTCGCCGAGAAGGCGGTCGACCCGCCGGGGGAGGCCCGCAGCGACCTCGACATCTTCCTGACCTACGCCGACGCGATGGGCCTCACCGACCGGGACGGTTCCCCGCTCGTCGGCTGGCGCACACCCGAGGAGGCGTACGACGCCTGGGTGGAGGCGAGCCGGGGCCGTCCCTGTGACTACAGCGGGATCACCTACGACCTGCTCCGGGAGCGGGGCGCCGTCCAGTGGCCGCTCGGCACGACCAGGCTGTACGCCGACGCGGAGTTCCCCACGTCCACCGACTACTGCGAGGACTACGGGCACGACCTGGCCACGGGAGCGACGACGACCGAGCAGCAGCACCGCGCGACGGCTGCCGCCGGGCGGGCGTTCCTCAAGGCCGCGGCGTACTCGCCGCCGCACGAGGAGCCGAGCGAGGACTACCCCCTGATCTTCACCACCGGCCGGGTCGTCCACCAGTTCCACACCCGGACCAAGACCGGGCGGTCGCGGCGCCTCCACCACGCCGCTCCGGACCCGTGGGTCGAGCTGTCGGAGGCGGACGCGCGGGCCCTGGGGATCGCGGACGGGCAACGGGTCCGGGTCGAGTCCCCGCGAGGCTCCCTCGAGGCGCCCGCGCGCATCGGCCCGGTGACCGAGGGTGCCGTGTTCGCGCCGTTCCACTACGCGGGCGCCGGGCAGGCCAACGAGCTGACGATGACCGTGTGGGACCCCGTCTCGAAGCAGCCGACGTTCAAGACGGCGGCCTGTCGGGTCGTCCCCCTCGAGGGGGACTGATGCCCCACCTCGCGACGTACGTCGGGCTCGCCGACCACAGCGAGCAGACGCTGGCCGACTCGCTGCGGGCCGTGGCGGACGGCCATGCCCACCTGGCCGACGTCTTCCACACCTGCTCGCAGCTCGCCGGCTGGTCCGACGACCACCGGGAGCGGCTGGCTCCTGTCGTGCGACGGTACGGCGAGGAGGACGTCGCCGAGCCCGAGCGACTGCGCGCCGATGCGCTGGAGTACCCCCGGGAGGGCGAGGTCGGGCTGCTCCGCGACCTGCAGGACCTGCACCTCCTGGCCACCCTCGTGCACACCACCTGGACGGTGATCGCCCAAGGGGCCCAGGGCCTCCGCGACGAGGAGCTGCTGGAGATCGCCCGGCACTGCGACGCGGAGACCTCGCGCCAGATCTCCTGGTTCGAGACCCGGCTGAAGGTCGCCGCGCCGCAGGCACTCATCGTCACGCCGTGAAGCGCTCCCACACCCGGTGGAACGCCATCTGCTCCTGCACGCCGTCGAGAACCTCGGTCGCGCTGCCGCCGCGCTCGACGCCCGGCGTGCCCGCCACCCCGGCGGCGTCGAGCACCGTCGTGCCGGCGCCCCAGGCGCCGATCACCTTGCAGTGCCGGTAGGCCTCCTCGAGGAGCAGCACCACGCGGGGGTCGACCACCGTGGTGTCGGCCGCCCCGGCCTTGGCGTCCCGCGCCGGCAGGGCGTCCGGGGCCGGGACTGGGCACCCCGCGACCAGGACCACGTCGAACTCGACGGACCGGGCGGTCGCGAAGGTCCGCTGCACCGCCATCCCGCCCACCTCGCCGCCGTGCGGCCCGATCAGCAGCGGCACCATGCCGGCCCCGAAGATCGCGGTCCGCACCTCGGCGACGCCGGCCAGATCACCGTCGGGGTCGACGACGATGCCGACCATCCGGCCGTCCGGCGGCCAGGCCTCGCCGACCTGCGACAGCGCCGGGCTGGGCTCGCTGTCGACCAGCTCGAGCGTGGGCTCGGGCACCGGCAGGCCGAGGCCGGTCGCCACCTCGGAGCACAGCCGCGGGTCGATGTTCGCCAGGCACAGGAGCTGGCGCTCCTTGATCGCCTGCTCGTAGCACTTGCCGAGCTCGAAGGTGTAGGCGCGGATGATGTGCTCCTGCTCGACCGGCGACATGCTCAGCCAGAACAGCCTGGCTTGGCTGAAGTGGTCGTCGTACGACGCGGGCTGGGCGCGGACCTAGGTGCCCGCCGCCACCTTCGCCGGCAGGTGCTCGAACACCCCCTCGAGGTCGCCGTCCGCGTGGAACGGGCAGCCGCCGTCCAGCGAGTTCGGCCGGTACGGCGCCACCCCGGTGTGCACCGCGTGCTGGTGGAAGCCGTCGCGGAGCATGTCGTTGACCTCGGTGTGCGGCCGGTTGACGGGGATCTGGTTGAAGTTCGGCCCGCCGAGGCGGGTGAGCTGCGTGTCGACGTACGAGAACAGCCGGGCCTGCACCAGCGGGTCGTCGGTGGCGTCGATGCCCGGGACCAGGTGGCCCACGTGGAAGGCGACCTGCTCGGTCTCGGCGAAGAAGTTGGTCGGGTTCGCGGTGAGCACCATCATCCCGACCGGCTGCACGGGCGCGAGCTCCTCCGGCACGATCTTGGTGGGGTCCAGGAGGTCGATGCCGTCGAAGAGCTGCGCCTCCTCGTCCGGGAAGACCTGGAGACCGAGCTCCCAGGCCGGGTACGCGCCCGACTCGATCGCGTCGTACAGGTCGCGCCGGTGGAAGTCCGGGTCGAGCCCGCCGAGCAGCTGCGCCTCCTCCCAGGTGAGGGAGTGCACGCCGAGTCGTGGCTTCCAGTGGAACTTCACCAGCGACGTCGCGCCGTCGGCGTTCTGGACCCGGAACGTGTGGACGCCGAAGCCCTCCATCATCCGGTAGGAGCGCGGGATGCCGCGGTCGGACATGTTCCACAGCGTGTGGTGCTGAGCCTCGGTGTGCAGCGAGACGAAGTCCCAGAACGTGTCGTGGGCGCTCTGCGCCTGTGGGATCTCCCGGTCCGGGTGCGGCTTCCCGGCGTGGATGACGTCGGGGAACTTGATGCCGTCCTGGATGAAGAAGACCGGGATGTTGTTGCCGACCAGGTCGAAGTTGCCCTCGGTCGTGTAGAACTTCGTGGCGAAGCCGCGGGTGTCGCGGGCGGTGTCCATGGAGCCGCGCGAGCCCAGCACGGTCGAGAACCGCACGAACGTCGGGGTCTCGACACCCTCGCCCAGGAACGCCGCCTTGCACACGGTGTCGGCGGTGCCGTACCCGACGAACACGCCGTGGGCGCCGGCGCCGCGCGCGTGCACGACCCGCTCCGGGATCCGCTCGTGGTCGAAGTGGGTGATCTTCTCGCGCAGGTGGTGGTCCTGGAGCAGCGTCGGCCCGCGCTCGCCGGCCTTGAGCGAGTGGTCGGTGTCCGGCAGCCGGGCGCCGGTCGACGTCGTCAGGTACGCCTGGTGCTGGGCTCGCGTGGTCGGGTCCGCCCCGGTGTCGTTGCCGGTCGCCGTCCGCGCCGCCGGCGCGCCCTGGTCGGGTCGCGGCGGCAGCGGCTCGCGCGGCTCCGTCGGCTCCTCGAGGGCCGGCGGCTCCGGAGCCGGCGCGCCCGGCACCGGCGGCTCCGCGAGCTTCGCGGCCTTCTCGGCGATCTTGCCGACGACGTTCTCGAAGGTCTCCTTGGCGAGCTGCTTCGCATCCATGTGCGTCCTCCCGTGTCCGATGGTCGCGGTGCGGTACCCCGAACAGTCCGCTGCACGCCCGCGCATGAGACGCCCACCCGCGGATACCGGGGCGCCATGACCACCAGGAACCAACCATCCGTCCAGGCGCTGCCGACCTGGCTGCGAACCGCAGCGATGGTCGTCGGCGCGACCTTCCTCCTCGTCGGCGTCCTGGGGTTCATCCCCGGCATCACGACGAGCTACGACGACCTGTCCTTCGCCGGTCACAGCAGCGACGCGAAGCTGCTGGGCATCTTCGAGGTGTCGGTGCTGCACAACGTCGTCCACCTGCTGTTCGGCGTGGTCGGGCTGCTCGCGGCCCGGACGTCGCTCACCGCGGCCGCGCAGTTCCTGCTCATCGGCGGCGTCGTCTACGCGGTGCTGTGGGTGTACGGCATCGCGGTGGGCGACGAGAGCTCAGCGAACTTCGTGCCGCTCAACACCGCCGACAACTGGCTGCACTTCGTCCTCGCCGTCGCCATGATCGCGCTCGGTGCGATCGGCCTGAAGGCCCTGAGGGACGACCGGCACCCGGTCGCCTGAGCTATCGGGCCGGCACCCACCGGCCGAGCACGGCGTCGACAGCGGTGCGGTCGACCGGCTTCGACACGTAGTCGTCCATACCGGCCGCCAGGCACCGCTCGCGATCACCCTCGATCGCACTCGCGGTCATCGCGATGATCGGGGTGTGGCGGGCGGTGCCTTCGCGCTTCCGGATCTCGGCCGTGGCGGCGTAGCCGTCCAGGTTCGGCATCTGCACGTCCATCAGGACGGCGTCGTACGTCGCGCGGCTCAGGGCGTCGAGCGCGCCGTACCCGTCGTCGGCCACGTCCGCCTCGTAGCCCAGGCTCTCCAGGATGCCGAAGGCGACCAGCTGGTTGATCTCGCCGTCCTCGACGACGAGCACCCGGCCGCGGCCCTTGGCGTGCGACGGCGGAAGCGGGGCGGACACGGGTGCCGGAGCAGCGACGAGTCCGGCGAGCGTGGTGCGCAGCCGGGTCAGGGCCACAGGCTTGGTCAGGGAGGCACCGATCCCGGCCGCCAGCGCCTCGCCCTGGCCGACGTCGGGCCCGGAGGTGAGCAGCACCAGCGGGGTGCCGGCGAGCTCGGGCGTCGCGGCGACCCGGCGACCGAGCTCGAGGCCGTCCATGCCCGGCATGCAGAGGTCGAGGACCCCGAGGTCGAACCGGCGGCCCTCGAGCACCGCGGCCTTCAGCACCGCCAGCGCGAAGTCGCCGCCGCCCACGGTCTCGACGGTCATGCCCCAGGCCGACAGCTGGTCGTGCAGGATCACGCGGTTCGTGTGGTTGTCGTCGACGACGAGGACCCGGAGACCCGCCAGGCCCTCGGTCGTCGGCCGCGCGAGGCCCTCCGGCTCCTCCGCCGTGCGGAGCGGCACCGTCGCCCAGAACGTGCTGCCGCGCCCGACGGTGCTGGACACGCCGATCTCGCCGCCCATCGCGATCACCAGCTGGTGGCTGATCGCGAGGCCGAGCCCGGTGCCGCCGTACTGCCGGGTCGTCGACGAGTCGGCCTGCGAGAACGGCTCGAAGAGGTGCGCCCGGTGCTCGTCGGGGACGCCGATGCCGGTGTCGACGACCTCGAGGCGGACGACGACGCCGTCACCGTTCCGGCTCTCGAGCTGGGCCCGGATGACGACCTCGCCCGCCGGGGTGAACTTGACCGCGTTGGCGGCCAGGTTGAGCAGGACCTGGCGCAGCCGGGCGGGATCGCCGCGCAGCGCAGGGGGCACCTCGGGGGAGCAGTACGCGAGCAGCTCGAGGTCCTTCTCCCGGGCCGGCTCGGCCACGAGCTCCGCGACCTCCTCGACCAGCTGCACCAGGTCGAAGTCGATGTCCTCGAGGTCGAGGCGGCCGGCCTCGACCTTCGAGAAGTCGAGGATGTCGTTGATGATCGACAGCAGTGCGCGACCCGCGCCCTGCACTCCGTGCGCGTACTGGAGCTGGCGCTCGTCGAGATCGGTCGTGAGGAGCAGGTCGGTGAGGCCGATGACCCCGTTCATCGGGGTGCGGATCTCGTGGCTCATCGTGGCGAGGAACGCCGACTTCGCGCGTGAGCCCTCCAGCGCGGCGTCCCGCGCGGCGGCCAGCTGTGCTCGGACCCGGGCCTCGGACTGCAGCAGCCGGGCGGTCCGGACGAACGCGAGGCCGACCAGCGCGAACATGCCGACCAGGACGGCGATCGCCTTCGGGTCGTGGCTGAGCACGGCGTCCGCGATGAGCAGCAGCGGCGGCACCAGCAGCGGGCCGATCGCGATCCCGAGCTTGCGGAGCGGATGCTCGACCGCCTCGTCGCCGGGCGTGTCGTCGGGCGGCGCCTGGCCGCGCAGCGTCGAGGTGGCCATCAGCAGCCCCCCGAGCATCCAGCCGATGTCGAGGGCGGCCGAGACGGCGCCGTCGACCTCGAGCACCAGGTAGCCGATGTCGGAGACCAGCCAGCAGCCGACGCCGGCCGCGAACGGGATGCCGATCGCCTCGCGCGACCGGCGCACCGACAGCGCGCGCAGCACCAACGCGAGCAGCACCGCGTCGAGGACGGGGTACGCCGCCCACACGACGCGGGTGAGCGCGGACACCGACTGGTCGGCCACGATGTCGTGGATCGAGAAGGTCCAGAACAGCAGGACGCTGACGACCACGACCGTGGCCGCGTCGATCACGGCGTCGACGTCCAGCCTCCAGAGCTGGCCGCGCCGGACCGCGATCACCACGAGGATCGCGGCGCCCAGCCCGAGGTAGCTCATCAGGTACGGGATGTCGGCCACGGAGACGTCCGGCTCACCGCTGCTCCAGGTCAGCAGCTGCCAGATGAGGTCCCCGACGGCCGAGGAGGTCAGGCCGGCCGCGATCAGCGCCGGGACCGACCGGCGTCCGGGCGGGGCAGCGGCCGTGCCGTACCACGCGAGCGCGGGCCCGAGCCACACGCCGATGAGGTAGGTCCACGCTCCGACGGTGCCGAACGCGTCGGCGAGATGGGCAGCGACGAGGAGCAGCTCGACCGCCCAGAAGGCGCCCAGCACCGCGGTACGACGACTCACGACCTGATCACGCCCCGACCTCCTTGGTGACGCGCAGCGTAGTGCCCGCTCATACACTCCCACTTCATGATCAGCGAGAGGGAAGCAAAACTCCGTCCCGGCGTACGACTTCTCGACCGCCTGATGAAGGCGAACGCGGGATTCTCCGTCGCCCGGATGACCCCGGAGCAGCTGGTGAAGGCGCAGACCACGGTGATCCCCGACGGCGGCGCGGCCGGCCTCTTCCTGGGCCGGTTGGTCCCGGGTGTCGACGTCCGGACCATGTCGTTCGGTGCGAGGCACGGCGAGCTGCCGCTGCGCGTGTACACGCCGGAGTCCTGGGCACGCACGCCGCGGCCGGTCGTCGTGAACTACCACGGCGGCGGCTTCGTGCTCGGCAGCGCCCGACAGCAGGACTGGAGCTGCGGGATCGTCGCGAAGGAGCTGGACGCCGTCGTGGTGTCGGTGGACTACCGGCTCGCGCCGACGCATCCGTTCCCGGCCGGCGTCGAGGACTGCTACGACGCGCTGCTCTGGGCGGCCGCCCACGCCGACGACCTCGGTGGCGACCCGGCCCGGATCGGGGTGATGGGCGACAGCGCGGGCGGCAACCTGGCCGCGGTCGTGTCCCTCCTGGCTCGCGACGGGGGTGGCCCCGCGGTGTCGCACCAGACCCTCATCTACCCGGTCACCGACATGACCGACGCGATCGACCGGGACCCGTCGTACATCGCCAACGAGCGCGGCATCGTGCTGTCGAACGCCGACATGGAGGTGTTCCACGGCCACTACGTCCCCGACGGGGCGGACCTGGACGACTTCCGGCTCTCCCCGCTGCGCGCCACGGACCTCTCGCACCTGCCGCCCGCGATCGTCGTGGTGGCCGGGCTGGATCCTCTGCACGACAGCGGGGTGCGCTACGCCCAGGCGCTCGCCGACGCCGGCAACCGGGTGACGGTCGAGGACTTCCACCAGATGCCGCACGGGTTCCTGAGCTTCCCGTACTTCAGCCGGGGTGCCCGGCCCGCGATGGACGCGATCGTCGCGTCCATGCGCGCGGCCCTCACCTGACGCGGAGGTCAGTTGAGGTTCTGCACCAGCTTCCGGCGCAGGGCCAGCGTCGCCCGGCTGTGCAGCTGGCTGACGCGCGACTCGGTGACGCCGAGGACCTGTCCGATCTCGGCGAGCGTGAGCCGCTCCCAGTAGTAGAGGGCGACCACGACCTGGTCGCGCTCGGCGAGCTCGCGCACCGCGGCGAGGAAGCCGGGCGGGAGGTCGTCGTCCGCGCCGGGCAGCGCCGTCGTCCCTCGCGGCGCCTCGTCGTCGACCACGGTCTCGAAGCTGACGACGCTGGTGTGGGCGGTCTGCGAGTAGATCCGGCGCAGCTCCTCGACGGTGATGCCGAGCTCGGCCGCGAGCTCCTTGTCCTTCGGCGCCCGGCCGAGCGTCACCTCGAGGCGCGCGCCCGCGGCGTCGACGTCGCGGATCTTCTCGCGCACCGAGCGGGGGACCCAGTCCGAGGACCGGAGCCCGTCCACGATGGCGCCGCGGATCCGGGTGACGGCGTACGTCTGGAACTGCAGGCCGCGCTCGGGCTGGAACTTGTCGACGGCGTCCATCAGCCCGATGACACCGTCGGAGACCAGGTCGTTCTGGTCGACCGAGGGCGGGAGTCCCGAGCGGACACGACCGGCGACGAACTTGACCAGTGGCGAGTAGTGCACGACCAGCCGGTCGCGGGCGTCGCGGTCGCCGTCCTGCTTGAACCGTTTCCAGAGGCCCTCGACCGTGTGGTCGGGAGAGTGGTCCGTCTGCACGGGCACACGCTAACCCGACGTGCCTCCGGAGTACGCGAAGTGCCACGGCTCCGCGCGGGTGCCGGGATGGATCCAGCCGTACGCCGGACCGTGCCGGAGCAGCCAGTCGTTCTCGGGACTGCCGGCCCGCTCCGCGCCGCCGCACAGGTCGACCGCGAGCTCCTGGCCCGTCACCACGCACGGGGCGGTGCCGAACTGGTCGGCGTACGCCGCGCCCATGAGCCGGTAGGCGACGGCCGCGTCGCAGCGCATCAGCGTCAGCCCGTCCGGCGTCGCCGGGCACGGGTCGCCGGTCGCGAACCCGAGCACCAGGGCCGGGTCGTACGGCGTGCCGTCGAGTCGCACCTCGAGGTGCACGTGCGGGCCGCTGGCGTTGCCCTCCTCGCCGACGAGGCCCAGCTGCTCGCCGGCGGCGAGCACCTGCCCGTCGGTGACGTCGACGCGCGAGAGGTGGGCATACAGCGTCTCCACGCCGCCGCCGTGGTCGATCCGGACCAGGTTGCCCGCCCAGTCGGGGTGCTCGATGGTCACGGTCCCCGCGCCGACCGCGACCACCGGCGTGCCGATGGGAGCGGCGAAGTCGAGGCCGGTGTGCTCCCCCGACGACCAACGCGACCCGGGGTCGCCGAAGCCGGCGGTCAGGTGGTAGGTGCCGGGCGCCACGGGCAGGCCGAAGGGGCCGTCGGTCTCGGTGTGCGCCGCGACCGTGACGCCACAGGTGCCGCCGGCGGGGGCGGGTGCGTGCTGGCCGAGGCCGATACCGACCCGGCGGACGCCGAGCAGGTCGCGGGTCAGCGGCCGGACGGCGGCGGTCCCGGTCGTCGGGTCGGCGAGCACGACCTGGTTGCGGCCGACGTACACGCCGGTCTCGGCGAGGCCGTCCTTGCGGCTGCCGAGGACGACCACGTCGCCCATCTCGACCGATGAGGCCGGCACGCCGCGGAGCTGCTGGTACTGACCGGCCGCGTCCGCGGGCGGTGTGAGCCGGGGGCCCGCCCAAGCGGTCGAGACGAGGCCGCCGCACGCGTACGCCGAGGGCGTGGTCGCGCCCGGCACGTCCGGCAGCCCGACGCGCCGGAACGCCTCGGACACCGCGCGCACCGCCTCGGCCGAGATCACCGTGACCGACCGGGCGGTCGCGATGCCGGGAGCGAGGTCGTTGTGGGCGTCCCGCGCCGGCGCGAGCCCCTCGGGGAGGTGGGTCGGGTCCGCGAGCTCGGAGGCGGGAGGCGGCACGACCGCGGCCGCCGCGAGGTCGTGCAGGTAGGCCTGCCAGGCCCGCAGCGCCCGCTGGTTGCGGCGATCCTGGGCGCCGGTGACGTCGTACGCCGGCAGGAAGTGCGCGCGCTCCAGCGCCGCGTCGGCGTACTCGCTCGCGGAGAAGGCCGCCTCGACTCGTGCGCGCCGGCGCTCGGCGCGCTCCCAGGCCCGGCGAGCCTGCTCGGTCGCGGTGATCTGCGCCGCCAGTGCGCTCTGGACCATGTCCGCGATCGCCCGTGCGGACTCCGCGTCGGCGGCGGCGTCGGCGGCCCGGTCCAGGTCGGACTCGCCGCCCAGCGCGCCGCGGACGGCCCCGATGAAGCCGCCGTCATCGCCGCCGACCTCGGCCCGCAGGCGCGCGGCCGTGGCCTCGGCGGCCTCGGCGTTCGCGGTGACCCGCGAGCTCTGCTCACTCAGGGCGACGACCCGGGAGCGGGCTTCGTCGTACGCGGCGCGGGCGGCGTCGACGGAGTCGCGCGCCTCGGAACGGTGGAGGGGTGCTGACTGTGCCGCGTCGGCGTGCGGGGCGACCGCGAGGGCCGCGAGCACGGCAAGGGCTGCAGCGAGACGACGGGTCATGACGGTCAGTCGTCCAGGAAGGCGATCTCCTGGAGCATCGCCACCCCGGGCACCGGGATCGACGCCAGCGGTGCGACCGGGGGAGTGGCGACGGGAGTCGCGGGGACGGAGGGTACGACGGCGGGCGCGGGTGCCGCCCCGCCCGAGCCCGGGACGCCACCGGAGCCCGCCGTCGTGGGGTGGAGCTCCTGCTGCGCCTCCTGCTGGGGGGCCGCGTCGACCGCGAAGATCGTGCGGACCACGGCTGCCATCTCCTGGAGCAGGCGCATCGCCTCCGTGCGCTCCAGCGTGGGTGCCTGGTCTCCGGTCACGATCTCCATGACTGCGGGCTCTCCTTCAGGAAGCGGCCGAGCCGGGCGGCTTGGGGGGACAAGCCGCCCGGCACGGGCACGTGGTGTGGGTCAGGCAGGCGGGGCGACGTCGGCGCAGGCGCCGCCGGCCTTGTTCGACGTTGCGAGACCGCCGTTGACGGAGTCGTAGTAGAACGTGTCGCCGGAGCCCTTAGACGCGTTCTTGCCGGTGATGCAGTAACCCCCAACAGTGGTCGCGCCCTTCGTCACCGCGTACACGCTGGAGTCTTCGGTCACCTTGAAATCGGTGAATGCGGACTTGAGCGCGGCGGTGTCGGCACCTTCCTTGTAGTCCGTGTGGTCGACGTAGTACGTCTCCTCCAGGTCGGCGAGCTGCTTGACGTCCGACTTGACGCCGGCGTCGACGCCCTTCTTCTGCTGGTTGAGGAAGATCGGGATGGCGATCGCGGCGAGGATGCCGATGATGACGATGACGACGAGGAGCTCGATCAGGGTGAAGCCCTGGTCCTTCTCCTTCAGGGACTTCTGCATCCGAGCAAGCATGGTGGGTTCTCCTGTGGGGGATGTGGTGCCGGTTGTGGTGCGCGGTGCCACCGGACTTGCCCGGGGTCCTGGCGCGTTGCACCCAGAACTTCGGAGGCCGGAACCGCGACCTTGAGGATTCGTTGAAAAAACTTCTGGGAATCGCTCAGGACTCAAGTCCCGCGGTCGAGAAGCCGAAGTCTCCTTCGTGCGCGCGACGACCAGGGACGACGGCTTCACCCTCATCGAGGTGATGGTCGTCATCGTCATCTTCGGGGTGCTGATGGCGATCACGGTGACGCGCTACGACCAGTGGCAGGCCGCCAGCGACCAGTCCGGCACCGCGAACGAGATCGAGGCCCTCCTGCGGTCGACCCACCAGCGCGCCATCACCGACGGTGCCGCGCTGTGCGT
Organism: Nocardioides sp. URHA0032; assembly: GCF_000620645.1. Classification (GTDB taxonomy): domain Bacteria; phylum Actinomycetota; class Actinomycetes; order Propionibacteriales; family Nocardioidaceae; genus Nocardioides. The sequence goes on along the minus strand of NZ_KK211161.1, from coordinate 205,828 downwards.
CCTCTTCGACACCACGGCGGACGAGTACGCCGTGCGACAGGGTGGCTGTGCCTCCCCGGGGGCGGTCGTCGACGGGCCCCGGGACGTGGCCGGAAGCGGCACGCACCTCGCCTCGCCGACGTTCACCGGGTCCGGCGGCGACGGCGTCGTGTTCTATGCGCGCGGCACCGCCACCGGCGGAAGCCTGAAGGTGACGCGCGACGGCTCCGACAAGACCTACACCGTCCACGTCGAGCAGCTGACCGGCCGTGTCACCGTCAGCTGAGCGGCGTACCCGTCCGGTCGACGACGGGTTCACGCTGATCGAGATCATGGTCGCCTTCGGGATCGTGCTCGTCGTCCTGACCGCACTCCTGCCCCAGCTGATCGTCGGGATCCGGTCCGGGGAGGTGGCCCGGCAGGCCACCCAGGCGAAGGCCGTCGCCCAGGGCCAGCTCGACCGGATGCGCAACCTGCCGTACCACGTGGAGCCTGACGCCGGTGACTACCGCGACGTGCTCGACTACTACTTCCGCGACACCACCCCTGCCGGGGCCACCCCGTGCACGGACTCCGACGGCCTGGCCACGTTGCCCATCGGTCACGGGTTCCTCGCCGACGGAGCGGCTCGGTGCTCCTACGAGCCCGAGGGCGATGCCTACCGCTACGTCCTCGAGGACGCCACGAGCGATTTCATCGTCGTCGTCGACACCCAGTTCCTGTCCGCGCCCGCCGCGGACGGCACCTCGCACGTCGTCGAGGTGAACAGCGATTACGACACCCAGGTCAACGGCGACGACAACCCGGCCTCGTTCCAGATCGGCGTCACCGTCACCGTCCTGTACGAGCGCCGCGGCACCACCAAGCCGTTCACGACGTACACCCAGATCGCCGACCAGCCGCTCACCCAGACCCGCATCTCGGCCACCGCCTCGGCCACGGCGATCTCGGTCGGGTCGGTGACCACGTCCAACGGTGCCGTCTCGCTCGACGTCGGCCTCCTCGACCTCGACGGGTCGCTCGGATTCGCCAGCACCGCGAGCGCCAGCCTCGCCGGTGCGTCGGGCGGGCTGTCGACCGGGCAGAAGTCCGAGGGAGCCTCGGTCGCGGCCTCCGCGCCGGCCACGGCGTCGTCCCAGCCCGGTCTCGCCGGAGGCCTGGATGCCGCCTGCACGTTGGCCTGCTGGGGAACGACCCAGTCCGACATCGGCCCGTTGACCGCGACCGACGGGCTGCCCAACGCCGGCTCCGTGGCCTCGCCCATGCAGGCGCGACTGACCGGCACCGACGCAGCGGGGCGCGCCATCTCGTTCGACAACGGCGATCCCGCGACGTACCGCGACGGACTGTCGCTGGCGAGCCCCTTGGTCCGCCTCGATCCCGACGCCGAAGAGACCGTGGAAGGGGTCACGTCGACATGCGGCACGTCGACCGTCGGCACGTCGGCGTTCGTCCGCTCGCTGGGCTACCTCCGGACCACCGACACCAACCCCGTGGTGGAGGCGTGCGCCGTCAGCACGGCGGCCTGGGTCTCCCTGTTCCCGACGGACTTCGCGCCGCGGGGCGTGCTCCGCGTGCGGCTCGTGCACGCCTCGGCCGACTGCCAGGTCGATGGCGCCTCCCACACGGCGCAGACGCCGTCCGTCGACTACGAGGTCGAGGTGAAGCGATGGGCCGGGCCGGGCGACGACGACTACGCGTCGGTGGCGACCATCACCCCCAGCGGCGACGCTGACCTGCCCGATCCCGCGACGCTCGCGGCCGGCGCGGACCACACCGTCGGCGACTACGTCGGTTCGTGGTCGGCGCTCACGACCGCCGGGTACGAACTGACCGCCGTCGGCGGTGTCTCGTCGGTCCAGGTGCCGGGAGCGTTCACGCTCACCAGCCAGCCGGTGCGCACGGGGGCCCTCGACGGCGTCGACCCCACCTCGGCGGTCTCCTTCACGGTCGGCGAGGTCGGTTGCTTCGCGGAGGACGCGCGATGACGGTCACGCGGAATGCCCGGCGACGGGACGACGGCATGTCTCTGGTCGAGGTCCTAGTCGCCGCGACCCTGTTCGGTGTCCTGGGCACGCTCCTGCTGGGACTGGCCATCTCGACCAGTGCGGTCACGCAGGACACCAAGAGCCGCACGGACGTGACCGGGGAGGCGCGGACCGCGCTGGAGAGGATGACCCGCGAGCTGCGCCAGTCCGCCGGCCTCGACGCGGTGACGCTGCCTGGCGATGGCACTGCGACCTCGTTCACGTTCTGGACGGACTTCGACGGCGACGGCTTCCGCGACCAGTCCGCGAGCGACCCCGAGGTCCTGACGTACTGCTGGTCCACGGTGACCGACGAGCTGACGCTCAACGACGACGCCGACTGCGATGCGGCGCGCCCCGTCCTCGCCGGCAAGGTGTCGTCGCTCCAGCTCGAGCTGGACAGCAGCGAGTGGGCCTACGACGCGGACGGCAACGGCACGACGACCTGGCAGGAGCTCGACGCGAAGGCCGGCCTCGGCAACGACAACCACCGGCCGGACGGCGCCGAGCTGCTGCATATCGACCTCGTGGGCGTCACGCTCGTGGTCCGCGACGGGACCGGCGGCGCCCAGACCTTCCACACCTCGATCGACCTCCGGAACAGGATCTGAGATGCGACGCAACCTCACACGACACCGCCGGGACGAGGGATCGGCGATGATCATCACGCTCCTCGCGCTCGCCCTGGTCACCGCCCTCGCGTCGACCGTCTCGGTACTGGCCATCGACAACCTGCAGTCGTCGCACCGGGCCCAGGCGGCCGGTGCCGCGGTCGACGCGGCCGACGCCGGCGTCTCCCAGGCGATGAGCTACCTCCGTTCGTCGGGCGTCCGCGGCCTGGGGTGCTCCCCGGCCTGCGAGTCCAACGCATGGGGCAACAGCACGTCGCCCATGTCGGTCGACGTCCCGGGCGGGGATGGCGAGTACCGCGTGTGGATCGAGGTGGTCGACGCGTACCCGGCCAACGATCCGGGCCTCTACCGGGTCCACTCCACCGGAGCGACCGACGACGGTGCCTCGCGGACCGTCCTGGCGGACGTGGACGTCACCACGAGCAACGTCCCGAAGGGGCTCTTCGCCAAGAGCTTCACCGGTGGCGGCTCGGCCTCGGTGACCCGCGAAAGCGTCTTCTCGACCGGCTGTGTCTGGCATCGCTCGAAGATCCACACGAGCAGCAATCCCGAAGCGCCCGAGAACCTGGATGCGGCGTACGGCATCCCGGTCGGGGTGCACTCCTCGAACTACATCACGGATGCGAACGGCAGCGCGCAATACTGCTCGACCTCGGAGTCCAGTCTGATCCACAAGTCGGGGAAGGGGAAGAGCGCGTCGCAGACGCCCTGTAGCGCCAACTACCCCTACGACCAGGACAAGCTCGGTGGTGCGGCCACCAGCGCCTGCTCGCCGGTCCAGCAGTCACTGGCGACGAAGTACCCCGCCTACTACGGCGCCCAGGACCTCGACAAAGACCTCACTACTGACGTCACCGGATCGTTCATCAAGGACGACAGCTCGCTGATGGACCTCTTCGATCTGAAGCCCGACCCGTTCACGGACGCCGAGCTCGACCAGCTGCGGACGATCGCGGAGTCGCAGGGCAACTACTGGACCGAGTCATCGGGATGGGAGACGCCCGACGAGTCCAACGCGGTCATGTTCTTCGACCTCGAAGGCAGCGACCTCGGCGGCACGGTCGACCTGAACCAGTTCGGCGAGACGGCGTTCTCCCGCAACGGCGGTCTCGCGGACGACACCACGTGCCCGACGAGCTCGTTGCTCATCGTCATCGTCGGGGGCAACGTCAAGATCAACTCCCACACCCAGATGGCTGCCTCGATCTTCCTGACGTCCCCGGCGCCCTACGGCCAGGTCGTGAAGGCGAACGGCACCGCCGACTTCATCGGCACGATCTACGCGGACAAGATCAACCTGGTAGGCACCTTCGACGCCTCGCTGGATGCGTGCTTCCTCGCCAACACCAGTCCGGCGCTGCTGTCGCTCAGCGTGGGTTCCTACCGCGAAGAGGATCGGGGCGTCTCGTGAGGCGGCCTCAAGTCCGACCGTGACCCCGCCGATGAGAACAGTGACCGTTCCGCTCCCGTCCCGGAGGATCCGTTGACCGACGCACCCGCCAACGGCTTCGGCCTCCCGCTCGCGCGGCCGGCCGCGCCCGTCGCCGTCCCGGCCCCGGCGCCCGTAGCCATGCCGACCCTCGTCGCGTCCGCCGCGGTTGCGGCCGCCGCGCCGATCGCGCCGACCCCAGCGGTCGCTGGGGTGCCTCAGGGCCGCCGGATCATGCTGGACGACCTGCTCGCGCACGTCCTGGCGGTGGGCGCGTCCGACCTGCACCTCACCGAGGGCGCGCCGCCGACCGTCCGCCTGCGCGGTGAGATGGAGGTGATGGAGGGCTACCCGCCCCTCGACGCCGAGCAGCTGCGCACGACGCTGTACGGGATCATGACCGAGCGACAGCGGAAGGAGTTCGAGGAGCAGCTCGAGCTCGACTTCGCGTACGCCGTGCCGGGCAGTGCCCGCTTCCGCGTCAACGTCTTCCAGCAGCGTGAGCACCTCGGCGCGGTGATGCGGATGATCCCCTGGGAGATCAAGCCGCTGGAGGACCTCGGCATGCCGGCCGTGCTGGACAGCTTCACGGACCTCAAGCGCGGGTTGGTGCTCGTCACCGGTCCGACCGGGTCCGGCAAGTCGACGACGCTGGCCGCCATCATCGACAAGATCAACCGCAGCCGCCGCGGCCACATCGTCACCATCGAGGACCCGATCGAGTTCCTGCACGAGCACCGCGGCTGCCTGGTCAACCAGCGCGAGGTCGGCGCCGACACCCACGGGTTCCGCAACGCGCTCAAGCACGTGCTGCGCCAGGACCCCGACGTCATCCTGGTCGGCGAGCTCCGCGACCTCGACACGATCTCCGTCGCGCTCACCGCGGCCGAGACCGGCCACCTGGTGTTCGCGACGCTGCACACCCAGTCCGCACAGGACACGATCACCCGGGTCGTGGACGTCTTCCCGGCCGAGCAGCAGCAGCAGGTCCGCACCCAGCTGGCAGCCACGCTCCAGGGCGTGGTGTGCCAGACGCTGGTGAAGACCATCGACGGGCGCGGCCGGGCCGCCGCGGTCGAGGTGATGGTCTGCAACTCCGGCATCCGGGCGATGATCCGCGACGACAAGCTGCAGCAGATCCAGGGCGCCCTCCAGGCCGGCGCCCGCGACGGGATGCAGACGCTCAACGCCCACCTCGCCTCGCTCGTGAAGGCCGGACGGATCAGCTACGAGGCCGGTCTCGAGCACTGCTCGAACCGCGACGACTACGACACCCTCGTCGCGGCGTCCGCCAACAAGCAGGAGGCCTGGCGCTGATGTCCACCTCCACTCAGTACGCCTACAAGGTCCGGGACGCTCAGGGCCGCTTCACCGAGGGCAAGGTCGAGGCGGCCTCAGAGGCCGCCGTCGCGGACAAGCTCCGCGCGATGGGGTACGTGCCCCTGCAGGTGCGCCCGGTGAACACCGGCATGCAGCGGGAGATCCACCTCGGCTTCAAGAAGCGGATCAAGGCCAAGGACCTGGCCGTCTTCGCGCGCCAGTTCGCGACCATGATCGACGCGGGGCTGACGATGCTGCGCGGCCTCACGATCATGTCCGAGCAGGCCGACAACCCCGAGCTCCGCAAGGTGCTGCGGGGGGTCAAGCAGGACATCGAGGCCGGCCAGAGCCTGTCGTCGGCGTTCACGAAGTGGCCGAACGTCTTCCCGCCGCTGATGATCAGCATGACCAGGGCCGGCGAGGCCGGTGGCTTCCTCGACACGACGATGCGCCAGATCGCCGACAACATGGAGGCCGAGGTGAAGCTGCGCGGCAAGATCAAGGCCGCGCTGACCTACCCGACCGTGGTGTTCATCATGGCGATCCTGATGTGCGTCGCGCTGCTGATGTTCGTGGTCCCGGTCTTCCAGCACATGTTCGAGGACCTCGGGGGCGAGCTGCCGCTGCCGACGCGGATCCTGGTGATGCTCTCGGCGGCGATGAAGTACCTGGTGCCGCTCTTCGTGGTCGCGACCGTCGGCTTCGTCTGGTGGTGGCGTCGCTACGGCAAGACCGAGCAGGTCCGGAACGTCGTGGACCCCTTGAAGCTCAAGCTCCCGGTGTTCGGCAACCTGTTCCAGAAGCTCGCCCTGGCGCGCTTCGCCCGCAACCTCGGCACCCTGCTGTCGGCCGGCGTCCCGATCCTCCAGGCCCTGGATATCGTGTCGGACACCACCGGCTCGGTCGTGATCGGGCGGGCCCTCAACGAGGTCAAGGAGTCGGTTCGCACCGGCGAGTCCATCGCCGCGCCGCTGGCGCACCACGACGTGTTCCCCTCGATGGTCGTGCAGATGATCGCGTCCGGCGAGGAGTCCGGCGCGGTGGACCAGATGCTGCGCAAGGTCGCGGAGTTCTACGACTCCGAGGTCGAGTCCATGACCGAGGCGCTCACGGCGCTGATCGAGCCGCTGATGATCGCCTTCCTGGGTGCCCTCGTGGGGTCGATGATCGTCGCGCTGTACATGCCGATGTTCAAGATCTACGACATGATCGGCTGACTCGGTCGCCCATCTCCCGTCGAGTGACGTGAACTGGCTGCACATCCGGCCGGATCACGGCCATTCCACGTCACTCGACGGTCGCGCGGCCGCTCAGGCAACGACCCGGAGGATCTCCTCGATCGACGTCCGCCCCTGCAGCACCTTGGCCCAGCCGTCGTCCTTGAGCGTGGTCATGCCCTGCTCGCGGGCGAGCCGGGTGATCTCGTCGGTCGACGCGCGGGCGACGGCCAGCCGGGACACGTCCTCGGTCACCGCCATCACCTCGTGCAGTGCCATCCGGCCGCGGTAGCCGGTCTGTGAGCACGCCGAGCAGCCCGCGGCGCGGTAGATGGTCGGCACGCCGGCGTCACTGTCCCAGGTGAAGGAGACGCGCTCCAGCTCGGCCTCGTCGGGGACGTACGCCTCCTTGCACCGTTCGCAGAGCGATCGGCACAGGCGCTGCGCGAGCACGGCGTCGAGCGCCGACCCGACGAGGAACGGCTCGATACCCATCTCGATCAGGCGGCTGACGGCCGACGGCGCGTCGTTCGTGTGCAGCGTCGACAGCACCAGGTGCCCGGTCAGCGCGGCCTCGATGGCGATCTGCGCGGTCTCGTGGTCGCGGATCTCGCCGATCAGCACGATGTCGGGGTCCGCCCGCAGGATCGAGCGCAGCGCCGAGGCGAACGTCAGCCCGGCCCGTGCGTTGGTCTGCACCTGGTTGATGCCGGGCAGGCGGTACTCCACCGGGTCCTCGACCGTGATCACGTTGACGTCCGGGCGGTTCAGGATGTTGAGCGTCGCGTAGAGGGTCGTCGACTTGCCGGACCCGGTCGGCCCGGTCGCGAGGATCATGCCGTACGGCTTGGTGTACGACGCGCGGTAACGCTCGAAGTTCTCGTTGCTGAAGCCCAGGTCGTCCAGGCCGAGCTGCGTGTTGCTGGTGTCGAGGATCCGGGCGACCACCTTCTCGCCCCACACGGTCGGCAGCGTGGCGACCCGGAGGTCGACTCGACGACCCTGGTGGGTGACGGACATCCGGCCGTCCTGGGGCACCCGCCGCTCGGCGATGTTCATCTCGGCCATGATCTTGAGCCGGGAGATCACGCCGTTCTGGATGTTCTTGGGGGAGCGGTGTGCGTCGTGCAGCACGCCGTCGATGCGGTACCGCACCCGCATGTCGCGCTCGGTCGGCTCGATGTGGATGTCGGAAGCCCGGTCACTGATCGCCTGCGTGATCAGCAGGTTCACGAAGCGCACGATCGGCGCCTCGTCGGTCACCTCCGTGAGCGCGTTGAGGTCCTCGGCGTCATCCTCGGGGGCGAGGTCCGAGGTGAGGTCGTGCATCTCGCCCTCGGCCCGGTACACCTGGTTGATGCGGGTCTCGATGTCGGCCCGGTTGGCGATCGCGAACCGGATCCGGCTGCGGGTCAGCCGGCTGAGGTCGTCCTTGAGCTCGATGTCACCGGCCTGGCGGATGCTCACGGCCACCACGAGCTCGTCGTCGTCGCGTGCGAGCGGCAGGACGCCGGCCCGGCGGGCGAACTCGGCGGGCAGCAGGCTGACCGCGGTCATGTCCACGATGAAGTCGGACAGCTCGACGTAGTCGAGCCCGGCCGACATCGCCGCCGTCCGGACGACCGCGGAGCGGTCGACCCAGCCGCTGTCGAGGAGCACCTCGAGGACGGTCTGGGCCCGCTCGCCGGCCGCACGCTCGGCCTCCTCGACCTGGGCCTGCGTGACCAGGCCGGTCTCCAAGAGGGCGCGAACGGTGTCGCCTGAGCTCTGGGGGCGCACGTCAGTCCTCCGGAATCACGGCGAGGGCGGCCCGGGGGTTCTCGCGGTAGCGCGCGATCAGCTCGGCGGTGGCCTCGTCGATGCGCTGGTGCAGGGCGCGACGGTAGTCGGTCAGCTGCCGCTCCGCGCCGGTGAGGCGCTCGACGGCGTCGGCAACCTGAGCGTCGTCGCGCGGGTCCACGTCGGTGGCCCACATCTCGGTGAGCTCGGGGAGCTCCGGGAGTGGCTCGGCGGCGCGCACGCTCACCAGCGCCTGACGGGTCTGCCCGGTCCCGGTGTCGCCGAGCACCCGGACCAGGTCGGGCAGCGTCAGCACGTGGTCGGTGGCCCGTTCGGCGGCCAGCAGGTCGAGGCGGGCATGCACCAGACGGCGCCAGTACGACACCCGGTCCTCCTCGGCCTCCAGGCGGTGCCGGTACTCCCGCAGCGCCGGCAGATCGAGCGCTCCGATGTCGGCGCTCTCCGGCCTCATCGCGGCGGCTCCGCGTCGACCAGGGCCGGGTCCACGCCGGCGCGCTTGAGCATCACGCCGAAGTCGTGGGTGTTGGTGCTCACGACCTTCGCGTCCTGGACGGACACGCTGCCGTCGAGCACCAGGCGCACGAGGTGCTGGTCGAAGGTCTGCATCCCGGAGTACGCGCCGTCCGCGACGATGTCCGGCATGCTGTCCGTGCGGTCCGGATCCGCGATCGCCTCCGCGAGCCGTGGCGTGTTCACCGCGACCTCCATCGCGACGACGCGGCCGGCGCCGTCGGCGCGTGGCACGAGCCGCTGGCACACGATGCCCTGGAGCGACGCCGCGAGCGCGAGGCGCACCTGCTTCTGCTCGAACGGCGGGAAGAAGTCGATCACGCGGTTCACGGTCTCCTTCGCGTCGGTGGTGTGCAGCGTCGACATCACGAAGTGGCCGGTCTCGGCTGCTGACAGCGCCGCGCGCACGGTGTCGGCGTCGCGCATCTCGCCGATCAGGATCACGTCCGGATCCTGCCGCATCGCCGCCCTGAGGGCGACGCTCCAGTCGGCGGTGTCGGTGCCGAGCTCGCGCTGGTTGACGCTCGCGGTCTTGTCCCGATGGATGACCTCGATCGGGTCCTCGATGGTGAGGATGTGCACGGGCCGGGCCTCGTTGACGGCGTCGACCATCGCCGCGAGGGTCGTCGTCTTCCCGGACCCGGTCGGGCCCGTCACGAGCACGAGACCGCGAGGCTCCAGCGACAACCGCCGGATGACGTCGGGCATCCCCAGCTCCGCCAGGGTCTTCGGCTCGTCGCCCACCAGTCGCAGCACGCACCCGATGGCGCCTCGGGAACGGAACGCGTTGATCCGGAACCGCCCGATCCCGGGCACCGCGAGGGCGTAGTCGGCCTCGTTGGTGCTGTTGAACGCGTTCTCGACATCGGGCGGCATCGTCTCGCGGACCAGCGACTCCACCGCGGTGGCGGTCAGCGGAGGCACCTCGAGGGGCACCAGCGAGCCGGAGATCCGCACCCGGGGCGCGCTGCCCACCTTCAGGTGCAGGTCGGAGCCGTGGTTGACCACCACGGCCTGGAGGTACGGCGCGATCTGCAGGGTCGCCGCCGTCTCCCGAGAGTCGTTCACGGTGCTTGTGTAGCACGTCGGCGCACCCCCGAGCCTCCCCGCATCCAGACCGGTCCGGAAATTCTCGCGCCGGGGGTCAAGTACGCCGGTGGCGCCTCCGATGACATCAGTGACGCACTGCGCCCACCACCATCTCGGAAGGTCCCCGGAGAACACATGGCACGCACCCTGGTCGGCCTCGACATCGGCAGCACCGGTGTCCGAGCCGCCGAGTTCGTCCCCGGTCGTCGACGCGCCACCGTCCGCCGGTTCGCGAGCGTCCCGCTCGCTCCCGGAGTGGTCCACGCGGGCACCGTCGTGGACGGACAGGCCCTCACCCAGGCGATCCGCCAGCTGTGGTCGCAGGGCAGGTTCGGCACGAAGGAGGTCGCGATCGGTGTCGCCAACTCCGGCGTCCTGGTCCGGCAGATGGACCTCGACTGGATGCCGCCGGCGGACTTCCGCAAGGCGCTGCGCTACCAGGTGCAGGACGTGCTGCCGTTCTCGGTCGACGAGGCCAACCTCGACTACCACCTGCTGGACGAGCCGGAGGTGCCGGACGAGAACGGCGAGCCGCGACGGGTCGCCCGGATCCTCCTCGTGGCGGCCGCGCGGGAGGTCGTCGACTCGTTCGTCGCCGCCGCGCGAGACGCCGGGCTCCGGACCCGCACGGTCGACCTGCTGCCGTTCGCGCTGTTGCGCGCACGGACCCCGGCCCTGGTCGACGGTGCGCACGTCACCGAGGCGATCGTCGACGTCGGGTCCGACGTCGTGTCGGTCGTGGTCCACCACGGCGGCGTCCCCCGCTACGTCCGGATGATCCCCGGCGTCGGCGGGGACCTGGTCACCCAGGCCGTGCAGCAACGCTACGACTGGACGTGGGAGGAGGCCGAGCGGACGAAGGTGTACGTCGGCCTGCCGGGCCACGCCCACCTCGACCCGAGCCAGCTCGAGTCCGTCGCGCCGCGCTCCGACGGCCTCGACCACGCCGCCCAGCAGGTCGTCGCGGTGGCCGCGAGCCAGCTCGCCGGCGAGATCGAGACCACCCTGGACTTCTACCGTGCCTCGGCGGGTGAACTGGACAGCCCGGTCGGGCAGGTCCTGCTCGCCGGTAGCGGCTCCCTCCTCGGCGGCTTCGCCGAGCATCTCGCCGAGCGCCTCGACGTACCGGTGGAGCGCCTGGACGTCGCCGGCACGCTCAGGATGCGGGGCCGCGCGCACGTCGCCGGTCTGGACCCGGCCGCCCTCGCCGTCCCGGCGGGCCTCTGCGCGGGAGCGGCTCGATGAGGCGCCGCGAGCGGGCGGTCGTGCCGACCATGCCGTCGGTCAACCTCCTCTCGCAGTCCGAGTTCGACCGGATGGCCGCGCGCCGGCTGCGTCACCGGTTCGTCGCCGGCGCGGCCGTGCTGCTCGCGCTCGTGGGCGTGGCCACCGGCGCTCAGCACGCCCGCACCCAGGAAGCGCAGAAGCTGGTCGCCGTCGAGCAGTCCGAGACCAGCCGCCTCACCGCGCAGACGCAGGTGCTGGCCCCGGTCCGGGCCTACGTCAACGGCGTGTCCGTGCAGGAGCGCACCGTCGGCGAAGCCATGGCGAACGAGGTCTACTTCTCCCAGGTGCTCGGCGGCGTCCGCGACGCGACCCCGCCGGGTGCCCAGCTGGCCACCCTCGCCGTGACGCTCGCGCCGCCGACGGATGCGAGCGGTACCACCGCGACCACCGAGAATCCGTGCCCCGGCCCGGACCCGTTCAACACCCGCGTCGTCGTGGGTTGCGTGCAGATCTCCGGGACGGCCGGCAGCAGGGCCGAGGTCGGTGACATGGTCATCGCGCTCGGCGACTCCGGACTGTTCGTCGAGCCGTTCATCTCGACCACGACCACCGGCGACTCCGACCAGGTGACGTTCTCGGGCTCGGTCGGCCTGTCCGAGAAGGTCTACAGCGGCCGCTACTCCGACGACACCACCCAGGACGGTCAGTGATGGACCTCGGCACCCCCGCCGCCACCAAGGTCGTCGGCGTCGTCGGCCTGCTCGCGGTCGCCGGCCTGGGCTGGATGTTCGCCGTCGGCCCCGAGACGAGCAAGCTCGCCGATGCTCGTGCTGAGGTGACGACCGTCCAGGACCAGAACGCCGTGCTCGGCACCCAGCTGGCGGGACTGGTCAAGCAGCAGGAGCAGCTCGGCGACACCCGGACGACTGCCCGCATGCTCGCGAAGAAGTTCCCGCCGACCGCCGACCAGCCGGGCCTGTTCGAGATCGTCACGACCGCCGCCGTCGACGCCGGCATCGGCGCGAAGGGCGTCACCACCCTGACGCCGACGCCGCCGATCGTGGACGGTGCGGACCCCAGCGCGCCGGCCACCAGCACATCCACGAGCACATCGACGACGACCCCGGCCACGTCTCAGCTCGCGCGCCAGACCGTCACCGTCTCCGTCACCGGGACCTATGACCAGACCGAGCAGCTGCTCGTGAACCTCGAGCACATGCAGCGTGCCTACCTGGTCACCTCGGTCACGCTCGCCGGCGACGGCACGACGGGGGCGTTCACCACGACGATCACGGGTGAGATGTTCGTGATGCCCCCCGTGAAGGACCCCGGCAAGACCGTCGACGTCTCCAGCACCACGACCGCGGAGGACTGATGAACGTGAACCTGCCCCTCTACCTCACCGGGCTCGGCCTGGTGCTGCTCTCGATGGTCGGGCTGCTCGTCGTGGTCCGGCGCAGGGGCCGATCCCTGCCGGCCGCCGACGTCGAGGAGCAGGCGGAGGTCCAGGCCGTCGTCGAGCCCCTGCTGGCCGAGCCCCACCCCGACGTCCGGGCCCTGCGCGCCCAGGTGCGCGTCCTCGAGGAGGCCCTCGAGCGGGCCGCCGAGTCTACGCTCGAGCAGCCCGACCTCGCCTCCTACCGTGCTCAGGTCCGAATCGCGGTCGAGTCCGTCGCCCGCCGTACGTCGGCCGACGCCGATCCGCTCCTGGTGGCGGCTCGGGTCTCTGCCGCAGTCGCGCGCCTCGACGCGGCTCCGGCCGCCCGGGTCACCCTGCCCGTGCCGTTGCGTCGCCCGGTCGCCACGGCGCCGGTCGTGACGGTGACTCCGCCGGCCCTGGAGATCACGCAGTCCGCGCCGGTCGACGATTCGGACATCGTCGACCGCGAGCCTGTCGCCGAGCCGGTCGTGGTCGAGGAGGAGGTCGTCCTCCCCGTGCCCCCGCCGGCGACCGACGTGCCGCGCCGCAGCAAGCGCCGGTCGCGGAGGTCCGCAGCATGAGCGCCACCGACTTCGCCGAGCTCTCGGAGCGGTACGCCGAGCGCGGCGACCTCCGGATGGCCCAGCTCGCCGCGTGGGCGGCGGACGTGCACACGCTGGAGGAGCTGCTCTGGGAGAACGGTCTCGGCCAGGCGCCCGATCCCGACGCCCAGCTCGCGGCGGTCGGCGAGTCCGTGGCGGCGTCGCTGGAGAACATCGTCCTGCCCGCGCGCCTGTCCGCCCGCGCCCTCCTCGACGCTGCGCGCGAGGCGATGGTGACGACGTTCGACCAGTCGGTCCACGGCCTGCTGTCCGACCGCTTCGGCGACCTCGACCACCTGGACCACGCGCACGTTGCGCAGGAGACGCCGAGCAGCCGGACGGAGGACCGGCTGGACGGTCGCACGGCGGCGGAGCTCGCCGCCGAGCTGCGCACCGCCGCCGCCGACTGCGCCACGATGGCGACCCTGCTGGGCGCCGGGGGAGAGGACGGGCCGGCGGTCCGGCTCGCGCGCCAGGCCGACGCCGCGGCATTCGAGGCCTACCTCGTGCTCGCCGCGATCCGCAGCGGCGACCACACGCTCGCCACCGTCGACCTCCGGTGGGACCTGGTCGCGGAGCAGTCCGGCCGGGAGCGGTTCGCCAGCGCGGTCGGCTCCGCCGAGCACGCGGCCCTGCACCTCGTCCTCGAGCCGGCGGACGCCCCGTGATCCTGCTCGCCGGCGTCCTCGGCCTGCTGATCGGCTCGTTCCTGAACGTGGTCATCCACCGCGTGCCGGCGGGTCTGTCGCTGGTCTCGCCCGGGTCCGCATGCCCGGCCTGCGCTCACCCCGTGCGCGCCTACGACAACGTGCCGGTGGTCTCCTGGCTGGTGCTCCGCGGCCGCTGTCGCGACTGCGCGGCACCGATCGCGGTCCGCTACCCGCTCGTCGAGCTGGCGACCGGGCTGCTGTTCGTCGTCGTGGCCTGGCGCTTCGGGAGCACGCCGTACGCCGCCGCCGGGCTGGTGGTCGCGGCTGCCGGGGTCGCACTGTTCATGATCGACCTCGACCACCGGCGGTTGCCCTTCTCGATCACCGGGGCGACCGCCCTCGGCGCCGTCATCGCGCTCGGCATCGACGTCGTCCGCCACGGCGCCGCCCCGGTGCCGACCGCGCTCCTCGCGGCCGGCGCCTGGCTGGCGGTGTACGGCGGCATCTGGCTGGTCACCGGCGGCCGCGGCATGGGCCTCGGTGACGTCGCGCTGGCACCGGTGCTGGGTCTGGTGCTCGGCTGGCTGGGCTGGGGCCCGGCCCTGGTCGGCCTCGGTGCCGGCTTCGTGGTCGGCGCCGTCGTCGGCGTCGTCCTGATCGCCTCCGGGAGCGCGGGTGCGAAGTCACGCGTCCCGCACGGCCCGTTCCTCCTCACCGGCGCCGCGGCCGGCATGCTCGTGGGTGCTCAGCTCGCCTCCGCATACCTCAATCTGGTGGGACTCCGCTGAGCCTCAAGTACGCGTCGGCGGAAGCCGATGACGAGAGCATGGGGGATCACTAACATGAGTCGCCTTGACGCAGCGCGTGGGGGGCACATGCGGGAAATCGACCAGGGGCAGCTGCTCGCGAGCATCGCGGCCACCCTGCACGACTGCATCCTCTCGGTCGACGCCGACGGCACGATCCGGTGGGCGAGCCCGGCGACGGAGAGCGTCCTCGGCTGGCGTGCCGAGGACCTCGCGGGCGGGGAGCTCGCGATGCTGTTCCCGCCCGAGGGCGGGGAGCTGCGCGACGCGGCCATGCAGCGGCTGCTCGCGGGCGAGCGGGTCGAGCCGTTCGTCGAGGGCGTCGTCCGTCGCGACGGCTCCTCGTTCAAGGCCCAGCTCACCCTCGGTCCGGTCCACGGCCCCGGCGGCGCCATCGGTGTGATCGCGGTGCTCCGCGACGTCAGCGCCCAGCTCAGCGAGCAGCGCGAGCTGGCGCAGGCACTGGAGATGTCCCGCGCGCACTTCGACCAGGCGACCACTCCGCAGGCGATCCTCGACCTCAGCGGACACCTGGAGTCCGTCAACCCGGCGTGGTGCGAGCTGTTCGGCCACGGCGAGGGCTGGTTCGCCGACTGCGACCTCCTGGACCTCGTCGACCCGGTCGACGCCGACAACGTCGTCGCGCGCCTCGCCCGGCTGCGCGCCGGCGAGATCGACTCGATCAGCTACCACGGTCTCTTCCGGGACGCGGAAGGTGGCGACCTCAACCTGCTGCTCGACGCCAGCCTGCTCCGCGAGCCGAACGGCACGCCGTACGCCATCGCGGCCTGGGCCGGCGCGGACGACGAGAGCCAGCTCGAGCTGACCGAGGTGCTCAGCCTGCGGGCGTGGGACACCGCGGTCGTGCTGGACGGCGACCTGACGATCACCTTCGTCGCGGGCGCGGTCACCCGGATGCTCGGCTACGAGCGCGACGACCTCCTCCACCACCTGAGCTGGGAGTACGTCCACCCCGGGGACACCGGTGCGGTCGTGGAGATGCTCGAGCGGCTCCACGAGGATCCGCGGCGCAGCCGGGACGTCGTGGTCCGGGTCCGCGACGGCGGCGGGCAGTGGCGCTCGGTCGAGGTGACGGCGACCAACTGCCTGGCCGACCCCGACGTGCAGGGGTACGTCGCGAACCTGCGCGATGTCACCGAGCGGGTCCAGTCCGAGGAGGCGCTCCGGCTCTCCGAGGCGCTGCACCGCGCGATGGTCGAGAGCACCCAGGAAGGCATCCTGGCGACCTCGCCGGACGGTCTGGTGATCTTCGCGAACGAGACCGCCGCCGACGTGCTCGGCCGTCCCGTCGAGCTGCTGTCGGGCGAGGACCCGGTCCGGCTGCTCGGCCTGCACGGCGAGGCGCGGGTCGACACCGACGGCGTCATCGAGGTGCACGAGGTCGTCTACCGCCGCCCCGACGGGGACGAGCGCATCCTCCGGGTCTCCCGCCGGCCGCTGAACAGCCGCAACGACCGGCTCGGGGTCCTCGTCTCGGTCGCCGACGTCACCGATGCCCGGCACGCCGAGAGCGTGCTGCGCAGCCGCGCGCTGAACGACCCGCTCACCGGGCTGCCGAACCGCTACCTGTTCACCGACCGGCTGGAGACCGCCGCGGCCCGCCACGAGCGCAGCCCCGGTCGCGGCACCGCCGTGCTGTTCATCGACGTCGACCGGTTCAAGCTCGTCAACGACGGCTTCAGCCACGAGACCGGCGACAGCGTCCTGCGCGAGATCGGCTCCCGGCTGCTCGCATCGATCCGTGCGACCGACACCGTCAGCCGGCTCGGCGGTGACGAGTTCGCGGTCATCTGCGAGGACACCGGCGCCGAGGAGGCGGAGGTGATCGCCGAGCGCATCCTCGCGGCGTTCGCGCCGCCGGTCGTGGTCGACGGTGCGGACCACCGGGTCAGCATCAGCGTCGGGGTCGCGCTGGCGCCGCCCTACTCCTTCGACGAGGTGGTACGCCGGGCCGACGAGGCGATGTACCGCGCCAAGCAGTCCGGCGGCGGCCGGGTGGGCCTCGCCTGACGTTCCGCTCAGGAGGCCGAGGCGTCGCCGAGCTCGACCTGGTGCGCGACCTGGCCACCGTGCGCGGCGCAGTCGGCCGGGTGGTCGCCGTACTCGAGCCTGAGCTCCGACTCGGCGTGCAGCCGACGGCGCAGGTCGGTGGAGACGCGCAGGCTCAGCAGCGGCTGCGTCACGTGCCCGAGCTCGGCGTGGATGCCGACCTCGCCCGTGACCGCGCTGACCTTGCGCAGCGCACTCCCGACCACCTGCTCGAAGCGGGTCGTGTCGAGCCGGCCGTCCGGGCCGGTGACGGCGCGGAGCGTGTCGTAGGCGTCCAGCTCGACCAGCTGCCCCCGGGCGACGGCGGCGGTGTGCAGCCCACCGAGCGAGCGAACGAACTCGGCGCGCCGGCTCGGGCTGGTGACGACGATCCACCCCTGCCCGGCCTCGAGACCCCCGCGCAGGCAGCACGCGGACCGTCCGCCGGCCGGGTCGAGGGGGCGGCGCGTGACGTTCCAGGGCCGCGGTGCGGCGACGGCGCGGCGCTCGGACCGCTTCGCCGCGCGGGCGGCTCCGGCTCCGGGAAGGTCGTAGAGGGGGACCGCGCCGCTCCACCAGAAGCCCTGGGCGGTGGCGCACCCGAGCCGGCGCAGCAGGTCACGCTGCTCCACGGTCTCGATGCCCTCGGCGACCGTCTCCAGGCCGAGGCCGCGCGCGAGGCGGACGATCGCCTCGGTGATCGCGAGGTCCTCGGGCCGGTCGACGGCGTCGCGCACGAACGACCGGTCGATCTTCACGCCGGTCACCGGCAGCTCGCGAAGGAAGCTGAGCGAGGAGTAGCCGGTGCCGAAGTCGTCGAGGTGCACGCCCGCGCCGAGCGCCCGCAGGCCCTCGAGCGAGGCGCGGGCCGCGTCGCGGTTCTGGAGCACCGCCGTCTCGGTGACCTCCAGGACCAGGGACTGCGCCGGGAGGCCCGAGCGGTGCAGGGCGTCGGCGACCGTGGCCACCAGCCGGCTGTCGTCGAGGGAGCGGGCCGAGAGGTTCACCGCGACCCGGACGTCCTCCGCCAGGTCTCCGGTGTCCCGCGCCATCGCGATGTCCAGGCAGGCGCGGTCGAGCACCCAGCGGTCCAGGTCAGCGATGAAGCCGTGCGCCTCGGCCAGCGGCACGAACGTCGCGGGCGACACCGCGCTGCCGGAGGGGTGCTGCCAGCGGGCCAGCGCCTCGACGCCGACGATCCGCTCGGAGGTGAGGTCGAAGACCGGCTGGTAGTGCACGTCGAGCAGGTCGTGGGCGAGCGCCTCCCGCAGCTCGGCCGCGAGCCGCCGCTGCTCGCCGGCCCGACGGGCGAACGTGGCGTCGAAGACCTGGCTGCGCGAGCGCCCCCGGGCCTTGGCCTCGTACATCGCGACGTCGGCGTGCTTGAGCAACGTGCTGGCGTCGCCGTCGAGGGGAGGCGAGACGGCGATGCCGACGCTGGCCCCGATCCGGAGCGCGCGGTGCTCGACGTCGATCGGCTCGGCGATCACGTCGATGACGTTCCGGGCGAGCTTGGCGGCCGCGGCGACGTCGGTGCCGGGGGAGACGATCACGAACTCGTCGCCTCCGGAGCGCGCCACGATGTCGGTCGGCCGGACCATCGCGCGCAGCCGCTCGGCGACCTCCACGAGCACCCGGTCGCCGACCACGTGGCCGTGCAGGTCATCGACCGCCCGGAACTGGTCGAGGTCCGCCACGAGCACCGCGACCGGCGTGCCGATCCGCCGTGCCTCCCCGAGGGACTGGGCGAGGCGGTAGGCGAGGTACGCGCGGTTCGGCAGGCCGGTCAGCGCGTCGTGCATGGTCTGGCGGACCAGCTCCGCCTCGAGCTCGCGACGGCCGCTGATGTCGCGACCGACGACGATGATGCCGTCGGCGTGTGCGGTCGCGTCGAGCGTGACCTCGGCGAGCTGGCCGTCCCGGCAGCGCCGGACCGTGTCGTGTCCACGGACGGCCTCGCCGCGCTGCGCGACCGCGAGCAGGCGGCGTGGCTCGTCGGAGCCGGGCGGGTGCAGGAGCGCGACGTCGCGGCCGAGGATCTCCTCGGCGGTGTAGCCGTACAGTGCGGCGGCTGCGCGGTTCCAGCTGGTGACCTCGCCGCCGGCGCTGACGGTGAACACCGCGTCGGTCATCGAGTCGACCACGCCGGCCAGCTGCGCTGCCGAGGACTCGGCGGCGGCGAGCTCCCGGCGCAGCCGGGCGTTCTCGGCGGTCTGACGGACCAGACGGAGCCAGTCGCCCCCGAGGTCGTGGGGGCCGAGCACCAGGTCGGCGACCTCGTCGAGGCCGGTGGCGCCCGGGAGGGCGTCGGCATGGGCGACCACGAGCGCCGCGGTTCCGCACCGGGCGCGGACGGCACGGGCCACCTCGGCCGCGGCCAGGTCCGGCACGGTGGTGGCGACGAGCACGCAGTCGAAGCTCTCGGTGGCGAGGGTCGCGAGCGCCGAGGGGAGCGTGAGCGCGTGGGTAGCGAGCAGCTCTGCGGCTGCTGCCCTGACTGCCGTGGCAGCGGCTCCGCCTCCGGTGTCCGCCGTGACGACGAGTACCGACAAGGCAGACCGCGTGCGAGCGACGGTCTCCCTCCCCATCTTTCCCTCCCGAGTGGTGTGGTCCGGAACGCAGCCCTCCCAAGCTGCATCTCCGGTGCCGAGTGTGACTGCTGTGGCACGTGTTGGCAGCAAGTTGTTGAAACTGGTCCAGACCTGGGACGTCCGAAAGTACGGATCATGACGCCGTGCGAGGATGCGCGCTCGTGGACACCGATGTGATCGTCGTCGGAGCCGGGCTCGCCGGTCTCGCTGCCGCGGCCGAGGTCGCCGACGCCGGCAGGCGCGTCGTCGTGCTGGACCAGGAGCCCGAGCAGTCGCTGGGTGGCCAGGCCTTCTGGAGCCTCGGCGGCCTGTTCCTCGTGGACAGTCCCGAGCAGCGGCGGATGGGCATCAAGGACTCCCGAGAGCTGGCCATGCAGGACTGGCTGGGCAGTGCGCAGTTCGACCGCGACGAGGACCGGTGGCCGCGCCGCTGGGCCGAGGCGTACGTCAACTTCGCCGCCGGCGAGAAGCGCTCCTGGCTCCGCGGGATGGGCCACCGGGTGTTCCCCGTCGTCGGCTGGGCCGAGCGCGGCGACGGCCGTGCCGACGGCCACGGCAACTCGGTGCCGCGCTTCCACATCACCTGGGGCACGGGTCCGGGCGTCGTCGCGCCGTTCGAGCGCCGCTGTCGTGAGCACGCGGCCTCCGGCCGCCTCCGCTTCGCGTTCCGCCACCGCGTCGACGACCTGGTGCTCGAGGGCGGGACCGTGGTCGGCGTGCGCGGCAGGACCCTCGAGCCCAGCGGCGTCGAGCGGGGCAGGGCCAGCAGCCGGGTCGAGGTCGAGGACTTCGAGCTGCGGGCGCAGGCCGTGATCGTCACGAGCGGCGGCATCGGGGGCAACCACGACCTGGTCCGCAAGACCTGGCCGGCCCGGCTGGGGTCGCCGCCGCGGACGATGGTCGCCGGCGTACCGGCGCACGTCGACGGCCGGATGCTCGGCATCACCGAGGCCGCCGGCGCCCGGGTGATCAACCCGGACCGGATGTGGCACTACGTCGAGGGCCTGCGCAACTGGGACCCGATCTGGGAGAACCACGGCATCCGGATCCTCCCCGGACCGTCCTCCCTCTGGCTCGACGCGACCGGCAAGCGACTGCCCGCGCCGAACTTCCCGGGCTTCGACACCCTCGGCACGCTCACCCACCTGCGCGGGACCGGCTACGACTACTCGTGGTTCGTGCTGACCCAGAAGATCATCGAGAAGGAGTTCGCGCTCTCGGGCTCGGAGCAGAACCCGGACCTGACCGGCAAGGACATCAAGCTCCTGCTGTCCCGGGTGAAGGCGGGCGCGCCCGCGCCGATCGAGGCCTTCAAGCAGCACGGCGAGGACTTCGTCGTCGCCGGCACCCTCACCGAGCTGGTGCAGGGGATGAACCGGGTCGGCGACGAGCCGCTGATCGTCGAGGCCGAGCTGCGCGACCTGATCGAGCAGCGGGACCGCGAGATCGACAACGAGTTCAGCAAGGACGCGCAGATCACCGCGATCCGGGGCGCCCGGAAGTACCGCGGCGACAAGCTGATCCGCGTCGCGACGCCGCACAAGCTGCTGGACCCGAAGGCGGGCCCGCTCATCGCCGTACGCCTCAACGTGCTGACCCGCAAGACGCTCGGCGGACTGGAGACCGACCTCGACGGCCGCTGCCTGACCGCGACCGGCGACCCGCTGCCCGGTCTCTACGCCGCGGGCGAGGTCAACGGCTTCGGAGGCGGCGGGATGATGGGCTACAACGCCCTCGAGGGCACCTTCCTCGGCGGCTGCCTGTTCTCGGGTCGTACTGCCGGTCGGGCGGCGGCCGGCGCGGTGTGACGCGGCCCGGTGGATGGATCCCCGGTGAGCCGGGGATCCCGGCGCTTATCGGGCGTTGCAACGGCCCATAAGCGACAGGAGTGCCCGGGAAGGTCCTGGTCGGCCGGCCTCAGCTGACCCTTGCGGAGTTGGCCAGCATCCGACGGATGCGCGCGGCGAGGAGCTCGGGCTGCGCTAGGTCGGCCCACGTGATCCGGATGCAGCGCCAGCCCGTGAGCTCACTGACACGGTCCTGTCTCCTCTTCTCCCGAAGGACGAACTCCGCCACCGACTCTCCGGGCCGCCGGAAGTCGGTGTACTTGATGTTCCCGTCGAACTCGGCCCAGATGCCGTAGTCCGGCCAGGCGAAGTCCAGTCGGGCGACGACGCGACCGTTGTCGTGGATCTCGAGCTGCAGCTCGGGCGCCGGAAGGCTCTGCTGGAAGCAGAAGTAGAGGCCACGTGCCTCGAGCACCGACTCGACGCGCGCGTCGGCAAGGCGTAGGACCAGGTCCGTCGACAAGGAGTACGGCCAGTTCGCCATCCCCGCCCCGCCACCGTCCGCGCGGTAACGCTCACCGAGGAGCTCCTTGGTCGTCAATCCGTGGTGGAGGAAGTAGCACACGGCCGCGAGCGCGGACTCGGTCGGAGCGACCGTCGTGACGTCCAGTGCAGTCCTGGTCGGACTCGTCACCAGGATGCCGTTGCGCACGAGGTAGTCGCCGGGAAGCAGTGCTCCGCTGTGCTGGTTGACGCCCGCCTCCTTGCGCCCGGACTTGCCATCGGTCCTCGTGAGGTGCGCCAGGGTCAGGTCGAAGCCCCAGGTCGGCGCGTTCCATTCCGGGAGCGCCGAGCCGTGTGACGCGACGACCTGAGTTCTCGCCTGCTTGATCGCAGCACGGACGAGCAGGCCATGGCGACCGACGGAGTCGAGGGTCGCCCACGCGTCATGAGCGGCGAAGGCGCCGCGACGGACTCGTGCGATCTCCTTGCGTCGGAGCATGCGACTGATCGCCCGGTCGTTGAGACCCTGCGCCAGGAGCTCCCTCCGGAGGTGGATGGGCGTCCGGCGGGGATCGTCAGGATCCAGTTCTTTCATGACGGTTCGATGCCCGGGTCCGGGCGTCGGCACGCTGCCCGCTTCCCGCCCTGTGGACAACCGACCCGGACTCGGAGGCAGGATGTCCGCTTGGCGGTCATTGCCCTCGCTTATCGGTCATTGCAACGGCCGAAAAGTGCCGGGATCCCCGGCGAGCCGGGGATCCCGACGGTCGCGCGCCCCTCAGCGCGCGCCGGCCAGGTTCAGCCCGATGACGCCCAGCACGATCATCGCGAGCGAGAGCACCTTCAACCAGCCGAGCTGCTCGCCGAGGAAGGCGTACCCGACCACGGCGACGATGGCGGTGCCGACCCCGGACCAGATCGCGTAGGCGACCGACACCGGCATCGTCCGCACCACGATGGTCAGCAGCCAGATCGAGACGCCGTACCCGACGAGCACGAAGGCGCTCCAGAGCGGGTTCGTGAACCCGTCCGCCTTCGGCAGCAGCGCGGTCGACACGACCTCGACGCCGATCGCGACCATGAGCAGTACGCCGGCCAGCACGTCGTCCTCCTCGTGTAGCAGTCGCTACGACTGTAGCACTCGCTACGCTGTCGGCATGGGCCGTCGTGAGGAGCTGCTGGACCAGGTCACCGACCACGTCCTCGCGCAGGGGCTGATCGGCCTCACGCTCCGCCCGCTCGCAGCCGCGATCGGCACCAGCGACCGGATGCTGATCTACCACTTCGGCAGCCGGGACGCGCTCGTCTCCGCCGTCGTCGCCCGGGCCAGCGACCGCGCGACGGGGTGCGTCCGGGCGCTGCCCGCGGCGCCCTCGGTGCGGTCGGCGGTCAACCGTCTCTGGGTGGCGTACGGCGAGGAGCCGCTCGACAGCTGCCTCGACGTGTACGTCCAGGCGGCTGCCACCGGTCTGTTCGGCAGCGAGCCGTACCTCAGCGAGGCCCGGGCCAGCAACGAGCGCTGGGCGGAGACGCTGCGGGAGTACTTCGTCCGCAGCGGCGCCACGCCCCGCCGGGTCGCCCGGCTCGTCACCCTCGTCGACTCCGCCCTCTACGGCTTCCACCTCGACCTGGCGACCGATCGTCCCGACGAGCTGGCCCGGGGTGTGGACGACCTCGCCCGGGCGGCCCAGGCGCTGGCCTGACGTCGCCCGCGTGACACCAGTCAGCCGGCGTACGGCGCCAGCTTGCCGGTCGGCGCGACCGCCTGCCCGGCGGCGGTCAGCGTCATCGTTGCGACCACGCTGCTGGCGCTCGGGTAGGAGAGGTCGCCCTGCGTCTTGAGGTTGCTGCCCTGCCAGATCGGGTGCGCGGACGTCAGTACGCCCGCGAACTCGTGGACGGTGAGGTCCATCCGGTCGGCGTACACGTCGGCGGTCAGGTAGCTGGCCCGTCGCAGGTAGATCGGTGTCCCGGTCGCGATCTGGGTGACCCCGCCCGCCTGCCGCATCGAGGTGTCGTGCACCTCGCCGCACAGGTAGAGGTCGACGCCGTACCGCGACAGCGTGCGCCAGAGCGGCGAGTCCTCGCCGCCGAGGAGCGACAGCCCGGAGCTGTTGCGGACCCGCACCGGCTCCAGCACGGGCACGTGGCCCTGCACGACCACCCACGGGACGCCGCGATCGCGGGCGTCGGCGAGGACGCCCTCCAGCCACGCCAGCTGCCCACCGACGACCTCGTTGCGTACGCCGCTCCCGGTCACGTGGAAGACGTCCAGGGTGACCAGGAGGATGTCCGGGCTGAGCTGGGTGGCGTACGCCGTGTCCTGCCACTGGGTCCCGAACGGGCGGTTCGCGAACCGGGCGGTGTCGTAGGCCTGCGCGAACACCGAGCGGAACAGGCCGGCGTGGTGGCGCTTGAACCGCAGCCGCGCCGACGTGCCGTCCCACGGGTTGTCGCCGAGGTCGTGGTCGCCGACCGCGGGGTACAGGTCGAGGCCGTGCGCGGCGAACCTCTGCGCGTTCTGGCCGTGGTAGAACTCGCCGGCGCGGCGCAGGCTGGCGGCCCGCTCGGCGACGGTGCCGGTCGGCCCGAAGATGCCCGTCCCCATGTCGTCGCGGCCCCAGTGGCCCTCGACCAGGTCGCCCGCGACCAGCAGCGACCGCGGGTGCTGCCCGGCGATCTCGTCGAGGACCGTGTCGACGGCGGTGCCGAGCTGCGGGGTCCACGAGTTCGGGTCGCCGGGCTGCCAGCCGGCCTGCCCGCGCACGTCCCCGATGTCCTGGTTGAAGATGTCCGGCGCGGCCACGAAGCGGTACGCCGTCGTCGCCGACGCCTGCCGGATGCCGGCGGTCCCGTCGCCCGACGCCGTGGCGAGCGGTGCAAGGCCGGCGCCGAGCCCGGCGAGGAGCACGCCGAGCGCCGTGGCGATGGTCGTCCGGGTCGGTCGGCGGCGCATGTGGGGCAACTCTTTCGAGACGACTGGGATCGAGGCGGAGCGCTCGACCCTAGTGCTCGGACGCGGCGAACCCGAATCCGGTTGCCGTCACAGGAAGGCGAGTGCGAGCACGACGGCGCCGACGACGACCGCAGCGGTCATCAGGTAGCCGAGGCTGAACGCCGGCAGCGGCTGCTGGGACCGCATCGCGCGCTCGACCCGCGCCCAGCGGACCATGGCCAGCAGCGTCACCGCGCCGCCGAGCGCGACGAGCAGCACCGCGAGCAGCCCGCGCACCCAGTCGGTGTCCGGCAGGCCGAGCGCGTGCAGCGCGACGCCGCCGGCCATCATCGCGAGCGCCGTGCGCACCCACGCGAGGAAGGTCCGCTCGTTGGCGAGGCTGTAGCGAGGGTCGGGCTCCCTGCCCGCCTCGTACACCCACCGGGGCCGTCGGTCCGTCATGGCGGTCACTCTAGAGTCGCCGCGTGAAGCACGAGTTCGACGAGCACGTCGCGATCAGCCGCCGTGACGACGCCACCTGGGACGCCGACCTCGCCGAGGGCTGGGTGGTCGGCGGCGGCGTCAACGGCGGCTACCTGCTGGCCGTCGCCGGCAACGCGCTCCGGCACACGTTCCCGGGCAAGCCGGACCCGCTCGCGGTCTCGGCGTACTACCTGTCCGCGGCGGCCCCGGGCAAGGCCACCGTGCACGTGGACGTGCGCCGCGAGGGCGGCAGCGTCGCGACCGCGGCGGTCGACCTGCGCCAGGGCGACGACACCCGCATCACCGCGCTCGCGACGTACGGCGACCTCGACCGGCTGGGCGACGACGTGCGGACGACGGCCGAGGAGCCAGCGATGCCGCCGCCGGACCAGTGCGTGCCGAACACGATGGCGCCGCCGGAGGTGCGCGCGATCGCGCCGCTCATGGACCGCTTCGACATGCGCTTCCACCCCGACCACATCGGCTGGGCGGTCGGCCAGCCGAGCGGCACCGGCGTGCTGAGCGCGTGGTTCCGGCTGGTCGACGGCCGCGAGCCCGACCCGATCTCGCTGCTGATGGTGGTCGACGCGCTGCCGCCGGTCACCTTCGACCTCGGGATGATGGGGTGGGCGCCGACCCTGGAGCTCACGGCGCACGTCCGCGCGAAGCCCGCCCCCGGGTGGCTCAAGGTCCGGCACGCCACCCGCAACATGGCGGGCGGCATGTTCGAGGAGGACTGCGAGGTCTGGGACTCCGCCGGCCGTCTGGTCGCGCAGAGCCGGCAGCTGGCCCGGCAGCCGCGCTCGTCGGAGCGTTAGTTCAGGTCGGCGTCGTGGATGGCCGGTCCCTGGCCGAGCCACCACGCGGCGCCGCGCGCGGTGTCCGCGTCCTCCGACTTCGCGAGCTCGACCAGCTGCGGAGCGCCGGCCATGCCGAGCGCGAACAGCGTCGCGTGCCGCTCGAGCGAGCGTGACTCGGCGTACCGGTCCGCGAGGGCGGTGCACTGCTCGCCGGAGAGCCCGCCGTCCAGGCCGACGTTCACCAGCGCGCGGGATCGGACCGTGGGGCGTTCGTCCGCCAGTGCGCGCTGCATGACCTGGTCGCGCAGGTCGTGGTTGCCCACGCGCATCAGGACCGTCCAGGCGCGGGCGGCGAGCAGCTCGTTGGGGTCGGCCGCGAGCTCGAGCAGGTGCCGCGCGGCGGAGGGGGCGTACGGCGTCGCCGCGATCAGCAGCGCCGCGTGATGCCGTCGCGGCTTGTGGGAGTGGAACAGTGCCTCGCGCAGCAGCCGCCGCAGCATCAGGTCGGGCTCCTGCGCCTGGTGCCGGGGCGTGTCGGCCTGCACCGCGGGTGCGAGGTCCGCGACCACGGATGCGGCCCGGGCCGCCGGGATCATCTCGTCGCCCGACCGGGCCTGGGCGACCAGGGCGAGTGCGCGCCGGGTGCGCAGGCCGCCGGTGACCCGCTCCCACGACGCGTCGGGGAGTCGCACGGCCAGGTCGAAGGAGTCCAGCCGGCCGTCCAGCGACTCGCCGCGGCGCAGCGCGCCGAGCACGTGCGACTCGAGCCGGGGGAGGGCGGACTCGTCGAAGTGCCCGCGGGCCAGCTTGGTCGCGGCGACGGAGGACGCGGCCCGGCGGAGGTACTTGTTCTCGCTGTCCGCCGACAGCATCCGCAGCGTCAGGGCAGCAGCGGCCGGGTCCGGCACCTCGCTGAGCAGGTTCAGCACCGGTGACACGACCTGGGTGTCCGGGTCGGTCACGAACTGCCCGACGGCCATGATCAGGTGGCGGCGCGCGTTCGGGTGCCGGATGAACGCTGCGGCGGCCTCGTAGCGGCGTACGTAGCTGGTGCCGACGGCCGACCCGAGCTCGGTCACGAGCCGCCGGCACAGCGCGGTCCAGTCGGCCTCGCGCAGGAAGACCCGGTCGAACCGGCTGAAGTGGTCGGCCAGCTGCAGCCACTGCGCGCCGTTCCCGGCGCCGGACTCGTTGATGTCGATCAGCCGGTTCAGCTCGCTGTCGGACATCTCGGTCTCCCGGACGACGTTCTCCCGCTGGGTCGGCCCGCTCCCGAACGACCGCCGCAGCCCGGAGGCCACCGCGACGAGCGACCCCTCGGTGAGCCCGAGGACCTCCTCGTACGTCGCCGCGACCCGGCTCGGCAGCGGCTGCAGCCCGGACTCCCACCGGCTGACCCGCGAGGCGTCCACGGGGATGCCGTGCTCCTTGAGCGCGGCGATGAAGCCGTCACGACGGGCCAGGTCGGGGTCGGGACCCAGGACGCGGGCGACGGTCAGGAGCCACGCCACGCGCTGGTCGCAGCCCACGATCCCGCTGGACAGCGGGTGCGGATCCTCCGGGAGGCGTTGCGGGCGCCCGCGCCGCCGTGACGGCGGCGAGGTGGTCTCCACTGACATGATCCCCCGATCCGACGGCGCCCCTCCCAACCACGGATGTGGCACCGGTGTCCATTTATTGCAGGTTTCGGTGCGGGCTGCAACAACCACTCCGTGACGCGGGCAACACCCTAGGTTTCTCTTCGGCAGCCGGGATCCGTACGGGTGCCGAACACACGAGGCTCGGGCCTCATGTACAGGGGCTGGGGGATTTTCCCCGCTCACTCACTCCGGAAGGAAATTTCAGCATGAACAGCAGCGGCATCAAGCGGGGACTGGCCGGTTCGGCCGTCGCCGCTCTGGCGGTAACGGGCCTTCCGTTCTTCGCCTCTTCGGCCAACGCGGCTACCGGCGACGTGCTCCAGGTCCAGTCGGCCAGCACGACCCGCAACGGCGGCAGCGAAGGCGCCACGATCGTCCTCAACACCAAGAACGTGGACCAGACCAAGCTTCAGCTCGCGGGCACCGACCTGGTCGTCGGCCACGAGGACAACAGCACCCAGACCGTCGACATCTTCGGCACGACGACCATCGTCACGTCCGGTGCTACGGGCG
Source organism: Nocardioides sp. URHA0032 (assembly GCF_000620645.1). GTDB lineage: Bacteria > Actinomycetota > Actinomycetes > Propionibacteriales > Nocardioidaceae > Nocardioides. The sequence goes on along the minus strand of NZ_KK211161.1, from coordinate 177,818 downwards.
ACAGCACGCCGAACGACGGCCTCGACCAGATCACCCTCCACGTCAAGGTGACGACGCCTCCGGGTGGCGACAACACCGCCGACTTCGTCATCTTCGAGGACGAGGCCAACCTGGGCACCGTCGACGCGACCGAGGCTCGCACGCAGACCTCGGTCAAGACGACCGGCGAGGTCGCCTCCATCGACGTGGCTCCCGCGTCTCAGTCCGCGGCCTCCGGCCAGTCGACCGGCGACTACACCGTCACCATCAAGGACGCCAACGGCGACCTCACCCAGCTCACTGACGCCGAGACGCTCACTATCGCGAGCAACGGCGACGCCACCTTCGGCAAGGACGGCGACGGCAACGCGATCGACGCCTCCGAGATCTCGGACGGCACCGCTGTGTTCACGGCGACCGGCACCGCGACGGGTTCGCAGACCATCACCGTCTCCGGCAACGGCAAGTCCGACACCGCGGTCCTGAACGTGACGGCCGCGGCCGGCATCACGGCGGACGAGGTCGACATCGTCACGGCCGCCGACAGCTGGAACGGCTTCGGCAACCCGGACGACACCGACGGCAACGCCAATGTCACCCTGGTGCGCGTCGACCAGTCGAGCGTCCGCATCGACTTCAAGTCGGACGACACCTCCGACCGGAACGCGACCGTCACGCTCAACGTCCACGGCAACGGCGTGACCTTCGGCGGCGAGGCGGACACCACCGTCACCACCGTGCTCGACAGCAACGGTGCCGGCTCGGTCACCATCACCCCGGACGCGCTCTCGGTCCAGGACGGCGATTCGATCAACATCGGTGGCTCGTTCAGCCAGACGCTCGACTTCGTGCGTGCCGAGGCGACCTTCATCGACGCCGCGCAGGACCCGTACTTCGGCAAGCTCAAGGGCTCGGTCGACGTCAAGGTCACTGTCACCGACCAGTTCAACAACCCCGTCACGTCGGGCTTCATCGGCGCCCAGCGCGTCGCGGGCCCGAACCATGTCGGTGACCCTCAGCAGGCGAAGCCGGTCGACAGCACCGGCTCGGCGACCTTCACGTTCACTGACGCGAAGGCGACCAACGGCGAGGAGGACACGGTCGGCTTCGGCTACGTGCCGGACCAGTTCACCCTTCCGGCTGACGCCGACCCGACGGGCTCCACGCAGATCAAGTGGACGACCGACGGCATGGGTGCGAACTTCACCACCAACATCGACGGCACCAGCACGGAGTCGCCGACCTACGACCCCTCGGAGCACTCGGTCGTTCCGCTGGCGGACGCCAAGGTCAACGGCTCGAGCGACTCGATCCCGCTCACGGTGACCGGTGCCGAGGACGGCTCGACCGTCACCATCTCGGTCGACAACGGCGCGCTCATCCTGCCGTCGGGTTCGAACGACCTGTCTGACGGCAAGTCGTCGATCACCGTCAACCTCGCTTCCGGCGACACGGACGTGACCGGTTACAAGCTGGTGGGCACCAAGTCCGGTCTGACCACGGTGACCACGACCGCGGCCGGCCGCACCGAGACGGCGCAGTTCACCGTCGCGGCCGAGACCGACTCGAACACGGCGCGCAACGTCACCGTCAGCGGCCCGGCTTCGGTCGACCACGGCACCACGCAGATCCCGTTCACCGCGGTTGTCACCGACGCGTTCGGCAACCCCGTTGCCGGCGTCTCGGTCTATGACCTGAACATCCAGGTGACGGGCCCGGCGCAGTTCCAGGACAGCGACGCGATGACCGACGCCAACGGTCAGCTCCACCTCAACGTCCGCGTCGACGCGGGCGCCGAGGGCGACGTGACGATCAAGGTCCAGGGCCTGAACGACCAGTTCGGTGCTGCTGCCGACCAGCTCTACTCCTGGTCCCCGGCGAACAGCGCCAAGGGCCTGCCGGCCTCGTCGAACGTGTCCTCTGCGACCACCACGGTCGAGGGTGCGGTCGTCGTCAAGGAGGACGCCGGTCTCAAGGTGATCGCCTCGTCGAAGGGCCAGAAGGACAAGGTCACGGCGAACGCGATCAGCGACGCGGCCGGCGCCACCGCCACCCTCTGGGTGGGCGGCAAGAAGGTTGCCACCAAGACCCTGGGCAGCAGCGGCAACGCCAAGTTCTCGGTCAAGGACAAGAACGGCAACAAGAAGTCGACCAAGTACACGGTCAAGATCACCGGCACGAGCCTGACCAAGAAGGACAAGGCGTCCGACTCGGTCAAGTGACGACCTGATCGTCAACGGGCGGGCTCCGGGACAGATGAGTGACTGTCCCGGAGCCAGCTCTCCCGGGGGCGCTGCTCCCGCACCCCCCGAGCACAACTGAAGCAACAAGTCGGGACACACAGACGCGGTCCGGGCCATTCTCTGTTTGCCGCTGCGCGAGAATGGTCCGGACCGCCTGTCTCACCCTAGGGCATCCGATCCGCAACCCCGGGTAAGCAAGCGCCACCTCACGGTGGCGCTTTTTTGCCTGTCCGGACCGCTTTCAGCCGACCCGGCGGCGCCGTACGGCGACGATCCAGCGCCGGTGCGGGTGCTCCGTGACCGTCCACAGCAGGTCGGTCTGCGGGTCGTGGGCCAGGTCCTCGCAGCCCATCGGGACCGCCCAGCGGTGCTCGCGGAGCGCTCCCGGACGGCCGCTCCAGATCGAGCCGGGTCGTCGCTTGCCGTGGGAGGCAGTGACGTACCAGTCCAAGCCGACGCGGACCGCGCCCTGGGCGCGCTGGACGCCGCCCACCACCATCTCCACCTCGCCGCCGTCGAGGCCGACCCGCGCGAGGCGCCGCTGGTCCCCGGCGCTGTCGTACTCCCCGAGGACGAGCCCCTCACCGTCGTGTCCCACGAAGGAGAAGCGGAACGGCTCGGAGGGCCTGAGGCGCGACCGCACGGGGAGCAGGTAGCCGTCGGGGCCCCGGACGACGTCGGCGGTGTCGCAGACCCACAGTCCCGACTTCGTGGCGGCGACGTACAGCCGGGTGCCGTGCCACGCGATCCCGCCGGCGTGCACGCGCAGCGGCGTCCATCCGTCAGCGGTCGGGAGGACCAGCTGGACGTGCCGGTAGCGCAGCGCCCCGACGTCGAGGAACGACACGCGCGCGCCGCCGGCCTTGGCGTACCACGACACCGCGACCTGCCGACCGGTCACCGAGATGCCCTGCGGCCACCACTCGGGGTCGTCGCGGTCGGCGCGGTCCCACGTCCACGCGCGGTGGACGGCCAGGCCCGGCGCGAGGGTACGCCGGAGCCGCCGGTCCAGGTCGCCGAGCACGGCCTCGAGGCCGACCCGCCCGCCGTACCGCGCCGCGAGCGCGTCGACCTCGGCGTCCAGCTCGTCGGTGCGGGTCAGGTGCACCCCGTGAACGGTAGCGTCCGGCAGGTGGTCGTCGTCGTGGGAGCAGCGATCGTCCGCGACGGGCGGGTGCTCGCCGCGCGGCGCAGCGCGCCTCCGGCGCTGGCCGGCCGGTGGGAGCTGCCGGGCGGCAAGGTCGAGGCCGGTGAGACGCCCGAGGCGGCCTTGGTGCGCGAGATCGCCGAGGAGCTCGGTTGCACGATCGCGGTGCGCGCGTGGCTGCCGGGCGCGGTCGCGATCGGCGAGCGGCACGTGCTGAGGGTGGCGGTCGCAGACCTGGTCGCGGGGGAGCCGCACCCCCACGAGCACGACGAGGTGCGGTGGCTGGCCGCCGGCCAGCTCGACGACGTGGACTGGTTGGAGCCCGACCGTCCGTTCCTCGCGCACCTGCCGCTGGGATGATGGACCCCGTGCGCGGCATCTTCTTCGGCGAGGACGACGCCCGGGCGGTGGTCGCCCGGCTGGTCGCCGACGGCTACGACGCACGCCTGCAGCGCGAGCGGCTGGCCGGCGAGGACGACGACGAGGACCACCCCTGGGCGGTGCTGACCGACGCCCCGGAGCTCGTCCTGGAGCTGCTCGTCGACGAGCACGACGGCTGGCTGGATGTCGACGACGAGGAGGAGCCGGCCCCGGCCCCGCTCGAGCTCCCGACGCAGCCGCGCAGGATCAAGCGCTCGTAGACGGGTCCGCGCACCCGGCCGTCCACAGGAAGAACTCGGCCGCTCCGGGCGTTTCCCGCTTCGACCGGATCTCTCAGCTCTCCCTAGGATCGAGACCATGACCGCTGACCAGCGACTCCTGCTCGTGCACGCCCATCCCGACGACGAGTCGATCGGCCAGGGCGCGACGATGGCGAAGTACGCCGCGGAGGGACGCGGCGTCACGCTCGTCACCTGCACGGGCGGGGAGATGGGCGAGATCCTGGTGCCCGAGCTCGCGAACCTCGCCGCCGACCAGGACGACCGCCTCGGTGAGCACCGTCGCGGCGAGCTGGCCGACGCCATGAAGGAGCTGGGCGTCACCGACCACCGCTACCTCGGCGGCTTCGGCACCTACCGCGACTCCGGGATGAAGTGGCACGAGGACGGGCACGCCGTCCCTGCCGACGACATCCACGAGAACGCCTTCTGGAACGCCGACCTGACCGAGGCCGCCAACCACCTGGTCGCCGTCATCCGCGAGGTGCGCCCGCAGGTGCTGGTCACCTACGACCAGTTCGGCGGCTACGGTCACCCGGACCACATCCAGGCGCACCGGGTCGCGACGTACGCCGCGGCGCTGGCCGCGGTCCCGTCGTACCGCAAGGACCTGGGGGAGCCCTGGGACATCGCGAAGATCTACTGGGGCGCCATGTCGGAGAGCCGGATGCGGGCCGGCCTGCGGGCGCTCCGCGACGCCGGTGACACCACGTCGTTCGAGGGCATGGACCCCGACGGCCCGCTGCCGCACTTCGTCACCCCCGACCAGGACCTCGCCGCGGTCGTCGACGCCACCGACCACGTGGAGCAGAAGCTCGCGGCGATGCGCGCCCACGCGACCCAGATCGCCATGGACGGGCCGTTCTTCGCGCTGTCCAACAACCTCGGCAGCGTGGCGTGGGGCCTGGAGTTCTTCCGGATCGCCAAGGGGCAGCAGGGCGAGCTGAACGAGGACGGTCTCGAGACCGATCTCTTCGCCGGCCTGTGAGAGCCCTCGCGGCGGTCGGCCTGCTCCTGGCCGGCGCCGCCACCGGCGTCGCGACGGTCGCGCTGCACGAGCTCTCGTGGGGCCTGGTCCTCGCCGCGGTGGCGACGCTCGCCGCCGTGGTCGCGCTGCCGCCGGGCTGGTGGTCACGGCTGGCGTTCGTGGCCGGGTGGGACCTGATGGTGGGCTGGCTGGCCTTTCCCCGGCCCGAGGGCGACTACCTGCTCAGCCAGGACGTCCAGGGGTACGCCGTGCTCGGGCTCGGCCTGGTGCTGATCGTCCTCGCGATCGGCACGCTGCCCCGTCCGCGCGCGCTCGCGTGACCGACCGCACCTCCGGCTCGTTGGGCGGGTCATGCGACGCCTGCTGCCCGCCCTGCTCGTCTCGCTGCTCGCCGTCGTCGGCCTGAGCGCATCCGCTCGCGCGGCCGTCGTACCGCTGCCGACGAACCCGTTCGGCAACCCGACCGGCGCCAACGACTGGTCCTGCAGGCCGACCGCCGAGCGACCCGAGCCGGTCGTCATCGTGCACGGCACCTTCGGGGACAAGAAGAGCCTGCTCGACGACCTGTCCTCGGCCATGGTCGCCGAGGGCTTCTGCGTGTACTCCCTCGACTACGGCAACCGCGGCACCGGCGAGATCGCCGCGTCGGCCCAGCAGCTGAAGGACTTCGTCACCAAGGTCCTCGACGCGACCGGCGCCGCGAAGGTGTCGATGGTGGGCCACTCGCAGGGCGGGATGATGCCGCGCTACTACATCAAGTTCCTCGGCGGGCGGCAGCACGTCGACGACCTCGTCGGCCTGTCGCCGTCCAACCACGGCACGTCGATCGTCGGCGGCCCGAACGACCCGTGGGCGGGCGCGACCTGCCCGGCCTGCACCGAGCAGGCGGCCGGCTCGCCGTTCCTGACGAAGCTGAACGCCGGCGACGAGACTCCCGGCGACGTCAGCTACACCCAGATCTCGACCAAGTACGACGAGGTCGTGGTGCCCTACACCTCGGCGTTCCTCGCCGCGGGGCCGCGCACCACCAATGTCACGATCCAGGACTCCTGCCCCGACGACTCCGCCGAGCACGTGTTCATCCCGATGAGCCGCACCGCGATCCAGTGGGTGCTGAACGCGCTCGAGCGACCCGGACCGGCCGACCCGGCGTTCACCCCCGCTTGCGCGTACTGAGCGCTCGGGCGAACGCCGGCCAGACCGGCAGCGAGGGCACCAGTGTCGCCTGGAACGCGTGGTACACGTCCGGCTTGCCGGCCCAGGTGCCCGCGGCCGGCCTGTTGTCCGGCGCCAGCTCGTGGTACCAGGAGCCGCCCGCCCGGTCGACGAGGTAGCGGTCGGCGTACGCCCACCACTGCCGCTCGCAGATGGCGTACATCTCGTCGCCGGTGACTGCCCGCAGGGTCGCGGCCGCGGCCAGCGCCTCGGTCACGACCCAGTGCATCCGCTGGCGGACGACGGGTGCGCCGTCCCAGTCGACCGTGTAGACGAAGCCCTCGGCGCCGTCGACCGCCCAGCCCTCACGCACGCCCGCGTCGAACAGTGCGACCGCGTCCTCGAGCATCCACTCCGGGGCCGGGTCGCCGAGCGCGGCGCGCAGCACGAGGGTCAGCCGGCTCCACTCGAACCAGTGGCCGATCGTCGCGCCGTACGGTCGGAACGGGTGCGCCGGCTGGTCCCGGTGGTAGCCCGGGACCGGCCGCCAGGCGCTGTCGAAGTGCTCGGGGATCCGCCAGCCGTTGCCCCGCGCGAAGCCGTGCACCACCCGGGTCACGATCCGCTCGGCGCGGGCCACGTCGCCGACGGCGAGGAGGGCCTCGACCGTGTGCATGTTGGCGTTCACGCCGCGGTAGTCGTCGAGCTCCGACCAGGACTCGTCCCACTCCTCGACGACCATCCCGGCCTCGTCGTCCCAGAAGTGCCGGTCCAGCACGTCCAGCGCGTCCGCCAGCAGCGCGTCCGCGCCCGGCCGGCCCGCCACCGAGGCCGACGACGCGGCCAGCACGACGAACGCGTGCTCGTAGGCCGTCTTGCCCCGCGTCACCGGACCGGACGAGTCGACGGCGGCGTACCACCCACCGTTGACCGGGTCGCGGAACCGTCCGGCCAGCGCGGTCACGCCGTGGTCGACGAGCTCGCCCGCCCAGGGATGACCCTGGAGGTGGGCGAGCGCGAAGACGTGCGTCATCCGGCAGGTGATCCACAGCTCCACCGGCCGCTCCGGCTCCAGGTGGCCGTCGTCCGACAGCCACCCGAAGCCGCCGTCCGGGTGCGCCGACGCCCGGGCGAACGACAACAGCCGTTCGCCCTCCTCCGCGAGGTTCACGGCGTCAGCCTATGGAGGTCGCGCGGGAAGAGGGTCACCTCCCGGATGTTCGCGACGCCGGTCAGCCGCGCGGTCCAGCGCTCCAGCCCGATCGCGAAGCCGCCGTGCGGTGGCATGCCGTGCTCGAACGCCGACAGGTACGGCGCGTACGCCGCCGGGTCCTCGCCGCGGGCCCGGATCGCCGCGTGGTAGTCGGAGGGCCGGTGCAGGCGCTGGCCGCCCGTCACCAGCTCGAGCCCGCGGAACAGCAGGTCGAAGCTGTTGGACCAGCGGGGGTCGTCCGGCTGCGCGTGCGTGTAGAAGGGCCGCTTCACCATCGGGTAGCCCTCGATCGCGACGAAGTCGCTGCCGTGCGTCTCCAGCGCCCAGGCGCCGAGCGCGCGCTCGTGCTCCGGCGCCAGGTCGGGCTCGTCCTCCGGCGCGCCGACCATCCTCAACGCGTCGCGGAAGTGCAGCACCGGGATCTCCTCGGGCACGACCGGCACCTGCGCGCCGGACCGCTCGACCGCGGGCCCGGCCAGCTCGTGCACGGCGTCGACCATGCCGGCGACGACGTCGCGCAGCACCCGCAGCACGTCGCGGTGGTCCTCGATGAAGCCGAGCTCGGCGTCGAGCGAGACGTACTCCGCGAGGTGCCGGACGGTGTCGTGCGGTTCGGCCCGGAACACCGGCCCCACCTCGTAGACCCGCTCGAACACCCCGACCAGCTGCTGCTTGTAGAACTGCGGGCTCTGGGCGAGGTACGCCGGTCGTCCGAAGTAGTCGACCTCGAAGACGTTGGCACCCGACTCCGTCGCGGACGCCACGAACTTCGGCGTCTGGATCTCGGTGAAGCCGGCCGCGTCCAGCGTGGCCCGGAAGCCGCGCACCGACGCCGCGGCGAGCTCCCAACGGGCCCGTTGCACGGGGTGCCGCCAGGTCACCGGCGCGTGGTCGAGCATCGTCGGCAGGCCGGCCGCGACCGTCGGCCGCCACAGCTCGATCGGGGGCGTGGCGGCGGGCTCGGTCAGCGGCACGATCACCGGGTCGGTGACCTCGATGCCGCCGGGTGCCTGGGCGTTCGCGGTCGCCGTGCCGACCACCTCGACGGTCGTCTCCTCCGGCGGCACCTCCCCGCCGCGGACGACGACCTGGGCCAGGCCGCTGCGGTCGCGGACGACCAGGAACGTCAGCGCGGCGAGCTCGCGGCGCCGGTGGACCCAGCCCTGCAGCCGCACGGGCTCCCCGGGTGTGGCGGCGGGCAGGTCTGAACAGAGTGTGCGTTGCACGAGTACCTCCAGTAGGCGAAAGCCCTGGAGGTGTGGGCGGGGGCTAGATCGCGGTGCCACCACACCTTCGCCGACCGACCGTCGGCCTCTCGTCGGTACGCCGTACGCGCGGGTGTCCGTCGCTCCGCTGGATCGCGGGAGGGTTGTCAGGCCTCTCGGGCGCCGCGGCCAGCGTACGCTGCGGGCCGTGGTGGTGCACTTCCGACTGACCTCGCCGCCGAGGCTCACCGCTCCGGTCGTGCAGCTGCTCCGCGACCGGGCGTGGATCACGAACCTGACCCTCCAAGAGGGCGTGGTGCTCGAGCCGCCCGGCGACCTGGTCGAGTGCGACGTCGCCCGCGAGAAGGCCGGTGACCTGCTCCGCGACCTCGACCGGATCGGCCTGTGCGCGGAGGGCGGCGTCGTCGTCACCACGCCGACCGGCACGCCGTTCGAGCGGGCGAGGCGCCTGGAGGCCGCCGCGCCGGGGCACCCCGACGACGCGGTGATCTGGGAGGCGGTGGAGGCGCAGGCCGAGGCCGGCGCGGTGCCGACCGTGTCGTACCACCTGTTCCTGGTCCTTGCCGTCGCCCTCGCCTCGATCGCGGTGATCACCGACTCGGCGGTGCTGGTCGTCGGCGCGATGGTCGTCGGTCCGGAGTACAGCGCGGTCGCGGCCGCGAGCGCCGGCATCGCACTGCGCCGTCCCGGGATGATCGGGCGCGGCCTGCGACTCCTGCTGTTCTCGTTCGCCTTCGCGATCGCGGTGATCGCGCTGCTGGCGCTGTTCGCCCGCTGGGCGGGCCTGGTGACCGTCGACGACGTCACCCGGGCGCGCCCCAACACCGGCTTCATCTGGCACCCCGACCAGTGGTCCTTCGTGGTCGCGCTGCTCGCCGGCGCGGCCGGTGCCCTCGCCCTCGCCGTCTCCCGCTCGGCGACCATGGTCGGCGTCTTCATCAGCGTCACGACCGTCCCGGCCGCCGGCAACCTGGCCCTCGGGCTGGCGTTCTGGGAGCGCCACGAGATCGACGGGTCGGCCGCGCAGCTCGCGCTCAACATCACCGGCATGGTGATCGCGGGCGCCGCCGTGCTCCTGCTGATGCGCTGGCGGTGGACGTGGGTGACGACCTGGTCGGAGCGGGTCTTCGGCCGCCAGTCCGACCTCGCCGAGGACTAGCCCGGCGCGAGGTACCGGTACGCGTGGTGGGTGGTGAAGCCGAGGCCCTCGTACAGCGCGACCGCGGGCGTGTTGTCCCCCAGCACCTGCAGGTACGCCGTGGTGGCGCCGCGCTCGGCGCCCCACTCGAGCAGCACGTCCATCACCGCGAGCGCGAGCCCCTGCCGGCGCTGATCGGGCGACACCTCGATGCTGCGGAACCCCACCCAGTCGTCGGCGTACGCCGCCACGCCGCTCGCCCGGTCGCCGATCCGGACCGTGACCACGTCTCCGCGCTCGTCGCGTTCAGCCGGCGGGTGAGGCGCGAGCCGGGGGACCAGCGACCTCCGCGCGCGTGCGACCCCCGCGATCTGGAACAGCGTGTCCGCGTCGCCGCTCTCCGCGACCCAGCCGTGCCGGCGGAAGAGCGCGTCCTCCTCGGAGTCCGGCAGGACCGCCGCGATCGGCCGGCCGGTGCGCCCGGCGTAGAACGCGACCACCTGCTCGTAGTCGTCGGGGACGCCGGACGGCGCCATCGCGAGCACGGAGTTCGCGCGGCGCGCGGTCGAGGTGGGGGAGTGCCGCAGCAGCCAGCTCCCGAGCGGCTCGGCGACCAGGTCCGGCCAGAGTGCGAGCGCCCGCCGCTGGGCCTCGGCTGGGGCGACCCGGTGCCGGGTCGACGGGCGCGGCGGCACCGGCTTGCCGGACACGATGTCGGCGATCGCGATGACGACGGGCGCCCCCGACTCGGGCTGCACGACGCAGGTGCCGCCCGACCACGCCGTACACACGCCGAGGACGTCGGTGAGGGCGGGGCCGCCGCTCGGCCCGGTCTCGCCGCGGAGGATCCGCCGGACCACGACGCGCTGCCCGACGACGTGCGGACCGAGACCGTGCTGGTTCACATACTGGGGGTCTGCCGACTCGGACACCCCGGGATACTAGGCTGTAGGTGAGCAGCTGCTCTCGCGAGTCTCAGGAGGAACCGGTGACCTACGTCATCTCCCAGCCGTGCGTCGACCTCAAGGATCGGGCCTGCGTGGACGAGTGCCCCGTCGACTGCATCTACGAGGGCAAGCGGATGCTCTACATCCACCCCGACGAGTGCGTGGACTGCGGAGCCTGCGAGCCGGTCTGCCCGGTGGAGGCGATCTTCTACGAGGACGACACCCCGGAGCAGTGGAAGGGCTACTACGACGCCAACGTCCACTTCTTCGACGACCTCGGCTCGCCCGGTGGCGCCGCGAAGATGGGCGAGATCGACCACGACCACCCGATGATCGCCGCGCTGCCGCCGCAGAACCAGGACCACTGAGCAGCTCGTTGGACGGACGCGTCTCGGGCCGGCTCCCCGACTTCCCGTGGGACCACCTGCTCGAGCACGGTGAGCGGGCGCGGTCGCACCCCGACGGGATCGTCGACCTCTCCATCGGCACGCCGGTCGACCCGACGCCGGACGTCGTGCAGGAGGCGCTGCGCGGCGCCTCCGACTCGCCCGGCTACCCCCTGACGATCGGTCGCGCCGAGACCCGCCAGGCCTGCATCGACTGGCTCTCCCGCCGGCACGGCGTGACCGGGCTGTCGCTGGGCGCGGTGCTGCCGGTGATCGGCTCGAAGGAGCTGATCGCCTCGATGCCGGGCCATCTCGGCCTCGGCCCGGGCGACCTGGTCGCGTATCCCGAGCTGGCCTACCCGACGTACGAGGTCGGGGCGGTGCTCGCCGGTGCGACCCCGGTCGCGCGCGACTCGCTCACGTCGTTCGGCCCCGAGGTCCCGGCCCTGCTCTGGCTGAACTCGCCGTCGAACCCCACCGGCCGGGTGCTCCCCGTCGAGCACCTGCGCAAGGTCGTCGACTGGTGCCGCGAGCGCGGCACGATCCTGGTCTCCGACGAGTGCTACCTCGAGTGTGCGTGGGACGCGACCCCGATCTCGGTGCTGCACCCGTCGGTCTGCGGCGGCTCGCACGAGGGCATCCTCGCCGTCCACTCCCTCTCGAAGCGCTCGAACCTGGCGGGCTACCGCTGCGCGTTCGTGGCCGGCGACCCGGCCCTGGTCGGCGAGCTGCTGGCCGTCCGCAAGAACCTCGGCCTGCAGATGCCCGGTCCCCAGCAGGTCGCCATGCAGGCGGCGCTGGAGGACGACGCGCACGTCGTCGAGCAGCACGCCCGGTACGCCGCCCGCCGCGCCAAGCTGCGCGAGGCCCTGCAGGCCGCCGGCTTCCGCATCGACCACTCCGAGGCGTCGCTGTACCTGTGGGCGACCCGCGACGAGGACTGCTGGGACACCGTCTCCTGGCTCGCCGAGCGCGGCATCCTGGTCGCCCCGGGAGCCTTCTACGGCTCGGCGGGCACCCGGCACGTGCGGGTGGCGTTCACTGCGACCGACGAGCGGGTCGACGCGGCGGTCGCCCGGCTCGCGTAGTCGGGCGGGCGTAACCCGCCTCTCAGGCCGGTCGGCGAGGTCATGGGCGGCGTTGCGCCCGTTCGGCTACGGCCGCACGCAGCACGGACCCGACGTAGCACGGGTCGAGCATGACGTCCTCCCAGGCGAACCGCAGCACGAGCCAGCCGTCGACGACCAGCAGGTTGTACCGGCGGGCGTCGCGAGCGAGGGCGGCCCGGCCACCGTGCCACTCGAACGAGTCCGCCTCGAGCACGATGCGCAGCTCCCGGTCCACGAGGTCCGGGCGACACCACGGCTCGACCGACGTGATCAGCACCTGCGGCTCGACGCGGAGGCCGCTGACGCCCAGCGCGATGGCACGCAGCACGGACTCGAACGGGTTGGCCGCTTCGGCGCGGGCGAGGCCCGCGACCCGGCGGACCTGTTTGCTCCCCGGCCCGCGGGCGAGCGCGGCCGCCTGCCGCAGCGCCGTATCCTCGCCGGCGCGGAGGGCGGGGTCGGCGACAGCGAGCGCCTCGTCGAAGGGCAGTCGTCGCAGGCAGTGCGCGAGCGTTGCCACCTCGTCCAGGACGATCGACCCGGGCGGCACGTCGAGGTAGTGGACGTGCGCGCGTGCGTGTGCTGGCGCCCTGCGGTTGCGTGGTACGGCGACGTGCGGCCGATCCGGCACGGTCTTGACCGCCCATCCGTGGTGGAGGGCGGCACTGGTCAGGCAGAGGGCGCCGGCCAGCCGGTGCGCCGCGGCGACCGCACCCTCGACCTCGGGAAGGGCATACCGGCCGCGGGCGAGGACCTCGATCGAGCCGCCGGCGAGGGCGCGGTCGACCGTGCCCCTGTCGGTGGCCGCGACCAGGGCCGCTCGGGTCGCGACCCCGCCCAGCTCGCGCAGCACCTCGGCCACCTCCATGGGGGAAGCGTTCCCCGGTCGCCGGGCGTGGACGGCGTCGTCCACAGGTGGTCAGCGCTGGATCCGCTCCACCGAGACGTAGCGGTCGTGGCCGGCCCAGCCGGTCCCGCGGTCGTGGCCCGGACCGCCGTTCAGGAGGTCGTCCCGGTCGGAGCCGTGGAGCTCGTCGTTGCCGCCGCGGGCGTAGATGCGCACGCCCTGGTCGAGGAAGCCGGCCCACAGGGAGTCCGGCCCGTCGGTACCGAAGACGGTCCAGGTGCCCCGGGGGGCGGAGACGTCCTCGAAGCGGGTCAGCGCGACGTCCCAATAGAGACCGCGCACGTGGGCGCGCAGCGTGCCCGCGGCCATGTCGATGGTGCCCGTGACCTGGCCGCGGAACGTGCCGCTCCGGTCCAGCAGGCCGACGCCGCCGGTCCTGTCGTGGCCCGGCCCCCCGTCGAGGACCTGGCCCGCCTCCGGGACGGCCTCGTCGTTGACCGTGTCGTCGCCGCGGCCGCCGTACGACCGGTCCACGCCCTGGCCGGCCTGGAGCAGGTCGCCACCCGGGCCGCCGCGGAGCAGGTCGTCACCAGCGCCGCCGTCCACGATGTCGTGGCCGGGACCGCCGAGCACGGTGTTCGGCGAGGTGTCGGCGACGCCGTCCGCCCAGCCGCCGCCGTCGACCCAGTCGTCGCCGCCGCGACCGTCGATGTGGTCGCGGCCGGCGCCGCCGAGCAGGACGTCGTCGGCGTCGGACCCGAGGAGCACGTCGTCGTGGTCGGTGCCGGTGACGCGGTCGACCGGGCCGATCACCGTGTCGGTGTCGGCGCCGGAGACCGCGGTGGCCTCCGCCAGGTCGACCGTCACGGGAGCACTCAGCCCGGCGAACGTGAGGCTGTCCACGGAGCCGTCGTGCCTGCCGTCCAGCCCACCGTCGAGGGTGTCGCTGCCGGGGCCGCCGTCGAGCGTGTCGCCGTCGTAGACGTAGTAGTCGGTGTCCTCGGCGACCTTCGCGTCGGTCCCACCGTGCAGCTGGTCGTCGCCGGGCCCGCCGACGAGCCGGTCCTGGCCGGCTCCGCCGCAGAGCACGTCGTCGCCGCCGCGACCCAGGAGGGTGTCGTCGCCGCCGAGGCCCGCGATCACGTCGGGGCCGCTGGTGCCGCTGAGCCGGTCGTCGTCGGCGGTCCCGCGGACCGTGGGGTGGTCACACGGTCCGGCGGCGGGCGCCGGGGCGGCCACCACGAGCGTCGCACCGATCAACGCGAGGACCAGGACCCGAGATCTCATCCGCCCAGCCTAGGTGGGCGGGCCACGCAGGTCAGGCGGACAGGGTCAGGACGTGGTCGTGCCCGTCGGGCGTCAGGTAGTGGCCGTCGTCGAAGAGGATCAGCCCGTTGCAGAGACGGCACCAGCCCTGGTCGTGCAGGTGGTCGGAGACCACGTGGGCGCTGCAGCGGTCGGCCGCCTCGATCTCCGGACATCCCGGTGAGTGGTTGCACATCGTCGTACCTCCTGCGGTGAGATTTCCGTCGGAGGTGGTGACGGAAACCTGGTCTGGTCCGGTCTGTGGATCGTCCACGACCATCGTCTGGTGATGTCGTCCAGCATCACTCTCCATCGGCGCGCGGGCGCCCGTTCTCAACAGAAACACGCCGCGGATTCAGCCGGGCCCCGGAGGAACTCGGGTCCGGGTCAGTCGAAGACGTCGACGTGGACGTGGTCGCGGTGCTCGAGGACCAGCCGGCTGCCGGAGCTCGCCGGTGGGTCGTAGTCGCGCCAGCCGTCGCCCGAGCGGCTGCCGGAGGTCCAGATCCGGTCGTCGAAGATCACGTGCTCGATCGAGAGTCGGTCGGCCATCGCGACCAGGTACTGCGCGATCGCCCAGCCGCGGATCTTGTTCTCCGGGCTGACCGGCCGGACGAACACGTCGACCGCGCGGCCGTCGTAGTGAGCGGAGCCGGCCATGTGCCCGGTGCTGACGCCGCCCGGCGCGAAGCCGCCCATCGGCGGGTCGCCGAACAGGTCGTCGAGCTCGCGGCGTACGACGTCGGCCCGGTGCGTCAGCCCGGAGTCGGTGAGCTTGTCGGACTCCTGCCCGGGATGGTCCGCGAGCCGGCAGGAGAAGGCGTGGGCCGAGTTGCCGGTGAGTGCGGACGCGAGCACCCGGGCATCGGCCTCGTGGTCGGCGTACGCCTCCGGAAACCCGGACCGCTGCACCTCCTGAGCGGCCTCGGTGACCCGCATGTCCTGGTAGCCGTCGACCTTCTCCAGGGCGTCGTAGAACGCGTTGGTCGCATGGTACGGGTCCAGCACCTGCGCCCGGGTGCCCCATCCCTGCGAGGGACGCTGCTGGAACAGGCCCGCGGAGTCGCGGTCACCGGACTCGAGGTTGTAGAGCTTCGACTCCTGGTACGCCGTGGCGAGGGCGATCGTCGCAGCGTGCGCGGGCAGGCCGCGGCCTACCGAGACCGCGGTGATCAGCGCGGCGTTCTCGGCCTGTTCGGGATTCAGCGTCACGGTCCGCCCGCTCACGGTCGCGGTGCACTCGTCGGACTGGAAGAACGGGTGGACGTCGTTGAAGAAGTCATGCACGCCGTACCCGACCGCGGCCGCCACACCGACCCCGGCGAGCACGACCACGGCGACGCCGGTGCGGAACCTCATGGGTCCAGTGTTCAGTTCGCGTGCAAGGCGGCGTTCAGCGCGACCCCGTCGCTCTTCCACGGGACGGCCTCGATCGCCCCCGAGACCGAGTTGCGGCGGAACAGCACGTTGCTCGCGCCGGAGAGCTCGAGCGCCTTGACGACCGTCGGGCCGATGCCGTCGACCGGGTCGTTGACGGTGACCTTGGTGCCTGCGGTGATGTAGCAACCGGCCTCGACGACACAGTCGTCGCCGAGGGAGATGCCGACGCCGGCGTTCGCGCCGAGCAGGCACCGCCTGCCGATCGAGATGACCTGCTTGCCGCCGCCCGAGAGCGTGCCCATGATCGAGGCGCCCCCACCCACGTCCGAGCCGTCACCGACGACGACGCCGGCGGAGATCCGGCCCTCGACCATCGAGGCACCGAGGGTGCCGGCGTTGTAGTTGACGAAGCCCTCGTGCATCACGGTGGTGCCCTCGGCGAGGTGCGCGCCGAGCCGGACCCGGTCGGCGTCCGCGATCCGCACACCGGCCGGCAGCACGTAGTCGACCATCCGCGGGAACTTGTCCACGCCGAACACCGTCAGGTGCCGGCCGTTCGCCCGCAGCCGCGCGCGGGTCGTCTCGAAGCCCTCGACCGGGCACGGCCCGGCGCTGGTCCACACGACGTTGGCCAGCAGCCCGAACAGGCCGTCGAGGTTGATGGAGTGGGGCGTCACCCGGCGCGACGAGAGCAGGTGCAGGCGGAGCCACACGTCCTCGGTGGTCGTCGGCGGCGCCTGGAGGTCCTCGATCTCGACCAGCAGGACGTCCCGGGTGACCCCGCGGTCCTTGTCGGTGCCCTGGAGGTCACCGAGCTCGCTCGGGCAGACGGCGTCGGCCGGCTTCCCGCCGAGACCCGGCGCGGGGAACCAGACGTCCAGCACGTTGCCGTTGCCGTCGAGGGTGGCGAGCCCGAATCCCCAGGCCTTCTGATCAGTCACGGCAGCACAGCCTAGTTGGCGGCGTACCCCGGGCCGCGGCCCGTCCGCCGGTCGACGGGACCGAGCACGACCGGGGTGCGCGAGACGAGGCGCAGCGGCACGCTGCGGCGGCGGAGGCCGGCGGCGTGCTCGAGTGGATCAGCAGCGCCCGCGCCGACCTGCTGTCCTGACACTCACTCCCCGGTCCGCCCGTCGACGACCTCGCGCAGCAGGTCCATGTGACCGAGGTGCCGCGCGTACTCCTGGAGCACCTGCACGAAGACGTCGCGGATCGTCGCGATCCGGCCCTCCGGGTCGATGACGACGTCCAGCGCCTCGTCGGGGAGCCCGTCGAGCCATGCGTCCGCCTGCGCGGTCGTGGCACGCCAGGTCGCGAACGCCTCCTCGA
This sequence comes from Nocardioides sp. URHA0032, assembly GCF_000620645.1. Lineage (GTDB taxonomy): Bacteria > Actinomycetota > Actinomycetes > Propionibacteriales > Nocardioidaceae > Nocardioides. The sequence continues at coordinate 160,767 of NZ_KK211161.1, read as the reverse complement.
CGACGTCGCGATCGGCGAGGGCGCCGTCGAACTGGGACTCCCAGTCGCCGTCGACGACGAACAGCTGGGTCTCCTCGGGGTGCTGCTGCAGGACGCGCCGGAACCAGTGGTGCTCCAGCTGCGCGAGGTGGCGGACCAGTCCGAGCAGGCTGAGGGAGCTCGGCGGGACCGACCGCCGGGCAAGCTGCTCGGCGTCGAGGTCGGCGGTCTTCCGCTCGACGGCGGCCCGGAAGTCGGCCAGCCAGAGCCGCAGCGTGCCGAGCTCGCCCGTCACCGGCCGGTCTGCCCGTCGATCGTCTCGCGGAGCAGGTCCGCGTGGCCGCAGTGCCGGGCGTACTCCTCGATGAGGTGGACGACGACCTCGCGCATCTCGATCGGGCCGTCGTCGTGCTGGCCCAGGAAGTCCATCGGGTGGGTCGCCCGGAACTCCTCGGCGTGGGCGACCTCGGCGCGCCACGCCTCCCAGGCCTCCGCCACCACCGCGTCGTCGGCGATCGCGCCGTCGAAGTCGGCGTCGCGGTTCTCGTCCTTGCCCCACATCTTCGGCAGCGTGAGGTCGCGGCCCATCACGCGGCGCCACCAGGAGTACTCGACCGCCGCGAGGTGTCTCAGGAGCCCGAGGAGCGACATGCTCGACGGCGGCACCGACCGCCGGGCCAGCTGGTCGGCGTCCAGCCCCTGGCAGATGCGCTCGAAGGTGCGGCGGAAGTGGCCGAGGTAGTCGGCGAGGACCGCCTCCTCGCCGTGCAGGGTGGTGTCGTCGCTCATGGGACCACCCGACCAGCAACCGCCCGTGCGAGGCAACCGGGTTGGGTCAGACCGGTCGGTGCCGGGCGGCGTGGATCGCGTGCGAGACGGCCGCGAGCGTCCGGGCGCCGGCGGTCCGCGAGACGTACCAGCCCCAGGCGTGCCCGCGACCCGCGAGCCAGTAGTCGCGCCGCAGCACCCGCACGGGCCAACGCTGGTGCCGGCCGGCGGAGAAGGCGACGAGGGTCGGCCGGGTCCGTGCGATCCAGCGGGCGTACCCGTGCAGCCCGCCGGGCCAGTTCGCCTGCAGGTAGCCGTCCATGGCCCGGTCGAAGACCTGGTACGGCGTGGGGTTGGAGCGGCCCGAGAGCGCGAGCACCTCGGGTGCGTTGATCGAGAGCACCGTGGCGCCGGCGGGAGCCGCGGCGAGCACGTCCCGGACGTCGGCCCGCTCGCGCTCGAGGGAGTCGTCACGGGTGCGGACCGCGCTCGTGCCCGCGGCGACGACCGCGGCCAGGGTCACCGCGGCGACGACCGCCCGGCCGACCGGCCGCGTCACGCGGGCCGCGATCGCGACGACCGCCGCGGCGACACCGAGCGCGGCGAAGGGGAGCAGCACGAACAGGTCGGGCGGTCCGTTGATGACGGCGACCGTCCAGGCGGTCGCGGCCAGGCCCGCGGCGCCGACGACCACGAGCGGCAGGCTCCGCCGTACGGCGCACCCGGTCGCGACGAACAGGGCGACCAGGCCGATCGGCACCAGCAGCAGGGAGGCGTGGTACGCCTCCCAGAGGAAGGTCCTGATCACGCCCGGCTCGGTCAGCAGCGAGGGCTGCCGGGTGTACTCGGCGTTGACGACGACGAAGCCCTCGACCGCCGTCCGGAGGTCGCCGCGGGCCAGGAACCAGCCCGCGAACACGGCCGTCGTGGCGGCGCCGCCGGCGACGAACGCGATGGCGGCGCGCACGCGTCCGATCCTGCCCCCGACCACCGCGACGACGGCGGCCACGACCGCGACGGCGAGCACGGGTTGCCAGGTCAGCGTGGCGAGCGCGGTGGTGACCCCCGCCGCTGCCCAGCGCCGGCGGGTGAGCAGGACCAGCGTCACCAGCAGCAGGAGCACCATCGCGGTCTTCTCCCGCGGGCCGTCGGACGCGAGGGCCGCGAAGTCCTGGAAGGTCAGGAGCACCGCGGCGGCCACGAACCCGGCCGCACGGGAGCCGAGGACGTCCCTGGCGAGCAGGTGGAGGACGGCGCAGCAGCCGGCGGCCAGCACCACGAACAGGTGCCGTTCCGCGCTCACCGGGCCGATCCCCGAGTGCGCGCCGATCCAGATGGCAAGTCCGGGGAGCGCCTCGGAGAGTGGGCCGACCGAGTTGAAGATCGCGGCGTACGGCGGGACGCCGTGCGCGACGTGCTCGCCGCCGTACGTGAACACCCCGAGGTCGCGGTCCAGGGGCCCGTCGAAGCCGTGCAGTGCGAAGACCAGCAGGGCGACCACACCGACGGCCACGCAGTCGGTCGCCGTCACGACTCGGGCGGACCGGCCGGCGCTCACGGGTCGATCGTCCTCCTCGCACCTGAACGTCCGATGAAGGCTGACGGCGTGGGCTCGTCGGGCGCGTCGTGCGGCCACGCCGATTCCGATTGGCGAGGCGCCGAGGCCACGCCGTACGCTTCGAGCAAGGCGTTCGAGCCGTCATCAGCGGCGAGCCTCCGGAAGAAAGCCCTCGGGCAAGTAGAACCGGACGGGTAGGCCCGTCACAGCCGTGAACGAGCGGTCGTTCCCCGGAACGGCAAGCGAGGTGGTACCGCGGCTCTCCCCGGACTGGTGGGGTCGTCCTCGTCGAGAACACGACCGACGAGCGCAGGAGCCCCGATGACCTACCCGAAGAACGACTCCGGCAGTGTGCCCTCGAGCCCGCGCTTCCCGGAGATCGAGGAGCGCATCCTCGCGTTCTGGGAGCAGGACGGCACGTTCCAGGCCAGCATCGACCAACGTGACGCGGGCGTGGACGGCGACAACGAGTTCGTCTTCTACGACGGTCCGCCGTTCGCCAACGGGCTGCCGCACTACGGCCACCTGCTGACCGGGTACGTCAAGGACCTGATCCCGCGGTACCAGACGATGCGCGGCAGGCGCGTCGAGCGGCGGTTCGGCTGGGACACCCACGGGCTGCCCGCCGAGCTGGAGGCGATGCGCCTCAAGGGCATCAAGACCACCGACGAGATCCTCGAGCTGGGCATCGAGGCGTTCAACGACGCCTGCCGGCAGTCGGTGCTGATGTACACCGACGAGTGGCGCGAGTACGTCACCCGCCAGGCGCGCTGGGTCGACTTCGACCACGACTACAAGACCATGGACCCCGACTACATGGAGTCGGTGATCTGGGCGTTCAAGCAGCTCTACGACAAGGGCTGGGTCTACGAGGGCTTCCGCGTCCTGCCGTACTGCTGGAACGACGAGACCCCGCTGTCCAACCACGAGCTGCGGATGGACGACGACGTCTACCAGACCCGTCAGGACCCCGCCGTCACCGTCGGGTACGACGTGACCACTCCGGGTGAGTTCCAGGGCGCGAAGCTGCTCGTCTGGACCACCACCCCGTGGACGCTGCCGAGCAACCTCGCGGTGATGGTCGGTGAGGAGATCGAGTACGTCGTGGTCGCGGTCGACGGGGTCCGCTACATCCTGGCCGCGGCGCGGGTCCCGGCGTACAAGGCGGAGCTGGGGGAGGACCCCGAGGTGGTGTGGCGCGGTCCGGGATCGGAGCTGCTGGGCCTGACCTACACGCCGCCGTTCTCCTACTACGCCGGCCGCGAGCGCGCGTTCCGCGTGGTGCCGGCGTCGGAGTTCGTGACGACCACGGACGGCACCGGCCTCGTGCACACGGCGGGCGCCTTCGGTGAGGACGACAAGATCGTCACCGACCGGGAGCAGATCGAGCCGGTGATGCCGGTGGGCAAGGACGGCCGGTTCACGTTCCCGGTCGCCGAGTACGAGGGCATGAACGTCTTCGACGCCAACCCGCACGTCATCGACCACCTCAAGGCTGCGACCCGGGGCGAGGGCGAGACCGGCGCGGTGTCGCCCGGGACGGTGCTGCTGCGCCGCGAGACCTACGCGCACAGCTACCCGCACTGCTGGCGGTGCCGGAATCCCCTGATCTACAAGGGCGTCTCGTCGTGGTTCGTCGAGGTGACCGCGATCAAGCAGCGGATGCTCGAGCTGAACAAGCAGATCAACTGGGTGCCGGACCACATCCAGGACGGTCAGTTCGGACGGTGGCTGGAGAACGCCCGCGACTGGTCGATCACCCGCAACCGGTTCTGGGGCTCGCCGGTGCCGGTGTGGAAGAGCGACGACCCGGCGTACCCCCGCCTGGACGTGTACGGCTCCTTCGCGGAGCTCGAGCGCGACTTCGGCACGCTGCCGCGCAACCGCAACGGCGAGCCGGACCTGCACCGTCCCTACGTCGACGACCTGGTCCGACCCAACCCGGACGACCCGACCGGGAAGTCGATGATGCGCCGCGTGTCCGACGTGCTCGACGTCTGGTTCGACTCCGGCTCGATGTCGTTCGCCCAGGTGCACGTGCCGTTCGAGAACGAGGAGTGGTTCAGCCACCACTTCCCGGCGGACTTCATCGTCGAGTACATCGGCCAGACCCGCGGCTGGTTCTACACGCTGCACATCCTGGCGACGGGCATCTTCGACAAGCCGGCGTTCGAGAACTGCATCAGCCACGGCATCGTGCTCGGCTCCGACGGCAACAAGATGTCGAAGTCGCTGCGCAACTACCCCGACGTGCGCGAGGTGTTCGACCGCGACGGCGCGGACGCGATGCGGTGGTTCCTGATGTCGTCGCCGATCCTGCGCGGCGGCAACCTGATCGTCACCGAGCAGGGCATCCGCGACTCCGTGCGCCAGGTGCTGATCCCGCTGTGGAACAGCTGGTACTTCTTCCAGCTGTACGCCAACGCCCACGACAACGGGCAGGGGTACGACGCGCGGCAGCGGACCGACTCGACGGACCCGCTGGACCGCTACCTCCTGGCCAAGTGCCGCGACTTCGTCGGCGAGATGACGGCGGCCCTGGACGCGTACGCCGTGGCCGAGGCGTGCGACGCGACGCGGTCGTTCCTCGACGTGCTGACCAACTGGTACATCCGTCGTTCCCGGGACCGCTTCTGGGAGGGCGACGCCGACGCGTTCGACACGCTCCACACGGTGCTCGAGGTCGTCTGCCGGGCGACCGCGCCGCTGATGCCGCTCACGACCGAGGAGGTCTGGCGCGGCCTGACCGGCCAGCGGTCGGTGCACCTGGCGGACTGGCCGCTCGTGGACGAGCTGCCCACCGACGAGGCGCTGGTGGCCGCGATGGACAAGGTCCGCGAGGTCTGCTCGGCGACCTCGGCGCTCCGCAAGGCGGGCAACCTGCGCAACCGGCTGCCGCTCGCGACGCTGACCGTGGTCGTCCCCGACCCGGCCGCGCTGTCGGGCTTCGACGCCATCGTGCGCGACGAGGTCAACGTCAAGACGGTCCGGCTGCTGTCGGTCGACTCCGACGAGGCCGCGTCGTACGGCGTGGAGCAGAAGCTCACGGTCAACGCCCGCGCCGCCGGCCCGCGTCTCGGCAAGGACGTGCAGACCGCGATCAAGGGCTCGAAGTCCGGCGACTGGTCGGTGGCCGACGACGGCACCGTCACCGCGGGCGGGCTGGCGCTGGTCGAGGGCGAGTACACCCTCGAGACCGTGGCCGGCTCCGCCGACGGTGGCACGGCGACCGGGGTGCTGCGCAGCGGCGGCTTCGTGGTCCTCGACACCGAGGTGACCCCGGAGCTCGCCGAGGAGGGCCTGGCCCGTGACCTCGTGCGCGCGGTCCAGCAGGCGCGCCGCGACGCCGGCCTCGAGGTCTCCGACCGGATCGCGCTGACCATCGGGGGTTCGACCGAGGTCGTGGCGGCGGCCCGTCACCACGAGCGGCTGATCACCAGCGAGACCCTGGCGACCTCGTACGACGTGGTGGCGGCCGACGGCGCCGAGCCGACCGTGACCGTGGTGAAGGCCTAGTGCCGAGTCGGCGCAGTCTCAGCTGAGACTGCGCCGACTCGGCGTCCAGAGAGGCTGAGACTGCGCCGACTCGGCTCACGCGAGGCCGAGTCGAGCGGCGAGGCGGTCCAGCGAGGCGAGCACCTCGTCGGGGGACTTGTCGGGGACGCCCCAGATCAGCTCGGTGGCGCCCTGCTCCGCCCAGGCCATCAGGTCCTCGGGGTCGGGCCTGAACGCGATCAGGATCCGGATCTCGGGAGCCCCGGACCGGCCGGCGTCGGCCCAGGCCTTCTTGAGCGCGTCGATCTGGGCGGAGATGTCCTGCTGGGTGGGCGTGGTCATCCAGCCGTCGGCGTTCTCGGCGATCCACCGGAAGGTCTTCGGACCGCCGCCGGCGCCGATGACCAGCGGGATGTGCGCGGCCGGCTTCGGGTAGGCCCAGGACGGCCCGAACGAGACGAACTCGCCGTCGTACGACGCCTCCTCCTGGGTCCACAGCGCGCGCATCGCCTCGACGTACTCCCGCAGGACCGTGCGCCGGCGCTCGGCGGGGACGTGGTGGTCGGCGAGCTCGTCGGTGTTCCAGCCGAAGCCGGCGCCGATGTCGACCCGGCCGCCGGAGAGGTGGTCCAGGGTGGCGATCTGCTTCGCGAGCGTGATCGGGTCGGACTCGACCGGGAGCGCGACCGCGGTGGACAGCCGGATCCGCGACGTCGCCTGGGCCACCGTCGCGAGCGAGACCCACGGGTCGAGCGTGCGCAGGTAGCGGTCGTCGGGCAGCGTCTCGTCGCCGGTGCCCGGGTGCGCGGCGGTCCGCTTCACCGGGATGTGGGTGTGCTCGGGCACGTAGAACGTGTCGAAGCCCCGCTCCTCCGCGGCCGCGCCGAGGGCGGCCGGCGTGATGCCGCGGTCGGAGGTGAACAGCACGAGTCCGTTGCGCATCGCACCAGACTAGAACAGGTTCTACTTCGGGCGGAATAGGGTCGCGGCGTGTACTCGACCACTGCCGCCGTCCTGGTCCACGCGGACCGCGCCACCGTCTACCGCGCGCTGCTCGACCCCGAGGCCGTCGCACAGTGGCGGGTCCCGGACGGGATGCGCGGCGAGGTGCACGAGCTCGACGCGCGGGTCGGCGGCCGGGTCCGGATGTCGCTGACGTACGACGACCCGGCGGCCGCGGGCAAGACCGACGGCGCGACCGACACCTACACGGGCCGGTACGTCGAGCTCGTCGAGGGTGAGCGGGTCGTCGAGGAGATCGAGTTCGAGACCGACGACCCCGACCTCCTCGGGACGATCACGACCACCACGACGCTGCGCGACGTCGAGGGCGGCACGGAGGTCACGCTGCACATGGACGGCGTGCCCGACGTGGTCCCGCCGGCCGACAACGAGCTCGGCACCCGGATGGCGCTGGAGAAGCTGGCCCGGCTGGTTGGATAGGCCTGTGACGACGACCCACCTGGACCTCACCGCGGACGCGGTCACCCTCACCGGGCAGCTCGTGGACATCGAGTCGGTCAGCCTCGGCGAGCAGGAGATCGCGGACGCCGTCGAGCACGCGCTCTCGGCGTACCCCCACCTCGCGGTCACGCGCCGCGGCCACACCGTCGTCGCGCGCACCGACCTCGGCCGCGGCGAGCGGGTCGTGATCGCGGGACACCTGGACACGGTGCCGGTGAACGACAACCTGCCCGCGCGCCGCGAGGGGGGGCTCCTCCACGGCCTCGGCAGCTGCGACATGAAGGGCGGCGACGCGGTCATCCTGCGGCTCGCCGCCACGGTCCCGGAGCCGAACCGTGACGTCACCTACATCCTCTACGAGGCCGAGGAGATCGAGGAGCGGTACAACGGCCTCCGGCTGCTCGCGGAGTCCGACCCCGACCTGATGGCCGCGGACTTCGCGATCCTGATGGAGCCGTCGAACGCCCTCGTCGAGGCGGGCTGCCAGGGCACGTTGCGGGTCGAGGTCCGCACGACCGGCGAGCGCGCCCACTCAGCCCGCAGCTGGCGCGGGGTCAACGCGATCCACGGCGCCGCCGAGGTGCTCCGCTGCCTCACCGAGTACGACGCCCGCCGGCCGGTCATCGACGGGCTGGAGTACCACGAGGGCCTCAACGCGGTGTCCATCCGCGGCGGTGTGGCCGGCAACGTGCTGCCCGACGAGTGCGTGGTCGAGGTGAACTTCCGGTTCGCCCCGGACCGGTCCGAGGCGGAGGCCGAGGCGTTCGTGCGCGAGGTCTTCGACGGGTACGACGTCCGCCTCACCGACTCCGCCCCCGGCGCGCTGCCCGGCCTCGACCTGCCGGCCGCGAAGGCCTTCGTCGAGGCGGTCGGTGGCGAGGTCAATCCCAAGTTCGGCTGGACCGACGTCGCCCGGTTCAGCGCGCTCGGCGTCCCGGCGGTCAACTTCGGGCCCGGTGACCCGATGCTCGCCCACAAGCAGGAGGAGCACGTGCCCATCGAGCACATCGAACGCTGCGAGGCCCGGCTCAGGAGCTGGCTGACGTCATGAGGGCGAAGTACAAGGGCCCGGTCATCCAGCGGCGCGGGCAGGTCGACGCCGGCACGACCGACCAGCGGCTCCTCGACTCGCGTGGCACGTCCGACTGGGTGCACACCGACCCATGGCGGGTGCTGCGGATGCAGGCCGAGTTCGTCGAGGGCTTCGGCGCGCTCGCCGAGCTCGGGCCGGCCATCGCGCTCTTCGGCTCCGCGCGGCTCGGCGAGGAGCACCCGTCGTACGCCGTCGCGGAGACCGTCGGCCGGCGGCTCGCCGAGGAGGGCTTCGGCCTCATCACCGGTGGCGGCCCCGGCGTCATGGAGGCCGCGAACAAGGGCGCCAGCCAGGCCGGAGGCGTCAGCGTGGGGCTCGGCATCGAGCTGCCCTGGGAGACCGGGCTGAACGACTGGGTCGACATCGGGGTCAACTTCCGCTACTTCTTCGCGCGCAAGACGATGTTCGTGAAGTACTCGCAGGGCTTCGTCGTGCTGCCCGGTGGCTTCGGCACGCTCGACGAGCTGTTCGAGGCGCTGACGCTCGCGCAGACCGGGAAGATCACCAGCTTCCCGATCGTGCTGATGGGCACGGCGTACTGGTCCGGACTCGTGGGCTGGCTGCGAGACACCTCGCTGATCGAGACCACCATCAACCAGGGCGACCTGGACCGGCTGATCCTCACCGACGACGTCGAGGAGGTCGTCGCCCTGATGGTCGGCGCCCGGGAGGTGGGCATGCCGTGATGTGGTTCTTCGCGATCCTCATCGTGCTCGCGCTCGGTGGCATCGCGCTGGTGGCCGCCGGCCGTGGCGCCCCGCTCGCCGACGTGTACGACGACCGGCCGGACGCCACGGTCCCCGCCACCGGTCCGCTGCGGGCCGAGGACCTCCGCCGCGTGCGCTTCTCCCTGGCCCTCCGGGGCTACCGGATGTCGGAGGTCGACGCGCTCCTGGACCGGCTCGCCGGTGAGCTGGAGAAGGCGCCCGGGCAGCCCGAGCATGGCGAGGAACCCACCGCGTAGGGCACACTCCGCTCCATGTCGACCGAGGTGATCGTCTACGTCCTCACCGCACTGGCGGCGGTGGTGATCGTGCTGACGCGACTCCGCCTGGGGCGCCGGGGCGGCGGCGCGGGACGGTTGCAGATGGGCCAGGCCCTCGTCCACGTCCACACGATCGCGGGCGCCCTGGCGCTGGTCCTGTGGGTGGCCTTCCTCGTCAGCGGGAACGACGGCATCGGCATCGCCGCCCTCGGCCTGTGGTGGGTCGTGGTCGTCGCCGGACTGCTGATCCTGGTGCGCTGGCTGCCGAGCCGCGGCAAGCACGCCTCGGAGGGCAAGGAGGACAGCTGGTCCGAAGGGCCGGGCCTGTCGGTCCTGGCGCACGTCGGCATGCTGGTCGGCGTCCTGGTCTTCAGCTGGGCCTACCTGACCGCGGCCGTGTGAGCCGGCAGATGCCCTAGGCTCGGTGCCCATGCGTCTCGGCATCGTGCTCACCGCCATCGCGCTGACGGTCGTCGGCGTACCGCTGCCCGGCCACGCCGCGAACGCGCCACTCGAGCGTGGTGCGGTCGTCGAGAAGCGGGTGATCGGGCACTCCGTGCACGGCCGCCCGATCACCGCGTGGCGGTTGGGGGAGCGGGGGCAGCCGAAGGTGCTGCTCGTCGCCACCATGCACGGGGACGAAGGGGCCCCGCGGCAGATCCTCGCGACGCTCCGCGACGGCCCGAAGATCCACGGGCTCAACCTCTGGGTGCTGCCCGTCTACAACCCCGACGGTCTCGCGGCACACACCCGCAAGAACGCCCACGGGGTGGACCTCAACCGGAACTTCCCCTACCACTGGGCCGACCTGGACGGCGGCTACGAGTCCGGCCCGCGCGCCGGCTCCGAGCCGGAGACCCGGGCGATGATGGGGTTCCTGAAGCAGGTCCGCCCACGGTGGATCGTCAGCTTCCACCAGCCCCTCCACGGCGTGGACACCGACACCAAGGACCAGCGGTTCTCCCGCCGGGTCGCCGACGCACTCAACCTGCCGAGCAAGTCCTTCACCTGCGGCGGCGTCTGCCACGGCACCATGACCGGCTGGTTCAACAGTCGCTTCAAGGGCTCCGCCGTCACCGTCGAGTACGGCGCGCACCCGGGCCACCGGCGGCTGACCAGGGCCGCCCCGCGCCAGCTGCTCGGGCTCTGGGGCGCGCACCGGGGCTGAGGGCTGCGCCGCGTCCTCGCCCGTGCGAGTCTGTGAGGGATGACGACCAACCGCTCGGCCCCGCCCGCGACCGTCACCCCGGTCCTGGTCTACCCGGACGTCCGCGCGGCCGTGGACTTCCTGACCGGGGCCTTCGGCTTCGGCGAGCGGGTGCGGATCGGTGACGCGCACCGAGCGCAGCTGAGCGTCGGCAGCGACGGCGCGGTCGTGGTCGCGGACGACGGCGGCGAGCGGGTCGCGCCGTCCGGCGACGGCTACACCCACGAGATCAAGGTCCGCGTCGACGACGTGGACGCGGCGTTCGCCCGCGCCGTCGCCGCCGGCGCGCGGGTGCTGCAGGAGCCCACGACCTACGAGTACGGCGAGCGCTCCGCTGTGGTCGCCGACCCGGCCGGCCACCGCTGGGAGCTCACCCAGTCCGTCCGCGACGTCCAGCCCGAGGAGTGGGGCGGCGTCACGGTCGCGCCCTGGTGACGGTCGGGACGAACGGCAGCCTCCCTAGCGCCCCTCGAACACCGGCTTCTCCTTGGCCACGAACGCCGCGACGGCGGCGCGGTGGTCGGCGGTGGCGCCGGTCCTGGCCATCATCACGCTCTCGAGCTCGAGGGCCTCCTCGAAGGAGTGGCCGGAGGCGTACGCGACCGACTGGCGCATCGCGCCGAGCGCGACCGTCGGCCCGGCGGCGAGCCGCGCGGCCAGCGCGCCGACCTCGGCCGCGAGCTCGTCGGCCGGCACCACGGTGGTCGCCAGGCCGAGGGTCAGCGCGTCGGCGGCGCTCAGGGTGCTGGGGAAGTAGAGCAGCTCGATCGCCTTCGCCCGGCCGACCAGCCGCTGGAGGTGGTAGCTGGCGCCGGTGTCGCACGACAGCGCGACGTTCGCGAACGCCAGGTTGAAGCCGGCGGTGTCGGCCACGATCCGCAGGTCGCAGGCGAACGCCAGGCTCGCCCCGGCCCCGGCCGCGACGCCGTTGACGGCCGCGATCACCGGCTTGGCCATGCCGGCCAGCACGGTGACGATCGGGTTGTAGTGCTTGTCCACGGTGGTGAAGAGCGCGTCGCTGCCGCCGTTCTCCAGCAGCTCGATGTGCTCCTTGAGGTCCTGGCCGGTGCAGAACGCCTTGCCGGTGCCGGTCAGCACGACGCAGCGCACCGCGGGGTCGTCCCCGACCTGGCGCACGGTCTCGAGCAGCAGCTCCTTGGTCGCGATGTTGAGGCTGTTGTAGGCCTCGGGACGGTTCAGCGTGATGGTCCCGACGCCGTCGGTCACGTCCAGGAGCACGGGGGAGTCACTCATGGGAGGCAGTGTGTCAGGCGCCGAGACACCGCGCGACGAACCGGTCGGTGCCCGGCTGCAGGCGGGTCGCCTCGGCCGCGAACAGCTCGGCGGCGTCGCGCCCCGGCCAGTCCTCCGGCAGCAGGTCGTCGGGCAGGCCGGGGTCGGCGAAGAGGAACTTCCGCCACTCGTGCACGAGGTGGAACCGGGCCGCGAACGCCGCCTCGTCCGCGTCCGCGTGCGCGGTCAGGTGCCGTCCGACGAGGTCGTCGGCCCGGCCGAGCCAGTCGTCGTACGCCGACCGCAGCCGGTCCAGGTCCCACGCGCCGGTCGGCTCGGGGTCGAAGCGGTCCGCCCGCGCGGTGCGCGCCGTGGCGTCGGACCGGACCAGGATCTCGCCCAGCTCGGCCCGGGGGAACGGGCTCACCCACACGTTGTCGAGCAGCTCGGCGTACCCGACGAAGGTGAGGTCCGCCCGCAGCCGGGCGCGCGCGGCCCGCGACGGCGGTGGCGTCACGAAGGCGAGGTGCCAGTGCCCGTCCCACGCCGGCAGCCGGCGCCGGTAGATCCGGTTGCCGGTCTCGTCGAGGCGTCGGTTCGCGCGGTCGGTGGTGCGGTAGCCGCGGCCGCCCGCCAGCTGCACCGGCTCCAGCCAGCCCTGGGTCACCATCCGCGAGATCGCCGTGCGCACGGCCGGCGCCGCGATGCCGACCGGCTCGAGCATGCGCACGACCGCCGCCACCGGGGCCTGGCTGCCCCGGGAGCGCAGGTGGTCGCCGTACACGTCGAACAGCGCTGATCGGGCCTGCATGAGGGGAGTCTGCCAGCCCGTTCGCCCCCAGCGTTCGTGCCTGTGCGCCGCGGCGCCGCTCCATGAGGGATAATGGTGTCCCGTACGGCGTACAGGGGTCGCTCGGTGGCCTCCTGGCACTCGAAGAGAGCAAAGGAAGGTGCGCGGATGGCGGCGATGAAGCCGCGGACGGGCGACGGTCCGCTGGAGGTCACCAAGGAAGGGCGGGGCATCGTGATGCGCGTCCCGCTCGAAGGTGGTGGCCGACTGGTTGTCGAGCTCAACGCCGAGGAGGCCGGCGCTCTCGGAGATGCCCTCAAGGACGTCGTCGGCTGACGTGCCCCGCAACCACCCACTGACCCTCCCCGCCCAGGTCTCGCCGCCGGAGTTCGCTCTGAGTGCGGCGCTGCCGCACGCCGTCCTCGGTGTCGAGGTCGCGGCGGTCCCGGTGCTCCCCCCTGACGAGCCGGACGGTGCCGTCGTGCTCGGCCCCGGCGGCGCAGAGCTCGGTGACCAGCTCGGTCTCGACCTGCTCGGCGTGCTGGAGCTGTCCGCGGCCACCGGCAAGGCCGGCGAGGTGGTCCGGGTCCCGGTGCCGCTCGGCGGCCCGGAGAACGCCGAGCTCCGCTGCGTGATGCTGGTCGGCGTCGGTGCCCAGCGGCCCGACGACCTGCGCCGCGCGGGCGCGGCGCTCGCCCGCGAGGCCCGCGACCGCGGCTCGGTCGCCTCCTCGGTGGCCTCGGTCGCCGAGGACGAGGGCGTGGCGGCCTTCGTGGTCGGCGCGATGCTCGGGTCGTTCCAGTTCCACTGGCGCTCCGGCGCACCGGAACACCGGCCGGTCGCGCGGGTCGTGCTCGCCGACCTGCCTGACACCCTGGCACCGGTCGTGGCCCGTGCGGTCGCGGTCGGCGGCGCGGCGTGGCGGTCCCGGCTGCTCGCGACCGTCCCCTCGAACCTGAAGAACCCGCCCTGGCTCGCTGCCCAGGCCGAGCAGCTCGGGCGGGACACCGGTCTCGAGGTCACGGTCCACGACGAGCAGTGGCTCGAGGAGCACGGCTTCGGGGGCATCGTCGCGGTCGGCCAGGCCTCGGCCACCCCGCCGCGGCTGATCCGCCTCGACTACACGCCAGAGAACGCCGACCGGCGGACGCCGACGGTCGTCCTGGTCGGCAAGGGCATCACCTTCGACACCGGCGGCCTCTCGATCAAGCCCGGCGAGGCGATGGTCAACATGAAGCGCGACATGACCGGCGGCGCCGTCGTCATGGCGACCCTCGCCGCGCTCGCCGACGTCGGCTGCCCGGTCCGGGTCGTCGGCCTGGTCGCCGCCGCCGAGAACGCCGTCGGCGGCAACGCGCTCCGCCCCGGCGACGTGGTCCGCCACTACGGCGGCCGCACCTCGGAGGTCACCAACACCGATGCCGAGGGCCGGCTGGTCCTCGCGGACGCGATCGCGTACGCGATCAGCGAGCTCGACCCCGCCGTCGTGGTCGACGTCGCCACGCTGACGGGCGCGGTCAAGGTCGCCCTCGGCCAGCAGGTCGGCGGGCTGTTCGCCAACCGCGACGCGCTCGCCGAGGCGCTGCGCGAGGCGTCGGTCGCCGCCGGTGAGCCGCTGTGGCGGTTCCCGCTGGCGGACGCGTACGAGCAGAAGCTGTCCTCGACGATCGCCGACGCCGACAACGCGCCCGGCGGACCGGGAGCGATCACGGCGGCGCTCTTCCTCCAGCACTTCGTGGACGGACGGCCCTGGGCGCACCTGGACCTCGCGTCGGTCGGTGACTCACCGGAGGACCGGTTCGAGTGGACGCCCGGGCCCACCGGCTTCGGGGCTCGCGCGATGCTCGCCTGGCTCGGCTCCGACGACCCGCTCGCCGGGATCTCCTGATGCAGGGCCTCACGGTGCGCTGGTCGCTCGCCGACGGACCGTCGGACGTCGAGGAACAGCTGGCGGCGTACGTCGCCGACAGCTCGTTCGGGCGCTTCTCGGGCAAAGAGGGGCTGCGCTTCAAGACCTGGCGCACCCGGCCGGGGCAGTGGTTCGAGGGGTGCTACGTCTTCGGATCCGACGAGGCGCGTGCCGAGTTCCAGCGCGCCTTCAGCGACACCGCGGACACCTCACCGGTCTCCCAGATCGTCGGCAGCGCCCCGGTGCTGATCGAGGAGTGCGACGTGGTCGCGGTCGCCGAGGGCGGCGACGGGTTCCTCGCCGCTCCTCGCTACTGAGCCCCGGGTCAGTCGGCCTCGGGGCTCCAGACCTTCTTCGCGGCCAGCAGTCCGTCGCCGACGGGCAGCAGGACCGACACCAGGTCGTCGCGCTCCGCGACGGTCCGGCCGAGCTCGCGGATCGTGGTGGTCTCCTCGTCGCGCTGGGCCGGGTCCGCGACCCGGTCGTGCCACAGCGCGTTGTCGAACACGACGACCCCGCCGGGGCGCAGCAGCCGCAGTGCCTCCTTCAGGTACGCGGTGTACTCGGCCTTGTCGCCGTCGCAGAAGACCAGGTCGTAGTGGCCGTCGGTGAGCCGCGGGAGTACGTCGAGCGCCGCGCCGGCGATGGTGCGCACCCGCTGCGTCGCGATCCCCGCCTCGGCGAACGACTCGCGCGCCAGCCGCTGGTGCTCGGCCTCGATGTCGACGCTGGTGAGGACGCCGTCGGGTCGCATGCCGCGCAGCAGCCAGACGCCGGAGACGCCGGTGCCGGTCCCGATCTCCACGACCGCGCGGGCGTCGAGGACCGCGGCGAGGAACCGCAGCGCGGCCCCACCGCCGGACCCGATCGGCACCACGCCGACCTCCTCGGCACGCGCACGCGCGTTGGCGAGGACCTCGTCCTCAGCGACGTGCTCCTCGGCGTAGGACCAGCTCGTCGACTTCACGAGTGTCAAGGTAGCGCGACACGGCCGCGGGGTGAGGGAACACAGCCGTCGGTTCGCTCGTTGGTCCCGATGAAGCAGCAAAGAGGCTCAGGAGAGGGACACTGGTCTCACAGGTTCTCTTCAGCAGCAGTCCCTAGGTTCAGGAAGGACAGGACCCTGTTCGGATCGGCGCGGCAGCGCGACAAGGAGGCTCCGGTGGAGACCAGAGCAGATGACCACGTCCCCTCCTGGGACGAGATCGTCGAGCAGCACTCCGACCGGGTGTACCGCCTCGCCTACCGGCTGACCGGCAACCGCCATGACGCGGAGGACCTCACCCAGGAGGTCTTCGTCCGGGTGTTCCGGTCGCTGTCCACCTACACGCCCGGCACCTTCGAGGGCTGGCTGCACCGCATCACCACGAACCTCTTCCTCGACCAGGCCCGCCGCAAGCAGCGGATCCGCTTCGACGCGCTCTCCGACGAGCGGGCCGACCGGCTCACCAGCAGCTCGCCGAGCCCGGACACGGCGTACGCCGACCGGACCTTCGACGACGACATCGAGCGCGCCCTGGCGACGCTGCCGCCGGACTTCCGCGCCGCCGTCGTCCTCTGCGACGTCGAGGGGCTGAGCTACGAGGAGATCGCCGACATCCTCGGCGCCAAGCTCGGCACCGTCCGCTCCCGCATCCACCGGGGCCGCGCCATGCTGCGCACCGCGCTCGCCCATCGCGCCCCGAGCGCGGGACGGGCCCGGTACGCCGGACCCGTCCTCGCGCCGTGGGGATCCGCGACGTGATGGGCCACCTCGGCTCGCGGACCAGCGCCCTGCTCGACGGCCAGCTCTCGCCGGAGGAGACCGAGCGGGCGTGGGAGCACGTGCACGGCTGCCACACCTGCCGCGACCTCGTCGAGCGCGAGGGCTGGGTCAAGACCCGGCTGAGCGGGCTCTCCTTCGAGGTCGCCGCACCCGCGACGCCGACCTGGCTCAAGGGCTCACTGATGGGCGCTGCCGGTCCGGGGTCCACGCCGGGGGACACCTACCTCGTCGGCGCACCCGACCGGCGGCGGACCGCAGGCCTCGCCGCGATCGGTGGCAGCGCCGTCGGCGCCGCGGTGATGGGCGTGCTGGTGTTCGGAGTGGCGCCGGCCTCCGCCCCGGCACCCACCATCGACCGGCGCCCGCCGGCCACCTCGATCACGCAGGTCGACAGCTCTCGCCCGCCCGTACCGAGCCAGACCGTCACCCGCCGGGCGTGGATTTCGTCCGACGGGACAAGATAGGTACGTGACGCAGGACGAGCCCACCCAGCCGATCGGGCCGAGCACCCCTCCGCCCAGCTGGGTACCTCCGACGGTGCAGGCACCGCCGTACCGCTGGACCCCTCCTCCTCCGCCGCCCCCGCCCCGGGCTCCGCGGGCTCGCGTGCCGGGCTGGATCTGGCCGGTGGTCTGCGTGCTCGCCCTGGTCGTCGGCGTCGCGGGTGGTGCCATCGGCGGGCTCGTCTACGAGCAGGTCCGTGACGACACCCCCGGCACCGTCAGCGACGGTCTGGCCGGCGTCGACACGGTCTCCGAGGCGCCGCTGCCGGCCGGGAACGGCTCGATCGCGGCGGTCGCCGCCCGACTGCTGCCGAGCACGGTCCAGATCTCCGCGGAGTACCAGGGCCAGGAGGGCGGCGCGACCGGCTCCGGCTTCGTGCTCGACCGACAGGGCCACATCGTCACCAACAACCACGTCGTCCAGGACGCCGACCAGGACAAGGGTCCGATCAACGTCGTCGACGAGGACGGCAACAGCTATCCGGCCACGGTGGTCGGCCGCAGCTCCGTGTACGACCTGGCCGTGCTCTACGTGCCGAAGGCGAAGGGGCTCGAGCCGGCCGCGCTCGGCTCGTCGCAGGCGCTGCGGGTGGGCGAGAGCGTGGTCGCGATCGGCTCGCCGCTCGGCCTGAGCTCGACCGTGACCGCCGGCATCGTCAGCGCGCTGCACCGGCCGGTGACCACGGGGAGCACCGGCGACGACTCGTCGTACATCAACGCGGTCCAGACCGATGCCGCGATCAACCCCGGCAACTCCGGCGGTCCGCTGGTCAACCTCCGCGGACAGGTCGTCGGCGTGAACTCCGCCATCGCGACCACCGGCGGCACGGTCGGCGGCGAGTCCGGCAACATCGGCGTGGGCTTCGCGATCCCCATCGAGCAGGTCCGGATCACCGCCGACCAGATCCTGCGGACCGGCGAGGCGCGCTACCCCGTGATCGGCGCCAAGGTGAAGACCGGCCAGACCTCGGGCGACGGCGCCGAGATCGACTCGGTCATGCCGGACACCCCCGCCGAGAAGGGCGGCCTGGAGAAGGGCGACGTGATCGTCGCCGTCGACGGCGAGAAGGTCTCCGACGGCATCGCCCTGATCGTCGCGATCCGCGCCCACCAGCCCGGCGAGACCGTCGACTTCACGATCGAGCGGGACGGCAAGGAGGAGACCGTCAGCCTGATCCTCGGCGCCGAGACGGGCTAGCCGGCAAGACCCGAGAACGTCGGGGACCGTCGCGGAGCGCTCAGTCGGCGGTCTCGGACTCCACGAACGGGTGCTCCTCGACGAAGGCCTTGGTGTCGGCGTACATCCGCTGGATGAACTCCTCGAGCTGGGCCGACTCCACCCGCCACTGTCCGCGACCGCCGATCTTGATCGCCGGCAGGTCGCCGCGGCGGACCAGGGCGTAGACCTGCGCGCTCGAGGTGTTGAGGACCTCCGCCACGTCGGCGAGCGTGAGGAAGCGGGGCGTGCCGGCCATGCACCCATCGTCGCACCTCCGCCCTCCGGTACGCCGCCGCCCCGGCGGCGCTGTGGAGAACGGGTTTCGGAGCGTCTCCCGGTGGCGAGAATCCCCGCGTGAGTCTCGGCACGGCGCAGCGCCCTGCGGCTCCGGCGGCATCCGCCCCGGTTCCGCCGGCCACCCGTGCGACACGCTCCGGCTGGCGCGACCCGCGGCTGTGGATCGGGCTGCTGATCGTCGCCGCGTCGGTGGTCGCAGGTGCGCGGTTGCTGGCCGCGGCCGACGACACCGTCGCGGTGTGGGCGGTCGCGTCCGACGCCGGGCCGGGAGCTCGCCTCGACCCCGCCGACCTGGTCGCCCACCGGGTCCGGTTCGTCGACGCCGGCGACCTCGCGGGCTACTACACCGTCGACGACGAGCTGCCGTCCGACCTCCGGCTGGTGCACGCCGTCGGCGCGGGCGAGCTGCTGCCGCGCGACGCCGTCGGCACCGCCGCGGCCGCGGACACGGTCGAGCTCCCCGTCGCCGTCGACGCCGAACAGGTCCCGCCGTCGGTGGCGTCCGGCTCCGTCGTCGACGTCTACCTGATCGGCCACGACGGGCCGCTGCTCCGGGAGGCCACCGTCGTCGACGCGCCGCCGCTCGACAGCACCTTCGGCGCCACGACCGGCCGTCGCCAGCTCGTGCTCGCGGTCGCCGCCGACGACGCGGCGGCCTTCCTGGCCGACCTCGGCCGCGCCCGCGAGCCCGTCCTCACCGTCGTCCGCCGTGGCTGACCCGTGACCGACAGGACGCTCGTCATCGTGGTCGCCTCCGGTGCGGCCTGGGAGCCGGCCGTCCTCCAGCGACTCGGCGACCACCCCGGGGTCGTCGTCCTCAAGCGGTGCGTCGACGTCGACGACCTGCTGGCCGCGGCCAGTGCCGGCCAGGCCGACGCCGCCGTCCTCGGCCTCGACTCACCGGGCCTCGACCGCGCCGCGGTCGACCTGCTGCGCAAGTACGCCGTCCGTCCGGTCGCCATCGCCCCGGGCGGGGCGACCCTCGACGGCGGCCGGCTGCGCGCCGCCCGGATCGGCATCCCGCGGGTGGTCTCCGAGGACGACCTCGACGCTCTCGCCGGCGCCGTCCTCGACGAGGACTCCCCCGAGACCGTGGTCCGGGTCCCGCCCCCGAGTGGGCCGCCGCCGCAGGGTCCGCCCGCCGCCGGGCGCGTGGTCGCGGTGTGGGGGCCGGCGGGGGCGCCCGGCCGCACCACCGTCGCCGCGGCGCTGGCGGCCGAGCTGGCGCGCCGGAAGCGGCGTACGGTCCTGGTCGACGCCGACCCGTACGGCGGGGCCGTGGCGCAGCAGCTCGGCATCCTCGACGAGGTCTCGGGCCTGCTCTCCGCCGCCCGGCTGGCCGCGGCCGGCCAGCTCGAGGAGCGGTTCGGCTCGGTCCAGCGCGGCATCGACGGCCACCTGAGCGTCGTGACCGGCCTGCCGCGCGGCGACCGGTGGGTCGAGGTGCGCAACGGCACGGTCGAGCACCTCCTCGAGGTCGCCCGCGACCACGCCGAGGTGGTCGTCGACACCGGCTTCAGCCTGGAGGACGACCCGGGCTCCGACTACGGCAGCCGGCCGGGCCGCAACCAGATGACCCTCGGGGCGCTCGACGTCGCCGACGAGGTGGTCGCGGTCGGCAGCGCCGACCCGGTCGGCCTGTCGCGGCTCGCGCGGGGGCTCGTCGAGCTCGCCGAGCGCGGCCGCGACGCGCACGTCCTGGTCAACCGGATGCGCCCCAGCCTGGGCTGGTCCGAGCGCGACATCGCCGGCATGGTCGCCGGCTTCGCGCGCACCAGCGGCCTGCACTTCCTGCCCGACGACCAGGCCACCGTCGACCGCGCGCTCGTCGCGGGCCGGACCCTCACCGAGCTCGGCGACTCGCCGCTCGCCCGGGCGGTGAGCAGGCTCGCCGATGACCTCTACGCGGCGAACAGCCAGTATGGAAGGTCACCGCAGGCGGTTGCCTCACCGCCCGGGTTGCCGCTCGTTCGTGCTTAGGCAGCGAACAGCAGGTATGGAAGGTCACCGCAGGCGGTTGCCTCACCGCCCGGGTTGCCGCTCGTTCGTGCTTAGGCAGCGAACAGCAGGTACAACCCCCCGACCGTGAACGCGATCATCGCGAACAGCAGCGGCAGCTGACCGGTCAGCTGGTGCCGCTTCGGCAGGATCCGGATCGCGCGGTCGTGCGCGGCGATCACGCCGAGGACGTGGCCGGTCACGACCGCGAGCACCTTGAGGTCCGCCAGGAGGGTCGGGTGGTAGCTGAGCCAGTAGCTCACGCTCAGGTTGCCGGTCCCGAACCAGTTGCTGCCGTTGCTGAAGGGGTCGCTCGCCTGGATCAGCGTCAGCTGCCCGACCTCCACGAGGTAGCTCAGGTAGTGGGCGACGATGTAGCCCACGATGATCGGCACCACCGAGTGCGCCAGCAGGTTCGGCAGCTCGCGCCGCCGCAGGTCCTCCCCGAGCCCGGTGAGCACGCACCCGAGCGCGAAGACCAGCCCGACGCCGACGCAGAACGCCAGCAGGCCCAGGTTGTTGACGAGGTACGCCGAGGTGTCGCTCGACTGGATGAAGGTGATCCACCTCGTGGAGTCCTTGAACGAGTCGAACGCGGTGCTGCCGAACAGCACGGCGACCACGGCCACGAGGCCGGCGCGCACCGGGGTCGTGTCGAGGTTCGCCAGGGGGTGGCGGACCACCAGCAGCTCGCCCTGCTCCGTCCTGCGGCGGCCCCAGACCGAGAGCCGCGAGACCAGGGTGGAGTAGACCTCGAAGGGGTCGGCGCGTTCGTAGAAGGTGTTGCCGAACAGTGCGCCGCCGACCAGCATCACCGCGACGTACGCCGCGCACCACAGCCGGATCGGCCCGATCTCCGTGGAGTAGGGGTAGACGAGCTCCATCCAGACGAACGCGTACAGCCCGACCGCCGCTGGCCAGTGCCCGAGCCGCTCGGGATAGGTGAGCATGCCCTGCTCGGGGTCGCCGCCGGAGAGCCTCGCGAACGCCAGGTTGATGGTGCGGACCGGGCTGATCGCCTTCCACACCGGGCCGAGGAACAGCGAGAGCGGGACCAGCCCGA
Source organism: Nocardioides sp. URHA0032 (assembly GCF_000620645.1). GTDB lineage: Bacteria > Actinomycetota > Actinomycetes > Propionibacteriales > Nocardioidaceae > Nocardioides. The sequence continues at coordinate 139,441 of NZ_KK211161.1, read as the reverse complement.
CCCACCACCACACGTAGAAGATGCCGAGCAGGGGGTTGATGACCAGGTCCTTGCCGAACACCGCGACCATCGCGGTGTAGAGGAAGACCAGGAACCCCACCGTGCGCCAGGTGACCCGCCACGCGGCGGAGTCGACGACGGCGGTCAGCCAGGCCGGTGCCGGCCGGCCGGTCGTCGCGGCGTCGAAGCGTGGCGTGCGCCAGGCGATCGCGAGGACGGTGAACGAGACGACCAGTGCGGCGGTCGCGCCCGCGATCGCGAGCTCGGGCGAGATCGGCAGGTCCTTGGCCCCGCCGATCCCGTGGGCGAACGTGGTGCCGTCGCCGACCACCTCAGCGGACTTCGAGCTGGACGATGACCTTCTCGAGCGAGTGCGACTCGACGTCGACGGTGCCCGGGGCCTCGATCGGCGTCAGCTTCAGGGTGGTCTCGCCCTTGCTGTACTCCAGCTCCTGCTCGGGCGTGGAGTGGACGTGGATCTCGCCCGGCGCGTCCGCGGTCACCTGCAGGGTGACCGGCTGGCCGACCGAGACGTCGACGCGCTCGCCGTTCGGCGTGACCGAGTCCCCGTCGAACGTGACCTGGATGATCTTCGGATCCGAGGAGGACGAGCCGTCGGAACCGCCTCCTGAGTCGGAGGCGCCGCACGCCGCCAGGGGGACGGCGCACAGCAGGACGGTCAGGCTGGCAAGGAGTCGGCGCATCGTCGCTCTTTCTGGCTGGGTCGTGACGTCTGCCAGAATCCCATGTTGTACAGACCGTCGGTACGTGACCCCGGCGATCTTGGGTGATTCTCAGTGAGAGGCGGCGGACGGCATGAGTGAGCGGCTCCGGCCGCGAGACGTGGCCCTCCTGGCGGAGGAGTCCGCCTCGACGCCGATGCACAACGCCACGGTGGAGATCTTCGACCCCGGGCAGTCCGGCTTCGACTACGCCGAGCTGGTCCGGCTGGTCCAGGAGCGGATCTCGTTCGTGCCCCGCTACCGCCAGCGCGTGCAGACGGTCCCGGGCCGGATCGCCAACCCGGTGTGGGTGGACGACGACCACTTCGACCTCGGCTACCACGTACGCCGGTCTGCACTGCCGCGTCCGGGCACGCTGGACCAGCTGCGCGAGCTGGTGGCGCGGATCGTCTCGCGCCCGCTGGACCGGCACCGCCCGCTGTGGGAGATCTACTTCGTGGAGGGACTCGCCGACGGGCGGGTCGCGCTGCTCTCGAAGGCCCACCAGGTGCTGGTCGACGGCATGCACACCGTGGACCTCGGCCAGGTGCTGCTCGACACCGCGCCCGAGCCCAAGGAGCTGGGTGGCGACGAGTGGCGCCCGCACGCCGGACCGTCGCCGTTCTCCTTGATGGCCGGCGCGATCAAGGACTCGGTGACCGAGCGCGGGACCGTCACCGCCACGGCGCGTAGCACCACCGGCGCGCTGGTCCGTGGCGTCGCGGGCGTGGCGCGCTCGGCCGGCCGGGTCACCGACGCGCTCACCAACCGCACCCCGTCGCCGGACTCGCCGATCATCGGCCCGTTGTCCCAGCAGCGCCGCGTGGTCGCCGTCCGCACCGACCTCGCCGACTACCGCAAGGTCCGCGAGGCGCACGGCGGCACCGTGAACGACGTGGTGCTCGCGACGGTCACCGGCGCGCTGCGGTCCTGGCTGATGACCCGCGGTGAGTCGATGCGCGGCGTCCGCCAGATCAGGGCGGTGGTGCCGATCTCGGTGATCGACGACGAGATGGAGGCGACCTCGCTGGGCAGCCAGATCGCCCCGCACTTCGTGGACCTCCCGGTCTGGGAGCCGAGCCCGGTGGTCCGCCTGCACCAGGTGTCGTACTCCTTCCTCGCGCACAAGGAGACCGGCCGCGCGGTCGCCGCGAGCCGGCTGACGAGCATCTCCGGCTTCGCACCCGCGACGTTCCACGCGATCGGCTCGCGCCTCGCCGCGACCGAGCGCCGGTCCTACCAGCTGAGCGTCACCAACGTCCCGGGACCGCAGGCCCCGCTGTATGCCGCGGGCGCCCGGATGCTGGAGACCTACCCGGTCCCGCCGCTGCTCGAGGGGCATCCCCTGGCGATCGGCGTGACGTCGTACGACGGGCACGTCTACTACGGGATCACCGCCGACCGCGACCTGCTGCCGGACGCCGACCTGCTCGGCCCCTGCATCCGGGAGGCGCTCGACGAGCTCGTCGACTCCGCGTCCGGCGGCCGCACCCGAGCGCCGCGCGGCCGCCGCAAGCGGAAGACGGAGACCCAGCAGTGAGGATCTACCTCCCGACGACGCTCGCGCTGCTGGCCGACCAGCACGCGGAGGGGGCCGTCGTGGTCACCGACGACCTGGTGGTCGCGGAGGACGACAGCGAGGACGGCGAGTACGCCGCGCTGATGACCGCGGCCGACGCCTCCGCGGCCCTGCTGGCCGGGCCGGGCCGCCGCGTCGTGGTCGTCGCCGAGCTGGACACGGAGCCCGAGCCGGGCTGGACGGTGCCGCTGAAGCGCGTCGTCGCGGTGCACGCCGACACCGCGGACCGGCCCGTCGGCGCCGACCCGGACGAGGACCTCGGATGGTTCGCCACCCAGGAGATCCCCGACCTCTGCCGAGCCTGATCTGACGGTTAGGCTCGGGGGCATGGACGCTGTCACCACCCCTCCGGCTCCCACCAACGAGCCGAATCTGACCTACGCGCCGGGCACCCCCGAACGGGATGCGCTGCTCGTGGAGATCGAGAAGCTCGAGAAGAAGCAGAAGCCCCTGCGCGGCTACGTCGGTGGCCGGTGGAAGGCCGGGGGTGGGGCGGAGATCGCGGTCGTCCAGCCGCACGACCACCAGCACGTGCTCGGCACGCTGAGGAACTCCACGCAGGCCGACGCGCGCGCCGCGATCAAGGCCGCTGCCGACGCCGCGCCGGGCTGGCGTGACATGGACTTCGACGACCGCGCCGCGGTTCTGCTCAAGGCCGCGGACCTGCTCGCCGGCCCCTGGCGCCAGCGGCTCAACGCCGCGACCGTGCTCGGCCAGTCCAAGACGCCGTTCCAGGCCGAGATCGACTCCGCCTGCGAGCTCATCGACTTCTGGCGCTACAACGTCCACTACGCGCGCGAGATCCTCGCCGACCAGCCGATCGCGAACAGCCCCGGCGTGTGGAACCGCACCGACCACCGCCCGCTCGAGGGCTTCGTCTACGCGATCACGCCGTTCAACTTCACCGCGATCGCGGGCAACCTGCCCACGGCGCCGGCGCTGATGGGCAACACCGTCATCTGGAAGCCGTCGCCCACCCAGCAGCTGGCCGCGTCGCTGACGATGGAGCTGCTGGAGGAGGCCGGGATGCCGCCGGGCGTGATCAACATGCTCCCCGGCGACGGGCTGGAGGTCTCGCAGGTCGCGCTCGCGCACCCGGACCTGGCCGGCATCCACTTCACCGGCTCGACGCCGACCTTCCACCACCTGTGGCGCGAGGTCGGCACCAACATCGAGAACTACCGCTCCTACCCGCGCATCGTCGGGGAGACCGGCGGCAAGGACTTCATCGTCGCGCACCCCTCCGCGGATCCCGGCGTCGTGCGGACCGCGATGATCCGTGGCGCGTTCGAGTTCCAGGGCCAGAAGTGCTCGGCGGCCTCGCGCGCGTACGTCGCCCGCTCGGTCTGGAAGCGGATGAAGGACTCGTTCCTCTCCGAGATCGAGACCATCACCGTGGGCGACCCGACGGACTTCACCTCGGAGGGCGGCGGCGTCTTCATGGGTGCGGTCATCGACGAGCGGGCGTTCGCGAAGCACCGGACCGCGATCGAGCGCGCCAAGCGGTCCCGCAAGCTCGACATCCTGGTCGGCGGCACCCTCGACGACTCCGTCGGCTGGTTCGTGAACCCGACCGTGATCGAGGGCGGCGACCCCACCGACGAGATGTTCACCACCGAGTACTTCGGCCCGATCCTCGCCGTGCACGTCTACGAGGACGGCGACTTCGAGAAGGTCGTCCGGGCGATGGAGTCGATCGCGCCGTACGCCCTCACCGGCTCGATCATCGCCCAGGACCGCCGCGCCATCGCGTGGGCGCAGGAGGAGCTGCGCTTCGCGGCCGGCAACTTCTACATCAACGACAAGCCGACCGGCGCCGTCGTCGGCCAGCAGCCGTTCGGCGGCGGTCGGGCGTCGGGCACTAACGACAAGGCCGGCGCCGCGGTGAACCTGCTCCGCTGGACCTCGCCGCGCTCGATCAAGGAGACCTTCGTCCCGCCGACCGACTACCGGTACCCGTACCTCGGTCGATGATCCTGCTGCACCTGGGTGCCCTGCACCCGTACGAGAAGGTCGCGACCCTCGTCCTGGCCTTCGGCCCGTTCCTGCTCCTGGCGGCGGTGATCCTGATCCGCCGCCGGCAGGACGCGGCCGAGGACGAGGGCGGTCCGGCTCAGCGCGACAGGTAGTCGCGCCCGACCTTCCCCTCGGCGACCAGCGCCTTGCGGAGCAGCCCGGCGATCAGCTCCTCGAGCTTCCCGGCGACCAGCGGGATGTTGACCTTGATCCGTACGTCGACGGTCTCGGTCGTCCGGCCGGCGGACTCCTCGAGGGTGATCGTGCCGACCATCTGGCCGGGCTTGCCGGGGATCGTCACGTGCAGGTCGGCGGCCTCGGGCGAGGACCACTCCTCGCGCTGGACGATGTCGATCTCGTCGCCCACGAACTTCCTCGCGAAGCCGGGGATCCCGTTCGCGGGCTGGGCCTGCTCGACGACGACGGTCGTGATCCCGCCGTCGACGTCGACGGTGACGCTCGACCGGAGCACCCGCTGGTAGGCACAGACCTCCTCGCGGAAGGCCGGGTCGGCCAGCATCGCGGCCACGTCCGCGAGCGGCGCGTCGTACTCCAGCCGGTGCGTGAGCGTCGTCGCCATCAGCGGCTGCCCGCCAGCCACGGGACGCCGACCCCGTGCTCGGCGTCCATGCCGGCGGCGACCCGCTCGGCGAGCAGCTTCTCCAGCTTGCCGCCGATCAGCGGCACCTTGATCCTCAGCTCCAGCTCGACGATCTCGACGGTCCCGGACCCCTCCGGGCGCAGGGTGATGGTGCCCTTCACCTCCGACGGCTTGCCGGGCGCGTCGATGCGCAGCGTGCCGCCGGTCGAGTCCGCCCACTCCTCGCGCTGGATGGCGCGGGTGGAGTCCCCGGCGAAGGTGCGGGCGAACCCGGGGAGGTCGTCGGTCCTCTGCTCCTGGTCGATGGTCAGCCGGAAGCCGTTGCCCTCGCGCACGACCTGCACCTCGGCGGAGATCACGTCCTGGGCGGCGCAGGCCGCCTCCCGGAACGCGGGATCGGCCAGCATCTCGAAGACGTCGGCGGGCGAGGCGTGGTACCTGAGCTCGTGTCGGAACTTCATGCGGACATAGTCTCAGGCCCATGACCACCGAGAGCCCTGCTGAGAACTTCGTCTCCTTCGGCGAGCAGGGGGCGCAGCTCACCTACGGCTCGTACCTCCGCCTGCCGCAGCTGCTCGACGCCCAGCACCTCGAGTCCGACCCGCCCGCGCACGACGAGCTGCTGTTCATCACCATCCACCAGGTCTACGAGCTGTGGTTCAAGCAGCTCCTGCACGAGGTCTCGGCGGCCCGCGACGCGATGCTGGGCGGGGTCGACGGCGGCCGGCTGTGGTGGGCGCAGCACCTGCTCACCCGGGTCCACGTGATCGAGCGGGTCCTGGTCCAGCAGATCGACGTGCTGGAGACGATGACGCCGCAGGACTTCCTGGAGTTCCGGCAGCGGCTCGCCCCGGCCAGCGGCTTCCAGTCCGTGCAGTTCCGGGAGCTGGAGTTCCTGTCCGGCCAGAAGGACCCGGCGTACCTCAAGCGCTTCAAGGGCATCACGTCGGCGGAGCGGGCGCAGCTCGACGCCCGGCTGGCCGAGCCGACGCTGTGGGACGCGTTCCTCGTCGTGCTGCGGTCGTTCGGCCTCGCCGCCGACTCCGAGCGAGACGTCTCCGACTCGCTGCGCACCGTGGCCCACGACCGCGACCAGTACGCCGTGGTCTGGGCCCTCGCCGAGGCGCTGCTCCAGCACGACGAGCTCGCCGCCAACTGGCGCGCCCGCCACGTCGTGATGGTCGAGCGGATGATCGGCAGCAAGTCCGGCACCGGCGGGTCCAGCGGCTCGACCTACCTCCGCTCCCGCCTCCCCGTGCAGTACTACCCCGTCCTCTGGGCCCTGCGCAGCGAGCTCTGACGGTCGACGTGGGGGACCCGACTGGTGGGTGACGGAGTGGGCGTCCTAGTGTCGGAGGGTGTCAACGTCGACGCGTGAGAAGGACCTGTCCGAGCTGCTGTCCGGTGCCATCGAGGTGGCCCGGAACGGGAGGCGCTCCGGGGGTCCCCCCGACGAGTCCGTCGACACGCTGGTCAGGGCCTACTACCGGCACGTCGCGGTCGAGGACATCGCCGATCGCAGCGACGTCGACCTGTACGGCGCGTTCGCGTCGCACTACGAGCTCGCGGCCAGCCGCCCGCAGGGCACCGCCCGGGTGCGGGTGTTCACCCCCACCTCCGCCGTGCACGGCTGGTCGGCGGACGGGCACTCGGTCGTCGAGGTCGTCGTCGACGACATGCCGTTCCTCGTCGACTCCCTGACCATGGAGCTGTCCCGCGAGCTGCGCGACGTGCACCTGGTGATCCACCCGCTCCTGGACGTCAGGCGGGACATCACCGGCGCCGTCCGCGGCGTGCGGCCCGCCTCGGAGACCGACGACGCCCCGAACGACACCCAGGACGGGCGCGGCGAGGAGGTTCGCGAGTCCTGGATGCACATCGAGATCGACCGGCTCGCCGACGGCGAGGACGTCACGGCGATCGAGGACGGGATCCAGCGGGTGCTGCGCGACGTCCGCGAGTCCGTGGAGGACTGGGACAAGATGCACGCCCAGGTCGCGGACATCGTGCACGAGCTGACCGTCGACCCGCCCGCCGGCGTCGACGCCGCCGAGGTCCACCAGGCGCGCGACCTGCTGCAGTGGCTCGCCGAGGACCACTTCACATTCCTCGGCTACCGCGAGTACGCCCTGGAGTCGCACGACGGCGCCCAGGACGAGCGCGACAAGGGGGAGTACCTCAAGGCCGTCCCCGGCACCGGCCTCGGCATCCTGCGCGCCGACCAGGACATGACGACCAGCTCCGGCAGGCTGCCCGACGCCGCGGCCGCGAAGGCGCGGGAGAAGAGCATCCTGGTGCTGACGAAGGCCAACTCGCGCTCGACCGTGCACCGGCCGGCGTACCTCGACTACGTCGGCGTCAAGAAGTTCGTGAACGGCGAGGTCGTCGGCGAGCGACGGTTCCTCGGCCTCTACTCCAGCGCCGCCTACACCGAGTCGCTGACCCGGATCCCGTTGCTGCGGGAGCGGGCGGCCGCCGTCCTCAAGCGGATCGGCTTCCAGCCGTTCAGCCACGACGGCAAGGCCCTGATGGACACGCTCGAGACGTACCCGCGCGACGAGCTGTTCCACACCAGCGTCGACGAGCTGGCGCCGATGGCCGAGCAGGCGATGCACGCGCGGGAGCGCCGGCAGCTGCGGCTGTTCATCCGGCGCGACACCTACGGGCGCTACGTCTCGGTGCTCGTCTACCTGCCCCGCGACCGTTACAACACGGCCGTCCGCGAGCGGTTCTCCCAGCTGCTCAAGGACCGGCTCGGCGGCGACTCCGTCGAGTTCACGGTGCGGTTGACCGAGTCGACGACCGCGCGCGTGCACTTCGTCGTGCACCCGCCGAAGGGCGCGACGATCCACGAGGTCGACACCGCGGACCTCGAGCGGCGGATGGTCGAGGCCTCCCGCTCGTGGCGCGACGACTTCATGGTCGCGGTCCTCAACGAGCACGGCGAGGAGGTCGGCGCCCAGCTGGGCCGGCGCTACGTCGACTCGTTCCCCGAGGCCTACAAGGAGGACTTCACGCCCAAGCGGGGAGCCGCCGACCTGGGCCGTCTCGAGGCGATCACGGTCGGACCCGACGGCAACGGCATCGACCTGTCGCTGTACGAGGACCTGGACGCGGGACGCGGCGAGGCGCGGCTGAAGGTGTACCGGATCGGGTCGCCCCTGTCGCTGTCCGGGGTCCTGCCGATGCTGTCGTCGATGGGCGTCGAGGTCGTCGACGAGCGACCCTACGAGCTCGACGGCGTCGAGCGGCCGACCTACATCTACGAGTTCGGCCTGCGCTACGGCCGCGCGCTGCCGGACGACTCCGGCGAGCTGTTCCAAGACGCGATCCGTGCGGTCTGGGAGGGCGCGAACGAGATCGACGGGTTCAACGCGCTGGTGCTCGGCGCGGGGCTGACCTGGCGGCAGGCCACCGTGCTGCGCGCGTACGCGAAGTACATGCGTCAGGGGAACTCGCCGTTCGCCCTCGACTACATCGAGGATGCGCTGCGCAACAACGTCGACATCACCCGGCTGCTCGTGCTGCTGTTCGAGATCCGCTTCGACCCGAAGGCCGACCTGGGTCGCGCCGAGATGATCGAGGAGCGGATCGGCCGGGCGCTGGACGACGTCGCGAGCCTCGACCACGACCGGATCCTGCGCTCGTACCTCACCCACATCCGGGCGACGCTGCGCACGAACTACTTCCAGCCCGGTCCGGACGGCGCTCCGAAGGCGTACATGTCCTTCAAGCTCGAGCCGTCCGTGATCCCGGACCTGCCGGAGCCGCGGCCGAAGTACGAGATCTTCGTGTACTCGCCGCGGGTCGAGGGCGTGCACCTGCGCTTCGGTGCGGTCGCCCGCGGCGGCCTGCGGTGGTCCGACCGCCGCGACGACTTCCGGACCGAGGTGCTCGGGCTGGTCAAGGCGCAGATGGTGAAGAACACCGTGATCGTGCCGGTCGGCGCGAAGGGCGGGTTCTTCTGCAAGCAGCTCCCCGACCCGGCGGACCGGGACGCGTGGATGGCCGAGGGCGTCACGTCGTACAAGACCTTCATCTCGGGGCTGCTCGACATCACCGACAACCTGGTCGACGGTGTGACGGTCCCGCCGCGCGACGTGGTGCGCCACGACGGCGACGACTCCTACCTGGTGGTCGCCGCCGACAAGGGCACCGCGACGTTCTCGGACATCGCGAACGGCGTCGCGAAGGACTACGGCTTCTGGCTCGGTGACGCGTTCGCGAGCGGTGGCTCGGTCGGCTACGACCACAAGGCGATGGGGATCACGGCCCGCGGTGCGTGGGTCTCGGTACGCCGGCACTTCCGCGAGCGTGGCATCGACTGCCAGGTCGAGGACTTCACCGCGGTCGGCATCGGCGACATGTCCGGCGACGTCTTCGGCAACGGCATGCTCTGCTCCGAGCACATCAAGCTGGTGGCGGCGTTCGACCACCGCGACATCTTCCTGGACCCTGACCCCGACCCGGCGTCGTCGTACGCCGAGCGCCAGCGGTTGTTCGAGCTGCCGCGGTCGAGCTGGCGGGACTACGACCCCACGAAGATCTCCGAGGGGGGCGGCGTCTACTCGCGCTCCCTGAAGAAGATCGCCCTGAACGACGCGGTGCGCACGGCGCTCGGCATCGACGGCTCGGTGGAGTCGATGACGCCGGCCGAGCTGATGCGGGCCATCCTCCTGGCGCCGGTGGACCTGCTCTGGAACGGCGGCATCGGCACCTACGTCAAGTCCTCCCTGGAGACCCACGCGCACGCGGGGGACAAGGCGAACGACGCGATCCGCGTGAACGGCGCCGAGCTCCGCGCCAAGGCGGTCGGCGAGGGCGGCAACCTCGGTCTCACCCAGCTCGGGCGCATCGAGTACGCCCGCCACGGCGCGTCCGGCGCGGGCGGCCGGATCAACACCGACTTCATCGACAACTCGGCCGGGGTGGACACCTCCGACCACGAGGTGAACCTCAAGATCCTGCTCGACCGGGTGGTCAAGAACGGCGATCTGACCGAGCAGCAGCGCAACGCCCTGCTCGCCGAGATGACCGACGAGGTGGCGGAGCTGGTGCTCCGCGACAACTACGAGCAGAACCTCGCCCTGGCCAACGCCGTCGCACACGCGCCGTCGATGCTGCACGTCCACGAGGAGTGGATCCGCCGGCTGGAGAACGACGGCGTCCTCAACCGCGAGCTCGAGGGGTTGCCGGACCGCAAGGAGGTACGCCGTCGGCTCGACCAGGGGGAGGGCCTCTCCGCGCCCGAGCTGTCGGTGCTGATGTCCTGGACCAAGATCGTGCTCGCCGACGAGCTCGTGGACTCCGAGCTCCCGGACGACCACTACTTCGACCAGGACCTGCGGTCCTACTTCCCGCACCCGATCCAGGACGGCTTCGAGCAGCAGGTCCACGAGCACCCGCTGCGCCGCGAGATCATCGTGACCCAGGTCGTGAACGACCTGGTGAACGGCGCCGGCATGACCTTCTGGCCGCGGCTCGCCGGCGAGACCAGCGCGACGCCGGACGAGCTGGCCCGCGCGAACTTCGTCGCCCGGGAGATCTTCGGGTCGCTGCCGATGCGCAAGGAGCTGATGTCCTTCGACAACCGGCTCGACGCCGCGGTGCAGACCCGGATGCGCCTCGAGATGCGCACCCTGGTCGAGCGGGCGTCACGCTGGCTGGTCAACAACCGTCGGCCACCGCTGGACAGCCAGGGCACCGTGGACCAGTTCACCGGGCCCGTGCAGCGGGTGATGGCCGAGTTGCCCGACCTGATGAGCGGACGCGAGCTCGCGGCGTTCATCGAGCGTCGCGAACGGCTCGAGCGCGAAGGCGTGCCGGAGTCGCTGGCGGGGCGCGTCGCCGTGCTGCCGCCGTCCTACATGCTGCTGAACATCGTGGAGATCGCGCTGCGCGAGGGACTCGACCCGACGGACGTCGCGCGGGTGCACTTCGCGCTCGGCGAGCGGCTCGGCCTGCCCGCGCTGGTGCAGCGGATCCTGGCACTGCCCCGCGACGACCGCTGGCAGACGATGGCGCGAGCGGCGCTGCGCGACGACCTGCACTCGGTGCACGCCCAGCTCACCGCACAGGTGCTCGCGACCACCTCGGCCGACGACCCGGCGCCCGCGCGGATAGCCGCGTGGGAGGACGACAACGACGTGGTCGTCCCGCGGGCCGCCAGCACGCTGCAGGAGATCTGTGCCGACGACCAGGCCGACCTGGCCAGGCTCTCGGTCGGGCTGCGCGTGGTCCGAGGGCTGCTGGCCACCGGCTGAGAAAGATGTCGTCCGCGGGCAACCCGCAGGCCTCCCGCAGGCATCTGTGGGATGTGGACGACTTCGACGAGTTCTTCCGGGCGACCTGGCCGCGGCTGTACCGCACGGCGTACGCGGTCGCGGGCGACGCCGCCTCCGCGGAGGATGCGCTGCAGGCGGCGTTCGCCCGGGTGTACGCGTCCTGGCGGCGGATCTCGTCGGTCGACCACCCCGAGGCCTACGTACGCCGGATGGTCGTCAACGAGATCATCGGCAGCCGCCGGCGCGGCTGGTGGCAACGGGAGCGCCCGGTCGCCGACCTCGAGGGCGCCGGCCGCGTCGAGTCGCCCGAGGTGGGCGTGGCCGACCGGGACGCCGTCTGGTCGGCGGTGCAGGCGCTGCCGCTGCGCCAGCGTGCGGTGATCGTGCTCCGCTACTACGAGGACCTGTCCGAGCGCGAGATCGCCGACGCGCTCGGCTGCTCCCCGGGCACCGTCAAGTCGCAGGCCTCCGCGGCCCTCGCCAACCTCCGCCGCAGCGCGGTGGTGCTACCGAACGGAGACCTCGCATGACGACGCTGCTGCGCGACGTGCTGCACGACGAGCTCGACGGGCTCGCCGTACCCCCTGGTGACCTCGCCGGCGTACGACGCCGTGGCCGCCGGATCCGCCGTGCCCGCTGGACGGCGGTCGCGGCCGCGGTGGTGCTGGTGGCCGGCGCGGCCGTCGGACTGACCCGGCTCGGCGGGTCGCCCGCCGATCGCGGCGTCGAGCCGATCGGCCGGCTGGACTACAGCCACGGGCTGCGCGCGTACGCCGACCCGGACGTCGAGGTCCACCTCGGCGGCCGGACGATCCCGTACGCCGACTTCCGGGGCCTGGACACCGATGCGGCGGCGACGCCGGACGGGATCGTCCACTACCGGGAGGGGGTGCCGTACCTGCTGACCGAGTCGGGCGAGTCACGGGCCCTCGAGCCGGACGCGGAGGGCGGCTCCTTCGCGCCCACCGCGAAGGCCGACGCCGTCCACGACTGGGTGGCGTACGGCGCCGTCCTCGACGGCCACCCGCAGGTCGTGGTGCGCGACACCGGGACGGGGGAGGAGATCGCGCGCCGCGAGGTGGGCCACAACACCGTCATCGACGCGCTCGACGACGGCGTCGTGCTGCTGCGCGACGACACCGGCACGGTCGCCTGGGACACCGCCACGGACGAGGAGGAGCCGGTGGCCGGCCCGAAGACGCGGATCGCCGACGTGCGCGGCTCGGTGCTGCTCTACGACGGCCCGACCCCGGACGGTCCCGGCGCGGCCGGCTACCAGCTGGTCCGCGGGGGCGTGGACGCCCAGCTGACCCTCGACGGGCAGTACGTCCTCTACTGGTCGCCCGTGCTGGAGTCCACCGGGACCGGCGGCCCGCTCCGGCTGCCGCTGCCGAAGGACGCGACGTGGTTCACGATCGATACCGACGGCTCGATCCTCGCCGCGGCGCCGACTCGCGGCGGCGACGTCCGCGTCTTCGACTGCCCGGAGTCGGGCGCGGCGTGCGACGAGCTCCACCGGATCACCGGCCGCCACGGCGACCCGGAGTTCATCGGGAACGACATGTGACCCATCGGTAGGGTTCCGGGCATGATGGATATCGCCCGGGCCGGAGTGGCCGACACCGCCCGTCTGGTCGCCACCGGGGAGATCAGCGCCCGCGGCGTCGTCGAGCAGGCGCTGGCGCGGATCGACGAGCGGGACCGCGAGCTCAACGCGTTCTCCCGGCTGCTCGTCGACGAGGCGATCGCCGAGGCCGAGGCCCGCGACGCGGCCCTGGCGTCCGGCGGCCCGGCCGGCCCGCTGCACGGCGTACCCATCGCGATCAAGGAGGAGATCGACGTCGCCGGCGCCGTCACGACCTTCGGCGGCAACGGCAACTCCACGCCGGCCGCCGCGGACGCCGAGGTCGTACGCCGGCTTCGCGTCGCCGGCGCGGTGGTCGTCGGCAAGACCACGATGCCCGAGTTCGGGGCGTTCCCGTTCACCGAGTCCGCCTCGCGCGGCATCACCCGCAACCCCTGGGACCCCAGCCGCACGCCCGGCGGCTCCAGCGGCGGTACGGCGGTCGCCGTCTCGGCCGGCATGGTGCCGGTCGGCATGGGCGGCGACGGTGGCGGCTCGATCCGGATCCCGAGCGCGAGCTGCGGGCTGTTCGGCCTCAAGCCGCAGCGCGGACGGGTCACGACGGCGCCGCACCCGCACCTGTGGTGGGCGCTCGGCACCGCGGGCCCGCTCACCCGCAGCGTGCTGGACAGCGCGCTCGTGTACGACGCGATCCGCGGTAACGTCGAGGGCGACCTGTACACCGCGGGCGGCCACGAGCCGTTCGTCGACGCGGTCGGCCGCGAGCCGGGTCGGCTGCGGATCGGCTGGAGCACCAGGCCGGTCGCCCGGGGCGTCCGCCCCGACCCCGTGCACGTGCAGGCGGTCCGCGACACCGCTGCTCTGCTGACCGAGCTCGGCCACGACGTCCGCGAGGTCGACCCGCGGTACCCCGACCCGACGGCCGCGTTCGTGCCGCAGTTCTTCGCGGGCATCCGCGCCGAGGCCGACCTGGTCGAGCACTACGACCGGCTCGAGCGGCGCACCCGCGAGACCTGCCGGCTCGGGGCGTGGGTCACCCCGAAGGTCGTCGACTTCGCGCTCGCCCGGACCGAGCAGGTGTCGGTGAAGGCGAACCGGGTCTTCGACGACGTCGACGTCCTGCTGACGCCGGCGATCGCGCACCGGCCGCCGCGGGTCGGTCGCCTCGACGGCGTCGGCACCGTGCTGGCCTCGCTGCGGGCGATGCCGGCGATCGCCTACGCCGCGCTCTGGAACGTCGCCGGCAACCCGGCGGCCTCGGTGCCCGCCGGTGTCGGCGCCGACGGCCTGCCGGTCGCCGTCCAGCTGGTCGGCCGCACCGATGACGAGGCGACGCTGTTCTCGCTGTCCGCCCAGCTCGAGCAGGCCCGGCCGTGGCCGCTCCTCGCCGGCGGCGCGTGAGCCTCGACGGGCGCACCGTGCTGGTCACGGGCGCGTCCTCGGGGATCGGCGAGGCGACCGCGCGCGCGGTGGCCGAGCGGGGCGCGACCGTGCTGCTCGTCGCCCGGCGGGGCGACGAGCTGGAGCGGGTCCGGGCGTCGATCGAGGACGGCGGCGGTCGCGCCTCGGCGTACTCCTGCGACCTGACCGACCACGACGCGATCGACGCCCTGGTGGCACGGGTGCTCGCCGAGCACGGGGCCGTCGACGTGCTCGTCAACAACGCCGGCCGCTCGATCCGGCGCTCGCTGGCGCTCAGCTACGACCGGTTCCACGACGTCGAGCGCAGCATGGCCGTCAACTTCTTCGGCCCGGTGCGGCTCACGCTGGGCCTGCTGCCGGCGATGCGCTCCCAGCGGTCCGGCCACGTCGTCAACATCGTCACGTGGGGCGTCCAGCTGCGGGCGCCGAAGTTCAGCGCCTACATCGCGTCCAAGTCGGCGCTCGACTCCTGGAGCCGGGTCGCCGCGCGGGAGACGTACGGCGAGAACGTCGCGTTCACCAACATGCGCTTCTCGCTGGTCCGCACGCCGATGTCGGCGCCGACCGAGGCGTACGCCGGCCGCGGTGCGACCCCGGAGCAGGCGGCCGCCCGGGTCGTGCGCGCGATCGAGCGGCGGCCCCCGCACGTGAACACGCTCGCGGGCAACGTCGGCGAGCTGCTCAACCTGGTGGCTCCGCGGCTGGCGGACGGGCTGTTCCACCGGTTCGACCGGATGTTCCCGGACTCCCGGGCTGCGCGCGGCGCAGCAGGATCCGACGCTCGTCGGCGTTCCTCGTGAGGGCGGCGGCGTCGCGGAACGCCCGCGCCGCCTCCTCCTGACGGCCGGCCCGCTCGAGCAGGTCGCCGCGGACCGCCGCCACCAGGTGCCAGCCCGGCACGTTCTCGACCGCGGCCAGGATCGCCAGGCCGGCGTCCGGGCCGAACGCCCGCCCGTGCGCGACGGCGCGGTTCACCTCCACGACGGGACCGGGGGCGATCCGGGCGAGCACGTCGTACAGCCCCGCGATCTCGGTCCAGTCGGTGTCCTCGGGCCGGCGGGCCCGGGCGTGGCAGGCGGCGATCGCGCCCTGGAGCACGTAGCTGCCGACCGGCCTGCCCTGCTCGGCGAGCTCCTCGGCGCGGTCGAGCGCCGCCAGGCCGCGGCGGATCAGGAGCTGGTCCCAGCGGCGGCGGTCCTGGTCGTCCAGGAGGATCGGGGTGCCGTCCGGGGCGTGGCGCGCGTTCAGCCGGGAGCCCTGGATCTCCAGCAGCGCCTGCAGGCCGTGCACCTCGGGCTCGTCGGGTGCGAGGTGCGCGAGCATCCGCGCCAGCCGCATCGCCTCGCGGCACAGGTCGGGACGGGTCCAGTCGTCGCCGCTGGTGGCGGAGTACCCCTCGTTGAAGACCAGGTAGACGACCGCCATCACGTCGGTCAGCCGCTGCCAGCGCTCGGCACCGGTCGGGTTCTCGAGCTCCGCGCCGCTCTCGGCGAGCAGCCGCTTCGCGCGGGAGATCCGCTGCCCCATCGTGGCGTCCTTGACGAGGTAGGCCCGGGCGATCTCCTGCGTCGTCAGGCCGCCGACCAGGCGCAGCGTCAGCGCCGCCCGGGACTCGGGCGGGAGCACCGGGTGGCAGCAGAGGAACGCCAGCCGCAGCACGTCGTCCTCGATGTGGTCGACGGCCGCGTCGAGGTCGGGCACCTCGGCCTCCTCGAGGCCGTGGGCGAGCTCCGCCGTACGGCGTCGCAGGGTGTCGTTGCGGCGGAACTGGTCGATCGCCCGCCGCTTGGCGACCGCCATCAGCCAGGCGCCCGGGTTCGCCGGCACCCCTCCCTCGGGCCACTGCTCGAGCGCGGTCACCAGGGCGTCCTGGGCGAGGTCCTCGGCCAGGTCGAGGTCGCGCGTCATCCGGGTCAGGGCGGCGACGAGCCGGACCGACTCGCGCCGCCAGACCGCGGTGACCGCGTCCTCGGTGGTCACCCGGGGCTGCTGAACATCTGCCGGATCTCGACCGAGCCCTCCCAGCCCGGCCAGTGCGCGAGGTGCAGCTCCAGCACCCGGCGGGCGTTCTCGACCGCCTCGTCGTGGCTGCGCACCTCGGTGATCGCGTACCCGCCCGCGACCTCCTTGCCCTCGGCGTACGGACCGTCGGTCTGGGTGATGGTCCCGCCGCGCAGGTGGATCTCGGTGCTGTCCCGCATCCCGGCGAGTCCGCCGGCCTCGATCATCGTGCCGTCGGCGAACGACTGCGCGAGCTCGGTGCCCATCGCCTCCACGAGCGCCGGCGGCGGGTCACCGAGGTCCTCGGTCATCTTCACGAACGTGATGTAGCGCATCTGGGTCTCCTGTCGTGGGTGCTGCGGTCACCCACACGTCGGATCATCCGTGCTGGTTTCGACAGGCCGGGTCGCGCGGTCTCGTCGCGCGGCGGCCGGCACCAGGCGTCAGCTGGCCTTCTTGGCCGCGGCCTTCTTCGTGGTCGACTTCTTCGCGGTCTTCTTCGCGGCAGCCTTCTTCGCCGGGGCCTTCTTGGCCGACTTCTTCGCCGCCGGCTTCTCCTCGGCCGAGCTGTCCGGCTCCTCGCCGCGCGCGGTCTTCGCCGCGTCGACCGAGCGCTGCAGCGCCGCGAGCAGGTCGACGACCTCCCCGGAGGACTTCGTGGAGGTGGCGGTCCGCTTGACCTCGCCGCCCTCGATCTTGGTCTTCACGAGCGCCTCGACGGCCTCGGCGTAGTCGTCCTCGAACTCCGCCGGGTCGAAGTCGCCGGCGAGGGTCTCGACGAGCATGTTCGCCATCTTGACCTCCTGCGGCTTCACGTCGCCGGTCTCGACGGAGAAGTCGGGGGTGCGGACCTCATCGGGCCACATCATCGTCTGGAGCACGATCACGTCGTCCTTCACCCGGAGCACGCCGACCGTGGTCCGCTGCCGCAGCGCGACGGTGACCACGGCCATCCGGTCCGCGTCGAGCAGCGCCTGGCGGAGCAGGGCGTAGGGCTTGGCGCCGGTCTTCTCGGGCTCGAGGTAGTAGGACTTCTCGAACAGCATCGGGTCGATCTGCTCCGACGGCACGAACTTCTCGACCGCGATCTCGCGCGACGACGTCGACGGCAGCTCGGCCAGGTCGTCGTCGGTGAGGATGACCATCTCGCCGTCCTCGGTCTCGTAGCCCTTGGCGATGTCGGCGTACGCGACCTCCTCGCCGTCGACCGAGCAGACCCGCTGGTACTTGATCCGGCCGCCGTCCTTCGCGTGCACCTGCCGGAACGAGACGTCGTGCGACTCGGTGGCCGCGTAGAGCTTCACCGGCACGCTGACCAGCCCGAACGACACCGCACCCTTCCAGATGGCTCGCATACCGGTCAGTGTGGCACGAGGGCATGATGGGGCGCATGCGTCCGATGCTCGCCACCCACGGCCGCACCGTGCCCGTAGGAGACACCTGGATGCACGAGGTGAAGTGGGACGGCGTCCGCGCCCTCACCGACGTCCGCGACGGCACGCTGCGGATGACCAGCCGCAACGAGAACGCGATCACGATCGCCTGGCCCGAGCTCGCCACCAGTCCGTACGACGGGCGGGACCTGCTCGTCGACGGCGAGATCATCGCGCTCAACGACCGCGGCCTGCCGGACTTCCGCACGCTCCAGGAGCGGATGCACGTCCGGAAGGCCGCCGCCGCCGAGCGCCTCGCGCACCGGGTCCCCGCGATCTACATGGTCTTCGACCTGCTCCGCCTCGACGGCCGCGACCTCACCGGGGAGCCGCTGGAGACCAGGCGGCGGCTACTGGCGGAGCTCCAGATCGACGGCTCCTGGCAGGTCCCGCCGGAGTACGACGACGGGGCGATGCTGTTCGAGGCCACATTCCAGCAGGGGCTGGAGGGTGTGGTCAGCAAGCGGCGGACCTCGACGTACCGCTTCGGCGAGCGCAGCCCGCACTGGCAGAAGCTCGCCCACCGCCACCGGCTCTCCTACGTGGTGGGCGGCTGGCGCCCGCAGGAGGGCACGACCGACCGGCTGGCCGCGCTGCTCGTCGGCGAGCAGACCGCGGACGGCCTCCTCTACCGTGGCCGGGTGGGCAGCGGGATCGGCGCGAGGCAGAGCCGGGCACTGGCCGCGCTCGTCGAGGGTCTCGACCGCCGCGACAGCCCGTTCGCCGACGAGGTGCCGGCCGTCGACGCGCGCGGCACCCACTGGGTCGACCCGGTCCTGGTCGTCGACATCGACACCCACGGGCGTGGGTACGAACGCCTGCGCCAGCCCTCGTTCCAGGGCGTCCGTCCCGACCTCGACCCGGAGGACCTGTGAAGCGGTTGCTCGTCCCGCTCCTCTTGGCGGCCGCGCTCGCGACGCCGACGCCCGCGCACGCCACGACACCCCGGCACGTCCGCCTCGACGGCGTCGACGTCCGGCTCCGCGACGGCACCACGCAGGTGGTCACCGTCAACCACACGTCCGGCTACCGCGCGCGGGTCACGTGGTGGGTGCGGCGCGACGGCCGCTGGCAGCAGGAGCTCCGGGCCACCGACGGCCGCATCGGGTACGGCGGCCTCGTGCCCGGTCGCCACCGGCACCAGGGGACGGGCACGACCCCGCTCGGCACCTACGACCTGCCCTGGGCGTTCGGCATGCACCGGCAGGACCCGGCGTGGGACCTGCGGTACCGCAAGGTCCGGCGCGGCGACTACTGGGTCGAGGACAACGGGAGCGCCTTCTACAACCGGTACCGCAACCGGGCCGAGGGCGGCTTCCGCTGGCGGCTCCCGGCCAGCGACCCGAACGCCTCCGAGCGGCTGCTCGACTTCCCGCAGCAGTACGAGTGGTCGATCGTCACCAGCTTCAACCTCCGCCAGGTCCGCCACCGCGGGGCCGGCATCTTCTTGCACGTCAACGGCTCCGGGGCGACCGCCGGCTGCGTGAGCGCGCCGCGCTGGTTCATCCGGGCGCTGATGTTCCGCCTCGACCCCGCGCGACGCCCGGTGATCGGGATCGCACGCTGATGGCGGCCCAGGACCCACCGCAGAAGGAGGAGGTGCGGGTCGACGTCGAGGGCCGCACGCTCACGATCAGCAACCTGCACAAGGTGCTCTACCCGCGGACCGGTACGACGAAGGGCGAGGTGCTCAGCTACTACGCCCAGGTCGCCCCTGTGCTGCTGCCGCACCTCTCGGGCCGCTGCGTCACCAGGATCCGGTGGCCGCACGGCGTCCAGGACAAGAGCTTCTTCGAGAAGAACGTCCCGGGCGGCACCCCGTCGTGGGTGCACACCGCGAAGGTCCCCACCACCGGGAGCCGGGCAGCCAGCAGCTCCGACACCCTGGTGTTCCCGATCGTCGACGACCTCGCGACGCTCACCTGGCTGGTCAACCTCGCCGCCCTCGAGCTGCACGTGCACCAGTGGACCGTCGACGGCAAGGACCGCCCGCGCGGCGCCGACCGCGTCGTCATCGACCTCGACCCGGGCGAGCCCGCGGGCCTGCACGAGTGCTGCCAGGTCGCCCTCCTCGTCCGCGACCGGCTCGCCGAGCGCGACCTGGTGGCCCGGCCGGTGACGAGCGGGTCCAAGGGCCTGCACCTGTACGCCGACCTGCCGAAGCGGCTGCCGCCCGACGAGTCGACGGCCCTCGCGAAGGAGGTCGCCGAGGCGCTGCAGGGCGAGCACCCGAAGCTGGTGACCGCGACCATGACGAAGGCGCGCCGTACCGGCAAGGTGTTCCTGGACTGGTCCCAGAACGCCGGCTCGAAGACCACGATCTCGCCGTACTCGCTCCGCGGACGCGAGGTCCCGACGGTCGCGACGCCGGTCAGCTGGGCCGAGGTCGAGGCGGGCGCGGAGGACGCGCTCGACCTCGAGCAGTTCCGCTTCGAGGAGGTCCTCGAGCGGATCCGGGAGCACGGCGACCTGTTCTCCTGAGCCGGCGCGCCGGGGCTGCGACGGCGATCTGTTACCCAACGGTGGGAGTTCCTTGGACGACGTGTGGATCAGTCGTGGCAACGCCGGTCCTACCTTCTAGTCGTACCACCTGAAGCACCGGGGGGATGCTGATGACCACGACTACTGTTGCCACCACGGCCAGGAAGCTGTTGCTCCCTGTAGGCAGCGTTGTCGGCGCCGGCCTGCTGGCGATGGTTCTCGGCGTCCCGTGGACGAGCGCCAGCGAGGGATCCTCCGGGATCCGGCTGCTGGCCGACGACAACCAGGGAGCGACGCTGACCATCAGCAAGATCGAGCCCGGGGAGTCCGTGTCTCGGAGCGTGACCATCCGCAACTCGGGTGGGCTCGCCTCGAAGCTCTTCTTCTCGGAGACCGGAGACCCGTCGTCCTTCGCGGATGGCGAGCTCGACCTGGTCATCGACCAGGACGGAACGCAGCTCTACAGCGGTGACTTCGCCGCGATGAGCGACCAGGCGCAGGACGTGGGAACGCTCGAACCGGGGGGCTCGAGCACCTTCACCTTCACCGTGTCGCTCCCGGACGACGCACCGTTCGCCAACCAGGGCGAGCCTGCGAAGGCTGCGTACTCGTGGGTCAACGCCGAACCGTGAGCTCGAGGACCTGAGGGCGGGCACCGCGCACCTGGGGGGAGCGCGGACGCCCGCCAGCAGGAACGGTCACCTCGGACGGGTTCGTCCGGCGCTGTTGGGGGGAGCGCCGGGCGGCCGTCCGGACCCATACAACACAAGAGCGGCTCGGAGCCCTGGCTCGGAAGCCTTCTCGGAAAGACCACCCGCCCATGGAGATCGCGACCTCCCCGCACCGCCCGGCGTCGACGCCGTGGGGGCGACTCCTCGCGCTCGTGGTGATCCTGGGCCCGGTCACGGCTCTCGTGCTGCTGCCGATCGGTCTCGGTCTCCAGCGCTACGTGATGACCGGCGACTCGATGGACGGCGATCGGGCCGACAGCATCCCGCGCGGCTCGGTCGTCTTCGAGCGGCGCGTCCCCGTGGACGACCTGCGGGTCGGCGACGTCATCACCTACCGCCCGCCGGCGTCCGCCGGCGTCGACGGCATGGTCACGCACCGGATCGTCGCGCGCGACGCCGACGGCATCGTCACCCAGGGCGACGCGAGCGCGACGCCCGACCCGTGGCGGCTCGAGCTGGGCGGGAACGCCGTACCTCGCGTGGTCCTCACCGCTCCATGGGTCGGCTACGCCTACCTGGTGCTCGCCGACCCGGTCCTCTGGTTGCTGCTCGTCGGCAGCGCCGGCGCCCTGGTGCTGCTCCTCGTCACCAACGTCCGGCGTTCGCAGCGGACCCCGCCGACCCCGGTGGGAGTGGGTGCGGGGATCGAACGATGAGGAGTGCCCACGAGCGCGGGTCGGTGACCCCTATGCTCACACCCATGGCGCAACGAGTTCTGGTCGTGGAGGACGAGGAGGACATCGCGTTCCCCCTGGTCCGCACGCTGGAGCGGGAGGGGTACGACGTGTCCTGGGTGGACAGCGGCCAGCAGGCCCTGGACTCCATGTCGACCGCCCCGGACGTGGTGATCCTCGACCTCGGGCTGCCCGACATCGACGGGCTCGAGGTGTGTCGACGGGCCCGCGAGGCCGGCTTCGAGGGGGCGATCATGATCGTCACCGCCCGAGCCGGCGAGCTCGACCGCGTGGTCGGGCTCGACTACGGGGCCGACGACTACCTGGCCAAGCCGTTCGGCCTGGCCGAGCTGCAGGCGCGTGTGCGCGCCCTGTTGCGCCGTACCTCCTCCACCTCGGCGGCCACCGAGGCCGTTGAGCCCGACGGGCTCCGCATCGACGTGGACGCGCGGCGCGTCTACGCCGGCGCCGAGGAGGTCCCGTTGACCGGCAAGGAGTTCGAGGTGCTGAACATCCTCGCCGCCAACCGGGACAAGGTGGTCTCCCGCGGTCGGCTGATGGCCGACGTGTGGGACGAGAACTGGTACGGCTCGACCAAGACGCTCGACGTCACGATCGGTCGGTTGCGCCAGAAGCTCGAGAGCGTGGGTGTGACGGATCGGGTCGTGGCCGTTCGGGGTGTGGGTTTCCGCCTCGAGGGCGGCACACCGGATGCGTGAACGCCTCACCGTCGCCTTCGTCGTCCTCACCGTCGTGCTGCTGTTCGGTGCCGGGCTGGTGCGCTCCTACGTCCTCCGGGACCTGATCCGTGAGCAGGAGTCCGCACACCTGCGCCAGGAGGTCGAGCTGATCGCGGCCATCGCCCAGGACCGCGTCGAGGCGGGCGGCAGCATCGACCAGCAGTTCCTCGACTCCGTCGTGAGCGACCGGAGCCGGCTCGAGTTCGACCCGGGCAAGGGCCGGACCCTGGTCGCGGACGGCAAGGAGTACGACGGCGACGACGACCCCACCAACGACCTGAGGGCCGCCGACACCATCGACGCCGGCACCGTGACGCTGAGCCAGTCCGACCAGGTCATCCAGGAGATCGTCGGCCGCGACGTCGGCTCGATCGCGGCGCTGTTCCTGCTCATCGCCGTCGTCGCCGGCATCGTCGGCTTCGTCATCGCCTCGGCGCTGTCCTCGCCGTTCCAGCGGCTCGCCGTGGCCGCCGGCAACCTCGGCCGTGGCCGCTACGACCTCGAGCTGCCGAAGACCAGGATCCCGGAGGCGGCGGCGATCTCCACGGCCCTGCGCACCAGCGCGCTGCAGCTCGAGGACCGGGTCCACCGCGAGCGGGACTTCGCCGAGCACGCCTCGCACGTGCTCAAGACCCCGCTCACGGGGCTCCGGCTCGAGCTCGAGGACCTCACCCTGCGCGACGACGTCCGTGGGGACGTCAAGGAGGCCGCGGCCCGCAGCCTCGCGGCGGTCGACGAGGTCAGCGCCGTGGCCGGTGAGCTGGTCGAGCTGTCCCGCAGGGGCAGCCTCGTCGCCGGCTCCGAGCTCCCGCTCGTCGACCTCGCCACCCAGCTCGCCCAGCGCTGGGCGGACCGGCTCGGGGTGCGCAGCCGCACCCTCACCGCGGCCGCCGAGGGCAACCTCGCGCTCACCTACACGCCCGGCCCGGTGGAGCACGTCACCGACCTGCTGCTCGCCGACGTCGTACGCCGGGGCTCCGGGCCGGTCCGCCTCGTGTTCTTCGGCGAGGAGGGCGGCCAGCTCCGGATCCGGGTGGAGTCCGAGGGCCGCGCGCACGAGAACGATCACCACGGCGAGCCCCTCGACCGGATCGCGCAGGCCCGCTCGGTGGTCGAGGCGCTGGGCGGCCGGGTCACCGGCGAGCACCCCGCCGACGGCATCGAGGTCCTGCTGCCCCGTCGCTGAGGTCGGTCGCTGAGGTCGGCCGCTGACATGATGACGGCCATGACCTCGCGTCCCGTGGAGACCTGGCTGACCGACATGGACGGC
The DNA here is from genome assembly GCF_000620645.1 of Nocardioides sp. URHA0032. Taxonomy (GTDB): domain Bacteria; phylum Actinomycetota; class Actinomycetes; order Propionibacteriales; family Nocardioidaceae; genus Nocardioides. Next base: position 115,902 of record NZ_KK211161.1, on the reverse strand, counting down.
GTGCTCGTGCACGAGGAGGTCCCGATCGCCGGGGCCCAGGAGTTCATCGAGGCGCTGAAGGCGTCCGGCAAGCAGTTCCTGGTCCTCACCAACAATTCGATCTTCACCCCGCGCGACCTCCGCGCGCGACTGCTCGGCAGCGGCATCGACGTGCCGGAGGAGGCGATCTGGACCTCGGCGCTGGCCACCGCCCAGTTCCTCTCCGAGCAGCGCCCGCACGGCACGGCGTACGTCGTCGGCGAGGCCGGCCTGACCACGGCGCTGCACGACATCGGGTACGTCATGACCGACCGCGACCCGGACTACGTCGTGCTGGGGGAGACTCGGACCTACTCGTTCGAGGCGATCACCCGCGCCATCCGGTTGGTCAGCGCCGGCGCCCGCTTCATCGCCACCAACCCCGACCCCAGCGGCCCGAGCCAGCACGGCCTGCTGCCCGCCACCGGGTCCGTCGCGGCCCTGATCAGCACCGCGACCGGGCGGACGCCGTACTTCATCGGCAAGCCGAACCCGCTGATGATGCGCAGCGCCCTGAACCGGCTCGAGGCGCACTCCGAGACGACCGTGATGATCGGCGACCGGATGGACACCGACATCATCAGCGGCCTCGAGGCCGGGCTGCGGACCGTGCTGGTCACCACCGGCTCGACCCGCCCCGAGCAGGTCGAGACGTTTCCGTACCGCCCGACCCGGGTCGTCGACTCGATCGCGGACCTGGTGGCCGAAGTCGATGGTGGAAGCGCTCCCACGGTCGTAGTGTGACCGCGTGACCCGCCCCGCCGCCCACGCGCTGTGGCGGGCGGCCCCGCTCCGGCTGGCCCGGATGCCGGGCTGGGGAGCGCTGGTCCTGGTCGCGGTCACACTCTTCGTCGCGTCGGTGGGCGCGCCGAGCCTGTTCGTCGAGACGGCCCGGTCGACCGCGCTGGCGGACGGGCTCCGGGCCAGCGCCGGCGGGCCGTTCGGCGACCAGTCCGGCGACCTCCGGGTGACCTGGGACGGGGTGGTCCAGGACCTCGACCCGCTGCTCGACCCGCTCGCCGCGCTGCCGGCGTACGGCGACCCGACGGTGACCGCTCTCGGCGTCGGGCAGAGCCAGTCCACCAAGCCGGTCGCGGTCGCGAACGGCGCGACGGCCCCGGCCGTGCTCTGGTACCACGACGGCGCGATCCCGGCCCTGGGGGGCGACGACGACACCGACGGCGTCTGGCTGTCGAGCGACACCGCTGCCGCCCTCGGGCTCCGGGTCGGCGACCCGCTGAAGGTCGGGATGGTGCAGGTCTTCCTGGGCGACAGCCGCGCGCTCCGGGAGACCGTGCTGGCCGGCACCTACGACACCGCACCCGGCTCCGCCCTGCCGACGCAGCTCGCGGGCCTGCCCGGCGCCGACCGCTGGTTCCTCCCGCAGGACCCGGTCAACCCCTCGCTGGTCACCCCGCTGGCGATCGTGAGCCGCGCGACCTTCGACCACCTCGCCCCGAAGGTGCGGGAGAAGCCGTTCTACGTCGCCGACCTGCTGCTCGACCCCGACGTCACCCCGGAGGAGGCGACCGCGGCGGTGGCGGCCTCGGCGGCGTACGGCGACGCGGCGTTCGACGGCAGCACGGAGATGTCCGCCCAGCTGGCGGGCGCCAAGCCGGCCCCGGCGACGCTCGACGTGATCAGCGGGCTGCCGACCATCGCCGGCGCCGCCGACGCGACCGCGACCTCGGCGCGCGAGCAGGTCCGGCCCTACGCCCTCGGCGGCCAGGTGCTCGCCGGCCTGCTTCTGGTCGCTGCGTGGGTGCTGCTCGGCCTGAGCCGCCGGCGTGAGCAGCTGCTTGTCAGCGGCCTCGGGCTGCGCCCGATCGAGCTCACCCTCCTCGCCGCCCTCGAGGCGCTGCTGGCCTGCCTGCTCGCCGTCCCGGCCGGCCTGGCCCTGGCCCACCTCGGCGTGGTGGCGGCCGGGCCGCCCACCGATGCGGGTGTGCCCTTCACCCGGGACGGGCTGGTCCGCGCGGCCGTCGGCGCCGGCATCGGGCTGGTGATGATCGCGCTCACGGCCGGCTTCTCCGCGCTGGCGACCGACCGGCTCGACCGGCTCTCGCGACTCGGTCGCAGCCGGGTCGCGGTGCCCTGGGGCACGGCGCTCGTGGTCGTCACGGTGGTCGTCACCTTCGCGGTGCTCACCGTGGAGACGTCGGACCGGGCGACGACGCCGCTGACGAGCGCGTTCCCGTTCCTCGTCACCGCGTCCCTGACGATGGTGGTCATCCGCGCGGCCGCCTGGCTGCGGGCCCGGCGGTCGACCCGGGCGAGGCCCGGGACCTCCCGATGGCTGGCCGCCCGGCGTACCGGGCCGGTCCTGCACGAGGTCGTCGCCCTGTCGGCCGTCGTCGCGGTCGCGCTCGGGTTGTTCGCCTACACGCTCACCGTCCACCGCGGCATCGACGAGGGCGTCGCCGACAAGACCGCCGCCCTCGCGGGAGTCGCGACCACGATCGAGGTCGCCGAGGACTTCCGCGGCCAGGGCTCCGCGGTGGCCGTGCGGCCGCCGGTCGACGGCTCGACGATCGTCTGGCGCCGCAACGTCTCCCTCGGACCGGACCAGAGCGGGATCCCGCTGATGGCCATCGACTCCGGGTCGTTCGCCGACGTCGCGGACTGGGGTGGCTCCGGCGACCTCGACGCCGGCCGCGCGCTCGTGCCGCGGCTGCCGACGAAGGAGGAGGGGGTGCCGGTGATCCTGGTCGGCGACACCCACCTGGAGGCGGGCGCGAAGACGGTCATCGACCTCGACACCGTGCTCACCATCCCCGTGTACGTCGTCGGCGTCGTCCCGGCGTTCCCCGGCTCCGAGACCGAGCCCGGCACCGTCACCGTGGTCGTGGACAGCCTGCGGCTCTTCAAGATCGTCACGCCCGACCTCGACCCCCGCGGGAAGGGCGCGACCAGCGACCTGCCCGGCGCGCTCACGTCGATCCTGTGGAGCCGGGCGGCGCCGCCCGACCTGCGCGCGCAGCTCGACGACGCCGGCATCGCCAGCGAGGGCGTGGTCGAGACCGCCACCCAGGCGCGGATCGAGAACGGCCTGGTCGCCTCGACCTGGGCGGCCGGCTACGTCCTCGCGCTCGGGGGTGTCGTGCTCGCGCTGGCGCTCGCCGGGGGACTGGTGCTCGCGCTCCGGCTGTCCGACCGCGACACGGTCTCGGACGTGCTGCTGCGGCGGATGGGCTACCGGTCGGCCGACCTGGCGCGGGCGCGCGCCTGGGAGGTGGGGTACGCCGTCGCGACCGCCGTCGTCGCTGCCCTGCTCGCCGCCGCGGTGCTCGTGCTGATGCCGAGCAGCATCGACGCCGCTGCCGGCATCCCGCCGCTCGCACACCCGCGGCCGGAGCCGGCCGACCTGCTCTGGCTGCTCGGCGTGCTCGTCGTCCTGGTCCTGGTGGCCTGGCTGGTCGGGACCCTGCTCACCCGTCGCCGCCCCGCCGCGGAGGTGCTCCGTGCCGGGGATTGAGTCCATGACGGCCGTGTCCTGCGAGGACCTGGTCAAGGTCTTCCGCTCCGTGACCGGGGAGACGCACGCGCTGCGCGGCATCGGCCTCGAGCTCGTCCCGGGTGCGCTCACGGTCGTCGCGGGGCCGTCCGGCAGCGGCAAGAGCAGCCTCCTGACGCTGCTCGGCGCCCGCGACCGGCCCAGCGCCGGCCGCCTCACCGTGCTCGGCAGCGACGTCGGCGTCGCCTCGACCCGCGAGCTGCGGCGGCTGCGCCGCCGGCAGATCGGCTTCGTGCCGCAGCGCGCCTCGAACGCCGTCTTCCCGCACCTGCGCGCCACCGACCAGCTCCGCCAGGTCGCGTCCTGGCGCGGCGCCTCCCGCCGCCACCTGGCCGAGGCCCTCGACGCCGTCGGTCTGACCGACCGCGGCGGTCACCGGCCCGATGCGTTGTCCGGCGGCGAGCAGCAGCGGCTCGCGGTCGCGATCGCGCTGGTCGGCACCCCGGCGCTGGTCGTCGCCGACGAGCCGACCGCCGAGCTCGACCATGCGAACGCCGACCGGGTCATGGACGCGCTGCTCGCCGTCGCCGCCGCAGGGTCGACGGTCGTGATCAGCAGCCACGACGACCGCGTGACCCACCGCGCCGACCGGTTGCTCCGGCTGCGGCACGGCGTCGTCTCCAGCGAGACCTCGGGCCGGCGTACCGCCGCGGCCGTCATCGACGCGACCGGCCGGGTCCAGCTGCCCCAGGAGATGCTCGGCCTCTTCCCCGACCGCCGGGTCGTCGTCGAGGCCGACGGCGACCACGTGCGGCTGCGCCGACCGGAGGTGGAGCTGTGACCGGCACCGGACTGAGCATCCAGCAGGTCGCGCACGGGTACGGCGCGGGCGCCGGCCGGGTCGAGGTGCTGCACGACGTCAGCCTCGCCGCGGCCCCCGGTGAGCTGGTCGCCGTCGCCGGTCCGTCCGGGTCCGGGAAGAGCACGCTGTGCCACCTGGCCGCCGGGTTCGAGACGCCCGAGCGCGGCACCGTGACCGTCGACGGGCGGCCCGCCGACGCCGTCGCCGACTGGTCCGTGGTCGCGGTGGTGCCCCAGCAGCACGGGCTGCTCGCCGGGCTCAGCGTCGAGGACAACATCTGCCTGCCGGCGTACCGCGCCGGCGTCGACCCGGTCGCGGCCCTCGCCCGGCTCGCCGAGGCGCTCGACCTCGGCGCGTTCACCCGGCGCGGCGTGCGGGAGACCTCGCTCGGCGAGCAGCAGCGCACCGCGGTCGCGCGGGCGCTGGTCCTCGCACCCCGGCTGGCCGTGCTCGACGAGCCGACCGGCCACCAGGACGACGACCACGTGGCCCAGGTCGCGGCGGTGCTGGTCGGTGCCGCGCACGCCGGCTCCGCGGTGCTCGTGGCCACCCACGACTCCCGGGTCTGGGAGGTCGCCGACCGCGTCGTCCACCTCGACGAGGGGCGCGTGACAGCGCTGTAACTGTGTGACCTTCGACCAGTTCGCCCGCGATCCCACGCGGGGAGTGTGGCGTGCGCCACGGAATCGGCCCGGCACCGACTCGTGATCGGGCGAATTCTCTGGTTACCGTCCTTGACCGGTTGCACGTCGCAACACCGGCCCGGGCACGCCGAATCCTGCCACCCGGGTCGTGGACCGATCACGGACGGCAGGAGTGGGGGACCCACCTTCGCGGCCGCACCAGCATCACGCGGGCGCTCGGGGTGAAGCCACCGACCGGTGGCCGGGCACCTTCTCGCCCGAACCCGACAGCTCACCTCACAGGCGTGGGAAGGAAACCTCCGCATGCCCACGATCCACTCCCTGGCGCTGCGCGCCCTCGCCAGCGGCGCCCTCGCCGTCGGCCTCCTCTCGACCGCCCCGATCGCCGACAGCCACGCCGCCACCCGGAACGACCGCGTCACGCACCACCACCACAAGCACGCCTCGCTCGCGCCGTCGGCGCGCCGGGTCGGCAGCGCGATGAGCATCGCCGTGCACCAGAAGGGCGACCCGTACAGCTACGGCGCCTCCGGCCCGAACGCCTTCGACTGCTCGGGGCTGACGTTCTACTCGTTCCGCAAGGCCGGCTTCAAGCACATCCCGCGCACCTCGTCCGCGCAGGCGCACTTCGCCCAGCACATCAAGCGCAGCAACATGAAGCGCGGCGACCTGATCTTCTTCTACGACGGCGGCGGCGTGTACCACGTCGGTGTGTACGCCGGCTTCACCCACGGGCACCGGTGGGTGCTGCACGCGCCGCACTCCGGCACCCGCGTGCGCACCGACAAGCTCTGGACCGACAAGTGGTTCCCGGGCACGTTGCGGTACCGCCGCTGACGGCTACTTCCAGGCGAAGGTCGGGAGCACCGAGGACACGACCTGGTCGCGCTCGGACCTCGACACCTTGTTGTTGAAGGAGAACGTCAGGGTGACGATCCGGTCGCGGACGATGGTGCCGAACTCCTCGATGTACTGGGTCGGGCTCACGAAGCCGGCCACGTGGTACGCCTCGGTGCCGTCGAGCTCGCTCACCGGCAGCACCTTCGGCGCCTTCGGGTAGGTGTTCGCCTTGATCCGGTTCTCGCCGAGCTGCTCGGCGGAGGCGTCCGAGCCGAACGCGTCGATCTCGCCGAGCATGATGTAGGCGAGGCTGTCGGGGCTGTCGGCGCCGTCCTCGTAGCGGGTCAGGTCCTTGGCCTGCGTCCAGTCCGCGGGGGCGCGCACGCTGCTGTTGGGCATCGACAGCTCGATGCCCGTCGCCACGTCCGACGGGGAGTCCGTCGGCGAGCTCGCCTGCGAGCTGCTCGTCGACGTCGGCGCGGCCGGCGAGCCCGGGCTCGCCGTACCCGGATCGTCGCCGTCGCTGCTGCAGCCCGCTGTGAGGGCGAGCGCGAGCAGCAGGAGGGGGATCGTGGTTCGACGCACCGAGAGCTCCTGGGTCCGAGACGAGTGCGACGCAATCTAACGGACCGAGGTTTCGATCGCGGGGGACCGGGGCAGGTGGCCGGTGACGCAACAGGCCTTTCATTCGGGGGAAGGAACACGTTCAGATGTACGACGGGGGCATGGGAGCCGCGGACCTGCTCGGGGAGCTCGGACTCCCCGAGGACCTGATCGCCGACGTCCGGTCGATGCTCGCCGGCAGCGCCGAGGACCTCGAGACGGGGAACGTCAAGCCGATCTCGCCCGGTCTCTTCGGGGGCTCGGACGCGGGAGCGCAGCTCGGCCACCACAGCAGCGTGGCGCAGCAGCACGTGGCGAAGGCGGTGCTGCAGATGGCCGCCGGGCTGCGGGGATACCGCGACAACCTGGCCGGCTTCGTCGACGACCTCGGCGACACCGACGCCGCGAACGCGAGCGCGCTCAACGGCCTCGCCACCTCGACGTCCTGCGTGGCGGCGCCGAGCTTCGAGAGCAACAGCTCGTGCACGTTGCCGGCCTCGACGGCGGAGGGGCGCTGAGATGGCCAGCGGACCCCAGCGAGCCCGCCTCGACCGGGCGCTCCACGGCGCGAACGACGGCGACATCGACCGGCACGCGAGCGAGTGGGAGTACTGCCAGGGCATCCTGCAGCAGATCGGCACCGCGCTCCTGACCGCCTCGCCCGAGGTCAGGCAGAAGATCGGCGGCAGGACCGGCCCGGCCGTCGACGCCGCGTTCAACCGCTCCGCGACGTCGATGAGCGACAAGTCCACCGAGCTGGGTGCGGGCGCCCAGGCCATGCGCAACGCCGCCGACGTGATCCGCAGCGCCAAGATCGAGCAGGACGACCTCGCGCGCCACCCGCTGAGCGAGCCGCCGCCGTACCACGCACCGGTCGGCCCGCCGACCCGCGCCGACATCCAGGCCGAGTCGCAGAACCGGCAGGCACACAGCAACTACCAGGCGGCGTACGACGACCAGGAGGCCCGCGCGAAGAAGCAGGCCGACGCGATGGACCGCGTGTTCGGGCACTCGGCCACCACCATGAAGCAGATCCACGGCGAGCCCGACCCGAAGCCCGCCGGCTCGTCGGGCGGCGGGACCGGTGGCGCCAGCGGTGGCGCAGCCAGCGGCGGCTCCGGTGGCTCGGCCACCTCGGGTGGCGGCGGCGGTCCGCGGAGCGTCGACGGCCCCACCTACCACCCCGGCAGCCCCGGCAGCCCCGGCACCGGCACTACCGGCACCACCGGCCATTCCGGCAGCCCGGTCCCCGGCCCCGGACCCGGCTACGTGCCGGCCGGCGGCGGCCCGGGCGGCGCACCGCAGGGGGGCGGGCCGGTCGGCCCGATCAGCACCCCCGCCGCGGGCGGCACACCGGGCGGCACGCTCGGCGCCACGGGCGGCACGTCCGGCGGCAGCATCGGGGCGGGCACCGGACTCGGCCTCGCGGGCGCCGCGGCGGGCGGGGCCGCGGGCGGCCTGCTCGGCACGGGCCTGTCCGCCGGCGGCCTCGGCGGCGGTGCGGTCTCCCCGGTCGTCACGAGCTCCGGCACCGCCGCGAGCGGCGTGCGCGGGATCGGCGCCACGTCACGCACGGGCGTCACCGGCCCGCTCGGCCGCCCCGGTGGTGCCGGTGCGGTCAGCTCCGGGTCCGGCAGTGGCCGGTCGGGCGCCGCCTCGGCGGCAGGTCGGCGCGGCACGACCGGCGGGAGTCGGGGCGCCGCGGGCGGTCGCGGAACCGGCACCGCGTCCGGGGGCGGCGGCCGCGGGGGCAAGGACGACAAGCGCCGCAAGCGTGACGTCTTCGACACCGGTGACGAGTGGGTCGAGGACGAGGACGCCGCACCGGGCGTGCTCGACTGACTGTCAGCTGAAGTACGGCGAGAACGTCCAGGTGTTCAGCAGCTTCGTCGCGAAGTCGGGGCTGAACTTGGTGCCGCCGGCGCCCTGGTCGGGCAGCCAGGGGCGGCTCACCCAGAGGTAGGCGTCGACGTACTGCGCGGCGGCCCTGGCCACGCCCGGCTTGAGGCCCCACGCGTCGTTGGCCACGTCGGTGGTCGGCGGGACGCCCAGGGCGGTGCAGGGGTTGCCCTGGTTCTTCTTCGTGCACGGGTCGATCTCGCCGGGCGGGGTGTAGGGCCCGTCGCCGCCGGGCGGGTTGATCTCCTTGCCGGCGAACGGCTGGCCGTTGTCGGAGGTGTCGATGACCGCGTGCTTGTTCGGCAGGCCCATCTTGGCGAGCGCCTGGGACACCCGCTGGGCGAACAGGATCTCGCGGTCCAGGTAGTTCTTGTGCGAGACGTCGAGGGAGAAGCCGCGCGCGTACTTCACGCCGGACAGCTTGAGGAACTTGGCGACCGGCGCCACCTTGCCCAGCGCCCAGTCCTCGGAGCCCATGTCGACGTACACGCTGACGTTCGGGCCCGCCTCCGACAGCGTCTTCGAGGTCCACGAGAGCATCCGCGCGGGCAGCAGCGCGGCCTTCCTGCCGAGCTTCGGGGCCAGCACCTGGAAGGCCTTCCACGCGAAGAACCCGTCCGGCTGCAGCACGACCGCAACCCGGTTGCTGCCGATCGCCTCGGCCATGCCGTTGACGAACTTCTTGTACGCCGCCTGCTCGGCCGCCGTGGGCAGCCGCTTGAGGATGCTGGCCTCGCCCTCCCAGGGGAACATCCGGAACAGCGTCAGGATCGTCAGCCGTTGCGGGTCGCCGGCCTGGGTGTCCTCGATGTACTCGCGGGTCTTCTGTTCCGCCTGCCCATCGGTGATCCAGCGCCCGAAGAACTTCGCCTTGTGGATCATCGCGATCGGCGCCAGCTTGTCCTGCTGGGCCTGGCCGAGCTGGTTCCAGCCGATCACTGCCGGGTCCTGGAGGCCGCGGTAGACACCCCACTCGCGGCCGGCGAGCGGGTTCGTCGGGTTCGCGGCCTGCACGGTCGTGACCGGCGCGACGTAGAGCTGCTGGTACGTCGAGGTCGTCGAGCTGTGGTTGACCAGCAGCGTCGAGCGGACGCCGACCTCGTAGGTGTGCCCGACGACCAGGCTCGGGTCGTCGATCACGAACGACGTCTTCACGAGAGCGGTGCCGACAGTGTCGCCGTCCAGCAGCACCTCGTAGGCCAGGCCGGCGGGGATGCCGGCCGTCGGTGCACCCCACGTCACCCTGATCGCCTTCTGGCCGCCCACGACGGTGGTCTGCACGTCCACCGGCGCCCCGAGCGACGGGCCGGCCGACTCCGCGGCCGGGGACAGCGCCACGGCCAGCCCGAGCGCGACGAGGACGGCGACGGCGGCGGCGAGCGCCCGACTCTTCATGGCTGGAAGGGTAAAGAGGTCTGGACCAGTTGGTGGGCGTTTCGCGGAAAGCCGTCGCGCTCACACCTCGCGACGGGACGGAGGAGTGCCCGCTGTCGCAGACGCGACGAGCTCGCGGATGGCCACCACGAGGAGGTCCGGCTGGTCCAGCGGGACAAGGGTGCGGCTGTCCTCGATCTCGACCACGGTCCCGTGCGGCAGCAGCTGGGCGAGCCGGTGCCCGTGGTCCAGCGGCATCACCCGGTCCTCGGTCCCCCAGACGACCAGCGCCGGTCCCTGGAACTCCCGGAGTCGCTCGGCGGCCGCCAGGAGGACGTCGCGGTCGGTGAACACCGAGCGGAGCAGCCGCCGGATGTCACGCCGGACGTCGCGATCGGTCAGCAACGGCTCGACCCAGCCGCGCCGCGAACGTCGCCCGCCACACCGCGACGCACGGGCCGCGGTTCGCGACGCTGTGCCGGCCGGCCCTGGTCAACGGCGCCGTCGGGATCGTGGCGCGCACGCCGGCCGGGGTGATCGCCGTCGCGGGCCTGACCGTCGCCGACGACCGGGTCGCCTCGATCGACATCATCCTGGACCCGGAGAAGCTCGCGGCCCTCTCGATCGCCCCCGACGTCTGAACCGCCGCGCGCCCACTTCGTCGTCGGATGACGTCCCGGCGGCCCGCTCGCTGTCCACAGCGGGGGGCCCGCCCACCGTCTCAGCGGGTCAGGTTCCCCGGTGACGTGGATCGTGAGGCAGACGGGCGGCGCGCACCCATCCCGGCGTACCGGCCTGCTACCTGGGCCAGGCCGGCGTGGCCGCCTGTCGCCCGCCACGGCGCTGATCGGGGTGCGCGTCGTGGCGGGCGTGCACTGCCGGCGGTCGCACTGGCCGACGTACTGCCCGGGCACTTCGTGCGCTTGGCGGGCGTTGCAATGCCCGCTAACCGACGGGATCCCCGGCTCACCGGGGATCCATCCCCGCCCTCAGCACGTGTGCACTTCCGGCGGTCTCGCTGCCCGGCGTACTGCCCGGGCACTTCGTGCGCTTGGCGGGCGTTGCAATGCCCCATAACCGACGGGATCCCCGGCTCACCGGGGATCCATCCCCGCCTCAGCTCATGTGCCCTCCCGGCGGTCGCGCCGGCCGGCGTACTGCCCGGGCACTTCGTGGTACTGCCCGGGCACTTCGTGCGCGTGGCGGGCGAGTCGACCATCGCGCAGTCGGTCGTCGTGCACGGCCCGCCCGCGGCGCCGGCGGTGTTGCGCATGGACCTGACCGCTGAGCACACCCCAACGGGCCAGCCCCAACGGGCCAGCCCGACCGGGCCAGCCCGACCGGGCCAGCCCGAACGGGCCATCCCCGGGTGGTTGGGCCGGCGCACCGTTGACACGCTCCATCCCCCTGACCCACGCTCAAAATCTGGGTCCGCGCTCGGCGCCCAGGAGCGATCTCGGGGATGACGATGACGCACACCGACAGCAGCTCAGCGGTTCTCACCCTCCCGATCGAGGTGCACGTCTTCGAGCACCTCGGCACGACGTACGCGTTCGATGCGCGGAACTTCACGATCCTGCGACCACGGCCGGTCCTGGCGCAGGTGCTGCGGCGGGCGGCAACCGCTCCGCTGGACGTCATCGAGTCCGAGCTCGCCGAGAGCTTCGACCCGCTCGACGTGCGGCAGGCCTACCTGGAGGCCATGGACCTGCTCGACAACGGCACGCTCTCGTCGACGCCGCCGGCACGCCCGCGGCGACCACCGTTCAGCCACCTCGTGGTGATGCTCGCCGGCGGCTGCAACATGGGGTGCACCTACTGCTTCGAGAAGGACGTGCCGATCTACCAGGAGAAGAACCTGATGACGCGCGAGCGCGCCGACGAGGTCCTCGACTGGTTCTTCCGGCACCAGGAGGGGGACAGCGCGCACATCCAGCTGTACGGTGGCGAGCCGATGCTCAACTGGCCGATCCTCCAGCACGTCGTCGAGCGGGCCGAGGCCTGGGCGACGGACAACGAGAAGACCCTGACCAAGTACCTCATCACGAACGGCACCCTCCTCGTCCGCGACCGGATCAGGTGGCTGCGCGACCACGCGGTGACCATCCAGGTCAGCGTCGACGGGGACGAGGGCACGCACGACGTCTTCCGCGTCTTCAAGAACGGCAAGGGCACGATCGACAACATCAAGGGCCACATCCGCGAGCTCGGCGAGGAGGGCGCCGACTTCAACCTCCGGGCGGTCGTCACCCGCCAGCGCAAGGACCCGGCGGCGATCGTCGAGGGCCTACGCTCCTACGGCGCCGACCAGGTGTCGTTCGAGGTGGTCGCGACCGACTCGCCGGCAGCGCGGTTCACCGAGGCGGACTGGGCGGAGTTCAACGCCGGTTACGACGAGTTCGTGCACAACCCCCAGGAGAGCTGGTCGCTCCTGCCGGACGACATGAAGTCGGTGATCATCAAGATCTGCAGCGGCCAGAAGGTCTTCTACGGTTGCGGCGCAGGGATCAGCGAGGTGACGGTGTCACCCGACGGCAGCATCTACGAGTGCCAGCGGATCTACCGCACGCCGTACTCCTCCATCTTCGAGGACACCTCGCCGACCGACCTGGGCAGCGCGCTGCTGACGATGGTCGACGACCGGCCGGTGTGCCGGGACTGCTGGGCGCGCTACCTCTGCGGCGGCGGATGCATGCACCAGTCGCACACGGAGGGCACGGAGGACCCGCTGCCGGAGTACTGCACGATGAAGCGGAACCTGGTCGAGGCCTCGGTGATCGCGATCGGAGACCTGCGGAGCCGTCTCATCGAGGCCGAAGGCCGGTAGCCGTGGCCGGGCTGGTCGCGGACCGCGATCTCGGGAGCACCGGCCTCCGCGTGTCCTGCCTGGGCCTGGGGAGCAGCCCCTTCCGGCACGGCGGGGCGCGGGACTGGGCGCCCTTGGTCGAGCGTGCTGCTGGTCTCGGGATCACGTACTACGACACGGCGCGTTCCTACGTGAACGGCGAGGACGTGATCGCCCACCTGCCGCCACGGGTGCGTGACCAGATGGTCGTGACCACCAAGACCGGGGCGCGCGGCGGGCAGCACGTGCTGCGCGATCTCCAGACCTCGCTGCGGACGCTCGACCGGGACCGCGTCGACGTGTGGATGACGCACATGGTCCGCACGGTCGAGGAGTACGAGATGTGCCGTGACCTCGGCGGGTTCGCCGACGTCGCGGCAGCGGCGAAGCAGGCCGGGATCGTCCGCGCCTCGGGCGCCTCCTTCCACGCCGACACCGAGCTCATCCTGCGCGCCATCGAGGAGGAGACCTTCGACGTGGTGATGTTCCCGCTCAACGTCATCGGCCGCGAGACCGTCATCGGCTCCTCCATCGACTCCTACACGACGCGCCTGCTGCCCGCGGCCCGCGCGCACGGGGTGGGTGTCGTGGTGATGAAGGTCCTCGCCGGCGGCGAGCTCCACCACGGTGCCACGAAGCTGGACTTCCTCGCCGACCCCGAGACCGGACGGGACGAGATCGGCGGGGCGGTGCGCTACGCCACGCTGGTGCCCGGCGTGACCACCGCGGTCGTCGGGATGGCGAGCACCGACGAGCTCGAGCGCAACGTCGCGGCCGCGACGAGCGGGCAGGAGACCGAGGAGACGGCCGTCGGCTGGCGACGTCGCGTCGCCGAGATGAGCACCAGTCCCTGCACCCGCTGCGGGGACTGCATCGGGGCGTGCCCGGAGGACATCGAGATCCCCCAGATCTTCCGCCTCCTCGAGCAGGCGGTCGACTACGGCATGCGGGGCACCGCCTCCTACAAGTACGCCGGGCTCGACGTCCTCGGCTCCGCGTGCACCGGGTGCGGACGGTGCGTCCGGGCCTGCCCGGAGGACTTCGACGTGGGCGCGGCGCTCCACGCCGCGCACCGCGAGCTCGCCCCGACGACCTGAGCGGCACGACCGACCCAGCACGACCGACCCAGCACGACCCGAGATGAGGAGGAGCGACGTGGCGAAGGAACGAGAAGAGGGCGGCTACCGCAAGGCCAGGGCCAGCGAGCTCCCGGCGGCGGAGCAGGAGCGGTTGCGCAACGTGCTCCGCCAGGAGCTGGCCGAGCAGATGGTGCGGGCGGTCCGAGCCGACCCGCCGGAGGTGGACCTGAGCCAGATCGACATCGTGCTCCGCCCGGGGCAGGAGGTGGGTGACTGGGACGCCGTCGCCGAGTGCAGCACCTGCAGCACCTGCGGCACGTGCAGCACCTGCAGCACCTGTGGCACGGCGTCCGCGGCGGTCGACATCCCGCTCGGGGTCGCCCGCGACCTGGGCCTCGAGGCGAGCCAGCCGCAGGTCGACGTACGCAACCTGCAGCAGGGCCTGGAGCGGGTCACCCAGCAGCTGTCGTCGGTGTCGCGGAAGCTGGAGGAGAGAGGCTGAGCGAAGACCGGCGTCACGTTCGGGCCGACCGCCTGCCGGCCCGCGAACAGCGGCGCCTGCAGAACACGCTGCGGCACGAGCTCAGCGTGGCGATGGTGGAGGCCGTTCGGGCCGACCCGCTGGACATCGACCTGTCCGAGGTGGAGATCGTGCTCCGCCCCGGCCAGGACGTGGCGGACTGGACGGTCGCGGCCGACTGCGGCACCTGCGGGACGTGCGGCACCTGCGGGACCGGCGGCGGCTGCGCGACGTGTGCGACCTGCGCGACCTGCAACACGTGCGCGACCTGCTCGGGCGTGCTCGCCCAGGCCCCGGGCCAGGACCGGCCGCCGGAGGTCGTGCTGGCCGCGCTGCGGGTCCAGGTGGAGGCGGCCGCGGCGGCGATGGCGGAGGTCGAGCGGCTGCGGGAGGCCGACGGGTAGCGCCGGCAGCCGTACCAGGTCGGACCGGCTCGTCGACACCTGCGCGCACGGCGCGGATGACGTCCCGCCGGCCCGCTCGTTGTCCACAGCGGGTGACTGCCCGGTTTCGGTTGGGCGTCGCTCGGACAGACTGACGAGCACTGGTTCCGTCTCGGGGGATCCGCATGTCGTTGACGCAACACGATCAGCTGGTCGAGCAGCTCGACCAGCACGTCCGCGAGCTGGTGCGCCGCGAGGCCGTCGACCCCCAGCGCGACTCCGCCGTCGTACGACGGATCGCGGAGGGCGTCGTACGCGCCCACGACGACCGCAGCCTCACCGGCCAGGTCGCCCCGGTGCCCGACGTCGACTCGATGGTCGGCGAGCTGGTCGCGCGGGTCTCCGGCTTCGGCCCGCTGCAGCCGTTCCTCGACGACCCGGCGGTCGAGGAGGTCTGGATCAACGACCCGAGCCGGGTGTTCATCGCCCGCAACGGCCGGCACGAGCTGACGAACCTGGTGCTGACGACCGCGCAGGTGCAGGAGCTGGTCGAGCGGATGCTGAAGTCCAGCGGCCGGCGCATCGACCTGAGCCGGCCGTTCGTGGACGCGATGCTGCCCGAGGGCCACCGGCTGCACGTCGTGCTCGAGGGCATCAGCCGCGGCTTCTCAGCGGTGAACATCCGCAAGTTCGTGCTCCGCGCGGCGCGGCTGCGCGACCTGGTCGAGCTGGGCTCGATGTCCGCGCAGGCGGCGGCGTTCCTGGAGGCCTCGGTCCGCGCCGGCCTCAACATCCTGGTCGCCGGAGGCACCCAGGCCGGCAAGACCACCGCCCTCAACTGCCTGGCTGCGGCGATCCCGGGCGGCGAGCGGGTCGTCTCCGCTGAGGAGGTCTTCGAGCTCCGCTTCCCGCACCCGGACTGGGTCGCGCTGCAGACCCGGCAGTCCGGGCTCGAGGGCACCGGTGAGATCCGCCTGCGCGAGCTGGTCAAGGAGAGCCTGCGGATGCGGCCCAGCCGGATCATCGTCGGGGAGGTCCGCGCCGAGGAGTGCCTCGACCTGCTGCTCGCGCTGAACGCCGGCCTGCCCGGCATGTGCACCATCCACGCGAACTCCGCCCGCGAGGCGCTGGTCAAGATGTGCACCCTCCCGCTGCTGGCCGGCGAGAACATCTCGGCGCGCTTCGTCGTACCCACGGTCGCGGCCAGCGTCGACCTGGTGGTCCACCTGGGCATCGACGAGCACGGGGTACGCCGGGTCAACGAGGTGATCGGGGTGCCCGGCAGGGTCGAGAACGACGTGATCGAGACCGAGACGGTCTTCGAGCGTCGCGGCGGCGAGCTGCGCTGCACGGGTGGCCGTCCGCCGCACCCGGAGCGGTACGACCGCATCGGGATCGACGTCCACCGGATCCTGGTCGGGGAGCACTGAGGTGGGCGCGCTCGTCGGACTCGGCGTCGGCATCGGGCTGATGCTCGTCTGGAGCGCGTTCTTCCTGCCCCGCTCGTCCCCCGGGGCGTCGCGTACGTCGGGACGCGCGGCGGAGCTGCTCGCGCGGGCCGGGCTCGGGCAGGTCTCGGTGACCGGGTTCGTCGCCCTCTGCCTGGTCTGCGGGATCGCGACCACGCTGGTGCTGCAGGTCGTCTCGGGGACGCCGCCGGTCGCGGTCGCCTTCGGGCTGATGGGCGCGTGGCTGCCGGTCGCGGTCGTCTCCGGCCGGGCCCGGCGCCGCCAGCGCGAGCTCGCCGAGGTGTGGCCGGAGGCGGTCGACAACCTGGTGTCCGCGGTGCGCGCCGGGATGTCGCTGCCCGACGCGCTGTCCGCGCTCGGCTCTCGTGGGCCGGAGCCGTTGCGGGAGGCGTTCGACGAGTTCGCGCTCGACTACCAGGTGACCGGCCGGTTCGGGGAGTGCCTGGACCGGCTCAAGGCCCGGCTCGCCGATCCGGTCGGCGATCGCGTGGTGGAAGGGCTGCGGGTCGCGCGCGAGGTCGGCGGCGGCGAGCTCGGACGGCTGCTGCGCAACCTCTCGGCGTACCTGCGCGACGACGCCCGGACCCGGTCGGAGCTCGAGGCCCGCCAGGCCTGGACGGTGAACGGCGCCCGCCTCGCGGTCGCCTCGCCGTGGCTGGTGCTGCTGTTCATGTCGTTCCAGTCCGAGGTCATCCACCGGTACGCCTCGCCCGCGGGCGTCGCCGTCCTCACGGTCGGCGCGGTTGCGTGCGTGGTTGCGTACCGGCTGATGATGCGGATCGGGCGGCTGCCCGTCGAGCGCCGGATCCTGTCGTGACTCCGGCGTGGTGGGGTGCCGTGCTCGGCGCGATGTTCGCTGGCGGGGTGCTCCTCGTGGTCGCGCGGGTGCGCGTGATCCGGCGGCCGCAGCTCGCCGTCCGCGTGCTGCCCTACGTCCGCGACCTGCCGCAGGTCGGGCGGACCCCGCTGCTGCCGCCGACCTCCGCCACCGCGGGCGTGTTCGGGCCGCTGCTGCGCTCGGCCGCCGACGCCGTCGAGCGGATCCTGGGTGGTGCGGCGTCGGTACGCCGCCGGCTCGAGCGTGCCGACATCGACAAGAGCGTGCACGAGTTCCGGGTCGAGCAGGTGCTCTGGGGCGTGGCGGCGTTCGCGGTCGCCGCCGCGGTCGGTGTGCTCCGGATGCTCACGGAGCCGGGATCGGGACCGACCTGGCTCGTGGTCTGTGCGATCGCCTTCGTCTCGGGCGTGCTCGCGCGGGACACCCACCTGACCAGCCAGGTGCGGAACCGCGAGCGCCGCATCCTCGCGGAGTTCCCGGCTGTCGCCGAGCTGCTCGCGCTCAGCGTGGCGGCGGGGGAGAGCCCGGTGGCGGCGCTCGACCGCGTCGTACGCCGGAGCGGCGGCGAGCTGTCCACGGACCTGGCCCGCGTGCTCGCCGCGGTCCGCACCGGCGAGCCGGTGGGGTCCGCGTTCGACCGGATGGCCGCGGTGACCGGACTGCCTCTCGTGGCGCGGTTCGCCCAGGGCATCGCGGTGGCCGTCGAACGCGGCACCCCGCTGGCC
The DNA here is from genome assembly GCF_000620645.1 of Nocardioides sp. URHA0032. GTDB lineage: Bacteria > Actinomycetota > Actinomycetes > Propionibacteriales > Nocardioidaceae > Nocardioides. The sequence goes on along the minus strand of NZ_KK211161.1, from coordinate 98,349 downwards.
GACGTGCTGCACGCCCAGGCCGCCGACGTCCGGGAGGCCGGGCGGCGCGAGCTGATCGAGACCGCGGCGCGGAAGGAGGTGTTCATGATGGTGCCGGTCGTGTTCCTCGTCCTGCCCGTGACCGTCCTGTTCGCCTTCTGGCCCGGCGTCATCGGTCTGCACCTGACGACTCCTTGAGGAGGAGAGCAATGGAACACATCTCGATGACGCTCACGAGGATCTACCTCGCCCTGACCGCACGCCGGGTGCGTGACGAGCGCGGCGACGTACCCGGGTGGGTGATGATCACGGTGATGACCGCCGGGCTGGTCGTCGCCATCACCGCCGTCGCGAAGCCGCAGCTCCAGTCGATGCTGAACAACGCACTGGCCCAGGTGAAGTAGTGACCCGGCCGCGCGGGGAGCGTGGCTCCGCCGTCGTGGACTTCGTGCTGGTCCTCGTCGTGCTGGTGCCGGTCTTCCTGGGCGTCCTCCAGGTCGCGCTGGTGCTCCTGGTGCGCAACACCCTGGCGTCGGCGGCGTCCGAGGGGGCGCGGTACGCCGCGACCCTGGACCGCGGGCCGGCCGACGGCGCGTCGCGCACCCGCCGGCAGATCGACGGCGCGATCTCGGGCCGGTTCGCCCAGGACGTGTCGGCGCGGCCGGCCACGGTCGAGGGGGCGCCCGGCGTCGAGGTCGTCGTGCACGCGACCGTGCCCGCGCTCGGCATCGGTGGCCCGGGCATCTCGTTCACCGTCACCGGGCACGCCGTGGAGGAGCAGCGGCCGTGAGGGAGCGCGGTGAGCAGGGGAGCGCGCTGGTCGAGCTGTCGTGGCTCGGCATCCTGCTGCTCGTCCCCCTGCTCTGGATCGTGGTGTCGGTGTTCGACGTGCAGCGTGGGGCCTTCGGCGTCAGCGGCGCCGCCCGCGCGGCCGGCCGCGCCTACGCGCTCGCCCCGACCGACCCCGAGGGTCGCGCCCGCGCCAACGCCGCCGCCCGCCAGGCGCTCGAGGACCAGGGCGTCCGCGGCGTCCCCGTCTCCGTGACGATCACCTGCACGCCGTACCCCCACGACTGCCACAGCGGTACGTCGGTGATCACCGTCCGGGTCGCGTCGCGGGTCGACCTGCCGCTGCTGCCCAGCTTCCTCGGCGGGCACGCGCCGAGCTTCGCGCTGGACGCGACGCACACGGTGCCGATCGGCCAGTTCCAGGAGATCGACCGTGCGGCGCCGTGACCGCGGGCACGGTGAGGACGGCCAGGCGACGGTCCTGATCGTCGGCCTCGCGTTCGTGCTGGCGATGGCCGTCGCGCTCGTCGTCGATGCGTCGGCGGCGTACCTCCAGCGCCAGGGGCTCGACACCGTCGCCGACGGCGCCGCCCTCCGCGGCGCGGACCTCGGCGCCACCGGCCGCGAGGTCTACACGAGCGGCGTGCCGCGCGACCGGCTCGACGTCACCGCGGCCGCGGTGCGCTCGTCGGTGCACGACTACCTCGCGTCCTCGGGTGCGTACGCGAAGTACCCCGGCCTCTCGTTCACCGTCGACGTCGACCCCGCGACCTCCACGGTCACCGTGCACGTCGCCGCGCCCCTCGACCTCCCGCTCACCGTCCCCGGGTCACCCGGTACGGCGAGCATCGGCGCCACCGGCTCCGCCATCGTGGTCCCCCAACGTTGAGTCAGTCCTCGGTGCGGCCGACGTAGCCCATGATGTTCCAGGAGCTGCCGCCGATGTTGACGCCGTACTGGATGGTGCTGAAGTCGAGGCCGGCGCGGGTCCTGACCACCGAGCTGATCTCGTCGGCGCGGCCGCCGGTCGGGTCGGGGAGGACCGCACCGGTGCTGGAGTCGAGGAACTTGTTGCGGGGCCAACCCACCCACAGCTGGTCGCCGACGGCGGAGAGCCGCAGCAGCACCCGGTTCGACTCGAACGACGCGGGCTGGAACTCCTCGCTCTTGCCGGAGCGGGCGAACAGCTTGGTCAGGCCGGGGCTCGCGAAGTCCAGGCCCTGGAAGACCTGGTGGAACAGGCCGCTGGCGAAGATCGTGTGGCCCTGGACGGCGGCGTCGTACACCGGGCCGTCGATCTTCGGGTCGAAGTAGGTGCGCCGGAGGCCGTCCCTGGCTCGGAAGCGGACCATCGCGGCGTCCCGCGGGAAGCCCTCGGGCGTCGAGCGCTTGAAGCTGCCGACCGCGAGCAGGTCGCCGTCCACGGTGGTCAGGTAGGAGATGTAGCCGCGCAGCGGCACCAGGAACGAGCGGTCCTTCCTGCCGTTCGGCGCGTACACCGTGATCCGGTTGCGCGGGAACTTCACGTCGTTGCTGAGCCGCTGGGCCACGACCAGCTCGTCGCCGAGCGTCGTGATGCCGGTCAGGTTCCTGACCCGGGCGTGCGTGCGGGCGGCGTCGACGGCGCCGGTGTCCGGGTCGTAGGCCCGGATCGTGTCCCAGCCCGCCGAGAAGTACGGCGGGTGCTGCGCACGCGGGTAGTAGCCGTAGAAGTGCGTCGGCGCGGCGTAGATCGCGTTCGGCGCCGCGACGAGGTCGCCCCCGTAGGTCTCCTTCGTCACGCGGAAGCCGGGCACGGGCTCGAGCGTGGTCGCGTCCAGCGCGGCGATCGACTTCGTGTGCGCAGGGTCCTGGAGGTAGAAGTGCCCGCCGACGTACGCCGCGTCCCCGCTGACGTCGACCGCGTTGACCTGATGGTCGAACGACGGGACGTCGACGCCGGCCGCCGCGCCGGTGGCCGGGTCGAGCACGGCCAGGTCGCCGGCCGGCTCGCCGCCCGCGTGGTCGAAGGCGCCACCGACCCACAGGTGGTCGCCGGCCAGCGCGAGGTCGAAGACGCCCCCGGGCGCGCCGAACGTCGCGGTGCCGCCGGTGACCTCCGGGTCGAAGCCCGGATCCGCGGCGCCGGTCGCCGGGTCCAGCGCCACCAGCCGGCCCGGCCGCCCGTCGACGGCGTCGGCGTCGGTGCCGGCGTACAGCGTGTCGCCGGTGTAGAGCAGCGTGTGCACGTGCCCGCCGGAGGCGCCCGCGATCGACACGTCGAAGCCCAGGTCCTTCGCGCCGGTGACCGGGTCGGCCGCGACCAGCCGGGTGGTGCCGACGTAGAGCCGGCCGCCGCCGAGCGCCAGCGCGGTCACGTCGCCCTCGACGGGCGAGGTGAAGCCGGCGACCGCGGCCCCGGTGACCGGGTCGACGGCGGCGACGTGGTCGGTGCCGACGTACACGCGACCGGTGCCGGTCGCGAGCTCGGTGACCCGCTCGGTCTGGTCGGCCCGGAACGGCAGGGTCGAGCCGTCGGTCGCCGACACCGCGCCGACGTTCTGCCGGGTCGACTCGCCGACGTGGCTGAACTGGCCGCCCACGTAGAGCGTGTCGCCGTCGAGCGCCAGCGCGCTGACGAGGCCGTCGGTGGTCGCGTCGAACTCCGGGTCCAGGGTCCCGTCGGCGCGCACGTGCGCCAGCCCGCCGTCACCGGGGCCGTAGACGTCCATGCCGAAGTCGCCGCCGACGTACCAGCCGCCGTCGCCGTCCGGGACCGTGACCGACACCTGGCCGTCCGGGAGCGCCGGCGCCGGGCGGTCCGCCCCGGTGCCCGTGTCCAGGATCCGGCCCGGTCCCGAGTAGCGGCCGATCCTGTCGAAGCTGCCCCGCACGTAGACGCGGTCCCCGCTCAGCACGACCTGCTCGACCGGGCCGTTCGCGACGACCGCGGTGTCCGGCAGGTCCGCGAACGACGGCGTGTCCACCGGCGCGCTCGCCGAGGCGTGCTCGGCCGGCCGGAGCGCGTTCGCACCGGAGACGCTCAGCGCGAGCGCGAGCACGGCGGGTACGACGGCGATGGAGCGTCGGGGGGACATGGACCCGACCGTAGGCAAGACAAAATCCGGGCGCGGCCCTTACCGTGGAACTCGACCGGACGGTCTAGCCCATGTTCTCGGAGGGGAAGATGACCACCACTCGGCGCTCCGGCGTCGTCGCCCTGCTCGCCGGCATCACCGTGGCTGCGGGTCTCTGCCTCGCGCCCGCGCAGGCCACCACCAGCGGCCAGTACCAGCGCGGCATCTTCTCGGCCACCAACCACCAGCGGGCGGTCCACGACCGGTCGGCGTTCCGGCACCAGGCGTGCGTGCAGCGCTTCGCCGAGCGCCAGGCCCGCCGGATGGCGGACCAGGAGCGGATGTTCCACCAGGACCTCGGCCGGGTGCTGTCCCGCTGCCACCTGCACAAGGCGGGGGAGAACGTCGCCTACGGCTTCGACCTCGGCGTGGCCGTGGTCAACCTCGGCTGGATGCACTCACCCGACCACCGCGCGAACATCCTGGACCCGGACTTCCGGCTCCTCGGGGCCGGGGCGCGGCGGGGCGACAACGGCGTCTGGTACGCCGCGCAGGTCTTCGGCCGGCGCTGAGCCGGTCAGCCCCCCGGTCAGCGCGGGATCGGGTCCGAGTACGGCGCCTGCTGCGGGCCGACCTCGCTCGCGTGCGCCAGCTCGGCGACCGAGTACAGCGTCGCGGCGACCATCGCCACGCACGCCACCGCACCCGCGATGCGGGCGCGGTGCCTCCGCAGCGCGGAGGTGGTGTGGACCTCGATGATCATGAGCACGACGTTCTCAGGTATTCGGACGTTCCGTGGCGGAACGTTGCCTCACCTTTCTGCGGTGCAAGATTCTGCAGAAAGTGGGTACGGTCACCCTCGTGTCCGGGGGAGAGGGAGCTCGGGAGCACGCGCTCCCGACGATCGCGATCGTCGATGACGCCGCCGAGGTGCGGTCGCTGGTGCGTACCCGCCTCCGCCTCTCCCGCAAGCTGACCGTGGTCGGGGAGGCCGCCAACGGCGCCGAGGCCGTGGAGCTCGCTCGCGAGCACCGGCCCGACCTGATGCTCCTCGACGTCTCGATGCCCGTGATGGACGGCCTCGAGGCGCTGCCCCGCGTGCTCGGCGTCTCGCCCGGCACCCGCGTCGTCATGTACAGCGGCTTCCAGGAGCAGGGCCTCGCCCACCGGGCGCTCGAGCTCGGGGCGTCGGTGTTCCTCGAGAAGTCCAGCTCGCTGGACACCCTCGCCGACGAGCTGGTCGCGGTGCTGAACGCGCCCGCCGAGCCGCTGGGACCCGTCCTCGAGCAGGAGGAGCTCGACGAGGACGCCGAGGCGGCCGTGCTCCGCGAGCACCTCGAGCGGTTCCGCGAGGTCTTCGAGGACGCCGCGATCGGCATGGCGACGGTGACGCTCGCCGGCCAGATCGTGCGCGCCAACGGCGCCCTGGCCGAGCTGCTCCGCCGACCGGTCGACGCGCTGGTCGGCACGCCGTACGCCGAGGTCGCCGGCGCCGCCGCGGGCCGGCTGGCGGTCGTGCTGCAGGAGATCCTGGACGGCACCAGCCGGGTGGTGCAGGTCGAGCACGACGTGGCCGTCCCCGAGGGCCGGCGCCAGGTCGTCGCGACGCTCGCGCCGGTGCTCGACAGCGCGGGCCGGCCGCTCTACCTGTTCCTCCAGGTCCAGGACGTGACCGCGCAGCGTGCGGCGGAGGAGCAGCTGCGGCAGAGCGAGGTCCGGTTCCGGCTCCTGGTCGAGAACGTCCAGGACTACGCGATCTTCATGCTCTCGCCCGAGGGGCGCGTCGAGAGCTGGAACGCCGGGGCCCAGCGGATCAAGGGCTACGTCGACGACGAGATCATCGGCCGCCACTTCCGCACCTTCTACCCGGCGGAGGTCGCCGCGTCCGGGCACCCCGAGCGCGAGCTCGAGATCGCCCTGCGCGACGGCCACTACGAGGAGGAGGGCTGGCGGGTCCGCAAGGACGGCACCCAGTTCTGGGCGAACGTGCTGATCACCGCCGTGCACGACCAGGACGGCCGCCACGTCGGCTTCGCGAAGGTCACCCGCGACAACACCGAGCGCCGCGAGATGCTCGCCCAGCTGCAGCGGGCGGCCGAGGACCAGGCGCACTTCCTCGCGGTCACCGCCCACGAGCTGCGGACCCCGGTCGGCGTGCTCGCCGGCACCGCGGAGACGCTGCGGGCACACTGGTCGGACCTCGACGACGTCGAGCGCGACGAGCTGCTCGACGGCATGGCCAGCAGCGCGACCCGGCTGCGCCGGCTGCTCACCGACCTGCTGACCGCCTCGCGGCTCCAGTCCAGCGCGCTGGACCTGGCCATGGACCGGGTGGACGTGCTCGGCGTCGCCGAGACGGCAGTCGCGACCGCCCAGCGCATCCACCCCGACAAGGAGCTCGTGGTGACCGGCGAGGCCGGCCTGGTCATCGATGGCGACGCCGACCGGCTCGCCCAGGTGCTGGACAACCTGGTCTCCAACGCCCTGCGCCACGGCACCCCGCCGGTCACGGTCGCGGTGCGCCGGGCCGGTGACTCCGTCGAGGTCGAGGTGGGCGACGCCGGCAGCGGCGTACCGGAGGAGATGCGGGAGCGGCTGTTCGACCGCTTCGCCACCGGCGCCTCCCGCGGCGGCACCGGTCTGGGACTCTTCATCGTGCGCCAGCTGGCCCGCTCCCACGGCGGCGACGCGTGGTACCGCCCGCCCGTGGAGGGTGCCGCTGGAAGCGGTCGGTTCGTGGTGTCGCTGCCGCTCGCGGCCGAGAACGAATAGGCTTCCGCCGTGCCCATCCGCGTCCTCCTCGTGGACGACGTCGTTGAGGTACGCCGGCTGGTCCGCACCTCCCTCCGCTTCCGAGGCGGGTTCGAGGTCGTGGGCGAGGCTGCGGACGGTGCAGAAGCCGTCCGACTGGCCCAGCAGCTGCGTCCCGACGTCGTCGTGCTGGACCTCGGCCTGCCCGACATCGCCGGGCGCGAGGTGCTCAGCCGGGTGCGTGAGCACGCGCCCGACTCCAAGGTCGTGGTGTTCTCCGGGCTGGAGACCCCCGACCGGGCGTGGATCCGGGCGCACTCCGAGGGATTCGTGCTCAAGGACTCCGACCTCGGGTACCTCGTCGACCTGCTGGAGTCGGTCGGGAGGACCACGGGACTCGAGGCCGTCATCGACCTGCCCGACGACCTGAGCAGCGTCGCCGAGGCGCGGAGGTTCGTGAAGCAGCAGTTCCTGGTGTGGGGCATCACCGGGCCGCTGGACGACGCGCTGCTGGTGGTCAGCGAGCTCGCCGCGAACGCGCTGACCCACGCGCACTCGTCGTACCGCATCCGGCTGTCCGCCACGCCGATGGCGTTGCGGATCGAGGTCGACGACACCGGCGCGGGCACGCCCGAGCCGCAGCCCCTCACCGACACCGAGGAGCACGGCCGCGGCCTGCACCTGGTCGACGCGCTGGCGGCGTCGTGGGGCATGGAGTCCGCGGACACCGGCGGCAAGCGGGTCTGGGCCGAGCTCGCGCTGCCTGTCACCGCCGCTGCCGAGTAGGTCGCGTCACCGCGAGCCCGTAACCTTGCTCCTTGTGGCAGGACCGGACTTCGACGCAGAGATCAAGCAGCTCCAGGCGACCATGCACACCATCGAGCAGGTGCTGGACCTCGACGCGATGCGCGCCGAGATCGCCGACCTCGGTGAGCAGGTCGCCGCGCCCGACCTCTGGGACGACCAGGCCAACGCCACCCGGGTGACCGGCCGGCTCTCGGCCCTCCAGGGCGAGGTCGACCGCTTCAGCGCCCTCAACGGGCGCGTCGACGACCTGGCGATCATGGTCGAGATGGCGCAGGAGGAGGGCGACGCCGACGCGATCGCCGAGGCCGAGGCCGAGCTGCGCCGCCTGCACAAGTCCGTCGAGGCCCTCGAGGTCCGCACGCTGCTGGCCGGTGAGTACGACGCCCGCGAGGCGATCGTGACCATCCGCTCCGGGGCCGGCGGTGTCGACGCGGCGGACTTCGCCGAGATGCTGATGCGGATGTACACGCGCTGGGCCGAGCAGCACAAGTACCCCGTCGAGGTCTTCGACGTCTCCTACGCCGAGGAGGCCGGCATCAAGTCGGCCGAGTTCGCGATCCACGCGCCGTACGCCTACGGCACGCTGTCGGTCGAGGCGGGGACCCACCGACTGGTGCGGATCAGCCCGTTCGACAACCAGGGCCGCCGCCAGACGTCGTTCGCCGCCGTCGAGGTCGTGCCGGTGCTCGAGCAGACCGACGAGATCGAGATCGACGAGAACGAGATCCGCACCGACGTGTTCCGCTCGGGCGGTCCCGGTGGCCAGTCGGTCAACACCACCGACTCCGCCGTACGCCTGACCCACATCCCGACCGGCATCGTGGTCAGCTGCCAGAACGAGAAGTCGCAGCTGCAGAACAAGGCCTCGGCGATGGTCGTCCTCAAGGCGAAGCTGCTCGCGAAGAAGAAGGCCGAGGAGGCCGCGCTCAAGAAGGACCTCAAGGGCGACGTCGCCGCGGCCTGGGGCGACCAGATGCGCAACTACGTGCTGAACCCGTACCAGATGGTCAAGGACCTGCGCACCGGCTACGAGGTCGGCAACCCGCAGGCGGTCTTCGACGGCGACCTCGACGACTTCATCGAGGCGGGCATCCGGTGGCGCCGCGGCGCCGAGAAGGCCGCCCAGAACTAGCGCGTCGCGGGTCGTCCGCTTCTCGCACCCCTATACGCCGCCCTCAGGCGGACGACCCGTTCCCCGGGTAGGTTGCGGGGATGAGGCGCGACCACTGGAAGCGGTACAACGACCGGCTCGACCCGCAGCGCGACTTCGTCGAGATCTACGCGAAGGTCGTCGGCCACGAGTTCCCGTGGGACATGAACCAGGCGCTCGGCTTCGCGCTGTTCCGCACCTACGCCGTGCCCGGCATCGGCGGGTTGCTCGACCGGACCGGCGAGTTCACCGCGCGCACGCAGAAGCGGTACGACGACACCGCGCTGCTGCTCGAGCCGCCGACCCGGCTGGGGTTCGAGGACCCGGACGCGAAGGCCGCCATCCGTCGGATCAACGCGATGCACCGCGCCTACGACATCCCGAACCACGAGCTCCGCTACGTGCTGAGCACGTTCGTCGTCGTGCCGAAGCGCTGGCTCGACGACTACGGCAAGCGGCCGCTGACGCCGAACGAGGTCGAGGCGAGCGTGCAGTACTACCGCGTCCTGGGCCGGCACATGGGCATCAAGGACATCCCCGAGACGTACGCCGGGTTCGAGCAGCTCATGGACTCCTACGAGGCCGAGCACTTCGCGTACGACGCGGGCGGCCGCCGGGTCGCCGACGCGACGCTCGCGCTGATGGTCGGCTTCCAGCCGCGGATCGCGCGCCCGGTGATGGGCGTGTTCAGCCGGTCGCTCATGGACCCGCCGCTGCGCGCGGCGTTCGGCTACCGGACGCCGCCGCGGCCGGTCGTCGCGGTCTCGCGCGGAGCGCTGCGGGCCCGCGGCCTGCTGCTCCGGGCGTTCCCGGCGCGCCGGGAGCCGAAGCTGGTCGAGGACCTGCCGCAGATCCGCAGCTACCCCGACGGCTACGACATCGAGAAGCTCGGCACGTGGCCCGTGCCGGGCCGGGCCGGCTGCCCGGTCCGGCACGAGCCAGGGGCCGCACCGACGGAGCAGGTCAGCGGCTGAAGCCGCCGCGCCGCAGCCGGGCGTCGGTGAGCGCGGGAGGCGCGTAGCCGCGGTCCGCCTCGTTGATCGTCGTCCCCGGCGCGACGATCTCGTCGATGCGGTCCAGGACGTCCTGCGACAGCGAGACCTTCTCGACGCCGAGCTGGGACTCGAGCTGCTCCATCGTGCGCGGGCCGATGATCGCCGACGACACCGCCGGGTGCTCGAGCACGAACGCCAGCGCGAGGTGGATCAGCGACAGCCCGGCCTCGTCGGCGAGGTCCTGGAGCGCATGCACCGCCTCGAGCTTGGCGCGGTTCTCCGGCAGCGACGGGTCGTGCCGCGCGGGCTGCCGCTGCTGGCGCGAGGACGTGACGTGCTCCTCGCCGCGGCGGTAGCGCCCCGACAGCCAGCCGCCCGCGAGCGGGCTCCACGGCAGGATGCCGATGCCGTGCTTCTGGGCGGTCGGCAGCACGTCGCGCTCCACCTCGCGGGCGAGGATCGAGTACGGCGGCTGCTCGGTCACCGGGCGCTCCCGGTTGCGCCGCTCGGCGACCCACTGGGCCTCGACGAGCTGCGAGGGCAGGAAGGTCGAGGTGCCGACGTACCGGATCTTGCCGGCGTGCACGAGGTCCGACAGTGCCGACAGGGTGTCGTCGATGTCGATCTCGGGGTGCGGCCGGTGCACCTGGTACAGGTCGATGTGGTCGGTGCCGAGGCGTCGCAGCGAGTGCTCGACCTCGCGGATGATCCAGCGGCGTGAGCTGCCGCCCTGGTTCGGGTCGTCGTCGGACATCGCGCCGTGGAACTTGGTCGCGAGCACGACCTCGTCGCGGCGTCCCTTGATCGCGGCGCCGACGATCTCCTCCGACTCGCCGCGCGCGTAGACGTCCGCGGTGTCGATGACGTTGATGCCGGCGTCGAGCGCGCGCCGGATGATCCGGATGCTGTCGTCGTGGTCCGGGTTGCCCCAGGCGCCGAACATCATCGCGCCGAGCGTCAGCGGGCTGACGTGGACGCCGGTGGTGCCGAGCAGGCGGTACTGGCTCATGCGGTCTCCTCGAGGGGGTGGGTGTACTGGCTGGCGGGGCGGTCGAGCCCGTAGTGCTCGCGCAGCGTGGTGCCGGCGTACTCGGTGCGGAACAGGCCGCGCTGCCGCAGGATCGGGACGACGTGGTCGACGAAGTCGTCGAACCCGCCCGGGAGGTACGGCGGCATCACGTTGAAGCCGTCCGCCGCCCCGGACTCGTGCCACAGCTGGATCTGGTCGGCGACCAGCTCCGGCGTGCCGGCGACGACCCGGTGGCCGCGCGCGCCGGCCAGCCGGTGCAGGACCTGGCGGAGCGTGGGCTTCTCCCGCTGGATGATGTCGACGACCAGCTGGAACCGGCTTGCCTCGCTGCGCTCGCCGCCGGTGTCCAGCACCTCGCGCGGGAACGGCGCGTCGAGGTCGTAGGACGACAGGTCGACTCCGGTCAGCCGGTGCAGCTGCCCGAGGCCGTACGCCGGCTGCGTCAGCTCGTTGAGCCGTTCCTCGAGCTCGTCGGCCTCCCGCTGGCTGGAGCCGAGGATCGGGCTGATCCCCGGGAGCACCTTCACGCCGCCCGGGTCGCGGCCCAGGCGCGCCGCCCGGTCCTTGATGTCGGCGTAGAACTCCTGCGCGCTGCCGAGGGTCTGGTGCGCGGTGAAGATCGCCTCGGCCCACCGGGCCGCGAAGCCGCGGCCGTCGTCGGACGACCCCGCCTGCACGTACACCGGCCGCCCCTGGGGCGACCGGGGCAGGTTGAGCGGTCCGGCGACCGAGAAGAACCGGCCGGTGTGGTCGACCCGGTGCACGCGGTCCGGGTCGGCGTACAGGCCGCTCGCGGGGTCCGCGACCAGCGCCTCGTCCTCCCAGCTGTCGAACAGCTTGGTGACGACGTCGAGGTACTCGTCCGCGCGGGCGTACCGCTCGGCGTGCACCGGGTGCTCGGCGAGCCCGAAGTTCTGCGCCGCGTTCGGCGCACCCGTGGTGACGATGTTCCAGCCCGCCCGGCCACCGGAGAGGTGGTCGACGGAGGCCCACTGCCGGGCCAGGTTGTAGGGCTGGGAGTACGTCGTGGACGCGGTGCCGATCAGGCCGATCCGCTCGGTCACCGCGCCGATCGCCGACAGGAGCGTGAGCGGCTCGGGCTTCACCCGGGCGGCGTACTGGACGTTCTCCATCAGCGAGGGGCCGTCGGCGAAGAAGATCGCGTCGAACTTCGCGGCCTCGGCCCGCTGCGCCAGCTCGGCGTAGTAGGAGAGGTGCATGACGCGCTCGGGCTCCGAGCCGGCGTAGCGCCAGGCGGCCTCGTGGTGGCCGCCGGGATAGATGAAGAGGTTGAGGTGGAGGGTCACGAGGCTGCCTTCTTCCCGTAGGTCTCGGCGAGGGAGGTGTCGTGGTCGTCCTCGACACCGAGCTCGGCCAGGAGCCGGGTGCGGAGCGCGGCGAACCTCGGGTCCGCCTGCGACCGGCGGCCGGTCAGGTCGATCCGGATGTCGGACCGGACCACGCCGTCGTCGAGGACGATCACCCGGTCGGCCAGCACGATCGCCTCGTCGACGTCGTGGGTGACCAGCAGGACGGCGGGCCGGTGGGCCTCGCAGAGCCGCCGGAGCAGCACGTGCATCCGGATCCGGGTCAGCGCGTCGAGGGCACCGAACGGCTCGTCGGCCAGCAGCAGCTCCGGCTCGCGCACCAGCGACCGGGCGAGCGCCGCGCGTTGCTGCTCGCCGCCGGAGAGCTCGTGCGGCCAGGCTCGCTCGCGGCCCTCGAGGCCGACCTCGGCCAGCGCCTGGCGGCCCTTCTCGGCCGCGGCCCGGCCGCGCATCCCGAAGGTGACGTTCTCGAGCACCCGCCGCCAGGGCAGCAGCCGGCTGTCCTGGAAGACCACCGACACCTGCCGGGGCACCCGCACCGACCCGTGGCCGGCGACGTCGCGGTCCAGGCCGGCCATGGCGCGGAGCAGCGTGCTCTTGCCGCTGCCGCTGCGCCCGATCAGCGCGACGAACTCGCCGCGGGCGATGTCCAGGTCGAGGCCGTTGAGCACGCCCCCCGCCTTGTTGAAGCTGCGGTGCAGGTCCCGGACCCGGACCGCACTGGTTCCGGTGCTCAGCCCTCCAGCGTGCGTCGCCATGTCAGTGCCTTCCTCTCGATGATCCGGACCGCTCCGTCGGCCAGCAGGCCGAGGGCGGCGTACACGACCAGGCCGACGACGATGACGTCGGTCTGCCCGTAGTTCGACGCGAGCGTGATCATGTGGCCGATCCCGCTCGTGGCGTTGAGCTGCTCCACCACGACCAGCGACAGCAGGGCCGCGTTGACCGCGAACCGGAGGCCCAGCAGGAAGCCGGGCATCGCGCCGGGGAGCACGACGGCCCGGACGAACGCGGTCCGCCCGATGCCGATCGTCTCCGCCAGCTCGCCGTACTTGTGCTCGATGGTGCGCAGCCCGTTGTGGGTGTGGATGTAGATCGGCACGGCGACGCCGAGGGCGATCGTGATCACCTTCATCTCCTCGCCGATCCCGAGCCACAGGATCAGCAGGGGGATCAGCGCCAGGCTCGGGATCGACCGCTTGATCTGCACCGGTCCGTCCACCACGGACTCGCCGACCCGGGACAGTCCGGAGACCACCGCGAGGGCGGTCCCGGCGGCCACGCCGAGGGCGAGGCCGAGGCCGGCCCGGACCGCGGACGTCACCAGGTTCTCCTGGAGGCGGCCGCTCTCGATCAGGTCGCGGGCGGTCGACACGACCGTCCACGGCTCCGACATCGTGCGGGGGTCGAGGGCGCCGGTCGCCGAGGCGAGCGCCCAGAGCCCGACCAGCAGGACCGGCCCGATCCAGAAGCCGAAGGGGATCCGCTTGCCGGGGCCGAGCCGACGGCGTACGACGCGCTCGTCGACCCGGTCCCCGCGCCGGGGCGCCACCGTGGCGCGTTCCTGGACGGTGGTCACGACAGCGCCTCCGCGATCGCCTTCTCGTAGCGCCGGTCGAAGAGCGCCGGCACGTCGAGCGGGTCGTGGTCCTGCTTCTCGGCCAGCAGGTCCGCGGTCTGCTTCTCGCGCTGGATGAAGCCGTCCCAGCTGGTCGGGACCTTGAACTTGCCGAGGGCGTCCACGACGTACTTCGCGTCCTCGGGGGAGAGGCCCTCGTGGTCGACGTAGTAGGCCTGTGCGAACTCGTCGGGGTGCTCGTTGATCCAGTCCTGCGCCTCGGCCCAGATCGCGACGTACTTCTTCAGCGCCGCGGCCTTGTTGGCGTCCTCGAGCACCGAGGTGGGCGTGTAGAGCGTCCAGGCGTCGTCGCGGATCCCGGTGGGGATGGTCGTCGCGCCGTCACGCTGGTACTTGGCGAGGTAGGTCTTGACCAGCGCCTGGCCGAGCGGGGCGACGTCGACCTGTCCGGACGCGAGGGCGTTGACGAAGGAGTCGTCGACGCTGGTCATCTCCACCAGGTCGACGTCGCTCTCGTCGAGCCCGGCCTTCTCCAGTGTGCGGAGCACCAGCGCCCCCTGGGCCTGGCCCGGGCTGTAGGCGATCTTCTTGCCGGCCAGGTCCGAGAGGTCCTTCACCGAGACCCCGGGCGCCACGCCGAGCTCGTACGTCGGGTGGTCGAGCGGGTCGACGGTCTCGCGGGCGGCGATGATCTTGACGTCGGTGCCGGTCCACTGCGCGAACAGCGGCGGGATGTCGGCGACCGCGCCCGCGTCGAGCGCGTTCGCGCGGAACGCCTCGAGCGTCTTCGGGCCGCCGCTGATGTTGGCCCACTCGACGTCGACGTCGAGGTCGTCGATCAGGCCGGACTGCTCGAGCGCGACCTGCGTGGCGGGATCACCGATCCGCAGCACCGTGCCGTCGGGCACCTGGTCGGGCACGGCCGCGGTCAGCGCCAGGTGCGGGCCCTTCTCCTCGGAGCTGCAGGCGGCGAGGGCGAACGCCGCGGCCAGGGCGACGAGGACGGCGGTGATGACCGTGAAGGGCCCCCGTCGAGGGGGATGAGCGGAGTGCTGCATGGGTGTGCCTTCCGATTAGGCGATTAAGTCGACCCAATTAATACACAAAAGGTGGAGGCCGACGAGCCCGCCGCGCGGATCGTGAGACGAATCTCAGGCAGTCGCCGCCTGCGCGACCGTGACGCACCAGCGCCCGGCGCGGTCCAGGGCGTCGGGTCCCGACGCGGTCAGCGAGCAGGAGAGCCAGGCGTCGCCGAACAGCCCGTGGTACGACGTGGTGCCGTCGTCGCAGCGCACCGCGACCGACCGGCTGCCGAACGGCGGCGCGTCCGGGACGGCCCGGCAGCCGTCCGCCGCGGTCGCCGCGTGCCGGAGTCGCTCGGCCTGACCCGGCGTCACCGGCGGCGCGAAGACCCAGCCCTGCGCCGTCGTACCGTCGGACGCGCGCCAGCGGCAGCCGTACTCGTGGGCGACGTCGGTCACGCCCTCGGCGAGCTGCGCGCGGTCGCCGTTCGCCCAGGCGTCGGTCGCGTCCGGCTCGGTGCCGAGCGCGTCCTCGACGGCGGTCGGGGCGACCTGCGAGCAGAAGTCGGCGCGGGCGGCGGTCAACGTGCCGGTCGCGAGCTCCGAGAGCGGGGTCGGCGCCACCGTCGACGGCCGCGCGGCGGGCTCGGAGCCGCCCCCGGAGCACGCGCTGAGCGCGAGCGCGACGGCGACGACGGCGACGGCGGCGCGGGACATGCCCCCCAACCTAGGGGCTGCCCTGCCGGATCTCTCAGGTGCCTCGTCTACGCTCGACTCCCGTGATCCGCTTCGAGAAGGTCGTCAAGACCTACCCCGGCCAGGCGCACAACGCGCTGGACCAGGTGACGGTCGACATCGAGAAGGGCGAGTTCGTCTTCCTCGTCGGCTCGTCGGGGTCCGGCAAGTCGACGTTCCTCCGGCTGGTGCTGCGCGAGTACCGCCCCACGACCGGCCGCGTCTACGTCGCCGGCAAGGAGATCAACCGGCTCGCGAGCTGGAAGGTGCCCCGGCTGCGCCGCCAGATCGGCACGGTGTTCCAGGACTTCCGGCTACTGCCGAACAAGACCGTCAGCGAGAACGTCGCCTTCGCGCTCCAGGTGATCGGCCGGTCCCGGTCGGAGATCACCGAGGTCGTGCCGGAGACCCTCGAGCTGGTCGGCCTCGACGGCAAGGGCGACCGGATGCCCGACGAGCTGTCCGGTGGCGAGCAGCAGCGCGTCGCGATCGCCCGGGCGTTCGTGAACCGGCCGATGATCCTGATCGCCGACGAGCCGACCGGCAACCTGGACCCGACCACGTCGGTCGGGATCATGAAGCTGCTGGACCGGATCAACCGGACCGGCACCACCGTCCTGATGGCCACCCACGACGCCGGGATCGTCGACCAGATGCGCAAGCGCGTGATCGAGCTCGACGACGGCCGGGTCGTGCGCGACCAGGCCCAGGGCATCTACGGCTTCCAGCACTGATCCGCGACGCAGCCGACACCAAGGACTCTCACCTCTCATGCAGCTTCGCTACGTCTTCTCCGAGCTCGGCCAGGGCCTGCGCCGCAACCTGTCGATGCACCTCGCGGTGATCCTCACACTGTTCGTGTCGCTGACCCTCGTCGGCCTCGGCGTCCTGCTGAACACCCAGGCCGACAAGGCCGCTGAGCAATGGGGCTCCGAGCTCCAGATCACCGCCTTCCTCTGCAAGGCACGGGACGACAACCCCGCGTGCACCAGCGAGGTCACCGACGCGCAGAAGGAGCGGATCGCCAAGGTCGTCGACGAGAGCCCCGAGGTCGACAGCTACCGCTTCGAGAGCAAGGAGGAGGCCTTCGCGAAGATCAAGGACCTCCTCGGCGCGGACAGGTTCGAGGGCCCGAACCCGGCCGCCACGGCCGAGGACATGCCGGAGTCGGTCTGGATCACGCTCAAGGACCCGGACCAGTACCAGGGCATCGAGAGCGCGATCGTCGGGCTGGACGGCGTCAGCAACGTCCGCGACCAGCGCCAGGTCGTCGGGCCCGTCCTCCAGGGGCTCGACGTGATGCAGAAGGGCGCGCTGCTCATCGCGGGCTTCCTGGTCGTCGCGGCGCTGCTCCTGGTGGCCAACACCATCCGGCTGGCGGCGTTCGCGCGGCGCCGGGAGATCGGCATCATGCGCCTGGTGGGCGCCTCGTCGCTCTACATCACGCTGCCGTTCCTGATGGAGGCGCTCGTGACCGCGGCGATCTCCGTGGTGGTCGCCGTCGGGGCGCTGGCGGCGTTCATGTGGTTCGGCGTGCGCGGCCGACTGGAGGACCTGGTCGGCTTCATCCCCTGGATCGGCCTGGACGAGTTCTGGGTCGCCGCGATCGTGGTGGCGATCCTGGGCCCGGTGCTGACCCTGCTCCCGACACTCGTGCTGACGCGCAAATACCTCAAAGTCTGACCCGCACGGGTTACCGTCGACGCGTTCACTTCCCCGAACACGAAGGCAGACCGGTGCGTCTCTTCCCCCGTACCGCACGCCCTCGCCTTGCGGCGGCCACCGTGGCCTGCTCGCTGGCGGCGGGTGCGCTCGCCGTACCGCTCGCGCACGCCGACCCGAAGGACCTCAAGCACCGGCAGCAGCAGGCGCAGAGCCAGGTCAAGCACGCGCGGCAGGACCTCGACGAGTCCAGCAGCCGGCTGCGGACGGCGCAGGCCGCCGTGGACAAGGCGGTGCGCGAGCTGTCCGCGGCCCGGGCGGAGTACCGCTCCGCCAGCACCCGCCTGCAGGCCGCCGAGCTCCGCGACCAGGAGATGCAGGACCGGCTGGACGCCGCCGAGGCGAAGCTGGCCGAGGCCGAGGGCGACCTCGCGGCCGGGCAGGCCGCGCTCACCGACCAGCGCGCGAAGCTGACCGACACGGTCACCGACATCTACGAGCAGGGCGACCCGCAGCTGCTCGCGTTCATGAGCCTGCTGAAGTCGCAGTCGACCACCGACCTGACCCGCCAGGAGGCGCTCAACGACGCCATCGTGGGTCGTGAGTCGATGGCGTACGACGACCTGCACGCCGCCGAGGTGCTCCTCCAGGTGCGGGAGAACCAGGTCCAGACCGCCCGCGACGACGTCGAGGTGCAGCGCCAGGCCGCCGCGGACCACCTGGTCACCATGGAGCGGCTCCAGCAGGAGGCCCGCGACGCGAAGAACAAGGTCGTGGGACTGGTCGTGTCCCGCCGGGACGCCCGAGCCGCCGCGGTCACCGCCCGGCGGGCCGACCTCCAGGACCTGCAGGAGGCCAAGCGCCGCGAGAACCACGTCAGGCAGCTGATCCTGGCCGCCGCGCGCCGCTCCAGGGGCGGCTACACCGGCCCGACCAACGGGCTGTTCATCCGGCCCGTCCCGGGTGCCATCACCTCGCCGTTCGGCTACCGGATCCACCCGATCTACCACTACTGGGGCCTGCACGACGGCACCGACTTCGGCGTCTCCTGCGGCGAGCCGATGCGCGCGGTCGCCGGCGGCACCGTGATCGCGCGCTACTGGTCGGACGTCTACGGCAACCGGCTCTACCTGAGCCTCGGCCAGATCAACGGCAAGAACGTCACGGCCGTCTACAACCACGCCACGTCGTACCGCGTCGGCGTCGGCGCCCACGTCGGTCAGGGCGAGGTCGTCGGGTACGTCGGCTCGACCGGCTGGTCCACCGGCTGCCACCTGCACTTCACCATCCTCGTGAACGGCACCGCCGTCGACCCCATGAACTGGCTCCCCTGACCGTCGAGTGACCGGAAGTCCCGATTCAACGAGGTTGCGCGTCGCTGAGAGAATGGTGGGATGGCCAGGGAGCAGGGGCGCAAGCTCATCGCGCAGAACAAGAAGGCGCGGCACGAGTACCACATCGAGGACACCTACGAGGCCGGCCTGGTCCTCCAGGGCACCGAGGTGAAGTCGCTGCGCCAGGGCCGCGCGTCCCTGGTGGACGGGTTCGTCGACATCGACGGCCACGAGGCCTGGCTGCACGGCGTGCACATCCCGGAGTACACCCAGGGCACCTGGACCAACCACTCGGCCCGGCGCAAGCGCAAGCTGCTGCTCAACCGCGAGGAGATCGACAAGATCGAACGGCGCGTCAACGAGAAGGGCCTGACGGTCGTCCCGCTCGCGCTGTACTTCAAGGACGGCCGGGCCAAGGTCGAGATCGCGCTCGCCAAGGGCAAGAAGTCGTGGGACAAGCGGCATGCCCTGGCCGAGCGACAGGCCGACCGGGAGACCCAGCAGGCCGTGGGCCGCCGGCTCAAGGGCATGGGTGACTGATCCCGACGTCCCCGCCGTGCGGGCGTTCTGGCAGGCCCTGGGCCTGCCCGGCCTGTTCGACGCGCACGTGCACTTCCTGCCCCCGAACATCCAGCGCGCGGTGTACGCCCAGTTCGACGCCGCCGGCCCCAAGATCGGGCGCGAGTGGCCGATCCGGTACCGCCAGGACCACGCGGAGCGCGTGGAGATCCTGCGCGCGATGGGGGTACGCCGGTTCCCGACCCTGCCGTACGCGCACAAGCCCGGCGTCGCGGCGTACCTCAACGAGTGGGCGGCGGGCTTCGCCCGCGACGTGCCGGAGTCCCTGTGGTCGGCGACGTTCTATCCCGAGGAGTCGGCGGCGGCGTACGTCAAGGAGCTGGTCCGCGCCGGCGTGGAGGTGTTCAAGGTGCACCTGCAGGTGGGGGAGTTCCACCTCGACGATCCGCTCCTCGACGGCGTGTGGGGCACGCTCGAGGACGCCGGGACCCCGGTGGTGGTGCACGCCGGGTCGGGCCCGGTCGGCAACGACTTCACCGGGCCGGGCTCGACCGAGCGGTTGCTGCGGCGCTTCCCGCGGCTCACGCTGCTGATCGCCCACATGGGCGCCCCGGAGTGCGAGGAGTTCCTCGACCTGGCCGCCCGCCACGAGCGGGTCCACCTCGACACCACCATGGTGTTCACCGACTTCTTCCCGGCCTACCCGTCGCAGCTCGTGCCGCGGCTGCGCGACCTGGGTCACCGGGTACTGCTGGGCAGCGACTTCCCGACCATCCCGTACCCCTACGCGCACCAGCTCGAGGGGCTCGCCCGGCTCGACCTCGGCGACGACTGGCTGCGCCGGGTCTGCTGGGAGAACGGCGCCGCGCTGTTCGGCCCCGGTCCGAGGTGACCTTCGGCCCTGCCGGGTGACGGCGCTCCGGAGTGGACTGGAGCCGTGCTCGAGACCGACGTCCGCTCCGACCGGGCCACGCCGTACCGCCTCTGGATCGCCGCCTGCACGGCGGCCGAGATGGTGGGGATGACGGCTGCGGCAGGGGCGGCGACGCTGGCCGACGGGGTGAGCGGTCCTGTGGCGTTGGGTGTCGTTGTTGCCGGAGGACTCGTCGAGGGGACGGCACTGGGTCTGGCCCAGGCCACGGTCCTCGCCCGTGTCGCGCCGGCGCTGTCCCGAGTGCGCTACCTGGTGGCGACCGTGGTCGTCGCCGGGTTGGGCTGGGCCGCGGCCACTGCGCCGTCCACCCTCGGTGGAGGAGGCGACGCCGAGCAGCCCCCCGTGCTGCTGGTCGTCCTCGGGGCGCTCGCCCTGGGCCTGGTGCTGGGCTCCGTGCTCGGTGCCGTCCAGGCGTACGCCCTGCGGGGCGCCGTGCGGCACCCCACCCGGTGGGTGGCGGCGAACGCCGCGGCCTGGCCCGTAGCGATGATCCTGATCTTCGTCGGGGCCACGCTTCCCGACACCGGCTGGCCGGCCGGAGCCGTGCTCCTCGTGGGCGCGGTCACCGGCGCGGCCGCCGGCGCTGCGCTCGGACTCGTGTCCGGGCTGTTCCTGCCGACCCTCTCGGGAGTGTCGGCGGCGAGCCGGGTGGTGCTGGCGTTGCTGGTCTCGCACCGACCGACGGGGTTGCAGCGGGCCCTGCTCGGCCTCGAGGTGCGCGGCCGCGTCTCGGGACGCCGGTACCGCCTCCCGGTCCAGTACGCCGTGGCGCCGGGCGGGCTCGCCGTGGTGCCGGGACGACCCTCGCACAAGACCTGGTGGCGCAACCTCAACCCTGCGCCGACCCCGGTCGAGGTGCTCCGCGAGGGCGTCTGGGCGCCGGCGTCCGCCCGGTGCCTCGGTCCCGACGATCCGGAGTACGACGCGGTGCTCGCGGCGTACCTGCGGCGCTGGCCGGACACGCCCGCCGAGGCCGGCCAGCCGGTCGTCCTGGTGCGCCTCGGGGCCGCCGCGTAGCGCCGGGGACCTGCCTCCGTTCGAGGAGGCCCGGAACGGGGTAGACCTCCCGTCATGACGAGGGAGTACGACCAGCTGAGGGACGACCCGGCCCTGCTCGAAGGACTGGGTGGGGGCGGTGCGGCCCAGCCCGACGGAGACGTGGTCCTGGGGAACGGCAAGGTGCTCTCCTGCCTGGTCTGCGGCGGGGTCCGGTTCGCCCGCCGCGAGGTGAAGATGAACACCACCGGGATGAGCTTCATGGACCTGGACTGGGCCAACCGCTCCGGCGACGGAGCCATCTGCCAGTCCTGCGGCTTCGTGCACACGTTCCTCGACGGCAACCTCACCTGGCGCAGATGAGCTCCGGGGACCACGGATCGCGGCCGGGCGTGGCGTGGGCCGTCGAGCCGGCGCGGGCCTCGGTGGGAATCCCTGATGCCGGCCGCCTGTTGGGACCAGTAGACTGGTGACACAACTCAAGAGGGGCTGATCGGTTTCGACTTGGGACGTTAGTTCCAGGGGAAGCGGGTCGAGGAGCCAGCGTCATCTCGTAAACGATCGCTGGAAACCAATAACTGCCAACGCTAAGCGCAGTTCCTTCGCTCTCGCCGCCTGAGCGGTGATCGAAGCGTCAGACCGGGCATCCGTCTCCGTCCCGGACCCTGGCGTCATCTAGGAGACTTGCTGCTCACTCCGTGTCGCGGAGGGTGAGCGGGACTATTCCGTGACTGAGCCTGTCGGGGACGTGTCCGTGCGAGTCCCGGGGCTGAGAAAACGACATCGCGGACTGCACCCGGAGAAGACCTGGTTCGACGCTCGAGGACCGGGGTTCGATTCCCCGCAGCTCCACCAACAGACAGAGGGGTTTCAGCGAAAAGGCTGCACGCCTTCGCGAAATCGGAGCCGAGGCCTTCTGGCCTCGGCTCCGGTTCGCTGCGCCATTCCCTCGTGAGAGAAGACCATCGGTTCGCTTCCGACAGGCGCCTCCACGGGCACGCACGCGAAGTGGCTGCACACCCGACAAGGCCTGGCGAAGGTCCTCGCGGGCAGCGATTGAGATCGGGACGAGCTCCACCGCGTGGAGCAGGAGCGCATGCCGCTGACGGTCGCGGCGGCCGAAGTCCTCAATCGAGTCGATGCCGCCGCGTCGCCCTCGTAGCCCGGCTTGGAAGCCGCCCCGCGCGGTGACGGGAGATGCGGTCGGATCGACCGGGCCAGCCGGTCCAACGGACGGTCGCCGTGGCGAGGACACCGACACCGGCGTCAGGGAGGACAGGCGCGGCGGGCGGCGCGTCACGTGTCCCCGGTATCTCCGCCAATGTGGGGATGCCCGGACTCGCTTGGCCGTGCTCCCCTCGGACCATGGCGGACAGAGCGACTCGGGCGGCGGCGTCCGTACTGCTCGCCGCTGCTGCCGCTTTCGCCTATGCGGCAGCCTGGCAGCGCTGGTGGCCCGAATGCAGGTGGGGGCAGTTCAACGACCGTGGGTGCCTCCCGCTGCAAGACCACAGGTACGACTTCCTCGTGCCGGGCGACCCATGGTCTCCGGTCGGGCGTGCCGCGGAACTGTCCGGGATCGGGATGCTGCTGTTGGCCGGCGTGGCCTTGCTGCTCCCGGCGCTACTTGCGCCGTCGCTACATCGGGTTCTCAGGTGGGCCTTGGCCGTCGCCCCGGCAGCGAGCTTGGTGCTGCTCGGGCTTGAAGGGCTCCGCTCGGGGATGCGGGGCGATGTGGTCTCGTCGGCCCTGACTCCAGCGGCCGCGCTGGTGTGGGTGCTGTTGTGGCCTGTGGCGCTCACGCTCGGGGCATGCGTGGAGGCGGCTCGAGCTCCCGGCCGACGCTCTGGTTGGGGTGTCGCGACCGCGTTCGTGGTCGGCTGTTCCACGCCGCTTCCCGTGCTGCTCGTGCTCGGGCCGGTTGCGAGCGGCGGGTACGCCTCGTACGACACAGCCCCGTGGTCCGACGCGGCCATGGCACCGGTCTTGTTGCTCGGAGCTCTGACTCTCTGGGGCGGGATTCGTGCCCGGTCGGCCTCCGCGCTCGCTGTCCCGCTGGACCTGAGCTCCGCCGGGCCGGTGGCGAACCAGTCGAGGGGCAGCGTGTGAGCCGAGCGCTGCTGGTCCTTCGCTGGGAGTTGTGAACGCGAAGCCCGTCGCACTCGATCGCGCATCGATAACGGCGTCCCTGGGCACCGATGGTCCAGCTCCGGTGGCGGTCGACGCCCTGGTCGGCTCGCGAGGCGTGACGTGGCTGCGTCGGTGGTCGTTCTCGGTTCCCAGTCACCTGCGAGGAGCGCCCATGGCCCTCACCTCAGTACCGGAAGAGAGCAGCCGCGGGTTCGGTCTGCCCTCGGCGCCGGCGTGATGAGCGGCTACGGCTCACGGGCTGCGCAGGTACTCCCCGAGCTCCGGGTCTCCGATGCGCACGCGGACGGCTACCCGGCCGGCTCGATGCGGGCCAAGGTCGCGGCCTGCGTCGGGTTCGTCCGCGCCGCCGGGAACCGCGCCGTGATCGGTGCGCTCGAGGATGCGGCCGGCCTCGTGGCGGGTTCAACGGGCACGACGATCCGCCCTTAGCGTCGCCACGCTGAGCGCCGCCAGCACTCCGGTGGCGAAGGTGATCGTGAGGGCACTCCACACGGTCGCGGCGGGCGGTTGCTCATGGTCGACCCAACGCAGCGCGAGGGCGGCCACGGTGGCGTAGCTGAACCCGGCGGACCAGTGGCCGATGCCGAACGGGGCAGCGCGGTAGTAGGGCGCCAGGGGCACTTGCGCGAGCGCCAGCAGCAGGGTGAGCACCGTCAGCGCAACCGCCCATCCGTCGTACCGGGCGTTGACCGTGAGGTAGGTGTTGGCCGCGAGCGCGGGCGCGGCCAGCTCGATGACCAGGGCGGGACGGAGCGCGGCCGGCAGAGGAGCGACGACCAGCCGCACGGTCGTCACGACGCCGAGCACGAGCCAGCACGCGACGCCGACGCCGAGCAGGACGCGGGAGGTCGTGCCGTGGCCGAGCGCGCCCAGGGCCTGTGCCGCGAGCAGGGACCCGCCGGCTGTCGGCAGGTAGAAGCCAGGGTGGTAGCTGCGCAGAGGCAGCCTCGCGAGCAACCACGCGGCGACGACCGCCGACCCACCGGCGAGCGTGAGAGCGGCGAAGCAGACGACGAGCGGCCGACCCACCAGGAGGTGCAGCCCGACCAGCCGGCCCGACAGCAGCATCGCGGTGATGGCGCACACCGGGACCGACGGACCTTGCACCGGATCCCGCAGCTCGACCGCCAGGTGGCTGTCGCGGCGCCAGAGCTGAGACAGCCACTGGGTCACGAGGACCAGCAGCACCACTGCGGAGAAGCCCGCAAGCAGGTCTGCGACCGGCTGGGCCCAGCGCCAGTCGAGCAGCCGCCAGGCGCCCGCGAGGCCGGCGAAGCCGAACGGGATCCCGAAGTGCGGAGGGGTGACCTTCTCGGTGCTCACGGGTCCACCACCAGGCCGGCCCCCGGGTCGTCCCACGTGGCGCAGGAGGTCCTCGTCGCCAGCCAAGGCTCAGGTCCGCCCGGAGGTGGGATGCTCGGTCAGTGCCGCTCGCGACGGCGGTGCCTCGAAAGGGTCGGCGAAGTACTGCGTCTCGCGCACGACCTTTCCTTCCTGGAACTCCATGATCGAGACCGAGAAGGACGGGACGCCGTCGTACGAGATGACGACCTCGCTGACCCAGAGGTCGTCCACGCCGATGATCCGGAGCACGGTGAAGTGCCGGTCAGCAGGGTGGCCCTCCCGTTGCGCCGCGATCTTGGTTCGCCCCCGGAACCGCTCACCCGACTGCTGGTACTCCAACAGGGCGTCGTCCGCATAGATGGCGTGCTCTGTCGCACTGTCCGAGCGCTCCGATGCGCGCCAGTGCTCCTCGACGGCTGTCCTGTTCGCCTGCACCTCGACACCTCCTACGCTGACCGCGACGGCTCGGCGCGCGCGCCGGTCACCACGACGACGCAGTCGGTCAGGGCCACGACCTGCGCGCGCATCAGCGAACTCACGACGAGCTCGCCCGGGAAGGCGGTGATGGCGTGACCGGGCCGGCACTGTGCGACGCGGCGGGGCCGGGGACCACGAGAGCAAGCGCATCGTGGCGTGCCAGGGTGCCGCCGTCGCTCAACACGACCGTGCCGTGCTGCCTCCTGACGACGCCCGCCGACACCAAGGCGTCGATCTCGGAGCCGGCCACCACCTCGCCCACGACCAGCGTCGCGGCCGCGAGAAGGCTCCACTCCTCGGTCAGGCCCTCGGTCGCGAGGAGGAGCAACAGCGCCGGGCCGGCCTGTCGTGGCGCCGCCGGGATGTCGGAGACCGCGGCGATCGGCGCGTCCAACTGCATGGTCATCCGTGTCATCTCCCCTCAGCGCCCGAGCGCGACCCGGATCTCGTCCGGCGTACGGCGGTCCCACCCGTGAAAGGAAGACAGGTCACCCGTCCTCCATGCCTCGCGCAGCCCGGGTGCAGCGAGATCCCAGTCCGGCCTGGACTCGCGGGTGGCGGCCCTGAGGTCACGCCAGAGGTCAGCCGCGGACGGGCGTCCCCAGAACCAGTAGCCGTTGTAGATGCTGTGGATCACCAACCCGGGCTTGAGGACCAGTGTGTGGGGGATCATCGGGTCGTGCTCCGGGTCGGTGTACTCCTGGATGTCCAGGTCCTTCTGCACGACCCTGCCCGGATCGGACAGGAACGGCCACGCCGCGCCCACCGACGCCCTGAACTCCTGCAGGGTGTGGTGCTCGTCGGTGGCGATCGTGACGATCCCGGTGTAGGCCACGGCGATCTTGGGCTGCATGGCGGCCAGGTCGAGGTGCTGCTGGTGCTCCTTGGGACAGTAGTGCCCGCGCGCCAAGGTGAGGATCATCGGGTCGTCGCCTTGGAGCTCGCTGAGCGACCGTGGTGTGTCCGTGTGGTCGGGCAGCAGGTAGTCGGGGAAAACCCCTCCCGGCACGATGTCTGAACGCATGGGGGCCCTCCACTGGTCGGTGCTGGCTTCCAGGACGCCGCCTTCGATCTCTGCGGCGTGCCCACCGTCCTCCGTCACGTGTCGGGTTCGCGCCCGTAGCAGTCACTGGTCCCCGGCCCCGGGGGG
This sequence comes from Nocardioides sp. URHA0032, assembly GCF_000620645.1. GTDB lineage: Bacteria > Actinomycetota > Actinomycetes > Propionibacteriales > Nocardioidaceae > Nocardioides. The sequence continues at coordinate 72,561 of NZ_KK211161.1, read as the reverse complement.
TCTGCCGCCCACTGGCACCCGACCCGAGGCGCGTGCCGAGGACGCCGCGGCTGGGCAGCCAGTGAACCGCACGGCGGGCCGCCGGCGCCGGGTGCGCGCGTCATCGAGCTGGTCGGTCGGGAGCCCATGCGATCGACGTACACCCGCGCGGCCGAGGTGGGGCGTCCCCGGAGCGCTCACCGAGGTGCCGACCCGTCTCATCTCGCCGGCAGCTGCGCGGTTCGGTGCTGGACGCCGCCCTGACACCCGTCACGGAATGAGCTGCTGACCGCCGTCGACGTCGTAGGTCGCCCCGGTGACCGCGGTGTTGGTCATCAGGTGCAGAGCTGTTGCCGCCACGTCCGCTGCGTTCACCACCCGATGGATGGGGAGCGTCTGCCGGAGCTCGGCTCGACGGGTCTCGAGCTCGGCACCGAGCAGTCGCGCTGACAGCGGCGTGTCCACGAAGCCGGCGGCGATAGCGTTGACGCGCACGGGTGACAGCTCCACGGCAGCGTTCGCGGCGATGACCGGGACGGCGGCGGCCGCGATGGCCGCGATGCTCAACCCTGGGCCTGGCCGGCGTGCGTGCGACCCGGTGATCAGGGTGAGGGAACCACCGGCTCGGACGCTGTGCGCGGCGTGCCTGGCCACCCGGAGGGAGCCGAGAAGGTGCTCGTCGAGCACCCGGCGAGCGTCGTCGAAGTCGAGGTCGGCGATCGTGCCGTACGTCGGGCCGCCGCCGGTGACCAGGACGTGGTCCACCGGTGCGGACAGGCCTTCGAAGAACTCCGAGATGCCCGCCGCGTCGGCGAGGTCGAGCTGCGCCGTGCGGACCGCCCCCAGCTCGACCCCTGCCTGCCTCAGCCGTTCGCTGTCGCGCCCGGTCACGATCACCTCGGCCGCCGCGCTTCGGGCAAGGCGTGCAGTCTCGAGGCCGATCCCGGAGCTGCCGCCGAGGACGACGACGGTCTGGCCCTGGAGGGAGGGCGTCGGTTCGATGTCGTTCACGGGGTTCTCCTGTCGGTGCGTACGGCGGCGTCTGGAAGCAGGCAGACCGCGACCCGCGGCGACGCGGCCGGCAGCCGACGGTGTGGCGTCCGGTCGCGGGAGACGAAGACGACGGTGAGCACGGCGGCGGCCGCGCACAGGCCGGCCATGACCAACATGGCGACCGGGAACCCGTCTCGGAGCGATTCCGCGAGGCCGCGTGCACTGCCCGCGCCGATGAGCACGGGGACGAGAGCCACCATGACCACACCACCGACACGCGAGGAGGCGTCGTTGATGGCGGAGGCCTCGCCGAGGTCGGCGTCGTCCACCGCCGCAAGCACGCCCGCGGTGAGCGGGGCCACCGCGAGACCGATGCCGAGCCCCCAGAGGACGGCACCCGGGAGGATGGCACTGGCATAGGAGTCGCCGCGCTCGACGGCGGAGAGCCACACGAAGCCCACGGCCACGATGAGGATGCCGATCGCCATCGGCCACCGCGTGCCGGTCCGGTTGACCAGGCCGCCGACGAAGGGCGACACGAGCAGGAAGACGACCGACTCGGGAATGAGCGCCGCACCGGCGTCGGTCGCGCTGTAGCCGAGCTGGAGCTCGCACTGCAGGACGACGAGGTAGCTCGCCGCGGCGAGCGCGCCGTAGAACAGCAGGGTCGCGCCGTTGATCGCGTCGAACTGCCTCGAGCGGAAGAGCTCGGTCCTCAGCAGCGGGTTGCGCCGGCGCTGCTCCAGGGGGACCAGGACCGCCAGGCCCACGATCCCGACGATCGCGGCCAGCTGCACCAGCGGGTCGCCCCAGCCACGTTCGGGGCCTTCCGTCAGTGCGTAGATGACCCCACCGAGCCCTGCGACGGCGGGCACGGCGCCCAGGAGGTCCAGGGAGAGCGGGCGGGGAGTCCGCGTCGGCTCCGGGACGCGGGTCAGGACCAGGAGCGCGCCGAGGATGATCGGGATGTTGAGCAGGAAGACGTAGCGCCACGAAGCGTGGTCGACGAGCCAGCCCCCGCCGTAGGGGCCGAACGTGCTGCCCAAGGTCGACAGCCCGGCCCACAGGCCGATGCCGCGGGCGCGGTCCGCGGTCCTCAGCGACCCGTTGAGCATGGCCAGGCTGCTGGGCACGACGAGGGCCCCGCCCACGCCCTGGACCAGGCGCGCGATCACCAGCGTCGTGACTCCCTCCGCGGCCGCGCACCCCACGGAGGCGACGAGCATCACGAGCAGTCCGGTGACGAGGATGGTCCTGCGGCCGAAGTGGTCGGCCAGCGAGCCGGCCAGCAGCAGCAGGGCGGCGACGGTGACCAGGTACCCGGTCAGGACCCACTGCAGCTGGCTCACGCTCGCGTCCAGGTCGACGGCGATCGCCGGGACGGCGACGTTGACCATGAACGCGTCGAGGAAGCCCACCATGGACGCCAGCACGGTCGCGGTCACCAGCGCCACGCCGGCCGTACTTCGCAGGGCGACGAGCTCGCCGGACCTGCTGTCAGCGGCCGGGCGCGCAGGCGTGCCGGCGGTCATGCGCTGCTCCTGGTCGCGTGGCCCTGGGTCGGGTCGCTCGGATGCGGCGTCAACAGCTGCGTCGTGACGGTCAGCCATCCCGCCAGCGGAAGCGAGCTCAGGTGCCGCTCCATCTCAGCCTGGTCGCCCGCCTGCCAGTGCCCGAGGCTGTGGCCGGCCTCCGGCAGGGACCAGAGCCGCAGCAGCCTGCCGGCCGAAGCCAGTGCGCGGGTCCGGGCCCCCTCGGCAGCGGTCAGCCCGGCAACCTGCTCGCTGCCGGCTCCCTCGGGGATCGCCAGGGCGAACCAGGTGAAGAACTCGGTGGCGTCCCGATCGAGGTCCACGCCGTCCAGGCCCGGGTCGTTGACGTGCGGGCGGAGCACGGTGACCGTGTCGCGACGCCACACGTGCAGGGGCATCGAGCCCAGCGTGTCTCGAAGGTCGGCGTCACCGGCTGCGGTGAACAGGCCCAGCGTGCGCCACTCGCCCGGCCGCAGGGGTGGGCGCCACAGGCGCAGCACGCGGCCCGCCCGGACGAGCTCCGTCGTGTTCGCTGCCTCACGGGCGCGCATCGCGGCGACCTCGCTCTCCGAGGTCCCCTCCGGGACGTGAGTGGTCATGTCGACCAGGAACTCCATGGCGACCCTCCGGCTCGTCGATCTGCTGTCGCTCTCCACGATCGTGGAGTCGCCCGGCCATCGCGCCCGTGCCGACCACTGGTCGCCCCCACCAGTGACGGGCACGGGCGCGACGAGGGCCGGCGGGCGACGACCGTGGGCTCGTCCTGATCGTCATCATCAGAAGGAGCGCAGCACATGGACATGAAACTCGAGGTCGTCGTGATCCCCGTGTCGGACGTCGACCGGTCGGTGCAGTTCTACAAGTCGTTGGGATGGCGGCTCCACGCCGACGTCACGACGGACGAAGCGTTCCGCGTCGTCCAGCTGACTCCGCCGGGCTCCCCGGCCGCGATCATCTTCGGGACCGGTGTCACCGAGCAGGTCCCCGGGACGGCCCAGGGGCTGCACCTGGTCGTCGACGACATCCTGGCGGCCCACGCAGAGCTCGTCTCTGCCGGGATCGAGGTGAGCGAGGTCTTCCACGACGTCGGCGGCATCTTCCATCATGCGGGAGCCGAGGGGCGTGTCCCCGGCCCCGACCCGGACCGGAACAGCTACGGCTCGTTCCTCTCCTTCGCCGACGTGGATGGCAACGGCTGGGTCGTGCAGGAGGTCACCACACGACTCCCTGGCCGCATCGACGCGGCCGCAACGGCCTTCGCATCCGTCGACGACCTCGCCCGCGCTCTCTCGCGCGCGGCTGCGGCGCACGGAGAGCATGAGGCGCGCATCGGCCACGAGGACGCCGAGTGGCCGTCCTGGTACGCCGAGTACATGGTGCGCGAGCAGGCTGGGACGGGCCTGCCTGAGTGACCTGGAGGGCGCAGTCGCGCTGGTCACCGGCGCGGGCAGCGGCACCGATCCCGGCGTCGCCCGTCGCAGCGCACCCGACGGGCGGCGGTCGGGGTGGTCGGGAGTGATCCCGTGGATCACCGCCACCGTGCACGCCTGCGTCGTGTCCGCAGCTGATCGGCCGGGTGCGCGCTACTCGAGGGCGAGCTGGCGCAGGTTGCTGCGAGCCACTTCGATGACGGCGTCACCCGCCCCGCTCAGCACCGAGCGACTCGCCCACAGGCCGAACCCCGTGACCTGCCCGAGGGTGACGGTGGGAGGGATGGCGATCTCGTGCCGGACGGTCATGACCTCGATCAGAGCCGGGCCCTCGTGTGCGAATGCCTCCTCCAGCGCCGGCTCGAGCTCGTCGGGCCGTGAGACTCGCACGCCGTGCAGGCCGACGGCGCGGGCCACCCCGGCGAGCTCGGGGTTGTCGAGCTCGGTGCCGAAGTTCACGAAGCCGTCCGCCTTCATCTCGAGCTCGACGAACGACAGCGAGCTGTTGTTCAGCACGACGACCTTGACCGGCAGCGCCAGCTGCCGCAGCGTCAGCAGCTCGCCGAGCAGCATCGTCAGTCCGCCGTCGCCGGAGAGCGCGACGACCTGCCTACCCGGGTGGGCGCTCTGGACGCCGATGGCCTGCGGCAGTGCGTTGGCCATCGTCCCGTGGCTGAACGACCCGATCAGCCGCCGTCGGCCGTTCATCGTCAGGTACCGGGCGGCCCACAAGGTCGGCGTGCCCACGTCCGGGACCAGGACGGCGTCGTCAGCCGCCACCCGGTCCACGGCCGCGACGACGGCCTGCGGATGGAGCGGTCCGTCGCCGGCACCGAGCCCGGTCAGCGTGTCGTAGCGGGCCCGGGTGCGGCGGTAGTGGGCCGTCATCCTGCCGAGGTGCTCCTCGTCGCGGGAGCGGTCCAGGCGGGGGAGCAGCGCGACCAGCGTCTCCTTGACGCCTCCGACGAGCGGCACCTCCACCTGGACGCGGCGACCGATGTGCTCGCCGCGGATGTCGACCTGGACCACCCGCGCGTCCGTCGGGAAGAACTCACGGTAGGGGAAGTCGGTGCCGAGCATGAGCAGCGCGTCGCAGTGCTCCATGGCGCGGTAGCCCGACGGGAACCCGAGGAGACCCGTCATGCCGACGTCGTACGGGTTGTCGTACTCGACGAACTCCTTGCCGCGCAGGGCGTGGACGATGGGGGCCTTGAGTCGCTCGGCGACCGCCAGCAGCTCGTCGTGCGCACCCGCGCATCCGGCCCCGGCGAGGATCGTGACGCGTCCGGCGTCGTTGAGCAGGTGCGCGGCCGCCTCGAGGTCGCCGTCGGTCGGCACGACGGCCGAGTGGGTCGGCCGGATGCTGGTGACCCCGCGCCCCCGCTGCGAGGGTCGGCTCCGGAAGACCTCGCCCGGCACCACGACCACGGCGACACCACGCCGCTCGACGGCGGCTCGCATCGCGATCTCCAGGACGCGCGGGAGCTGCTCGGGGTTGCTGGCGAGCTCGGCGTAGACGCTGCACTCCCGGAACAGCTCCTGGGGATGGGTCTCCTGGAAGCAGCTGGTCCCGATCAGGGCTCCGGGCACGTGAGCCGCGATGGCCAGGACGGGCACCCGGCTCCGTTGGGCGTCGAAGAGCCCGTTGACCAGGTGCAGGTTGCCCGGGCCGCAGCTCGCAACACAGACCGCGAGCTCGTCCGTCGTGCCCGCCTCGCCCGCGGCGGCGAAGGCTGCCGCCTCCTCGTGACGCACGTGCTGCCAGGCGATCTCGCCATCGCGCCGGATCGCCTCGGTGAAACCGTTGAGCGAGTCCCCGGGAAGGCCGTACACCCGGCGTACGCCCGCCGCCTTGAGGGTGGCCACCATGACGTCCGCGACCGTCACCGCTCAGCCCTCCGGCGCGTCGAGAGGAGCCGGAAGACCGCGGCCGTGGTGATCCCGTAGACCAGGTGCGCCGAGAGGTCCTTGGCGAGGGTGACCCGGTCGTACTCCCAGATCTCCTGGTAGAGCCCGAGCCTGGGGAGTACGACGTAGCCCGTGGCCCACACGCCCGCCCCGAAGGGTGCTCCGTATGCCACGCGAGGTGTCCGCAGGGAGCCCACGAGCACGCCGTACGGCAGCCCGGCGAAGGCGCCGTAGCCCCAGTGCGTGAGGTTGTTGACGAGCCGCGCGCGCCGGGCCGGCAGGTCCCGCTGGATCACGCCCGCTACCAGCCGACGTCCGACCTGGGCCGGTGCCGGGGCGTCCTCCCACCGGTCGAGACCGCTCGAGGACTCCCAGGCGCCGAACGCGTCATCGCCCCCACCGCGGCGGTAGCGGGTGAACAGCAGGACGTCCATCGCCAGCGTGCCCGCGACTGCCGCGACCAGTCCGCGCGTGAGTGCTCCGAGGGGGGTGGTCGGACTCAGGGTGCCCATCGTCGTACCTCTCCGGTGTGCTGAGTCGGGTTCACGAGAAGACACCGCGCGGAAACGTCATCGAGACCAGCCAGTTCGGCAGGTCGACGGTCTCGCTGATCTTGAGGTCGCCGACGACGCTGCAGAGCGTGTAGGCCTCGTGCAGGCTGAGCTGCTGGTCGACGACCAGCCAGTCGATCATGTCCCGCACGGCGTTCTTCGCGTTCTCCATCAGGTCGGGGCCGGTGCCGGTGGTGATGTAGTAGCCCGCAGCGCGCATCTCGGCGTCCATCGCGAGCTGCGTGGGATCGGCGGCCGGCACGATCGCCCGCGGAGAGGTGATCACCTGGTTCTTGATCACCGAGAAGCGCAGGGTTGCCGCCATCAGGGTCTCGATCGCCGTACCGGTGATCTCCCCGTCGCCCTGCGCCATGTGCCCGTCTCCGGCGGAGAACTTGGCACCCTCGACGTAGACGGGCAGCTGGAGTCGCGTGCCCTTGACCAGCTGGCGGACGTCCGTGTTGCCGCCCATCCCGCCGCTGACGCTCGGCGGGAAGGTCCGATACATGCCCTTCCGCAGCGGGGCGTTGCCGAGGATGCCCAGGAACGGCGTGATCGGGATCCGCGCCCGCCGGCCGGTGTCGCTCCCCTCGAACGTCGCGTAGCCGGAGCTCTGGCCGCGCTCGAAGTGGAAGAGCTGGACCGACGGCGCGCCAGAGTTGTACGGCTGGTCCTCCGGCACCGCCTGCGGCACTCGACCCGGGTTCGGGTCGCTCAGCTGGGAGGCCTCGGTGTACGGCGCGAACGGGGCCAGCGCCTCCGGGCGGAGAGTGCCGAACAGGCCGAGCGCCGGGCTGATCGTCGTGTAGCCGAAGTCCACCAAGGGGCTGACGTCGAGGATCTCGATCTCGAGGATGTCACCGGGCTCCGCCCCCTCGACCTCGACGGGACCGGTGAGGGGGTGGATCCGGCCGAGGTCCAGCGTCATCGTGCCGTCGGCCGTCATCGTCCTCGCCTGGTCTCCGATGTCCAGGGCGTCACGGCACAACAGCTGGACCTCTTCGCCCGGGCGCACCGAGATCGCGGAGGGCAGGTCGCGGTTCCAGCGGTTGTGGTTGACCTTGCTGTACCCGTCGAGGATCCGCTCGCCCGCGGTCGTCTGCACCCGCTCGGGAGTGCCGGCACCGGGAACCCCGACCGTACCCAGGCCGCCGGCATCGGCGAGGCCGGCGAACGCCGCCGCCGCGTCGTCGCCGATCTGCGCCTGGACGTGGAGCGCATCGCTCGCTGTCGATGAGTGGGCGAAGCACATGGGGACTCCTGGACGATCGGCTGTTCGGTGGATCCAGCGTGCTCCGTCCTCGGCCCTGTTCGCGCCCGTGCCACCCACGGGCGGACCACTGGCCCGTCGCCAGTGGGTGGACCCGTGAACACACCGGCGCGAAGGCTGCCCGCCCAGCGCCAGCATCCAGTACCAGCGGCGAACGGAGGTTAGCCAGTGTCCATGCAGGGGATGCGGGCGGACGGGCCCGTGGTGGTGGGCGTCGACGGCAGCCCGGGCGGCTGGGACGCGCTCGTCTGGGCCGCAGCGGAGGCAGCCGCGACGGGCTGTTCCCTGCGGGTCGTCCACGTGATCGAGCGGCCCCCGCTGCTCGACGCCTGGTCGGGCGCAGGCGCAGTACCCGATCCTTCAGACGGTCTCCGCGGTGCTGCGGCGGCGATCATTGCCGAGGGCGTCAGACGGGCTCACGAGGTCGTGCCGGACCTGGCGGTCGTCTCTCGGGTCGAGGGCGACGGCAGCGTGCCCGAAGCCCTGATCGGCGCCTCGTCGGGTTCCTCGCTGCTGGTGATCGGCAAGCGGGAAGGCGAACGGCCCTGGTGGCGGTGCGGGCGACGCCGGATCGTGGTCGCGATCGCTCGACGGTCGGACTGCCCTGTGGCCGTCGTCGAGCTGAGATCTCGGCCGGGTGAGGTGTTCGCGGGCTGGGTCCTGGTGCTGGACGAGTCACCGCGCCGGGACTCCGCGGTCATGCGGTTCGCGTGCACGGCAGCGCTCCACAGGGGCCTCGACGTGGCTGTGGTCCCGCCGGCCGGACCCGTGCTTCCGTGCCACCGCGGCGCAGCCCTCGTCGTGCTGGGTGCGCGCCGCCCCGGCCGACGTCGGGTCCGTCTGCCCGTTGCCACCACTCGAGCTCTCAAAGCCGCACGCGGGCCGACGGTGCTGGTCTTCGCGTGACCCGGTGTGCTGCCCGGCTGTCAGCGCCGCGGGCGCCGTCGCCACGAGAGTCCCTCCCCGGCCCGCCGGACGCGTGACAGTCAGCGGTGGACGTAGACGAAGCGATAGTTGTAGGCGAAGCCCTTGCTGAGGTCCTGGCCCTGGGGGTCGGAGTGGCTGTCGAAGAGACAGAACTGCATGAAGGCGCGACCGGCCCGCAGCGTCCCCTTCTCCCGCTTGACCACGTACCGCTGGACCTGCCAACTGCCGTTGCAGTTGATCTGCACCTTGCGCGGCGCGACCGGGTTGGTGTCGTACCAGGCCCGGGCCAGCTCGCTGGTGCCCTCCATCTGCGAGAGCTCCTTGGCGGTGTGGTCGTCGATCTGACCACCCTGCTTGAGCGACACCCACAGGTGGGTGCCCCGGTTGCCGCCCCAGCACCGGTAGACGGCCAGCACCTCGGCGCGGCCGCCCGGCAGGGCACGGGCATGGCCGACGAACGCGACCTTGGGGTGGTGGTACGCCGCCGCACGGCCGGCCACGTCGGCGCCCGCGTGCGGCTGGCCGGCGGCCACCAGGGAGAGGGCGAGGGCGGCAACAGCTGTGAGCGCTCCGGAACGTCGCATGACGGTCTCCTGCGGGATCGGGTCGGGGACGAGGATGTCCGTACTCAGGCCCACGCTGCAGGCCTGGCCACGGCGAGCGCATCGCCAAAGTTGAGGGTGATCGGCAGCGCGACGGTCGCTCGCCCACGCCTCGCCGGTCGGCGCGGCTGACCCCGGTCAGTCGCCGGGCCCGGCCCGGCGAGGGGGAGTGGGGGCGTCCAGCCGCGTGAGGCGCCGGACCGCAGCCAGCCCTTCCGGCGTGCCCGGCCAGTGCCGGTCGAGCGCCTCCGGGCCCGCCACCCGGGTCACGGAGCGCAGCACCAGGGCGACCACGAGCGCGTCATCGGCGTACCCGATCACGGGCAGGAAGTCGGGGACCAGGTCGACCGGCAGCACGAGATAGCCGAGCAGCAGCCAGAGCCGCCAGCGCACCCCGCGGGGCAGCGTCGGGTCCGCGGCCAGGCGACGGAGGAGTCGTACGACGTCGGGGAGGAGTCGCAGCACGTCGGTGAGTGTGGTGCGGTCCGGCGCCCGGCGTGCGGCCACCAGCAGCGCGCCCACCAGCAGCAGCCAGACGAGCGCGAGCCCCGCGAGGATCGACAGCGCGAGCTGCCACCAGGAGTCGGTCACCCCTCGATCATCGCGCGTGGCGCCGACGCGGGAAAACGGCGCGACATCGCGACCGCGACCACGGAGAATCTGCCGCGATGATCGCCTCCCTCCTCCGGCACGCGCGTCCGCCGTCTCCTCTCGCGGGCCGCCTCGCCGTGCAGTCCCTCCTCTTCGCTCTCGGCGAGGGCACCTTCATGACCGGGTCGGCGGTGTTCTTCACCCAGATCGTCGGGCTCTCGGCCGGCCAGGTCGGCCTGGGCCTGACCTGTGCGGGCGCCGCCGCCTTCCTCGCGGCGTGGCCGATGGGCCGGCTGGTGGACCGCTTCGGGCCGAAGAAGATGTGGGCGGTCAGCGCCGCGGGACAGGCCGCGATGTTCTCGCTCTGGCCGTTCATCACCGACTTCCGTGGGTACGTCACCATGGCCGTCGGCATGGAGGTGATCGGCGCCCTCGGCGGCGCGGCCCACGGTGCCTACACGATCGACGTGCTGCCACCCGACGAGCGCGTGAAGTCGCGGGCGTACATGTACTCGGCGCTGAACGTCGGCTTCACGCTGGGGTCGCTGATGGGGGGCATCGCGCTGGCCTTCGACTCCAACGAGCTCCTGCACGCGCTGCCGTGGTTCACCACCGCTGTCTTCCTGCTCAACGCGGCCGCCGTCTCCCGGCTGCCGAAGGCCTCGCACGACGAGCGCACGCCCGAGGAACGCAAGGTGAAGGTCCCCGGGCCGGGACCGCTGCGCAACCCCGGCTGGATGCTGTCGACGTTCTTCATCGGCGTCTTCTGGACCAACCAGGTGCTACTGAACGTGGTGATCCCGCTGTGGCTGGTGCAGGAGACCGACGCCCCGCGGGTGCTGCTCGCGTTCCTGTTCGGCACCAACACCGTGATGTGCATCTTCCTGCCGATGGCGGCCGCCCGCGGTGTGCACGACGTACCGACGGCGTTGCGGGCGGTCCGGGTGTCCTCCACGTTCCTCGTGGTCTCGTGCCTGATCACGCTGGCGACGCACGACACCGTCGGCTGGGTGACGATCGCCCTGGTCTGGCTGGGCCACGTGACGGTGACGGGTGCAGAGCTCTACCTCTCGGCCGCGAGCTGGTCGTTCGAGGCCGAGCTGATGGACCCGCGCCAGCGGGGCGCGTACAACGGCGCCGCCGAGCTGAGCGGCACCCTCGGCAAGGTCTGGGCCCCGGCGGTGTACACGTTCCTCGCGATGAACTGGGGTGCGGCCGGGTGGCTGACGATCGCGGGCATCATCGTGATCGCGACCGCCGCCATCCACCCGTCGAGCCGGATGGCGCGGCGGTTCCTCGAGGAGCACGTCCCGGCCGGCGTGCTGGCCGACGCGCGTGCCTCGGCACCGGACCCGGAGGACGGCGTCGCGGTCGGCCCGCCGTCGCTCATCGACGCCGAGGATCCGGCAACCCCTGCGCACTGACCCCTGCCGGCGGAGCGCGAGACCGGGCATGCTCGGTGGTGACGCCGACGCGGAAGGGGTACGACGTGTGCCGATGGCTGGCCTACTCGGGTGCGCCCGTGAGCCTCGAGGACCTGCTGTTCAAGCCGAAGAACTCGCTGGTGATGCAGAGCAAGCACTCCGAGCTCGGCGCGACGACGGTCAACGGTGACGGGTTCGGCGTCGGCTGGTACGGCCAGGACGACCGCCCCGGACTCTTCCGCAGCATCGAGCCGGCGTGGAGCGACCGCAACCTGCGTGAGATCTCCGCCCACGCCCGCTCCCGTCGCGTCTTCGCGCACGTGCGCGCGTCGACCGGCACCGCCCTCCAGCAGACCAACTGCCACCCGTTCCGCCACCAGAGCTGGCTCTGGATGCACAACGGGATGCTCGCCGGCTTCCCCACGATCAAGCGCGACCTGGCGATGGCGGTCGACCCGTCGCTGTACGCCGAGATCGAGGGCTCGACGGACTCCGAGCTGCTGTTCTTCCTGGCGCTGACCCACGGCCTTGTCGAGGACCCGCCGGCGGCCGTCGCCCGCGCGGTCGGCTTCGTCGAGGACGTCGCCCGTCGGCACGGCATCGAGGACGCCGTCCAGATGACGGTCGCGACGACCGACGGCGAGACGACCTGGGCCTTCCGGTACTCCACCGTCCGCGCGTCGCGGTCGCTGTTCCACTCCACTGACATGTCGGTGCTGCGCCAGCAGTATCCGGACAACCCGTCCCTGCACGACCTCTCCGACGACGCCCGCCTCGTGGTGTCCGAGCCGCTCGGCGACCTCCGGGGCGCGTGGCGCGAGGTCCCGGAGTCGTCGTACGTCGCGGTCCACGGAGCGAGCGAGGACCTCCAGCCGTTCGCCCCCGTCGCCCCGTAGGTCACCTGCCGAGCGTGAGCGTCCCTGACCGGTCGGTGAGGACCCGCGCGCAGGTGTCGGCGCAGCGCCACAGCGTGCGGACGTGCTGGGCCTCGGTGACGACGTAGGGCACTCGGTCGTACCAGGCGAGGGCGACGGCCGGGTCCTGCAGCGGGACCCGCTGGTGCGCGCCGGTCGAGGTGTCGTACCGGACCAGCCCGGCTGACATGCCGCCTGCGAGCTCGTCGGCGCTGGGTGCGAACGCATAGGTCGTCTCCCGTGGTCCCGCCGAGGAAGCCGTCGCGCCGGACACCGCTGGTGTCGAACACCTGGACGCCGCCGTCGGCCACGAACACGACCGTGTCGCCGCCGGCCTCGACCCGGTCCGCGCGGACGCGCGCGCCGTCGCTGCCGAGCTCGACCCGCCCGTCGAGCGTGACGGGCACACCCGGGTCGCTCGCCGGTGCTGCCACCGGGGTCGGGGAGGAGCGGTGGAGCACGGCGGGCGCCGCCGCAGCGACGACCGCGACGGTGGTGAGGGTCGCCACTCCGGCAGCGATCCGGCCGGCCAGCCGCCGCCGTCGGTGGTGTCGCACCCGGGCGTCGAAGCCCGAGGGGTCGAGCGGCGGGACGTCGACGGCCTCGCGGAGGTCGCTCAGGCCCTGACGGATCTCGGTGTTCATCATCGCTGCAGCTCCAGGTCGGGTACGGCGGCGCGCAGCCGCTTGAGGGCGTGGTGGGTCTGGCTCTTGACCGAGCCGAGGGAGACCCCGAGCGCTTCGGCGGTCTCCTGCTCGGTCAGGTCGTCGACGTACCTGAGCACCACGGTCGCGCGCATCCGGGGCGGGAGCCCGCGGATGGCCTGCCAGAGGGCGAGGTGGTCGGCACGGACGTCGATCCCCCCGCCGTGTCCGGCGTCGGGCAGGTCCGCGGTGGTCAGCTCGCGGCCCCGCCGGCGCCAGTGGCGCGACGCCTGGTGGACCAGGGCCCGACGGACGTAGGCGTCGGCCGCACCCTTGTCCCGGATCGACGATCACCGCACACACGTGCGGGCCAGGACGTCCTGCAGGAGGTCCTCGGCCTGGTGGTGGTCGCCGACCAGGAAGTAGGCAGTCCGGTACAGGGCCGCCCAGCGGGCGGCCATGAACTGGGCGAACGCGGTCTCAGGTTCCATCAACTGGTCAAGAGGCAGCCCGGACCGGAAAGGTTGAGAGGACCGGTCAGCGGTTTTCGGTCTCACCGTCGTGGATCGGCTGCGGCGGCAGCTTCTTGACCCGTCGGTTGCGCCGGCGCCGCGTGGGGATCATCGACCGCATCTCCTCCAGCTTCCCGAAGCACAGCAGCCGGTCGCCGGCCTGGACGACCTCCTTGTGCCGCGGGTTGGGGATCACGGTGGCACCGCGGTGCAGGGTCAGCACCGAGATGTCGCGCTCCTCGAGGCCGGACTCGCTGAGCTTCTTGCCGACGATGTCGGCGCCGGTGTGCACCAGGAGCTCGGCGACGCCGTACCCGGTGGAGACGTTGAGCCGCTGGCGCACGTCGATCTCGGGGAACGCGACCTGGTTCGCGATGAAGTCGATGATCGCGCCGGCGACGTCGAGCTGGGTCGCCGCCTCGATGCCCTCGAGGCCGGGGGAGGAGTTGACCTCCATCACCAGCGGCCCGTCGTTGCCCTCCAGCATGTCGACGCCGGCCACCCGCAGGCCCATGATCTGGGCGGCGCGGACGGCGGTGTGCTCGTACTCCTCGTCGAGCTGGACGGGCTCCACGGAGCCGCCGCGGTGCACGTTCGACCGGAACTCGTCGCCCTGGGCGACGCGCCGCATCGCGGCGACGACCCGGTCGCCGACGACCAGTGCACGGATGTCGCGACCCCGGCTCTCCTTGACGAAGCGCTGGATCAGCACGTTCTGCTGGGTGCTGTGCAGCGTCTCGATGATCGCCTCGGCGACCTTGCGGTCCGGCGCGAGGATGACGCCGATGCCCTGGGTGCCCTCCAGCAGCTTGAGCACGACAGGTGCGCCGCCCACCCGCTCGATCGCGGGCACGACGTCGGCGCGGTCGCGCACGAACGTCGTGGCCGGCATGCCGATGTTGTGCCGCGACAGGATCTGGGTCGCGCGCAGCTTGTCGCGGCTGTTGGTGATCCCGTACGCCGGGTTGGGCGTGTAGACGTCCATCTGCTCGAACTGCCGCACCACGGCGGTGCCGAAGTAGGTGATCGAGTTGCCGATGCGCGGCAGGATCGCGTCGTACGTCGACAGCGGCTTGCCGCGGAATTGCAGGTCCGGCTCGTCCCCGGAGAGGTCGATGGCGAAGCGCAGCGTGTTCAGCACCTTGACGTCGTGCCCGCGGTCGAGGGCGGCGGTCCGCAGGCGCTGGGTGCTGTAGGCCCGCGGCGCGCGGGAGAGGATCGCGAGCTTCATGGCCGGGCCATTCAAGCAGGGACGCGCGGCCTGCCAAGATGTGCGGGTGCCGACCACCACTGACAGCACCGTCGCCGGGTGGCGGGAGTGGGTCGGTCTCCCCGGCTGCCGGGTCGAGTGGGTGAAGGCCAAGCTCGACACCGGCGCCCGCAGCTCGGCCATCCACGCGTTCGACATCCACGAGTTCGAGCGCGACGGCGAGACCTGGGTCCGCTTCTCGATCCACCCGTGGCAGCGCAGCCGCGAGGACGCGACGACCGTCGAGAGCCCCGTCCACGACCGCCGCGTCGTGCGCAGCTCGTCGGGCCACGAGACCGAGCGGTACGTCGTGCGGATGGACGTCGCCCTGATGGGCCGGACCGTCACCACCGAGATGACGCTGTCCAGCCGCGACCAGATGGGCTTCCGTCTGCTCATCGGCCGCGAGGCGCTGCGCCAGGGCTTCGTCGTCGACCCGGCGCAGTCCTACCTGGGCGGCAGGCCCAAGCGGGCGGTACGCCGGCGCAACCGGGGCGGCTGATGCCCCGCGAGTCGTTCGCGATCGGCCCGGCGCGCGTCCGCGCGGGCGCCACGCGGGACCTGGAGCTCCCGATCACCCGGCTGATCACCGGTGCCGACGTGTCCCTCCCGGTGCGGATCCTGCACGGCCGGGAGGACGGCCCGGTCGTCTGGCTCAACGCCGCGACGCACGGCGACGAGGTGGTCGGGGTCGAGGTGATCCGGCGGGTGCTCGCGTCGATCTCGCCGAGGACGATGCGGGGCACGCTGATCGCCGTACCGGTCCTCAACGTGCTCGGCGTGATGTCCGGGGAGCGCTACCTGCCCGACCGCCGCGACCTCAACCGCTCGTTCCCCGGCTCCGCGCGCGGGTCCCTGGCGAGCCGGATCGCGCACCTGATGATGACCGAGGTGGTGGCGAAGTGCGAGGTCGGCATCGACCTGCACACCGGCTCCGATCGGCGCGCGAACCTCCCGCAGATCCGCGCCGACCTCGACGACCCGCGGACCCGCGAGCTCGCCTTGGCGTTCGGGGCGCCGGTGCTGCTGCACGCGCGGGTCAGGGACGGGTCGCTGCGGCACGCGGCGCGCGAGCGCGGCGCCACCGTGCTGCTCTACGAGGGCGGCGAGAACTGGCGGTTCGACGAGTGGGCGGTGACCGCCGGGACCGACGGCGTACGCCGCGTCCTCGGCGCGCTCGGCATGGTCGACGGGCCCGAGGAGCCGGGCGGCCCGAGCGTCGAGTGCCGCGCCAGCGGCTGGGTCCGCGCCCGGCACACCGGATTCCTTCACCTCGACGCCCGGCTCGGCCAGCAGGTCGAGACCGGTGAGCGGCTGGGCAGCGTGTCCGACTCGTTCGGGAAGACGCTCCGGCTGGTCCGCGCCGACCGGACCGGCATCGTGATCGGCCGGAGCGAGGCGCCGGTCGTGAACGGCGGCGACGCCGTGGTCCACATCGCCTCGACGGAGGTGCGCTGAGGGTCCATGCTGGCGAGATGGTGGTCCTGGTGCCGCGCCAGCTGCGGATGACCGGCATGACCGGCAGCGTGCCCTACTACGGCGGGCGGATGTCGCCCGCGCAGGCGTACGCCGCCTCGCACCCGCCACCCCCGCCCTCGCCAGCCCCGCCTCCGGACCCGCCGGGCGATCCCGTCGCGGACCTGGACCGGCTGCTCGAGAAGGGCGTGCTCACCCGGGGGGAGTACGACGAGCTCCGGGCCCGGGTCACGTCGTGACCGGCCCGGTGCAGGTGCTCGTCGTCGGGTTCGACCAGCCGTCGTTCTCCGGGGCGGTGGTCGAGGAGCTCGGGCGGCTGCGCGAGGCCGGCGTCGTCCGCCTGGTCGACGTGCTGCTCGTCCACCGACTCGGGGACGGCAGCTTCGAGACGCTGCCACCGCCGGCAGGAGCCGATCCCGGCCTCGGCACCCTCGCGGCCGAGCTGCTCGGCGGCGGTGACGGCGAGCCCGGGGACGGCTGGTCGCTCGCGGACGCCGTACGGCCGGGCAGCGTCGCGGCCGTCGCCCTGCTGGAGCACTTGTGGGCCGAGCCGCTGGTCGGGGCGATCCGCCGTGCCGGTGGCGAGGCCCTCGCCGAGGGGTGGTTGGACCCTGAGGACCTGACCGGCCTGTAGTGGCGGAGAAGCCGGTCCCGCCCTCCGGGCGTACTGCGGGAGCTGCCGCTGGATCTGCGCCGGCGTCACTGGGCGGTCGTCCACGGACGCGCGCCGACCAGGATCCCGACCGCGGCGACCACGACGGTCGCGGCGAGGCGCCGGGGTGGCGACCGGCTGGGACCAGGCCGTCGGTTGCCTGTGAACCCCGGGCAGGAGTGCCGGAGGAGCGGCGGGGCACACTGCGCACATGTCGCTCGGGTCCCGGCTGCTGTTCGTCCTGTCCACGCTCGCCCTCGTCACCGGTTCGCTGACCGCCGGTGCCCACGCCGCTCGGGTGGTGCCGAGCGAGCTCGCGTTCGACGCCCGGCCGGCGTACGCCGGCAGCGACACCACCCTCCGGCTCACGCTCTCGGTCGAGGGTGGCGGGCCGATCGGCGACGCCGAGGTCACCCTCGAGCGGCGCACGGCCAGCGGCTGGACGCCGATCGGCACCGTCACCACGGACGCCGACGGCCACGCCTCCCGGCAGCTGCGGCTGGAGCGCACGACGGCGGAGAACCTGGTGCGCGCGACGTACGCCGGCGACCCCGACCACACGCCGGTCACCGAACGCACCCGCCTGGAGCTCCGCCGCCGCGGCAGCGCGGTCGTGGTGCGGGGGCCGGGGCAGGTCGAGGACGGACAGGCGGTGCCGGTGCGGGTCCGCTGGACCACCCGGTCCGGGACGCCGGTCGAGGGGGTGGTCAAGCTGTTCCGCTCGCTCGGCTCGGGGCCGTGGCGGAAGGTCCGGCTGCTGCACACCGGCGCCGACGGGCGGGCGCAGCTGAGCACGAGGCCGAGACAGGACTCGCGCTGGCGTGCGCGCGCCGTCCCGCAGGCGTGGGTCGAGGGCGACGAGAGCCCCGTCCACCGGGTCGCGAACATCCCGCCCGGCCTACCCGTGAAGCTGCCGAGCGCAGCGCCGAGACCGCGCCGTTCGCTGCCCGACCAGCCGCACGCCGTCGGTGCGGGGGCGAACGTCCGGATCACCGCGATCCCCGACCGGACGTGGGGCCAGATGACCGGTGTCAGCTGGCACCGCGGCTGCCCGGTCGGCCGGGCCGGGCTGCGGCTGGTGCGCGTCAACTACTGGGACTACCGCGGCTACCCCCGGCGCGGCGAGCTGGTCGCGAGCGCGAGCGCCGCGCACGCGATGGGTGCCGCGCTCGCCGAGATGTTCCGGCGCTCGCTGCCGATCCGGGCGATGTACCGCGTCGACCGGTTCGGCTGGGGCGCCCGCTCCCGCGGCGCCGACGACTACGCCTCGATGGCCGCCGGCAACACCTCGGCGTTCAACTGCCGCGACGTCACCGGTCGGCCCGGCGTCCGCTCGCCGCACAGCTACGGCCGCGCGCTCGACCTGAACACCTGGGAGAACCCGTACCGCTCCGCCCGGGGCACCGTCCCCAACACCTGGTGGCAGGGCCACTCCCACCCGCGGGTCGCGTGGCGGTCCCGCTCGCACGCGGTCGTGCGGCTGATGGCCCGGCACGGCCTCCGCTGGACCTATGGCCTCGGCGACACCCAGCACTTCGACTACGTCGGCAGCTCGGCTCGCGCGATGGTCGGGCCCCGGCCGTGCGACCGCTTCTGCGACTAGGGTCCGTGCATGCTCGCGTTCCTGATCGCCGGCGTGATCCTCGGCGTGCTCGCCCGGGTGTTGCACCACGACGCGGACGACCCGAACCCGATCCTGACGGTGGTCGTCGGGGCGGCCGCCGCCGTGGTCGCCGGCGCGCTGATGAACCTGGTCCTGAGCGACCCGGTCACCGACCTGGGTGCGTGGAGCTTCACCGCCGCCTGCGTGGTGTCGTTCGTCGTGCTCGGCATGCTCGAGGGCGTGTGGTGGCGCCGCTCGTGACCGACCCCGGCTGCGTCTTCTGCTCGATCGTGGCCGGCGACGTACCCGCCGACGTGGTGCTCGACGAGCCGGACTTCCTGGCCTTCCTCGACCGGCGACCGGTGTTCAAGGGCCACATGCTGCTCGTCCCGCGCGAGCACGTGGTCACCCTGCCCGATCTCCCCGCCCGGCTCCGGGACGGGTTCCTCGAGGCCGGGCAACGGCTCGCCACCGCCGTGGTCGAGGGTCTCGGCGCGCAGGGCAGCTTCGTGGCCATGAACAACGTCGTCAGCCAGTCCGTGCCCCACCTGCACCTGCACGTCGTGCCGCGGACCAAGGGCGACGGGCTGCGCGGCTTCTTCTGGCCGCGCACGACGTACGCCGACGGTGAGGCGGCTGTGTACGCCGCTCGGCTGCGTGCTGCGGTCGGCTGAGGCGGCGGGTTTCTCCGGCTGACCGGAGAAACCCGCTCGACACGCCGGGGCGGGACGGCGTGTCCGTCGGGTTTCCCACGACAACCCCGCCCGGGCGACCGAGCCGCGGACTCCCCGACCGCCAGCGGCCGGGGACGCCGCGCGGGTGCCCCGGGGTCGCCTGAGGCGTCGGGTTTCTCCGGCTGACCGGAGAAACCCGCTCGACACGCCGGGGCGGGCCGGCGTGTCGGTCGGGTTTCCCACGACAACCCCGCGCGGGGGACCGAGCCGCGGGCCCCCGACCACCGGCGGCGAGGCGTCGCCTAGGGTGTGGTGCCGACAAGCCGGACACCGAGACAGGAGCCACACCCATGGGGCGTTTTGACGGACGCGTCGTCGTCGTCACCGGAGCTGCGCGCGGCATCGGGTTCGGCACCGCCACCCGCTTCGCCGAGGAGGGCGCGTCGGTCGCGGTCCTCGACCTCGACGAGGCCGGCGCCGCCGAGGCGGCCGCGAAGCTGCCCGTCGTCGACGGAGCCACGGCGGTCGGCATCGGCTGCGACGTCAGCGACGCCGCCTCCGCCGAGGCCGCCGTGGGGCGGGTGGTGAGCGAGCTCGGCGGGATCCACGTGCTGGTCAACAACGCCGGGATCACCCGCGACAACCTGCTGTTCAAGATGTCCGACGACGACTGGGACCTGGTCATGAACGTCCACCTCCGCGGTGCGTTCCTCATGACGCGGGCCGCGCAGAAGCACTTCGTCGAGCAGAAGTACGGCAAGATCCTGAACCTCTCGAGCGTCTCCGCGCTCGGCAACCGCGGCCAGGCCAACTACTCGGCCGCGAAGATGGGCATCCAGGGCTTCACCCGCACCCTCGGCATCGAGCTCGGCCCCTTCGGCATCAACGCCAACGCGATCGCGCCCGGCTTCATCGCCACCGACATGACCGACGACACCGCGCGCCGGCTCAAGATGGAGCCCGAGCAGCTGCGCGAGATGACCGCCCAGGCCAACCCGGTACGCCGGGTGGGCTACCCGGAGGACATCGCGGCCGCCGCGGCCTTCCTCTGCAGCGACGAGGCGTCGTACATCACCGGCCAGACGCTGTACGTCGACGGCGGCGCCAAGCTCGGGTGACACCCGCGCGCCTCCCCATGCCTGCCGTCCGGGTAGGCACACTGGAAGTCGACCAGAACACACGAGTTTGACGAATCGGAGCGAACCCCCGTGCGCCGTACCCACCTGATCCCCGCCGTCCTCGTGGCCGCGAGCCTCGCGCTCGCCGGCTGCGGCGGAGGCGACGACGACTCGACCGCCGACGCGGGCCCGGGCGCCCAGCAGGTCGCCGCCGGCCAGGAGCTGGCGGCCACCTGGCCGCTGACCGGCCTGCCGGTGTCCGGCGACGAGGAGGCCGCCCAGGACCACCCGGTGCTGGTCGCGAAGATGGACAACACCTACTCCAGCTCGCCGCAGATCGGCCTCGGCTCGGCGGACATGGTCGTCGAGGAGCTCGTCGAGGGTGGCCTGACCCGGCTCGCGGCGTTCTACTACTCCGACATCCCCGGCAAGGTCGGCCCGGTCCGCTCGATGCGCGCCAGCGACATCGGCATCGTCGGCCCGATCGGCGCCACGATGGTCACCAGCGGCGCCGCGAACGTGACGATCAACCGGATCAAGGGCGCGGGCATCCAGTACTTCGCGGAGGGCTCGAAGGGCTTCGCGCGGGACAACGCCCGGATCGCGCCGTACAACCTGTTCGCGAACCTGCAGGACGTCGAGGCCGAGACGACGACGGACGAGGCGACCCGGCCCGACGACTACCTGCCGTGGGGGACCGAGGACCACTTCCCCGGCGGCCAGCCGGCGAAGACGATCGCGGCGGTCTTCGGGGGCGGTCACACCACGAACTGGGCGTACAACGGCAAGGGGTACGTCAACCAGAACACCTACGCGCAGCAGGGCGACACGTTCCCCGCCGACACCGTGCTGGTGCTGCGGGTGCAGGTCGGCGACGCCGGGTACCTCGACCCGGCCGGCAACCCGGTGCCGGAGACCAAGTTCACCGGCAAGGGCGAGGCGATGATCTTCCACGACGGCCGGCTGGTGCGTGGCACCTGGCAGAAGAAGGACCTGACCGCGCCGATCACGCTCTCGACGAAGGCCGGCGAGCTGACGGTCCCGGCCGGCCACACCTGGATCGAGCTGGTGCCGGCCGCGACCGGGAACGTCACGTTCCGGAAGTAGTCGGCTCGAGGACGCCGGCGCCGGGGGAGCTCAGCTCCACCCCGCTCTCGGCGAGCGCTTGGAACCCGGCCAGGATGAACCCGATCGCGGTCTCGACGTTGGCGGCCGCCTGCTCGGGGTCGTCGGCGCCTGACACCGACTCGCCGGCCGACGACATGGCGCCGAAGAAGATCCGGGCGAACGTCTGCTGCAGGTCCTCGTCGAGGTCCCACTTGCCGGCGGCGAGCACCGAGCGGACGATCTCGAGGACGTTGGCGAACGTCGAGCGCTCCTCCTGCTCCCGGAACCGCTCGTAGCCGAGGACCGACGGGCCCTCCTGGATCACGATCCTGCGGTAGCGCGCCTCCTGGACGACCGCAAGGAACGCCCGCAGGCCGGCGGTGGCCTTCGCCCACGGGTCGCGGTGGCCCTTGAGCGCCTTCTGGATGGCCCGCGCGGCGTCGCTCTCGACGCGCTCGAAGACCGCCTCGAACAGCGCCTGCTTGCCGCTGAAGTGGTGGTAGAGCGCCCCCTTGGTGACCCGGGCGCCGGCGACGATCGCGTCGAGCGAGGTGGCGGCGTACCCGTGCTCGGTGAACAGCTGCTCGGCGACGTCGACCAGCGCCCGCTTCGTGGAGGCGGAGTACTGCTGCCGGCGGCTGGTCCCCGGGACGCCGGGGACCTTCGGGACGAGCTTGCTGACCGAGGACTTGCTCATAGAACCGTGAGCCTAATACCGACCGTCGGTACGGGTGACCCGGATCACCGCCGGGTCGGTTGCATACCGCGAGTACGTCTCCGTACCGTGGGTACGTACTTACAGTATGTGAGTCCCCCGAAGGAGAACCCCATGACCTGGAAGTCCTTCCACTCCCGTGGAGAGATCCTCCGCGACGTGATCACCGTGGCGAACGAGCGTCGTGACGGTCGGCTGCCGATGGACGTCGAGGGCGTCGCCGACGCGTTCGGCGACGAGCTCACCCTGCTCGGCGCCCTCCAGCTCCGCTGGCACACCCGGCTGGCCGGTCACATCGAGCGCGAGCTGATGCACCAGCCGATGGAGCTCGAGGACGCCGTCGTGGCCGCGTGGCACGCGACCGCGGACGAGCTCCCGGGCGTCCTGGCGATCATCGACCACCACCGCGACCAGCCCACGGACGGCGCGATGGCCGACGCGATGAGCACGTCGGCCGAGAAGGAGCGGATCCTGCTGGCGATGATGGCCGGCCGGGTCAGCGCCCCCGACGCCGCCGCGGTGCGCGTCGGCGCGGCCATCGAGGCCCGCGCGCGTGCGACGTACCGCCCGGTGCACGTCCCCACGTCCCGCCGAGCCGAGCACCCCACGCTGCTCGGCCGGCTCAAGGCGGTCCTCGCGGCCGCCTGATCCGACAGCCCCGGTCCCGGCGCATCCCTCCCTCCCACGGCGTCGGGCCGGGGCTGTCGCGCGTCCTTCCCCCGCGAGTGATGATGGAGTCATGGGCGAGGCGCAGGCGGGGATGCTGCTCGTGGCGACGCCTGCGCTCCTCGACCCGAACTTCGCCGACACCGTGGTGCTCCTCCTCGACGTCGACGACCAGGGCGCGCTCGGCGTCGTGCTCAACCGCCCGTCCGGTGTGCGGGTCGCCGAGGTGCTGGAGGGCTGGGGAGACGTGGTCGCCGAGCCGGACGTGCTCTTCCAGGGCGGCCCGGTCAGCACCCAGGGTGCGTTGGCCGTCGCCACGTTGCGCACCGAGGACGACGTTCCGGTCGGCTTCCGGGCCGTCGACGGGAGGCTCGGGCTGGTCGACCTGGACACCCCGCCGGAGCTGCTCGAGGGCAGCCTGGAGGGGGTGCGGATCTTCGCCGGGTACGCCGGCTGGGGGGCCGAGCAGCTCGACGTCGAGATCGAGGAGGGCAGCTGGTACGTCCTGCCCGCGCAGGTCCCCGACGTCTTCCGCGTCGATCCGCACGAGCTGTGGCGCGACGTCCTCCGCCGGCAGCCCGGGGAGCTGGCCTGGCACTCGACGCGGCCCTTCGACCCGGACCTGAACTGAGGTGCCGTGACCTGGTTGCACGCCGTCATCGACGTCCCACGGGACCAGCTGCGCCCCGCGGCGGAGTTCTGGGGCGGCCTCACCGGCTGGCCGGCGGGCGCGCCGTGGCCAGGGCATCGCGAGCTGCGCAGCCTCGAGCCGCCGGACGGCTCGGCGTACCTGCACCTGCAGGAGGTCGACGGCGGGCCGCGGGTGCACCTCGACCTCGAGAGCGAGGCGCCGGACGCGACCGTCGCGCAGGCCCGGGACCTGGGAGCGAGCCTCGTCGCCGCCCGGGACCGGTGGCAGACGCTGGCGTCACCCGGAGGGCTGCCGTTCTGTGTCCTGGCGGCCGCCGACCGCCGGGCGCCGCAGCCGGTCGGCTGGCCGGGCGGCCACACCGGCCGGGTCGTCCAGGTCTGCGTCGACTCGCCGCCGGAGCTCCACGAGACCGAGGTCGCGTTCTGGCGCGCCCTGCTGCCGGGCCGGTGGGTCGACTCGCCGGCCCCGGAGTTCGCCGGCAAGTGGCACGCGGACGGCTCGCCCCTGCAGCTGCTCTTCCAGCGGCTCGACGAGGCGGACGGGCCGGTGCGCGCGCACGTCGACCACGGCGCCGACGACGTACCTGCCGAGGTACGCCGGGTCCGCGGCCTCGGCGCCGCCGACCTCGGCGCCGGCCCGGGCTGGCACGTCCTGCGCGACCCCGCGGGGATGGTCTTCTGCGTGACCGCCAACCGGCCCGAGGGTGTGGAGGACCGCGACCTCGGCTGACCCCGCTGACGTAAGGTGATCCTGTGACCACCATCGGCTTCTCGACAGACACGGACGTCCGCGAGGACCGACGTACCGTCCCGACCGACGAGGGTGACCACGAGCGGTTCTCCCACTACGTGGAGAAGGACAAGCTCACCGAGGCGATGGTGATGGGCACCCCGGTGGTGGCCCTGTGCGGCAAGGTCTGGGTGCCCAGCCGTGCGCCGGAGAAGTTCCCGGTCTGCCCGGAGTGCAAGGACGTCTGGGAGTCCCTCAAGAACGACTCGGGCGAGAACGAGTGACGGGCCGGCCCGAGGCCGACCCCCAACCGAACGCGCTGACTCCGGCCTGGCCGGAGCGCGCGGCGTGGGGCACGGCGACCTCCCTCCGTGCCTGGCAGACCGCGGCCATGCGGCAGTACTTCGACACCCAGCCGCGCGACTTCCTCGCTGTCGCGACGCCCGGTGCCGGCAAGACCACCTTCGCGCTCTCGGTGGCGGCCGAGCTGCTCGGGCGCCGGATCGTCGACCGGGTCACGATCGTCGCGCCGACCGAGCACCTCAAGCTGCAGTGGGCCGAGGCGGCCGCCCGCGCGGGCGTGCCGATCGACCCGACGTACGCCGCCGGCAAGGGCCGCACCTCGCAGGACTACGTCGGCATCGCGGTGACGTACGCCGGGGTCGCGGTGAACCCGCTCGCCATGCGGATCCGCACCGAGCGGTTCAAGACGCTGGTCATCCTCGACGAGGTGCACCACGCCGGTGACGCGCTGTCGTGGGGCGAGGGCGTGCGCGAGGCGTTCGAGCCCGCGACCCGCCGGCTGGCGCTGACCGGCACGCCGTTCCGCTCCGACGTGAACCCGATCCCGTTCGTGACCTACGCCCCGGGGGACGACGGCGTCCCGCGCTCGGCCGCGGACTTCACCTACGGCTACGCGCACGCGCTCGCCGACCACGTGGTCCGCCCGGTGCTGTTCCTCGCGTACTCCGGCGAGATGCAGTGGCGCACCCGCGCCGGCGACGAGATCGCCGCGCGGCTGGGGGAGCCGCTCACCAAGGACCTGACCAACCAGGCGCTGCGCACCGCCCTCGACCCCGGCGGCTCGTGGATGCCGGCGGTCCTCGCCGCCGCCGACAAGCGGCTCTCGGAGGTGCGCCGGCACGTGCCCGACGCCGGCGGCCTCGTGATCGCCTCCGACCAGGACTCCGCCCGGGCCTACGCGAAGCTGCTGAAGGGCATCAGTGGCGAGTCCGCGACCGTGGTGCTCTCCGACGAGAAGCTCGCGTCCAAGCGGATCAGCGAGTTCACCTCGAACGACAAGCGCTGGATGGTCGCGGTCCGGATGGTCTCCGAGGGTGTCGACGTGCCGCGGCTCGCCGTCGGCGTCTACGCGACCACCACGTCGACGCCGCTCTTCTTCGCCCAGGCCGTCGGCCGGTTCGTCCGCGCCCGGAACCGCGGTGAGACGGCATCGGTGTTCCTGCCGTCGGTGCCGCACCTGCTCGGCCACGCCTCGGAGATGGAGGTCGAGCGCGACCACGTGCTGGGTCGCCGCGTCACCGACGAGGACGACATCTTCGCGGCCGAGAACGAGCTGCTCGCGCAGGCGAACGCCGGCGAGGCGGCGTCCGACGACCTGCTGGCGTCGTGGGAGGCGCTCGGCTCCGAGGCCCGCTTCGACCGGGTGCTGTACGACGGCGGCGAGTTCGGCCACTCCGGAGAGGTGCACGT
The DNA here is from genome assembly GCF_000620645.1 of Nocardioides sp. URHA0032. GTDB lineage: Bacteria > Actinomycetota > Actinomycetes > Propionibacteriales > Nocardioidaceae > Nocardioides. The sequence goes on along the minus strand of NZ_KK211161.1, from coordinate 46,930 downwards.
GGGCTCGGAGGAGGAGATGGACTTCCTCGGCATCCCCGGCCTCCTGGAGCCGGGCCAGATGCGCGAGCTGCTGCAGCACCGGCAGAGCGAGCGCGCGAGGAAGCAGCAGGCGAGCCGGGTCGAGCAGGCCGCCGACTCGCTCGCCGAGGTCTCCACGCACGAGCAGCTGGCGGTCCTCCGCCGCGAGCTCAACGGCCTGGTCGCCGCCTGGCACCACCGCACCGGACAGGCCCACGGCATCACCCACGCGGCGCTGCGCAAGGAGTGCGGTGGCCCGGCGGCGGCCGTCGCCACCGCCGAGCAGCTGCACGCCCGGATCGACCGGATCCGGGAATGGGCCCTGCGCAAGACGTCCTGAATCCCCCTAGGGTGGGGCCGTGCCGGCTGAGACCTCGCAGACGCTGGACCGTGGGCTGCGCGTCCTGGACGTGCTCGCCGCCTCGACCGGTGGGCTGACCGTGACCGAGCTGGCCGCGCGCCTCGAGGTGAACCGGACCGTCGTCTACCGGCTCGTCAGCACGCTCGAGCAGCACGCGCTGGTACGCCGGGACCCGCGCGGCCGGCTGCACGTCGGCCTCGGGGTGCTGCACTTGGCCTCCGCCGTGCAGCCGGTGCTGCGCGACCTCGCCGTACCCGTGCTGCGGGAGCTCGCCGAGAGCGTCGGCTGCACGGCACACCTGACCGTCGCCGACGGCGAGGAGGCGCTCGCCCTCGCGGTGGTGGAGCCGTCGTGGACCGACTTCCACGTCAGCTACCGGGTCGGGTCCCGGCACCCGCTCACCCGCGGTGCCGCCGGCAAGGCGATCCTGCTGGGGCGTCAGCCCGACGCCCAGCCGTTCGCGGTCACCCAGGGCGAGCTGCAGCCGGGCGCCCGCGGCCTCGCGGTGCCGGTGCCGGGCATCGACGGGCTGGAGGCCAGCGTCGGGATCGTCACCCTCGGCGACATCGACGTCGACGCGATCTCCCCGCGGGTGCGCCGGGCGGCCGCCGAGGTCGCGGCCAGGCTCTCCTAGGAGGATTCATGCCCGTACCCCAGCCCGGCATCTTCGCGCTCGGGACGCTGGCGCACTCCTACGTCGAGCTCGACCTCGCCGACGGGGCGTCCGGAGCCGACCTGGTGCGGGAGGTCGCGGACCTCGCCGAGCCGCGGACCACGATGGGCGGCGTCAACCTCGTGACCGGCTTCCGCCCCGAGGTCTGGTTCGGGCCCATGCCTGCCGGCACCCGTGGCTTCACCGAGCCGGTGGCCGGCCCGGACGGGTTCACGATGCCGGCCACCCAGCACGACGCGGCGCTCTGGGTCGCTGGCGGCTCGTACGACGTGGTCTTCGACGCCGTGATCGGCATGCTCGCCGCGCTCGAGGGGGTCGCGGTGCTCGCGCACGAGGTCGTGGGCTGGACCTACCACCGCGACCGCGACCTCACCGGCTTCATCGACGGCACCGAGAACCACTCGGTGCTCGTCAGCCCGCACGAGGTGCTGGTCCCCGACGGCGCCCGCGGTGCGGGCGGCTCGGTGCTGCTGCTCCAGCAGTGGACGCACGAGGCGCGGGCCTGGACCGGCCTCCCCACCGAGCGCCAGGAGCGGGTCATGGGGCGCACCAAGCCCGACAGCATCGAGCTCGAGGACAAGCCGGAGGGCTCGCACGTGGCGCGCACCGACCAGGACGAGTTCGGTCGGATCTTCCGGCGGAACACGCCGTACGGCACGGTCTCGGACCACGGCACCATGTTCGTCGGGTTCGCCGCGGATCAGGGCCCGCTGGCCCGGATGCTCGACAGCATGGCGGGCGTCGGCGGCGTCCGCGACGACCTCACGCGCTACTCGACGCCGCTGACCGGCGGGTACTACTTCGTGCCCTCGGTCGAGGACCTCAGCGCCAGCGGCCGCACCCGGTAGGGCACCTGGGTCGCGAGGGCGATCACCGTCGAGGAGCGCACGATCGCGGGGTGCTCGAGGACGGCGTCGATGACCCGCTGGAGGTCGGCGTTCGACCGCGCCACCACGCGCGCCCACATGTCGCCGGCGCCGGTGATCGTCTGCACCTCGAGCACCTCGGGGATGGCGGCGAGGTGCGCGCCGACCGCGTCGTGCCCGCCCTGGCTGGTCTCCTGACGGATCTCGAGGGTGAGGAACGCCGTCACCGGGAATCCCAGCGCCTCCGGGGAGAGGTCCGGGCCCCACCCGGTGATCACGCCGCTCGCCGCCAGCCGGTCGAGGCGCGCCTGCACGGTGCCGCGGGCCACCCCGAGCCGGCGGGACGCCTCGAGCACCCCGACCCGCGGGTCGGTCGCGAACAGCTCGATCACTCTGCCGTCCAGGTCGTCCATCCGACACCCTCTCGCTGGACAGGTTGCACAACGTGTCGGCCCACTGTTGCACAGACTGCCCGGTCCGGGCGACGCTTCGGCCATGACGCTGACACCTGACGAGCTCAAGGCCGACCTCACCCTCGAGCAGCTCAAGGAGCTGGTCGGGCTCGTGGAGTACGACGCCGCCAACGACCCGTTCCCGGTGACCGCGCAGGACGCCGTGTGCTTCGTGGTGGGCAACGCGACCCAGACCGCGGCGTACTACCAGCTCGCGCTCGGCATGGACCTCGAGGCGTACCGCGGCCCGGAGAACGGCTGCCGCGACTCGAAGTCGCTCGTGCTGCGCTCCGGGAGCGCCCGCTTCGTCTTCACCGGCGGCGTGACACCGGACAGCCCGGTGCTCGACCACCACCGTAAGCACGGCGACGGCGTCGTGGACCTCCCGATGGAGGTGCCCGACGTCGACAAGTGCATCGAGCACGCCCGGGCCCAGGGGGCGACGATCCTGGTCGAGCCGCACGACGAGTCCGACGAGCACGGCACGGTGCGGATGGCCGCGATCGCGACGTACGGCGAGACCCGCCACACCCTCGTCGACCGCTCGAGGTACGACGGCCCGTACCTGCCCGGGTACGTCGCCGCGACGACGAAGGTGGTGCGCCGCGAGGGCCACCCCAAGCGGCTGTTCCAGGCCGTCGACCACTGCGTCGGCAACGTCGAGCTCGGCCGGATGGACGAGTGGGTGGCCTTCTACAACAAGGTCCTCGGCTTCACGAACATGGCGGAGTTCATCGGCGACGACATCGCCACCGACTACTCGGCGCTGATGTCCAAGGTCGTCGCGAGCGGCAACCACCGGGTGAAGTTCCCGCTCAACGAGCCGGCGATCGCGAAGAAGAAGTCGCAGATCGACGAGTACCTCGAGTTCTACGACGGCGCCGGCTGCCAGCACATCGCGCTCGCGACCAACGACATCCTGCGCAGCGTCGACATCCTGCGCGACAACGGGGTCGAGTTCCTGGAGACCCCGGACTCCTACTACGACGACCCCGAGCTGCGGGCCCGGATCGGCGAGGTGCGGGTGCCGATCGAGGAGCTGAAGAAGCGGAAGATCCTCGTCGATCGCGACGAGGACGGCTATCTGCTCCAGATCTTCACCAAGCCCATGGGTGATCGGCCTACTGTGTTCTACGAGTTCATCGAGCGGCACGGCTCGCTGGGCTTCGGCAAGGGGAACTTCAAGGCGCTGTTCGAGGCGATCGAGCGCGAGCAGGACGCCCGCGGGAACCTCTGAGCCCCACGGTCTCCCTTCTGGGAGGGAGCAACGCCCCGGCCGCCCCTGGCAGCCGGGGCGTTGATGCGCACCCCGGCGGGCGCTAGCGTCTCGGCCGTGACCCAGATCGGACCCGGGTGGTACGCCGATCCCTGGCAGCAGGCGGGCCAGCAGCCCGTGGTGCGGTGGTGGGACGGCGGGCAGTGGACCGGCCACGTCCAGCCGGTCACGGGCGCGCCGGTGCCGGCGGCGCACGCCGGTCCGCCCACCACGCCCGACGGCGTCGAGCTCGCCGGGTGGGGCCGCCGGGTGGCGGCGTACCTCGTGGACGTCGTCATCCTGGTGCCGGTGATGGTCGTCGCGAGCATCCCGTTCTGGGGAGACCTTGCGGGCCCGATCCGCGACTTCTGGGACGAGACGTCCCGCGCGCTCGACGCCGGCACGGAGCCGCCGTCCTCGTGGGACCTGCAGCGCGAGCTGGCCTCGACGATGATCGTGATCGGGCTGATCAGCTGTGCGATCAACTTCGCCTACCACGTCGGCTTCCTGATGTGGAAGCAGGCGACGCCCGGCAAGCTGGTGCTCGGGATGCGGGTGCGGCGTCGCGACGTGCCCGGCCCGATGCCGCTCGGCACGGTGGTGCTGCGCTGGCTCACGCAGTTCGGCCCGAGCCTGCTCAGCGGCATCACCTACGTCGGGTGGCTGGTCTCGACGTACTCGTTCCTCGACGGCCTGTGGCCGCTCTGGGACGCCAGGCGGCAGGCGCTGCACGACAAGGCGGCCCGCACCAACGTCGTGGTCACCCGCTAGCCGGGTCGGCCAGGATCGCGGTGTCAGGCGAGGTCGCCGACGAGCTCCGCCTCGGCCTCCTCGACCCCGTGTGCCGGCAAGGCGCCCTCGAGGGCCCTGCGGATCGTCGGGGTCCCGGCGGCGATGATCGCCACGCCGACCGCGATCGCGACCGCGCCGAACCAGAACGGCGCGTGCACGCCCTGGTGCTCGAACAGCTTCATCGCGACGAACGGGCCGACCGCGCCGCCGGTGAACCGGACGAACGAGTACGCCGCGGACGCGACCGGGCGCTCGACGGGAGCGGCACCCATGACGGTCTCGGTCACGAGGGTGTTGTTGATGCCGAGCAGCGCGCCGGCGGCGATGATGCCCGCCATGATCGCCGGCTCGTGCTCGGCGTACATCGCCATCAGCGCGAGGTCGAGCGCGAACAGCGCCAGCACGGCGGTCAGCGTGGGCAGCGTGCCGAAGCGCCGCTGCAGCCCCGGGGCGACGACCACGGACGTGACGGCCAGCAGCACGCCCCAGCCGAAGAACGTCCAGCCGATCTGCATGATCCCGTACGTCGGGAGCGCGAACGGGCCGGCGGCCATCAGCGTGAAGAAGCCGAGGTTGTAGCAGATCGCGACCAGCGCGAGCAGCAGCAGCGCGGGGTGGCGCAGCGCGCGGAACGGGTCCGCCAGCGACGTACGCCGTCCCTGGGGCGGGGTCGACGGGAGGAGGAACGCGGTCGCCACGAGGGCGATCGCCATCAGCGTGGAGACGCCGAAGAACGGTGCCCGCCAGGACTGCTCACCGAGCAGCCCACCGAGCAACGGCCCGGAGGCGATGCCGAGGCCGAGCGCCGCCTCGAACAGGATGACCGCCTGGGCGACCGAGCCCTTCGACGCCTGGACGATGGTCGCCAGTGCGGTCGCGACGAACAGTGCGTTGCCCAGTCCCCAGCCGGCGCGGAAGCCGATGACGGCGCCGACCGTGCTCGAGGAGCCGGCCAGGGCCGCGAAGACGATGATCAGCACCAGGCCGGCCAGCAGCGTGCGCTTCGCGCCGATCCGGCTCGACACCACACCTGTCACGAGCATCGCGATGCCCATCACCGCCATGTAGCTGCTGAACAGCAGCGAGACCTGGCTGCCGGTCGCACCGAGCGAGGCCGCGATCTCCTTGAGGATCGGGTCGACCAGGCCGATGCCCATGAAGGCGATGACGCACGCGAAGGCGACGGCCCACACGGCGCGGGGCTGCTTGAGCAGGGAACTCACGAGCTTCCTTTCCGGAGACTGCTGTCGGTCAGGAGGGCCCGGAGCACGGCGACGGCCGTGGCGAGGTCCTCGGGGGTGATGGTGGGGTGGTCGGCGGCGATGGCGGCGATGTGCTCGCCGTACCGGCGCCGGACCCGGGCGAGCTCGGCCAGCCCGGCGGGCGTCGGGGTGATGACCGCGGCGCGGGCGTCGGCCGGGTTCGGCTCCCGGGTGACCAGGCCGTGCTCGACGAGCTGCGCGACCGAGCCGGACATCGTCGGCTGCGAGGAGCGGTCGAGCTCGGCGAGCTGGGTGATGCCCAGCGGCCCGTGCTCGTCGAGCAGCGAGAGCACCCGGGGGACGGCGGGGAGCTCGAGCTCCCGGCGCACGGCGCGGACCAGGCGGGCGGCCTGCACGACCAGGTCGCTGGCGAGGTCGGCTTCGGTGGTCACCCGGACATAATGCATCGGTAACCGATGTAATTCCCAGTCGGGCAGGATGTGGCCATGCCCACGTACGTCGGCTTCCTCCGTGCGATCAACCTCGGGGCGACCCGGAAGTTCCCGAAGGCCGCCATCACGGCCGCCGTCGAGAAGGCCGGGTTCGCCGAGGTGGAGACCTACATCAACACCGGGAACGTCCGGTTCGACACGACCATGCGCTCGCGGGCCCGGATCGAGGACGCGCTGGAGGAGGCGTTCCGCGCCGACCGCGGCTTCGAGGTGCCGACGATCGTGTTCACCCGGGAGGAGCTGCGCGAGATCGCGGCCGACGCCGAGAGGTTCGCGGACGGCCACGAGGGCCGGCACTACGTGTCGCTGCTGAAGAAGGCACCCACCGCGGCGCAGGTGGCGGCGATCGAGAAGGCGTCGTCGGCCGAGGAGGTGGCCCGGGTGGGCGGCCGGGCGGTGCACCTGCTGCTCGGGCCGAACTACCACGAGGCCAGGCTGACGAACGCCGTCGTCGAGAAGCACCTCGGCGTCGCGACCAACCGCAACCTGACCGTCATCCGGGCGCTGGCCGGGAAGTGGTGCTGACCCGCTGACCGCGCGGCCAGCCCTGAGGTCCTCGTCGTACCTGCTGTGCGCCGGGCCTCACTCGCCCCGGAACACCGGCCTGCGCCCGTCGGCGAAGGCGTCGAGCCCCTCGGTGAAGTCACGCGTGGTGAACAGCGCGCGCTGGCCGGAGTGCTCCCGGTCGAGGGCGGCCTCCAGCCCGGACAGCGTCGCGGCGTTGACCGCCTTCTTGATCCCCGCGAGCGCGATCGGCGGACCGGCCGCGAGGCGCCCGGCGAGCCGGGCGACCAGGGCGGGGAGCTCGTCGTCGGGGACGACGTGGGTGACCAGACCGGCGTCGAGGGCGGCCGAGGCCGGCAGCGGCTCGCCGAGCAGCGCCATCCGCATGGTCCGGGCCCGGCCGATCGACGCGGCGACGGTCGCCGAGGAGCCGCCGTCGGTCATCAGCCCGATGCGGGAGAACGGCAGCAGGAACGCCGCCGACTCGGCGGCGACGATGATGTCGGACGCCAGGGCGGCCGAGCAGGCGACACCCGCCGCGACGCCGTTCACGGCGGCCAGGACGGGCAGCGGGCAACCGACGACGGCGCGGATCACCCGGTTGGCGCCGTCCATGGTCTCGACCGGGTGCGCCGGCGCGAGCCGGAGCGCCGCCATGTCGGCGCCGGCGCTGAACGCGGCACCGGTGCCCGTGATGACCACGACCCGCACGTCCTCGCGAGCCCGGACGCCCTCGAGCTCGTCGGCGAGCCGGGCCATCATCGGGCCGGTCACGGCGTTCAGGGCCTCGGGCCGGTCGAACGTCAGCGTCAGGACGCCGTCGGCGACCGACGACAGCAGGTCAGGCAATGGTCACTCCTGCGGCCGCCATCTCCGACACGGCCGCCTCGGACGTCGACGGGTCCACCCCGGCGCACAGCGACAGGAGCAACCGGGTCGGGAAGGAGAGCGCGACGGCGTCGAGGGCGGTCGCCCGGACGCAGTAGTCGGTCGCGATCCCGCAGATGTCGATCGCGTCCACCTCGTGCGCCCGGAGCCAGTCCGCCAACGGCACGCCGTCGATCGATCTCCCCTCGAACCCGGAGTACGCCGCCTGGTGCTCGCCCTTGAGGAAGATCGCGTCGAACGGCTGCGGATCGAGGTTCGGGTGGAAGGCCTCGCCGTCGGTGCCCACCGCGCAGTGCACCGGCCACGAGTCGCGGAAGTCGGGCTCGGACGACCAGTGCGGGCCCGGCGCGACGTGGTGGTCCTTGGTCGCCACGACGTGCGAGTACGCCGGGGCGTCCGGGCCGCCCGTGACCCACGAGTGCAGCAGCGCCCCGATGTCGGCGGCGACCGCCGCGCCGCCCGGGACCGGCAGTGAACCGCCCTCGCAGAAGTCGTTCTGTACGTCCGTCACGAGCAACGCGCGCGTCATGCCTCGACAGTAACCGTCGGGATCACGGGCTCGCCGCGGGACATCTGCTGCGCCGCGACGGGGAGCTCGGCGCGGGCGGCCAGGTGCCGCGCCCGCGCGTCGTCCAGCGACTCGCGCCCCACGATCTCGCCGGACCGCACCAGCGGCACCAGCAGTGACCGGTCGTCGCCGTCGTCGGTCGGCGCCCTGCCGACGCCGATCACCTCGGCCTCGGCCACGCCGTCCGCCGACCGGCGGCGGAGCGCATACTTCCGCCCCCCGACCGAGACCTTGTCGACGCTCCGCTTGGCCACCGACACCATCTCGCCCGAGTCCGACGCCCGGGCGACCAGCTTGTAGACGAACCCGCACGTCGGGTGCCCGCTGCCGGTGACCAGCTGCGTGCCCACGCCGTACCCGTCGACCGGCGCGGCCGCCAGCGCCGCGATCGCGAACTCGTCCAGGTCGCTCGTCACGATGATCCGGGTCGAGGACGCCCCCAGCGAGTCGAGCAGCGCCCGCACCTGCACCGCCTGGACGGCGAGGTCGCCGGAGTCGAGCCGCACCGCCCCGAGTCCCGGGCCGGCGATCTCGACGCCCGCGCGGATGGCCTCCTCGACGTCGTAGGTGTCCACCAGCAGCGTGGTCCCGGCGCCCAGCGACGCCACCTGCGCCCGGAACGCGTCGGTCTCGCTGTCGTGCAGGAGCGTGAAGGAGTGCGCGCTCGTCCCCGCGGTCGGCACGCCGTACCGCTGCCGGGCCGCGAGGTTCGAGCTGGTCGCGAAGCCGGCGACGTACGCCGCCCGCGCGGCGGCGACCGCGGCCTCCTCATGGGTGCGGCGCGAGCCCATCTCGATGCAGGGGCGGTCCCCGGCGACCAGCGTCATCCTCGACGCCGCGGACGCGATCGCCGAGTCGTGGTTGTAGATCGAGAGCAGCACGGTCTCGAGCAGCACCGCCTCCGCGAACGTCGACTCCACGACCAGCAGCGGCGAGTGCGGGAAGTACGCCTCGCCCTCGGGATAGCCCCACACGTCGCCGGAGAAGCGGTACGACGCGAGCCACTCCCGGGTCGGCTCGTCGACGACGTCCTCGAGCACCTCCAGTGTCGCGGCGTCGAACCGGAACGACTCGATGGCGTCCAGGGCCCGACCGACGCCCGCGACCACGCCGTACCGCCGCCCCTCGGGGAGGCGCCGTGGGAAGAGCTCGAACACCGAACGACGGTGGGCCGTGCCGGACCGGAGCGCGGCCTCCAGCATCGTCAGCTCGTAGTGGTCCGTCAGCAGCGCGGTGCTGGGCGAGGTGGAGTTGGACACGGACCTCAGTGTGCCAACATGGAGGCGTGACCGCGCCCGTCGAGGTCGAGCCGACCACCACCTCCGATGAGATCGTCCAGACGGCCAAGCCGTGGGTGACGATCGTGTGGAACGACCCGGTCAACCTGATGTCCTACGTGACCTTCGTGTTCCAGAAGTACTTCGGCTACTCGAAGAAGAAGGCGGAGAAGCTGATGATGGAGGTCCACGAGGACGGCAAGTCCGTGGTCAGCCACGGCAGCCGCGAGGAGATGGAGCGCGACGTGCAGGCGATGCACGAGTACGGCCTCTGGGCGACGATGGACAGGCAGGAATGAGCGCGTTCCAGCGACACCGCCGCAGCAAGCTGATCATCGCGAACTTCACCGGCTTCGAGGCCGACCTGCTGCGCTCGCTGGCCGGCCAGCTCGTCGAGCTCCTGCGCAACGAGGCGGCCGTGCCCCGCGACGACGCGGACCCGTTCGCGGCGATGATGGACTTCTCCGGGCCGACCCAGGAGCCCGAGGACCCGGTGCTCGCCCGGCTGTTCCCGACGGCGTACCCGAACGACGAGGAGGCCGCCGCGGAGTTCCGGCGCTTCACCGAGGGCACGCTCCGGGACGGCAAGGCGAAGGCCGCGATCACGATCATCGACGGGCTCGAGGAGGCCGGGCTGCCCCCCGAGCTGACCGAGGAAGGGCTGATGATCGACGTCGAGCTCGACGAGGCCACGGCCGAGACCTGGCTGCGGTCGTTCACCGACCTGCGCCTGGCGCTGGCCACCCGGCTCGAGATCGAGGAGGACGACGAGGGGTACTGGCACTCGCTCCCGGACGACGACCCGCGCGCCCAGGCCCACGACATCTACGAGTGGGTCGGCTACCTGCAGGAGACGCTGGTCGAGGCGCTGAGCAAGTGAGGGCCAGCTGATGCCGATCCCGCCGTTCATCGCCGACCTCCGGGCCATGGTCGGCACCCACGAGCTGTGGCTCCCCGCCGTGACGGCGGTGGTGCGCCGGGGTGCCCCCGGTGACCCTGGTGACCTGGAGATCCTCCTCACCCTCCGCGCCGACAACGGCGCGTGGGCGCCCGTCACCGGCATCCTCGACCCGGGTGAGGAGCCCGCGATCGGCGCCGCCCGCGAGGCTCTCGAGGAGACCGGGGTCGTCGTCACCGTCGACCGGCTGGCCTCGGTGAGCGCCAGTCCCCAGGTGGTGCACGGCAACGGCGACCTCGGCATCTACCTCGACCTCACCTTCGACTGCAGCTGGGTGAGCGGCGAGGCCCGGGTGAACGACGACGAGAACACCGACGTCCGCTGGTGGCCCGCCGATGCGCTGCCCCCGATGTCGGACTGGCTGCTCGAGCGGATCGAGGACGTCCTCGCAGGTGAGACGGAGACCAGGTTCCGGCGCCCGCCCTCGTAACCTTGGGCCGTGCTGACCATCGACCGCGCGACGTACGACGCCATCGTCGCGCACGCCAGGCGGGACCACCCCGACGAGGCCTGCGGCATCGTCGCCGGCCCGGAGGGCAGCGACCGCCCGGAGCGGTTCGTCGAGATGGTCAACGCGGCCGGCAGCCCGACGTTCTACGAGTTCGACTCCACCGACCTCTTCCAGCTCTACAAGGAGATGGACGAGAACGGCGAGGAGCCGGTGGTGATCTACCACTCCCATACGGCGACCGAGGCCTACCCGAGCCGTACCGACATCGGGCTGGCGATGGAGCCGAACGCCCACTACGTGCTGGTCAGCACCCGTCTGCACGGGAATAACGAGGGCCCGGTGGAGTTCAGGTCGTACAGGATCGTCGACGGCGAGGTGACCGAGGAAGAGGTCACCGTCGTGGACGAGCAGACAGACTGAGGAGTCACACCCATGGCCATCGAGGTCCGGATCCCGACCATCCTGCGCACCTACACCGCCGGCGAGAAGGCGGTCACCGGTGAGGGCGCCAGCCTGAGCGCGCTGATCGACGACCTGGAGGCCAACCACCCCGGGATCAAGGACCGTCTCATCGAGGGCGGTGACCTGCGCCGCTTCGTCAACGTCTACGTCAACGACGAGGACGTCCGGTTCATCGGCGGTCTCGAGGCCGAGCTCAGCGACGGCGACCAGGTCGTGGTGCTGCCGGCCGTCGCCGGTGGCTCCCGGTAGGCATGACCCGCTTCGACAACCTCCTCGCCTCCGTCGGTGGTACGCCGCTGGTGGGGCTGCCGCGGCTGTCCCCGACGCCCGACGTACGCCTGTGGGCCAAGCTCGAGGACCGCAACCCGACGGGCTCGATCAAGGACCGCCCCGCGCTGCGGATGATCGAGGAGGCGGAGAAGGACGGCCGGCTCCGTCCGGGCTGCACGATCCTCGAGCCCACCTCCGGCAACACCGGCATCTCGCTGGCGATGGCCGCGAAGCTCAAGGGCTACCGGATCGTCTGCGTGATGCCGGAGAACACCTCCGAGGAGCGCAGCCAACTGCTGCGCATGTGGGGCGCCGAGATCGTCTCCTCGCCGGCCGCGGGCGGCTCGAACGAGGCGGTCCGGGTCGCGAAGCAGGTCGCGGCCGAGCACCCCGACTGGGTGATGCTCTACCAGTACGGCAACGCCGCGAACGCCCTCGCCCACGAGCAGGGCACCGGCCCCGAGCTGCTCGCCGACCTGCCGTCGATCACGCACTTCGTCGCGGGCCTCGGCACCACCGGCACCCTGATGGGCGTGGGCCGGTTCTTCCGCGCGGCCCGGCCCGAGGTGCGGATCGTCGCGGCCGAGCCGCGGTACGGCGAGCTCGTCTACGGACTGCGCAACCTCGACGAGGGCTTCGTCCCGGAGCTGTACGACGCCTCGCTGATCGACTCCCGCTTCTCGGTCGGGCCGCGCGACGCGGTACGCCGGGTGCGCGAGCTGCTCGAGCTCGAGGGCATCTTCGCCGGCATCTCCACCGGTGCGATCCTGCACGCCGCGCTCGGCCAGGCCGCCAAGGCGGTCCGAGCCGGCGAGCGCGCCGACATCGCGTTCGTGGTCGCCGACGGTGGGTGGAAGTACCTCTCGACGGGCGCCTACGAGGGCACCGTGGACGAGGCGGAGGACCGCCTCGAGGGTCAGCTCTGGGCCTGATCTGGGCCTGGTGTGGGCCTGGTGTGGGCCTGGTGTGACCGTGGGCGGGATCCCCGGTTCGCCGGGTATCACCGCACTCACCGGGCGTTGCAATGCCCGGGAAGCGCAGGAATCCCCGGTTCGCCGGGTATCCCGACGCGCCCCCGGTCAGCCCTGATCCAGCCTGGCGGGCTCGGAGCGCACCAGGTCCTCGTCCGGCTCCATCATCGAGCGGGCGGCTGACAGCGTGGCGTCGAGGTAGGAGCGGCACCCCTCCGCGTCGCCGAGCTCGAGCGCGTACATCGCCGCGGTCACGCCCTGCACGATGTTGTCGTTGATCTCGACGGCCTGCCGGCGACGCAGCTTGACCTCACTCAGCCGCACGGCGGTCGCCTCGCGCTCGCGCTCGGCGAGGTACTGCTCGGTGATGTCGATGCAGGTGCCGCGCATCCGCTCGGGCGCGCCGTCGGGGCCCATGATCACCTGGCCGTTGGAGTGCAGGAACCGCTCCTCACCGTCCGGCCGGGTGATCCGCTCGATCATCTCGTAGGGCTCGCCGGTGGCGTACGCGTGCTGGTGGATCCCCTGGATCCGCTCCCGGTCGTCGGGGTGGATCATCGACAGGAAGCGCTCGTACGTCGCGTTGAACGCCTGCGGCTCGTAGCCGTAGATCCGGAACAGCTGGTCCGACCAGCGGTTCGTGTCGGTCGGGATGTGCCAGTCGTAGTCGCCCATGTTGGCCAGCCGCTGGGCGTTGTCCATCCGCTGCTGCAGGAGCTCCAGCTCCTCCTCGGCCCTCATGCGCCGATTGTGGACCTCTCAGCGGCTCACCGTGAGCGTTTGGGCGGAGTCGAGTCGCGGTCCCAGGACGGCGGTAGCGAGGGCGTGGAACACCGGACCACCTTGACCGGCGTGACCGTCATCTCCCGTGACCTCGGTCGCGTGCCCTGCGGTTCGGGGGCGCGAGGACCTAGCCTTGCGTGCTGTGCACACCATGACGGGCCCGGGGACGGTCGACGCTCCCATCGGCATCTTCGACTCGGGCTTCGGCGGCCTGACCGTCGCGCGGTCCGTCATCGACCAGCTGCCGCACGAGTCGATCGTGTACGTCGGCGACACCGCCCGCCAGCCGTACGGGCCCAAGCCGATCGGCGAGGTCCGGGAGTACGCCCTCGAGTGCCTCGACCACCTGGTCGAGCAGGGCGTCAAGGCGCTGGTCATCGCCTGCAACTCCGCCTCCGCGGCGATGCTCCGCGACGCGCGTGAGCGGTACGACGTCCCGGTGGTCGAGGTGATCCTCCCCGCCACCCGGCGCGCGGTCGCCGCCAGCCGCACGGGCCGGATCGGCGTGATCTGCACCCGGGCCACCGCCGAGTCGCTGGCCTACGACGACGCGTTCGCGGCCGCGCCCCACGTCCAGCTCTCCACCCGCGCCTGCCCGCGCTTCGTCGACTTCGTCGAGGCCGGCATCACCGGCGGCGATGAGCTGATCGGCGTCGCGCACGAGTACCTCGACCCGCTGATCACCGAGGGCGTCGACACCCTGATCCTCGGCTGCACGCACTACCCCCTGCTGACCGGCGTCATCTCCTACGTGATGGGCGACAACGTCACGCTGATCAGCAGCGCCGAGGAGTGCGCGAAGGACGTCTACAAGATGCTCACCCGCACCAGCCTGCTGCGGCCGGGCGGCGACCCGACGTACTCCTTCCTCACGACCGGCTCGCCCGAGGAGTTCGCGACCATCGGGCACCGGTTCCTCGGGCCGGAGCTGGCCGGCGCCCGCCAGTTCGTCGGAGGCCTCGCGTGAGGCTGACCGTCGTGGGCTGCAGCGGCTCCTATCCGGGGCCGCACTCGCCGGCCAGCTGCTACCTCCTCGAGGCCGAGGACCCCCGCGATCCGGCGGGCCGCACCTGGCGGGTGCTGCTCGACCTCGGCAGCGGCGCGCTGGGTGCGCTGCACGTGCACGCCGACCCGCTCGCCGTCGACGCCGTGCTGCTCAGCCACCTGCACGCCGACCACTGCCTGGACCTGTCCGGCTACTACGTGATGCGCAAGTACCACCCGTCCGGCGCTCAGCCGCGCATCCCGGTCTGGGGTCCCGCCGGCACCGCGGACCGGATGGCCCGGGCGTACGACCTGCCCCTGGACCCAGGCATGCACCACGAGTTCGACTTCCGGGAGTGGTCCGGGCCGATCGAGGTCGGGCCGTTCTCGGTCACCCCGGTGCCGATGGCGCACCCGGTCGACGCGTTCGGCCTGCGCGTCTCCGCCGACGGCGTGACCATCGCCTACACGGGCGACACCGGGCCCACCCCGGCGCTCGAGGACCTGGCCCGCGACGCGGACCTGTTCCTCGCCGAGGCGTCGTTCCGCTCGGTCGACACCAACCCGCCCGACCTGCACCTCACCGGCGCCGACGGCGGCCGGGTCGCCCGGCGCGCCGGCGTACGCCGCCTGGTCCTCACCCACGTGCCCCCGTGGTTCGACCCCGCGGACGCCCTCGCCGAGGCCGCCGCCGAGTACGACGGCCCCATCGAGCTCGCCCGGGCCGGCGCCGTCTACGACCTCTGAGCCCGGCCATCTCCCGTCGAGTGACGTGAAATGGTCGTGAATCGGCCCTCCGGGCAGCCAGTTCGCGTCACTCGACGGGTCAGGACAGGCCCGCGTCGTGCACGCAGATCGCGATCTGCACCCGGTTGGTGACGTGCAGCTTGTCGAACAGCCGGGACACGTGCGCCTTCACGGTCGGCACCGAGAGGTAGAGGTCCCGGGCGATCTCGGCGTTGCTGAGGCCCCGACCCACGGCGAGGGCGACGTCCCGCTCGCGCTCGGTGAGCAGCGCCAGCCGCGACTCCGCCTCGGTCGCTCGGGCCGCCGTCGCGCTGGCGTTGTCGTCGGGCTCGTCCCGAAGCCGCCGGATCAGGGTGCGGGTGACGGACGGCGAGAGCATCGGCTCGTCCTCGACGACCTTGCGGATCGCGTCCACGATCTGCGGGGGAGGGGTGTCCTTGAGCAGGAACCCGTCCGCGCCCGACGCGAGCGCCTCGACGACGTGCTCGTCGGCGTCGAACGTGGTCAGCACGATCACCCGCGGCGGGTCCGGGCGGCTGTGCAGCGCTCGGGTCGCCTCGAGGCCGTCCAAGCGCGGCATCCGGATGTCCATCAGCACCACGTCGGGCTCGAGCTCCCGCGCCAGACGGACGCCCTCGTGGCCGTCACCGGCCTCGCCGACGACCTCGATGTCCAGCTCGCCGCCGAGCATCAGCGCCAGCGCCGAGCGCACGAGCGGGTCGTCGTCGACGAGGAGGACGGTCGTCATGCTGGTGCGGGGTCCCTGCGGAAGGCCGTGCCGGGCGGGCACTTCCGTCGGGTGATCATGCGGCCCACGGTATCCACCCGTGCAGCACGAACGTCGACCCGTCGCGGCCGTGGTCGAGGCGACCCCCGCGCAGCTCCGCCCGCTCCGACAGGCCGACGAGCCCCAGCCCGGCGCCGGGCGTGCGGGTCGGGCCGAACCCGACGGGGTTGCGCAGCAGCACGTCGATGCCGTCGTCCGGCGACCCGGTCACCCGCACCGTCAGCAGCGCGCCGGGTGCGTGCTTGCGCACGTTGGTGATGCCCTCCTGGATGATCCGGTAGACCGTCCGGCCCGCCGCCTCCGGCACCGGGTCGTGCACGAGGTCCTCGAACTCGATGCGGACGCCGGACTCCTCCGCCTCGTCGACCAGGCCTGCCAGGTCGGCGTACGTCGGCTGCGGCGTGAGCGTCCGCTCGCCGGTGGTGCCGTCGCGCAGCACGCCGAGCACGCCCCGCAGGTCGGTCAGGGCCTCGTGGGCCTTATCGCGGATCACCTCCGCGCTGGCCCGGACCTCCTCGGGCCGGAGTCCGTCCCGGTACGCGAGCGCGCCCGCGTGCATGGAGATCTGGGAGATGCGGTGCGCGAGCACGTCGTGCATCTCGCGTGCGATGCGGGTCTGCTCCTGGCCGCGTGCCTGCTGGACCCTCAGCTCCTGCTCGGCCTCCGCGCGCTCGGCCCGGTTCCGCAGCGTCCAGATCAGCTCGCGGCGGGAGCCGATGTACATGCCCCAGCCGAGCACCGCAGCGACGGCGATGGCGTTCGCGATCAGGATCAGCCAGATCGGGTCGTCGTCGGGCGAGGTGAGGACGCTGAAGAGCTGCGCCGCGGCGAAGTTCACGGCCCCGACCAGCGCGATCTCCCGCCACCGCCGACGGGTCGCGACCGAGGCCGCGGCGAGCACCGACGGGCCGGCCACCGAGCCGGACACCGCGCCCGCCAGGGCGAGCACCACGGCGACCGTCAGCGGCCAGCGCCTGCGCCAGAACACCAGCACGTACCCGGCCGCGCCGATCGCCAGGTCGAGGACCCACCAGGCGTGCGAGACGTCGGCCTGGTGCTTCCACACCGGCAGCCACGCGACGGCGCTGAGGCACAGCATCACCGCGACGCGCCACAGGTGGCTCCACAGCCGCAACGGCGGCTGGTACTCGCACGGGTCCGGACGCTCCACGTCGCTCAGGCTAGGACGACGTACGCCGTCGCGCAGGCGCCCGGGGTCGCCACCGCCCCCTACTTTGGTCAGCGCCGCCCATCCGCGAGTCCGATGCGCGGACCGTCGCACGTCGGGCAAGGTGGATCCATGATCGAAGTCGTTGGACTCACCAGGAAGTACGGTTCGTTCACCGCCGTGGACGACGTGAGCTTCGTCTGCCAGCCGGGGCGGGTGACCGGCTTCCTCGGGCCGAACGGGGCCGGCAAGACCACCACGATGCGCGTCATGGTCGGGCTGACGCCGGCGACCGCCGGCCGCGTCACCATCGGCGGGCACGTCTACCAGGACATCCCGAACCCCGGCCGCCACGTCGGCGTCCTGCTGGACGCCTCGGCGCAGCACGCGGGCCGCACCGGCCGCGAGATCCTCGAGATCGGCGCGCGCACCATGGGGCTTCCGGACTCGCGCATCGACGAGATGATCGAGCTGGTCTCGCTGACGCCCCAGGAGGCGAAGCGCCGGCTCCGCAACTACTCCCTCGGCATGAAGCAGCGACTCGGCATCGCGCACGCCCTGCTGGGCGACCCGTCCGTGCTGATCCTCGACGAGCCCGCCAACGGCCTCGACCCCGCCGGCATCCGCTGGATGCGCGGCCTCCTCCGGGGGTACGCCGAGCGCGGCGGGACCGTGCTGCTCAGCAGCCACCTCCTGCACGAGGTCGAGCAGATCGCCGACGAGATGATCCTGATCGGCAACGGCCGGATCGTCGCCCAGGGCGACAAGAAGACGCTGCTCGCCGGCGCCGCGAAGGGCATCGCGACCACGTTCGTCACCGCGCTCGACAACCCGGCGCTCGCCGCCGCGCTGAGCGCCAAGGGCATCACCGTGGCCAGCGCCGGGGACGGACTGCGGGTCGAGGCCGAGGCGGTCGAGGTCGGCCGCACCGCCCTCGAGGCGACCGTCGTGCTCACCGACCTGCGCAGCGCCGACGGCGGCCTCGAGGACCTGTTCCTCGAGCTCACCGCCGACACCCAGCGGGAGACCGTCGTATGAACACCCCACGAAACTGCGGGCTTCCCCCGCTCCGCTCCTCCAGCCCGCACTTCCGAGGGGACCCCGCATGAGCACCGTGACCGTTCCCACGATGGACATCTCCGGCACCGCGCCGACGCCGTTCCTGCGCCTGGTCCGGGTCGAGGCCCGCAAGGCCTACGACACCCGCGCCGGCTTCTGGCTGCTGGTCTCGACCGCGCTGCTCTGCGCGATCGTGATGGTCATCCAGATGGCGATCGGCGTCAGCCAGGACGACGTGTTCCTCTCCTACAACAGCTTCCTGACGTCGACGAACTTCTCGATCGCGATCCTGCTGCCGGTGATCGGGATCATGCTCCTCACCAGCGAGTGGAGCCAGCGCACCGCGATGGTGTCGTTCTCCCTCGAGCCGAGGCGCCCCAGGGTCATCGTCGCCAAGCTCGTCGTCGGCCTCGTCCTGGCCGTGATCGCGGTCGTGATCGCGCTGCTGCTCGCCACGATCTGCAACGCGCTCTACAGCGTGCTCTCCGACGACCCGACCGTCTGGAACGCGAGCGTCGCACACACCGCAGGCTTCCTGCTGCTCCAGGTGGTCGGCATGCTGACCGGCTTCGCGTTCGCGGCGCTGCTGCTCAACACCCCGGCCGCGATCGTCATCTACATGGTCTACTCGTTCGTCCTGCCGGGGCTCTTCGAGCTCGGCGCGCAGCTGATGGACTGGTTCGACAAGATCCGTCCCTGGATCGACTTCAACTACGCCCAGGGCCCGCTCGTCGACGCGACCATGACCGGCAAGGACTGGGCCTACTTCGCGACCTCCGGCTTCATCTGGCTGGTGGTCCCGCTGGTGATCGGGTTCTCCCGGGTGCTGCGTGCCGAGGTGAAGTGATGACCGCGGTCCTGGACCTCTCGAGCACCCCGAGCACGCCGTTCCACCGCCTGGTCAGGGTGGAGCTGCGGAAGTCGTACGACACCCGGGCAGGCTTCTGGCTGCTCGCGGTGATCGCGCTCCTGGTGCTGGCGACCGAGGTCGTCGTCCTCGCAGTGACGACGGTGCAGAACGACGCGATCGCGTTCGGTGACTTCATCGGCGCCGCGGCGTTCATGACCTCGTTCCTCCTGCCCGTGCTCGGGATCATGGTGCTCACCAGCGAGTGGAGCCAGCGCACCGCGATGGTGACGTTCGCGCTCGAGCCGCGCCGGCCGCGGGTGATCGCGGCGAAGGCGGTGGTCGGCGTGGTGCTGACCCTCGTCACGGTCGTGGTCTCGATCGCGATCGGTCTGGTCTGCACCGTGCTCTACGACCTGATCGAGGGCCACGCGGACTGGACGTTCGGCTGGTCCGGGTTCTTCGGGTTCCTGATCACGCAGACGTTCGCGATGCTCGGCGGCTTCGCGCTCGCCGCGCTCCTCCTCAACACACCTGCGGCGATCGTCGTGTTCTTCGTCTACAAGTGGGTGCTGCCGGGCCTGTTCGCGATCGGGGCCGCGCTGATGGGCTGGTTCGAGACGATCCAGCCCTGGATCGACTTCCAGTCCGCGCAGAACCCGCTCTACGACATGTCGTTGAGTGGCGACGACTGGGCGCACCTCGTCGTCTCCGGCTTCATCTGGCTGGTCCTGCCGCTCGCGGTCGGCATCTGGCGGGTGCTCCGCGCCGAGGTGAAGTAGGGGCCTCCACCCGGGCGCCGGCGGTGTCCCGGGGCCGCACTAGGGTCGACCCATGACTGCACGCGAGGACGGCCGCGCCGACGACGAGCTCCGGCCCATCACGATCACCCGCGGCTGGCTCGACCACGCGGCCGGCTCGGTGCTCGTCGAGTTCGGCCGCACCCGGGTGCTGTGCGCCGCCTCGGCCTCCGAGGGCGTCCCGCGCTGGCGCAAGGGCTCCGGCCTGGGCTGGGTCACCGCGGAGTACGCCATGCTCCCGGCCTCGACCAACACCCGCTCCGACCGGGAGTCGGTGAAGGGGCGGATCGGCGGCCGCACCCACGAGATCAGCCGCCTGATCGGCCGGTCGCTGCGGGCGGTCATCGACTACAAGGCGCTGGGGGAGAACACCATCCAGCTCGACTGCGACGTGCTCCAGGCCGACGGCGGCACCCGCACGGCCGCGATCACCGGGGCGTACGTCGCCCTCGCGGACGCTGTCGCCCACCTCCGCTCGACCGGCGCGCTGACCGGCGAGCCGCTCACCGGGTCGGTCGCCGCCGTCAGCGTCGGGATCATCGACGGCGTACCCCGTCTCGACCTGCCGTACGTCGAGGACGTCCGCGCCGAGACCGACATGAACGTCGTGATGACCGGCGACGGCAGGTTCGTCGAGGTGCAGGGCACCGCCGAGGGTGCGGCGTTCGACCGCGCCGAGCTCGACGCGCTGCTCGCGCTGGCCGAGAAGGGCTGCGCCGACCTGACCCGCCTCCAGCAGGAGGCGCTGGGTTCATGAGGGGGCAGCGGTGAAGGTCTTCCTCGCCTCGCGCAACGCCAAGAAGATCGAGGAGATGCAGCGGATCCTCCGCGAGCACCTCCCCAAGATCGAGGTGCTGGGCCTCGACGACGTCGAGCCGTACGACGAGCCCGTCGAGGACCGGGCGACGTTCGAGGGCAACGCGCTCGTCAAGGCCCACGCCGGCCTGGCCGCGACCGGGCTGCCGTCGCTCGCCGACGACAGCGGCATCTGCGTCGACGCGCTGAACGGGATGCCCGGCGTGCTCTCCGCCCGCTGGTCGGGGCCGCCCAAGTCAGATGCTCGCAACAACCAGCTGCTGCTCGACCAGCTCGCCGACGTACCGGACGAGCGGCGCGGTGCCCACTTCCAGTGCGCCGTCGCGTTCTGCCATCCCGGCGGCGAGGAGCTGACCAGCGGCGTGATGCCCGGCCACGTCATCCGGGAGTGCCGGGGGAGCGGGGGGTTCGGCTACGACGTGCTCTTCGTCGCCGAGGACCGGCCGGGTCGGACGACCGCCGAGCTGTCCGTCGAGGACAAGGACGCGGTCTCGCACCGCGGCTGGGCGCTGCGCCGGATGGCGCCGATCGTCGCCCGGATCCTCGGCGACGCCTGAGGGTGCGCCCGGAGAGACTCGAACTCTCACTGGCCAGGACCTAAACCTGGTGCCTCTGCCAATTGGGCTACGGGCGCGCGGGAGCAGTGTCCCAGACGGGTCGTCCGCCTGAGGGTGGCGTATATCCGCGCCAGAGGCGGACGACCCGGAGCGTCAGCGCGGCTCCTCGTCGGCGTTGTTGAGCTTCAGGTCCTTGCGCAGCTTGGCGACGTGGCCGGTGGCCTTGACGTTGTACTGCGCGAGGAAGACCTTGCCGTCCTCGTCGACGACGACGGTCGAGCGGATCACGCCCTCGACGACCTTGCCGTAGAGCTTCTTCTCGCCGTACGCGCCGTACTCCCGCAGCACCGTCTTGTCCGGGTCGGAGAGCAGCGTGATCGTGAGCGCGTCGCGCGAGCGGAACTTGGCGAGCTTCTCGGGCCGGTCCGGGGAGATGCCGAGCACCTCGTAGCCCTCCGCCTTGAACGAGTCGAGCGTGTCGGTGAAGTCGCACGCCTGCTTGGTGCAGCCCGGGGTCATCGCGGCGGGGTAGAAGTAGACGATCACCTTGCGTCCCAGGAAGTCGCTGAGCGCGACGTCCTTCCCGGTGTCGTCGAGCAGGGTGAACTCGGGGGCGGTGTCACCGGGGGAGAGGCGGTCGTTGCTCACGAGCAGTACTCCTTGTCGCAAACGATGTGCAATAGCATAGGATCGGCACGAATGGATCGGCCGAGCCCAACCTAGCCGCTCGCCAGGAGGCACGATGCACGTCCCCGACGGGTTCCTCGATGCGCCGACCTCGGTCGCGACGGGAGCGGCGGCGGTCGCGTGCGTCGGCGTCTCGCTGGTCCGGGCCCGCCGGGAGCTCGACGACCGGACGGCGCCGATGGCGGGCCTGGTCGCGGCGTTCATCTTCGCGGTCCAGATGCTCAACTTCCCGGTCGCGTCCGGCACCAGCGGGCACCTCCTCGGCGGCGCGCTCGCGGCGGTCCTGGTCGGGCCGTGGACGGCGGTGCTCTGCACCAGCGTCGTGTTCGTCGTCCAGTGCCTGCTGTTCGCCGACGGGGGCATCACCGCGCTCGGGACCAACATCATGCTGATGGGCGTCACCACCGTCGTCGTCGGCTGGCTGGTCTTCCGGCTGCTGCAGGCGGTCCTGCCCAAGCGCCTGGGGGTCGTCCCGGTCGCGGCCGGCGTGGGCGCCTTCGTCTCGGTGCCGGTGGCCGCGACGATGTTCGTCGTCATGTACGCGGTCGGCGGTACGGCGGACATCCCGCTGGACCATCTCGCGACCGCGATGGTCGGCGTGCACACGCTGATCGGCGTCGGCGAGGGCGTCATCACGTTCCTGGCCGTGGGCGCGATCATCGCCGTCCGCCCGGACCTCGTGCACGGCGCCCGCCGGGTGCTCGCCAGCAGGGAGCTGGAGATCAGGCCGAAGGCGGTCGCGTGAGGACCCGCTGGCTCGTCCTCGGCGTCCTCACCGTCGCGCTCGTCCTGGCCGGCGTGGCGAGCCGGTTCGCGGACCACGACCCCGACGGCCTGACGAAGGTCTCCCAGGACCACGGGTTCGCGCACACCGGCCAGACGCACGGCGCCGTCTTCGGCGGGTACGGCAGCGTGACCGGGATCCTCGGCGTCGTCCTCGTGCTGGCCCTGGCCGGCGGGATCACGTACGCCGTGCGCCGGCGCCGGTCCCAGGACGACCAGTCCTGAGATGGGCGCGGGACACGGCCACAAGCTGCACTTCCACGGCCACTCGGCCGTGCACCGGGCGCCGGCGCACCTGAAGATCCTGGCCCTGCTGGCGTTCATGATCGTGGTCGTCGCGACGCCCCGGGGCTGGTACCCGCTCTTCGGGGCGTACGTCGTCGCGATCGCGGCGGTCATCGCGGTCAGCAGGGTGCCACCCGGCTACATCCTCAAGCGGTCGGTCGTCGAGGTGCCGTTCCTGTTCTTCGCCGTGCTGCTGCCGTTCGTGGCCACCGGACCGCAGACCGAAGTCCTCGGCGTCACGGTCAGCCAGCACGGCCTGACGGCCGGCGTCGCGCTGCTGGTCAAGGGGACCCTGGGCGTCCTCGCCAGCCTCACCCTCGCCGCGACCACCGAGCCGCAGGACGTGCTCGCCGGGCTGGAGCGGCTCCGGCTGCCGGCCCAGCTCGTGCAGATCATGTCGTTCATGGTCCGGTACCTCGACGTCGTCACCGGCGAGATGCAGCGGATGCGGATCGCCCGCGAGTCGCGCGGCTTCAGCGCCCGCAACCCCCGGCACTGGCCGGTCCTCGCGCGCTCCGCCGGCGCGCTGTTCATCCGCTCCTACGAGCGCGGCGAGCGCGTGCACTTGGCGATGCTGTCGCGCGGCTACACCGGGAAGATGCCCCGATGAGCACCCCCGTCCTCGACGTCCAGGGACTCGCCTACGCCTATCCCGACGGCCACCAGGCGCTGTTCGGCGTGGACCTGCACGTCCACCGCGGGGAGCGGGTGGCGCTGCTCGGGCCGAACGGTGCCGGCAAGACCACGCTCGTCCTCCACCTCAACGGGATCCTCTCGGCCGGGTCCGGGGGGCACGGCGCGGGCACCGTCGCGGTCAGCGGGCTGCCGGTCGAGAAGGCGAACCTCAGCGAGATCCGGCGCCGGGTGGGCGTGGTGTTCCAGGACCCCGACGACCAGCTGTTCATGGGCACCGTCCGCGCCGACGTCGCCTTCGGCCCCGCCAACCTCGGGCTCCGGGGCGAGGAGCTGGACCGCCGGGTGATGGGGGCGCTCGACCAGGTCGGCATGGCGGAGTACGTCGACCGCCCTCCGCACCACCTCTCCTTCGGCCAGCGCAGGCGGGTCGCGGTCGCAACCGTGCTGGCGATGGAGCCGGAGATCCTGGTGCTCGACGAGCCGTCCTCGAACCTCGACCCCGCCTCCCGCCGGGAGCTCGCCGACATCCTGCGCTCGCTGGACGTGACCGTGCTGATGGTGACCCACGACCTGCCGTATGCCCTCGAGCTGTGCCCTCGCGCGGTCGTGCTCAGCGGCGGCAGCGTCGTGGCCGACGGGTCGACGTACGACGTGCTCACCGACGACGTGCTGATGAAGGAGCACCGGCTCGAGCTGCCCTTCGGCTTCGACCCCACGGCACTGCCCCGACGCTGACGGGGGTACGCGGGCGTTGATAGCCTCCATCCGACGTCGAGAACGAGGAGCAACCGTGGGCGAGGACCAGCAGCTGTCCGCTCTGGAGCGCGAGATCGAGGAGACCCGGGAGAACCTGGCGACCACGATCGACCAACTCATCTACCGGGTGCACCCGAAGACCATCGCGACCCGCGAGGTCAACAGCATCAAGGCGCACTACGTCGATGCGCAGACCGGCCAGCCGCGCACCGACAACATCCTCAAGACCGTCGGGATCGTCGTGGGCGTGGTCGGCTTCTTCGTCGTGGTCCGCAAGGTCGTCGGCTGACCGTGGGTGACAAGACCCCCATCAAGATGCTCCACGACCGCATCCTGGTCGAGGTCGACAAGGAGTCCGGCGAGCGCCGGTCGTCGGGCGGCATCGTGATCCCGGCGACGGCCGCGATGGGCGCCCGGCGGCTCGTCTGGTCCACGGTGGTCGCCGTCGGCCCGCACGCCCGCGCGGTCGAGGCCGGCGACAAGGTGCTCTTCGAGCCCGAGGACAAGGCCGAGGTCGAGGTCGCCGGAGAGCTGTACGTCGTGATGCGCGAGCGCGACATCCACGCCGTCGCCGCCGAGCGGATCGGCGACTCCGCCACCGGTCTCTACCTCTGAGCTCGTAACTCGCGAGTAACCACGCCCGTTGAGCGGGCATGCTCAGACGCCTGACCGCCGCCGCCGCGGTGACCGCTCTCGTCCCGCTGACCGCGGTCGCGCTGCCCGGCGGCGCCGATGCCCGCGCCCCCCACCACGACCGGTACCACGCGTCGATCGCGATCACCGCGCACGGCATCCCGCACATCACCGCCGACGACTTCGGCTCGCTCGGGTTCGGCAGCGGGTACGCCGCCACCGAGGACGCCGTGTGCACGCTGGCCGACACCCTCATCACCGCGCGCGGCGAGCGGTCGCGGTGGTTCGGCCCGGACAAGCGCTACAACGACCAGGTCACCCTGGACGCCTCGAACCTCCAGGTCGACGCCTTCGTCGCCGACCTGCACCAGCGGCACGTGGTCGAGAAGCTCCTGAAGGACCCGCTGCGCGGTCCGGGCGGGCAGGCGCGCGCGATGGTGCGCGGCTACGTCGCCGGCGCCAACGAGTGGCTGCGGACGAACGAGGTCACCGACCCGGCGTGCGCCGGGGCGCCGTACCTGAAGCCGGACGTGACGACGCTCGACCTCTGGTACGGCGTCTACCTCGCCAACCTGCTCGCCTCCGCAGGGGTGTTCGTGAAGGAGATCGTCGACGCGGCGCCGCCCAGCGCCGACGACCCCGGTCTGCCCGAGCTGCCCGTCAAGGCGTCGCAGGTCGACCGGGAGGCGCTGCTCAAGGCGCTGGGCCGCGACCCCGAGTCGCCGTTCGGCTCCAACGCCACCGCCGTCGGCGGCGCCGCCTCGACCACCGGCAAGGGCATGCTGCTCGGCAACCCGCACTTCCCCTGGCGCGGCCGCTACCACTTCACCCAGCAGCACCTGACGATCCCGGGGAAGTACGACGTGGCCGGCGCGTCCCTCATCGGCTCGCCGGTGGTCAACATCGGCTGGAACAAGGACGTCGCCTGGAGCCACACCGTGTCCACGGCGTACCGCTTCACGCCCTACGAGTACAGGACGCCCGGACCCGGCACCACGTACCTGACCGACGCCGGTCCGCAGGAGCTGGTGCACGACACCGTGAAGGTCCGGCTGCCGCACGGGAAGACGGCGACCGAGGACCTGTACCGCACGCCCGAGGGGTACGTCGTGGACTCGCCCGCGACCCTGATGCCGTGGGGGCCCGCGAGCGTGTGGGCGATCCGCGACGCGAACGGTGAGCAGCTGCGCACCATCGACACGTTCCTCGACATGGGGAAGGCGACCGACGTGCGCGACCTGCTGCGCCGCCAGGACGCCGGCGCCGGGATGCCGTGGGTGAACACCACCGCGGCCGACCGGCACGGCGACGTCCTGTACGCCGACCACTCCGTCGTCCCCAACGTGCCCG
This sequence comes from Nocardioides sp. URHA0032, assembly GCF_000620645.1. GTDB lineage: Bacteria > Actinomycetota > Actinomycetes > Propionibacteriales > Nocardioidaceae > Nocardioides. The sequence continues at coordinate 20,772 of NZ_KK211161.1, read as the reverse complement.
ACGACCTGGTGCAGCAGTGCCTGACACCCACCGGGATCGTGCTCCAGCAGGTGGCCGGGCTGCCCGGCCTCGACGGCACGTTCGCCGACTCGACCTGCGCGTGGCGCACCGACGAGGATGCGGAGCGGCCCGGCATCTTCGGTCCGGCGAACCTGCCCATGGAGATCCGCCGCGACTGGGTGATGAACGCCAACGACTCCTACTGGCTGCCGAACCCGGAGCAGCCGCTGGAGGGGTACGCCGGGATCATCGGGTGCGAGCGCTGCGTCCGCACCATGCGCACCCGGATGGTGTCGCACTACGTCATCGACCGGCTGGCGGCGGGCCACCAGGAGTCGCCCCGCAGCCTGCGCGGGCACGAGCACGAGAACCGCGTGATGGCCGCCGAGGTGATGCGCGCGGGAGGCGCGCTGGACCAGGTGTGCCAGGCGACGGGGGAGACCGAGGCCTGCCAGGTGCTGCACGACTGGGACGGCCACTCGAACACCGACTCGGTGGGCACCCACATCTTCGAGGAGTTCATCAGCCGGCTGCCCACCCCCACGCTCGGTGCGGTCGACCCGGTGTGGCTGACCCAGTTCGACCCGGGCGACCCGCTGAACACCCCGCGCGACCTGAACGTCGCGAACCCGCAGGTGGTCCAGGCGATGTCCGACGCGATCGCGTCGCTGCGCGACCGCGGCATCCCGTTCGACGCGACGTGGGGCTCGCTCCAGGTCGCCGGCGACCGCGGGGCGCCGCCGATCCCACTCGGCGGCGGCACCGGCGACGCCGCCGGCAACGCGAACGCCCTGGCAGCGCGGTGGGTCCGCGACAACAGGGACCACTACCGGCCGATCACCTACGGCTCGTCGCACATCCAGGCGATCTCGTTCCTGCCCGGTGGCCGCGTCGACGCCCGCACGATCCTCACCTACGGCCAGTCCGAGAACCCGCGCTCGCCGTACTCGGCCGACCAGACCCGGATGTTCTCGAAGAAGAAGTGGGTGCGGTTCGCGTGGACCGACGCGCAGATCGCGCACGACCTGGTCCGGCGGTTCACGATCAGCGGCTGACCCCCAGGTGTGCTGCGGCCGGCGCGTCCCCCCGGTCGCGCCGGCCGCAGCCGTTCAGGTGAGCTTCGTCAGCGGACCCGCACCGTGAGCGTGCCGGTCGTGTCGCCGGTCGCGGTCGCCGAGCCGGCGACGGCGAGACGGAACTTGTAGGTGCCCTTCTTCGTGAGCTTCGGGAAGGTCACCCGGGCGGTGCCGTTGCCGGCGACGGAGATCGCCTTGACGGTGGTCCAGGTGCCGACCGAGCGGGCCAGCGTCCCGCGGGCCGAGCCGGCGGACCAGACCTGGAGCTCCAGGTCCTCGTCGCCGGGCTGGCCGACCACCACGCTGTCGCTGGCGATGCCGGAGCCCTGGTCGACGGTGAGCGTGCCGGTGCGGAAGCCGTCGACGTCGGTGCGGGCCTTCAGGACGCCGTCCTCGAGCACGCAGCCCACGTCGCCCTGCCAGTGGTAGTTGGTGCCGCCGACCTGGACCCAGGTGATGTCGTACGACGCGGTGCTCGCGTCCCACTGCGGGTGGTCGGCGAGGTTGAAGACGTGGTGGCCGTCCCAGGTGCCCTCGTTGTTGTGGAAGTTGAGGGTCCGGCTGCCCGCCGGGGTCTCGACGCGGATGTTGACGTCGTTGGCCTGGCCGGCCGGGATGTCCTCCGGGTAGTCGACGCCCACGCCCGTGCAGGTGGGGTCCTGGTACTCCCAGTCCCAGGTGAACGGCTCCGTCGGGCCGGTGCCCGGGTCGGTGGTGCCGGGGTCCGTGGTGTCCGGGTCGGTGGTGCCCGGGTCCGTGGTGCCCGGGTCCGTGGTGCCCGGGTCCGTGGTGCCCGGGTCCGTCGCGTCGGCCCGGTCGCAGCTCACCCAGAAGACCTTGTACTTGGTCTCGGCGCCGTTCGCGCCGGCGGCCCGGGTGGTCACCTTGACGTGGTAGCCCTGGTTGGCCTGCGGGTCCGCGCCGGTGAAGCTCAGCGTGTAGGTGCGCGTGGTGTTCATCGTGCTGCCCGACGCGGCCGCGCCCAGCTCGACGGTGTCGGGGCCGGCGACCTTGGTGATCACGGCGGACTTCGTCGGAGCCTGGCTCGCGAAGGTGACCGTCGCGGAGGAGCGCTGGAAGCCGTACCACTGCAGGTCGAACGTGCAGCCCACGTGCGGGTCGTTGCTCTCGTCGGCGGCGCCGCCGACCTCGGAGACCTTCAGCGAGCCCTTGTTGCCGCCGGCCGCGTTCGCGGACGGGGCGCCGAGCACGAGGAGCGCCGGCAGCAGCGTCGCGGTGGCGACGGCGGCGGCGGTGACGAGTCGAGCTCGCATGGGTGGATCTCCCTGAGGTTCGAATTCCGGTGGTGAGAGAACCGTGGCACGCGGGGTCCGCCTCGAGACGGTCTGTGAACGAACCTTGTACCCAGGGTGGAGATACCTTGAGGAAGGCTTGAGAAAAGGAGCGAACCGGCGCTCAGGAGAGTCCGGTGAAGGGCTCCGTGCCGTTCACCAACCGCAGCCCGGAGAGGCCCGAGTGGGCCTTCGCGAACGCCAGCTCCTTGGCCAGGTCGCCGATGTTGTTCGACGCCGGCAGCGGGGCCAGCCCGATCGTGGAGAGCACCCCGACCGCGGAGCCGTCGGCGCTGAGGAAGCCGGAGCCCGAGTCGCCGGGGATGCCGGGCGAGACGGTGTACAGCGGGTGGGACCAGCCACCGTCCGCGGCCTGGTCCCCGAGGCTGATACCGGTGTGCGGCGAGAGGGGTGCCGCGCCGCCGCGCAGGCTCGAGTTGCCGTAGGTGTAGAGCTGGTCACCGGCCGCCGTGCCGTCGGTGTCGATGCCGGCCGGGCCGCCCCAGAACGGCACCGACGGGTTCACCTTCCCCGCGTCCGCGGCGGCGACCCTCACCAGGGCCAGGTCGTTGTAGGCGCAGGTGTTCGCCGCCTTGGTGCCGAGCTTCTGCATGGTGAGCCACGAGGAGTAGGCGAGCGTGCCGGAGCCCACCCTGGTGCCCTCGTCGGCGAGGTTGCCGCCCTCGCGGAAGCTGACCCTGGTGCCCAGCGGCAGTGACTTCGTCGAGCAGCCGTCGGTGTCCGTGGCGGCGCCCTCACCGGCACAGTGCGCGGCGTACCCGACGTACACGTGCCCGGCGCCGTCGGTGTAGACGAAGTTCGCGGTGCACTGGGCACCCTTCGTGTACATCATCGTGCCGGGATGGATGGCGGCCTGGTCGGCGGCCGCCCACCGGGTCTGCGCCGAGGCGCCGGCATCGGCTCGGGGGGCGACGAGCGAGACGGCGACGGTCAGGATCGCGGCGGTGACGGCGGCTGCGGTACGCATACCCGGAGAACGAGCCGCTCCGAGCGAGGGTTACGCGTCAGCGCAGCGCGCCGTAGGCGCGCGTGGGCCGCAGTCGCACCACGACCCGGCGCTCGCGCACCATCGCGGCCCGGTAGTCCTCCCAGTCGTCGTGCTCGCCCGACAGCGAGCGGTACAGCTCGACCAGCTCGTCGACGGTGGCGTCGTGGGGGTCGGCGGCGACCTCGGAGAGCTCCACGTCGCCCTCGAGGACGGCGTAGGACCAGAAGCTCTCGCCGTTGACGAGGAGGGCTGCCCACGGCGTGCGCCGGAGGTTGGCGTACTTCGCCCGGTCGGCGGTGGTCGAGACCCGGACGACCCCGTCGTCGCCGACGCCGTGCAGGACGTTGGAGAGCTGCGGGCGGCCGTCCCTGCGCAGCGTGGTCAGCACGGACTGGTGGGTGGCGCGCGCGGCGCCGAGCGCCTGGTCGAGGTCCATGTCGGCTCAGCCGCCGCTCAGCCCGTTTTGTTCCGCAGCGGGCAGGTGGCCGGACCCTCCAGCACCGCCCCGTCGGGGCGGAACCGCGACCCGTGGAGCGGACAGTCCCAGCTCTCCTCGGCGTCGTTCCACCGCAGCACGCCGCCGAGATGGGTGCACACCGGCGGGTCGTCCCGGGTCGCCAGCCGGTGGACCCATCCGGAGGTCATCTCCACGGCGACGTTGGCGTTGATGCGCAGGGCGTCGGGGATGCCGGTCAGCTCGCGGCTGCTCCACGGCCGGTAGGCCGCTGCCCACGGCTGGTGTCCCTCGAGCATCCGGCCGCTCAGCGCGAGGGCGGCCGCGACGCCGTTGGTCAGCCCCCACTTCGAGTAGCCGCCGGCGACCAGGATGCCGCCGAGGCCGGGCAGCAGCGGGCCGGCGTACGGCAGGGCGTGGTGCGGCACGTAGTCCTGCGCCGACCACGCGTGCGTCTCCTCGGTGCCCGGGAAGTGCTCCGCGGTCCAGGCCCGGAGCCGGTCCAGGTGGCCGCGCTCGGAGGTGTCGGCGCCGACCTTGTGGCCCTCCCCGCCGACGAGCAGCAGGTCCTCGGGCGCGTCGCGCAATGACCGGGTCGGGCCGTCGGCCGAGAGGTACATGCCGTCCACGAGCCGGCCGGACGCGCGGAAGGCCAGGCCGTAGGAGCGCGTCGGCTCGGCCCGCGCGAAGAACGCACCGCGGTCGAGGATCGGCATGTTCGTCGCGACGACCACGGTGGCGGCGCCGGCGTCGCCCGCATCGGTGACGACCCGGCTCGGGCCGTGGCCCTGCACCCCGCGCACGCGGACCCCTTCGGCGATCACCGCGCCGTGCTCGCGCGCGTGCGCGGCCAGCGCCTCGAGCAGCTCCATCGGGTCGAGTTGCGCCTGGTCGTCCATCCGGACCGCGCCGGTGGTGGGGTACGGCAACGGCACCTCGTCGACCCACTCGGCCTGCTCGAGGCCGGCCTTGTGCAGCGCGTCCAGCTCGGCCCGCACGGACTTCGCGCCCGCGGGCGTGGTCGCGTAGGTGTACGCCGGGCGCCGCTGGTAGCCGACGCCGTGGTCCTCGCAGAAGCGCACGATCCAGGCGAGGCCCTCGGCGTTCGCGTCGGCGTACTCCCGCAGCACGCTCGTCGGGTGCCGCCTCGAGATCCGGGAGTAGCGCGTGCCCTGGACGAGGCTCACCTTGGCGGTGCTCCCGCCGGTCGTGCCCGCCCCGACGTGCCGGCCCTCGAGGACGAGCACGGACCGGCCCGCGCGAGCGGCCAGCGCCGCCGTGGTCAGCCCCGTGAGGCCGGCGCCGACGACGACGACGTCCCAGTCGCCGGCGACCGCCGGGGGCTCGGGCTCCTCCCGGGGATGGCGGTCGTGCCAGAGCGAGGTGAGTGCCATGTCAGTCCTTCCGGTGCCCGGGACGGACGCGGGAGGCGAGCCGGATCCGGCGACCCCTGCGCTCGTCCTCCTCCTCCTTCGCGCGGGACTTGTCGATGTTGCGGGTGTCGCGGGGCGGCAGCTGGAGCTCCCGCTCGGCAGGGATCCCGGACTGGAGCTCACGGCCGCGCTCGAGCTCGGCGTCCAGCTCGGCGCCGAACAGGAGCGCGAGGTTGGTGAGCCACAGCCACAGCAGGAACGCGATCACGCCGCCGAGCGCGCCGTAGGTGCGGTCGTAGGAGGAGAAGTTCCCGACGTAGAACCCGAAGGCCGCCGACAGCACCGCCCAGCTGACGATCGCGGCGACGGCGCCGACACTCACCCAGCGGAACCGCGGCTGCCGCACGTTCGGGGTCGCGTAGTACAGCAGCGCGATGATCACGACCATCACGAGGAAGATCACCGGCCACTTCGCGATGTCCCAGACCAGCCGGATCGCGGACCCGGCGCCGATCGCCTTGCCGACCGCGGTCGTGACGGGGCCGGTCACGACGAGAGCCAGCAGGACGGCCGCGGCGAGGACGACCAGCACGAGGGTCAGCAGCAGCATGGCCGGGCGCAGCTTCCACACGGGTCGGCCCTCGTCGACCTCGTAGACCTTGTTCATCGCGCGGCCGAACGCCCCGACGTACCCACTGGCCGACCAGAGGGCGCCGCCCAGCCCGAGCACGAACGCCAGGCCTGCCGACTGCGAGCGGCTCACCTCGAGCAGCGGGCCGCGGACGCTCCCGACGACCGAGCCGCCGCCGAGGTCCTCGACGATCCCGAGGACGGTCTGGACGCTGCTGGTGCCCTGCCCGACCAGTCCGAGCAGGGAGGTCAGCGCGATGGCGGCGGGGAAGATCGCCAGGACGGCGTAGTAGGTCAGCGCAGCACCGAGGTCGGTGCACTGGTCGGAGCTGAACTCGCGGTAGGTCCTGCGCAGCACGTAGCGCCACGAGGGTGCGGTGAGGTCGGTCGGGGACTCGACCTTCCGTGCGTCCGGGTCCGAGTGTGTCGTCGCCATGCCCATGGGTTCCCGGCACGCGGGATCGGTATGCCGGTCAGTCGGGTGGCGCGAACCCGTGCTGCAGGCACCACGCGACCGCTCGGCTGCGGGAGGTGGCGCCGATCTTGGCGTACGCCGAGCGGATGTAGGTCTTGACCGAGTTGATCGACAGGAAGAGCCGCTCCGCGATCTCCATGTTGCTGGCGCCCTGCGCGATCAGCGCCAGGACCTCGACCTCGCGAGGAGTCAGCCCGACGTGACTGCCGAGCGTGTCCACGCGCCCCGGGATCTCCCGGCCGCCGGCGGCCGCCTCGACCGCCTCCACCAGCTCGCGTGAGCCCACGCTCATCGAGATCCAGGCGTGCGCTCCGGCGGCCAGCGCCCGGGCCCGCAGGTCGGGTCGGAGGTCGCGGCTGACCGCGACGACCACCGAGCGGGTGCGGCCGAGCAGCTCGGCGAGGTCGGAGCCGTTCGTGCGATGCACCCCGAACACGTCGTACAGCACCACCTCGGCCTGCTCGACGCCGGTGATCACCGAGCGTCCGGGATGCTCGGCGAGCATCGCCGCCAGACCCTTGCCGAGGACCTCCTGCGCGTACACGATCCCCACGCGGGTCGGTCGGCCGGACATGGGCACCATCGTGGCGGCGGAGCCCGTCGGACATCGCGCGTGGCGTTACCCCCGAAGGGGTGATTTTGGTCTGAGCCGACCTTTCCGGGAGCGCGGGAGCGACGGTTTGCGGGCGGTCCCGCCGGGGGTATCAGACGATCGTGGTGGATTCGGCACCCCTGCGGCAGCGAGTCGTCGCGGTCCTTCTCGCGTGGGCGAGCGTGGCTCTGGTGTCCGGCTGCGCTCCGCAGTCACCGGACCACACCTCCTGGTCGGACCAAGCGCACCAGTCACTTCAGTCGGTCTCGAGCGAGGTGGCGACCGTCGCGCTCCTGCTCCGGCTGGAGGCGCAGCACAAGGTCCCGGGCAAGTACCAGCAGGTCGTGGCGCAGGACAGCGAGTCGGCAGTCGGCGCCACCATGGACTCGTTCGGGGGCGAGCAGCCGGAGCCCCGCGACGACGCCGAGTACAAACGGGTGACGTCCCTGATGTCGGACGCCTCCGACCTCCTGTCGCAGGTGCGCATCGCGATCGTCCGGCGCGACGAGGACGCCTACCCCGACCTGCTCCGGCAGCTCGAGGGGCTCCAGTCGAACCTGACCCGGGCCGAGGAGCGGGTCGGGTGACGAAGGTCTTCGCCGTCGCGCTCGGCATCCTGACCGCCATCGGCGGCTTCGTCGACATCGGTGACCTCGTCACCAACGCCCAGGTGGGCGCTCGGTTCGGGCTCTCGCTCTCCTGGGCGGTCGTGGTGGGCGTGCTGGGCATCTGCGTGTTCGCCGAGATGTCCGCTCGGGTGGCCGCGATCAGCGGGCGCGCCACGTTCGACCTGGTCCGTGAGCGCCTCGGTCCGCGTCTCGGGCTCCTCAACCTCCTGACCTCCATGCTCATCACGTTCCTGACGTTCGTCGCCGAGATCGGCGGCGTCGCGCTCGCCCTCCAGCTCGCGTCCTCGGTGCACGAGCTGCTGATCGTGCCGCTGGTCGGCCTGCTCGTCTGGCTGGTGCTGTGGCGCGCGAAGTTCGCGGCGATCGAGAACGTCTTCGGCATTCTCGGACTGGCCCTGGTCGTCTTCGCGGTCGCCGTGTGGCAGCTCGGTCCGGACTGGGGCGCGCTGCTCCATCAGGCGGTGACGGCCGACAAGCCGGGCGACGAGGAGTGGTCCACGTACGCCTACTACGCGGTCGCGCTCTTCGGCGCCGCGATGACGCCGTACGAGGTGTTCTTCTTCTCCTCCGGTGGCGTCGAGGAGCACTGGGATGCGAAGGAGCTGACCACGATGCGGGCGAACGTGCTGATCGGGTTCCCGCTCGGCGGCGCCCTCTCGCTCTCGATCGCCGCGTCGGCGTGGCTGGTGCTGGGGCCGTTGGACATCAGCGTCGACACCCTGGGTCAGGTCGCTCTCCCGGTTGCGGCGGCGCTCGGCAAGGTCGGGCTCGCGGTCGCGATCGTCGGCTTCGTCGCCGCGACCTTCGGGGCCGCCTGCGAGACCGGGTTGAGTGTGGCGTACAGCGTGGGGCAGTACTTCGGGGCGCAGTGGGGCAAGTTCGTGCGCCCGCGCGAGGCGGTGACGTTCCACGCGGTCCTGATGCTCTCCGCGCTGCTCGCCACGGCGTTCCTGATGACCGCCGTGGATCCCATCCTGGTCACCGAGGCGTCCGTGGTGTTCTCCGCGGTCGCCCTGCCGCTGACGTACTTCCCGATCCTGGTCGTGGCGAACGACCCCGACTACATGGGGACCTATGTGAACGGCCGGCTCGCCAACGTCCTGGGCGTGATCTACCTGGGCGTGATCGCCGTCGCGGCCGTCGCGGCCATCCCGTTGATGATCTGGACGAGGATGGGCCAGTGAGCGCGAGCGCGGATCGTGGGCTCGAGAACCGGTTGACCGGACCGATCGACGGGGTCCTGCACCTGCTCGACCGCCAGCTGATCGACTCCCAGGGCAGGTTGCTCGGCAAGGTGGACGACGTCGAGCTCACCCCGACGTACGTGCTCGACGACGGCGACGAGAACGCTGACCGGCTCGCCATCACGGGCATCCTGACCGGACCGGCCGCGCTGCTCGACCGGTTCGGGGGCAAGCTCGGCAAGATCCTGGTCGAGCGGTGGGGCCAGAACCGGGTGTCGGAGCCGCACCGCACGCGCCCGTGGCGCATCGACATCGACGACGTCGAGCGGCTCGACAGTGCGCTCCACCTATCGGTGCAACGGGACGGCGTCCTGCGCCGTGACCGCGACGCACTTCGTCTCGGGCGGCTCACCGGGATGGGCGTGCTGGACCCGGCCGGCGAACAGATCGGGCGGGTGCTGGATGCCCGGTTCGAGCCCGACGGGGGGCGCCTGGTGCTCTGCTCGCTCATCGTGGGGCACGGCCGGCCGGGCTCGCTGCTGGGGTACGACCGTCGATCCGATCAGGGACCGCTGCTGGTGCGCGCCGTCGTCCGGTGGATGCACCGGCACACGGTGATCGTCGCGGCGGAGGACGCCGAGATCGACTGGCCCACGGCCACCGTCCGGCTGCGGAGTCGTCCGACCGAGCGACCCGACCACGCGTTCGGATGACACGACGAAGGCCCCGACCGCTGGGCCGGGGCCTTGCCTTGTACGCCATCAGGGACTCGAACCCCGAACCCGCTGATTAAGAGTCAGCTGCTCTGCCAATTGAGCTAATGGCGCGCGTGGTGAAGCGACGTGAACTCTACCAGCGGGGGTGCGCAGCGAAAAATCGAGGCCGCGCGCTGCTGCTGTCACGGTTTCACCAGGGGATGTGGGTGGTGCCGCACCTCCCACCGCGGGCAGGCCACGGGGATTGGGGGTTCCCCGGAGACCATGGTGAACCTGCGGCAGCGGGGACCGGGCCGCCTCAGGACGCGAGGACGGCGTGCGCGGCGCTGTGCCCGCCGAGGCCGGTCACGCCGCCGCCGCGCCGCGACCCGGACCCGCAGACGAGCACCGGGGCGAGGTCGGTCTGCACGCCCCACTGCTGAGCAGGAGTGTCCAGGCGGGCCCGGTTCGGCGCCCACGGCCACTCCAGGTCGCCGTGGTACCAGTGCCCACCCGGCATCGCGAACTCGCGCTCGACGTCCTCGGGCGGGACCTCGGCGGCACCGTCCCAGCGGGGCTTGGCGTCAGGGTCCTCCTGCTCGCCGAGCAGGATGGCGAGCACCCAGGGCGCGACGTTCGCGAGCACGTGGCGGGCGGCGGCCGTGTGGAGCGCCGCGCCGTCGTGCCAGCTCACCTCGGCGCCGTCGGTCCCGGCCCGGATCCCGCTGACACCGGCCGACGTCACCATCTCGACACCGGCCGCCCGGATGGCGCGGTCGAGGGCGTCGGCCACCGCGGTCCCGCCGCCGACCACGACCGGGGTGCTGGCGCGCAGCCGGTGGTGCAGGTCGAGCGGCGTGGTGACCAGCTCGTCCCAGGAGCCGACCTGCGCGCGGACCTCGCGCTCGAGCGGGAGCGGGCGCAGCAGGGTCGGTAGGACGACGCGCGCCAGGTCGTCGGTGGGCGGCGGCGTCGGTCCCAGGCGGAGCTCGAGCGCGAGGTCGGCGACGAGCTCCTCGGGGAGGGCCGCGGCGGGTGACCAGCGGGCCGCGCCGCCGGTGCGGTGGAGCCGCTCCAGGACCAGGACCGACCGGCCGGCGCGGGCAAGGTAGGCGGCGGCGATCAGGCCGTTGTGACCTCCGCCGACGACCACCACGTCGTAGCTGTGCGTCGCGGAAGTCACCGAGCCAACGTAGTCCCCACCGGCAGGTCGGATGCCCAACGGCGTGTCGCGCGGCCAAGATGTACCCCGGGGGATGGCGGAGCGGGAGGAGTGCGTCGTGAGGGGCTCACGGCTGGGCTGGGTTGCCGGCCTGCTCGCGCTCGTCGCGGTCTTCGGCGCGCTCGCCACGCACTCCGCCCCGGACGGCGGTCACGGCATCGGCATCTGGCCGATCGGCGGCGCGACGGCGTGCTTCATGATCTCCCCGCGGCCGCGCACCTGGGCCCTCGTCGGCCTGGTCGGGCTGATCGGCGTCGGGAGCATCTGGATCGGCGGCCGCGACCTCGAGGTCGCGATCGGCCTGGGCATCGGACTGGCCGCCGAGGCCTGGGTGACCTGGTGGATCCTCGCCGACGGACGCCGCAAGCGACCGCCCCTGCGCACGACCGTCGACCTGGCCCGGTTCCTGGCCGCGGTCGGGTGCGGCGGCCTCGCGATGGGCGCCGCAGGGGCGTTGACCAGCGCCCTCACGGGCTTCGGCGAGCCCGACGTCCTCGGGCTGACGGTCGCCGCCTCGAGCCTGCTCGCGCAGCTCACCGTGGTGCCGTTCTTCTGCCGGCTGCGCAACCACGCCCCGCTCGCCGGGCCCACCGAACGCACCGCCCAATGGGTGCTGCTGCTCGCGATCGCGCCAATCGTCTTCATGCCCGAGGACTTCCCGTCGATCGTCTTCCTGGTCCTGCCGCTGCTGGTCTGGGGGGCGCTGCGCAGCAGCCCCTACGAGTCCATGGCCCAGCTGATCGCGGTGCTGACCTTCGCCGTGCCGCTCACCACGTGGGGGCGCGGCCCGTTCGCGAACGCGGGTCCGCGGTTCGGCCTCTCCGTCGACGGCCAGGGCATCCTGCTCGGCACGTTCGGCGCGGTCTGCGCGCTCGTCGTGCTGCCGCTGGTCCTGGCCGTGGGCGAGCAGATCGAGAACGCGCGCCAGGCTGCCGCCGAGCGCGACAAGGTCCAGAACATCGTGAACGGCGCGGCCGGCGTCGCCATCATCGGCACCGATGACCAGGGTGCCGTCACGCTGTTCAACCCGGGCGCGGAGCGGCTGCTCGGCTACACCGCTGCCGAGATGCTCGGCGACACCACCCGCAGGCTGCACACCCCCGAGGCGATCGCCGAGAAGGCTGCCGAGCTGGGGGTCGAGAACGACTTCACCGCGGTCGCCCGGGCGCTGCTCGGCACCGGCGCGAACGACATGAGGTTCGTCCGCAAGGACGGCGTCGAGCGGGTCCACTCGATGTCCCTGAACCGCATCGAGGACGATCGCGGCGTCGTCAACGGCTACGTGAGCACCTCCGAGGACATCACCGACCGGATCGAGGCCGAGCGCCGGCTGGTCGAGGCGGTCGAACGGCTCCGCGAGGTCGACCAGGTCAAGGACGCGTTCGTCTCCAGCGTCAGCCACGAGCTGCGCACGCCGATCACCAGCATCCTCGGCTACACCGAGATGCTCGAGGAGGGACAGTACGGCGAGCTCGCTCCCGAGCAGCTCGACGCGGTGCGCCGGCTGTCCGCGAACTCCACCCGCCTGCTGTCGCTGATCGACGACCTGCTGACGCTCTCGCGGGTGCAGGAGGACGGCCTCAGCCTCGCCGACCGGGTCGTCGACCTCCGCAAGATCGTCGCCGCGGGCGCCGCCGTGGTGGCGCCGACCCTCGAACGTCGCGAGCTGGAGCTGAACGTCGATCTCCCCGACGAGCCGGTCCCCTTCCTCGGCGACCGCGACATGCTGGAGCGCGTGGTCATCAACCTGGTCGGCAACGCCGTGAAGTTCACCCCCGCAGGCGGCCGTGTGGACGTGTCGCTGCTGGCCGGGCCGGACAGCGCCGTCGTCGAGGTCGCCGACACCGGCATCGGCATCCCGCCGGAGGAGCAGGAGCGGCTGTTCACGCGCTTCTTCCGCTCCTCGCTCGCGCAGCAGCAGGCGATCCCGGGCAGCGGCCTCGGCCTCTCGATCGCGCGCGCCATCGTGGACCAGCACGGCGGCACGATGTCGGTCGAGTCCGAGCCCGGGCAGGGCACGACGTTCCGGGTGCGGCTGCCGCTCCTGACCGTCGCCTGATGGCCACGGTCGTCCGGGACGCGTACGGCATCCCGCAGGTCCGCGCCGGCGACGTGCTCGACCTCGCCCGCGGGCAGGGCGAGGCCACGGCCCGGGACCGCCCCACCCAGCTCGCGCGGCTGCGCCAGGCGACCGAGGAGCCGCTGGCGCGCCGTACCGGAACCGTCGACCTCGCCCGCCGGGTGCACGCCCGGCTCCGGCCGGAGACGGCGGCGTTCGTCGGAGCGTACGTCGAGGGCGTGAACGCCGTCCTCGACGAGCCGTGGGACCCCTGGACCCCGCTGGCGGTGTTCCGGGTCCACCACCTGCTGTTCGGGAACCTGGCCGGCAAGCTCTGGAGCGCCCGGGCCCGCGCCGTGCTCGGCGAGGACGCCCGGCTGCTCTCCCGGGAAGGGCCCCTGTCCAGCGGCAGCAACGCCTGGGCCGTCGGTGGGGCGCGCACCGCGACCGGTCTCCCGCTGATCGGCGGCGACCCGCACCGCGCGCTGGAGTCCCCGAGCATCTACCTCCAGGTGCGGCTCACCTGCGACGAGTTCGACGTCGCCGGCCTCGCCTTCGCGGGTGTCCCGGGCGTGCAGCACTTCGCGCACGCGGGAGACGTCGCGTGGGCGATCACCAACGGCATGGGCAACTACGAGGACGTGTACGCCGAGCGGCTCCGGCGCACCGGCCGGGGCACGGAGGCCCTCGGGTCGGGCGGCTGGGAGCCGGTCGAGGAGGGCGAGGGCTGGCTCCGCACCCGGCGCGGGCCGGTGTTCGCCGGCCCGGCCGAGGGGCGCGGGCTGAGCCTGCGCACGCCGAGCGGAGACCTCGAGGACCTCGGCTTCGACACGTTCCTGCCGCTGCTGCGCTCGCGCAGCGCCGCCGATGTGATGGCTGCGCTCGACGGCTGGGTCGAGCCGGTCAACAACGTGGTCGCCGCGGACCGTGGGGGGGACGTGCTGTTCCGCGTCGCCGGCCGGGTGCCCGTGCGCCCGGAGGCGAACCGGGTCGGCGTCGTCGACGCCGCGGACCCGGCCGCGGCATGGGACGGCTGGGTGGCGCTGCCGGTGACCAGCGTCCCGCCCGACGGGCAGGTCGTCACCGCCAACGACCGCCGCGGGCCGGAGAGCGCCGCGATCGGCACCGACTTCGCGTCACCTCACCGTCGCGACCGGATCCACGCGCTGCTCGACGGGCGCACCGGTCTGACCACCGATGACTTCGCCGCCATCCACCGCGACACCCTGCTGCTCTCCGTGCCGCTGTTCCAGGCGCTCCTGCGCGAACTTCCGGCGGGCGCGGTCCGCGACGAGATCCTGGCGTGGGACGGCCACATGGACGCCGACTCGTCCGGCGCCGCCGCGTTCGCGGCCTGGCGCTCGGCCTTGACCCGGCGGATCGCGGCCGAGCCGGTGCTCGCGCCCCTCGCCGAGCCGCTCGTCGACGACCCCGAGCTGACGCCGTGGCTGACGGTGACCGCGCACGTCGCGCTCGCGCTCGAGGCGCTGGTGGAGGCGCGGACGCCGTTCGGCATCGACCTGGCCGCACTCGCGACCGCCGCGCTCGACGACGCGGCGGGACACCCGGCGACGTGGGGCGAGACGCACGTCGTCGCGCCGGTGGGTGAGCCGGTGCCGCCGTTGCCGCTGTCGGGCGACATCGAGTGCGTCCGGTGCACCTCGTCGCAGCCCGGCGTCACCGACGCCTGCGCCCGGGGCTCGGTCGCGCGCTACGTGTGGGACCTGGCCGGCGGTGGCGGCTGGGTGGTGCCGCTCGGCGCGGCCGACCACGGCCCGCACCGCGTCGATCAGCTGCCGGTCTGGGCCGCCGGCGAGCTGCTGACGGTCTTCTCGAACCACGCCTCGGCGTAGGGGTTGTCGTTGTACCGCTCGATCCGCGTGTAGCCGGCGCGCTCGTACATCGCGATCGCCTCGACCAGCGTGCCGTTCGTGTCGAGCACGATGCGGGTGTGACCGAGGCGTACGGCGAGTGCCTCGAGCTCGCGCAGCATCCGCGAGCCGAGTCCGGCCCCGCGCCATGCGTCGTCGACCCACATCCGCTTGATCTCGCCGGTGCCCGCCGACAGGGGGCGGACCCCGCCGTACGCGACCGGACGTCCCGCGCTCGTCGCCAGCAGGAACGTGCCTCCGTGGTCGGGCTCCCCGGGGTCGAAGCCGCCCGGGAACCGTCGGGCCAGCTCGGCGAAGTAGAGGCCCGCCGCCTCGCGGGCGATCGCGTCGTCCGGACCGACTTGGCGCAGGTGGATGGTCGCGGCGCGCACCAGCAGGTCGGCGGTGGCGAGGGCCTCGGTGAGCCGGGAGCGCTGGCGTCCGGTCAACGGCTCGACCAGTCGCCGGGCCAGCTCCTCGGAGCGCTCGTCCAGCTCCCGCCAGGAGGTCCGTCCCGCCCGGGTCAGCGTCGCCACCCGGCGGCGACCGTCAGCGGGGTCGGGACGGACCTCGACCAGGCCGTCGTCGGTGAGCCGGCGCAGCAGCCGGGTGAGGTACCCGGAGTCCAGGTCGAGCCGGTCCCGCAGCTCGCGCACCGTGGCGCCGTCGGGCCCGATCTCGAAGAGCAGCCGCGAGACGTTGAGCGGCCGGCCGGTGCCGAGGAACGAGTCGTCGAGCGCACCGATCCGCTGCGTGTACGTCCGGTTGAAGCGGCGCGGCGTCGCCGTGTCAGGGCTCTCGGACATTCTCTGACCATAGTCAGAGATCTGGCCGGTGTCGACCGATCGGCCCCGGACAGGGGACAGTGGGGACATGCGCCTCGCGATCGCCGTACCGCTGCTCGCCGTCGCCACCCTGCTCGTCGGGTGCGGCGACGACACCGGTGACGCGACCGCCGGCGACCCGACAGGGGGCGCGCCCACGTCGTCGGCGACCTCCCCGTCCCCGTCGGAGAAGCCCGTCGGCGTCCAGCGCAGCTGCGCCGAGCTCTACCACCCGCCGCAGCAGCTGATGCCGCGGGCGATCGACTTCGTGCACGGCTCGCCGTCCGCCCAGGACTCCGGCCGGGCGGACGACCTGGTCGCCGGGCTGGCCGACGCGGAGGGCCATGCCCTCGAGCCGCTCGCGGTGGACATCGCCACCACCCGGGAGGGCGTCGAGTCGAAGCTGTCCGGAGGTGCGCCGTCGATGGCGGAGTTCGACAAGGCCGTGAACCGGCTAGCCCGGCACTGCGAGCTCTTCGGCGACTGAACCCGCGACGCGGCGGTCAGCGGAAGTCGACCGCGCCGCAGGCCTCGCAGGCGAACTCCTGGGTGCTGAGCCCCTCCTCGAGGTGCACCGCCTGGAGGTGCCAGACGTGCTCGTGCTCCGCAAGGCCTGTCGACATGCCGTCGGAGTACCCCGCCGGGCCCGGCCGCAATCGGTCGCCGGCGCGGTCGGCGTACGGCATGCGAAAGGGCCGCCGTCCCTCGCCGGACGGCGGCCCTTCGTGACTGGGGTGAGTAACGGGACTTGAACCCGCGACATCTGCGACCACAACGCAGCGCTCTACCAGCTGAGCTATACCCACCAGGTGGACCCGGCCGAGGCCGAGGACCGACAGAGAGTGTAGGCGAATCAGTCCTGATCCGCGGAATCGGACTCGCCCGTGAGCCCCGTGAGCGCACCGCCGTGCCGCAGGGCGATCGCCCGGGCGGCGTCGCTCTCGGGACCGGGGGAGGGCACGAACACCGCCTCGCGGTAGTAGCGCAGCTCCTCGATGCTCTCCTGGATGTCGGCGAGGGCCCGGTGGTTGCCGCGCTTGGGTGGCGCCTGGAAGTACGCGCGGGGGAACCAGCGGCGCGCCAGCTCCTTGATGGAGGAGACGTCCACGATCCGGTAGTGGAGGAAGGTCTCCAGGGCCGGCATGTCGCGGGCGAGGAACGCGCGGTCGGTCGCCACGGTGTTGCCGGCCAGCGGCGGGCGGCTGCCGTCCGGGCAGTGCTCCTTGACGTAGGCCAGGACCCGCTCCTCCGCCTCCTGGAGGGTGATGCCGAAGTCGAGCTCGCGGAGCAGCCCGGAGCTCTCGTGCATCTCGCGGACGAAGTCGTTCATCTGGTCGAGCGCCTCGGCGGGCGGCTTGATGATCAGGTCGACGCCCTGGCCGAGCACGTTGAGGTCGAAGTCGGTCACGAGGGCCGCGACCTCGATGAGGGCGTCGGCGCCCAGGTCGAGGCCCGTCATCTCGCAGTCGATCCAGACGAGTCTCTCGTTCACGGACGTCACCTTAGCCCCGTGTGGACGGGACCTTCGTCTCAGTTCGGGCTCAGGGTGCGCCCCTAGGGTCGGGGGCGTGAAGGAGTGGCTCGGTCTGGTCGCGCGCGTCGTCGTGGGATGCGTGTGGATCTACGCCGGTGCCTCGAAGCTGCTCGACCCGGCTCAGAGCGTCGCCGCGGTCCGGGCCTACCAGCTGCTCCCGGGCGACCTCGCACAGCCGGTCGGCCAGCTGCTGCCCGTCATCGAGGTGGTCGTCGGCGCGATGCTCGTGCTCGGGCTGCTGACCCGCGGCGCCGCGGTGCTCTCGAGCATCCTGTTCGTGGCGTTCATCGTGGGCATCGCGACGGTCTGGGCTCGCGGGATGACCATCGACTGCGGCTGCTTCGGCGGCGGCGGCTACGACCCCGATGCCGCGTCGCGCTATCCGTGGGAGATCGCGCGCGACGCCGTACTCCTCCTCGCCTCCGTGTTCCTGGTCTGGCTGCCATCCACGAGACTGTCGCTGGACTCGCTGCTGTTCCGGCGTACGCCCGCGATCGAAGGATCCTGATGTCGAAGAGAAACCGTGATGCCGCCCGCGCCGAGAGGATCGCGAAGGCCGCCGCGCTGCGCAAGGAGCAGGAGCGGCAGGAGGCGCGCCGGCGCTACCTGATGATCGGCGGCGTGGTCGCCGCGCTGCTGGTGATCGTCGTCGGCGGCTGGTTCCTGTCCCGTGCGCTGGACACGACGGCGAAGGTCGACGCCCCCGCGGCCGGCAGCAAGTACGGCGTGACGATCGGGCCGAAGGACGCGCCGCACGACGTCGTCATCTACGAGGACTTCCTCTGCCCGTTCTGCGGCGAGCTCGAGGCGGAGACGCACGAGAAGTTGGCCACGCTGGCCGACGACGGCAAGGTCCGGGTCGAGTACCGCCCCTTCAACCTGCTGAGCTCGCTCGGGGACTACTCGGCCCGATCAGCCGAGGCGTTCTCGATCGTGCTCGACAAGTCCGGCCCGGACGTCGCGAAGAAGTTCCACGACCTGCTCTACGCGAACCAGCCCGAGGAGAAGGGTCCGTTCCCGTCGAACGAGGACATCCTCAAGCTCGCGGTGCAGGCGGGCGCGTCGGAGGCGGACGTCAAGGACGCCATCAAGAACGTCGACGGCAAGGGCGCGTGGGTCACGGATGCCACGCAGGCCGCGCTGGACGCCGGCGTCCGCAGCACCCCGACCATCCTGCTCGACGGCAAGGTCTACCAGGATGGCCGCACGCCTGCGGAGATCGGCGACAACCTGATCGCCGAGCTCAGCTGACGCTCTGCCAGACTCACGCGTCGTGAGCCTGTCCGAGTTCATCGCGCGCCTCCCGAAGGCCGAGCTGCACGTCCACCACGTCGGGTCCGCGTCGCCACGGATCGTGTCCGAGCTGGCCGAGCGCCACCCCGGCACGGTCCCGAGCGACACCGAGGAGCTGCGCCGGTTCTTCGAGTTCCGCGACTTCGCACACTTCGTGGACGTCTACCTCGCGGTCGTCGGCCTGATCCGGACGCCGGAGGACGTGCGCTACCTGACCCACGAGATCGGGCGGGAGATGGCGACCGGGCAGGGCTTGCGGTACGCCGAGCTGACCTGCACGCCGTACACGTCGGTGCGTCCGGACCGTGACGACCTCGGGATGCCGATCGAGGCGTACACCGAGGCGATCGAGGACGCCCGGGTCGCGGTGGAGCGCGACTTCGGGCTGGTGCTGCGGTGGATCTACGACATCCCGGGCGAGTCCGGGGTGCCGGCCGCGGACGCCACGCTCGACTACGCACTGAACCATCGCACCGACGCCCTCGTCGGCTTCGGGCTCGGCGGTCCCGAGATCGGGGTGCCCCGGTCGCAGTTCCAGCCGCACTTCGACGCCGCGCGGGCCGCCGGGCTGCACAGCGTCCCGCACGCCGGGGAGACGACGGGCCCGGACACGATCTGGGACTCGCTGCGGCTGCTCCGTGCCGAGCGGATCGGCCACGGCACGTCGTCCGCCCAGGACCCGGCGCTGCTCGCCCACCTGGCCCAGACCGGCGTGCCGCTGGAGGTGTGCCCGTCCTCGAACATCGCCACCCGCGCCGTACCCACGCTCGAGGAGCACCCGATCCGGGCCTTCCGCGACGCTGGTGTGACGGTCACGGTGAACTCCGACGACCCCCCGATGTTCAACACCACGCTGAACCGGGAGTACGGGATCGCCGCGGACCTGCTCGGCCTCGACGAGGCCGGTGTCGCGGACCTGGCGCGGAGCGCGGTGCGGGCCTCGTTCGCGGAGGAGGACGTGAAGGCGCGGATCCTCGGGGAGATCGACGAGTACGCCCGTGGCACCGACCCGGCCGGAAAGTAATGGGCCCCGCGAGCTCATACCAAGCGGGGCCTGACACCTTTCTATCCCGATCGCCGTTCCAAACGCCGCATTGGCGCGCGTGTCGGCCCCATCACACATAGGGTGTCGGCATGTCTGCACCCATCCGGGTGGCGATCGTCAACGACTACGAGATCGTGGTCGCCGGAGTCGCCGCGATGCTCGCCCCGCACCAGGACCGGGTGAACGTCGTCGAGCTCGACGCCGGCGTGCGCGTCGTGAGCGACGTGGACGTGATCCTGTACGACACGTTCGGGCAGATCCAGGGAGACGGCGTGGACCTCGAGGACCTGGTCCACGGCAGCGACGCCAGAGTCGTGATCTTCAGCTGGAACATCCAGGCCGGCCTGGTGCGCACCGCCCTCGACCGCGGCGCGTCCGGCTACCTCTCGAAGGGGATGTCCGCGGACGAGATCGTGGCCGGGCTCGAGGCGGTCCACACCGGCGAGACCGTCACGCCGCGAGGGACCGCCGAGCCGGGGGACCGGATCGCCGGCGAGTGGCCCGGCCGCGACCGCGGCCTGACCGCGCGCGAGTCCGAGGTGCTGGCCCTGATCACCCAGGGACTGAGCAACCAGGAGATCGCCGAGCGCACCTACCTCTCGATCAACTCGGTCAAGACCTACATCCGCACGGCGTACCGCAAGATCCGGGTCGCCCGCCGCTCGCAGGCGGTCGCCTGGGGCATGCAGCACGGCTTCGAGCCGGACCGGGTCCGGAGCATCGACTCGTCCGCCGGCTAGGGACCGGACGCCTGCGGGATCCCGCCGTCGTAACGACGCGGCGACCGTGGTCCGTGCATGAGCCCGGTGGGCCCGGGTACCCGACGGGCATGGACGGAGACCACACCAGGGAGCACACGAAGCAGCCGCGCGAGGAGCTCGCCGACGAGGTCGCGGAGCAGCCCGACAAGCAGGACGTCGACATGGAGCCCGAGGACCACCTCAACCGTCCCGAGCAGCCGGACTTCGACCCCGCCGAGCGCGAGCCGTTCGACGACCCGGACACCACGCTGCCGACCGAGGACCAGGCGTAGTCGCTCCCGGTCCCGGTGCGGGACGTCATCCCCCGGCTGTCGGGGCGCCCAGCTCGGGTGACGTCCCGGCGAGCAGAGTGTCCGTGGTGAGCTGAGTGCCCCTGAACGCCTTCGGTTGATGGGTGTCGGATCTACTCCGGTTGATTGGTGAGACTCGGTTGGACTCTAGAACGTCGTTGGGGCGCTGTGGAGCGCTTGACTCTCACCTCCCCGGTGCTGGTGCGTTTCTCGGTGCGCAGCAGGTGGTCGCCGTCGTAGAACTGCAGGACCTGATCGGTGACCCACACGTCGATGGGGTGGCCGGCGGCCGCGGCGCCGAGGCAGACCTGTTGCCAGGACACGCACACCACCCCGACGGCGCTGGCACGGCGCGTGACCCAGGTCCCGTCGCGGTGGTCGTGCTCGGGTCGGCCGGGACCGGTGACGGTCCTCAGCACCCTCACCCGGCTCGGTTCGGGGTGCAGGAACCGGCTCGCGGGGGT
>NZ_JIAV01000015.1 GCF_000620645.1 Nocardioides sp. URHA0032 | reverse complement strand
CGCGACCAGTTCTGCCGCACACCCTGGTGCAACGCCCCGATCCGCCACCGCGACCACGTGGTCCGCGCCGCCGACGCAGGCACCACGACCGCCGCAGCCGGCCAAGGACTCTGCGCCACCTGCAACTACGCCAAGGAAGAACCCGGCTGGCGAGCCAGACCCTCGCCCGAGGCCCGGGGCCATGCCGTGGAGATCACCACCCCCACCGGCCACACCTACACCTCCCACGCGCCACCCCTGGTCGCGCTGCGCGCCGGCACCTACCGGCAGGTCGACGACGGAGTGTGGACGCTCGTCGCCTGACCCTCTTGGGCGATAATGGCGGGTAAGACGCGCGGCATTGAGGGTGCCGACCGTGGCAGGAGCGCCAGTGTCGGAGGCCTGTGCTTCGATCGCGGGATGATCAGGGTTGTTGTCGGCGCGCTGGTGGGTGAAGGTCGAGTGCTGCTCGTGCATCGGGGTCCGGACAAGCGGGCTCGCCCGGGCCTGTGGGACCTACCCGGTCGGGTGAACGAGGCTGGTGAGTCTGAGCTGGGCGCGTTAGCTCGGGAACTGCACGAGGAACTCGGTGTGCAGGTATCGACGGGCTCGTTGTCTCACCTGGGCCGAGTGACCGCGGGACCTGCTGACGAACCGGCGCTCCGCAGTGCCTGGTTGGTGCGGGAGTGGCACGGAACGCCGACGAACGTTGCGCGCCCCAGGAACACGACCAGATCGGATGGTTCGGACTTTCGGACCTGCCTCCTCCTCCCCATGTGGTCGTCCGCACGGCTCTTATGAATGCGATGGGGAGCAGTCCCGGGTAATCCCCGGGGGTGTCAGCAGGCAACATGTGCGCGTCCGGCTCGCGGCGGACCCTGCGCTGAGGAAGGGGGGGTGTGCTCCGTGAGCAGGTGAGCCGCTCGAGACCGAGTTCGAAGTTGTCGACGAACCTCTGCACTCAGGTCCGGGCAGGGATTGCGCGCTTGCTGGCGACGACAGCGTCAGGGTGCTGCGACGGCGGACCGGCCGTAGGCCCTGACGCTCACTCGATCGGTTCGACCCAAGGAGATCGCCATTGGGGAGGGTCGGAACGCTGGCCGTAATAGCGCGTGTCTCGGACGATCAACCCGTCGTCGTTCAGCTCGAGGATGAGCACGACGTTCCACACGTCACCGTCGTAGTCGTTGACGCCCTCGACGACCCAGGTCCGGCCGGATCCATGGACTCGTCGCAGCTGGACCTCGGGCGGGGTCGGGAATGACTCCTGCATTGCGCGCATGGCGTCGCGCCCACGGATGCGCTCATTCGACTGCGGCAGCTCCATCACGTACTCGGGGTGGCGAAGCAGGTACTCCTTCTCCGCCGACAGCGCGCCCCCGTCGCTGAGGCCGAGCATCTGCTCGATGCCTCGGCGCATCGCTACGTCGTCGTTGTCGGCGATCGCCTTGCGGAACAGTGTCGTGACCTCGATGTCGTCCACGTTCGTCTCCGTCGATCGATCCTCGGCACCGCGACCGTCTTGTGCGCCCGTACCAGTGGACCTGCGCCGGCGAGTTCACACAAGAGCCCGGGTGTGCCCGAGAGGACCAAGGCTTCCTACGCCTTCGCAATCGAGCTCACCACCTGTCAAGAGCACCTCTGCGCTATGGACTACCGCCGACGCCACGCGTAGCAAGGAAGGGAACACCGGCCCAAGGCCGGTCCGACGGACACGGCCGTGCGAAACGGCCCCGACCATGCATTCGGGTCTCCGATGTGGTGATTGTCGAAGAGAGAATGCGCATCCGATGTCGGCAACGGAGGGGCATCATGCCGAACTATTCCCGGGACAGGAATGCTGAGCCGGACGAGCTCGAAGCAACCCACAGGATCCTGGGCACCGTCCAGAAGCAGATCGCGAGCTACAGGTCGTCGCTGCAGAAGGTGAAGAACCTCAAGCAGGAGTGCGACGACGACGAAGAGCTGAACAAGCGCGTCAGGTCCAGCCCCGAAGAATTCGCCTCGGTGCTGTTCGAGCGTGGTGTCGCTGCTCCGATGGCGATCGCCATGGCCGCGGAGGACTTCCAAGCACCGAACTTCGGCGGCAGCCTGGGCCTGTGGACCTGGGACTGCTGCTGCTCCAGTTGCTGCGTGACCAGCTGCATCGGAACCAACATCACCAACCTGGCAGACGAGCGACGCAACCCCGTGCCGTTCGAGGTCCTGATCGGACGCGAGGTTGCAGCGCCGACGAAGGCAGCCGGTCGACAAGGAAAGTGACGCGCGGCCAATCGGGGGCACCTCATGTCTCGCAGATTCGACGAGTCGCAGGTCGGTGCGACGATGGATGTCGCCACCCTCCGGGAGGTGGAGCTACGCGCCGGCCGGCAGTTCATCGCGGACCAGTTCACGACGATGTCCTCCCGACACGATCCTGAGGACATCATCACGTTGCAGGTGCTCCTCGACTACGGCCAGGAAGCCGCGCAGCACGCAAAGGCCGGCGATCTCCTCGAAGCTCGGCGACTTCTATCAGCCGTCGATGCGATCGAGCTGCCAGATGATGATGAGCTCAGCGCGGCGCGCGAGCTCTCGACGCTTCCGGTCCACGCGCTCGTGCACTGGAAGGAGGGCAACAGCGAGGCTGCGATCGCCGACCTGACCCGAGCGCTCGATGCGGGACGGGTGCTCGCGGAAGAGTTCGGTCATGGCTATCTCACGGTCAAGCTGATCCATCTCGCATCGAACGTCGCCAGGGTCGACCAGTCGCAGGGGCGCTCTCGTGAGGCCCTCGCCGAGGTCACCGACCTGCGCGCTGTCATCGACGGGGATGCCGCGAAATGGCGGTACGGCGCGGCCAGCATGCTCCGCGTCCCGCTGAAAGGGGTCGAGCACGGCATCATCGACATGCAGCTCGAGCGCACCACCACTCTTGCGGCGCAGACGCAGGCATGAACGGGCTGACGTGTCAGCGGCAGGGGACGACCCGATACAACAGGCCATCGCCTCCGCGCGCGCGGCGGGCCTGTTCGCGGGCTGGGACACCAGCCAACTCGAGAGCTCGGCGACGTTCTGGACCGAATACCGGCCGAGGGGACAGAGCCTTCCCGAGATCGGACTGAAGCTCCACGTCTCGGCGAGCGTCGGCAGCGCGGGCGACGTGCTCGAACGCTGCCTGCCCTTGCTCGTCAGGCGAAGGGTCCCCTTCAAGCACGCCTCCACTCTGCACGAGCTCGCCTTTCTCTCCAGCGGCCGAGGCGGCATCACCCAGGTCGGCAAGTTCTTGACCGCCTACCCTCCGCACGACACCGCCGCCGCCGAGCTCGCCGCCGAGCTGCACCTGGCCACCGATGGTCTCGCCGGTCCGCAGATCCGCTCGGAGCAGCGCTACGCGGACTCGAGCCTCGTACACGTTCGTTACGGAGGCTTCACGAGTCGACGCCTCCAGCTGCTCACTGGGCGGATCGTCCCTGCACGGGTGACCCCCACGGGAGTCTTGGAAGTCGACGACAGGGCCGAGCCCAGCCCCCCGCCGGGGCATGTCGTGCTTCCCGATGGCGCACGCGATGCGGGCGAGCCTGCTGGCCACCTGCTGGAGAACCGGTACGTACGGGTTCAACAGCTGCACGCGTCGCCGAAGGGTGCGACGTCCATTGCGCTCGACACCGAAGAGCGCGGCGACTTCCTCGTCGTCGTCAAGGAGGCCTACGCACACGTGATGGAGGCGAGCGACGGACTCGACGCCCGGGCGCGCCTTCGCCAGGAAGCGCGATGCCTGGAGCGACTCGCCGACACGGGAGCCGTGCCTCGGCTCCGTGATTACTGGGAGACCCCGGATGCCGCCTACCTCGTCTACGAGTTCATCGACGGCGAGCCGCTCGGAAGCGTCCTCAACGGACTCGCAGCGGCAGGCACGCGCCCGACGACGCTCCTCATCGCGCACTGGGCGGAACAGCTGTGCAGCGTGGTGTCGACGATTCATCGAGAGGGCTTCGTCATCGGAGACCTCAAACCCGCGAACCTGATCATGACCGAGACCGGCTTCAACCTCATCGACCTCGAGCTGGGCGGCCAGCTCGACGAAGCGCTCGTGGGCGGGATGGGGACCCGCGGGTACGTGTCGCCGGATCAGGCCGACAGCGCGGTCTCACGAACTCAGGAGGACGACATCTTCGCGCTTGGCGCGACCCTGCTCGCCGTCGCGACGACCGTCGACTGCGCCATGCTTCCGGCGCCCGCAGCCGTCGCTGCACTCGAGCGATCCCGTGATCCGTCGAGCCCGATCTTCCCGCTCATCGAGCGATGCCTGGCCGATGACCCGGCCGACCGGCCCCGTGATGCGTCAACCGTCGCCGAGATCCTCGCTGCCTCCCTCGATGAGTGGTCCGCGAGCCCCGGTCCGTCACCAAGGCGCGAACCGACAGACTTCCTCCAGGCGGCCACCGACGTCGGTGACCTCCTGACCGCCTCGGCGGTGCACGACAGCCACGGCACGTCGTGGGTGTCGCCACATCCGATCGTCGGAGGCATCGCCGGCCGGGATCTCTACGCGGGCTCGTCCGGCACGGCGCTGTTCCTTCTCCAGCTGCATCGCGCGACCGGGGAAGACGACTACCTGCGTGCGGTCGTGTCGTGCGCGAACTGGCTGGACAGGACGGAGCCGGCCGTTCCGCGCGAGGGAGACATGCCGGGCCTGTACTTCGGCGTCTGCGGGCCGGGTCTGCTCTTTCTGCGCCTCCACCAGGCGACCGGCGACGAGAGGTGGCTCGCCCGCGCCGAGACGGTGAGCGATGAAGCCGCATCGATGCGCGCACACTCGCCGGATCTCCTCACGGGAACGGCGGGCACCGGTCTCTACAACTTGGCCTTGTGGAAGGCGACGCGGAACGACACGTTCCTGGCACGTGCCTTCGACCATGCACATCAGTTGATGGATGCAGTCGCCGCAGCCGATGCCGCTTGGGTTGTTCCCGCCGGCCACGAATCGCTCAGTGGCAACTCGTATCTCGGTTTCGCTCACGGATCGGCGGGCATCGGGTTCTTCCTTGCGGAGTGTGCGGTGGCGACCGACTCGGACGCCGTGCGCGCGACCGTGCGACGGGTGGCCGATCGGACCCTGGCGGAGGGGGTCAGCTGCCTCATCGACGAGAGCGGGCTCACGTGGGGTACGCGGGCCAATGAGGCTCCCTCCAACTTCAGCGGGTGGTGCCACGGTGCGCCTGGCATCGCACGCTTCCTTGCCAGAGCCTATGAAGCAGTCGGCGCGGATGAGTACCTCGACGGCGCCCTGGCCGCCGCGCGAGCCACGGCCGCGCGCACCTGGCACGGCACGACGCAGTGTCACGGACTCGCCGGCAACGCCGACATCCTCATCGACCTCTGGCAGCTGACCGGGGACGACACCATCTTGCGGAACGCACGTCGTCTCGGTGAGAGCCTCATGCTGTTTCGAACCCCTGGCGGCTGGCCATCCGAGGAACTGTCGACGGTCTGCCCGGACCTGATGGTCGGTCAGGCCGGTGTCGGCGCCGCCTTCCTCAGGCTTGGACACCCGGAACTGCCACACGTGGCCGCTTGCTGAACCGGCCGCCGGTAACCGCGCCGGGCCGGTGTCGTTGTCCCGGCATGCCTGCTCTCCAACGCCGCCTCCTCGCCGGAGCCGCGGCCGTCGCCGCCGCCTGCGCATGCCTGGTCGCGAACGCCTCGTCCGCACCGGCCTCGGGCCCTTCCGAGGTCAGCGTGCCGTCAGCGCCGGGGCACGCCAGCACCTCGTGGCAGGGCAACGCGCCGTTCAACAACGGCAACTCGGGCCTGGTGTGGGGCCAGCTCGGCGTCGACGACCCCACCGGCGCCTGCGACCCGGCGAACCCGAGCCTCAACAGCCAGCACCAGGTGCGCGTGTCGTTCCCGAAGGACCTGCCTCGGCGCTACGAGACCCTCGTCCGGTTCTCGGTGAGGTGGACCGACGACGCCGGTGCCAACACCACCAACGACCTCGCGATGTATCTCTACGGCCCCGACGGCAAGCTCGTGGCCGCCTCCGACGGCTCGCAGAACCTCGAGGGCATCAACGTCACCTCGCGCGTGCCCGGCACCTACAACGTGCTGGTGTGCGCGTTCCAGAACCCGCCCACGGGCACCGCCTACACCGGCACGGCCACGGCGTACACGATCAAGCCGCGCAAGGTGGCGGCCTCGAAGGCCAAGGCGCCGACCTATCACCAGTTCAGCGCTCCCGCGGGTGTCGCCGACAACGCGGGCGAGCCGAGCATCGGCAGCAACTGGAAGTCGGGCAACACCCTCTTCACCTCCAACACCGACGAGTACGTCGTCCACTTCGACGACCGGGCGCGCACCTCGACGTGGAAGAACGTCAACACCGACCCGACCGACCCCTCGAACAAGATCTCGCTCGACCCGATCGGCTGGACCGACCACACCACCGGTCGCACGATCGTCAGCCAGCTCTACCTCGCCTGCTCCGCGACGGCGTACTCCGACGACGACTTCACGACGCCGGGCAGACCCTCGCAGGGCTGCGGCACGGGCATCAACGGCTTCGACCACCAGACCATCGGCGGCGGCCCCTACCCGAAGGGCATGTCGGGCAGCTACCCGCACGCCGTCTACTACTGCAGCCAGGGCGGAGCGCTGGTGCTCGGCAAGGCCTACTGCTCGCGCAGCGACGACGGCGGTGTCACCTTCGGCGCGCCGGTGGCGCTGTGGAGCACCGAGTGCTCGGGCATCCACGGTCACGTGCAGGTCGGCCCCGACGGCACCGCCTACGTGCCGAACGCCGTCTGCGGCAACCACCAGGGCGTCGCGGTGTCCCGTGACGGCGGGCAGACCTGGACGGTCCGCACCATCCCGGGCAGCATCGCCGGCCAGTCCGACCCGTACGTCGGCATCGGCAAGGACAACACGCTCTACGTCTCCTACGCCGACGGCACCGGGGAGGCTCGCGTGGCCATCTCCCGCGACCACGGCAGGACCTGGACCCGCAACCTGAACATCGGCAGCCTCGCCGGCATCCGCAACACCGAGTTCGCGATGGTGGTGGCCGGCGACGGCGACCGTGCCTCGGTGGCCTTCCTCGGCACCCGGACGCCCGGATCGACCCAGGCGGCGTCCTTCGGCAAGTCCGCCGACGGCAAGACCTTCACCGGTGCTGCGTGGCATCTCTACATCGCCACGACCTACGACCGTGGCGCCACGTGGAAGATGGTCGACGCGACCCCCGGCGACCCCGTGCAGCGCGGGTGCATCTGGAACGCCGGCGGCAGCAACCCCTGCCGCAACCTGCTCGACTTCGACGCCATCACGATCGACCGGACCGGCCACGTGATGGTCGGCCTCGCCGACGGTTGCGTGGGTCCTGCGCTCGACAAGGCCAGCGACTGCGTCGCCAGCGACACAGTGTCGGCCAACGGCCTGGTCAACCACGGCGCGATCGTCCGGCAGCTGAGCGGCAAGACCCTGTTCGCGAAGTACGACAGATGAGGGCGACCATCCGGTCCCGTGCCGTCGGGCTCGCCCTGGCGACGCTGGGCCTGGCGCTCACGTCGGCGTGCGGGGGTGACAGCGACGAGGCGACCGACTCACCGGCCCCGTCGTGCATGAGCAGTCTTTCCCCGGCCTCGCTCCCCAGCGACGGCACCTTCCCGACGGCCTGGCCCTTCCCGCCGGGCACCGTGGTCACCGGCACCGAGCCGGTGCCCGGCGGCGGCCTGGCCGTCACCGCCCAGGTCGGGTCGAGCTTCGAGGGAGTGCTGCCGTTCATGCAGCACGACCTCGAGGAAGCCGGCTTCGTCGCCACCCAGGGCGAGGCCGAGCACGACGACGCCGAGGCGACCTGGTCCGGCAACGGCTACTCGGGCACCTGGGCGATCAAGAGCTCGGAGACGTGCGAGGGCACGACGCTGCTGCAGGTGGCCGCGGCCAAGCAGTGAGCTCGCTGGTCCGACGCTCCCCGTGCGGGGCCGGGCCGGGTCCGGTGCCCGGTCCGACCCTCGCCGAGGTCAGGTGCGTGGAGGATGGTGCCAGTGGCGTCCCGTGGGGATGGCCACCGAGTCGGTGAACATCTCCTGGTCGTTGGCCCGAAGCCCGTTCGTCTCCGTCGCCGTGCACAACCGCGGCGGGTCGCCCGGTCCGGTGGCGCTGTCCGGGCAGAGGAACACGTCCACGGGGCGGGTGTCGCTCCACACGGGGTGGGCCCGCTCGTCGGTCACGGTGAGCCCGGTGTAGTCACCGTAGAACTGGCCGCCGTTCGGTCCCGGGAACTGGGTCGGGGGTGGCATGGAGCTCGTCGTCACGCGCGTGGTCCCGAACCCGGCGAGGTCACGGCTCCCCGAGAGGCTGAGGTCCGAGTAGCCGGTGCGCTCGTCCGAGCCGTACTGCCGGTCGTAGTAGTCGACGGCCACGGTCCCGTGGGAGCTGAACGCAGCCCACTGCCAGAACTGGTCGGTCGTGGACTGCCGGCGCTCCTGGGTCACGGAGGTCATCGCCCGCGGGTCTGTCGTGGTGCCGGTGAACGACGCGCCGCGGTCGCGGGAGACGCTGACCAGGATGTCGTTGTTGCACCCGCCGGTCTTGACCCCGGTGTAGAGGTCCTGGCCGGTGTCAGGGGAGACGCCCGCCGGCGTGCACCCGTGGGACTCGTTCGAGTTGCGGTTGATGTAGGAGCCGACGGTCACGACGACCTTGTTCGGGTTGGTCGGGTCGACCGCGCCCGAGGGGTAGTTCGTGGCCCGGAAGACCGACTTCGTGGACGATCCCTTCTCGGGCACGCAGGCGCGCCCGGGATCCGCGCCGTCACCCTGGTAGGTGTCGCAGTCGGGCAGGTCGTAGTAGTCGCTGACCTTGACGGGCGCGCTGAACGTGGCACCGCCGTCGGTCGACCTGGCCAGCAGCACCTGGTTGCGGTTGTCGGGGGCCGTGACCGCATTGTTGAAGTTCGACCAGGTGACGTACAGGGTGCCGTCCCGCCCGACGAAGGGGTCGGAGAACTGGTTCTCGTTGCAGCGGCCCTGGGGGGTCGCCACGCCGAACGTCGTGGGGCACAGGGCGCTGTCGGCGCTGACCAGGACGCGCGGGCTGAACGTCTCGCCGTAGTCGCTGGAGTACGCCTCGTAGATGTACGCGGTCCCGTCCGCGGCGAACTCGGTCCAGGTGACGTAGACGCGGTCGCGGTACGGGCTGGTCCGCGAGGCATCGACCGCGATCAGCTGCTTGTCCTCCAGGACGCCCGCGGTGCCCGGCGCGTCGAAGGTCGCGGCGACGTAGCGGCCCGGGAAGTTCCACGATGCGCCGTTGTTCCCGGTCGAGCGGAAGACGACGAACGAGCTCGACTGGTCCGGGTCGCTCGACGCGACCAGGCCGCGGTTGAACAGCTGGCAGGAGAGGTACGCGTTGCCGCGCGTGTCCCAGGCGACGGAGGTGTCCCCGCCCGCCTGCCAGTACTGACGGGCGTTGTCCCCGCCGCCCCGGGTGAAGACGTCCGGGACCGTGGAGTTGTTCCACGACCGCCCGCCGTCCAGGGAGTACGCCGAGCCGCAGGTGCCGTCACCGCGGACGTAGTCGTTGTCGGAGGCGATGATGTGGCGGCGGTCGAAGGGGTCCTGCGCGATGAAGCTCTCGTTGTTGGCCTGACCGCGTCCCTGGAGGTCCGGGTCCGAGATGTTCAGGCAGTTCTGGTTGACCTTCACGTTGCTGCCGAAGCGCTGGCTGCACGCTCCGGTGCCGGCGGGCGCCACGTTGGCCGGCAGGCCGCCCTGTCCGACGCTCGGGCCGATGCTGTCCGGCGGCGTGTTCGCCGCGCCGTCGGCGCCGTGGTCCTGGTCCCCGTCGCCGCCGCCGGGGACGGAGTTCGTCGAGGCTCCCGGCCCGCTCAGCGCGGCGTGCAGCTCGCCGGAGACCAGCCGGCTCTGGATCTTGTTGAGGTGGTGGAGGTTGAACGGTGCCGCCCCGGCCGACGGCGTGCCGGCCGTCGATCCGAGACCGATGGCGAGGACCCCCGCCGACAGCGTGGCAACCAGGACACGACGACGCTTGCTCCACATGGGTGACCATCCCCGATCGAGAAGACTCACGGGGCTGTCCCCGATGGGCGTGCAACGTGGCTTCGAACCGGGCCGCGCTGCCGTGGCTGACCGAGATTCCCCAGGCATGAACGCGATGATGAAGGTGTGGCACGGCCGACAGGTCGGTCGTCGCGTTGATCATCACACCGCCCGGATCGTCGCGACACGTCACAATTGGTGAAGATCCGGCGGCTGTCGGCCTCGCTGCGACGACGCCGTTGTGCGTGCGCGGTGCCGCCCCTAGGGTCGCTGGATGGCGGCGATCTCGTCCCTGAAGGGCATGGTGTGCGCCGCGGTGACGGCGGCCGTGGTGGTCGGCGGCGCGGCCGGTCCTCTCGCAGCGGCGCCCGGGCCCGGTCCGGTTCCGGGTTCGACCGGGTCGGGCGACTCGCTGTTCCCGCAGGCCGGCAACGGCGGCTACGACGCCCAGCGCTACCGGGTCGTGCTGGACTACCGGCGGGACGGCTCGATCTCCGCATCGACCCGGCTGACCGCTCGGGCGCGTCACCCCCTGTCGTCGTTCTCCCTGGACCTCGAGGGGCTCCGGGTCGAGCGGGTGCGTGTCGATGGTCGGGAGGCGACGTTCCGTCGCCACGGGCACGAGCTCGTCATCACGCCGGTGCGGCCCGTGCGCGGCGCCTTCGCCGCCAGGGTCGCCTATCACGGCACCCCGCACAGCCACACCGATCCCGACGGGTCGTCGGAGGGGTGGATCGCCACCGCCGACGGGGCGACCACGGTGAACGAGCCGGTGGGTGCGATGACCTGGTTCCCCGACAACGACACCCCGCGCGACAAGGCGCGCTACACCTTCGCGGTCACCGCCCCGAGCCGCCGGGCGGTCGTCGCTAACGGCATCCTGGTGGACCGGTCGCGCCACGGAGCGCGAACGACGTGGACGTGGCGCCAGGGAGAGCCGATGGCGAGCTACCTCGCGATGATCTCGATCGGCGACTACCGGGTGTTCCGGTCGACCATGCGCACCGTCGCCGGCCGCCGGTTGCCGGTCTGGTCGTTCGTCGAGCGAAGCCTCGGGCCGCAGCGCGGGGCGCGCCACCTCGTGCCCCGGATCGTGCGCTGGGAGGAGCGCCGCTTCGGCGCCTATCCCTTCGACAGCACCGGCATGGTCGCGCACGAGCTGTCGGTCGGCTACGCGCTGGAGACCCAGGACCGGCCGGTCTACCCGGGCGGCCCGGGCGTCGGCGTGCTGGTCCACGAGCTCGCCCACCAGTGGTACGGCGACTCGGTGACGC
Organism: Nocardioides sp. URHA0032; assembly: GCF_000620645.1. Classification (GTDB taxonomy): domain Bacteria; phylum Actinomycetota; class Actinomycetes; order Propionibacteriales; family Nocardioidaceae; genus Nocardioides. The sequence goes on along the minus strand of NZ_JIAV01000015.1, from coordinate 462,234 downwards.
CCCGCGACTGGGGCGACATCTGGCTCAACGAGGGGTTCGCCACCTACGCCGAGTGGCTCTGGACGGCCGCCCACGGCGGAGACTCGACACGCGCGACGTTCCGCGCGCTGTACCGGCAGAACGGACCGAAGTCAGATCTCTGGAAGCCGGCACCGGCCGCGCTCTCGGACCCGGCCGACCTGTTCGGTCCCGCCTACCTGCGAGGCGCGATGACGCTGCAGGTCCTGCGGCAGCGCGTCGGGACCGACCACTTCTTCGACATCCTCCGGAGCTGGGCGAGACTGCGCCGGCACGGCGGGGCGTCCACACATGGCTTCATCGGGCTCAGCGAACGCATCTCGGGTGATCGACTGCACCGGATGTTCCGCCGCTGGCTGTACACCCCCGCCCGCCCGCGCGGGTACTAGCCGGGCTCGGAACTTCCCCAGTTCGGGCGAGGGCGGGTGAGTGGGCTGGCGCCTACTCTTGAACCAGCGCTCGTGATCTCGGGCTCGTGATGCCCATTGGCCTGATCCGAGATCGTCCCTATCCGGGCGGGCGTTCCCGAGGGGACTCCGTGGGCAGTGCACGGGGTCACCCCGGGCCGGCCACCACTGCTGACCGGGCCCCGCCGTCCAGCGTTGACGTCTCAGGCGCCGGCGCTGGACGGTCCGCGCGCTGCCCGCAGCCGGCGCCGGTGCGCCCCTGACCGGTCTCATCAATCGTGGTGATCCTGTCCTCCGCTCCTTCTGCCGACGGCCGTGGGGGGTGTAGGACCGCACTACCGGCGACAGGAGCGACTCATGTCCAAGGCTCGTGCCACAGCGGTGGCGATCGCGGCTGCAGTCGCGCTGTCCGTGGTGCCTGCGGCCTTCGCGGCGACGCCGGGCAACTCTTGGAGCATGGACCTCAGCAACGGCGTCGTCCGCGATGCCGACGGGACCCAGCCGGTGACCTTCACCGGACAGGGCATCGGGTCGGTGCCCGGCAAGGTCGGCGGCGCCGTGGAGTTCACCAGGGCACCCTCCCTGGGGACGGCGGCCAACAGCCGGTACGACAACCCCGGCACCCAGGACTTCGCGATGGGGATCGTCTTCACGTCGCAACCGATCCCCAACACCAGCAGCTACAGCGGCAACCTGATGCAGAAGGGGCTCTTCGGCGATCCGGGGCAGGTCAAGCTCCAGCTGGTCTCGCCCGCCCAGGGCACCGTCGACTGCCGGGTCAAGGGCACCACGGGGGCCCGGCTCATCACCTCCACGGTCAACGTCGACGACGGTGCGTGGCACACGGCGGTCTGCTGGCGGGACGACGGTGCGGTGGGAGTGACCGTCGACGGGGTGGTCACCTCGCTGGTGTGGAACCCGGGTGCCGTCAGCAACAGCCGGAACCTCACGCTGGGCAACAAGACCGCCGGCGCCGGGGCGTCGGACCAGCACTTCGGGCGCACCGACTTCGCCAGCTGGGTCGTCGACCCCGACGCCCGATCGATCGTCGAGCAGCAGGTCGCCTCCTCCGGCTGAGCGGGCCACGGAGGAGGCCGGAGGCTCAGCCGGCGTCCAGCATCCGGGCCAGGAACCGTCGGGTCCGCTCCTCCTGCGGGTCGGTGAGCACCTCGGCGCCACCACGCTCTGCCACGACGCCCTCGTCGAGGAACAGCACCTGGTCGGCGACGTCCTGGGCGAAGTGGACCTCGTGGGTGACGATGACGAGCGTCCAGTTCTCCGCCGCGAGGTCGCGGATGACGGCGAGGACCTCGCCGACCAGCTCGGGGTCGAGGGCGGAGGTGGGCTCGTCGAGGAGCAGGACCTCGGGCTTCAGGGCCAGTGCGCGGGCGATGCCGACGCGCTGCTGCTGTCCTCCGGAGAGCTGCGAGGGGTAGGCGTCCTCGCGCCCCGAGAGCCCGACCTGCTCCAGCAGCGCCCGGGCGTCGGCGGCCGCCTCGTCGGGCGAGCGCTTCTGCACCTGCACCGGCCCCTCGATCAGGTTGCCGAGGACGGTCTTGTGGGGGAACAGATTGTGCGCCTGGAAGACCATGCCGCTGCGGGCGCGCAGCGACTTGATCGCGCGGCGGTCCGGCGGACGGGAGAAGTCGATCGAGGAGTCGCCGATCCGGACGACACCGGCGTCGGGGGTCGCCAGCACGTTCATCGACCGCAGGATCGTGGTCTTGCCCGAGCCGGAGGGGCCGAGCAGCACGGTGACGGAGCCGGCGGGGGCAGCGAAGTCGACCCCGCGCAGCACGTGGTGAGGGCCGAAGGACTTCTCCAGCCCGTGCACCTCGATCAGGTCGGTCATGTGGCGTACCTGCTCAGTCGTCGTTCGAGCGGACCCTGCGCCAGGCTGACGAGGTAGCACACGACCCAGAAGTAGAGCGCCGCCATCGTGTAGAGCGGCAGGTACTCCGTGGTCGCCGCGGCCGTCACCTGCGCCTCCCGGAACAGCTCGGGCACCAGCACCAGCGAGGCGAGGGCTGAGTCCTTGATGAGGGACAGCAGCGTGTTGCCCAGCGGCGGTACGGCGATCCGCGCAGCCTGCGGCAGAATGATCCGCCGCATCGACTGCCAGTAGTCCATGCCGATCACGGTCGCTGCCTCGTACTGCCCGCTCGGCACGGACAGGATCGAGCCGCGCACGACCTCCGCGGCGTACCCGCCCACGTTGAGGCTGAGCGCGACGATCGCGGCCGGGTACGGGTCGAAGTCGAGGCCGATCGCCGGCAGGCCGAAGAACACGATGAACAGCTGCACCAGGAGGGGGGTGCCGCGGATGACCGAGATGTACGCGCGGGCGATCCAGTCGAGCACGCGGAGCGACGACAGCCGCGCGAGCGCCGCCGCGACGGCGAGCACCATGCCGATGAGGAAGCTGAAGATCGTGAGCGGGATGTTGCCCTTCACCAGCCCCACGAACATCGGCCACGCCGTGTCCTTGACGACCTGCCACCTCGTGCGCGAGTCGGAGGCCTTGACGTCGACGTCCTTCGACCCACCCTGCACCGTCACGTCGGCGCCGAAGTACTTCTCGGAGATCTTCGCGAGCGTGCCGTCCTTCGTGAGCGCGGCGATCGCGTCGTCCGCCTCCTGCTGCAGCTGCGGGTCGCTCTTCCGGAAGGCCAGCGCCTGCTCCAGCACGTCGTGGCCCGCGTCCCCCGCGATCTTGACCTTGTCGTTGCCTGACGTCGCGAGGTAGTCGAGCACCGCGATGTTGTCGTTGACGATCGCGTCGACCCGGCCCTGCTCCACGAGCTGCACCCCGGGGCCGAAGTCCTGGACGTACTGCACCTTCGCGCCGGCGTCCTTCGCGACCTGCGCCCAGTTGCTGCTCGCCGTCTGCGCGGTCGTCTTCCCCTTCAGGTCGGCGAGCGAGGTGATGTCGTCGTTGTCCTTCGCGGTGACGATCACGCCGTGCGAGTACGTGTACGGCGTGCTGAACAGGTACCGCGCCTTGCGCTCGCCGGTGATCGTGACCTGGTTCGCGATGACGTCGATCCGGTTGGAGTCGAGCGCGGGGAACAGCGAGTCGAACGGCGCCTCCACGAACCGGAGGTCCCAGCCGGCCTCCTCGCCGACCGCCTTCATCACCTCGATGTCGAAGCCGGTCAGCTGGTTCGTGTCCGGGTCGCGGTAGGAGAACGGCGGGTACACGCCCTCGGTGCCGACGCGCACGACGCGGGGATCGTCGTCGGCGTACGCCGGTGCCGTGACTGCGAACACCCCGGACAGCCCGAACAGCACGGCGAGCAGCACCAGCGGGCGGATCGAGGGCACGGACCACCGTAACCCGGCCCGGCGGGGGCGAAACGCGCCAGGACCGGATGGTGGTCCACGCCGCCGCTCTCCCCCTACCCCTCCTGCTCGAGCCACTCGGCCCAGCTCGGGCCGCGCAGCAGCGCGTCCGGACCGGGCAGCATCGAGCCACCCATCATGCTCGGCGGGCCGTCGACGGCCTCGACCTTGACGTCGGAGCGGGCGCGCTCGACGAGGCGGCGTACCTGCTCGACGAGGTTCTCCTGCTCCGGGCCGGCGAGGTCGACGTCGCCCTCGACCTCGCCGGTGGCGACCTCCAGCAGCAGCTTCACGATCTCCCGGGTGTCGACCGGCTGGGTCGGCACGTCGATGATGTGCGCGACGCCGTCCTGGGTGTTCCACTCCAGCATCTGGCCGGCGAAGTCGTGGAACTGCGTCGCCCGCAGCACGACCACGCCCGGCGCGGTCGCCCGGTACGCCTCCTCCTGCTCGAGCTTGGCGACGTAGTAGTCGTAGTCGGGGCTCCTGTCCACGCCCACGATGGAGAGCACGACGGTGCGCGGCACGCCGGCCGCGGCGGCAGCGCCGCCCAGGTTGCGGGCGACGGCGGGGAAGAAGTCGCCGGCCACCTCGAGCGGGGCGGCGGTCACGTCGACGACGACGTCGGCGCCGGCCAGCGCGTCCTCGAGGCCGACCGGGGCCAGCAGGTCGAAGCCGGTCTCGCGGGCGATCTCGACGACGTCGTGGCCCTGCGAGCGGGCAAGGGCGGCGAGCTGGGCGCCGATCCGGCCCGTGGCGCCGGCAATGGCGATCTTCATGGTCTGCTCCTCTGTTCTCTAACTCGGATACCTTCTATCCACGATTAGATCACTAACGCGGATACTTGTCATCCACGAATTCGCGTAGGATGGCCGGCATGAAGCTGTCCGGCGGTGTCGAGTGGGCCGTGCACTGCTGCGTCGTGCTCAGCCAGGCCGAGGGACCGGTGCCGACCCAGCGGCTCGCGGAGTTCCACGGCATCTCGCGGACCTACCTCGCCAAGCACCTCCAGCAGCTGTCGCGCGCCGGCCTGGTCACCTCGACGGAAGGACGGGTCGGCGGCTACCTGCTGACCCGGCCCGGTGACGAGATCACCGTGCTGGACGTCGTCCAGGCGATCGAGGGCCGCGAGCCCGCGTTCCGCTGCACCGAGATCCGGCAGAACGGGCCGCTCCCGGCCAGCCCCCAGGTCTGCCAGCGCCCGTGCGGCGTCAACCGCGTCATGCAGCTGGCAGAGCAGGCGTGGCGCGAGTCGCTGCGCGCCGTCACGATCGCCGACCTGGCCGCGGGCGTGCTCCAGGACGCCGGACCGCAGACGTTCGACCGCGTCCGGGAGTGGCTGGCTACCTGATCGTGCCGACGCCCGGGACCAGCGGCAGGTCGAGGGCGGTGACCCAGCCGGCGGGCAGGTCGTTCACGTACGGCACCGCGTTCAGCGCGCGCAGGCCGGTCGCGAGGCACCCGGCCACGGCCGGCGCTCGGCCCGAGCCGTCGGTGAAGCGGAACGCCGTCTCCTGGCTGATCGAGGGTGAGCCGGCGATGTCGACGCGGTACACGTCGTCCGCCGAGCCGGCGGGCCAGTCGGGGGCGGCGTCCAGCCCGATCCGGTTGACGTGCTCGAGGGTGATCACCTCACGCCCGGCGTACACGCCGTTGATCGTGAAGCGGATGGCGGCGACGTTCCCGGCCTCGATCACGCCCTTGGCGGTCTTGCGGTCGGTGGGCGTCACCCACTTCTCCCAGGTCGTGGTGATGTCGTCGAGCGCGATGCCGGCGGCGTGCGCGATCATCGGCACCGTCGCGCCCCACGCCATGATCAGCAGCTCGGGGATCTCCAGCAGGGGCGCGAACCCCGGCGGCCGGCCGATGCCCATCTCGTCCTCGTAGTCGCCCTCGTAGTCGGTGTAGTCGAGCAGCTCCGACGCGCGCACCGAGTCGACCCGGCCGCACAGCCCCATCAGTGTCAGCGGGAAGAGGTCGTTCGCGAAGCCCGGGTCGATGCCGGTCGTGAAGCAGCTGGCTCCGCCCTCCTCGCAGGCGGCCGTGATCGGGTCGCGCCAGTCGCCCGGGACCTGCTTCAGGTCCGGCCACACCCACGGCGTCATCGCGGTCGAGCAGACGTCGATGCCGGCGCGCAGGAACGCCGAGATCACGCGGATGTTCTCGTCGGCGTACTGCGCCGTCGGGCCGTAGTGCGCCAGCGCGTCCGGCTCCAGGGCGATGAGCTCGTCGACCGACGTCGTCGTCACGATGCCGGTGGGAGGTACGCCGATCAGGGTCCCGACGTCCTGCCCCGCGCGCTCGGAGCGGGTGACGCCGACCCCGACCAGCTCGAACGCCGGGTGTCGAGGATCTCGGCGATCACCATCGAGCCGACGACGCCGGTTCCCCAGACGACCACGCGCTTCTTCATCAGTGTCCTATCGGTCGAAGGCGGCACGGACCTGGGCCTCGGTCAGGCCGTAGTCGTCGAGCGTGTACGAGTGCGAGGGCGCGGCCTTCCCGGACCTCGACTCCGCGTCCAGCTCGGTGATCGCGGCCTCGACCTCGGGGGTCCAGTCCAGGCCGAACGTCTCGTACACCCCGCGCGCGACGCCGAGCGGGTCGGAGCGCAGGTCCGAGAACGCGACGTCGACGAACTGGTCGGCGTCGTAGCGCGGCCGCGCGTCGTGGAACGCGTGGTAGGCCCGCGACCACAGGTCCAGCTGGGTCTCGCCGATCGTGCGCCCGACGTACGTCGTCGAGTGCCCGTCGGTCGTCTCTGCCGAGAGCGAGCACGACGACGCGATGCAGACGACCGGGTCGCGGTGCGTGTAGACGATCAGCGCGTCGGGATAGACCGTCATCAGCGCGTCGAGCGCCGTCATGTGCGAGGGGTTCTTGAGCACCCAGCGCTTCTCGGGGTCGTTGAGCCCGACGAGCTGGAGGTTCTCCTTGTGCCGGGCGTACGCGTCGGTCCAGTCCTGCGCCCGCAGCCATGCGGTGTAGCGCGGGACGTTGGCGAGCGACTCGTAGGAGTTCGACTTGCCGGTCTGCCGCAGCAGCCGCCAGCACTCCTCGACGGTGGTCGCGTCCATGTAGTGGATCCCCATGAACTCAGGCGACTCGACGTGGTGCGCCGAGAACGCCTGCTGCATGGCGCCGAAGATCGGGTCGGACTCCCAGGTCTCGCGCGGCGGTCGCGGCTGCGGGTACTGCGTCAGCCACATCTCCAGGCCCTGCGCCATCGGGTCCGCGTGCAGCAGCCGGTGCAGCGCCGTCGTCCCCGTCCGCGGCAGGCCCATCACGAAGACGGGCCGCTCGATCGGCACGTCGCGGTGCTCGGGATGGGCGGCGAACTGCGCCTGGGTCAGCAGCACGCCGACCAGCGCGCTCTTGACCTCGGAGCGCTGGAAGTAGTTGCCCCGCGGGGTCAGCCCGGCCTCCGCCGACGACAGGTCCTCGGTGAGGACCCGCAGGCCCTCCTCGTGGGCACCGTCGCCGAAGTCGCTCATGCCCGTGGTCCGGACGGCGGCGGCCACGATGTCCTCGTAGCTGCCGACGTCCGGGCGCTCCCGGGTCATGACGTTGTCGGACATGTCAGTCGTGGAACTCGCCGCAGTCGACCGTCAGCATCTGGCCGGTGACGGCCGATGCGAGGTCGGAGGCGAGGAACAGCGCGGCCCGGGCGACCTCCTGCGGGGAGGCCAGTCGCTTCAGGTCGGTCGGCGCCGCCTTCTCGGCGTACACCTGCTCATGGGTCTTCTCCTCGACGGCCGCCAGGAAGTCGAAGTAGCCGCGGTTGACGTCCTCGTAGATGTACGACGGCGCGACGCTGTTCACGCGGATCCCGCGCGGTCCGAGCTCGGTGGCCAGCGAGGAGGCGAGGTGCTCGAGGGTGCCCTTGGACAGCTTGTAGCCGGCGTACTCGGGCTGCGAGGAGAACACCACGCAGGAGTTGAGCATGATGATCGAGCCCTTGCTCTCCGCGAGCGCGTCGGCGAACAGCGCCGAGAGACGCAACGGCGCGAACACGTTGGTCTCGTTGACCTTCGCGAGCTTGCGGGGCTCGATCTGGGTGATCGGGTCCATCGGCGGGATCGTGAAGGCGTTGTTGATGACACAGTCGACGCGGCCGAACGCCTCCAGGGTCCGGTCCCGCAGGTTGACCCGCGAGTCCTCGTCCGTCACGTCGGCGACCACGCTGACCACCTTGCCGCCGTGGCCCTCGAGCTCCGCCTGCAGCTCGAGGAGCCGGGACTCGGTGCGGCTGGCGATGACCAGGTCCGCGCCCATCCTCGCGGCCTCCTCGGCCAGCGAGCGGCCCAGGCCCGGGCCGATGCCGGAGACGACCAGGACCTTTCCGCTCAGCAGCGGTACGGCGGCGTACCGCTCCTCGATCGAGGTGTCGTGGGAGTCGGCGTATCCAAGCTCTGTGGTCACGCGCCCAGAGTAGAACCTGTTTCAGTTTTGGTCGAGCGGTGCGCTCCCCGCGGGGCAGATCCGCCGGGGGAGCGGGCCGAAGTTCCCTCTGGAGAGGACTTCCCAGGCGTTGTGACGTGTGCAACACTCTCGCAACCGAGCGATCGCTCGGTCGGTTGATCAGCCGCAGTGTTCAACCGCCGTGGAGCCAGAGAGGGTTGCCGTGACGGTTGGAGTGGAGTCGTCGCCGGGTCAGGTGGCGGCCGCGTTCCGGAGCTGGTCGGACGCGTTCGGGAAGGCGATGCAGGACGGGGACGGGGCCGCAGTGCTGGGCCTGCTCGACGCCGACTGCTGGTGGCGCGACCTGCTGGCGCTGAGCTGGGACCTCGGGACCTACCACGGCACCGAGCGGATCTCGGGCCTGCTGGACGACCACCTGAAGCGCGCCGGCGTCACCGACCTCACCGTGGTCACCGACTTCGGTCCGCGGTTCGTCGCGGAGGACGACGGCGGCGGCACGATCGAGGGCTTCTTCACCTTCCAGACGCCGCAGGCGTGGTGCCGCGGTGTCGCGCGCATCCGACAGGTCGACGGTGTGTGGAGGGCCTGGACCGTGATGACCGGGATGGAGGACCTGAAGGGGCACGAGCGCGCGCTCGGCGCGCGCCGGCCGACGGGTCCCCGGCATGAGGTCGGCGCCACCACCCAGCGCAACTGGAAGGACCAGCGAGAGGCATCCGCGGCGTACCGTGACCGGGATCCGGAGGTGGTCGTCCTGGGTGCCGGTCAGGGCGGTCTCGCACTCGCGGCCAACCTCCGCCTCATGGGCGTGGACGCGCTGGTCCTCGAGAAGAGCGGCCGGATCGGCGACGGCTGGCGCAAGCGCTACCACTCCCTCGTGCTGCACGACCCGGTGTGGGCGGACCACCTGCCCTACCTGCCGTTCCCGCAGTCGTGGCCGATCTACTCGGCGAAGGACAAGATCGCCGACTGGTTCGAGTTCTACGCGCAGGCCATGGAGCTCAACGTCTGGTGCTCGGCGGACATGACGGCTGCGGCGTACGACGAGGCCTCGCGCCGGTGGACGTTGACGGTGCAGACGCCGCAGGGCGAACGCACGATCACGACGCGCGACGTCGTCCTCGCCACCGGAGCAGCCGGCGAGCCCAACGTGCCCGACTTCCCCGGGAGGGACCGGTTCGAGGGCACCGTCTACCACTCCAGCCGGCACGGTTCCGGCGGTGACTGGTCGGGCAGGAAGGCCGTCGTGGTCGGGGCGTGCAACAGCGGCCACGACATCGCGCAGGATCTCTACGAGGCAGGCGCCGACGTCACCCTGGTGCAGCGGTCCTCGACCCACATCATCAGTCAGGTGCACGGGATCCCGGCGATCTTCGGCGCCAACTTCACCGAGGCCGGCCCCCCGACGGAGTGCTCGGACCTCCTGGCCAGCGCCTTTCCCTGGCCGCTCGTGCTCGAAGCCGCCAAGCAGGGAGTCAAGGACACCGCCGAGAAGGACGCCGCGCTCCTCTCCTCGCTCGAGGCGGTCGGCTTCAAGCTCAACGACGGCCCCGACGGCACCGGCCTGATGGGTTTCGCCCTGGCCAAGGGCGGCGGCTACTACATCGACGTCGGCGCGTCCGGGTTGATCGCCACCGGCCGGATCGCGCTGGCCCAGGGCTCCGGCCTCGCGGAGTTCACCGAGTCGGGGATCAGGCTTGCGGACGGTCGCGAGCTGGACGCCGACCTCGTCGTGCTGGCCACCGGCTACTCCAACATGCGCGAGACGGCGCGGCGGCTGTTCGGCAGTGAGGTGGCCGACAAGCTGCCGCTCGTCCTGGGCGTCGGGGCGGACGGGGAGATCGGAGGCCTCTACCGCCGCACCGGCCAGGACGGGTTCTGGTACATGGGCGGCCCGCTCGCCTGGGTCCGCATCTACTCCAAGCACCTGGCACTACAGATCACCGCCGACCAGGCCGGGATCTCACCGTCCTGACGCTGCGGCGTCAGGTCCCCACGGGTCTCTCGGGGCTCTGCACCACCGGCCGTGAACGGCGCGCTCCAACCAGCCGCGCACGGTCATCCGATGAGGGCTGCCATCACAGCACTCACTCACACCCGGACCACGAGGTCCGGGGTGCATCGTCAAAGGAGAAGTGATGAAGGTCAGCAGCAAGAGGAGGGGGTCGGCCGTCGGCATGATGGCGATCCTCTGCGGGCTCAGCCTGGTGGCGGCCGCCTGTGGCGGGGACGATGGAGACTCGGATGGCGGCTCGTCCTCGGGCGGCAAGCAGCTCGTCTACTTCATGGCGCCCAACACGACGCCGACCCGCTACATCGAGCAGGACGGGCCTGACTTCAAGAAGGCGCTCGAGGCGCTGGACCCCGACATCGAGGTCAAGTTCGTCAACGGCGGAGGGGACTCGGCCACCCAGCTGTCCCAGGCGAACGCGGCGATCTCTGCCGGGGCCAAGGCCCTGGTCGTCGTGGCCGCGGACCCCAACACGAGCGCCGGCCTGCTCCAGGCAGCCGGCGCCGCCAACGTCCCGGTGATCGGCTACGAGAACCCGCCGCTCAACGGTCCGATGTATGCACAGGTGATCTTCGACCCGTACAAGGTCGGGCTCCAGCAGGGCGAGTACTTCAAGAGCCAGGTCGATGCCGGCGTCTTCGGCGACGGCACGGTCGACCTGGCCCGGCAGTACGGCAACAAGGGCGACGTGTACACGACCGAGATGCTGCGCGGCCAGAACGAGGTCCTGCAGCCCCTCATCGACGACGGCACCGTGCAGGTCGTCTGTGAGGACTACATCAAGGACTGGGCGCCCGACAACGCGCAGCAGGCCGCCGAGCAGTGCCTGACGAAGACCCAGAACCAGATCGACGTGTTCCTCGGGTTCTACGACGGCAACGCGTCCGGCATCATCGCGGCCCTGCAGGGCAAGAGCGTCGAGATCCCGGTGTACGGCGGTCAGAACCCCGAGCTCACCGGCTTGCAGTACATGCTGACCGGCGACCAGCAGGACGACGTGCTCAAGGCATTCTCCGTGGAGGCTGATGCGGCCGCGAAGATCGCGCTGGCCGCGATCAACGGCGAGGACCCGCCGTCCGACCTCGTCAAGGACTCGGTCAACAACGGCACCGACGACATCCCGACCGCGAAGCTGGACACCACGCTGATCCACCTCGAGGACGGGAAGGACCCGGGCGAGGTCGTGCAGCAGGCCGTCGACCTCGGCATCTTCACGTGGGAGCAGATCTGTGACGGTGGTCCCGCTGCCGACACTCCCACGTGCAAGGCAAAGGTCGGCTGACCCACCACGATCCGGGGTGGCCGCCCACCGGGCGGCCACCCCGCACCACGAGAGGAAGACCCATGCCTGAGGTGGCTGCGGACGCCAGCGCCGTACCCGCGACCCGTGGTGAGCTGTTGCTCGAGCTCAGCGGCGTCTCCAAGTACTTCGGTGGCGTTCGAGCGCTGCACGAGGTCGACCTCGAGCTGTACCGCGGCGAGGTCGTCGGCCTCGTCGGGGACAACGGAGCCGGGAAGTCGACACTGGTCAAAGTCATCTCCGGGGTGGAGCACCCCGACTCGGGTGAGATCCGGGTGGGTGGTGAGCCGGTACGACTCGAGACGCCCCGAGCCGCGCAGTCCGCCGGCATCCACACCGTCTACCAGGACCTGTCGCTGTGCGACAACCTGGACGCGGTTCGCAACGTCTTCCTCGGTCAGGAGCTGACCGGCAGTCTCCTGCGCGGCCGGCCGCTCGACCGGCACCGCATGGAGGCGGCGGCGCGCACCGTCCTCGACAGCCTCGCCGTCCGGGTTCGCTCGATGAGCACGCCCGTCGGCGGGCTCTCGGGCGGGCAACGTCAAGGCATCGCCATCGGCCGTGCGCTCATCTCGGACCCGAGCCTCGTCCTCCTGGATGAGCCGACCGCCGCCCTGGGGGTCTCGCAGCGCACCGAGGTGCTCGAGCTGATCGTCCGCCTCAGGTCGCAGAACAGAGGGGTCCTGGTCATCTCGCACGACCTCAAGGACGTCCAGGAGGTGGCGGACCGCATCGTGGTCATGCGACTCGGCAGCAAGGTGGCCGAGTTCGCGCGCGGCCAGTACTCCTCGGGCGACCTGGTCGCCGCGATCACCGGAGCCCATGACGCCCCCCGACCCAGTGAGGGAGACCGATGAGCGTCCAGCAGTCGGCGGTGCCCGTGTCCGTGGCCTCTCCGGGCGACCTGCCCACGCCGCTGCGCGGGCGCATCGTCGCGGGCCTCAGCGGTCCGTACCGCAGCATCCCCGTCCTGATCGTCCTCGGACTGATCTGGCTCTACTTCTACTCCCAGAACTCGGCGTACCTCACCACGACCAACATCACCAACCTCACGCTGCAGATCGTCACGACCGCGATCCTGGCGCTCGGCGTGGTGTTCGTGCTGCTCGTCGGTGAGATCGACCTGTCGTCGGCCATGCTGTCGGGAGTGTGTGCGACGGTCACCGCCCAGCTGGCCATCAAGAGCGACTGGCCGCTGTGGGTCGCCATCGGCGGTGGCGTCGTCGTCGGTCTGCTCTTCGTGCTCGCCGAGGCGCTGGTCATCATCTTCGGGGTGCCCTCGCTGATCGTGACGCTGGGCGGCATGGTCATCCTCCAAGGACTCCTGCTGGTCGTGCTGCCGCCGGAGTTCGCGATCAACATCGGTGGCACCGACTACGCCAAGATCTCCTCGACCTACGTCCCGGCGGGATGGAGCTTTGCGATCGCCGGTGTCGGATGGCTGCTCTTCTGCGTGGCGCGCTATCGCAGCCACCGGGGGCGCGACGCCTCGGCGACCTCGTCCGCCCTGCTGTGGCTGGGGGTGCCGGCGGTCGTCAGCGGTGCCGCGGTCTTCGGAGCCGTCGCGGTCCTGAGCGAGGGCCGCGGACTCCCGCTCCCGGTGCTGATCCTGGTCGGCATGCTCCTCATCGGTTGGTACTTCACCAGCCGGACCCGCTACGGCACCCACCTGTACGCCGTCGGCGGCAACCGGGAGGCAGCGCAGCGGGCAGGTATCCCCGTCTCCCGCATGGTCGTCTACTCGTTCCTGGTGCTCGGGGTCTGCGCCGCGGTCGCCGGCATCGTCGAGGCGTCCCGGCTCCTGGCCGTCTCCAACTCCTCGGGCGGCGGGCCACTCATGCTCAACGCGATCGCGGCCGCCGTCGTCGGTGGCGCCAGTCTCTTCGGTGGCCGCGGCACCGTGTGGGCCGCGCTGCTCGGTGCGCTGGTGATCGGGTCCATCAACAACGGTGTCCAGCTCCTGGGCCTGTCCACCGAGGTTCAGAGCTTCGCGACCGGAGGCGTCCTTATCCTTGCCGTTGCGATCGATGTCGTGATCACCCGTGGCTCGCTGCTGCCGAACCGCCGATGACCAGCGAGACGGCGAGGTACCGGAGTGAGAGCGGAGGTGCGGACGTGAGCGGTGAACCTGGATGGGCTCCCACGGCGGAGCAGATCGACGGCTCCCGGGTGGTCGACTTCGCCCGATGGCTCGGGACCGAAGGGATCGTCACGCTCGCCGACCCGCGCGACTACCGCGAGCTGCAGGCGTGGTCGGCCTCGGAGCCAGCGCGGTTCTGGGAGTCGGTGGCGAGGTACTTCGGTGTCGACTTCGGGGCGAAGGCCACCGAGGTCCTCTCGGCGCACGAGATGCCGGGCGCGCGGTGGTTCCAGGGCTCGTCGATGAACTTCGCCCGCGAGATGCTCAAGAACGGGGCGGCGGACCGGACGGCCATCGTCCTGGTGCGAGACGACGGGCATCGTGAGTCGATCACCTTCGGGCAGCTCCGGGAGCAGGTGGCGGCGGTGGCCGGTGGCCTGGCCGACCGGGGTGTCGGTGAGGGCGATCGCGTGGTCGCCTACCTGCCGAACTGCATCGAGGGTGTCGTCGCCTTCCTCGCGTCCGCCACCCTGGGGGCGGTGTGGTCCCAGACCGGTATGGACTACGCGCCGGCCGCGGCGATGGACCGCCTGGGGCAGCTCGACCCGACCGTCTTCATCGCGGGCACGGGCTACCTGTTCAAGGGGTTGCAGCAGGATCGTCGTGAGGCCGTGGCCGAGCTGCGTGTGCTGCTCCCGGTCGATGCGCTCGTCGTCTCGATCGAGACCGGTGGCGTGCCACGGGACGACACCACTCCGTGCGACATCACGTGGGAACAGCTCCACCGCTTCAGCAAGCCGGTGAACGCCGCGATCAACGTGCCGTTCGACCATCCGCTGTGGGTGCTGTTCACCTCGGGAACGACCGGGCGACCCAAGGGAATCGTCCACGGCCACGGAGGGGCGCTGCTCGAGCAGCTGGTCTCGCCCGGCTTCCACATGGACCTCGGCGAGGACGACGTCTTCTTCTGGTTCACCACGCCCAACTGGATGATGTGGAACGCCCAGATCTGCGGGCTGCTGCACGGTGCGACCATCGTTCTCTTCGACGGCAGCCCGACGCACCCGGACACCGGGTTGCTGTGGCGGGTGGTGCAGGACCTGGGCGTCACCGTGTTCGGCACCAGTCCGGGCTATCTCCAGGCCAGCGCCCGCGACGGCGTCGAGCCCGGCCGCGACCTCGATCTGTCGGCACTCCAGCTGATCGGTGTCACCGGCTCGGTGCTGCCGGCCAGCAGCAACCAGTGGGTTCGAGACCATGTCGGTCGGGATCTCCAGGTCGGCTCGATGAGCGGCGGCACCGACATCGTCGGCATCTTCGTCGCCAGCGCCCCGAACCTGCCCGTGTACGACGGGGAGATCAGTGGGCCGGCGCTCGGCGTCGCCCTCGAGGTCTGGGACGAGAAGGGCAATCGGCTGCCCGACGGCGAGACCGGCGAGATGGTCATCACCCGGCCGATGCCGTCGATGCCGATCGCGTTCTGGGACGACCCCGAGGGCGAGCGCTACCGCGACGCGTACTTCGACGTGTTCCCGGGGGTGTGGCGACACGGGGACTCGATCACCGTCACCGAGCGCGGGACCATCGTGATCCACGGGCGTACCGACTCGACGCTCAACCGCAACGGCGTCAGGCTGGGCAGCGCCGAGATCTACGAGGCCGTCGAGTCGCTGCCCGAGGTGACGGACAGCCTGGTGGTGGGGGTGGAGCTCCCCGAAGGCGGCTACTGGATGCCGTTGTTCGTCGTGGTGGACCCGGTCGGGGACGAGGCCGAGCTGCGTTCGCGGATCGTCGAGACGATCGCGGGGCGCACCTCGCGCCGTCATGTCCCCGACGAGATCATCGTGGTCCCGGGCCTGCCCCACACGCGCACGGGCAAGCGCCTCGAGGTGCCCATCAAGCGCATCCTGCAGGGCGCGGCACCGCGGCGGGTCGCGAGCATGGGCGCCGTCGACGACGTCCAGGCGTTGAAGTGGATGATCGACTTCGCCAACAAGCGCAACGGTTCGGATGTCGCCTCGACGGTCCTGCCCACGGACGCGTATGAGGACTGGCGCATCTACCACGAGCAGGACCTGCCGCGGGTGCTGAGCGCCGCCCTCGACGTGTTCGCCGAGAAGGGCTACCACGGGACGACCACGCGCCAGCTGGCCGACCGCTCCGGGCTGTCCGTGCCCGGGATCTATCACCACTACAAGTCGAAGCAGGACATCCTCTTCGACCTGATGACCGTGATCGTCGACGAGCTGATCGAGCGGAGCCGGTTCGCGGTCGCGGAGGCCGCGGACGACCCGCGTGCGCAGTTCGACGCCCTGGTGTCGAGCATGCTGCTGTTCCACGTGTACCGGCGCAAGGGCGCGATCGTCTCCACGAGCGAGCTGCGCAGCCTGGAGCCGGGCAACCGCCGCAAGTACCTCGAGCGGCGCGACGAGCTGCAGGTGATGCTCGACGGGGTCATCGACCTCGGAGTGTCGAGCGGTGTCTTCGACACGCCCTACCCGGGTGACGCGGCCCGGGCCATCACCTCGATGTGCGCCGGCGTGGCCACGTGGTACCGCCCCGAGGCTCCGCTGAGCTTCGACCCGCTGCTCGACCGATACCTCTCGATCGCCGAGGCGATCGTGGGCGTCCGCTGACGAAGGAGGCTCGAGCATGGGACGAGTGGAGGGGAAGGTCGCTCTGGTGACCGGCGCGGGCCGGGGACAAGGGCGCAGCCACGCGGTGCGGCTGGCCGAGGAGGGCGCGTCGATCATCGCCTTCGACATCTGCGCCCCGGTCGCCTCCGTGAGCTACGACATGGCGAGTCGCGATGACCTCGAGGAGACCTGCGAGCTGGTGCGGGCCGCGGGCGGCCGGGTCCACGCAGCCGAGGTCGACGTCCGTGACTTCGACGTGCTGGACCGCCAGCTGGGGGCCGGGATCGAGAGCCTGGGTGGGCTCGACATCGTGGTGGCCAACGCCGGCATCGCGAGCTATGCGCCGGGACACGAGATCTCCGAGGCCGCCTGGCAGGAGATGATCGACATCAACCTCACCGGCACCTGGCACACGGTCAAGGCCGCGGTTCCGCACCTGATCGCCGCAGGTCGCGGCGGCTCGGTCGTGCTGGCGAGCTCGGCCGCCGGTCTGCAGGGCACGCCGAACCTCGCCCACTACGTGGCCGCCAAGCACGGCGTGACCGGCCTGATGCGGAGCTTCGCCAACGAGCTGGCGCCGCACTGGATCCGGGTCAACAGCGTCAACCCGACCCAGGTGGACACGCCGATGATCATGAACGACGAGATCTTCCGCATGTTCCGGCCCGACCTCGAGTCTCCCGGCCGCGAGGACATCGTCGACGTCTCGACCGCGACGAACGCGCTGCCGGTGCCGTGGGTCGAGCCACGCGACGTCTCCAACGCCGTCCTTTTCCTCGCTTCGGACGAGGCGCGCTACATCACGGGTGTGGCACTCCCGGTCGATGCGGGCATCCTGTCGAAGGTCTGAGCCGCCCGCCGCGTGGAATCCGTCAGCTGATCATCCTTCGGGCCACCGCGCGCTGTCGCGCGGCGATCCGCGCGGCGTACTCCTCGGTGGTGATGGGGGTGAAGTACGGGAGCTTGTCGGGCACGTCGGCGACCTTGACCACCTCGGTGACCGGGCCGTCGGCGGGGCCGAGGTCGCGCTCGATGCGCTGCCAGCGCAGCATCAGCGAGCCGGTGCGGTGGCCGAGGCACTCGAGCCAGTTGGCGACACCGGGGTTCTGCTCCGAGATCACGAACCGCATCTTCCCGTCCGGGTCGACGACCGCCTGCGCCTTGGTGAGCGAGGTCTGGTGGGTCTCGTAGTCGGTCGAGATGTACCAGTCCGACCCGATCTGGATGGCTTGGTACGAGCAGTCGGTGCACTCGGGAACCGTGACGATCAGCGCCTCGTCGTCGGCGAGCTCGTAGTGCCCGATCGAGGAGCGCTGCGAGGAGAGCCCGCCGGGGGTCGACTGCGGTGCGGTCGGCCGGTTGACCGGCTCCTTGCGCTCGAAGAACTGCGGGAAGGCGAACCACGTCTGGATGGAGCCCGTGAGCAGCTTCGCGGCGACCTCGTACCTCCGCGCAAGCCGCTCGCGGGTCAGCGGCTTCGCGGCGACGCCTACCGTGTCGGTGCGCTCGATCCAGAGCCGGCCACGGGTCTCGGTGTCCCAGTCGTTGAAGACCTCGCGCACGATCATCGTCTTCGCACCAGGCTCGGCGACGTAGGTGAACTCGAACGACCCGTCGTCCTCGATGTCGAGCTCGCGGTCGTCGAAGGCGAGCATCGAGGTCGCGGCCGAGTCCGCGGTGTACGCCCCGCCCATGACCTGGAAGGACAGGTCGGCGCTGGTGCCGCGCACCCCGCGGACGACGTACTCGACACCCTCCTCGAGGTAGGCGTTGAAGTAGATCGCGTCCGGGTTGTCCAGTCCCTGGCGGGAGTACTGGTGGGTGGGGTTGATGAACACCGGCCGGTCGAGGTCGTGGTCGAAGGCCATCTGCATGGCCATCCGGATCCGGCCGGCGAGGTAGTCGTAGCCCTCGAGCAGGTCCTGCTCGGTGCGGATGAAGGGGGCGCCCTCGATCAGCTTCTCGGCCTCGGCGATGGCGTCCTGGAGCGGCTTCGTCAGGTCGGACATCAGAGCTTGTGGATGATCTGCTCGGCGTACTTCTCGAGGTGCTCGACCTTCTTCTCGAGCGGCTCGGTGTCCGGGCCCTTGATGTACGGCACCCGGAACCCGACGATGCAGTCGGTCACGCCCTTGTCCTCGAGGCGCTTGATGCCGTCGAGGGTGTAGGCGTCGTACGAGATCACGTGCACCTCGAAGTCGTCACGGGTGTCGCCCTCCTCCGCGCGGATCTCCGCCAGGCGGCTCAGCAGCCGGTCGAGCTCCTCGCCGTCGCCGCCGGCGTGCATCCAGCCGTCGCCCTTGACCACCGCGCGGCGCAGCGCCGCGTCCGCGTGCCCGCCCACGAGGAGCGGGATCTTCTCCGTCGCGCCGGGGCACTGCTTCAGCGCGTCGACGTCGTAGAAGTCGCCGTGGTAGTCGAAGAACTCGCCGGTCGTCAGGCCGCGCAGGATGTCCATGCACTCGTCCATCCGCTTGCCGCGCCTGGCCCAGTCGACGCCCATCGCATCGAAGTCCTCGGGCCACGGCGAGATGCCGACGCCCAGCCCGAGTCGGTTGTTCGAGAGGAAGGCCAGGGACGAGGCCTGCTTGGCGACCAGCACCGGCGGGCGGATCGGGAGCTTGAGGACGAACGGCGTCAATCGCAGCGTCGTGGTGTGCGCGAACAGGTGTGCGCACAGCACCATCGTCTCGATGAACTCCTTGCCGTCGAGGAACTCCCGGTTGCCGGTGTCGGTGTAGGGGTACTTCGAGTCGGAGTCCTGCGGGTAGATCACGCTGTCGGCCACCGTCATGCTCGTGTAGCCGGCCGCCTCCGCCGCCTGGGCGAGTGGTGCGTAGTACGTCGCCTGCGTCATCGCCTCGGCGTAGCTGAATCGCATGCGCTCACACTAGAACGTGTTCCAGTTTTGTGCCAGAGTTCGACCGTGGACCTCCAGGAGATCAGCGACCGGATGGAGATCGAGGGTGTGCTCATCCGGTACACCCGCGGCATCGACACGGGGGAGTGGGACCTGCTCGACAGCGTCTTCACCCCGGATGCCGAGATCGACTACACCGAGTCCGGCGGCATCGCCGACACCTACCCCTCCGTGAAGAGCTGGCTGGCCGAGGTGCTGCCGGCGTTCTTCCCGAAGCGGATGCACTCCCTCGCCCAGGTCGCGATCACCTTCCCCGAGGACGGGCGGAGCGGCGACGAGGCGGTCGCCACGGCGTACTTCCACAACCCGATGCCGATGACGGTGTCCGACGGGGAGGGCGGCCAGGGGGGCGAGAAGGTCGTCGAGTTCGGCGGGCTCTACCACCACACGCTCGTGCGGACGCCGGACGGCTGGCGCAGCCGCAAGCTGCACGAGGAGATCGTCTGGAAGCGGGGCCTCTGAGCACGGGGTGGACCGAGCGCGAGATCCCCGTCGTGGTGCTGACGCCGCGCTGAGCAACAATGGGCCCATGTCCGAGCAGCTGCCCGAGGGTCCCGAGCACCCGATCGCCGCAGGTCTGGCTGCCCTCATCGGGGTCACGGTCGCCGTCGGGTTGATCCTCGGGCTCGTCGTGCTGGCCGGCACCAAGGTGCTCGGCCTGGACGGTGGGAGCGACAGCGGCAGCTCGAGTGGCGGACGGTCGATGTACCTGCCGAGGCCGCAGAAGACGCCGAGCGAGACCGCCCCGCAGATCACGCTCGCTCCGGAGGACGAGTCGTCGTCCACCGCCTCGAGCACCCCGAGCAACAAGCCGACCGCGACGAAGTCCTCGCGCAAGCAGATCTCGCTGTCGTCGTCCACGACGCAGGCGGCACCGATGGAGCAGTTCAACCTGACCGGCGTCTACCCCGGCGGCGAGGGCGCGATCCTCACGGTGCAGCGGTTCCAGGACGGGTCATGGCAGGACTTCCCGGCGACCGGCTCCGTGAGCGGCGAGGCGTTCCAGATCCCCGTGCAGACCAGCCAGCCGGGACCCAACCGGTTCCGCGTCGTCGACTCCGACAGCGGACTCCAGTCCAACGAGATCCGGGTGACGATCGGCTGACGCCCGAGGGGTGCGGCGGAGCTTCGAGATGACCGCCGGCTGGCCGGCGACGATGCCGCCGAGGACCAGCAGCATGCCGAGCGCCTGGGTGGCGCCGAACGCCTCGCCCGCGAGTGCGATGCCGATGATCGTGCCGGAGACCGGGTTGAGCAGGCCGACCAGTGAGACGGCCGCCGCCGGCAGCCTGCGCAGGCCGCGGAACCACACGACGTACGCCAGGATCGTCGCGGCGAGGCCGAGGTAGAGGAACCCGCCCGCGGCGGAGACGTCCAGCGGCGGCGGGGCGCCCTCGACGATCAGCGCGATCGGCAGCAGCACCAGCCCGCCGGCGACCAGCTGCCAGGCGGTGAAGGTGAGCAGGTCGACCGGTGGCGTCCAGCGCTTCACGAGGACGAAGCCGAGCGAGGACATGGCGACGGCGCCGAACGACGCGGCGACGCCGACCGGGTCGACCGTGAAGTCCGCGCGCAGCACCAGCAGCGCGACGCCGACGGCGCCGACCGCGGCACCCGCGAGCGAGGCGACCTGGGGCCGCTCGCGCACCAGGGCCCAGGCGATCAGCATGACCATGATCGGTGCGGTGGCGGTCAGCGTGGCGGCCATGCCGCCGGGCAGGCGGTACGCCGCCACGAAGATCAGCGCGAAGAACGCCCCGATGTTGAGCGTGCCGAGGACCAGCGCGCGCCACCACCAGATGCCGTGCGGGAGCCGGGGCCGGAAGGCCAGCAGGAGGAGTCCGAACGGCAGCGCCCGGACCATCGCGCCGAACAGCGGTCGGTCCGGCGGGAGGAACGTCTCGGTGACGTAGTAGCCCGATCCCCACGCGATCGGGGCGAGGGCGGCAAGGCTCAGCGTGCGCCAGCCGGTTTCCACGGAAGACATAATAGTTTCCGAGTGAGATATATTCCAGCCATGGCAGCAGGCGAGGAGCGCGACCTCGATCACGTCGGCCGGATCATGGCTCAGTGGCACCGGGAGCGCCCGGACCTGGACGTCTCCCCGCAGGGCGTGATCGGCCGGCTGCACCGACTGGCCGGGCGGCTGACCGAGGAGCTGGTCGCGGTGTACGGCGAGTACGGCCTCGGCGAGGGCGAGTTCGACGTGCTCGCGACGCTCCGCCGGGCGGGCGCGCCGTACGAGCTGGCGCCCAGCGACCTGGCCCGCTGGACGATGGTGTCCTCGGGGGCGGTCACCAAGCGGGTGGACCGCTGCGTCGAGCAGGGGTGGGTGACCCGCCGGGTCAGCGACCGCGACCACCGGGGCCGGGTGGTCGCGCTGACCGACGCCGGACGGGACCTCATCGATCGCGCGTTCGACGCCCACCTGGCCAACGAGCACCGTCTGGTCGGCCTGCTGGACGAGCTGGAGAGGGCCCGGCTCGCCCACCTCCTGGAGAAGTGGGGCCGCGCGCTCGACGCCTGACCGCTGGCTGTACGAGCGGGGCGGCGATCACTCGGGGATCCAGTCCATGGTGTCCGGGTTCGGCCCACGCCGGCCGTCCTCGCCCCGGTCGAGCGCGGTGATGGCGGCCATCTCGTCGGCGGTGAGCGAGAAGTCGAAGATCTCGAAGTTCTCTCGCATCCGCTCGACATGGGTCGTCTTCGGGAACACGATGTCGCCGCGCTGGACGTGCCAGCGCAGCGTCACCTGCGACGGGGTCCGCCCGTGCGCGGCGGCGATCCCGGTGATCACCTCGTCGTCGAGGACAGCGCCCTGGGCGATCGGCGACCACGCCTCGACGGCGATGCCCAGCTTCGCGGAGGCGGCGCGGACCGCCTCGTTGCCGAAGTACGGGTGCACCTCGATCTGGTTGACGGCCGGGACGACGCCGGTCTCGTCGACGATCCGATCCAGGTGGTCGGGCTGGAAGTTGGAGACGCCGATCGAGGTCGCCCTCCCGTCCTCCACGAACTCCGCGAGCGCGCGCCACGTGGAGACGAAGTCCCCGCCGTACCGGGTCGGCAGCGGCCAGTGGATGAGGAACAGGTCGATCCGGTCGAGTCCCAGCCTGGTGAGCGTCTCGTCGAAGGAGCGACGCGCGTCGTCCGGCTCGTGGAAGCCGTTGTTGAGCTTGCTGGTGACGTAGAGGTCCTCCCGCGGCAGGCCCGAGCTCCGGAGGGCCTCGCCCACGCCGGCCTCGTTCCCGTACATCTGCGCGGTGTCGATGTGCCGGTAGCCCACCTCGAGCGCCTGCCCGGTCACCTCGGCGGTCTCCTCGGGCGGGACCTGGAAGACCCCGAAGCCGAGCTGGGGGATGGTCGTCTGGTTGTTCAGGGCGATGGTCGGGACGGTCATACCTGTGCAATCACCATTCGGGGGCCGGATCATTCCCGCATGGAGTTCACCGACTACGACACCCGCCTCGGCGCGTACGCCGTGATCGTCCGCGACGGCCTCGTGCTGCTCGCGCTCTGGAACGAGCCCGAGGTCCCGACCTGGACGCTGCCGGGCGGCGGCGTGGAGCTGCACGAGGCGCTCGAGGACGGTGCGGTCCGTGAGGTCCGCGAGGAGACGGGGTACGACGTCGTGCTCGGCCGGCTGCTCGGCGTCGACACCCGCGTGACGCCGCCGGAGCGCCGGTACGTCCCGGCCGGGGACCGCTTCCAGAAGAACGTGCGGGTCGTCTACGAGGGCACCGTCACCGGCGGGGACCTCGCCGCCGAGGTGGGCGGCACGACCGACGAGGCGCGGTGGTTCCCGCTGGCCGAGGTGCCCGGCCTGGTCCGCGAACCGCTGGTCGCGAAGTTCGTCGGCTGATCCGGGAACAACCCCGCCGCCGGGCTGCGTTGAGTCGAGTGATAGAAGTTGAGTCGATCGGACTCAACTAGTTTGGAGCCAGGGCCGGCAGAGCGGCACGATGGCTCCGGACCACAGAGCGCAGACCCAATTTCCCCGGAGGTAGCACCATGGCACGAGCGGTCGGCATCGACCTCGGCACGACGAACAGCGTCGTCGCCGTCCTGGAGGGCGGCGAGCCCACCGTCATCGCGAACGCGGAAGGCGCCCGGACGACCCCGTCGGTCGTCGCGTTCGCCAAGTCCGGAGAGGTGCTGGTCGGTGAGGTCGCCAAGCGCCAGGCGGTGACCAACGTCGACCGGACCATCCGCTCGGTCAAGCGCCACATGGGCACCGACTGGAAGCAGCAGATCGACGACAAGACCTTCACCCCGCAGCAGATCAGCGCGTTCGTGCTGCAGAAGCTGAAGCGGGACGCGGAGGCGTACCTCGGCGAGACCGTCACCGACGCGGTGATCACGGTCCCGGCGTACTTCTCCGACGCCCAGCGCCAGGCCACCAAGGAGGCCGGTGAGATCGCCGGGCTGAACGTCCAGCGCATCGTCAACGAGCCGACCGCGGCGGCGCTGGCCTACGGGCTGGACAAGGGTGACGACCAGACCATCCTCGTCTTCGACCTCGGTGGCGGCACCTTCGACGTGTCCCTCCTGGAGATCGGCGAGGGCGTCGTCGAGGTCAAGGCGACCTCGGGCGACAACCACCTCGGCGGTGACGACTGGGACTCGCGGGTCGTCGACTGGATGGTCAAGAAGTTCAAGGACAACAACGGCGTCGACCTGGGTGCCGACAAGATCGCGAAGCAGCGGCTGCAGGAGGCCGCGGAGAAGGCGAAGATCGAGCTGTCGTCGTCCTCCGAGACCACCATCCACCTGCCGTACATCACGCACGGTGAGTCGGGCCCGCTGCACTTCGAGGAGAAGCTGACCCGCAGCGAGTTCCAGAAGCTGACGGCCGACCTGCTCGACCGCACCAAGGCGCCGTTCCAGAACGTCCTCAAGGACGGCGGCGTCGCGGTCTCCGCGATCGACCACGTCGTCCTGGTGGGCGGCTCGACCCGCATGCCCGCGGTCACCGAGCTGGTCAAGGAGCTGCTCGGCGGCAAGGAGCCCAACAAGGGCGTCAACCCGGACGAGGTCGTCGCCGTCGGCGCCGCGCTGCAGGCCGGTGTCCTCAAGGGCGAGGTCAAGGACGTGCTGCTCCTCGACGTCACCCCGCTGAGCCTCGGCATCGAGACCAAGGGCGGTGTGATGACCACCCTCATCGAGCGCAACACCACCATCCCGACGAAGCGGTCGGAGATCTTCACCACCGCGGACGACAACCAGCCGTCGGTCGAGATCAAGGTGGCCCAGGGCGAGCGCCAGATGTGGTCGCAGAACCAGCCGCTCGGCAACTTCGAGCTGACCGGGCTGCCGCCGGCGCCGCGGGGGGTCCCGAAGATCGAGGTCACCTTCGACATCGACGCCAACGGCATCGTGCACGTGACCGCGAAGGACCAGGCCTCCGGCAAGGAGCAGTCGATGACGATCTCCGGCGGCTCCGCGCTGTCGAAGGACGACATCGACCGGATGGTCCGCGAGGCCGAGCAGTACGCCGAGGAGGACGCCAAGCGTCGCGAGGCCGTCGAGGTCCGCAACCAGGCCGACCAGCTCGTCTACACGACCGAGAAGTTCCTCGCCGACAACAGCGAGAAGCTGCCCGAGGACGTGACGACCGAGGTCCAGGCCGACGTCGACGCGCTCAAGGTGATCCTCGAGAAGGAGGACGCGACCGCCGAGGAGCTCCAGGCCGGCGTGACCAAGCTCGGCGAGTCCAGCCAGAAGATGGGCGCCGCCATGTACGCCGCCGCGGAGGCTGACGCCGCAGCGGCAGGCGGGTCGGACGGCTCCACCGGTGAGTCGGACGAGGACGTCGTCGACGCCGAGATCGTCGACGAGGGCCCCGAGGACGAGGCCAAGTGACCGAGCCGTTCCAGGACGAGCAGCTGATCCCCGAGCCCGAGGAGCAGGAGACCCCTGCTCCTCAGGCCGGGGAGCCGGCCCTCGAGCCCGAGCCCGAGCCGGAGCCGGAGCCCGAGGACGAGCTGGCGCGCACCGCCCGGGCACTGGCGGAGCGGACCGACGACCTCCAGCGGCTCCAGGCGGAGTTCGTCAACTACAAGCGCCGGGTCGAGCGGGACCGCGAGCTGGTCAAGGAGAACGCGACGTACGCCGCGCTCGCCCCGATCGTCGAGGTCCTCGACACCGTCGACCGGGCCCGCGAGCACGGCGACCTCGACCCCGGTTTCCAGGCGGTCGCCGACCAGCTCGAGCGCACCGTCGAGCGGGTCGGGCTCACGAAGTTCGGCGAACCGGGCGACGCGTTCGACCCCACGATCCACGAGGCCCTCAGCCACATCGGCGAGGACCCCGAGGTCGAGGTGACGACCTGCAAGGTGATCGCGAAGGCCGGCTACCGGATCGGCGAACGCGTCGTACGCGCCGCGCAGGTCCTCGTGGTCGATCCGGCCAGCAGCGAGTAACGAAGCAACCGTGACAGAGACAGCCAGGAACGGGGAGGGAGGTGCGCGATGAGCAGCACTGACAACGGCTTCCGGGCCGACTGGGCCCAGAAGGACTTCTACGCCGAGCTCGGTGTGAAGAAGGACGCGACGGCCGACGAGATCAAGAAGGCCTACCGCAAGCTCGCGCGCGCCAACCACCCCGACTCCAACCCCGGCGACACCGCCAAGCACGACAAGTTCAAGTCGGTCGCCGAGGCGTACGACGTCCTCGGTGACCCGGAGAAGCGCACCAAGTACGACGAGATGCGTGAGCTCTACGGCTCCGGTGCGTTCCGTGGCGGCTTCGGCGGCGGCGGCGGCCAGGGCGGCGGTGGCTTCAACCTCGACGACCTGCTGCGCGAGCAGGCCGGTCGTGGCGGCGGCTTCGGCGACATGTTCGGCGACCTCTTCGGCGGCCGGCGCCAGCAGCGCACCGTCCGCCCGCAGAAGGGCGCGGACGTCGAGACCGCGGCGACGATCAGCTTCGAGGACGCCCTCGACGGGGTGACGATCTCGCTGCGGCTGACCTCCGACGCACCCTGCCCGGACTGCAAGGGCACCGGCGGCCAGCCCGGCACCAAGCCGAGGGTCTGCCCGGAGTGCGAGGGCGCCGGGTTCGTCGTGGCGTCGGCCGGCGGCGCGTTCTCGATCAACGAGACCTGCCCGATGTGCGGTGGCCGGCAGCTCGTCTACGACGAGGCCTGCCCCACCTGCCACGGCAGCGGTCGCGGGATGTCCGCCCGGTCGATCCAGGCCCGCATCCCCGCGGGCGTCAAGGACGGCCAGCGGATCCGGCTCCGCGGCAAGGGCGCGGCTGGCGAGAACGGCGGCCCGGCCGGCGACCTGTTCGTCACGGTCAAGGTCTCGCCGCACCGGCTGTTCGGCCGCAAGGGCGACAACCTGACCCTCGACGTACCGGTCTCCTTCGACGAGCTCGCGCTCGGCGCGGAGATCAAGGTGCCGACCCTCGGCGGGGCACCGGTGACGCTCAAGGTCCCGGCCGGCACGCCCAACGGGCGCACCTTCCGGGTCCGCGGCAAGGGCGCGACCAGGTCCGACGGCACGAAGGGCGACCTGCTCGCCACCGTCGACGTCCAGGTGCCCGCCGTGCTCGACGCAGCCGCCCGCGAGGCCGTCGAGGCCTACCGGTCCGCGACCGCCGACAAGCCGCTGCGCTCGAGGCTGTTCGAGGAGGCCTGACGCCGTGCCGAGCAACCCGTTCGAGCCGCCGGGCCCCGACGCCGCGGTCTTCGTGATCAGCGTCGCCGCGGAGCTCAGCGGGCTGCACCCGCAGACGCTGCGCACCTACGAGCGGATGGGCCTGATCACCCCCGGGCGCACCGGGGGTGGCGGTCGCCGCTACTCCCCGCGTGACATCGACCTGCTGCGCCAGATCTCCGAGCTCACCTCCGCGGGCATCGGCATCGAGGGGGTCCGCCGGATCCTCGACCTGCAGAACCGGGTCCTCGCGCTGGCGGCGCGCAACGAGGAGCTCGTCGCCGAGCTCGACGCGACCCGCGAGGCGCTGCGCCAGGCGCTCGCGACGCGGCGTACCGACGGGCCCGCGAACAAGCTGCCGGTGCTGCACACCCCCGTCCCCGGTCAGTCCGTGGTGGTCTGGCGCCGCAACCGCTGAGTCGTTCGGGCGCGGGACAGAGGCGTGGGACAGAGACCCGGGGCCGCGACGAGCTCAGACCGCCGGCAGCTCGATCGTGAACACCGCGCCGCCGGCGGGTCCGGGGGCGTACGTCGCGGTGCCGCCCTGGGCCTCGGCGAGCGTGCGGACGACGTGCAGGCCGAGGCCGGCGCCGGTGACCGTGCTGGTGTCGGCACGCTCGAACTCCTGGAACAGCCGGTCCCGGAAGTGCTCCGGTACGCCGTCGCCGTGGTCGGCCACGTCGATCGCGACGCACGGTCCGGCGGGCCGGACCCGGACGTCGACGGGCGGGCGGCCGTACTTGCGCGCGTTGGACAGCAGGTTGTTGAGCATCTGCTCCAACCGGAGCGGGTCGGCGTGCACCAGCCGCTCGTCGGTGACCTCGACCCCGGCGTCGTACCGCCCGGCGAGCACTGCGACGACGACGTCGGCGGGCCGCACGTCGCGGAGCTGGGGCGTCAGCGTGCCGTGCCGGACCTGGGCCGTGGTGAGCAGCTCGGTGGTGACCCCTCCGCGCCGGTCCATCGCCGCGCCCAGGTACGCGACGACCGATGCCAGCGGCGCGCCCTTCTGGAGGTAGCCGTCTGCGCCACCGGCGATCGCCTTCTCGCCCATCTGGGCCGAGCCGAAGCCCGACATCACGACGATGGTGGCGTCGGGGAGCGCCGCCCGGATGTGCGGCAGCGCCTCGAGCCCGTCCATCACCGGCATCGACAGGTCGAGCACCACCAGGTCGGGCAGCTCCGTCCGGGCCACCTCGATGCCGGCGGCACCGTCGCCCGCCTCGCCCACGACCTCGTAGCCGGCGCGCCGCAGCGCGATCCGCATCAGCAGGCGCAGGTCCTCGGTGTCGTCGACCAGCACCACGCGCGGCGCCGTCATGCCGCGGGGCGTCGGTGGAGGGCGAGGGTCGGCGCCAGCAGTGGCCCGAGCCCGGCCAGGCCGGCCATCACCAGGGCGGCGTGCACCCCGTGGGCCAGCATGGGCCGAGACTAGGGCTCGGCGGACTCCGGGGGCGGCAGGACACGAAAATTCTCAGAGTTGAGTGGAACAGACTCAACTTTGGATCCGTTGAACCAGGTGTCGGGCACCGGTGGTGTCCGAGCCGACCATCGCGCAGGAGAATGACACCCATGAGCCAGTTCGGGGCCGAGAAGTTCACGACCCGCAGCCGGGAGGCCATCGAGGCCGCCCAGCTCGCCGCCACGACCGCCGGCAACACGCACACCGAGCCGATCCACCTGCTGGTCGCCCTGCTGCGCCAGGAGGACGGTACGGCGCGGAACCTGGTCGCCAAGGCCGGGGTGGACGCCGCCGACCTGACCGCCCGGGCCGAGGCCACGCTCGGCTCGCTGCCGACCGCGAGCGGCGCCACCGTCCAGCAGCCCGCCGCGTCGGCCGCGCTCACGCGGGTGCTCGCCGGCGCGCTGGACCTCGCCGCGGGGATGAAGGACGACTACGTCGCGACCGAGCACCTGATGATCGCGATCGCCGGCACCGAGAGCTCGGCCCAGAAGCTGCTCGCCGATGTCGGCATCACCGAGGCCGGGCTGCGCGAGGGGCTGACCGCCGTGCGCGGCAACCGCCGGGTGACCAGCGAGGACGCGGAGTCGACGTACGAGGCACTCGAGAAGTACTCCGTCGACCTCACCCAGGCCGCCGAGGAGGGCCGGCTCGACCCGGTCATCGGCCGCGACGCCGAGATCCGCCGGGTCGTGCAGGTGCTGTCCCGGCGCACCAAGAACAACCCGGTCCTGATCGGCGAGCCCGGCGTCGGCAAGACCGCCGTGGTCGAGGGCCTGGCCCAGCGGGTGATCGCGGGCGACGTGCCCGACTCCCTCAAGGGCCGCCGGGTGCTGAGCCTGGACCTGGCCGCGATGGTGGCCGGCGCGAAGTACCGCGGCGAGTTCGAGGAGCGGCTCAAGGCCGTCCTCGAGGAGATCAAGGACGCCGGCGGCCAGATCATCACCTTCATCGACGAGCTGCACACGGTGGTCGGCGCGGGCGCCGGCGGCGACTCCGCCATGGACGCCGGCAACATGCTCAAGCCGATGCTGGCCCGCGGCGAGCTGCACATGATCGGGGCGACCACGCTCGACGAGTACCGCGAGCGGATCGAGAAGGACCCGGCCCTGGAGCGCCGGTTCCAGCAGGTCTTCGTCGGCGAGCCCACCGTCGAGGACACCATCCAGATCCTGCGCGGCATCCAGGAGAAGTACGAGGCCCACCACGGCGTCCGGATCACCGACGCCGCGCTCGTCGCCGCCGCGACCCTGTCCGACCGCTACATCACCGGCCGCCAGCTGCCCGACAAGGCGATCGACCTGATCGACGAGTCGGCCTCGCGGCTGCGCATGGAGATCGAGTCCTCGCCCGAGGAGATCGACCAGCTCCGCCGGCAGGTCGAGCGCCTCAAGATGGAGGAGTTCGCACTCCAGAAGGAGCACGACGACGCCTCCCGGGAGCGGCTCGACGTCCTGCAGCAGGACCTCGCCGACCGCGAGGAGGAGCTGCGCGCGCTCGAGGCCCGCTGGGAGCGGGAGAAGTCCTCGCTCGAGGGCGAGGGTGAACTGCGCCGCCGCCTCGACACCGTGCGCGTGCAGGCCGACAAGCTGATGCGCGAGGGCAGGCTCGACGAGGCCAGCGAGATCCTCTACGGCAAGATCCCCGAGCTCGAGAAGGCGCTCGAGCACGCCGCCCAGACCGCCACGTCCACCGTCGACCCCCTGGTCGGCGAGGAGGTCGGTGCCGAGCAGATCGCGGAGGTCGTGGAGGCCTGGACCGGCATCCCGACCGGCCGGATGCTCCAGGGCGAGACCGCCAAGCTGCTGACGATGGAGGACGTGATCGGCGAGCGGCTGATCGGTCAGCGCACCGCGGTCACCGCCGTCAGCGACGCCGTGCGCCGCTCCCGCGCGGGCATCAGCGACCCGAACCGGCCCACCGGCTCGTTCCTGTTCCTCGGCCCGACCGGCACCGGCAAGACCGAGCTCGCCAAGGCGCTCGCGGACTTCCTGTTCGACGACGAGCGCGCGATCGTGCGCATCGACATGAGCGAGTACTCCGAGAAGCACTCCGTCGCGCGGCTGGTCGGCGCGCCCCCGGGCTACGTCGGGTACGACGAGGGCGGCCAGCTCACCGAGGCGGTCCGCCGGCGCCCGTACAGCGTGGTGCTGCTCGACGAGGTCGAGAAGGCCCACCCCGAGGTCTTCGACATCCTGCTCCAGGTGCTCGACGACGGGCGGCTCACCGACGGCCAGGGCCGCACGGTCGACTTCCGGAACACGCTGCTGATCCTGACCAGCAACCTCGGCTCGGCGTACCTCGTCGACCCCACGCTGGACCCGGAGAAGAAGCGCGAGTCGGTGATGGCGACCGTCCGCGCGGCGTTCAAGCCGGAGTTCCTCAACCGGCTCGACGAGGTGGTCCTGTTCGACGCGCTCACCCAGGACGAGCTCACCCACATCGTGGACCTGCAGCTCGGCCTGCTCGAGAAGCGGCTCGCCGTCCGCCGGATCACGATCAGCGTGACCGACGACGCCCGGCGCTGGCTGGCCGACACCGGCTACGACCCGGCGTACGGCGCCCGCCCGCTGCGGAGGCTGATCCAGAGCGCGATCGGCGACCCGCTCGCGAAGATGCTGATCTCCGGCGAGGTGGCCGACGGCTCCGGCGTCACCGTGGACCGCGCGCCCGACGGGGACGGGCTGCTGCTGCTGGCGGACTGACCACGACCCGTCGGCGAGTGCGTCCCACGGGCGCGCCCGTGATGCAATGGGACCCGTGAGCGAGCCGACCCCGAACAGCCGCCCGCGCCAGGTCACCTTGGTCGCGTGGCTGACGATGGTCGGCTCCGCCTTCGTCGTGCTGCTGGTCTTCGACCGGCTCGCCGGCCTGCACACGCTCGACACCCGGCAGTCGGTCGAGAAGTTCCTCGCCGAGCCGCCGGGCAGCGACCTCGGGGTCGGCGTCGACGGGGTGCTGTCGGCGATCCGGACCCTCGCGATGGTGGCGGCGGGGTGCGCGACCGCGGCGGCGATCCTCGGCTACCAGGTGCTCCGGCGCAGCCGCAGCGCCCGGCTCGGCCTCACGGTGCTCGCGGTCCCGCTGTTCTTCACGGGCATGGTGACCGGCGGCTTCGTGTCGTCGCTGGTGGCGGCCTCGGCGGTGATGCTGTGGCTGCAGCCGGCCCGGGACTGGTTCGACGGGGTGACCCGTCAGGCGGCCGCCGTACCGGCCGCGGCCTCCGTGCCGGCAACGGCGCAGCCCCGGGCGGGCGTCCCGGTGCCTACGGCGCCGGCGCAGCCGCGGCCGGCCGGCGTGACCGTCGCGTGCACGCTGACCTGGATCGCCACCGGGTTCACCGCGCTCGGGATGATCGCCACCGGTGTGCTGCTCGCGCTGGAGCCGGACACGCTGCTCGACGAGGTGCACCGGCAGAACCCGGAGCTCGCGACCCAGGGCGTGTCCGACGACCTGCTCGTCGGCGTCACCTTCGCGATGATCGCGGGGATCGTGCTGTGGTGCGCCTCGGCCGCGGTCCTGGCGGTCCTGGTGCTCCGGCGCACCGAGTGGGCGCGCGTCGTGCTCATCGTCTCGACGGCCACCGCGGCCGCGCTGTCCCTGATCGGTACGGCGATCGGCGCGTTCCTCCTCGCGCTGACGCTGGTCGCCAGCGTGGTGACCCTCGCCCTCCTGCTGCGCCCGGAGGCCCGGGCGTGGTTCAGCCGGCCGCCAGGTCCGCGGCCGCCAGCCGGCTGAGCCCCTCCTCGATCACCGAGCGCTCCTTGCAGAACGCCCAGCGCACCAGATGTCGGCCGGCGTCGGAGTCGTAGAACCCGCGGGTCGGGATCGCGACGACGCCTGCCCGCTCGGGTAGCGCGAGGCAGAACGCCGTGCCGTCGTCCCAGCCGAGGTGCGAGATGTCGGTGGTGGCGAAGTAGGTGCCCTCGGGCACCCGCACGTCGAGGCCGACGTCGGCGAGCCCCGCGCAGAGCAGGTCCCGCTTGGCCTGCAGGTCGGCCGCGAGCGCGGCCGGGAAGTCGGGCTCCTCGTCGAGAGCGAACGCCACGGCCGGCTGGAGCGGCGAGCCGGAGGTGAACGTCAGCCACTGCTTGGCGGCAAGCACGGCACTCACCAGCTCGGCCGGCCCGGTCGCCCAGCCGACCTTCCAGCCGGTGAAGGAGTAGGACTTGCCCGCGCTCGACAGGGTCAGCGTCCGCTCGAACATCCCGGGCAGGGTCGCTATCGGGACGTGCTCGCCGTCGTCGAAGACCAAGTGCTCGTAGACCTCGTCGGTGATCACCACCAGGTCGTGCTCGCGCGCGACGTCGGCGACGGCCTGCAGCTCCTCGCGCGTCAGCACGGTGCCGGTCGGGTTGTGCGGGGTGTTCAGCAGCACGAACCGGGTCCGCGGGGTGACCGCCGCGCGCAGCTCGTCCACGTCGAGCCGGAAGTGTGGCGCCCGCAGCGTGACGGGGCGCCGTACGCCGCCCGCCATCTGGATCATCGCGGTGTAGGAGTCGTAGTACGGCTCGAGCACGACCACCTCGTCGCCCTCGTTCACGAGGCCGAGGAGCGCGGCCGCGATCGCCTCGGTGCAACCGGTGGTGACGACGACCTGGCTGTCCGGGTCGAGCTCGATCCCGTAGTGGCGCAGCTGGTGGCGGGCGATCGCCTGGCGGAGCGCGGGCACGCCGGCGCCCGGTGCGTACTGGTTGAGCCCGCTCTCCAGCGCGTGCACCGCGCGGGCGATCACCTCGGGCGGGCCGTCGACGTCCGGGAACCCCTGGCCCAGGTTGACCGACTGGGTCCGGACGGCCAGCGCGGACATCGCCGAGAAGATCGTCGGCGGGATGCCGTCGAGACGGTGGGCGAGCATGCGGCCGACAGTAGCGCCGATATTGTCGGGCCCGTGGACGAGACGCTGGCAGCCGACATCGACGCGATCTGCCGCCTGACCGGGGAGTTCACGCTCCGCTCGGGACAGCAGGCGACGGAGTACTTCGACAAGTACCTCTTCGAGGCCGACCCCCAGCTGCTGCTGCGGGTCGCGCGCGAGATGGTCCGGCTGCTGCCGCCGGACACGGACCTGCTGGGCGGGCTCGAGCTCGGTGGGGTCCCGATCGCGACCATGGTGAGCAGCCTGACCGGACGCCCGGCGCTCTTCGTGCGCAAGAAGGCCAAGGAGTACGGCACCTGCAAGCTCGCCGAGGGCCCGGACGTCGCCAGCCGGCGGGTGACGCTGATCGAGGACGTCATCACCACGGGCGGCGCCGTGCGCGAGGCCACCGACGCGCTGCGGGCGGCCGGCGCCACGGTCGAGGTCGTGGTGTGCGCGATCGACCGCAGCCCGGTCGGTGAGAACCCGCTGGCCGACGCCGGGCTCGAGGTGCGCGCGGTGCTGACCAAGGTGCAGCTCGACGCGGCGCGGGGGGCCTAGTCAGACCTCGGTGGTCTCGGCCGCGGTCGGCTCGCCGGAGGTCTTCGGGTCGGCCCGACGCCGCGAGCGGTGCCGCCTGCGCTGCCACAGCTCCCAGGCGATCGGGACGACCGTGAAGGCGAGGATGACCAGGATCGCCTTGTCGATGTTCTCGCCGAGGCTCGGGAACGCGTGGCCCAGCGTGAATCCGGCGAACAGGATGCTGCCGACCCACAGCACCGCACCGACCGCGCTCCACAGGAAGAACCGGCGGCGGTCCATCCGGGTCACGCCCGCCACGACGGTGATGAAGGTGCGGACGAACGGCACGAACCGGCCGATCACCAGCGCCTTGTTGCCGTGCCGGTCGAAGAACGCGGCCGTCTGGTCGAAGTACTTCTTCTTCAGCAGCCGGCCGTTGCGCTCGTAGAGCGGTGGCCCGATCGCCCGGCCGATCTCGTAGCCGACCACGTTGCCCAGGAAGGCCGCGGCCGTCAGCAGCACGAACGCGATCAGGACCTCGACGACCGGCGGCGTGCCGAACACGTCGATCCGGCCGGAGTTGAGGAACAACCCCAGGGCGAACAGCAGCGTGTCGCCCGGCAGGAACGGGAAGAACAGCCCGCACTCGATGAACAGGATGACCAGGCTGATCCAGTAGAAGGCCCCGCCGAACTGGTCGAGCAGCCAGTTCGGGTCCATCCAGTCCATGCCCAGCAGCAACGGTGCCGGGACGAGGGCGGGAATCACGTCACAACGGTACCCGTCGGACGTGAACGCGACATGAAGCATCCCCTACCGTGTCCGCCGTGGAGGAGCGCGCGCCGTACGACCCGATGCCGCACGGTCCGCCCGAGGTCGGCATCGGTCCGTGGGAGGGGCCGTGGCCGGAGGGGGAGCAGTACGACGCGCGGCTGCTCGCGGAGGGCGACCGGCGCAACGTCGTGGACCGCTACCGGTACTGGACGGTCGAGGCGATCGTGGCCGACCTGGACACGCGGCGGCACGACTTCCACGTCGCGATCGAGAACTGGCAGCACGACTTCAACATCGGGACGATCGTGCGGACCGCGAACGCGTTCCTCGCCGCGGAGGTGCACATCGTGGGCAACCGCCGGTGGAACCGCCGCGGCGCCATGGTGACCGACCGGTACCAGCACGTCCGCCACCACCCCGACGTGCCGGCGCTCGCGGCGTACCTGCACGAGCGGGAGTTGACGCTGCTCGGCATCGACAACCTGCCGGGGTCGCTGCACCTCGAGACGACGACGGTGCCGCGCCGGGTCTGCTTCCTCTTCGGCCAGGAGGGTCCCGGGCTGTCCGAGGGCGCGCGGACGGCGTGCGACGGGACCTTCTCGATCGCGCAGTTCGGCTCCACGCGGTCGATCAACGCGTCCTCTGCCGCCGCCATCGCGATGCACGCCTGGGTGCGCGAGCACGCCGACCTCTCCGACGGCGCGGCCTGGCGGGGCGGCTCGTGACCGGGTGGACACTCAGTCCCGAGCCGCCAGCGTCTCCCTGAGCGCCGCCAGCCCACGGGACGAGTGGCTCTTCACCGTGCCCTGGCTGATCCGCAGCTCGTGCGCGGTCTCCTCGACCGAGAGGCCGAGCCAGTGCCGCAGCACCACGACCTTCCGCTGCATCGTGGGCAAGGCCTGGAGCGCGTCGAACAGCGCGGACCGCTCCTCTGCCGGCAGCTCCTCCCGGGCCGGCCGCTCGACCTCGGGCAGGCCGGCCCGCTCCCGCCGCCAGGACCGCCGGTGCTCGTCGATGTCGGCGCGCACGATGATGGTGCGGACGTACGCCTCCTCCCGGCCCTCGCGGTCCAGCCGCGGCCAGGCGACGTACAGCTTGACCAGCGCGGTCTGCACCAGGTCGTCGGCGCGGTGCCAGTCGCCGCAGATCGCGTAGGCGATCCGGCGCAGGTGGGTGCGCCGGGCCCGGACGAACTCCGTGAACGCCGCGTCCCGGGCCGAGCGGTTCACCGGAGGCCCTCGCCCGAGGCGTACTGCGCCCGGGCGTATGTCAGGAGCTCCTCGAACGTGGCGCCCACGACATCCCGCGGCGGCGTCGTGATCACGTCCAGCTCGCCGTCGACGACGCGCCAGACCACGAAGTAGGACCTCTCGTCGCCGTCGACGGTGACGACCGCGGCGCCGGTGCGCGTCCCCGGCGAAGCGAAGCTCTCGCCCAGACGGGGCTCGTCGGTGCGCTGCACGATCCGCGCGCCGGCGGCTGCGACCACCTCATCCCGGTCGTCGAGCCGGACGGTCTCGGGCCAGCCGTCGTCACCGGGCACGGCCGCACCCACCTGGTCGGCGACCCAGGCGGCGAAGCTCGCCCAGCCGTTGCTCGGCACGGTCGCGCTGTAGCCGAAGCCGCGGCCGGTGTGGTCCGCGAGGACCCAGCTGCGCTGGCCGCGCCAGGTGAGATCGAGGGCGTCTGACCCCTTCGGTGGCTGGTAGTCGTACGGGTTCTCGATGCGCTGGTGCACGACCACCCCGGGCCGGAGCTGCAGCTTCCCGTCGACGTAGCGGAGCGGGACGTCGTCCTCCCGGCCCGCGTCGGAGGGCGACGCCGTCGGGGAGGCCGAGCCCGTCGGGTCGTTCGCGATGTGCGTGCCGGCGTCGTCGCGCGCCCCGGAGCCGGCGACGGCGTACGACGCGCCGAGCGCCACGATCGCGGCGCACGCGGCCGTCGCCACGAGACCCCGGCGTCGCCGCAGCGCCCGCCGGCCCGCCGCCAGCTGGTCCTCGACGGGCGGGTGCGCCGGCCCGTCGCCGAAGGAGTGCTCGATCTCGTCGCGGATGTCGGTGTCCATGTCAGGAGGACGGAGCAGGCGGCCGATCCGTTGTCAGGAGCCGCGAGACTTCCTCGATCGCGGCGTCCGCATCCGCCGTCCGACCCGTGAGCACCACGGCTCGACGCTAGTAGGGTCGGAGCATGCCCATCGTGACTCCCGAGAAGTACGCCGAGATGCTCGACACGGCCAAGGAGAACCGCTTCGCGTTCCCCGCCATCAACGTGTCGTCCTCCCAGACCCTCAATGCGGCGCTCGCGGGCTTCGCGGAGGCCGGCTCCGACGGCATCATCCAGGTCTCCACCGGTGGCGCGGACTACCTCTCCGGGCCGACGGTGAAGAACATGGTCGCCGGCTCGGTCGCGTTCGCCGCGTACGCCGCCGAGGTCGCGAAGAACTACCCGGTGAACATCGCGCTGCACACCGACCACTGCCCCCAGGACAAGCTCGACGGCTTCGTCCGGCCGCTGCTGGCGATCTCCGAGGAGCGGGTCGCGCGTGGCGAGGCGCCGCTCTTCCAGTCGCACATGTGGGACGGCTCCGCCGTACCCCTGGAGGAGAACCTGCACATCGCCGAGGAGCTCCTCGACCGCTGCATCAAGGCCAAGGTGATCCTCGAGATCGAGGTCGGCGTGGTCGGCGGCGAGGAGGACGGCGTCGCGCACGAGATCAACGAGAAGCTCTACTCGACCCCCGCCGACGCCATCGCCACCGCCCGGGCGCTCGGGTACGGCGACCGTGGCTACTACATGACCGCGCTGACCTTCGGCAACGTGCACGGCGTCTACAAGCCGGGCAACGTCAAGCTGCGTCCCGAGGTCCTCCAGGAGGCCCAGGAGGCGGTCGTCACCGAGTTCGGCCTCGAGCCCGGCTCGAAGCCGTTCCACCTGGTCTTCCACGGCGGCTCCGGCTCGTCCGCCGAGGAGATCGGCGCGGCCGTCGACTACGGCGTCGTGAAGATGAACGTCGACACCGACACCCAGTACGCCTTCACGCGCCCCGTCGCCGGGCACATGTTCCAGCACTACGACGGCGTGCTCAAGGTCGACGGCGAGGTCGGCGACAAGAAGTCCTACGACCCCCGTGCCTGGGGCAAGGCCGCCGAGGCCGGCATGGCCGCCCGCGTCGTCGAGGCGTGCGAGAACCTCCGCTCCGCGGGGAAGTCGCTGGGCTGAGGTCCAGCTGGTCAGTCGGCCGAGGACGTCGCAGCAGACCCGGCGGCGGGTACGCCGGTGTAGCCGGAGTGGCGGGGCTTCTCGAAGAACAGCACCGCGAGGAAGCCGAGCACGAACGCCGCGACCGGGAGCAGCACCGCGGTGGCCATCGCGTCGCTGAAGGCCTGGGCGACGGCCGGGGGCAGCGGAGCGCCGGAGCCCGAGCCCTCGGCCCCGCTGAACGACGGCAGGCCCTCGGCCGCGAGCCGCGAGTCGATCAGCACCGCGATCGCCGCCGAGCCGAGGACCGCGCCCACCTGGCGGGTGGCGTTGTAGACGCCCGAGCCGGCGCCGGCCAGCTGGACCGGCAGGTTGCGGGTCGCGGTCGCGCTGTTCGGCGCCCAGACGAACGCGTTGCCGACACCGAACACGAGCATCGGGGGCACCGTCCACCAGATCGAGGTGTCCGGCGTCATCGCGAACGTCAGGCACAACAGGCCGACGAACAGGCAGCCGAAGCCGAACGCGGTGAGCAGCCGCGGGTGCAGCCGGTCGGTCAGGCCGCCCACGAACTTCGCGAGCAGGAGCGTCATCAGCGCCATCGGCACCAGCAGCAGCGCGGACCGGGTCGGACTCAGGCCACGGACGACCTGCGCCCAGATCATGATCGGGATCGACAGCGAGGTGATCGAGAAGCCCATCACCGAGATCGCGACGTTCGCCAGCGAGAAGTTGCGGTCCCGGAACAGCCCGAGCGGCACCAGCGGCTCGTTGCGGTTGCGGGACTGCCAGAGCACGAAGAGGCCGAGCACCACGAGGCCGGCGATGATCGTCGCCCAGATCGTGGCGTTCCAGCTGTACTGGTGGCCCTCCTGGATGCCGAAGACGAGGAGGAACATCCCGGCGCCGCTGAGCGCGACGCCGAGCCAGTCGAACTGGTGGCTGTGGGTCGGGAGCTTCGGCACGAGCCGCAGCGCGAGCACGAAGCCGACCAGGCCGACCGGGACGTTGATGAAGAAGATCCACTCCCAGCCGAAGCCGTCGACGAGCACGCCGCCGAGGATCGGGCCGACCAGGGTGGCGACACCCGCGGTGGCGCCCCACAGCGCCATGGCCGCGCCGCGCCGCTCGGGCGGGAAGATGCGCGTGATGATCGCCATCGTCTGCGGCGTGATCATCGAGGCGCCCAGGCCCTGCACGACGCGCGCGGCGATCAGCATCTCGATCGAGCCGGTCAGGCCGCACCACAGCGACGCCAGCGTGAAGACCGTCAGGCCGAGCATGTAGAGGTTCTTGGGACCGAACCGGTCACCCAGCCGGCCGGTGATCAGCACCGGTACGGCGTAGGCCAGCAGGTAGGCGCTGGTCACCCAGACGACGTCGTTCACGCTGGCGTGCAGGTCCTCGATGATCGCCGGTGTCGCCACCGAGACGATCGTGGTGTCGACGAGGATCATGAAGAAGCCGATGCACAGCGCGAACAGCGCCGGCCACGGCTCCTTCCCGCCGGTCGGGTCGGTGGTGGTGGGGGGAGCTGACTGGGTCACGGGTCCACCTAACACCCGACCGTGGACAATTGCTCCCATGAGCTCGTTCAGCGGATCGGACCTGATGGCGGGACCCCCGCCCACGCACCTCCCCGAGGACCCGGCCGCGGCCGACCTGGTCCCGGGCGCCGACGCGATGGACGTCGTACGCCGGCACCCCGAGTCGCCGCTCGCCTGGGCCACGCTGGCGACCCTCGCCGCGGAGGCCGAGGACGACCCGGTGACGATCTACGCATACGCGCGCGTCGGCTACCACCGCAGCCTGGACCTGCTGCGCCGCAACGGCTGGAAGGGCCACGGACCGGTGCCGTGGGAGCACGAGCCGAACCGCGGCTTCCTCACCTGCCTGGCGCTGCTCGCCCTCGCGGCCCGCGCGATCGGCGAGGACGCCGAGTGGGAGCGCTGCGCGGAGTTCCTGCGCGACTCCAGCCCGACCGGCTACGCGGAGCTGCTCAGCGAGGAGTGAGCAGGGCCCGCACCTTCTCGGCGCCGAGGGCGAGGAACAGCGTGGGCAGCCGCGGCCCGCGGTCGGCATCGACGAGCAGGTGGTAGAGCAGCCGGAAGAAGTCCTTCTGGTCCTGCTTCACCTCGTCGGTCGGCGCGTCGTCGAGGCCGAGCCCGCGCGCCAGCTTGGGCACGCCGTAGATCAGCGCCGTGACCGAGTCCAGCTCGAGCTGGTCCGGCAGCCGGTCGAGCAGCTGGCGCAGCCAGATCTCCTCGTCCTCGCTGAGCGCGGCCAGCCGCTCGGTGTCGGGGGACGACCGGACGGTCGTCCGGTCCTCGCTCGGCACGTAGTCCGACACCCACGTCATCGCCTTGGTCAGCCGCGGCTCGAGGTCCTCGACCGCCGCGTGCTCGTGGCCGACGTCGCCGACGATCCGGCTGATCAGCTCGGCGCTGCCCGCGGTGACGTCGGCGACCGACGAGAGCAACCGGAACGGCGCGACCACGGCGGGGGTCGGCAGGGTCCCCGCGCTCGAGGTCGCCGAGGCCCGCTCGAACGCGAGCACCTGGGCATCGCGCCGCGAGGGATCGGCGGCCTTCCTGCCGAGCGCGTCCCACTCGTCGTACAGGCGCACGACCTCGGCGCCGAAGTCGATGTTGAACGCCTGCTTGGGCTGCCGGCGGACGTAGAGCCACCGCAGGATCGGCGCCTCGAGGATCGTAAGCGCGTCGGCGGCCGTCGGCACGCCACCGGCCGAGGACGACATCTTCTGCACCCCGGCGAAGCCGACGAAGGCGTAGGCGACGTACGACGGCGCCCGGAAGTCGAAGACGCGCTTCACGATCTCCTTGCCGACGGTGTACGACGAGCCCGGGGTGGAGTGGTCGAGCCCGCCCGGCTCGAAGTCGACGCCCTCGTAGGCCCAACGCATCGGCCAGTCGATCTTCCACACCAGCTTGCCCTCGTGCTGGGTCGCCACGTTGGTGACGCCGGTGAAGCCGCACGAGGTGCAGGTGTAGGAGAGGTCGGTCGTCTCGTCGTCGTACGCAGTGACCACCACGGTGTCGCGTCCGCACTGGCGGCAGTAGGGCTTGTACGGGAACCGGGCCAGGTTGCCAGCGCCGCTCGGCTGGTCGTCCTCGTCGTCGGCGACGGAGTCGGCCAGCGCCTCGGCCTCCTGCTCGTTCTCCGGTGCCGGCTCCGCCTTCTTGGTGCGGTGCCGGGCCAGCACCTCCTCGATGACGTCGCGGTGCCGGATCGCGTGGAGGACCTGCTCGGTGTAGGCGCCGGCGCGGTACTGCTCGGTCTGCGAGACCTCCTCCATCTCCACGCCCAGCTCCGCGAGCGCCGCGCGCAGCGGTGCCTTGAAGTGCTCCGCCCAGGAGTCGTGGCACTCCCACGGGTCGGGGACGGCCGAGAGCGGCCGGCCGATGTGCTCGCTCCAGGAGGGGTCGACGCCCGCCGGGACCTTGCGGAAGCGGTCGAAGTCGTCCCAGCTGTGCAGGTGGCGTACGGCGATCCCGCGGCGGCGGATCTCCTCGGCGACGAAGTGGGGGGTGATGAACTCGCGCAGGTTGCCGAGGTGGATCGGCCCGCTCGGGCTCGCCCCCGACGCGCAGGTGATGACGTGCCCGGCGAGACCCTCGCCGTACTGCTGCTGGGCGTGGCGGATCGTGTCGTCGGCCGCCCGGGTCACCCAGTCGGTGGGGTCGCCCTGGTTGCCTCGTGCCATCGCGGTCGCAGCTCCTGCTGTGGGGGTTCGGGGACAGCGGCACGCTACCGAACCAGGAGAAGGGCGCCGGAACCGCCGCCGAGTGGCGGACCGGCGCCCCCGTCCTGTGCGTCCCCCGGCACGACCGATCCCCCGATGTGGGTCGTGGCGGGACCGTCGCGCCCCGAGAGGCGCGCGACCGTCGACGCGACGCGCGCATCGTCGCACTGACCGGTCCCTGCCATCGGGGGACAAGAGGACGCTGTCACCAACCTGCCAATCGGGCTACGCTGCGCCCATGCCCCGGCCCGGCTCGACGTCCGTCCTCACCGCGCTGGGGTTCTCGGCGCAGGTGGACCGCACCTACCAGCGGCTACGCAGCCAGTCCGGCCGGGACCTGGAGCGGCTCGCGGCGTCCATGCTGCGCACGCCCGCGGAGCTGCTCGACCAGATCGCGCCGCTGCTGCGCGCGGGGATCGTGCGGCGCGACGGCGACCAGCTGGTCGTGGAGCCCCCGGCCGAGGCGGTGCGGATCCTGGTGGCCGGTCAGGCGGTGCACGCCCAGCGCCTGCGCCGCCAGCTGGAGGGGATCACCGACGCGGTCGGGCTGCTCGCTGCGGAGGAGGGGCGGGCGGTGCCGTCCGAGCACGAGGGCCGCCTGCCGATCGACGGCGAGGTCGTGACCGCGGCGGACCGCGCCGAGATCTACGATCTGGTGCGGTCGCTGGTCCTGGGCAGCAGCGGCGACCTGCTGTGGCTGCGCCCGGACCAGTGGCGTGGACCCCGGGAGGACCGGATGGCCGGGCTCGTCGGCGAGGCGCTCCGCGGGAGCGGCCGGGCGTCCCGCGCGATCTATCCGGTGCACGCGGTCGGCGACCCGAAGGTGCTCTCGGCCCGGGCCGCGGTCGGCGAGCAGGTGCGCGTGCTCCCCGAGGTCCCCACCCGGATGCTGGTGATCGGCGACTCGCACGTCGTCCTCCCTGAACCGCTCGGGTACGCCGACATGCCGCTCGCGGTCGTCCGGCAGCGGGGGGTCGTGGAGGCGATGGCGCAGTGGTTCGAGCTGCTCTGGGAGCGCGCCGCCGTACCCGCCGGCGGTGTCGCCGGGCGCCCGGACCGCCGCCGCTTCCTGCTCCAGCAGCTCGCCGCCGGCGAGCGCGACGAGCAGATCGCCCGCAAGCTCGGGATCAGCCTGCGCACGGTGCGCCGCCGGGTCGCCGACCTGATGAGCGAGCTCGGCGCCGACTCCCGCTTCCAGGCGGGCGTCGAGGCGGCCCGGCGCGGCTGGATCTGAGCTGCCCAGGTCCGCCTCAGGGCAGCAGCATCGAGTAGGCGGCCGGCTCGACGTGCCAGGTCCGCTGCCGCTCCGGGCCGTAGATCTCGCCGTCCGCGCTGCACCAGAACGGGCCTCCCGAGACCGAGACCGTGCGCCCCCGGCGGTACGACACGTCCTCGCGGTGGTGGTGGGTCGCGAACCCGAGCCGCACGGTGTACAGCACCCGGGCCAGCGGTCCCGTCGACCGCGAGACGAGCACGTCGACCAGGCCGTCCTTCGGGTCGGCGTCCGGCGTCAGCTCGGTGCCGCCGCCGACCGACGAGCCGTTGCCGATGGCGACCATCAGGACCGGGTCGTCCAGGTCGGTGACGACCTCGCCGTCGACCTCCACCCGCAGCCGGACCAGCGGCGGGTCGAGCGCGGTGAGCAGCGCACCCAGCGGGTAGCCGAACCTGCCCAGCCGCTCCTTCAGGCCCACGGCCCGCCGGCTCGCCTCGGCGCCGACGCCGACGTGCACGCTGTTGACGACCACCTCGCCGACCTCGTCCACGATCAGGTCCATCGGCCGGGAGCGGCCGCGGAGCACGACGTTCGCGGCCTCCTCGATGTCGAGGGGGATGCCGATGCCGCGGGCGAAGTCGTTGCCGGTGCCCAGGGGCAGCAGCCCGAGCACGGTGTGCTCGAGGTCGCGCCGGCGGTGCAGCGCCGCGATCACCGCGTGCAGGCTGCCGTCGCCCCCGGCCACGACGACCGGTCGCGAGCCGGCGCGGTGCAGGACGCCGTCCAGCTCGCCCGGGTTGGAGGTCGCAGCCACCTCCACGGACGTGCGCTCGCGCAGCACGGCCAGCGCAGCGGCCAGGTTCTCCTCGTCCGCGGTGCCGGCCTCGCTGTTGGTGATGACGAGGAGGGGGTCCACGTGGCGGACCCTATCCGAGCGTTCGAACGGTCTGGTCACCCTTTGGTA
Source organism: Nocardioides sp. URHA0032 (assembly GCF_000620645.1). Lineage (GTDB taxonomy): Bacteria > Actinomycetota > Actinomycetes > Propionibacteriales > Nocardioidaceae > Nocardioides. Next base: position 418,680 of record NZ_JIAV01000015.1, on the reverse strand, counting down.
GCCTCTGGCCGCAAGAGCTCCGGTGCTGTTGTGCCGGAGCTTCTCTCGTTTCGCAGGAGGCAGCACATGCCCGCCATCGCCATCATCGGTGCCCAGTGGGGCGACGAGGGGAAGGGCAAGGCGACCGATCTCCTCGGCTCCCGGGTCGACTACGTCGTGAAGTTCAACGGCGGCAACAACGCCGGCCACACGGTCGTCATCGGCCAGGAGGACGGCAGCAGCGAGAAGTACGCGTTGCACCTGCTGCCGAGCGGCATCCTCACGCCGGGGTGCACCCCGGTGATCGGGAACGGCGTCGTCGTCGACCTGGCCGTGCTGTTCGAGGAGCTCGACGGCCTCGTCGCGCGCGGCGTCGACGTGTCGCGGCTGAGGATCAGCGCGAACGCGCACGTGATCGCCGACTACAACCGCACCCTCGACAAGGTCACCGAGCGGTTCCTCGGCTCGCGCCGGATCGGCACGACCGGGCGCGGCATCGGGCCGACGTACGCCGACAAGATGAACCGGATCGGCATCCGGATCCAGGACATCTTCGACGAGAAGATCCTGCGCCAGAAGGTCGAGGGCGTCCTCGACCTCAAGGGCCAGGTGCTCACCAAGATCTACAACCGCCGGCCCGCGACCGTCGACGAGACCGTCGAGGAGCTCCGGGCGTACGCCGAGCGGCTCGCCCCGATGGTCTGCGACACCGGACTGCTGCTCAACCAGGCGCTCGACCGCGACGAGATCGTGCTGCTCGAGGCCGGGCAGGCCACGCTGCTGGACGTCGACCACGGCACCTACCCGTTCGTGACCTCGTCGTCGGCGACCTCGGGCGGCGCCTGCACCGGCTCCGGCATCCCGCCGACCCGGCTGGACCAGGTGATCGGCATCGTCAAGGCGTACACGACGCGCGTCGGCGAGGGCCCGTTCCCGACCGAGCTGAACGACGACGCCGGTGAGCACCTGCGCAAGGTCGGCGCCGAGTACGGCACCACCACCGGCCGGCCGCGCCGCTGCGGCTGGTACGACGCGGTCATCGCCCGGTACGCCGCCCGCGTCAACGGCGTCACCGACTTCGTGCTCACCAAGCTCGACGTGCTGACCGGCCTCGAGAAGGTCCCGGTGTGCGTGGCCTACGACGTCGACGGCACCCGCCACGACGAGATGCCGGTCAACCAGTCCGACTTCCACCACGCCGTACCGATCTACGAGTACCTCGACGGCTGGTGGGAGGACCTCTCCGCCGCGCGCACGTTCGAGGACCTGCCGGCGAACGCGCGTGCGTACGTCGAGGCCGTCGAGGCGATGTCCGGAGCACGCATCTCGGCCGTCGGCGTCGGGCCGTCGCGCGAAGCGACCGTCGTGAGACACGAGCTCGTCTGACCCACTAGCGTCCGGGACATGCTCGACCCCGTCGTCGCCATCGACCGGTTGCGCGCCGCGTTCCGCGGCCCGGACCGGCACCGCACGCTGCACGCGAAGGGCCGCTTCTACGCCGGCACCTTCACCGCCACCCCGGAGGCCGCGGCCCTCGGCCGCGCCGGGCACCTGACGGGTGAGCCGGTGCCGGTGCTGGTGCGCTGGTCGAACGCCGGCGGCGACGCCGAGGTGCCGGACAAGGCGCCCGACATCCGGGGCATGGCCGTCAAGTTCCGGCTCCCCGACGGCACGGAGACCGACCTGCTCGGCCAGACCGCGCGGCGGTTCCCGACCGACAGCCCGGAAGAGTTCGTCGCGATGACCGAGGCGTCGCGCAAGCCCGTGCTGGTCCCGCTGTTCATGCTCCGGCACCCCCGGATGGCGGGCGCGATGCTGGACGGCCTGCGCAGCAAGGCGGTCGCCTCGCACGCGAGCTTCACCCAGCCGACGTACTACCCGATCCACGCGTACGGCTGGCGCGACGCCGACGACCACCTGAGCTGGGTGCGCTACCGGTTCGTCGCGCAGCACGCCGGGCCGCCGAGCGGGACGTACGCCGGGCGGGACCGGCTGTTCGAGGAGATGACGGCCCGGCTCGCGAACGGGCCGGTGCGCTTCGACGTACGCCTCCTGGTCGCCGGCGACGGCGACGACCCGCACAGCGCGGTGTCGGTCTGGAAGCACGCTCGCGAGCTGCTCGGCGGGACCATCGAGGTCACCGGGGAGCTGCCGGACCAGGACCCGGTCGTGTTCGACCCGGCCCGCGTCGTCGACGGGATCGAGCTCTCCGACGACCCGATCCTGCGGTATCGCCCCTCGGCCTACTCCGAGTCCATCGACCGCCGCACCTAGGGTTGTCGCACGTGAAGACCCTCGTCATCGGCACCGGCGGCCGCGAGCACGCCCTCGCCCGCGCGCTCGCGCACGACCCCGGCGTCACCGAGGTGCACGCCGCCCCGGGCAACCCGGGCATCGCCGCCGTCGCGACGCTCCACGACGTCGACCCGATGTCGGGCCCGGCCGTCGCCGAGCTCGCGGTGTCCCTCGGCGTCGACCTCGTGGTGGTCGGTCCGGAGGCCCCGCTGGTGGCGGGGGTCGCGGACGCCGTACGCGACAAGGGGATCGCGGTGTTCGGCCCGTCCGGTGCCGCCGCGCAGCTCGAGGGGTCGAAGGCGTTCGCCAAGGCCGTCATGGAGGCCGCCTCGGTGCCGACGGCCGCAGCTGTCCTCTGTTCCTCGGTCAGCGAGGTCGCCTCGGCCCTGGACCGGTTCGGACCGCCGTACGTCGTGAAGGACGACGGCCTCGCTGCCGGGAAGGGCGTGGTGGTGACGAGCTCCCGCGAGGACGCGCTCGCACACGCCGCCGGCTGTGACCGCGTGGTGGTGGAGGAGTACCTCGACGGCCCCGAGGTCTCGCTGTTCGCGATCACCGACGGCACGACCGTCTACCCGCTGCAGCCGGCCCAGGACTTCAAGCGGATCTTCGACGGCGACGCCGGCCCCAACACCGGGGGGATGGGCGCCTACACCCCGCTCCCGTGGGCGCCCGAGGGCCTGGTCGGCGAGGTGCTGCGCGACGTGCTCCAGCCGACCGTCGACGAGATGGCGCGCCGCGGCACGCCGTTCTCGGGTCTCCTGTACGCCGGCCTCGCGCTGACCTCGCGCGGCACCCGGGTGATCGAGTTCAACGCGCGCTGGGGCGACCCGGAGACCCAGCCGCTGCTGGCACTCCTCGACGCGCCGCTGTCCCCGCTGCTGATGGGCGCCGCGACGGGCACCCTCGCGTCCGTGCCGGCGCCGGTGTGGAAGGACGGCGCCGCCGTCGCGGTCGTGATGGCCTCGGCCGGCTACCCCGAGTCGGCCTCGCGGGGCGACGTGATCACCGGCACCGACGCCGCCGGGTCGCTCGACCGGGTGCACGTCATCCACGCCGGCACCGCCCTCGACGGCGCCGACCTGGTCACCGCGGGCGGTCGGGTGCTCGCCGTGGTCGCGACCGGTGGGGACGTGCAGGCGGCCCGCGCCTCGGCGTACGACGGTGTCGCCGCGATCTCGTTCCCCGGCGCCCAGCACCGCTCCGACATCGCCGCCCACGTCGAATCGTGACTCGACGCGCATGGGAGAATGACGCCCCGTGACCGTCCCCAACGTCCTCGCCACCCGCTACGCGTCCGCCGGGCTCGCGCAGATCTGGTCGCCGGAGCACAAGGTCGTGCTGGAGCGGCAGCTCTGGGTCGCGGTGCTGGAGGCGCAGCGCGACCTCGGCATCGAGGTGCCGGACGGTGTCGTCGAGGCGTACCGGGGCGTCGTCGAGCTCGGGGAGAAGGGGGTCGACCTCGCGTCGATCGCGGCCCGCGAGCGGGTGACCCGGCACGACGTGAAGGCGCGGATCGAGGAGTTCTCGGCGCTCGCAGGTCACGAGCACATCCACAAGGGCATGACCAGCCGCGACCTCACCGAGAACGTCGAGCAGCTCCAGGTGCGGCAGTCGCTCGCGCTGGTCCGCGACCGCGCGGTCGCGACCCTGGCCCGTCTTGCCCGCCTGGCGGCGGAGCACGAAGCCACCGTGATGGCCGGGCGCAGCCACAACGTAGCGGCGCAGGCGACCACGCTCGGCAAGCGATTCGCGACGATCGCCGACGAGATGCTGATCGGCCTGGCCCGCGTCGAGGAACTGCTCGCGCGCTACCCGCTGCGCGGCATCAAGGGCCCGATGGGCACCGCGCAGGACATGCTCGACCTGCTCGACGGGGACACCGCGCGGCTCCAGCAGCTCGAGGAGCGGGTCGCGCACCACCTGGGCTTCGAGCACGTGCTGACCAGCGTCGGCCAGGTCTACCCGCGCAGCCTCGACTTCGACGTGGTCTCCGCGCTCGTGCAGCTGGTGGCGGGCCCCTCGAACCTGGCGACCACGATCCGGCTGATGGCCGGCAACGAGCTGGTGACCGAGGGCTTCCAGGAGGGCCAGGTCGGCTCGTCGGCCATGCCGCACAAGATGAACAGTCGCTCCTGCGAGCGGGTCAACGGGTTGGCGGTCGTGCTCCGCGGCCACCTCTCGATGGTCAGCGAGCTCGCCGGCGACCAGTGGAACGAGGGCGACGTCTCGGACTCCGTCGTACGCCGGGTCGCCCTGCCGGACGCGTTCTTCGCGGCGGACGGCCTGTTCGAGACGTTCCTGACCGTGCTCGACGAGTTCGGCGCGTTCCCGGCCGTGATCCAGCGCGAGCTGGACCGCTACCTGCCGTTCCTGGCGACCACCAAGGTGCTGATGGCCGCGGTCCGCAACGGCGTCGGCCGCGAGGCCGCGCACGAGGCGATCAAGGAGGCCGCGGTCCGCACCGCCCTCGACATGCGCAAGGGCCAGGCCGAGAACGACGTCTTCGCGCGGCTGGCCGCCGACGAGCGCCTCGGCCTCACCGCCGACCAGCTCACGACGCTGGTCGCGGAGCCGATCACCTTCACCGGTGCGGCGGTCGACCAGGTCGAGGCCGTCGTACGCCGGGTCGCCGAGGTCACGGCGCGGCATCCTGCGGCTGCGGCGTACTCGCCGGGCGCGATCCTCTAGCCGCGGCGACCGCGGCCGCGAGCGCGGCCGCCAGCAGCACCAGCCCGGTGCCGAGAGCGGCCCGCAGCGCCGCGCCGCCGTCGACCGCTGAGAGCGTCAACTGGTAGACGGTCATCGACAGCGCGGCTCCGATGGAGGAGCCGATCCGCTGGCCGGTCTGGAGGGCGCCGCCGGCCGCTCCGCCCATGCGGGGCGGCACGTCCTCCAGGGACAGGGTCATGTTCGGCGACACCACACCTCCGCCGCCGAGACCGGCCAGGAACGTCACCGGCACCGCGACCAGCCACAGCCGGTCGGTCACGACCGCCGGCACGAGCACCGCCACCAGCACGACGCCCGCCATCATCACCGAGATCGCGGCCACGGTGACCCGGCGGTGGAGGTCCGACACCACGCGTCCGGACAGCGGCGCGGTGATCGCGGACCCGACGGCGAACGGGCACAGGAGCAGACCCGCCTGCAGCGCCGACACCCCGAGCTCGTCCTGGTAGTAGACCGACAGCACGAGGAAGAAGCCGGTGAACCCGGTGAAGTACAGGGTCCCGACGGCGACGCCGCTCGCGTAGCCGGGAGTACGCCGCAGCAGGCCGACGTCGAGCAGCGGTGCGCCGCCCCGGCGTACCAGCCCGGCCTCCCGGCGCACGAACAGCCAGCCGAAGACCGGCACGGCGAGCAGCAGCACCAGCGGCAGCAGGTGGCCGCCCTCGGCGTTCACGGTCGGCAGCAGGATGCACAGCACCGTGATGCCGAGCAGGGCCGCGCCGGCCAGGTCGAGCCGGGCTCCGGTCTCGCGCTGGTCGCGGGGACGCTGCGGCACCATCCGCCAGACCGCGACCATCGCGACCAGCCCGATCGGCACATTGACCAGGAAGATGTAGCGCCACCCGTGCTCCTCGCCGAACACCGCGATGATCAGCCCGCCGAGCACCGGTCCGGTGGCCGACGAGATCGACACCACGAGCCCGAACATCCCGAACGCGCGCGCCCGCTCCCGGCCCCGGAACAGCTCCTGGATGATCCCGGAGTTCTGCGGGGTCAGCAGGCCGGCGCTCGCGCCCTGCACGAGCCGGCCGACGACCACCCAGATCGCCGTCGGGGCGAGCCCGACGCCGGCGCTGGCCGCGAGGAACCCGGCCAGCCCGATGAGCATCATCGTGCGCCGGCCGTACGCGTCCCCGAGGCGGCCGCCGGTCACCAGGGTCAGGCCGAAGGCGAGCGCGTAGCCGGACACCACCCACTGCACGGTCGCGGCGGACGTACCCAGCCCCGACTGGATCGACGGGATCGCGACGTTGACGATCGTGACGTCGAGCAGGGCCATGAACCCGATGACGAGGGAGACGGCGAGGATCCGCCAGCGCTCCGGGTGCGCCCCCTCGTCGTCCATCCGGTCAGGGTTCCCGCGGCAGGATGGCGGCATGCGGACTGCCATGGACCTCACGGTGACCGGCCGCGTGCAGGGCGTCTCGTTCCGGATGTACGCCGAGCGCGAGGCCGCCCGGCTCGGGGTCGCCGGCTGGGTGCGCAACGAGCCCGACGGCTCGGTCGCGATCCACGTCGAAGGCGACGAGGGGGCCGTCGAGGACTTCGTCCGCTGGGCCGGCGACGGCCCGAGCCTCGCGCACGTCGACCACGTCGAGGCGCGGCCGGCGTCCGACACCGGGGGGACGGAGTTCCGGACCCGGTACTAGGCGCGGGCGGTGCCGCCCCAGTTCGCCAGCTTGGTCGCGACGGTGTGCAGGTCCGCGCGCCAGACGTCCTGGGGGACCGGCGGCAGGATCTCGTCCCACTCCACGGCGTAGGACCCCTTGATCTGGTCGAACCCCTGCGGACGGGCGAAGAACCAGACGTGGGAGTGCGAGGAGCCGTCGCCCCAGCGGTTGACGTGCACGCGGCCGATGCCCGGCATCGCCTCCACGATCCGGACCAGCCGGTTCGCGATCCGGCCGAGCTCCGCGGCGTGCTCGTCGTCGAAGTCCCCGACGTCGTAGTGCTCCCGGGTCCACAGCACCAGCACCAGCGGGAGGCCGCTCGGCTCCGGCTCCGACGTCAGCACCCAGTGCTCGTCCTCCCAGACGATCCGCTCCGGCGAGAACCCGTCGCAGGCCCAGCAGGGCTTCCCGCCCGGCTCGCCCTCCCGGGGCTGCTCGGTCCCCGGCGCGCGCAGCTGCTTCGGGACCACGGCGCCGCAGACGCTCTCCCACGGGTAGATGTCCCAGCTGCTCATCGCGGGGACGGGCAGTCGCCCGTCCGCTGCGGCGGCCAGGACCCGGGCGTAGACCTCGTCAGCTGACTCCGGCATGGGCCTCACTGTGCCAAACGCCGGGGCGCGCCCTCACCGGCACCCCCGGCATCGGCCGGACCTGCTCCGGCAGCCGGTCCCATAGTCGACTGGAAGAGTCGACTATGCTGGTCGCATGTCCGTGGAGACGCTGCCCCCTGTCCCGTCGTACGACGAGGGCGTCCGGGTCGTGGTGCCGGCGCCGGACGCCGGCCCGGGCAACTGGGCCGGCGCCGCGAGCGCGGTCCTCGTCGACGGCACCTTCTGGCTGACCTACCGGGTCCGGCGACCGCTCACCGAGGGTCGCGGCGTGTCGGTGGTGGTGGCGCGCTCGGCCGACGGCGTCACGTTCGAGCCGGTCGCGGAGGTGCATCGCAAGGCCTTGGGGTGCGAGTCCTTCGAGCGCCCGGTGCTGGTCGCGCTGCCGGACGGCCGCTGGCGCCTCTACCTGTCCTGCGCGACACCGGACTCCAAGCACTGGTGGGTCGACAGCCTCACGGCCGCGTCGCCCGACGGGCTGCCGTCCGGCGAGCGCCAGGTGGTGCTGCCGGGCGACGACGCGCTGGCCGTGAAGGACCCGGTCGTCGAGCAGACGCCCGGCGGCTGGCGGATGTGGCTGTGCTGCCACCCGCTCACCGAGGCCGGCCAGGAGGACCGGATGGCCACGCGCCTGCTCACCAGCGCCGACGGGCTGGCGTGGGACGACCAGGGCGAGGTGCTCGCCGGCCGCCCGGGCAGGTGGGACGCCCGCGGTGCCCGGGTGACCGCGGTCGTCGCGCAGCAGCCGCTGACCGTCCTGTACGACGGCCGGCCCGATGCCGCGTCGAACTGGCACGAGACCACGGGCGTCGCCCGGTGGGACGGCATCCGGCTGGTCGCCGACGACGAGGACCCGGTGGCCTCGCCGTTCTCCGACGGCGCGTGGCGCTACGCGTCGGCCGTACCGCTGCCCGACGGGCGCACCCGCTTCTACGTCGAGGCGGCCCGTCCGGACGGCGCGCACGACCTGGTGACGCTGGTGCGCTAGGCGCCCTTGCGCCGCTCGTCGAACGAGCCGCGGCTCTCGGTCGACAGCCAGTCCGAGAAGTCCTCGCCGGTCAGCTCCGAGAGCAGTGCGACGTCGTCGGCGAACGCCGGGAGCAGTCGCGCCCGCTGCTCCTCGCTCAGTCGCGGGCGCGGACCGGCTCCCGGGCCGGTCAACCGGCGCACGAACGGCTCGCTCGCGCGTCGCCACACCTCGGGTCGCACGAACTGGCCCGCCCAGGCGCCCGCTCGCACCGCCGGGCCCAGGACCCGCGGCCGCCAGCCCGGCTCGACGAACGACCGGGCGTTGTCGCGCGGGATCGTCGCGACCATCCCGGGCGTGATGCCGAGGAACCGGCACGCCCGGTCCACCGCGGCCGGCGGGTCGTCGACGATGTCGCGGTACCGCATCACCAGCACCCGATCGGGATCGACGTACCGGACCAGGTGGTCGAGCTGCTCGCCGTACCGTCCGAGCTCGCGATAGCGCCAGAAGGGCGCCCAGCCGGCGCGCACGCGCTCGTCCTCCAGGGCGAACGCCGTGTCGAAGTCCGCCACCTGCTCAAGGCCGTCGGACCACAGGTGCATCCAGTTCGAGTACGCGCGGTCGATCGGGTCGCGCACGACGGCGATCAGGCGTACGTCGGGCAGCGCCTCGGCGATCCGCCGGTGCGCGCCGCGGCTCCAGAGGTAGAACGGCGTGCTCTCGCCGCGCGCCCGTCCGGGTCGGGCCGGCGCGAAGAGCGCGGCGTACTCGTCCGCCCGCCACACCCACTCCCGCTGCGAGTGGGCGTCGCCCGGCCCGCGCCAGGCCGGGGGAGGGGCGCCGTCGCAGAGCCAGAACTTCGGCTCCTTCGGCGTCGTCACGAACACCTCGGGGTGCTGGGACAGTGCGGCGTGCAGCGCCGTGGTTCCCGCCTTGGGGGCGCCGACGATCAGGAAGTCGGGATGCACGGAACTACAGTAACCCGATAGGAATACATCAAACAGCGGTCCTTCTAGAGTGATCCCGTGCTCAACATCCCGCCCGCGCCGACCGTCGAGGGCGCGACCCACCTGCACAGCGGCAAGGTGCGCGACCTCTACGAGCTGCCGGACGGCGACCTGCTGATGGTCGCCAGCGACCGGATCTCGATCTTCGACTTCGTCCTCGAGACGACGATCCCGGACAAGGGCGAGATCCTGACCCGGATGTCGCTGTGGTGGTTCGACCAGCTCGCGGGCCTGGCGCCCAACCACGTGGTCTCGACCGACGTGCCCGCGTCCGTGCGTGGCCGCGCCGTGCGCTGCGAGCGGCTCGAGATGTACCCGGTCGAGTGCGTGGCCCGCGGCTACCTCACCGGCTCCGGCCTGCTCGACTACCGCGCGACCGGGGAGGTCTGCGGCATCCCGCTGCCGGCGGGCCTGGAGGACGGCAGCCGGCTCGCCGGGCCCGTCTTCACCCCCGCCACCAAGGCCGATCTCGGAGACCACGACGAGAACGTGTCGTACGACGCCGTGGTCCGGACGATCGGCGCCGACCGGGCGGCGGAGCTGCGCGACCTGACACTCGCGGTCTACGGCCGGGCCGAGCAGATCGCCCGCGAGCGCGGCATCATCCTGGCCGACACCAAGCTCGAGTTCGGCGCCCGGGCGGACGGGACGACCGTGATCGCCGACGAGGTGCTCACGCCCGACTCGTCCCGCTTCTGGCCGGCCGACGAGTGGCGGCCGGGACGGTCGCAGCCGTCGTACGACAAGCAGATCGTGCGGAACTGGGCGCTCTCGCCGGAGTCCGGGTGGGACCGCTCCTCCGGCGAGCCCCCGCCGCCGTTGCCCGACGCGGTCGTCGAGCAGACCCGGTCGCGCTACCTGGAGGCGTACGAGCTCCTGACGGGAGAGCGTTGGTAGTCGTCGCGTTCCCGGTGCCGCGCGAGGTCGCCTTCGACTACCTCGTCGACCCGCGCAACCGGGCCGAGTGGCAGTCGTCGCTGGCCCGCGTCGCGGACGTCGACGGCGAGCCGCGGGTCGGGCAGACCTGGGTGGACGTGACCCGTCCCGGTCTCCGCCCGCTGATGGAGACGACCGAGCTCGACCGGCCCCGCCGGTGGACCGAGCGCGGCACCTGGCACGGCATCAGCGCGGCGCTGACGCTCGACTTCGCGGAGACGGCGACCGGTTGTGAGGTCACGGCGACGGTGGACACCGTCCTCCCCCTCCGGCTGCTCGCGCCGTACGCCGTCCGTGCCGACCTGCGCCGGGCCGCGAGCGTGATCTCGCAGTAGGTTGCACGCATGACGACGTACAACCTGGCGTCCCTGCTCGAGGACAGCGCCGCGCAGTACCCCGACCGCACCGCGATCGTCCTCGGGGACACGCGCATGTCGTACGCCGAGGTGGACTCGTTCGCCAGCATGGTCGCGAACCTGCTCGTCGCCCGTGGCATCCAGCCCGGCGACAAGGTCGCGCTGACCTGCCCGAACCTGCCGTACTTCACGGTGGTCTACTTCGGCATCCTGAAGGCCGGCGCCACCGTCGTACCGCTCAACGTGCTGCTCAAGGGCCGGGAGGTGGGCTACCACCTGAACGACTCGGACGCCAAGGCCTACTTCTGCTTCGAGGGCACCCCGGATCTGCCGATGGCGCAGGAGGGCTACGCCGGCTTCCAGCAGGCCGACGACTGCCGCTACTTCTTCACGATCACCGCCGACCTGGGTGCGCCGTCGCCGATCGCGGGCACCGAGACACTGGCCCAGGCCCTCGCGGTGCAGTCCGGTGAGTTCGAGACCGTCGGCACCGACGAGGACGACACCGCGGTGATCCTCTACACCTCCGGGACGACCGGTCAGCCCAAGGGCGCCGAGCTGCGGCACCGCAACATGCGCGACAACGCGCTGTCCGGCGAGGCGCTGTTCGGCGCGAGCGCCGAGCACCCGGACACCTATCTCTGCGTGCTGCCGCTGTTCCACTCGTTCGGCCAGTCGGTCTGCCAGAACGGCGCCTTCGCCTACGGCGGCACGGTCGTCATGCTGCCGCGCTTCGAGGCCCACGCCGCCCTCCAGCTGATGCTGAAGGAGGAGATCTCGTTCTTCGCCGGAGTTCCGACCATGTACTGGGGTCTGCTCGGTGCGCTCGCCGACGACCCGGACCTCGACGTCTCGGCCCTCGCGCAGAACCTCCGCGTCGCGGTCGCAGGCGGCTCGGCGCTGCCGGTCGAGGTGCACAAGGACTTCCAGCGGAAGTTCGGCGTCACGATCCTGGAGGGCTACGGCCTCTCGGAGACCTCGCCGGTGGCGTCGTTCTCGAAGTACGGCGAGCCGGTGCGGGTCGGCTCGGTCGGGGCGCCGATCCCGGGCGTCGAGATGAAGCTCATCGACCCGGAGTGGAACGAGGTGACCGGTGAGGACGCGATCGGCGAGATCGCGATCAAGGGCCACAACATCATGAAGGGCTACTACGGCCGGCCCGACGCCACCGACGAGGCGATCCGCGACGGCTGGTTCCGCTCCGGCGACCTGGGCCGCCGCGACGAGGACGGCTGGTACTACATCGTCGACCGGTCCAAGGACATGATCATCCGTGGCGGCTACAACGTGTACCCGCGCGAGATCGAGGAGGTCCTGATGACCCACGAGGCCGTCTCGCTGGCCGCGGTCATCGGCGTACCCCACGAGAGCCATGGCGAGGAGATCAAGGCGGTCGTGATCCTGAACGGCGGCGCCGCGATCACCGAGGACGAGCTGGTGGCGTGGGGCAAGGAGCAGATGGCGAGCTACAAGTACCCGCGCGTCGTGGAGTTCGTCGAGGCGCTGCCGATGACCTCCACCGGCAAGATCCTCAAGCGCGAGCTCAGCTGACCCGGTAGCGCGCGTGCGTCGCGAGCGGTGAGTGCTCGACCTCGAGCTGCTCGAGCGCGGGCCGCACGCTGCCGTCGAAGATCCGCTCGCCGTCGCCGAGCACCACCGGGACGATGTCGAGGGTGAGCTCGTCGAGCTCGCCCGCGGCGATCACCTGTCGCACCGCCGACGCACCGCCGGCGACGTCCACGTCGCCGTCACCGGCCTCGCGGGCCAGCCGCAGCGCCTCCACGATGCCACCGGTGACGAAGTGGAACGTCGTGCCGCCCTGCATCTCGATGGGCGCGTGCTCGTGGTGGGTCAGCACGAACACCGGCGCGTGGTACGGCGGCTCGTCGCCCCACCAGCCGCGCCACTCCGAGTCCCAGGTGTCCCAGCCGCCGCGGACCGGGCCGAACATGTTGCGCCCCATCACGTACGCGCCGCGCTCGCGCAGCAGCCGGTCGGTCCAGCGCTGGTCGACCTCGTGCAGGTCGGACCCGATGTGCCACGTGTGCAGCGCCATCCCGCCCCGGCCCAGCGGGTCGTCGTACGTCTGCCCGGGGCCGGCGACGAAGCCGTCGAGGGACACCGACATGTGGGCGGTGGTGTGGGTCATGGGTGCTCCGACCGGGGCGTCACTGGAACGGGTTGGGAAGCGCGCCGGGCAGCTTGGCGAGCAGCTCGCGGGCGTCGGCGGCGACCTTGTGCTCGACGAGGACCTCGTAGCGGGTGGCGACGACCTGCGTCACCGACGAGAAGTCGCGCTGGCCGCGGGTGAGCGCGTAGCCGAGCAGTGCCCAGGTCACGCCGAACACGGCGCCGAGCAGCATCGTCGACACGAGCATCGCGAGGATGCTGTCGTCGACGAAGAAGGAGAAGATCAGCCCGACGAAGAGTCCGAGCCAGAGGCCGGACAGCACGCCGCCGAGGGCGACCCGAGCGGTGGTCAGGCGCCCGGTGATCCGCTCGACCCGCTTGAGGTCGGTGCCGACGATCATCAGGTGCTGGACCGGGAACTTGTTGTCGCTGAGGAAGTCGACGGTCTTCTGTGCGGCCGCGTAGTCGTCGTACACGGCCAGCGACTGGGGGTACTCCAGACGGAGCGGGTTGGCGCCGGGCAGTCCGGTGGGCATGCTCATGCGGACAGTCTGCCGCAGTCTTCTAGACTGGGCGCGTGCCCCGAGTCGTCGTCGACGTGATGCCCAAGCCCGAGATCCTCGACCCCCAGGGCAAGGCCGTCCACGGTGCGCTGCCCCGGCTGGGGTTCTCCGGGGTCACCGACGTCCGTCAGGGCAAGCGGTTCGAGCTCGCCTTCGACGGCGAGGTGACCGACGACGTGCTGGCCGAGGTCGAGAAGATGGCCGAGACGCTGCTCTCGAACCCGGTCATCGAGAACTTCACGGTCCGCGTGGAGGAGGGGGCGTGAAGGTCGGGGTCGTCACCTTCCCCGGCTCGCTGGACGACGTCGACGCGCAGCGCGCGGTCCGCGTCGGCGGCCACGAGGCCGTCGCCCTCTGGCACGGCGACCACGACCTGCAGGGCGTCGACGCCGTCGTGCTGCCGGGCGGCTTCTCGTACGGCGACTACCTGCGCTGCGGCGCGATCTCGCGCTTCTCCCCGGTGATGACCGAGGTCATCGACGCCGCCGGGAGGGGGATGCCGGTGCTCGGCATCTGCAACGGGTTCCAGATCCTCTGCGAGTCCCACCTGCTGCCCGGGGCGCTGATCCGCAACGACCACCGCAAGTTCGTCTGCCGCGACCAGTCGCTGCGGATCGAGAACAACCGCACGCCGTGGACCTCGGCGTACGCCGAGGGTGACGTCGTCACCATCGTGCTCAAGAACGGCGAGGGCGGGTTCGTCGCGGACGACGAGACCCTCGACCGGCTCGAGGGGGACGGGCGCGTCGTCGCGCGCTACCTCGGCGACAACCCGAACGGCTCGCTGCGCGACATCGCCGGCATCACCAACGACCGCGGCAACGTGGTCGGCCTGATGCCGCACCCCGAGCACGCGGTCGAGTCGCTGACCGGCGCCGGCACCGACGGGCTCGGCTTCTTCACCAGCCTCGCCGAGTCCGTCTTCTCATGAGCCCGCTCGAGGACCCCGGGAGCCTCTTCCGCCGCGTCGCCGTCGCCGAGGCGGTCACCTGGGCGCTGCTGCTCACCGGCATGGTGCTCAAGTACACCGATGTCACCGACGTGGGCGTCCGGGTCTTCGGGATGCTGCACGGGATCGTGTTCGTGGCGTACTGCCTCACGACCCTCCTCCTGGCCGTCGATCAGCGTTGGTCGCGCGGCCGGCTGCTGCTCGGCCTGGCCGCCTCGGTCCCGCCGTTCTGCACGGTCGTCTTCGAGAGGTACGCCGAGCGGCGTTCCGCCCTCGGGTCCTCGTGGCGGCTGCGCGGCTCGGCTCCCTCGGGTCGCGTCGAGGCCCTCGTCGCGTGGCTGGTCCGCAACCCCGTCCGCGGCGCGATCGCCGGCCTCGTCGCGGTGCTGGCCCTCACCGGGCTCGCCCTCCTGGTCGGCCCGCCGGCCGGGTAGTCCCTGCCCAGGATGTCGTCGAACGACCGGTTCTACGACGTTTTCGCCAGGGACTACCCCCGCCGACCGGCCGCCAGCGCCTTCCAGGTGGGCGCGGCGACGACACCGTTCGGGTCGAGGCCGACCCGGTCCTGGTACGCCGCGAGCGCGGTCGTGGTCTGGCTGTCGAAGACGCCGGTGGCCCGGATCGGGACCGAGCGGTCCGTGACGGCGTTGAGTGCTCGCTGCACCCGGCGCACCGCCGGGCTGGCAGACCCGAACTTGATCACCGGGCGGTCGCCGGCGACCAGCAGCGACATCCAGTTCCGCCGGTTCCAGGTCGTCGAGACCGGGAAGCCCTTCTTGGTCTGCCAGGCCTGGACGGCGGCCTGGGTGCGGGCGTTGTAGATCCCGTTGACCCTGCCGTTGTAGAGCCCCTGCTCGTGCAGCAGGCACTGCACGACCTGCACCTTCGCGGCCGGCGGCGTGTTGTTGCCGGTGCCCGGCTGGAGCACGGGGTAGACGCCGTAGGCGATCTTCACGCCGCCGCAGTGGTTCTCCGGTACGGCGACCGACCCGGTGCCGACGTCGACGAAGTTGCGGTCGATGTTGATCGTGACGCCTCCCCACGTCTCGTCGTGGCCGCCCTGGTACTGCTTGATCCGGGCGTGCGGGCGCCAGCCGTCGGAGCGCAGGTACTGCGCCTCGGTGTCGGTGTTCGCGCGACCGTCCCAGCGGGCCACCCAGATCTGGTCCGGCAGCGCGACGTCGGGGCGCTTCTTGTACCGGGCGTCGTCGAGCATCTTGATGCCCGAGCCGGCGCTGGAGTAGACGCCGGAGACGTACCCGAGCTGGCGGATCTGCCAGGACCAGCCGCTGAGGAACGCCAGCGCCGACTCGCGGCACCGGGTGTTGCGCAGGTCGAAGCCCTCGAGGTCGTACCAGAGGGTGCTGCCCGCGACGATGCCGAGCTCCTGGGCCGTCCCGACGCTCCTGGCCGCCTCGGCGCTGCCCTGCTTGCGGGCCTTGCCGTACCGGCCGTCGGCACCGGGCCTGGGGATGATCGTCGGGTCGTCGCCGTACCGGGGGAATCGCGGCTGGCAGGACGCCTGTGGCCCGAGGGTGATCGGCAGGATCCGCCATCCCTTGCGGAGCTGCGCGCTCACCCAGCCCGGTGTCAGGTTCGGCTGGTCACGGCACGCGCGCGAGGCGCCGCTCATGTAGACGCCGACCGCCCAGAACGGCGAGCTCTGCAGCCAGCGGTCCATCTGCGCCTGGTCGGGGGTGTGGCACTGGTCGAAGCCGTAGCCGGTGAGGCTGCCCGGCGTCACGACGTTCGCCCGGCGGGCGGTCTTCGCGGCCGGTACGGCGTCACCGTCCGGTGTCGAGAGCGCCACGAGCGTGGCGGCGGCGAGCGCGCCGCCGGTGAGCAGGGCACAGGTGCGGCGCAGCAGGGTGCGAGCCGGGCGAGACATACGGAACTCCAAGGGTGCGGGGAAGCCCGGCCACCATAACCTCAACAGTCACACCAGTAACAGGGATCGCCGACAATGACGGGCTCGAAGTTCGCGCAAGGTTTCCTCAAGTCGGCGCCGACCGCCCCCGATGAGCTCACATTGGTGAGAGGAGGATCCGCATCTGCGGGGGGAGAGACGATCATGAGTGACGACAGCTGGAGCGTCGAGCCGTTCCTCGGCCTGGTGCCGCACTTCCACGCCGACCCGGTGGAGGGAGTGCCGCTGGTGAGCACCGACGGCCACTGGTGGTGGGACGGCTACGCATGGACGCCGGCCCCCGCTCTCGCAGGGGCCGGCTGAGTCCACGCGCCGGTGGTCAGGCCGCCTCGGCGGCCACCGCCTCGACGAGGTCCTCGTCGGACTCGACCACGCCGACCTTGGCCTGCCGGGGCGCCGGTCGCAGCACGAAGGTCGCGACCAGCAGGCCCGCGGCGGCGAATGCCGCCGAGGTGAGGAAGGCCGCGCTCAGGCCGGGCACGAACTCGCCCGGGACCGCGCCGGCGGCGTACACCGACACGATGGCCGCGACGCCGACCGCGCTGCCGAGCTGCTGCGTGGTCTGCAGCAGGCCGGACGCGGAGCCGGCGTGCTCCGGCTCGACACCGCCGAGCACGATCGCCGTGATCGGCATGAACACGAGTCCGGTCGCGAGACCGGCGATGGTCATCGGGCCGAACACCGAGCCGAAGTAGGTGTCGGTCGTGCCGAGCATGCTGAGCCAGGCGTAGCCGACGACCAATGCGCCCGAGCCGACGAGGATCATCGTGCGCGGGCCGAGCGTGCCGATCAGGCGCGGCGTGACCCGCGACATCGCGAAGATGCCCAGGCTGAACGGCAGGAACGCGACGCCCGAGGCCATCGGGCCGAAGCCGAGCACCCGCTGCACGTACTGCACGACCAGGAAGAACATCGACAGGTTCGCGCCGATCATCAGGGCCATCACCGCGAGCGCGGCGACCCGGTTCCGGTTGCGCACCAGGTGCGGCTGGATCAGCGGGTGCGGGTGACGCACCTCGGTGCGGGCCAGGACCGCGAGCAGGACCAGGCCGAGCGCGAAGCCGCCGATGGTGCGGGCGGAGAGCCAGCCGTGCTCCGGCGTACCGATCAGCGCCCAGACGATGGACACCGCGCCGAGGGTGGCGGTCAGCGCGCCGACCGCGTCGAACTTCCCGGGGCGGCGCCGGGTCTCGGTGACGAACCGCGGCGCCAGCAGAAGTACGGCGATGCCGATCGGGACGTTGATGAACAGCGTCCAGCGCCACGAGCCGACGTCGGTCAGCGCGCCGCCGAGCAGCAGGCCGATCGAGGCGCCACCGGAGGACACGGCACCGAAGAGCGCGAGCGCGCGGTTGCGTGCCGCCTCGTCGGGAGCGCTCGTGGTCAGCAGTGCGAGGACGCTGGGTGCGGCCATCGCGGCGCCGACGCCCTGGGCGGCCCGGGCGGCGACCAGCTGGCCGGGCGTCTGGGCGAGCCCACCGAGCGCCGAGGCGATGACGAACACGGTGAGGCCGATCTCGAAGAGCCGGAGCCGGCCGCGGACGTCGCCCAGCCGACCGCCGAGGAGCAGGAGGCCGCCGAAGGCAAGGGTGTAGGCGTTGAGGACCCAGGAGAGCGAGGCGGGTCCGAAGGAGAGGTCCGCGCCGATGCGCGGGAGGGCCACGTTCACGACGGTGGCGTCGAGCACGAGCATGAGCTGGGCGACCAGGACGATCGCGATGCCGGCGGCCACGCGGCCGGCGTTCGGCGGCAGGTCGGTCGGCAGCTCCCGGGCCGGGGAGGTTGCGTTCAGAGACATGTGGTGAGGTCCTGTTCTGGCCCGAGGGGCCGAGGTACAGTAGATCCGGAGGATGACTCCGCTTCCTGAAGAACAATACGGAGAGTGTCTCCGTTTAGCAACCCCTGAGGTGAGATTTCGTGCGTGCCGATGCCAGGCGCAACTACGACCGCATCGTCGAGGTCGCGCGCGAGGTGTTCCGCGAGCAGGGGTACGACGCCTCCCTCGACGAGGTCGCGAAGCGGGCCGGAGTCGGCCCCGGCACCCTCTACCGGCACTTCCCCAAGCGGGAGAACCTCCTCGACGCGATCATGCAGTCGTGGGTCGACAAGGTCACCGAGACCACCGACAAGGCGCTCACCTACGAGGGCTCGGACCGCGACCTGCTGATCCACTGGTTCGAGGACTACGTGGGCCTGATCAGCCAGCACAAGGGCGGCCCGGCCAAGCTGACGTCCGCCATGGGCGACCCGGTCTCGCCCATCCGGACCAAGTGCCAGGTGCTCTCCGAGTCCAACGGCCGCGTCCTCGACGAGCTCCGTGCGCACGGGGCGCTGCGCGACGGCGTCGACGTCATCCAGGTCACCCGCCTGGTCGGCGGAGTGGCCACGATCGCCGACAACAGCGATCTGGACCCGGCCGCCGTACGCCCGATGCTCGAGGTCGTCGCGGACGGGCTCCTGAAGTAGCCGGCGCAGGTCGGCCCCGACTGGACTAGTTTGAGGTGCCCGACGGTCGGGCTCTCGGACCGATCCCTCGGGTCAGAGGAGCGCCGCGTCGTGGGTCTGTTCAAGAAGGCGAAGGGCGCCCTGGGTGGCGTCGACCAGCACCTGATCGAGACCGGCGTGCTCGCGCGCGGCAACGTGAAGGACGTCGACACGACGTCGATGAGCACCGGCCGAGCCGAGCAGGGCCTCGGCGCGCGGATCGTCTGCAAGGTCACGGTGGAGGTCGTGCCGCTGGACGGCTCCGACTCCTACACCGCGGTCTGCACCCACCCGGTCCCGCAGGTCTACCTGCCGAAGCTCATGGAGCGCGGCGCCGCGGTCGCGGTGCGCGTCGACCCCGACGACCCGCAGGACATCGCGCTGGACCTCGAGCACGAGGTGCCGCCGGCGCCGATCCTGCTGCGGAGCGACGACGGGACCAGCGGCGTCGTCACGACCAACAAGGGGACGTACACCTACGAGGAGATCATCCGCGACGGCCGGCCGTGCACGGTCGAGGTGTCGGCGGTGTTCCCGCTCGGCCAGCTCACGCAGGCCGGGCTGCCCGCGTCCGGCCTGATCCTCCAGGTGCATCGGGACGGCGCCGCGCCGTACCAGGCCCAGGTCGGCCTGCACGTCCCCGACGAGCTCGCGAGCGTCGTCGTGCCCGGCGCACAGCTGCCCGGGAAGTGGCTGCCGGGGCCCGGGCTGCCGACCGACGTGAACCTGGTGACCATCGACTTCCCGGCCCTGGGTGGATGACCCTGCGGGCCGCGGTGACGCGGCCGGTAGATTGCTGCCGTGCTCGACACCGTCGCCGTCGCCGCCCAGGACCCCGAGCGAGACCAGCCGTGGGCCGACCTCGGCCTCAAGTCCGAGGAGTACGCCGAGATCCGCGAGATCCTCGGGCGCCGGCCGACCAGCTCGGAGCTGGCGATGTACTCGGTCATGTGGAGCGAGCACTGCTCGTACAAGAGCTCGAAGGTCCACCTCAAGCAGTTCTCCGAGCTGAGCCAGGAGACGCCGGCCGGCAAGATGCTGGCCGGCATCGGTGAGAACGCCGGGGTCCTCGACGTCGGGCAGGGCTACGCGGTGACGTTCAAGGTGGAGAGCCACAACCACCCGTCGTACGTCGAGCCGTACCAGGGCGCCGCGACCGGCGTCGGCGGGATCGTCCGCGACATCCTCGCGATGGGTGCCCGCCCGGTCGCCGTGATGGACCCCCTGCGGTTCGGCCCGCTGGATGCCGACGACACCCGCCGGGTGCTGCCCGGGATCGTCGCGGGCGTCGGCGGCTACGGCAACTGCCTGGGCCTGCCGAACATCGGCGGCGAGGCGGTCTTCGACGAGACCTACCTCGGCAACCCGCTCGTGAACGCGCTGTGCGTCGGGGTGCTGCGCCACGAGGACCTGCACCTCGCCAAGGCGAGCGGCGTCGGCAACCAGGTGATCCTGTACGGCGCCCGCACCGGCGGTGACGGCATCGGCGGCGTCTCAGTGCTGGCCTCCGAGACGTTCGACGCCGACGGCCCGGCCAAGCGCCCCAGCGTCCAGGTCGGCGACCCCTTCATGGAGAAGCTGCTCATCGAGTGCACGCTGGAGATCTTCGCCGCCGGCCTGGTCGCCGGCATCCAGGACCTCGGCGGCGCCGGGCTCTCCTGCGCCACCTCCGAGCTCGCCTCGGCCGGCGACGGCGGCATGCACGTCGAGCTCGACCGGGTGCCACTGCGCGACTCCACGCTCGCTCCTGAGGAGATCCTGATGAGCGAGTCGCAGGAGCGGATGATGGCGGTCGTCGAGCCCGGCGACGTCGGCGCCTTCATGGCGATCTGCGCGAAGTGGGATGTCGAGGCGGTCGTCGTCGGCGAGGTCACCGACACCGGCCGGCTGCACATCGACTGGCACGGGGAGCGGGTCGTCGACGTGCCGCCGCGGTCGGTCGCGCACGACGGCCCGACGTACCACCGCCCGTTCGCCCGCCCGGACTGGCAGGACGACCTGCAGGCCGACGCCGCCGAGTCGCTGCCGCGGCCCGCGTCCGGCGACGACCTGCGCAAGACGCTGCTCACCCTCGTGGCGAGCCCGAACCTCTGCGACAAGTCCTGGATCACCGACCAGTACGACCGCTACGTCCGGGGGAACACCGTGCTCGCCCAGCCGAGCGACAGCGGCATGATCCGCGTGGACGAGGAGACGAACCTCGGCGTCGCGGTGTCGACCGACTGCAACGGCCGGTACGCCTTGCTCGACCCGTACGCAGGCGCCCAGCTCGCGCTGGTCGAGTCCTACCGCAACGTCGCGACCGGCGGTGCCACCCCGCTCGCCATCTCGGACTGCCTCAACTTCGGCTCGCCAGAGGACCCGGCGGTGATGTGGCAGTTCGCGGAGGCCTGCCGCGGGCTCAAGGACGCGTGCTCGGTGCTCGGCATCCCGATCACCGGTGGCAACGTCTCGCTGTACAACCAGACCGGCGAGACCGCGATCCTGCCGACCCCGGTCGTGGCGGTGCTCGGCGTGATCGAGGACGTCACCCGGCGTACGCCGTCGGCGTGGTCGGCGGCGGGCGAGCGGGTGTTCCTCCTCGGCGAGACCCGGGAGGAGCTGTCCGGGTCGGAGTGGGCCCACGTCGTGCACGGCCACCTCGGCGGGCTGCCGCCGCGCGTCGACCTGGAGGGCGAGGCCACCCTGGCCCGGCTCCTCCACGACGGCGTCGGCCTGCTCACCTCCGCCCACGACCTCTCCGACGGCGGTCTCGGCCAGGCCCTGGTCGAGTGCGCGCTGCGCCACGACGTCGGCGCCTCGGTCTCGATGGACGGCGACGCGTTCGTCGGGCTGTTCAGCGAGTCCACCGGCCGGGTGCTGGTGACCGTGCCCGACGGCGAGGCGGAGCGGCTGGTCGAGCTGGCGGCCCGGCACGGCGTTCCGATCATCCCGCTGGGCGTGACCGGTGGTGACGTCCTCGCCGTCGACGGCGAGTTCGAGGTGCCCCTCGCCGAGCTGCGCGACGCCTGGACGGCCACGCTGCCGGCCGCGTTGGGCTGACCGATCCGGATCGCCCGTGAGCCCTGGACGCCACAGCTACGGTGACGACCCGGCGCAGTACGCCGAGCTGACCCTGCCCGACGGCGAGCCGCGCGGCGTCGCGGTGCTGGTGCACGGCGGCTTCTGGAAGCCCGAGTACGGCATCGAGTACGCCCGGCCGCTGGTCCCGAGCCTGGTCGGGCGAGGGTGGGCAACCTGGGCGATCGAGTACCGCCGCGGGACCGGGGCCGCGGACACGCTCGCCGATGTACGGGCGGCGATCGACGCGCTGCCGGTCGGCGCCGGTGTCGTCGTCGGCATCGGCCACTCCGCGGGCGGCCACCTCGCGACGTGGGCGGCGGCGGGCGGCGGGCTCACGCACGTGGTCAGCCAGGCGGGGGTGCTCGACCTGCGGGCGGCGTACGACGACGGGCTCGGCGGCGGCGCGGTCGAGCGGTTCCTCGGCCGACCGCCCGGCCCGGCCGACGCGGGTGTCGACCCGGTCCGGATGGTGCCGCTGGGCGTGCCGGTCTGGTGCGTCCACGGCCGGGACGACGACACGGTGCCGGTCAGCCAGTCGCGGGCGTACGTCGAGGCCGCCCGCGCGGCCGGCGGTGCCGCCGAGCTGGTCGAGGTCGAGGGCGACCACTTCGTGGTGGTCGACCCCGACTCCGACGCGTGGGCCCGGACGCTGGCGCACCTGGCCGGGCTGAGCGGGGGGTGAGGGCGATCGTGGTCATGGTGAGCTCCCGGGTGAGTGGGTTGCCTTCAGCTGGTCCACGAGCGCACTACGCCCGGTGCGACAGCCTCTCCGCCAGTCTTTCCGCGGCGACCCGCACCAGGTCCGGGTCGCTCGCGGCCGCCTGCTCCGGTGCGCGGCCGAGCGTCAGCGCGGCCGGCTGGGTCAGCCAGGCCCACGCCCGCCACGGGTCCATCCCGGCGGTGAGCAGCGGCCCGATCACCGGGGCGAGCTCCGCGCGCAGCTCGCCGTCCGGGCCGAGCTGGAACGCCGGCACGACGGCCCGCTCCTCGACCGGCACCACCAGCAGCCGGTGCTCGGCGGCCGCCTTGTGCACCGCGAACCGCGTGGCGTCCACCGACGTCCCGCGCATCGCCCCCAGCGACTCGTAGGTGTGCCACGAGGTGGCGAGCAGCTGGGTGCGCAGCCGCGCCTGGCGGCGGAGCACGACCAGCCCGACGGGTATGGCGTGCTCGGGCTCCTCACCCACGCTGCGCAGCTCGCGCTCGAGCTCCTCGAGCCGGTCCGGCTCGGTCCACACGGCCCGCCCCCCGGCGTCCCGGGTGAAGGTCGGCAGTCCCGCCTCCGCGAGCTGGTCCACCAACCCCAGCTCCTCCAGCCAGGTGGCCAGCTCCTCGCCGTCGCTCTGGGTCACCGGAGCACGGTAGTCCCTGCCCACCATGTCCTCGGCGGGGCCCGATCACGACATTTTCGGCAGGGACTACGCCAATGCGGCCGGGACCTGACCTCAATACGGGGATACGGTCGGGAGCATGAGTACGAGCGCGCGGATGCTGCGGCTGCTCTCGCTGCTGCAGACCCACCGCTACTGGCCGGGCGGGGAGCTGGCGGAGCGGCTCGAGGTCAGCCCGCGGACGCTGCGCCGCGACATCGACCGGCTGCGCGAGCTCGGGTACGCCGTCGACGCCGTGCGGGGCGTGGCCGGCGGGTACCAGCTGCGGGCCGGCGGCCAGCTGCCGCCGCTGCTGCTCGAGGACGACGAGGCGGTCGCGATCGCGGTGGCGCTGCGGACCGCGACCTCGAGCGGCGAGGACACCTCGCTCCAGGCGCTGACGAAGGTGATCGCCCTCATGCCTCCGCGGCTGCGCCGGCGGATGGACGCGCTGCGCTCGCAGACCGACGGCGTCCCGTGGGCCGGCGGCCCGACCCTCGACGCGGGCGTCCTCACCACGCTCGCCCAGGCCTGCCGCGACGACGAGCCGGTGGCGTTCGAGTACGTCGCCCGGGGCGGTGAGGCCAGCCGGCGCCGGGTGGAGCCGCACCGGCTCGTCTCGGTCGGCCACCGCTGGTACCTCGTCGCCTACGACCGCGACCGCCAGGACTGGCGCTCGTTCCGCGTCGACCGGATCGCGGACGTCACGACCAGCGGGCAGCGCTTCCGGCCCCGGGAGCTGCCCGCGGAGGATGCGCCGTCGTTCGTGACCGCGGGCATCCGCTCCATGGCGACGCGGTACGACGTGCGCCTGCGGATCGCGCTGCCCGCCGCCGTCGTCGAGGCCGACATCGGCCGCTGGGCGACGGTCACCCCGGACGGCGCCGGGTGGTGCCGGGTGTGGATGCCGACCGACACCCTGGACTGGCCACTGATGGTGCTGGCACGGATGGACGCGGCGTTCGAGGTCGAGGGGCCGGACGAGCTGCGCGCGGCGGTCGCATCGGCGGCATCCCGGTTCGCTCAGGCGCAGGCAGCCGGGACCGGCACCTCGTAGCGCTCCCACCGGTCGGGCCGCGGGACCGCCCGCACCGAGCGGGAGAACGTCGGGATGCAGGCGACCAGCGCGGTGAGGAGGCCGAGCGCGAGGATCGAGGTCCGGCCGCCCACGGTCGCGAGCAGGGCGCCGGCGAGGACCGGGGCCAGCGGCATCATCGACCACGACACGAACTGCGAGGTCGACTGCACGCGGCCGAGCAGCTCCGGCGGGGTGACCGCGATCCGGTACGACCCGATGCCGGCGTTGCCCGAGGGGTTCAGCAGCATCCCGAGCCCGATCGCGGCCGCCACGACCCCAGGCTCGTTCCAGAGCGCCATCGGTACGACGAGGGGCACGAAGCACCAGGCGATCGCGACCGTGAGCCAGCCGGTCGCCATCCGCTCGATCACCCACGGCGCGAGCACGGCGCCGATGAGGCCGGCGAGCCCGGCCGCGGCCTCGACCAGACCGATCTGGAAGGACCCGAACCCGCCCTCGATCAGCCGCAGGATCGCCACGAAGAACAGCGCGTTCACCGCCAGGTTGGCCAGGCCGCTCCAGACGGTGAGCACCCGGAAGAAGGGGCGCGACGCCACGAACCGCACCCCGTCGCGCAGGTCGTGCAGCGGCCGCCGGCGCGGACCGTCGTACGGCTCGGGGGAGAGGTCGGCGCGGATCCGGCCGAGCTGGACGAAGGACACCGCGAACGTCACGGCGTCCACGGCGAACGGCAGCCACCGCGTGATCGCGTAGAGCACGCCGCCCAGCGGAGCGCTGAGCAGGGAGGCGACGTGCAGGCGGGCCTGGTTCTGGCTCAGCGCGGTCGGCAGCTCGTCGGCCGGGACGACGGTCCGGACCGCGGAGATCTCGGCGGGCGCGAACAGGCCCGCGCCGACGCCGGTCAGTAGCGCGACGGCCAACAGGTGCGGCACGGTGAGCCCGCCGAGCATCCCCGCGACCGCGAGCGAGCCGTAGAGGACGACGCCGGTGCCGCTCGCGATCATCATGATCCGGCGCCGGTCGTACCGGTCGGCGAGGACGCCGGCCGGCAGCAGCGTGCCGGCGACCCCCAGCAGGTAGAGCGCCTCGGCCGCCGCGGCGAGCACCGCCGACCCGGTCATCGCGAACGTGATCAGCGGGAAGACGAACATCGTCATCCGGCTGCCGATCTCGCTCACGGTCTGGCCGACCCAGAGCGCGGTGAAGTCAGGGTTGCGGGCGAGCGAGCGGTACGACGGCACATCCGCAACATATAGTGCGCAACTGATGTTGCGCAATGGTTCGTGCGGGATTCGCGGTAGGCTGGCCGGCGTGACCTACCCCAACCGCAGCCAGGCGGTCCACGACCCCAAGATGCTGCGGGCGATCGCACACCCGGTGCGGAACCGGATCCTGACCGAGCTCGCGGCCAGCGGCCCGATGCGCGCCGCCGACCTGGCGCGGGAGCTCGACCTCCCGGCCAACCAGATGAGCTTCCACCTGCGCCAGCTCGCCAAGTACGGCCTGGTCGAGGAGGACCCCGAGGCCGCCCGCGACAAGCGCGATCGGGTCTGGCGGCCGGCCTCGCCGGACGGGGTGTCGATCAACCTCACCGACCTCGAGAAGCAGCCGGGCGGGCAGGCCGCGTCGGTCGTGTTCCGCCAGCACGCCGCGAGCTGGGGGCACCACGTCGTCGACGCGGCGTACAGCGACGAGGGCCGGGACCCGAAGACCTTCCGCACGGTCACCGAGCAGGCGGTCCGGCTCACCCGGGAGGAGGCGCTGGAGCTCGCGGCCGAGCTGGACGCCGTCGTCACCCGCTGGATGGACACGACCCGGGGCCGGGACCCCGAGCGCAGCACCTACCTGTGGTTCTCCGTGCTCCAGCCCTACCCCGGGGACCGCACCTGATGCCGGCGCGTCTCCGCATCGCCACTCCCGAGCAGCTCGCGGCCGCGTTCGAGGACGGCGACCTCCGGCTGCTCACCAAGCACTTCATGGCCGTCCTGGAGCAGCGCGCGCCGGGCCACTCGGTCGAGGTCCGGGTCCCGCCGTACGCCGCCGTCCAGGTCATCCCGGGCGTCCGGCACACCCGAGGCACGCCGCCCGCCGTGGTCGAGATGGACGCCCCGACCTGGCTCGCGCTGGCGACCGGCGAGCTCGGCTGGCACGACGCCGAGGCGGCGGGCCGGCTGCGTGCCAGCGGCGAGCGGGCCGATCTCTCGCCGTACCTCCCGCTGGCATAGGTTGGCGGCATGAGCGACATGCGCGACCGCGTCCAGGCCGTCCTCCCCGGCGTCCGCGCGGACCTCGAGCACCTGGTCCGGATCGAGTCGGTCAGCGCGGACCCCGCCCGCCACGACGAGGTCCGCCGCAGCGCCGAGGCGGTGGCCGAGCTGTTCCGCGCCGAGAACTTCGACCAGGTCGACATCGTCAGCATCGAGGGCGGTCTGCCCGCGGTGATCGCGCACAAGGCCGGCCCCGCGGGTGCGCCGACCGTGCTGCTCTACGCGCACCACGACGTGCAGCCCGAGAACGACCACGCCGACTGGGACTCCCCGCCGTTCGAGCCGACGGAGCGCGGCGACCGGCTGTACGCCCGCGGGGCCGCGGACGACAAGGCCGGCATCGCCGCCCACCTCGGCGCGCTCCGCGTCCACGGCGACGACCTGCCCGTCAGCGTCACGATGTTCATCGAGGGCGAGGAGGAGATCGGCTCCGAGACCCTCACCGCGCTGCTCACCGAGTACCAGGACCGCCTGAAGGCGGACGTCATCGTGATCGCCGACTCGGGCAACTGGGACATCGGCGTGCCCGCCCTGACCACCAGCCTGCGCGGCCTGGTCCGGCTCGACGTCGAGGTCCGGACGCTCACCCACGCCGTGCACTCCGGCATGTGGGGTGGCCTGGTCCCCGACGCGCTGATGACCCTCGCGCGGGTGCTCGCGACGCTGCACGACGACCAGGGCAACGTCGCGGTCGCCGGTCTGCACGCCGGCCCGGCCGCCGACGTCGAGTACCCCGAGGAGCGGCTGCGCGCGGAGTCCGGAGCCGCGCCCGGCATCGAGTGGATCGGCTGCGGCTCGACCGTCGAGCGCCTCTGGACCAGGCCGGCGCTCAGCATCACCGGCCTGGACGGCCCCAAGGTGGCCGGCGCCAGCAACACGCTCGTCCCCGCGGCTCGGGCCCGGATCTCGATGCGGATCGCGCCGGGCGACACCACCGCCAACGCGCTCGACTGCCTGGTCCGCCACCTCGAGGCGAGCGTGCCCTGGGGCGCCACGCTCACGACCACCCTCGTCGACACCGGCGAGGCGACGCAGATCGACGCGACCGGCCCGGCGTACGACGCCGCGCGGGCCGCGTTCACCGAGGCCTGGGACGGCACCGAGCCCGTGGACATGGGGGTCGGCGGCTCGATCCCGTTCATCGCGGAGTTCCTCGAGGCGTTCCCCGAGGCGAGCGTCCTGGTGACCGGCGTCGAGGACCCGGACACCCGGGCGCACGGCGCGAACGAGGGCCTGCACCTCGCCGAGTTCGAGCGCGTCGTGCTGGCCGAGGCGCTGCTGCTCCGCAATCTCGGATAGTCGCCGCGACCGCGTGACGGCGGTCACGCGGCGTCGTTGCACCCCGTGTGACGACTGATTTCACGACGGTCTCCGTCGGACGACGCTCCTTCGTCGGCTGGGTGATCGGCGGCACGACGCTCGTCGCCGCCGCCGACCTGCTCCCCGCGCCCGCGCACGCCGTGCCCGGCACCCCGCAGCCGGCCGAGGGCTACGACCTCAACGACATGCTCACCGAGGCCACGATGCCCACGGCCGACCTGATCACGGTGGCCGTCCACGAGGACGGCACCGCCTCCTTCGAGCTGCCGAGGATGGAGGTCGGGCAGGGCATCACCACCTCCACGGCGATGCTGATCGCCGAGGAGCTCGAGCTGCCGCTGGACAAGGTCCGCGTGACGCTCGCCGACGCCCGCCCCGAGCTGCTGTGGAACCAGCTCACCGGCGGCTCGAACACCACGATCTCGACGTACACCCCGATCCGGGTCGCCGCCGCCGTCGCCAAGGGCGCGCTGCTCGAGGCCGCCGCGGTCCAGCTCGGCGACACAGTCGCGAGCCTGGTCGCCAGGGGCGGCGTGATCCAGGCGCCCGACGGTCGCTCGCTGACGTACGGCCAGCTCGCCCGCGCGGCCGCGAGCCGCACCACCCGCCGGGTCGACGTCCGGCTCAAGGACCCGGCCGAGTTCCGGGTGGTCGGCACCGGGCAGCGGCGGGTCGACGCGCTGGAGGCCGTGACCGGTCGCAAGCAGTACGCGACCGACCTGCAGGTGGAGGGCGCGCTGCCGACGATGGTGTGCCGGGCGCCCACGCTGAACGGCACGCCGCGCAGGCTGCGCAACCGGTCCGAGGTCCTCGCGATGCCGGGCGTGACCGACGTGGCGTTGGTCGACACCGGGGTCGCCGTGCGTGCCGAGACCTTCGGCCAGTGCATCGACGCGGTCAGGGCGATGCACGTCGACTGGGCCGACGGCCCGGTGGCCGGGCTCTCCGACGACGACATCGTGGCCGAGCTGAAGGCGGCGGAGCAGCCGCTGCCGTCGCTCCCGGACACCCCGCTCGCGCGGACCCTCGAGCTCGACGTGCTCTTCTACTTCCGCAGCAACTCCGCGATGGACACCAACTCCGCGGTCGCCGACGTCCGGGCCGACCGCGCCGAGATCTGGTCGGGCCTCAAGTCCCCGATCACCGCGCAGCAGCGGATCGCCGAGGCCCTCGGGATGAGCCAGGACGCCGTGACCGTGCACGTCGTCCAGGCCGGCGGCTCCTTCGGCCGGCGGTTGTTCTTCGACGGCGCGCTCGAGGCCGCGAAGATCTCGCAGGCGATGGGCAAGCCGGTCAAGCTGATGTGGCACCGCGCCGACGACGCCCGCGTCGGCCGGGGCCACCCGATGGCCACGAGCCGGGTGCGCGCGGTGGTGGCCGGCGACCAGGTGCTGTCGTTCCAGCAGGCGCACACCAGCGTGGAGACCGACTTCCGGCACGGGCTCGGGGAGCTGGTCACCGCGATGGCTGCGGACCTGCCGACCGGGCTCGGCAACCTCGGGTTCTCCGAGACGGTCTTCGAGCTGACCCAGGAGGTGCCGTACGACTTCGGCGCCGTCGTGCAGACGCTCGTCGAGACCGACGACCGGTTCAACACCGGCAGCATGCGCAACATCTACTCTCCCGACGTGCGCGCCGCGGGCGAGCTGATGGTCGACCAGCTCGCGAAGGCGATGAAGCAGGACCCGTACGAGTTCCGCCGCGCGCAGCTGCGCAGCGACCGGGTCCGCGCGGTGCTCGACAAGGT
The DNA here is from genome assembly GCF_000620645.1 of Nocardioides sp. URHA0032. Classification (GTDB taxonomy): domain Bacteria; phylum Actinomycetota; class Actinomycetes; order Propionibacteriales; family Nocardioidaceae; genus Nocardioides. Next base: position 389,267 of record NZ_JIAV01000015.1, on the reverse strand, counting down.
CGCCGACATCGGGCGGTGGGGTCGCTCGATGCCGGCCGGCACGGCGCAGGGCATCGCCATCCACAAGGAGTACAAGGGCGCCAGTGCGTGCCTGATCGAGATCGACTGCCGGCCGCGGCAGACCGAGCGGGACATCCGCGACGGCGTCGGCGGCCCGCGCGTGACCAGGGTCGTGTTCGCGATCGACGCGGGGCTGGTCGTGAACCCGCGTGGCCTGGAGGCCCAGATGCAGGGCGGGATCAACGACGGCATCGCGCTGGCGCTGACGTCGAGCCTGCACCTGCGCGACGGCCACTTCCTCGAGGCCAGCTGGGACAACTACTTCTACACCCGGCAGTGGAACACCCCGCCGGAGGTCGAGGTCGTCGTGATGCCGTCCGACAGCGGCCAGCCCGGCGGGGCGGGCGAGGCGGGAGTGGCTGCGACGTTCGCCGCGGTCGCGTGCGCCTACGCGCGAGCGGTCGGCGAGGTCCCGGCGTACTTCCCGGTCAACCACCGCGACCCGCTGCGCTTCCGGCCCAAGCCGGTGGTCCCTCCGATCCCGCAGTCGCCGACCAACGGACTGAGGAAGGTGTACTGACATGCCCCCGCAGACCTTCATCCTCAACGGCCGCAGCGTCACCGTCGACGTGCACGACGACGTGCGCGTGCTCTGGGTGCTACGAGACCTGCTCGGCGTGACCGGGCCGAAGTACGGCTGCGGCATCAACGTCTGCAAGGCGTGCACCTCGCACATCAACGGCCGCGCGTTCAACCCGTGCTCGGTGCGCGTCGGCGACCTGGCCCCGACCGACGAGGTCACCACCATCGAGGGCCTCCCGGACACGGTCGGCGCCGACCTGCACCCGATGCAGGAGGCCTGGCTGGACCGCGACGTCCCGCAGTGCGGCTACTGCCAGCCCGGGCAGATCATGGCCGCGGTCGCGCTGGTGCGGAAGGTGCGCCGGGACGGCCGGTCGATCACCGACGCGGACCTCGACGGGATCCGCAACATCTGCCGGTGCGGGACCTACACCCGGATCCGGGAGGCGATCGCGCAGGGCGAGCGCCGGATGTGACCCGGGGGTCGAGGCCCGGCAGCTCAGCCGAGCGGCAGCCCGACCCGGAACGTGCTGCCCCGGCCGAGCTCCGACTCGACCTCGATCCGGCCGCGGTACCGCTCCAGGACCCGCCGGACGATCGCCAGCCCGAGCCCGGTGCCGGGCTTGGCTGTCGCGGCGGGGTCGGACGAGCGGTAGAACTCCTCGAACACGCGGGCGGAGTCCTCGGCCGACATGCCGATACCGTCGTCGGCGACGGTGAGCTCGGCCTCGTCCCCGAGGACCGCGACGGTGACCACCACCGAGCCGCCCCGGTCGGTGTACTTCAGCGCGTTGCTCACCAGGTTCGAGACGACGTGCTCGATCTCGCCGTCGGCACCGCACACGACCACCGGCGCGTCCGGTACGGCGACGCGCAGGTCGATCCCGAGGCCGGCCGCCAGCGCGGCGTTGAGCTCGACCACCTCACGGGCCAGCGCGCCGAGGTCGACCCTGGCACCGGTCACCGGCTCGGTCTCCGTGGTGCTGTGCAGCACCAGCAGGTCGTCGACCACGCGGGCCAGGCGCTCGCCGCCACGCCGGATCGCGGCGGCCGCCGTGCGCGAGGACTCGCCGAGGTCCGGGTCGCCGTCGAGGAGCTCGGCGTACCCGAGCACGGCGCTGACCGGGTTCTTCAGCTCGTGGGCGACGGTGGCCACCATCCGGGCGCGGTAGTCCGAGACCTGGCGGAGCTCGTTGACGAGCTCGTGCTCCCGCATCGACCGACCCAGGTCGCGGGCGATCTCGAGCGCGGTCGCGGCCTCGGTCTCGCTCCACTCCGCGCCGCGGTGACCCCGCGTCAGCCCGATCACGCCGAAGCAGTCGGGGCCCGCGCCGATGGGCACGAACATCAGCGACTCGACCCCGACCCCGGCGAGGAACTCGAGCACGGTCTCGACCTGGTCGGCCGCCAGCGCGCCCGGCACCGGCCGCTCGGGAGCGATGACGCCGACGCACTGGCGCTCCCACGCGCGCTGCGCGTGCGCGGTCACGAGGGCGCGGACGCCGGCGGGCAGCCGCACGGTCGGGCCGCCGTCGACGTACAAGGGTCCGGCGCAGCGCCGGTCGAGGCCGATCCGCTGCAGCCACAGCGAGTCCGCCCGGAAGCCCTTGGTGATCTCGCGGCCGCAGACGGCGAGGATCTCGTCGGCCGTGTCGCTGCCGGACGCCATCCGGACGATGTCGGCGGCGGCGGTCGCGAGCCGCACCTGCTCCGCGAGCCGCTCCCGCTCGAGCGCCGCCCTGATCGCGTGGGTGGCCAGCCGCACGTACACCTCGAGCTGCCGGCGCTTCTCGGCGTCCGGGACCAGGCCGTCACGGGGGAGCTCGATGCCGAGGAAGCCGAGGAACCGGCCGTCGTCGTCCTCCAGCGGCGCGACCAGCGAGTCCTCCGGGTGCCACGCGCCGTCCGGCACGTTCTCGCGCGGCGCGTCGGAGAACCAGCCCCACGTGTCGATGTCGAGGATGAGCTTGTCGTGCGGGATCCACTTGAGCGGGCCCCAGTCCTCGGCGAGCGCGAGCTGGTCGAGCAGGGCCTGCGTGGGCGCGAGGCTGTCGAGGAGCGTCGCGCGGGCCTCCTCGGGGCCGACGACCACCAGGGTGTGGAGGTAGCCGTCGTCGCGAGCGGCGGAGATGCCGACCAGGTCGAAACCGGCGATCTCGGAGACACCCTCGGCGATCGCCTGGAGGGCGTCTCTCGACTGGCTGTCCGACCAGCGGGACCCGCGGACCGGACGCACGAAATCGGCGTCGGGCATCGGGGGGAGTCTAGGGGCGGTTCAGCCGGACGGCAGGAAGACGCGGAAGGTGCTGCCCTCGCCGAGCGCCGACCGGATCGACATCCGCCCGCCGTGGCGGGCGACCACGCGGCTGACGATGGCGAGGCCGAGCCCGGTGCCGGGCTGGGCGACCGCCTCCGGGTTCGATGAGCGGAAGAACTCGGTGCCGAGCCGCGCGACGTCGGCCTCGGAGATGCCGATGCCCTCGTCGGCGACCGTCAGGACGACCTCGCCCTCCGCACGGGCGAGCGAGACGGTCACCGCGCCGCCGTCGGGGGTGTACTTGACGGCGTTGCTGACCAGGTTCGCGCAGACCCGGTCGAGCTCGGTGGCGTCGCCCAGCGCGAGCACCGGCTCGTCCGGAGCGTCGATGCGGACGGCGAGGCCCTTCTGGCCGGCCGCGACCGTGATCAGGTCGACCGCCTCGTCCACGATCTTGCGGAGGTCGACGCGCACGGGGATCACCGGGTTGTCGGCGTCGCCGACCTTCGACAGGAGCAGCAGGTCGTCGATGACCCGCACCATCCGTCGGGTGCCGCGCTCCATGGCGTTGAGCGAGCTCCTGGTGGTGCCGGAGAAGTCCGGGGACGACTCGAGCATCTCGAGGTGGCCCATCACGGAGGTGAGCGGGTTCTTGAGCTCGTGGGCGACGGTCGCGATCAGCTGGCCCTTGTAGGTGTCGAGCTCCTGGAGCTCCTCGACGAGCTGGTGCTCGCGCTCGAAGGTGCGGGCGTTGAGGATCGCGCGCCCCAGGTCGTGGCCGATGTCCAGGGCGCTGGTGGCCTCCGCCTCTGTCCAGTCGGCCGCGCCCTCGACCCGGGTCAGCACCAGGTTGCCGAGGCACTCCGGCCCGGCGCCGAGCGGGGTGAACAGCAGCGACTGGACGCCGATCTCCGCGAGGAACGCGAGGATCAGCTCGCCCTGCTCGTCGGTGATGGTGGGACCGAACGGACGGTCCGGGGCGACGACCGCGGGCTGCTGCTGCTCCCAGGCGATCCGGGCCGCGGTCTCAGCGATCTGCACCATCGCCGGGCTCAGCTCGATCTCGCGGCCGACGGCGGAGTAGATCGCGCCGTGGCCGTCCTGGTCGAAGGTCTGCAGCCACATGCCGGCCGCGTTGAAGCCCTCGACCAGCGCCTCCCGGCTGTCCTCGACGACCCGGTCCATGCTGAGCTGCGCGGTCGCGCGGCGGACGATCCGGCGGGCCGTCTCGGCCATCCGCACCTGCTCGGACAGCATCTCCCGCTCGAGCGCGACGATGACGGCCTGACGGGCCTGCTCGGCGTAGGTGTTCAGGACCGCCCGCTGCCCCTCGCCGGGGCGACGGCCGTCGACGGGCAGGTCGATGGCGAGGGTGCCCCGGAGCACGCCGCCGTCGTCGTACAGCGGCGCGGTCAGCAGGTCCAGCGGGTGCCAAGCGTCGGGAGCGTCGTCGATCGGGTCGATGTCCGGCACCCAGCCCCACTGCTCGCCGGCACTCGCGTCGAGCCGCTCGTGCGGGACGAAGCGGAACAGGCCCCAGTCGTCGGCCTTGGCGATCTCACGGGAGAGCTGGTCGATCGGCGTACGCCGGCCCTTGAGGGATTCGCCCGCCTCGTCGCTGCCGGCGACGGCCATCACCTCGAGCTTGCCGTCGCTGCGGACCACGCTGATCGCGGCGATGCCGAAGCCGGCCACCTTGGTCACGCCCTCGGCGATCAGCTGGAGCGCATCCCGGGACGGCGCGTCCGACCACTGAGTCGCCCCCCCGCTGGTGGCAGGACGAGCATCGGTCTCCCCTGACATCGGTCCTCGTTCGTCTCGTGGGCGCGGCCCCCCATGTTACGTCGGCCACGTTGAGCGGTCTCGGCATCCCAACGACGCAGGACGTGGATGGGACACGCCGAGGAGAACACCTCTAGACTTTTGGCCGTGCCCTTCGAGAGCAACCCCCGCAGGGGTGGGGACGGCCGTCTGACGGCGGCCCTCGACCCGCACGAGCAGGGACCCCAGGACGCGTGCGGCGTCTTCGGTGTCTGGGCACCCGGCGAGGACGTCGCCAAGCTGACCTACTTCGGCCTCTACGCGCTGCAGCACCGCGGCCAGGAGTCGGCCGGCATCGCGGTCAGCAACGGCCGGCAGATCCTCGTCTACAAGGACATGGGCCTGGTCTCGCAGGTCTTCGACGAGACGACCCTGGCCTCGCTCAACGGCCACCTCGCGATCGGGCACACCCGCTACTCCACGACGGGTGCCAGCACCTGGCAGAACGCGCAGCCGACGTTCCGCCCGACCGCCGACGGCTCCATCGCGCTCGGCCACAACGGCAACCTGATCAACACCCACGAGCTCCAGCGGATGGTCACCGACCTCCCCGGTCCCGAGGACGAGCTGGAGCTGCACACCCGGCCGCTCGAGTCCTCGACCAACGACACCGGCCTGGTCACGGCGCTGCTCGCGCACCACCCGGACACCTCCCTGGAGCAGCGGGCCCTGGAGGTGCTGCCGCAGCTCGAGGGCGCGTTCTGCTTCGTGTGGATGAACGAGAACACCCTGTACGCCGCGCGCGACCCGCAGGGGATCCGGCCGCTGGTCCTCGGCCGCCTCGAGCGGGGCTGGGTCGTCGCCAGCGAGGACGCCGCGCTCGCCACCATCGGCGCGAGCGTGGTCCGCGAGGTCGAGCCCGGCGAGATGCTCGTGATCGACGAGAACGGCCTCCGGTCCCACCGGTTCGCTGAGCCGCAGCCCAAGGGCTGCGTGTTCGAGTACGTCTACCTCGCGCGCCCGGACGCCACCATCAGCGGCCGCAGCGTGCACGAGTCCCGGGTCGAGATGGGCCGCCGGCTGGCCCGTGAGTTCCCGGTCGAGGCCGACCTGGTCATCCCGGTCCCGGAGTCGGGCACGCCCGCCGCCGCCGGGTACGCCGAGGAGTCCGGCATCCCCTTCGGCCAGGGCTTCGTGAAGAACGCGTACGTCGGCCGCACCTTCATCCAGCCCAGCCAGACGCTGCGCCAGCTCGGCATCCGGCTCAAGCTCAACGCCTTGGAGCACATGATCCGCGGCAAGCGGATCGTGGTCGTCGACGACTCGATCGTCCGCGGCAACACCCAGCGCGCCCAGGTGCGGATGCTCCGCGAGGCCGGCGCGCGGGAGGTGCACGTCCGCATCTCGAGCCCGCCGGTGAAGTGGCCCTGCTTCTACGGCATCGACTTCGCGACCCGTGCCGAGCTGATCGCGAACGGGCTGACGCCCGAGGAGATCGCGGCCAGCATCGGCGCCGACAGCCTCGGCTACATCTCGCTGGACGGCATGATCGACGCGACCGGGCAGACCGACGACCGGCTCTGCCGCGCCTGCTTCACCGGCGAGTACCCGATCGCACTCCCGGACGAGAGCCTGCTCGGGAAGCACCTGCTCGAGAGCTCGCTCCAGGCGCCGACGCTCGGCAAGGCGCTCCCCGTCCTCAACAACCCGTAGGAGCCCCGTGTCCCAGCCCGTGCCCGAGCCTGCGTCCGAGAACGCCTACGCCGCCGCCGGCGTCTCCATCGAGGCCGGCGACAAGGCCGTCGAGCTGATGAAGGTCTGGATCGACAAGGCGCGGCGTCCGGAGATGATCGGCGGGATCGGTGGCTTCGCGGGGCTCTTCGACGCCTCCGCGCTCAAGGACTACGAGCGACCGCTGCTCGCGACCTCCGCCGACGGCGTCGGCACCAAGGTGGCGATCGCCCAGGCGCTCGACAAGCACGACACGATCGGCTTCGACCTGGTCGGCATGCTCGTGGACGACCTGGTCGTCTGCGGGGCCGAGCCGCTGTTCCTGACCGACTACATCGCGACCGGCCGGGTCGTGCCCGAGCGGATCGCGGCGATCGTCAAGGGCATCGCCGAGGCCTGCGTCGAGGCCGGCTGCGCGCTGATCGGCGGCGAGACCGCAGAGCACCCCGGGCTCCTCGGCGAGCACGAGTACGACGTCGCGGGCTCGACCACCGGCGTGGTCGAGGCCGACCGGCTCCTCGGGCCCGGCCGGGTCCGACCCGGTGACGTGGTCGTCGCGATGGAGTCCTCGGGCCTGCACTCGAACGGCTACTCGCTCGTGCGGCACGTGCTGCTCGGCCCCCCGGATCGGCAGGGTGCCGGCTGGTCGCTGGACCGCCACGTCGACGAGCTCGGCCGCACGCTCGGCGAGGAGCTGCTGGAGCCGACCCGGATCTACGCGAAGGCCTGCCTCGCGCTCGCCGACCGGACCCGGACGCACGCGATGTCGCACGTCACCGGTGGTGGCCTGGCGGCGAACCTCGAGCGGGTGATGCCGGTCGAGCTCGGCGCCCGCGTCGACCGCTCGACCTGGACCCCGCAGCCGGTCTTCGACCTGGTCCGCCGGGTCGGCGACGTGCCCCAATCGGATCTGGAGCTGACGCTGAACTGCGGCGTCGGCATGGTCGCCCTCACCCAGCCCGAGGACGCGGACGCCGCGGTCGCGGTGCTCGGCGAGCACGGCGTCCGGGCCTGGGTGGCCGGCGAGGTCCACGTCGCCGGCTCGACCGATCCCGGGGTCGGCGGCCGGGTGGAGCTGGTCGGTCAGCATCCCGGTTGGTGATCTTCCGCGATCCGATGTGCGGGAACACCCACCCAACAGGTAGCGTTGGGGCCACGAGAACTCTATGAGACAGTCCGGGCGCCATCGAGCCCCGGCCGAGTGTGCGAGGGGGCTGACCCTATGGGGCGCGGCCGAGCAAAAGCGAAGCAGACGAAGGTCGCACGCGACCTGAAGTACCGCACTCACGAGACGGACTTCGGGGCGCTGGCCAACGAGCTGCACGGGCAGAGCCCGAACGACGACACCGACCAGCTCGAGCCGGAAGTGCTCGAGAAGTGGTCGGACTACTCCGACTCGCGCGACTGATCTCAGTCACACCCGGCGTGTCGTCGGGTTCCTCCGGCTGACCGGAGGAACCCGACGCGTGGCGTCAGCGGGTCAGCCACATGCCGCGCAGCTGGCTGACCTCGCGCATCCGACGCTCGGCCAGTCGGTCCGCGGCGATGGCGGGCGGTACGCCGTCCGAGGCAGCCAGCTCGAAGACCATCCGGGTGGTGTCGTAGATCCCGGTGGCGCGCTGCTGCGCCCGCTCGAACGAGAAGCCCTCGAGCTCGTCGGCGACCTGGATGAGGCCACCGGCGTTCACGCAGTAGTCGGGCGCGTAGAGGATGCCGCGCTCCTCGAGCATCTTCTCGATGCCGGCGTGGGCGAGCTGGTTGTTCGCCGCGCCGCAGATGATCTTCGCGCTCAGGGTCTCGACGACCTCGTCGGTGATCGCGCCACCGAGCGCGCACGGGGCGTAGACGTCGAGCTGCGAGGCCACCAGCGCGGTCGTGGTCGGCACGACCTGGACCGACGGGAACTCCTCGCGCACCCGCTCGACCGCGGACGGGTCGACGTCGGTCACGATCACCGCGGCGCCCTCCTCGACGAGGTGGCGGACCAGGTGGTGGCCGACCTTGCCGACGCCGGCGACGCCGACGGTCCGGCCCTCCAGCGAGGGTCCGCCCCAGGCGGCGGCCGCGCTCGCGCGCATGCCCTGGAAGACGCCGTACGCCGTCAGGACCGAGCTGTCGCCCGCACCGCCGTGCGCGACGGTGCGGCCGGTGACGAACGAGCACTCGCGCGCGATCACGTCCATGTCCGCCGAGAACGTGCCCACGTCGCACGCGGTGTAGTAGCGACCGCCGAGCGACTGCACGTGCCGGCCGTAGGACCGCAGCAGCGGCTCCGACTTCGCCGTCCTCGGGTCCCCGATGATCACGGCCTTGCCGCCGCCGAGGTCGAGCCCGGCGAGGGCGGCCTTGTAGGACATCCCGCGCGAGAGGTTCAGCACGTCCGTCACCGCGTCCGCGGTGGAGGCGTAGGGGTGGAAGCGGGTGCCGCCGAGGGCGGGACCGAGGGCGGTCGAGTGGATCGCGATCACGGCCCGCAGCCCGCTGGCGGGATCGTTCGCGAAGACGACCTGCTCGTGCTCGGAGCCGAGGTCGAACACGTCGACGGAGGGGGACGCAGACATGGATGGCCCTGCTTTCTGTGGTCGGCCACGGGATGGTGTGGCGAGGTGGGGCACGGCAGGGGTGGCGCCGTGTCCTGACTCACACGTTAACCCCCGGCCACCGACCTCGCGAAGACGGCGTCCCCGTGCGTGCCGTACCCCGGGAGGGGCCCGCCGGACCGGCGGCCGTTGAAGCCCACGAGCAGCCAGCCGTCGCCGTCCGGGACCAGCGTCGGCCACGGGATGTTCGAGGGGTACGGCGCGTCCAGGCTGCCCGTGCGCGCCATCGCGAGGTCGAACACGGGGTACTGCTTCGCCCTGCCGTCGCTGGCCAGCACCCGCCACTCCCCGTCCAGCCGGGTGAGCGTGGTGCCCTCGGTCTGGGTCAGGTCGGTCGCGGCACCGCGCAGCGCCAGGGCGTCGAGAGCCGGCCCCGCCGCGACCGCGGGGTGGAACCGGAAGAACCTGGTCGCGCTCACGAAGCCCACGAGCCACTCGTCCCCGGTGTGCACGAGGTGCGGGTCCCAGACGCCCACCGACCGGAGCCCGTCGACCGGCAGCGGGAGCGGGGTCGTGTCGAGCAGGTGCACCCCGGACAGCAGGTCGGCGGTGGTCCGGGCGAGCGTGACCGCCACGGCCGGCGTCCGCCGGTCGAAGTCGCCCCACGTGCTGGTCGCGACCAGCCAGCCGTCGCCGTCGCGCAGCACGTGCGTCGCGTGGTCGCCGTAGACCCCGGGCCGGTCCGGCCGCCGGAAGAAGACGTCGGAGAGATGGGTGAGCCCGAGGCTGCGGGGCTCCAGCTCCCACAGCGACGTGTGCGCGGTGTCGAAGAACCCCGGGCCGGCGCTGGTCGCGGAGAGCACCACGCGGTCCGGTACACCGGAGACCAGCCGGACGTCCCGCAGCCCCAACTGCCCGAACCGGCCGGCCACGGGTGCGTCGGAGGTCAGGCCGGCCAGCCACTCCTCGGAGCGGGTGTCGATCCGGTCGCGCAGGTCCACCCGCCCGCGCGCGAGCCACGGGCCGGGACCGCGGGTGAGCACCGTCGCGTGGGTCCCGGTGAGCGCCAGCCCGACCTCGCGGGCACCCTCCGCGCGCGCGTGCCGCCGGGACCGGTGCCGGCTGGTGCGCCCACCGCTGGTCACCTCGAGCCAGGCCGCGGCGCCGTCGTACCGCGCCACCAGCCGGTCCGGACCGGAGGCGAGCGACACCGACGACGGGCCGGTGGCCGCGGCGTACGGCGCCACCACCTCGGCCAGCGTCGAGCCGGGCACGACCAGGTCGACCGGCCGGCGCCGGCCGGCGCGCTCGAACCTCAAGGGCGTCCGGTCGTCGCCCGCTGGAGGGCGGCGACCGCGATCTCGACCTCGGCGGTCAGGTCGCGCAGCAGCTGCCGGGAGCCCTCGGTGGTGCCGGCGATGCCGAGCGACTCGAGCTTCTGGGCGGCCGCCGCGACCCGGGGGAGCCCGAGGTTCAGCGCGCTGCCCTTGAGCTGGTGCGCGGAGGTCAGCAGCGAGGTCGGGCTGTCCCGGTCGACCGCCTCCCGGATCGCCACCAGCTGGCTGCCGACCCGGCCCATGAACGACGCCGCGGTGCGCTCGAAGAAGCTGACGCCGTCCTTGCGCAGCTCGTCGAGCATCGTGATCCGGTCCGGGTCGAGGACCCCGCGCTCGGTGGTGGTGCGCGGCGCGGGCAGCGGCTCGACCTGGGGGAGGGCATCCGCTGCCGGCGCGGGCGCCCGGACCCACGCGCGCAGGGCGCGCTCGAGCTCGGCGGCGTCCACCGGCTTCGTGAGGTAGTCGTCCATCCCCGCCGCCAGGCAGCGCTCCCGCTCGCCCTCGAGCACGGACGCCGTCATCGCGATGATCGGCACTCGCCGGCCGGCCTGCTCGCTCTCGCGGACCCGCCGGGTCGCGTCGAAGCCGTCGAGCCGGGGCATCCGGCAGTCCATCAGCACCACGGCGTACTCGTGCGGCCTCGTCAGCAGCTCCACCGCCGCGACGCCGTCGTCGGCGAGGTCCACGGTGCAGCCGAGGTTCTCCAGGATGCCGGTCGCGACCAGCTGGTTCACGCGGTTGTCCTCGACGACGAGGACCCGGATGCCCAGCCCCGGTGTCGTCTTCTCCCGCGGCGCGGGCGCGCTGGCGGCGCCGCCGAGGAGCGTCAGCAGGGTCGCCCGCAGCTCGGTGTGCCGCACCGGCTTGTTCAGCGACGTCCGGATGCCGGCGTCCTCGACCTCCTTGCGGGTCACCGACTGGTCGGAGGTCAGCAGCAGCAGCCGGAGCGCGGCGAGCGAGGGCTCGGCCCGGATCCGCGCGGCCAGCTCGAGCCCGTCGGTGTCCGGCATCACCAGGTCCAGGACCGCGACCTCGAACGGCTGCCCCGACCGGGCCGCCTCGCGCAGCGTGGCGAGCGCCTCGGCGGCGGACGCCACGGCCACCGAGCGCATCTGCCACGCGTCCAGCTGCTCGGTCAGGATCAGCCGGTTGGTGCTGTTGTCGTCGACGACCAGCACCCGCCGGCCCTGGAGCTCCCGGTCGCCTGCGGGCGGCGCGGCCGCGGTCCCCGCGGCGGCGCCGAGCCGTGCGGTGAACGAGAACGTGCTGCCCCGGCCGAGCTCGCTGGTCACGGAGATCTCGCCGCCGAGCGCTTCGACCAGCTGCCGCGAGATCGCGAGCCCGAGCCCGGTCCCCCCGTGCCGCCTGGTCGTCGACGGGTCGGCCTGGGTGAACGCCTCGAACAGCCGCCCCCGCTGGTCGGGGGTGATGCCCACGCCGGTGTCGGTGACGTCGACCCGCAGGACGACGTCGGTGCTGCTGTGGGCCTCGACCCGTGCCTGGATCAGCACCTCGCCGCGGTCGGTGAACTTCACGGCGTTCGACCCGAGGTTCGTGACGATCTGACCGAACCGGACGGCGTCGCCCCGCACCTGCCGCGGTACGTCGGGTGAGCACGCCACGACCAGCTCGAGTCCCTTCTCGTGCGCCGGCCCGCCGAGCACGGACGCGGCCTGGTCGAAGACCTGCCGCACGTCGAAGTCGACCTCCTCGAGCTCGAGCTTCCCGGCCTCGATCTTGGAGAGGTCGAGGATGTCGTTGATGATGCCGAGCAGGGTCAGCCCCGCACCCTGGAGGTTCTCGGTCAGCTTGCGCTGGTGCTCGTCGAGGGTGGTGCGCATCAGCAGGTCGGTGAGGCCGATGACGCCGTTCATCGGCGTGCGGATCTCGTGCGACATGGTCGCGACGAACTCCGACTTCAGCCGGGACGCCTCCATCGCGTCGTCGCGCGCCTCGGCGAGCTGGGCGGCGCTCCGCTCGCGCTCGGCGACCACGCCCAGCTGCCCGGCGATCTGCCGCATCAGCTGATAGGAGTCCTCGTCCGGCGGGATCTCGTCGGCGATCAGCTCGATCACGCAGATCACCTCGGAGCCGATGCTCACCGGCAGCGCGACCAGGCTGTGGGAGTCCGCCATGGCCGACGGCGTGCCGATCGTGATCTCGCCGCTCAGCCGGGCCCGCTCGGCGAGCACGGGGTCGCACTGGACCGGGAGCTCGCCGCGGATGTCCAGGAGCTCCGGCTCGCCGGGCGCGTCGTACAAGTAGGCGCACACACCCGCCCACGTCGTGTGCTCGGGAACCCCGGCAGCCGCGACCGCCAGCGCCTCCCGCAGGGTGTCGGCCCGGTTGGCCGCGATCGCCATCTGCTGGACGAGCACCAGCCGCCGGGTGGCCTCCGCGGCCTGCTCGTCGGCGGCGCGCAGCTCGGTGATGTCCTGCGAGGTGCCGCTCACCCGCACCCGCTCGCCGTCGTCGTCCCGCTCCACGATGCCGCGCTCGCGGATCCAGCGCACCTGACCGTCCGGCCGCATCACCCGGTGGTCGAAGGAGTACTCCTCGCCGTCGCCCGCCGCGGCGGACTTCTCGGTCAGCTCACGGTCGTCGGGATGGATGAGGGCGACGTAGTCGGCGAACGTGTCCAGCGCGCCGGGCTCCACGCCGAAGATCCGGAACGTCTCCTCGGACGCGGTGACCCGGTCCGGCTCGACGTCCCACGACCAGCTGCCGATGTGGGCGATGCGCTGCGCGATGGCGAGCTGGTGCTCGCGCGACTCGAGCGCGTCGAGCAGCTCCTTGCGCTCGGTGTACGGCGTGACGCGGTGCAGCCAGGCGGTGCGCCGGCCCTGGTCGTCGAGCACCGGGCGGAAGCTGACGAGTCCCCAGACCGCCGTACCGTCCGGGCGCACGAAGTACGAGTCGACGTTGTCGCGCGGCTGTCCGGTGCGCACCATCTCCGCCAGGCTGCCGGCGAAGTCCTTGCGGCCCTGCTCGTCGAGCGTGTCGAACACCGAGAGCCCGACCATCTCGTCGGGGTGCCGGCCCAGCAGTTCGGCCATCCGGTCGTTCGCCCAGGTGGTGACGCCCTGGTCGTCGAAGACCCAGAGCCCGTCGGGGATCAGCGCGAAGTACCGGCTCGCGTCGCTCCCGTCCGAGGTCATGTCCCCATTCCTACCCCGCGCCCGGCGCCCGCGGGTGCGAAGTCGACCACCCGGTTGCGGCAGTGCCGGGCCCGGTGACGGAGCGCGGTCTTCTCGGCGGGATCGACGGCCAGCCCCCAGCGCAGCTTGATGGCCGTCCAGTCCCGCACGTACCGGCACACGCTGAACTCGGGCAGCCACTCGGCGGCGTCCCGGTCACCCTTGGACTGGTTCACGTTGTCGGTGACCGCGACCAGCGCGCGGGCGTCGCCGAGGTCGTTGGCGTACCGCTCGCGGGTCTCGGCGTCCCAGCCGCGCGCGCCGGAGTCCCAGGCCTCCTTGAGCGGCACCAGGTGGTCGATGTCGACGTCCGAGGACTGCGTCCACGTCTCGCGGTCGTACCAGGAGAACCACTCGCCGGTGCTGACCGTGCAGCCGTCGACCGGCACCCGCGACTCCGCGACCAGCACCTCCTCGCGCGTGTCCTGGCAGTCGTGGTCGGCATCGACCCAGTGCCGGAAGAGGTCGCGGTCGTAGCCGTCGGGTGTCTCGGCGGCCACGGGGAGCGCGCGCACGGCGGCCCGGAGGCGCATCGCCTCCGCGCTGGCCGCACCCGGCACCGCCCCGACGAGGAGCGTCAGGAGCAGGGCCAGGAGCAGCACACGCCGAGTCATTGTCCGATGATGACGCAATGGACCTCTCACTGCTCGGCACGCCCCACGACCCGACCTTCGGGCTCGACACCTTCGGCGACGTCGCACTCGGCCCGGACGGCGAGCCGCTGAGCCAGGCCGAGGCGGTCCGCCAGGTGGTGGCCGAGGCCGAGCTGGCGGACGCGGTCGGCCTGGACTTCTTCGGGGTCGGCGAGCACCACCGGCCGGACTTCGCGGTCAGCGCCCCGGACGTCGTGCTGGCCGCCATCGCCGGGCGCACCCGCCGGATCCGGCTCGGCACGTCGGTCACCGTGCTCAGCTCCGACGACCCGATCCGGGTGTTCGAGCGGTTCGCCACGCTGGACGCCGTCTCGCGCGGTCGCGCCGAGGTCACCCTGGGTCGCGGCTCCTTCACCGAGTCGTTCCCGCTCTTCGGCCTCTCCCTCGACGACTACGAGCGGCTCTTCTCCGAGAAGCTCGACCTGTTCGCGCGGCTGCTCACCGAGGAGCCGGTCTCGTGGGAGGGCTCGGTCCGGCCCCCGCTGGAGGAGGTCCGGGTCTACCCCCGCACCGAGCAGGGGCTGGCCGCGTGGGTGGGCGTCGGGGGTACGCCGGAGTCCGTGGCCCGCGCCGCGTCGTACGGCCTCCCGCTGGTGGTGGCCGTCATCGGCGGCTCGCCCGAGCAGTTCGTGCCGCTGGTCGAGCTCTACCACCGGGCGCTCGAGCACTACGGCCACGGCACCCGGCCGATCTCGATGCACAGCCCGGGCCACGTGGCGGCCACCGACGAGCTCGCGCGCGAGCAGCTGTACCCGCACCAGGCGGCGGCGTTCACGAAGATCGGGCGGGAGCGCGGCTGGGGTCCGTACTCCCGCCTCCAGTTCGAGCAGAGCGCCGGCCCCACGGGCGCGCTGTTCGTCGGCGCACCGGAGACCGTCGCGACGAAGATCGCGTGGGCGATGCGGACGCTCGGGCTGTCGAGGTTCCAGCTCAAGTACGCCGTCGGCACGCTGCCCCACGAGGAGCGGCTCGAGTCGATCCGGCTCTACGGCACCCAGGTGGTGCCGCGGGTGCGTGAGCTGCTCGCGCTGGACGACCCCGCGTGACCCCGCGTTACATGCGGTGACGCCGTTCGTTGACGTCACATGCGCCTGCGCCTGCTCCTGCTGATCGCCCTCGTCGTGCCCTTCGTGGTCGCCCCGCCCACCGAGGCCGCGGCGCACCCACGCCTGGTCGTGCAGGTCCTGTCGAACCGCGCCGACCTCGTGTCGGGCGGCGACGTGCTCGTCGCCGTGCAGGTCCCGCAGCACGTCGAACCCGGCGACGTCCGGGTGATGGCCGGCGGCACTGATGTGACGAAGCGCTTCGCGGTCCGCGAGGACGGCCGGTTCGAGGGGCTGGTCACCGGCCTCGACGTCGGCCGCACCGTGCTGCGCGCGAGCGCGCCGGGTGCCCGCGCCGGCCGGATCGCGGTCGTGAACCACCCGAACGGCGGCCCGGTGTTCTCGGGCCCGCAGACGCAGCACTACCGCTGCCAGGAGGGCGCGGTCGACGACCTGTGCGACCAGCCGGCGACCTACGACTACCTCTACCGGTCGACCGACCCGCTCACCACCGACCTGCAGCCCTACGACCCGGAGAACCCGCCCTCCGACGTCGCGACCACGACCACCGACGAGGGCGTCGAGGTGCCGTTCGTCGTACGCCGCGAGCAGGGGTTCCAGGACCGCGACCGGTACACGATCCTCACCCTGTTCCGTCCCGGCTCGCCCTGGCGGGCGTGGGCGCCCCAGGACCAGTGGAACCACAAGCTGCTGGTGACCCACGGCGGCGGCTGCGGCGCGTCGTACGCCCCGGGCTCGCCACCGACCGCCGACTACTCCGGCACCCTCGAGGGGGCGCCGGGCGTCACGCCGAGCTACGTGACCGCGATCGGCCTGGGCTTCGCCGTGCTGTCGACCGCGCTCGACAACACCGGCCACAACTGCTCGGTCGCGATGAACGCCGAGTCGGTGCTGATGGCCAAGGAGCGGCTCGTGGAGCGGTACGGCGCGCTGCGGTACACGATCGGCACCGGCTGCTCGGGCGGCTCGATCGCCCAGCACACCGTGGCGAACGCCTACCCGGGCATCTACCAGGGCCTGATCACCAGCTGCTCCTACCCGGACACCTTCACCGCGGGTGCGCAGTTCGCGGACTACCACCTGCTGCGGCTCTACTTCGAGGACCCGTCGCGCTGGGCGCCGGGCGTCGTGTGGACCGAGCCGCAGATGGCCCAGGTCGAGGGCCACGCCTCGCACCTGAACGCGGTCGTCGCCGACGAGGGCCTGTTCAAGGCGGCCCTGAACCCCGAGAACGCGTGCTCCGGCACCGTCGACCCGGTCGCCGGCGACCCGTCGACCCGCTACGACTCCGAGACCAACCCCGGCGGCGTCCGCTGCTCGGTCCTCGACCTGCTCGTCAACCAGCTCGGCCGGCGCCCGGAGTCGGTGTGGACGCCGCAGGAGAAGGCGGCCGGGCACGGCTTCGGGGGCATCCCGTTCTCGAACGACGGCGTCCTCTACGGCCTGTCCGCGCTGAAGGCGGGCACGATCACGGCCGCGCAGTTCGTGGACCTGAACGCCAAGCTCGGCGGCCTCGACGTCGACGCGGTGCCGACGCCGACGCGGATCACCGGCGACCCCGGGGCCATCGCGAACGCCTACCGCACCGGGCTGATCAACGAGGCCAACCACCTCGACGAGGTGGCGATGATCAACCACGGCGGTCCCGACCCCGGCGTCGCGCACGACTACGCGCACGCGTTCTGGACCCAGGAGCGGCTGATGGCCGACCAGGGCAACACCGACAACCGGGTGATGTGGTTCGGCCCGACGCCGCTGATCGGGGACGTCAGTTGGGCGAACGAGGCGCTGGTCGCGATGGACCGCTGGCTGGCCGCGGTCGAGGCGGACGGCTCCCGCGAGCCGCTCGCGGACAAGGTCGCCGCCGACCGTCCGGCCGACGTCACCGACCGCTGCGTGGTCGCCCAGGCGGCCGACGCCTGCGACGTCTCGGAGCTCCAGGTCCTCCAGACCCGGCTCTCGACCCCGCGCCAGGAGGCCGGCGGACCCGTCGCGAACGACAACGTCGCCTGCCGGCTGAAGCCGCTCGTCCGCGACGACTTCTCCTTCATGCTCGTCCCGTTCAGCGACGCGGAGTGGGCGACGCTGGAGGCGACCTTCCCGCACGGCGTCTGCGACTGGTCCGTCCCCGGCCAGGGACAGGGGCCCGCCGAGACGTGGCTCCGGTACGGCAAGGCCGACGGCTCCCCGGCGTACGGCGGACTCGACCTGCCGCCCGTGCCGGACAACTCCGCCGGCGGCCTGCTGAGCCCGGCGTTCGCGGAGATGCTGCGGAAGTGAGGAACCGCCGGGTCGTCGCCCGCGTCGTACCCGCATGACGACCCTGCGGACCCTGCTCGCCGGCCTGCTCGCCGCGTTCGCCCTGGTCGCGATGACGCCGGCCGCCGCGCTCGCGTGCTCGTGCGTCGTCGGCTCGACCGAGCAGCACCTGCAGGATGCCGACGTCGTGTTCACGGGCACCCTCACCGAGGTCGAGCCGCCGCCGCGGCGCGTGATCATGTCGAGCGGCGACCCCGCGACCTACCACTTCGACGTCGACGAGGTGCTCAAGGGCGACGCGCCCGTGAACGCGCGGGTGACCTCGGCGGTGTCGGGGGCCTCGTGCGGCCTGGAGAACATGACCGTCGACCAGGAGTACGTCGTCTACGCGAACGGCGACCGCGAGCTGACCGCGAACCTGTGTGGCGGTACGGCGCACGCCGGACCCGCCCGGGTCGAGCGGCTGCGGCAGGTCACCGGCCCGGCGCACCCACCCGGCTCCGCGGTCGCGTACCCCGCGCCCGGCGACGGACCGCCGTACGCCTGGATCCTCGGCGCCGGCGCCGGCGTGGGCCTGGTCGCCGCCGGTGCCGCCGCGCTCGGCCTCCGCCGCCGGCGGGCGGTGGGATAGCCACCGAATCTGCCGGGCAAAGGGTGGCTGACGCACCGCCGGCCCGCGGTGGCGCGAGGTCACCCGGGCCAGCGGTGGCTTAGCCACCGAATCTGGTCGCGAAAAGGTGGCTGACGCACCGCCGACCCGCGGTGGCCCGCGGTGGCCCGGGCCAGCGGTGGGATAGCCACCGAATCCGCCGGGCGAAGGGTGGCTGACGCACCGCCGGCCGCGGTGGCCCGGGTCCATCGGCGCGCCGGCAACCGCGCGCGGCGCACCTCACACGCGTGAACACCCGCCGTACGGGACACCGGTGCGCATGCGCGACTACGACCCCGACGCCGACGTCGACCTGCCCGGGTTCTCGGGCAGCCTCGCCACCTACGCACTCGCCTCCGCAGCGGTCACGGCGTACGCACGTCGGAGCGGCACCGCCCTGCCCGAGCGGTACGCCGTCCGCGACCTGGTCCTCGGGGGCGTCGCGACCCACAAGCTCAGCCGGCTGGTCGCCCGTGGCTCGGTGACCAGCCCGCTCCGGGCGCCGTTCACGGAGTTCGAGGGGCCGGCGGGCAACGCCGAGCACCGGGAGTCCGCGCGCGGCGAGCACGGCCTGCGCCACACGGTGGGCGAGCTGATCACCTGCCCCTTCTGCCTGGGCGTGTGGATCGGCACGGCGTACGTCGCCGGGCTCGCCCTCGCCCCCCGGGCGGCGAGGACCTGGGCCGCGGTGTTCACCGTCTCGGCGATGTCGGACTTCCTCCAGCACGGCTACGCCCGGTTGCGCGACTGACCGCCACCGGCCTCGCCCGAACGGAGGGTTGACGCCGGCCGGGTGGTGCGGGGAGCGTGCGGTCATGATGCGCGAGCCGCACGAGAACGTGGCGACCGTCCTGGTCGATCCTCGCGTGCTGCCCCAGCTCGAGGTGCACCTGATGTCCCTCGACCTGCGGCTCTGGCCGGTCGCGACCGCCCCGATCTGCGACGACGGCCCGCGCCGGGCGTTCCAGGTCCGCCGGCGGCTGCTGATCGGCAAGCGCGGCGCCTGGGACGACGCCGCGGACTGGACGCCGGTGTGGATCGCCTTCGGCGAGAGCTGGTACGACGGCGCCGAGCCGCTGCCCTGGTCGGCGCACCAGGTGCTCTACCGCACGCTCGACCAGTACGCAGACCACGTGCGCTACCGGCTCGGCCTCGGCGGCGTGCCGCGGCTCGAGGTGCCGCACGAGCGGACCGCCTGACGCTTCTCCGGGCCGCCGCTACGGAACGCGGGCCAGTGTGGTGGAGGGCTTCTCCCCGAACTGCTGCCGATAGGCCGCGGCGAACCGGCCGAGGTGGACGAACCCGTACCGGAGCGCCACGTCCCGCACCCGAATGCTGCCGGGCACTGCGTCCGCCAGGTCTCGGTGCACTTCGCGAAGCCGCGCCGCGCGCAGGTAGGCCATCGGCGTCAGGTCGTGCTCACGACGAAACCCTTCCTGCAGGGCCCGCACACTCAGGTGCACGTCGTGGGCGAGAGCCACGGTGGTCCACGGAAGCTCCGGATGCTCCTCCAACAGCTCGACGGCACGGGCGACGGGCGACTTCCCCACCCGGGTCGGCCGGTCCAGCAGGCTCGAGTGGTTGTGCTGGTGCCCCAACAACAGTCCGTCCAGCACCAGGCCCTCCACATGGCGCCCGACTCGCGGGAAACGGAACGCAGAGTCCGCGTCGTGGAGTCCGGTCACCAGAAGCCTCAGCGCCGGCGCCAGCAGACCGCTCGAGCCGTCCTTGAGTCGAAGTCGCGGGGTGAAGCGAAGAGGGGAACCGAGCGGACGCCCGCTGAGCGCCTCCAGCTCCTGGTGCAGGGCCTCCTGCGGCACCATCACGCACAAGCAGGCACAACCGTCCGACAACCAGGTGTCGGCGGCCTGCTCAGCATTGAGCACGACGCCATCTCCGGAGCGAGCGACGATGGCATCCTCTGCGTTGCCGTACCACACCGAACGCCCGCGGAGCGTCATCATCACCCTGACGTGGTCAGTCTCGGCGGTGATGATCCTGGCCGCGGCATTGATGGAGATCACCGCCGCCGTGACCCGACCGATCCGGGCCTCGGCCGTCTCCATCACGAACTCCTCGGGCGCTCCCTGGGGCAGGACGCGGACGGGAAAGTAGGAGTCCGAGATCAGGCGCTCCGCCGCCTCCGGGCCCAGCGCGCGTCGCCTGTACGCCCGGTCCCCGACGCCGGTCCGCTCAGCCTTGGACACGACAGCGTCTGGGAGCCGTGACACGGCCATGCGATCTGTCGCACGGACCCGGCACGCACGTGCCCTGGGACCGTGACCCGTGCGTCGAGCACCTGGCTCCGGCGACCGGGCGCGAGCTCGCCCCGAACCACGTCCCCAACGTCGTACGCCCTCCTCGGTGCCACCAACGACTCGCTCCCGCCGCCGCGGGATGGGCCCCCGGCAGTGCGCCCTGCTCGTCGACAGCATTCGGGTCTGCAACGACGAGCGCCCAAGGCGCGGGGTGCGGCGCAGCGCTGACCGGATAGTTCCGCGCGATGCCCGCGCTTTATGGACTGAATAGTCCCATAGCCCTGGCGGCCCCAGCAGTGCGCACCGAGGAGCAGGTCCGTCGCCGGGCGCCGCCGCCGTCCTCGACCAACACCCCGGCTGCCGACGATCCTCTGCAGGGCCGGGGCTGTTCGGTGTCCGCATTGCGCGGCACCGGGACCGGAAGGCGCTGCGTGCGTGGCGACCTGGTGGTGCGGCCCACGACGAGGAGCGAGCCTTGAACTGGTACCGACCGTCCTGGAACGAATCACACCAGTAGAAGGAGTGGGCGCCGTGGAGCTCGGGCTCGAACCGTCCCCCATCACCCCCAGCGCTGCACCACGACCGGCAGACACTGCCGAGCCGATGCCATGAGGGCGGGGGAGTCGCCCCGCCGCTCAGAGGTCGAGCCCGGGCACGAGCAGTGTCGCGACGCCAGTGACAGTCCGGCGGGCCGTCCCGATGACCACGACCTCGTGCTGCTCGCGGCGTCGATCAATCATCAGCTCCGCACCCCGCTGACGGTCGTGGTGGGGCACTCCGAGCTCCTGCGCGGACAGATCGACGAGCTTCCCGCCGACCAGCGCCGGTCGATCCGAGCTCTCGACGACGCCGTGCAGCGGCTCAGCGCGGCGGTCGCCGGCGTGTGCGGCGAGCTGCGCGAAGCGAGCACCCGGGCCCGGGAGTGACCTGATTCGGGACCGCGGCGCGCCCGACGGACCACGAAGCCCGACCGACCTCACAGCGAGGTGCGGGATGTGAAGAGCCCCCGCCGGGAACCCGGCGGGGGCCTTCTGGCAGGTCAGAGCCCTGCGTGCTCGTGGGCAGGGGCGGGGTCGAACCGCCGACCTTCCACTTTTCAGGCGGACGCTCGTACCAACTGAGCTACCTGCCCGAGCGACGGTCACCCTACAACAGTCGTCGAGGGCCGGTGAAAACGGCGTCCGCGTCTTTGGAGCGTCCGGACGGCCGACCCTATGCTTCTCCGTGCAGTCCGGCCCCCATCGTCTAGCGGCCCAGGACCCCGCCCTTTCACGGCGGTAGCACGGGTTCGAATCCCGTTGGGGGTGCTCCGCCGACATGGCCCTGGAACTGCGTTCCACGCCGGTTTCGATTCGCTGGCGGGTGGCAAAACTGCTGGTTGTGGGGAAGCCGGTCACGGCAGCGGTGGTGAGTCCGTTCGACATCGTCAGAGCGGGGTTCGCCGACGCCCTTCGCCGACACTGTGATCTGGTCGAGGTCCGGGACGTGTCCACCCAGGACGGGCATCTCTGCTCGCTCGACGTGGTGCTCTACGACCTGTGCGCTCTCGAAGGCGGCGGGGACGACCTGCGCCACCTGGTCGCCGGCAATGCGGTCGTCGCCGGGATCGAGCACGACCGTGAAGAGGCTGCGGCAGAAAGGCTGCGCGCGTTGGCGCGAGCGCACGGAGTCAGTCGGTTCGTGTCGATCCGGTCGACCGCGGACGAGATCCTCACCGCCATCCTCGACTCGGCCTCCGCCGCGGGCGGTCCGCCGAGCCCCGCGCCCGATCAGGCGAGCGGTCCGGAGCGCCACACGTCGATCCACGGGCTGACGCGCCGGGAGCTCGACGTCCTGGCTGGCGTCGTGGCCGGACAGACCAACCAGGAGATTGCCGATGACATCTACCTCAGCATCAACTCGGTGAAGAGCTACGTCCGGTCGGCGTACCGGAAGATCGGCGTCACCAGCCGCAGCCAGGCCGTCCTGTGGATGTTCGAGCACGCGTTCGAGGTCCCACTCGGGGACGCCGACGTCGGGCGCCCCGGCGAGACAGATCCGTCGGACCGCTCATAGCCGAGTCGTAACCGGGAACAAGAAGCGCGTCAGTTCACGATCACCACTCTCGGGTGCCTCATCACGCAGAACACTCGCACAGGGCGACCAAGCTGGCCCCGGCCCTCGGCGATCAGGTCGCCGGGGGCTGGGTCGTTCGGACGAGTTTCGTCGGCCGTGGCGTGCCTACCATGGACGTACCGCCCCATCGTTTTCCTGTCCCCCGAGAAGCGGTGGGGCGGCTGACCACGCCGGGACGTCCTCGCCCGGGATGTCGGGATGGTGGCGCACGGCGACGGCCGGATCCACCGCCGATTGGGACGCTCGGCAGTGGGTGGGTTAGAGTTCCACCGCTTCCGCAGGAAGCAAACCTGGCCCCGTAGCGCAGTTGGTTAGCGCGCCGCCCTGTCACGGCGGAGGCCGCGGGTTCGAGTCCCGTCGGGGTCGCCAGCCGATGCCCCGGATCGCGAGATCCGGGGCATCACTCATCTCAGGGCCGTGACCACGGCTGCGGCCGCGCCGTCGATCTCCAGCAGCAGGGCCCGCATCTGCTCGGGCGGCACGGGCAACGCCGACTCGAGCATCGTCAGCATCCGCCGGAAGCCGCGCCGGCAGGTGGCCAGGGCGGCCCGTCCGTCCCGGGTCAGCTCGACGACCGCAGAGCGGGCGTCGGTCGGGTTGGCGGTACGCCGGGTGTGCCCACGCCGCTCGAGGGCGGCCAGGTGCCCGGTCAGGGTCGACGGCGTGACGCCGAGGCGCGCCGCGAGATCCCGGGGGGTCATGGCCGCGATGCCGAGCTGGCTGTAGACGGCGTACTCCGCGGGCCGGACCGCGGTGCCCGTCAGGGCGAGCTCCATCAGCTCCCCGATCCGCTGCTGGAGCACGAACAGGTCGAGGACGACGTTGCCGTCGGCCGCGCCGACCTGTCGGGGAGGGAGATCCATGGCTGAATAGTACGGAGTCGTACTAGTCTCGGGGCCATGAGACGCGCCGCACTGCTCCTGGCCCTGCTGCTCCTGAGCGGGTGCGGCTCGGGCGAGGACGCCCCGGCAGCAGCGCCGACCCCGGTGCCCACGCCGTCGCCCAGCGTGACCGAGCAACCCTGGCAGACGATCCGGGGGCCGCTCGGGCGCTGCGGTCCGCAGCCGGCGAGCGCCGTCGAGGCGGACCTGCACTACCGGGTGCTGCACGACCCCGGGGTGGGCTCGATCCCGTCGGTCTCGGCGGGCCGCGGCCGCACGGTCGCGGTCCTCCTCCACCAGACGGACGGGAACGGCCTGTGCGGCTGGCTCGAGCACGTCCCGGACCTGGTGGCGGAGCCGGGGATCGCCGTCCTGGCGGTCGACCTGTGCCAGTACGGCGGCGCGCGCTGTCACCGCGGCGTGGACCCCACCGCCGCCGTGCGGGTGGCGGTCAGCCACGCGCGCCGGGTCATGCACGCGGACCGAGTCGTGGTCGTCGGGGCATCGATGGGGGGATCGGTCGCGCTGATGGCCGCCTCGACCCTCGACGGCATCGACGCCGCGGTGGACCTGTCGGGGCCGGTCGACTGGCCCGGCATGGAGCTGGTGGGCGGCGGCCGCTCGATCGACGTCCCGGTGCTGGTGGCGATGGCGCGGGATGAGGGTCCGGATCAGGTGCGCGGCGCGAGACGGATCGTCGCGCACGCGCCGCGCGGCAGCCGGTTCGCGCCCGTCGGCACCGGGCACGGGTACGACCTGCTGGCCCGGCTGGCCGCCGACGTACGCGCGTGGGTGGCCGCGGACTGACCCGCCACAATGGGCGCATGCCGGTCGAGATGAGCCCGAAGGACTTCGACGCCCTCGTGGACCGAGCCCTCGACGGCATCCCCGACGAGATCGCCCGGCTGGTCCGCAACGTCGTGGTCCTCGTGGAGGACGATGCCCCGGACGACGACCCGGACCTCCTCGGCCTCTACGACGGCATCGCGCTGACCGAGCGCTGGGGCGACCCGCTCATGGAGCTCCCCGACCGGATCTTCGTCTTCCGCAACAACCTGCTCGACATGTGCGGGTCGGTCGAGGAGCTCGAGGAGGAGGTCCGGATCACCGTCGTCCACGAGATCGCCCACCACTTCGGCATCGACGACGACCGGCTGCACGACCTCGGCTACGCCTGACCCCCGAGCCAGAAGCCGAGGCCACAGGCCGCGAGCGCCAGGACGATCGTCGCGCCGGCGTACGCCGCCCCGCGGCGTACGCCCAGCCCGTGGGTCTGCACGGCGAACGAGGAGTACGTCGTGAACCCGCCGCAGAAGCCGGTGCCGAGCAGCGCCGTCGCATCGCCGGACAGCGCCAGCGCGGAGAACGCCCCGAGCAGGAACGACCCGGTGACGTTGACGACGAGGGTCCCGCGGTGCCAGTGGCCGTCGAGCCGCGACGAGACGAGGAACCGGAGCGCGGCGCCGGCCGCGGCGCCGAGGGCGACGAGGACGGCCGTCACTCGTCGCCGCCCTCCTCCTCGAACGTCCTGCGGTCCGCGAGCGTCGACCAGTGGTCGGCGACCGCGACGGCCACCAGGCAGGTCGCCAGGGTGCCGAGCAGGTAGGCGAGCGCGACGCCGGTCCGCTCGGCGTCGAGCAGCGCCCGCGTCTGCTCGGAGTACGCCGACAGGGTCGTGAAGCCCCCGAGCACGCCGGGTCCGAGCCCGACGGCGAGCTCGCGGTGCCGGCGTACGAGCACGAACGCCGGCAGCAGCGCCAGGACGAACGAGCCGGCCACGTTGATGCCGAACGTCGCCCAGGGGAACTCGTCCGCCGAGGCGGGGAAGGCCTGGGTGAGCCCCCACCGGGCCAGTGCGCCGAGCGCGCCCCCGACCGCCACCGCGGCCAGCAGCCGCGGTGTGGGGCCGTCGCTCACGAGACGCTGCTCTGCCGCCTGGACACGGGCGAATCCTGCCACGCGACCGGCGGCTCGCCCTTCTCCTGCCGCACGAACTCTCCGAGGAACCAGCGCTGGAACTGCTGCTGGTCGGGCGTGCGGGCCAGCGAGAGCAGCCGCTCCTCGCGGCAGAACGCGTCGGCCAGGTCGAGGAGCTCGAGGAACCGGCCGATCGTGGCAGCGGTCGGTCGTGGCATCGCGACGTGCAGGTCGGTCGCGGCGGTGCCGGACCGGAGCGCCTCGTCGATCTGCCGGGCGCCGATCCCCTCGCGCAGGTCGGTCTCGAGCTGCCCGAACAGGTCCGCGAGGTCCCGCGCCAGCGGGTACTCGTCCTCGTGCGCGAGCGCCAGCAGCCGCACCTCGCGACGCAGCTCGCGGTAGTGCCGCTGGAACTCCATGAACGCGCGCAGCGGTACGCCGACGACGTCGATCTGGATCTCGTCCGGGGACGGCTCCCGCGCGGGTGCCGCCGGCTCCCCGGTCACCACGCCGGGCACCATCTCGTCGCCGCTCTGCGGGGAGGGGACGAACCAGAGGATCTTGCCGTCCTCCTCGACCTCGACGCCCCAGGCGGCCGAGCAGCGCGCGACGATGCTCAGCCCGCGCCCGAAGGTCAGCAGCAGGTCGTCGTCGCCGTGCGGGTCGGCGCCGGGCAGCACCGGGAGCTCCACGGTGCCGTCCCGGATCTCGACGCGCGGGTGCTCGCGGGTGCCGCGGACCCGGACGGTGAGCGGCGGCTCGGCGTGCAGCAGGGCGTTGGTCACGAGCTCCGAGACGCCGAGCTCGGCGCACTCCACCAGGTCGCTGCGACCGATGTCATGGCAGGTCTCGACCACCCAGCGGCGTGCGTCCTGCACACCGCGGGGCCCCGTGCCCAACGACAGGGCGGGCCTGTTCAGCGGAATCGTGGTCTCCGGTCCGACGAGCTGTTGTTGGCGGCGATGCCATCGACGGCTCGTGTACCCGCCGATTTTCACTGCGAAACGTCGCCCGCCGCGCGCCCTTGATTGGTCTGGACGGCCCGGCGTGACAGGTCCGGTATCCGTGTGACCGAGGAGACGCCCCCGATTGCGCGCCGTGGTGGTCCCGGCGGAACAATGGGGTACCGCAGGGGTGTTGTCCCCACACGGTCCACAGCGCGTATGAGAGGTCTCCCATGGCAGCCATCGAGGCAGCTGGCTCGTCCACCCGTCACCAGGTCGTGGTGATCGGATCCGGGTTCGGAGGGTTGTTCGGCACCAAGGCGCTCCGCCAGGTCGACGTCGACGTCACGATGATCGCGAAGACGACCCACCACCTGTTCCAGCCGCTGCTGTACCAGGTCGCGACCGGCATCCTGTCGCAGGGCGAGATCGCGCCCCCGACCCGCGAGATCCTCAGCGGCCAGCACAACGCCCGGGTGCTGCTCGGCGAGGTGACGGGCATCGACCTCGAGGCCCGCACGGTGACCTCGCAGGTGCTCGGCCGCGAGACGTTCACGTCGTACGACTCGCTGATCGTCGCCGCCGGCGCGGGCCAGTCGTACTTCGGCAACGACCAGTTCGCCGAGTTCGCCCCCGGCATGAAGAACATCGACGACGCGCTCGAGCTCCGCGGCCGGATCTTCGGCGCGTTCGAGCTCGCCGAGATCGGCGCGACCCGCGGCGAGAACGTCGACCACCTGCTGACGTTCATGGTCGTCGGCGCCGGCCCGACCGGTGTGGAGATGGCCGGCCAGATCGCCGAGCTCGCCCACCGCACGCTCAAGAAGGACTTCCGGGCGATCAACTCCCGGGAGGCCCGCGTGATCCTGGTCGACGCCGCGCCGCAGGTGCTGCCGCCGTTCGGCCAGAAGCTCGGCGCCAAGGCGAAGGAGGAGCTCGAGAAGCTCGGCGTCGAGGTGATCCTGGGCGCGATGGTGACCGACGTCGACGAGCGCGGCATCGAGATGAAGTTCAAGGACGGCCGCGTCGAGCGCGTCGACAGCGTCACCAAGATCTGGGCCGCCGGCGTGGCGGCGAACCCGCTGGGCCGCACGCTGTCCGAGCAGACCGGCGCGCCGCTGGACCGGGCCGGCCGGATCGCCGTCAACCCGGACCTCACGCTGCCCGGGCACCCCGAGGTGTTCGTGGTGGGCGACATGATCGCCCTCGACAACCTGCCGGGCGTCGCGCAGGTCGCGATCCAGGGCGCGAAGTATGCCGCCAAGGAGATCGACCACCGGCTCAAGTCGAAGCCCTCGCAGGGCCCGTTCCACTACTTCGACAAGGGCTCGATGGCGATCATCAGCCGGTTCCGCGCGGTCGCGCTGATCGGCAAGCTCCGGTTCACGGGCGTGATCGCCTGGCTGATGTGGCTGGCGCTGCACCTGATCTACATCACCGGCTTCAAGAACCGGATCACCGCGCTGCTGCACTGGGCCGTCTCGTTCATCGGCCGCGGCAGCTCCGAGCGCACGACGACCGAGCAGCAGATCTTCGCGCGGAGCGCGCTCGGGCGGCTCAAGCGTGGCGCTGCGGACCTGGTGTCCGACCCGGGGGCGTACGACGCCGCGCGGGCGCTGCTCGAGACGACCCGGCGCGCCGAGCTCGAGGCCCAGGCGGCCGAGGAGGCGCGGCTCACGGACTCGCGCGAGCGTGGGGTCAACGCAGAGCAGCGCGTCTGACGCCTACTCGAAGTAGCGCGGGTTCTCGGGCTCGGTCCGCTCGCGCGCCCAGCGCGGCAGGATGAAGAGGCCCTCCGCCTCGACGGTCACGCCGTCCGCGTCCATCAGGTGGCCCCGCGCCCAGGTCTTGATGCCCTCGGAGCGCTCGATCCAGGCCTCGGCGCGCAGGTCGCCGAGCGGGGTGCCGCGGCGGTAGCGGAGCGTGAGCGTCCCGGTCATGCCGGGCTTCCCGCCCGCCCCGGTCGCCTCGCCGAGCAGCTGGTCGAGCACCATCGCGGAGACGCCGCCGTGCACGAGTCCCGGCGGGCCCTCGAACGCCGCACCGAGGTGGAAGCTGGCCCACGCCTTGCCGGCGGGGTCGCGCTCGACGAGCACGGGCGGCGCGGCGGGGTTGCGGATGCCGACCACCGGGTTGCCCCATGGTCGGCCGCGTCCGTTGCTGCTGAAGCGGACGCCGTACGCCCCCGCGAGCTGGCGCCGGCGCAGCCGCTCGGTCAGCGCCTCGACCTCCGCCTGGACGGCGCGCACCTCGTCGTCGTCCACCTCGGTGCGGATCGTGGCGTCCACGAGCGCCCGCACCGCCTCGGTGAACGGGACGTAGAGCTCCTTCTGCCGGTCCAGCTCGTCGTCGGTGATCTCGTCGCGCACGTATCCAGCCACGAAATGAGATGCTAGAACACGTTCCATTTGCTGGAATGTCGCATGACCAGTCTCGCCCGCCCCAGCCTCCGCCTCCGCGCCTCCTGGGCCGAGGCCGTCGCCGAGTTCTCCGAGGCCGGGGACTTCATGCACGGCTCCGGGCTGTGGGCCTTCGACGACCTGGACACCAGCGAGGCCGGCGCCGCACAGGTCATCGAGTACCTCCTCGCCCAGGCCGATCCGGACGCCGAGCTGCCCGAGGACCGGGTGCCCTGCACCTACTTCTGGATCACCGACGGGGACGAGTTCGTCGGCTACCTCGCGCTCCGGCACCGGCTGACCGCCTGGCTGCTCGAGGAGGGCGGCCACATCGGGTACGGCGTACGACCCTCGCGCCGCCGGGAGGGCCACGCGTCGCGGGCGCTCGCCCTCGCGCTGGAGGAGGCGGCCGCGCTCGGGCTCGAGCGGGTGCTGATCACCGCGGACGACGACAACGTCGCCTCGTGGCGCGTGATCGAGCGGGCCGGCGGCGTCCAGGAGGACATCCGCAAGGGCAAGCGCCGCTACTGGATCGACCTGCCGAGGACACGGCAAGCGCCCGCGTGACCGCGGGCGCTCGCCGACCCCCGTCCGCCCCGTCCTCCGGAGACCGGGCGGCTGCAGCAGGATCCGTCTGCCACGCGGAGAACGCCGCCCACCGCGGCGGCGTTATGCCGCGACCGTCGTGGTCTGGTCCAGCCGGGACCAGCCGACATCGGCCGGAAATAGAGTGAACCGCCGGCGTCTCGGGTCACCGACGGTTCAACAGCCGTGAGGTTAGGGGTAGCGGGCTTTCGTGCGCGAGCGGTTCCCGGCAACTTCACCGAGTGGAGTAGACCGGTTCGCCAGCGGTGGGCCCCGTGGGACTCGAACCCACAACCCATGGATTAAAAGTCCACCGCTCTGCCAATTGAGCTAGGGGCCCGGGGGATCAGGGGATTAGTCGGGAGAAACCTCAGGAGAACATCCGTGTGGTTTGCCCCACCCTGAGCCACGAGAACCATAGCCTTCAGCACGCGGATGGACCGTCCGGGGTCCACGGCCGCCGTCAGGCGACCGTGACGTCCGGCACTTCGTCCACCTCGCTTCAAGCCGCCACCATGTAGCCCTGCTCCGCCAGCGGACAGTCGTGCAGAAGGAAGCAGGTTCGGGAGGTTGTCGCGCCGGCGCTCCTGGTCGCTTCCGGCAGGCGAACGTGCGGCTCCGCGCGGCTTGGCGATCCTGTCGCGTCGTCGTCGAGCACGTGGCCGATGGCCGCCCGGCGGGTGTCCGGGTCCGCGGCCATCGCGTCGCCAGCCTCGAACAGGACCTCGAGCGGCACGGCGCCACGGCGTCCGGGATGGTCGACGCCGTCGTGCTCTACGTCCGGCGCGTCCTCGACAGGAGGCAGTGGTCGGCGAGGCACTGCGCCTGCGCCGGGCGTACCCAAGATCAGCCATCTTCCCGCGGATCCGTCGGCAGCGATGGCGCGGGATGTGTTGATGGGACTTGTCGCGCGCGTCCACGGCGACCGACTACCGCTCCTGACATGTGGACGGAGGGATGCGTTCGGCTCGCCCGCGAGCCAGCGCCCGACGGAAGGGAAGAAGCGTGAGCCTCGCCATGCACGCGAGCCGCCGCTGGCTCGCTCTCCTCGGTGCCGGCGTTGTCGCCGCATCGACGTTCGCAGTCGTGGGACCCGCGGCTGCTGCATCACCGACGAACACCAAGCTGACGACCAGCACACCGGCCATCGGCGTCGGCGGCACGGCCAAGCTCAAGGCCGTGGTCAAGCCCGTCAGCGGCACCTCGAAGCCGACGGGAACCGTCACGTTCCGGGAAGGTACGGTCACCGTGGGTACGGCCGACCTCGCGCTGGTCGGCACGGTGCAGACGGCCAAGCTCGATCTCACGGCGCTCACCGCCGGCAACCACACGTTCGTCGCGACGTACAACGGGTCCACCGACTTCACGTCCAGCACGTCGCTCAGCATCACGATCGCGGTGGGCAAGACCGCCACGACCACGACGGCCAGCAGCAGCACACCGGCGCCGGGCCCCGGTCAGGACGTCAAGCTCAAGGCGGTGGTCAAGCAGACGTCCGGAACGGCCAAGCCGACCGGCTCGGTGACCTTCAAGGAAGGGACGACCACGCTCGGAACGGCGGCCCTCGTCCTCGTCGGCACGACCGAGACAGCCAAGCTGACGATCCCCGGCGGTCTGCCGCTGGGCAAGCACACGATCACCGCCTCCTACGCGGGTTCGTCAGCCTTCGAGGCCAGCACGTCCACGGTGGACGTCACGGTCGCGAAGGCCGCCAGCCTGAGCACACTCACGGTCACGCCGAGCACCACGACCCCTGGCAAGTCCACGATCGCCGTCGCGTTGACGGCCGTCGCGCCCGCCACGGGAGTCCCGTCCGGCACCGTGACCTTCGTGGTCGACACCCAGGCACCACAGGTGTTCGCCCTCAATGCAGTGGGCAAGGCTCAGTTCACCGCGACGTTCCCCACCGGAAGCACGCACACGGTCAGCGTCTCGTACGCCGGCGACAGCGTGTTCAACGCCAGCACGGCAAGCAAGACCTTCACCTCCTAGCCGCCGGAGTGCTTCCGCCCGGAGTCGACGGTTTGTCCGTCCGCTCCGGGCGGGCCTCCACAGCCCCGCCCGGACGAGGGGCACCCTGCCGACGGAGCAGCAGCACGGGACCGGCGCATACGTTCGGTTCGCGTCGACCTCCCGGTCTCGTCCGGCTCCTGGCCCCCGAACTGGCCCCTCGTCGGGAGAACCACGCCGTACAGCGCGGGCGGACCCTCACGAGCCATTCCCCTCGTTCGCGGTCGAGTACGCCACCCGGCCGTCCGAACGACGCACCCTGAGTCGCCAGGTTGATTGACCTATGGCTCAACGCATCCGCGGGTACCAGGTCTATCCAGCGCCGACGCCAGCATGAGCGCGGCGACGGTGCAACGTCCAGGCTGAACAAAGGAACGCCCGGCCGCGGCCGACGCCAGCTGCGAGAACCCGAAAGCAGGGCTCGGCTGCGAGGACAGCCGCCGAGAGCCGAGCCTGTAGGTTCGCCAGCTCGGCGCCGTCTCCGTCGCGAACCGCGGCCGTGAGTCCTGGGAAGGCGCCCTCGAGCGGGATACGCGAGCGACGTCCGCCGAGTTGCGGACTGTGCGGAAAACGATCGAATGAGGCGCCGCGGAACTAACTCACGCAGGTCTGGTGAAGTGGCGGCGCAAACACCGTCGATACCTGAGAGTCGCCCGCTGACGCGGCACAGCCAGCAGGTGAGTAGGCCCTCACCAAGCTGTGGACTGAGCGTCGAGATCAGCATCGGGCACGTGAGTGCGCCGCCCTTCGAGTGAGGACTCGAAGGGCGGCGTGTCTTGATTGTTCAGCGAGCGATGAGCTCGCTCGGCTCGGACGGGGTCCCGTTCAGCGACGTGGTCGGCGCCGTCTGCTCGTGGTCCTCGACGGCCACGTGCGGCAGGAGCCGGTCGAGCCATGCAGGGAGCCACCAGTTGGCCTTGCCGAGCAGTGCCATGGTCGCGGGGACGAGCATCATCCGCACGACGGTCGCGTCGAGGAAGATGGCGACCGCGAGGCCGAGGCCGAGCATCTTCAGCGACGGGACCGGGCTGAAGATGAAGCTCGAG
Source organism: Nocardioides sp. URHA0032 (assembly GCF_000620645.1). Lineage (GTDB taxonomy): Bacteria > Actinomycetota > Actinomycetes > Propionibacteriales > Nocardioidaceae > Nocardioides. Next base: position 357,082 of record NZ_JIAV01000015.1, on the reverse strand, counting down.
AACACCGCAACCATGATGAGCGCCGCGGAGGTCACTACCCGGCCCGTGCCCGCGAGACCGCGGGCGACCGACTCGGTGTTGTCGCCGGTGCGGTCGTACTCCTCGCGGATGCGCGACAGCAGGAACACCTCGTAGTCCATCGAGAGCCCGAACAGAATCGGGAACATGATGACGACGATGATGGACGTGATGGGCGTCGGTCCGTCGAGGCCGAGAACCGCAGCACCCCAGCCCCACTGGAAGACCGCGACCATGACGCCGTAGGCGGCGCCGATGGACAACAGGTTCATCACAGCCGCCTTGGCCGGGACCGCGATGGAGCGGAACACCAGCATCAGGAGCAGGAACGACACGGCGATGACGGCGCCGATGAACAGCGGCAGCTTCGCTGAAAGCTGGGCGTTGAGGTCGTCGGTGACCGCGGTGATGCCGGAGATGTAGACGTTGCCGGGGATGACGTCGCGGACCTGGTCGATGGTGGCCGAGGTTTCCGGGTCGGCCGGTCCGGTAGTCGGGGTGGCAGTGAACACGACCGTGTCCCCGTCTTCGGAGGTCTGCGGGTCGCTGACCGAGACGATGCCGGGCACCGATGCGATGTCGTCGGTCACGTCTTCCACGCCGGCCGCATCGACGCCGCCGGAGTTGAGGTCGACGACGACCAGCAGGGGTGCGTTGATCCCTTCCCCGAACCCGTCGGTGAGCAGGTCGTAGGCCTGGCGGTGGGTGGTCTCCTCCGGTGCGTCGCCGGCGGCGGGGAACGCGGTCTGCATGGACAGTGCCGGCGCTGCGATGGCCAGAAGGACCGCGACAGAGCCGAGCAGGTACGGCCATGGGCGGGCGGACACGCGGTGCCCGAAGCGCCACCAGGCGGTGTCCTCGACGGCCTTGACGGGGCGGTGGTGGCGGCCGATGCGGCCCTTGTCGATGCGGTCACCGAGCAGGCTCAAAAGGGCGGGGAGCAGGGTGATGGCCGCGACCACGGAGGAGAACACCATCATCGCGGTCGCCAGGCCGATGGAGGTCAGGACACCGACGCCGGTGATGGCGAGCGCGGAGGTGGCGAGGACGACGGTGCCGCCGGCGAACACGACGGCCGCACCAGAGGTGCCCATCGCGGCCGCGAGCGCGGCCTTGTTGTCGCGACCGGCCGTGCGGTTCTCGCGGTAGCGGGCGACGACGAACAAGGCGTAGTCGACCCCGACACCGAGACCGACGAGGCCGGCGACGGGGATGGCGGAGACGGACACGTTCATGAACCCGGCCATCAGAGTGATGCCGCCGATGCCGGCCCCGACCGCGACCAGGGACAGCCCGATGGGCAGCACCGCGGCGACGAACGTGCCGAATACGACCAGGAGGACCAGGAGAGCGACGAGGAGGCCGATGCCGACGTGGCCGGAGCTGCTGTCCTCGGCGTTGAGGAACACCGCGTCACCGCCGAGCTCGACCCGAACGTCCTCGGCGTTGATGTTGGTGACGCCCTCCGAGAGCGTGGTGAAGGCGGGCTTGCCCATCTCACGCTCCGGCACGTCGAGGGTCAGCACGGCGTAGCCGATGCGACCGTCGTCTGAGACGGTGCCGGCCTGGAACGGGTCGGTGACCGACGCGACGTGCTCGAGCCCGGCGACCTTCTCCAGGACGGCGGTGACGTCTGCCTGGTCCTCTTCGAGGGTGGTGCCGTCCGGTGCCTCGAACACGACGAGGGCGTTGCCCTTGGCGGCCTCGGGGAAGTTGCTGTTGACGAGGTCCATCGCTCGGGAGCTTTGGCTGCCGGGTGCGGAGAAGTCGTCGACGAACGTGCCGCCGCCGACGGCGGCGAGGAAGAAGACGGCGACCAGGGCGAATACCCAACTCGCGATCGTGCGCCACGGGTGCCTCGCGCTGGCCATCGCCATGGCGCGGGTGATTCGGTTCATGGTCGTGCCTTTCAGGTGTGGTGGCCGGCGGTGGTGTTGCCCGTTCCGAGTTGTCTGTCGGGCTGCGCGGCTGCGGCTGTGGGATTGCCTGTTGGTTGTGAACGTAGGAACCGACGTGGTGAGCAGTCCTCACCACACGTGGTGAGCTGGGTGGTGATTCCTCGACCGCTGACTCCGTCGAATGGAGTACGCCGGCCGCGTCCGACTGGAGGGGAACGCCCCGTCAGTCAGGTGCTCGAGTGCGAGCGGACGGTCGCAGTGGAGGCGAACCCTCGGACGATCAACCAGATGGCGAACATCAACTCGAACAAGCCACCGGGGATGGCGCCGACGACCCCTGCGCCCGCGACGCCGAACAGCTCCAGAAGGTTGCCCCCGACGAAGCACGCGTAGCCGATGAAACCCCAGCCGGCGAGCCAACGCGGCACGAGCCCGGTGCGGAAGAGGAGGGCGCAGAAGAAGAGGCTTCCGATACCGAGCCCGGCCTCGGCGAGGCTGTAGAAAACGGCATTCGCGTCGATGGCGTCGGAGCCGGTGAGGACGATGAGGCTCACGACTCCGATGGCCAGAACGACGCCCTCGAAGATCCGCGTGCCCAGGTAGCCGGCAGCTATGGCCTTGTTGTGGGGGCGCAGGATCGGGAACATCAGTACACCGATGCTGATCACGAATGCCGAGTTGAGCAGCATCAGCGTGGCGCCGGTGGCGAACAACGCGGTGGAGCCGCTGCGGTCAGCGGAGTCGACGACGCCCTGCGTTATCAGGCTGCCGACGCCGTATGCCAAGTAGCCCGCAAGGAAGAGGACGCCAACGATTCGGGCGGTCCGAGGCACGCTGGAGTCTGGCCGAACGACTGGCGGGGAGGTCGTGTGATGCGGGGCAGTGATGCCGCCGGTGAGCCTGTCCATGGTCGTGCCTCTCGGAGATCGAGCGGGTGCTTCTCTGGTCCGCGAAGCTAGGTGGCGAAGTGGTGAGCGGTCGTCACCAGACGTGGTGAGCCGCGTGGTGATCTCTTCCGGGTCGAGCTCCGGCAGCGCGAGTCGGGCGGACGTGAGACGGCCCCGGCTCCACAGGAGTGGAACCGGGGGCGCTGGTGTCGCTCCGCGTTGAGGATGGTCCGCGGCGGGTGAGCCACTCAGGCGGCGCGGCGGGCGAGGAAGTGGCCGCGGGCCTTGTGCAGGCGCGGCATGAGCCCGTAGATGACGATGGGGACCGCGATGGTCGCCAGGACGAACGTCCGCAGGACCGGGTTCGTGTCCTTGAGCGACGGGCCGATGGTCAGGTTCAGCACCGTGAGGGTCGGGAAGACCGCGATCCAGATCATCAGCGCGAGCTGGTGCTTGGAGGGCGGCCCGACCGGTCGGGCCGCCCCGGCGGACGAGCTGACGTCGGCGTAGGGGGTGGGGTCGGACATGGTGAAGCTCCTTCGGAGTCGAGGGTGGAACGCCGGGCCAGCGGGGTGCTGGTCCGGACCTGTGCGCCCGGCGCCGCGTGTCTGTGGGACTGAGTCAGAGATGAGCTCGGACGAGGGGCTCAGATGATGGGGAGGCCGAGTCGGAAGTTGGTGACCGCGATGGGGAGGTCCTCGTCGACGAGGTCGTTGTTGATGGCGATGGCGGCCGCGGATCCTTCCCCGGCGGCGGTGACGACCTGAGCGCGCGGGTTCGCGGCGTTGCCGGCCGCCCACACGCCCGGGACGCTGGTTCGACCGGTCGCGTCGACCGCGACCCACCCGGTGGTGTTGGTGGCGCAGCCGAGGTCGGTGAGCAGGATGTCGTTGGGGACGAACCGTGGGCGGACGAACACCGCTGAACGCGGCACGAAGTGTCCGTCGGCGAACTCGACGCCGGTGAGGCGGTCTTCGTCGACGACGAGGCGGGTGACCTTCTCCGGCACGAAGCCGATGGCCCGTGCGACGAGCTCTTCGCGTGCCGCGGCGCTCACGGTCTGGCCGTTGGCGAAGAACACGACGTCGTCGGACCACTGCCGAACCAGGTGGGTGTGGGCGAGCGCCTGTTCGAGCGTCTCGGTGTCGCCGTCGGCGTCTGCGAGGACGCCGAGAGGTTGGTCGCGGACCTCGTAGCCGTGGCAGTACGGGCAGTGGAGCAGATCGCGTCCCCACCGCTCCCGCACGCCGGGGACGTCCGGGATGTCGTCGCGGAGCCCGGTCGTGACAAGGACGCGACGCGTCGTCAGCGAGGAGCCGTCCGCGAGCCTGACCTCGAGCCCGCGGCGGGTGTGAGCGTTGGCGGGCGGGCAGGCGGTAATGGACGCGACCGTTCCGGAGATCAGGTGGCCGTCGTAGCCGGCGACCTCGACGCGGGCCGCGGCGAGGAGCTCGGACGGCGGGAGGCCGTCGGAGCCGATGAAGCCCTGCATGTGGGCGGCGGGTGCGTTGCGCGGCTGGCCCGCGTCGACGACTGCGACGCGCCGGCGGGCGCGGGTGAGGACCAGGGCTGCTGAGAGGCCGGCAGCGCCTCCACCGACTACCACCACGTCGTATGTGTTCATGTCACGAGAGTGACCCCGTTACAGGCTGACGACAACACCTGTTGCTGATTCCGGGAACAGCGCGGTGCAATGTCTCCATGGCAACGACTCGGAGCGCCGCCGCCAACCCGGTTTCCTCTGTCACCTCAGGTGCCATGTCGTCGATGGCGGCGGCACTGGACCTGGTCGGTCCTCGACTGCGGCGGGTGCGTGAGCAGAGGGGTGTAACCCTGACCGAGGTTGCTCACATGACAGGCATCTCGAAGAGCACGTTGTCGCGGCTCGAGAACGGGCAGCGGCGCCCGAGCCTGGAGCTTCTGCTTCCGCTGGCGCAGGCTTACCGGGTGCCCATCGACGACTTGGTCGGCGCCCCGGAGGTGGGGGACCCGCGCATCCGGCTGAAGCCACGCAGGGTCAACGGGCGCACCGTGCTTCCGTTGACCCACCCGGGTGGCATCCAGGCGTGGAAGATCGTCATCCCGACGTCCCAGTCGGAGCCGAAGCCGCGCACTCACGACGGATTCGAATGGCTCTACGTGCTGTCCGGGCAGATGCGACTCGTCATGGGCGACCAGGACATCGTCCTGGGCGTCGGCGAGGCCGCCGAGTTCGACACCCAGGTGCCGCACTGGTTCGGCAGCACCGGCGAGGGCCCCGCCGAGGTCCTCAGCATCTTCGGCCGCCCCGGCGAACGGATGCACACCCACGCCAGCACATCCGAGTCCGCGCACTGACGCGGCGGGCGTCGAGTCGTTGGTCGACCCCGCGCCGAGGACCCTGTTCGGGCCCTACGCTCGGGAGGGCGTCGGGTCCGACGCCCGGGAAGGGAGCCGCATGGCCGACCCTCTGATGGAGACGAAGCTGCTCCAGCCGAGTCCACGACGCGACGTCATCGCGCGGCCTCGGCTCGCCGGCATGCTCGAGCATGTGTCCGGCTCGCCGGTCACGCTGGTCTCTGCGCCCGCCGGGTTCGGGAAGACATCGCTCCTCGCGGCCTGGATGAGCAACAAACCGGACACCTCAGCGAGCGAACACCCCGTCGCGTGGGTGTCACTCGACGGCCGGGACCGTCACGCGACGTCGTTCTGGACCTACGTCCTTATGGCCCTCGACCGGGCGGTCCCGGGCTCCGGTGATGCCGCACTCACCCTGCTGCAGTCGGGGCAGGCTTCGGTCGAGTCCGTGCTCGCCGGGGTGGTGAACGAGCTCAGCGTCCAGTCTGGCGATGTCACGCTGGTCCTCGACGACTACCACCTCGCTGACAGTGTCGAGGTCGCGGCGGGGATGACGTTCCTCGTGGACCACATGCCGCCACAACTACGGCTGGTCATCAGCACCCGCGCCGATCCCGCACTGCCGCTGTCGCGGCTGCGAGCACGCGGAGAGCTTGTGGAGATCCGTGCGTCCGACCTCCGCTTCACAGGCGACGAGGTTGCCTCCTACCTCAACGACCTCCACGGCTTCGGACTGACCGCGACCGACATCACCTCGCTGGAGGCGCGAACCGAGGGCTGGGTGGCGGCGCTCCAGCTCGCCGCCATCTCGCTGCGCGACCGCGACGACCAGTCCGCCTTCATCGCCGGGTTCGCCGGCGATGACCGCTTCGTGGTCGACTACCTCGCCGACGAGGTCCTCAGCCGCCAACCCGACCACGTACGCCGCTTCCTGCTCGACACCTCCATCCTCGCGCGACTCACCGGACCGCTCTGCGACGCGGTCAGCCCTCCTCCACCTGCAGGTGGGCGCAGCGGCAAGGCGATGCTCGACCTGCTGGACCGGGAGAATCTGTTCCTCGTTCCGCTCGACGGGCGCCGCACCTGGTACCGATACCACCACCTGTTCGGCGACGTGCTCCAGTCCCACCTGCTCGAGGAACGGCCCGGCGACGTGCCCGAGCTGCACCGGCGAGCCGCCGACTGGTACGCCGAAGCCGGCCACGTCGAGGCCGCTGTCCGGCACGCGCTGGAGGCCGGTGACCTCGACCGGACAGCGGATCTCATCGAGAGCTCCTTTCGAGCCCTGGGTCGCGATCGGCGCGAGGACCTCCTGAGCCGGTGGGCGCACCGGCTGCCAGACGAGGTGCTGAGCAACCGGCCGGTCCTCGCGATCGCACTCATCGGCGGGCTGATGTCGAGCAACCAGTTCGAGGGCGTGGACCAGCGCCTCGACCACGTCGAGAACCTGCTCAGCAAGGCGGAGGCGGACCTCGTGGTCGTCGACCACGGCGAGCTCGCCCGGGTCCCCGCCGCGGTTGAGATGTACCGGGCGGCGCTCGCGCTCCTCGGGGGCGACCCGCCCGCTGCCATTGCCCGCGCGCAACGCGCGATCGACGTCGCCGTTGACGGCGACGACCTCGCGGTCGGGGCAGCAGCGGCGCTGTCCGGCCTGGCGTCCTGGTCGACCGGGGACATCGCATCAGCGCACGCGAGCTATGCGCGGTCCATCCCGGCCCTGACCCGGGCCGGACACATCGCGGACGTGTTGGGCTGCTCCATCGCGATGGCGGACATGGAACTGCGCCTGGGCCGGCTCCGCGACGCCGAACAGACTTTCGCCCACGCGCTCGGGCTGGCCGAGGCCAACACCCCGCCCGGGGCCAGTGTCATGCGGGGCACCGCCGACATGCTGGTCGGCCTGAGCCGGATGGCCTGGTACCGCAACGACCTGGTCGCCGCTGCCGAGTACCTGCGTCGTTCCGACGAGCTCGGCGAGTCAGCAGCACTTCCACAGAACCCGTACCGGTGGCGAGTCGGGATGGCCCGACTGCGGGCCGCCGAGGGTGACCTGGGCGCAGCCCTCGAGCTTCTCGAGGAGGCCGAGCGGGTCTACGTCGGCGACTACTCCCCGAACGTGCAACCGGTCTACGCGTCCCGCGCGCGTGTGCTCGCCGCCAGTGGCGACCTGGCCGGTGCGCGTGCGTGGGCGCGTGACCTCGGGGTCGCGGTGGACGACGAGCTGTCCTACTTCCGCGAGTACGAGCACATCACCCTCGCCCGGGTGCTGCTGGCAGAGCACGCCAGCACCGGGTCCCCGGTGCCCCTGGACGCCGCGATTGCCCTCCTGGGCCGTCTCGTTGCCGCAGCTGCCGACGGCGGCCGGGTCGGGTCGGTCATCGAGCTCGAGGTGCTCCGAGCCATCGCATACGACGCGACCGGGGAACGGGGCGCGGCGCTCGAGGCGCTTCGTCACGCGGTCAACCTCGCCGAAGCCGACGGCTGGGTCCGGGTCTTCGTCGACGCCGCGTCCGCCCTGACGCCGCTGCTTCGCGAGCTCTCGACCGCCCAAGCCGAGCCCGGATACGTCCAGGTGCTGCTGAATGCCGTGATGGCCGGTAGTGCCGCGAGCGCGATGGCCCGCGGCGCCGGCTCCCAGGCTGCGCCGTCGCCCGAACCAGCGGCGCCTGTCGAACCTGGGGTGGGGCTGGTGGACCCGTTGAGCGACCGCGAGCTTGACGTGCTTCGACTGCTCGGTTCAGACCTCGACGGGCCCGCCATCGCACGCCAGCTCGTCGTGTCCCTGAACACGGTCCGCACCCACACCAAGCACATCTACACCAAGCTCGGCGTCAACAACCGGCGCGCCGCGATCAGCCGTGCCCACCAGCTCGGCCTACTGGGGCGCTCCGGGGCCCGCTGACACTCGTCGACGTGGCTGCGTGGCTCCGCTGCCAGGGGTTGCTGCGAATGTCGGGGCCGCGGCTGATTGCGCGCGAGGAGGGGGCTGGAAGACCTTCGTGATCAACCAGATGGCTGGTACCAGCGCTTCGAGGAGGCCGCCGGGCACGAGGAGTGCCTGTCACACCCCGGCGTCCATGTCGAGGATGCCGAGAAGGTCCAGGGGCACGCCGACAGCAAGCCGGGTGTAACCCACGAGTCCGCGGTGTTGCCGAAAGTGGGAACACCGGCCTTGAGGCTCTGGGCTCACGCGGGCGGCAAAGGTCACCACCCGGGTCACCACATGATGTGACGACCACTCACCGCTCCCGCTCCTAGCTTGCGGTATCAGGACGACTTCAGCTGTCGCTGGAACCGTCAGGACCAGCAAGAGGAGCACTCCCGTGAACACCCCACCCGTTGGCCACCACGAGCCCGGTCTGTACGAGATCCGCCTCGAAGGGCGTCTACACGAACGGTGGTTGGCGTGGTTCGACGGCATGACTCTCACCAGCGTCCCGAACCCGAGTCGGGACAGCGAGGCAAGCGCTGGGCAGGGCGTCATCACGGTCCTACGCGGCCCCGTGGCAGACCAGGCCGCCCTGCACGGCATGCTCGCCCGACTTCGCGACTTCGGGATGCCTCTCATCTCGATTGCCCGAATCGACCCAGGCCCAGCAGACGACACTGGGGACGTCGCCGGTGGTGACCGATGAACTCCGCCGCGATACCGGACCCGGCCCGCAGCACCATGTCAGGGGTTCGAGCCCGACCCCAGGCGAGCTGGCTGGTACCGGTCGCGCTCGTCGCGGTGAGCGCCATCCCGCTCACCGCAGGCACGCTGCGCCTCATCCAGCTGGCTGGCGGCCCCGCCGCCATCCCTGCGGACGCACGGTTCACCGGCTTCCCGGTCGCGCTCGTCGTTCACATCGCCGGCGCCGCTGTCTTCGCTTTGGGCAGCGTCCTCCAGCTCGTGCCTCGGTTCCGACGCAAGCACCTGACCTGGCACCGGCGTTCAGGACACGTCCTCGCCGTGGCCGGTCTGATGGTCGCGGGCTCGGCGCTGTGGATGACGCTGATGTACACCCGGAAGCCCGGCACCGGGGATGTCCTCTACGCGCTGCGGCTGCTTTTCGTCTCCGCAATGGTGGCCGCCATCGTTCTCGGCGTACGGGCCGCCCGAGCGCGCAACATTCCCGCCCATCGTGCCTGGATGATTCGCGCCTACGCCATCGCCCTCGCAGCCGGGACCCAGGTGTTCACCGAACCGCTGGGCGGCGCACTGTTCGGCACCGGAAACGTCCGAGACGACCTCGCAAAGGGCGCCGGCTGGGTCATCAACCTCGCCGTCGCCGAGTGGGCCATCCGCTGCCGACCTCGACGCTCGTCAAGCAGACGACTTCGGCAGCCCGACCGCCTACGCGCTCGCAGGAGCACCGGCATGAGCACGACAACAGGCACGACAACCCCAGCGACGACCAACCACGGCGGGAGCACCGCGAACGAACCGCTGGCGGCCGCCCTGACTCGGACCATCCGCACCGATCGGCTCGCGCTTCGACCCTCGACTCTCGGCGACACCGTCGGCTACGCGCTCCTCGCCGACGACTGGCAGCCGCAAGCCGTAGCCCTCACCTACCCAGGAGATCTCCATGACCAGCACAACCACCGGCTCAACCACCGGCCCAACCGTCGGCACGACCAGTCGCCCAACTGAGGTCGTTCCCGCCTCCCGCTTGTCCGTGCGTCGCTTGAACGTGATGCGTGCCGGCTACCTCTTCATGGGCCTTGGGCTCGTGGTGGTGAAGTGGCCACTGCTTCCAGATGCGCACACGCTCCCGTTGTACGAGGGCGTCACCGTATGCGTTCTCACCGCGATGTCGCTGTTCGCGCTCCTGGGCGTGCGCTACCCGGCCAAGCTGCTCCCACTGCTCCTGCTGGAGACGACCTGGAAGGTCCTGTGGCTGTCCGTGGTCGCACTCCCAACGGCCATTGCCGGCGACCTGGACGCCGCGACCACCACGGTTCTCGTCAACTGCTCGTTCGTGGTCGTCATCGCGGCCGTCATCCCTTGGCGCTACGCCTGGCGTCGCTACATGCTCGAGAAGGGCGAGCCCTGGCGAACGACCTCAGGTGGAGCAAGGCTGGACGAGTGACGACGTCCTGCGTGCTGTTGGACGACTACCGAGGGTGCGCCGAGTGGTCGACGCTCGACGGCATCGAGGCGACCACGGTCCGAGGGCATCGCGGCCTGGCAGGCCGAGCAGCCCGCGATCTCCTCGACTGTCACGCCGAACAGATCCGCATACCCGAGATCGGGAAGCTCGACCTCTGGGAGAGCAGATTCCGAAGGCCGTGCGGCCTCCGGCTCGGACGCTCCTCTCGTCATCCGAAGTGGTTCCGTTCCGCGATCCACGGATCGTCTATGAAGGCCGGCTCTTCGCCGGGCACCAGGGACATGCCCTCGTCGGTCAATGTGTACTGATGCTCTGATGCTGCCGCCGCGTCGCCCTCGGAGCCCGAATGGGAAGCGGCCCCGCGTGGTGACGGGAGCGGTGACGGGAGATGCGGTCGGATCGACTGGGCCAGCAGGTCCAACGGACCGTCGCCGTGGCGAGGACACCGACACCGACGTGCGGGGGGACAGGCGCGGCGGGCGGCGCGTCACGTGTGCCCGGTATCTCCGCCAATGAGTGGACGGGCCGGCCTCGAGATCGGGTCGTCCGCCTCTCGCACTTGTATGCGCCGCCGTGAGGCGGACGACCCGGCCGCCAGCGTCCGACGGTGGTCGGACATCAGTGCATGTGCAGGTGGCCGCCGCCAACGGCGTGGTCGGCGGGCATGCGGACGGCAGCGAAGACGGCGACGCCGGCTGCCATGACGGCCGCTCCGATGAATCCGGCCGAGAACGCATCGGCTGCGCCCGCGGCGGTGGTGAGGGTTCCCGCCGATGTCGCGACGGCGGACAGGATGGCGACCCCCAACGCTGCACCGAGCTCGTGGCCGGTCATCAAGAACCCGGACGCGACACCGGCGTGTGACGCCGGGATCCCGGTCATCGACGTCACGGTGACGGGGACGAACACCATCCCGATCCCGAACCCGAGGAGAACCAGGCCGGGAAGGATGCCAGTGGCGAGCTCAGAGGTGGCGTCGGCGGCGGAGAGCCATCCGGAGGCGAGCACGGCGATGAGCAGCCCGACCGTGGCGATGCCCCGCGGGGAGACGTGGTTGAGCAGGTGTCGGGCGACGACCGTGCCGATGGTCAGCGCGGCCGCGAAGGGCAGGAACACGAGCCCGGTCTGGAGGGCGGAGTAGCCGAGGACGGTCTGCAGGAAGATCGAGGTCAGGAACACGGCGCCCACCAAGATGGCGGAGACGCCGAGCATGACGGCGGTACCGGACACGAGGGGCTTGAGCTTCCAGATGTGGGGCGGGAACAGCGGCTTCGCGGGGCGACCTGCCCACGCGGTGCCCACGCTGGGAGACGGCCCGATCGACGAACCGCAGGAGACCCTGATGACCGAGCACACCGACACCGACTCGACTACCGACGCGAGTACCGACCAGCCCACCGTCCGCCACATCGGGCTGCTTCTCTTCGACCAGGTCGAGGAGCTCGACGCTGTCGGCCCGTGGGAGGTCCTCGCCTGTTGGACCCTCCTTCACCCCGAGGACGGGTGGGCCGTTGCCACCATGAGCCTCGACGGCACCCCCGTCACTGGCGCGAAGGGCCTGAGCATCGGAGCCCAGCGTTCGTTCGAGGACGCGCCGCACCTCGACGTCCTCATTCACCCGGGTGGCGAGGGCACGTGCAGGCTCCAGCAGGACGCGGAACACCTCGACTGGGTCCGCTCACGAAGAGGAACGACCTCGCTGATGACGTCGGTGTCCACGGGAAGCCAGGTGTACGCCGCTGCCGGCCTCCTGACGAACAGGCGGGCAACGACCCACTGGGCGTCACTCAACCTGCTGTCCGAGCTCGATCCGACGGTCCGAACCGACGTCGACGCCCGCTTCGTCGACGACGGCGATCTCATCACCAGTGCGGGGGTCTCTGCCGGCATCGACATGGCGCTCCACCTCGTCGCACGCCTCGCCGGACCTGACCGTGCGCGCGAGGTGCGCCGAGGCATCCAGTACGACCCTCGGCCGCCGATCTGAGGCAGCGGGCCGAGTTGAGTCGTCCGGGTGCCGGACAAGCGCCCTGTTGTTCAGATGATGATCGCGACCTTGCCCCGGACCTGCCCGGCCGCGAGGTGGCCCATCGCCTCCGGGACCTGGTCGAGCCGGTAGGCCCGGTCGATGCTCGGGGTGATCTGGCCGGCGTCGATGAACGTCGTGAGCCGGTCGAGGTCGCTGGCCCGTTCCTTGTTGATGAAGTTCGCGAACCGCTGGCTGACGAATCGCGAGAGCACGAGCGCGCGCAAGGTGCGGTTCATGCCCCCGGTCAGGTCCCCACCGTCCTCACCGCCCACGATCACGGCCGTGCCGGTCGGCGTGAGCGCCCGGCGCAGTCGGCGCAGCCCCGGGTTGCCCGCGATGTCGAGGACCAGGTCGTACTGCCCGCTGTCTGCGAAGTCCTCGCGGGTGTAGTCGATGACGTGGTCTGCGCCGAGTGAGCGGACCAGGTCGAGCTTGCCGCTGCTCGCGACAGCGGTGACCTCCGCCTCGAGTGCCTTGGCGAGCTGGACTGCGTAGCTGCCGACGCCGCCGGACGCGCCGATGACCAGCACCCGCTGCCCCGGCTCGAGACGGCCGTGGTCGGTCAGTGCCTGGAGGGCGGTCGCTGCCGAGACCGGTACGACGGCGGCCTGCTCGAACGACAGGATCGTCGGCTTGGGGGCGAGCCTGTCCGCGCGGACCACGGCGTACTCCGCGAACGACCCGCGGCCGACGCCGTACACCTCGTCCCCGACCTCGAACCGGCTCACGCCGGACCCGACGGCGGCGACCGTGCCGGCCAGGTCACGCCCGGGCACCCGGTCCTTGGGTCCTCGGAAGCCGAGGCCCGCGACCCGCATCAGGTAGGGCTTGCCGGTCATCAGGTGCCAGGTGCCGCGGTCCAGCCCAGCCGCGTGCACCCGAACCAGGACCTCCTGGTCGCCGACCTCCGGGCGAGCGATGTTCTCCAGCCGGAGGACGGCAGCGGTCCCGTACCGGTCCTGGACCACGGCCCGCATCTGGTCGTCGGCGGCTGCGCACCCTCCTCCGGCTGATGGGGCGACTGCTGTCCGAGCTCGGGGTGTGCGGTTCATGACGGTCCTCGTGTCGATGGGTTTCGTACTTAGTACGGCACGCTATCGTACTATGTACGAAAGCGCTATGGGCGCCGGCGACGCGAAGGGGTACGCACCTGATGGCTGACGGTTCGAGCGAGGAAGCCGGGGAGCGACCGCGGCTGAACCGGGAGCGCGTCCTGGAGGGCGCGATGGCGGTTGCCGACGCGGGCGGTATCGACGCGCTGACCATTCGTTCCCTTGCCCAGCACCTGGGCGTGAAGCCGATGTCGGTGTACCACTACGTCGCCAACAAGGACGAGATCCTCGACGGCATCGTCGACCTCGTGTTCAGCGAGATCGAGCTGCCGGCGGCCGGTGGCGAGTGGCGTACCGAGATCCGTCGACGGGCGGACTCGGCCCGGTCCGTCCTGCGAGTCCACCCGTGGGCCATCGGGCTGATGGAGTCACGGACCAGTCCCGGTCCGGCGACGCTGCGGCACCACGACGCCGTGATCGCGACCTTGCGGGGTGCAGGGTTCTCACCGGCCCTGACGGCGCACGCCTACGCGCTGCTCGACAGCTACGTGTACGGGTTCGCACTCCAGGAGGCCGGGCTGCCGTTCGACGGTGCCGACTCCGTTGGCGACGTGGCTGAGCCGATCATGGAGCGGTTCAAGACCGGCGAGTACCCCCACCTGGTGGAGATGGCCACCGGCTACTACCTGCGGCCCGGCTACGACTTCGGTGACGAATTCACCTGGGGACTCGAGCTCATCCTCGACGGGCTCGTGCGGCGCCAGTGACGGCCCCGGCCTTCGCGGCCGCCGCCGCGCGCTCGCCGACTGCACTTTCCAGCCGGCGAGACTCCCGGGTCCTGTACCGCATCTTGAGCATGCCGAGACGTGGGCCCAGGGCCTACGTTCGCCGAGAGGAGCTCAGGAGGTCTCGTCATGCGTCGATTCCGATCACTCGTATCCGCTGGCGTCCTGGTCCTGGGCACCCTGGTCGCGGCGACCCCGACGCTGATGGCCGGGCCCGCTGCGCACGCCACCGCGCCCGGGGCGGACGGCCGGATCGCGTTCGTACGGGCCAACCAGATCTACACGATGACCGCGACCGGGAAGGGCATCGTGAAGCTGACGTCCGCGGGCAAGAACTACCGGCCCGAGTGGTCACCAGACGGGCGACGCATCGCCTACATCCACGAGGTCGACGGGCGACGGGCGGTGTGGGTGATGACCGCGACCGGCAGCGGCAAGCGCGCCGTCACCGCCCCCGGCACGGTCGCCTCATCAGGAGTCACCTGGTCACCCGACGGGCGGACGATCGCGTACGGCGGGTCCGCGACCGCGAACCCCGACCCCGCCAGCGCGTTGATGCTGGTCCCGTCCACCGGCCGCAACGCGGTCCCGCGGGTGGTCACCGGCTACGGCACGGGCGGGTACTGCGATGAGGACCCCCCGCTGCGCTCGGACTCCTTCTTCGTCTACGACTACCTCGCCTGGTCCCCTGAAGTCGCGGGCCGCTCCCAGATCGCCGTCAAGACCAACGACTGCTACTACGACTGGGCGATCTCCATGTACCACCCTGACACCGGCGAGTTCGCGCAGGTCATGCAGTCGGGTGCCGACTCCTCGGGCTACCTGATGTGGACCGACCTGTTCTTCGGACCCACCGGCCAGTTCGGCTACACCGAGCAGGACCGCGGCGACTTCACCGGGGTGATGGGGCCACGTCTGATCGTCTACCCGGGGTTCGCGTCCCGCCACGGCGACACCGGTGGCTCGCCGTCGCCGTCAGGGCGATTCATGGCGTTCACCAACAACGCCTCCGGCACGGCGTACGTCATGCGAGCCGACGTCGACGGCACCCGCCGCCAGCGGCTCACCGTCGGCTACCAGCCCGACTGGGGAGTCAGGGTCCCGTAGCGGTGCGGCGGCCGGGTCAGGCCGCCCGACTGCTGTGTCCAGCTGAGCTGGTGGGCCGCTGGAGCCGCCTGAGCCGTGAGCAGCACCACGCCTGAGTTCGGTCATGACCCGTCACGGATCGGCGCCTTGTGCGTTGTGCCGAATGGGAGCGGGACCACGGGGGGTCCTCGTTCCGTCACCTACAGGAGAGAGACGTTGAACGCGAGATTCTCACGTCCCGTCCACCTCACCAGCCGCGTCCTGAGCGGCCTGATCGTCGGTGCCGCTCTGGGCGTGATGCTGGCCGTCGTGCTGCTCACGCGCCTCGATGCCATCAGCACCGGTCCGCAGGAGCCGAGCCCGACCACGTCGTCCGACCCGGTGCGCCAGGCGATCGAGCGGCATCACTGCTCGACGCGCGGGTTCGGCTCAGGGGCGATCCCGTCCTCGGCGCTGATCCGCACCGCCGCCGGCGATCTGTTGCTGGTGTCGTTCGACAGGGGTTGGAAGGTCTACCAGGACCGCCAGCACGCGGCGGATCTGGTCGCAGTCTGTCTCGACGACCTGCCGCCGGGCGTCGCCGAGCGGCGTCCGTGAGGTGCCGCCGGTCCAGCGGTCCTGAGGTGACCGCGCGTCGCAACGTCACCGGCATGATCCGGACGGGCAGCGCCTCCGTCTCACCGACGCTCGCCGAGGGAGGGAGCCAGCGTCGCCTGCTCGGCGCGACACCGGTCCTGTTGGGCGCCGACCGCCGTCACGGACGCCCGTAGCAGCTCGAGGACATCCTCGCGGGTCCGGTCCGGAGCGTCGTTCCAGTGGGTCAGGTCGAGTACGTGCAGCGTGCGGGCGGGCGGGCCGGGGCACCAGCGCACCGGCTGGTCGCGGACCTCCTTGAGCGTGTGCCAGAGCAGGTCCAGTGCTCGTTGCACCGGCTGCGAGCGCACTGCACGGGGACCTCCGCCCGCCTGCACGACGGCGCCGACCAGGCAGGCGCCGGTCACCGGATGGTCGGCGACCAGGCCGATGCCGGCGCCGGTCAGGACCCGGGTCCGGCCGCCGACGTCGACGGAGAACCAGGCACCCTGCACCCAGCCCCTGCCGACGACATCACCGGCGTCCTCGAGCACACCGCGGACCAGGTGCAGCTGGCCGAGCTGGGCCGACAGCGCGTCGATGCGGCGGATCCGCCGTCGTACCGCCCGTCGGTCACGTGCCGCCAGCCGGAACCCCCGGCTACTCGCGGCAACCCGGTCGGTCCGGCGGGTCCGGTCAGTCGCCTCGATCCGGTCGGGCCGGTCGGTCCGGTCGGTCGTTGTCTGTGTCATCAGAGCACCTCCTCCGACGCTGCGGATGCCACCTCTCCACTCTGATCCGCCCAACCGGTCCTGACAACCACCCGCACGAGCCGCGATCTCCCGTCGAGTGACGCGAGGTGGCTGCTTTCCAGCCTGATTTCCAGCCAGTTCACGTCACTCGACGGTGAATGCGAGGCCCGGCAGTCACGCCTGCGTCGCCCCGCCATCATCGCGACTGATGAGATTTCCGGTCGCGGATGGTTTGCTCCGGGGCAGGCATTGGTAACGTGTGCCTCGCAGAAGGTGCAAGTTCCAGCAGGTCTGACGCCCGCGGAGTTTGTGATCCAACGGCGTTTCTTCTTTCGTGGGCTCACGCAAAGTCGGAGCGACGTGTCACCACCGCATCTGATGCGGACCGTCGAAGTGGCGGTTCTCGCCCCGACTAAGGAGTATCGAGCACATGGCTCAGGGCACTGTTAAGTGGTTCAACGCGGAGAAGGGTTTCGGCTTCATCGCGCAGGAGGACGGCGGCGACGACGTCTTCGTTCACTACTCGGCGATCCAGTCCCAGGGGTACAAGTCCCTGGACGAGAACCAGAAGGTCGAGTTCGACGTCACGCAGGGCCCCAAGGGCCCGCAGGCGGAGAACGTTCGCGCCATCTGATCGCGGAGAGCTCTCGGGCCTGCTGACCTGAGACTTCAGCAAGAGGCTTCACCCTTAGGGGTGGGGCCTCTTGTGCGTCCCGCGCTTCCATGTGGGGGATGTCGCATGGCCCGGACGGGCCAAATCCGGGTGCCGGGCGTTTGGTACCCGTGACCGTCGGGCAACGTTTTCGTTAGCGAGGAGGTTCTGCCGGCATGCACATGAGGAGTGATGAGGTGCACGATCAGTTCGACGTGACCCTCGAGGACTCCGACCTCCTCGGGGAGGTGGAGCTCACCACCAACCTGATCATCGCGGCGAGCGAGTCCGACGACCACCTCTCCGAAGGACAGATCGACCAGATCCTCGGGGTCGTCCCGGAGCCTCGTCAGGAGGCGTGAGACCCGTCCCCGTATACCCCTCCCGGGTATGCTGGAGGAATGGCGGATCACCAGCACGGCTACATCCACCGCAAGGACGACTACCTCAAGCGGCTGCGGCGCATCGAGGGCCAGGCTCGTGGCCTGCAGCGCATGGTCGAGGACGAGAAGTATTGCATCGACATCCTCACCCAGGTCGCCGCGATGACGAAGGCCCTCCAGGCCGTCTCGATCGGCCTGCTCGAGGAGCACATGAACCACTGCGTGGTCGACGCCGCCCGCGCGGGCGATGACGAGGCGCGCGCCAAGGTCGCCGAGGCGGTCGACGCGATCTCCCGGCTGGTGAGGAGCTGACCGCGGTCAGCAGGTCGCGAAGAGGACCGGTCCGGTCGACAGGTCCGAGAGCACGTAGCTGCCCTGCGTGGGCCGCAGGTCGAGCGTGACGACGTTGCCGTCGGCGGTCGCCGAGGCGACCGAGAACCGGTCGGCGAAGTCGCCGCCCTGGCCGGGCGCCGGGCCGCTGGCCAGCGCCGCGCGGCTGTCGGCGTTCGTTCGCGCCTGGTCGTCGCTCTCGAAGGCCATCGCCACCCGGACGTGACCGCCCGGCTGGACCGACATGGCGAAGCCGTCGACCGGGTTGACCTCCCCCGCCTGCGTGATCAGGTGCTCCGCCTCCTGCTCGTCCGACCGGTCGGCGTGGCTCATGGCCAGCGCCGAGCAGGTGTACGGCCCGTCGTAGATCGACGCCGACAGCGGCTCGCCGGACGCCGCGATAGCTTCCTGCACGCCGTCGGGCAGGGCGCTGTCGCCGAGCGAGCCGACGACGTCCTCGAGGTACGCCTCGTTGTCGCTGGTGAGGACCAGGTGCTCGGCGGCGTCCAGCGCGACGTACTGCAGCTCGGGGGTCAGGTCCGCCCCGATGGTCGGCAGCAGCGCGTCGCCGCCGAGCCAGACCTCGCCGTCGGTCTCCCCGGTCGCGGGCCGGGTGAAGCCGCCGTGGGCGAGGTCGTCGCCGACCGCGCCGAGGTCGGCGTCGTCGGGCATCCGGACGATCACCACCGCACCCTGCTCGGACTGGCTGAACAGCTCCCACTCGGCGGTCGCGGGGGAGAAGCCGAAGCGCGCCTGGAGCACCTTCGCGGACTGCACCAGCGCCGACGTCGAGGTCAGGTCCCGGTCGAACCCGTCGTCGAGGAACGACTGCAGCTCTGAGCCGGACGACGACGCATCCAGGTGCGCGCCCAGGGCGGAGCGGACGGCCGCCCAGTCGGTCCAGGAGAGGCGCTCGGCGTCGGCCGGCGCGTACGCCGTGGCTCGCTCGAGCTCGGTCCGGTCGCGGTCCTGCCACCAGCGCAGGCCGACGACGGCCACCACGGCCACCAGCGCCACCGCCAGGGCGACCACGATCGTGATCGTCAGGCGTCTGCGCACCGTGTGAGACTAGCCGCATGCCCGCGAAGGACGTCCTCGCTGCCGGTGCCGTGGTCTTCCGCCCGGGCAAGCGCGTGCTCCTCGTCCACCGGCCGCGGTACGACGACTGGTCGTTCCCCAAGGGCAAGCTGGACCCCGGCGAGCACGTGACGTCCGCGGCGGTGCGGGAGGTCGCCGAGGAGACCGGGCTGCGAGTCCGGCTCGGGCCGCCGCTGCCGGGGCAGCGCTACCCGGTGGCCGGCGGCCGCATGAAGGCGGTGTCGTACTGGGTCGGCCGGGTGGTCGGCTCCGACGACGTGAGCGGCTACCGCCCCAACGACGAGATCGACCACGTCGAGTGGGTGCCGTACGCCGAGGCGTGCAAGCGGCTGAGCTACGAGCACGACCTGGACACGCTGCGCACGGCGTACCCCAGGCGCCGCAAGACGCACGCGTTCATCGTCCTGCGGCACGCCGACGCCAGGTCCCGCAAGGCGTGGCGCCGCCAGGACGACCGGCTCCGCCCGCTGCTCCAGGCGGGGCGGCAGCAGGCGCAGCGGCTGATCCCGGTGCTGGCGGCGTACGACGTCACGCGGCTCGTGAGCTCGAGCAGCACCCGCTGCGTGGAGACCCTGGGCCCTTACTCCGACGTGACCGGCTGGAAGCTCGAGCTCGACGACGGCCTCAGCGAGGAGGACGCGACCGCCCACGGCGTCCTCACCATCACCGACGACCTCTCCCAGCGCGACGAGGGGGTCGTCGTCTGCAGCCACCGCCCGGTGCTCCCGGCGGTGTTCGACGCGCTCGGCCTCGAGGACGCCAAGCTCGACCCCGGCGGCCTGCTCGTCGCCCACCTCCGCAAGGGCAAGGTCGTCGCGACCGAGGTGCACCAGATCCACTGACGTCAAGGGTCCCGACCCTTGTTCACGTGATGGCCGTCTCAGCACCGACACGGTGTCGCTGAGTGGGCGGTTCGAGTTCACCGCCCGTTCACCGTCGACCCCGGAGCCGTCCACCTGCGCTCCCTAACTTCGCTAGCGACAGAGCATCAGACGAAGAACTCAGGGAGCTCCGAAGTGATCCGCACTTCCATCCGCCGGGCCGTGGTGCCCGGCATCGCCGTCCTCGCCCTCGTCCTCACCGGCTGCGGTGCCAGCAACGAGACCGACGGCGGCACCGTTGGCGGCGACACCGGCGGCGCCACGGGCCTCAGCGGCGAGCTCGCCGGTGGCGGCTCGAGCGCCCAGGACTCCGCCCAGCAGGCGTGGCGCGCCGGCTTCCAGTCCGACAACCCCGACGCCACCATCACCTACGACCCGGTCGGCTCGGGCGGCGGCCGCGAGAGCTTCAACTCCGGCGCCTACGCGTTCGCCGGGTCCGACTCCTACCTCACCGACGACGACGGCGAGCTGAGCGCGGCCAAGAAGCAGTGCGGCGACGAGGACCCGGTCGAGGTCCCAGCGTACGTCAGCCCGATCGCGGTGGTCTTCAACCTGCCGGGCGTCGACACGCTCGACCTCGACGCCGAGACGCTCGCGAAGATCTTCGACGGCAAGATCACGAAGTGGAACGACCCGGCGATCGCCGGCCAGAACAACGACGCCGACCTCCCCGACACGGCGATCTCGCCGGTCCACCGGTCCGACGACTCGGGCACCACGCAGAACTTCACCGACTACCTCAACAAGGCCGGCGGCGGCGCCTGGTCCTACGACCCCGACGGCGTGTGGCCGATCAAGGGCGGCGAGGCCGCCGAGGGCACCTCGGGTCTCGTGGCCGCGGTCAAGGGCGGCGAGGGCACCATCGGGTACGCCGACGAGAGCCAGGCCCAGGGCCTCGGCATCGCCTCGGTCAAGGTCGGTGACGAGTACGTCGCGCCGTCCGCCGAGGGTGCCGCCAAGGCGCTCGCGGTCTCGAAGCCGGCGCCCACCGCGACGGCCACGATGCTGACCTACGACATCGACCGCACCACGACCGAGTCGGGTGCCTACCCGGTGCTGCTGGCGTCGTACCTGATCGCCTGCCAGCACTACGACGACGCCAACGAGGCGGACCTCGTCAGCGGCTTCCTCTCCTACATCGTCTCGGACGCGGGTCAGCAGGCTGCGGCGCAGCAGGCCGGCTCCGCCCCGCTCGACGCGTCGATCGCCGCGAAGGCGCAGGAGATCGTCGGCGCGATCTCGGCCAGCTGACGGATGCCGCGTGCTCTCATCCACTGAAGCAACGGGAAAGCCGGTCGTCCGCCTGGGCGACCGGCTCTTCTCGGGCACTGCCCGCCTCGCCGCGATGCTCATCATGGTCGCGCTCGCCGGTGTGGCCGTCTTCCTCGTCGTCGAGGGGCTGCCCGGGCTCAGCGCTCCCGCGGACATCTACCGCCCCGCCGACGACTTCTGGTCGTACGTCGGCCCGCTGGTCTGGGGCACCGTGCTGGCCGCGGTCGTGGCGCTGGTGATCGCGATCCCGTTCTCGGTCGGGCTCGCGCTGTTCATCTCGCACTACGCGCCGCCGCGGATCGCCGGCCCGATCGCCTACGTGATCGACCTGCTCGCCGCGATCCCGTCGGTCGTCTACGGCCTCTGGGGCGGCCTCGCGCTCGCCCACTGGATGACGCCCTCGATCAACTGGCTGTACGACAACCTGGGCTTCATCCCGTTCTTCGCCGGCCCGCCGTCGGTGACCGGCCGGACCATGCTGACGGCAGGCATCGTGCTGTCGATCATGGTCATCCCGATCACCACCGCGATCTCGCGGGAGGTGTTCGCCCAGACCCCGCGCCTGCACGAGGAGGCGGCGATGGCGCTCGGCGCCACCCGCTGGGAGACGATCCGGCTCGCGGTGTTCCCCTACGCCAAGTCCGGCGTCGTCTCGGGCGTGATGCTCGGCCTCGGGCGCGCGCTGGGCGAGACGATGGCCGTCGCGATGGTCCTCTCCGCGACGCCGGTCGTGACGCTGAACCTGATCTCGAACAGCAACCCCGCCACCATCGCCTCGAACATCGCGGCGAACTACAAGGAGGCGACCCCGGACCGGCAGTCGCTGTTGATCGCCACCGGTCTCGTGCTGTTCATCGTGACCTTCGTGGTCAACTTCATCGCGCGGCTGATCGTCGCGCGCAGCGAGCGGAACGTGACGCGATGACGACGACTCCTCTCGACCACGACTTCGAGTCGGTCACCGCCGGGCTCGTCCAGCCGCAGCTGCCGCGCTGGGCCGCCGTCCTCATCGGCGCGATGGCGCTGGCCGTCGCCGGCCTGCTCACGATGGTGATGGGCTGGAGCGTCGTCGGGGGCGCCATCCTCGCCGGCCTCCTGTTCGTCATCGGCATGCCGACCTGGTCGCGCGTGGTCGAGGGCGGCCGCGCCGCGGCCGACCGGCTCGCGACGTGCCTGGTGTGGGGCGCGTTCGTCGCCGTGCTGGTCCCGCTGATCTGGCTGGTCTGGCTGGTGCTCAAGAACGGCCTCGGCGCGATCAGCCTGTCGTTCCTCAACGAGTCGATGCGCGGCGTCGTCGGCGAGGGCGGCGGCATCTACCACGCGCTGATGGGCACGCTGCTGGTCACGCTGGCGGCGACCGTCATCTCGGTGCCGATCGGCCTGTTCACCGCGATCTACCTGGTCGAGTACGGCAAGGGCAGCCGGCTCGCCCGGGTGACGACGTTCCTGGTCGACGTGATGACCGGCATCCCGTCGATCGTCGCCGGGCTCTTCGCGCTCGCCCTGCTGGTGCTGATCTTCGGGCCGGCGATCCGGATCGGCTTCGGTGGCTCGATCGCCCTGGCTCTGCTGATGATCCCGACCGTCGTGCGCTCGGCCGAGGAGATGCTGCGGCTGGTGCCGAGCGACCTCCGCGAGGCGTCGTACGCCCTGGGCGTGCCGAAGTGGCGGACCATCGTGAAGGTGGTCATGCCGACCGCGTTCGGCGGGATCGTGACCGGCATCGTCCTGGCGATCTCGCGGGTGATCGGCGAGACCGCGCCGCTGCTGATCGTGGCGGGCGCCACCGACTCGGTGAACATGAACCTGTTCAACGGCCGGATGATGACGCTGCCCGTCTACATCTTCAGCCAGTACAGCTCGCCCGGGGTGCCGGCCTTCGGCACCGATGGGCCGCCGCCGGGCTACGCACGCGCCTGGGGTGCGGCGCTGGTGCTGATCGGGATCGTGATGATCCTCAACCTCGCCGCCCGGATCCTCCAGAAGATCTACGCCCCCAAGTCCGACCGGCGCCGCTGAGCGCACCGAAGAGAGAATCACATGGCCAAGAGCATCGACGTCTCCGACCTCGACATCTACTACGGCGACTTCAAGGCCGTCGAGGGCGTCAACATGACCATCCGCGCGAAGGCGGTCACCGCGTTCATCGGCCCGTCCGGCTGCGGCAAGTCGACCTTCCTCCGCGCGCTGAACCGCATGCACGAGGTGATCCCCGGCGCCCGCGTCGAGGGCAAGGTCATCGTCTCGGGGCAGTCGCTGTACGAGCCCGGCATCGACCCGGTCGCCGTACGCCGGCAGATCGGCATGGTCTTCCAGCGCCCGAACCCGTTCCCGACGATGTCGATCTACGAGAACGTCCTGGCTGGCATGCGGCTGAACTCCAAGAAGATCTCGAAGTCCGACGCCGACGCGATCGTCGAGCGCTCGCTCCAGGGCGCGAACCTGTGGACCGAGGTCAAGGACCGGTTGAGCAAGCCCGGCATGGGCCTCTCCGGAGGTCAGCAGCAGCGCCTCTGCATCGCCCGCGCGATCGCCGTCTCGCCCGAGGTCCTGCTGATGGACGAGCCCTGCTCCGCCCTCGACCCGATCTCCACCTCCGCCATCGAGGACCTGATCCACGAGCTCAAGTCCGAGTACACGATCGTGATCGTCACCCACAACATGCAGCAGGCCGCCCGCGTCTCCGACGACACCGGCTTCTTCAACCTCAAGGCCACCGGCGAGCCCGGCCACCTCGTCGAGTTCAACCCCACCAACAAGATGTTCACCAACCCGGACGAGGAGTCCACCGAGGCCTACATCTCGGGTCGCTTCGGGTGAGTCGATCGCGGTAGTCCCTGACCAAAGTGCTGTGGATCGGGCCCGCTGACGACATTTTCGCCAGGGACTAGCCCGAATCCGGGGCGGCCTGTGGAGGACGATCCAGGCCCCACAGGAAACCGGGAAGAGTCCCGGCATGGATCTCTCGGGGGTGACGCGGCGGGTGGTGGTCCCGCTGCCCGTCGACCCCCAGGGACTGCGTGGGCCGCGACCCGGCGCGGCACGCGGCCCGCGGTGGCGGGCGTCGAGCCACGGCTTCCGCGTGCCCTCCTCCGTGGACGGGTCGACGGTCGACCAGCGGGTGGTGGAGGCGGCGGCCGCGTTGCCGCAGGAGTGGGGCGGGGTGACCGGCTGGGCCGCACTGGGATGGATGGGCTCGACCTGGTTCGACGGCACGCCTTGGGGAGGCGGCCGGACGCGACCGGTGACGCTGGCCATCGGCGGCAATCGCTGGTCCCGGCAGCAACGGTTCTTCGCGACCAGCGAGGAGCGACTCGCGCCGAGGGACCTGGTCATGGTCGACGGGGTCCGGGTGACGACCGCGGTGCGGTCGACGTGGTTCGAGATGCGCTACGCCCGGGACGCGCGCGATGCGGCGATCGCGCTGTCGATGGCGTGCTTCCACGATGCGGTGTCGATCGACGAGGTCCTGGCGTACGGCGCGAACCTTCGCGGGTGGACGGGGATGCCGAAGGCACGAGAGGCGATCCCGCTGGCGACGGAGAACGCCTGGTCGCCGCGCGAGGTCGGCATGGGGCACGTGTGGGTGCTGGACGCCGAGCTCCCGCCGCCTCTCTACAACGTGCCCGTGTTCGATCTCGAGGGCAACCACATCGGGACGCCCGACCTGCTCGATCCTCGGTCGGGCGTCTTCGGACAGTACGACGGTGCGCTCCACCTCACCCGCTCCCGCCGGGAGAAGGACGTCGACCGCGACGAGGCCTTCCGATCGCACGGGCTGGAGGGAGCCATCATGGTGGCGGGTGACGTCGCGGACCCGACGGCGTTCATCCGCCGGCTGAAGGCTGCGTACGACCGAGCCGCGGACCGGCCTCCGCACCACCGTCGCTGGACCGTCGAGCGACCTGAGGGATGGATCGAGACCACGACGGTCGCGGGTCGCCGGGCGCTCAGCTCGGCCCTGCGGGCCCGCCTGCTCGCGCACCGGATCGCCTGACCTCGGGGGTAGTCCCTGACGAAAATGTCGTGATTGGACCCCGTGGAGAGCATTTCGGGCAGGGACTACCCGCCCGGACGACCAGAGACCTACTGACCGATCGCGGCGTGCAGCACCTCGTAGCAGGCGGCGGCGACGAGGCCGGCCATCGGGAAGGTGAGGACCCAGGCGGCGACGATCGAGCGGGCGACACCCCAGCGGACGGCGGAGAAGCGCTTGGTGGCGCCGGCGCCCATGATCGCGGAGGTGATGGTGTGGGTGGTGGAGATCGGGGCGTGGAAGACGAACGCCGTGGTGTACAGCACGCTCGCGCCTACCGACTCCGCCGCGAAGCCACGGGCGGGGTCGAGGTGGATGATCCGGCGGCCGAGGGTGCGCATGATCCGCCAGCCACCGGAGTAGGTGCCGAGCGAGATCGCGCTGGCGGCCGCGACGATGACCCAGAGCGGGAGGTTCTCCTGCGGGTTGCCCGCCGAGTCGACGTAGTAGCCCGCGGTGGTCAGCGCCAGGAAGATGACGCCCATCGTCTTCTGCGCGTCCTGCAGGCCGTGCCCGAGCGCGAGCGCCGCCGCGGAGACGGTCTGGGAGGCGCGGAACCCGCGGTGGACCCGGTGCTGGTTCCGGCGCCGGAAGATCCACATGATGGCGAGCATCACGAGGAACGCCGCGGCGAAGCCGAAGATCGGGGAGAGCACCATCGGGATCAGCACCTTGTCGATGATCGTCGGCCAGTTCACGCTCGCCCCCGAGGCCGCGCCCGCGGCCAGCGCCGCGCCGACCAGACCGCCGATGAGCGCGTGCGAGGAGGACGACGGCAGGCCGAAGTACCAGGTGATCAGGTTCCACGAGATCGCGCCCAGCAGCCCGGCCAGTACGACGACGAGCCCGTGGTCGCCCGGGGGTGTGGAGATGACCTCGGCGACGGTGTGGGCCACCTTCTGGCCGAGCAGCGCGCCGACGAAGTTCATCACCGCGGCGAGCGTCAGCGCGATCCGCGGCGTCAGCGCCCGGGTGGAGACGGAGGTGGCGATGGCGTTCGCCGCGTCGTGGAAACCGTTCGTGTAGTCGAAGCAGAGGGCGACGACGACTACCGCGATGACGATCGCGAGGTCCATGCGGTCAGGACTCCTTGACCGCGATCTGCTCCACGATGTTGGCGACCTTCTCGAACGCGTCGATCGCCTCCTCGAGAGACTCGACGATGTCCTTCAGCTTGAGCACCTCGATGGTCTTGAACTCACCGCTGAAGAGCTTGGCGAGGGTACGCCGGTGGTTCTTGTCGCCGGCGTTCTCGAGCCGGTTGATCTCGATCCAGTACTCCTCGAGCGACTGCATGGCCTGCAGGTTCGGCATCGCGGCCGCGGTCAGCTCGGCACACCGCTGGAGCACCTCGACCTGGGTCGACAGCTCCGGGGGCAGCACCTTGACCTCGTACAGCAGGATCAGGTCGACGACCTCGTCCATCATGTCCATCACGTCGTCGAGACCGGAGCCCAGCGCGTAGATGTCCTCGCGGTCGAACGGCGTCACGAACGTCGTGTTGACCTTGCGGATCAGCTCGTGGGTCGTCTCGTCGGCGATGTGCTCGGCCTCGCGCATGCGGCGTGCCACGTCCTGGTGGTCGGCCGTCTCGCTGAGCATCTCCGCCAACAGGGCGGCACCCAGCACGAGGTGCTGGGCAGCCCTGGTGAAGAGGTCGTAGAAGGACGTGTCGACGGGCCGGATTCGCAAACCCACGGATAACTCCTGAGGAGGAGGAAGAGAACGCGCAACAGACTAGGGGGTGGCGTGCGGGATCGTGCAAGTGAGGGCGCGGCTAACGGCGACGGCGCTGCCGCTCGATCAGCCGCTCGTGCAGGTGCACCTGGCCGGCGTTCCGGGTCCAGCCGCCCTCGCTGTCGAGCTCCCAGGCGTTCGTGCCCGGGTCGAAGGCCAGGTCGAGCAGGCCGCCGACCGCCGCGATCTCGTCCTCGCCCGGCAGCCGCACCAGGACCTCCACGCGCCGGTCCAGGTTGCGGTGCATCATGTCCGCCGACCCGATCCAGGCCTCGGGCTCGCCGCCGTTGTCGAACCAGAAGATCCGGCTGTGCTCGAGGAACCGGCCCAGCACCGAGCGCACCGCGATCGTCTCCGACAGCCCGGGTACGCCGGGGCGCAGCGCACAGATGCCGCGCACCAGCAGCTCCACCGGTACGCCGGCCTGCGACGCGAGGTACAGCGCGTCGATGATCGCCTCGTCGACCACGGAGTTCGCCTTCAGGCGGATCCGCGCGGGCTGGCCGTTCTGGTGGTGGGCGATCTCCCGGTGGATCCGCTCGACGAGCCCGTCGCGGATCGAGTCCGGCGCGACCAGGAGCTCGTCGTACGTCGCGTTCCGCGACCACCCGGACAGGTTGTTGAACAGGTGGGCGACGTCCTCGCCGATCCGCTGGTTGACGGTGATCAGCCCGAGGTCCTCATAGAGCCGCGAGGTCTTCGGGTTGTAGTTGCCGGTGCCGATGTGGGTGTAGCGGCGGATGCCGTCCGGCTCGTCGCGCACCACCATCGAGAGCTTGCAGTGGGTCTTCAGGCCGACCAGGCCGTACACCACGTGGCAGCCGGCCTGCTCGAGCTTGCGCGCCCAGCGGATGTTCGCCTGCTCGTCGAACCGCGCCTTGATCTCCACGATCACCAGCACCTGCTTGCCGGCCTCGGCCGCGTCGATCAGGGCGTCGATGATCGGGGAGTCACCCGAGGTGCGGTACAGCGTCTGCTTGATCGCGAGCACGTGCGGGTCGGCCGCGGCCTGCTCGAGGAACCGCTGCACGCTGGTGGCGAAGGAGTCGTACGGGTGGTGCAGGAGCACGTCATGGCGCCGGGCGGCCTTGAACACGTCGACGGGAGCGGCGGACTCGACCTCGGCCAGCCGCTCGTGGGTCGTCGGCAGGTACGCCGGGTACTTCAGGTCCTGCCGCGGCAGGTCGGCGATGTTGTGCAGCCCGCGCAGGTCCAGCGGCCCGCGGAGCTTGAACACCTCCTCCTCCGAGACGCCGAGCTCGGAGATGAGCAGCTCCAGCACCTGCGGCGCGATCGACTCCTCGACCTCGAGCCGCACCGGCGGGCCGAACCGGCGCCGCAGCAGCTCCTTCTCGAGCGCGGCGAGGAGGTTCTCGGCGTCGTCCTCCTCGACCTCGAGGTCCTCGTTGCGGGTGACGCGGAAGGTGTGCACCTCGAGCACCTCCATGCCCGGGAACAGCCGCTTCAGGTGCTCGCCGATCACGTCCTCCAGCGGCACGAACCGCTGGTTGCCGACCGGCACGAACCGCTCGAAGATCGGCGGCACCTTGACCCGCGCGAAGTGGTCCTTGCCGGTGCGCGGGTTCCGCAGCAGCACCGCGAGGTTGAGCGACAGCCCGGAGATGTAGGGGAACGGGTGCGCGGGGTCGACGGCCAGCGGCGTCAGCACGGGGAAGACCCGGTCGCGGAACAGCCGCTTGGACTGCTTCTGCTCCTCGCGGTCCAGGTCGTCCCAGCGCACCAGCTCGATGCCCGCCTCCGACAGCGCGGGCACGATGTCGTCGCGGAACACCCGCGCCTGCCGCTCGGACAGCTCGCGCGTGGTGGACCAGATCAGCTCCAGCACCTCGGTCGGCATCAGGCCGGACGCAGCGGGTACGGCGACCCCGGCCGCGATCCGGCGCTTGAGGCCGGCCACGCGCACCATGAAGAACTCGTCGAGGTTGCTGGTGAAGATCGCCAGGAACCGGGTCCGCTCCAGCAGCGGCAGGTGCGGGTCCTCGGCCAGCTCGAGCACCCGCTGGTTGAAGCGCAGCCAGGACAGCTCCCGGTCCAGGAACCGGTCCTCGAACTTCTCGACCGCCTTCAGCGCTTCGTGGTCCGGCACGTACGGCGGCTCGACGTCGAACGTCTCCTCGGGCACGCCCTCGCCGTGGACGGACGTCGACGGCAGGCTCTCGAGGGACATGCCTCCCAGTCTGGCACCGCCGGGTGAACGGTAGGTTGCGACCGTGACCACCCGGGAACGTCTCGAGACCCTCGGACTGCGTGCGGCCCTCGGCCTCCCGGAGCGCGCCCAGCGGATCCTGGCCGGCCGCCGGGTCGTGCACGACGGCCAGGTCCTGGCGGCCGACGTCCAGCTGATGCTGCGCCTCCAGCGGGTCACCCGCGAGGTCGGCGCGGAGACGCTGCCGATCCCGCAGGGCCGCGAGGCGATCCTGCGGCACACCCGGATGACCGGCGGTCGCCCGGCGGCCGTCGCCGTGCGCGACCTGGTCGTCGGCGACCTGCCCGCCCGCCTCTACACGCCGGCCACCTCGCGGGGGTCGGGCCCGCTGCTGCTGTTCTTCCACGGCGGCGGCTTCATGTACGGCGACCTCGACTCCCACGACGCCGCGTGCCGGTTCCTCGCCGACCGCTCGGGGGTGCGGGTGCTCGCGGTCGACTACCGGCTCGCGCCGGAGCACCCCTTCCCGGCGGCGTACGACGACGCGCTGGCCGCGCACCGCTGGCTGGTCGGCCACGCCGCCGAGGTCGGCGCGGACCCCGGGCGCCTCGCGGTCGGCGGGGACTCCGCGGGAGGCAACCTGGCCGCGGTGGTGGCGATCGAGGCGGCCCGGCGCGGCCTGCCGCTGGCCTTCCAGCTGCTGGTCTACCCGGCCACCGACGCGGTCCGGCAGACCGACAGCGCGGCGTCGTTCGCGGAGGGCTTCTACCTGACCAGGGCCTTCATGGACCTGGCGAACGCCAGCTACATCGTCGGGACCGACCCGACCGACCCCCGCGTCTCGCCGCGCTACGCGGACCTGCCGGCCGGCCTCGCCCCGGCGTACGTCGTGACCGCCGGCTACGACCCGCTCCGCGACGAGGGCGAGGCATACGCGCGCAAGCTCGCGGAGGCGGGCGTGCACGTGGAGCTGCGCCGGTTCGCGGACCAGATCCACGGCTTCTTCAACGTGGTCGGCGTCGGCCGGACCAGCCGGGCCGCGAACGCCGCGATCGCCGCCAAGCTCAAGGCCGCGCTCACCTAACGGCGGAAGAAGCCCTTCTTCGCCTGCAGCTCCTGCAGCTCCGCGCGGGCCTTCTCCAGCTCGACCGCGAGGTCGCGCGCCTTCTCCTCCGCGGCGACGCGCTCCTCCATCGCGGCCTCGGCGATCTCGGCCTGGCGGCGTACGGCGGCCTCGACCGCGCTGCGGTCCGCGGCCCGCTGCGCCGCGGCCTCCTCGGCCTCGCCCCGGAGCCGCGCCTGCTCGGCGGCCTGGCGCTCGGCGGCCTCA
Source organism: Nocardioides sp. URHA0032 (assembly GCF_000620645.1). Taxonomy (GTDB): domain Bacteria; phylum Actinomycetota; class Actinomycetes; order Propionibacteriales; family Nocardioidaceae; genus Nocardioides. The sequence continues at coordinate 326,683 of NZ_JIAV01000015.1, read as the reverse complement.
CGCGCCTGCACCGCCTCGTCGAGGCGGGCGAGGGCGTCGCGGAGCTGCGCCTCGGCGGACTGACGGTCCGTGGCGGCCGTGGCGGCGAGCTCGGCGTGCGCCCTCGCGTCCTCCTCGGCCGCGCGGCGCTGCTCGAGTGCCTGTGCGGCGGCCCGCTCGGCGGCCTCGCGGGCGGCGGCGTGCGCCTCGGCGGCCACGTCGGCCTCGGCCCGGGCGTCGTGGGCGATCCGGGCCTGCTCGGCCTGGTGCTCGGCGCGCTGGTGCGCGGAGGTCTGGTCGGTGGCCGCCTGGGCGGCGGCCTCGGCCTGCTCACGGGCCCGCATCTCGGCCTGTTCGCGCGCGGACTGCGCCTCCTCGGCGCGGGCGGCGGCCTCCTGCGCGGCTCGCTCGGCGGCCTCGCGTGCCGCGACGGCCTCGGTGGCCGCCTCGACGTGGGACCGGGCGGTGGCCTCGGCCGCCTCCCGGGCGGAGGCGGCCTCGGCGGCCGCGGTCTCCGCGGTGGTCCGCGCCTCGTGCGCCTCGCGTGCGCGGTCGGCGTGCGTGCGGGCGTTCTCGTCGGCGGCGATCCGCGCCTCGTGGGCGGTGCGCAGCGCCTCGGCGAGCTCGGAGGCGGTGCGGTGCGCGGCCTCCTCGGCCGCGGCGGCCCGGGCGGTGGCGGCCGCCTGGTCGCGGGCGACCTCCTCGGCCGCCGTGCGCGCGGCCTGCGCCTGCTCGGCGGTCGCGGCCTGCGAATGCGCGGCCTGCTCGGCCTCGAGCCGCGAGCTGTGCGCCTCGTCGGCGAGCCGGGCGTGCTCGGCGGCGGCCGTGTCCGCGGCGGCGCGCGCCTCGGCCTGCTCGGTGGCCTTCGCCTCGGCGGCCTCCCGCGCGGCGGCCTGCTCGGCGGCCGCCTGCTCCGCCGCGGCCCGGGCCTCCCGCGAGACCAGCACGAAGTCCTCGTGCTCGCGGCGGGCTGCGGCCACCTGCTCGGCGAGCTCCGCGGCCCGGGCCTCGGCGGCCTCACGGTCGGCGTGTGCCTGGCGTGCGGTCTCTGCTGCCTCGCGGGCTCCGGCGTCGGCCGTCTCCCGGGCCGCGGCAGCCGCGGCGGCCAGCTCCGCGTGGGTGCGGGCCGCGTCCTCGGCGTCCGCCCGGGCCGCGTGGGCCTCCTGGGCGCGGCGGGCCTGCTCGGCGGCCGCCTCGTCGGAGGCGGCACGGCCGGTCGCCTGTTCCGCGGCCGCGGCCTCGGCGGCGGCCCGGGCCTCGGCCTGCTGGGCCGCCCGCTCGTCGGCGGCCTGTCGGGCTGCCGCTCCCGTGGCCAGCGCCTCGTCGTGCTCGGCGGCCAGCGCCGCGAGCCGCTCGGCGTGCGCCGCCTGCTGTGCCTCGGCGCGCTCGCTCGCTGCCTGCTCGACCTCGTCGAGGCGGTGGCCGAGCGCGGCCAGCCGCTCGGCGTACGCCGCCTCCTGCTCCTCGACCCGCGCGGCCGCGGCGCGCTCGGCGGCGGCGCGCTCCTCGGCGGCCTGCGCGACCTGCTCGGCGAGCTCCTGCACCCGCGCCTCGGCGGCCTCGCGGTCGGCATGTGCCTGGCGGGCGGTCTCCGCGGCCTCGCGGGCCGCTCGGTCCGCCTCCGCGCGCGCCCGGGTGTCGGCGGTGGCGCGCTCGGCCTGTGCGCGAGCGGCCTCCTCGGCGGACGCCCGCGCGGTCTCCGCTGCGGCGGCGCGTTCCGCGGCGAGCCGCGCGCTCTCCTCGGCCTCGGCCCGCTCGGCGGCCTGCTGCGCGGCCGCCTGCTCGGCGGCGAGCCTGAGGGCGGTGGCGACCTTGGCCGTCTCGACGAGCTTGCGGCCCGCCTCCTCGGCCTCGGCGCGCGCCTGGACGGCGGCGGTGGCGGCCGCCTCGAGCCGCTCCCGCTCGGCCGCGTGCGCGGCGCCCTGCTCCTCGGCGGCGCGGCGGGCGTCGTACGCCTCCTGCGCCTTCGCGGCGTGCTCGGCGGCCTGCTCGTCGGCCTCGACGCGCGCCCGGTGGGCGGCCGTGGCGGCCTCCTCGGCGACCAGCCGCTCGGCGGCCTGCTCGGCGGCGGCCTGCTCGGCGCGCCGGCGCAGCTCGGCCGCGCGCTCGATCGCCGCCTGGAGGTCGGCCGGGGTGCGCACGGCCGGCGGGGGCGCGCTCGGGGCCGAGGCCTCGGGCGCCGCCGGGGCCTCCTGCTTGCGCTGCCACCACCGCGTGGTGCTGGCGTCGTTGTCGTCCATCAGCCGAGAGCCTAGGGGTTGGTGGGGCGGGTGTGCAGTCGATCCCGAAGCCGACCGTGACGGCAGCGGCGGTGCCGCGTTGCACCTGCATGACCTGCGTCAAGCACAACCTCCGGATGGTCCGGCTGGTCGTGGGCGGTCGGACCCGCACGCCCGAGCACGCCGCGCTGCTCACCGCCGTCCGTCGTTGCCGGCGGTGCAACCCGCCGGCGCTGCCGCCGCTGCGCTCGCGGGTGTGGGTCCCGCGTGCTCGCGTGGAGCTAGTAGACGAGCGCCTGCACGTCCGGCGCTAGCACTTCCTCGGCGAACGCCGCGGCGCCTGCGATGCGTACGCCGGGCAGCACGTCCTCCTCGGTGATCCCGCGACGGGCCGCGCACTGGGTGCAGACGGTCACCCGCCCCCCGGCGAGCACCGCCCCGACCAGCCCGGCCGGCGCCGCGGCGTGCGGCAGCTCGAACGACTCGCGGCCGGCCACGCCGAGCCACGCGCCCTCCCCGGTCAGCCACAGGCTCACCTCGGCGCCCGCGGTCAGCGCGGTCGCGGCGACGGTCAGCCCCTGGTTGCAGCGCTCCGGGTCGTCGGAGCCGCAGGTCACCTTGACAACGAGTGGGCGCACGCGATCAGGCTACGCGGCGGCCGGCGTACCCGGCAGGGAGAGGATCTCGGCCTCCCGGTCGGTGTCCATGCCCATCCACTCGGCGATCTCGGGATCGTGGGGACCTGCCATGGCACTCACCTCCTGGCCAAGTGTTCCCCCGCTCCACCTCGGTCATGCGGGAGGCGCGCCGCCTCTAGAGTGAAGGCATGCCGTTCGAGCTCCCCGAGAACCTCCATCCCGACTGCGGCCCGGTCGCCTGGCTGCTGGGGCGCTGGGGCGGGCGCGGGCACGGCGACTACCCGACGATCGAGAAGTTCGAGTACGGCCAGGAGCTCGTCTTCACCCACGACGGCCGGCCGTTCTTCCACTACTTCTCCCGGTCGTGGATCGTCGACGAGCACGGCGAGAAGGTCCGGGAGGCTGCTCAGGAGGCGGGCTTCCTCCGGTGCAAGCCGGGTGGCCACGTCGAGCTGCTGCTCACGCACAACACCGGCTTCGCCGAGATCTGGTACGGCGAGGCCGGGGACGGCAAGCTCGACCTGACCACCGACGCGGTGGTCCGCACCGAGACGGCCAAGGAGTACACGGGCGGCAAGAGGCTGTACGGGAACGTCGAGGGTGACCTCCTGTACGCCTTCGACATGGCCGCGATGGGCCAGGGGCTCCAGCCGCACCTGTGGGCGCGGCTGGTGCGCCAGTGAGGTCGCGGTGAACGAGTCGTGATCGGGTCATGAGGCAGGCATGAGCGAGGACCTCGCGGCCCGTCTGCACAGCCTCGGCTACCGGCTGACGCCGCAGCGGCAGTTCGTCCTCCAGGCCGTCGAGAAGCTCGGCCACGCCACTCCCGACGAGATCCTCGCCGAGGTCCAGTCGCAGTCCAGCGCGGTCAACGTCTCGACCGTCTACCGCACGCTCGAGGTGCTCGAGGAGCTCGGACTGGTCCGGCACACCCACCTGTCCGACCGCGCCCCGACGTACCACTCGGTCACCGACCACGAGCACTTCCACCTGGTCTGCCGGAATTGCCACAAGGTCATCTCGGTTGACCCTGACGAGGTGGCGCCGCTCGCGGAGCGGCTCCGCGGCGAGCACGGGTTCGTGCTCGACATCGGCCACCTGGCCGTGTTCGGCAACTGTGTGGAGTGTGAGAAGGATGCGTAGCCCCCTGCTGGACCTGCCCGGCGCCGTCGCCGCGGACGGGAGCGACCGCGACGTCGCGGCCCATTACGGGTCGTTCAACGGCGAGCAGCGCACCCTCGAGGGCGGCGACGGCTTCGTCGACCTCTCGCACCGCGACGTCCTCCGGGTCAGCGGCCCGGACCGGCTGACCTGGCTGCACTCCCTGACCACCCAGCACCTCGAGACGCTGCCGCCGAAGGTGTGGACCGGCGTCCTGATCCTCAGCCCCCAGGGCCACGTCGAGCACGCCTTCTTCGGGTACGACGACGGCGAGTCCTTCACCGCCCACACCGAGCCCGGCGCTGCCGCGGCGCTCGTGGAGTTCCTGGACCGGATGCGGTTCATGATGCGGGTCGAGGTCGCCGACGTGACCGATGCACTCGCCGTGACATGGCGCCCGTCCGCCGCCGGCGAGGGGCCGTACGCCGGCTACGAGCTGGTCCCGCGCGACCAGCTCACCGCGTACGCCGAGGCGGCCGGCCCGGCCTGCGGCCTGTGGGCGTTCGAGGCCCTGCGCATCGCGCGCGGCGAGCCGCGGCTGGGCCTCGACACGGACCACCGCACGATCCCGAACGAGGCCGGCTGGGTCGGCCCCGCCGTCCACCTCGACAAGGGCTGCTACCGCGGCCAGGAGACGGTCGCCCGCGTGCACACCCTCGGCCGGCCGCCCCGGCGGCTGACCCTCCTGCACCTCGACGGGTCGGAGAACCGCTTGCCCACCATCGGCGCCGACCTGCTCCTGGGCGACAAGGTCGTCGGCTTCGTCGGCACCTCGGCCCGGCACCACGAGCTCGGCCCGATCGCGCTGGCGATGGTCAAGCGCAACGTCCCGCTCGACGCACAGCTGACGGTCGAGGGCATGCCCGCGGCCCAGGAGGTCCTCGTCGACCCCGAGGTGGGGTTGCACGTCCGTCCGCTGCGCTGATCTCGGATCATCACGGAGACGATCACCGGCCAGCACTGACGACGTCCCGGCGCGAGCAGCTAGAGGCCGAGAGCAGAACCCTCGACCGGTCGCCCGCGGGCCGATGAGCCCTGCGGCCTACCGTGAATCGGGGACCCTGGCTCCAGCAGCGGGCCATGCCCTCCTGGGCGATGCTGACTAGTACCTGTGACGACAGTGCAACGACCGGTCGACCTCCGGCTGCTGATGCTCGACATCGACGATGCGAGGAAGACGTGCCACACGATGCGTGAGGTGCCCCACAGTCGAGCAGCCCTGAAGGCGGCAGAGCAGCGGCTGGTGACCGCGCTGGAGGCGTACGCCGCCGCGGTCGCGGCTCGTGGCCTCCCGTTGCCGCATCGCCTCCGGGTGGAGCTCATCGTGTACCGGTCCGTGGTCGCGCATCCGTGAGCCTCAACGAGGTCGGGAGTACATCACGTGCGTGTCCGGCTGGGCGTGGCCGAACCCGAGGCCCGAGTAGAGCGCGACCGCAGGAGCGTTGTCCGACTCGACGTACAGCAGCACCTCGGCGACGCCCCGGGATGCCAGGTGGTGCAGGCCGCCCAGGGTGAGCGTCTTGCCGAGCCCGCGACCCTGAGCCGCGGGGTCGATGCCGACGACGTACACCTCGCCCAGCTCGGCCGAGTGCTGCTTGGTCCAGTGGAAGCCCAGCATCCGGTCGCCGTCCGTCGCCACGAGCAGGCCGGCCGGGTCGAACCAGGGCTCGCCCATCCGCTCGGCGAGGTTCTCGGCGTCCATCGAGCCCTGCTCGGGGTGGTGGGCGAACGCCGCGGCGTTCACCCGGACCAGCTCGCCGGCATCGTCGGGTCGGTAGCTCCGGATCCGCTCGGAGTCGTACGCCGGCAGCGGGACGGTCATGTCGCGCCGCATCACCCAGAGCTCACGCACGCGCTCGAACCCGAGTGACCGCGCGAGCGCGGCGGCGGCCGGGTGGTCGCCGTGCGACCAGGCCCGCACCTCACCGGTTGTCGGGAGGGCCTCGTCGACCAGCGACCGTCCGAGGCCACGACCGCGAGCGGCCGGGTCGACGACCACGCTGAGGTCCGGGCCGATCAGCAGCGCGAAGCCGTCGTCGCGCACCCACGACCGGACGGAGTCGGGATGGTGCCGGAGCGCCAGCCAGGTCGCCTCGTCGAGCGGCGCGGCGCCGTCGTGCGCCTCGGCCGCCGCCGCCACCCGCTGGATGGTGTCCACGGTCCGACCCTACGGGCGGCGTCACGTGGTGTTCACACGGCCACGAGCCGAATTGCTCGCGATCGCGACGCAAGGATGAGATTCTGGCGTCGCTCAGATCTTCGGGGGAGGTGAGGGTCCGTGGCCAGACGCGGCCGCAAGCTGGATCCGATCGCTGCGCATCGTCGCCGGCTGGTCCTGGAGACCGCCGGCATCGTGCTGGTCGGCCTGATCGCGTTGGTGCTCGTGGTGCTGGCGCTACGGCGCTGACGCCTCGCGGTCGAGGACCAGGGTGACCGGGCCGTCGTTGACCGACTCGACCCGCATGTCGGCGCCGAAGACGCCGCGCTCGACCCGGGCGCCGAGCCGCTCGAGCTCCGCGCAGACTGCGTCGTACGCCGGTTCGCTGACCGAGCCCGGGGCGGCGGCCTGCCAGGTGGGCCGGCGGCCCTTCCGCGCGTCGCCGTACAGCGTGAACTGGCTGACGACGAGCACCGGGGCGTCCACCTCGGACGCCGACCTCTCCTCGCGGAGCAGCCGCAGCTCCCAGATCTTGCGCGCCGTCCAGGCGACCTCGCCGGGGCCGTCGTCGTGGGTGACGCCGAGGTAGACCAGGAGCCCCGGCTCGTCGATCGCCCCGACGACCGCCCCGTCGACGGTCACGCTGGCCCGGAGCACCCGCTGGATCACTGCTCGCACCCGCCCAGTCTGGCGTCTGGCACGATGCCTGCGTGCCAACGACGTCACCCAGCCAGGTCCTGATCACCGTCGCCCCGACCGGGGCGGAGACAGCGAAGGCGGACTGCCCGCAGCTGCCCACGACGCTCGAGGAGCTGGTCCGGACCGCCCAGGAGTGCGAGGCGGCCGGGGCCGCGATGATCCACGTCCACATCCGCGACGACGAGCACCGGCCCACCCTCGACCGGACCCGGCTCCGCGACACCGTCCAGGCACTCCACGAGCAGACGGACCTGGTCGTGCAGCTCTCGACCGGTGGCTCCGTGCACGACCCGCTCGAGGAGCGCCTGAAGGTCCTCGACGCCCAGCCCGACTCGTGCAGCCTCACGATGGGCACCACGAACTTCGGTGACGACGTCTTCTCCAACCCGTGGCCCTTCGTGTGCGAGCTCTACCAGCTCAGCCAGGAGCGCGAGGTGGTGCCGGAGTTCGAGCTGTTCGACCTGGGCCAGGTGCACGCCGTCCACCGCCTGCTGGACACCTACGGCCTGCCGTACGGCGGCCGCGTGCACTGCGACTTCGTGATGGGCGTGCCGGGCGGGATGCCGGGCACGGCGCCCGCGCTCGTGGCCGCCGTCGGCATGCTCCCGGCCGAGGTCACGAGCTGGTCGGCGACCGGCATCGGCCGCAGCACGCTGCCGGTGATGCTGGCCGCGCTGTCGATGGGTGGCCACCTGCGCGTCGGGATGGAGGACGTGCTGACCCTCGCCCGTGGCGTCCCGGTGGAGCGGAACGCCCAGCTCGTCGAGCGAGCGGTCGCGGCCGCCGCGGTCGCCCAGCGGACGCCCATGCCGGCCTCAGACGCGCGCGCTCTCCTCGGGCTCTGATCCGTCCCTCGCGGCCGTCCCGCCGTGCTCCTTGGTCGGCAGCACGAACCGGTAGCCGACGTTGCGCACGGTGCCGATGAGCGTCTCGTTCTCCGGGCCGAGCTTCGCGCGCAGCCGGCGTACGTGCACGTCGACGGTGCGCGTGCCCCCGAAGTAGTCGTAGCCCCAGACCTCCTGGAGCAGCTGCTGGCGGGAGAAGACCCGGCCCGGGTGCTGGGCGAGGAACTTGAGGAGCTCGAACTCCTTGAACGTCAGATCGAGCGGCCGCCCGCCGACCTTGGCGGTGTACGTCGCGTCGTCGACCAGCACCTCGCCGGACCGGATGACGTGGGACTCGGGGTCGTCGGCGTCGCGCTGGGCGGCCAGCCGGCCGATCGCCAGCTTGATCCGCGCCTCGAGCTCGGCGGGCCCGCACGTGTGCAGGACGACGTCGTCCATGCCCCAGTCGTGGTGGACGACGGCCAGCCCGCCCTCGGTGCAGACCAGGAGCACCGGGACGTCGGTGCCGGTCGTGCGGATCAGCCGGCACAGGTCGCGGGCGTGGGCGAGATCCTGGCGGCCGTCGACCAGCAGCAGGTCGGCGTCCGGCGCCTCGAGGAGCGCGCTGCCCTCGGCGGGCAGGATGCGGACCTGGTGGCCGAGCAGGGCGAGACCGGGCAGCACCTCGGCGGAAGGCTGCAGGGCGCTGGTGAGGAGCAGGAGCGTGCTCATGACTGGTCTCCTCCCGACGGACGGGGAGACCGAAACGCAACGCTGGGCTTCGGCCGGTGTGTCTGGTCGGGAAGAATACCGAACCATGGCCGCCGCTCCGATCGAAGTCCACTACTGGGCCTCCGCCCGCTCTGCGGCCGGGGTCGCCGGAGACAGCCTGGAGGTGGACGGCCCGATCACCCTCGCGGAGGTCGTCCGCCGTGCGGTGGAGCTGCACCCGGGCACCCGACTGCCTGACGTGCTGCAGATCTGCTCGACCCTGGTCGGTGACCGCCCGGTCAACGCCGAGGATCCGGGGGCGGTCCTGGTGGCCCCGGGCTCGTCGGTGGAGTTCCTCCCGCCGTTCGCCGGCGGCTGATCTCCCGCCAGGCCGCGACGACCGCAGCGCCGCCGAGTCCGCCCAGGGTGTTCGCGACCACGTCGATGAAGGTGGCCGACCGCGCCGGGAGGAACAGGCCCTGGAACAGCTCCACGGCGCCGGCGATGACGAACGCGTACGCCGTCCAGTCGCGCCAGGTCGTCCGCGGCCAGAGCAGCGATCCGAGCGCGGAGACCGGCATCAGGATGACGGCGTTGAGCACGAACTCGACCCGCATCCCGGTCGCGATCCGCTCCGGCACGCCGGCGCCGATCACGAGGTCGGCGACCCAGCCGGCGCTCGTGGACTGGGGGCCGGAGGTCGGTGCGAGCAGGACCAGGGCCAGGAACACGCCGTACAGCGCGAGCGCAAGCGCGAGGTGTCGACGGGTCACGGTCGGTGCTGCCACCGGCACACCCTTGCAGGTCGCGTCGGAATGGGTTCGCAGATCTCCGCGTTGCCCCCCATGTGAGCACGGGAGCCTGGGTCGTCCTCGTTGCCGTCGTGGCCGCGCTGGCCTTCGGCGGCTACCGGCTGCTGACCGACGGCCGCTTCCGCGGCACCCGCGGCGTCGGTGGTCGAGCAGCGAGCACCACAGATGCCGGTGATCGCGCATCGGGCGTCGATGACATCGGCGGTCGAGCGGCTGATGTCGGTGGTCGAGTAGCGAGCGCCAGCGAGCGTATCGAGACCCCGTGGTCCCTCCTCACCGCCGCGGTCCCCGCAGCGGAGCTCGGGGAGCGGGCCACGCTGCTCCAGTTCTCCTCGGCGTTCTGCGCGCCGTGCCGGGCCACCCGCCGCACCCTGACGGACGTCGCCGGGGCCGTGCCGGGCGTCGCGCACGTCGAGGTCGACGCCGAGCACCATCTGGACCTCGTCCGCGCCCTCGGCATCCTGCGCACCCCGACGACGCTGGTGCTCGACAGTGTCGGTCGCGAGGTCACCCGGGCGACCGGGGCGCCGCGCAAGGAGCAGGTGCTCGCCGCCCTGGGGTGGGCCTGATGTCCGCATCGTGGATGGCTGTCTCGCGTGTCGAGACGACGAGTGGGTGGCGGCGTAGGTCCTTCCCTACTGTGGGAGCCATGTCCACGACACTGCTGACCAGGCGCCGGGCGGTCGACCACTGCCGCGTGCGCTCGTCGCTGTGTCGAATGCGCTGACGCACGGTCGCGCGCTCTTCTCCCTTATCCCTACTGGATTAGTCGACTAAACTCAGGACGGAAGCCGCCGCTGGGCGTGCCGCGACCTGCAACCGCCCGGCACCGCCCCCGTCAGCAGGAGAGACATGTCCACGACCAGCACCGCCGCCACCACCGGCACCACGGCCGGCATCGACCCTCGCGGTCCCCAGTTCGCCGCCACGATCACCGCGCTCGTCCTGGTGCTGGCGCTGCTGCTGGCCCCGGCCGCTGCCGCGCTCGTGCTGTTGGCGGCCCAGACCGCTGTCTTCGCGGTGGGCGCCGCCCGCGGCGTGCAGCACACGCCGTACTCCTGGCTGTTCCGCACCCTCGTGCGTCCCCGCCTCGGACCGCCGACCGAGCTCGAGGACCCGGCGCCGCCGCGGTTCGCCCAGGCGGTGGGTCTCGGGTTCGCGGTCGTCGGCCTGCTCGGTTTCCTCGGCGGTGTGGACGTCGTCGGCTACGTGGCCGTCGGCCTCGCGCTGGTGGCGGCACTGCTCAACGCCGTCTTCCGCTTCTGCCTCGGCTGCGAGATGTACCTGCTCCTCAAGCGCGCGACCGCGCACTGACCCCAGACCCCGCGCCCCTTCCTCGGCGCACAAGAAAGGTAGATGCAATGACCCGCGAGAACTCCCTCGTCACCGCCCAGTGGGTGGAGGACCACCTCGACGACCCGAAGGTGGTGCTGATCGAGGTCGACGAGGACACCACCGCCTACGACAAGGGCCACATCAAGGGCGCCATCAAGCTCGACTGGACGACCGACCTGCAGGACCAGGTCCGCCGCGACTTCGTGAACAAGCAGCAGTTCGAGGCCCTGCTCTCGAGCCGCGGCGTCGCGAACGACGACACCGTGGTGCTGTACGGCGGCAACAACAACTGGTTCGCCGCGTACGCCTACTGGTACTTCAAGCTCTACGGCCACCAGGACGTCAAGCTGCTCGACGGCGGCCGCAAGAAGTGGGAGCTGGACTCCCGCCAGCTCACCGACGAGGTGCCCAGCCGGGACACCACGTCGTACACGGCGCAGGAGCAGGACGCGAGCATCCGCGCGTTCCGCGACGAGACCGTCGCCGCCATCGGTGTCAAGAACCTCGTCGACGTGCGGAGCCCCGACGAGTACGCCGGCCGCCTCATGGCGCCGGCGCACCTGCCGCAGGAGCAGGCGCAGCGCGCCGGCCACGTCCCGACCTCCATCAACGTGCCGTGGAGCAAGGCCGCCAACGACGACGGCACCTTCAAGTCCGACGACGAGCTGCGCGAGATCTACGGCGCTGCCGGCCTGGACGACAGCTTGGAGACCATCGCGCTCTGCCGGATCGGGGAGCGGTCCTCGCACACCTGGTTCGTGCTGAAGGAGCTCCTGGGCCACCAGTCGGTCAAGAACTACGACGGCTCCTGGACCGAGTACGGCTCGCTGGTCGGCGTCCCGATCGCCCTCGGCGACGAGCCCGGCGAGGCCTGACCACCGCCCTTCGGCGGTCGACCGGCGAGTCCCGGTCAAGGCCCTTCGGTGGTCGACCGGCGGAGCTCGATCAGCGTCCTACGGTGATCGACCGCCGGAGCCCGATCAAGGCCCTACGGTGGTCGACCGGCGAGGCCCGATCAGCGCCCTTCGGTGGTCGACCGGCGAGGCCCGATCAGCGCCCTTCGGTGGTCGACCGGCGAGGCCTGATGAACCCCCTTCGGTGGTCGACCGGCGAGACCTCATGAACCCCCTTCGGTGGTCGAGTAGCGAGCGCCAGCGAGCGTATCGAGACCACTCCGAACCCAACAAAGGAACGAAATCATGTGCGGAGCAACTGAGGGCGGCCTATCGCTCGACGGCATCGACGTCAAGAAGGAGGCGATCGTCCAAGGCCAGGTGGTCCGCGGCGGTGAGCCGGTCGGCAACGCCTACGTGCGACTGCTGGACCGGACGGGGGAGTTCACCGCCGAGGTCCCGACCTCGGCGACCGGGCACTTCCGGTTCTTCGCCGGCGACGGCGACTGGACGCTGCGCACGCTCGCGCCCAAGTCGGAGCCAGTGGACAAGAAGGTGCACGCTTCGGTCGGCACCGTCGCCGAGGTCGTCGTCGCGATCTGATCTGCCCGGAGCCGCCCTGGACCGCCACGGTCCGGGGCGGTTTCGCGTCTGGGGACGCTCGCGCGACCAGAGTGGTCTAGGCCAGACCTGCCGGAGATCTAGACCAGTAGGGCGCCGGATCGGGGTGATTTGGGCGCACCGGGACGTCCGCGGCGAGCAGGCGCACCGTGGTTCTCCTTGGCTACGTCGGCAACCCTGACCGTGGACTTGAGCACTTTGCGAAGAATTTCCCCGAAATCGGTGATGGAGCCCAGCGACCATTGACATTGTCAACCGCTTCGGGCGATCTCGCGGATCGTGCCCGCCGCTCGAACGCCCCACCTAGCGTGCGCACGTCATCCAACGAAGAATGAGCTTGGGGGAAATCCATGCAGCGCAGTTTGAAGTCAGGGATCGCGGTCGTTGCGGCCGCCGGACTGTTCGCGGTGGGCGGCGCCAGCGGCGCGGTCGCGGCGAAGATGATCGACGGGTCCCGCATCAAGGACGCCTCCGTCTCGGGCTCGAAGCTCGAGGCGAATGCCGTCGGATCCCGCGAACTGTCGCCCAACAGCGTCGGGAAGAGCCAGATCAAGGACGGTGTCCTGGACGGCATCAAGGGTGAGCAGGGACCTGCCGGCGAGCAGGGACCTGCTGGTGCGCAGGGCCCCGCTGGCCCCGCCGGGCCCGCTGGCCCGGCTTCCACTGTTCCTGGTCCGGCGGGCGCAACCGGCCCTCAGGGCGCTACGGGCGCCACCGGAGCGAACGGCCTCGCCGGCGCTGTCTACCGCGTCGAGAACTACGTGAACGGTGGTACCAGTTCCGCGACCGTGGCTTGCGCGGACGACCCGGCTGTCTCCCAGACCTACACCGCGATCGCGGGTGGCGTGCAGGGCAGCGTGTCCAACTCCAACCCCGAGGGCACCGAGTCGCAGGACAGCTTCCTCGTCTCGTCGTCGTTCCCGGGCCGCATGGACTGGGGCACCGGCGAGCCGAAGATGAAGGACGACGGTACGCCGCGCCTCGACGGCTGGATCGTGCTGAGCAACGCCCAGCCCACAGACACGCTGAAGGTGTGGGCGCTGTGCGTTCCGAACACGAGCATCGACGTTGTGACCGTCGACCTGGAGAACTGACAGACTGACGTAAGAGCAACGAGAAGGGCCCCCGCGATCTGCGAGGGCCCTTCTGGTTTGTCCTACCAGCTCAGCTGCCGCTGTTGATCATGCCCGCGCCGACGGTGACGCCGGTCGCCTCGTCGATCAGGATGAAGGAGCCAGTCGTCCGGTTCTTCGAGTACGGGTCGCACAGCAGCGGCACCGTGGTGCGTAGCTGGACGCGGCCGATCTCGTTGAGGCCGAGCTCCTTGGTCTCCTGGTCGCGGTGCAGGGTGTTGACGTCCAGGCGGTACTGGATGTCCTTCACCAGCGCCCGGGCGGTCCGCGTGGTGTGCTTGATGGCGAGCTTCTGGCGCGGGCGCAGCGGCTCGTTGGTCATCCAGCAGATCATCGCGTCGATGTCCTGAGAGGGCTTCGGCGCGTTGTTGACCCGCGCGATCATGTCCCCGCGGGAGACGTCGACGTCGTCCTCGAGGCGGACGGTGACCGACATCGGCGGGAAGGCCTCGGTGACCTCCTGGTCGAAGAGGTCGATGCCGGCGATCTTGGAGGTCATGCCGCTGGGCAGCACGACGACCTCGTCGCCGGGCTTGAGGACGCCGCCGGCCACCATGCCGCCGTAGCCGCGGTAGTCGTGGTGCTCGTCGGACTTCGGGCGCACGACGTACTGGACTGGGAACCGGACGTCCTGCAGGTCGCGGTCGGACGCCACGTGGACGTGCTCGAGGTGGTGCATGAGCGTGGGGCCTGAGTACCACGCCATGTTCTCGGAGCGGTTGACGACGTTGTCGCCGGCCAGCGCTGAGATCGGGATGACGGAGAGGTCCGGGATGTTGAGCTTGGTCGCGAACTGCGTGAACTCGGCGTGGATCCTCTCGTAGATCTCCTGGGAGAAGTCCACGAGGTCCATCTTGTTGATCGCCAGCACGAGGTGCGGGACGCGCAGCAGCGACAGCAGCACGGCGTGGCGGCGGGACTGCTCGGTCAGACCCTGGCGGGCGTCGACGAGCACCAGGCCGAGGTCGGCGGTGGAGGCGCCGGTGACCATGTTCCGGGTGTACTGCACGTGGCCCGGGGTGTCGGCGATGATGAACTTGCGGGTCGGCGTCGCGAAGTAGCGGTACGCCACGTCGATGGTGATGCCCTGCTCGCGCTCCGAGCGGAGACCGTCGGTCAGCAGCGCGAGGTCGGTGTAGTCGTAGCCCTTGGACTGGCTGGTCGCCTCGACGGCCTCGAGCTGGTCCTCGAAGATCGACTTCGAGTCCAGCAGGAGCCGGCCGATCAGGGTCGACTTGCCGTCGTCCACGGAGCCCGCGGTCGCGAACCGGAGGAGGTCCATCTCCCGGGTCTGCTCGGCCACTTCGGCCTTCGTGAGGTCACTCATCAGAAGTAGCCTTCCTTCTTCCGGTCCTCCATGGCTGCCTCGGAGAACCGGTCGTCGCCACGGGTCGCGCCACGCTCGGTGACGCGCGCGACGGCGATCTCGTCGATGATCTTGTCGATGGTGTCGGCCTCGGACTCGACGCAGCCGGTCAGCGTCAGGTCGCCGACGGTGCGGAACCGCACCGTCCGCTCCTCGACGGTCTCGTTGCCCCGGGTCGGGTTGTGCTCGGACTCGGAGAGCAGCATGCCGTCGCGCTCGAACACGCGGCGCTGGTGCGAGAAGTAGATGGACGGGATCTCGATGCCCTCGCGGCCGATGTAGTGCCAGATGTCCAGCTCGGTCCAGTTGGAGATCGGGAAGATCCGCATGTGCTCGCCCTCGTGGATGCGGCCGTTGTAGAGGCTCCACAGCTCGGGGCGCTGCATCTTCGGGTCCCACTGGCCGAACTCGTCACGGTGGGAGTAGACGCGCTCCTTGGCGCGGGCCTTCTCCTCGTCGCGGCGCCCGCCGCCGAAGGCGGCGGTGAAGCCACCCTCCTCGAGGGCGTTCAGGAGGGTGCCGATCTGGAGGCGGTTGCGGCTCGTCTTGCCGTCGTCGACCACGACGCCGTCCCTGATGGCCTCCTCGACGCTCGCCACGATCAGCCGGGCACCGAGCCGGTTCACCCAGTTGTCCCGGCAGGCGAGGACCTCGGGGAAGTCGTACCCGGTGTCGACCTGGAGCACGGGGAACGGGATCTTGGCCGGGTAGAAGGCCTTCTCGGCGAGCCGCATCATCACGATGGAGTCCTTGCCGCCCGAGAACATGAGGACGGGCCTCTCGAACTCGGCGGCGACCTCACGGAAGATGTGGATCGACTCCGCCTCCAGCTGGTCGAGCTGACTCAGCCGGTAGTCGGCATGGGTTTCGGTCATGACTGACTGGGGACCTCTCGTCGGGACAGCAGCCGTCATCGTAGCCGCCGGAGACGTCCGGGCACGAAGCGCCGCCGAAGTGGAGTGATCTGGTTCACTTCGCGGTCCGACGATACGACGGGTCAGGCCCGGCGGGCGCGGCGTCTTGTCTCGTGGTCGGTGCGCGGGAAGTCCCCGTCGAGCTCCGAGACGGTGGGCGAGCCGAACATCGGCAGGCCCTGGGTCTTGCGGATCAGGCCCCATACGAGCGGCAGCAGCACGACCATGGCGATGCCGATGCCGCCGATCAGGCCCGGGTGCGTCTCCTCCTTGCCGAGGGGCCCCCAACCGGCCTTGTCGAGGAGGGCCACGCCCGACATGGTCAGCACGATCACGATGCCGCGGCGGATCACCGACTGCGGCACGCGAGGGGCGATCCGGCTGCCCAGGATCGTGCCCGGCACCGACCCGAGCACGAGGGGGACCAGGATCGACCAGTCGAGGCCGTTGATCGCGATGTTGGAGATGGCGGCGGCGAGCACCAGGGGCACCGCCTGGACGAGGTCGGTGCCGACCAGGCGCACCGCTGAGAGGCCCGGGTAGAGCATCAGCAACGCGATCATGATGACCGAGCCCGAACCGACGCTCGTGACGCCGACCAGCAGGCCGCCGACGGCGCCGACCAGCAGGGTCAGGAGGGGCCGGATCGGCGGGTTGGGGTCGGCGTCGCCGACGCCCCGCCGGACCCGGCGCAGGTTGATGTAGAGGCGGAGCGCGTACGTCGACGCGGCCAGCAGCAGGGCGAAGCCGATGCACTCCTTGAGCAGGGTGTCGATCGACTCCGGTTCGCCCCCGGCGACGGCATGGATGATCCAGGGCCCCAGCAGCGCCAGCGGCACCGACCCGAGGATCAGCCACTTGGCGAGCGAGAAGTTCGGCGAGCCCTCGCGGGCGTGCACGATCGCGCCGCCCGACTTGTAGATCGCCGCCGCGGTCAGGTCGGCGGTCACGACCGTGGCCGCGTCTCCGACACCGAGGAAGATCAGCGCCGGTGTCATGAGCGCGCCGCCGCCCATGCCGGTCAGGCCCACCACGATGCCGACGAAGAAGCCGGCTGCGAGGATCGAGAAGAAGGTCGTGGTGAGCACGTCACTCATGGGCTGATCTTCCTCGATCCGGTCAGGGCGGGCAGCACGACGCGCAGCAGGTCCTCCAGGGACCTGGCGCACGCCTCGGCGGCGTCCGGACCCTGCCCGAACGGGTCGGCCACGTCCAAATCGGCATTGGCGGTGCCGCGTCGCTCGGCGACGGTGTCGAGCAGCGCTCGCCCGGCCAGCCCGGGCGGCGCCATCCGCACCGCTTCCGCGAACTGGCCGAGCGTGAACACCTTGCGGAACGTCGCCGGGTGGTCGTCGAGGATGAACTGGCGGTGCGCGGTCTCGGCGGTCAGAACGAGGTCGGCGTTCAGCATCAGGTCGCTCGTGAAGGGCCGGCTCCGGAACTGGGCCACGCCGGGCACGCCGCGCCCGATCAGCGTCGCGGCCATCTCGTCGGGCATCGGCCGGGAGTCGAACCCGTGCGTGCCCGCGCTCGCGAACGTGGCGCCGGCGTGCGGCCCGACCAGGTCCCGGGACAGCAGCTCCATGAACGGCGAGCGGCAGATGTTGGCGGTGCAGATGTAGAGGATCCGCAGCGGCGGCTCGTGGCCACCGGTGCTGGTGCTCGGCGCCGAGGGTGGCGCCGATCGGACGCGCGGCTCGAAGCCGGCGGCCGCGTCGGCGTGCTTCTCGTCGTCCTGCTCCGCGCCCAGGATGTCCAGGCCGGCGTCGACGGGCTCGGGTTGCTGCGGATGGGTCTCGATACGCTCGCTGGCGCTCGCTACTCGACCACCGACATTCGGCGTGGCAGTTGCTGCCGGATCGTCGGGGGGCGGCGTGGTGGTCTCGATACGCTCGCTGGCGCTCGCTACTCGACCACCGAGGGGTGGGGGCGGTGGTGTGGTCTCGATACGCTCGCTGGCGCTCGCGACTCGGCCGTCGAGGAGTGGGTCCTCGACCGGGTCGGGTGGGGAGAGCAGGTCGAGGTGGCCGGAGTCGCGCAGCGCGACCAGGACGTCGTCGAGGGCCTCCTCGATGCTGCGGCCGGTCGTGTCGACGCGGACGTCGGCGTCCTCGGGCTCCTCGTAGGGCGAGGAGATGCCGGTGAACTCGGGGATCTCGCCGCGTCGTGCCTTGGCGTACAGGCCCTTGCGGTCGCGCCGCTCGCACTCCTCCAACGGTGTGGCGACGTGCACCAGGAAGAAGGCGCCGCCGGCGTCGTCGACCATCGCCCGGACCTGCTTGCGGGTCTCGTCGAACGGCGCGATCGGGCTGCACACGGCCACTCCGCCGTGGCGGGCGATCTCGGCGGCCACCCAGCCGATCCGGCGGATGTTGGTCTCGCGGTCCTCCTTGGAGAAGGAGAGCCCGGCGGACAGGTTCCGGCGTACGACGTCGCCGTCGAGGCTGGTGAGCGTGCGGCCGCCGTGCTCGAGCAGCCGGTCCATGAGGGCGCGGGCGAGCGTCGACTTGCCGCTCCCGGAGAGGCCGGTGAAGAACAGCACCAGCCCCTGGTCCTCCGGCGCCGGCCGGTCGGCGGTCACGATGGCGGCGATCTCGGGGGTGAAGCTGCCCGACGGGTCCTCGGTGACGCCGACGACGGGGTCGTCACCGGCGTAGTTGGCGACCACCTGGACGCCGAGGTCGTGGTCGACGTCGGCGTCGCCGCGGGACGCGAGCGGGATCGCGACGACCTCCGCGTCCGGGAGGTGGGTCGCTGCGGCGAGCGTGGCCCGGATCAGCGCGACGGGGGAGAGCTCCGGGGTGCCGTGGCCGACGAGGGGCAGCAGCACCACCGGCCCGACGGTCGCGAGGGCGGTGAGCTGCGGGTGGGTGAGGGCGTGGACGAGCGGGACGAACGTGCGTCCGGCGTACCGGTCCCGGGTCTGGGCCGGGCTCAGGTAGTAGCCGCGGAACGGCCCGTACTGCGCGTGGGTCAGGGGCTCGATGGTGCCGGCCGGCACGTCGACCTGCGCGAGCGGCAGTCCCTCGGGGTCGACGAGCTCGACGGCACCCGCCTCGGCCGCGAGCTCCGCGACGGCGGGCGGCAGCTCCAGCGTGACCATGCTGCCCGGCTCGTTGAAGACCACCGTCGGCACCAGGGCGCCCGTGACGAGCAGCTCGAGGTCGTCGAGCTCGCGCGGCGAGGGGCAGTACTGCGGGACGGGGGGCAGGGGCACGCGGGCAATCCTGCCAAACGCCCGCTCGTTACCCTGCGGCCATGTCCAGCCCAGTACCTGCCCCCGTCGTCGCAGAGCTCGTCCGATCCGGGTTCGTCGAGGGTCACCACTACGGGTCGGTGGTCGCCCTCGCAGCCGACGGCGCCGTCGACTGGGCCGTCGGCGCGGTGTCCGAGCCGGTGCTGCCCCGCTCCTGCAACAAGCCGCTCCAGGCGGTCGGCATGGTCCGTCTCGGGCTGGACCTGCCACCCGACCTGCTCGCGCTCGCGTGTGCGTCGCACTCGGGCGAGCCCTTCCACCTCGAGGCGGTCCAGCGGATCCTGGCGTCGGCCGGTCTGGACGAGTCCGCGCTGCAGACGCCGCCCG
Organism: Nocardioides sp. URHA0032; assembly: GCF_000620645.1. GTDB lineage: Bacteria > Actinomycetota > Actinomycetes > Propionibacteriales > Nocardioidaceae > Nocardioides. Next base: position 307,637 of record NZ_JIAV01000015.1, on the reverse strand, counting down.
ACTACCCGCTCGACGACGAGGAGCGCGACGCCGTGCTCCGCGCCGGGGGCGGGCGCACCTCGCTGCAGATGAACTGCTCCGGCAAGCACGCGGCGATGCTCGCGACCTGCGTCGTGAACGGCTGGGACACCGACACCTACCTGGAGGCAGACCACCCGCTCCAGCAGGGCATCCGTGCCACCTTCGAGGAGCTGACCGGGGAGCGCGCGGCACTCGTCGCCGTGGACGGCTGCGGGGCGCCGCTGCTGCCGACCTCGCTGGTCGGCCTCGCCGGTGCGTTCCGCCGGCTCGCGGTGGCCGAGGACGGGCCCGAGCGCCGGGTCGCCGACGCAGTCCGCCGACACCCGGCGCACGTCTCGGGCACCGGGCGGGACGAGCGCATCCTGCTGGAGGCGATCCCGGGCGCGATCGGCAAGGCGGGGGCGGAGTCCTGCTACGTCGTCGCCCTGCGCGACGGCCGCGCCTTCGCGCTCAAGACCGACGACGGGGCGGCCCGGGCGCGGCCGGTGCTGATGGCGGCTGCGCTGCGGAAGTCGGGGGTCGATGCGGAGCCCGACGTCGACGGGACTGCGGTGCGGCGCACCGGGGAGGCGTTGCTGCTCGGTGGTGGCCAACCGGTCGGGGAGATCCGGCCGCTGCTCTGATTGCGCCTGCTAGCACACGAAACCCTTGAATTGTCAGGCAAAACCGGGCGGTTGTGAGTCAAGGCACACCGTGAGTGCTTGCTGTTGCTAGCACGAGCGAGCACGATGAAGGCGTGGCAAAGGGCAAGGTCGGCAAGACCGTCGAGTCGCTCGGTGACTACCTCCGGGAGCAGCGGGTGGCCGCCCACCTGTCGCTCCGGCAGCTCGCCGAGCAGGCCGGGGTCTCGAACCCGTACCTGAGCCAGATCGAACGTGGACTGCGCCGACCGTCCGCCGAGGTGCTCCAACAGATCGCGAAAGCTCTCCGGATCTCCGCCGAACAGCTCTACCTGCGGGCCGGCATCGTCCATCCCGAGGGCGGCGTCGGCGGCTCCGTGGAGCTCGCGATCCTCGGCGACAGCCAGCTCACCGAGCGGCAGAAGCAGTCCCTGCTGGACGTCTACGCGTCGTTCCTCGCCCTCAACAAGGGCAGCGAGTGACAACCCAACCGAAGGAGATGGACATGGCCAAGGCCAAGTTCGACATCAAGACCGAGGCGACTCGCCCGATCTACGCCGGGGTCGGGGTCACCGACCTCGCCGTGGGCTTCGTGCGCGAGTACGTCGCCGACGTGCAGAAGCGCTTCGCCGGCGTCCAGAAGGACGTGCAGGCCCGGGTCACCGGCCTGGACCTCGAGCCGAAGGCGCTCCGCGACCAGGCGGCGACGGTCGTCAGCGCCCGCGTCGACGCGCTGTCCAAGGACGCCAAGGCGCGCCGGACCGCGATCGAGGCGCGTGTCGCCGAGCTGCAGAGCGCCCTGAACGAGAACGTCGCGTCGGTGGGTGACACCTACGCCGATCTCGCCAAGCGCGGCGAGATCCTGGTCGGCAGGATCCGCAACCAGGAGTCCACCAAGGCCACCGTGAAGTCCGCCAGGACCACGACGGCCAAGGCCAAGACCACCAAGACGCAGGCGAGCAAGGCCACCAGCACCACGGCCAAGAAGACCGCGAAGAAGGCGTCGACCACCGCGAAGAAGTCCTCGACCGCGCCGAAGAGCAGCGCCAAGGCGACCGCGACCGCGGCCAAGAAGACCGCCTCGAACGCCGCCTCGGCCACCACCGACGCGGCCTCGAAGGTCGGCAACTGAAGAGACGATGAGCAGCTGACGCTGTTCTGATCGATCGCCTCGGGCCCGGGACCGACGTCTCGGGTCCGAGGCGTTTGCGCTCCATCTGGTATCCGACGGTGAGCGGTGGAGGTCTCGTCGCCCGTCGCGTTGTCTGCGTCAAGGGGTGAGGGACATGGCGGCTAGTTCGCACGACGCCGATGTTGCGGACCGGATGGGCTCGACACCACGTCGAGGCGGCGGGTCGTTCGCCTGGCGGTGGTTTCGAACCTCGCTTCACTTGCGCCTCGACCAGCGGGTGCGACCCATTAGGCTGGAGCAGTGCTGCAGGTGTTCCAGGCTGAGATGGGCTTGATGACGATCGTCGAGTTGGTGTTGCTTGCCGTCAAGCTGTTCGCGTTCGTGAACTCGCTGCTGTACTCCGCGGAGGCCTACAGTGCTGCGAACAAGCTCACCAAGCCCGCCTGGACGATCATCCTCGGACTGGGGCTCGCCGCGCAGGTCGTCTTCGGCGGCCCGCTCGGCATCGTGAACCTGGCGTTCACGATCGCGGCTTTCGTCTACCTCGCCGACGTCCGCCCTGCGCTGTCCTCGCTCACTCGGCGCTAGGCGTTCTGCCGATCTCAGGATTTCCGCAATCCGGCCAGAGGCCTTCCGCTGTCCCGCTAGCGTTCGGGTACTGCCGGGTGACAAGCCAGGCGCAAGGGGGGAGACTTGCAGTGATGGGTGACTTCGAAGTACGTCCGTGGGGGACGTGGCAGGTGCTTGACGAGGGCGAGGGCTACAAGGTCAAGCGCATCGAGGTGCGCGCCGGCCAGCGTCTTTCGTACCAGACGCACGCGCACCGAGCCGAGCACTGGATCGTGGTGTCCGGGGTCGCTACGTGTCTGCTGGACGGTCGCACGGTCGTGGCGCTTCCTGGCGACACGGTGGAAGTAGCGGTGGGTGCCGCTCACCGCATCTCGAACCTCCACGACGAGGATCTCGTGATCATCGAGGTCCAGCGCGGCTCCTACACCGGTGAGGACGACATCTGCCGGCTCGACGACGACTACGGCCGCACGGAGGCGCTCCGCTCCTGACGCAGGTCGGCGTCCACCATGCGCCCGACGATCTCGTCGAACCCGACGGTCGGTGACCAGCCGAGCGCGGTCCTGGCGAGGGTCGCGTCCCCGACCAGCTCGGTCGGGTCCGCCGGCCGCACGAACTCCGGGTCGACCACGACGTACCGCTCCCAGTCGCTGAGCCCGGCCCGCGCGAACGCCGCCGCGACGAAGTCGCGCACCGAGCGGCCGACGCCGGTCGCCACCACGTAGTCACGGGGTACGTCGGCGCGCGCCGCTCGCACCATCGCGTCGACGTAGTCGGGCGCCCAGCCCCAGTCGCGCCGCGCGTCGAGGTTGCCGAGGGCCAGCACGTCCGCACGGCCCTGCGCGATCGCCGCGGCCGTCGAGGTGATCTTGCGGGTCACGAAGTGGTCGGGCCGGCGCGGCGACTCGTGGTTGTAGAGGATCGCGCTCACGGCGTGCAGCTCGCGGTGGCGGTAGACGTCGACCATGTGGTGGACGAAGGCCTTCGCGGCGCCGTACGGGTTGACCGGACGGACCGGCGTCGACTCGTCCTGCGGGCTGCGGTCCGGCTCGCCGAAGATCTCCGCGCTGGACGCCTGCACGAACCGCACCGGCCGGCCCTGCTTCTCCTGCACCAGCAGCGCGGAGTCCAGCAGCGCCGCCGCCGCGAGCCCGTTGACCCGCGCTGTGAGGTCCGGCTCCTCCCACGAGCGGGCGACCGAGCTCAGGGCCGCGAGGTTGTAGACCTCGTCGGGCGCCAGGTCGACCAGCAGCGCCCGCACCTCGTCGGAGTCGGTCAGGTCGCCGCGGTGCAGCTCGACACCCGGCGCCTCGGGCGGCGGCTCGAGCGCGTGCGCCAGGGCGTGCACCTCGACCCCCTCGGCGAGCAGCCGCTCGGCGAGGTAGCTGCCGTCCTGGCCGCTGATGCCGGTGATGAAGGCGAGCGTCATCTACCAGCCCTGCCGGGTGGCGGAGAGGTCCGCCTCGACCATCAGCGCGACCAGCTCGTGGAACGACACCTTCGGCTTCCAGCCCAGGACCTCCCGGGCCTTGCTCGCGTCGCCGATCAGGTGGTCCACCTCGGCGGGCCGCATGAACCGCGGGTCCTGGCGGACGTACGGCGTCCAGTCCTCGATCCCGACGTGCCGGAACGCCGCGTCCAGGAAGTCCCGGATCGAGTGCGTCTCGCCCGTCGCGATCACGTAGTCGTCGCCGTGCGGCTGCTGCAGCATCAGCCACATCGCCTCGACGTAGTCGCCCGCGAAGCCCCAGTCCCGCTCCGCCTCCAGGTTGCCGAGCACCAGCTCGTCCTGGAGCCCGAGCTTGATCCGGGCGACGGCCTCGCTGATCTTGCGGGTCACGAACTCCGGCCCGCGCCGCGGCGACTCGTGGTTGAAGAGGATCCCGGACGACGCGTGCATGCCGTACGACTCGCGGTAGTTGATCGTCATGTAGTGGCCGAACACCTTGCTCACGCCGTACGGCGAGCGCGGCCACAGCAGCGTGCGCTCGTGCTGGGGCATCTCCTGGACCTTGCCGAACATCTCGGAGCTGGACGCCTGGTAGAAGCGGATCCCGGCCGGCTTGTCGCCGGTGTGCAGCCGCACCGCCTCGAGCATGTTGAGGACGCCCTTGGCGGTGACGTCGGTGGTGAGCTGGGCGTTCTCCCACGAGTACGCCACGAAGGAGACCGCGCCCAGGTTGTAGACCTCGTCGGGGTCGGAGTCGCGCAAAGCCCGGATCAGGCTCGACATGTCGGTCAGGTCGCCGTTGTGCAGGCGTACGTCGGGGACCAGGTCGCGCACCAGGTCGAGCTTCGGGTTGTTCTGCCCGCGGATCACGCCGTGCACGTCGTACCCCTTGGCGAGCAGGAGCTCGGCCAGGTACAACCCGTCCTGGCCGGTGATCCCGGTGATGAGCGCAGTCGGCATGGACGGATTGTGCCAGCCGCTCCGGTCAGGGGGAGCGGTAGCGCACCGCGACCCGGCTGGCGTTGCCGGCCCGCCGGTGCCACCGGGTCCGACGACCGAGCCGGCGGTGACCGGAACCGGGCTCCCGACCGGGTGCCCGTCGAGGAAGAACTGGACCGTGCGGCCGGGTCGGCGTCGCGCGACCTGTTCGCGATTCGCCGAAAGTTCCGTGTGCAACCGATCGGTTGACATGCTGGGACGGTCGTGCCAGGGTCGATGCTCAACTGACAGGTTGAGGAGGCGGCAGATGACGGACCAGCTCTCGCGGGTGTTCCAGGCCCTGGCCGACCCGACGAGGCGCGACCTGGTCGCGCGGCTCGCGTCCGCGGGGGACGCGTCGGTCGGCGAGCTCGCCGCGCCGTACGACGTGACCGTCCAGGCGGTCTCCAAGCACCTCAAGGTGCTCGAGGAGGCGGGCCTGGTCAGCCGCAGCCGGGATGCCCAGCGGCGCCCGGTGCACCTGGAGCCGGAGGTGCTCGACCTGATGACGAGGTGGATCGAGCGCTACCGCCGGGAGGCCGAGGAGCGGTACCGCCGCCTCGACGCCGTCCTCGCCCAGGATCTCGACACGCCCGCCGATGCCGAAGGAGCCGCGTCATGAGCGAGACGACGATCGAGGCGGTGCCGGACCTCCCGGTCATCCGGATCACCCGGGAGTTCGACGCTCCCGCGGAGCGGGTCTTCCACGCTCACGTCGACCCCGAGCTGTTCGCGCGGTGGGTCGGGCCGAACAGCATCGACACGACGATCACCGCGTGGGACGCGCGCACCGGGGGTCACTACGCCTACCGCAACACCCGGGAGGCGGACGGCCTCGACACCGGCTTCTACGGCTCGTTCCACGAGGTCCGGCCGCACGAGCGGATCGTGCAGACGTTCACCTGGGAGGGCGCGCCGGACGGCGTCAGCCTCGAGACGATGACGTTCGAGGAGTTGCCCGGCGGCCGCTGCCGGATCGTCGGTACGTCGGTCGTCGAGACGATCGAGGTGCGCGATCTCATCCTGTCCAGCGGCATGGACGTCGGCGTGACCGAGGGCTACGCCAAGCTCGACCGGCTCCTCGCATGACCCCCGCCGAGCACCACCGCGCGGTGGCCGGCGTCTTCACCGCGAAGGTCCTCGGCACCACCGACTGGGACGCGCCCGCGCCGGTGGACGGCTGGCGCGCCCGCGACGTCGTCGGCCACCTCGTCACGTGGCTGCCGGAGTTCCTCGACTCCCGCGGGCTGCCCGGTCTGGGACCGGTCGACCTGGCCGATCCCGCCGCCGCCTGGCAGGCCCACGCCGCGGCCGTGCAGGCGCTCCTCGACGGACCGGACGCCGGCGTGCTCGTCGACGACCCGTACCTCGGCGGCCGGTCGCTGGGCGACCTCGTCGAGATGATCTACACGGCCGACGTCTTCATGCACACCTGGGACCTCGCCCGGGCGACCGGCCAGGACGACACCCTCGACCCGGCGACGTGCGCGGCGCTGCTCGAGGGCATGGTGCCGATCGAGGAGGCGATGCGGTCGAGCGGTCAGTACGGCGCGCGCGTGGAGGTGCCGGCCGACGCGGACGTGCAGACCCGGATGCTCGGCTTCATCGGCCGAGACCCGGGGTGGCGACGCTAGGCGCTCTGCTCGAGGTCGAAGGGCTTGGCGCCCATCCACTCCGCGACGTCCTCGGGCAGCGGCTCCCAGCCGCGTCCGCGCTCGAGGAGCTCTGCCTCCGCGGGCTGCCTGCGGAGCGCGGCGAGCCACGACCCGAGAGAACGTGTCATGCCCTCTCCATCGGCGGCCCGGACGCCGACTTGAGCCCTCGGGGGTGCCGGTACAGACCATCGGGCGGTGGCTAGGGTGGCCCGCATGAAGGTTCTGGTCACCGGCGGCGCCGGCTACATCGGGTCGGTCACGGCGAAGGCGCTCGAGGAGGCGGGGCACACCCCGGTCATCCTCGACTCCCTCCTGACCGGTCCGCTGGCCTTCGTCCGCGACCGGACCTTCTACGAGGGCGACATCGCCGACCGCGCCCTGCTGCGCCGGGTGGTGGACGAGCACCCCGACATCGAGGCCACCATCCACATGGCCGCCCGGATCGTCGTGCCGGAGTCGGTGGAGCTGCCCTACGAGTACTACCGCGACAACGTCGCCAAGTCACTCGAGCTCTTCGACGAGCTCAACAACCTCGGCAAGACCCGGGTGCTGTTCTCCTCCTCCGCATCGCTCTATGCGACCAAGGACGACTTCGAGGTGACCGAGGACGACGCGCTCGACCCGCCCTCGCCGTACGCCCGGACCAAGCGGATGATGGAGCAGATCCTCCAGGACATGGCGGTCGCCACCGACCTGCGCGCCATCATCCTGCGCTACTTCAACCCGATCGGCTCCGACCCCGACCTCGAGTCCGGGATCTACGCCAAGGAGCCGTCGCACGTCCTCGGCCAGCTGGTGATGGCCGCGCGCGGGCAGAAGGACGCGTTCACGATCACCGGCGTCGACCACCCGACCCGCGACGGCACCGGCATCCGCGACTACATCCACGTGTGGGACCTGGCGCGGGCGCACGTCCGCGCGATCGAGAAGTTCGACGAGGTGATCGCCGAGGCCGCCGCCCCGAGCGTGATCATCAACGTCGGCACCGGCGAGGGCGTCACCGTGCGTGAGCTGGTGACGGCGTTCCAGAACGTCTTCGGCCACGAGGTGCCGGTCCGCGAGGCGCCGCCGCGGCCCGGCGACGCCGTCGGTGCGTTCGCGAACGTCGACCGCTCGGCCCGGTTGCTCGACTGGCGCACCGAGCTCAGCCTCGAGGACGCCATCGCCTCCGCGCTGGCCTGGGGCGAGAAGCGCCGGGAGATCCTGGGCTACGAGTGAGGTACGCCGTCGCGGGGCTCGCGGCCGCCGCCTTCCTGGTCGGCGGCGTGGCGTCGCCCGTGCACGGCGCGACCGCCGACGCCGGCGCGGGGCGGCCGCTGGAGGGCCGGGTGGTCGTCATCGACCCGGGCCACCAGCTCGGCAACCACAACTTCCCGCGCGAGATCAACCGCCCGGTCCCCGCCGGCGGCTTCGACAAGCCCTGCAACACGACGGGGACCGCCACCAACGGCGGCTACCCCGAGGCGACCTTCGCGTGGCGGGTCTCGCGGGCCCTCGAGGCGCGGCTCGAGCGGCTCGGCGCGAAGGTGCGGCTGACCCGCGACACCAACAGCGAGCGCCGCTGGGGCCCCTGCGTGGACGATCGGGGCCGCGCGGGCAACAAGGTCCACGCCGACGCCAAGATCTCGGTGCACGGCGACGGGTCGTACGCCGCCGGAGCGCGCGGCTTCCACGTGATCGCGCCGACCGATCGCCGGCCCTGGACCCACGACATCTACCGGCCCTCGAAGCGGCTCGCGATCGACACCCGCGCCGCGCTCAAGACGCACGGTCTCCGGGTAGCCAACTACATCGCCGGCGGCGACGGACTGGACTTCCGCTCCGACCTCGGCACCCTGAACCTCTCGAACATCCCCACGGTCATGGTCGAGCTCGGCAACATGCGCAACGCCTCCGACGCCCACCGGATGACCAGCCCGCACGGACGCCAGACGTACGCCGCCGCGCTGGCCGACGCCGTACGCCGGTTCCTCGGCCGGTAGCGGCCGAATCCCGGGGCAGTTCGCGGGCTCGGGCTCGGCGCCCCGCTCTGACCTCCGCGTCGTGCGGGTGAACTGCCCACGAGATCGGCCTGTGGACGACGCGCCGTACCACCGGTCGACGGGGCAGGAGACCGGCATGGACGCGGTCGAGGCGATCACCGTGCTCGGCGGGGTGGCGACGACGCAGGAGCTGCTGCGCTGCACGAGCCGCCGTCGGCTGCGGTCGGCGGTCGGTGCGGGACGGGTCGTCCGGGTCGGCCCACGCCGGTGGGCGCTGCCCGGAGTGGACGACGCGCGCGCTGCGGCTGCCCGCCTCGGGGGCGTCGTCTCGCACCTCAGCGCTGCCCAGCACTGGGGGTGGAAGCTCAAGCTGCCGCCCGCGCTTCCGTGCGTGACCGTCCCGCGGCGCAGCTGTCGCCTCGACAGCGACGGCGTCGAGCTGCACTGGGCCGACCTCCGGCGCGAGGACGTGAGCCGCGGGGTGACCGAGCCCCTCCGCACGGTCGTCGACTGCGCGCGGACCTACCCGTTCGACGTGGCGCTGGCCGTCGCCGACTCGGCGTTGCGCGCGGGTCTGGACCGGGTCGATCTCCTCGCGGTCGCCGGCCACGCACCCCGGACCGGTCGTCGCCGGGCGCTGCGGGTCGTCGAGCGTGCCGACGACCGGGCGGACAACCCGTTCGAGTCCGTGCTCCGGGCGCTGGCGATCGACGCCGGGCTGGACGTCGAGCCGCAGCAGTGGGTGGGGCGGGTGGGCCGCGTCGACCTCCACGACCGGGCCCGGGCGCTGGTCATCGAGGCCGATTCGTTCGAGTTCCACGCCGACCGCGCCGGCCTGCGCCGGGACGTACGCCGGTACACCTCGTTCGTGCGGCTCGGGCAGCGGGTGGCGCGCTTCACCTGGGAGGAGGTGATGTTCGAGCAGGACTACGTCCTGGACGTGCTCCGGGACCTCCGCGTGGGCGCTACCCGTCCGTCCTCGTGGCACCGCTGAGTGCGCCGTCCATGACGACCCCGACCAGCTCGGTCGCGCGCCTGTCGATCTCCTGCGCGTCCAGCTCCCGGTCCTCGAGACGGAAGCCGAGCGTCTGCATGATGACCGAGCCGTAGATGCACTCCGCGACCGCGTTCGGGGAGACGCCCTCGATCTTGTCGCCCCGCGCTCCGGCCCGCTGCAGGATCCTCTCGATGTTGTCCACCTGGACGTCGGCGACCGCCTCGGAGAAGCGGCCCAGCCGCTGCGGGGCGCCCGCGGTGTCGATGGTGATCCGGAGCGTGGCCCAGCCCGCCGGCTCGCGGAAGTGCTCGAACAGGTTCACCGCGACCTGGTGGAGGTCGCCGCGCAGCGAGCCGGTGTCCACGGCGCCCAGCTGCCCGCTGCTGGTGCCGACCGCGTCGGTCAGCAGGGTGTCCTTGTCCTGCCAGCGCAGGTAGACCGTCGACTTCCCGACCCCGGCCCGGCGCGCGACGCCGTCCATCGTGAAGCCCGACCAGCCGTGCTCGCCGTACTCCTCGAGCGCGGCGTCGATGATGCGTTTCTCGGCGCCCGGCGTGCGTGGCCGCCCTCTGCCTCGGCGAGGCTCCCCCTGTGAGGTGGACATGGCTGATTAGACCTCGATTCCGTCCGGAGTGGGGCGGATTCGGGGGAGCGGTCTGGTCAGCGCTCGCGCTGGGAGCTCACGACCCAGCGCATCATGAGGAGGAAGGCCGCCGACCCGGCGACCAGCAGCCCCATGGCGACCACGAGCTGCCACCAGTCCGACGACTTCACCGCGGCCGTCGACGTCCCGACAACGAAGCCGGTGAGCGCGAGGAACAGGCCGAGGATCTCGATCGTGCGCAGCAGGCTGTCGTTGACCAGGTCCTCCGCCTTGCCGAGCCGCTCGTCCAGCCGCGTCTCGAGGCCGGCGAGCCGGGCCACGGTGGCCTCGGCGACGCCGGCGGTGGCCGCCACCGCAAGGATCAGCTCACGCTCCCGCACGTAGTCCTGGTGGACCGCGGTGTCCCCGCTGCCGTGCCGCTCGATCGCGAGCTCGATCTCGACCATCGCCTCGTCGTACCGACCGAGGCGCCGGAGGGCGCCGGCCCGGCGGTAGTGCGCGTTCGCCCCGCCGGCCCCGGCCGCGAGCATCTCCTCCGACAGCGCGAGGAGCAGGGTGAGGTCCTCCCGATCGCGGCTGAACCACAGGGCGTGCAGGCACACGTGGCGGGACTTGTCGTCGGCGTCGGCGGCCGCCAGCGACCTCTCGACCAGCGCGCGGCCCATCGGCTCCCCGCGCCCGAGGGCAGCGAACCCGGCCAGCGCGGTCAGCAGCGCGTCGCCGGACCCGAGCCACGGCTCGATGACCCGCTGGAGCTCGCGGAACCGGAAGTCGAACCGGAGTCGCTGGCCCGCGTAGTAGCGCGCGACCCGCTGCGCGTGGCCGGTGAGCTCGTCGGGCACCGGCGGGACCGCGCGGCCGCGGGCGCGTGCCTGCCAGGCGAGGTCGGTCACCACGCGCCGGAGCGCGGCGCGGTCCTCGGCGTACCGCTCGGTGGTGGCGGCCAGCAGGGGGTAGAAGGTGTCCGCCGCGTCCAGGAGTGCGTCGACCTCGGCCGGGTCCAGGTCGGGGACGACGGGCTCTGTCTGCATACTCTTCTCCTGTTCGGGCGGCTCGGCCGCCCATGCCTACCCCATCACCCACCTCGCCGCCGGGGATTCCGTGAACCTCAAGCTCGGTCACCGCACCTTCACCGACGACCTGCCGCTGGTGATGGCGATCGTGAACCGGACCCCCGACTCCTTCTTCGACCAGGGCGCGACGTACGCCGAGGACAAGGCCTGGGAGCGCGTCCGCCTCGTGGTCGAGGAGGGCGCGGACATCGTCGACATCGGCGGTGTCCGGGCCGGCTACGGCCCGCACGTGGACGCGGCCGAGGAGATCGACCGGGTGGCGGCCTTCGTCGGGCGCGTGCGCGCGGCGTACCCGGACCTGGTGATCAGCGTCGACACCTGGCGCGCGGAGGTCGCGCGGGCGGTCCTCGAGCAGGGGGCCGACGTCATCAACGACGCCTGGGGCGGCCACGACCCCGACCTGGTGGCGGTCGCCGCCGAGCACGACGCCGCGGTCATCTGCACGCACGCCGGCGGCCTGAGCCCGCGCACCGACCCGTTCCGCCAGGAGTACGACGACGTCGTGGCCGCCTGCATCGAGACGACGGTCGGGCTGGCCGAGCGTGCTGTCGCCGCGGGCGTCGACCCGCGCAGCGTGGTGATCGACCCCGCGCACGACTTCGGGAAGAACACCTTCCACTCCCTCGAGGTCACGCGCCGGATCGGCGAGATGGTGGCGACCGGCTACCCGGTCCTGGTCTCGGTCTCGAACAAGGACTTCGTGGGCGAGACGCTCGGGCTGCCGGCGGGCGAGCGGATGCACGGCACCTACGCCGCCACCGCGATCACCGCGATGGCCGGCGCGCGGATCCACCGCGTGCACCAGGTCCGCGAGACCCGGCACCTGGTCGACATGGCCTGGTCGATCGCCGGCCGCCGTCCCCCGCTGCGCGCGATCCGGGGCCTGGCGTGAGGGCGGTGCTGGTGCCCGGCGTGCTCGCGCTGCTGCCCGAGTACGCCGGCCTGGAGGACCCGGTGGCCGACATCCGGGCCGCCTGCCTGGACGCCGTCGGGTGGCTCGGCACCGAGGTGACCGTGATCGCCGGCCCCCAGGGTCGGCGGGTCGCCGACCACCTGCTCCGGACCACCACCCGGACGGCGGCGCACCCGTCGTACCTCGTGGTCGGCAACGGCTCGGCCAAGCGCGTCGACACCTCGCCGGGCTACGTCGACGAGCGAGCGATCCCGTTCGACGACGACCTCGGGAGCCGGCTGCGCGCCGGCGCGTTCTCCGGGATCGACGCCGACCTGGCCCGCGAGCTCTGGGCCGACACCGAGGCGATCGCGCAGCTCGACGGCGTCGTGCCGGCCGGCTGCGCCTGTAGCGTCGACTACGAGGGCGATCCGTACGGCGTCCGCTACTGGGTGGCGAGGTGGGAGTGGTGAAGGTCCTCGTCGGGCCCGACCTCGACCCGGGAGCCGATCTCGCCGAGCTGTACGCCGCCCCCGCGGACCCGTGGCTGCGGGTGAACATGGTCGAGACGCTCGACGGCGCGGCCACCGGCGAGTCGGGCCGCAGCGGCTCCATCAACAACGCCGTCGACAAGGTCGTCTACCACCAGCTGCGGAGCCTGGCCGACGCGATCCTGGTGGGCGCGGGAACGGCGCGGGTCGAGGGCTACGCGCCGGTCGACAGGCCGACCGTGGTGGTCAGCCGGCGTGGCCACGTGCCCGACCTGCTGCGCGGCGGTACGCCGGGCTCCGTGCTGCTCGCCACCTGCGCCTCCGCCGAGCTGCTCGACGAGGCCAGCGGGCTGCTCGGCGACGAGCACGTCCTCGTGCTGGGGTCGCAGCGGGTCGACCTCCCCCTGCTCAAGCAGCGGCTGGCCGAGCGCGGGCTCACCCAGTTGCTCTGCGAAGGCGGGCCGCACCTGCTCCGCGACCTCCTGGCCGCCGGCGCCGTGGACGAGCTCTGCGCGACGATCGTGCCGCGCCTGGTGGGCGGCGAGCACCCCCGCATCACCCAGGGCCCACCGGTGGACGTCCCGTTGCAGCTCCATCTCCTGCTCGAACATGCGGGAACCCTGCTCGGACGCTGGACTGTTTCCCCCGAAAGTAGAGGTGTCACGGAGGACGTCCGCGGCTAGAGTGCCAGTTCCGTCCGGTCGGGCGGGCTCGGTCCACGAGGGAGTGCCATGCCGCGTCATCTCAGATCCCTTGCCGCTCTGGCCGCAGCAGCGCTCGCCGTTGCCGTGCTGCCGGGCAGCACCTCGGCGAACGCCGCACCGGACGGCGCGATGTTCCGTTCGCTCGACGGGTTCCGACCATCGGGTCCGCACGTGCGGGTCAGCCCGGACCACTTCGAGGCGTTCCGCGTCGACACCGCCCAGGTCCGCTCGGCCCTCGCCGACGCGCCCGCCGCCGGTGCCGACGGCAGCGCGGAGATCGCGATCCCGACGCCGACCGGCGGTGTCGAGCACTTCGCCGTCCAGCGCACCTCGCTGATGCAGCCGAAGCTCGCCGCGGCGCACCCCGAGATCCAGACCTGGTCGGGCCGCTCCCTCGACCACCGCGGCACCTCGGTGGCGATGGACCTGACGCCGATGGGCTTCCACGCGAGCGTGCGGCCGGCCGGCGGCCAGAGCTCCTGGTACGTCGACCCGGCGTACAACCTCCGCGGCACGACGACGCACCTGAGCTACTACGGCGGCTCGCTCGGCAAGCAGGCCCAGCAGATGGTCGAGCGCGAGATGCCGGACGTGCAGAAGGCCATCGCCCGCCGGGGCGCCGCCAAGGCGCCGGTCGGTGGGATGGTGCAGCAGAAGGTCTATCGGCTGGCGCTGGTGACCGATCCGACGTACGCGGCCTACTTCGGCGCCGAGAACGTCATGGCCGAGAAGGTCACGCTGATGAACCGCGTGAACCAGATCTACAACGACGACCTCGCGATCAACATGCAGCTGGTCAACGGCGAGGACAAGCTGAACTTCGCCACGGACGCCATGGCCACCGGCCCCGACGGTCCGTGCGGTGCCAACCCCTGCTGGGTCGACGACCCGGACGCGACGGCCAACGGCGGCTACGTGCAGGGCCAGATCGCCTACTGCGACGTGGGGACGCTCGAGCGGAACCAGATCGTGCTCGGCCAGCTGATCGGCGCCTCCAACTACGACATCGGCCACATCATGCTCGGCGTCAACGGAGGCGGCATCGCCGGCCTCGGCGTGGTCGGCAGCATCGAGAAGGGCATGGGCTGCACCGGCCTGCCGGACCCGACCGGTGACTTCATGGCGATCGACTACGTCGCCCACGAGATGGGCCACGAGTTCGGCGGCAACCACACCTTCAACGGCAACCAGTGGAACTGCTCGGGTGGCAACCGCGAGTCGACCACCAGTGTCGAGCCGGGCTCCGGCTCGTCGGTGATGGCGTACGCCGGCATCTGCCGCCAGGACAACCTCCAGCCGCACACCGACCCGTACTTCTCGCAGCGGACCCTGACCGAGGTGAACAGGTACACGGGCAGCCCCGCGGCCGACCCGGTCGAGGTGCAGGACGTCGCGTTCCGCGGCCTCGAGAACGGCGACACCGTCACGGTCGGGTTCCCCGGCGCGGTCGGCACCAAGTCGTTCGTGGTCGGCACCACGACCGGCGCCTCGGCGTACACGGCGGCGAACATGGCCACCCAGCTCTCCGCGCTGGTCGGCAAGGACGTCACCGTCGCGGGCTGGGGCTACGACCCGTACGCCCTCATCTACACCGACGAGGGCACCTACCCGGCGACGCTCACCGAGCCGAACCTCGGTGGCTTCCAGGTGATGTTCGCCGGCGACCCGGACCCGTACACCAACGACAGCGACCGCACGGACGAGCCGGACCTCCAGGTCACGGCACCGGGTGCCTCGTACGTGCACGTCGGTGAGACCGCCAAGGGTGGCGAGCCGGGCAACACCGGCTTCCAGGTGAACCCGATCGACAACCACGACCCGGTGGTCACCGCCCCGGCGAGCAGGACGATCCCGACCCGGACGCCGTTCACGCTGACCGGCTCCGCGACGGACGCCGACGGCGACCCGCTGATCTACCTGTGGGAGCAGAACGACGACGCCCGGCGCCACGACGGCACCGCCCTGGTGGCCAACAAGAAGATCTTCGGACCGCTGTTCCGGGTCTTCGGCGTATACGCCAACGTCACCGACAAGGCGACGCTCGAGTACGAGTCGCCCGGCGAGAACCTCGCCACCGACGCGGACCGGACCCGGACGTTCCCCGACATGGCGCAGATCCTGGCGGGCGCCACCAACGCCAAGACCGGCAAGTGCCCGAAGGTGAAGATCGTCACGGACCCGTACGTCCCGGTCCCGCGCCGGCCGCTCAACTGCTACTCGGAGTTCCTGCCGACGGCGTCGTACAAGGGCACGCCGGGCATGACGCCCCACGCCATGCACTTCCGGCTCACCGCGCGTGACCGGGTGCCGCAGGGCGGCGGTGTCGGCTGGGACCAGGTGACCATCAAGGTCGACCCGAACGCCGGGCCGTTCCTGGTCTCGTCGTTCGGCGAGAAGGGCGCGTCGGTCAAGGGCGGCAAGAAGGTCGACGTCACCTGGAAGGTCAACGGCACGCGGAAGCTGGCCAAGGACGTCCAGATCCGGCTCTCGACCGACGACGGCCAGAGCTGGACGACCGTCCTCGCGAAGAGGACCGCGAACGACGGCAAGGCGACCGTGAAGCTGCCGAAGAGGAATACCCGGACGGCCTGGATCATGGTCCGCTCCGTCGACAACTACTTCTTCGACGTCAACGACAAGGTCTTCTCCATCAAGTAGCGCTCCACTCCGGTAGTCCCTGCCGAAAATGTCGTCAACGCGGCGCGTCGACAGCATTTTCGTCAGGGACTACCTCTATTTCGCCACCGGTACGGCGAGGTCGAAGGCCCGGATCTGGTCGGCGAGGGCGGTGTCGACGAGGATCTGGCCGTCCGGGTCGACGACCTGTCCGTCGCGTCGACGACCACGACGTCGGGCTCCTGGTGCGGCAGCCCGGGCAGCCGGTCCGCCAGCGTCTCGTTGTCCGGGTCGAAGGCGACGCCGTCACTGAGGAAGCCGGTGCCGTGCTCCGCGTCGAGCGTGCACTCCCAGCCGAGCCTCCGGGCCGCGCCGCACGACTGGGCGGTGTAGCCGTCGCCGATCCAGAGCGAGTGGACGGTCGCCGCGACGGTGGGCGTGGCGGTCGGACTCGGGGCGGCGGTGCCGGGGTCGTGGGCCGTCCGGGACGCGGTCTCGTCGACCTCGTGCCGGAGGTCGACCCACAATCAGGCCGGTCGCCACCACCACGACGAGCGCGAACATCGCGACCAACGCACCCCCGACGCGTGAGGACATGGCCCGACGCCAGCGGCTCGACTCCGCCAGACTGGGCAGGTGGACGTGGGGATGACGCTGCCGGTCATGGAGCCGGACCTCTGGGCCGCTGCCGACACCCTCGAACGGTGGGCCGTCGCGGTCGACGAGGGCCCGTGGTCCTCGCTGTGCTTCGGGGAGCGGATGGCCTTCGACAACCCCGACGCGCTCACGCTCCTCGGCGCCACCGCCGCGTGGACCCGGCGGGTCCGGCTGGTGACGACGGTGGTCGTGCCCCAGCTGCACGCACCGGTGCCGCTCGCGAAGGCGCTCGCGACCGGCGACCGGCTCAGCGGCGGCCGCCTCACCGTGGGGCTCGGCGTCGGCGGCCGGGACGAGGACTACCGCGCCGCGGACGCCGACCTCGGCACGCGGACCATCGCGGGTCTCGCCGAGCGGGTCGCCACCATGCGACGGGTGTGGGCGGGCGAGCGCGTCGTGGACGCCGTACGACCCGTGGGCCCGCCGCCGGTGCGGCCGGGCGGCCCCGAGCTGCTCGTCGGCACGCTCGGCCCGCGCACGATCCGCGGCGCCGCGGCCTGGGCCGACGGGCTGGCCGGGATGTCGCTCGACCTCGACCTCGCGGGGATGGCGAAGGTCTTCACGCTCGCGCGGGACGCGTGGCGCGACGCCGGGCGCCCGGCGCCGCGGCTCACCACGTCCTTCTGGTTCGCCGTCGACGACGGCGACGGCTCCGCCCGCGAGCAGGTGCACCGGCACCTCCGGCACTACATGAACTGGATCCCCGCCGAGTACGTCGACGCGCTCGCCGCCACCGCCGGGTTCGCGGGCACCCCCGGCCAGCTCGTGGAGCTGCTCGAGCGGGTCGCCGACCTCGGCGCCGACGAGGTCCAGCTGATCCCCACGAGCGCCGACATCGACCAGGTGCACCGGCTGACCGGGCTGGTGGGCTGACGCACTGCCGCGTTTCCGGGTCACGGGTGCCCGCATGGTCCTACCCTCGGCTCGTGCGGATGGACTGGCTGCCGGTGTCGGCGGCGCTGTTGCTCACCGGGGCGCTCGCGCTGGGCCTCGGTGGCTTCCTGCTGCCCCAGTCCGACAGCTCGGCGGAGTCCCTGCGGATCGTGCAGGAGCAGGGCGGCCAGTGGATGGCGGCCGCGGTCGTCCTGTTCATCTCCTCGATCTGCCTGTCCCTCGGACTGCCCGCGATCATGACGCTGTGCCAGCGCCGCGGCTGGACGATCGGCGTCATCGCCGCGGTGGTCCTGGAGGTCGGCTTCATCGGGACCGCGGGCTTCGCGATGCTGATGGGCTTCTTCCGGGCGCTGGTGAACACCCAGACCATCCAGGCCCAGGGCCTCGACGACGTCGCGTCCGACGCCGGCCTCGCGATCTTCCTGTACGCCTGGCTCGCCGGCCTCTACCTCGGCGAGGTGCTGCTGGCGATCGCGCTGCTGCGCGCGGGGACCACGCCCCGGTGGGTGCCGTTCGCGCTGATCGCGCACGCGCTGACGTTCCCGATCTCCGGCCTGCTGCCGGAGTACCTCTCCAAGGCGACCGTGCTGCTGCTCGTGCTCGGGTTCGCCGGCGTGGCCATCCAGGCGACGTCGCCGCAGAACCGCCGGCGCCTCACCTGAGCGCAGCGGCCAGGTCGCCCACCTGGTCGAGCGGCGCGTCGTACCCGGGGAAGTAGGCGCAGACCCGCTCCGCCACGTCGCCGAACCGGTGCTCGATCTCGGCCGCGCACTCCTCCGGCGTGCCGCGGACCGCGAGCGTCGTGAGCATCTCGTCGGTCACCAGTCCGAGCATCGACTCCCAGTCGCCCTCCTTGGACAGCCGGTTGAGCTCGGGCTGCACCTCCGCCCAGCCCTCGACGTCGAGCACGGGGCGGTACGCCGGGGTCGAGCCGTAGAACGCCAGCAGGCCGCGCACGCCCGTCGAGGCGGCCGCGAGCTCCTCCTCGGTGCGCCCCATGGCGACGATCGCCTGCGGCAGGATCGCGAAGCCGTCCCGGCTGCGGCCGGCCGCCTCCAGCCCGGCGTCGACGGCGGGCAGCGTGCGCTCCCGGAAGTGCCGGTGGCTGTGGAACGGCATCACCAGCAGCCCGTCGGCGACCTCCGCCGCGGTTCGGGTCATCAGCGGTCCGAGGGCGCCCAGCAGCACCGGCGGGACGCCGTACGGGTTCGGGCCGGGGACGAACGTGGGCGGCATCAGCGTGTGCCGCGTGAACTCCCCGCGGAAGTCGAGGCGGGTGCCGTGCTGCCAGGAGCGGAGGATCGCCTTCACGGCCTGCACGGTCTCCCGCATCCGGTCCGTGGGCCGGCTCCACGTGGCGCCGTACCGGTGCTCGATGTGCGGCTTGACCTGCGACCCGAGCCCGAGGCGGAACCGGCCGCCCGACATCAGCTGGAGGTCGTACGCCGTGTGCGCGAGATGCATCGGGCTGCGCGGGATCGCGATCGCGACGTTGGTCATCAGGTCCGTCCGGACCGCTCCCGCCGCCGCGGCCAGCGGGAGGAACACGTCGTGCGGTCCCTCGAACGTGAACAGGCCCGCGACCCCGGCGGCGACCAGGTCGCGGGCGCGGTCCGCGGCGAGGTCCGGACGGGCGTCGAGCTGGACGTCGAGGAGCACGGGTCGATTGTGTCGGAGTCAGCGCGGCTTGTGGGGCTGCCAGTCGTAGACGACCGACGTCGCCAGCACCCGGTCCTGGATGGAGCGCTGCCGCGGGTCGAGCACGACCCAGAGCAGCCCGATCGGGAACAGCACGTAGAACGCCGCGCGCAGCAGCGCCCGGACCCAGCCGACGTCGCCGCCGTACACGCCGACGACCCGCAGGCCCATCAGGAGGTTGCCGTAGGTGCGGCCGCCGGCCGCCCACGCGACGGTGAGGTAGAGGCCGAGGACCAAGGCGCCGATCAGCAGGCTCCGGAACAGCTTCGTGTCGGGGAACGTGAAGCCGCGGGGATCGAGGAGGAAGACCAGCCCGGCGAAGCCGAGGTACGCCGCGACCAGCACCAGGCCCACCAGGGCACTGTCGATCGCCGCGGCGAGCACCCGGGTCACGATGCCGGCGCGGTGCCCCTGGAACGCGCGCGCGTCCTTCGGGATCGCGGACAGCTCGTGGTCGGACATGCTCACTCGACCCCGTCGGTCAGGGGCCGGTGCCGCATCAGGAGGCGGTCGATGACGCGGGTGACCGCCTCGTCCGCGTTCACGCCCTGGGTCCGGACGCCCCGGACGGTCTCGGACGCCATCGCGCCGGTCGAGCCGCGGATGATGTCGGGCAGGTCGATCTCGTCGAGCACGCCCTCGACCAGGACCGGCAGGTCCATCTGGGCCAGCACCTGGTCGATCACGACCTTCATGTCGACGCGGGTGAGCACCGTGTCGGTCAGGTCGAGGCGGTCGAGGATCGCCTCGACGTCGATCCGCGCGGCCACCGCGTTCAGATCGACCCGCTCGATCACGGCCTCGACGTCGAGGCGTTGCGCGACCGCGTCGAGGTCGACGGTCGCGACGAGGCCGTCCACGTCGACGTACCGCCGTACCGCCGCGTTGACCAGGAACGGCAGGAGCGCGTCGGCCTCGCGGACGACGCGCTCGCGCACGGTCCGGCCGATGTCGAGGAACGGGCGGGCGCCCCGCGCGACCAGCGGTGCGAGGCGCAGGGTGCGGATCGTCGACTCCGCGAGGTGCGCCGTGACCGCGACGGCGCCGACCACGAGGTCGACTGCGGTCAACGCGGCCGCCGCGTCGTCGGGCAGCCGTCGCACGGGGACGGTCACGCCCGCAGTGTCGCCCAGGACGGCGGCCCGCCGCCTCACCGGAGACGGGTGAGCCTCAGCGCAGCTTCAGGCAGCCCTTGGTGTCCGCGTCCCAGGGGAGCGCGCCGTCCTCGGCGATGCGCTTGTCCAGCGCCGCCGCGACGTCCTCCGGCCACGGCGCCGTACGCCGGGTCGCCATGTCGATGTGGAGGAAGACCTCCTCCATGACGTAGCTCAGCCGCCGGTGGGTGTCGTCGAGCAGATAGACCAGCGCGTGCGCCGCCCGCTCCGACCGGCCCAGCAGCCGCACCCGGGACGACATCCGGTCGCCGGTCCGCAGCTCGGCGAGGTAGGTGAGGTGGTGCTCGGCCGAGAAGCAGGCGTGGCCCTGCGCCGGCCAGCTCTGCGGGATCCCGAGGGGCACCAGCGACTCGTCGAGGCCCTCGCTCGCGATGCCGGTGTAGTGCCGCACGTTGAGGTGCCCGTTGACGTCCTCGAACGCGATCGGCACCGGCTGCTCGACGTACGCCGGGAGGTCGACCAGCTGGTCGTAGGTGGGGTGGCTCACGGTGGGCGACCCTACCTACTTCGACTTGCGCGCCCGCGCGGCGATCTTCGCGCGCTCGTTCTGGTCGAGGATCACCTTGCGGATCCGGACCTGCTCGGGCGTGACCTCGACGCACTCGTCGTCGCGGCAGAACTCCAGGCACTGCTCGAGGGAGAGCTTGCGCGGCGGGATCAGCTTCTCGAAGTTGTCGGAGGTCGCGGACCGGATGTTGGTCTGCTGCTTCTCCTTGGTGATGTTGACGTCCATGTCGTCGGCGCGGGAGTTCTCGCCGACGATCATGCCCTCGTAGACCTCGGTGGTCGGCTCGACGAACATCACGCCGCGCTCCTGCAGCGAGGTCATGGCGTACGCCGTGGCCGCGCCCTTGCGGTCCGCGACCAGGGAGCCGTTGTTGCGCGAGCGGATCTCGCCGGCCCAGGGCTCGTAGCCCTCGAAGATGTGGTGGGCGATGCCGGTGCCGCGGGTGTCGGTCAGGAACTCGGTGCGGAAGCCGATCAGGCCGCGCGCCGGCACGACGAACTCCATCCGCACCCAGCCGGTGCCGTGGTTGACCATCTGCTCCATCCGGCCCTTGCGGGTGGCGAGCAGCTCGGTGATCGCGCCGAGGTACTCCTCAGGGGCGTCGATGGTCAGCCGCTCCGTCGGCTCGTGGACCTTGCCGTCGATCTCCTTGGTGACGACCTGCGGCTTGCCGACGGTGAGCTCGAAGCCCTCGCGGCGCATCTGCTCGACGAGGATCGCCAGCGCCAGCTCGCCGCGGCCCTGCACCTCCCACGCGTCGGGGCGCTCGGTCGGGAGGATCCGCAGCGAGACGTTGCCGACCAGCTCGGAGTCGAGCCGGTCCTTCACGAGGCGGGCGGTGACCTTGGCGCCCTTGACCCGGCCGACGAGCGGCGAGGTGTTGGTGCCGATCGTCATCGAGATCGCTGGCTCGTCGACGTGGATGAGCGGCAGCGCGACCGGGTTCTCCGGGTCGGCGAGGGTCTCGCCGATGGTGATCTCCGGGATGCCCGCGATCGCGACGATGTCGCCGGGACCGGCGGTCTCGCCCGGCTTGCGCTCGAGGCCCTCGGTGACGAGCAGCTCGGTGACCTTGACGTTCTTGATCGTGCCGTCGCGCTTCATCCACGCGACCTGCTGGCCCTTCTTCAGGTTGCCCTCGTGGACGCGGACCAGCGCGAGGCGGCCGAGGAACGGCGAGGAGTCGAGGTTGGTGACGTGCGCCTGCAGCGGCGCGCCCTCGGTGTACGTCGGGGCCGGGATCGTCTCGAGGATCGTCTTGAACAGCGGCTCGAGGTCCTCGGAGTCCGGCAGCTCGCCGTTCTCCGGGGCGGTCAGGCCGGCGACGCCCGCGCGGCCGGAGGCGTACACGACCGGGAAGTCGAGCGCGTCCTGGCTGTGGCTCTCGTCGAGCAGGTCCATGAACAGCTCGTAGGTCTCGTCCACGACCTCGGCGATCCGGGCATCGCCACGGTCGGTCTTGTTGACCACGAGGATCACCGGCATGTCGGCGTTCAGCGCCTTGCGGAGCACGAAGCGGGTCTGCGGCAGCGGGCCCTCGGACGCGTCGACGAGCAGCACGATCCCGTCGACCATCGACAGGCCGCGCTCGACCTCGCCGCCGAAGTCGGCGTGCCCGGGGGTGTCGATGATGTTGATGACCATCGGCTTGCCCTCGGCGGCCGGTCCGGCGTAGTGCACGGCGGTGTTCTTCGCGAGGATCGTGATGCCCTTCTCGCGCTCGAGGTCACCGGAGTCCATCACCCGCTCGGCCACGCTCTCGGCCTGGTGCTCGGTGAACGCGCCCGCCTGACGGAGCATCGCGTCGACGAGGGTGGTCTTGCCGTGGTCGACGTGGGCGACGATGGCGACGTTGCGCAGATCGGTGCGAGCGGTGGTAGGCACGAGGATCGAGTCTAGTTGTTGGGGCGCTCCGCGCCCTCATCGTCGGTGTTGGGTGACGCCCGACACGTCGGGTTTCTCCGGTCAGCCGGAGAAACCCGACGGACACGCCGACAGCCCACGGCGTGTCCGTCGGGTTTCGGCGGACAAGCTCGGCTTCAGGCGACCCAGTTCTCGCCCCGCATCGCCGCCACGATCCGAGCGACGACGAGCTGCGGCCGGTAGAGATCGGCCCAGGTGATCCGGATGCAGCGCCAGCCGGTCAGGCCGCAGATCAGCTCCTCGCGCCGTTTCTCGCGCAGCACGCAGTCAGTGACGCTCTCGCCCGGGCGGCGATGGCGGAGGTATTTCTCCTTGCCGTCGAACTCGAGGAACACCCCGAGCTTCGGCCACGCGAAGTCGAGCCAGGCGACGACGCGGCCGGAGCCGTCGCGGACGGCGTACTGCGGGTCTGGTCTGGGCAGGTTGGCTCGGCGGAGCATGACCGCTGTGCGCGTCTCGCCGGCGGACTCGTGGCGACCGTCCGCATGCATGAGGATGACAGGTACGGCGAGGGACCTCGGGTCGTAGCGCATGCCCGGGGCTCGCCGTTCGAGCAGGCCGAGGGTGGTCTCGCCGGCGCGCAGCAGTCCGTCGATCACCACCAGGGCATGCTCCTCGTCGGTCATTTCGATCAGGTCGAGCGCGGTCCGGGTGCCCGAGGTCACCGGGAGCCCCGACCGGATCGTGGTGTCCTCGACGCGCAGGTCTCCGCGATGGGGACGACGTCCGGCGTTGCGTCGGTCAGCCTTGCGATCGACGCTGTTGATGTGGATCTCCTCGCCGAGGTCCCACGTGGGCGCACCGAGGACGCGCGCGGCCGTGGGCCCGGCCAACAGGGTGGGCTTGACAGCCCTCCGGAGGACCGCCCGGCAGAGCAGGTCGTGCCGGCCACGCTCCTCGAGCTGCTCCCAGTGCGCCGCGTAGGTGTAGGCGCCCTGGCGGATCCGGACGAGCTCCCCGCGCTTGACGAGCCGGGCGATCGCCTTGTCGTGGTAGCCCAGCGCCAGCAGGTCGGCGGTGGTCATCAGGTTGTCGTCGCGCAGGACGATCCGGGGTGAATTCATCATGGGGTGGAGATCCCGCGATGCCGGGACGCCGTACCGAGCCGGATCCGGACCTGGGGACAGCCGTGCGTCGGCACCCTCCTGTGGACGGCAGTCGGCCCGGCGCGCCGGAACTTGTCGTGGGAAAGCCGACCGACACGCCGTACCGCGCCGGCGTGTCGGTCGGGTTTCTCCGGTCAGCCGGAGAAACCCGACGGGCCGCGACCTGACGGAAAGCGCCACGGGGAGAGCGGCCGGACACCTACCCTCGGACACGTGGGGGGAGCGCTGCGGCGTGCGCTGACGGGGGGCTTCGCGACGACGTTGGTGGTCGGAGGCCTGGTCGCGCTGCGCGCCGAGCCCGCCGTCGCGGTGTCGACCGGGCGGCCGATCGCGGTGGCCGCCGCCGACGACGGCACGTCGTACGTCGGGTACGCCGCCGGCGACCGGCTGCTCCGCCTCAGCGCCACCGGTGAGTACGCCGGCTCGGTGCCGCTCGACCAGGACGAGCCGGTCACGGGCCTCGACGTCGGGCCCGACGGCAACGTCTGGGTCGACTACGGCGCCAGCGTGTCGGAGCTCTCGACCGACGGCACGGTGCTCACGCACTTCGCGGTCCAGGCGGGCGGGTCCTGCCCGGTGGACCGCGCCCACGACCCCGCGCGGTACGGCGGCCTCGAGGTCACCGGGGACGCGGTCTACGTCGCCGGCCGCTGCGTCGCGACGGTCGGCATCTACCGCCACGACGGGCAGCTGCTGGCGAGCGTCGACCTCCCGGGCACGGCGTACCCGCGGGACGTCGCCCTCGCGCCGGCGGTGAAGGGCCTGCCCGCACGGATGTACGTGTCGGTGCCGGACGCGGGCAAGGTCTACGCCTACAACACCGCGTCGCTGCGCTCGGAGCCGCAGCCCGCCCGCACGCTGGTGATCAAGCGGTTCTCCGGCTACCGCAAGCCGGCGCCGGGCCCGCTGGCCGCCGACGAGAAGGGCCAGCTCGCCGTCGTCGACGTCGCCAACAACGCCGTGCACTTCTACAACGGCCCCGAGGACTACTGGTACTACCGCACCCTCGGCCACCCGCCGGACGCCGCCTCGGACCGCGGGTACCTCGACCGGGCGACCGCGTTCGACAACGCCGACGGCAGCTTCCGGGACGGCTTCTGGGTGGCCGACACCGGCAACGGCCGGATCCAGCACTGGGACCACCTCGGCACCACCGACTGGATGGCCGACGCCCAGGCGCCCGGTGACCCCGGTGCACCGGTCAACGCCGGGCTGCCCCGCATCACCGGGCGGCCGTACGCCGGGAGGGTGCTCAGCTGCGACCCGGGGGCCTGGGACGCCGCCCTGGCGTCGTACGACGTCGCCTGGCTGCGCGGCGGGCTGCCGATCCCCGGCGCCCACGACCTCGACCACACAGTGACGTCGGCGGACGTGTCCACCGAGCTGGCCTGCACGGTGACCGCGCACGCCGCGAGCGGCGCGAGCTCCGCACCCACCTCGAGCGAGGCGTTCCCGATCCCGGGAGCCCACTCGCCGCCGTACGTCCTCGAGCGTCCGGCGATCAGCGGCGCCGCCCGGTCCGGCTCGGTGCTGCGGTGCAGCAACGGGACGTGGACCGGCCGGCACCCGACGTCGTACCTGCGCGGCTGGCTGCGCGACGGGCAGCTGCTCCCGGGGACCAACGCGCCGGAGTACCTCGTCACCGACAACGACCGCTACCACGACCTGACCTGCCGGGTCGCGGCCGTGAACAGGAACGGCGCCGGCAAGGTCGCGCTCAGCGACCCGGTCGCCGTCGACGACGGCAGCGGCGGCACCGGTCACGTCGGCCGTCCCGAGAACGTCGCACGTCCCCGGATCGTCGGGAAGGCCACGGTCGGCACCGTGCTCTTCTGCGACCCCGGCCGGTGGCGGAACGCGCCGGTCCTCGGCTACGTGTGGCGCCGCGACGGCGCCGCGCTGGGCGGCTCCGAGAAGGACCAGTACGAGGTGCTCGGCGACGACCGCGGGCACCGGCTCACCTGCCTGGTCACCGGCACCAACCCGTCCGGGTCCGACCAGGCGAGCTCCGCGGCGGTCGTGCCCCGGCACTGAGCCTGCCTAGAGTGGCGGCATGCCGAGGATCGCCACGAACGACCGCGTCGACCGCCAGCAGCTCCTGGACTTCGTCCGCATCCGGCACCACCTGGTCCTGGTCACCACCCGCGGGGACGGCCGGCCGCAGGTCTCCCCGGTGACCGGCGGCGTCGACGCCGACGGGCGGATCGTGATCTCGACGTACCCCGACCGCGCCAAGGCGACGAACCTGCGCCGCGACCCGGCCGCCACCGTGCTGGTGCTCTCCGACGAGTGGGACGACGCGTGGGTCCAGGTCGACGGCACCGCCGAGGTGCTCGACATGCCCGGCCGGGAGGCCGAGGACGGCCTGGTCGAGTACTTCCGCTGCATCGCCGGCGAGCACTCCGACTGGGACGAGTACCGCGAGGCGATGCGCCGCCAGGGCAAGTCGCTGATCCGGATCACGGTCGACCGGTGGGGCCCGGTCGCGACCGGCGGGTTCCCGCCGGACCGCGCGCCGGCCTGAAAAGCGGTCCAGTCAGCCCCCGCAGACCGTCCGTCGGAGGGCCCTCGCCCGGTTAGTCTCGGCGCGTGCGCGCCCAAGCCCCCCTGGGTCGCCTTGTCGGCCTTGCCATGATCTGCGCGGGGCTCGGGACCGCGAGCTTGGCGACCCCGGACGCCGCCAGCGCCGCGACCTCCGACAGCCCCACCGCGATCGGGGTGGCGCCCAACGGCACGTCGTACGTCGGCTTCTCCACCGGTGGCAAGCTGGTCCGCGTCTCGTCCAGCGGCAAGCTCAAGGGCGGCGTACCGCTGGACCAGGACGAGGCCGTCGACGGGCTCTTCGTCACGAACGGCGGCGACATCTGGGTCGACTACGAGACCGGGTTCTCCCTCCTCGGCCCGTCCGGGAGCGTGCAGGCGCACTTCGACCACGACCCGGTGCGCTCGTGCGACTCGAGCACGCCGGCGTCGCGCTACGGCGGCATCACCGCGAACGGCAACCGGGTCTACATCGCGAACCGCTGCCACGACAGCATGTCGGTGTACGCGCGCAACGGTGACCTGGTCGCGACCGTCGGGCTGCCCGGCCGGCCGCGCGGCATCACGTACGGCGGCCCGCAGGCCGGCCGCCCCGCGTTCGTGTACGTCGCGGTCCCCGACCAGGGCAAGGTGCTCGCCTTCAAGGCGGGCTCCCTGCGCAGCTCCTCGAGGCCCACGCACACCTACACCCTCCGGCGGCCGTCGGGCGGCGCGAAGCCGGCGCCCGCCGGCCTCGCGGTCGACAAGTACGGCCAGCTGACCGTCAGCGACATGGCGAACAACGCGCTCTACCTGCTGGACGCCAACCACGACTTCTCGCTCTACCGCACGCTGGGGCACCCGCCGCGGGCCAGCCGCGCCGCGGGGCGCCTCAACGGACCGAGCGCCATCGCCCAGCACGCGCAGGACGGCGGCGGCCTGTCGGGGAACCTGTTCATCGCCGACACCGACAACAACCGGATCCAGCGCTGGGACACCGGCGGCTACACGTTCTGGGCCAAGGGCGTCCGGCCCGGCAACGGCAGCGGCGGCAGCGGCGGCAGCGGCAGCGACGGTGGCGGCAACGGTGGCGGCGGTGGCGGCGGTGGCGGTGGCAACGGCGGCGGCGGCAGCACCGGCGACGGGCCGGCGAACGTCACCGCCCCGAGAATCCTCGGTACGCCGGCGGTCGGTCAGGGACTCACGTGCGACAAGGGCACCTGGGACGAGGGCGGCGACCTGGTCCTCTACTCCTACAGCTGGCTGCGCGACGGGACGGCGATCCCCTCGGCCACCAGCCTCTCCTACCTCGTGGTCGCGGACGACGACGGCGCCAAGCTGACCTGCCGGGTGCGGGCCAGCAACGCGAACGGCAACACCGTGAAGGACTCGGCTGCCGTGACCGTCGGTGCCGGCGGCGGCGACCCGGGCGGGCCGACGAACACGGTGCTCCCGACGATCACCGGCAGCCCCGCGGTCGGGCAGGTGCTCACCTGCGACCCGGGCACGTGGACCGGCACGGGCAACACCTTCACCTACCAGTGGAAGCGCGGCACGACACCGGTCGGCGCCTCGAACACCTACACGGTGGTCGCCGCCGACAACGGCCAGAGCCTGACCTGCACCGTCACGGCCTCGACGCCGACCTCGGCGGCGAGCAGCCCCGCGACCTCGGCCCCGGTGGTCGTCGGGACGGGCCTGCCCACCAACACCGCGGCGCCCGAGGTTCTCGGCGGCGCGTCGCCGGGCACCGTCGTGAGCTGCACACAGGGCACCTGGACCGGCAGCGGCAACACCTACGCCTACCAGTGGAAGCTGAACGGGACGCCGATCGCGCGGGCGACCTGGCCGTCGTACACCGTGCTCTCCGGTGACCTCTCCGGGACCCTGGCCTGCACCGTCACCGCGTCCAACCCCGCCGGCCCGGTGTCGGCGACCTCGGCCCCGGCGACCGTCACGGGCTGGTCCGGCCACGCGCCGTCGAACGACGTGCCGCCCACGATCACCGGGACGGCCGCGGTGGGGCAGACGCTCACCTGCAACGCCGGGTCTTGGAGCGGCATCCCCGAGCTCGTCTACACGACGAAGTGGCAGCGCGACGGCGCGGACGTCGCCGGCGCGACGGCCACGACGTACCCGGTCACGTCGGCCGACTCCGGGAAGGCGCTCGTCTGCCTGGTCGTCGTGGCAAATGGCTACGGCAAGGGCGCCCTCGCGACCTTCCCCCTCACCGTCCCGGGCAGCGGCGGTGGTGGCGGCTCGACCGGCGTCCCCACCGCGACGGCCGTCCCGGCGGTCACCGGCAGCGGCGTCGTCGGCACCGCCCTGACCTGCGGCACCGGGACCTGGACCGGGAACCCGTCGACGTACCGCTACTCCTGGTCGCGCAACGGCGCGCCCATCCCGCAGACCGCCGCGCCCCAGTACGTCGTCCTCTCCGAGGACGTCGGCCAGACACTGACGTGCACGGTCACCGCGGTCAACGACTCCGGCAGCACCGCCTCCACGTCGGCCGGCACGCAGGTCGCCGGGCCGTCCGGGCACGCACCGGCGAGCGCGACCCGGCCCGCGATCACCGGCTCGGCCGCGGTCGGGCAGGTGCTCACCTGTGACCCCGGCACCTGGACCGGTGACCTGGTGATCACCTACCTCTACCTCTGGCAGCGCAACGGTGACACCATCGCCAACGGCCGGACGTACACGGTCGGAGCCGCCGACGCCGGCAAGCTGCTGCGCTGCGTGGTGGTGGCGGGCAACGGCTCCGGGAAGGGCGCGGCCCGGTCCGCGCCGGTCGGCGGGGACAGCTGCAGCGGAGCCGTCGGCGTGACGATCAACGGCGGTGCGACGGAGACCCCCACGCCGGACGTGCAGCTCTCGGTCCGCCCGCCCGTCGGCGCCACCAGCGTGACGATCTCGAACGCCAGCGACTTCTCCGACGCCACCACGGTCCCGCTGGTCAGCACCTGCAGCTACGACTGGGAGATGAGCTCGATCCCGGGGCTGCCGATGTCCTGGTCGGTCTACGTCCGGTTCGACACCGGTCCGACGGCGTACACCGACGCGATCGTGGTGCGCGAGCCTTCCGCTCGCCTGCACCTGTGGTGACACTGTCGGGGTGACGCACTGCCGGTTCGTGCCGCCGTACCTGCTCAGCCGGGTGGCCCCCGAGAGCCTCGTCGTGGACGAGACGCTGCGGGGGCGACGCACCGCGCTGCACCTCGAGGGCCGCACGGCCCTGGCCCCGGGCGGTCCGGCCTGGGTCGTGCACGCCGCGGACCACGACACGACCCTGCCCGGCCGCACGGTCCGCTCCGCCGGCGAGCCGGCCTCCGGTGACGCGGCCGTGGACGAGGCCGCCGACGGCATCACGGGGGCGCTCGCGCTGTTCGCGGACGTCTACGGCCGCGCGTCGTACGACGGCGGCGGTGCGCGCGTGGACCTGACCGTCCACTACGGCAGCGACTACGACAACGCGTTCTGGAACGGCACCCAGCTGGTCTTCGGCGACGGCGACGGCAAGGTCTTCGGACGGTTCACCCGGCCGGTGGACGTCCTGGGCCACGAGCTCACCCACGCGGTCACCGAGCACACCGCGAGGCTGCGCTACCAGGGCCAGCCCGGTGCGCTGAACGAGTCGGTCTCGGACGTCTTCGCCTCCTGCCTCAAGCAGCGGCTGCTGGGCCAGTCGCCGGCGGAGGCCGACTGGCTGATCGGGGCCGGCATCTTCCTGCCCGGCGTCCGGGCACGGGCCCTGCGCGACATGGCGAACCCCGGCACGGCGTACGACGACCCCGCGCTCGGCAAGGACCCGCAGGTGGGCAACCTCGCCGACTACGTCGACACCGACGACGACAACGGCGGCGTGCACGTCAACTCCGGCATCCCGAACCGTGCCTTCCAGCTCGCCGCCGTCGCCATCGGCGGCACGACCTGGGACGGCGCGGGCCGGGTCTGGTACGACGCGCTGACTGGCGGCGCGGTGGGGCCGGACACCGACTTCGCGGGGTTCGCGGCCGCCACGGTGGCGGCGGCGGGCGAGCACGCCGACGCCGTACGCCGCGCGTGGTCGGAGGTCGGTGTCGCGAGCGGCCGCCGGGTGGCGGTGCGCCGCACCGGGGGGTTCGGCGGGCTGCGGGCCGGCGGCGAGCTCGACCTCGAAGGTGACGACCCGCGGGCGCGGGAGCTGTCGGGGCTCGTCGACCGGGTCGACCTCACGACGGTGCCGGGCGGTGACCCGCAGCCGGACCGGTACGTCTACGACTTCGACCTGTGCGGGTCGCGCGCTCGGGTCGCGGAGCAGCACCTCACGCCCGACCTCGCGCGGATCGCGGAGCTGCTGATCTAGTCGGTCAGGCGAGCGCGCGGTCGAGGGCGGCCGCGACGTGCAGCGTGGTGCACGGGAAGACCGGGATGTCGGCGTCGGCCTGGCGGACCAGCAGCTCCAGCTCGGTGCAGCCGAGGATCACGCCACCGGCGCCGGCGTCCCAGAGCTCGTCGATGAGGCCGACCACGGTCCGGCGCGAGGAGTCGAGCACCTTGCCGTGCACGAGCTCCTCGTAGATCACCCGGTTCACGGTCTCGTGGTGCCGCTCGTCGGGCACGTGCACGGTCAGCCCGTGCGAGGCGATCCGGTCGGTGAAGAACGAGCGCGACATCGCGAACGTCGTGCCGAGGAACCCGACCTCGGACAGGCCCTGGGCCCGGCACGCGTCCGCGACCACGTCGGCGAGGTGCAGCAGCGGGATCTGGACGGCCTCCGCGACCTGGTCCGCGACCCGGTGGAACGTCGTCGTGCAGAGCAGGAGGAAGTCGGCACCGGCCGCCTCGACGCCGCGGGCCGCGCCCGCGAGGATCTCGGCGACCTCGTCCCAGCGCTCCTCGGCCTGGAGCGCGGTGACCTCGGCGAAGTCGACGGACGTCATCACGGTCTTCGCGGAGGCGAGACCGCCGACCCGCTGCTCGACCGCCTGGTTGAGGCCCTCGTAGTAGGCCGCGCTGCTCTCCCAGCTCATCCCGCCGAGGAGTCCGATGGTCTGCATGCGGGCCACTCTCTCAGACGACGCGGTGCACCTTGTGCTGGGCGGCCTGCGCCTTGGGCCGGATCACCAGCTCGTCGATGCTCACGTGCGGGGGCCGGGTGGCCATCCAGGTGATCGTCTCGGCGACGTCGTCGGCGGTGAGCGGCTCGGCGACGCCGGCGTACACCGCCTCCGCCTTCTCCCGGTCGCCCCTGAAGCGCACCAGGCCGAACTCCTCGGTCTTCACCATGCCGGGCGCGATCTCCATGACGCGGACCGGCTGGTCGTAGAGCTCGAGGCGAAGCGTCTCGTTGACGACCTGGGTGCCGTGCTTGGCGGTCGTGTAGCTCGCGCCGCCCTCGTAGGCGATCCGGCCCGCCGTCGACCCGACGTTGAGGATCGTGCCGGCGCCGCTGGCCAGCAGCGCGGGCAGCAGCGCGCGGGTCACCTGCACCAGGCCGATCACGTTGACCTCGAAGGTGCGGCGCCAGTCGTCACTGTCCGCCTCGGCCACCGGGCCGGACCCGAACGCGCCGCCGGCGTTGTTGACGAGCAGGTCGAGCCGGTCCCCGACGGCCCGCGCCAGCCCCGCGACCGACTGCTCGTCGGTGACGTCGCAGGCGACCGGCGTACCCCCGATCTCGGCGGCGAGCGCCTCGATCCGGTCGGTACGCCGGGCGGCGCAGAACACGTGGAACCCGGCGCGGGCGAGGTGGCGGGCGGTGGCGGCGCCGATGCCGCTGCTCGCCCCGGTCACGACGGCGGTGCGGGTCTGGTCCATGGGCGCCATTCTGGTCGGGCCCGGGATGCCGTGGCACACTGACCCGCGATCCCGACCGTGTCCTTGCTCGGAGGAGGTGGGTGCGATGCGTGCAGCGGCTGCGGTGGCCGGCCTGCTCGGCGGGCTGTGCTGGGTCGTCGCCCCCTGGGTGGACGCCCTGGCGTGGCCGGGCGCGGTGCTGCTGGCGGTGGCCGTCCTCGGTGCCGGCGCGAGCCTGGTGAGCCGGAGCGCGGTGTGGCTGCGCTGCCTGGTCGCCGTCTGCTTCCTCGCGCTCGTGGGCTCGGTGCTCCAGGTGCTCCGGGACAGCCTCGACGACCAGGGCGTGCTGGCGGTCGCCGGCGTCGCGGCGGTGGTCGTGTCCGTGGCCGCGCTCGCGCGCCGGCCGGAGCCGGTCGCACGGTCCCGCGGCTCCCACGCCGCCTGAGGCGGGAATCAACCGGACCGGTCGGATGTTCTCCATGGTCGTGGACGAGTCGATCCGGCGGGTGGCGATGATCAGCCTGCACACGTCCCCGCTGGACCAGCCGGGCACGGGTGACGCCGGCGGCATGAACGTCTACGTGATCGAGCTGTCCCGACGGCTGGCCGCCCGGGGCATCGAGGTCGACATCTTCACCCGCTCGACGAGCTCCGCGCTCGACCCCGTCGTACCCGCCTGCGACGGGGTGACGGTGCGGCACGTGCACGCCGGCCCGTTCGAGGGGCTGACCAAGGCCGAGCTGCCCGGCCAGCTCTGCGCGTTCGCGCGCGAGGTGCTGCGCGCCGAGGCCGCGCAGCCCGAGGGCCACTACGACGTCGTGCACTCGCACTACTGGCTCTCCGGCCAGGTCGGGGCGCTCGCCCGCGACCGCTGGGGCGTGCCGCTGGTGCACACGATGCACACGATGGCCAAGGTCAAGAACGAGGCGCTCGCCGCCGGTGACACCCCCGAGCCAGTCGCCCGGATCATCGGCGAGGAGCAGGTGGTCGAGGCCGCGGACATGCTGATCGCGAACACCGACCTCGAGGCCAAGCAGCTGATCAACCTGTACGACGCCGACCCGTCGCGGGTCGAGGTGGTCCACCCCGGGGTGGACCTCGACGTGTTCCGTCCGCAGGACCGGGCCACGGTGCGCGCCCGGCTGGGTCTGCCCGCCGACGCGGCGGTGCTGCTGTTCGCGGGCCGCATCCAGCCGCTCAAGGCGCCCGACGTGCTGCTGCGCGCGGTCGCCGAACTGCTGCGGCGTACGCCGTCGCTGCGCTCGCGCCTGGTGGTGCCGGTCGTCGGCGGCCCGTCCGGCAGCGGGCTCGAGCACCCCGAGTCGCTGGCCCAGCTGTCCCGCGAGCTGGGCCTGGAGGACGTGGTGCGGTTCGTCCCGCCGGTCGCCCAGGACGAGCTGGCGCGATGGTGCGCAGCCGCGACGCTCGTCGCGGTCCCGTCGTACAACGAGTCCTTCGGCCTGGTCGCCGTCGAGGCCCAGGCGACCGGCACGCCGGTGGTCGCGGCCGCCGTGGGTGGCCTGACGACCGTGGTCCGCGACGGCCGCAGCGGCCTGCTCGTCGACGGGCACGACCCGGTCGCCTGGGCCGACGCGCTGCGGCGGGTGGTCGAGGACGACGCGCTGCGGGTCCGCCTCGAGGCAGGCGCCCTCGAGCAGGCCCGGCGGTTCTCGTGGGAGCGCACCGCGGAGCGCGTCCTGGAGGTCTACGGTCGGGCCCGGGCCGACCTCAGGGAGACCGTGTGAGCTCATCCGATCCGCAGCAGGTGATCCGCGACCACCTCGCCGCGAGTGAGGTGGAGTTCGAGGAGGTCGCCGACGGCGTGTTCTCCTTCTCGCTGCCCGGCGAGAAGAAGCTGCAGATCGCGGTCCGCCTCGACGTCGGATCGCACGCGCTGGGGGTGCACGCGTTCGTGTGCCGCAAGCCGGACGAGAACCACGAGCGCGTCTACCGCTGGCTGCTGGAGCGGAACCTGCGCATGTACGGCGTGGCCTTCGCCGTCGACCGGCTCGGCGACATCTACCTCGACGGCCGGCTGCCGCTCGCGGCGGTCACGCCCGACGAGCTGGACCGGCTGCTCGGCTCGGTGCTGACCTACGCCGACGAGTCGTTCAACGCGATCCTCGAGCTCGGCTTCGCCTCCTCGATCCGCAAGGAGTGGGAGTGGCGCAAGCTGCGCGGCGAGCCGACCCACAACCTCGAGGCGTTCCGCGGCTGGCTCGAGTCCGGCGTCGACCCCTCGTAGCGGGGGATCACTGGGCGAGGGCGAGGGCTCCGAGCGCGAGCACTGCCGGGACCGCCTGCACGAACAGCACGCGGGTGCTGACCGTCACGGCGCCGAACACGCCGGCCACCACGACGCAGGCCAGGAAGAACGCCAGCACGTCGTCGCGCTGGCCGGCGATGCCCCACACCAGGCCGGCGACCAGGAAGCCGTTGTAGAGGCCCTGGTTCGCGGCCAGCACCTTCGTCTCGTCGGCGAACTCCGGGTCGAGCCCGAAGGCCTTCCGCCCGGCGGGCTTGTTCCACAGGAACATCTCCAGGACCAGGAAGTACAGGTGCAGGGCCGCGACGAGACCGGCCAGCGCGTACGCGACGACGTCCACCCGCGCATCATGGCAGGTCAGGCGGGCGGCGAGACCTCGTCGGCGACGGTGCGCGGCTTGCGCCGGGCCACGGCGACGCCGACGAGCGCGAGCGCACCCCCGACGTACGCCATCGCGGGCGGCGCCTCGTCGAGGAAGACCAGGCCCATCACGATCGTGATCGGCGGGACCAGGTAGGTCGTGACCCCGAGGCTGCTGGCGCTCATGTGGCGCAGCGCGTAGGCGTAGGTCGTGAACGCGATCGCGGTCGGGAACACGCCGAGGTAGACAATCCACACGAGCGAGGACGCCGGCGCGTCCGCGGCCTCGTCGAGGAACGTCGGCGCGAACGGCAGGCAGACGACCGCGCCGACCGTGCACGCGAGCCAGACGACGTGGATGGCGGGGAGCCTGGCGACCAGCGGCTTCTGGAGGATCAGGCTGACGGAGTAGACGACCGCGGACAGCAGGCAGAGGAGCACGCCGACCACGTCGTTGCCCCCGCTGCCGGTCATCGAGAGGCTGATCAGGCCGACGCCGGCGAACGCCAGCGCCAGTCCCAGGCCGAGGTAGAGCGTGAACCGCTCGTCGAGGAAGACCGCGGCCAGCAGCGCGATCAGCACCGGGGACACCTGGATGAGCATCGCGGCCGTGCCGGCGTCGACCCGGCGCTCGCCGGCGTTGAGCGCGACGTTGTAGACGCCGAACCACAGCACGCCGATGCTCAGGATCGACACCCACTGCCGGCCGGTGGGCCGCGGCAGGCCGCGGCTGAGCGCCACGACGCCCAGGCACACCGCGCCGACCGCGAGCCGGCCGAGGCTCAGGGCGCCGGGGGAGAAGTCGTCCGCGAGGTGGCGGATCGCGACGAACGCCGACGCCCAGAACACCAGCGTCACCGCGACTGCCGTCACCGGCAGCCAGGCCGGTGGCGTGTTGGTGTCGGGGGCGGAGGGCGGGGTCGTCGTACTGGTCACAGGAGCCAGCCTAGGGATCACCACCGACACCAGACACGCGGAAATCGGACGCGTATCCGCGACTTGCTGCCAGTCCCACCCGTCACAGGGATCCCCGGTCAACCGGGGATCCCCTCGCTTTTGGGGCGTTGCAATGCCCGCCAAGCGCCAACATCCCCGGTTAGCCGGGGATCCCGCCAACCGCCCGCCCCGAGATCAGAGGTCGAGCTTGTAGCCGAGCCCGCGGACGGTGACGAGGTACTTCGGCTCGCTGGGGTCCGGCTCGATCTTGGCCCGCAGCCGCTTCACGTGCACGTCCAGGGTCTTGGTGTCGCCGACGTAGTCGGAGCCCCACACGCGGTCGATGAGCTGGCCGCGGGTGAGCACGCGCCCGGGGTTGCGCAGGAACATCTCCAGCAGCTCGAACTCCTTGAGCGGCAGCCGCTGCGCGGCACCGTCCACGGTCACCACGTGCCGCTCGACGTCCATCCGCACCGGCCCGGCCTCGAGGGTCGCGGGCGCCAGGTCGGGCTCCTGGCCGCGCCGCAGCACGGCCCGGATCCGGGCGACCAGCTCCCGGGGTGAGTACGGCTTGGTGACGTAGTCGTCGGCGCCGAGCTCGAGGCCCACCACCTTGTCGACCTCGTCGTCCTTCGCGCTGACCATGATCACCGGCACGCTCGACGTCTGCCGGATCTGGCGGCACACCTCCGTGCCGGGCAGGCCCGGCAGCATCAGGTCGAGCAGCACGATGTCGGCACCGTTGCGGTCGAACTCGATCAGCGCGGCATTGCCGTCCGCCGCGATCGCGACCTCGTAGCCCTCCTTGCGCAGCATGTAGGCGAGAGCGTCGCTGTAGCTCTCTTCGTCCTCGACGACGAGTACGCGGGTCATCGGCCTGCCTCCTGGATCTCTCGGGCCGAGATGTGTCGGGGGAGCGTGAGGGTGAACGTGGATCCCTGGCCCTCGACGGACCACACCCGGACCTCCCCGCCGTGGGTGGCCGCGACGTGCTTGACGATGGACAGGCCGAGGCCGGTGCCACCGGTGGAACGGTGCCGGGCCGGGTCGACCCGGTAGAACCGCTCGAAGATGCGGTCGATCTCGCCGGCGGGAATGCCGATGCCCTGGTCGACGACCGAGACCTCGACCATGTCGCCGTCGCTCTTGGTCGAGACCAGGACGGTGGCGTCGCACTCGGAGTACGACACGGCGTTGGCCACGAGGTTCGCGACCGCGGCCGTCACCTGCTCCTCGTTCCCGAAGACCTCCAGGTGCGGCGTGCCGCCGGAGACGATCGAGATCCGCTTGGAGTCCGCATCCATCGCGCTGGTGTCGACGGCGATCTTGATGACCTCGTCGACGTCCACCGGCATCGGCGCGTCGAGCGGCTCGTCGCCCTGCAGCCGGGACAGCTCGATGACCTGCTGCACCAGCCTGGAGAGACGGTCGCTCTCGGTCAGCATCCGGTCGGAGAACCGCTTGACCGCCTCCGGGTCCTCGGCCGCGTCGTGGACGGCCTCGGCGAGCAGCCGGATCGCGCCGACGGGGGTCTTCAGCTCGTGGCTGACGTTGGCGACGAAGTCGCGGCGCACGGCCTCGACGCGGCGCTCCCGCGTCCGGTCCTCGACCAGCGCCAGCACCATCCGGGCACCCAGGGGCGCGACGCGGGCGGTCACGTGCCGGGCCGACGTGCCGGCACGGCTCATCAACAGCTCGGTCTCGCGGATCTGGCCGTCGCGGCGTACCTGCCGCACCAGCTCGGCGAGCTCCTCCGAGGCCAGGGAGGTGCCGCGCACCAGGCCCATGGCGTACGCCGGCGCGGAGGCCTTGAGCACGACGTCGCTGTCGTCGACGAGGACCGCGCTGCTGCGCAGGACGGAGAGGACGGTGGCGACGCCGACGGGGACGACCGGCTCCTCGACGGGTCCGGCGGTGTGCTGCTGGCGGTCGCTCACGTGCCACGCGAGCACGGCGCCGCCGGCGACAACGGCTCCGATGAGCGCGGCGAGGAACGCCTGCGTCGTCGGATCCACAGCGCAATCGTACGAGCCAGGTCGCCCGGAGCCCGCCAGGCGAGGATGACCTACCAGATATTCACCCGGCGTTCACGCTGCAGCCTCGGCTGGACACCTGGCCCACCTAGGCTCGGGCCCATGCGAGAGGCCTTCCACGAACAGCTCGACGCGATCTTCCACGATCTCGCCGGGATCTGCGGCGACGTCGAGACGTCCGTCCGCCTCGCGACCGAGGCGCTGCTCAGCGGCGACCCCTCGATCGCGGAGCGAGTGATCAGCGGTGACGTCGAGATCGACCGGTCCCGGGAGCGGGTCGAGGACTCCGCGTTCCTGCTGCTCTCGCTCCAGCAGCCCGTCGCCAGCGACCTGCGGGTCGTGGTCGCAGCGCTGCGGATGGTGAGCGACCTCGAGCGGATGGGCGACCTCTCGGTGCACGTCGCCAAGATCGCCCGGCTGCGCGTGCCGAACGTCGCCGTACCCGGACCGATGCGCCCGACCATCGAGCGGATGGCCGAGGTCGCGGAGGACATGGTGCGTCGCGTGTCAAAGGTGATCATCGACCGCGACGTCGAGGAGGCCCGGTCCCTCGTCCACGCCGACGAGGAGATGGACGACCTCCGGCGCACCACCTTCGCCGAGATGCTCTCCGCGGACTGGGAGCACGGCGTCGAGGCCGCGATCGACGTGGCGCTGCTCGGCCGGTACTACGAGAGGATCGCCGACCACGCCGTCTCGGTCGCGAACCGGGTCGTCTTCGTCGTCACCGGCGAGAACCCTGCCTCGGTCGGCGCCTGACGGTTGCGCCCCATCGAGCGACTTCGTCGCTCGACGCTGCTCAGCGACCCTGGTTGGCCACGGCGGCGGCAGCCGCAGCGGCGGCCTCCGGGTCGAGGTAGCGGCCGCCCGTGACGGTGGGCCGCATGGCGTCGTCGAGCTCGTAGACCAGCGGCATGCCGGTGGGGATGTTGAGGCCGGCGATGTCCTCGTCGCCGATGCCGTCCAAGTGCTTGACCAGGGCGCGCAGGCTGTTGCCGTGCGCCGCGACGAGCACGGTCCGGCCGGCCCTGAGGTCGGGGACGATCGAGGACTCCCAGTACGGCAGGAACCGCTCGATGACGTCCTTCAGGCACTCGGTGCGCGGCATCTCGGGCCCGAGGTCGGCGTACCGCGGGTCGCCGGCCTGCGACCACTCCCCGTCGTCCTCGATCGGCGGGGGAGGTACGTCGAACGACCGGCGCCAGAGCATGAACTGCTCCTCGCCGTACGCGTCGAGGGTCTCCTTCTTGTTCTTGCCCTGGAGCGCGCCGTAGTGCCGCTCGTTCAGGCGCCACGACCGGCGCACGGGGATCCAGTGCCGGTCGGCGACGTCGAGCGAGATCGCCGCGGTGTTGATCGCACGGCGCAGCAGCGAGGTGTGCACGACGTCGGGGAGCAGCCCCGACTCGCGGATCAGCTCGCCGCCGCGGACCGCCTCGGCGCGACCCTTGTCGTTGAGCGGGACGTCGACCCAGCCGGTGAAGAGGTTCTTGGCGTTCCACTCGCTCTCGCCGTGGCGGAGCAGGACCAGGGTGTGGCTCACGGCTACTGGCCCGCGTCGCGCGACTCGACCGTGCAGTCCTCGGTCGCGGCCGAGCCGTCGCCGGACTTGTCCAGGCCCTCGTACTCGTAGCAGGGCGGCACGATCGGCACGTCCAGCTCGACGCTGTCCCCGTCGCCGAAGCCGATCTCGAGCATCACGTGGCCGCCCGAGGAGATGGCGTCGCCGGTGAGCACGACGCCGCCGTCGGTGGCGAGGTTGAAGAGCTGGCCCGCGTCGACCTGGATCGGCTGGAAGGAGTCGGCCTTGACGTCCGAGTCGTCCCCGGTGCCCGCGATCGAGGACACCGTGGCGGTGTTCTCCTGGTCGTTGTTCGCGAACGACGCGATCAGGGTGCCGGACCCGTCCTGCGCCGAGACGACGACCGCACCGAGCACGTCGACCATGGCGTCCCGGTCGTTCACACCAGCA
The DNA here is from genome assembly GCF_000620645.1 of Nocardioides sp. URHA0032. GTDB lineage: Bacteria > Actinomycetota > Actinomycetes > Propionibacteriales > Nocardioidaceae > Nocardioides. The sequence continues at coordinate 268,026 of NZ_JIAV01000015.1, read as the reverse complement.
CCGGGCGTGTAGACGCGGTCGGTCGCGTAGTCGAAGCCACACGAGCTGAGGACGGTGGCGAGCGCGAGCGCCCCGGCGGCGGCGAGCACGCGGGCGGACATGCGGAGCTGCATCTTCAATGCCTTCACGGTCGACTGCGGCGATGTGCGGACCACAGCCTAGCGGTCGGCGGACCTGCCTACTGAGCCAGCCCGACGCTGTTCGCGACGACCAGCAGGGCAGCCAGGTCGAGCACCGTCCACGCGAGCGCGAGCACCAGCAGGCGGGTGGCGCCGATGCGCATCGCGATCCGCAGCGGGAGGTGCCGGATGCCGTCCTCGTGGTCGGCGACCAGGCCCGGCAGCGCGCACAGCACGTGCACACCGACGCCGAGCAGCGCGGCCAGCACCACCAGCGGGACCTCCGGCGGGTTGCCGGTCGCGTCGCCGCCCCAGCCGCCGTACGACAGGAAGAAGGGGTAGAGCGCGTACGCCGCCGCCCACGGCAGCCAGGAGAGCCAGACGCGCCGCAGCACGACGTTGCCGACCAGACCGACCGCGAGTGAGGCGAGGTACGCCGCACCGGCCGGCACGCCGTTCTGGATGGAGAGGGGTACGACGAGCAGCACCCCGCAGATCAGCGCGAACCAGGCCGTGCCCGGGTCGAGGTAGCCGTCCGCGATCGGCTTGCCGCTGGGCAGCCGGGTGGCGTCGCGGCGGCGGTCGACCAGGTCGTTGTGCCACCCCAGGATCGCCTGCCCGACCAGCACCGTCGCGAGCACCAGGCCCACCTCGCGGCCGGGCCGCCCGCTGATCGCGGCGGCGATCGCCAGGCCGCCCGCGGTGATCAGCGCCTGGCGCGGGTGGGCGGCGCGGAGCAGCAGCACCGGGGTCGTGTGCGACAGGGTGCGGCGCCGTTCGCGAGAGGGGGACGCGGCATCGGGGGCGGCGGTGGCGTCCTTCCGGCGGCGCAGGGTCGGCGACATACCCCGCAGTATCAGCCAGACCCGCTCAACCGTGCGGGATTCGGCGCGACGGGAGGGTCGCCACCACATGGACCCGCGTTCTGTCAAGCCCGCATTGTGCCCCTGACCTGCGCAAACGCGGTCGGAGCCGCTTCGGACGCGTGTTAGAATGGACACCTAGGAAGGGGTACCTGACATATGACTTTCACTGTCGGCGAGACGGTTGTTTACCCGAATCACGGGGCCGCGATCATCGAGGACATCGAGATGCGGACCATCAAGGGAGAGGACCGGGAGTACCTCGTACTCCGGATCGTCGCCCAGCAGGACCTGGTCGTACGCGTACCCGCTTGCAACCTCGATCTCGTCGGTGTCCGCGACGTCGTCGACAAGGATGGTCTCGACCGCGTGTTCGACGTCCTCCGTGCCGCGCACGTCGAGGAGCCGACCAACTGGTCGCGTCGCTACAAGGCGAACCTCGAGAAGCTGCACAGCGGTGACGTGATGAAGGTGGCCGAGGTCGTGCGCGACCTGTGGCGCCGCGAGCGGGACCGCGGCCTGTCCGCCGGCGAGAAGCGGATGCTGGCGAAGGCGCGCCAGATCCTCGTCTCCGAGCTGGCGCTGGCCGAGCACACCAACGAGGACAAGGCCGAGGCCCTCCTCGACGAGGTGCTCGCCTCCTGATCTCCACCGACGAGGCCCCCGGAGCGATCCGGGGGCCTCGTCGTCATGACGGGTCGTCTTTGTAGGTTGGGCACCGTGGACCCTGACGCCCCCCATCCCGCGCTGGGCGCGGTCCTGGAGCAGGACCGCGGCCACCTGCCGTTCGCGCTGATCCACGGCGAGGCGCTGGTGGCAGCCGCGGCCTGGGCGCTCGGCGAGGCCGGGGTCACGCCCATCGACACCGGCACGCCGTGGGCGGCGCTCGTCGAGGCGGAGGAGCCGCTCGTGCTGCACGACCCGCTGTGCCCGATGACGCCGCCGGCCTTCATCGCCGAGTGCGTCGCCCGCGCCGTCGAGCGTGCGGCCGTCGTGGTCGGCGTCCGACCGGTCACCGACACCGTCAAGGTCGTCGAGGACGGCCTGGTCGGCGCGACCCTCGACCGGGAGGGCCTGGTCGCCGTCGCGTCGCCGGTCGTGCTGCCGGCCACGGTCGTCGCATCCCTCGGGGGCCTGCCGTCGACCGACCTGGTCGCGCTGGTCGCCGAGCTCCGTCGCCGCTACCCGGTCGAGCTGGTCGAGGCCCCGCCCGCCGCCCGCCGGGTCGGCTCCGAGGAGGACGTCCGCGTGCTGGAGGCGCTCACCCGAGCCTGAGTTCGGCAGCAAGCGTTGGTGTCATGGGAAAGTCGCCGCGCCGTGCCCCTACCGGTGCCGGTGGCACAGTGGAGTGCTGACCAGGAACACGAGGAGGAACCCCCGGTGCGTGTCCAGCTGCTGTACTTCGACGGCTGCCCGAACTGGATAGTCGCCGAGGAGCGACTGGCCCGGGTCCTGCGAACGCTGGGCCGCGACGACGCGGCCGTGGAGCACCTGCGGGTCGAGACGCCCGAACAGGCCGAGGAGCTGAATTTTCTCGGCTCACCGACCATCCGCATCGACGGCACCGACCCGTTCGCCACCGGGGGCGAGTCCGTCGGGCTGGCCTGCCGCGTCTACGGCACCCCCGACGGTCCCAGCGGCTCGCCCACCACCGCCCAGCTCCTCGCGGTGCTCTCGTGAAGCGCATCGCGCTGCTGCTGGTCGGCGCCTACCTGCTCGTCGCTGCCGGCAACCGGGTCGCGGAGCACTTCGGCGCGATGACGTGCGGCTGCGCCGACGACTGCTGGTGCCACCGCCGCGGCCTGAGCCTGTTCCGGTGGGTCTTCCCGTGGCGCCACCACCCGGGCCACACCGCCGAGGAGAAGGCCGGCCTGGACCCGGCCCGCGCCTGAGCTGGGTTCCTAGCCTTCCGGACGCGAGGCAGCGTCCCCACGACAGGCCGGGCCGGCCGGTGCATGGAGACACCGGCAGCAGCCGCCACCTGAGGTGCGGCGACACGGTCAGCGGCCGCCCTCCTCGGCGAGCTGAGGCCCGCTCCCACGCGGGAGGCACCGGCAGAGCCTTCAGGCGTCGGGTTTTCCCCATCTACCAACGCTTGCTGCCGAACTCACCCGAGCCTGAGCGCGAGATCCAGGTCCTCGGGGAAGGTGATCTTCAGGTTGGCCGGCGTGCTCGCCACCGCCGCCACCGGGAGGTCGGTGTACCGGGCCCAGCAGGTCGCGGTGTCCGTCCCGTCGAAGCCGTCGGCCTCGGCCCGGGAGTACGCCGCCAGGAGCTCGGCCGCCCGGAAGGCCTGCGGCGTCTGCACGCCGTCCAGCTCCGCGGGCAGCTCGCGGCCGTCGAGCGCGAGCAGCCCGGACAGGCGGACGCAGGGGATCGCGCCGCCGAGCTCGCGCGCGGCGGCGATGGTCGCCGAGAAGAGCTGCCGACCCGCGAGCGGCCGGGCGCCGTCGTGGATCGCGACCACGTCCAGCTGCCCGCCCTCGATCTCCGGGCGCAGCGCGACCAGCGCGTTCCACTCCGACGCGTGCCGGGTCGGGCCGCCCTCGACCATGCCGACCTCGGCCTCGCCCAGGTACGGCGCCAGGGCCGCGGCCACGACGTCGAGCTCGCCCGGACGCACCACGACCAGCACCCGGCGTACGCCGTCGAGGGCGAGCGCGTCGCGCACCGACCAGGCGAGCACCGGCAGCTCACCGAGGGGGAGCAGCACCTTGTTGGCGCCGGCGCCGACCCGCTGGCCGGCGCCCGCGGCGAGGATCACGACGGCGGCAGGCACCCGCCGAGTTTTTCACGGATGTCACACGGCGAAACAGCGGCGTGACACCGCGCCCCTACGTTTCTCCGCATGTGGCAACCGGTCTGCCGGGTCGCCGAGCTCGAGGTGGAGCGCGGTGCGACCGCGCTCGTGCACGGCCAGGCGGTCGCGCTCTTCCGGACCCCGGACGACCGGGTCTACGCCCTCGGCAACCACGACCCGTACGCGAGGGCGTCGACGATGGCGCGGGGCATCGTCGGCGTCCGCGACGGCGTGCCGTTCGTGGCCTCGCCCACGCACAAGCACGCGTTCGACCTGCGCAGCGGCAGGTGCCTGGACGACGACCACGTCTCGGTCCCGGCCTACGACGTCCGAGTCGTCGACGGGGTCGTGCACGTCGGTGGCCGCAAGGAGGCGGCCGCCTGAGGGGGGTCAGGACGTGAGCAGGGCGGTCGCGATCGCGGCCACGCCCTCGCCGCGACCGGTGAGGCCGAGGCCGTCGGTCGTGGTGGCGGAGACGCTCACCGGTGCGCCGACGGCGCCGCCCAGCGCCGCCTCGGCCTCCGCCCGGCGCGGGCCGACCTTCGGCCGGTTGCCGATCACCTGGACGGCGACGTTGCCGATCTCGTAGCCCGCGGCCCGGACCCGGGCGGCTGTCTCCTCCAACAGCGCCGTCCCGGACGCGCCGGCCCACGCCGGGTCCGACGTGCCGAAGTTCGACCCGAGGTCCCCGAGACCGGCCGCGGACAGCAACGCGTCGCACGCGGCGTGCGCGGCGACGTCCGCGTCGGAATGGCCCTCGAGGCCCTGCGGCTCGTCCGGCCAGGACAGCCCGGCCAGGTGCATCGGGACGCCGTCGACGAGGCGGTGCACGTCGGTGCCGATGCCGATCCGTTCCGTCACAGAATGATCATGCCCGAGCGGCCGCCCCTGCCGCCCGCTGGGCCACAATCGGCGGGTGAGGACCTCTCGCGGCGCCTGGGCGCTGGCCGGCCTGCTGGCCGGGTTCGCCGGGCTGGCCGCGAGCTACTGCGTCGCGATGGTGCTCACCACCCGCGACGACCCGGTGAGCGCGGTCGCGGAGCTGGTCATCCGGTTGACGCCCGGACCGGCCGTCGAGCGGGCGATCCAGCTGGTCGGCCGGCACGACAAGACGCTGCTGGTCGTCACGGTGCTGGTGCTGTTGGCGCTGCTGTTCGCGATGGCGGGCCTGCTCGCGCGCCGGGCGTGGTGGGCGGCGATCGCCGTGTACGCGGGGCTCGCGCTGGTCGGCGCGGTGGCGGTCGGCTCGCAGCGCGGCGCGTCCCCCGTCGACGCCGTCGCGCTCGTGGTCGGGTTCTTCACCTGGCTCGCCTGCCTGGCCCTGCTGATCGCGCCCCTCACCAGAGCAGAGGGCTCAGCGGGCTCCGAGCACCGCGGCGACCCCGGAGCGGCCGCGCACACCCGCCGCGGCTTCCTGCTCCGGGTCGGGGTGGTCGGCGCCCTGGGCGTGACCGCCGGCGCGGTCGGACGCGCGGTCGGCCTCGGCCGGCGGCAGGTCGAGGAGGCCAGGCGGCTGCTGCGACTTCCCGGAGTCACGGTGCCGCGGGTGCCGGCCGGCGCGCGCGTCGACGTACCCGACATGACGCCGTGGCTGACGCCCGCCGACGACTTCTACCGGATCGACACCGCCGTCTACGTGCCGGCGATCCGGCCCCAGGACTGGCAGCTGCGCATCCACGGCCTCGTGGACCGCGAGATCGTGCTCGACTACCAGCAGCTGATCGCGCGGCAGCTCACCGAGGCCTGGGTGACGATCTGCTGCGTCTCGAACGACGTCGGCGGCCCGCTCATCGGCAATGCCTGGTGGAGCGGGGTCCGGATCGCCGACCTGCTCCGCGAGGCCGGGGTGCAGGACAGCGCGGACGCGGTGCTGCAGACGTCCGACGACGGCTGGACCTGCGGCACCCCGCTGGGCGTGCTGACCGACGACCGCGACGCGATGCTCGCCGTCGCGATGAACGGCGAGCCACTGCCGGTCGACCACGGCTTCCCGGTGCGCACGATCGTGCCGGGGCTCTACGGCTACGTGTCCGCGTGCAAGTGGGTGGTGGACCTGAGGGTGACGCGGTTCGCCGACATCTCGGCGTACTGGACCGACCGCGGCTGGTCGGAGCTCGGACCCGTGAAGATCTCCTCGCGCATCGACGTGCCGCGCGACTACACCGACATCGCGGCGACGGGCGCCCGCGTCGCCGGCGTCGCGTGGGCGCAGCACACCGGCATCGAGCGGGTGGAGGTGAACGTCGACGGCGGGGACTGGCAGCCCGCCGGGCTCGGACGGGTGCCGAGCGACGACACGTGGGTGCAGTGGGCCGTCACGCTCGACCTCAAGCCGGGGGAACGCGTGCTGCGGGTGCGGGCGACCGGCAAGGATGGGACCGTGCAGACCGGTGAGGTCCACGGGGCGGTCCCCGACGGCGCCACCGGCTGGCACACGATCCACGTGAAGGCGACGGACTGAGGGGAGCAACCGTGGGCGACTTCAGCGGACGGACGGGCGCGGCGCTCGTGGTGGGCGGCAGCGGGGGCCTCGGGCTGGCCATCACCCGGCTGCTGGCACAGCGCGGCGCGCACGTGGCGGTGACCTTCCGCTCGCACCCGGCGGCCGGCGCCGCCGCGGTCGAGGCGGCCCGCGAGTGGGGCGTGCACGCCTCGGCGTACGAGCTCGACCTGGCGGCCGCGGACGCGACCGCCGTCGTGGATGCCGTCGTCGCCGACCACGGTGGTCTGCACACGCTCGTCTACGCGGCCGGCCCGCACGTCCCGATGGCGCACCTCTCCTCCGTCGCGCCGGTGACGATGGCCGCCCAGCTCGCAGCCGACGCGGCCGGGTTCTTCGCCGTCGTCCAGCCGGCGTTGCCGCACCTGCGCGAGTGGGAGGGCTCGATCGTCGCGGTGACGACCGCCGCGACGACACGCTTCCCGGTCCGCGACGGACTGTCCTCGGCCCCCAAGGCGGCGGTCGAGGCGATGGTGCGGGCGCTGGCGGCCGAGGAGGGCCGCTACGGGGTCCGCGTCAACGCCGTCGGCCCCGGCATGCTCACCGACGGCATGGCCGCACGGCTCATCTCGTCGGGGGAGCTGTCCGAGGAGGCGCTCGCGATCACCCGGGCGAACATCCCGATGCGCCGGTTCGGCACCGCGCACGACATCGCGGAGGCCGTCTGCTTCCTCGCCTCCGACCGGGCCGGGTTCGTGTCCGGCCAGAAGCTCGACGTGGACGGCGGGTACGGGGTCTAGGTGCGGTCAGGGCAGCGGGTGCTCGTCGTCGGTGATCACGTAGACGGTGCCGCCGGACGTCGGGATCCAGGCGTTCTCGAACTGCCCGCGGTCGTAGGTGCGCCGCACCGTGGCATCGGACGCCGCCGCAGGGTCGTTGACGACCACGTCACCGGACGCGGTGAAGCCCACGATCACCAGCAGGTGCCCGTCGGTCGACGAGATCGGGGCGCCGTCGAGCTCGCCGCGGCCGAACGCGATCGAGGCGACCAGCGGGATGCCGGCCCGGACGTACGTCTCGGCCTCCCGGAGGGACCGGAGCCGGGTGACGAACGCGTGGCCGGCGAGGTTCGCGGCGTACGCCGTGTTGAACGGCCAGTTGCCGGTGCCCTCGTAGTCGTAGTCGTAGGTCATCCGCGCGGCGTGGTCGACCCACGGGTCGGGGCGGTCGCCGACCCACGCGTAGGCGGCCGGGCGCGGGAGCGCGTCGTAGTAGCCGAGCACCATCGAGGTCGACGTCGGCGAGCACCACGCCTCGCCGCCGCCGCCGTACTCCGGGTAGTCGCCGCGGTGGATCATCTGCGAGTACGCCGGCACGTCGAGCACGATCCCGCGGGCGACCCCCGGCCGCGACGTGGGCACCGTGGAGACGTCGGGCAGCCGCGTCGCCACTGCACCGACCGCGTCGACCGACGGCGAGGCAGCCTGGCCGGCGGCCCGCCGCAGGGTGACCCGGAGCTGGTACGACGAGACGCCGTCGGGCACGACCCAGGTGTCGACGTTCACCGAGGCGAGGTCGTCGGCCTGTCCGGACGACGTCGTACGCCGCACGAACCTGTCGCCGGCGGCCCAGGTCGCCAGCGTGTCCCAGCTCGAGAGCTGCGAACCGGACCGGCCGCGCACCTGGACCCGCAGGGAGCTGTCGCCGGGCGTGCGCGCGGACCACGAGGCGATCAGCCGGGTCAGTGCGAACCCGGGCGCCGCCCACGGCGAGGTCCAGGTACCCGACGCCGAACCCGTCGCGAGCGAGACGCGTCCCGCCGCGACGCGCACGTCTCTCGCCGCGCCCGATCGCAGCTCCGCGGGCGAGTCCCACTGGGTGTGGGCGATCCTTCGCGCGGGGGCGGCGTCGGCTGGAGGCGTGGCGACCGGCACGAGCAGCGCGGAGGCGACGATCGCGGATGTCAGGCGGCGCACCCGCAAACCCTAGACTTGGCCGGTGACCTTCAGGCTGTACGACACTGCGACCCGCGAAGTCCGTGACTTCGTCCCCCTCGAGGAGGGGAAGGCGGGCGTCTACGTCTGCGGTCTCACGGTGCAGTCCGAGCCGCACGTCGGCCACGTCCGCTCCGGGGTCGACTTCGACGTCCTCCAGCGCTGGCTCCGCCACCTCGGCTACGACGTGACGTTCATCCGCAACGTCACCGACATCGACGACAAGATCCTCATGAAGTCGGCCGACCAGGGCCTGCGCTGGTACGAGCTCGTCGCCCGCATGAAGCGTCAGCTGGACCAGGCGTACGACGCCCTCAACGTCGCGCCGCCGACGTACGAGCCGGCCGCCACCGGCCACGTGCCGGAGATGATCGTGCTCATCCAGGAGCTGATCGCCAAGGGTCACGCCTACGCCGCCGAGGACGGCTCCGGCGACGTCTACTTCGACGTGCGCTCCTGGCCGCAGTACGGCGAGCTCACCCACCAGCGCATCGACGACATGGAGGCCGCCGAGGACGCGGACCCCCGCGGCAAGCGCGACCCGCGCGACTTCGCGCTGTGGAAGGGCTGGAAGAAGGAGTCCGAGCCGGAGACGGCTGCCTGGCCGAGCCCCTGGGGTCCCGGCCGCCCGGGCTGGCACATCGAGTGCTCCGCGATGGCCGGCAAGTACCTCGGTCCCGCGTTCGACATCCACGGCGGCGGCGTCGACCTCCGCTTCCCCCACCACGAGAACGAGCAGGCCCAGTCCCGCGCGGCCGGCCGCCCGTTCGCGTCGTACTGGATGCACAACGCCTGGATCACCACCGCGGGCGAGAAGATGAGCAAGTCGCTCGGCAACTCGCTGACGATCCCGGCGGTGCTCCAGAAGTACCGCGGCATCGAGCTGCGCTACTACCTGGTCGCCGCCCACTACCGCAGCCACGTCGAGTTCTCGTTCGAGGCGCTCGACGAGGCGGCGGTCGGGTTCCGCCGGATCGAGAGCTTCCTCGAGCGCGCCGGCACCGTCGAGCCCGGCGAGCTGCCCGAGGCGTTCGTCGCCGCGATGAACGACGACCTCGGTACGCCGGCCGCGCTGGCCGTGCTCTTCGACGTCGTCCGGGCCGGCAACCGGGCCGACGACCCGACACCGCAGGCCGCGCAGGTGCTCGCGATGCTCGACGTGCTCGGGCTGAACCCGGCCGACCCGGCCTGGGGCCCGGCCTCGAGCGACGACCAGCGGCTCACCGACGCCGTGGACGTGCTCGTCCGCGGCCTGCTCGAGCAGCGCACCCGGGCGCGGGCGGACAAGGACTTCGCCACCGCCGACGCGATCCGCGACCAGATCAAGGCCGCCGGCATCGCGATCACGGACACCCCCGACGGCCCGACGTGGTCACTGGAAGCAGGAACGAAGTAATGGCTGGGGTCTCGATACGCCCGCTCGTTCCTCACGGGCTACTCGACCACCGAAAAGGACACTGACGTGGCAGGCAACTCGCAGCGCAAGGGCGCGATCCGCAAGAGCAGCAAGGGCAACCCGACCGCGGGGTCGGGGGGCCGGGTGCGTCGCGGGCTCGAGGGCAAGGGCCCGACGCCCAAGGCCAAGGACCGGGAGTACCACCAGGCGCACAAGTCGGCGAAGCGCGCGGAGAAGTCCGCGGCCCGCAGGCCGAAGCGCAAGTCGGGCACCGAGGCCGAGTGGGTGGCGGGGCGCAACTCCGTCGTCGAGGCGCTGCGGGCCGGCGTGCCGGTGACCGGCGTGTACGTCGCCGAGGGTGCCGAGCGCGACGCCCGGCTGCGCGAGGCCTTCGGCATCGTCGCCGACCGCGGCCTCAGCCTGATGGAGGTCACCCGCAACGAGCTCGACCGGATGACCAGCGGTGCGGTGCACCAGGGCCTGGCCGCGCGGATCCCGGCGTACGAGTACGCCCACCCCGACGACCTGCTCGAGGCGGCCGCCGCGAACGGCGAGCCGCCGCTGATCGTCGCGCTCGACTCGGTCACCGACCCGCGCAACCTGGGCGCCATCGTCCGCAGCGCCTCGGGCTTCGGCGCCCACGGGGTGCTGATCCCCGAGCGCCGCTCGGCCGGCATGACCGCCTCCGCCTGGAAGACCAGCGCCGGCGCCGCCGTCCGGACGCCGGTGGCGCAGACGGTGAACCTGGTCCGCCAGCTCAAGGCGTACCAGGACGCCGGCCTGATGGTGGTCGGCCTGGCCGCGGACGGCGACGTCAGCCTTCCCGACCTCGATCTCGGCGACGGCCCGCTCGTGGTCGTCGTCGGCTCCGAGGGCAACGGCCTGGGCCGCCTGGTCAGCGAGACCTGCGACCAGCTCGTCTCGATCCCGATGGCCTCGTCGCTGGAGTCGCTGAACGCCGGCGTCGCCGCGTCCATCGCCCTCTACGCGATCGCCGAGGCGCGCCGCTAGTGGGGACGCGGCAGCGGACCCACTGATGGTGGTCGAGCGAGCCGCGGGACCGAGCTCGCGAGGTCGCGACCGGCGTGTCGAGACCCGCCGACAGGTCGCTCACGGGCTGTCCCTGGTCGGGGTCTGGTTCGGCTGCGCCGTGCTGGCCGCGCTGCTGCTGTTCCTCACCACCAGCCGGACGACGGTCGTGGCCAGCCACGACGCCGTGATCACGCCGGACCTCAGCGGCTCGGCGGTGCTGCACACCGGGCCGGTCGTGCCGGACGTGCGCGTCGACAGCGGCAGCCCGGTCGGCGTCGACATCCGGCTGGGCAAGACCGACGCCGCCTCGGTCGACGACCTGGTGCAGCGCTACGCGCTGCTGGCCAGCCAGCCCGAGGGCCAGGTCGAGAAGGTCACCGACGTCGTGCAGGGCATGGCCGTCAATGCGCTGATCCGCGGCGCGGTGATCGGCCTGGTCCCGGTCGCGGTCTGGGTGCTCGTGGGTCCGGTACGCCGACGCCAGCTGGCCGCCCGGGTGGGGCTGCCGCAGGCGATGCTCGCGCTGGTGGTCGCCCTGCTGCTGGCCCTCGCGCTGTGGCAGCCCTGGTCCGGTGGCGAGGACCCCGTCGAGGCGGGGGAGGACTGGGAGCCGCTGACGGCGTTCCTCGGACCCGCCGTACCGCTCCCGGACGGCCTCGAGGGCGTCGAGGTGCGCGGCGACGTCACCACCGCCTCGACGCAGCGTCTGATCGAGAGCGCGATCGACACCTACGACACCAGCAAGACCTTCTACGCCGACGCCGCCGAGCGCGCCGTGGACCTGCCGCTGCGCGACCCGCGGGAGGGCGACACGGTCGTCGCGTTCGTCTCGGACCGGCATGACAACATCGGCATGGACCAGGTCGCGCGCGCGATCGCCGACGCCGGCGGCGCCACCGCCGTGTTCGACGGCGGTGACGACACCTCCTCCGGCAAGAGCTGGGAGGCGTTCTCGCTCGACTCGGTGAGCGCCGCGTTCGACGGGCTCGACCGCTGGGGTGTCGCGGGCAACCACGACCACGGCGACTTCGTGCACGAGTACCTCGCCGAGCACGACTGGACCATGCTCGACGGCGACGTGGTGCCCGGTCCGGCCGGTACGACGCTGCTCGGCGTGGACGACCCGCGCTCCAGCGGCCTCGGCAACTGGCGCGACGAGACCGGCCTGACCTTCTCCGAGGTCGCGGACCGGATCGCCGACGCCGCCTGCGACTCCGACGTGCGGGTGACGACGATCCTGGTCCACGACGCGGACCTCGGCGCGCCGGCGCTGGAGCGTGGCTGCGCCGACCTGGTGCTCGCCGGCCACACCCACGTGCGCGCCGGGCCGGACCGGGTGGAGGGCCCGGACGGCGAGGTCGGCTACACGTACACGACCGGGACCGCGGGCGGCGCGGCGTACGCCATCGCGCTCGGCAGCAAGCCCCGGCGGCCCGCCGGCATCAGCCTCGTGACCTACCGCGACGGCCGGCCGGCCGGCATCCAGTGGGTCACGCTCCAGACCGACGGCACCTACCAGACGGGGAGCTGGGTGCCGCTCACCTATCCGGAGGGATAGCCAGATCGGCGCTCCCGGGGTGGCGAGCGTCACCTCTCCGCGCCCGCGTCGTTGGTCCAGAACTGATACGTGTTCTAGATCTGTGTGGAGGGCCCCGTGGTCCCGTTCTCCCGCGCCGCCGTGGCGTCCGTCGGCGTGCTCGTCGCGCTCTCGCTCGCCGCCTGCGGCTCGCAGCTCGATCCCGACACCGTCGCCCAGGTGAACGGCACGACCGTCAACTCCGACGGCCAGGTCGTCGGCGCCGACGGGTCGACCGCCACCGGGCCGGACGGGTCGGTCCCCGGCTCGACCGGGGGCGGTGGGACGACCGCCACCGGCGGCGGGTCGACGACCACCACGGGCGGCGGCTCCGGGGGCGGCACCGAGGGCACCGGCGACAACGCGGCGACCGGCAGCACCAGGGCCGGCTCGTGCAACGGGTTCAAGAACCAGACCGGCATCACGGACAAGACGATCACGATCGGCAACAGCTCGGACGTGTCGGGGCCGGTGCCGGGCCTCTTCGAGGCGAGCCAGGACGCGGTGAAGGCGTACGTCGCGTACTTCAACGCCACCAGCGACATCTGCGGCCGCAAGCTCGAGCTCAAGGCGTATGACAGCCGCACCGACGCCGCGGCCGACCAGCAGAACTACACCAAGGCCTGCGACGAGACGTTCGCCGTGGTCGGGTCGATGTCGGCGTTCGACTCCGGCGGCGCGAGCACCGCGCAGGGCTGCGGCCTGCCCGACATCCGGTCGGCCTCGGTCACCGCGGACCGTCAGGCGTGCACCACCTGCTTCGGTGCCCAGTCCACGATGGCGAACGAGTTCCAGAACGCCGTCCCGGACTACGTGATCAAGAACCACCCGGACGCCGCGGCGCACGCCGCGATGCTCTACATCAACGCGGGCGCCGCCGCCGAGAACGGCAAGACCCAGGTCGCCGCGATGAACAAGCGCGGCATGCACTTCGACTACGTCCAGGGCATCGACATCTCGGAGTTCAACTACTCGCCGTACGTCCAGCAGATGAAGGACAAGGGCATCGAGTACGTCCAGATGATCGGCGCCACGGCACAGTTCGTGCGGCTCGCCCAGGCGATGCAGCAGCAGGGCTTCAAGCCCGAGGTCTTCATGCTCGACCCGACCGCGTACACCACCGACTTCGTGAAGAGCGGCGGCGACGCGGTCGAGGGCACGACGCTGTTCATCAACTTCACGCCGTTCGAGGAGGCCTCGAGCAACAAGGAGCTCCAGCTGTACATGAGCTGGCTCCAGCAGGTGAAGCCCGGCGCCGAGCCGAGCTTCTTCGGGCTCTTCTCCTGGTCGGCCGCCCGGCTGTTCGTCGAGCGGGCCGCCGCCCTCGGCGGCAAGCTGACGCGCGCGAGCCTGGTCTCCGACCTCCGCAAGGTCGACGACTGGACCGCGAACGGCATGCACTCGCCCCAGCACGTCGGCCCGCACCACACCGGCGAGTGCTGGCGGTTCATCCAGCTCGAGCACGGCCGCTGGGTGCCGGTCGGCGGCACCAAGTACACCTGCAGCGGTACGACGAGCAGCTGAGGCCTAGACACTGTGGACCGCCGGACTGTGCTCCGCGTCACCTCGCCCCCCACCGGTCGTTGGAACGGCAGAAATCGTCAGCGCTCGGGGAGGGAAACCGATGCGTAGCCTGCTCCGGATCGTCGCCGCCGCGGCCCTGTGCGTCGCGCTCGCGGCGTGCGGCTCGCAGCTCGACCCGAGCACGGTCGCGAGCGCCACCGGCGGGCAGGCGGTCGGCGGTGCGGGCACCGCGGCGGGTGGCTCCGACGGCGGGACGTCGCCGGGCGGCTCCGTCCCCGGCTCCACCGCCGGGGGCGGCACCAGCACGACCGGAGGCGGGAGCACCGGCGGCGGCTCCGACGCACCGGCCGGCGGCACCCAGGGCACCGGCGACAACGCCGCGACGGGCAGCACCAGGGCCGGCTCCTGCAACGGCTTCAAGAACCAGACCGGCATCACCGACAAGACGATCACGATCGCGAACGTCGCCGACATCTCCGGGCCGGTCCCGGGCATCTTCGAGTCCGCCCAGCAGGCGACCCGCGCGTACGCCGCGTACTTCAACTCGACCAGCGACATCTGCGGTCGCAAGCTCGACGTGGAGCTGCTCGACAGCCGGGCGGACGCCGGCGCGGACCAGCAGGCCTACACCAAGGCCTGCGACGACGCGTTCGCCGCGGTGGGGTCGATGTCGGCCTTCGACTCCGGCGGCGCGGGCCCGGCGCAGTCCTGCGGGCTCCCGGACATCCGCTCCACCACGACCACCCCCGAGCGCCGCGACTGCTCGACCTGCTTCGCCGCCCAGGCCGTCGACCCGGGCCTGGTGAACGGCGCGATGCCGCGGTACTTCCTGTCGAAGATGAAGGACGCGACGCAGCACGCGGCGCTGCTCTACATCAACGCCGGCGCCGCGGCGGTGAACGCCGCCTTCTTCCGCAACGCCTACAACCGGGCGGGATGGAAGGTCGACTACTACCAGGGCATCGACGTCTCGGAGTTCAACTACGCGCCGTACGTCCAGCAGATGAAGGACAAGGGCATCAAGCTGGTCGTCTACATCGGCCCGTACCAGAACACCGTGAAGCTCCTGGACGCCATGCAGCAGCAGGGCCTCGACCTCGACGCGTTCGTCCAGGACGCCACCATCTACGACCAGAACTTCGTCGACCAGGCCGGCGACAACGGCAACGGCGTCTACACCTGGTCGACGACGAAGATGTTCGACGACTACAGCGTCAAGGAGATGCAGCTCTACCGCGCGTGGCTGCAGCAGGTGAAGCCCGGCGCGGTGCCGAACTACTACGGCCTCTACGCCTGGTCCGCCGCTCGCCTGTTCGTCGAGCAGGCCGTGGCGCTGGGCGGCAAGCTCACCCGCGCAGCGCTGGTGAGCGCGCTCAGCAAGGTCAAGAACTGGACCGGCAACGGGCTGCACGTGCCCCAGCAGGTCGGCCAGAAGACCACCGCCAACTGTGGCTCCGTGTTCCAGCTGAACGACGGCAAGTGGAGCCAGGTCTCCCCGGCCGGCTTCCAGTGCGGCCCGCTCCTGAACGGGAACTAGACGATGTCCACGATCCTCTCCTTCACCATCCTCGGCCTCTTCACGGGCGCGGCGTACGCCATCGCGGCCAGCGGACTGGTGCTGACCTACACGACGACCCGGGTCTTCAACATCGCGCACGGCGCGTTCGGCATGGTCATGGCCTTCACGTTCTGGGACTTCAGCCAGCGGCAGGGGATGCCGACCTGGCTCGCGCTGATCCTCGTCCTGGGTGTGGTCGCGCCGGGCATCGGCTGGTTCGTGCAGCGGTTCGTCACGCGGGGCCTCGGTGAGGGCCCGGTCAGCGTCTCGCTGGTGGTCACCGTCGGCCTGTTCGTCGGCCTGATCGGCGTCGCCCAGTACATCTGGCCGCCGGCGCCGCGGACGCTCCCGCCGTTCCTGCCCGACAAGGGCGTCCAGATCGGCAGCACCTACGTCACCGCCCACCAGATCATCACGATCGTGCTCTCGGCCGTGGTCGCGGCGCTGCTCTACCTGCTGCTCAACCGCACCCGCATCGGCACGGCCATGCGGGCCTCGGTCGACAACCCGGTTCTGCTCCAGCTGTTCGGCGGCAAGCCCGACCGGGTGGCGTCGCTGTCCTGGGCGATCGGCATCTCGCTCGCCGCGCTCGCCGGGATCCTGCTCACCCCGGTGATCGGGCTGTCGTACTTCGACCTGACGCTGCTCGTCATCAACGCGTACGCCGCGGCGATGCTCGGCCGGCTCAAGAGCCTGCCGCTGACGTTCGTGGGCGCGATGGGCCTCGGCGTGCTCCAGTCCTTCGCGGTCGCCTACCTGCCCAGCCAGGGCAACCTGGCCGGTCTGCGGGCGGTCGTGCCCGCGCTGTTCCTCTT
This sequence comes from Nocardioides sp. URHA0032, assembly GCF_000620645.1. Taxonomy (GTDB): domain Bacteria; phylum Actinomycetota; class Actinomycetes; order Propionibacteriales; family Nocardioidaceae; genus Nocardioides. Next base: position 251,909 of record NZ_JIAV01000015.1, on the reverse strand, counting down.
CGTCGTGATCATCCTGATGCCGCAGGCGCAGCTGCGGATCGGCCAGGTCAAGGGCATCGTGTCCGCGCCGCTGCCGTCCTTCCCCAGGTCGATCGGCTGGGGGATCGCGCTGATCGCCCTCGTCGCGTTCCTCACCGTCGCGATGTCCGACGCCAACCTGCTGCTGGTCGGCACCGCCGCGACGTACGCGATGGTGATGCTCTCGCTGGTGCTGCTCACCGGGTTCGGCGGCCACGTGTCGCTCGCGCAGTTCACCTTCGCGGGTGTCGGGGCCCTCGCCTACGCCAAGCTCGACGAGCCCAACCTGTACGGCCTGTTCCTGTCCGCGCTCATCGCCGCGATCGTCGGCGCGCTGGTCGCGCTGCCGGTGCTGCGGCTGACCGGCCTCTACCTCGCGCTGTCGACGCTGGCGTTCGGCGTGCTCATGGACAAGATGGTGTTCCAGGCGGACTTCGCGTTCGGCTACAACGGCACCCTCAAGGCCGACCGGCTCTCGGTGCTCGGCCGGTCCTTCGACTCCCTCGGCGGCTACGTGCTGGTGATGGCGACGTTCTTCGTGCTGATGGCGCTGTTCCTGCTGCTCCTGCGCCGCGGCCCGCTCGGGCGGGTGCTGATCGCGATGCGCGACAGCCCGGCCGCGTGCGGGACGCTCGGGCTGGACATGCGGTGGTTCCGGGTGGCGCTCTTCGGCCTGTCCGCCGGCATGGCGGGCCTGGCCGGCGGGCTCTTCGCCGGCCTGCGCGGGACCATCGGCGCCGCCGACTTCCAGCTGTTCAACAGCCTCCCGCTGCTGCTGCTCGCCGTGGTCTGCGGCGTGACCTCCGTGACCGGCGCGGCGCTCGGTGGCGTCGGACTGATGCTGCTGCCGGTGCTGCAGAGCAGCCGGCCCGAGCTGGCCGGGCTGGTGTTCGCGGTGCTCGGCTTCGGCGCCGTGGCCCTCGGCCGCGACCCGAACGGCCTCGCCAACCAGCTGTTCACCGTCGGCCGGCTGCTGGACCGCAGGTTCGGCGACCGGGTGCGCGCGGTCGTGCCCGTGCTGCCGCTGCCGCGCGGCCGGGCCGACGACGGTGCCGAGAACGCCGTGCCGCTCAACGAGATCACGATCCGGGAGGACGTCTCCGCGGGCCTCCCCGAGGACAGCACGACGGACAGCACGGCGGACAGCACGAAGGACGAGGAGGTGGGCGCGCATGTCGCTGCTCGAGGTTGACGACGTCGTCGTCCAGTTCGGCGGGGTGACGGCGGTCGACCACGCCGCCTTCACCGCCGAGGCGGGCCGGATCACCGGCCTGATCGGCCCCAACGGCGCGGGCAAGACCACCTGCTTCAACGTGATCAGTGGGCTCCAGAAGCCCAACCACGGCACGGTCCGCTTCGACGGCCGCAGCATCACCCGGCTGCCGGTGCACCGCCGTGCCCGCCGGGGGATGGGCCGCACCTTCCAGCGCCTCGAGGCGTTCGGCTCGCTCACCGTCCGCGACAACGTCCGGGTCGCCCGCGACATCGCCCGCGGGATCGGCGGCCTGGTCCGCCCGGCCCAAGCGGACGTCGACGGCCTGCTCGAGCAGGTCGGCATCGCGGCGTACGCCGACGAGCGCGCCGACTCGATCCCCACCGGCACCGCCCGGCTGCTGGAGCTCGCGCGCTGCCTGGCCAGCGAGCCGAAGCTGCTGCTCCTCGACGAGCCGTCGTCCGGCCTCGACGAGTCCGAGACCGACGCGTTCGGCGAGCTGCTCGCCCAGCTCGCCGCCGAGGGTCGCGGGATCCTGATGGTGGAGCACGACATGGACCTGGTGATGTCGGTCTGCGACGACATCCACGTCCTCGACTTCGGCCGGGTGATCGCCTCCGGGCCGCCGGGCGAGGTCCGTGCGAACCCCCAGGTGCAGCAGGCCTACCTCGGCTACTCCGACGCCGAGCCCGCTGCCGAGCCGTCCGACCTCACCCAGGAGCTGGAGGTCGTGCGATGACCGTCCCCATCCTCGAGATCGTCGACCTGCACGCGGCGTACGGCCGCATCGAGGTGCTCCGCGGTGTCGACCTCAAGGTCCCGAAGGGCGCCGTGATGGCGCTCCTCGGCCCGAACGGCGGCGGCAAGAGCACCCTGGTCAAGGTCGTCAGCGGGCAGAAGAAGGCGACGTCCGGCGACATCCACCTCGGCGGCGTGCACGTGCAGGGTGCGGCGCCGGAGGAGCTGGCCCGTCTCGGGCTGTGCACGGTCCCGGAGGGCCGGTCGGTGTTCCCGAACCTCACGGTCGAGGAGAACCTCACGCTGATGTCGTACGCCGGCGTCGCGATCGACGCGGTCCTCGAGACGGCGTACTCCTACTTCCCGCGGCTGCACCAGCGCCGCCACCAGCTCGCGGGCACCATGTCGGGCGGCGAGCAGCAGATGCTCGCGATGTCGCGGGCGCTCGCCTCCGACCCGGCGCTGCTGCTGCTCGACGAGCTGTCGATGGGCCTCGCGCCGCTGATCGTCGACGAGCTGTACGAGACCGTCGCGCAGATCGCGCAGAGCGGCGTCTCGATCCTGTGCATCGAGCAGTTCGCGCGCACGGCGCTGCGGGTCTCGGACTACGCGGCGGTGATGACCGGCGGCCGGATCGTGGCCACCGGTGAGCCCACGGAGATTCTCGACACGATGTCCGACGTCATCCTCGGAGGCGCAGCATGAAGCGGATCCTCATCCCCATCTCGGCCGCAGCGCTCGCCGGCATCGTTCTGCCGGTGTCGGCGGGCGCGCCCGCGGCGTCCGCTGCGGACCAGGCCTTCGGGTACAGCTCGGTCGCGATGGCGAGCCCGGTGAAGATGGAGTTCTACGAGCCCACCATCCCGATCCCGGCGAACCCGCAGTTCGAGGTCGAGATGGGCTACACCAAGGTCGAGGCCGACTCCGGCAGCTCGGCGGGCCGGGCCAGCTGGCTGTGGCCGGGCGACCCGGTCGGCGAGGGCGCGAAGACGTTCGGCGAGCAGCTCAACCTGCCGCCGCAGCTGTTCGAGAACGGCTACCCGGTGCAGGTGAACTCGGGACAGCCCTCCGGCGAGCAGCAGCAGGCCGACGAGCCGTTCCCCGGTGCCGTGATGCGCACCAGCGCGAGCGACACCAGGACGATCGCCCAGGCCGGGTTCTCCCCCGACGGCCAGGTGCAGGACGGCGGGGGCAAGGACGGTGGGAACGGGAGTGGGGGCGAAGGTACGCCCGGCGCCCCCACTCTTCCCGGTCTCCCCGGGGTCCCGTCGGCCGGCGACCTGCTCCAGCAGTTCGGCGCCGCCATCACCGGCGGGTCCAGCGCCTCGGCCGACGCGCCGGCGGACGACCCGGCGCCCACGACCCCCGGCGTACCGCCGGAGCTCGCCGCGCTGGTCGACCTCGAGGGCTACACCTCGTCCAGCCAGAACGTCGTCGAGGACGGCAAGGTCACCACGGTCTCCCGAGCGGCGCTCGGCGACGTCGCCCTGCTCGGCGGACTGGTCACGCTCGACGGCATCGTCGCCACGAGCACCAGCGGCAGCGACGGGTCCGCGAACACCGCGTCCGGGCGGTCGGTGCTCGGCGGCATGACGGTCGCCGGCCAGGAGTTCTCCTTCGGGCCGTCCGGCTACAGCGCCGGTCCGCAGCACGGGGACGCGCCGGCGATCCCGGACCAGGCGGCCGCCGCGCTGGCGCAGCTGGGCCTGAAGCTGGTGCTCCCGAAGCCCGAGCTGCACAAGAAGGGCGACACGGCCAGCAGCGCGATCTCCGCGCTGCAGATCCAGATCGACACCTCCACGCTGATGAAGCAGCTGCACCAGCTGCCGATCGACGACCTGATCAACCAGCTGCCCAACGACCCCAAGGAGCTCAAGAGCACGCTCCAGGCGATCTCCGGACTGTCCCCGCGGGTCGTGATCACGCTGGCCACCGCGACGACCCAGGTCGAGACCGCGGACGGGATCATCATTCCGACCACCGTGCCGGACAACGACCCGGGCACGACCGGCAACGCCGGCGGCGGCGCGTCGTCCGGCCCGACCTCCGCGGGCGGCGGCACCCCGTCCGCCACCGCGCCCGGACCGGCCTCGGGTGGGGACACGCCCGCGGCCGACGGCGACCTGCCGCCCAGCCAGCTCACCGGCTCCGGGCTGCCCCCGCTCTACTCGATCCCCGGCGCGATCCTGATGGGGGGCATCGCGCTCGCCGCCGTCGGCGGCACCTGGCTCCGCAGGATCGGCGTGATCGCCCTCGGTGGCGCCGGCTCCTGCCCGCACGGCCTCGACAGCGGCCTGCCCGACCTCCGAAAGGCCTGACCGATGACCACCATGAACATGACGACCCCGGTCGCCTCCTCCGACGCCGAACGGCTCTCGGTCGGGCTCCCGCGGGCCGGGAGCCGCACCGGCTCCGCGTCCGGCGCCGCGCCGCTGAAGGACAACCACTGGCAGCTGCTGCAGCTGGTGCTGTTCTGGGCGGGCGCGATCCTGGTGCCCCTGGGGCTCGTGGTGATCGTGCTGGGCTGGTACGGCGCGGCCAACACGCCGTACCAGTACGACCAGCTGTCCTACCTGGTCTCCGGCGGCCTGCTCGGCCTCGGCCTCACCTTCACCGGCGGCTTCCTGTACTTCGGTGCGTGGCTCGCCCGGCTGGCGGCCGACGCCAAGGAGTCGCAGCGCCGGCTCGCGGACACCCTCCTGCTCCTCGCGGACGTCACCTCGCGCTCGGCGAACCTGCGCGACGACGGCGTCGACGTCTCGGCGCTGCCGGTGACCGCCGGCGACGGCACCACCATGCACCGCCGCGACTGCGCGCTGATCGCGCACCGCGCCGACCTGCACCCGGTGGGGGAGAGCAACGGGCACCTGACGCCCTGCCGGGTCTGCCGTCCCTGACGCCGACCCGGCGCAGTCTCAGCTGAGACTGCGCCGGGTCGGCGTCACTCGTCGGCGGCGAGCTGCTCCTCGGGCTTCTCCATGAGGTACCGGTCGATGTAGTCGCGGGCGGTCTCGAAGATGCCGACCTCGTGGCCGGCCTGCTCGGAGAGGTACCAGCGGTGCACGAGGATCTCGTGGAAGATCTCGGCCGGCTCGAGCTTGCCGCGGGCCTCGGGCGGCACCAGGTCGATGACCGGCTCGTAGATCTCGGTGAGCCAGCGGTTCGCGACCAGGCTGCGGTCCTCGCGGCCGAGGTCGAAGTGCGCGGTGAACGACGCGATGTCGTTGAGCAGCCGCTGCGCCTGCGCGTCCTCGACGTTCAGCCCCGTCAGCGCCTGCAGCTCGCGGCGGTGGTGGCCCTCCTCGACCACCTTCGGCTGGATCCGGATCTGCTCGCCGTCCCAGTCGGTGACGATGTCGAGCTCGTCGACGTCGAAGCCGAGCTCGTTGAGGCGGGCGACCCGCTGCTCGATCCGCCACATCTCGTGGGGGGAGAACTGCTCGGCCGCGGTCAGCTCGTCCCACAGCGCCTGGTAGCGGTCCTCGAGCAGGGCCACCACGTCGTGGGCCGGCACCTCGTGGGGCAGTGAGTCACTGGCCTGCAGGTCGAGCAGCTCGGCGAAGACGTTCTCGGTCGCGACGGTCAGGTCGTACTCGCGGAGCTGTCGGGACAGGCTCGTCTTGAGCTCCCCGGTCTCCGCGTCCACGAGGTACGCCGCGAAGCCGCCGGCGTTGCGGCGGAACAGCACGTTCGAGAGCGACACGTCGCCCCAGTAGAAGTCGGCGAGGTGCAACCGGACCAGCAGCACCACCATCGCGTCGACCAGGGCCGGCAGGCTGTCGGCGCTGAGGCCGTGGGCGAAGAGGCTGCGGTACGGCAGCGAGAACTGCAGGTGCTGGGTCAGCAGCGCGGACGGCAGCTCCTCGCCGTGCGCGTCGAGCCGGCCGGTCACGACGCCCTGCGGGTGCACGGCGGGCAGCCCGATCCGCTGGAGGTCGCGCAGCGTCCGGTACTCCCGGAACGCCATCTCCTCGGTGGTCTCCTTGACCGCGTACGTCGCGTCGCCGAGCCGGACGATCCGCACCACGTGCCGCGACAGGCCGCGCGGCAGCTGCACGACGTGCTCGGTCCACTGGTCCAGCGGCAGCGACCACGGCAGGGTCAGCAGCGCCGGGTCGGCACGGTTCGCGACGATCCGCATGCCGCTCAGGCTAGAGCCTCCAGAACGACACCGCCGGTCCGTCGGTGGCCGGGACCGTGACCACGCCGTCGCGCTCGGCCAGGTCCCCGTCGGCGCCGGTCGTCAGCAGCAGCGTGCCGCCTGCGAAGCCGAGCGGACCCGCCGGCAGGTCCACGGCGGGCGCGGCCGAGCGGCGCGCGGCGACCAGGACGGACCCGGCCGGGTGCTCGCGAGCGAACACCAGCACGTCGTCGCCGACGTGCGCCCACCGCATCCCGCCGCGGCGCAGCGCCGGCTGCTCGTGACGCAGCCGCGCGAGCCCGGCGTACGTCGCGAGCGTGGCGTCGTCCCACGCCTCGGGGTGCGCCCACGGGAACGGCCGGCGCGCGTCCTCCCCGGTCACGCCCTCGAGCCCGATCTCGTCACCGGCGAACAGCATCGGCACGCCCGGCAGCGCGAACTGCAGCCCGGCCGCGACCCGGTGCGCGGCCCCGGAGCCGGTGAGGGTGCGGATCCGCGCGCTGTCGTGGGAGCCGAGGATGTTCCAGGACGCGGTCGTCGCCCGCCAGCCGTACCGGCCCTGCCACTCGCGCAGGCCGCGGACCACGGCCGGGCCGTCGCGCCGTGGCACGGGCACGGGCCGCCCGAACGGCCTCGCCGGCGAGCCCGGGTCGCGCAGCCACGACCACACCGGCCAGGAGAACCCGGAGTAGTTCATGGTCGCGTGCCAGCCGTCGCCGTCGAGGTCGGCCGAGGCGTCGTGGTTGTGCTCACCGATCACGAACGCGTCCGCGCGCTCCGCCTCCGCGGTCCGGCGGACCAGCCGCGCGACCTCGTGGTTGATGTCGACCGCACCCAGCCGGCCGGTCATGTTCGCGACGTCGATGCGCCAGCCGTCGAGGTCGAACGGCGGCCGCAGCCACCGCGCCACCACGGACCCCGGCCCGTCGACCATCGCGGCACGCAGCGCCGGATCGGCGTGGTTGAGCTTGGGGAGCGTGGCGTACCCCATCCAGCATTCGTAGGAGCCGTCGGGCAGGAAGTGGTAGAAGGACCGCGTCGGGGCCCCGGGCACGTCCCGGGCCGCGACGAACCACTCGTGGGTGTCGCCGGTGTGGTTGGTGGTGAGGTCGCCGAGGATCCGCCAGCCGCGGTCGTGCACGGCGGCCGCGAGCCGGGCGTACGCCGCGTCGCCACCGAGCCACGGGTCGATCTCGTCGAAGGTGGAGGCGTTGTAGCGGTGGTTGCTCTCGCCGGGGAAGACCGGCGTCGTGTAGACGACCGTCACCCCGAGCCGGGCGAGGTGGTCGAGGTGCTCGGTGATCCCGTCCAGGTCCCCGCCGAAGTACTGGAGCGGCGTGCGCGGGTCGGAGAGCTCGAACACCACCTCGTCGTCCCAGCCGGCCGGCTCGGCCCACGGCGGGACCTCGTGCTCGCCCGCGGCCGCCGAGCGCGCGAACCGGTCCGGGAACACCTGGTAGACCACCGCGTCCCGCGCCCAGTCCGGCGGCGGGCGGTGCGAGCTGAGCCGGAAGTCGAACGCGTCCGGTGGGTCGTGCTCCACCACGCCGGCACTGGTCAGCCAGCGCTGCCGGCCCGGCCCGTCGGTCGCCGACGTCGCCAGCAGGAAGCGGTAGTGGGTGACGGGGTTGTGGACCGGCAGCCGGGCCTCCCACCAGACCGTGTGCTCGTCGCGGGACGACTCCACGCACGCGTGGTACGTCGGCTCCGCGTCGTACGACGTGCGCACCCACACGCGGTCCACGGGGTCGGCGGCGCTCGTGCGCAGCCGGACCAGCACCTCCGCTCCGGGCGCGGGCGCGTCGTCGGCGACGTACAGCGGCGAGCCGTCGTGGTGCGGCTCGTGCAGGAGCGTCACCGGCGAGCGCCCCTCGGCTCCAGGAAGACCGGGCCCGGCCCGTGGCCCGCCATCTCGTCACCGGGGTTGCTGAGCGCGCAGGTCTTGAGGCTCAGGCAGCCGCAGCCGATGCAGCTGTCGAGCCGGTCGCGGAGCCGCTGGATCCGCTCGATCTGCTCGTCGAGGCGCGGCCGCCAGGCCTGGCTGAGCCGGCTCCAGTCCGCCTTGGTCGGCGTCCGCCCGTCCGGGAGCGTGGCCAGCGCCTCGCCGATCTCCTCGAGGGAGAGGCCGACGCGCTGCGCCGTTCGGATGAACGCGATCCGCCGCAGCGTGGACTGCTCGTAGCGGCGCTGGTTGCCGGTGGTGCGCACCGAGGAGATCAGCCCCCTGGACTCGTAGAACCGGATGGCCGAGGTCGCCACCCCGGCGCGCTCGGCGAGGTGCCCGATGGTCAGCTGCGTCATGCGTTCCACCCTGACGGAACTTCAACCATCGTTCAAGTTCCCAAATAGAACCTGTTCTAGTACCGTCCCGTCCGTGCAGCTCACCGACGGCGACCGCATCCGCGGCCTGCTCGCGACGTACTGCCGGCTCATCGACGCCGGTGACTTCGCGGGCGTCGGTGTCCTGATGGGCGACGCCGTGCTGAGGACCGAGGACGGCACGACGATCGCCACGGGTGCCGCCGAGGTCGAGCGGCTGTACGCCGGCCTGGTCAGGCTCCACGACGACGGGACCCCCGGCACCCAGCACGTCGTCGCGAACACCACCTTCGACGAGCCGGCCGCGGACGGCACCGTGACGGTGACGTCGACGTACCTGGTGTTCCAGGCGCTGCCCGACGTGCCGCTCCAGCCGATCATCACCGGCACCTACGTCGACACCTTCATCGGCGGCGAGCGCGGTTGGAAGTTCCTCGAGCGCCGCTTCGGCATCGGTCGCTCCGGCCACCTCGACCACCACCTCACCATCACCCTCTGAAGGGGCTCGCATGAACCAGCCTGGCAACCGCGTCGTCGTCATCACCGGGGCCGCCTCCGGCATCGGCCGCGCCACCGCGGAGCTGTTCCGCGACCTCGGGGACACCGTGTTCGGCCTGGACATCAACGACACCGTCCCGGACGGCGTGACCTACGTGCCTTGCAACGTCGGCGACCGGGCCGCGGTCGACGCCGCGATCGAGACCTGCGCGGTGCACGGCCGCATCGACGTGCTGGCGAACGTGGCCGGCATCGTCCAGTTCGGCCGGATCGAGACCGTGACCGAGGAGGAGTGGGACCGCGTGCACGCGGTCGACCTCAAGGGCCCGTTCTTCCTCATCCAGGCGGCGCTGCCGCACATCCGTGCCGGCGGCGGCAACATCGTGAACGTCTCGTCGGTCGCCGGCAACGTCGCCCAGCCGTACGCCACGGCGTACGCCGCCGCCAAGGGCGGGCTCACGCAGCTCACCAAGGCGCTCGCCCTGGAGCTGTCACCCGAGGGCATCCGCGTGAACGCGATCTGCCCCGGCACGGTGGACACCCCGATCGTCGAGCAGGTGTTCCACAAGCTCACCGACGACCTCGACACCCGGGTCGCGGACCGGCTGATGATGATGCTCCCCGGCGGCGCCATCACGCCGGCGGAGATCGGCGAGACCATCGTCTGGCTGGCGTCGCCGGCCGCGCGGATGGTCACCGGCGCGATCATCGCCCACGACGGCGGGATGAGCTGACCGTCTCCTAGGATGTGCGCGCTGCCGGTGTAGCTCAGTTGGTAGAGCGCGTCTCTTGTAAAGACGATGTCGCGGGTTCGATTCCTGTCACCGGCTCTCGTCCCGACCCGAAGGTGCGGGGGCGGTCGTCGGAGGCTGCCTCCTCGGTGACCACGCCACGGCTCCTCTTCCTCGCCGGTCTCGCCCGCTCGGGGACGACGGCGCTGCTGCACGTGCTGAACGCGCACCCCGAGGTCGTCATCGGGATGGAGCGGTACATGCGCGTCGTGAGCGGAGGCTGTCGCCCGAGCCGGCTCTGGCGGTCCGTCCAGCGGGCCGTACGGCTAGCGAAGCCGCCGCACCTCGAACGTCGCCGGCGGGTCGGCGATCGCGTCCTGCGCCGCGACCAGCTGGATCTCGCGGGTGCCGGCCGCGATGGTCTGCTCGAGGACGGCGAAGACGGTGCCGGCGACCCGCGCGAGCGCGGTCGGGGCGGAGCCGGTGCTGCGCAGGTGCGCGAGGTAGAGCGCGGCGGTCACGTCGCCGCAGCCGTTCGGGGTGATCGGGAGCAGCGGCGTCTCGACGGCCCAGGCGCCGTCGCCGGACACCGCGACCATGTCCAGCCTCCCGTCCGGCACGTCGCCGTGGATGACGCTGGTGACCAGCACGTCACGCGGGCCGCGGTCGCGGACCTCGTCGACGGCGATCAGGATGTCCGGCAGGGTCGAGGTCGAGCGGCCGGCGAGGAAGTCGAGCTCGAAGTGGTTCGGCGTGAGGATGTCCGCCTGCGGTACGACGGTGTCGCGCATGAACTCCGGGATGCCCGGCCGCACGAACATGCCGCGGCCGACGTCGCCCATCACCGGGTCGCAGCAGTAGACGGCCTTAGGGTTCAGCTCCTTCACCCGCGCCACGGCGTCCAGGATGACGCCCCCGACGGCCGGGTCGCCCTGGTACCCGGACAGCACCGCGTCCGCCTCGCCCAGCACGCCCCGGTCGTCGATCCCGGCGATCACCTCGCGCACGTCCTCGGGGGCCAGCAGCGGGCCGCGCCAGGCGCCGTACCCGGTGTGGTTGGAGAAGTGCACGGTGAGGACCGGCCAGACCTCGTGACCCAGCCGCTGGAGCGGGAAGACCGCGGCGGAGTTGCCGACGTGGCCGTACGCCACCGAGGACTGGATCGACAGGATCTTCACCGCTGCATCCTCTCGCGCTGGAGAACTAGAACTTGTTACAGTATGGCGATCCGCACATTCTCTCGGTATGTGAAGCAGAGGTAGCACGTGGCGAAGAAGTCGTCGTACCGCAACGAGGCCGACTACGTCGTGGTCGGCTCCGGGAGCTCCGGAGCCACGATCGCGGGCCGGCTCGCGCAGTCCGGGGCGAGCGTGATCGTGCTCGAGGCCGGCAAGAGCGACGAGCAGTACCTCGTGAAGAAGCCCGGGATGATCGGGCCGATGCACGCCGAGCCGAAGCTCAAGGCGCGCGTGGACTGGGGCCTCTACTCCACGCCGCAGAAGCACATGCTGGACCGGAGGATGCCGGTGCCGCGCGGCAAGGTGGTCGGCGGCTCGAGCTCGATCAACGGCATGGTCTACGTGCGTGGCAACCGTGCGAACTACGACTCCTGGGCCGCCGAGGGCAACACCGGCTGGTCGGCCGACGAGGTCAACGCGGCGTACCGCCGGATGGAGGACTTCGAGGACGGCGCGAACGACTACCGCGGCGCCGGCGGCCCGATCAAGGTGACCCGCAACGGCATCCCGCAGGAGGGCTCGCTGCAGTTCCTCGAGGCGACGTCGCAGGCACTCGGCGTGCCCGTGCTCGACGACTACAACGCCGCCTCGCAGGAGGGCGTCAGCCGGATGCAGCAGAACGCCGCGCGCGGCCTGCGCTACTCGGCGTCCCGCGGGTACCTCCACCACCTCGACGTGCCGACGCTGGAGCTGCAGACCGAGGTGCTGGTCCGCAAGGTCGTCATCGATAACGGCCGCGCGACCGGCGTCGAGGTCACCGACAAGGACGGCTCGCAGCGCACCGTCCGCGCCGGTAGGGAGGTCATCCTCTCGGCGGGCTTCGTGGGCTCCGCGCAGCTGCTGATGCTGTCCGGCATCGGACCCGCGCAGCACCTGCGCGACCACGGCATCGACGTGCTCGGCGACCTGCCCGTGGGCGACAACCTCCACGACCACCTGTTCCACGCGCTGACCTTCCACGTCACGTCGACGAAGATGCGCGGCACCCCGGCGTACTTCGCCAAGGGGGTGCTGATGGAGACGTTGCGGCCCGGGCGGACCTTCCTCGCGAACTCGGTCTTCGAGTCCGTCGCGTTCCTGCGCACGTCGCAGGCCAACGGCGTACCGGACCTCCAGCTGCACCTCCTGCCGTGGGCCTACGTCTCGCCCAACCAGGACGAGCCGATCCGCCACGACGTCGACAAGCGGACGGCGCTCACGGTGCTGGCCACGCTGATCTACCCCAGGAGCCGCGGCACCGTGCGGCTCGCGTCCGCGGATCCGACGGCGTCGCCGCTGATCGACTTCCAGTACCTCTCCGACCCCGCCGACCTCGAGGTGCTCGCGGAGGGCTCCGAGATGGCCCGCGAGATCTTCGCGAGCCCGGCGTTCAAGGGCGCGGTCAAGGAGGAGATCCACCCGGGCGCCGCGCTCCAGGACCAGGACCTGCGGGACGCGATCCTCAACCGGGCCACGTCGGTCTACCACGGCGTCGGCACCTGCCGGATGGGCGTGGACGAGCTCGCGGTCGTCACGCCGGACCTCCGGGTCCGTGGCGTCGAGGGCCTGCGGGTCTGCGACGCGTCGATCATGCCGTCGATCACCGGCGGCAACACCAACGCGCCCGCCATCATGATCGGTGAGCGCGGCGCCGACCTCGTGCTCGGCCGTATCTCATCCAAGGGGCACTAGGACATGACACTGCAGCGACCTGCCTCCCTGACCGACTCGTTCCTCCAGGGCCTGGTCGCCCGCGTGCCGTCGACCAGCGGGGGCTCGTGGAAGCTGACCGAGGTCTACACCGGTGACCTCCTCGTCGAGCTGCCGCAGTCGACGCCCGCTGACATCGAGCAGGCGTTCGCGACCGCGCGGGCGGCGCAGGCCGAGTGGGCGGCGCGCCCGCTCAAGGAGCGGCTGGCGGTCTTCAAGCGCGCGCACACCCTGTTCCTCGACAACGCGCAGACCACCACCGACCTGATCCAGGCCGAGAGCGGCAAGAACCGCCGGATGGCGATCGAGGAGACCTGCGACCCGGTGATGGTGATGAGCCACTACCTCAAGCGGGCGCCCAAGCTGCTCGCGCCGGTCAAGCGGGGCGGGCCGGTGCCGCTGCTGTCGACGTCCACCGAGATCCGCCAGCCCAAGGGCGTCGTCGGCATCATCGCGCCCTGGAACTTCCCGTTCGCGACCGGCATCTCCGACTCCATCTCGGCGCTGATGGCCGGCAACGCGATCGTGCTCAAGCCGGACAACAAGACCGCGTTGTCGCCGTTGTACGGCGTGCAGATGCTCGAGCAGGCCGGCCTGCCGCAAGGTCTCTTCCAGGTCGTGTGCGGCGAAGGCCCGGACGTCGGCCCGACGCTGATCGACAACGCGAACTACGTGATGTTCACCGGCTCGACCGCGACCGGCCGGGTGATCGGCGAGCGGGCCGGGCGCAACCTGATCGGCTGCTGCCTCGAGCTGGGCGGCAAGAACCCGATGATCGTGCTCGACGACGCGAACCTCGACGAGGTCGTCCACGGCGCGATCTTCGGTGCGTTCGGCAACACCGGGCAGATCTGCATGCACATCGAGCGGATGTACCTGCCCGAGTCGCGGTACGCCGAGTTCCGCGACCGCTTCGTCGCGGCCACGGAGGCGCTGACGATCGGCGCGGCGTACGACTTCGGTCCGGACATGGGCTCGCTGGTCTCTCCCGACCACATGGAGCGCGTGAAGTCGCATGTCGACGACGCGGTCGCCAAGGGCGCCACGGTGCTCACCGGCGGCAGGCCGCGGCCCGACCTCGGCCCGGCGTTCTTCGAGCCGACGATCCTCGAGGGCGTCACGAAGGACATGCTCGCGGGCGTCACCGAGACCTTCGGCCCGGTCGTCGCGCTGCACTCCTACCGGACCGTCGACGAGGCGGTCGCGCTCGCGAACGACACCGAGTACGGCCTCAACGCCTCGGTCTGGGGCGGCGACGTGAGCACCGCCTGCCAGGTCGGCCGGCGGATCGAGTCCGGCAACGTCAACGTCAACGACATCCTCGCGACCGCGTTCGCCTCCAAGGGCACGCCGTCCGGCGGCGTGAAGCAGTCCGGCGTCGGCGCGCGGCACGGTGACCAGGGCATGCTCAAGTACACCGACGTTCAGAACCTCGCCGTGCTGAAGAAGCAGGTGATGGGCGCGAAGCCCGGCCAGGACTACGACAAGTACGTCAAGGGGATGCTCGGCGGGCTGCGGATGATGCGGAAGACCGGCATCCGCTGACCGTCGTACGTTGGGGGCATGTCGCTGCCCCGGCCGTACCCGCCCGACACCTACCACGGCGAGGGCGGTGAGGTCTCGGCGTGGATCCGGCGCGACGACGAGCCGCCCGAGATCACCTACCGCGGCGGCGGGACGTGCGAGTACCTCGCCACCGGCGAGCAGACCGCGGGCCGCTTCGGGCTCTACCGCTGGACCTTCGGCGACGCCGAGACCGGGCCGGACCCGCACTTCCACCGGGCCATCTCCGAGCAGTTCTACGTGCTCTCCGGCGAGGTGCGGCTGTACGACGGGCGCGAGTGGGTCACCGCGCGCAGCGGCGACTTCCTCTACGTGCCCGAGGGCGGGCTGCACGGCTTCCGCGGTGGTGGCGGGGCGTCGATGCTGCTGATGTTCGCGCCGGGCGGCCCGCGCGAGGACTACTTCGAGACCCTCGCGAGGGGCGAGCAGATGACCGAGGAGCAGCGCGCGGAATTCATGCTCCGCCACGACACGTACTGGGTGTGACACCGCGACGTACTGTCGCTGCCGTGGAGATGACCTACCGCCCGCTGGGCAGCTCGGGACTCATGGTGAGCGCGGTCGGTGTCGGCTGCAACGCGTTCGGGCGGCGCGTCGACCTGGCCGGCGTGCGCGGCATCCTGGCCGCGGCGCGCGACGTCGGCGTGACGCTGCTCGACACGGCGGACATCTACGGCGATCCGGCCGGCGCCAGCGAGGAGCTGCTCGGTGAGGCGCTGCAGGGGCAGCGCGACGACTTCGTGGTCGCGACCAAGTTCGGCATGGACATGCGTGGCGCGAACGGTGCCGACTTCGGCGCACGCGCCTCGCGCCGCTACGTACGCCGTGCGGTCGAGGCGTCCCTGCGGCGGCTGAGGACCGACCACGTCGACCTCTACCAGCTGCACGAGCCCGACGGCGTGACGCCGATCGAGGAGACGCTGTCCGCGCTCACCGACCTGGTCCGCGAGGGCAAGGTGCGGTACGTCGGCTGCTCGAACTTCGCCGGCTGGCAGGTCGCCGACGCCGCCTGGACGGCCCGCTCCGCGGGCCTCGAGGCGTTCGTCTCGGTGCAGAACCGCTACTCGCTGCTCGACCGCACGGTCGAGGCGGAGGTCGTGCCGGCCGCGACGCAGTTCGGCCTCGGCCTGCTGCCATTCTTCCCGCTGGAGTACGGCCTGCTGACGGGCAAGTACAAGCGCGGCGCCGATGCGCCGGCGGGATCGCGCGCCGCGCTCGACCCGGCCCGGTCTTCGTGGCTGAGGAACGCCGACTGGGACCGCATCGAGGCCTTCGAGACGTACGCCGCGGCGCGCGACCTCACCCCGCTCGACGTGGCCGTCGCCGGCCTCGCCGCCCAGCCCGCGGTCGCCTCGGTGATCTCGGGTGCGACCTCGGGCGACCAGGTCCGCGCGAACGCCGCGGCGCTGCGCTGGCGGCCCTCCGAGGACGACCTGGTCGAGCTCGACGCGGTGACCGCGGGCTGAACTTGTCCGGGGAAACCCGACGGACACGCCGATGGTGCCCGGCGTGTCGGTCGGGTTTCTCCGGTCAGCCGGTGAAACCCGACGTGTCAGGCAACCTGCAGCGAGCGCTTCGACAGCCCCATCCAGAACCCGTCGATGACCTGGAGGCCGGGGGACTCGGGGTCGGTGGCGGCGCCGAGGGTGACGAAGAGCGGCGTGTAGTGCTCGACGGTCGGGTGGGCGTACGGCATGCCGGGCGCCTCGGTGCGGTAGCGGGCGAGCGCGTCGACGTCGCCGCGCGCCAGGGCCTCGCCGGCCCACGCGTCGAAGTCGGTGGACCAGCCCGGGGCGGCCGCGTCGATGCGCCACTCGGTCAGGAAGGGGAGGCCGTGGGTGAGGAAGCCGGATCCGATGATCAGCACGCCCTCGTCCCGCAGCGGCCGGAGCCGCTCGCCGAGTGCCAGCAGCCGGACCGGGTCCTGGGTGGGCAGCGACAGCTGCAGCACCGGGACGTCGGCCTCGGGGTACATGATCCGCAGGGGCACCCACGCGCCGTGGTCGAGGCCGCGGCTGGCGTGCTGGTGCACCGGCTCGGTCGCCGGCATCATCGCGGCCACGCGGGCGGCGAGCGCGGACGCGTCCGGCGTCTCGTAGGTCATCCGGTAGTACTTCTCGTCGAAGCCGCCGAAGTCGTAGACGAGGGGCGCGCCGCTCGCGGAGAGCATCACCGGCGCGGACTCCCAGTGCGCGCTGACGATCAGGATCGCCTTCGGGCGCGGCAGGTCCTGCGCCCAGGCCGCGAGCTGGCCGGACCAGGTCGGGTCGTCGAGGAGCGGCGGCGCACCGTGGCCGATGTAGAGGGCAGGCATCCGGTCGGTCATGTTCACCTCAACTGGTTGTATCTTCAACTGTATTCCCTTTGGCGCCGGGACCAGACCCCTAGTCCAGCCCGGGTGCCAGGCGATGCGGCACCCGCGCAGCCGGAACGCGCGAAGGTCCCGCTGGTCAGGCCGCCGGGATCCGCCAGTCCACCGGCTCGCCGCCCTGCTGCTCAAGCAGCGCGTTCACCTGGCTGAACGGCCGGGAGCCGAAGAAGCCGCGGTACGCCGACAGGGGCGACGGGTGCGGGGACTCGACCACCGGGACCGCGCCGAGCATCGGCCTGAGGTTGCGGGCGTCGCTGCCCCACAGGATCGCAACGCACGCGCCGCCGCGGCGTACCAGCGCCTCGATCGCGCACTGGGTGATCGGCTCCCAGCCCTTGCCGCGGTGCGCGGCCGACTTGTGCGGCTGCACGGTCAGTGCTCGGTTGAGCAGCATCACGCCCTGGTCGGCCCACGCGGTCAGGTCGCCGTGCGGCGGTGGCTCGATGCCGAGGTCGGACCGCAGCTCGGTGTAGATGTTGACCAGGCTCGGCGGCAGCGGCCGCACGTGGGCGTCGACGGCGAAGGACAGGCCGATCGGGTGGCCCGGGTTGGGGTACGGGTCCTGCCCGACGACGAGCACGCGGACCTCGGACAGCGGCCGCTGGAACGCCCGGAAGACCCGGTCGCCGGCGGGCTGGTAGCCCCGGCCCGCGGCGTTCTCCTCCCGCAGGAACCGGCCCATCGCGCCGATCCGGTCGTCCACCGGCGCCAGGGCCTCGGCCCAGTCCGGCGCCATCAGGCCCTTGTCGACGAGTCCCGCGAGTGCGCCGCCCATGCCGGGAGGCTAGAGGGTCGCGCGCCTCGGCAGGTACGGCGCCCGCCCGGCCTCGCCGACGTACACGTCGAGGATCGCCTGGTGGGTCCTGTCGCCCTCGACAGCGGACTGGTTGGCGACCAGCACCCGCTTGCCGAGGAACGTCGCGCTGCACGGGGTGTCGAACGGGATCGGCGAGCCGTTGTCTCCGGTCAGCGGCGCGTCCGGGAAGCGCGCCACCTCTTCTCCCGCTGCGGTCAGCTCGACGAGCTGGTTCGACAGCCCGGCGAGGGCGACGTACAGGTGGCCGGACCGCCCGATGCCGAAGCCGTCCGGCAGATCGCCGGGCTGTGAGGTCCACAGCGTCTCGAGCTCTCCGGGCGAGCCGTCGTCTCGGACCGGCAGTCGGTAGAGAGCCCCGTTGGTCGGCAGGTCGCTGCCGTCGCTCACGGTCTGCTGGGTGATGAGGAAGTCGTGCCGGCCGGGGCGGTAGCGGATGCCGGTGGTGCCGAACTCGATCGCGCCCGCCAGCGCCGGCGACTCGAGCCACCGCTGGGGCGTGTGCGAGCCGTGAGGCAGCCGCCAGATCACGCCCTGGCCGTAGTCGGTGACATAGAGCGCGCCGCCCGGGCCCCACGAGGCATAGTTGGGGATCGCGCCCTCCGGGAAGGTCGCCACCCGGCGGAACCTCCCGGTCGTCACGTCGAGGGTGAGGACCGACCTCGTCGAGGTCTCCAGGAGAACCAGCCGCCCTCTCCTCGTCTGGTTCGCGACCTGCACGCCGTGGTCCTCGTCGAGGTGCTGGCCGGGCACCCGCCAGGACCGCAGCAGGGCGCCGTCCTTCGTCCACTCGAACACCCTCGACGGCACCGTGCTGCCCGACGAGATGTAGGTGCCGGCGTACACCCGGCCGTTCGTGTGCACGTGCACGTACGCCGGGTAGCCCGGCGCCGGGACCAGCGAGAACACCTGGGTGTCCCACTTCTCTCGAGGTACGGCGGCCGCAGGAGCGGCCACCAGGAGTGCCGCGACCAGCACGGGGAGCAGCCGCCTCACAGCTGCTCCCCCACCTCGATCGCGGCGCGTTCGCCGGCCCGCACCGCGCCGTCCATGTAGCCGGTCCAGTACGTCGAGGTCTCGGTGCCCGCCCAGTGCACGCGGCCGAACGGCCTCCGGATCGCCGAGCCGAACTGCAGCATCGTGCCCGGCGCGTAGTTGGCCACCGGACCGCCGGTCGTCCAGCGCTCCTCGGTCCAGTCGTGCTCGACGTAGTCGATCGGGTGCAGGGCCTCGTCGCCGAACATCGCGGCGAACCCCTCGAGCACGGCCTGCTTGCGCTCGGCCCGGGACAGCACGCCGTACTGGCGCCAGGTCCCGCCGCCGACGAACGCGAGCAGCACGCCGGGCTCGCCCTCCTTCGGGCAGTTGTCGAAGACGGCCCGGCACGCGCCGGAGTCGTTGATGCCGAAGCCGTTGAGCCCGGCCTCGCGCCAGAACGGCTTCGCGTAGACGGCGTCGCACTTCATCAGCTGGCCCATGTCGAGGTGGCGGAGGAGCTGGAGCCGCTTGGCCGGCAGCTTCGGGAACCAGTCGATGTCGAGCACCAGCGGCGGGGGAGCGGCGACGATCGCGCGCCTCGCCCGGACCACGCCGCGGGCGCTGTGCACGACGACGTGGCCGTCCTTCTGCTCGATCCTCCGCACCGGCGCGCGCAGCGTGACGATGTCGCCGAGCCTCTTCGCCAGGCCGAGCGGGATCAGCTGCGAGCCGCCGACGAACCGGCGCTCCTGGGCGCCGTCCGCGGTGTCGGAGTTGCGCGAGAAGGTGCCGGGGTTCTGCTCGTTGCCCGAGCACGCGACGTACCAGAGGACGTAGAGGAGCGAGAGCTCGTTGGGGTCGGCGCCGAAGCCGGGCTGGGTCCAGCACTCGATGAGGTTCTCGACGCCCTCGCCGTTGACGGCGTTCGCGCGGATCCACTCGCCGAGCGTCTGGGCGTCCCACTCGGCCGCGCTCGGGTGCGTCCACGGCGCGGCGACGTCGATCTCCGCCGCCATGTTGTCGATCCGCTGCAGCAGCACGGCGGCGTCGGGGAGGATCGTCGGGTCCGGCGGCACGGTCCCGGAGTACTCCATCCGGCCGGTGGTCGAGGAGACGTAGACGCTCGACCCGGTGTTGTACTCCAGGAACGTCGGGACCTTCAGCTCCTTCGCCAGGGCGGCGATGTGGTCCTGCGTCGGGCCGATGAACGCGCCCCCGGACTCGATGGTCGCGCCGTGGGTGCCCGGTCCGGACAGGTGGTGGTTGAGCACCCGGCCGCCGACCCGGTCGCGGGCCTCGAGCAGCAGCACGTCGTGCCCCGTGCGGGCGAGCTCGCGCGCGGCGACGAGCCCGGAGATGCCGCCGCCGACCACGACCGCGTCGACCTGCTTCGGCAGGGAGCCCTGCCGTGAGGCGGCGGCGACGGCCTCGTGCAGGGCGCCGGTGCCGAGCAGGGCTCCGGTGGCGGCGCCACTGCCGAGGAGGGATCGGCGCGTGAGCGTCATGGCTGCTCCTGGGATTGAATGTGAACGTGTGTCAGATTCGGTTTCGTACCCTACACTCGTCGCCATGCCTGCGGCTGCGACCCCGACCACATCCCCGAAGCGACGGGTCCCGCGGCAGGAGCGCAGCCGTCGCCGCGTCGAGGGTCTCCTCGACGCGGCGGCGCGGCTGGTGGTCGAGCGGGGCGTCGAGGCCCTGACGACCCGCGACATCGCGGAAGCCGCCGGCGCCCCGGTCGCCTCGCTGTACCAGTACTTCGCCGACAAGGAGGACGTCCTCCTCGCGCTTGCCCAACGAGACATGGACGAGATGGACACGCAGGTCGCGGACGACCTGGCGGCGCTCGAGGTGCTGTCGGTCGGGTCGCTGGTGCGCACCACGATGGGCGCGTACGTCGCGGTCTACCGCCGCCGCCCCGCGTTCGTGGAGATCTACCTCCGCGGCCGGACCAACCTCGCCGTGTACCGGTTCGGGCGCGAGCACAACGCGAGCACCGCCAAGATGCTGCTCGAGTACGCCGTCGGCTCCGGCCTGGCCCGGCCCGACATCGACCTCGAGATCGCGACCCTGGCCGTCGAGGTCGGCGACCGCGTCTTCCAGCTCGCCTACGAGCACGACGACGCCGGGAACCAGCGCCTCGTCGAGGAGGGCATCACGATGATGACCGCCTACCTCGAGCGCTACGCCACCCCCGCCGGCCTGAAGGGGGTCAGGCAGTGAGCCTGCGTGAGCAGGTCGCCGCCGCGTCGCGGCGGCTGGCGGCCGAGGGACTCCTCATCGGGACCGCAGGCAACGTCTCGGCCCGCGAGGGCGACCGGATCGCGATCACCGGCACGGGTGTCGTGCTCGCCGAGTGCGTCGCCGACGACGTGACCGTCGTGTCCCCGACCGGCGAGGTGCTCGAGGGCACACTCGTCCCCACCTCGGAGCTCGACCTGCACCTGTGCGTCCACGCCGGCAGCGGATCGGCCGCGGTCGTCCACACGCACGCGCCGTACTCCACCGCGGCGGCGTGCGTCCTCGTCGAGCTGCCGGTGCTGCACTACCAGCAGCTGCTGCTGGGCGGAGAGGTGCGCGTCGCGCCGTACGCGACGTTCGGGACGCCCGAGCTCGCCGACGGTGTGCTCGCCGCGCTGCACGGCCGGCAGGCCGCGCTGATGGCCAACCACGGCTCCGTCGCGGTCGGCGCCACCCTCGCGAAGGCGGTGGAGAACGCGTTGCTGCTCGAGTGGCTCGCTGCCCTCCACCACCGCGCCACCGCGCTCGGCACCCCGCGGCTGCTCACCGAGCAGCAGCAGCTCGACGTCATCACCCAGGCCCTGCAGACCAGCTACGGCACGACCCAGGAGAACCCCCGATGAAGATCGCCACCGTCGGCGTCCACGTCCTCGACACCCACGTGATCGGGATCGGGTCGATCCCGGACGGCTCGGACGGCCAGCTGGTCGAGACGATCCGGATGTCCCCGGCAGGTACCGCGGGCGGGACCGCCGTCGTGCTCAGCCGGCTCGGCGCCGAGGTGCTGTCCTTCGGTGGCGTGGGCACCGACCCGATCGCGGACACCCTGCTCGCGCTGCTGTCCCGCGAGGGCGTGGACGTGAGCGGGCTGGTCCGCAAGCCCGGCCACCAGACCTCGGCGTCGGTGATCCCGGTGCGCCCGAACGGCGACCGCCCGGCGTGGCACTGCATCGGCGCGAACGGCGCCTTCACCCTCGACGACCTGGACCTGGCGGACCTGGACGGCATCACGCACGTGCACCTCGGCGGGCCGGAGTTCCTGGGCGGCGAGGCGGCCGGCAAGCTGCTCGCCCACGCGCGCTCGACCGGTGCCGTGACCTCGCTCGACATCCTCGCACCGGGCGACCCGGACCTGCTGGCCTGGATCGGCGACGCGCTCCCGCACACCGACTACCTGCTGCCGAACGACGAGCAGGTGCTGGGCTTCACCGGCGCCTCGTCACTGGCCGACGGCGCCCGCGCGCTCGTCGACGCGGGCGCCGGCTGCGTGGCGGTGACCCAGGGCAGCAAGGGCGCCCTGGTCGTCACCGCGGACGAGGTGATCGAGGTGCCGGCGTACCCGATCGACGTGGTGGACACGACCGGCTGCGGCGACGCGTTCTCCGCCGGGTTCCTGCGCGGGCTGTCGCTGGGTCTCGACCTGGGGGCCGCTGCCCGGCTCGGCTGCGCGACGGCCGCGCAGGTGGCGACGGGCCTCGGCACCGACGCGGGGAGCTACGACCTCGACACCGTGGTTGCCCTCGCCGGCTAGCGGTTCGGGCGCTGGAGGCGATCGAGGAACGCCACCAGGAGCGCCTCGCGCATCCGCGGCGAGGCCAGGTCGAGCATCGCGTTCACCTCGGCCATCCGGTCGGGCAGCGCCAGGCCGCCCGGCCGGTCGCCGGCGCCGACCAGGCCCGCGGCGACCAGCAGCCCGTCGAAGTCCTCCTCGGAGAGGATCGCCGGGTCGAGGGCCTCGATGAACGCGGCGACGCCGGGGTCGACGCCGACCGGCCCCGCGGCGACGGCCGCCGCGACCGCCTCGCGGAGCGCGCCGAGGAGCTCGTCCACGTGCGCGTTCGTCGCCGCGCTGACCGAGAGGTGGATGGTCGCGGGCCAGCCGCCGTGGCCCATCTGCGGCTGGACGTACCAGCCGCGCGCGGCCATCTCGTCGCAGACGGTGAACGGGTCGCAGGTCGCGTCGGTCGCCAGCGCGAGCAGGGTGGAGTCGGGCGGGACGACCAGGCGCAGGGCAGCGATGTCGGCGACGCCTGCCACGATCCGGTCGACGGCTTCGAAGACCTCTCGGGAGAGGAGCTCGTACCCCGTGTCGCCCAGCGACCGCACCACCGCCCACGCGCCGGCCAGGGGCCCGCCCGACTTCGTGGACTGCATCGTGGAGTTGAGCATCGTGTAGCCCGGCCAGTCGGCGTGCGCGAAGTACTGCGGGCGGCGGTGCTCCGACGTGCGGTGCAGCAGGACCGACGTGCCCTTGGGTGCGTAGGCGTACTTGTGCAGGTCGACCGAGATCGACGTGACGCCGTCGACGGCGAACGTCCACGGCGGGACCGGGCGACCCAGTCGGGCGGCGTACGGCAGCACCCAGCCACCGATGCACGCGTCGACGTGGCAGCGGAGGCCGCGCTCGGCCGCCGTGGCCGCGACCTCGCTGACCGGGTCGACGACCCCGTGGGCATAGGACGGCGCGGACACGACCGCGAGCACGGTGCGGTGCAGGTCGTCGTCGAGCGCGGCGGCCATCGCGGCCGGGTCGACGCGGAAGTCGGGTCCGACCGGCACGACCACGGCCTCGACCCGGAAGTAGTGCGCGGCCTTCAGGAACGCCGCGTGCACGGTCGACGGCACCACCATGCGCGGGTGTTCGACGTCCGGGCGGCTGTCGCGGGCCGACTGCACCGCGAGCAGGCACGACTCGGTGCCGCCGGAGGTGACGGTGCCGACCGCGGTGCCGGGTGCGTCCAGGAGGTCCGCGGTGAATCCGACCAGGTCGTTCTCCATCTGGAGCAGGCTCGGGAACGCCGTGGGGTCGAGGCCGTTCGAGCCGGCGTACGCCGCGACGGCCTCGCGGCCGATGCGGTCGACGTCCGGCAGCCCGGAGTCGTAGACGTAGGCCAGGGTGCGGCCGCCGTGCACCGGGAGGTCGGCGGCCTGCATCTCGCGCAGGCGGGCGAGGGCGTCGCTCATGCCGGCACGCTCTCATCGACCTCGTCGGCGCTCAGCGAGTACCTCCGCAGCCACCACAGGCTGGCCAGGACCAGCACCGCCGGCAGCACCGAGAAGCCGAGGGTGATCGCGGTGAGCGCGGAGTCGGGCTGGAGGACGTGCTCGTCGTCGGTCGAGGACCGGTAGCCGCCGATCGCGAGGACGAGCGCGAAGATCGCAGGGCCGAGCGCGAGGCCCAGCGTCTCGCCGGCGGTCCACACGCCGGTGTAGACGCCGGCCCGGTTGGAGCCGGTGCGCCGGGCGTCGACCGCCGCGGCGTCCGGGAGCATCGCCATCGGGAACACCTGGCAGCCGGCGTACCCGACGCCGACGAGCACGACCGCGAGATAGACCAGCGCGGCCGGCGCCACCTGCGCCGTCGCGGCGAGCAGGGCGCCGGCGGCGAGGAAGGCCGAGGAGGCGACGTACCCGCTCTTCTTGCCGATGCGGGTGCCGATCGCTGCCCAGGCGGGCGTGAGCAGGAGGGCGGGGCCGACGAAGCAGACGAACAGGATCGTCGAGGCCCCGTCCTTGCCCAGCACGTTCCTCGCGAGGTAGTCGACGCCGGCGAGCATGCAACCGGTGGCGAGCGCCTGGATCACGAACGTCGTGAGCAGCCAGCGGAAGTCCCGCGCGGTCGCGACGATGCGCAGCTGGTCGCGCAGGCCACCGGCGCCCGGCTGCGGCGCGGTGACCGGAGCGCGGCGGGTCCCGACGTACGCGCTGACCACCCCGACCAGGATGATCACGGCCATCACGACGCCCATCACCCGGTAGCCGGCCCGGCCACCGACCGCGTCGCGGATCGCCGGCGCGGTCGCGCCGGCGAGCATGATCGTGAAGGCCAGGATCGCGACCCGCCACGTCATCAGCCGGGTGCGCTCGTCGTACGACGCGGTCAGCTCGGCGGGCATCGCGACGTACGGCACCTGGAAGAAGGCGTACGCCGTCGCGCAGGCCAGGAAGAGCGCGAGCACCCACAGCGCCTCGAGTCCCACCGCCATGTCCGGAGCCGCGAACAGCAGCGCGAACCCGGCCGCCAGGCCCAGGCCGGCGCGCAGCAACCACGGCCGGCGCGGGCCGCGCGGGTCGACCGTCCGATCGCTGATCCGGCCCGCGACCGGGTTCAGGACGACGTCCCACGCCTTGGGGAGGAACACGATGAACCCGGCCGCGAGCGCGGCGATGCCGAGGCTGTCGGTGAGGTAGGGCAGCAGCATCAGGCCCGGGACCGTGCCGAAGGCGCCGGTGGCCACGGAGCCCGACCCGTAGCCCACCCGGACGGAGCGCGGCAGGCTGTCGGTCGCTGGCATGCCCGCAAACTAGCGGGCCTCAGCGGGAGAGCGCCCGCGAACCCCCGGACCCGTAGCGCCGGCTCGGGTTCGAGCCGATGCTCTCCGTGGACGGGGCGGGCTTCTTCGCCGCAGTCTTCTTCGCGGCAGTCTTCTTCGCGGGGCCCGCCTTCTTCGCGGGGGCCGCCTTCTTGCGCGTCGCGGGCTTCTTCCTCGGCACGACGCCCTGCGGGTCGTCGGTGCCCGACCACTGCTCGATCCACTCGTCCAGCACCCGCCACGTCGTACCCCGCGCGGCTCGGCCGGTGAGCATGCCGAGGTGGCCGCCCGGGACGATCTCGAAGCGGACGTCCCGCGCGCCGGACAGGAGCGGCACGACGGCCCTGACCGCCGCGACCGGGGCGATGCCGTCGGTGGCGCCCGCGAAGACGAGGACGGGTGCCTTGATGTCGGCGAGCGAGACCTCGTGGGCGCCGACGAGGACCGAGCCCGCCGCGAGGGCGTTCCCCTTCGCGAACCGGTGGTAGAGCTGCCCGAAGCTGCGTCCCGGGTACGCCGTCATCTGCGCGGTGAACCGGTCCACCGCCTCGAGCTGCGCCAGGAAGTCGGCGTCGTCGAGGTGGGTGGCGATCGCGATCGGCTTGGTGACGAGCTTCTGGAAGGACGAGAGCTGGAACGCCCACCGGACCAGCGGCGTGGGCGCGCCGCCGGCCGCGCGGTAGGCGCGCGTCACCAGCCCGTGCCCACGGGTCAGGTCGAGCAGCGGCCGCAGCGGCGCGACCAGCGGCACCTTGGTGACGTCGACCGGGGAGCCGATCACCGACAGCGACGCGATGGGCAGGTCGGGGGCGTCCGCGGCCGCGAGCATCGCGAAGATGCCGCCGAGGCTCCAGCCGACCACATGCACGGGGCGCCCGCCGGCGTGGGCGGACACCTCGCGCACAGCCGTAGGCACGACCTCTTCCACCCAGTGCTCGAGGCCGAGGTTGCGGTCGCGGAACGAGACGGTGCCGTACTCCACGAGGTACGTCGGCCGCCCGCCCTCGACGAAGTGCTGGACCACCGAGCAGCCGCGCCGGAGGTCGAAGCAGATCGCCGGCGCGGCCAGTGGGGTGACCAGCAGGACCGGGTCGCCCTGGGCGCGGACATTCACCGCGGGGCGGTAGTGGTACACCTCGCGCAGCGTGCCCTCGTCGATGAGCGTGCGCGGCATCGGGCGGAGATCGGCGAGCCCGCCGTACATCACGACGTGGGCCACGTTGCCCGCGGCGGCGACCAGCTGGTCGGGCTTGGGCACCAGGTCCATGGCGGGAGACTACGGGTCAGGAGCGCTTCGCGGGGCGGACCGTCTTGCCGTGCGACGGCCGCACCGACGACAGCTCGTGCAGGAACGACCGCGCCCAGGCGGAGACGTCGTGCTGCGTGACGGTCTTCCGCATCGCCCGCATCCGCCGGGCGAGGTCGCGCCCGTCGGCGTCGTAGGCCTCCCGGAGCGCCGCCTTCATGCCGTTGATGTCGTACGGGTTCACCAGCCAGGCCTGCCGCAGCTCCTCGGCGGCGCCGGCGAACTCCGAGAGCACGAGCGCGCCGTCATCCTCGAACCGGCACGCGACGTACTCCTTCGCGACCAGGTTCATCCCGTCGCGCAACGGCGTGACGACCATGACGTCGGCGGCCCGGAAGAACGCCGCCATCTCCTCGCGCGGATACGACGAGTGCAGGTAGTGGATGACCGGCTGTCCGATCTTCCCGAGGTCGCCGTTGATCCGGCCGACGAGGCGCTCGATGTCGTCGCGGAGGATGCGGTACTGCTCGACCTGCTCGCGCGACGGAGTCGCGACCTGGACGAACACGGCGTCCTCCACGTCGAGGCTCCCCTCGGCGATCAGCTCGCCGAACGCGCGCAGCCTGGCGTAGATGCCCTTGGTGTAGTCGAGCCGGTCCACACCCAGGAAGATCCGGCGCGGGTTGCCGACCGCCTCGCGGATCTCCTTGGCGCGCTCGGTGACCTCGGGCGAGCGGGCCAGGTCCTCGTACGCCGTCGCATCGATCGAGATCGGGAACGCCGCCGCGCGCACCATCCGGCCGTCGGGCAGGTAGACGAGGTCGCGGTGCGTCTTGTGGCCGACGCGCCTGCGGACCAGCCGGATGAAGTTCTGGGCGGCACCGCTGAGCTGGAAGCCGACCAGGTCCGCGCCCAGCAGCCCCTCCAGGAGCTGCCGCCGCCACGGCAGCTGGGAGAACAGCTCGTTGGGCGGGAACGGGATGTGCAGGTAGAACCCGATGCGCAGGTCGGGGCGCAGCTCGCGCAGCATCGCCGGCACCAGCTGCAGCTGGTAGTCGTGCACCCACACCGTCGAGTGCTCGGCGGCGACCTCCGCGGCGCGCTCCGCGAAGCGGCGGTTGACCGACACGTAGGCGTCCCACCACTTCCGGTGGAACTCCGGCTTGGCGACCACGTCGTGGTACAGCGGCCAGAGGGTCGCGTTCGAGAACCCCTCGTAGAAGTCGGAGATCTCCTCGGCCGTCATCGTCATCGGCACCAGGTCGAGGCCGTCGTCCTGGAACGGCTGGAGGTCCTGCTCGGTGCCGCCCGGCCAGCCGATCCAGATCCCGTCGTTCTCACGCATCACCGGCTCGAGCGCCGAGACCAGGCCCCCTGGCGAGCGCCGCCAGCCCGCTGAGCCGTCGGGCTCCTCCACGCGGTCCACGGGGAGGCGGTTCGCGACGATGACGAGGTCTGCAGAGCCGGGTGCACCCACGACGGTCACCCTAGTCCGCGTGCGAGGTGTCGGGCTCGCACGACCGAGGTCGTCGGGCTGGCAGGATCGTGCCGAGGCCGCGGCGTTCCTAGCGTTGTCGGCATGACGGAGACGGTCAGCATGCCCACCCAGTTCCCGATCGCGGCGTCCGCAAGACCCCGCGGCGTCCGACGTGTCCTGTACGACACCGGCTACAACCTGTCGGCGTTCGTGATCGCCCTGGTGGCGTTCGTCGTCGTGCTGGTCGACATCGCGCTCGGCGTCTCGCTGTCGATCCTGATCGGCGGGGTCCTGCTGATCCCGGTCGGTGTCATGGTCGCCCGCGGGTTCGCGCGGTTCGAGCGGATCCGGATGCGCGGCATGCTCGGCAAGGAGGCGCCCGGCCCGCGGTACCTCTGCGCACCCGAGGGCTCCGGCTTCTGGCGCCGCATGCTGACCCCGCTCCGGGACCCCCAGTCGTGGCTGGACGTCGTCTGGTCGCTGGTCGGCCTGGTGACCGGGACGCTCGCGTTCGCCGTCGCCGTGGTGTGGTGGGCCGCCATGCTGACCGGCCTGACCTACTGGTTCTGGCAGATGTGGATCCCGGACAACCCGGACGACGAGGGCCTGGCCGAGCTGATCGGCCTCGGCAGCGGGCGTACGGCCGAGAGCCTCCTCAACCTCGCGATCGGGGTGCTGCTCCTGGTGACCCTGCCGTTCGCGATGCGGGTGGCGGCGCTGATCCACTCCAGCCTGGCCTCGGTGCTGCTGTGCAGCCGCGCCGAGCTCCAGGACCAGGTGGTGCGGGTCGAGGACAGCCGCGACGCCGCCCGGCTGGCCGAGGCCGAGTCGCTGCGCCGGCTCGAGCGCGACATCCACGACGGGCCCCAGCAGCGGCTGGTGCGGCTGACCATGGACCTCGGCCGGGCCAGGAAGCAGGTCGCCGACGACCCCGACCGCGCCGCCGCCACGCTCGACGAGGCGCTCACGCAGGCCCGCGAGACGGTCGCCGAGCTGCGCTCGCTGTCCCGCGGCATCGCACCGCCGCTGCTGGTCGACCGGGGGCTCGCGGCCGCCCTCGAGGAGATGCTGACGCACAGCGTCGTGCCGGTCTCGAGCCGGATCGAGGTGCCGGAGCAGCTGCCGCCGCACGTGGAGACCGCGGTCTACTTCGTGGTCGCCGAGGCCCTCACCAACGTCGCCAAGCACAGCGGCGCGAAGTCCGCGGACGTCGCGGTCGTCCTCGACGGCGGCACTGTGATGGTGCGGGTCGAGGACGACGGTGTCGGCGGCGCGCACCCGGCCAAGGGCCTGGGCCTCGCCGGGCTGCGCCAGCGGCTCTCTGCCGTCGACGGCACCCTCGAGATCACCTCCCCGGAGTGGGGCGGCACGACGCTGGTCGCGAGGATCCCTGCATGAGGATCGTGGTCGCCGACGACTCGCTGCTGCTCCGTGAAGGGCTCCAGCTCCTGCTCACCGAGGCCGGCCACACGGTGGTCGGCTCCGTGGGCGACGGCCCGGCGTTCGTCTCCTCGATGCTCGAGGAGCGGCCGGACCTCGGCATCGTCGACGTCCGGATGCCGCCCAGCCACACCGACGAGGGGCTGCGCTCGGCGGTGGAGGTGCGCCGTACCTGGCCGGACGCGAAGCTCCTGGTGCTCTCGCAGTACGTCGAGGTGTCGTACGCCGACGACCTGCTCGCGGCCGGCACGGGCGGCGTCGGATACCTGCTCAAGGACCGGGTCAGCGACCTCGACGACTTCCTCGGCTCGGTGGCCGCGGTCGCCGCCGGCGGCACCGTGCTCGACCCGCTGGTCGTGCGGCAGCTGATGGGCCGCCACCGCGACCCGATCGCCGACCTCACGCCGCGCGAGCGCGAGGTGCTGTCGCTGATGGCCGAGGGGAAGTCGAACGCCGCGATCGCCGCCGCACTCACGGTGTCGCTCGCCGGGGTCGAGAAGCACACCCAGCGGATCTTCGCGAAGCTCGGCCTCGCGCCGGACGACGACGCCCAGCACCGCCGGGTCGCCGCGGTCCTCGCCTTCCTCCGCAGCTGACGGCGGGCGCGGCGTCAGGCGGGGAAGCTGACGCCGACCTGCGCGCGCACCTCGTCCATCTGGCGCATGATCGCCAGCGTCTGGGCGTGGGGGACCAGCGGGCTCTCGCGCAGTCCCGCCTTCAGGCAGCGACCGACCTCCACGATCTCGTGGGCGTACCCGCGGCCCAGGAGCGGCTGGCCGGGCTCGATCGCCTCCGGGTCCCCGATCACCACGGTGTCGTTGGTGTCCCCGGTCGTGTACGACGTGAACACGATCCGCGAGGGGTGGTGGAAGTCGTCGACGTCGATCCGCCCGAGGTCGGTCGCGATGCCGGCGCGACGGCTGGACCACGACGTCATCGACGCGCTCAGGGTGGCCAGCGCGCCGCCCGGGTAGCGGCCGGCGATCGCGACGTCGAGGTCGATGCCCCGGTCGGAGAGCTCGGCGGTCGCGGCCAGCGAGAGGGCCTCGCCGAGCATCAGGTGGGCGAAGGTCAGGGGGTAGACCCCCATGTCGAGCAGCGCGGAGGCGCCGAGGCCCGGGTCGAGCATCCGGTCCGCCGGGGGCGCGTCGACCCGGAACCCCAGCTCGGCGTGCAGCTGGCGCGGCGTACCGAGCTCACCGGACGCGAGCCGCTCGCGCAGCGCTATCACGGCCGGGTGGCACGCGGTCCACATCGCCTCCATGAGGAACCGGTCGTGGACGCCGGCGAGCCGCACCATCTCCTCGGCCTCGGCGACCGTCAGCGTGAGGGGCTTCTCGCAGAGCACGTGCTTGCCGGCCTCGAGGCAGAGCCGAGCGTTGTCCAGGTGCAGGGCGTGCGGGGTGGCGATGTAGACGACCTCGACGGCGGGGTCCGCCACCAGCTCCTCGTAGGAGCCGTACGCCGTGCCGCCGTGCTCGGCCGCGAACGCGCGAGCACTCTCGGGCCGGCGCGAGCCCACGGCGACCAGCTCCGCACCGGGAACCAGTGCCAGGTCGCGCGCGAACGTGTGCGCGATCCTGCCGGTCGCGAGGATGCCCCACCGGGTCGTCATGGGGCGAGACTAGCGACGCGCCCGCGAGGCGAATGACATCGTTGTGGTTCGTCACCTACAGTGAAGCCTGACCTGCTTTGTAGGACGTGATCCCGGAGGACCGCATGGACGCCGCGAACGCTCTCGGTGGCGCTGCCGACGCCACGCCGGCGTTGAGCGACCGCGACCGCGAGATCCTCGACTTCGAGCGCCAGTGGTGGAAGTACGCCGGCGCGAAGGAGACCGCGGTCCGGGAGAAGTTCGACATGTCCTCGACGCGGTACTACCAGGTCCTCAACGCCCTGATCGACCGCCCCGAGGCGCTCGAGGCGGACCCCCTGCTGGTCCGCCGGCTGCGTCGGCTCCGCTCCGCCCGCCAGCGCCAGCGGTCGGCGCGCCGCCTGGGCTTCGAGGTCTGAGGTGCGCACCCGCAACCAGCGCGGCGTCGCGATGCCGTCCCCGGTCGTGATGCTCAGCGTGATCGCCGTGGCGATGGCCGGCATCGCCTTCGTCGCGACCCGAGGCGCGGAGCCGACCGAGCGCGAGGTCACCACCGTCTCCGACACTCCGACCGGCACCCCGACCGGCACCCCGACCGGGACGCCGTCCCCGACGTTCACCCCGTCGAAGGATCCGAAGCCGCAGCCGCCGAAGGTGCAGCGCGGCAAGGTCTACGTCGAGGTCTACAACAACTCCGGCATCACCGGCCTCGCCGGACAGGTCGGCGAGCGGGCCACGGGGATCGGCTGGCAGGTCGTCGGCTCCGACAACTGGTACGGCACCATCCCGGCGACGACGGTGTACTACCCGGCCAAGCTCAAGGCCGCCGCGAAGCAGCTCGCCCTCGACCTGGGCATCAAGCGCACCGCCCCCGCCGTCGACCCGATGCGGCTCGACCGGCTGACCGTGATCCTCACGGGGCCGCTGTCCTGACCTCACCTCCGGGTGACAGGCTGGGAGGCATGGAGTTCACCTCGCCCGAGGGGGAGCACAAGTACGCCGCGCTCGTGCGCGCCGCCGACCGGGCGGTCGTCGGACTCGACTTCGACGGGACACTCGCCCCGATCGTGGACGACCCGGAGCGCGCGCACATCCACGCGGAGGCGGGCGACGTCCTCGTCGACCTCGCCGAC
The DNA here is from genome assembly GCF_000620645.1 of Nocardioides sp. URHA0032. Taxonomy (GTDB): domain Bacteria; phylum Actinomycetota; class Actinomycetes; order Propionibacteriales; family Nocardioidaceae; genus Nocardioides. Next base: position 220,154 of record NZ_JIAV01000015.1, on the reverse strand, counting down.
GTGGTCGCCGCCGTCGCGGTGATCACCGGGCGCCCCGCGCGCCAGGCCCTCGACCTCGGCGGGCTGGAGGCGGTCGGCAACACCATCGGCGACCACGGCAAGGAGCTCTACCTGTTCGGGCAGTACGGCAACGAGCGGTGGAGCTCGACCCGCCGCCGGATCGTCTCGCCCCGGCCGCCGCAGGGGCTGGCGACGTTCCTGCGGGACCTCCCGCGCACGCTCCGCAACGCCGACGCCGCGGACGCCTGGGTCGAGGACAAGGGCCTCGCCCACGCGGTGCACACCCGGCGGATGGCCGATCCCGACGCGGCGTTCCAGCGGCTGCTCGGGCCCCTGCGCGACCTCGCGGACCGCAACGGGCTGGTCCTCGAGCCCGGCCGGAACGTGATCGAGGTGCGGGCGCCCGGCATGGACAAGGGTCGGGCCGTGGAGGCGCTGGTCGAGGAGGTGGGCGCCGGTGCGTTCCTCTTCGCCGGCGACGACCTCGGCGACGTCGAGGCGTTCGAGGCGGTCGCCGCCCTGGCCAAGGAGGGGATGCCGACGCTGCTGGTCTGCTCGGCCTCCGACGAGGTGAGCGCGCTGGCCGAGCGCGCCGATGTCGTGGTCCGCGGACCAGAAGGAGTGCTCGACCTGCTCCGGCGGCTCACGGCCGACGCGCGTTCGTCCTGAGCGAACAGGAGGGCCTCTCCGGAACACCGGCCGCACCCGGGGCGTTCTGGAGGCATGTCCCTGAAGCTGCCTGTTCTCTTCGTCTCTGACCTGGTCGTCCTGCCCGGCATGGTCGTGCCGCTGGAGCTCGACGACGCCGCGCACGCCGCGATCGACGCCGCCCGCGCCGGCAGCGACAGCCAGGTCCTGGTGGCCCCGCGTCTCGAGGACCGCTACGCGTCGTACGGCGTCGTGGCGACCGTCGAGCGCGTCGGCCGATTCTCCGGCGGCAGCCCCGCTGCCGTCCTCAAGGCCGGTCCCCGCGCCCGCATCGGCAGCGGCGTCTCCGGTCCCGGTGCCGCCCTGTGGGTCGAGGTCGAGCCGGTCGACGACGTCGTCACCGACCACGCCCGTGAGCTCGCCGAGGAGTACAAGCGGCTCGTCGTCGCCGTGCTCCAGCGCCGCGAGGCCTGGCAGGTCATCGACACCGTGCACCAGATGTCCGACCCGGCGGCGATCGCGGACGCGGCCGGCTACGCGCCGTACCTCTCCATCGACCGCAAGCGCGAGCTCCTCGAGGACCCCGACGTGGAGTCGCGGCTCGAGAAGCTGATCGGCTGGACCCGCGACTACCTCGCCGAGGCCGAGCTCACCGACAAGATCGGTGAGGACGTGCGCGACGGCATGGAGAAGCAGCAGCGCGAGTACCTGCTGCGCCAGCAGCTCGCCGCGATCCGCAAGGAGCTCGGCGAGGGCGAGCCCGAGGGCGCGGAGGACTACCGCGCCCGGGTCGAGTCCGCCGACCTGCCCGACGGCGTCCGCGAGGCCGCGCTGAAGGAGGTCGACAAGCTCGAGCGCTCCAGCGAGCAGAACCCCGAGGCGGCGTGGATCCGCACCTGGCTCGACACCGTGCTCGAGCTGCCCTGGGGCGTGACGACCGACGACGTCAACGACGTCGTGGCGGCGCGCGCCGTGCTCGACGCCGACCACCACGGCCTCGACGAGGTCAAGGAGCGGATCGTGGAGTACCTCGCCGTGCGCGCCCGGCGTGCCGAGCGTGGCCTCCAGGTCGTCGGCGGCCGCGGCTCCGGCGCGGTCATCCTGCTCGCCGGGCCTCCGGGAGTCGGCAAGACCTCGCTGGGCGAGTCCGTCGCCCGCACCATGGGCCGGAAGTTCGTCCGGGTCGCCCTCGGCGGCGTCCGCGACGAGGCCGAGGTCCGTGGGCACCGGCGGACGTACGTCGGCGCGCTCCCCGGCCGCATCGTCCGGGCCATCAAGGAGGCCGGGTCGATGAACCCGGTCGTGCTGCTCGACGAGGTCGACAAGGTCGGCTCGGACTACCGGGGCGACCCGGCGGCGGCGCTGCTCGAGGTGCTGGACCCGGCGCAGAACCACACCTTCCGCGACCACTACCTCGAGCTCGACCTGGACCTGTCGGACGTGCTGTTCATCGCGACCGCCAACGTCGTCGAGCAGATCCCGTCCGCGCTGCTGGACCGGATGGAGCTGGTCACGCTGGACGGCTACACCGAGGACGACAAGGTCGCGATCGCCCGCGACTTCCTGCTGCCCCGGCAGCTGGAGCGGGCGGCGCTGACCGCCGACGAGGTGAGCGTGTCCGACGCGGCGCTCCGCGAGATGGCCGCCAGCTACACCCGCGAGGCCGGCGTACGCCAGATGGAGCGGCTGCTCGCGAAGGCGCTGCGCAAGGCGGCCACCCGCTTGGCGACCGGCGAGACGCACGTCGACATCGACGTACCCCAGCTCAAGGGCCTGGTCGGGCGGCCACGGTTCACGCCGGAGACGCACGAGCGGACCTCGGTCCCGGGTGTCGCGACCGGTCTCGCGGTCACCGGTCTCGGTGGCGACGTGCTCTTCATCGAGGCGTCCGCGTCGGAAGGCACCGCCGGACTGACCCTGACCGGCCAGCTCGGCGACGTGATGAAGGAGTCCGCGCAGATCGCGCTGTCCTTCGTCCGCGCCCACGCGGCCGAGCTCGGCGTCGACCCGGCGTTCTTCGAGAAGGCGATCCACGTGCACGTGCCGGCCGGCGCGACGCCCAAGGACGGACCGTCCGCGGGCATCACGATGGTCACCGCGCTCACGTCCCTCGCGACCGGTCGCCCGGTGCGTTCGGAGGTCGGCATGACCGGCGAGGTGACCCTCAACGGCCGGGTGCTGCCCATCGGTGGCCTCAAGCAGAAGCTGCTCGCCGCCCAGCGCAACGGACTCACCGAGGTCTTCGTGCCGCTGCGCAACGAGCCCGACCTGGACGACGTGCCCGCCGACGTGCTCGAGTCGGTCACGGTCCACGTGGTCGGCGACGTGCTCGACGTCGTCCGCGGCGCCCTCGTCCCCGCCCCCTCCGAGGCTCGGGGCGCCACCGCCGCCGCCTGACGTCCGCGTAGTCCCTGCCCAAAATGCTCTCGACACGCCGTGTCGACGACATTTTCGGCAGGGACTACCGCGTTCGCACGTCCAGCATGCGGATGCGGTGTGCACATGCTGAGACGGCCCGCGTACAGTTCCTGACAGCTCATCCAGAGGGACAGAGGGATACGGCCCTGTGAAGTCCCGGCAACCGCCGCGAGCCTCCGCCGCCCGGAACATCGGGAAGCGGTTCGCGGAAACGGTGCCAATTCCGCCCGGCGCGACCGTCGCAGCCGGGGAAGATGAGAAGGAGGACTCATGAGCGCCGCTGTCGTCGAGAAGGCATCCACCACCCGTGAGGGCGCGTTCGGCAACGCCGTCGCCCTGTCCTGCCGCGAGTGCGGCCACCGGGTCGACCTCGGGCCCTTCTACGCGTGTCCGGAGTGCTTCGGCCCGCTGGAGATCGCCTACGAGTTCGGCGAGGTCACCCGCGAGCAGATCGAGGCCGGACCCGCGAACATCTGGCGCTACAAGGCGCTGCTGCCGGTCCCGTCCGACATCGAGCAGAGCCCGAACATGGAGCCCGGCTTCACCCGGCTCCTCAAGGCGGACAACCTCGGCGCCGAGCTCGGCATCGCCGACCTGTGGGTGAAGGACGACTCCACCAACCCCACCAACTCCTTCAAGGACCGGGTGGTCGCCTGCGCGCTGAGCGCCGCTCGCGAGCTGCACGCCAAGGTCTTCGCCTGCCCCTCGACCGGCAACCTCGCGAACGCCGTCGCCGCCGCGGGCGCCCGCGCCGGCATCAAGACCGTCGTGTTCATCCCGAGCAACCTCGAGCAGCCCAAGCAGGTCAACAGCGCGGTCTTCACCGACTCGCTGGTCGCGGTCGACGGCAACTACGACGACGTGAACAAGCTCGCCTCGGAGATCGCCGGCGAGGAGGACGGCTGGGCGTTCGTGAACGTCAACGTCCGCCCGTACTACGCCGAGGGATCGAAGACCCTGGGCTACGAGATCGCCGAGCAGCTCGGCTGGCGGCTGCCGGACCAGATCGTGATCCCGGTCGCGAGCGGCTCGCAGCTGACCAAGGTGCACAAGGCGTTCCAGGAGCTGATCGCGCTCGGCCTGGTCGAGGACAAGCCGTACCGGGTCTTCGGCGCGCAGGCCGAGGGCTGCTCGCCGGTCTCCGTCGCCTACAAGGCCGGCGTCGACGCGATCCGGCCGGTCAAGCCGGACACCATCGCCAAGAGCCTCGCGATCGGCAACCCCGCCGACGGCATCTACGTGCTCGACATCTGCCGCGGGACCGGCGGCGCGGTCGAGGACGTCACCGACGACCAGGTCCGCGAGGGCATCGTGCTGCTGGCCCGCACCGAGGGCATCTTCACCGAGACCGCCGGCGGTACGACGGTCGCCGTACTCAAGAAGCTCGTCGAGACCGGCCAGCTCGACGCGTCCCTCGAGACCGTCGTCATCAACACCGGCCACGGGCTCAAGACCCTCGACGCCGTCTCCGGCTCGGTCGCCCCGGCGGCCACCATCGCACCGACGTACGCCGCCTTCGCCGCCACCGGCCTCGCCTGAAAGGGACTCGCATGTCAGTCTCCGTCCGGATCCCGACCATCCTGCGCACCTACACCGGGGGCGAGTCCGAGGTCACCGCCTCGGGCGCGACCCTCGCCGAGGTTCTCGACGACCTCGACGGGAACTACAGCGGCATCAAGGGCCGGATCCTCGACGAGTCCGGCGAGCTGCGCAGGTTCGTCAACGTCTACGTCGACAACGACGACGTGCGTTTCCTCGACAACCTGGCCACGCCCACGCCCGACGGCACCCAGATCTCGGTGATCCCGGCGGTCGCGGGCGGCTGCTGATCCCGCGTCACAGCTGGGCGCGGCGCTCGATGAGGTGGGCGCGCTCGGCGAGGTTCGAGCAGCGGCCGATGGCTTCGTCGTACGCCGTGCCGGCCTCGGCGGACCGACCGAGCCGGGTGAGCAGCTCGGCGCGGGTGGCGGGCAGCCGGTGGCCGGGGAGCACCAGCCCGTCGAGCAGCGCGAGCCCCGCGGCCGGGCCGGACGCCTCGGCGACCGCGACCGCGCGGTTGAGCCGGACGACCGGCGAGCCGGTGAGCTCCTCGAGCTCCTCGTAGCGCGCCGCGATCCGGTCCCAGGCCGTCGCGGAGGCGGTCGGCGCGATCGCGTGCTCGGCCGCGACCAGCGCCTGGAGGAGGTACGGCGAGGGTGCCGCGTCGACCCACGGCCGCAGCAGGTCGAGCGCGGCGCTGATCTCGGCGGTGTGCCAGCGGCTGCGGTCCTGGTCCGGCAGCAGCACCAGCCGGTCACCGTCCACCCGGGCGTCCCGGCGCGAGTGCTGGAGCAGCATCAGCGCGAGCAGCGCGTCCAGCTCGGTGTCCACGTACGACAGCACGGAACGCAGCACCTGCACCAGCCGGATCGCCTCGCCGGCCACGTCCGCGCGCAGCACGTCGGGGCCCGAGCCGGGCGCGTAGCCGGTCGTGAACGCCAGGTAGGCGACGTCGGCCACCACCGCCACCCGAGGAGCCAGGTCACCGGGTACGGCGAACGACTCGCCGGCGAGCCTCTTGCGCGCTCGGGTCAGCCGGGCGGCCATCGTGGGCGTCGGCACCAGGAACAGCCGCGCGATGTCGTCGGTCGGCACGCCCAGCACCAGCCGGAGCGTCAGGGCCGCCGCCGACTCCCGCGGCAGCGACGGGTGCGCGCAGAGCAGGACCAGGCGCAGCCGCTCGTCGACCACGGTCTCACCGGCATCTGCCATGAACGCCTGCGCCTCCTCCTGCACCGACGCCTCGACCGCGAGCATCGGCAGCTTCCGGGCCGCGACGCCCTCGCTGCGCAGCCGGTCGACGATCCGCCGGCGGGCAGCGGTGAGCAGCCACGCGGGCGGGTTGTCCGGCGGCACCGTCCAGGTCCGCGCGGCGGCCTCGAAGGCGTCGGCGAGGCCGTCCTCGGCGAGATCGAGCCGGCGGAACTGCGCGACCAGCAGGGCCAGCAACCGGCCCCACTCGTCCCGCAGCACCGCGGCGAGCTGTTCCTCGGTCAGGCGGCGCCTCCGTTGTTGTCGACGGTCGCGCGCACCTCGATCGCGCCGTCGGTGCCGGCCAGCACGCGCACGACCTCGAGCAGGTCGTCCAGGTCGTCGGTCTCGACCAGGTAGAAGCCCGTGAGCTGCTCGACGGTCTCGGCGTACGGCCCGTCGGTGACGCCGCTGGCACGGACGACCTTGGCGTTGCGCGAGTGCGTGAGCTCGGCGCCGCCGGTCACCTGGTGACCGCGCTCCCCGAGGAGCCGGGCGAACTCGCCGTGCCGGGCGTACATCGCGGCGCGCTGCTCCTCGGAGGCGGACTCCCAGGTGGCTTCGTCACCGGGGAGGAGAACGGCGTAGGTGGTCATGGTGGTTCCTCTCGACGTGGGATGAGTCTGTCACCGCGATGACGGGCGAGGCCCGACAGAATCGACAGCTGCCGTTCACCCGGACCTGCCCGAACGGACGCGTGAGGCGTTCGGGATGGACGTCGACGTGCCGTTCGGCCACCGGCTCCGGAGCCCTTGACAGGGTCGTCGCCAGCGGCCAGAGTGAGCGCAATGGGAACGCTCCCACTCACCACGACCGACCGGGGGTGGACCGCATGATGGCCCTGGCCGGACGTGTGGGGGTGCCTGCCGCGAACGGCGGTTCCGCGGCGGGCCCATCCGTGTGGCGGGCCCGGGAACTCCTCGACGTCCCGGGCCCGCTGCTCGACGGGATACTGGCGCCATGACCCAGCCGACCCTCGAGCAGGTCGCCGCCCTCGCCGGCGTCGGCCGGGGCACCGCGTCCCGCGTGATCAACGGGGGCGAGAAGGTCTCCGAGCGATCCCGGCAGGCGGTCGAGGAGGCCATCGAGCAGCTCGGGTACGTCCCGAACGCCGCGGCCCGGGCCCTCGTCAAGCGCCGCACCGACACCGTCGCCCTGGTGATCGCGGAGTCGGAGGAGCGGGTCTTCGGCGAGCCGTTCTTCGCCGGCATCGTCCGCGGCATCGGGTCCGCCCTCGGCGCGGCCGACCGGCAGCTGGTGCTGCTCCTCGCCCAGGCGTCGGAGCGGCGCGGCGGGCTGGACCGCTACCTGACCCGGCAGCACGTCGACGGCGTGCTGCTGCTCTCCCTCCACGACGACGACGAGCTGCCGGAGCGGATCCGTGCGCACGGCGTACCCGTGGTGGTCGGCGGCCGCCCCCGCGAGGACGTCGCGAACGGCTCCGTCGACGTCGACAACGTGCAGGGCGCCGGCCTCGCGGTGGCGCACCTGGTCGAGCGCGGCCGCAGCCGGATCGCCACGATCGCCGGCCCGACCGACATGGTCGCCGGCAGCTCGCGCTACGAGGGGTACGTCGCCGGGCTGGCCGCCGCCGGGCGCGCAGTCGACGAACGGCTCGTCGAGCGTGGCGACTTCGGGCAGCAGAGCGGCGCCGACGCGATGCGGGCGCTGCTCGAGCGGGCGCCGGACCTCGACGCGGTCTTCTGTGCGAACGACCTGATGGCGGTCGGCGCCCTCCAGGTGCTCCGCGACGCCGGCCGACGGGTGCCGGAGAACGTCGCGGTGGTCGGTTTCGAGGACGCGCCGATCGCCCAGTCGGCCCATCCACCGCTCACGACGGTGCACCAGTCCCCGGAGCGGATGGGCCGCGAGATGGTGGCGTTGCTGCTCGAGACGATGGCCGCGCCCGAGCGCGATCACGCCGCACGGATGTTGTCCACCCGTCTGGTCGTCCGCGACAGCAGTTGAGCCACCGCTTAGCATTTGCCCATGGAGCATCGCGGTGAGGCCCAGGTGCCACTCGTCCTGCTCGCGACCAGTCGCGAGTGGGCCGAGGGCGAGCCCGGCCACGGCGCGCTCGACGCGGCGCTCGCCGCGCACGGCCTCGCGAGCCGGTGGGTTGTCTGGGACGACCTCGGCGTCGACTGGGGCACCGCCGAGGTCGTGGCGGTCCGCTCGGCCTGGGACTACGACGGCCGGCTCGGGGAGTTCCTCGGCTGGGCGTCCGGTGTCGGCCCGACGCTCCTCAACGGTGCGTCGGTGTTCCGCTGGAACACCGACAAGCGCTACCTGATCGAGCTCCAGGACGCCGGCCTCCCGGTCGTCCCGACGGTCGCGGCCGACACCATCTTCGACGTACGCGCCGCCGCCGACGGGTTCGGCCTGGCCGTGGTGAAGCCGCGGGTCGGCGCCGGCGGCCGTGGCCTCGAGGTCGTCACGGACGGCCGGGTCTGGCTTCCGAAGGACGGTCACGAGGGTCCCTGGGTGGTGCAGCCGCTGGTCGAGTCGATCCACACCGAGGGCGAGATCTCCGTCTTCGTGATCGGCGGCCGGCCCGTGAGCCAGGCGCAGAAGACCCCGAGCGCCAATGACATCCGGGTCCACGAGCAGTACGGCGGCAGCTCGCGCTCGGTCGAGCTGGGGGAGCAGGCCGCGTCGCTGGCGGCCGAGGCGATCGCCACCGTGGTCGACCTGCTGGGCGAGGAGATCGTCTACGGCCGGGTCGACATGATGCGCTACCGGGACCGCCTCGTGGTCAGCGAGGTCGAGCTGACCGAGCCGGGCCTGTACCTCGACGTCCTCCCGCTGAACGCCCTGCCGTTCGCCGAGGCCGTCGCCGCCCGGGCCTACCCGAAGACCTGGTGAGGTCCGCCGCCCGGCTGTGCTGAAGGGCCCCGCTTCTTGCACTCGCAGGGGTCGAGTGCTAAACATGACGCTGGCACTCTCCTAGCGAGAGTGACAACCGGATCGGTGCCAGTTGAGGCCCGCCGCGCCGGCGAGAAAGGGTTCGCCGGGTCAGCGGGGCCGTCCGTCGCGGGCAACCCATCGAGCCGGATCCACGAACTCTAAGCGTGAGGAATCGCAGGAGTTATGCCCAAGCTGATTGCTTTCAACGAGGAGGCCCGGCGCGGTCTCGAGCGAGGCATGAACACGCTCGCCGACGCCGTCAAGGTCACCCTCGGCCCCAAGGGCCGCAACGTCGTTCTCGAGAAGAAGTGGGGTGCCCCCACGATCACCAACGACGGTGTGAGCATCGCCAAGGAGATCGAGCTCGAGGACCCCTACGAGAAGATCGGCGCCGAGCTGGTCAAGGAGGTCGCCAAGAAGACCGACGACGTGGCCGGTGACGGCACCACCACGGCGACGGTCCTCGCGCAGGCGATGGTCCGCGAGGGTCTGCGCAACGTGGCCGCGGGTGCGAACCCGATGGGCCTCAAGCGCGGCATCGAGGCCGCCGTCGCCGCCGTGTCCGAGCAGCTCTCGAGCATGGCGATCGACATCGAGACCAAGGAGCAGATCGCCGCCACCGCGTCGATCTCCGCCGCTGACACCACCGTCGGCGAGATCATCGCCGAGGCGATGGACAAGGTCGGCAAGGAAGGCGTCATCACCGTCGAGGAGTCGAACACCTTCGGGCTCGACCTCGAGCTCACCGAGGGCATGCGCTTCGACAAGGGGTACATCTCGGCGTACTTCGTCACCGACCCCGAGCGGATGGAGACGGTCCTCGAGGACCCCTACATCCTGATCGCCAACCAGAAGATCTCGTCGGTCAAGGACCTGCTCCCGCTGCTGGAGAAGGTCATGCAGTCGGGCAAGCCGCTGCTGATCCTGGCCGAGGACACCGACGGCGAGGCCCTGTCCACGCTGGTCGTCAACAAGATCCGCGGCACCTTCAAGTCCGTCGCCGTCAAGGCACCGGGCTTCGGTGACCGCCGCAAGGCCATGCTGCAGGACATCGCGATCCTGACCGGCGGCCAGGTCATCTCGGAGGAGGTCGGCCTCAAGCTCGAGTCGACCGGCATCGAGCTGCTCGGCCAGGCCCGCAAGGTCGTCATCACCAAGGACGAGACCACCATCGTCGAGGGCGCGGGCGACGCCGACCAGATCGCTGGTCGCGTCAACCAGATCCGTGCGGAGATCGAGAAGTCGGACTCCGACTACGACCGCGAGAAGCTGCAGGAGCGCCTGGCCAAGCTGGCCGGCGGTGTTGCGGTCATCAAGGTCGGCGCGGCCACCGAGGTCGAGCTCAAGGAGCGCAAGCACCGCATCGAGGACGCCGTTCGCAACGCGAAGGCGGCCGTCGAGGAGGGCATCGTCGCCGGTGGCGGCGTCGCCCTGGTGCAGGCTGCGGCCACCGCGTTCGACAAGCTCGAGCTCGAGGGTGACGAGGCGACCGGTGCGAACATCGTGCGCTTCGCCTCCGACGCCCCGCTCAAGCAGATCGCGATCAACGCCGGCCTCGAGGGCGGCGTCGTGGCGGAGAAGGTGCGCAACCTGACCGCTGGTCACGGCCTGAACGCCGCCACGGGCGAGTACGTCGACATGATCGCCTCGGGCATCATCGACCCCGCCAAGGTGACCCGCAGCGCGCTGCAGAACGCCGCCTCCATCGCGGCGCTCTTCCTCACCACGGAGGCCGTCGTCGCCGACAAGCCGGAGAAGTCCGCCCCGATGGGCGACCCGTCCGGCGGCATGGGCGGCATGGACTTCTGAGTCCGACCCGCTCCACGTAGCACCGTTCGAACGGCCCCAGTCCCCCGGGACTGGGGCCGTTCGCCGTCTCCCGCCGGCCGGTTCAACGGGAGTGGCGGGGGTGGGGCAGAGTGGTGGCCGTGGACGAGAGCCGCCGCGAACGCTTCGAACAGGTCGCGCCCGGGCTGATCGAGCCCGTGCGCCGATACCTCGCCCGTCGTACCGACGCCGCCACCGCCGAGGACGTGCTCGCCGAGACGCTGCTGGTGTGCTGGCGGCGGGCCGACGACCTCCCCCCGGACCCGCTGCCGTGGGTGTACGGCGTCGCCCGGATGTGCCTGCGGAACGCCGAGCGGTCCGCGCGCCGCCAGGAGCGGGTGGCGGCGAAGGTCGCCGCGATCGACCCGCCGGCCGAGGCCCTGCCGGGTCCCGAGGAGCGCGACGAGGACCTCGCCGCCGCGGTGGCCGCGCTGCGGCCGAACGATGCCGAGCTGCTGCGCCTGTGGGCGTGGGAGCAGCTGGCGCCGGCGGAGATCGCCACCGTCCTGGGCATCACGGCGAACGCCGCGAGCATCCGGCTCCACCGGGCGCGCGGCAAGCTCGCGGACCTGCTGCGAAAGAACGGCGCCGCGTCCGGACATGAGGAGTCGAGAGAGGGGAGAAGACCGTGACCGACCAGCACGACGACCAGCACGACGAACTGCGCGACCGCCTGCGGGCGGCCGACCCGGCCTCCTCCCTCCCGCCGGCCGGCCCCGAGCGGGCGACCCGACTCGTGGAGGACGTCATGAGCACCGAGCTGACCACCGAGAACCGGGCGACGGGCACCCGCAACCGCGGCCCGCTCACCTGGCTCGTCGCGGCCGCGGCGGTGCTGATCATCGCCGGTGTCGGCGTCTTCGCCGTCGTCAGCCACGACGACGACCCCGCCGCGCCGCCGACGGCGGCCGACCACACCACGGTCACCGAGCTCGGCGCGCCCAGCCCGGCGACGTACGACGCGAGGTGCATGGTGCCGAACGCCGAGACCCTCGCGCAGCAGTCGCTGGCCTTCGACGGCACCGTCACCGCCCTGGCTGGCCGGGTCGTCACGCTCACCGTCGGGCACTGGTACGCCGGCGGCCCGACCGACCTGGTCCGCGTGCAGGCGCCGGAGGAGGCGCTCCAGGACCTCGTGGGGGCGGTGCACTTCGAGGACGGCGGGCGGTACCTCGTGAGCGCGAGCGACGGCCAGGTGACCGTGTGCGGGTTCAGTGCGCCGTACTCCGCCGACCTGGCCGCGCTCTACGACCAGGCCTTCGGGTGACGGTCGCCGGGCTGCTCCTCGCCGCGGGGGCGGGCTCGCGGATGGGCATGCCCAAGGCGCTGGTGCGGGACCGGTACGGCGAGCCGTGGCTGGTCGCCGCCGTGCGCGCGCTGGCCGACGGCGGGTGCTCGCAGGTGACGGCCGTGCTCGGCGCCGGGGCCGAGGACGCGCTGCCGCTGCTCGACGGCACCGGTGCCACCGCTGTCGTCGCCGCGGACTGGGCCGAGGGCATGTCCGCCTCGCTCCGCGCGGGCCTCGTCGCGGTCGACGGCACGGACGCCGACGCGGTGGTCCTCACCCTCGTCGACCTGCCGGACGTCGGTGCGGACGTCGTCCGCCGGCTCCTCGACCCGCCCCCCTCGGCCGCCACGCTCCGGCGCGCGTCGTACGACGGACAGGTCGGGCACCCGGTGGTGATCGGCCGCGACCACTGGGCGGGCGTGGTCGCCGAGACCGACGGCGACCGGGGTGCGCGCGGGTACCTCGCGAGCCACGACGTCGAGGTCGTCGAGTGCGCCGACCTGGCGTCGGGCCGCGACGTCGATCGCCCCAACCCCTGACCAACGGGCCCCGCGTAGCCTTGGCTGCATGGCCCTCGAGTCCCCTGCAGCCGTGGCCGACCGCCTCGGCGGCACCGGCTACCTCGCCGACGACGCGCTCGCGACGGTGGCCTTCCTCGCGTTGGAGATGCAGCGGCCGTTGCTGCTCGAGGGCGAGCCCGGCACCGGCAAGACCGCGCTCGCGGAGGCCATCGCCGAGAGCCTGGAGCTGCCGCTGGTCCGGCTCCAGTGCTATGAGGGCATCGACGCCACGCAGGCGCTCTACGACTGGGACTTCCCGCGCCAGATCCTGCACCTGCGCGCGCTCGAGGCTGCCGGCTCCGCTCGCGGCGAGCAGAGCGTCGAGGAGGCCGAGAAGAGCCTGTACGACGCGCGCTTCCTGCTCGCCCGTCCCGTGCTCCGGGCGCTCCAGGAGAGCCCGGCGGTGCTGCTGGTCGACGAGGTGGACCGGGCCGACGACGAGTTCGAGGCGTTCCTGCTCGAGGTGCTCTCGACCTACCAGGTGACCATCCCCGAGCTCGGCACCGTGCGCGCCGCGACCCCGCCGATCGTCGTGCTCACCTCGAACCGAACCCGGGAGCTGCACGACGCGTTGAAGCGGCGCTGCCTGTACCACTGGATCGACCACCCGGGCCTGGAGCGCGAGGTCGAGATCCTCCGCAGCCGGGCGCCCGAGGTGTCCGAGACGCTGCGCCGGCAGGTGGTCGAGCTCGTCCAGCAGCTGCGCGGCCGGGACGACCTCCAGAAGCCACCGGGCGTCGCGGAGACGCTCGACTGGGCGCGCGCGCTCCACCACCTCGGCACCGCCGAGATCGACATCGAGACGGCCGCGGCCACCCTCGGCGCGCTCGTGAAGTACCGCGAGGACTCCGAGCGGGTCCGCCACGCCCTCGACCAGATGCTGCGGCCATGAGGGACCCGGACGTCGTTCTGCTCGCCTTCACGCGCGCGCTCCGCGCCGCCGGCGTCCCCGTCACGCACGACCGCGCGCAGGGCTTCCTCGCGGCGACGGCGGTGCTGGGCGCCGGTGACCGGCGCGCGGCCTACCTGGCCGGCCGGGCCACCCTCTGCGCCGGCCCGGACGACCTGGCGCGCTACGACCAGGTGTTCCACGAGTACTTCGGCTCGCGGGACGGCCTCCCGCTGCCCCGGCCGAAGCAGCGGGTGGAGGCGCCCGCGTTCTCGGGGCTGCCCCTCGACGAGGGGACCGGGGCGGCGGACTCCGACGAGCAGGAGGTCGTGCGAGCCACGGCCAGCGACACCGAGGTGCTGCGGCACCGCGACGTCGCCGCGCTCTCGGCCGCCGAGAAGCACCGCCTGGTCGGTCTCTTCGCCACGCTGCGGCCGCGCCCGCCGGTCCGGCGTACCGCCCGGCACCAGCGCTGGCACCGCGGGCGGGTCGACGCCTCGCACACCCTGCGCGCCTCGCTGCGCCGGATGGGCGAGCCCGCCGAGATCGCCTGGCGGCGCCGCGGCACCCGGCCGCGCCGCGTGGTCCTGCTGGTCGACGTCTCCGGATCGATGAGCGGGTACGCCGACGCACTGCTCCGCCTCGCGCACCGGTTCACCCAGGCGGCCGGGTCGTCGGGGTCGGTCGAGACGTTCACGGTCGGCACCCGGGTCACCCACGTCACCCGCGCGATGCGGGTCCGCGACCCGGAGCGGGCGCTGGTGGCCGCGGGCGAGACCGTGCCCGACTGGTCCGGCGGCACCCGGCTCGGCGAGACGCTGCGGTTCTTCCTCGACCGGTGGGGCCAGCGCGGGATGGCCCGCGGCGCCGTGGTCGTGGTGTTCAGCGACGGCTGGGAGCGCGGTGACCCGACCATGCTCGGCGAGCAGATGGCGCGGCTCCGGCGGATCGCGCACCGGGTCGTGTGGGTCAACCCGCACCGCGGCAAGGCCGGCTACGAGCCGGTCCAGCAGGGCGTCGTCGCGGCCCTGCCGCACTGCGACGACTTCGTCGCCGGGCACTCCCTCGCGACGTTCGCCGAGCTGGTGGAGGTGGTCTCCCGTGCGTGACGTGCTGCCCGAGCTGCTGGCGTGGTGGCGCTCGGGGGAGACGGTGGGGGTCGGGACCGTGGTCGCGACGTTCCAGTCCGCGCCGCGGCCGCCGGGCGCCTCGATGCTGGTCGGTCCGGACGGGACCGCGGTGGGCTCGGTCTCGGGTGGCTGCGTCGAGGGCGCGGTCTACGAGCTCGGCCAGTCCGTGGTGGAGTCCGGCACGCCCGTGCTCGAGCGGTACGGCGTCTCCGACGACGACGCGTTCGCGGTCGGGCTGACCTGCGGCGGGATCCTCGACGTGTACGTCGAGAAGGTGGACCGGGAGACGTTCCCCGAGCTCGGGGAGATCGCCGAGGACGTCGAGGCCGGCCGGCCGGTGGCCCTGGCGACGGTGATCGAGCACCCGGACCCGGCCTGGCTGGGCCGCCGGCTCGTCGTGCGCCCGGACGAGCCGCTCGCCGGGTCGCTGGGGTCGCCGCGCGCGGACGATGCGGTCCACGACGACGCGCTGGGGTTGCTGGCGGCGGGCCACAACGCGACGCTGGGCTACGGCCCGGACGGCGAGCGTCGCGGTGAGGGGATGCGGGTGTTCGTGTGGGCGTTCGCGCCGAAGCCGCGGATGCTGGTGTTCGGGGCGATCGACTTCGCGGCCGCGGTCGCCCGGGTCGGCAGCTTCCTGGGCTACCACGTGACGGTGTGTGACGCGCGGCCGGTGTTCGCGACGAACAGCCGGTTCCCCGAGGCCGACGAGGTGGTCGTGGACTGGCCGCACCGCTACCTGGCGGCGGAGGCCGAGGCGGGCCGGGTCGACGGCCGCACGGTGGTCACGGTGCTGACCCACGACCCGAAGTTCGACGTGCCGCTGCTGGAGGTGGCGCTGCGGTTGCCGGAGATCGCCTACGTGGGCGCGATGGGCTCCCGGCGCACCCACGAGGACCGGCTCGAGCGGTTGCGCGAGGCGGGGCTGGAGGAGAAGGAGATCGCCCGGCTCTCCAGCCCGATCGGGCTCGACCTCGGTGCCCGGACGCCGGAGGAGACCGCGATCAGCATCGCCGCGGAGATCGTCGCCGGCCGCTGGGGCGGGTCCGGAGAGCGGCTCGGCACCCTCGAGGGACGCATCCACCGCGACCTCCACTGAGGGTGATCCGCGTCACGCTCCCGGTGCTACCTTCGACCGCATGGCTCGCAGCGAGCTCCAGACCCGCAGGATGGACACGGTTCGCGCCTGGACTGCGTTCCTGGAGCATGCGGACGGCACCCTGCGCGTCCGCCCCGAGATCCTGACCAGCTGGACCAGGTCCGAGGCCGCGATCACCACCGACGTCCGTGAGGCGCCGCTCGCCGACGAGGCCGAGACGGCGGCCTACTGGAACGGCTCGCCGCTGCAGACCGCCGTGGGCCGGGTCGAGGCGGAGCTCCGGCGTACCGCCGAGGACGGCGACCTCGTGGTCGCGGTCACCGATCCGGAGACCCGCATCCTGTGGACGTACGGCGGTCGCGTGATGCGCCGCAAGGCGGAGACGGTGAACTTCGTGGCCGGCGGGCGCTGGGACGACGAGTCCGTCGGCACCAACGCGCTCGACCTCGCGAACCGGCTCGCCGCGCCGGCGATGGTGTTCAGCGCCGAGCACTACGCCTCGATCGTGCACAACTGGGTCTGCTGGGCCGCGCCGCTGCACGACCCGGTCACCGGGACCCAGCTCGGCGTCATCGACATCTCCACGACCTGGGACCGGACGCACCCCATCGGCCTGGCCACGGCCCGGGTGCTCGCGCGGCTCATCGAGACCGCCATGCCAGCCTCGCGCGCCCACGCCGGTCCGGCCGTGCTCGACGAGCAGGACGAGCCCGGCCTGGTGATGCGGCTGCTCGGCACCGCCGAGACCTGGCTGGACGGCCAGCGGCTGCTGCTCAACCGGCGCCAGACCGAGGTGCTGGCGCTGCTCGCCATCCACCCCGAGGGCCTCTCGCTCGAGCACCTGCACGCCCTCGTGTACGGCGACCAGGCCGTCACGCTGTCCACGCTGAAGGCCGAGGTGTCACACCTGCGGGCCGCGCTCGGCGGCCAGCTCGCCTCACGCCCCTACCGGCTGATGATGCCGGCCGCGACCGACGTCGACCTCGTGCTCGCGCTGCTCCGCGGCGGCCGGGTCGCCGCCGCGGTCGACGCGTACGGCGGGGACCTGCTGCCCGGGACCAACTCCCCGGCCCTCACCGAGCTCGCCGAGTACGTCGCGGTCGCGGTCCGCGAGGCCCTGCTCGCCGACCCGCAGCCGGACGCGGTGGTGCGCTACAGCGACCTCGCGCCGTACGACACCGAGGTCGTCGAGGTCTGCCTGGCCCGGCTGGCGGGCACCCCGCACCCCGCCGTCCCTTTGCTCAAGGGGCGGCTCGCCGCCGCCCGGCGCTAGTGGAGCTGCGCTACGCGCTGGCCGTCGTCACCGGCGCCGGGGCCGGGCTCGGTCGCGAGGTCGCGGTGGCGATGGCGCGCCGGGGGACGGCGGTGCTGGTCGCGGACCGGGACCCGGCGGCCGCCGAGGAGGCCGCTGGGCTGGTGCGCGAGCAGCGCGTGGGCGGGTGGGCGTTCCCGGCCGACGTCAGCGAGGAGGCCGACCTGCGCGCGCTGGCCGACCGCGCCCGCGACCTCGGCGGCGCGGACGTGCTCGTCAACAACGCCGGCGGCTGGACCGCCGGTGACCAGTACCCCGCGGCGCCGTACGACGCCTGGTCGCGCACGCTCGACCTCAACCTCCGCGCACCGATGCTGCTCACCCAGCTCTTCCTCGAGGGCCTGGACCAGCGCCGGGGACCGCGCCGCGTGGGCGCGGTCGTCAACGTCGCCTCCAGCGCGGCGGTGGGGACCGACGGCTACGGCTCGCCGGAGTACGCCGCGGCCAAGGCCGGCCTGATCCGTCTCACCACCGCGCTCTCCGACCCGGGGACCGCGGCTCGCGCCCGGGTGATGGCGGTGGTCCCGGGCTGGATCGGGCTGCCCCGCGCCCAGGTGGAGTGGGCCGCCCTCGGCGAGGACGAGCGGGCTCGGCTGGGCCCCCTGGTGCCGGTCGGCGCGGTCGTCCGCACCGTCGTCGACCTGGTCGCGCACGGGCGCGCGGGGCAGGTGGTCGAGCTGCTCTGAGCGGGTCGATGCCGGTTTAACTGGACTCGTTTACTACTCTTAAGGCATGGGCGGTGTGGTCGAGGTGGAGCAGTCAGTGACGGCGGCCGGGGTGCCGGACCGGCACCGGGTCGCGGTGGTCGGCGGCGGCGCGAGCGGCGTGCTCACGGCGCTCCAGCTGCTGTCGAGCACCGGCGACTCGTCGCTCGCGGTGACGGTCCACGAGGCGACCGGTGTGCTCGGCCGCGGCATCGCCTACGGCACGTCCGACCCGCGGCACCTCCTCAACGTCCGCGCGCGGCACATGAGCGCGTACGCCGACGTGCCGTCCGACCTGCTCGACTGGGCGGTCCGGGCCGGCCGGGACCCCGATCCGCTCGGGTTCCTGCCGCGGATGGAGTTCGCGGCGTACCTCCAGGACACGCTCGCCGGCGTCGCCGACCACCGGCTCACGATCAGCGCCGGCCGGGTCGACGACATCGTCCCGGTGCCCGGCGGCTTCGAGGTGCGCACGCGGGACCGCTCCACGTCGGCCGCGACCGTGGTCCTCGCCCACGGCAACCAGAGGCCGCAGCCGCTGACGGAGCTCGCGGGGCTGCCCGGCCACCTCGCGGACCCCTGGGACCTCGCCGCGATCCGGGCGCTGCCGGGCGACGCGACCGTGGTGATCGTCGGGACCGGCCTCACCGCGATCGACACCGCGATCACGCTGCTCGAGGACGAGCCGCGCCGGCGCGCGGTGATGGTCAGCCGGCACGGACTGCTGCCGCACGCGCACATCGAGCAGCAGTCGACGGCCTGGGTCAGCCACGTGCCCGAGGGGCCGCTGACCGCCGACGGGATCGCGGCCTTCGTGCGCGGTCAGGTCGAGGCCGCCCGCAGCCAGGGCGTCGACTGGCGCAACGTCGTCGACGGGCTGCGCCCGCAGACGCAGTCGATCTGGCGACGGCTCGACCTCGAGCAGCGGCGGCGGTTCCTGGCCGCCCACGCCCGGGACTGGGAGGTGCGCCGGCACCGGATGGCGCCCGAGGTCGCGGACCGGATCCGCGGCTATCTCCGCGACGGCCGGCTGACGCTCGCCGCCGGCGGCGTCGGAGGTGTCGACGAGGTCGGCGGCCTGGCCGAGCTGGTGCTGCCCGACCTGCGCGACCGGGTCCTCGCCGACGCCGTGGTCAACTGCACCGGCCCGCTCACCGACATCAGCCGGTCCGGGGAGCCGCTCCTGCAGGCGCTCCAGGCGCGCGGCCTCATCGTGCCCGACCCGCTTCGGCTCGGCCTCGACTCGACGCCGGCCGGCGAGGTGCTCGGCGCCGACGGCACCGTCGTCCCCGGCCTGTACGCCGTCGGCCCGCCGCGGAAGGGCACCCTCTGGGAGTCCACGGCGATCCCCGAGATCAGGACCCAGGCGGCCGAGGTCGCGCGCGCCGTACTCGCCCGGAAGCTCGCGCCGGAGCTCGCCGCCAACGTATAGCCAACCCGCCGCGCCTAGCGTGCGCTGCATGACCCGGATCAGCCTCACGGTCGACGGAGCCAACGTCTCCGACGACGTCGAACCCCGCATGCTGCTCGTGCAGTACCTGCGCGAGAAGCTCGGCAAGACCGGCACCGTCATCGGTTGCGACACCAGCAACTGCGGCGCGTGCACGGTCCACCTCAACGGCACCAGCGTGAAGTCCTGCAACGTCCTCGCGGTCCAGGCGGACGGGGCCGAGGTGACCACGATCGAGGGCCTCGCCCGGGACGGGCAGCTGCACCCGGTGCAGGAGGCGTTCCGCGAGTGCCACGGCCTCCAGTGCGGCTTCTGCACGCCGGGGATGATCATGCAGAGCGTCGACCTGCTGAGCACGAACCCGAACCCCTCCGAGGAGGAGATCCGGCTCGGGCTCGAGGGCAACCTCTGTCGCTGCACGGGCTACCACAACATCGTGCGCGCGGTGCAGCACGCCGCTTCCCAGGGGGCGACGTCATGACCGCCACCCAGGAGCGCCCCTCGGAGGAGGTCGAGCGCGAGATCGGCCGCGACCGCCGGCGCAAGGAGGACCAGCGCCTGATCACCGGGCGCACCCGCTGGACCGACAACCTGACGCTGCCCGGCATGCTGCACCTCGCGATGGTGCGCAGCCCGTTCGCGCACGCGAAGATCGTCAGCATCGACACCAGCGCCGCCAAGGCGGCCACCAACGTCGTCGACGTGTTCACCGGACCGGAGCTCGGCGAGACGCTGGGGGTCAACATCAACGCGTGGCCGATCACGCCGGAGCAGGTCACGCCGACGCACTCGCCGATGCCCGCGGACCGGGTGGCGTTCGCCGGCGAGATCGTCGCGGTGGTCGTGGCGCGCACCGCGGCCGAGGCCCGCGACGCGGCCGAGCTCGTCGACGTCGAGTACGACGAGCTCCCGGCCGCCCTGGATCTCAAGTCGGCCGCTGCCGACGAGGTGCTCGCCCACCCCGACCTCGGCACCAACAAGTCCGCGCTCTGGGTGTTCGACTCCGGCGAGGCGGGCACCGGTGCGCCGGTCGAGGACGCGATCAGCAAGGCCCGCGCCGACGGCATCGTGATCGAGCGGGAGTACCGCCAGCAGCGGCTGATCCCGGCGTTCATGGAGCCGCGCTCGGTCGTCGTCGACCCGACCGGGGAGCAGTACGTCATGTACTCCGCCACCCAGATCCCGCACATCCTGCGCTTCGCCCTGGCTGCCACGACCGGCGTACCGGAGTCGAAGATCCGGGTGATCGCGCCGGACGTCGGCGGCGGCTTCGGCGGCAAGCTCCAGACCACGCCCGAGGAGTGGATCGCCTGGGCGGTCGGCCGCCGGCTCGGCAAGCCCGTGAAGTACACCGAGACCCGCTCCGAGTCGCTGGTGTCGGCGCACCACGGCCGTGACCAGTGGCAGAAGCTCACGCTCGCGGCCGAGAAGGACGGCACCGTCACCGGGCTCAAGGTCGAGCTGCTCGCCGACCTCGGCGCCTACGTCGCGATCGTCGGTGGCGGCGTGCCGGTGCTCGGCGCGTTCATGTTCAACGCGATCTACAAGTTCCCGGCCTACCACTTCTCTGTGCAGACCGTGCTCACCAACAAGACCTGGACCGACGCGTACCGCGGCGCCGGCCGCCCCGAGGCGACGTACGCCATCGAGCGGCTGATGGACGAGCTCGCCGTCGAGGTCGGGGTGGACCCGCTGGAGATCCGGGAGAAGAACTGGATCAAGCACGAGGAGTTCCCGTTCACCACGGTGGCCGGGCTCGAGTACGACTCCGGCAACTACGAGGCCGCCACGGCGCGCGCCAAGGAGATGATCGGGTACGACGAGCTCCGGGCCGAGCAGCGGCGCCGGCGCGAGTCGGGCGACCCGGTGCAGCTGGGCATCGGTGTCTCGACGTTCACCGAGATGTGCGGCCTCGCGCCGTCCCGGGTCCTGGGCCAGCTCGACTACGGCGCCGGTGGCTGGGAGCACGCGAGCGTCCGGATGCTCGCCACCGGCAAGGTGGAGGTGGTGACCGGCGCCTCGGCGCACGGCCAGGGCCACGAGACGGCGTTCAGCCAGATCGTCGCCGACCGCCTCGGGGTCGCGTTCGAGGACGTCGAGATCCTGCACGGCGACACCCAGGTGGCGCCCAAGGGCATGGACACCTACGGGTCGCGGTCCCTGGTGGTCGGCGGCGAGGCGCTGGTCCGTGCCGCGGACAAGGTGATCGAGAAGGCGAAGCCGATCGCGGCGCACCTGCTCGAGGCATCGGCCGACGACCTCGAGTTCACCGGGGGCCGGTTCTCGGTCCGGGGCACGGACCAGGGGATGGCGATCGGCGAGGTCGCGCTGGCGACGTTCGCGGCGCACAACCTCCCGGACGGGGTCGAGCCGTCGCTGGACTCGGACGCGACGTACGACCCGGTGGCCTTCAACTTCCCGCACGGCACCCACCTGTGCGCCATGGAGGTCGACACCGAGACCGGCGAGCTGCGGATGCGCAAGTACGTCTGCTGCGACGACATCGGCAACATCATCAACCCGCTGATCGTGAGCGGGCAGGTGCACGGCGGGCTGGTCCAGGGCATCGCCCAGGCCCTCTGGGAGGAGGCGGTGTACGACGAGTCCGGCACGCTCGTGTCCGGCTCGTTCGTGGACTACCTGCTCCCGACCGCGGCCGACACGATCAGCTTCGACATCGACCACACGACCTCGCCCAGCCTGACCAACACGCTCGGCACCAAGGGCGTCGGCGAGGCGGGGACGATCGCCTCGACGCCGGCGGTGGTGAACGCGGTGGTCGACGCCGTACGCCACTTCGGGGTCAACGACATCCAGATGCCGTGCACGCCCGAGCGGGTGTGGCGGGCGATCAACGGGGCCGGTGCCGGTGGCTCGACGGAGGGTGCGGCGATGCCGCACTTCGGCGAAGCCGAAGCATCCGGCACGAGCGAGGGCGGCGGCGCGATGGGCAACCAGGAGCAACCGGGCACCTCGAGCACGGAAGGAGCGGGCGCATGATCCCCGTAGCGTTCGACTACGTGGCGCCGACCTCGGTCGAGGACGCGCTCGCGGCCCTGGCCCAGCACGGCGACGACGCCAAGATCATCGCCGGTGGGCAGAGCCTGCTGCCGGTGCTCCGGATGCGGCTGAACGCGCCCGAGATGATCATCGACCTCGGCAAGATCGAGTCGCTGCGCGGGGTGCGCGACGACGGCGACGCGATCGTGGTCGGCGCGATGACGCCGCACTCGGTCGTCGGGTCGGACCCGCTGGTCGCGGAGCACGCCGCGCTGGTCGCGAAGGCGATCGAGCACCTCGCGGACGCCCAGGTCCGGCACCGGGGGACCTTCGGCGGCGCACTCGCGCACGCCGACCCGGCCGGGGACCTCGGCGCACCGGCGCTGGCGCTCGGCGCGGAGTTCGTGATCCAGGGCGCGGGCGGCACCCGCACCGTGGCGGCCGACGACTTCTTCGTCGACCTGTTCGAGACCGCGATCGGCGAGGACGAGATCCTCACCGCGGTCCGGATCCCCAAGCGCACCGGCTGGGGCGCGCACTACGAGAAGTTCGTGCGGGTCGCCCACCAGTGGCCGATCGTCGCGGTCGCAGCGACCGTCCGGGTCGACGGAGGCAGCATCGCGGAGGCCCGGATCGGGCTCACGAACATGGGCTCCACACCGGTCCGGGCGCGGGCGGTGGAGGACGCGCTCGCCGGTCAGCCCGCGACCGAGGACGCCGTACGCGCGGCCGCCCAGCAGGCCGCGGCGGGCACCGACCCGCCGTCGGACCTGAACGGCGCCGCCGACTACCGCCGCCACCTCGCCCGGGTCCTCACCCGGCGCGCGGTGCTCGCGGCCGCCGGAGCCGCCTGATGGACCTGACCCACCGGTTCACCGTCCCGACGTCGGTCGACGAGACGTGGGCGCACTTCAACGACATCGCGTCGGTGGCGGATTGCTTCCCCGGTGCCACCGTCACGTCGGTCGACGGGGACACGTTCGCGGGCTCGGTGAAGGTCAAGCTCGGCCCGATCGCCCTGGTCTACAACGGCTCCGGCACGTTCGTGGAGAAGGACGAGTCCGCGCACCGGTTCGTCGTCGAGGCCAAGGGCAAGGACAAGCGCGGCAACGGCACCGCGGGCGCCACGGTGACCCTGACGATGGCCGGGTCCGGGACGGCCACCGACGTCGAGGTCGTCACCGACCTGTCGATCACCGGCAAGCCCGCCCAGTTCGGCCGCGGCGTGATGCAGGACGTCTCCGACAAGCTCCTCGGCCAGTTCGTCGCCTGCCTCGAGCAGCGCCTCTCGGGTGCCCCCGGCGGCGTACTCCCTGACGAAAATGCTCTCGAGACGCCCTCCGAACGACCGAATGGGCAGGGACTACCCGAGACACCGGCACCCAAGCACGTCGCGGAGGCGCCGGCGACCCCGCCACCAGCACCGGCGCAGGACGACTCCCTGGACCTCGGCGCGGCGGTGCTTCCGGTGCTCCTGAAGACGTACTGGAAGCAGGCGGCGGGCCTGCTGCTCGCGCTGGTGGTGCTGCGCTGGCTGGTCAGTCGGTCGCGGCGCTGATCGTCTTCGAGGACGGCGAGGACAGCTCGGCGGGGTCGTCGACGAGGCGCTTGCGCACGCCGTTCACCTCGGGCGTGAGCTGCGGCTCCAGGCGGAGGATCGCGATGGCGCCGCAGAGCAGGCAGCCCACGACCAGCGTCGCGATGTAGAGGGCGCCGAGGCCGTGGCCGACCATGAAGCCGGCGACCGGCGGCGCGATGATCGCGGCCAGCTGGAAGGTGCCGGAGCTGAGCGCGTTGTAACGGCCGCGCAGGTGGTCGGGGGCGAGCTCGTTGACGAGCGCCGGGATCGTCGGCTGCAGCAGCGTCTCGCCGAACGCGAACACCGACGCGCACGCGGCCACCAGCAGCGTCGCGCCCCAGGTGCCGGAGACCAGGCCGGTCGCCCCGAGCAGCAGCCAGGATCCCGCCCACACCACGCCCATCACCGCGATGACGCGGGTACGCCGGCGTCCCTCGATGCGCTGCAGCACGAACAGCTGCAGCACCACGATGACGAGGGTGTTCGCCGCGAACGCCAGGCCGAGACCCCGGGTCGACACCTCGCCGACGGCGCGGGCGAAGGCGGGCATGCCGGCGTTCAGCTGGGAGTAGCCGACGTAGGAGGAGACGAAGCTCAGCAGCATCAGCGTGGCGACCGCCGGACGACGTGCGACCTCGAGGTAGCTCACCTTCGCGGGCGCCTGGCCCTGCGGGTGCTCGACCCGGCCGGCGACGTGCCGCAGTGGCACCGTCAGCAGGAACAGTGCCGGCAGGTAGGACACCGCGTCGGCGAGGTAGATCGCCTGGAACGTCGCCACCCGCTCGACGTCGACGAACAGCCCGCCGAGGATGCCGCCGATCCCGATGCCGAGGTTGAGCAGCGTGAAGTTCACGCCGAAGTACCGCTGCCGCAGGTCGACGGGTACGACGGTCGCGACCAGGCTCTGGAAGCCGGGCCAGGTCACCCCGAACGCGGCGCCGGACAGCAGGAGCGCGAACGCGGCGGCGTACTCGGTGCCGGCGAACGCGAGCAGGGTGTTCGAGACCACCTGCAGGACCAGCGCGCCCATCAGGATCCGGCGCGCGCCGAACCTGTCGATCGCGGAGCCGCCCGGCCCGACGATGAGGAACCCGACCAGCGGCGGCAGGCCGAGGAGCAGCCCGACGTGCCCCAGGTCGAACCCGCGCACCTCGTGGAGGTAGACGACGTGGAACGGCAGCACGAGCCCGGTGCCGACGAACTCCAGGACCACCACCGAGAGCAGCAGCTTCCCCTCACGCGGCAGGTCGTGCCAGAACGAGGCGAGGGTGGGCCTGGTGGAGGTCGGAGCGCTCATCGTGTCCAGTCAAACAGGGGCCACCGACACCGAGCACGCGGTTTTCCGACGCCGCGAGCCGCCCCGGCCCTAGGCTCCGGCTCATGAAGCGAGTGGTGGCATACCTGGTCGGTCTCGCGGTGCTGCTGCTCCTGCTCTTCGCGCCGGCCGCGTTCTACACCTGGAACGACGAGGGCGCCAGCGACGAGGACACCACGATCACGTCGTACGTCGCGACCTTCGACGTCGACGACCAGGGGGACATGGACGTCGTCGAGACGCTCACGGTCGACTTCCCGTCCGGCAAGCACGGCATCTTCCGGTACTTCGACAAGACCTACCAGAACGACTCCCACCTGCGCTTCGTCCCGCACGACGTCGAGGTCACCATGGACGGCGGGGACGTGCCGACCGAGGAGACCACGGTCCGTCACGACCGCTACCTCAACGTGCGGATCGGCGACCCCGACGCCACGGTCTCGCCCGGCGAGCACGTCTACGAGATCAGCTACGCCATCGACGGGGTCCTCACCGAGGGCTCCGGCGGCCACCAGACGCAGTTCTACTGGAACCTCGTGCCCGGCGGCTGGTTGCAGACCATCGAGCAGGCCGACCTCACCGTCACCCTCCCCACCGCGGCCCAGGACGTGCAGTGCGCGGTCGGCGCCGGCCAGACCGGTGGTTGCCGGGCGAAGGGCGAGGGCACCGAGACCCTCCACGTGCAGACCGGCGCCCTCGACCCGAACACGCCGGTGACGGTCAAGGCCGGCCTGGACATGGCGACCCCGCCGCCCGGCACGAAGGTGCCGTGGACGCCCCGGTTCGACCAGGTGCTCAGCACCAGCGTCGTCGCGCTGCTGGCGGTGCTCGTCTTCTCGGTGCTGGCCGGCCTGCTCGGCTACGTGCTGGCCCGGCGCGCCCGCGAGCGGAACCCGCAGTTCCCACTGATGTACGCCCCGCCCGAGGGCGTCGGGCCTGCGCAGGCGGCCTACCTCGTCAGCGAGGACGTCGACTCCGAGCAGTACGTCGCCACGCTGCTGTATGCCGCGGAGAAGGGCGCCATCGACCTGAACCGGTCGAACGAGACCTGGACGATCACCGACAAGAACGGCGCGGACGGCTGGTCCGGCCTCGACCCGGTGACCGGCAGCGTCGCCCACCTGCTCGGCGGGCCCGGCGAGTCCTTCAGCGCCACCCCGAAGGACGTCACCGCGGGGAAGCGGCTGAAGACCGAGATCGAGGACTTCGAGGAGAACACCCGGACCTGGGCGCGAAGCCAGGGCCTGATGGTCAAGAGCGGGCTGGGCGGGCGCGGCGGTCTCGTCCTCGGCGGCCTGCTCCTCGTCGTCGGCGCCATCGTCTGGTTCAACCCGTTCGAGATGACCCTGCTCGGGCTGATCCCCGGCCTGTTCGTGATCTTCGGCGCGAGCCTGGCGGCGACCGGCGCCGGCACCCGCCGCACCCGCGCCGGCCGGGAGGTCTGGTCGCGCGCCGGCGGCTTCCGCCGGATCCTGTCCACCCCGTCGGCCGAGGAACGCTTCGACTTCGCGGCCCGCAAGGACCTCTACACGGCCTACATCCCGTGGGCGGTCGCCTTCGGCTGTGCCGACGAGTGGGCCGAGAAGTACCGGGTCGAGATGGGCTCGGAGCCACCGGTCCCGTCGTACTTCCCCGGCTACTACGGCGCCGCCGCGGTCGGCACCGCCGTATCGTCGATGGTCAGCGACTTCAACTCCACCGTCAGCTCCGCGATCTCCTCCTACGAAGCCACCCAGAAGTCGTCGTCGTCCGGCGGCGGCGGTGGGTTCTCCGGCGGTGGCGGAGGCGGCGGCGGGGGCGGCGGCTCCTGGTGACCACCCGGCTCGTCCCACCCATCTGAGAGGTTCACATGCTCATCGCCATCATCGTCATCGTCGTGCTGCTCGTCGCCGTGGTCGGCTTCGTCATCGCCGGCTTCAACAAGCTGCGCACCAGCGACATCGGCGCCCAGGAGGCGCTGGGCGGCATCGACGTCCAGCTGACCCGGCGCGCCGACCTGATCCCGAACCTGGTCGAGACCGTCAAGGGGTACGCCGCGCACGAGAAGGGCGTCTTCGAGGAGGTCACGGCCGCGCGGGCCGGGGTCCAGGCCGCCGCGAAGGGCGACGACGTCCCGGCCAAGGCCGCCGCCGACGCCCGGCTCCAGGGCGCGCTGGTCAACCTGAACGCGGTCGCGGAGAACTACCCCGACCTCAAGGCGAACCAGAACTTCCTCGAGCTGCAGAGTCAGCTGGCCGAGACCGAGAACCAGATCTCGTTCGCCCGCCAGTACTACAACGACGCCGTCGCGACGCTGAACAAGCTGACCCAGACGATCCCCTGGATGCTGTTCACCGGCATCGCCAACGTGCACAAGCGCGACTTCTACGAGGCACCCGCCGGGCAGGAGAACGCCCCGCAGGTGCAGTTCTGAGCCGGGCGCCAGGTCGAGTAGCCGCGCCACCGACGAAGGAGGGCGCGACCGGCGTATCGACCGGGGGGCTGACACGCTCGCTGGCGCTCGCTGCTCGACCGGCGAGTGTGCTGGGTGTGCCGGCCGCGGGGGTGGGTACTCCCGCGACATGCACCTGCCACACCCCCGCGGGCCGCTGACCGAGGAGCTCCTCGGTGCTCTCCGGTCCGGGATCGACGACTTCTACGCCGTGCTCGCGGCGGCGCCCACGGCGACCGGCGAGGACGCCGCGCTCGCGCTGTGGGTGCTGCACGAGCTGCACTACCGCGGCTTCGGGGAGGTCCCCGAGCAGCTGGAGTGGGACCCGCAGCTGATCCGCGTGCGCCGGGTCCTCGAGCACGACCTCGAGAACCGGCTCCGGGAC
This sequence comes from Nocardioides sp. URHA0032, assembly GCF_000620645.1. Lineage (GTDB taxonomy): Bacteria > Actinomycetota > Actinomycetes > Propionibacteriales > Nocardioidaceae > Nocardioides. Next base: position 192,422 of record NZ_JIAV01000015.1, on the reverse strand, counting down.
AGGTTCACCGCACCCGAGGGACTGTCCTTCGTGGAGGACGTCTTCGACTGGATCGACGGGCACGAGGGCCCCTCGCTGGCCCGGCACGTCCACCGCGACGCCGACCGCGAGCAGGTGCTCGAGCTGTTCCGCCTCCGCTCGCTGTACCACCTCAAGGAGGCCGACCCGACCGCCTGGGTGGTGCCGCGCCTGGGGGTGCGCGCCAAGGCCGCGCTCATGGAGCTCCAGTACGACGAGTACGGCGCCGGTGACCCGAACCGGCTCCACCACCACCTGTTCGCCGAGGGGATGCGGGCGAGCGGCCTCGAGCCGGCGTACGACGCCTATCTGCACCTGGTGCCGCTCGAGGTGCTCGAGCAGAACAACGCGCTGAGCATGTTCGGCCTGCACCGGCGCCTGCGCGGCGCCGCGCTCGGCCATCTCGCGGCGTTCGAGGCGACCAGCTCGCTGCCGTCGCGGCGGATGGCGCAGGGGCTGGAGCGGCTGGGGTTCCCGGCCGAGATGGTCGACTACTACGCCGAGCACGTCGAGGCGGACGCGGTGCACGAGCAGCTGGCCGTCCGGACGATCTGCGCCGCCCTGCTGGAGGAGGAGCCGGAGCTCGAGGAGGACCTGTGGTTCGGGGCCTTCACCTGCCTCGACCTCGAGGACCGGTTCGCCCGGACGATGCTCGCCCGGTGGGGCGTGGAGGAGGAGGTCGCGTGAGCGCCGCGGGAACGCACTTCGAGCACCCGGACGTCGTGGTCTGCCCCGGCGGTCCGATGCTGCTGCGCGGGAAGCACACCATCGAGGACGCCGACGGCGTGCCCCACGAGACGACGAGGCCGGTCACGGCGGTCTGCCGGTGCGACCGGTCGGCGTCGTTCCCCTGGTGCGACGGGACCCACAGGGTGCTGCCGGCCAAGCTCCGCCCTACGTGAGGTCGAGACGGACCAGCACGCCTCGGTCGCACCACCGGACCTCGGTGATCGTGAAGCCGCCACCGCGCAGGCGGGCCCGGAGCGCGTCGACCTGCTCCACCGTGCCCAGCTGGAGGAGCAGCGTCCCGGAGGGTGCCAGGTGTCGGCGCGCGACCTCGATGCAGGACCACGCGACGTCCAGGCCGTCCCTGCCGCCGTCGATCGCGACCACCGGGTCCTCCGGGTAGCGACCGACCTCCTCCCGTCGTACCCACGGCGGGTCCGCGACCACCAGCGCGAACCGCTCCGGGTCCTCGATCACCCGGTCCATCGGCCCCTCGCGTACCTCGACCCGGTCCGCGAGGCCGGCCTGCTCCGCGTTGTGCCGGGCCCACTCGCACGCGGCCGGGTTGAGGTCGACGCACACCAGCGGCCGGCCGGACCCGACGACGGTGAGCAGCCCGATCTGCCCGGCACCGGAGCACAGCTCGAGGACCGGGCCGGGTGGCGCGCTCGCGAGGATCTCCGCCGCCCACACCGACTGGGCCTCCGTCCACGGACGCGGCCGCAGCACGCGACCGTCGAACGCGATCCGGAGCGGACCGAAGCGCATCGTCTCCGCGGCGGAAAGGGTGGTCATGACCGGGTGGTACCCGCGTCGCGGAAAGTCACACGATGTCTCGGCATGGTCCTCGGTCGCGATCGGGCTGCTGCTCAGTCTCGATACGCCGGTCACGACCTCCTGCGTCGGTCGTGCGGCTACTCGACCTGGCTGCTGGCTCCCTGCCCTCGCAGGCTCGGGCCGGGGCAGCTCAGTCTCGGTACGCCGGTCACGACCTCCTGCGTCGGTCGTGCGGCTACTCGACCTGGCTGCTGGCTCCCTGCCCTCGCAGGCTCGGGCCGGGGCAGCTCAGTCTCGGTACGCCGGTCGCGAGCTCGTTCCTCGCTCGCGCGGCTACTCGACCTGGCTGCTGCTCCCGGCCCTCGCAGGCTCGGGCCGGGCAGCTCACTCAGGCCACGTGGATCGGACGGAACTGGACCGAGATCCGGGGCCCGGCGTGGGCGACCTTGGGCACCGCGTGCTCCCAGGTGCGCTGGCAGGAGCCGCCCATCACCAGCAGGTCGCCGTGCCCCATCTCGACGGAGATCGAGCCGCCGCCGAGCCGCGGCCGGAGCGCGAGCCGGCGCGGGTCGCCGAGGGAGACGATCGCGACCATCGTGTCCTGGGTCCGGCCGCGGCCGATCGTGTCGCCGTGCCAGGCGACGCTGTCGCGGCCGTCGCGGTAGTAGCAGCACCCGGCGGTCACGAACGGCTCGCCCAGCTCGGGCCGGTAGTACGCCGACAGGGCGCCCCGGGCCCGGCCGAGCGCGGGATGCGGGAGCGCCTCGCCGACGCCGTACGTGTGCAGCAGGCGGGGTACGTCGACCTCCCGGTCGTACATCTGCCGCCGCTCGGCCCGCCACGGGACGTCGCTGACGAGCGTGGCGAAGACCTCGTCCGCCTCGGGCAGCCAGGCCGGGCACACGTCGACCCAGGCGCCGCGCGTCAGGGTGCGGCGGGTGATCGCGTCGAACGTCGGTGCGTCGACGGCCGGTGCTTCGAACAGCGAGCCCTGGAAGTCCATGCATCGAGCATACGCCGGGATCGAACACGTGTTCGACCCCGTCAGGGTGAAATCAGGGACGGGACGGGACCATTTCCCGTGGCGTGAGGACCTGTTGCACGGGAGGCTTGGCCCCATGACCGAGGCTCCCCCCAGCTCGCCGCCGGCCGCGCGCGTCCGCAACCTCACCAAGACCTACGGCACCGGGCAGGCGCTGGTCCGCGCGCTGGACGACGTGACGCTCGACCTCGCGGCCGGCGAGTTCACCGCCGTGATGGGACCGAGCGGGTCGGGTAAGTCCACGCTGATGCACTGCTGCGCTGCCCTCGACACCGCCGATGCCGGCCAGGTGTTCATCGGCGACCAGGACATCACCCGGCTCAAGGACAAGGCGCTGACCCGGCTGCGGCGCGACGAGATCGGCTTCGTGTTCCAGTCCTACAACCTGGTCCCGACCCTGACTGCCGAGGAGAACATCAAGCTCCCGATGGCGATCGCCGGGCGGCACCCCGACCACGCCTGGTACGACGCGGTCGTCGACACCGTGGGCCTCGCGGACCGGCTCAGCCACAAGCCGAGCGAGCTCTCCGGTGGCCAGCAGCAGCGGGTCGCGGTGGCCCGGGCGCTGGCGAGCCGGCCCCGGATCGTGTTCGCCGACGAGCCGACCGGCAACCTCGACTCCCGCTCCGGCGCGGAGGTCCTGGAGCTGCTGCGCCGCAGCGTCGTCGACCACGGGCAGACCATCGTGATGGTCACCCACGACCCGGTCGCGGCGGCGTACACCGACCGCGTGGTGTTCCTCGCCGACGGCCGTGTCGTCGACGAGCTGCGCAGCCCGACCCGAGAGCAGGTCCTCGACGTCATGAATCGGATGGCCGAGCAGGCGCCCGAGCCGACGGCATGATCCGCGCCGCCCTCAAGAGCCTGCTCGGGTGCAAGGTGCGCCTGCTGATGAGCACGTTCGCCATCGTGCTCGGCGTCGCGTTCGTCGCCGGCACGCTGATCTTCTCCGACACCCTGAACCGCAGCTTCACGGCGCTCTTCGCCTCCACGGTCGGCGACGTCGTGGTCCGCCCCGAGGGCGGTACGACGGCCGACGGTGCGCCGTCCAGCGTCACGCTCCCCGCCAGTCTCCTCGACAAGCTCCGCGACGTCCCGGGCGCGGCCCGGGTAGACGGCAACGTCAGCGCGATCGGCGTCTTCGTCGTCAGCGACGACGGCAAGGTGGTCAGCGGCTTCGGCCCACCGGCGATCGGCGGCAACTGGTCCGACGCGCCGGCCGGCCACGGGCTCGAGGGCCTCGAGATCGTCGACGGTCACGAGCCTCACGGGCGAGGGGAGGTGGTCCTGGACGAGAGGACCGCCGAGCGGGCCGGGTACGCCGTCGGCGACACCGTCACGATCATCCCGTCCACGACGTCCGTGCCGGAGCCCGGCGAGACCCTCCAGCCGCCGACCCGGCTGCAACCCACGCTGGTCGGCATCGCCGGGTTCCCCGGCGGCGGGTCGCTCAACGGCGCGACGTACGCCGCGTTCGACACCCGGACCGCGCAGGACCTGTTCCTGGGCGGGCAGGACGTCTACACCGACGCGTGGGTGACCGCCGGCGACGGCGTCAGCCAAGGCGACCTGCGGGACGCGGTCGCGGCCGAGCTGCCCGACGGCACCGAGGCCGTCACCGGGGACGACGCGGCCGACGAGTCCGCCTCCGACCTGCTGAAGGCGATCTCGTTCCTCACCACGTTCCTGCTGATCTTCGCCGGCATCTCGCTGGTGGTGGGCGCGTTCCTGATCGTCAACACGTTCTCGATCCTGGTCGCCCAGCGCAGCCGGGAGCTCGCGCTGCTCCGCGCCCTCGGCGCCTCGAAGCGGCAGGTCACCTGGTCGGTGCAGCTGGAGGCCTTCGTGCTCGGGGTCGTCGGCTCGACCGTCGGCCTCGGCCTCGGTGTCCTGCTCGCGATGGGCATCCGCGCCCTGTTCGCGAACTTCGGCCTCGACCTGTCCGGGCAGCCGCTGATCTTCGCGCCGCGCACGTTCCTCGCGGCGTACGCCGTCGGCATCGTGGTCACCATGGCCGCCGCGTGGCTCCCAGCGCGGCGCACCGCCCGGATCGCCCCGGTCCAGGCGCTCCGCGACGACGTGGCCCTCCCGGAGTCGTCGCTGCGCCGCCGGTTCGTCGCCGGTGCGGTGCTGGTGGCGCTCGGGCTGGGGTGCCTGTGGTTCGGCCTGTTCGGCGACCTCCCGCACGGCGGCTGGCAGACCGGCGGCGGCATCCTCGCGATCCTGCTCGGCGTCGCGGCGGCGAGCCCGGTGATCTCGCGGCCGTTCCTGGCCGTCGCCCGGGCGGTGTACGCCCGGCTGTTCGGCACCGTCGGCCACCTGGCGGGACAGAACGCCCTGCGCAACCCGCGGCGGACCGCCGCCACCGCCTCCGCGCTGATGATCGGCCTCGCGCTCGCCTGCACGATGGCGATCGTCGGCGACTCCGCCAAGGCCAGCGTGGACCGGTCGATCGAGGAGAACTTCGTCGGCGACTACGTCGTCAGCAACGTGATCGGCTCGGAGTTCACCCCGGCCATCGGCGACCAGATGGAGCAGGTGGACGGCGTCCGGCGCGTGGTCCGCGAGCGGTTCAAGCAGGTCGAGCGGAACGGCGACCGGATGTCGGTGTCCGCGCTCGCCCCCGGCGACGTCGGCCCGCTCGAGCTCGACGTCAGCGACGGCGCGGCCGACGGGCTGGCCACCGGCTCGGTCCTGGTCCAGCGGTCCTGGGCCGACGACGAGGACCTCGGGGTCGGCGACCACGTCGACCTCGACGTGCCGGTCGGCGAGCGGACCTACCGGATCGCGGGGATCTTCGAGGACAACCCGATCGTGGTGGCGCCCGTGCTGATGACCCTCGACGACCTCAGCGCCGCGGGCTTCACCGAGAGCGACAACGTCCTCATCGTCTTCACCGACCACTCGGCCGGCATCCAGGACCGGCTCGACGCGGTCGTCGCCGACCTGCCGGTCGTGACCGTCAAGAACCAGGCCGAGTTCGCCCAGGAGCAGCGGGAGCCGATCGACCAGTTCGTGCTGATGATCTTCGCCCTCCTCGGCCTGGCGCTGGTGATCGCGGTGCTCGGGATCGTCAACACGCTCGCGCTGTCGGTCATCGAGCGCACCCGGGAGGTCGGCCTGCTGCGCGCGATCGGCGTCAGTCGACGGCAGCTGCGCTGGATGATCACCCTCGAGTCGGTCGTGATCGCCGTCCTCGGAGCCGTCCTGGGCGTGCTGCTGGGCATCGGCTTCGGCGTCGCCCTCATGTACGCCGTGCGCGACCAGGGGCTCGAGGTGATCAGCGTCCCGTACGGCCAGCTCGCCGTGTTCCTGGCGCTGGCGGTGGTCATCGGGGTGCTCGCGGCGGTCTTCCCGGCGCGCCGGGCCGCGCGTCTCGACGTACTGAGGGCGATCGCGACCGACTGACCGCGGGCGGGGCCGCCGCGCCGGCGGTTTCGCCGATCCGGGGACGAAACCGGGCTAGGCCACCTACATTTCCCCCTGTGGACGAGTTGCTGGTGACTGAGGGGCGTGCGCTCAAGCACGTCCAGGTGCGCGAATACGTGCGCACTCTCGTCACGGGGGCGGCACCCGGTTCACCTGCACCCAGCGAGCGTGAGCTGGTGCACCGCTTCGGGGTCGCCCGCATGACCGTGAGACAAGCCATGGATGCCCTCGTCGTCGAGGGCCTTCTCGAGCGGATCCCGGGGAGGGGCACGTTCGTCGCCCGCCCCCGTCGGGCCGCGAGCCGGCTGACGAGCTACACCGAGGAGATGGCGCGCCGCGGCCTGCTGGGCGAGTCACAGACCCTCCTGGCCCGCCGCGAGCAGGCCGGACCCGGTGTCGCCCGTGCGCTGAACGTGACCGAGGGCGACGCCGTCATCCACTGGCGGCGCCTGCGCCGCGCCGACGGCCAGCCGATGTGCGTCGAGGACGCCTACCTCAACGAGGTGCTGATCCCGGGCTTCCTGCAGAGCGGCATGCCGACCAGCCTGTACGACGCGCTCGAGTCGCGCGGCCTGCGGCCGACCTGGGCCGAGGACTCGGTGAACGCCGACGTCGCCGGCGACGAGGAGGCCAAGCTGCTCGAGATGGAGACGGGCGGCCCGGTGCTGCGGCACTCGCGTCGCGGGCTCTCGGGCGAGAAGGTCGTCGAGGTGTCGCGGACGGTGTACCGGGCGGACCGCTACACGATGTGGATCCAGGTGGGCTCGGAGGGATAGACCCTCACAGCCCGCCCAGGGGGGCGACGACGTCGCCGGTCTCCTCGCAGACCCACACCGGGTCGGGGCCGCCGAGGTCGGGCTGGATGTACAGCGCGTGCACGGGGGCGCGGTCACCGCAGTCCAGGCACAGCGGCCAGCGGCCGACGGTCTCGAACAGGGCGTCCTGGACGTCCTGGGCGACCAGCCCGGCGACGTACTGCGCACCCTCCGGCCACTGCTCCGCCCACCACTTGCGCTGGGACACCGCGTCCTCGAGCGCCGACACCGCCGGAGCGGTCGCCTGTTGACGGGCCTGCAGGTCGGCCAGCACGCGGGCGCGCGCGTCGAACAGCAGGGTGTTGTCCATCCCCCCATCATGCCCCTCGCCGGAAAGGCGACCGGGCCAGCGCGGCTCCGTCCGTGGCCCGGCCGGCGGACCTACGATGCCCGCATGGACACCTCGCTCCTCGAGGTCGCCGTCCTGGACCCGCGTGACGTCCCCGGCGCGCAGGAGGGCGGCGCCGACCGGCTGCACCTCGCGACACCGGAGGGCATGTCGCCCGAGCCCGCGACCGTGTCGGCCGCCTGCCGCGAGACCGACCTCCCGGTCTTCGTGGTGCTGCGCCTGAACGACACCTGGAGCACCACCGGGGGCGAGCTCACCCGGCTGGTCGGGCTGGCCGAGGACTACCTGGGATCCGGCGCCACCGGGGTGTCCTTCGAGTTCCTGGACGCCGACCTCGAGGTCGACGCCGAGGTGTGCGGCTACCTCGCCGGCCAGCTGCCGAACGTCCCGTGGACCTTCGGCCGGGCCGTCGACGACACCCTCGACCTGCGCCGCTCCTGGCGCCGGCTCGCGGACCTGCCCGACCTGGTCGCGGTCTGCTCGGCGGGCTCGCCGCGCGGCCTGGAGGCGGGGTACGACGAGCTCCTCGCGCTGGTCGCCGGCGACCCCCTGGTGGCCCGCACCCTGATGCCCGGCGGCGGCCTGGTCGCCGAGCAGGTGCCGTGGTTCGTCCGGGCCGGCGTCCGCCAGTTCCGGCTCGAGCGCCAGGCGCGCACCGGCGCGTCGTACCGGTCCTACGTCGACGCCGGCCTGGTCCGCTCGTGGCGGCTGCTGCTCGACGACGCGACGGAGCGCGCGCAGCGCACTGCCGGATGATCTACATCGACCCGCCGAACGCCGCCGGGCACGGCCGGCTCTGGTCGCACCTGGCCAGCGACGTGTCGTACGACGAGCTGCACGCGTTCGCCCGCGTGATCGGCATCCCCGAGCGCGGCTTCGACCGCGACCACTACGACGTGCCCGCCGAGTCGTACGACCAGGTGGTGGCCGCCGGCGCCACCGCAATCTCGTCCCGGGAGCTGGTGCGGCTGCTCAGCGAGGCCGGCCTCCGGCGTCGCAAGACCGGTAGTCCCTGACGAAAATGTCGTTCGCAGGCCGGTTGGAGGACATTTCGGGCAGGGACTACCCGACCAGCGCGCCGAGCTCCGCCGCCACGTTCGCCCGGGCGGTGACCTCCCAGGTGGCCCGGGCGTACGCGGTCTGGAACAGGTGCGGTTTGTCGAGCAGGTCCCGGAGGATCGCCGCACGGCCGGCCGCGAAGTCGGTGTCGGAGAGGTGCGCCCATTCGCGGCGCACCGAGGCGACGTACTCGTCGTACCGGTCCCGCGGCGCCGCCAGGATCGCCAGGTCGGCGTCGGAGAGCGTGCAGCCGTTGCGGTCGTCGTCGGCGGGGCGGTGGTGCTCGGTGACCAGCACCAGCCGGACCACCTCGGCCACGGTCGCCGGGTCGACGATCGTCGGCAGCGCCTCCGCGGCCCAGGCGGCCGAGCGCTTCTCCGCGTCCGGCTGGGCGTCGTACACGCTGTCGTGGAACCACGCCGCGAGCACGACCGCCATCCGGTCGAAGTCCTCGTCATGGCTCGCCAGCTCGTGGATCCGCTCCAGCACCTCCGCGAGGTGGCGGGAGTCGTGGTAGCCGCGGTCGGGGTGCGCGTACGACGCCACGAGCTGCGCGCCGAGCTCGCGGGCGCCGGGCAGCGGCCAGGCCGGCAGGAGGTCCACGACGGACATGGAAGCAGGGTCGGCACCCGGGGCGCTACGGTGTGCCAGACCAATAGAACGTGTTGCAGAAATCAGGGGGAACCGATGACCGCGAGCAAGGAGCGGATCCGCGAGGTCGTGGACGAGTACGTACGCCTGGTCGCGACCGGCACCGCCGCCGAGATCGCCGCGCTGTACGCCGAGGGTGCGACGGTCGAGGACCCGGTCGGGTCCGACGTGCTCACCGGCGCCGAGGCGATCACCGCCTTCTACTCCGGCCTCGAGGGCCTGGAGCAGAAGACCCGGCTGATCACGCTGCGGGTCGCGGGCGGGGGTGCGGCGTTCCACTTCGAGGTCCAGACGTTCGCGGACGGGGTCACCTACACCCTTGCGCCGTTCGACGTGATGGCCTTCGACGACGACGGGAAGATCACGTCGATGCGCGCCTACTGGGGCGACGACGACATGGTCATCGGTTAGGCCTCACAACCCGGCTTGGTCTGCGGAGACAGGCGATCGATGCCGAGGTCGCCGACAAAGCTGTGCTCGTTCTCGGTGACGTCGAAGTCGGCGTGCTCGGTCCTGACGTACTGGCAGCGGTTCGGCTCCGTCCCGAGATAGTCGGAATCGGGTCCGGGCTGCACGATGATGGTCACATCCGACTGCGTGTAGATGAGTCCGGTGACCTGGAAGTAGCCGTTCTGGTCAGTGGTGGCATCACCCAGCTCGCTCCCCGTGCTCGACCAGACCTGCACCCTCGCGCCCTGGAGGGTTCGACCGGTCTGGGATGCGTCGACGACATTGCCCTCGACCCAGGCCCCGTGCCGCGTGACGTTGAACTTGCCGGACGTGAAGCCGTTGGGCTTCACGTCGGCCTTCTGCACCGCGCCGGTCTTCGCGAGCCACGGACCCGCCCCCTTGAACTCGGCGTTGTAGCCCCCTGCGTACAACCCCTTGAACACGAAGGTGCCGTTGCCGGACGTCGCCGACCACCACTGGCCGGTCTGCTTGCTGGTCACGGTGAGGGTCGTCTTCTGCTTCAGGAGACCCTTCGGCGAGAAGAGGTAGACGGTCATCTGCCCCGCCCGTTTGGTGAGCGTGATGGTCATGTTCTTGGGCGAGCCCGGCTTCACCGCTCCAGCCCAGCTGCTCTTGCCCACCCAGGTCTTCGACCTGTCGAAGGTGAAGACGGAGTACTGGCCCTGCGGGAGACCGCCGATGGCGAACTGGCCCTTGCCGTTGGCCTGGGTGGAGAAGGACTGCTGGCCCTTGCTGGCCGCGACGATCGTGGCACCGCCCAGCGGCCTACCGTGGCCGTTCCTGGCTGTGCCGGTGATGACGGCGCCCGCCTGCATCGTCACGTTCCGGACAGTGAGGTCGTTCGGGCGAACCGTCACCTGGGTGTCGGTCGGCGCGTACTTCGTCACGTCGTACGCCGGCCGCTGATCGACGAACTGCAGGTGGTAGGTGCCGGCCGGAAGCGTCAGGGAGTAGCCGTGCGCTCCGGTGCCGAGCTTTCGTTGGCCGAGATAGGTCCAGTTCCTGTCGAACCACAGGAGCTTCAGACCCGGGCACTTCGAGTGCTTGGGCGGACAGGTGATGCCCCCGTTGACGATGCCCTTGTCGCCCGCGGCCTGCGCCGGCGTGCCGGCACCGGCGGCGGCCAGCGTCGCGACGAGCGCGACGAGCAGCACCAGGACGGCGCGGACGCGGCGAGCGGGGGAGCGCATGGGCCTCATCGTAGGGAGCCCCGTCCGGACCGCCGTGCAAGGAAGGTTCAGGCTTTCCTCAAGACGCGCTCGTCCCGGCCGGGAGTCATCGCCCACCGGATCGTCCCGGTGGCGAGCCCCCCGAGCACCCGCACCACGGTCCGCTCCGAGACCGGCAGCCAGGGCAGCCGCAGCGGCCGCCGGGTCCACCGCGGCATCAGGCCCACGGCGGCCGCGATGAGCACGCCGTACGGCGCCCGCGCGAGCAGTGGCAGGTCCGGGTGCAGCACCAGGTACGCGACCGCCTCGCGCGCCTCGGGCGTGCCGCGCAGCTCCGGCCGGTACGCCGCCAGCACCTCGGCCAGCTCCGCCTCGGTCGTCGGCGGGTCGACCACGCCGAGCCGGGCGGCGATCTCCGCGCTCTGGGCCACGTAGGTGTCCCGCTCGGCGCCGACGAGCGGCTCCACGCCGTACACGTCGTGCGCCCGCAGGAAGCTGTCCACCTCGGCCGCGTGCACCCAGCCCAGCAGGTGCGGGTCGCTTGCGGAGTACGTCGACCCGTCGGGCATCGTGCCGGTGACCCGGTCGTGGATGGCGCGCACGATCGCGACCGACTGCTCGGCGTCCTCGACGGTCCCGAACGTGGTGACCGCGATGAACCGGCTGGTGCGGGCCAGCCGCCCCCACATGTCGCCGCGGTAGCCGGAGTGCTCCGCGACGCCGCGCATCGCGGCCGGGTGGAGGGTCTGCAGCAGCACGGCGCGGATCCCGCCGATGAACATCGCCGCGTCGCCGTGCACCCGGGCGATCGGGCTGTCCGGCTCGAACCACCGCGGCCCGGGCGTGCCGTGGATCCGCTGGGCGTGCGCCGCGCCGTCCGGTCCCGCGACGCGCAGGAACAGCTGCTGGCCCAGCCTCTCTCGTACCGCCCTCACGCCACGACAGTACGTCGGGCCGCAACGGTCGAGCTGTGGACGCACACCCTCGACCTGGCTGTTGTTCCGGGTCCTCGCAGGCTCGGACCCGGGCAGCTCACGCGTCCCAGGTCCGGAGCCAGATGGCGTGCTCGGCCTCGGCGAGCTTGGCGAGGGCGTCGGAGGGCAGCGGGTCGAGCGTGTCGGTCACGACGTACCCCTGCTCGCCGCGCGTGGAGAGGTACTGCCCGGTGACGTTCGCGCCGGCGTCGGCCAGCACGCCGTTCACGCTGGCGAGCACGCCCGGGACGTTGACGTGCAGGAAGCCGATCCGGTGGCCGGCGGTGAGCTGCGGGGCCTGGACGGCGGGGACGTTGACGGAGAGCTCCGTGCGGCCCTCCAGCGCGAAGCCGCCGAGCTTGCCCGCCACGAAGTAGCCGATCTCCTCCTGGGCCTCCTGGGTGGAGCCGCCGACGTGCGGGGTGAGGATCACGTTGTCGAGGCCGCGCAGCGCGGACTCGAACGGGTCGCCCTGCGCCTTGGGCTCGACCGGGAAGACGTCGAGCGCGGCGCCGGCGATGTGGCCGGACAGGATGTTCTCGCGCAGCGCGACGTCGTCGACGACCATGCCGCGCGAGGCGTTGATGAACAGGCTCCGCGGCCGCATCCTGGCGAACTGCTCGGCGCCGAACATCCCGGCGTTGCCGGGCCTGCCGTCCACGTGGATGCTCACGACGTCGGCCTCGGCGAGCAGCTCGTCGAGGCTGGTCACCCGGCGGGCGTTGCCGTGCGCGAGCCGGTCCGCGGTGTCGAAGAAGATCACCCGCAGGCCCATCGCCTCGGCCAGGTTCGACAGCTGGGTCCCGATGTTGCCGTAGCCGACGATGCCGAGTGTGCGCCCGCGGATCTCGTGGCTGCCCTTGGCGGACTTGTCCCACACCCCGGCGTGCATCTTCTCGGTCTTCTCGGCCAGCCGCCGGGCCAGCACGATGATCTCGCCGATCACGAGCTCCACGACGCTGCGGGTGTTGGAGTACGGCGCGTTGAACACCGCGATGCCGCGCTCGGCGGCCGCGACCAGGTCGACCTGGTTGGTGCCGATGCAGAAGCAGCCGACCGCCAGCAGGTCCGAGGCCGCGTCGAGCACCCGCGGGGTCAGGTGGGTGTTGGACCGGATCCCGAGGAGCTGGACCCCGGGCAGCGCGCCGATCAGCTCGTCCTCGGACAGGGACCCGGTCCGCAGCTCCACGTCGAAGCCGCGCGCCTCGAGGATCTCGACGGCGACCGGGTGGATGTTCTCCAGCAACAACACCTTCACGGTCAGCCAGCCTAGGTCGGACCCGGCGTGCGGCCGAAACGCCGCCGAACGCTGGGACGCGGCGTCAGGGCCTCATCCAGTGCGGGTGGGTGTGGTCGCCCTTGCAGACGTACCGCCGGCCGCGGGCGTCCCAGCCGCTGTGGCCGTAGCTCGCCTGGGGGCAGAACGCGCCGCCGCGGATGCAGCTGCCGCTCGAGGTGCGCGTGCAGGGGTGGGTGAGCCGGAGGCTGACGTCGGTCGGCGGTGCCGCGTGCGCCGGCACCGAGACGAGGCCGGCGAGCACGATCGCGAGGGTCGCGACGAAGGTACGGATGCTCATACACCCAGGAGACACCGCTCTGCCGGCCGTCGTGGCGGAACCCGGAAACCGGCCGACGCCGGCGCGGACTGCAACCGGATCCGCGCGTGGCGCGTCGTACGTGCATCATCAGCAGGACGTGGAGGGCGGAGACCGGCATGATGCACGGCATGGGAGCACGCAGGCGCACCGGCGCCGTTCTGGTCGCGTTCGCCGCGGCCCTCACCACCATCCTGGCGCCGACGGCCTCGACGGTCGCCGCCACCGGGGGTGCCGCGGCCCCTGACCGGGCCACGGTGGCCGGTGACCGGGGGAGCTGGCAGGTCCAGTCCCTGGGCGGCGACCGGTATCAGGTCGCCTGGCGCTCACCGGGCCGGTTCCCGCTGAGCAGCGACAGGCCGACCATCGTCGGGCCGGCCGGGATGCTCCTCGGGGCCCCGACCATCGCCGCGGACGGGCGCACCGTCCAGGCGGTCGTCACCTCGGCGACCCGCCCCGACCCGGCGGACCTCGACGTGCTGCTCTCCGGCGACCGGCTGGACGACCCGGGCGACGACCGCGCCCGCGTCACCTCCCGGAGCACGCCGACGGGCAAGGCGCTCGACCTCCCGGGCACGGTCACACTCGCGGACGACCCCGCGAGCCCGGGCCCGTACGCCGTGGCCACCAGCGACTACCAGCTCGACCCGGTCAAGCTCGCCGGGATGCCCGAGCCGATCGAGATGGTCGGCCACGTCGTCGAGCCGGCGGCCGACGCCCCGACCGGCCCGCGACCGCTGGTGCTGTTCCTGCACGGCCGCCACAGCGTCTGCTACGACCCCGGCGACTCCGGCGACGAGGGCTCGTGGCCGTGCCAGCCGCCGATGAAGGAGATCCCGAGCCAGCTCGGGTACGACTACATCCAGCGGGTGCTGGCATCCCAGGGCTACGCGACCGTGTCGATCCGCGTGAACGGCATCAACGCACAGGACTACCGCCTCCCCGACGGTGGCGCCGACGCGCGCGCCCAGATCGTCGAGCGGCACCTCGACCACTGGGTCGGCCTCGCCGCCGACCACCAGGTCGACCTCAGCCGCGTGGTGCTCGTCGGGCACAGCCGCGGCGGCGAGGGCGTCGACCGGGCCTCGATCCAGATCCCGCTGACCGCGCCGTACCGCATCGTCGGCCAGGTGCTGATCGCGCCGACGAACTTCGGCACCCAGACCGCGCCGTTCGTCCCGACGGTGACGCTCCTGCCGTTCTGCGACGGCGACGTGAGCGACCTGCAGGGCCAGCGGTTCACCGACGTCTCCCGTGATCTCACGACGGGCGACACGTCCCTGAAGAGCTCGGTCCTGGTGATGGGCGCGAACCACAACTACTTCAACACCGAGTGGACGCCGGGCCTCGCCCAGGCGCCGGCCTGGGACGACTGGTACGGCGCGAAGCGCGACGAGTGCGGCACCAAGAACCCCGACCGTCTCACGCCGGCGGAGCAGCAGTCGGTCGGGACGGCGTACGTCGCCGGCGCGGTCCACCTGTTCGCGGACGACGACCAGGCCGTGCTGCCGCTGTTCGACGGCTCCCGCGCGACCGTGCCCTCGATCGGTGACGCCCAGGTCCTCAGCGAGGCGGTCGGGGGCGGCCGCGACGTGCGCACCCCAGGTGGCACGGCCCCGCTCGACCTCGCCGACGGCGCGAGCACCCGGATGTGCCAGGGCGTCAACGACTCCACGAAGCGCTCGTCCTGCACCTACGGCATCGACTGGGCCGGGGTGCACCCGCACTGGCCGGAGCAGTACGAGCGGCTGGTGCCCCGCGAGTTCTTCGAGATGAGCTGGACGGCGGCGGGCCAGTCCGGCGGCATGGTCCTCGACGACCCCCTCGACCTGAGCACGAGCCGGCTCGCGCTGCGCACGATCGTGGACCCGGAAGCGGGGGACGTCGACCTGCGGGCCCGGGTCACCGACGCGGACGGCGACGCCGCCGTACTGACCCCCGTCGGCGGCGGCACCCTGCCGGGGCTCGGCCAGGGCCTCGGCACCGAGAAGCTCTGGGCGCAGACCCTGATGGTCGACCCCTCCGGCGCGACCGGCGTCGACCTGACCCGCATCACCCAGGTCGACCTGGTCAGCGCAAGTGACGGCGGCCGCGTGTGGGTGGCCGACCTCGGCACGGCGCCGGCCGCGCTGGCCGACGTACCCGAGCAGCGGCTGCCGACCATCGACGTCGGCCGGGTCCGCATCCCCGAGGGCGACGGCCCGGGCACGGCCACCGCGCACCTGCCGTTCACGGTGAGCGGCGCGGTCACCCGCCCGGCCCGGTTCTCCGTGGTCACCGTCGGCCAGCAGGTCGGCGACATCCAGCGGTTCACGATCGACCTGGCGCCGGGGCAGACCTCGGGCAGCATCCCGATCAGCTACCAGGCCGACCGGCGCGACGACTTCGCGAAGCTGATCACGCAGGTCTCGACGTGGGCGGTGCGCAACATGATGACCGACGCGTACGTCGGCGACCTCACCGTCCTCGACGACGACCCGACGCCGCGGATCACCGTCCGCCCGGTCGAGCGGACGGTCGCCGAGGGCGATCGCGCGGAGTGGCAGGTCACGCTCTCGCGGCCGGTCGACTACGACCTGTTCGTCACCGGCCGGGTGGTTCGCGGACCGGCGCCGAACGCGGCGGCGGGCGACGTGTCCCGCACCTGGCTCCGCTCGCACCTCGGCGAGGACCTCGACCTCACCAAGCCGCTGTGGTCCTACCACCCCTACGTGTTCGACGAGCTCAAGGCCGGCCGGACCCAGGTCGCGCTCCGGATCCCGACCCGCAAGGACGCCGTGGCCGAGGGCCGCGAGGCCCTGACGCTCAAGCTCAAGCTGGGCAGGTCGCGGTTCGAGCGGACGGTCTTCGTCAGAGGCTGAGGAGGATCGCTCCGACGACGATCAGGAGCACGAACAGCATCGTCACCACGAACACCCAGAGCCCCGGGCGCTGCTGGTGGGCCAGCCCGATCCGTCCCCGCGAGAACTGGTGCCACGGGGGCGCGTAGAAGACGTCCACGGCCTGCCCCTCGGCGACGTCGACGTCGAGCTCGGCCTGGCCGTACTCGCGCAGCCACTGGCAGCGGGCGTCGACGTGCCAGCGGCCGGGCGGGACCGGGTGCGTCGACTCGCCGTACCCGGCGTGCACGGGGTAGCCGTTGAACCTGATCGCGGGCCGGATCATGTTGCTCGTCAGGGAGTTGCCCGCGACGGTCAGCCGGATCCACCCCGTCGGCTGCGGCGCCTGCTGCTGGGACATGCGCGCAGCGTAGGGCCCGCCGGGCTCCGACGGTGCAGGAATCCGGGGCCGGGCCGGACTCAGGCAGGCAGGTCCTCGGCGTCGACGATCCGGTACGCGTACCCCTGCTCGGCGAGGAACCGCTGCCGGTTCTGGGCGAAGTCGGCGTCGACGGTGTCGCGGGAGACGATCGTGTAGAAGTGCGCGGACCGGCCCTCGGTCTTGGGCCGCAGCAGCCGGCCGAGGCGCTGGGCCTCCTCCTGCCGGGAGCCGAACGAGCCGGACACCTGGATCGCGACCTCGGCGGAGGGCAGGTCGATCGAGAAGTTCGCGACCTTCGAGACCACGAGCAGCCCCACCTCACCGGAGCGGAACGCGTCGAAGAGCCGCTGGCGCTCGCGCACCGGGGTCTCGCCCTTGATCACCGGCGCGTCCAGGGAGGCGGCGAGCTCGTCGAGCTGCTCGATGTACTGCCCGATCACCAGCGTCGGCTGGCCGGCATGCGACGAGACGAGCTGGCGCACCACGTCGATCTTGTGGTGCGTGCAGGACGCCAGCCGGTAGCGCTCCTCGGGCTCGGCGGTCGCGTAGACCAGCCGCTCCGACGAGGGCAGCGACACCCGCACCTCGACGCAGTCCGCCGGTGCGATCCAGCCCTGCGCCTCGATGTCCTTCCACGGCGCGTCGTAGCGCTTGGGGCCGATCAGCGAGAACACGTCGCCCTCGCGGCCGTCCTCGCGCACCAGCGTCGCGGTCAGGCCGAGCCGCCGCCGGGCCT
Source organism: Nocardioides sp. URHA0032 (assembly GCF_000620645.1). Taxonomy (GTDB): domain Bacteria; phylum Actinomycetota; class Actinomycetes; order Propionibacteriales; family Nocardioidaceae; genus Nocardioides. The sequence continues at coordinate 175,350 of NZ_JIAV01000015.1, read as the reverse complement.
GGAGGTTCGCGGTCATCCGGAAGATCGGCGCCGGGAGCAGGTGCACCTCGTCGTACACGATCAGGCCCCAGTCGCGGGCGTCCAGGAGCTCGAGGTGCGGGTAGACGCCCTTCCGCTTCGTCGTCAGCACCTGGTACGTCGCGATCGTGACCGGGCGCACCTCCTTGACGGCGCCGGAGTACTCGCCGATCTCGTCCTCCGTCAGGGAGGTACGCCGGACCAGCTCGTCCTTCCACTGCCGCGCGGACACGGTGTTCGTCACGAGGATCAGCGTCGTCGCCCTCGCCTCCGCCATCGCGGCCGCGCCGACCAGGGTCTTGCCGGCGCCGCACGGGAGCACGACGACGCCGGATCCCCCGTGCCAGAAGGACTCCGCCGCCTCGCGCTGGTAGGTGCGCAGGTGCCACTCGGACTCGTCGAGCGCGATCGGGTGGGCCTCGCCGTCGACGTACCCCGCGAAGTCCTCGGCCGGCCAGCCGATCTTGAGCAGCGCCTGCTTGAGGTTGCCGCGCTCGGACGCGTGCACGACCACGGTGTCGTCGTCGAGCCGCGCCCCGACCATCCCGGCGACCTTCTTGGCGCGCAGCACCTCCTCGAGCACGGGCCGGTCGTTCGACACCAGCACCAGGCCGTGCGTGGGGTGCTTCTCGAGCCGCAGCCGCCCGTAGCGCGCCATCGTCTCGGCGACGTCGACGAGCAGCGCGTGCGGTACGGCGTACCGGCTGTACTCCAGCAGCGTGTCGACGACCTGCTCGGCGTCGTGCCCCGCGGCGCGCGCGTTCCAGAGCCCGAGCGGCGTCAGCCGGTAGGTGTGCACGTGCTCGGGCGACCGCTCCAGCTCCGCGAACGGCGCGATCGCCTTGCGGCAGTCGGCCGCGCGCTCGTGGTCGACCTCGAGGAGCAGGGTCTTGTCGGACTGGACGATGAGGGGACCGTCGTGGGTCACGAGACGACGCCCGCCTTCTGCCGCGCACGGAACGCGGCGACGTTGGCACGGGAGGAGCACCGCTCGGAGCAGTAGCGGCGGGACCGGTTGGGCGAGGTGTCCACGAAGACGTGGGTGCACGGCGCGGCCGAGCAGACCCCGAGGCGGTCGGGGCCGAGGTCGCACACCAGCGTGGCCAGGCCGAGCAGGGACTCACCGACCACCAGGTCGGCGACGGTGGCGTTGTCGGTCGCGACGTGCAGGTGCAGGTCGCCGTGCTCGTGGTCGGAGATCCGCGGCGTGATGGGGTGCCGGGACATCAGCTCGTTGAGGCCGCCGACGACCTCGGAGACGCGGTCCGCCTGGCCGGCCTCGAACACCGGCCGCAGCTCGCGCTGGAACTTCCGCAGCAGCATGCAGTCGCGGTCGGTCGCCCGCTCGCGGAGCCGGTCGCGGCCCTCGAGGTACGCCGTCAGGCCGTCGACCTGCGACAGGTCGGCGTTCAGCAGCGCGGCCGAGGCCTCGGCGTACTTGAGGAAGTCCACTGTTCAATCGTACGGATCAGGCGTCTACCGGCCGCACCGTCGTGATGCGGTGCACGGCAAAGGTTCGCACGTCGTCGCTGCGGTGGTCGTGCGCGGTCAGCGAGCCGCCCTCGACGCGGAGCGGGTCGACGAGCCGCTCGGAGGTGGTGCCGTGGTTGTCGACGTACCCGATCAGCACCGTCGACCGCGACTCGACCGCCTCGCGCAGCGCGGCCATGGAGCCGCTGGGCGACAGCGACGCCGCGGGCGCCTCGGGGCGGGCGGACTCCGCGCGGTCCCCGGCCCGGATCGCGGTCACGGCGTGCGAGACGTGGGCGGCGTCCCGCGCGGAGCGGACGGCGCGGCCGCGGTGCTCCCTCGGTGTCCGCGCGCGCAGGGCGTCGGGCCGGGCGACGTGGACGGTGCCGTCCGCGGCCTCGACCACGGGAGCGGCGCCGAGGTCGCGGAGCCGGGGGAGCAGCACGTCCAACGGCGTCGAGGCGACCAGGACGGTCGGCGCCAGCCGTCGCAGCCCGAGGGTCCCGGCACGGGGGTGGTGCAGCAGCTCGGTCAGCGCGGCCTCGTCGTCGGAGCGCAGGAACGCCTCGGCGTGGCCGACCCGCACGGTGCCGAAGGTCCGGGCGGTGTCGTCGACGAGGTACGACAGCGGCTGGGGGACCGGGGTCCGGGAGACCGACGCGACGAACTCGTGCACCTCCGCGGCCGACCAGCCCATGTCGAGGGCGCGCCGCACCGACCCGGGCGTGAACCGGTAGACGGTCGCCCCGCCGCGGGACTCGACGTCGGCGACCAGCTGCAGCTTGCGGGCCAGCTGCGACTCCAGCGGCCCGGGGGCCACCGCCGTGAGGTCCGCCTGGAGCAGCACGTGATCGACCGGCTCGGGCAGCAGCGCGGCCAGCGACTTCTCCGCGACCGGGCGGTCGCCGGCCAGGAACGCGCGGCCGTACGACGTCAACCCGTTGAGCGAGACCAGCCCGAGCACCGCCGCCTCCTCCAGCGACCACACGACCTGGTCGGCGCGGGTGCGCGGCCGGCGCGGGCGCACCCACGCGACCCGCTTGACCAGGGACGGGACGCCGGTGCCGGCCGCCAGCACGGTCCCCGGCGGCAGCGCGGCCAGCTCCGCGAGCGCCATCCGCCGGCTCTCGGCCTGGTGCACCCCGGCCAGCTCGGGCGCGAGCGCGTTCCACACCTTGCCGGCCGGGTCGCGCCCCCCGACCAGTCCCGGCATCCGCGGGCTCTCCAGCCACGCGGCGACCAGCGTCGCCCAGCGCTCCACGACCGGCCGCTGGACCCACTGGTCGTACAGGTCGGTGGGGATCCAGACCGGGTTGCCGTCCGGGTCGGCGGCGGTCGCGAGCAGCCCCGCGGCGTACGCCGTCTCGATCAGCGTCGCCGCGGTCGGCTCGTCGACGTGCAGCTCGGCAGCGGTCGCCTTGAGGTCGCGGACGCCCAGGCCCCCGCTGCGCAGCGCGGCCGGCGGGTGGAGCCCCCAGTGGTCGAGCAGCAGCTCGACGCGGCGGACCGCCTCGAACGCCGCGCCCGCACCGGCCCGGTCGACCAGCGACTCCGCCCGCTCCGAGGTGGCCGGCTCCGGCACGTCGTCGACGCGCTCGGTGGTGGTCCGGCCACCCCGCAGCGCCACACCGACCTCGCCCGGCAGCACCACGACGCCGCCTCCGCGGGGCACCAGCAGCCGGCGCGCGAGCAGCTCCTCCGCGGGCGTCTCCGCGTCCTCGGGGAGCACCGTGTGCCGCGAGGTGCCGGTCGTCGCCTCGCCGCCCGACGCCAGCACGTGCTCCAGCAGCGCCCGGGCCGGCTCCGACAGCTCGCCGAGCCGTCGGCGCACCTCTTCCTGCGCCGGCGCCTCGGCGGAGAACGGCCGCAGCCCGCTGAGTGACAGCGCGTCGGCGACCCCGCTCAGCGCCCGGAGACCCTGCGGTGTCTCCCACGCGAGCGCGAGCCCGAGCAACCGGTCCACCGCGGCCTCCACCGAGGCCGGGGCGGCGTCGACGAGCGCCGCGAGCGCGGGTCCGGTGGTTTGGCCGGCGACCACGAGGGCATCTAGGACACTGAGCTCGGCGTGTGTCAGCTGGTCGAGCGCGCGCAGCAGCGAGGACCGGGTGGCCGCACGTGACGCCAGCTGGCCTGAGTCGTGAGGGGCCGGTGTGGCGAGATCGGGACGGTCGATGAGCAGGCGGGACAGCCGGTCGTCCGGCCAGCTGCGCAGCTGGTCGGCGAGAGAGCGGTATCCCGTGGACATCCCTCCCAAATTACCGGCAGGGTGCGCGGGATGAGGCAGGTCGAGCTGCACCACGGTGCTGCGACCGACGTCGGGCGGGTCCGCGAGGTCAATGAGGACGCCTACCTCGCCGTACCGCCTGTGTACGTCGTCGCGGACGGCATGGGTGGCCACGCGGGCGGTGACGTCGCCAGCGCGATCGCGGTCGAGGAGTTCGGCCGGATGGCCGAGGCCGGCTACGACCCGACCCGCGGCCGGGACGCCGTGGCCGGCGCTCTCGACGCGGCGCAGCGCCGGATCCTGGAGTTCGCCGACGAGCAGGAGCGCCACGGCATCGAACGGCGCCGCAGCGCGGGGACCACCGTGGTCGCGGCGCTCCTCGTCGAGGAGGCCGGCGGCCCGGCCTGGCTGCTCGCGAACCTCGGCGACTCACGCGTGTACCGGTTCGGCGACGGCCGGCTCGACCAGGTCAGCACCGACCACAGCCTGGTCCAGGAGCTCGTCGAGGCCGGGCAGATCACCCCCGGGCAGGTCGCGACCCACCCGGACCGGAACGTCATCACCCGGGCCCTCGGCGACGACGTGGGCGTGCAGGCCGACTACTTCGTCGTACCCCTGGCCGAGGCGGAGCGCATCGTCCTCTGCAGCGACGGCGTCAGCGGCATGCTCGACGACGACACGATCGCCACCATCCTCGGGGAGGCGGCCGACCCGCGGGACGCCGCCGACCGGCTGGTCGCGGCCGCGGTCGTCGCCGGCGGCGAGGACAACGCCACCGCCGTCGTCGTCGACGTCGTCGGCATCTCCGCCGAGGGCGCCGACGAGGCCTACGACGCCGAGCGCCAGCGCGCCAGCCTCGAGGAGAAGCTGGGGGGCGGCTCGTGAGCTGGTCCTACCGCGGCGGCGACTGGTTCGGCATCTTCGGCGAGAACGCCGTCGTCGTGCTGCCGCCGTCGGAGAAGGCACGGGTGGCGGGCGTCTGGGAGCTCGTCGACGACGGTGCCGGCTTCGACGAGACCCTCGACGCGCTGATCTCCGCCGGGCTGCGCGACCTGCCGGGCTTCGTGCTCGTCAGCCGCGACGGCGCCGAGACCCGGGTGGTGCTCCGGGGCGCTGCGTACGCGCACTTCGCCGCCGGCGACGAGGTCGTGCACGTCGACGGCGACTCCGCGACGACCTGGGTGGAGCGCACCATCGCCGGTGTCAACCGGATCCACCTCGAGGTGTCCGGTGAGCACGGCGCCGAGGACCTGGTGCTGTCCGGTGGCCTGGTGCGGATCGCGTCCGCCGAGTGGCAGGACGAGGACGCCCGCATCGACGTCGACCACGACGGCCTCACCCAGGGTGGCACCCCGACCCCCGAGCGGGCGCTGCCCGGCATCCCCGGCCAGCCCCCGGCCCCCGCCGTCACGGCCCGGCCGGTCGCCCGGCTGTTGTTCTCCGGCGGCCACGCCGTCGACGTCGACCGCGTCGTCCTGGTCGGTCGGGCGCCGGAGACCCGCGCCGGCGCCGGCGACGAGTCGCGCCAGGTCCGCGTGGACAGCCCGCACCAGGAGATCTCCGCGACCCACCTCGAGATCCGTCCCGGGTCGGGTGCCGACCACGGCTCCGCCGTCGTCACCGACCTCGGCTCCACGAACGGCACCCTCCTCGTCCAGCCGGGGCTGCCGCCCGAGGACCTCAAGGCCGGGGTCGCCGTCCAGCTGATCCCCGGCGCCGTGCTCGACCTCGGGGACGGAGTGAGCATCCAGGTCGTCAACCCGTGAGCCCCCGGCCCGACGAACCGGCCGACCTGGACCGCCGGTTCTACGCGTTCGCGGTCGACCGGCTGGTCGCGTGGACGATCGATGCGGTCGCGGCGTACCTCGCGTGGCGCTACCTCGTCGACGACGGCCGGGTCGTCGCGGGCGTCGCCACCGTCGCGGCCGTCGTGCTGGTGGTGTACGCCGGGTTCGCCGTCGTGCTCGGTCTCACCGGCAGCTCCCCGGGCAACGCCGTGGTCGGCATCCGGGTCCTCGGCGTCGGCACCGGCGGCCCGATCGGCGCCGGTCCCGCGCTGCTGCGCCAGCTGGTCCTGGGGCTCGCCACGCTGCCGACCTTCGGCCTCGGGACCGCGACCCTCGCCTGGACCGCGGCGATGGACCCGAGCGGGCGCCGGCACGGCTGGCACGATCGGGTGTGCGGCTCGGAGGTGCTCGACGTACGCCCGGCGCCCGAGGAGCCGGAGGAGGTCGAGGTGGGGCCTCGGCACGTCGTGAACCTCACCGCGATGCGACTGGTGCCCCCACCGGCGACTCCTCCGCCGGCTCCGCCGGTGACTCCGCCCGGGCCGGCCCCTGCGGCCGCGCCGCAGCACCGCGCCGCCGTGCGGGAGGCGGTCCCGCCGAAGCAGCAGCTGGGCTACCCGCTGGTGCCCGACGCTCCGGGACCGGTCGCGCGGTGGCGGGTCAGCTTCGACTCGGGCGAGTCGTTCGTCGTCGAGGGTCTGACCCTGGTCGGCCGCAAGCCCGAGCCGCGGTCCGGGGAGAGGCCCGGGCACCTCGTCGCGCTGCGCTCGGAGGACATGTCGCTCTCGAAGACCCACGCGCAGCTGCAGGTCGTTGCGGACGGCGTGCTGGTGGTGATGGACCGCGGATCCACGAACGGATCGGTGCTGCTGCGCCAGGGCGTCGCGCGCGATCTCACCGCCGGGCGGCCGACGACGCTGCTCGACGGCGACCACGTCCGGTTCGGTGACCGGATCATGTCGGTCGCGCGGGAGCCCTGAGCGGGACATCTCCCGGTTTTGGTCACGGTCCGATAACGAACGGGCCCGGCTCTTCCGCTCGGCGCGTCCGGCCGTGTCAACTGCTCCCCCCTGACCAGTGACTCGGCACTGCGATCCGGTGTCGGACTCTGCCAGGAATCCCGGGCGGACCACGCCCCGACACCTCAGGAGGCATCTCTTGCGAAGGACCCGCGTCGCCGCCTCGGCGACCGCAACCCTCATCGCGGCGGCAACAGCGCTGTCGCTCACCACCCCGCAGGCCGGCGCGGCGCCGTCCGACACGGACCGGTACGCCGACCCGGGGGCACCCGCCCTCGGCAAGGTCGTCTCGGACGTCTTCGACCAGCCGTGGGAGAAGAAGTACGACGAGCGCAACCGGGCCGCGCTCGAGAAGCAGATCCGCACCGGCGGCACCGGTGACTCGGTCAAGCTCGGCAAGGGCAAGTACGGCCGCGTCGGCACCCCCGAGCAGACCGACAAGATCTTCGTCGTGCTCGCCGAGTTCGGGAACACCCAGCACTCGGCGTACCCCGGCCAGTCGGACGATGCCCAGCGCGTCGACGGCCCGCTGCACAACCAGATCCCGAAGCCGGACCGCAAGGTGGACAACTCCACCAACTGGCAGCCCGACTACGACCAGTCGCACTACCAGAACCTCTACTTCAACCGGATGAAGGAGTTCTACCAGCAGCAGTCCTCGGGCCACTACTCGATCGACGGCACGGTCACCGACTGGGTGAAGGTCCCGTTCAACGAGGCCCGCTACGGACGCGACTACTGCGGCGACATCGTGTGCAGCAGCACGTACTTCCTCATCCGTGACGCCCTCGCCATCTGGGTCGACGATCAGCTCCGGGCCGGCAAGACCATGGACGAGATCACCGCCTACCTCAAGTCGTTCGACCAGCAGGACCGGTACGACTACGACGGGGACGGCAACTTCAACGAGCCGGACGGCTACATCGACCACTTCCAGATCGTCCACGCGGGCGGCGACGAGGCCGACGGCGACCCGCTGTACGGCAACGACGCCATCTGGAGCCACAAGTCCTTCGCGCAGATCGAGCCCTACGGCACCGGCCCGACGGACGGCGGCAAGTTCGGTGGCGTCAACGTCGGTGAGGGCGGTCTGTCCGACCCGAACGGCGCGAAGGTCGACATCCCGAACAACCCGACCGGAGTGTGGGTCGGCAACTACACCATCCAGCCCGAGAACGGCGGCCTGAGCGTCTTCGCGCACGAGTTCGGCCACGACCTCGGCCTGCCGGACCTGTACGACACCTCCGGCAACACCGGTGGCGCCTCGAACACCGTCGAGCACTGGTCGCTGATGTCGCAGTCCCGCGGCACCGCCAAGCGCGACCAGGGCATCGGCGACCGGCCGCAGTCCTTCGGCGCCTGGGAGAAGCTGCAGCTCGGCTGGCTGAACTACCGCAAGGTCGGCCTCGGCAAGAACGAGACGTTCCGGATCAACCCGAACTCGTCCGACAGCGCCGGCAAGAAGGCCGCGCTCGTCATGCTGCCGAACCGCCAGGTCCCGCTGGACCTGGGCGACCCGGCCGCTGACGGCGGGACGAAGTACTTCTACAGCGACAAGGGCAACGAGATCAGCACCTCGATGGCCCACGACGTCGCCGCTGGTGGCCAGCTGACCGCCGAGGTCAGCTACGACACCGAGAAGGACTACGACTACTGGTACGTCGAGTCGAAGACCGCCAGCTCGGACTGGGCGCCGGTCCCGACGAACCTCAGTGACGCCGCTGACAACAACGGCACGTCGGGCACCACGGACGGCGAGTGGGCCGACCTGACCGCCGACATCCCGGCCGACGCGACCGGCGTCCGGTTCCACTACGTCACGGACCCGGCTGTCGCCGGCACCGGCCTGCGGGTCGACAACGTGGCGCTCGACGGCACCACCCTGGGCACCGCCGAGACCGACGAGGGTTGGACGCTCGACGGCTTCCGTACCACCACCGGTCACGAGATGCAGTCGTTCATGAACGCCTACATCGTCGACAACCGCCAGTACGTCGGCAACGACAACCTGCTGTCGCACGTCTACAACTTCCGCAACGTGCACAGCCTGAAGATGTCGAACTGGGTGGACTTCTTGAAGTTCCAGCCGGGCGCGCTGATCTCGTACTGGAACACCGAGTACAGCGACAACAACGTGGGTGACCACCCCGGCGAGGGCCAGATCCTCCCGGTCGACGCCCACCCGGGTCTGGTGCACCTGGGCGACCAGCTGCTCCGGACGAAGGTCCAGACGCTGGACTCCACGTTCGGGGTCAGGAAGACCGACGCCCAGACGGTCTGGCTGAACGGCGAGAAGGTCAACCTCCCCGCCCGCAAGGCCGTGTCGAAGTTCGACGACACCCAGACCTGGTGGCACTCGCGCGACAAGCACGGTGCGGCCGACCACCCCGGCTCGTACAAGCCGGGCTGGATCGGCGTGAACCCGCCGAAGACCGGGACCACGATCACGGTGCTCAAGGTCAAGAGGAACGGCGTGATGATCGTTCGGGTCCACACCCCGAAGGCCAGCTGACACGCGGATGACGTGATGGGCCCCGTCGATCCCCAGGGATCGGCGGGGCCCATCGCTTCGTGTGCGGCCGACCACGGCGTCCAGAACTATCTCGACCCGGTGGTTCCCGCGGCCTTCCCGCGACGGAGGCGGATGCGTAGCGTGCCTCTATGAGCTTCGAGTACGAGGGCACCGTCACGACGAGCGCATCTCCGAAGGACGTCTGGCACCTGTGGTCGGACGTCGGCAGCTGGCACTGTTGGGACCCGTCCGTGCAGCAGGTCTGCATGGAGGGCCACTTCGCCGAGGGCGCCGCGGGGACGATGACCCTCGTCGGTGGCCTCGAGGCGCCGTTCGTCCTCGAGATCGTCGAGCCGAACAGCCGGTTCCTGGACCGGGTCACGATGGGTGACCTGGTCATCCACATCGACCACGAGGTCAAGGCCACCGACACGGGCTCGGAGGTCACCGTGCGCACGCACCTCTCCGGGCCCGGTGCCGCCGACGTCGGGCCGATCGTCACGGGTGACACCCCGAAGGCGCTCGAGGCCCTGGTCCGGATGGCCGAGCAGAAGTCCTGACCCGACCTGTCGTACCGGGGCACACCCGTTCGTGGAGTTGCTGACAGATCCATACCCACGGGAGGAACTCCGATGCGCACCCTGGTCACCACCCACTTCGTCTCCCTCGACGGCGTCGCCGAGGCGCCCGGCGGGGAGCCCGGCTACCGGCACACCGGCTGGACGCTCGACGTCGAGCCCGACCCGGCCGTCTACGAGGCCAAGGCCCGCGAGCAGGAGGAGGCAGCGGCCCTCCTGCTGGGCGCCCGCTCCTACGAGGCGTTCGCGGCCGTCTGGCCCACGATGGACTACTTCGCGAAGTTCAACGCGATGCCCAAGTACGTCGTGTCCTCGACCGTCACCGACCCCGAGTGGAACAACTCCACGGTCATCTCGTTCGACGACGTCGCGGCGCTCAAGGAGGGCGACGGCGGGCCGATCAACGTGACCGGCAGCATCGCCCTCACGCAGAGCCTGCTGGTGGCCGGGCTGGTCGACGAGCTGCGGCTCACGGTCTTCCCGGTCATCCTCGGCAGCGGCCGCCGGCTGTTCCCGGACGACGCCGAGGACAAGGTGAAGCTGACCCTGGCCGAGAGCACCGCGTTCTCCAACGGCGTGCAGTACCAGGTCTTCAGGAGGCAGGCGTAGTTTCGCCTCCATGGAGTCCTACGCCGCCGGAGAGACCCAGCCGCCGCTCCTCGAGGAGACGATCGGCGCGAACCTCGAGCGCACGGTCGCGGCGTACGGCGAGCGCGAGGCCCTCGTCGACGTGGCGTCCGGCCGGCGGTGGACCTGGGCGGAGCTGGACCGCGACGTCGACGCACTCGCCGTCGGGATCGTCCGCGCCGGGATCGGCAAGGGCGACCGGGTCGGCATCTGGTCGCCCAACTGCGCCGAGTGGACCCTGACCCAGTACGCGACCGCCAGGATCGGCGCGATCCTGGTCAACCTCAACCCGGCGTACCGGACCCACGAGCTGTCGTACGCGCTGAACCAGTCGGGCACGAGGCTGCTCGTCTCGGCGCCCTCGTTCAAGACCAGCGACTACCGCGCGATGGTCACCGAGGTCGTCGACCAGACCCCGGTCGAGCAGGTCGTCTACCTCGGCTCGCCGGAGTGGGACGCCCTGGCCTCGGCGCAGGGGTCGCTCGCCGACGTGGTGACCTGGACCCTGTCGCCGCACGACCCGATCAACATCCAGTACACGTCCGGCACGACCGGCTACCCCAAGGGCGCGACGCTCAGCCACCGCAACATCCTCAACAACGGCTACTTCACGACCGAGCTGATCGGCTTCACCGAGCAGGACCGCCTGTGCATCCCGGTGCCGTTCTACCACTGCTTCGGGATGGTGATGGGCAACCTCGGCTGCACCAGCCACGGCGCCACGATGGTGATCCCCGCGCCGGGCTTCGACCCCGAGATCACCCTGCGCACGATCGCCGAGGAGCGCTGCACCGGCGTGTACGGCGTGCCGACGATGTTCATCGCGATGCAGAACCACCCGACGTTCGCCGAGCACGACCTGTCGTCGCTGCGCACCGGCATCATGGCCGGCTCGATCTGCCCGGTCGAGGTGATGAAGCGCTGCGTCAACGACATGCACATGGCGGAGGTGTCGATCGCGTACGGCATGACCGAGACGTCGCCGGTCTCCTGCCAGACCCGCTCCGACGACGACCTGGAGCGGCGTACCGCCACGATCGGCCGGGTCCACCCGCACGTCGAGGTGAAGATCGTCGACCCGGTGTCCGGGGCGACGGTGGAGCGCGGGGAGACGGGTGAGCTGTGCACCCGCGGCTACTCGGTGATGCTCGGCTACTGGGACGACCCCGAGAAGACCGCCGAGGCGATCGACGCCGACGGCTGGATGCACACCGGCGACCTCGCCGAGATGCGCGAGGACGGCTACTGCACCATCGTGGGCCGGATCAAGGACATGGTGATCCGCGGTGGGGAGAACATCTACCCCCGCGAGATCGAGGAGTTCCTCTACCAGCACCCCGACGTCGAGGACGTCCAGGTCGTCGGCGTACCGGACGAGAAGTACGGCGAGGAGCTCTGCGCCTGGATCAAGTTGCGCGACGGCGCCGAGCCGCTCGACGCGGACGCCGTCCGTGCCTTCGTCGACGGCCGGCTCGCGCACTACAAGATCCCGCGCTACGTGATGGTCGTCGACGAGTTCCCGATGACCGTGACCGGCAAGATCCGCAAGGTCCAGATGCGCGAGGAGTCCGCGCGGGCCCTCGGCCTGTCCTGAGGCCGGTCATCTCCCGTCGAGTGACGGGAACTGGTCGTGATCCGGCCCGGATTCCAGCCAGTTCGCGTCACTCGACGGTCAATTGGCGCGACCGCCCGGCCGGGGTGCTGCTGGTCAGCGCGAGATCACGACGGGGATCCGGGTCACGGTCCCGGTCGCGCCGCGCCACGTGATCCAGCCGTCGTCGTCCGGCTGCGGCACGGAGGTGCGGCCGACCGTGACGGTGAACCTCGCGCTCTCGCCCGGGCCGAGCCGGACCGCCGCCGGGGTGACGCGCACCCGGTGGTGGACGAACCCGGTCGCCCGCGACGAGAAGTAGAGCCGCCGGCCGGTCACGTTCGTGATCGTGCGAACGGCGGTGTCCGCGCTCCCGGTGAGCAGGATCGACGGGGTGTTCAGGTCTCCGGTCAGCGTGCCGGTCAGCCAGGCGCGGTAGTCGCCGGGTGCGACCTGGTACGCCAGGCCGGGGCGGAGCGCGGGGTCGGCGACCACCCGGCCTGCACCGGCACTCAGCACGGCGGTGCCCGGGACCCGGCGGGCGGTGGTCACCAGGGCCGACCGGACCGTCGCGGCCGCCCAGTCGGGATGCCGGGCGACCAGCAGGGCGGCCGCCCCGCTGGTGACGGCGGAGGCGACCGAGGTCCCGGACGCCAGGTCCCACGCGTCATCGCCGGGCACCGCGCCGAGGACCCCGGTGCCGTTCGCGACCAGGTCGGGCTTGAGGACCGGTCCGGACGGGTCGCCGGTGCTCGACCAGCGGGCGACGTGCGGAGGGGTCCGCTCCGCGCCGAGCGGGACCAGCCGCACAGCTCCGTCGTACCGGCGCAGGGCACGGCCGGCGACTGCGTCGACGTGGACCGTCGGGACGGTGTGGAAGTCGGCGACCTCGGATCCCGGGCCGCGGTTGGCGAGCACCATGCCGGCGCCGTCCGCCTGCGCGACCGCGGCAGACTTGTCGACCCGGCCGATCGCGCCGCGGTCGCACAGGACCACCCGGCCCGCGACCTCCGAGGCGTCCAGGCTGCCGGGGGTGCAGACCCGGGCCGCACTCCTCGTCGAGTCCTCGGCGGCGGCGTCGGCGCCGATCACCAGCCTGCCGGAGACCCGGTCCGCGGAGGCCATCGCGCCGGTGAACGACCTCCCGTCGGACAGCACCACGCGGCCCTCGCGCACCGGCCCGGTGGTCGCGCCGGCCGTCGTCACCCACGGCGACCCGTGGGCGGCGACCCGGTCGGGGGAGTTCCCGGCCGCACCGACGACCACGACGTCGTGCTCGGCCGCGCCGAGCAGCGCGCGCTCGACGGTGTCGAAGCCGGCCGGCCCGCCCACCGAGAGGTTCAGCACGTCGACTCCGTCCCGGGTGGCCGCGTCGATCGCGCTCACCAGGTCGGCGGTGGAGCAGCCGTCGTCACGCGGGTCGGGGGCGGTCCAGCAGGCCTTGTAGATCGCGAGGCGGGCCTGCGGCGCCACCCCGGCGTACGTGCCGAGGTGCTGGTCCGCGACCCGCGCGGGCACGTCGGAGTCGCCGGCGGCGATGGAGGCGACCTGGGTGCCGTGGCCGTCGTCGTCGCGCGCAGACAGCGACTCCGACGAGCGCACCCGGTCGGCGCCGAAGCCGTCGACGAACCAGCGGGCGCCGACCAGCTTGCGGGTGCAGGTGTCGGTCGCCCACCCGTCGCCGGGCTGGCAGGCACCGTGGAAGTCGCGCGGTGCCCGCCCGAGGCCGGACACGGTCGAGAACACCGGGCTCTCCGGCGCGATCCCGGTGTCGACGACGCCGATCACCGCGCCCGCGCCGCCCCGGTCGCGCGACGGCAGCCCCGGCACGAGCCCGGCCCGGCCGGTCCGCCCGGCGAGCGGGCGCACCTCGTCCTTCTCCACGAGCGCCACCTCGGCGTTCCGCCGGAGGTCAGCGGCCTGCCCGGCGGTGAGGCGTACGGCGACGCCGTTGAGCGCGGTGGTCCACCGGTAGACCGGCTCGGGAGCGCCGACGGCGGTGAGCACCCGGTCCTGCTCGGCGCTCAGCGAGAGGCTGCCCAGCAGCCCGCTGGCGCCGGGTCCCTCGAGCGTGACCAGGTAGAGCTCCTCGCCGCGCGCGGCGGTGGCCGGGTGCGCCGGGACCAAGACGCCGAGGGCGACCGCCAGCGCAGCTGCACCGGTCGCGGCCCTCGCTCGCACGGTTCCCCCTCGAACACTGCTGTCACGTGAGCCACTCATTGTGACAGGCGTTTCGGAACTCAACACCTCGTTCCCTAGGCTGGGGACATGCAGTCAGCGCCCCTCGTCGTCGGTTTCGACCTCGACATGACGCTGATCGACACCGCACCGGGGTTCGCGGAGGTGCTGCACGCCCTCGGCGCAGAGCTGGGCGTGGAGTTCCCGGTCGCCGAGATGACCGCGAAGCTCGGGCCGCCCCTCGACCTCCTGCTCGAGCCGTATCTCGCGCCCGACGCGATCGCGGCGGCGGGCGACCGGTTCCGCGCGCTCTACCCCGACCACGCGATCACGGGCACGCCCGTGCTCCCGGGCGCGCACGAGGCCATCGAGGCGGTACGCCGGCACGCGGGCCGGGTGCTGGTCGTGACCGGGAAGTACCCCGCCAACGCCCGGCTCCACCTCGACCACCTCGCCCTGGACGTGGACCACCTCGAGGGCTGGGTGTGGGGTGTCGGCAAGGCCGACGTGCTGCGCCGCGAGGGAGCCACGATCTACGTGGGCGACCACGTCCACGACGTCGAGGGGGCGCTGGCCGCCGGGGCGCTGAGCGTCTCCGTGCTCACCGGCGGCTGCACCCGTGAGGAGCTGCTGGCGGCCGGCACGCACGTCGTGCTCGACGACCTCGGCGCGTTCCCGGCCTGGCTCGAGGACCACCTCCTGCAGCTGCGGCTCGACGCCCTCGAGGCCGACCTGCGGGAGCGTGGCTCCGTGCTGGTCGCCTACAGCGGCGGCGCGGACAGCGCCTTCCTGCTCGCGGCCGCGGTCCGGGCGCTCGGGCCGCAGCACGTCGTCGCCGCGACCGGCTACTCCCACTCGCTGCCGCAGGTGGAGCGCGACCCGGCGCGGGAGTTCGCGACCTCGCTCGGTGTCGAGGTGCTCACCCCGCAGACCCACGAGATGGAGCGCGAGGGCTACCGCGCCAACGGTGCGGACCGCTGCTACTTCTGCAAGGCCGAGCTGATCGAGGTGCTGGGGCCGATCGCCGCCGACCGCGGGCTCGCCCACGTCGCCACGGGGACGAACGCCGACGACGCCGTGGCCGGGTTCCGGCCGGGCATCCGGGCCGCCGCCGAGCGGGGCGCGATCGCTCCGCTGCGCGACGCCGGGCTGACCAAGGCCCAGGTCCGGGAGGCGTCCCGGCGCTGGGACCTGCCGACCTGGGACAAGCCCGCGGCCGCGTGCCTGTCGTCCCGGGTCGCGTACGGCGTCGAGGTGACGCCGTACCGCCTCGGCCGGGTGGAGCGCGCCGAGGCCGCCGTACGGTCCGCACTGGGTGCCGGGCCGGTCGACCTGAGGGTCCGCGACCTCGGCGCCCGGGCGTCGGTCGAGATCGACGCCGGGCTGCTCCCGCTCGCCCCCGACGTCGAGGAGCGGCTGCTCGCGGGCGTGCGCGCCGCCGGCTTCGACGAGGCCGGCGTCGATCCCCGCGGATTCCGTTCGGGATCGATGAACGAACGCCTCTAGACTCGGTCGCTGCAGCAGCATCCCCCGTACGCAGGAAGAGGACAGACCCGTGCCCACTGGCAAGGTGAAGTGGTTCGACACCGACAAGGGGTTCGGCTTCCTGTCGCAGGAGGACGGCCCGGACGTCTACGTCCACGCCGACGCGTTGCCCGACGGCATCGACACCCTCAAGCCCGGCACCCGCGTCGAGTTCGGCATCGCCCAGGGCCGGCGCGGCGAGCAGGCGCTCCAGGTGCGGGTCCTCGACCGGCCCGCCTCGGTGAGCCGCAACCAGCGGGACGCCAAGCGCAAGAAGCCCGACGAGATGGCGACCATCGTCGAGGACCTGATCCGGCTGCTCGACGGCGCCGGCGAGGCGTACCGCCACGGCCGGTACCCGGACCCCAAGACGGCGAAGCCGACCGCCAAGCTGCTCCGCGCGCTCGCCGACGAGCTCGAGCTCTAGCTCCCGGTGGCCATCTCGCGGCGGAGCCGCGGCGAGTGGCGGGTCAGGACGAACAGGACCCACGCCGCGAGCACGGCGACCGCGACGCCGAGGCCGAGCCGGGGCGGGTCGATCGGCATCGCGATGCCGACGAACCCGCCGATGACCCACGCCAGCTGCAGCGTGGTGTCGCTCCGGGCGAACGCACTGGCCTGGACGCGGTGCGGCACGTCGCGCTGGATCGTCGCGTCCAGGGAGAACTTGGCGAGCGCCTGTCCCAGCCCGGCCACCAGGCCGAGCAGCAGCAGCGCGAGCACGCCGTACAGGAGGAAGCCGAAGACGACGACGGCGAGGTCGGCCACGAGGACGGCCGAGACCGTGACCGCCGGGTTGATCTGCTTGAGCACGGACGCCGCGACGACGCCGAGGAAGTTGCCCGTCGCGGCGCCGCCCACCACGACCGCGGTCAGGACCTCGGTGCTCCAGCCGTCGATCGGGTTCTCCCGCAGCTGGAACGCCATGAACATGATCAGGAATCCCGACATCCACCGCGGCCCGCAGTTCGCGCGCAGCGCGTACGACACGGCCGGGGGGATCCGCATGCTGCCGGTCCGGGCGCTGCCGGCGTCGCCGCGCAGCACCAGGTCGCCCTCGCCCGCGCTCGAGTCGACGCGGCTCGGCAGCCGGATGGCGGTGACGGTGGCGACCAGGAACAGCAGGAAGGCGTAGCGGAGGACCCATTCCGGCCCGGCCAGCGACGCCAGCCCGGCGATCGGCGCGGAGATCGCGACGGCGACGATGCCGGACATCGACACCCGGCCGTTCGCCTTGACCAGGGTGAAGTCCCGCGGCAGCAGGCGGGGTACGGCGGCCGCGCGGGTCACGCCGTACGCCTTGGACGCGACGAGGACCCCGAGCGCCGCGGGGAACAGCCATCTGGAGTCGGTGTGCACGGCGCCGGCGAGCACCCAGCACAGGAAGCAGCGGATCGCCATGGTCGCGCCGATCGCCCAGCGGCGGCCGTGCGCGAACCGGTCGAGGAACGGCCCGATCAGCGGCGCCACGATGGCGAACGGCAGCATCGTCAGGCCCAGGAACAGCGCCACCTGGCCGCGCGCCTCGCCCGAGGGCACCGTGAAGAAGAGTGTCCCGGCCAGCGCGATCGCGACGGCGGCGTCGCCGGCGGTGTTGAAGAAGTGCATCTGGATCAGCCGCGACAGGCCGGACTCGCCGGCGCCCTGGGCGTCGGCCGCGCGCTTCGCCGTTCGCATGGTGAAGCGGCCCGCCCGACGGGTCGCCCGGGCCGTGGCGCCGAGACCCCGCGCGACCTTCGAGCCGGCGGGCGCCGTGGGGTCCGGCAGGTCCGTCATGAGTCCATCCTGCCCGGTCGGTGGCCACCCGACCTGACATCGCCATCCCCCATGGGTCATGATTTCGTCTGTGACCACGATCGCGCGCGCCAAGCCCGACTCCGCCACGGTGGCGGCGGTCGACGCCGCCCGCGCCGCGCTCCTCGAGAACGTCCCGGCCGAGGACGTCGGTGAGCACCTCGGCCACCTGGTCGAGGACGAGCGAGTGGTGACCCACCTGTTCGCCTGCGAGCGGCCGGGATACATCGGCTGGCGCTGGTCCGTCACCGTGGCCCGCGCACCCCGCCAGAAGGCGGTGACCGTCGACGAGGTCGTGCTGATCCCCGGCGACGAGGCGATCGTCGCTCCGGCGTGGGTGCCCTACCGCGAGCGGATCAAGCCCGGTGACCTCTCCCCGGGCGACCTGCTGCCGGTCGACGACGACGACCCGCGCCTGGTCCCGGCGTACTCCTTCGGCGACGACCCGCTCGACGCCGACGACAAGGCGCAGGTCCGGGCGGTCGCCAAGGACCTCGGCCTGGGCCGGGTCCGGACGCTGTCACCGGAGGGCCGCGACCTCGCCGCCCAGCGCTGGTACGACGGTGACGGTGGCCCCGAGGCCCCGGTGGCCCGCTCCGCCCCGGACTCGTGCACGACCTGCGGCTTCCTGATGCGGATCGCCGGTCCGCTCGCCGAGACGTTCGGGGTCTGCGCGAACGGCGATGCGAACGACGACGGCCGGATCGTCTCCTTCGACCACGGCTGCGGTGCGCACAGCGAGGTGCGGCTCGCCAAGAAGCACGAGCCGGTGCCGCTCCCGGAGCCGGTCTTCGACACCGTCAGCACCGACGAGATCGAGCTCTTCTAGGCCTCTGCTAGGCGGTCTCGGCGTCGCGCACCTCGGTGCGTGCCTTGCGCCGCCGGCGGCAGAACTCCAGGCCGAACAGGCCGAGGCCGAAGCCGGCCAGGCAGGTCCACAGCCACCACTCGTTGCCGGAGTCCTCGAGCCGGCCGTAGAACGGCAGCAGGGCGAGGAAGCCGATCAGCCAGAGCGCCGTACCGACCTCGACGGTCCGGACGCCGTCGACGTCGAGGGGCTCGACGTCGGCCACGAAGAACGTCCGGTTGCCGAACTCGTGCGTCCTCGGCTGCTCCTCGTCGAACTCCACGCGCGCCACGCTAGTCGACGGGCTCCGATTCTGGGATGCTGCGGCCCGTGAGCAACCAGACCCTGGCCGCCGGCGGCGGCATCGATCGCTACTTCAAGATCACTGAGCGGGGCTCGACCGTCGGCCGTGAGGTCCGGGGCGGGCTGGTCACGTTCTTCACGATGGCCTACATCATCGTGCTGAATCCGCTCATCCTCGGCTACGCGCCGGACCAGGACGGCAACCTCCTGGGCGGCGGCACCGTCCCGAACCTCGCGATGATCGCCGCCGGTACGGCGCTGGTCGCGGGTCTGATGACGATCCTCATGGGCGTGGTCGCGAACTACCCCCTCGCGCTCGCCACCGGTCTGGGCCTGAACGCGTTCGTGGCGTTCGCGATCGCCAGCCAGATGACCTGGGCGGACGCGATGGGACTGGTCGTGATCGAGGGCCTCGTCATCCTGGTCCTGGTCCTGACCGGGTTCCGGGAGGCGGTGTTCCACGCCGTACCCGCCCAGCTCAAGGTGGCGATCTCGGTCGGCATCGGCCTGTTCATCGCACTGATCGGCTTCGTCGACGCCGGCTTCGTGCACCGCATCCCGGACGCCGCGCAGACCACGGTCCCGGTCCAGCTCGGTGAGACCGGGCAGCTCTCCGGCTGGCCGGTGCTCGTCTTCGCCGTCGGCCTGCTGCTCGTGATCGCGCTGTGGGTGCGCCACGTCAAGGGCGCGATCCTGATCTCGATCGTCGCGACCACGATCCTCGCGATCATCGTCGAGGCGATCGGCGAGCCGAAGGCGTGGAGCCTCACCACTCCCGCCTGGCCGGACAAGATCTTCGACACGCCGGACTTCGGGACCGTGGGCCACTTCAGCCTGCTCGGCTCGTTCCAGAACGCCGGCGTGGTCACCGCGCTGCTGTTCGTGTTCACGCTGATGCTCGCCGACTTCTTCGACACGATGGGCACGATGACCGCGATCGGCGCCGAGGCCGGCCTGCTCCAGCCCGACGGCACGCCCCCGAACACCCAGCGGATCCTGGTCGTCGACTCGATCGCCGCGGCCGCCGGTGGTGCCGCCGGCGTCTCGTCGAACACGTCCTACATCGAGTCCGCGTCGGGCGTCGGTGAGGGCGCGCGCACCGGCCTCGCCTCGGTCGTGACCGGCATCCTGTTCCTGCTCGCGATCTTCCTGGCGCCGCTGGTCGCGATCATCCCCTCCGAGGCCGCGGTCCCCGCCCTGGTCCTGGTCGGCTTCCTGATGATGCAGCAGGTGAGGGGCATCGACTGGGAGGACCTCGAGATCGCCATCCCGGCGTTCCTCACCATCGTGCTGATGCCGTTCACGTACTCCATCACGGTCGGCATCGGCGCCGGCTTCATCGCCTACGTGTTCATCAAGCTGGTCCGCGGCAAGGCCGCCGGCATCCACCCGCTGATGTGGGTCGTCGCCGCCATGTTCGTCCTCTACTTCTTCATCCACCCGATCACCAGCTGGCTCACCTGACCCCAGCTCACCCACCGCCGCCGAGCCGGCGTACGCCACCACCCGCGGCGTGCGCCGGCTCGTGCGTTGCGGAGTGATCGCAGCTGGTGTCGCCGGCCGGTCCCCGGTGTCGCAGCTTCACCATGGTCAGCAGGGAAGCCTGCACTTCCCACGGTGGGAAGGCCATGGAAGGGCGGGTTCGACCGCATCCCCTGGTGAAGCCGTGACCTCGGGGGCCGACAGCGAGCGGCCCACGCCGCCGCCCACCCTCCAGGCCGGACCTACCACCCCGGACCGGAATACTTAGCACAGGTAATGAGTTATGCTAACGATATGCCGACAGTGGAGAAGGCCGCGCGCACCGACGGCGGGCTCGCCTCGGAGCTCAGGCTCAGCGTGATGCGCCTGCGGCGGCGACTCGCGAACGAGCGCCACCCCGACAACGAGCTGAGTCTCAACCAGATGGCGGTGCTCGGCTGCCTGTTCCGCAACGGCGGCGCGCTGACCATCGGCGAGCTCGCGAGCAGCGAGCGGGTCCAGCCCCCGTCCATGACCCGCACGGTCAACTGCCTCGAGCAGAGCGGCGACGTCGAACGCCGGCCGCACGAGACCGACGGCCGACAGGTGGTCGTGGCCATCACCGACACCGGCCGGGCCCGGCTGCTGGCCGACCGCGACCGGCGGGACGCCTGGCTCTCGCAGCGGCTCCGCGAGCTGACGCCCGAGGAGCGCGCCGTCCTCCGCAAGGCCGCCCCCATCATCGAGAACATCGCCCGGAAGGACTGATAGCGACGAGCCCGACGTTCCGCGCCCTCCGCAACCCCAACTACCGGCTGTACCTGGCCGGTAGTGCGGTGTCGAACACCGGTACCTGGATGCAGCGGGTGGCGCAGGACTGGCTGGTGCTCAGTCTCCCCGGCAACAGCGGCACCGAGCTCGGCATCACGACCGGGCTCCAGTTCCTCCCGGTCCTGCTGCTGAGCCCGTACGCCGGCGTGGTGGCCGACCGCTTCCCGAAGCGTCGCCTCCTCCAGCTGACCCAGGCGACGATGGCGGTCGCGGCGCTCGTCCTCGGCGTGATCGCCGTGCTCGGCGTGGCCCAGACGTGGCACGTCTACGCGATCGCGCTGCTGTTCGGCATCGGCGCCGCGTTCGACGCGCCGGCGCGCCAGTCGTTCGTCTCGGAGATGGTCGGCCAGGACGACCTCACCAACGCCGTCGGGCTCAACTCGGCGAGCTTCAACGCCGCCCGGATCCTCGGGCCCGGTCTCGCGGGCCTGATGATCGGTGCGCTCGGCGGGGGAGCGGAGGCGACCGGCTGGGTGATCCTCATCAACGCGGTGTCCTACCTCGCGGTGATCGCCCAGCTGCAGCGGATGAACATTGCGCTGCTCAACACCCCCGAGCTCCGCGCCCGGACGCCGGGGATGCTGATCGAGGGGGTCCGCTACATCCGCAGCCAGCCCAAGATGGTGATGATCCTGATCATGGTGTTCTTCGCGGGCACCTTCGGGATGAACTTCCAGATCACCTCCGCGCTGATGGCCACCGAGGTGTTCGGCAAGGGTGCGGGTGAGTTCGGCATCCTGGGCTCCGCGATGGCGGTCGGGTCGCTGACCGGTGCGCTGATGGCCGCCCGCCGGGTCCGGATCCGGTTGCGGCTGCTGGTCGTGGCCGCGCTCGGCTTCGGCGTCGCGGAGATGGTCGCCGGCGTGCTTCCGACGTACCTCGCGTTCGCATTGTTCTGCCCGGTGATCGGGTTCTGCACGCTGACCCTGCTCAACTCCGCGAACGCGACGCTCCAGCTCGAGTCCGACCCGGCCATCCGGGGCCGGGTGATGGCGCTGTACATGACGATCGTGATGGGCGGTACGCCGCTCGGCTCGCCGATCATCGGCTGGGTCGGGCAGCACCTCGGGGCGCGCTGGAGCCTGATGATCGGCGGCGCCCTCACCGTCGCGGGAGTACTCTTGGCGCTGGCCGTCTACGCGCGGCTCCGCGGGGGTGCTCGCAGCGTTTTGCATGCGGTTGAGCCCACAGGTAGTCTTTTTCCTCGTGTCTGGGACAACCAGGCCGTTGCGCGTGCCCGGAGGCAGTCGGGAGGACAGGTTCCCGACTCCGGCACGGAAATCCCCGTTGGCGAGACCGCGAGTTCTCGCTGAACGTGGGGCCGGGCGACACGCCCGACCTCGGGGGTAGAGCGGCGCCGGTTGGGATCGCACCACCCGGACACGCAGCAGCACACCGTGCGAGCAGAGCGTTCGTACTGAGAGCCGAAAAGAAGGGGAACCACACAGGTGCCCACCATCAATCAGCTGGTCCGCAAGGGCCGCCAGGACAAGGTGTCGAAGAACAAGACGCCTGCCCTGAAGGGATCGCCGCAGCGCCGAGGCGTCTGCACGCGCGTCTACACGACCACCCCGAAGAAGCCGAACTCCGCCCTGCGCAAGGTCGCCCGCGTGCGCCTGTCCAGCGGCGTCGAGGTCACCGCCTACATCCCGGGTGTCGGTCACAACCTCCAGGAGCACTCGATCGTGCTCGTCCGCGGCGGCCGGGTGAAGGACCTCCCCGGCGTCCGCTACAAGATCATCCGCGGCACCCTCGACACCCAGGGCGTCAAGAACCGCAAGCAGGCTCGCAGCCGCTACGGCGCCAAGAAGGAGAAGAGCTGATATGCCGCGCAAGGGTCCCGCTCCGAAGCGGCCGATCGACGTCGACCCGGTCTACGGGTCGCAGCTGGTCACCCAGCTCGTCTCCAAGGTGCTGCAGGACGGCAAGAAGCAGGTCGCTCAGCGGATCGTCTACACCGCGCTCGAGGGCTGCCGCGAGAAGACCGGCACCGACCCGGTCGTCACGCTGAAGCGTGCGCTCGACAACGTCAAGCCGGCCATCGAGGTCAAGTCCCGCCGCGTCGGCGGCGCGACCTACCAGGTCCCGATCGAGGTCAAGGGCACGCGCGGCACCACGCTCGCGCTGCGCTGGCTCGTCGGCTACGCGGCTGACCGTCGCGAGAAGACCATGCACGAGCGACTGATGAACGAGATCCTCGACGCCTCCAACGGCCTCGGTGCCGCTGTGAAGAAGCGCGAGGACACCCACAAGATGGCCGAGTCCAACAAGGCCTTCGCGCACTACCGCTGGTGATCTGCGCGGGAGCGGCGTACGTCGCTCCCGCCCACCGGCACTTCCTACTTTCTAAGGAACGCACAGACAGTGGCTGTCGACATCACCACGGACCTCAACAAGGTCCGCAACATCGGCATCATGGCGCACATCGACGCCGGCAAGACCACCACCACCGAGCGCATCCTCTTCTACACCGGCATCACCTACAAGATCGGTGAGGTCCACGAGGGCGCTGCCACGATGGACTGGATGGAGCAGGAGCAGGAGCGCGGCATCACCATCACGTCCGCCGCGACGACCTGCTGGTGGAAGAACCACCAGATCAACATCATCGACACCCCCGGCCACGTGGACTTCACCGCCGAGGTCGAGCGCTCGCTGCGCGTCCTCGACGGCGCGGTCGCGGTCTTCGACGGTGTCGCTGGTGTCGAGCCCCAGACCATGACGGTGTGGCGCCAGGCGAACAAGTACGCCGTGCCGCGGATGTGCTTCGTCAACAAGCTCGACCGCACCGGTGCGGACTTCTTCCGCTGCGTCGACATGATGGTCGAGCGCCTCAACTCCACTCCGCTGGTCCTCCAGCTCCCGATCGGCGCCGAGTCCGACTTCCTCGGCGTCGTCGACCTGGTCGGCATGCGCGCGCTCACCTGGCGCGGCGAGACCACGATGGGTGAGGACTACACCGTCGAGGAGATCCCCGCCGAGCTGGCCGAGCAGGCCGCCGAGTACCGCGAGAAGCTGCTCGAGACGCTCGCCGACGCGGACGACGCGATCATGGAGAAGTTCCTCGAGGAGGGCGAGTTCACCGTCGAGGAGCTCGAGGCCGCGATCCGTCGCGCGACCCTCGCCGACAAGCTCAACCCGGTCCTCTGCGGCACGGCGTTCAAGAACAAGGGCGTCCAGCCCCTGCTCGACGCGGTCGTGAAGTACCTGCCCTCGCCGCTCGACATCGGCGAGATCATCGGCCACTCCGTCAAGGACGAGGCGGAGCAGATCTCCCGCAAGCCGTCCGACGACGAGCCGTTCTCCGGCCTGGCCTACAAGATCGCGTCCGACCCGCACCTCGGCAAGCTGATCTACGTCCGGGTCTACTCCGGCAAGCTCGAGGCCGGCTCGACCGTGGTCAACTCGGTCAACGGCCGCAAGGAGCGGATCGGCAAGGTCTACCAGATGCACGCGAACAAGCGTGAGGAGATCGCGTCGGTCGGCGCCGGCCAGATCGTCGCCGTCATGGGCCTGAAGGACACCAAGACCGGTCACACGCTGTCCGACCCGCAGAACCAGGTCGTCCTCGAGTCGATGACGTTCCCGGCCCCGGTGATCGAGGTCGCGATCGAGCCCAAGACGAAGAGCGACCAGGAGAAGCTGGGCACCGCGATCCAGCGCCTCTCAGACGAGGACCCGACCTTCACGGTCAAGTCCGACGAGGAGACCGGTCAGACGATCATCGCCGGCATGGGCGAGCTCCACCTGGAGATCCTCGTCGACCGGATGAAGCGCGAGTTCCGCGTCGAGGCGACCGTCGGCAAGCCGCAGGTGGCCTACCGCGAGACCCTCCGCAAGGAGGTCAAGAGCCACAGCTACACGCACAAGAAGCAGACCGGTGGTTCGGGTCAGTTCGCGAAGGTCGTCATCTCGCTCGGTCCGAACATCGACCCCGAGACCGGCACCGGTGCGGGCTACGAGTTCGTCAACAACGTCTCCGGTGGCCGCGTGCCGAAGGAGTACATCCCGTCGGTCGACCAGGGTGGCCAGGAGGCCATGGAGTTCGGCGTGCTCGCCGGATACCCGATGGTCGACGTGAAGTTCACGCTCGAGGACGGCGCCTACCACGACGTCGACTCCTCCGAGCTGGCCTTCAAGATCGCCGGCAACCAGGCCTTCAAGGAGGCCGCCCGCATGGCGAAGCCCGTGCTGCTCGAGCCGATGTTCGCCGTGGAGGTGACCACGCCGGAGACCTTCCTCGGCACGGTCATCGGCGACATCAACAGCCGACGCGGCCAGATCCAGGCACAGGAGGAGCGTCACGGTGACATGGTCATCAACGCCCTCGTGCCGCTGTCCGAGATGTTCGGGTACGTTGGCGACCTGAGGTCCAAGACCTCCGGCCAGGCTTCGTACTCGATGGAGTTCGACTCGTACGCCGAGGTTCCCACGAACATCGCCGACGAGATCATCAAGAAGGTCCGCGGCGAGTAACCCTCGTCAGGACCCTCGGCTGCAACAACTTGTACGAGTCAAGTAACAACCCACACAGGAGGAGCCCCAGTGGCTAAGGCGAAGTTCGAGCGGACCAAGCCGCACGTCAACATCGGCACCATCGGTCACATCGACCACGGTAAGACGACGCTGACCGCGGCGATTACCAAGGTGCTGCATGACAAGTACCCCGATCTCAACGCTGCTTCGGCGTTCGACGAGATCGACAAGGCTCCCGAGGAGCGTCAGCGCGGCATCACGATCTCGATCGCGCACGTCGAGTACCAGACCGAGGCGCGCCACTACGCGCACGTCGACTGCCCTGGTCACGCCGACTACATCAAGAACATGATCACCGGCGCGGCCCAGATGGACGGCGCGATCCTCGTGGTCGCCGCCACCGACGGCCCGATGCCGCAGACGCGTGAGCACGTGCTGCTCGCCCGCCAGGTCGGCGTGCCGGCCCTGGTCGTGGCGCTCAACAAGTGCGACATGGTCGACGACGAGGAGCTCATCGAGCTCGTCGAGATGGAGGTGCGCGAGCTCCTCTCGGAGTACGAGTTCCCGGGCGACGACATCCCGGTCGTGCGCGTTGCCGCCTTCCCGGCGCTGCAGGGCGACGCCAAGTGGGGCGAGTCGATCATGGAGCTGATGAACGCCGTCGACGAGTCGATCCCGACCCCCGAGCGTGAGACGGACAAGCCGTTCCTCATGCCGGTCGAGGACGTCTTCACGATCACCGGTCGTGGCACCGTCATCACCGGTCGTATCGAGCGCGGCATCGTCAAGGTCGGCGAGGACGTCGAGATCGTCGGCATCCGCGAGGGCTCGCAGAAGAGCACCGTCACCGGTGTCGAGATGTTCCGCAAGCTGCTCGACGAGGGCCAGGCCGGTGAGAACGTCGGTCTGCTGCTCCGTGGCACCAAGCGCGAGGACGTCGAGCGCGGCATGGTCGTCATCAAGCCGGGCACCACGACCCCGCACACCAACTTCGAGGCCTCGGTCTACATCCTCTCGAAGGAGGAGGGCGGCCGCCACACGCCGTTCTTCAACAACTACCGTCCGCAGTTCTACTTCCGGACCACGGACGTCACCGGCGTCGTCACGCTGCCCGAGGGCACCGAGATGGTCATGCCGGGCGACAACACCGAGATGGCCGTCGAGCTGATCCAGCCGATCGCCATGGACGAGGGCCTGCGCTTCGCGATCCGCGAGGGTGGCCGCACCGTCGGCGCCGGCCGGGTCACCAAGATCACCAAGTGATCCAGACCCACCCGGCTTGATCCAGCACTGACCAGAAGGGCCCCGGCCGCCGCAAGGCGGTCGGGGCCCTTCTGTGTGTCCGGATGCCCGCCGAGTCGGCGCAGTCTCAGCTGAGACTGCGCCGACTCGGCGTCAGCAGAGCAGGGCAGCGAGTGCCTCGGCGAAGGCCTCGGTGTGCCGGTCCACGTCGGCGGGGGTGTGGTGCGGGCTGAACAGCGCCATGTTGTGGAACGGCGTCAGCAGCACGCCCCGGTTCAGGCACCACAGGTGCAGGAGGCCCTCGAGCTCCTCGTCGACCGCGGCCGCGGCCGCGGCGCCGTCGCGAGGAGGCGGGCAGAACCAGTACTCCGCGCGGCAGCCGAGCCGCTGCACGTGCCACGGCAGGCCGGCGTCCGCGATCACGCCGGCCACGCCGTCCGCGAACCGCTCCGCCAGGGGTACGGCGACCGCGAAGTCCTCCTCGCGCAGGCAGGTCGACAGGGTCGCCCTGATGGCCGCCAGCGCCAGCGCGTTGCCGGTCAGCGTGCCGCCCACGCCGGCGACGTCGATCTCGTGGCCGAGCATCGGGCCCGAGAGCCGGCCCGCCACCTCGGCGCTCATGCCGTAGGCCGCGCACGGGACCCCG
This sequence comes from Nocardioides sp. URHA0032, assembly GCF_000620645.1. Taxonomy (GTDB): domain Bacteria; phylum Actinomycetota; class Actinomycetes; order Propionibacteriales; family Nocardioidaceae; genus Nocardioides. The sequence continues at coordinate 148,222 of NZ_JIAV01000015.1, read as the reverse complement.
CCGCCGATCGGCTTCCCGACCACCAGCAGGTCGGGCTCGAGTCCCCAGGCAGCGGTGGCGCCACCGGGACCCGCGCAGAGCGTGTGCGTCTCGTCGACCACCAGCAGCACGCCGTACCGGCGGGTGATCTCGCGGACCGCGTCGAGGTAGCCGGGCTCGGGCAGCACGATGCCGATGTTCGTCAGTGCCGGCTCCATCAGCAGGCACGCGACGTCGCCGACCGCGAGCCGCCGGTCGAGCGCGTCGGCGTCGTTGAACGGCACCACCGCGGTCGTCTCGGACACCGGCACCTGCGGGCCGAGCGCGCCCGGCCGCGCCACCACCGCGTCGCCGTCGAGCACGGCCAGGGTCTCGTCGACGGTGCCGTGGTAGCACCAGTCCATGACCGCGACCCGCGGCCGGCCGGTGAGGTGGCGGGCGAAGCGCAGCACGAAGCGGTTCGCGTCGGTCGCCGACATCGCCAGCTGCCAGGAGGGCAGCCCGAACCGGCGCACGAGCTCCTCGCCGACCCAGACCGCGTCCGCGGACGGCAGCATCGTGGTGATGCCGCGGGCCGCGCGGGCGGCGATCGCGTCGGTGACCTGGGGCAGCGCGTGGCCGGTCATGGCGCCGGTGTCCCCGAGGCAGAGGTCGACGTACTCGATGCCGTCGACGTCCACGAGCCGCGCCCCGGCCGCGGTGTCGAAGAACAGCGGGAACCGGCCCGGCCACCGGGTCATCCAGGGCATCGGCACCCCGGCGAGCAGGGGGCCGCGGGCCTCCTCCGCGAGCGCGGCGGAGCGGGGATGGAGGTCGGCGAACCGGTCCTCCTCGGTGGCGCGGAGGGCGGCGATGCGGGCGCGATCGATCATGGTGGGGAAGATAGACGACATGGCCGAACAGCGCGTCCGACCCGCACGCCCGCACCACAAGCTGACCGACGACGGTCGGACGATGCGCGAGGTGCTGACCTACTCGCGGCGCGGCGCCCGGTTCACCCCGCGGCAGGCGCAGGCGTGGGCGGCGTACGCCGAGCGGTGGTGGCTGCCCGACGAGGCGGTGGACGACCCCGGCTTCACGCTGGCGGGGATGTTCGGGCGTACGGCGCCGCTCGTCGTCGAGATCGGCTCGGGGATCGGCGAGTCGACGGTCGCGCTCGCGGCCGCCCGTCCCGACCACGACGTCGTCGCCTTCGAGGTCTGGCGCCCCGGCGTCGCGGACACGCTCGCCCGGATCGGCGAGGCCGCGCTGGAGAACGTCCGGATGCTCAGTGTCGACGCGGTCTGGTCGATGGAGCACCTGGTCGAGGCGGAGAGCCTCGCCGGGCTGTGGACCTTCTTCCCGGACCCCTGGCACAAGAAGAAGCACCACAAGCGGCGACTCGTGACGCCGGCGTTCGCCCGCCTCGCCGCGACCCGGCTCGCGCCCGGAGCCGAGTGGCGGCTGGCCACCGACTGGGGCGACTACGCCGAGCAGATGGTCGAGGTGCTGGACGCCGAGCCGCTGCTCGAGGGCGGCGTCACCGAGCGCTGGTCCGAGCGCCCGGTGACCAAGTTCGAGCGGAAGGGCCTCGCGGCCGGCCGCGACATCACCGACCTGCGCTACTCCCGGGTGCCCGGGTAGTACGCCGGACCACGAGCCGGGTGGGCAGCAGGACCTGCTCGGGGAGCCAGTGCGCGCCCTCGAGCGCGGTGAGCACCTGCTGCGCGGCCACGCGGCCCTGCTCGTGCACCGGCTGCGCCACCGTCGTCAGGTCGAAGATCTCCGCCATCTCGTGGTCGTCGATCCCGATCACCGAGAGATCCTCGGGCACCCGCAGCCCGACCTCGCGGGCGGTCCGGAGGACCCCGAAGGCCATCTCGTCGGACGCCGCGAAGATCGCCGTCGGCCGGTCCGCACGCTCCAGCAGGTCGTGGGCCGCACGGGAGCCGCCGGCCACGCTGAACTCGCCGTCGGCCTCGAGCGCGGGGTCGTGCCGCAGGCCGGCCTCCGCGAGCGCCGACCGGTAGCCGGACAGTCGCGCAGCCGGGGCGGTGAAGTCGAGGACGCCCTCGAGCGCACCGCCGACGTAGGCGATCCGCGAGTGGCCGAGGCCGAGCAGGTGCTGGGTCGCGGTGCGCGCTGCCTGCTCGTCGTCGATCCGCACCGTCGCCCAGCCCGGCACGTCGGCGCCGACGATCGTCACCGGCCGCCCGAGCTTGTCCAGGCGGCCCAGCTCGTCGAGGCTGGGCTTCAGGCTCAGCACCAGGACCGCGTCCACGCGCTTGGTCAGCAGGCTGGTCTCGAAGACCCGGTGCCGGGCGGACTCGTCGCCGGCCAGGTTGTAGAGCAGCAGGTCGTAGCCGTGCTCGCGGAGCACCTCCTCGGCTCCCTGCACGACCGCGGCGAAGAACCAGCGGGTCACCCACGGGACGATCACCGCCACGGTCCGGGTCTGCCCGCTGGCCAGGCCCGCGGCGCTCGGCGACGGCACGTAGCCGAGCCGGCGCGCGGTCTCCATCACCCGGGTCCGGGTCTCCTCGGACACGCCGGGCAGGCCCCTCAGCGCGCGGGAGACGGTGGCCGTCGACATCTCGACCTCGCGGGCGACGTCCTTGATGCCGGTCATGCTGGGAGCGCTCCCAAAAAGACCGCCGAGCCACTAGGGTGAAGCGCATGACCCAGCACCTCCCCGACGGTTCCCGGCTGTCCTACGGCGTCGCGACCGCGGCGTACCAGATTGAGGGGGCCACCGCCGAGGACGGGCGGGGCGCCTCGATCTGGGACACCTTCGCCGCCCGCCCGGGCGCGGTCCGGGACGGGCGGGACGGCTCGGTGGCCTGCGACTCCTACCACCGGTACGCCGAGGACCTCGACCTGGTCGCGGGCTCCGGGGCCCAGTGGTACCGCTTCTCGGTGGCCTGGCCGCGGATCGTGCCCGAGGGCACCGGCCGGGTCGAGCAGCGCGGCCTGGACCACTACGACCGGCTGGTCGACGCGGCCCTGGCACGGGGCATCAGCCCGACCGCGACGCTCTACCACTGGGACCTCCCGCAGGAGCTGGAGGACCGGGACGGCTGGCTGAACCGCGACACCGCCGAGGCGTTCGCCGACTACGCGAGCGTCGTCCACGACCGGCTCGGCGACCGCGTGCGCGTCTGGGCGACCCACAACGAGCCGTGGTGCGCGGCGTACCTCGGCTACTCCGCCGGCGTGCACGCGCCGGGGCGCAAGGAGGGTGGCGCCGGCCACCGTGCGGCCCACCACCTGAACCTCGCGCACGGTCTCGCCGCCGCCCGTCTCCACGACGCCGGGGTGTCCGACCTGGGCATCGTGCACAACCTCGCGCCGTACTGGCCCGAGACCGCGGAGGCCGCGCAGGCGGCGGACGAGCTCGACGCGGTCCGCAACCGGGTCTGGGTCGGCCCCCTCGTCGACGGTGCGTACGACGAGGGCCTGCTGCGCGTGGCCCCCGAGCTCGCCGACCCGCGGCTCGTGCGCGACGGCGACCTGGCCCTGGTCCGCGGCTCGGCCGACTGGATCGGGGTCAACTACTACACGCCGTTCCGCCCCACCCTGGCCGATCCGTCGCTCGCCCGGCACCCCGAGGTCGAGGCGTACCCCGGCGCGACCCCGGTCTCGTTCGTCGTCCGGGAGCCGCGCACCGACATCGGCTGGGAGGTCGACGCCATCGGGCTCGAGGAGCTGCTGGTCGACACCCACCGGCGCACCGGGCTCCCGGTGCTGGTCACCGAGAACGGCGCGGCCTACCCGGACGCCAGCCTGGACGACCAGGACCGGATCGGCTACCTGCGTGACCACATCGCCGCCACGGAGCGGGCGCGGGCGGCCGGTGCGGACGTGCGGGCGTACATCGTCTGGACGCTCCTGGACAACTTCGAGTGGGCCGAGGGCTACACCAAGACCTTCGGCATCGTGCACATCGACCCCTCGGACCTGACCCGGACGCCGAAGGCGTCCTACCACTGGCTCGCGGAGCACATCGCGTCCGGGTCGGGTTCGACGACCTGACGCCCCGGTCAGCCCTTGACGCTTCCGGCCAGCAGCCCGCGCACGAAGTAGCGCTGGAGCGACACGAAGACGATCAGCGGCACGACCAGCGCGACGAAGGCACCCGCCGACAGCAGGAACCAGTCCGACCCGCGCGTCCCGGACAGCTCGGCGAGCCGTGCGGTCAGCGGGAAGGTGTTGGGGCCGCCGAACGTGATCGCCACCAGCAGGTCGTTCCACACCCAGAGGAACTGCAGGATGCCGAACGCCGCGATCGCCGGCGCCATCAGCGGCAGCATGATCCGGGTGAAGATCTGCACGTGGCCCGCGCCGTCGACCCGGGCGGACTCGATGAGCTCGCCGGGGATCTGGCTCATGAAGTTGTGCAGCAGGTAGATCGCCAGCGGCAGCGCGAAGATCGTGTGGGAGAGCCACAGCGTGTAGAAGCCCCCGCCGGGAGCGTCCGGCCCGGCCAGCGGGACCAGGTTCAGCGGCGGGTGCACGTAGAGCTTGAGCAGCGGGATCAGCGTCACCTGGATCGGCACGATCTGCAGGGCGAAGATCGCCACGAACAGGAAGTCGCGTCCGGGGAACTTCATCCACACGAACGCGTACGCCGCGAGGGTGGCGAGGCTGATCGGGATGATCACGGCGGGGATCGTGATCACCAGCGAGTTGACGAAGTACGTCACCAGGTTGGTGTCGCTGCCGTGCAGCACCTCGTCGTAGTTGGACCACGTCACGGTCGGGTTGGTGAAGAAGGTCCACCAGCCGCTGGAGGTGATGTCGCTCTCCGGGCGGAACGACGTGATGAACAGGCCGAGGGTCGGGATCGTCCAGACGACCGCGATGACGATCGCTGCCAGGGAGGCCCACGGGGAGCTGAGCGCCTTGCGGGCGCTGGTGGAGACCGGCTCCGGCCCGGGAGCAGCTCCCTGAGCGCCGAGCTCGGCGACGTCGGGGTTCGTGGCGGTCATCGTGCCTCCAGCTTGCGCATCTGACGGACGTTGTAGACGACGATCGGCATCACGAGCAGGAAGATCACGGTGGCGATCGCCGTGGCCAGGCCCTGGTTCGTGGAGATGAAGTACTCCCGGTAGAACTGGTAGGAGAGCACGCTGGTGTTGAAGTTGCCGCCGGTCATCGTGCGGACGATGTCGAAGGCCTTCAGGGTCGTGATGCAGATCGTCGTGAGCACGACGATCAGCGCCGGCCGGATGCTCGGGATCGTGATGTAGCGGAACATCTTGACGCCGCCCACCCCGTCGAGCCGGGCCGCCTCGACGATGTCGTCGGGGATCGCCTTGATGGAGGCCGACAGGATCGTCATCGCGAACCCGGTCTGGACCCAGATCAGCACGATGATGAGGAACAGCGTGTTCCACGGGTCGTTGAGGATGAACTTGTAGGTGTCGAGGCCGAGGCCCTTGAGGACGGCGTTCGCGATCCCGATCTGGGTCTGGCTCGAGTCCTTGTAGTCGTACACGAACTTCCAGATGATCGACGCGCCGACGAGCGAGATCGCCATCGGCAGGAAGATCAGGGCCCTGGCGAACTTCTCGAAGCGGGACCGGTCGACGAGCACCGCATAGATCAGCCCGATGGCGGTGGAGAAGAGCGGCACCAGGATCACCCAGGCCGCGGTGTTGCGCAGCACCGTCAGCTGCTCGGAGTCGGTGAAGACGGTCTTGTAGTTGTCCAGCCCGATGAAGTTGCTGCCGGTCTGGTCGAAGAGCGACTGGTAGATGCTGGTGACCGCCGGGTAGAGCAGGCCGAGGAGGATCAGCGCCACAGCGGGCAGCACGAACGCGGCAGCCTGGACGACCTCTCCGGTCCGACTCCGCATCCGTTGGGTCAGCAGGAGGATCACCGCGACGACCACGAAGAACAGGGCGATCGCGATGAACATCTGGGCGAACTTCTCACCTGTCGACATACAGGCACTCCCGATGGCTACGGGCCGGCGAGCGGCGGCTCAGCGGCCGGGTGGATCCGGATGATGGCGGTACGACGGGGGCCGGGCCGCGAGCACGTCTGCGCTCGCGACCCGGCCGTGGTCACGCGTCGATCACGACGGCCAGGACGACTCGATGTTGTCGAGGGCGTCCTTGGTGCTCTCGCCGGTGATCCAGTTCGTCATCTCCTTCCAGAAGGAGCCCGCGCCCACCTCGGCCGGCATCTGGTCGGAGCCGTCGAAGCGGAAGACCGCGTTCGGGTCCTGCAGGATCTCGCCGGACAGCTGGTCGATCGGGCTGGCCAGGTTGTTGATGTCGAGACCCTTGTTGGCGCTGACCCAGCCGCCGTTCGGGGAGGCCTTGGCCTTCTCGTTCGCCCACACGTCGGTCGAGAGGTAGGTCTGGAAGGCCTGCACCTCGGGACGGTCGGAGAACGCGGTGACGAACTCGCCACCGCCGAGGACCGGGTTGCCGAACTCCTCGCTCATGGTCGGGAGGTAGAACGCGAAGACGTCGCCGTTCTCCGACACGTCGGTGCCCTCCGGCCAGTTGGCCGCGTAGAACGACGCCTGGCGGTGCATCGCGCACTTGCCGTCGAGGATCGGCAGGCCGCCGTCCTGGAACGCCGTCGTGGCGATCGACGAGACGTCACCGATGCCGCCGTTGACGTACTTGTCGTTCTTCAGGATGCCGCCCACCTCGTCGAGCGCGTCGGCGACCTTCGGGTCGTTGAACGGGATGTCGTGGCTGACCCACTGGTCGTAGACGTCCGGGCCGGCGGAGCGCAGCAGCACGTCCTCGAGCCAGTCGGTGGCCGGCCAGCCCGTCGCCTCGCCGGACTCGATGCCGGCGCACCACGGCTTGATGCCGGTGGCCGCGATCTTGTCCGACAGCGCGAGCATGTCGTCCCACGTCTTGGGGACGTCCCAGCCGTTGTCGGAGAACATCTTGGGGGAGTACCAGACGAACGACTTGACGTTGGCGCCCAGCGGGGCGGCGTAGAACTTGCCGTCCACGCTGCCGTACGCCTTCCAGTCCTCGCCGAACCACTTGTCGGTGTTGTCCGAGACCTGCGAGGGCGCCTCGACGACCTTGCCGGTGCCGACCAGGGTCTGCAGCAGGCCCGGCTGCGGGACGTACGCGATGTCCGGCGGGTTGCCGGCCTGGACGCGCACCTTCAGCTGCGTCTCGAACTCCTTGGAGCCCTCGTACTTCGGCGTGGCGCCGGTGCACGTCGTGAAGAGCTTCCACGAGTCGATGTGGGGCTTGTCCTCGGGAGCGACGATCGAGGTGTAGACCGAGATCTCCTTGCCCGAGAGGTCCCCGAAGTCGGCGAGCTGCTCGAGGCCCTTGCACTCGGCCTTGCCGTCACCCGGCCAGGTGCCGCTGACGGCGTCGCCGCCGCCGCTGTCGCTACTGGCGCAGCCGGCGAGAACCAGTCCCGTCGCGAGAGCGGCAGCGACTGCCAACCCCCGGCGCGTGTTGCGTGATCGCATGCGTGCATTCCCTTCTGCGTTTCTCAGCAGGTCCGTCGTTGGGTCCGCGTTGTGCCCGGAACCCGCTCTCCGTCGGAGACGATGCAAACGTTTACGTCCGGGCCCGTCAAGGACGGGCCGTAACGTTTACGTAACGCACGTCACATTTCAGTGGGAACGCTCCCACGACGGGAAGGACGCTGTCCAGCCCGGGCACGTCACAAGATGGTCTCGCTCAGCCGTCTGGACCGGTGGGCGCAGGTGCGCGAGTACGTGCCGGAACGCCCTCGTCGTCCCCTCCGTCATCGACGCGTGGTGAGCCGTCGGCGCAGGTCCGCCTCGCGTGCGAGCCGGGCGGTGTCCCGCTCCCGGCGGGCGGCGATCACCGCGGCGAGGAACACGTCGGCCGGGGTCCCGGGAGGCGGTGGCGGTGCGACGTGCTCGGCGACCGCCTCGGCGAGCCGGCCACCGATCGCGGCCCGCGAGGCCGGGTCGATCGTGGGCAGCCGCCCGAGGAACTGGCGCACGGCGAGCGCGAGCCCGGTGGGCAGCGCGGCGAGGTCCGCGGAACGCGCCCACGACGCCAGCTGGGGCGGCATCGCGGCGGGCGGGACGAGGCGCAGCCGGACCCGCTCGCGGACGACGTACGTGCCGGCCGCGTAGTCGCCGAGGCGCTTGCCGCGCGGGCTGAGCAGTGCCGAGAAGAACGCCGGGCTCCCGAAGAACACGTAGATCTCGACGACACCGACCAGGGCGCGGACGAACGCGTGGTGGAAGGAGATCGGGCCGGCGTCGTCGCGGACCGCGCGCAGTCCGAAGGCCATCTTGCCCAGCGACTTGCCGCGGGTCAGGGTCTCCAGCGCGGTCGGGAAGACCAGGAAGGAGACGATCACCGCCGCCAGCGACGCGACCTCGACCAGGGCGTCGTCGGTGTGGATCGCCGCGATCGCCAGGCCGACGACCAGCGCGACCAGCAGCGTGAACGTGACGACGACGTCGATCAGGCCCGATCCGATCCGCGAGCCCAGACTGGCCGGGGGCAGGTCGAGCGCGACCGCCTCGCCCGTGACCAGGTCGTCGGTCGTGAGGGTCGCGAACTCGTGGGCCGCCACGCGGTCAGTCTAGGAGTGCGGCGCCTGCCTCTCGGGGGTGCGTGCGGCCTAGGCTCCCCGCATGGACCTGGACGCGTACGTCGCCGCGCACTCGTCCGAGTGGCACCGCCTCGAGGAGCTGACCGGGCGGCGCCGGCTGTCCGGTGCCGAGGCCGACGAGCTGGTCGAGCGGTACCAGCAGGTCGCGACCCATCTCTCCGTGGTCCGCACCTCCGCGCCGGACCCCTCGCTGGTCGCGCACCTGTCCTCGCTGCTCTCCCGGGCGCGCAACCGGGCCGCGGGCTCGCGCGCCAGCACCTGGGCCGGCGTACGCACGTTCTTCGCGGAGCGGTTCCCCGCCGCTCTCTACCGGCTCCGGTGGTGGTGGCTGGGCACGATCGCCGGCAGCGTCGCCGTGACCGCGGTGATGATGCTCTGGCTGCTGCACCACCCGAACGTCGAGCAGAGCCTGCTGTCGCCGGACGAGGTCGACCAGCTTGTCTCGCACGACTTCGAGGACTACTACAGCGAGTACGCCGCCAGTCACTTCGCGGCGCAGGTCTGGGTCAACAACGCGTGGGTCACCGCGCTCTGCCTGGCGCTGGGGGTGCTCGGGCTGCCGGTGGTCTACCTGCTCTTCAACAACATCGCGAACCTCGCGATCATCGGCTCGATCATGATCCGGCACGGCCATGCGGGTCACTTCTGGGGACTGATCCTCCCGCACGGCATCCTCGAGCTGACGGCCGTCTTCGTGGCCGGTGGTGTCGGTCTCCGGCTCTTCTGGTCGTGGGTCGAGCCCGGTGGGCTGACCCGCACCCAGTCCCTGGCGCGTGAGGGCCGGACGGCCGGCACCGTCGCCCTGGGGCTGGTCGCGGTGCTGTTCGTCAGCGGCTGCATCGAGGCGTTCGTGACCCCGTCGGGACTGCCCACCTGGGCCCGAATCGGCATCGGGGTCCTCGCCGAGTGCGTCTTCCTTGCGTACGTCTTCGTGCTCGGCCGCCAGGCCTTCCACCGCGGCCAGACCGGCGACCTCGACGCGACGCTGTTGGAGGACCGGGTGGCGACCCAGGTCTAGAGCAGGCGCCGCGCCTTCAAGGCGAGGTAGTGGTCGGCGAGCGCCGGCGGCAGTCGCTCGGCGTCGGCGTCGATCACGTCGACGCCGAGGGCGCGCAGCAGGTCGGCCGTCCAGCGCCGCCGGCCGATCGCCTGCTCGGCCGCGGCGGCGTCGTACACCTCGTCGAGCGACGCGTGTCCCGCGGCGAGCTCCTCGAGCGCGGGGTCGCGCACCGAGGCGAGCACTACCCGGTGATGACGGGTCAGCGCGGGCAGCACCGGCAGCAGGCCCTCCTCGACGGCGGCGGGCTCCAGCGGCGTGAGGAGCACGACGAGCGCGCGTTGGCGGCCGAGCCCGGTGACCGCGCCGGCGAGCTGGCCCCAGGCGGCCTCGGCGATCTCCGGCTCGAGGTCGGCCATCGCCTCCTGGAGGTTCGCGGCGACGTCGCGCGCGCCGGCCGAGCGCAGCAGGCTGCGCACCCGGCGGTCGCCGGCCACGAAGTCGATCCGGTCACCGGCGCGGGCGGCCAGAGCGGCGAGCAGCAGCGCGGCGTCCATCGCGGAGTCGAGCCGGGGCACGTCGCCGACCCGGCCCGCCGACGTACGCGACGTGTCGAGCACCAGCACGACCCGCCGGTCGCGCTCCGGCTGCCACGTGCGCACGACCACGTTGCGGTTCCGCGCGCTGGCCCGCCAGTCGATCGAGCGGACGTCGTCGCCGCGGACGTACTCGCGCAACGAGTCGAACTCGGTGCCCTGCCCCCGCACGCGGACGGCGGCGCGCCCGTCCAGGTCGCGGAGCCGGGCCAGCCGGCTAGGCAGGTGCTTGCGCGACTCGAACGGCGGCAGCGAGCGCACCGCGCCCTCGACCACCCGGGTGCGCTGCCGGTACGCCAGGCCGAGCGGGCCGCGCAGCCGCACCGTCACCCCGACTGCGCGCAGGTCACCGCGCCGGCGGGGCAGCAGCGGAGTCCGCAGCACCGCGCGGTCGCCGGCGTCGAGGGCCAGGCGGTGCCGGTTGCCCGACGCTCCTGCGGTCGGCTGCCACGCGTCGCGCAGGCGCCCGCGGACCCGGCGCCCGGACTCGTTCACCACCAGCAACCGCGTCTCGGCCGGGTGGCCGAGCCGGACCGTCCCGACCGGCGGCCGGACCATCGACAGGGCGGACGTCGACGGCGCGAGCAGCAGGTCCGCGCCCACCAGCAGCGCCACGGCGAGCACCCAGAGCCACACGGTGCCCTGCGAAGGGCGCAGCGCGACCGCCACCACTCCGAGGAGCAGCAGCAGCGGGACCCGGCCGGTGATCGCCACTAGCCCGCCATCACCGCGGCACCGGCACCGAGCCGAGGGCGGACGCGAGGACCTGGGCGACGTCGACGCCCTCGAGCTCGGCCTCGGGCCGCAGGCCGAGCCGGTGCACCAGCGTCGCGTGGGCGAGCGCCTTGACGTCGTCTGGCGTCACGAAGTCGCGACCCGTCAGCCAGGCCCAGGCCCGCGCCGAGCGCAGCAGCGCGGTGGCACCGCGCGGGCTCACGCCCAGGCTCAGCGACGGCGACTCCCGGGTCGCCCGGGCGATGTCGACGATGTAGCCGGTCACCTCGGGGGAGACCTGCACCGCAGCGACCGCCCGGCGTCCGGCGTCGATGTCGTCGGCCCCGGCGACGGCTGTCACACCGGCGCCCGCGACGTCGCGCGGGTCGAACCCGGACGCGTGCCGGTGCAGGATCTCCAGCTCGGCCTCGCGGTCGGGGATCGGCAGCACCACCTTGAGCAGGAACCTGTCCAGCTGGGCCTCGGGCAGCGGGTAGGTGCCCTCGTACTCGACCGGATTCTGGGTCGCCGCCACCAGGAAGGGCCGGGGCAGCTGCCGGGAGACGCCGTCGACCGACACCTGGCCCTCCTCCATCGCCTCCAGGAGGGCGGACTGCGTCTTGGGCGGCGTCCGGTTGATCTCGTCGGCGAGCAGCAGGTTCGTGAAGATCGGGCCCTCGCGGAAGCTCAGCTCGCCGCAGTTGCTGTCGATCACCATCGAGCCGGTGATGTCGCCCGGCATCAGGTCCGGGGTGAACTGCACCCGACGGGTGTCCACCGAGAGCGCCGCGGCGAGCGTGCGCACGAGCAGCGTCTTCGCGACGCCCGGCACGCCCTCCATGAGCACGTGCCCGCCGCACAGCAGGGCGACGAGGAGCCCGGACACCGCGGCGTCCTGGCCGACGACGGCCTTGGCGACCTCGGCGCGTACGGCGGCCAGCCGCTCACGGGCGTCACCGGAGGAGATCTCGGTCATGGTCGGCGTACCTCTCGGTCGAGCTCGGCCAGGCTGCTGGCCAGGGTGATCAGGTCGTGGTCGGTGGTGGGTGCCGGCGCGGTCGGTCCGAGCAGCCGCTCGATGTCCTCGGCCGGACGGCCGGTCTGGCGGGCGAGCTCGCGCACCAGCACCGCCGGGTCGGGGTGGGCGCCGAGGCGCAGCCGGGTCGCGGCGCGTTCGCGGGCCGCGGCACGCAGGGCGGCGGCCGCGTGCCCGCGGTCGCCGGCCTTCCGGTACAGCCGGCCGCGGCTCCGGGTCGTCTCGATCGCCTTGACGACCACCGGCAGCGGCTCCGTGGCGAGGGCGCCGAACCGGCGGCCCCGCCACAGCATCAGGGCGATCACGGTCAGCAGCCCCAGCCACAGCGCCGGCCGGAGCCAGTCGGGCAGCAGCGTCGCGAGGCTGACCCCGTCATCGGCCACCAGGTCGTCGAGGCTCGGCACGTACCAGACCAGGCGCGGGTGCTCACCGAGCAGGCGCAGGGCGACCGCGGCGTTCCCGGCGCGCAGCACCTGGTCGTTGGACAGGGCGTCGCCTGCGCCGAGGAGCACGGTCCCCGCGGCGGGCTCGGCCAGGAGGCCGCCGAAGCAGCTGCCGTCGACGGGGTACTCCACGCCGCGGTCGACCACGACGTCCAGGCCGTCGTAGCGCGGCTCGTCGCAGTCCGCGGGCCGCGCCTCGGTCATCGTGACCGCGGAGGGCGGCGCCTTCACCCCGAGGGCACGTGTGGTGCCGGGGCCGGGCTCGACCAGCACCAGGGTCGCGTCCGCGGTGTGGGTCCGCAGCCGCCGGATCGTGCTGCGCCCGAGCTGGTCGGTCGAGGTGACCACCACGGTCGTGTCCGCGTCCACCGCCGTCCGGTCGAGTGCGTCCGCGTCGCGCACGACGGTCACGTCGACCCCCTGGTCGGCGAGCACCCGGACCACCGCCTGGGCGCCGGCCGGGTCGGGGTTGTCCGGGTCGAGCCGGCCACCGCTGGTGGTGCGGGCGTCGGTGACGGCCACGATCGCCACCGCCACGACGAGGCCGGTCAGGACGAGGAGCAGCGCGCGGTGCCGGCGCACCCAGCTCACGAGCGGCCCGCCAGTGCGTCGTCGAGGGCGAGCACGTCGGCCGCCTGGTCGCGGGAGGCGGGGCGGTCGCCGTACCGGACCTCGTCGAAGAGCGCCGCGGTCCGGTCGACCCGGGCGCGTGCCTCCGGGTGCGCGGTGCCCACCGCAGCTGCGACCTCGTGCGCGGTGGCGCCGGGCAGGTCGTCGAGCCACCCGCGCTCGACCTGGCGCACGGCGAGCGCCCGGAACCCCTCGACCACCGCCTCCGCGTTCCGGCCCGCCGCCAGCGCCAGCTCGGCGCGGCGGCGCAGCTCGGCAGCGCTCAGGACCTCGTCGGACGCGACGACCGCGCCGGTCCGCTCGGCGCGCGCGGTTCGCCGGGCCCGCGAGAGCAGCCACCCGAGCGCGAGCGCGAGGAGCAGGAAGGCCACCATCGCCAGGAACGTCGACAGCGGGGGTGCGGCCGAGGCCGCGTCGACGGTGCCGGCGACGAACCGGTCGAGCCAGTCCAGGAGCTGTCCGAGCACGTCGTGCCGGTGGTACTCCGGGTGCACGAGCTCGCGCTCGAGCAGGTGGCGGGCCTCGTCGGCGGAGGGATCGAGGGGCGGCTCGATGGTCACGTGATGCCGGCCCGGGCGATCAGCTCGACGTCGTACGCCTCCTTGCGCATCCGCTGGTCCAGGTACTGCAGCGAGGTGACCGCGGCGCTGAACGGCGTCACGAACGCCGCCTGCACGACGGTGCCGAGCGCGGTGAGCACCACGGTCACGATCGCGAAGTACTGGCTGCCGGACATCGCCAGGGGCACGATCTGGGCGGCGATCGTGAACGGTAGGGCCAGCAGGCTGCCGGCGATCCCGGCGACGACCAGCGTCAGGAGGCCGATCCCGAGCGTCCGCCAGAACTGCCTGCGGGTCAGCCGGAACGCCCGGCCGATCGCGGCGGTGATCCCGATCCGCTCGATCATCAGCGGCGGGACGGGCAGGTAGTACACGCGCACCCACCACCACACGAGGAAGGCGAGGAACGCCGGCGCGGTGACGACGCCGAAGACGACGAGGAACCAGGTGGGGGCGACCAGGGCGAGCACCACCCAGACCGCGCCGTACGCGGCCAGCAGGCCGAGCACCATCAGGCCCAGCAGCAGGGTCAGGCCGACCAGTCGCCATCGCGAGCCGTGCGTCGCGGCCCAGGCCTCACCCAGGGTCAGCCGGCGACCGATCGCGGCCGCCGACACCACGTGGGCGACCATCCCGGTGACCAGCAGCAGGCCGATCGACTGGAGCACGCTGCCGAGCAGCAACGAGCCGGTGGTGCCTGCGATCGCGATCGCCTCACCGGTCGAGAGGTCGCCCGAGCCGTCGGAGGTGAGGTCCACGGCGAACGTCAGGATCGCGGTCAGCAGCACCGGCAGCGCCATGGAGACCGCCGCGACCAGCACGCTCGAGCCGACGGTGGCCCGGGGGTTGAACCGGATGATGCGGAACGCCGCGTCGTACATGTCCCCGAGGTTCAGCGGTCGCAACGGGATCGCGCCGGGCTTGTGCGCGGCGCCGAGCATCCCGCGAGGAACGCCGGGTGACCCGCTCGGCGGGGACGGCGCCCAGACCTGGCGCGGCGGCGCGGGCGGTGGCATCCATCCGGGCGGGGGCGGCCCGCCGGGCGGCGGACTGCCCGGCGGTGGGTAGGACCGATCCCCCGACACGGGATCAACCTAGTGGTCGGGGCCGGCCTAGCGGTGGGCGAAGCCGCTCGGCAGCACGCACTCGGCGTCGAGCCCGAGGACGCGGTTGAGCCGCCCGAAGGCCAGCCAGGACCCCAGGCACATCGAGAGCTCGACGATCTCCCGGTCGCTGTAGTGGGCCTTCATCCGGGTCCAGAACGCGTCATCGAGCCCGTGGTGGTCCAGCGCGTACCGCTCGGCGTACTCGGCCGCGAGCCGGGCCCGGTCGTCGAGGTCCCGGCTGGTCCGCCAGCCCTCGACGGCCGCGGGGAAGGTGTCCTCGACCGTCACGCCGTCGCGCTCGGTGTGCCAGTCCTGGCAGAACAGGCACCCGTTGACCTGGGCGATCCGCAGCCGCGCCGCCTCGAACTCGCGGAGACCGAGCGTGGTGTGCTCGTAGACGCTCATCGAGAACCGCGAGGCGGCGACGCCGATGTGCGGGACCATGTCGCCCCAGACGTGCATGATGGGGTCCACGCCCTCCGGCAGGTCGATGATCATGCGGCACGATAGCCCGGTTTCTGGAACGCGTTCTAGCTTCCGTCCGAGTCTTCGTCGCCGGATTTGGCCTGCTGCGCGATCTCTGTCAAGATGGTCCGGTTGCTTCGGCGGGTTGCCGGGGTACGGCACACAGCTTGACTACTGAATCGCGTCTCCCGATGGTTCTGCCATCACAGGCACAGTGGTCTGGCGTGCGCCGCACCGAACCTGGAGACCCGATTCGTCCGGCTTGGCCGGGCACCACCACCCACCAACTCGAGATCCCGGTCTCGTGTCGCGCTCCACGAGGACGACACGCCCGACCGCGGGGGTCGGAGGGGGAGCGGTGGGAGAAGAAGGAACGGGGACCGACTCAAGCCGGAGGACGTCCCGGACACAACGCACGCGGTACTGAACGAGTGAGGACGAGAGAGACCTATGGCGGGACAGAAGATCCGCATCAGGCTCAAGGCCTATGACCACGAGGTGATCGACACCTCGGCGCGCAAGATCGTGGACACCGTCACCCGCACGGGTGCCAAGGTCGCCGGCCCGGTGCCGCTGCCGACCGAGAAGAACGTGTACTGCGTCATCCGCTCGCCGCACAAGTACAAGGACTCCCGCGAGCACTTCGAGATGCGCACCCACAAGCGCCTCATCGACATCATCGACCCCACGCCGAAGACCGTCGACTCGCTGATGCGCCTCGACCTGCCTGCCGGCGTCGACATCGAGATCAAGCTCTGAGGTTCGACGACATGACTTTCGAACGCAACGTGAAGGGCCTGCTGGGCGAGAAGCTCGGCATGACCCAGGTCTGGGACGAGAACAACCGCGTCGTCCCCGTGACCGTCATCGCCGCCAGCACGAACGTGGTCACCCAGGTTCGTACGCCCGAGACCGACGGCTACAACGCCGTCCAGGTCGGGTACGGCGAGATCGACGGCCGCAAGGTGACCAAGCCCAAGGCGGGCCACTTCGGCAAGGCCGGGGTCACCCCGCGCCGCCACGTGGTGGAGATCCGCACCGCCCTCGCCACGGAGTACACCGTCGGCCAGGAGCTGGCCGTCGACACCTTCGCCGCCGGCGAGGAGATCGACGTGACCGGCACCAGCAAGGGCAAGGGCTTCGCCGGCGTCATGAAGCGGCACGGCTTCCACGGCGTGTCCGCCTCGCACGGTGCCCACCGCAACCACCGCAAGCCGGGCTCGATCGGCGCCTGCGCCACCCCGGGTCGTGTGTTCAAGGGCGTCCGCATGGCCGGCCGGATGGGTAGCGACACCGTCACCACCCAGAACGTCACCGTGCACGCCGTCGACACCGAGAGGGGCCTGATCCTCCTCAAGGGCGCGGTCCCCGGCCCCAAGGGTGGACTCGTGGTCCTCCGCTCGGCCGCCAAGAACTCCGTCACTTCTGGCAAGGAGGCCTGAGCATGCCGAACTCTGACAACACGGCCACCGAGAAGCCGGCAGCGAAGAAGACCGCCGCCAAGAAGACCGCCGCCCCGAAGAAGGCCAAGGTCGACCTGCCCGCGGAGATCTTCGACGTCGAGCTGAACGTCCCGCTGATCCACCAGGTCGTCGTGGCCCAGCAGGCCGCTGCGCGCCAGGGCACGCACGCCACCAAGACCCGCGGCGAGGTCCGCGGCGGTGGCCGCAAGCCCTACAAGCAGAAGGGCACCGGCCGCGCCCGCCAGGGCTCGACCCGCGCCCCGCAGTTCGCCGGCGGTGGCACCGTCCACGGACCGCAGCCGCGCAAGTACGACCAGCGCACCCCCAAGAAGATGAAGGCCGCCGCCCTGCGCGGTGCCCTGTCCGACCGGGCGCGCAACGACCGCATCCACGTCGTGGACTCGCTGATCAGCGCCGACGCCCCGTCGACCAAGGCGGCGCTCAAGGCGCTGGCGTCGGTCTCGGAGCGCGGCAACTTCCTCGTGGTGCTGGACCGCGCCGACACCGTCACCTGGCTGTCGCTGCGCAACGCGCCCGAGGTGCACATCGTCGCGGTCGACCAGCTGAACACCTACGACGTGCTGGCCTCCGACGACGTCGTCTTCACGAAGGCCGCGTTCGACGCCTTCGTGGGCGGCGCGACCAAGGCCACTGAGGAGGCTGCCAAGTGAGCACCCTGCACAAGGACCACCGCGACATCCTGCTCGCGCCGGTCGTGTCCGAGAAGAGCTACGGCCTCCTCGACGCGAACAAGTACACCTTCCTGGTGCACCCGGACGCGAACAAGACCGAGATCAAGATCGCGGTCGAGAAGGTGTTCAACGTCAAGGTGACGTCGGTCAACACGATCAACCGCGCCGGCAAGACGCGCCGTACCCGCAACGGCCTCGGCAAGCGCAAGGACACCAAGCGCGCGATCGTCAGCCTCGCCGAGGGCGACCGCATCGACATCTTCGGAGGTCCGGTCTCCTGACCGGGCGCTGGAACGAGGACTGAAGACACATGGCTATCCGCAAGTACAAGCCGACTACCCCGGGCCGTCGCGGCTCGTCGGTCGCCGACTTCGTCGAGATCACCCGGACCACTCCGGAGAAGTCGCTGACGCGTCCGCTGCCCAAGAAGGGCGGCCGCAACAACCAGGGCCGGATCACCACCCGGCACCAGGGCGGCGGTCACAAGCGCGCGTACCGCATCATCGACTTCCGTCGCTACGACAAGGACGGTGTCCCGGCGAAGGTCGCGCACATCGAGTACGACCCGAACCGCACCGCGCGCATCGCGCTGCTGCACTACGCCGACGGCGAGAAGCGCTACATCATCGCGCCGAAGGACCTGGCGCAGGGCACCCGGATCGAGTCGGGCACGAACGCCGACATCAAGCCCGGCAACAACCTGCCGCTGCGCAACATCCCGGTCGGCACCACGATCCACTGCGTGGAGCTGCGGCCCGGTGGCGGTGCGAAGATCGCCCGCTCCGCCGGCAACAGCGCCCAGCTGGTCGCCCGTGAGGGCAGCCGCGCGACGCTGCGCATGCCTTCGGGCGAGATGCGCTTCGTCGACGTCCGCTGCCGCGCCACGGTCGGCGAGGTCGGCAACGCCGAGCAGTCGAACATCAACTGGGGCAAGGCCGGCCGCATGCGGTGGAAGGGCAAGCGCCCGACCGTCCGTGGTGTGGTCATGAACCCGGTCGACCACCCGCACGGTGGTGGTGAGGGCAAGACCTCCGGTGGCCGCCACCCGGTCTCGCCCTGGGGCAAGCCCGAGGGCCGTACGCGCAAGCGCAAGGCCTCCGACTCCCAGATCATCCGCCGTCGCAAGTCCGGCAAGGGTAGGAAGTAACTGAGATGCCTCGCAGCCTGAAGAAGGGCCCCTTCGTCGACGACCACCTGCAGAAGAAGGTGGACGCCGAGAACGAGAAGGGCTCGCACAACGTCATCAAGACCTGGTCGCGCCGGTCGATGATCGTGCCCGACATGATCGGTCACACGATCGCCGTGCACGACGGTCGCAAGCACGTCCCGGTGTTCGTGACCGACGCGATGGTCGGCCACAAGCTCGGGGAGTTCGCTCCCACCCGCACCTACCGCGGGCACGTCAAGGAAGACCGGAAGGGGCGCCGTCGATGAGCACCACCGACCGCCAGCGCGTCAGCTCGCGCCGCGAGTCGCTGCTCGGCGACCAGCCGGGCGCGTTCGCCAGCGCGCGTTACACGCGGATCACCCCGATGAAGGCCCGCCGTGTCGTCGACATGGTCCGCGGCCTGCCCGTCGACGATGCCCTGTCGCTGCTGCAGTTCGCGCCGCAGGCCGCCTCCGAGACCGTCTACAAGGTCCTCGAGAGCGCGATCGCCAACGCCGAGACCACCGAGGGTCTCGACCGCGGTGACCTGATCGTCTCCGTCGCCCAGGTGGACGAGGGCCCGACGATGAAGCGCTGGCGCCCGCGCGCCCAGGGCCGAGCGACGCGCATCAACAAGCGCACCAGCCACATCACGCTGGCCGTCCAGCCGGCGGCGGTCGTGGCAGAGAAGAAGGGACGGAAGGCCTGATGGGCCAGAAGATCAACCCGAACGGCTTCCGCCTCGGCATCTCGACCGACCACAAGAGCCGTTGGTACGCCGACAAGCTCTACAAGTCGTACGTCGGCGAGGACGTCGCCATCCGCAAGCTGCTCTCCAAGGGCATGGAGCGGGCCGGCATCGCCAAGGTGGAGATCGAGCGCACCCGGGACCGGGTGCGGGTGGACATCCACACCGCTCGTCCGGGCATCGTGATCGGACGCCGCGGCGCCGAGGCCGACCGCATCCGCGGTGAGCTCGAGAAGCTCACCGGCAAGCAGGTCCAGCTCAACATCCTCGAGGTCAAGAACCCCGAGATCGATGCGCAGCTGGTCGCCCAGGGTGTGGCCGAGCAGCTCAGCGGCCGCGTGCAGTTCCGCCGCGCGATGCGCAAGGCCATGCAGACCTCGATGCGCTCGGGTGCCAAGGGCATCCGGATCCAGTGCTCCGGCCGCCTCAACGGCGCCGAGATGTCGCGCACCGAGTTCTACCGCGAGGGCCGCGTCCCGCTGCACACGCTGCGCGCCGACATCGACTACGGCTTCTACGAGGCCCGCACGACCTTCGGCCGGATCGGCGTGAAGGTCTGGATCTACAAGGGCGAGGTCGCCGGCACCCGTGCCGAGCGCCAGGCCCAGGCTGCCGCCCGCGCCGGTGTTCCCGGCCGCGGTGGCCGTCCCCAGCGTGGTGGCGAGCGTGGCGGCGACCGTCCGAGCCGTGGCTCGCGCGGCGACCGTCCGACGCGTGCGGACCGCGGCGGCGACGCTCCTGCCGTGACCGAGGCGCCGGCCGGTGGCGACACCGCGCAGGCCACCACCCCGGCCGAGACCCAGGAGGGCTGACGACATGCTGATGCCCCGTCGTGTGAAGCACCGCAAGCAGCACCACCCCAAGCGGACCGGTGCGGCCAAGGGCGGCACCCGCCTCGCGTTCGGCGACTTCGGGATCCAGGCGGTCGAGGGTCACTACGTGACCAACCGCCAGATCGAGTCGGCCCGTATCGCGATGACCCGTCACATCAAGCGCGGCGGCAAGGTGTGGATCAACATCTACCCGGACCGCCCGCTGACCAAGAAGCCTGCCGAGACCCGGATGGGTTCCGGCAAGGGTTCCCCGGAATGGTGGATCGCCAACGTGAAGCCCGGCCGTGTCATGTTCGAACTCTCCGGTGTGGATGAGGGAACTGCCCGCGAGGCGATGCGCCGCGCGATGCACAAGCTCCCGATGAAGTGCCGCTTCGTCTCCCGTGAGGCAGGTGAATTCTGATGGCGACCAAGTCGCACGAGCTCGACGAGCTGAACGCCGTCGACCTGGAGGCCAAGCTGCGCGAGGCCAAGGAGGAGCTCTTCAACCTCCGCTTCCAGGCGGCCACCGGCCAGCTGGAGAGCCATGGCCGGCTCCGCACGGTCAAGAAGGACATCGCCCGGATCTACACCGTGGTGCGTGAGCGCGAGCTCGGCATCCGGACCGCTCCGGGTCAGGACAGCAACGAGGATGGTGCCGCATGAGCGAGCAGGCTCAGGCAACTGACCGCCACGCCCGCAAGGTCCGCGAGGGCCTGGTCGTCAGCGACAAGATGGACAAGACCGTCGTCGTGTCCGTCGAGGACCGCGTCAAGCACGCCATGTACGGCAAGGTCCTTCGCCGGACCAGCAAGTACAAGGCGCACGACGAGAACAACGAGTGCGGCATCGGCGACCGCGTGCTCCTCATGGAGACCCGCCCGCTGTCCGCCACCAAGCGCTGGCGCGTCGTCGAGATCCTCGAGAAGGCCAAGTAATCCCCCCGGGCGCAGCCCGGAATTCAACCCAGGGTTCGGCCAGGCTCACTGCCGTTGAGGCACTGAGAACCGGCACGACATAGGAGAAGAAATGATTCAGCAGGAGTCGCGACTCAAGGTCGCCGACAACACCGGTGCGAAGGAGATCCTCTGCATCCGTGTTCTCGGTGGCTCGGGTCGCCGCTACGCCGGTATCGGTGACGTCATCGTCGCCACCGTCAAGGACGCGATCCCCGGTGGCAACGTGAAGAAGGGTGACGTCGTCAAGGCGGTCGTCGTGCGCACCGTCAAGGAGCGTCGTCGTCCGGACGGTTCGTACATCCGCTTCGACGAGAACGCCGCCGTCATCCTCAAGAGCGACGGCGAGCCGCGCGGCACCCGCATCTTCGGCCCGGTGGGTCGCGAGCTGCGCGAGAAGAAGTTCATGAAGATCATCTCGCTCGCGCCGGAGGTGCTCTGAGCCATGGCCAAGAAGACCGTGAACATCAAGAAGGGCGACACCGTCAAGGTGATCGCCGGCAAGGACAAGGGCGCCGAGGGCAAGGTCATCCAGGTGCTCCGTGAGGAGCAGCGGGTGATCGTCGAGGGTGTCAACCGCATCAAGCGGCACACCAAGGTCGTCAACCAGGGCGGCCGCGCCGGCACCACCGGCGGCATCATCACCGCCGAGGCCCCGATCCACGTGTCCAACGTGATGCTCGTCGACGGCGACGGCGTGACCCGCATCGGCTTCCGCCGCGACAAGGTCACCAAGCGTCGTCCCGACGGCTCGACGTACGAGGCGGAGCGCTCCGTGCGCATCTCCCGCAAGACCGGCAAGGAAATCTGATGACCGAGACCCAGACCACCGCTTCTGCCGCGGTCACGCCGCGTCTCAAGACGCGGTACCGCGAGGAGATCCTGCCCGCGCTGCGCTCGGAGTTCGACATCGCGAACGTCATGCAGGTGCCCGGGCTGACCAAGATCGTGGTCAACATGGGCGTCGGCGAGGCGGCTCGTGACTCGAAGCTGATCGAGGGTGCGGTCAAGGACCTCACCGCGATCACCGGGCAGAAGCCGCTCGTGACCAAGGCCCGCAAGTCCATCGCGCAGTTCAAGCTGCGCGAGGGCATGCCGATCGGTGCGCACACCACGCTGCGCGGCGACCGGATGTGGGAGTTCCTGGACCGGCTGCTCTCGCTCGCGCTCCCGCGCATCCGCGACTTCCGCGGCCTGAACCCGAACCAGTTCGACGGCCGGGGCAACTACACGTTCGGTCTCACCGAGCAGGTCATGTTCCACGAGATCGACCAGGACCGGATCGACCGCTCGCGGGGCATGGACATCACGATCGTCACCACCGCCACCAACGACGAGCAGGGTCGCGCGCTGCTGAAGCAGCTCGGCTTCCCGTTCAAGGAGGCCTGAGGCGATGACGAAGTCGAGCTTTCAGGCTGGATTGAACTTCCAGCAGAGCAAGGAGAACTGACATGGCGAAGACCGCTCTCAGGGTCAAGGCCGCTCGCAAGCCGAAGTTCGCGGTGCGCGGCTACACCCGCTGCCAGCGCTGCGGCCGGCCCAAGGCCGTCTACCGCAAGTTCGGCCTGTGCCGCATCTGCCTCCGGGAGATGGCACACCGTGGCGAGCTTCCCGGCGTCACCAAGTCCTCCTGGTAATCACCTCACACACGTTGAAGGTCGCCCGGACAGCCCAGGAGATGGGCGCGGTGGGCGAAACCACGACGAGAAAGAAACTCCATCATGACGATGACTGACCCGATCGCAGACATGCTGACCCGTCTGCGCAACGCCAACCAGGCGTACCACGACGCGGTGACCATGCCGTACAGCAAGCTGAAGCAGGGCGTCGCGGAGATCCTCCAGCAGGAGGGCTACATCACCTCGTTCGAGGTGAAGGACCCGGCCGAGGGCCAGGTGGGCAAGACGCTCACCATCACCCTCAAGTACGGCCGCAACCGCGAGCGCTCCATTGCGGGCGTCCGCCGGATCAGCAAGCCCGGTCTCCGGGTCTACGCCAAGCACACGGGTCTCCCGAAGGTGCTCGGCGGCCTGGGCGTCGCGATCATCTCGACGAGCCAGGGCCTGCTGACCGACCGCCAGGCCAACCAGAAGGGCGTGGGTGGGGAAGTCCTCGCCTACGTCTGGTGACGACGAGAACTGCGAAGGAGTAGAAGAGCATGTCGCGCATTGGCAAGCTTCCGATCGCGGTCCCGTCTGGCGTGGACGTCGCGATCGATGGCCCGCAGGTGACGGTCAAGGGCCCCAAGGGCACCCTGTCCCACACCGTGGCGGCACCGATCATCGTCGAGCAGGGTGAGGGCGTCCTCGACGTCAAGCGCCCCGACGACGAGCGGGAGAGCAAGGCCCTCCACGGCCTGACCCGCACCCTGGTCAACAACATGGTCGTCGGTGTCACCGAGGGCTACGAGAAGAAGCTCGAGATCGTGGGCGTGGGCTACCGCGTCCTGTCGAAGGGCCCCACCCAGCTGGAGTTCCAGCTCGGGTACTCCCACTCGATCACCTTCAACGCCCCGGACGGCATCACCTTCACGGTGGACGGCCCGACCCGGCTCGGCGTCCAGGGGATCGACAAGCAGCTCGTCGGCGAGGTTGCCGCGAACATCCGCAAGCTGCGCAAGCCCGAGCCGTACAAGGGCAAGGGCGTTCGGTACGCCGGCGAGCACATCCGCCGCAAGGTCGGAAAGGCTGGTAAGTGACCATGGCGATCTCGCTTTCGAACAACAAGCACACCGCGTCGCGCGTCAGGTCGCGCCTGCGTCGTCAGGTCCGTGGTCGCAAGAAGATCGCGGGTACGGCGGAGCGTCCGCGCCTCGTCGTGACGCGCTCGTCGAAGCACATCACCGTCCAGGTCGTCGACGACCTGGTGGGCAAGACCATCGCGTCGGCGTCCACCATGGAGTCGGACCTGCGCGGCTTCGACGGCGACAAGACCGCCAAGGCCAAGAAGGTCGGCGAGCTGGTGGCCGAGCGGGCCAAGTCGGCCGGGATCGACGGCGTGGTCTTCGACCGGGCCGGCAACAAGTACCACGGTCGCATCGCGGCCCTGGCGGACGGCGCCCGTGAGGGCGGCCTGAGCTTCTGATCGCACACGCACGGGGACACCCCGTGTACCCCGTACTTCAAGCTTGGAAGAGAAGAGGAACAGTCTCATGAGCGGAGCCCAGCGCGGACAGCGCGGTGGCGAGCGCCGTGGCGGACGCGACGATCGTCGTGGCCAGGGCGCGGAGAAGACCGCCTACATCGAGCGCGTCGTTGCGATCAACCGTGTCGCCAAGGTCGTGAAGGGTGGTCGTCGCTTCAGCTTCACCGCCCTCGTGATCGTGGGCGACGGCGACGGTCTCGTCGGCGTCGGCTACGGCAAGGCGAAGGAAGTCCCGGCGGCGATCGCCAAGGGTGTCGAGGAGGCCAAGAAGCACTTCTTCAAGGTCCCGCGCATCCAGGGCACCATCCCGCACCCGGTCCAGGGCGAGAAGGCGGCGGGCGTGGTCCTGCTCCGTCCGGCCGCTCCCGGTACCGGTGTGATCGCGGGTGGCCCGGTGCGTGCGGTGCTCGAGTGCGCCGGCATCCACGACGTCCTGAGCAAGTCGCTCGGTTCGTCCAACCAGATCAACATCGTCCACGCGACGGTCGAGGCCCTGAAGATGCTCGAGCAGCCCGAGGCCGTCGCGGCCCGCCGTGGCCTCACGGTCGAGCAGGTCACCCCCGCCGCGCTGCTGAAGGCGCGCGCCGAGGTGCCCGCGGGCGTCTCCGAGGAGGTGTCCTCCTGATGGCTCAGCTCAAGGTCCGCCAGGACCGGGGCCTCGTGGGCCTCAAGAAGAACCAGCGCGAGACGCTGCGCACGCTCGGTCTCAAGCGGATCGGCGACGTGGTCGTCAAGGAGGACCGCCCGGAGATCCGCGGCATGGTCCAGACCGTCCGTCACCTGGTGACGGTCGAGGAGGTCGACTGACATGACGCTCAAGCTCCACCACCTGCGTCCGGCCCCCGGAGCCAAGACCGCCAAGACCCGCGTGGGTCGCGGTGAGGGCTCGAAGGGCAAGACCGCGGGCCGCGGTACCAAGGGCACCAAGGCCCGCTACCAGGTCCCGTCCGCCTTCGAGGGCGGCCAGATGCCCATCCACATGCGGCTGCCGAAGCTCAAGGGCTTCAAGAACCCGTTCAAGGTCGAGTTCCAGGTCGTGAACCTGGACCGCCTGGGCGAGCTCTTCCCCGAGGGCGGCACCGTCACGGTCGACGACCTCGTGGCCAAGGGTGCCGTCCGCGACGGCCACCCGGTCAAGGTCCTGGGTCAGGGCGACCTGTCCGTGGCCGTCCAGGTGAGCGCCCAGGCGTTCTCCGGCTCCGCCAAGGAGAAGATCGAAGCCGCCGGCGGCACCGTCACCACGGTGTGAGCCGCGGGTGACCCGTTCCAACGTTGAGGGCGCGACGGTCCTGTGCAAGCACAGGGGCGTCGCGCCCGACGCGCATTCGGGGGACGCCCAGCGTCCTGTTAGGCTTCCCCGGGTCCTCGTGAGTGAGTCGCGGGGGCCGCTTCACGCTTGGAGAAAGAGGAACTCGTGCTGAGCGCGTTCGCGAACGCTTTCCGGACCCCGGACCTGCGGCGGAAGCTGCTGTTCGTCCTGCTGATCATCACGATCTTCCGGCTCGGATCCCAGATCCCGACCCCTGGCGTCGACGTCGCCAACGTCAAGTCCTGCATCGACCTCGCGAACAGTGGCTCCAACGCCAGCCTGTACAGCCTGGTCAACCTGTTCTCCGGCGGCGCGCTGCTCAAGCTGACGATCTTCGCGCTCGGCATCATGCCGTACATCACCGCGAGCATCATCCTGCAGCTCCTGGTCGTGGTGATCCCGCGCCTCGAGGCCCTCAAGAAGGAGGGCCAGTCCGGCCAGACGAAGATCACCCAGTACACCCGCTACCTGACGCTGGGCCTCGCGGTCCTCCAGGCGACGGGCATCGTGGCCCTCGCGCGCTCCGGCGCCCTGCTCCAGGGCTGCAACGAGAACCTCCTCCACGACGACAGCACCGCGACGTTCCTCGTCATGGTCGTCACGATGACCGCCGGCACCGCCGTGATCATGTGGCTCGGCGAGCTGATCACCGAGCGCGGCATCGGCAACGGCATGTCGCTGCTGATCTTCACCCAGGTCGTCTCCGGCTTCCCCGCCTCCCTGTGGGCCGTGCAGAAGTCGAAGGGCTACTGGACCCTCGGCATCGTGCTGGTCATCGGACTGGTGATCATCGCCGCCGTCATCTTCGTGGAACAGGCCCAGCGCCGGATCCCGGTGCAGTACGCCCGCCGGATGGTGGGCCGCAAGATGTTCGGCGGCTCCTCGACCTACATCCCGCTGAAGGTGAACCAGGCCGGCGTCATCCCGGTCATCTTCGCCTCGTCGCTGCTGTACCTGCCGGCGATGCTCGCGTCGTTCAACAACGACCCCAACAACAAGTGGGCGACCTGGATCAACGACTACCTCGTGCGCGGCGACCACCCGCTGTACATGCTGACCTTCTTCGCCCTGATCGTCTTCTTCACCTACTTCTACGTCTCGATCACCTTCAACCCGCAGGAAGTCGCGGACAACATGAAGAAGTACGGCGGCTTCATCCCCGGGATCCGGGCGGGCAAGCCGACCGAGGACTACCTGTCCTACGTCCTGTCCCGCATCACGCTGCCGGGTGCGCTGTACCTCGGTCTCATCGCCCTGATCCCGCTCATCGCCTTCGCCGTGATCGGCGCCAACCAGAACTTCCCGTTCGGTGGCACCAGCATCCTGATCATGGTCGGCGTCGCCCTCGACACGGTGAAGCAGATCGAGAGCCAGCTCCAGCAGCGCAACTACGAAGGATTCCTGCGCTGACATGCGACTGATCATCATGGGCCCCCCGGGTGCGGGGAAGGGAACGCAGGCCAAGTTCATCGCCGATCACTTCAAGATCCCGGCGATCTCGACCGGCGACATCTTCCGCGCCAACGTCTCGGAGGGCACCGAGCTCGGGATCCAGGCCAAGCGGTACATGGACGCCGGCGAGTACGTCCCCGACGAGGTCACCAACCTGATGGTCCGCAACCGCATCGACGACCCGGACGCCGTCAACGGGTTCCTGCTCGACGGCTACCCGCGCACCCTCGCCCAGGTCGAGGAGCTCGACGGGATGATCCGCTTCACCGGGCACCAGCTCGACGCGGTCGTCTGCCTGACCGTCGACCAGGACGAGATCGTCAGCCGGCTGCTCCAGCGGGCGCAGGTCGAGGGTCGCGCGGACGACACCGAGGACGTCATCCGTCGCCGCCAGGAGGTCTACCTCGAGCAGACCGAGCCGCTGATCGAGGTCTACAAGAAGCGCGGCATCGTCGTCGAGATCGACGGCATGGGTGAGGTCGACGAGGTCACCGCCCGAGTCTTCGACGCCCTCGACGTCGTCCCGGAGTCCTGAGCCGGGACCCGGGGGCGGACCCGCCGATGGTGGTCGAGCGAGCCGCGGCGGGCGTGCCCAGACCCAGGGGGGAGGTGAGGCAGCGATGACCCTCTTCGACCGTGGTGTCGAGATCAAGACGCCGGAGCAGATCGACGCGATGCGACGGGCCGGTCTCGTGGTCGGCCGGACGCTCGAGCTGCTGCGCGGCCAGGTCCGCGCCGGTGTCACGACCGCCGAGCTGGACGCCCTCGCGGAGGACAACATCCGCTCGTCCGGAGCGGTCCCGTCCTTCCAGGGCTACCACGGCTTCCCCGCCTCCATCTGCGCGTCGGTCAACGACGAGGTCGTGCACGGCATCCCGGGCGGCCGGGTGCTGGCCGACGGCGACGTGATCTCGATCGACTGCGGTGCGATCGTCGCCGACGACGCCGGCCAGGGCTGGCACGGCGACGCGGCGATCACCGTCGCGATCGGAGCGGTGCCCGCCGAGGTGACCGAGCTGATGCGGGTCACCGAGGAGGCCATGTGGCGCGGCATCGCGGCCGCGCACCTCGGCGGCCGGGTCACCGACATCTCCCACGCCGTCGAGCGCCACGTCCGCGGCCAGGGCCGCTACGGCATCCTCGAGGACTACACGGGCCACGGCATCGGCACGGCCATGCACCAGCCGCCGAACGTGCCCAACTACGGCCGGCCCGGCAGGGGACCGAAGCTGGTCGAGGGCCTGGCGCTCGCCGTGGAGCCGATGGTCACCCTCGGCACCAAGGAGACCACGCTCCTCGAGGACGACTGGACCGTGGTCACCGACGATGGCAGCTGGGCCGCCCACTTCGAGCACACCTTCACGCTGACCAGCACCGGCACCTGGGTGCTGACGGCCCTCGACGGGGGCGAGGCGGCGCTGTCCGCGCTGGGCGTCGAGTACGGCGGCCGCGGTTAGCTGTGTCAGGATGGGTACCGCAGGGGGGAGTATTCCTTCGCTGCGGACTCGTCAACACGAGCATGCTCCGGGTCCGTGGGTCGTCGGCTGACGGCGGAAGAGACTCCTGACGTTCACTCGTCCCCTGCCTCAGGAGCACAACCGTGGAGATCTCCACCATCGAATGGGCCGTCACGATCGGCGTCACCTGCGCGGTGCTGCTGTTCGACGTCGTCGTCATCGCCCGCGATCCGCACGAGCCGTCGTTCCGCGAGTGCATCGTCGCGCTCAGCGTCTACATCGGCGCCGCCGTCGTGTTCGGCGCCTGGATCTGGATCTCCCACGGCCACGACCTCGGGGTGCAGTTCTACGCCGGCTGGCTGACCGAGTACTCGCTGTCCATCGACAACCTGTTCGTGTTCATCGTGCTGATGGCCGCGCTGCGGGTGCCCCGCGAGTACCAGCAGGAGGCCCTGATGGTGGGCATCATCCTGGCGCTGGTCTTCCGCGGCATCTTCATCGCGCTCGGCTACCAGCTGATCGAGAACTTCGCGTGGGTGTTCTACGTGTTCGGCGCGTTCCTGGTCTACACGGCCGTCACCCTGGTGCGGAGCTACCGCAGCCACGAGGACGAGCACCCGGAGAACAACCGGGTGGTGAGGTTCGCCCAGCGCCACCTCAACGTCGGCGAGGAGTACCGCGGGCTCAAGCTGTTCTACCGGGTCGACGGCGCCCGCTTCGTGTCGCCGATGCTGATCGTGATCATCGCGCTGGGCACCACCGACCTGCTGTTCGCGCTCGACTCGATCCCGGCGATCTTCGGCATCACCCAGGAGCCCTACCTGGTGTTCACCGCGAACGTCTTCGCGCTGATGGGCCTGCGCCAGCTCTACTTCCTCCTCGGCGGACTGCTGAAGCGGCTCATCTACCTGTCGCTGGGGCTCGCGTTCGTGCTCGCGTTCATCGGGGTGAAGCTGGTCCTGCACGCGCTGCACACCAACGAGCTGCCGTTCATCAACGGGGGCGAGCCCCTCGACGTGCCCGAGATCTCCGCGCTGGCCAGCCTCGGCGTGATCGTGGTGACCCTGGCCGTCACGGCGATCGCCAGCCTGGCCCGGTCGCGGAACATGTCGGCCGACGAGATCGCCGAGCGCACCAGCTCGCTGCGGTCGCCGGACGAGGCCGGGCCGGAATAGCAGGCCCTCCCGCCGCGGTTGCCCAGGAGTGAGCGAACGCCGTCCTGTCCTGTCCGTGCTCGACCTGGTCCCGGTCCGCAGCGACCAGACCACGGCCGACGCGGTCTCGGCGACGCTGTCGCTGGCGCGGACGGCCGACGAGCTCGGGTACCGCCGCTACTGGCTGGCCGAGCACCACAACATGCCCGCGGTCGCCGCGACGAACCCGCCGGTGCTGATCGGGCTGGTGGCCGGTGCCACGTCCGGCATCCGGGTCGGCTCGGGCGGCGTGATGCTGCCGAACCACGCCCCGCTGGTGGTCGCCGAGCAGTTCGCGCTGCTCGAGGCGGCGTTCCCGGGCCGGATCGACCTCGGCATCGGCCGGGCCCCCGGCAGCGACCCGGTCACGTCGTACGCCCTCCGCCACGGTGCCGGCGGCGTGAGCGACGAGGCGGTCAACCGGTTCCCCGAGTACGTCGACAACGTGCTCGCGATGATGGAGCCCTCGGGCGTCGGGCTCGGCATCCAGGGACGGACCTACCCGCTGCGCGCGACGCCGCGCGCGACGTCCGTGCCCGCGATCTGGCTGCTCGGCTCCTCCGACTACTCGGCGCGGCTCGCCGCGGAGAAGGGGATGCCGTACGTCTTCGCGCACCACTTCTCCGGCAGCGGCACGGCCGAGGCGCTCGCGCTCTACCGCGACAGCTTCCGGCCGTCGCCGGAGCTGGCGCAGCCACAGACCTTCCTGACCGTGAACGCCGTGGTCGCGGAGACCGAGGAGGAGGCGGCCCGGCTCGCGCTGCCGCAGCTCCAGGCCATGCTGGCCCTGCGCACCGGCCAGGAGCTGCTCCCGCAGCGCCTCGTGGAGGAGGCCGAGAAGGTCGAGCTCCCGCAGGCGCACCTCGAGCTGCTCGAGACGATGGCCGAGCGCTGGGTGATCGGCGCCCCCGACCGCGCACGGGCCCGGATCGAGGAGCTCGCCGCGACGTACGGCGTCGACGAGGTGATGGTGCACCCGGTGGCCGGTGCGTTCACCGGGACCGAGCCGGGTGCGAGCCCCGCTCGCGAGCACACGCTGCGCCTGCTGGCGTGACCCCGGCGGATTAGAGTTTCGCCGCCGTTTGCGACTAGACTGGCATGTCGGCCCAACGTGGGTCTGCTTCGTGGTGCCTCGCGGCTGCCCGGAACACCAACCGAATCACTCCTCGGAGTGGCTCGTGCGCGTGCCCGGGGATGAGGTCCACTGGCGGCTTCACGAGGTCCACCGTCCCACCAGGGGGCGGAGGTTCCCGGGTCACGGTAGACAACCGATCAACAGATTGTGGAGGACATGCCGAAGAAAGAAGGCGTGATCGAGATCGAGGGCACCGTCGTGGAGGCCCTTCCGAATGCCATGTTCCGCGTCGAGCTGAGCAACGGTCACAAGGTTCTCGCCCACATCAGCGGCAAGATGCGCCAGCACTACATCCGGATCCTCCCCGAGGACCGCGTGGTGGTGGAGCTCTCGCCGTACGACCTCACCCGGGGTCGGATCGTCTACCGCTACAAGTAAGCACATCCGCAGCCGAACGAAAGGGCCTGACAGTGAAGGTCAAGCCGAGCGTCAAGCCGATCTGTGACAAGTGCAAGGTGATCCGTCGCCACGGCCGCGTCATGGTGATCTGCGAGAACCCGCGCCACAAGCAGCGCCAGGGCTGAAGCTCCACGAGGGCAGACCTGACGAAGTCAGGGATGCCCGAAGGGGAGCGCGCCGTGTGAGCCCGCGAAGCGGGGTCACACATGTTTGAACAGCACAACTGAACACCACAACGTGATCGCTAGCCCGTCGTACGACGGTGCGAAACACCTCCGGAGCAGACGGCCGGAGCCCGGACACACGAGGCCGGGGCGCGACACGACCGAAACCGCTGCGAACAACCGATTGGAAACCGCCACATGGCACGCCTCGTTGGTGTCGACCTCCCGCGCGACAAGCGCATCGAGATCGCACTCACCTACATCTACGGCATCGGCCGTACTCGCGCCCAGCAGGTCCTGCAGGCCACCGGTGTGAACCCGGACCTGCGCGTCCACCAGCTGGGTGACGAAGAGCTGGTCAAGCTCCGTGACGAGATCGAGGGCAACTTCAAGATCGAGGGTGACCTCCGTCGTGAGGTCCAGGCCGACATCCGTCGCAAGATCGAGATCGGCAGCTACCAGGGTCGCCGTCACCGCCAGGGCCTCCCGGTCCGCGGTCAGCGCACCAAGACCAACGCTCGCACCCGCAAGGGTCCGAAGCGCACGGTTGCCGGCAAGAAGAAGGCCAAGTAGGTCTCGATACGCCGTTCGCTCGTACCTCGCGAACTGCTACTCGACCACCGAACGCCGTCTGATCAACCACCAGACCAGCTACTTCAGGAGATAACTGCATGCCTCCCAAGAGCCGCACCGCGGCCGGCGCCAAGAAGGTGCGCCGCAAGGAGAAGAAGAACGTCGCGACGGGCGAAGCCCACATCAAGAGCACGTTCAACAACACGATCGTCACGATCACCGACCCGACCGGTGCGGTGATCTCGTGGGCCTCGGCCGGCACCGTCGGCTTCAAGGGCTCCCGCAAGTCCACCCCGTTCGCAGCGCAGATGGCCGCGGAGGCCGCGGGCCGCCGGGCGATGGAGCACGGCATGAAGAAGATCGACGTCTTCGTGAAGGGCCCGGGCTCGGGCCGCGAGACGGCGATCCGATCCCTGGGTGCGATCGGCCTCGAGGTCGGCACCATCCAGGACGTCACGCCCACGCCCCACAACGGCTGCCGCCCGCCCAAGCGTCGCCGCGTCTGACCCGCGACCGAGAACAGGAGACTTGTAGAAATGGCCCGTTACATCGGCCCCATGACCCGGAAGTCGCGCCGTCTCGGCGTCGACCTCGTCGGTGGCGACTCGTCCTACGAGCGTCGCCCGTACCCCCCCGGCCAGCACGGCCGCGGCCGCATCAAGGAGAGCGAGTACCTCCTCCAGCTTCGTGAGAAGCAGAAGGCGCGCTTCACCTACGGTGTGATGGAGAAGCAGTTCCACAACTACTACACCGAGGCCTCGCGTCGCTCCGGCAAGACCGGCGACAACCTGCTCCAGCTGCTGGAGTGCCGCCTCGACAACGTGGTGTACCGCGCCGGCTTCGCCCGGACCCGTCGCCACGCCCGCCAGCTCGTCGTGCACGGTCACTTCAAGGTGAACGGCAAGAAGGTCGACATCCCGTCGTACCAGGTTGCCGCTCACGACGTGATCGACGTGCGTGAGAAGTCGCTGGAGATGACCCCGTTCATCGTGGCTCGCGAGACCCACGGCGAGCGCGTCGTCCCGGCATGGCTCGAGGCCATCCCGTCGCGGATGCGCATCCTCGTCCACCAGCTCCCGGTCCGGGCCCAGATCGACCTCCCGGTCCAGGAGCAGCTCATCGTCGAGTACTACTCGAAGAAGTGACACAGGAGGGTGTCCCGGCTCGGCGGGGCACCCCCACCCACCTTCCGTCGTCAGCATGTTCGGGCCCGTCAAATAGCGGGTGGGTCCGGAAAGGAAAGAACAAGTGCTCATCGCACAGCGCCCCACCCTGTCGGAAGAGTCCGTCGACGAGTTCCGCTCGCGGTTCGTGATCGAGCCGCTGGAGCCCGGCTTCGGCTACACGCTGGGCAACTCGCTCCGCCGTACCCTGCTCAGCTCGATCCCCGGTGCCTCGGTCACGAGCATCAAGATCGACAACGTCCTCCACGAGTTCTCGACCATCGAGGGCGTCAAGGAGGACGTCACCGAGGTCATCCTCAACCTGAAGGGCCTGGTCGTCTCCTCGGAGCACGACGAGCCGGTCACCATGTACCTGCGCAAGTCCGGTGCCGGTGACGTCACCGCCGCGGACATCGCGCCGCCGGCCGGTGTCGAGGTCCACAACCCCGAGCTGAAGATCGCCACCCTGTCCGACAAGGGCAAGCTGGAGATGGAGCTGGTCGTGGAGCGTGGCCGCGGCTACGTGTCCGCCGTCCAGAACAAGGGCGCGGACAACGAGATCGGCCGGATGCCGGTCGACTCGATCTACAGCCCGGTCCTCAAGGTCACCTACAAGGTCGAGGCCACCCGTGTCGAGCAGCGCACGGACTTCGACAAGCTGGTCATCGACGTCGAGACCAAGCCGTCGATCCGGCCCCGCGACGCGATCGCCTCTGCCGGCAAGACCCTGGTCGAGCTGTTCGGCCTGGCCCGTGAGCTCAACGTCGAGGCCGAGGGCATCGACATCGGTCCGTCGCCCGTCGACGAGCAGCTCGCGGCCGACCTCGCCCTCCCGGTCGAGGACCTGCAGCTCACCGTCCGCTCCTACAACTGCCTCAAGCGCGAGGGCATCCACACCGTGGGTGAGCTCATCAGCCGCTCGGAGCAGGACCTGCTCGACATCCGCAACTTCGGTGCGAAGTCGATCGACGAGGTCAAGGCCAAGCTGGTCGAGATGGGCCTGTCCCTCAAGGACAGCGCGCCCGGCTTCGACCCGCACGCCGCGCTCGCGGCGTACGGCGATGACGACGACGACGCCTTCGTCGAGGACGAGCAGTACTGATCCCAAATCGACCCGCACCCGCGGGTCGTCTACCCCGGTACCTGACACGGCCGGAGAGATGAGAGAGACGCAATGCCCAAGCCCACCAAGGGTCCCCGCCTCGGCGGTAGCCCGTCCCACCAGCGCCTGATCCTCGCGAACCTGGCCACCCAGCTCTTCGAGCACGGCCGGATCACCACCACCGAGGCCAAGGCTCGCGCGCTGCGCCCGCACGCCGAGAAGCTGATCACCAAGGCGAAGAAGGGCGACCTGCACAACCGTCGCGAGGTCCTCAAGACCATCCGCGACAAGTCGGTCGTGCACACGCTCTTCACGGACATCGCGCCGACGTTCTCGGAGCGTCCCGGTGGCTACACCCGGATCACCAAGATCGGTCCCCGCAAGGGCGACAACGCGCCGATGGCCGTGATCGAGCTGGTGACCGAGGCGTACAAGCCGTCGGCCCCGAAGGCGAAGAAGACCGCGGAGGCTGCCCCGGCTCCGGCCGAGACCGCCACGTCGACCGTCGCCGAGGACGCCCTCGTCGAGGACACCGTGGTCGACGAGACCGTCGCCGAGGACACCGCGGCCGACGCTCCGACCGAGCTCACCGAGGAGGCGTCGCCCGAGGAGAGCGTCGTCGCCGAGGAGGAGCCCGTCGCGGACGAGGCCCCGGCAGTCGAGGAGAGCACCGAGGAGGACGAGAAGGCCTGAGCCCTCTCGCCGTACTCACCCACCGGCCCGTCAGAGCACCTGCTCTGGCGGGCCGGTGTCATTTCGACCGGGGGACCGGTCACCAGCTCCGCTCGACGAGGTTCAGGGCCTCGGGGAGGGTGAGGCCCTGGTGGCGGGCGAGGGCGGCGTACGTCGCCGCGGCGTCGTGTGCTGCGGCGGAGTCGTGCGCGGAGGCGATGAAGGTGCCGCGGCGGCCCTCGGTGGTGATCACGCCGTCGGTCTCGAGGGCCCGGTAGGCCTTGGCGACGGTGTTCACGGCCAGGTGCAGCTCCGCGGCCAGCGCGCGGACCGTCGGCAGCCGGGTGCCGGCCGGGAGCTCGCCGGACGCCGCGCGCGAGGCGACCTGGACCCGCAGCTGCTCGTACGGCGGGACGCCCGAGGCGTCGTCGAGCGCGAAGACCTGCATGTCCCGCATGGTAGAGACATGCCCATGGACCGTGACGTGCTGGTGGTGGGGGAGTCCCTGGTGGACATCGTGCACGCGGCCGACGGGTCGACCACGGAGTACGCCGGCGGCAGCGCCGCGAACGTCGCGGTGGCGCTGAGCCGGCTCGGGCGGGAGGTGCGCTTCGTGACCGCCTGGGCCGACGACCCCCGTGGCCGGTTGCTGGCCGACCACCTGGCGGGGGCGGGCGTGGAGCTCGCGGGCGACCCGCTGGTCCTGGACCGGACCGCGACCGCCGCGGCCACGATCGGTGCCGACGGCGCGGCGTCGTACGAGTTCGACCTGGACTGGCGGATCGGGGAGGTCGAGCCCGGGCAGCCGGTCGCGGTGCACGTCTGCTCGATCGGCGCCGTGCTCGAACCCGGCGCCAGCCAGGTGCTGGCCCTGCTGACCGGGCTGCACGGGAGGTCGACGATCAGCTACGACGTCAACGCCCGGCCCGCGATCACCGGCACCGGGCCCGACCTGGTCGGGCGGGTCGAGCGGATGGCCGCCGTCGCCGACCTGGTGAAGGCCTCCGACGAGGACCTGGCGGCGCTGTACCCGCAGCTCGACATCGAGACCGCGGCGCGGCACCTGCTCGCGCTCGGCCCGGCGGCCGTGGTGGTGACTCGCGGTGGCGAGGGCGCGACCTGGGTGGGCGCGGACCGGACGGTGGAGGTCGCGTCGCTCCCGGTCGAGGTCGCGGACACGATCGGCGCCGGCGACACCTTCGGCGCGGCGGTCATCGATGCGCTGTGGGACCGGTCGCCGGCCGGGCTCGGCACCGCCGAGATCGAGGAGGTCCTCGCGCACGCCGCCCGCGCCGCGGCGGTGACCGTGTCACGACCCGGCGCGGACCCGCCGTACCGCTCGGAGCTGGGCTCCTAGGGGTTGGACCAGGCACCTCCGTAGATGTCGGTGTTGCCGAACCGCGGGTCGCACTGCATCTGCACGTCCGGCGGCTGGCCGAACTCCCTCTCCTGCGTACGCTCGCGCGCCGCCTCGCCTCGAGGCTCCTCGGCCTCCGACGTCTGCGCGCCGGTCGACACGGCGATGTCGTGCAGCTCCTGACGGTAGGCGTCGATCTCCGGGCAGTCTGCGGCGTTGCGCACGTCGTTCCAGACCGCTGCGCCGTAGGTGTTGGTCGCGGTGGCGTACACGTAGTCGCCGAGGAACTCGGCCGCCAGGTTGTTCTGGCTGGAGCCGCGGGCGTCGCCGTCCCGGCCCTGGTGCACCAGGCTGAAGGACCCGACACCGGACGCTGTGGAGTCGGCGTGCAGCATCACGCCCACGAGCGGACGGTCGTTCTGCGGTCCGACAGCGCTGTCCTTGAACGGCTCGAGCCAGGCGTTGTAGACGACCCAGACCTCCATGCCGTCCGGCGAGATCGCCGGCGCCGAGTAGTACCCGCGCTGGCCGGGCAACCCGATGGGCCGCGCGGGCGACCAGCGGCCCCCGCCGTTGTCAGAGGACGCGAACATGACCTGCTCGTGGTTCAGCGTCCGGCCGTCGACCCAGCTCATCACGATGCGGTCGGTCGCGCCCTGACCCGACGGAGCGCCGTTGGCGATGTCGACCGACGGCGACGGGGAGAGGTCGTCGCGGGCACCGGCGACGCCGTCCTCGACACAGCGGCCGATGGAGGGCTCGACCTCCGAGCAGGTGTCGTAGGCGGTCTGGACCGTCGTCGGCCGGGTCCAGGTGTGGCCACCGTCGGTCGAGCGGACCATCTGAATGCGTCCCAGGCCGGGCGAGCCGACGCCGAACGCGTAGCTGAAGACGTAGACGACGCCGTGAGAGTCGGTACGTACAGTGCAGCCGCTGCGCCCGAAGCCCTGCTGGCTGTGGGTGTTGTTGGCGGCCGAGCTGACCTGCTTCTGTGTCCAGCTGGACCCGCCATCCCGTGAGGTCAGCACGAACAGCGGCTGGCTCGCGCCCGGCACCGAGCGGAAGCCGGCGTAGCAGACGTAGACGTTGCCGAAGTGTGGGCTCGTGGCCGCGTTGTCCGCCCAGATCTGCTCCTTGTCGGAGAACAGCGCGCTGTTCTGCTTGCTGGCGATGACCGGGTCGCTCCAGGCGGCGTTGCTGCCGGACGCCGCCGCGCGGGTGTCGTCGCTGTGCGACACCGCGATCGCCTCGAAGCCCTTGAACGGCGCCGCTCCCGGAACGGCGGAGGTGAGGTTCGCGTAGTACAGCCGGGCGCCGTGGGCGTAGCTGAAGCCACCGCCGGTCGCGGGCTTCGGCCCGAACGCCAACGCGGGGTCGCCGTCGGAGGCCAGGCCGTGCTCGGCGTAGTTCGGGAGCGTCCCGATGTCGCCGGCCTCCGGGGTGCACTCGGGGTCGTCGTCGCCGGGCTCGCCGGTGCACCCGCGGGCGGTCAGGCCCTGGTACGTCGGCTGCTGCCACGAGGAGCCGGAGTCGAAGGAGAAGTAGACGCCCGACACTCCCACGCCAGGCGTGAACGGGCAGTCGTCATCGGGCCCGGCATTGCAGGCCTCCATGTCGATGTTGTCGTTGGCGCCGGCGACGAGGACGGTCGGGTCGGTCGGGTCGTGCGTGATGGCGGGCTCGTTCTGCTTGTTGGCCGAGAACGGGCCGTCCGGGCTGCCGACCGACACGAGCGTGTCGGCGGACGGGGGAAGCACGGCACGGGCAGCAGAGGTCTGGAACGACGCGGTGGCGAGAACCAGGCTCGTGAAGATGACGACGGTTCGGAGCCGGGGGAGGGGATGCACAGCGCCTCCATGCGGGTGAGTGAGGCGCGGCCCGCTTCGCGACGGTCGGAGGGACAGGGGAGGCGAGTCGCAAGGACCTCTCGACTATCGACCCGCCGGGGCGGGTTTAGGAATACCCCAATGTGAGGGATTGTCAGGCGGGCTCGGGCGACAGCCACGCGTGCACGAGAGGTACGACGGACGCGCCCTCGCCGCTCGCGGAGGCCACCCGTTTCATCGAGCCCGCGCGGACGTCACCGGCGCAGAAGACGCCCGGCACCGTGGTGGCGAGCTCCGCCGGCGGCAGCCCGTCGGCCCAGTGCTCGCGCGGGACGTCGCGGCCGGTGAGCACGAAGCCGCGCGGGTCGCGGGCGATGCCGGGCGGGATCCAGTCGCAGTGCGGCTCGGCGCCGAGCAGGAGGAACAGCCCGTACGCCGCGACCCGCTCGCGCTCGCCGGTCCTGACGTCCTCGAGCTGGAGCCACTCGAGCCGCCCGTCGCCGCCACCGTCGACCACGGCCGTGCAGGTGCGGACCGAGATCCGGCTGTTGTAGGTGATCTCGCCGACCAGGTACGCCGACATCGTCTCCGCCAGCGCCGGCCGGCGGACCAGGATCGTGACCGAACGGGCGAAGCGTGCCAGGTGCATCGCGGCCTGCCCGGCCGAGTTGCCGCCGCCGACCACGAAGACGTCCTGCCCCTCCATCTCGCGGGCCGCGGTCATCGCGGCGCCGTAGTAGACGCCCATCCCCACCAGCTCCTCGATCGGGTCGACGCGCAGCTTGCGGTACGCGACACCGCTCGCGATCACCACGGACCGGGCGCGGACCTCGCCGGACTCGGTGCAGAGGACGTGCGGCTCGCGGTCGTGGCCGGGCCGGAGCTCGTCGACCACTTGGCCGGTGAAGAACCGGGCGCCGAAGCGCAGCGCCTGGTTGCGGGCACGCTGGGCCAGCCGCATGCCCGAGATGCCGCGCGGGAAGCCGAGGTAGTTGCGGATCATCGAGCTGGTCCCCGCCTGACCGCCGATCGCCTCGGCCTCCAGGATCACCGTCGAGAGGCCCTCGGACGCGGCGTACACCGCGGCCGCGAGGCCGGCCGGGCCGCCACCGACGACCGCGACGTCGACGACGTGGTCGAGGTCGAGCTCGGTCGGGGCGCCGTACAGCGCGATCGCGACGTCGCGGACCGAGGTCGCCGCCACCACCGGCCGGTTGAGGGCGAACACGAGCGGGTACGCCGGCTCGCCCTCCCACATCCCCAGCACGTAGCGGCCGCCGCCGGAGTCGGGCGGGTACACCGCGCTCGGCATGCCCATCCGGTCGAGGAAGTCGCGGATCGCGAGCGTGAGCCCGTCGTGGACCGGCGAGACGATCTTGACCGACACGACCTCGGGGTCGGGGACCGTCGAGCCCCAGTCCGAGAGCAGGTCGGTGATCGCGTTGTGGAACTCCTCGTCGCGCACGCCGCGGGGCATCAGCAGGAACGCGTCGTACTTGCCCGTCGCCATGCCCGGCCGGAGTCCGGGGGCGTCGGTGAGGAAACGGTCCCAGTGCGCCGCGATCACCCGGCGGGCGGTCGGCACCTTCTCCCG
The DNA here is from genome assembly GCF_000620645.1 of Nocardioides sp. URHA0032. Classification (GTDB taxonomy): domain Bacteria; phylum Actinomycetota; class Actinomycetes; order Propionibacteriales; family Nocardioidaceae; genus Nocardioides. The sequence goes on along the minus strand of NZ_JIAV01000015.1, from coordinate 108,767 downwards.
CAGCTTGTGGAAGGCGTGCAGGACGGTCTCCGCGTCGGGGACCGCCGACTCGGAGACGTACATCGCCACCGTCCCGCCGGAGCTCAGGACGTCGTGGGTCTCCAGCAGGGCTTCCTTGCAGGACCGCGCGAGCCGGACGTCGTACTCCTGCTCGTAGCGGCCGAACGCGCCGCGCAGGTCGTGGGGGTGCTCGGCGCCGATCAGCACGATCGCGGGGGTGCTCACGACATCAGCCTAGGCAGCAGTGCAACGGACTAGGGTGCGCTCATGGCGCCCCTGGAGCTCGCGCGGCTCACCGACGAGCTCGACGCCCGGCTCGAGCGGGCGGACGCCGAGCTCGTCCGCTGCTACCCCGGCGGCACCGGGGTGCCGCAGCCGGTGCACACCGTCTACGTGCCGGCCGACCGGTTCGACGCCAGCACGGCGGTGTCGTACGGCGAGCAGGCACTCGCCACGCTCGCGGAGCACGAGGACCTCTTCCTCGAGCTGATCGGCGACGACCGCCGCCTGCTGGAACGGGTTCGCTGGCGACTGCGGACCCGGCCGGTCGACGACCTCCGGATCGACTTCGAGGACGGCTACGGCACGCGGCCCGACGACGCGGAGGACGCCGCCGTCGGCGCCGCCGCGACGGCGCTCCGGACCGCGATCGCGGCGGGCACCGCGCCGCCGTCGTACGGCATCCGGTTCAAGAGCCTGGAGCGGCCGACCCGGCACCGCGGCCTGCGCACGCTGGCGGGCTTCGTGGACGCCCTGACCGGCGGCGGTCCGCTCCCCGCGGGGTTCGTCGTGACGCTGCCGAAGGTGACCTCGGTCGACCAGGTCGAGGCGATGGTCCACGCCGCCGGGCACCTGGAGACCGGGCTCGCCCTCGAGCCCGGCAGCCTGCGCTTCGAGATCCAGGTCGAGACCCCGCAGTCGATCCTCGGCACGGACGGGACCGCCCTGGTCGCCCGGATGATCCACGCGGCCGACGGACGGTGCACCGGCCTGCACTACGGGACCTACGACTACAGCGCGTACGTCGGGATCGCCGCGGCCCACCAGGCGCTCGACCACCCAGCGGCCGACCACGCGAAGGCGGTCATGCAGGCGGCGGCCGCCGGCACCGGCGTCCGGCTCTCGGACGGGTCGACCAACATCCTCCCGATCGGCGACGCGGACGCCGTGCGCCTCGGCTGGGAGACCCACCTGCGCCTGGTCCGCCGGTCGCTCGAGCGCGGCTTCTACCAGGGCTGGGACCTGCACCCCGCCCAGCTGCCGACCCGGTACGCCGCCACCTTCGCGTTCTACCGCGCGGGGCGCCCGGCCGGCTCACGGCTCGAGGAGCCGGCGACCGACCGGGCGCTGGCGGACTTCCTCCGGCGCGGCCGCGCGTGCGGGGCGTTCGACGACGCCGACGACACAGGGGAGGGATGAGCGATGGGGATCGTGCTCGGCGCCAACCAGTACGGCAAGGCGGAGTCCCGCGTGGTCCGGATCATCCGCGACACCCCGCGCCACGAGATCCGGGACCTCAACGTCTCGACCTCCCTGCGCGGTGACTTCGCCGCCGCCCACGTGGCCGGCGACCAGTCGGACGTGCTGCCCACCGACACCCAGAAGAACACCGCGTTCGCGTATGCGAGGAAGCACGGCGTCTCCTCGCCCGAGGACTACGCGCTCGCGCTGTCGGAGCGGCTGCTGGACGCGACGCCGGTGGCGAGCGGGGCGCGGGTCTCGGTCGAGGAGTACGCGTGGGACCGGGTCGAGGTCGACGGGCAGGGCCACGACCACACGTTCGTCCGCCGCGGCCAGGAGACCCGGCTGGCGGTGGTCGACCGCACCCGTGACGGTGTGGTGGTCGCCTCCGGACTGGGCGGGCTGGTGATCCTGAAGTCGACCGGCTCGGAGTTCAAGGGCTTCCTGCGCGACGACTACACGACGCTTCCCGAGGCCGACGACCGCATCCTCGCCACCTCCCTCGACGCGACCTGGCGGCACCGCACGGACCCCGCCGACTGGGACGCGTCGTACGACGAGGTGCGGGGCCTGATCACGTCGACCTTCGCGACCACGTACAGCCACGCGCTCCAGGAGACGCTGTACGCGATGGGCCGCGCGGTGCTCGAGGCCCACGACGGGATCGCGGAGGTCTCGTTCGCGGCGCCCAACAAGCACCACTTCCTGGTGGACCTCAGCCCCTTCGGGCTGGACAACCCCGGCGAGGTCTTCGTCGCGGCGGACCGGCCGTACGGCCTGATCGAGGCCACCGTCACCCGGGACGACCGATGAGGTTCGACGAGCTGACCGAGGACGAGGCGCGGGCGGCGCTGACCGCCTGTCTCGACGTGCCCCGCTGGCTCGACGAGATGCTGGCCGGGCGCCCGTACGGCGACCGGGATGCCGCGCTGGCGCTGGCCTCCGCGTCGGCGGCGAGCCTGACCGACGCCGAGCTCGAGGCGGCGCTGGCCCGCCATCCGCGCATCGGCGAGCGCGCCGGCGCCGGCCACGACGCGGCGCGCTCCGAGCGCGAGCAGTCCGGCGTCGACCACTCGGACGCCGAGGTGCTGCAGCGGCTGGCGGACGGGAACCGCGCCTACGAGGAGCGGTTCGACCGGGTCTTCCTGATCCGCGCGGCGGGCCGCGACTCCCGCGAGATCCTCGCCGAGCTGGAGCGCCGGCTCGGCAACGACGACGCCACCGAGCGCGCCGAGACCGTCGAGCAGCTGCGGCAGATCGCCCTGCTGAGACTGGGAGAGATCCTCTGATGGCCAGCCTGAGCACGCACGTCCTCGACACCAGCCGCGGTCGCCCCGCCGCCGGCGTCGCCGTCCGGCTCGAGTCCGGCGGCGCGTTCCTCGGAGCGGGCGTCACCGACGGCGACGGACGGGTCGCGAGCCTGGCCGCGGACCTGCCGCCGGGGGACTACACCCTCGTCTTCGACACCGGCAGCTACCTGGGCGCCGACGCGTTCTACCCCGAGGTCGCGGTCGCGTTCCGCGTCGGCGGCGACGAGCACTACCACGTGCCGCTGCTCCTCAACCCGTTCGGCTACTCCACCTACCGTGGCAGCTGAGCTCCACACCGTCGTCCGGGCCCGGCGCGCGGTCGTCGGTGGTGCGGAGCGGGCGGCGGCGATCGGGATCCGGGACGGCCGGATCGCCGAGGTGGCGGCGTACGACGAGCTCTCGGCGCCGGACACCGTCGTGCTGGCCGACGACGAGGTGCTGCTGCCCGGCCTGGTCGACACCCACGTGCACGTCAACGAGCCCGGCCGCACCGAGTGGGAGGGCTTCGCGACCGCCACCCGCGCCGCGGCTGCCGGGGGCGTCACGACGATCGTCGACATGCCGCTCAACAGCATCCCGGCGACGACGACCGTCGCCGCGCTCGCGGTGAAGCAGGACGTCGCGCGCGACCAGGTGCACGTCGACGTCGGCTTCTGGGGCGGCGCGGTGCCCGGCAACGTCGGAGACCTCGCCGCCCTGCACGAGGCCGGCGTGTACGGCTTCAAGTGCTTCCTCCTGGACTCCGGGGTCGCGGAGTTCCCGCCACTCGACCCCTCGCAGCTGCTCGCGGCGATGGCGGAGACCGCCCGCCTCGGGACGCTGATGATCGTGCACGCCGAGGACGGTGCCCTGGTGCGGGAGGCGTCCGGGCTGCCGTACGAGGGGTTCCTGACCTCCCGCCCGCCGGAGGCCGAACGGAGTGCGGTCGAGCTGGTCGTGTCCACCGCACGCGCGACGGGCGGCCGCGCCCACGTCGTGCACCTGAGCGCAGCCGACGCGCTGCCGTCGCTGCGCGGGAGCGGCGTCTCGGTGGAGACCTGCCCGCACTACCTCGTCCTCGCGGCCGAGGACGTGCCGGACGGGGCCACGGAGTTCAAGTGCTGCCCGCCGGTCCGGAGAGCGTCCAACCGGGAGCGGCTGTGGGCGGCGCTGGCCACCGGCGAGATCGACTTCGTGGTGTCCGACCACTCGCCCTGCACGGCCGACCTCAAGCGCGGCGACTTCGGCGCGGCGTGGGGCGGCATCGCATCGCTCCAGCTGTCGCTGCCGTTGGTGTGGACCGCGGCGCGGGAGCGCGGGCACGGGCTGGCCGACGTGGTGGGCTGGATGTCCACGGCGCCCGCACGCCGGGTCGAGCTCGCCGGCAAGGGCGAGATCGCGGTCGGGTACGACGCCGACTTCTGCGTGCTCGCGCCCGACGAGGCGTTCCGCGTCGACGCCTCCGCCCTCCAGCACAAGAACCCGGTCTCGCCGTACGACGGGCGTACGCTCACCGGCACCGTCCGGCAGACCTGGCTGCGCGGCACACCGATCGACCTGGCGGCCGACCCGCGCGGCCGGCTGCTGAGGAGGGGCGCATGACGTACTACGTGCCGACCGGCGGACTGCCCGGCCAGACCGAGCTCACCACCGACCGCGCGGCCTTCACCGAGGCGTACGCCGTGCTGCCGCGCGGCACCATGCGCGACATCGTCACCAGCCGGCTGCCGCACTGGGAGAACACCCGGCTGTGGGTGATCGCCCGGCCGTTGTCGGGCTTCGCCGAGACGTTCAGCTGGTACGTCGTCGAGGTCGCCCCCGGGGGCGGCAGCGCGGCGCCGGAGCCGGACACCGGCGCCGAGGGCGTGCTGTTCGTCGTCGGCGGCACCGTCTCGCTGACGCTGGACGGGGTGCTGCACCGCGTGGAGTCCGGCGGCTACGCGTTCCTGCCGCCGGGCACCGACTGGGCGCTGCGCAACGACGCGGAGGCGAATGCGACGTTCCACTGGATCCGCAAGGCCTACGAGCGCGTCGACGGGGTCGCCCTGCCGGATGCCTTCGTGACGCACGAGAGCGACGTGCCGGTCCAGCCGATGCCGGGCACCGACGGCGCGTGGGGGACCCAGCGCTTCGTCGATCCCGACGACGTGCGCCACGACATGCACGTGAACATCGTCAGCTTCGAGCCCGGCGGCGCCATCCCGTTCCCGGAGACGCACGTGATGGAGCACGGCCTGTACGTGCTCGAGGGCAAGGCGGTCTACCTGCTCAACAAGGACTGGGTCGAGGTCCAGGAGGGCGACTTCATGTGGCTGCGCGCGTTCTGCCCGCAGGCCTGCTACGCCGGCGGCCCGGGACGCTTCCGGTACCTGCTCTACAAGGACGTCAACCGGCACGCATCGCTGCACATGTGACCCCGGTCACGTAGAGTGGGTACCGGCGGATCGTCGTTCGGCATGGACAACCGGCGGGCCGTGGTGACTCGAAACCATGCGGACGTCGACGCGCGTGGGAGGCGAGATGGCCGAGGTCACCGTCAACGGCACGACCCGACCCCTGGCGGGCACGCCCGTGCACTGCACGGCGCTGGACTTCCTGCGCGGCCTCGGGCTGACCGGCGCGAAGGAGGGCTGCGCCGAGGGTGAGTGCGGCGCCTGCTCGGTCCTGGTCGCCCGCCCCGACGGCCGCGACGGCGCAGGCAGCGCGTGGACCGCCCTCAACTCCTGCCTGGTCCCCGCCGCGGCGCTCGACGGCCAGGAGGTCGTCACCGCCGAGGGGCTCGGCGACCCGGGCGACCTGCACCCGGTGCAGCGCGAGCTCGCCGACCGCGGCGGGTCGCAGTGCGGCTACTGCACGCCGGGCTTCGTCTGCAGTATGGCCGCCGAGTACTACCGGGCCGGCCGCCGGGCGAACGGCCGTGCCGACCACGAGCACGGCCCCAACGGCTTCGACCTCCACGCGCTGAGCGGCAACCTGTGCCGCTGCACCGGCTACCGGCCGATCCGCGACGCCGCCTGGGCGCTCGGCGACCCCGACGTCGCCGACCCGCTCGCCGTCCGCCGGACCTCCCCGGCGCCCGCTCCGGCCGCCACCCGGCTCGCGGACGGCGTGGGCGAGTTCGTCCGGCCGGCGTCGCTCGCGGAGGCGCTCGGCCTGCTCGCCGGGCACCCGGACGCGACCGTCCTCGCCGGCGCCACCGACGTCGGCGTCGAGGTCAACCTGCGCGGCGCCCGGCCGGCGTACGTCGTCGCGGTCGACCGGCTGCCCGAGCTGCGGGCGGTCAGCCTCGACCCGATCCAGATCGGCGCCGCCCTCACGCTCAGCGAGGTCGAGCGGGCGCTCGACGGCGCGGTGCCGCTGCTCGACCGGGTGTGGCCGCAGTTCGCGTCGCGGCTGATCCGCAACGGCGCGACGATCGGCGGCAACCTCGGGACCGCCTCGCCGATCGGCGACCTCCCGCCGGCGCTGCTCGCCCTCGAGGCCACCCTCGTGCTCAGCTCGGCCGACGGCGACCGTGAGGTGCCGCTGGCGGGCTACTTCACCGGCTACCGCGAGACCCTGCTGCGGCCGGGCGAGCTGATCCGCTCGGTGCGAGTGCCGCGGCCGCTCGCGGGCCTGACGGCCTTCCACAAGATCTCCAAGCGCCGGTACGACGACATCTCCAGCGTGGCCGTCGCCGTCGCGCTGGACGTCACCGACGGCGTCGTCACCCGGGCCCGGATCGGCCTGGGCGGGGTCGCCGCGACACCGATCCGCGCGCGGGCGACCGAGGCCGCGCTCGAGGGCCGGCCCTGGACCGAGGCGACGGCCGACGACGCGGCCGCAGTGCTCGCCGGCGAGGGGACGCCGATGGACGACCACCGCGCGAGCGCGGCGTACCGCGCCGCGATGCTCGGCCAGTCGCTCCGCAAGCTGTGGGCGGAGGTCGCGGCATGAGGGCGAGCGTGGGCCTGCCGCTGACGCACGAGAGCGCCGCGCTGCACGTCACCGGGGCCGCGCTCTTCACCGACGACCTGGTGCTGCGCACACCGCGGCTGCTGCACGCCCACCCGGTCCAGGCTCCGCACGCGCACGCCCGGGTCACCCGGCTCGACGTGGCGCCGGCGTACGACGTGCCGGGCGTGGTGCGGGTGCTCACCGCGGCCGACGTGCCGGGCGTCAACGACGCGGGGATCAAGCAGGACGAGCCGCTGTTCCCCGACGAGGTGATGTACCGCGGGCACGCCGTCTGCTGGGTGCTCGGCGAGACCCTCGAGGCCGCGCGGCTCGGCGCCGCGGCGGTGCAGGCCGACTACGACGTGCTGCCGGCGATCGTCAGCGTGACCGACGCAATCACGGCGGAGAGCTTCCAGGGCGCCCGGCCCACGGTCGAGCGCGGCGACGTCGAGGCGGCGCTGGCGAGCGCCGCGCACGTCTTCTCCGGCGTCACCGAGATGGCCGGGCAGGAGCACTTCTACCTGGAGACCCATGCCTCCCTCGCCCTGGTCGACGAGGCCGGGCAGGTGTTCGTCCAGTCCAGCACGCAGCACCCGACCGAGACCCAGGAGATCGTGGCGCACGTCCTGGGCCGGCACAGCCACGACGTCACCGTGCAGTGCCTGCGGATGGGCGGCGGCTTCGGCGGCAAGGAGATGCAGCCGCACGGGTTCGCCGCGGTCGCGGCGCTCGGCGCGACCCTCACCGGCCGCCCGGTGCGGCTCCGCCTGACCCGCCAGCAGGACATCACGATGACCGGGAAGCGGCACGGGTTCCACGCCACCTGGCAGGTGGGCTTCGACGAGGGCGGGTGCCTCCAGGCGCTGGACGTCACGCTCACCTCCGACGGCGGCTGGTCGCTCGACCTCAGCGAGCCGGTGCTGGCGCGGGCGCTCTGCCACGTGGACAACGCCTACTGGATCCCGCACGTCCGTGCGCACGGCCGGGTCGCCCGCACCCACAAGACCTCGCAGACCGCGTTCCGTGGCTTCGGCGGACCGCAGGGGATGCTCGTGATCGAGGACATCCTGGGCCGCTGCGCGCCCCGGCTCGGGGTCGACCCGATGGAGCTGCGCCGCCGGAACTTCTACGTCGAGGGCCAGAGCACGCCGTACGGCCAGCCGGTCCGGCACCCCGAGCGGGCCGGCCTGGCCTGGGACCAGGTCGTCGTCGAGGGCCGGGTGCGGGAGCGGCTCGCGGAGGTCGAGGCGTTCAACGCCGCGCACCCGCACACCAAGCGCGGCCTGGCGGTCACGCCGGTGAAGTTCGGCATCTCGTTCAACTTCACCGCGTTCAACCAGGCCGGGGCGCTCGTGCACGTCTACAAGGACGGCTCGGTGCTGATCAACCACGGCGGCACCGAGATGGGCCAGGGCCTGCACACCAAGATGATCCAGGTCGCCGCCACCGCGCTCGGCGTACCGCTCGAGCGGGTGCGGCTCGCGCCGACCCGCACCGACAAGGTGCCCAACACGTCCGCGACCGCCGCCAGCTCGAGCGCCGACCTCAACGGCGGCGCGGTGAAGGACGCGTGCGACCAGATCCTCGCGCGGCTCGAGGGCGTCGCGGGCGACACGTGGGAGGAGCGGGTGCGCTCGGCGTACCTCCAGCGGATCCAGCTCTGGGCCGCCGGCTTCTACCGGACCGAGGGCATCCACTGGGACGCCGCCCTGATGTCCGGGCACCCGTTCAAGTACTTCGCGTACGGCGCGGCCGCGGCAGAGGTCGAGGTCGACGGCTTCACCGGCGCGTACACCACCCGCAGGGTCGACATCGTGCACGACGTCGGCGACAGCCTCTCGCCGCTCGTCGACGTCGGGCAGATCGAGGGCGGCTTCGTGCAGGGCGCCGGCTGGCTGACGCTGGAGGACCTGCGCTGGGACGACGCCGACGGCCGGCTGCTGACCCAGGCGGCGAGCACCTACAAGCTGCCGAGCTTCAGCGAGATGCCGCCGGAGCTGCACGTCACGCTGCTGCCGATGGCGCACGAGGACGGTGCCGTCTACGGCTCCAAGGCCGTCGGCGAGCCGCCGCTGATGCTCGCGTTCTCGGTGCGCGAGGCGCTGCGCCAGGCGGCGGCCGCGTTCGGTCCGCCCGGCACCAGCGTTGAGCTGGCGTCCCCGGCGACCCCCGAGGCGGTCTACTGGGCCCTCGAGCGGGCCCGGTCGTCCGCCGAGGTTCTGGTCCGATGAGCTGGCTGGACGCGGTGGCGAGACTGCGCCGCGAGCGGGTCCCGGGCGTCCTGGTGACGGTGGTGTCCGCGCGCGGCCACGCGCCCCGCGACGCCGGCGCGAAGATGGTCGTCTCGCCGGACGCCACGTGGGGCACGGTCGGCGGCGGCAACCTCGAGGAGACGGCGATCGCGCGGGCGCGGACGATGCTGGCCGGGACCGCCGGGGCCGCGCCCGAGACGATGACGATCTCGCTCAGCGACAAGGCGCGCACGGAGCACGGCCGCCAGTGCTGCGGCGGCGAGGTCACGCTGCTGCTCGAGCCGCTGCCCGTCGTACCCGCCGTGGCGGTCTTCGGAGTCGGCCACGTCGGGCTCGAGCTCGCGCGGATCCTGGCCCGCCACGACCTGGAGCTGCACCTCGTCGACTCGCGCCGCGACCAGCTCACCGACGACCGGCTCGGCTGCCTGTCCGACGCGGTGGCGTCGGTGCACGTGCACCACTCGCCGGTCCCGGAGCTGGTCCTCGGGTCGGTGCCCGGCGGCGCCCACGTGCTGGTGATGTCGCACGACCACGCCGAGGACTTCGCGATCTGCGACGCCGCGCTGCGGTGCGGGCACCTCGGCCCGATCGGGCTGATCGGGTCGGCGGCGAAGTGGTCCCGGTTCCGGTCCGGGTTGCTGGTCGAGGGACACGACGCCGCAGTCGTGGACGCCATCACGTGCCCGATCGGCGACCCGTCGCTGCCCGGCAAGGAGCCCGCGGTCGTGGCGCTCTCCGTGGCCGGGGCGATGCTGCGCGAGCTCGCGCTCGTGGCGCCATGACCCTGGTCCGCGCCCGGGTGATGGACACCCCGGAGGACCCGTTCACCGGGGGCACGCTGCGGCACGGCGAGGACGCCGGACTGCTGGTCACCGAGGGCGTGATCACGGCCCGCGGGGCCTACGGGTCGCTGCGGGCGACGTTCCCGGACGAGGAGGTGCTCGACCTGCGCGGCGGCGTGCTGCTGCCGGGCTTCGTGGACACCCACGTCCACTACCCCCAGGTCCGGGTGATCGGGTCGCTCGGGCTGCCGCTGCTGGAGTGGCTGGAGCGCTGTGCGCTCCCCGAGGAGTGCCGGCTGGCCGAGCCGTCGTACGCCGAGGCCGTGGCCCGCGAGTTCGTCGGCGGCCTGGTCGCCGCGGGCACGACGTCCGCGCTGGTGTTCGGCTCGCACTTCGCGCCCGCCGTGGACACCCTCTTCGCGGAGGTCAGCCGGGTCGGGCTGCGGGTCACCTCCGGGCTCGTCGTCAGCGACCGCGCGCTTCCCGAGCCGCTGCTCACCACGCCGGACCGTGCCTACGAGGAGGCGCGTGCCCTCGCGGCCCGGTGGCACGGCGAGGGCCGCACCCGGTACGCCGTGACGCCGCGCTTCTCGTACTCGACCTCCGAGGCGACCCTCGACGCCTGCGCCGCCGTGCTCAAGGACGAGCCGGGCACCTGGTTCACCTCGCACGTGAACGAGAACCCGGCCGAGGTCGCCGCCGTCAACGCCCTGTTCGCCGACGCCCTGCATTACGTCGGGACGTACGATGCGCACGGGCTGGTCACCGAGCGCTCGGTGCTCGCCCACAACGTGCACGCCACCGACGACGAGCTCGTCCTCCTGGCCGGCCGGGACGCCGCCGTCGCGCACTGCCCCAGCAGCAACTCCGCGCTCGGCAGCGGGCTGTTCCCGCTGCGCCGGCACGTCGAGCACGGCGTGCGCGTGGCGCTCGGGTCCGACGTCGGCGCCGGCACCGGCTTCTCGATGCTCAAGGAGGGGCTGCAGGCCTCGTTCATGCAGGCGCTGCTCGGGCCCGACGGACTGCTCCTGACCCCGGCCCACCTACTCTTCCTCGCCACCCGCGCCGGGGCGCTCGCGCTCGGCCTCGAGGTCGGCGACCTGGGCGTGGGAAGGGAGTTCGACGCGGTGTGGATCGCGCCGGGGCCCGGCAACCCGCTCGACGTCGGCCTGCGGCACGCGGCCTCGCCCGAGGACGCGCTGGCCAAGGTCTTCGCGCTGGGCACGCCCGCCGACGTCGCCGGGGTGTGGGTGGCGGGGGAGCGCCTCTAGCATTCCGGCTCGTGATCCCTGCACGCCTGCTCGCCGCCGTGTCGGCGGTCCTCTGGGCCTTCGTGTTCTTCGGCCTGATCGACCTGTCGGTCCCCCTGGACAAGACCCCGGGGTTCTACGAGAGCTACCTGCTCGAGACCGGGTGGGGCGTCCTCTACACGTTCCTCGTCGGGGCGGCCTTCGCCGCGCTCGTGGTCCGGCCGGTGCTGGTCCTCCCGGCGGTCCAGGTGGGGCTGGTCGGCCTGGCCCTGGGCGTGACGGCGGTGGCGAGCGGCTCCCTCGTGCAGCTGGTGCCGGCCGTGCTGCTGGTCGGCAACGCCTACGCGGTCCTGCGCCTGGCGGGCCTGCGCCTGCCTGCCGGACCGGTGCGACTCGACCCGGCGCTGACGGTCCTCACGGCCGTGCTGCTCGTCCCGGCCGCGGTCTTCGCCGTCGACATGGTCGACGGCTACCGGTCCGGGCGGCCGCCGACCGACGACGACACGTGGGGCATCGACCACTGGCCGACCCAGGCGGCGCTGGCGTTGGCCGTGGTCCTCGTGTCAGCGGCGGTGGCCGCCGGAGTCCGTGGCCGGTGGCCCGGCGCCGGGCTGAGCGCGGCGTGCGTGGTGCTCACCACCGGATGGTTCGGGGTCGTGTCCGCGGTGTACCCGGACCACGCCGGGAGCATCGGGACGCCCTGGGGCCCGGCCCTCGTCGCGTGGGCGCTCCTGTTCGCCGCCACGACCGCCTGGCGGCATCACGTGCGGCGTTGACGCCTCTAGGATCGGCTGTCGTGCGCATCCGGCTCGACCTCGCCTACGACGGCACCGACTTCCACGGCTGGGCAGCCCAGCCGGGGCTGCGGACCGTGCAGGACGAGCTGACCCGCGCGCTCGCCACCGTGCTCCGGGTGCCGTCGATCGCCGTGGTGTGCGCGGGTCGCACCGACGCCGGCGTGCACGCGCGCGGCCAGGTGGTGCACACCGACCTCGACGACCCGCCGGCTCCCGAGCTGCTGGTGCGCCGGCTCAACGGCATCCTGCCGCCCGACGTACGGATCCGGGCCGCGGTGGAGGCGCCGGCGCACTTCGACGCGCGCTTCGGTGCGCTGTGGCGGAGGTACGCCTACCGGATCGCGGACCGGCCCGCCGTGGTCGACCCGCTCGTCCGCTCCCACGTGCTCGCCTGGCCGCGGCCGCTCGACGTGGACGCGATGAACGCGGCGTCCGCGCTGCTGGTCGGCCGGCACGACTTCGCGTCGTTCTGCAAGCAGCGCGAGGGCGCGACGACGATCCGCACGCTGGAGGAGCTGTCCTGGGCGCGCGACGGCGCCGGGGTCGTCGTCGGCACGGTCCGAGCCGACGCGTTCTGCCACAGCATGGTCCGCTCGCTGGTCGGCTGCATGATCGCGGTCGCCGAGGGCCGCAAGCCGGTCGCCTGGGCCGGCGAGATCCTGCGCGCGCAGACGCGGGACCCCGCGGTCGCGGTCGTGCACGCGCACGGCCTGACGCTCGAGGAGGTGGCCTACCCGGCCGACGAGGAGCTGGCGGCGCGGGCCGAGCAGACCAGGGCGAAGCGGGTCGCCGGTGGATGACGAGCACTACTTCAGCGCCGACCCCTCGGTCGCGTTCCGGCGCGCCCCGGTCTCCGCGTCCGTGTGGGGCCACGAGCTCCCGCTCACCAGCGGGTCGGGGGTCTTCGCCCAGGGACGCGTGGACATCGGTACGTCGATCCTGTTCCGCGAGACCGAGCCGCCCGCGCCCGGCCGGATCCTCGACCTCGGCTGCGGGTATGGCGTGATCGGGCTCGCCATCGCGGCCGCGGTGCCCGGGTCCTCGGTGACCGGCGTCGACGTCAACGAGCGGGCGGTGCTGCTCGCGAACGAGAACGCCGCCACGCTGGGTCTCGCCGACCGCTACACCGCCTCGACCCCCGGGGGAGTGCCCGCGGACGCGACGTACGACGAGATCTGGTCGAATCCGCCCATCCGGATCGGCAAGGACGCGCTGCACGAGCTGCTGCTCACCTGGCTGCCGCGGCTGGTGCCCGGCGGCCGCGCCGTGCTGGTGGTGGGCAAGAACCTCGGCGCGGACTCGTTGCAGCGCTGGCTCACCGACCAGGGCTTCCCGACCGAGCGGCTCGCCAGCGCGAAGGGCTTCCGGGTGCTGGAGACACGCGCGGCCGGGTGACGGATGATCGAGTCGTGCGCGAGCTCAACGTCCCGGAACGACCCCGACCGAGCTGGCTGCCGGGTGCGCTGATCGGCGTGGCCACGGGCCTGCTGCTCAGCTGGATCTGGTGGTACGGCGCCTGGGACGTCGCGCTCGCGGTCACCTTCGTGTTCGCGGGCCTGGTGGCCGCCGTGCTCGCCGGGGCGCCGGGCTGGCGGTCGTTCGCCACCGGGTTGCTCGTCGCCGCGGCCGTCACCGGTGCGGCGGTCGTGTTGCTCACCGGGTGAGCCGGCGGGGTCAGCGGACTCGCTGGCTGCGCCGCCACCGCTCGGGGGTCGTGCCGTAGCGAGCCCGGAACCGCCGGACCAGGTAGCTCGCGTCGCGCAACCCGGTCCGGCTCGCCACGACCCCGAGCGGCAGGTCGGTCTCGCGCAGCAGCCGCCGCACCTCGGTCATCCGCCGCTCGGTGATCCACTCCAGCAGCGGCCGGCCGGTCCGTTCGCGCACGATCGTGGTGAGGTGCCCGGGCGTGTAGCCGAGGGCGCGGGCGACGTCCGCGGCGGAGACGGGCTCGCGGAACTGTGCCTCGATCTCGTCGAAGACGCGCTCGACGAGCGGGTCCGGGGCGTGCGACCCGGCCGGGGCGAGTCGCGCGGCCGCGACCAGGATCCGGGTGAGCAGGCCGGCGACGGCCTCCCGGGCGGCCAGCCGCTCGGGGTGGTCGAGCTCGTCGGCCAGCTCGATGAACCGCGCCGTCCAGGCGGTGCGGTCCGCCGCCGGGACCACGCCGTGCCCCGCGCCGGCCGCGAACAGCGCCAGCACGGGGTGGTTCGCCCAGGTCAGCGGGGACACGGTCGCCAGCGCCGGCACGGCGTCGGGGGTGAACGCGACCGACCAGGCCCGGCACTCCACGAGCTCGGCGGCCGGTGTGAGTCCGACGACCTGGCCCGGGGACAGCGCGTGCACCTCTCCCGGACGCAGTGGCCGCTCGGCGCCGTCGACGGTGATCGACCCCCGGCCGGACTCGACGTACATCAGGGACAGGAAGTCGTGGGCGTGCGGACGCTCCGGTGGCTGCCAGCCGCCGTGCGCGGGGTCGTCCACGCGCACGACCGCGACCGGCGGCCGGCCCGGGTGGTGGTCGTGGCGGTAGACCGGCGTCCCGTCCGGGCGCACCGTGCGCAGGCTGGCGTTCGGCCGTGCGCCGCCGACCGAAGAATGTCCCACCACTTCCCACCTTTGTGATGCCGGTGAACCGCAAGATGTCCAAGACTGCAGAGATCCCTCCAGTCCTATCACAGGAGTACCGATGACATCCCCGCACGAGGTCCGGGTCGTCGACCACCGCACCCCCGAGGAGCGCGGGCGCAGCTTCCTGCCCGGTGCCGGGCGGGGCTGGCTGCTCCCGTTCTACGACGTCCTCACCCGCGCCGCCGCCGTCCGTCCACTGCACCGGCGAGTTGCCGAGATCGCGGGCATCGGGCCGGGCCAGGCCGTCCTGGACGTCGGCTGCGGCACCGGCAACCTGTCCTTCGCCGTGCTCGCGGCCGAGCCGACCGCCCGGGTGAGCGGGCTGGACCCCGACGGTGCCGCCCTGCGCAGGGCGGCGCGCAAGGCCCGACGGCGCCGGGTCTCCCTCGACCTCGGCCAGGGCTACGCCGACCGGCTCCCGGCCGCGGACGCCTCGCTCGACCACGTGGTCTCGTCCCTCGCGCTGCACCACGTCGACGAGGACGGGCGTCGCGGCTTCGCCCGGGAGGCGTTCCGCGTCCTCCGGCCGGGTGGACGGCTCACGATCCTCGACTTCGGCGGTGCGGGGCACGGCGCCGGCGACGACCACGGCACGGGCGGGCACGGGCACGGCCGCGGCCATGCGCTGCGGCACCTCACCGGCCCGCTCCGCTCGCGGGTGGTGCCGGCCGAGCTCGTGGCGCCCAACCTCGACGACGGCATCCCCCTGCTCCTCGCCGAGGCGGGGTTCGAGGACGCCCGCGAGGTCGCCCGGCTCGACCACCGCTTCGGACCGGTCACGTTCGTGCAGGCGACTCGTCCCTAGCCCGGGTGCCGCAACCGGGCGGCCTGCCGGGTGAGGTGGTCGCGCTCGGCGGCGTTCGTCGCGAGGCCCGCAGCCTCGGCGTAGAGGGTCGCGGCCGTGGTGAGGTCGCCGGCGCGCTCGTGGAGCCACGCGTTGACGGCGGTACGCCGTGGTACGTCGGCCGGCACCTTCGTCAGCTCGCGGAGTCCCGCCAGCGGCCCGTCGGCCTCACCGACCGCGACGGCCCGGTTCAGCGCGACCACGGGGGAGTCGGTGAGGGCCAGCAGCTCGTCGTACCACTCGAGGACCTGCGTCCAGTCGGTCTCGGCCGCCGAGCGGGCGTCGCAGTGCAGGGCCGCGATGGCGGCCTGGCATTGGTACTCGCCGAGGCGGTCCTGCGCGAGCGCGGCCTGGAGGATCTCGACGCCCTCGGCGACCAGCGTGGTGTCCCAGGCGGAGCGGTCCTGGTCCGCGAGCGGGACGAGCGCGCCGTCGGCGCCCCAGCGGGCGGCGCGGCGGGCGTGGTGGAGCAGCATCAGGGCGAGCAGGCCGCCGACCTCCGGCTCCGGACTGGCGTGGGACAGCATCCGGGTCAGCCGGATCGCCTCCGCCGCGAGGTCGACGTCACCGGAGTAGCCCTCGTTGAAGATGAGGTAGAGCACCTTGAGCACCCGGCCCAGGTCGCCGGGTGCGCCGACGCCCGCGGTCGCGACGGTGCGCTTGGCGCGGCTGATCCGCTGGCCCATGGTCGTCTCGGGGACGAGGTACGCCTCCGCGATCTGCCCGGTCGTCAGGCCACCGACCGCGCGCAGCGTCAGGGCGACCGCCGACGTCGGCGTCAGCGACGGGTGGCAGCACAGGAACAGTAGCTCCAGCGTGTCGTCCTGGTCCTCGGCCGGACCCGGCGCCGGCTCCTCGTGCAGCCGCTCCTCCCGGGTGCGCCGGGCGGTGTCGGACCGGGTCGCGTCGAGGAACTTCCGCCAGGCGACGGTGATCAGCCATGGCTTCGGGTCGTCGGGCGGGGCGTCCGGCCAGCGGCGTACCGCCTCGACGAGGGCTTCCTGGACGGCGTCCTCGGCCGCCGCGAAGTCAGCTCCGCGCCGGACGAGGACACCGAGGACCTGGGGCGCCAGGTCCCGGACCAGCTCGTCCATCACTCGGTGACGATCGGCGGCTCCTCCATGAAGGGCCGCACCTCGATCCACTCCCGGATCGGCACGCCGCCGGGTCCCGGCGCCGAGGACAGGAAGGCCGCCGCCTCGTGCGCGCGCTCCACGGAGTCGACGTCGATCACCATCCAGCCGGCGATCAGGTCCTTGGTCTCCGCGAACGGCCCGTCGGTGACCGGCGGCCGGCCCTCGCCGTCGTACCGCACGAAGGTGCCCTCCGGCGACAGCCCCTGGGCGTCCACGAACTCGCCGCGCTCCCGGAGCTCGTCGGCGACGTGGCGCATGAAGGCGATGTGGTCCGAGACCTCCTGCGGCGTCCACTCGTCCATCGGCGCGCAGTCGATCGGCTTCGCGCCGCGGTAGTGCTTGAGAAGCAGGTACTTCATCGTGGGTTCTCCCCTCGGGTTCGTGCGCCCCATTGTGGTGGCACGTCCCTGGGACGGAGCCGGGACACGGTTCTCGACATCGGCCGTCGAGGTCGTTGCGAGACCAGCGTCCGCGACGGCGTGCTGCTCTGCCCCGGCACCCCGCGAATGTCCATGACACCCGTGACCGCACCGCCTACCTCGCCGCCGGCAAGGTCCAGTTCCACCGGCGGACGTGAGCGGTGGTTGCCCTGGCGGGGCGAGCACTTCGCCGCCTGTCGGCGCGGTCACCAGCAGCTCTCTCCGGAGACAACGATCCCGGGACATCTGGCCGATCCAGGTCAAGGTCACCCGATTCAGGTCACCCGTCGCGGGGTGGTGACGGGCGAAGATCGACGGTGGCCCGGGAGAGGAGGACTGCGTGCGGTTGGCGACGGTGGACGAGTCGAACCTGCGGCGGCGCGTGGCACAGTTCGGTTGGCTGACGACCGGGCTGGCGGCTCTCGCCGTGGGTCTGCTCACGGTGGCGGTGCTGCTGACGGCCAACCTGGACGCCGACGCCGACCCGGGACAGGTGTTGTTGCCGCTGGACGTCGAGCTCGCCAACCCGGGGGCCGCAGTGCTGGTGGCCGCAGCGTTGCTGGCACTGGCGTCGTTCTTCGGCCTGGCCGCGCTGCAGACCGCCGCGGTGATGCGGGTGCTCGACCCCGACCGGCACATCCCGCCCCCGCCCCCGAAGGCTGTCCGCCGCGTTCGCGGGATGATGCTGGGGCCTCTAGCTCAGCAGCTGGTCAGCGCGGAGCGGCTGGCCAGCGCGCTGCCGCCGACCGCACTGCCGACATCGGAGGAGCTGCCAGCCGGGAGACCGGTGCGGTGCACGGTGTTGATACCGGCTCACGACGAGGAGGCGATCCTGGGGCTGACGCTGGAGTCCCTGGCCGCGCAGACACGTCCTCCGGACCGGGTTGTGGTGATCGCCGACAACTGCACCGACGCCACCGTGGAGATCGCCCGACAGCACGGCGTCGAGTTCATCGAGACCGTCGGCAACACCGAGAAGAAGGCCGGAGCGCTGAACCAGGAGCTGGCTCGCATCCTGCCGCACGCGGAGCCACGCGACGTGGTGCTGGTGATGGACGCGGACTCCACCATCGCCCCGGTGTTCCTCGAGAGCGCGCTCGCGCGACTCGAGGCCGACCCGAACCTCGTCGCTGTGGGCGGGCTGTTCTACGGCGAGCGCGGCGGGCGCCTCCTGGGCCAGTACCAGCGCAACGAGTACACCCGCTACCAGCGCGTCGTCGGTCGCAAGCTCGGCCGGGTGTTCGTGTTGACCGGCACGGCCTCAGTGATCCGCGCCTACGCGTTACGGGCGGTCGCCGAGAGCCGAGGTCCGCTGCTACCCGGACCGGCGGGGAAGGTCTACGACACCCAAGCGCTCACCGAGGACAACGAGCTGACCCTGTCGCTGAAGACCTTGGGAGCGCGGATGACCTGCCCCCCGGAGTGCCGGGTGACCACCGAGATCATGACGACCTGGCGCGACCTGTGGCGTCAGCGACTGCGGTGGCACCGCGGCGCCCTGGAGAACATTGCGGCGTACGGGCTGACTCGGGCAACGGCTATGTACTGGGGTCAGCAGCTCGGCCTGGCCTACGGCGTGCTCGCGCTCCAGTCCTACCTCGTGCTGATGGCGGTGAGTCTGCTGGCCGCCGACAGCCTCCGGTGGTCGCCGTTCTGGCTCGCCATCGGGATGATCTTCGTCGTCGAGCGCCTGGTGACAGTGTGGCGAGCTGGGTGGCGGGGCCGGGCACTGGCCGCACCGATGTTCCCGGAGCTCGGGTACGCGGCGTTCCTCCAGGCATGCTTCGTGACCTCGATCGGGCAGATCCTCCGCGGACGAAAGCCAGACTGGAACTACGTCCCGCGCCCAGTCGTCACGGGCCTTCTGGCCCCGTGGTTGCTGGCCTGGGGGATCGTCTTGCCAGCATCGGTCCTGACAAGCGACTGGTACATCGCCCTCGCCTACTGGGTCGGGTTCAACACCCTCGTCTTCGCCTTCCTCAGCATCCTTCAGGTCCTACCCCCACCTCACCGACTCCGTGGAGCAGCGCGACAGCACGAGATGAGCGCCCCGATCTGAGACCCCTCGACAGCCGGGCGATCGACACCGGCTGCACGGCGTCGTCAGGAGAGCGACTTGCTGCGCCCGGATCGCCCGCGACGAGCGCGGTTCCGAGGTGCGTCACACCGTCGCGAGACGACCTCATCGCCGCGTTGACCGACCGGGGTCGGGAGAAGTGTCGTCTCGACGATGGAGTCTGGGTGGCGATGGAACTCTCCGAGAAGGTCCGGGTCGACGAGGTCATGGAGGCGCGGGCAGAAGTGCTGGTCGAGCGCCTTCGCGCCGAACTCGCTCGGCGATTCCGCGTAGGTAGCTGACGTCAGCGGCCAGCGCCCACGATGCCGAAGACCGGGCAACCGCCCATCGACATGGTGCCGCTTCACGGAGCACCCTGATGAGGTCAGGACGCGGAGGTTCGTCATGCTGTGGATAGTGCTCGTCGTTGTGGTTGTCCTGGTCCTCATCGCGGCCTGGCGACTGGACAGGCGCAACCGCCTCGGTTCACGGTCAGCGGACAGGCATGGCCCTCACTCCAATCAGCGCGGGCTGGGCGGCGGCACTGGTGGCGGCGGCACCTGACTCCGGTTCGGTGAGGACTCCGCATCCGGATCCGTAGCTCTTCGCGCGGTTCGCGGCGTTGGGTGCTCGCGGGCACGACGGCCCGCCGGCCGGTCTGTGGTGGTGCTTCGTCCGACCGGTCGGTCTAGTTCCGTCGGTGGAACCTGGCGTGGTGCTTGGGGCAGAGGAGTCGGCCGTGCTCGACGTCGGTGGGTCCGCCGCGGCTCCACGGGATGTCGTGATGGGCGTGGCACATCGCCGGTGGCCAATCGCAGCCGGGTTCGGTGCAGTGCTGGTCCCGGATCGCGATCGCGGTCCGTTGGGACTTGGTGTGGAACCGGCGGGTGCGGCCGAGGTCGAGGACCTCGGAGTTGCCGCCGAGGACGGCGGGGATGATCCCGGCCTCGCAGGCCAGCCGGCGGGCCTGCGAGGCGGTGATCTTCTCCCCGGTGTCCAGGAGTGCGGCCTGCTCGAGCTTCCCGAGCAGGCTGTCGAGGGTCATGGTGACCACGATGGTGGCGGATACGCCGCCGGTCTGGGGGAGCTGGTGGGCGGGGTAGCGCTCGAGGAGCTCGCAGAACGCCCGGCCCCGGCGTTCGGGTCCGGGGCGCAGCGGAACCCCGGGTTCTGGCCGTTCCTGTCGTTTGGGGGCGGCGATCGCGAGCAGCATCTTCTTCAGCGCGGCACCGTGGAAGGACGGGACCGTGAACCGGCCGTGGCACTTGCCGTGCCCGTCGTCCCACATCTCCAGCCTGGTGGCCAGCATGGCGTCGGCCTCTTCGCGGGCGAGCTGCTTCGCTTCGTACTCATCGGCCAGGTCGGGGGCGACCACGTCCATCAGTCGCTTGCCGAGGATCCGCAGTGTCGGGGCGGTGTGCTCGCGGCCGGCGGCCACCAGGTGCCGCTCGGCCCGACCCACCAGGGCGGTGTCGAGGTCGCCGGGCAGCTGGTCGAGCGCGGCGACGATCACCCGGGCCTGCTCGACCACCAGGTCACCCGCGGCCAGCGCGTCGCGGACATGGCCCCGGGTGACCAGCGCCTGGCCGAGCCGCACTTGGCCCAGCACCACGGGCTTGGTCTGCCGGGTCCGGTGCGCCCACGCGTCCACCGTCTCGTCGTCGGCGTGCTCGGCCACCCGGGCCTCGAGCTCGGCGACCTGCGCCTTCAGCCGGGTGATCGCCACGAGGGTCGCGGTGGTCTCGGCGGCGTCCATGGACCACACCGACGCATCGGTCACCGAGCCGGCCAGGTCGCGCATCTGCGCGACCGCGACCGAGACCCGGTGCCGGGGTGTGGCCATCGCTGTCATGGTGCTACTCAAGCACCGGCCACCGACATCGAGAGGCCCAGAACCCCTTGCTCCACAGGGTCCTGGGTAACGAACAGGTCACGATTCCGAGCCGCTTCCACAGCCGGCGCGACCCCCCGGGACCGCACGCAGGAAAGCCGGGAACCGGCGACGACCACCCACCCACCCTTCCCGTAGCTGCCCTGTCGGTCGCAACCACCCACGGCCAGGAAGCCACGGACACGGGGCCAGGACCCGAAAGCCGGGAGCCGGCGGCGACCACCCGCCGCGACGAGACCGAACTGGTCACGATCGCCTGGCTTCGAGTCCATCCGGCCGACCCCGCGAGGGCAACCATCGGCGGCCCGACGTCCCAGCCGAGCTCGCTGCTGGAGCGCTGGCGGCATCCGGGCACGGTCTCGAAGGATGCGGATCCGCCGATGGTCGGGTGTCGTCGGAATCAACGACGTCACGGGGATCGGGGTGGGTCGATGACAGGATCGGTGCGTGTCTGTCACCACGGGTGTGCCTGCAACCTCGGACCCTGCGGCCCGGGCGCGCCGTCGTCGCAACCTCGTCCTGGCGGCCATGGTCGCAGTCGTACTAGTAGCGGCGGGCGCGATGGCGTGGCGCTGGTGGACGCACCCGTCGGCATTCAGTGGCCTCGGCGACTCCTACAGCTCTGACCCGCTCCCTCTGTCTGGTGCGGCTCTCTCGACGACCGTCATCTTCCCTCAGGCCAGCGGCTCCCCTGAGCAAGTCACGATTGACGGGCTCGACGCGACGTTCTCTAGCAATACCGCCAAGGCTGATGCCACGTTCTGGCTCTGCCATATGGCTGGGGGCGAGGAGCCGATCGGTTCGGTGCACGACCCAGGCTCGGTTTGCAGCACCATCGAGGCGTTCAAGCCACCCATGCGTTTCGACTACGGGGTGGCACCGCACAGTGACTACCTCTTCGTCACGCTGACGCCGACCCGACGGGGCGTTGCTCACCTCAAGGCGGTCGATGTCGACTACCAACGTTCGGCCGACCACTTCTACCAACAAGGAACGCAGACCATTCGCGTTGACCGGACGATCACCGTGCGCTGACCGCACTCGAACGCCGTCGTGTGCGCGTCCGCCAGCACGGATCTGCAGTCGCGATCCGAGCATCCGCTCGGGCCGAGATCCGCGCGCCGATCTGCGTCATCCCACCGGGTGCCGGCGCACGGCAGAAGGCACTCTCGTCGGGTACGCCGAGCAGGGCGCTCGATCCATGACCTGCCGCTCACGGCCTCACGATGACGTGCTCGCAGCCACTCAGCTCGTCGGTCGCCTCCGATCGCACGCGGTAGACCACGACGTCATGTCCCGGCCCGCACTCGATCGCGTCCGGGTCGCCGTCCGCGCGGACGACGATCCGGTCATCGCCGAAGCCGGCATCGGTCTTGTCGGCGCCCCGACCGGGCCAGATCCTGTCGCTGTCCGCATCGCCGAACAGGCGATCGTTGCCCGACCTGCCCCAGATCCTGTCCGGGCCCGGACCTCCCTGCAGAGGCCGTTCGCCGCCGGGACCACCCCACATCCGGTCTGACCCACTCAGCCCGAGGCCGTAGTCGCCACCACGACCGAAGTGAAGCGCGTCGTCGCCACCCGACCCGTTGAGGAAAGTCCAGCCCCGAACCTCCCCGCAAGGTGTTGTTGCCCGGATCGCCGAACAGGAAGTCCGGCCCCCCCGAGGCCACGGATGACGTCGTCTCCGGCGCGGCCCTCGATCCAGTCGTGATGCGCGGTACCGCGGATCCGGTCGTCATGGGGAGTGCCGATGATGTCCGCCGACACCGGTGCGGCGACGCCGACGGCCGCCGCCAGAGCCAAGATCCCGGCGGAAGTGCTTGATACGCGCATCGCAGGAATCCCTCCGATCCAGCATCACTCGTCCACCACTCATCATGGGCGCGAGATGAGCATCTGGGAACGTCGAGGGAGTCCGGCCACCCGTCGCCCGGACCGAGCGATCGGCTACCCGTGCAGCACCCTGCGGAACAGTGCGGTGGTCTCGTCGGCTGCCGCGCGCGCCGCGGCGGAGTGCGCGCTCATGTCGAAGAAGCCGTGGATGAGTCCGGCGAACCTGCGGACCTCGACCGGTACGCCGGCGTCGGCGAGCGCGGCGGCGTACGCGAGGCCGTCGTCGCGCAGCGGGTCGAACTCGGCGACCACCACGACGGCGGGCGGCAGGCCCTCGAGGCGGCCGTGCAGCGGTGCCAGCCGCGGGTCGTCGCGGGCGGCCTGGGCGAGGTGGCCGGCGTACTGCTGGTCGAACCAGATCATCGCGTCGAGGTCGAGGAAGTAGCCCTCGGCGTTCTCGGTCTGCGACGGGTACCGGCCGTACATGTCGGTCACGGGGTACATCAGCAGCTGGCCGGCGAGCGCCACCCCCTCGTCCCGCATCGCCTGGGCGGCGACGGCGGCCAGGTTGCCGCCGGCGCTGTCGCCCGCGACGGCGAGCCGGTCGGAGCCGCCGAGCTCGGCGACGCGCGTAGCGGCCCATCGGGTGGCGGCGACCGCGTCCTCGACAGCGGCCGGGAACGGGTCCTCCGGCGCGAGGCGGTAGTCGACGGCCACGACCACGGCCTCGCAGCCGGTGGCCAGCGTCCGGGCGTTGAGCTCGTGGGTGTCGAGGTCGCCGATCACGAATCCGCCGCCGTGGAACATCACGACGGTCGGCAGCGGGCCGGCGAGGTCGGGACGGTAGATGCGCGCCCGGCGGCCGCCGGACCCACCCGGGACCGTCGTCTCCTCGACCGACGCGACGGCGGGCAGCGATGCGGGGTCGCGCATGTCGACCGTCAGCGCCCGGAAGCCGCGACGGGCCTCCTCGGGCGTCTGCTGGGACATCGGCGGGTGCCCGGCGCCGGCGATCAGCTGGAGCAGTACGGCGAGCTCGGGGTCGAGGGGCACGGCTCTCTCCTGTCAGACGAAGGCGTTCACGCCGGTCTCGGCGCGGCCGATGAGCAGCTTCTGGATCTGGCTGGTGCCCTCGTAGAGCGTCATCACGCGGGCATCGCGCAGGTACTTCTCGGCGGGGTGCTCGTCGACGTACCCGGCGCCGCCGTACACCTGGATCGCGTTGTTGGCGGCGCGTACGGCGGCCTCGGACGCGAACAGCTTGGCCTTCGAGGCGGCGGTGCCGAACGGCTCCCCGCGGTCGATCAGGTCGGCGCACCGCCAGACCAGCAGCCGGGCCGCGTCCGCGTCCACGGACATGTCGGCGATCAGGGCCTGGACGAGCTGGAAGCCGGCCAGCTGCTTGCCGAACTGGGTCCGCGAGGTCGCGTACGACACCGACGTCTCCAGGCAGCCCTGCACGATGCCCACGCAGCCGGCGGCGACCGAGACGCGGCCCTTGTCGAGGCTCGTCATCGCGATCTTGAAGCCCTGGCCCTCCTCGCCGAGGCGGGCCGAGGACGGCACCCGCACGTCGGACAGGAACAGCTCCGCGGTGGCCTGCCCGCGCAGGCCGAGCTTGCCCTTGACCTCACGGGCCTCGAAGCCCGCCGCGTCGGTCGGCACGAGGAACGCCGTGACACCGCGGGGTCCGTCGTCGCTGGTGCGCGCGAAGACGAGCGCCACGTCGGCCCAGGTGCCGTTGGTGATGAACAGCTTCTGCCCGTTGAGGACGTAGTCGTCACCGTCGCGCCGCGCCCGCGAGGTGAGGTTGCCCGCGTCGGAGCCGGTGTCCGGCTCCGTCAGCCCGAAGCAGCCGAGGGACGTGCCCGACGCGATCCGCGGCAGCCACTCCTGCTTCTGCTCCTCGGTGCCGAACCCGAGCACGGACTTGCCGAACAGCCCGTTCGAGACCGAGACGATGCCGCGGAGCGCCGAGTCGGCGCGGCCGAGCTCCTCCATGCCGAGCACGTAGGTCAGGTAGTCGCCGCCGAGGCCGCCGTACTCCTCGGGGATGGTGAGCCCGAAGAACCCGATCTCCGCCATCTTCGCGATGATCTCCAGGTCGACGGACTCGTCGCGGTCCCACTGGGTGCGGTGCGGCACCGCCTCGTGGTCGAGGAAGTCGCGGGCGAGGTCGCGGAACGCCTGCTGCTCGTCGGTCAGGGTCAGGTCCACGTCAGGCCTCCGGTCCGGGCAGGTTCACGAGTACGGCGAGCGCCGCGCGGTGCGCCTCCGGCGTGCCTTGCAGCAGCTCGTCGGCCTTGGCCCGCTTGAGGTGCAGGTGCGCGGGGTGCTCCCAGGTCATGCCGAGACCGCCGTGCAACTGCACCGCCTCCTCGGCCGCGTGCGTCGCGGCCTCGCCGCAGAAGGCGGCCGCGACGGCGACCGCCACGGGTGCGTCGGGGTCGTCGGTGGCGAGCGTCGCGGCGGCGTACCGGGCCGCGGCGTCGGCCTGCTCGACCTCGGCGTACAGGTCGGCGAGCCGGTGCTTGATCGCCTGGAAGCCGCCGACGACCCGGCCGAACTGCCGCCGCTCCTTGAGGTAGGCGACCGTGGTCTCGAGCGCCCAGCGGGCGACGCCGACCTGCTCGGCGGCGAGCAGTCCCGCGCCGGTGAGCAGCGCCCGGTCGATCGCCGCGGCGGCGTCCGGGGACACCAGCGTCCGCTCGGCTCCCGCGAGGTCGACCTCGGCGAGCGGGCGGGTCATGTCGAGCGACCCGACCGGCGTGACGCCCGCACCGCGGACGGCGTACAGCGCGTCGCCGTCGGGGAGCAGGAGGACGTCCGCGGGCAGGCCCACCGTGGTGAGCGCCGCCGGTCCGTGCCGCCGCGCGGTCGGCCGCACCAGGAGCGCGGCGGTCTGCTCGCCCGACGCGAGCGCCGGCAGGATCGTCGTGTCGCCCAGGGCGACCAACGCCGTGGTCGCCACGACCGAGGAGGTCAGGAACGGCGAGGGGGCCGCGGCCCGGCCGAGCTCCTCCAGCACCGCCGCGGCCTCACGGGCCGATGCGCCGGCGCCGCCGAGCTCCTCGGGCACCAGGAGCCCGGGCAGGCCGAGCCCGACGAACGCCGACCACAGCGGCGCCGTCACCTCGTCGGCGCCGTCGTAGAGGGCGTTCAGCCGCTCGACCGGCGCGTGCCGCTCCAGCGCCTTCCGCACCGACGCGCGCAGGTCCTGCTCGACGTCGTCGGCCAGCAGGTCGACGCTCGCGGGGGAGGTGGTCGTCATCGCGGCAGGTCCTTCCAGGGCACGTCCTTGTCGACACGGTGCTCCGTCGGCAGCCCGAGTACACGTTCGGCGACGACGTTGCGCAGCACCTCCGACGTCCCGCCCTCGATCGAGTTGCCCTTGGCGCGCAGGTAGCGGTAGCCGGCGTCCTTGCCGAAGAAGTCCACGTGCGTGGGGCGGCGCATCTCCCAGCTGTCGTACCGCAGCCCGTCGTCGCCGAGCAGGTCGACCTCGAGCGCCGAGAGCTGCTGGTTGATCCGCGCGAAGGACAGCTTCATCGCGGAGCCCTCGGGGCCGGGTACGCCGGCGGCCAGCTTCTGCCGCAGCCGGGTGGCCGTGATGCGCGCGACCTCGGTGTCGATCCAGCCGCGCAGCAGCCGCTCGTGCGTCTCGGCCGTGCGCAGCTCCGGCCGGGTCCGCCAGGTCTCCGCGACCTTCATCACCATGCCGAACTCGCGTGGGAAGGCGCTGCCGCCGATCGCGACCCGCTCGCTGGAGAGCGTCGCGTTCGCGACCTTCCAGCCCTCGCCGACCTCGCCGAGCCGGTCGGCGTCGGGGATCCGGGCGTCGGTCAGGAAGACCTCGTTGAACTCCGCCTCACCGGTGATCTGGCGCAGCGGTCGCACCTCCACCCCGGGGTCGTGCATGTCGAGCACGAAGTACGACAGCCCCGCGTGCTTGGGCTGGTCGGGGTCGGTGCGCACGATGATGATCGCCCGGTCCGCGATGTGGGCCGAGGACGTCCACACCTTCTGACCGTTGACGATCCAGGTGTCGCCGTCGAGCACGGCTCGGGTCGCCAGACCCGCGAGGTCCGAGCCCGCCCCCGGCTCGGAGAACAGCTGGCACCACACCTCCTCGCCGCACCAGAGCGGGCGCAGGTAGCGGTGCTTCTGCTCGTCGGTGCCGAACGCGAGGATCGTGGGCGCGGCCATGCCGAGCCCGATGCCGATCCGTCGCGGGTCGTTGTCCGGTGCCCCCGCGGCGTGCAGCGCCTTCTCGACGACCGGCTGGAGCGACCGCGGCAGGCCCAGCCCGCCGAGGCCCTCCGGGAAGTGCACCCACGCGAGGCCGGCGTCGAACCGTGCGTGCAGGAAGTCCATCGTCTCGGTCGAGGCGGGCGGGTGCTCCGCGAGCAGCGCGGCGACGCGCTCGAGCAGTGCCTGCTCATCCATCGGTCGTGCGCCCCGTCGTGTGCCGGGCGATCTCCGCCTTGGCCAGCGAGTTCTTGTGCACCTCGTCCGGGCCGTCGGCGAAGCGCAGGGTGCGGATGCCGGCGTACGCCGCGGCCAGGGGGAAGTCCTGCGAGAGCCCGCCGGCGCCGTGCACCTGGATCGCCTTGTCGAGGATCCACTGCACGGTCTGCGGGGTGGCGATCTTGATCGCCTGGATCTCGGTGTGCGCGCCGCGGTTGCCGGCGGTGTCCATCAGCCACGCGGTCTTGAGGACCAGCAGCCGGAGCTGCTCGATCCGGACGCGGGACTCCGCGATCCAGTCGCGGACCACGCCCTGGGCGGAGATCGGCCGGCCGAACGCGACCCGGCTGTCCGCCCGCCGGCACATCAGGTCGATCGCGGCCTCGGCCACGCCGATCGAGCGCATGCAGTGGTGGATCCGGCCGGGCCCGAGGCGGGCCTGCGCGATCGCGAAGCCGGCCCCCTCCTCGCCGATCAGGTTCGACGCCGGGACCCGCACGTCCTCGAGCACCAGCTCCGCGTGGCCGCCGTGCTCGTGGTCGTCGTACCCGAAGACCTCCATCCCGCGCCTGATCGTCAGTCCCGGGGTGTCGCGCGGGACCAGGACCATCGACTGCTGGCGGTGCCGCGCGGCGTCGGGGTCGGTCTTGCCCATCACGATGAAGATCTGGCAGTTCGGGTTCATCGCGCCGGTGATCCACCACTTGCGGCCGTTGACGACGTACTCGTCGCCGTCCCGCTCGATGCGGGTGGCGATGTTGGTGGCGTCGGAGGACGCGACGTCGGGCTCGGTCATCGCGAACGCCGATCGGATCTCGGCGTCCAGCAGCGGCCTGAGCCAGCGCTCCTTCTGCTCGGGCGTGCCGAACAGCGAGAGCACCTCCATGTTCCCGGTGTCCGGTGCCGCGCAGTTGAGCGCCGGCGGCGCGAGGTGCAGCGAGCGCCCGGTGATCTCGGCGAGCGGGGCGTACTCGAGGTTCGAGAGGCCGGGGGAGTCGGCGTGCTCCCGGGGCAGGAAGACGTTCCAGAGCCCGAGGTCGCGGGCCTCCTGCCGGAGCTGCTCGAGCACCGGGACCGTCGACCACTCCCAGCGGTCGTCCTGCTCGGCGAGCTGCTCGTGGAACGTCGCCTCGGAGGGCGCGATGCGCTCGGCGAGGAAGCGCTCGAGCGTCTCGATGCGCTCCTGCGTCCGGGCGTCGTGGCTGAAGTCCATCAGTGGTCCTCTCCGAGGGCTTCGAGCCCCGCGGTGATCAGTGGGTCGAAGCCGGCGCCGATCTGGTCGAACCCCTCGCCGACCGTGGCGCCCTGCAGGAAGCGGAACTGGATCCCCTCGAGGATCACGGCGAGCTTGAAGTACGCCAGCCCGAGGTGCCAGCCGAACTCCTGGCCGATGTCCCCGAGGTCGCGCCCGCGGGCGGCGGCGTACCGCGCCAGGTGCTCCTCGCCCGACGGGTACCCGGGCGCGTTGGCGACGTCGGAGACCAGCCCGGCCGCCGGCAGCGAGGCCAGCCGGTCATAGACCAGCAGGAGGGCGAGGTCCGTGCGGACGTCGCCGAGGGTCGCCATCTCCCAGTCCACGACGGCCTTGACGTGGTCGTCGTCGCCGGTGAGCAGGTTGTCGAGCCGGTAGTCGCCGTGCACGATCCCGACCCACCGTCCGTCGTCGACGGGCACCCGGGCGGTGAGCCGCCGGTGCAGCTCCTCGGCGTCCGGCCGGTCGGTCGTCCTCGAGCCCTCGAGCTGCTGACCCCAGCGGCGGACCTGGCGCTCCAGGAACCCGGCCGGCCGGCCGAACCCGGCCAGCCCGACCGCTGCGGGATCGACGGTGTGCAGCCGGGCGAGCACGTCGACCATCTCGCCCGCGATGCGGGCGGTGCGCTCCTCGCCGAGCGCCGCCAGCTGCTCGGAGGAGCGGTACGCCGTGCCGAGCACCCGCTCCATGACGTAGAACGGTGCCCCGATCACGTCCGGGTCGGGGCAGTGCGCGTACGTCGCGGGCACGGGGACGTCGGTGCCGGCGAGCGCCGACATCGCGGTGTACTCACGGTTCATGTCGTGCGCGGTGGCCTGCACGTGGCCGAGCGGTGGGCGCCGGACGATCCACCACGAGGCGCCGTCGGTGAGCTCGTAGGTGAGGTTCGAGCGCCCGCCCGCGATCACCGATCCCGAGAGGTCGCCCGCGATCTCGCCGGGTCGCTGCTCGTCGTACCAAGCCCGGAACGCGCCCAGGTCCAGCCCCGGGGTCTCCTCGGTCGGCCCTGTCATCAGCCCCACGCTCCTGCCTCGTCGACCTTCTGCTGGAGCCGGCGCATGCCGGCCAGCCACTTCTCGGTGTCGGAGGCGCGCACGGCGTAGTAGCCCGCGACCTCCGGGTGCGGGAGGACCAGGAACCGGCCCTCCTCGATCGCCTGCACGGCGGCTTCGGCGACCTGCTCGGGCTCGAGCGCGGAGTCGCGCGAGAGCAGCGCCTGCAGGCCGCCCGCGTCCTCGAGCATCTGCGTCTTCACGCCCTGCGGGCAGATCGCGTGCACGTCGACGCCGCGGGCGCCGTACGTGACCGAGAGCCACTCGGCGAAGGCGACCGCGGCGTGCTTGGTGACGGAGTACGGCGCGCTGCCGATCATCGTCAGCAGCCCGGCCGCCGACGCGGTCACGACGAACCGGCCGCCCTGCCCGTCCGCGAGCCAGCGCGGGACCAGCGCGCGGGCCGCGCGGACGTGCGCCATCACGTTGACGTCGATGACCCGGTCCCAGACGTCGTCGGGAGCCTGGAGGCTGTCCGGCCCACCGGACCCGTCGATGCCGGCGTTCGCGAAGAAGACGTCGACCCGGCCGAGGGCCTCGATCGCGGCGTCGACGAGGGCGTCCGGTGCGGTGACGTCTCCGGGGATCGCGGTGCCGCCGATCTCGTCGGCGACCGCGCGGGCGTTGTCGGCGTCCAGGTCGTTGACGACGACCCGCGCGCCCTCCTGGGCGCCCCGGACGGCGAGCGCGCGGCCGATGCCGCGGCCGGCGCCGGTGACGACGACGCCCCGGCCGGCGAGCGCGCCCATCAGTGGCCGCCGGCGAGCGTGACGCCGCCGTCCAGGGTGATCGTCTGGCCGGTCAGCCACGCGGCGTCGTCGGAGAGCAGGAAGGCGACCGCGCCCGCGACGTCCTCCGGCACGCCGAGCCGGCGCAGCGGGTAGCGCGCGGCGACCTCGTCCTCGCGGCCCTCGAACAGTGGCGTCGCGAACGCCGTCTTGACGATCGCCGGCGCCACGGCGTTGACGCGGATCGACGGGCCGAGCTCGACCGCGAGCGTCTCGGTGAGGCTGATCAGCATCGCCTTGGACGCGCCGTACATCCCGATCATCGGGGCGGGCTTCACGCCGGACACCGAGGAGATGTTCACGACGGCGCCGCCGTGCTCCCGCATCCAGCCGCGGTACGCCGCCTGCGTCCAGGCGAGCGCACCGAGGGCGTTCACCTCGAGCATCTTGCGGGCCGCGCCGAGGTCGGACTCGATCAGCGGCGCCGCGACCGGGTTGATGCCGGCGTTGTTGACCAGCAGGTCCAGGCTGCCGAACGCCTCGACCGCGCGGCGCACGACGTCCTCCTGGTGCGCGGCGTCGTCGGCCTTGCCGGCGACGCCGATGGCGTACCGCGGGCCGCCGAGGGCCTCGACCGCCTCCGCCAGCGTGTCCGGCTTCCGCGCGGTCACGCAGACCTGGGCGCCCTCGTCGATGAGGCGGTGGGCGACCGCCAGGCCGATCCCGCGGCTGGCTCCGGTCACGACGGCGACCTTGCCCCCGAGTCCCTGCACGTGTCCTCCTGTGGTTGCGGTGTGACTAAGCGCTTGCTTACCATGGCCGGGATGAGCGCGTCCACCCCTCTGCCCGATGCCCGGACCCGGCTGGCCCGGGCCGCCGTCGACGCGTTCGCCGCCCGCGGCTTCCACGGCACCACCACCCGGGACATCTCCACCACGGCCGGCATGAGCCCGGCGGCGCTCTACGTGCACCACCGCTCCAAGGAGGAGCTGCTCTTCGAGCTCGCGCACGCCGGGCACCTGCGGGTGCTGGAGCTGGTGCGCTCATCGGTCGCCCGCTCCGGGGACCCGCTCACCCAGGCCGGCGATCTCGTCGAGGACTTCGTCCGCGACCACGCCGTCTCGCACACCGGTGCCCGGGTGATCAACTACGAGCTCGCCGCGCTGAGCGAGGAGCACCGCAGCGAGATCCTCGCCGTCCGCCACGAGATCGACCTGGTGCTCCGCGAGGTCGTCGAGCGGGGCGTCGAGGCCGGGGTGTTCAGCACGCCCGACCCGCACATGACGTCGCTCGCGATCCTCTCCCTCGGCATCGACGTGGCCCGCTGGTACCGCGACGAGGGCCGGTGGACGCCCGACGAGGTCGCCGCCCACTACCGCCTGCTCGCCCTCCGCATGCTTGGAACCTGAGCCCAGTGGCAACATCTGCGCCATGACCTACGAGCCGGCTGAGAACAGGTACGACACCGACGCGACCGGGATGGAGTACCGCTTCACGGGGCGGAGCGGGCTGAAGCTGCCGGTGATCTCGCTCGGGCTCTGGCAGAACTTCGGGACCGACCGGCCGGAGGAGACCCAGCGCGCGATCCTGCGCCGGGCGTTCGACCGCGGCGTCACGCACTTCGACCTCGCGAACAACTACGGCCCGCCGTACGGCAGGGCGGAGGAGAACTTCGGGCGCTACCTGCGCGACGACTTCAGCGGGCTGCGTGACGAGCTGGTGATCTCCACCAAGGCCGGCTGGGACATGTGGCCGGGGCCGTACGGCCGCGGCGGCGGCTCGCGGAAGTACATGCTCGCCTCGCTCGACCAGTCGCTGGGGCGGCTCGGGCTCGAGTACGTCGACATCTTCTACAGCCACCGCTTCGACCCCGAGACGCCCGTCGAGGAGACGATGATGGCGCTCGACCACGCGGTCCGGCAGGGCAAGGCGCTGTACGCCGGGATCTCGTCGTACTCCGCCGCGAAGACCGGCGAGGCCGCGTCGATCGCCCGCGAGCTCGGGACGCCGCTGCTCATCCACCAGCCGTCCTACTCGATGCTCAACCGCTGGATCGAGGAGGACCTGCTCGACGAGCTCGAGCAGCAGGGGATGGGCTGCATCGTGTTCAGCCCGCTGGCCCAGGGCCTGCTGACCGACCGCTACCTCGACGGCGTCCCGGAGGACTCGCGGGCCGCGCGGCACCAGTCCACGCTGCCCGGCGACCACCTCGACGACGCGACCCTCACGCACGTGCGCCGGCTCAACGAGATCGCGCAGGAGCGCGGCCAGTCGCTCGCCCAGCTCGCGCTCCAGTGGGCCGTCCGCGACGGCCGCGTCACGTCGGCGGTGATCGGCGCCAGCTCGGTCGAACAGCTGGACGCCAACCTCGACGCGCTGGCCTTCCCGGCGCTCAGCGACGACGAGCTGCGCCGGATCGACGAGCACGCGGTCGAGGCCGGCATCAACCTCTGGGCGAAGCAGACCGAGGAGTAGTAGCCACAGTCTCGGACACGATGCCCGGGAACGCCTCCGGCAGCCCGGTCAGCCCGGCGTCCGTCGCGTCGATGCCGAGGACGTTGCGCAGCTGCGCGATGACGACCTGCTCGACCGCCGGCCACGCCTCGGTCGGCGGCAGGTCGGGGGCGAAGCAGCCGTCGGTCGCGAGCGGCCTGAGGCTGTCCGGGATCGGGACGCCGAGCAGGGCGGCGAGCGACAGCAGGCCGCCCTGGTCCGCGCCGATCTCGCAGATGTCGCTGAAGACCAGGTGCCCGGCGTTGTCGAGCACCACGAACCGCTTCGGCGAGTGCATCGCGGCGTACGCCGTCAGCATCTCGTCGAGCGGCACGACCGTGTCCGCGCTGCCGGTGATCAGCAGCCCCGGCTTGTGCGGGACCGTGGCGCTCTGGTCGAGCGCGCCGACCGACGCGCCGGCCATGCCGATGAAGGTGTCGACGCGCTGGTCGATCGCGGCGAGCTTCTCGACGGCGCTGCCGCCGGCCGAGTGGCCGAGGGCGGCGACCCGGGTGAGGTCGACGCGGTCGCGGAAGGCGCTCGACCGCCTCGCCGCCTTGCCCGCCATCAGCGTGATCGTCGCCCGCAGGTCCTGCACGTCCGTGGTGGCGCCGGCGGGACCGCCGAGCACGCGCGTCAGGTCGCGGCTCGGGTGGTCCGGGGCGGCGACCACGAACCCCCACGACGCGAGCGCCGCCGTCAGGAACGTCGACTGGTCCCGGAACCCGGCGTACCCGTGGCTGAACACGACGAGCGGGAACGAGCCCCGCGCGACCGGCACGTCGAGCGCACCGCGCACCCCGCCGGACGGATGGGCGACCGAGGCGCCGGGCGGCAGCAGTGCTTGGAGGAACGGCGGCAGCCAGTCGACGAGGTCGTAGCTGCCCATCGGCTTCCCGGCGACGTCGGCGGCCCGGGCGGGGTACCAGATCTCGACGGGGATGCCCGAGGGCAGCTTCGCGGTCCGCTCGCCGACGGCGTACGGGCCGGGCTCGGTGAACGTGGTGGGGCCGACGACGAGCGCCGCGGGAGCCGGGGCGGCAGGAGCGGGGGCGGCCAGGCCGATCGAGGCGACGACCACGGCGGCGGCGAGGACGATGCGCGGGCTCACGGCCGCAACCTAGACCCGGAGGAGCGCCGTCGTGGCAAAACGGGGTGCCGGACGGCGCCCGGTCGCGGACAATCGATCCCGTGGGACACGTGGACGTGGCCGGGGTGCGCTATGAGCTCCCTGACGGGAGAGGGCTGCTGGACGACGTGTCGTTCCGGGTGGGCGAGGGCGCCAAGGTCGCGCTCGTGGGCGCCAACGGCGCCGGGAAGACGACGCTGCTGCGGATCATCACCGGCGACCTGCAGCCGCACGCCGGGGTCGTGACCCGCTCCGGCGGGCTCGGCGTGATGCGCCAGGCCGTCGGCGCCGCCCTCGGTGAGGACCCGACCGTGGCCGACCTGCTGCTGAGCGTCTCCCCGCCGCGGATCCGGGCCGCCGCACACGACGTCGACGCGTGCGAGCGCGCGCTGATGGACACCGACGACGAGAAGACCCAGATGCGGTACGCCGCGGCGCTCGCGGAGTACGCCGACGCCGGCGGCTACGACCTCGAGGTCACCTGGGACGTGTGCGCGACGGCCGCGCTTGGGGTCTCCTACGACCGGGCGAAGTACCGCGAGCTCCGCACGCTGTCCGGGGGCGAGCAGAAGCGGCTCGTGCTCGAGTTCCTGCTCCGCGGGCCGGACGAGGTGCTGCTGCTGGACGAGCCCGACAACTACCTCGACGTGCCCGGCAAGATCTGGCTCGAGGAGCGGATCCGCGAGTCGGACAAGACCGTCCTGATGATCAGCCACGACCGCGAGCTGCTCAACAACACCGCCACCCGCGTGGTGACCGTCGAGCTCGGGAGCGCGGGCAACCGCGTGTGGACGCACCCGGGCGGGTTCGCGTCGTACCACGAGGCGCGCCGCGAGCGGTTCGCCCGCTTCGAGGAGCTGCGCAAGCGCTGGGACGAGGAGCACGCGAAGCTCCGTGCGCTGATGCTGATGTACAAGCAGAAGGCGGCGTACAACGCCGACATGGCAAGCCGCTACCAGGCCGCCCAGACCCGGCTGCGCCGGTTCGAGGAGGCCGGTCCGCCGACCGAGCAGCCGCGCGAGCAGCAGGTGAAGATGCGGCTCAAGGGCGGCCGCACCGGCAAGCGGGCGGTGGTCTGCGAGAACCTCGAGCTCACCGGGCTGATGCGGCCCTTCGACCTCGAGGTCTGGTACGGCGAGCGCGTTGCGGTCCTCGGCTCCAACGGCTCGGGCAAGTCCCACTTCCTGCGGCTGCTGGCCGCCGGCGGCACCCGGCCCGACAAGGAGCACGAGCCGGTCGGGGACGCGGTGATCGAGCCCGTGCAGCACCGGGGCATGGCCCGGCTCGGCGCCCGGGTCCGCCCGGGCTGGTTCGTGCAGACCCACGAGCACCCCGAGCTGATCGGCCGGACGCTGCTGGAGATCCTGCACCGCGGCGACGAGCGCCGCGACGGCATGGGCCGCGAGCAGGCCAGCCGGGTCCTGGACCGCTACGAGCTCAGCGCCCAGGCCGACCAGCGGTTCGAGTCCCTCAGCGGCGGTCAGCAGGCGCGCTTCCAGATCCTGCTGCTGGAGCTGTCCGGCGCCACGCTGCTCCTGCTCGACGAGCCGACCGACAACCTCGACGTGCAGTCCGCCGAGGCGCTCGAGGACGGCCTGGAGGCCTTCGAGGGCACGGTCCTCGCGGTCACCCACGACCGGTGGTTCGCCCGCGGCTTCGACCGGTTCCTCGTGTACGGCGCCGGTGGCGAGGTGTACGAGTCGGACGGACCGGTGTGGGACGAGGGCCGGGTGCAGCGAACCCGATGAGCGGCCTGGTGGTCACGCCGCTGGACGCCGGCGACCGGGCCGAGCTGGACGCCTGGCACGCGGTCTACCTGGCCGCGGAGCACGCGACCGGCGACGACGTCGGCGCGCCGTGGCAGCTGGAGGAGGTGCGCGTGCTGATGCAGGGCCCGGGCACCCGCGCGTGGTCGGCCGGCTTCTCGGGCCGCGTCGACGGGGAGCTCGTCTGCGCGGGCTGGATCCGCACGCCGATGCTCGACAACCTCGACCGCGCCGAGCTC
The DNA here is from genome assembly GCF_000620645.1 of Nocardioides sp. URHA0032. Lineage (GTDB taxonomy): Bacteria > Actinomycetota > Actinomycetes > Propionibacteriales > Nocardioidaceae > Nocardioides. The sequence continues at coordinate 73,067 of NZ_JIAV01000015.1, read as the reverse complement.
AGTGTGCACACGGCCCCGGGACGCACCCGGCAGGGGTACGCGACCGCGATGCTCGCCCACCTGGAGCAGGTGGCCCGCGAGCGCGGCCGCTCCGTGCTGACCGGCAACGCCTGCTGGCCGTACGTCCTCGGGCCGGACGGCGCCGGGTCACCGGGGCGGGAGCTCGCCCGCGGTGCGGGCTACGACCTGGCGCTCGGCGACGTCAAGCGGGTGCTGCGCCTGCCGGTGGCCGACGGCGTCCTCGAGCGGCTCGCCGCCGAGGCGGCGCCGCACCACCGCGACCACGAGCTGCGGTCGTGGGTCGGCCCGGTCCCGGACGAGCTGCTGGCCGACTGGGCCCGTCTCGACGCGCTCGTGGAGACGGAGGCGCCGACGGGCGACCTCACGCTCGAGCCCGCGACCACCGACCCGGCCGTGGTCCGCGAGGCCGAGGCGATGCTCGCGGCACAGGGACGGACGTCGTACCACTCGGTGGCGCTGGGACCGGACGGCCGGATGGTCGCGTTCACCCAGGTCGTGACGACCGTGCACGAGCCGGGGCGGGCCTACCAGTGGGGAACGCTCGTCGAGCGGGCCGCCCGCGGCCGCCGGCTCGGGATCGCGGTGAAGGTCGCCAACCTGCGCCTCCTCGAGGCCGAGGCGCCCGGCATCCGGCTGCTCTCGACCTACAACGCCGAGGTGAACGCGCCCATGGTCGGTGTCAACGAGGGGATCGGCTTCGTGCCGGTCGCGCGGATGGGTGAGTTCCAGCGCCTGCTGACGTGAGGAAGAGCCCCACCGGCATGACGGGAGACGGACCTGCATGCCGGTGGGGCGCTTGTTCCCTTCTCGGGGGAGAGAAGAGCTCGGGGGTTCCTAGGAGTTGGACGTCCCGGCGTCCGAGTCGAGGGTGAGCGTCACGGTCTTGGTGTCGCCGGCGTGCTCGTAGGTGACGGTGACCTTGTCGCCCGGCCGGTAGGACCGGACGGTGGCGACCAGGGAGTCGGCGCTGGTGATCAGGTGGTCGTCGACCTTGGTGATCACGTCGCCCTTGGTGAGGCCCGCGTCGGCCGCGGTGGAGCCGGCGGTGACGTCCTGGACCTCCGCGCCGTCGGTGAGCAGGGCACCGGACTGGCTGGCGGCGGTGGAGACCTGGATGCCCAGGCGGGCGTGGGTCGGGGTCTCGCCCTTGGCCATCTGGTCGACGACCGGCATCACCTCGTCCATCGGGATCGCGAAGCCGAGGCCGATCGAGCCGGCCTCGCTCTCCGAGGAGGTCGCGGTGCGGATCGAGGCGTTGATGCCGACGACGTTGCCGTCCAGGTCGACGAGGGCGCCGCCGCTGTTGCCGGGGTTGATCGCCGCGTCGGTCTGGATGGCGGGGTACGTCGTGCTGTTGCCCTGGCCGTCCGAGCCCACGTCGACCGGGCGGTCGAGCGCGCTGACGATGCCACTGGTGACGGTGGAGTCGAGGCCGAACGGCGAGCCGATCGCCACGACGCTCTCCCCGACCTTGAGGTCGGAGGACTTGCCGATGGTCGCGGGCGTGAGGCCGGAGACACCCTGGGCCTTGATCACCGCGGTGTCGGTCAGCGGGTCCGTGCCGAGGACGTCGGCCTTCGCAGTCGAGCCGTCGTTGAAGGAGACGACGAGGGAGCCGCCGTCGCCGGCGAGCGCGACCACGTGGTTGTTGGTGAGGATCTCGCCGTCCGAGCTGAGGATGATGCCCGACCCGGAGCCCGATCCCTGCGAGCCGGAGACGTCGATCTTCACGACGGAGGGGAGCACCTTGGCCGCCACCGCCTCGACCGAGCCGCTGGGCGCAGGGGAGTCCGGGGTGTCCACGACCTGCGAGGTGGTGGGGGTCGCCGCGCTGCCCGCGTTCGCCGTCCCGTTGTCGTCGAGGGCGTTCCAGGCGGCGGCACCGCCGACACCCGCCACGCCGCCCACGACGACGGCGGTGGCGATGACCGTGGCCGCCAGGCCCGCGCGTCGCGGCCGGCGCTGGGCGGGCAGCGGCGCGGTCTGCGTCATCGCCGGGGGACCCTCCGGGGGCGGTCCCAGCGGGACGTCGTGCGAGAAGTAGGGGTTCTGGCCCGGCGGGGGGGTGGTGGGCTGGTCGTTCATGTCTCAACTGTGTGGGGCCAGGCTGTGACCACCCTGAGACGTCGCTGGGCTCGTCCGAAGAACTACTCGTCGGCCTCGACGCTCAGCGTCATCTTCTTGAGCAGCATGGCGAGCGTCGCGCGCTCGTCGGGGGTCAGCACGTGGACGACCTCGTCCTCGCCCGCTCCGCGCAGCTCCATCGCCCGCCGCCAGACCTGGGCGCCCTTCCGGGTCACCTCGACGTCGACCCGGCGCCGGTCCTCCTCGGCGGCCCGGCGCTGGATCCAGCCGGCGTTCTCCAGCGCATCGAGGCGACCGGTCATGCCGGCGTTGCTGATCTCCAGGTCGGCGGCGAGGGCCGACGGGCTCGCGTGGCCCGGGGTGTCCCGGATCATCAGCAGGTGCAGGGTGTCGTACTCGAAGTCCTGCAGCCCGGTCTCGATCAGGGCCTCCTGCTTGACCGCCCGGAAGTGCTTGGTCAGGCGTCCGATCCGCACCACGATCGCCTCGACGTCGTCCTCGAAGTGGACGTCGATCCAGTGGTCGCGCCAGCGCGCGACGTGCCGGTCGGCCCAGTCCTCGGTGGCCCCCTCCATGGCGCCATCCTAGGCGTTAGTTCGTTGACGAATAGTTCGTCAGCGAAGCATCATGTCCCGGTGAGCACCCTGGACGCGGCACCGGCGGGCACGGACCGGCCGCTGCGGCACCGCAACTTCCGGCTGCTGGTCACGGGTACCGCGACCAGCACGCTCGGCAACACCATCACCCCGGTGGCGCTGGCGTTCGCGGTGCTCGACCTCGGTGGCTCCGCCTCCGACCTCGGTCTCGTCGTCGCGCTGTACGCCCTTGCCGACGTGGTCACCGTGCTGTTCGGCGGTGTGCTCGGCGACCGGGTCCCGCGCCAGCTCATGCTCGAGGGCTCGTCCGCGGCGTGCGCGGTCACGCAGGGTGTGGTCGCGGCGCTGCTGATCGGCGGGTGGGCGACGATCCCCCTGCTCGGCGCGATGGGGGTGCTCAACGGCTGCCTCGGCGCGCTGAGCCAGCCGTCGGCCTCGGCGATGACCCGGGTCACGGTCCCGGCCGGGCTGGTCGCGAAGGCCGTGGCGCAGCGGGCGCTGCTCCAGACCAGCGCCGGCGTGGTCGGGTTCGCGGTGGGCGGCGTGCTCGTCGCAGGGGTCGGCTCCGGCTGGGCGATCGGCGTCGACGCCGCGACGTTCGCGATCGCGGCGTACTGCTTCTCCCGGCTCGACGTCCCGCACACCCGCCAGGAGGGCGCGCGTCCGACGTTCCTGAACGACCTCGGTGACGGCCTCCGCGAGGTCCTGCGGCACACCTGGCTGTGGCTGCTGATCGGGCAGGCGCTGCTCTACCACCTCTTCTACGGCGGCGCGCAGTCCGTGCTCGGCCCGATCGTGATCGGGGACCAGTTCGGCCGGTCGTCGTGGGGCCTCGCCCTCGGGACGCTGATGGCCGGGTTCGTGGCCGGCGGCCTCCTGTGCCTGCGCTGGGAGCCGCGCCGCAGCCTCTTCGTCGGCACCGCGCTGCTCTCGTTGACCGCGGCGTTCCCGCTCGCGATGGCGTTCAGCGACCACCTGCTGCCGATCCTGGTGGGCGCGTTCCTGCACGGCTTCGGGCTGCAGGTCTTCGACGTCCAGTGGCAGGTCGCGATCCAGCAGAACATCCCCGAGGAGAAGCTCGCCCGGGTCTACTCCTTCGACATGGTCGGGTCGTTCGTGGCGCGCCCTCTCGGTCTGGTGCTGGTCGGGCCGATCGCGGCGGTCGTGGGCTTCGACACCTGGCTCGTGGTGATCGGCCTGGTGATGGGCTGCTCGTCCCTGCTCGCGCTGCTCTCCCCCGACGTACGCCGCCTGCAGCGCTCCTGACCGGTCCAGTCCGGTGCGGGACTGTTTGCCCGAACCGGCCGCAGTCCGCCCCGGCGGCTGGCACCGTCGTCGGTGCTGACCTACTGGGGGGTAGACACGATGCGTATGTCTGGGTCCACGCGCGCGCCTCGCGCGCTCCGTCTTCCGGCTCTCGCGGCCGCTCTCGCCTGCTGCCTCGGCTCGCTCGCCGTGCTGCAGCTCAGCGAGGGCGGTGCGGACGCGCGCACGCCTGTCTCGTGCACGACTGTCGCGAACGCGTTCGGCCCGGCGACGGGATGGACGGAGTTCGTCGAGGGGAGCGGAACCCGCGGTTCCGAGTCCGAGGGCGCCATCGCGTACGGCGGCAACCACAGCGCCGGCGGCATGACCGTGGGGACCCGGCTCGCGTCGGCGTTCCCGGCCGGCTCCGCCGCGCTGGTGATCGCCGGCAGCCACGGCAGCTACAACCTCCAGAAGGGCAGCGCCTACGTCACGCCGCAGTCGGGAGTGAACTTCAACGGGGGTGCCGGCGCCGGCTACCTCGCCAGCAACCCGGTCGACTTCGGCACCGCGTTCAGCCAGCTGCGCGCGCTGTCGACCGCCTGGGGCGCCGCGACCGCGACCGGCACCGTGACCAACGGCACCGCGGGCGGCAACCCGGCGCTGGTCCTCACCGGCACGGACAGCTCGCTGAACGTGTTCGACCTGACACCCGCCCAGGCCGCCGACCTCGCGGCCGGCAAGCACGTCGGCTACCACGTGCCCGGGAGCGCGACCACGATCATCAACGTGCCCGGCACGTCGGTGAGCCTCGCCGGCCAGATGTGGGACGTCTCGGCGGGCGCGAGCCAGGTCAACGACACCGTGATGGCGTCGTACCCCGGCATCATCTGGAACTTCCCGGACGCCACGACGCTGACGATGAGCTACGGGTCCGCCTGGGGCGGCCACATCCTGGCGCCGAACGCGGCGTTCACGGTCAGCTCGGTCGGCCACACGATCGGCCAGGTCATCGCCAAGAGCTTCGCGTCGGGCTTCGAGACGCACCAGAACCTGCTGCCGAGCAGCTCCTGCGTGCCGACGCCGCCCCCGACGCCGGGCACCCCGGACGTCACGATCACCAAGTCGGCGTCGACCGCGACGCCGCACGGCGGTGACACCTTCACCTACACGCTGACCGCCCGGAACGTCGGGAACGACGACGCCACCGGGGTCGTCGTGCACGACGCGCTCCCCAGCGGCGTGACGTTCGTGTCGGCCTCGGCCCCGTGCACGCAGGCGGCCGGTGTCGTGACGTGCAGCGTCGGCAACCTCGCCGCCGGCGCCTCGACCACGATGACCGTGACGGTGACCGCGAATCCCATCGCCGGCGCCGGCCCGTCCTCGCAGCCGCAGGCCTACCACTGGCTGACGCCGTACCACCCGGAGGTGCAGGTGGACCTGGACCCCGGCCAGCAGCGGAGCGTCACGCTCGCCTGCAACCCCGGTGACATCCTGAGCGACGGCGACTTCCGGATCGACCACGTCGACCAGGGCACGGGCACGTTCTCGGACGTCACGGTCCTCAGCTCGCAGAGCACCGGCATCAGCACCTGGAAGGGCGTGATCCGCAACGACGCGACCGGCCGGGTCCAGGCCAAGGCGTTCATCGTCTGCCTGCCGGGACAGACCGAGGCCGCCGACCGCCAGACCGGGCACGGCGACAGCCACCGGCACCCGCTGCTCGCCGACGCGGCGCCGGCCACCGCCACCCAGGCGCTGCCCGCCGGCCGTACCTCGGTGACCCTGACCTGCGGTGCCGGGACGGTGCCGGTCGCGCCGGGCTACGACCTCTCGTCGGGCGCCGCCGTCCTCGTCGGGTCGGAGACCGACCAGGACGCCCGGACCTGGACGTTCACCTTCGACGCCGCCTCGCCGGTGACCGCCACGGTCTCGGCGCGCTGCCTGCACACCACCGTCGGTCCGGTGCTCGGCCACACCCACGAGCTGCGGTTCACCCACGTCGTCGACACCGTCTCGGTGCCGGGCGACACCGCTGCCGAGGGCAACCAGTTCAAGGTGACCTGCCCCGACGACGCCAAGGGCGTGGTCGCGACCTTCGACCTGCCCCCGGGCGTGCAGCACTGGGGCAACGACCCGCGGCTCAAGGAGCGCGCCTTCCGGCTCTTCAACCGGAGCGGGTCCGCCCAGAACGCCACCCTCGACCTGGTGTGCCTGCACGACCGGACGACCACGGAGCGGATGGGCACGACCGAGCCGGTGACGGTCGAGAACGTCGCCACGGTGACGTCGACCTCGGCCGACGCGAACCCGGCCAACAACAGCGCCGGCGCGACGGTGACCGTGAAGCCCGGCGCGGACACCGCCGGCTTTGTCGGCGCCGGCCGGGTCTCGGGGTCGTCGTTCTCGATGCGGATCGTCTCCTCGATGCCCGGCCGGGGCGCGCTGACGGTGCGGTCGGGCGGCACGCTGCTCGCCCGTGGCTCGGTGGGGCTGAAGCCGGGGCGGTCGGCCACGGCCTCCCTGCATCTGAGCGCCGCGGCCAGGCGGCACCTGGCGAAGCTGGACCGGGTCAGGATCACCGTCGACCCGTCCCGCGGCCGGCCCGTGTCGAGGACGGTCAGCGTCCTGTCGTAGGTCCGGTCGTGGGCCTCAGACGGGGAGGCCGCGGCTGCGCAGCTCGGTGCGCAGCCCGGGCGCCCCGGTGAACAGGATCGCGTCCATGCCGAGCGCCGCGGCCGCCTCGACGTTGCGGGGGCTGTCGTCGACGAAGGCGAGGCGGTCCAGCGACAGACCCGCCCGCTCGGCGGCGATCTCGAAGGCACGGGGGTCGGGCTTCGCGACCTTCACCTCACCGGAGACGACCACGGCGTCGAGCAGCCGGAGCACCGCGAACTGCTCGGCGGCGTACGGGTAGTAGAGCTCGTCGGACCAGTTCGTGAGGCCGACCACCGGGACGCCGGCGACCTTCAGGTCGCGCACCACGTCGAGCGAGCCCGGCACCTCGCTGAGCGAGGCCGGGAAGTGCGTGAGGTAGGCCTCCGCATGCTCGAACCAGTGCGGGTGGGTGCGGCGCACCTCGGCGACGCCGTCGGCCCACCGCCGGCCGCTGTCCTGCTCGTGGTTCCAGGCCATGAAGTCGAAGTCCTCGGCGTCCAGGAACCGCCGGGCCTCGTCGGCACCGACCCCCGCCGCGATGGCGAGGGCCGGTTGCCAGCTGATGAGGACGTTGCCGAGGTCGAGCACCACACCGGCGGGAGGCTTGTTCACCGACCTCACGCTAGCGAGGTCAGCAGCGACCGCCGGCCCTGACCCGTCGGGCCGTTGGTACTTCGCTTCGCTCAGGACCACCGTTCCGACGCGGGCACGAACTCCAGCGTGCGGGCGCCGGTGTAGATCTGCTTGGGGCGCGCGATCTTCTGCTCCTTGTCCTGGACCAGCTCGGACCACTGGGACAGCCAGCCCGGGGTGCGGCCGATCGCGAACAGGACCGTGAACATCTCCGGCGGGAACTGGAAGGCCTCGTAGATCAGGCCCGAGTAGAAGTCCACGTTGGGGTAGAGCTTGCGCTTGACGAAGTACTCGTCCTCGAGCGCGATCTTCTCCAGCTCCTGGGCGATCTCGAGGAGCGGGTTGACCCCGGTCACCTCGAAGACGTCGTCGCAGGCCTTCTTGATGATCTTCGCGCGCGGGTCGTAGTTCTTGTAGACGCGGTGGCCGAAGCCCATCAGCCGCTCGTTGCCGTCCTTCACGCCCTGGATGAAGGCGGGGATGTTCTCCTTGCTGCCGATCCGCTTGAGCATCCGGAGCACGGCCTCGTTGGCACCGCCGTGCAAGGGGCCGAAGAGGGCGCCGACACCCGCCGCGACCGCGGAGTACGGGTCGACCTGCGAGGAGCCGACGGAGCGGACCGCGTTGGTCGAGCAGTTCTGCTCGTGGTCGGCGTGCAGGATGAACAGCACGTCGAGGGCCTTGACCAGGCGCTCGTCGGCGTCGAACTTCTGCTCGCTCATCTTGAACAGCATCGACAGGAAGTTGGCGGTGTAGCTGAGCTCGTTGTCCGGGTAGACGAACGGCTTGCCCTGCGCGTGGCGGAACGACCAGGCGCCGAGGGTCGGCATCTTCGCGATCATCCGCACGATCTGCATGTGCCGGTTGTCGGCGTCGCTGATGTTGCGCGCGTCGGGGTAGAACGTCGAGAGAGCGCCCACCGACGCCATCAGCATCCCCATCGGGTGCGCGTCGTAGCGGAAGCCCTGCATGAACTCCTTGACGTTCTCGTGCACGAACGTGTGGTAGGTGATCTCGTGCACCCACGACTCGTACTCCTCCTTGGTGGGGAGGGATCCGTGGACGAGGAGGTACGCGACCTCCAGGAACGAGGACTTCTCGGCGAGCTGCTCGATCGGGTAGCCGCGGTACTCGAGGATGCCCTTGTCGCCGTCGATGTAGGTGACGGAGCTCCGGCAGGACGCGGTGTTGACGAAGCCCGGGTCGTAGACGGCCAGCCCCGGCGTGTCGCCGTCGGTCCTGATCTGTCCCAGATCCGCGGCCTTGATGGTGCCGTCGGTGATCGGGACCTCGTACTCCTGTCCGGTGCGGTTGTCGCGGACGGTGAGAGATTCAGTCACCCTCTCAACTTAGACTGCGACTCAACGGCTGGCGAAACCGCGTCTCGAAACCTCGGCCCGTCCCGGACCGCGCACTGCGGTTTTGACCTGCGCGGACGCGCCCCCGTACTCTTGTCAGTCGCGCCCCTGCCGCGCTCCGACCCGCCACGGGATCGGGGTGCAGACCCGGACTCCTCGTCACACAGGACCAGCCGGGCAGTGTTCGTCAGAAGGCGTCGCACCACCACCCGGACGGCACAGGGTCGCCCGGGCCCTACGAACGAAGGAAGTTCCTCCGTGCGCACGTACAGCCCCAAGCCCGGCGACATCACGCGCGAGTGGCTCGTCATCGACGCCACCGACGTCGTCCTCGGCCGCCTCGCGGTGCAGACCGCCAACCTCCTGCGCGGCAAGCACAAGCCGATCTTCGCCCCGCACGCCGACACCGGTGACTTCGTCATCATCGTCAACGCGGAGAAGGTCGCCCTGTCCGGCGACAAGAAGACCACCAAGATGGCGTACCGCCACTCCGGTTACCCGGGCGGTCTGTCCTCGACCCCGATCGGTGAGATCCTGGAGAAGGACGCTCGCAAGGCCATCGAGAAGGCCGTGTGGGGCATGCTGCCGAAGAACAAGCTCGGCCGTCAGATGCTGAAGAAGCTGAAGGTCTACTCCGGGCCCAACCACCCGCACCAGGCCCAGAAGGCCATTCCGTTCGAGATCAAGCAGATCTCCCAGTAATCGTCTGATTCGTCGAGAAATTCTGAGTGAGGAACATCGTGGCCGACACCACCGAGGTCGAAGAGACCTACGAGACCGACGAGCAGGGCATCGCCTACAGCTCGGAGAGCTCTCCTTCCGCTGACACCCCCGCCCGTCCGGCGACCATCGCCCCCGCCGCGGCCACCGGCCGCCGCAAGGAGGCCGTCGCGCGCGTTCGCATCGTCCCCGGCACCGGCCAGTGGACCGTCAACGGCCGGGCGCTGGACTCCTACTTCCCGAACAAGCTGCACCAGCAGGTCGTGAACGAGCCGTTCGCCGCGCTGCAGCTCGAGGGCCGCTTCGACGTCATCGCCCGCATCCACGGCGGTGGCATCACCGGTCAGGCCGGTGCGCTGCGCCTCGGCGTGGCTCGCTGCCTGAACGCGATCGACGTGGAGGCCAACCGCCCGTCGCTCAAGAAGGCCGGCCTGCTCACCCGTGACGCCCGCGTCATCGAGCGCAAGAAGGCTGGTCTCAAGAAGGCCCGCAAGGCGCCTCAGTTCTCGAAGCGCTAAGTACGACGCGCATGCCGCGCATCTTCGGCACGGACGGGGTCCGGGGCCTGGCGAACGGTCAGCTGACCGCGGAGCTGGCCCTGGACCTTTCCGTTGCCGCTGCCCGGGTCCTGGCCAGCCGGGGCGAGTTCGAGGGCCATCGCCCGCTCGCCGTGGTCGGCCGGGACACGCGCATCTCGGGACAGTTCCTCGAGCACGCCGTGGTCGCCGGCCTGGCGTCGGCCGGCGTGGACGCAGTCCGGCTGCGGGTGCTGCCCACCCCGGCCGTCGCGTACATGACGCAGGCGCTCGGTGCCGACCTCGGCGTGGTCATCAGCGCCTCGCACAACCCGATGCCGGACAACGGCATCAAGTTCCTGGCCCGCGGCGGGCACAAGCTCGACGACGCCGTCGAGCGTGAGATCGAGCAGCACCTCGACGAGCCGTGGGAGCGCCCGCTCGGCGGCGACATCGGCCGGGTGACGCCGTACGCCACTCCCGTCGAGGAGTACGTCGAGCACCTCGTCTCGACCATCGACAAGCCCCTCACCGGGATCAAGGTCGTGCTCGACTGCGCCCACGGCGCGGCGTACCGGGCGGGTCCGGCCGCGCTGCTTGCCGCGGGCGCGGAGGTGATCGCCATCGGCATCGAGCCCGACGGCCTCAACATCAACGACGGCTGCGGGTCGACCCACCTCGGGCCGCTGCGGGCGGCGGTGCTGGAGCACGGCGCCGACGTCGGCTTCGCCCTGGACGGCGACGCGGACCGCTGCCTCGCGGTCGACCACGCGGGCAACGACGTGGATGGCGACCAGATCATGGCGATCCTCGCGCTCGGCATGGCCGAGACCGGGCACCTGGCGAAGAACACCGTCGTCGCCACGGTGATGAGCAACCTCGGCTTCGTCCAGGCCATGCGGGCGGCCGGCATCGGCGTACGCCAGACCAAGGTCGGCGACCGCTACGTGCTCGAGGCGATGAAGGTGTCCGGCTACTCCCTCGGCGGCGAGCAGTCGGGCCACGTGATCATGAGCGAGTACGCCACCACCGGCGACGGCATCCTCACCGCCCTGCACGTGCTGGAGCGGATGGCCGCGACCGGCGAGTCGATGGCCTCGCTCGCGTCGGTGATGACCCGGATGCCGCAGGTGCTGGTGAACGTCCCCGGCGTCGACAAGGCGCGCGCGGACGACGACGCCGTGCTGGCGGCCGCGGTGGCCGAGGAGGAGGCCGCGCTCGGTGAGACCGGCCGGATCCTGCTGCGACCGTCCGGCACCGAGGCGCTGGTGCGGGTGATGGTCGAGGCGCCGACCCAGGACGAGGCGCAGTCGGTCGCCGACCGCCTCGCCGAGGTCGTGAGGAGCCAGCTCGCGCTCTGAGCCGAGCGGCGCTCGTCGGTCGCTACCGGGCTGCGGGCTTGTTCGTCGGTCGAGTAGCCGTCGCGACGGACGAGCGGCGGCGTGTCGAGACTCGCGGGCGGGCTGCCGGGTCACCGGGTCTCGATACGCTCGCTGGCGCTCGCTACTCGACCACCGAGGGTGGCCTCGATCTGGCGCTCAGAGCTTCCGGAGCCGGACGTAGCGCACCGAGTGGTCGCGGTCCTTGCGCAGCACCAGCGTGGCGCGCGACCGGGTCGGCAGGATGTTCTGCGAGAGGTTGGGCCCGTTGATGGTGTCCCAGATCCGGGTGGCCTCGTCGACCGCACCGTCGTGCGACAGGGCGGCGTACTTGGAGAAGTAGGACTCCGGGTCACGGAACGCGGTCTCGCGCAGCCGCAGGAACCGGTCGACGTACCAGTTCCGGATGTGGCGGGTGCCGGCGTCGACGTACACCGAGAAGTCGAAGAAGTCGCTCAGCGTGAGGCCGGCGCGGCCGTCCTCGCGCACCCGGGTCGGCTGGAGGACGTTGAGCCCCTCGATGATGACGATGTCCGGCCGCTTCACGACGACCTTCTCGTCGGGGAGCACGTCGTAGGTGAGGTGCGAGTAGACCGGGGCCTCGACCTCGTCCCTGCCGGACTTGATGTCGACCACGAAGCGGAGCAGGGCGCGGCGGTCGTAGGACTCCGGGAAGCCCTTGCGCTGGAGCAGCCCGCGGCGCTCGAGCTCGGCGTTCGGGTAGAGGAAGCCGTCGGTGGTCACGAGCGCGACGTTGGGGTGCTCGGGCCAGTGGGCGAGCATCTGCTGCAGCACGCGCGCGGTCGTGGACTTGCCGACCGCGACCGACCCCGCGAGACCGATGACGAACGGTGTCCGCTGCGGCTGCACCTGGTGCAGGAACTCCTCCTGCCGGCGGTAGAGCCGGCCCGCGGACTCGACGTACATGCTCAGCAGTCGGGACATCGGCAGGTAGATCTGCTGGACCTCGTCGAGGTCGAGCTGCTCGCCGAGGCCGCGCAGCTGACGGATCTCCTCCGCGGTGAGCGGGTTCTCCACCTCGGCGGCCAGTGCCGCCCAAGCGGAGCGGTCGAGCTCGAGGTACGGCGATGACTCCTCGTGCGCACCGCCGTTCGGAGACATGGCCGCGATTCTTGCAGGGGGCCGTCGATACAGTGAGGCCCATGTGCGGGATCGTGGGTTACGTGGGTCACAAGGGCGCCCAGGAGGTGGTGGTCGAGGGGCTCCGGCGCCTGGAGTACCGGGGCTACGACTCCGCCGGGATCGCGCTGGTCGTGGACGGGGCGCTCGCGACCGAGAAGCGGGCCGGCAAGCTCGCGAACCTCGAGAAGGCGATCGCCGATGACGCGCTCCCCGCGACCACGATCGGCATGGGGCACACCCGCTGGGCCACGCACGGCGCGCCCAACGACGTCAACGCGCACCCGCACGCGGGGCCGCAGCGCCGGGTCGCGCTGGTGCACAACGGCATCATCGAGAACTTCGCCGAGCTGCGCGCCGAGCTCGAGGCCGGCGACCACCACCTGCTGTCGGAGACCGACACCGAGGTCGCCGCGCAGCTGCTGGAGCTCGAGGTGCTCGGCGGCGCGGACCTGACCGAGGCGATGCTCGCGCTGGTACGCCGCCTCGAGGGAGCCTTCACGCTGGTGGCGGTCGACGCGCTCGACCCGTCGCGGGTGGTGGCGGCGCGACGCAACTCGCCGCTGGTCGTGGGGATCGGCGAGGGCGAGAACTTCCTGGGCTCCGACGTCGCGGCGTTCATCGAGCACACCCGCGAGGCGATGGAGCTCGGCCAGGACCAGGTCGTGACGATCACCCGCACCGCGGTCGACGTGCGCAACTTCGACGGCTCGCCCTCCGAGGGGCGCCGCTACCACGTCGACTGGGACCTGTCGGCGGCCGAGAAGGACGGCCACGACTGGTTCATGCGCAAGGAGATCTTCGAGCAGCCGCGCGCCGTGGCCGACTCCCTGCTGGGCCGTCGTACTCCCGAGGGCCACCTGCAGCTGGACGAGATGCGGCTCTCGGACCAGGAGCTCCGCGACGTCGACAAGATCATCATCATCGCGTGCGGCACGTCGTTCTACGCGGGCATGGTGGCCAAGTACGCCATCGAGCACTGGTGCCGGATCCCGGTCGAGGTCGAGCTGGCCTCGGAGTTCCGGTACCGCGACCCGATCCTCGACTACTCCACGCTGGTCGTCGCGATCAGCCAGTCCGGCGAGACCGCGGACACCCTGCAGGCGATCCGGCACGCGCGGGAGCAGCGGTCGAAGGTGCTCGCGATCTGCAACACCAACGGCTCCACGATCCCGCGTGAGTCCGACGCGGTCATCTACACCCACGCCGGACCGGAGATCGGGGTCGCCTCGACCAAGGGCTTCCTGACCCAGCTGGTCGCGTGCTACCTGCTCGCGCTGTACCTCGCGCAGGTCAAGGGCACCCGGTACGGCGACGAGATCTCGCAGGTGATGCGCCAGCTGGAGGCGATGCCGGACCACATCGCCTCGGTGCTGTCGTCGGCGCCGTCGATCTACTCGCTGGCCCGCGAGCACGTGGACACCCGGTCGGTGCTGTTCCTCGGCCGGCACGCCGGCTACCCGGTCGCGCTCGAGGGCGCGCTCAAGCTGAAGGAGCTGGCGTACCTGCACGCGGAGGGCTTCGCGGCCGGCGAGCTCAAGCACGGCCCGATCGCGCTGGTCGAGGACGGGCTGCCGGTGCTCTGCGTCGTGCCGCCGGCCGGCCGGGACCAGCTGCGCGACAAGATGGTGAGCGGCATCCAGGAGGTGCGCGCCCGCGGCGCCCGCACCATCTGCCTGGTCGAGGAGGGCGACGACGCGATCACGCCGTACGCCGACGTCGTGATCCGGCTGCCGCGGGTCCCGGTGCTGCTGCAGCCCCTGGTCGCCGTCGTACCCCTGCAGCTGTTCGCGTGCGAGCTCGCGACGGTGATGGGCCACGACGTCGACCAGCCCCGCAACCTCGCCAAGTCCGTCACGGTCGAGTAGTGATCATCGGCGTAGGGATCGACGTCGTCGACATCGAGCGCTTCGGGGAGTCCCTGACGCGGACCCCGGGGCTGTCGGCCCGGCTGTTCACCGAGTCCGAGGCCAAACGCCCGCTGGCCTCGCTCGCCGCGCGGTTCGCCGCCAAGGAGGCGCTCGCCAAGGCCCTCGGCGCCCCCGCCGGCCTCGCCTGGCACGACGCCGAGGTGGTGTCGGAGTCCTCCGGTCGGCCGCTGTTCTCGCTCCGCGGGTCCGTCGCCGCCAGCGCCGCCGAGCTCGGCGTCGCCGCCGTGCACCTCTCGCTGTCGCACGACGCCGGCATCGCCAGCGCCGTGGTCGTGCTCGAGTCCGCCTGATCGCGGCTAACGTCGGGCCCATGAGGAGCGCGCACACGGTCGAGCAGGTGCGGGCGGCCGAGGCGGCGCTGATGCGCACGCTGCCGGAGGGCGCGCTGATGCAGCGGGCCGCGGCCGGGCTGGCGTACGCCGTGATCGACCTGCTCGGGACGGCGTACGGCCGACGGGTGCTGCTGCTGGTCGGGTCCGGGGACAACGGCGGCGACGCGCTGTACGCCGGGTCGCTGCTCGCCCGCCGGGGCGTGCAGGTCGAGGCGTGGCTGCTGTCGGATCGGGCGCACGAGCAGGGGGTCCGGGCGCTGGGGGCCGCCGGCGGCCGGGTCGTCCGCCCCACGGCGGCGCATACAGGTGCGAGAGGCGGACGACCCGATCTCGTGATCGACGGGATCGTCGGGATCGGCGGTCGGCCGGGGCTCGGGGACGACGCGCAGGAGGCGTTGCGATCAGTCGAGGGCGTCCCGGTGGTCGCGGTCGACACGCCGAGCGGCGTCGACGTCGACAGCGGCGAGCTCGACGGTGCGCACGTCCGCGCCGACGTGACCGTCACGTTCGGCACCCACAAGGTCGCGCACCTCGTCGACCCGGCCGCCGCCGCCTGCGGTGTCGTCCACCTCGTCGACCTCGGCCTCGAGCTCCCGGAGGCGCAGGTCGAGGCGCTCCAGCCCGGCGACGTCGCGCGGCTGCTCCCGCGGCCCACGCCGGACGCGCACAAGTACACCCGGGGCGTGGTCGGGATCCGCGCGGGCAGCGCGCAGTACCCGGGCGCCGCCCTCCTCAGCGTGGCCGGCGCCACCAGTGGTCTCTGCGGCATGGTCCGGTACGTCGGGGAGGCCGCCGACACCGTCCGGGAGGTCCACCCCGAGGTGGTCGGCGCCGGACGCGTGCAGGCCTGGGTGGTGGGCTCCGGCGGCGGAGAGGACGCGAAGGAGGAGCTGGCCGTGGCGCTCGGGGACGGCGTCCCGCTCGTCATCGACGCCGACGCCCTCCGCCACCTGACCGCTCCGCCCCCCGACGCCGTCCTCACCCCCCACGCCGGCGAGCTGGCCGCGATGCTGCACGTCGACCGCGACGAGATCGAGGCCCGGCCGCTGCACCACGCGCGGCGGGCGGCCGAGGAGTACGGCTGCACGGTCCTCCTCAAGGGCCGGCACACCCTCGTCAGCCACCCGGACGGCCGGACCCGGGTCACCACGACCGGCACCGCCTGGCTCGCGACCGCGGGTGCGGGCGACGTGCTCGGCGGGCTGGTCGGGGCGCTGCTCGCCACCGGGCTCTCGCCGTACGACGCCGCCTCGGTCGGGTCCTGGCTGCACGGTGCCGCCGCGACCCTGGCGAGCCGGGGCGGACCGCTGGTGGCGAGCGACGTCGCACACGCGATCCCGGACGCCGTGCGGGGCCTGCCGACCCGGTGATGGGAGAATCGGGGCCATGAGCCCGGTCGCGCGTGCAGAGATCGTCGTCGATCTCGCCGCGATCCGGCACAACGTCCGCACCCTCCGCGAGCTGACCGGCGTGCCGTCGATGACCGTCGTCAAGGCGGACGGCTACGGCCACGGGATGCTCGAGGTGGCGCGGGCCGCGCGCGCGGCGGGCTCGGAGTGGCTCGGCGTGGCCACCATCGACGAGGCGCTCGCGCTCAGGAGCGCCGGCGACCGGGGGCCGATCCTCTGCTGGCTCACGGTCCCGGGCGAGGACTGGGCGGCCGCGATCGACGCCGGCATCGACGTCACCGCCTACGGCGTGGCCGAGCTCGACGAGATCGCCGCCACCGGCCGGCCCGCCCGGGTCCAGCTGAAGGTCGACACCGGGCTCTCCCGCGGCGGCGCCGCGCTCGCCGACTGGCCCGACGTCGTACGGCGCGCGCAGCAGGGCGAAGCGGACGGCAGCTGGCGGATCACCGGCCTCTGGTCGCACTTCGCCGCCAGCGACGAGCCCGACCACCCCGCGAACGACGCCCAGCAGCGAGCCTTCGAGCAAGCCCTGGAGCTGGCCGCGGACCTCACCCCCGAGGTCCGTCACCTCGCCAACTCCGCCGCGGGCATCCTGCGCCCGGAGAGCCGGTTCGACCTGGTGCGGTTCGGCCTCGCGTCCTACGGTCTCGACCCCGCGCCCGGCCGGACGCCGGACCTCGGCCTGGTGCCGGCGATGACCGCGCGCGCCACCCTCGCGATGACCAAGCAGATCCACGCCGGTGATGGGGTGTCCTACGGCCACACCTGGATCGCGGACACCGACACCACCGTCGGCCTCGTGCCCGTCGGGTACGGCGACGGCATCCCGCGGCACGCCAGCAACGCCGCCCACGTGCTCGTCGACGGCAAGCAGCGGGCGATGCGCGGCCGGGTCTGCATGGACCAGTTCGTGGTCGACCTCGACGGCGACACCCCCGAGGCCGGCAGCGACGTCGTCCTCTTCGGCCCCGGCACCCACGGCGAGCCGACCGCCCAGGACTGGGCCGAGGCCGCCGGCACCATCTCCTACGAGATCGTCACGCGGATCGGCGGCCGACCGACCCGGAGGTACACGGACCAGTGAGGACCCGCACCCACCTGATCGGCGCTACGGCGACCGCTCTCGGCCTGGCGGCCGCGGGCGCCGGCGTCGCCGCCCAGCAGCGCCGCCGGATCGCCCGGCGCTCGCCCGGCGAGCGACCGGCGTTCGGCAGCCTGCGCGCCGACCCGGTGACGGTCGTCGCCGAGGACGGCACCCCGCTGCACGTCGAGGTCGACGAGGCCGACTCGGCGGTTACGCTGGTGTTCTGCCACGGCTACTCGCTGAACCTCGACTGCTGGCACTTCCAGCGGGAGCACTACCGCGGCCGGATCCGGTCGGTCTACTACGACCAGCGGTCGCACGGCCGCTCCGGCCGGTCCCCGATCGGCCACGCCACCATCGACCAGCTGGGCCAGGACCTGGTGAGGATCCTCGAAGAGGTCGTGCCCGACGGCCCGGTCGTGCTCGTCGGCCACTCGATGGGGGGCATGACGATCGTCGCGCTGGCCCAGCAGCACCCGGAGCTCTTCGGCGACCGGATCGTCGGCACCTCGCTGATCTCCACGACCGCGGGTGGACTCGACCCGAGCCGCATCCTGTTCCCGATGATGCCGACCTGGGCCGGCTCCGGGGCGATGCACCGCGGGGTGGCGACCCTGGCTCGCGGCCATCGCGCCGTCGACGGCCTGCGCCGGCTCGGGCGCAACGTCGCGCTGGTGGCGACCGACCAGCTGGCGTTCGGCGACCACGTGCCGGCGTCGTACGTCGAGTTCGTCGACAGCATGCTCGCGGCCACGCCGTTCGAGGTGGTCGCGGAGTTCTTCCCGGGCTTCGGCCAGCTCGACAAGTTCGACCACGTCGGCGTCCTCGCGAACGTGCCCACCACGATCATCTGCGGCACCGAGGACAAGCTCACCTCGATCGGCCACAGCCGCAAGCTGCACGGCCGGATCGACGGCTCCACGCTCCTGGAGTGCCACGGCGCCGGGCACATGGTGATCCTCGAGCGGTACGACGAGGTGGACGGCGAGCTCGACAAGCTGCTCGCGGCGGCGGGGGTCGGCGCGTGACGCTCGAGGTTCGCCGCGTCGGCCCGGAGTCGGCGGCGCAGGTGCTGGCGGTCGTGCGGGCGGCCTTCGCCGCCCGCCCCGAGCTGGACCCGCCGGCGGCCGCCCTGTCCGAGACCGAGGACTCGATCGCGCGGAGGCTGGCGGCGAACGGCGGGCTGCTGGCCTGCCTCGACGGCGAGCCGGTCGGTGCGCTGGTGCTGGACCCGGTCGGCAGCACGACGTACCTCCGCCGCTTCGGCGTGCACCCCGACGCGCAGGGGCACGGTGTCGCCGCCGCGCTGATCGAGGCCGCGGTCGAGGCGGCGGGCGACGCCGAGGACCTCACGGTGGTCGCGCGCGAGGAGCTCCCGGCCACGATCCGCTTCTGGGAGCGGCAGGGCTTCCGCGAGATCCGCCGGGAGCAGCCGTTCGTCGAGCTGCGCCGCCCGCTGCGCACGCACGCCTTCCAGGTCCCCGACGCCGACGCGATGCGCGCCCTCGGCCGCTCGCTGGCCGGCCAGCTCACGAAGGGCGACCTGATCGTGCTCAGCGGCGAGCTGGGCGCCGGGAAGACCACGTTCACCCAGGGCCTGGGCGCGGGGCTGGGCGTGCGGGGTGACGTCACCTCGCCGACGTTCGTGATCGCCCGCGTGCACCCGTCGCTGATCGGCGGCCCGGACCTCGTGCACGTCGACGCCTACCGCCTGGGCGGTCTCGACGAGCTGGACGACCTGGACCTCGACACGTCCCTCGACGACGCCGTGACCGTGGTCGAGTGGGGCGAGGGGCTGGCCGAGGGCCTGTCCGAGTCGCGCCTCGAGGTCGCGATCGTCCGGGGCGACGCCCCACACGACGGCCTCGACCCGCGGCGGGTCGAGATCGCTCCTGTCGGCCCGCGCTGGCACGCGTTGTCCTTCCGGGGTCTCGGCTGATCTAGGCTGGGGCGTCGTCCCACCTGAGTCGCGAGGAATCCAGTGTCCGAAGCACCACCGGAGAGCCGTGTCCGTCTCGTCGTCGTCACCGGCTCCGGCCGGAGTGGCACCAGCACCGTCGCCGGCGCCCTGAAGCGACTCGGCCTGCACGTGCCGCAGCCGGAGATGCCCGCCGACGAGACGAACCCGCGCGGCTTCTACGAGCCCATCTGGGTGGTTGACTTCCACAAGCGGCTGCTCAACAGCATCCCGGCGCGCACCAACGACGCCCGGCCCCGGGCCGCCGCCGACGTCGCCGAGGCAGCGGCCGCCCCGGAGGTGCGCGAGGAGCTCCGCACCTGGCTGGCCGAGCATGTCGCCGAGGTCGGGCCCGGCGGGCAGCTGGTCATCAAGGATCCGCGCGCGTTCTGGGCCCACGAGCTCTGGACGGGCGTCGCCGACGAGCTCGGCATCGAGCTGTCGTACCTGACGATGCTCCGGCACCCGACCGAGGTCCTGCAGTCGCGCGAGACCTACTACCTGTCGAACCAGACCGACGAGTTCCGGCGCACCCGCCAGACCGCCAACCTCGCCGGCTGGGTCAACTCGGCGTACGAGACCGAGGTGGCGACGCGATCGCGCAAGCGCACGTTCGTGCGCTACACCGACCTGCTCGAGGACTGGCGCACGGCGATGGGGCAGGCCCAGCGGCACCTCGGGATGAGCTTCAACGCCGACCTGTCCGGCTCGGACCACCACGACGTCGACGACTTCATCGACGCGAAGCTGTACCGCAGCAAGATCAGCTGGGACGACGTGGACACCATCCCCGAGCTGCGGGAGCAGGCGACCTCGGCCTGGGACGCGTGCAACACGCTCGTCGACGCGCCGTACGACGACGGCGCGATCGCCACCCTGGAGGACGTGCACCAGCGGTACGTCGTCCTCCACCAGTACGCCGAGGCGATCGCGCTCGACCACACCAACCGGGCCGTCGCGGTCGGACGGCGCGACCTGCAGGCAAGGAACGCCGACCTGCGCAAGCGCCTGAACCGCCGCCGCAACGAGGTGGAGCGGCTCCGGGGCGAGGTCGAGAAGTCGGGCCCGGGCGGCTCCCGGCTTCCCTGGAAGCGGTGAAGGCCGACCGCCGCCCGACGACGTTCCTGCTGGGCGTCGGGGCGCAGAAGGCCGGCACGACGTGGGTGCACCATTACCTCGCCCGGTCACCGCAGTTCGTGCGCGGATACCGCAAGGAGTACCACGTCTTCGACAGCAGCGACCTCGCCGACGACCCGTGGCTCGGGCGCAACCTCGACATGGCGCAGGCCGAGCTCGACAAGCTGCGCAGCGGGGAGCCGGCCGACCCGGTGCACCTGCACCGCGCCGCGATGATCGCGGACCCGAAGTTCTACTTCGACTACTTCGCCGGCCTGCTGCACAGTCGGCCGCGCTTCCGCGCCACGGCGGACGTCACCCCGGAGTACGCCGCGCTGCCCGCCGAGCGGCTGGCCTCGATCCGGGACGGGTTCGCGACCCGCGGCGTGCGCACCGTCGCGCTCTTCCTGATGCGCGACCCGGTCGACCGGATCTGGTCGCAGATCCGGATGCAGGAGGGCCGGCGGCCGGCGCGCTTCCCGGCGTCCGCCGACAAGATGGTCGAGCGGCTCTTCGACGACCCCCGGTACGAGCAGTTCTCGCGGTACGAGGTGACGATGCGGAACCTCGAGTCCGTGTGGGGCGACGACGAGATCCACTACGGCCTCTACGAGCAGCTGTTCTGCGAGGAGGGGGTGCGGGCGATCTGCGACCTGGTCGGCATCGCGTTCCGCGCGCCGGACTTCGAGAAGAAGTCCAACGTCTCCTCCGGCAAGGCGGTGTCGGCGCTGCCCGACGACGTCGTGCGTCGGGTGGCGACCCACTTCGCCGACACCTACCGAGCGGCCGCGGCCCGGTTCCCCGACGCGGATCTCGCCGAGCTGTGGCCGAGCAGCCGGTTCGTGCTCTAGCTGCCGGAGCCTCTCAGTCCGGCCTTTCCCACGGCGCGCGCACCGGCAGGTAGAAGGTGAAGAACTCGTCCAGGACCTCCTGGAGCGTGCCCGGCGCCAGGGCGTGGTCGTGGTGGTCACCCAGGCAGATGAAGTCCTGCTCGCGGTCCTTGAGCCGGCGCAGCTTCCGGACGACGTCGTTGGCGCTGATGTCGACGTAGGAGTTGCTGGCGTCGCCCACCACGGCGGTCCCGGTGACCAGGCCGTAGTGCTGGGCGAACGAGGACAGCAGCGAGACGTTGTCCCCGGCGCGGAACGGCGAGCGCGCGGTCCGGCCGATCTCCTCGGGGAACCGCGCCTCGATCTCCTCGAGGACCGACCGGCGGTGCGCGTACGGCGCGTGCGCGAGGCTGTGGGTGCTGACGACACCGAAGGTCTCGCGCAGCAGCCGCCGGTTGTTCCACGCCGCCTTCAGCCACGGCGCGGCGTCCGGGTCGCCCTCGATGCCGAGGTTGTGGTTGGAGAAGAACACCGCCGTGTGGCCCGAGGGGTCGAAGAACCGCTGCGGCGGCTGCGGCCGGCCGATCAGGAAGTCGTCGTTGAGGTAGACGAAGTGCTCGGCCAGGCCCGGGATCTTGTGGATGCTGCTCTCGATGGCGTGGGAGTTGAACGTCGGGAGCGCCTCGGGCGGCAGGATCTCGCGGTGGTGCACGACGTTGATCCGCGGGTGGTCGGCCAGCCACGCAGGCACCTGCCCGGCGGTCACCAGGTGGATCGTGCGGACCCAGGGCGCGAACAGGTGCACGCTGCGCAGCGAGTAGCGCAGCTCGTCGCGGCTGACGAACCGGGCGCGCCCGCTCGAGGTGCGCTCGAGGGCCGCCCCCGTCGCCTCCGCGAGCCGCGCCTCCCGGGCGGCGTTCCACTCCGGGTCGTCGCCGTCGACCCAGGTGTAGACCGCGTCGATCGGGAACGTGCAGTCGCGGACCGTGGGCTGCGCCATCAGCGGCAGCGTGCGTGCGCGCACGCCCTCGATCTCGGACTCGACGGTCTCGAAGTCGGCCGGGAGCCGGTTCGCGTAGGCGTTGGGGCCGGCCGAGATCAGGCCGCCGTCCGGGGCCTCCTCCCAGAACTCGACGTCGATACGGCAACCGCTGGACAGCACGCCGGGCCACCCGTCGTCCAGCATCGGCCACGGCTCCAGGCTGACCCGGCCGGTGCGCTCCGGCGCGAGGTCGGCGGCGAGCTCGGCGATGCGGCCGCGGCGCTCCGGCCAGCCGTGGCCGGCGCTGTCGACCAGGCTCAGCCAGGCGGGCGCCCCGGGTCCACCGAGCTCGGCCAGGTACGCGGACCGCGCGGCCATCGGCACGACGACCGTCGTGGGCTCGTCGCCGTGGGCGGGGACGGCGAACCAGCGTCGGGCGGCGCGCTCGGCGCACTGGACGGCCCACGTGACCGCCATGGCCCGCGCCTCACCGGGGGTGAGGTCGGTCGCCGCCGCGGGGCGGTCGGCGACGGTCGAGGGCACGCCGGCGAGCTCGGTCACGCGCTGGTGGATCCGTCGCGGGTCCCGGGCCCGGCGGCCGACCGCGCCCTCGAAGATCGAGAGCCACCGCCGCGCGATCGTCTCGGCGGCGTACTGCTGGGAACTCTCGATCGCGCTCTCGCCGAGCCGGTGTCGCAGGGCGTCGTCGGTGGCCAGCCGGAGCAGCGCGGTGGCGAGCCCCGACAGGGCGCCCGGGCCGACCAGCAGGCCGTTGACCTCGTGCCGGATCACCGCCCGGGACCCCGACGGGTGGTCGAAGGCGATGACGGGGACGCCCGCCGCCATCGCCTCCTGGACGACCAGGGGCAGGCCCTCGCTGCGGGACGGCAGGGCGGAGATGCTGGCCGCCGCCCACTCCGAGGGCATGTCCGCGCTCTGCCCGGGCAGCTCGACGCGGTCCCAGAGCCCGAGGCGCCGCACCAGCCGGATCAGGTCCAGGCGTTGGGGGCCGGACCCGAGGATCCGCAGCCGCCAGCCGGGCACCCGATCGGAGATCTCGCCGAACGCCTCCACGAGCTTGGTCAGCTGCTTCTCGGCGACGAAGCGCCCCGCCGCGACGATCAGCCGGGACTCGAGCGTGGCCCGGGGCTTGAAGCCCTGAGGGAGTGGGTTCGGCACGACGACGGTATCGGGCGCGACCGGCCCGAGGGTGTCGAGGAGCCAGTCGCGTGCGCTGCGGGTGAGCAGCGCCACGACGTCCGCGCGGGGCGCGAACGTGAGCAGCGGCTCGAGCCCGGACGTACGGTCCGACGACGATCGGTGCTCCTGGTGGACGACCGCGACGTGACTCGGCAGCAGCTGGACGGCGATTGCGAGCAGGCCCGGGGTCACGCTGACGACCACGTCGCTGTCGAGCTCCGGCAGCGCGTGCTCGTACATCGCGTCGGTCAACGCGCTGAACTGCGCGTCCCAGCGATCCGGCACCAGCAGCGAGCCGCGTTCACCCGTCGACCGGGCGAGCCCGGCGTCGACCGCGTCGTCCTCCGTGCGGGGAGCCTCGGGGTCGCGGAGGTCGACGAGCCGGCGGATGGAGACCGCCGGGTCGACCGCGTAGTGCGGGCTGTCGCTGACCTGGAGCGCGCTCAGGATCGTGACGTCCTGGCCGAGCGCCGCGAGCGCGTTCGCCTGGGTCACCACGGACCGCTCGGTGCCGCCGCCGCCGTCGAGGTTGAGGACCAGGAAGGTGATCTTCACGCGGACTCCCCCTGCAGCGTGACCTTGCGCCCGAACCGCAGGACGCCCTGGTCGGAGAAGAGGAACCGCCCGGCGACCAGGTCGGAGTCCGGATCGAGGAGGAAGGGCAGCAGCACGACGGCCGGGTCGTTGACGGTCAGGTCGTTGGTCAGTCGGGCCACGGTGACCGGGTCCTCGGTGGCTCCGACCGCGATCCGGTAGCCGCCCTGCTGGGCGGGGACGTCGGACGCGGCCAGCGTCGCCACGAGCTCGTCACCGTCGGCCTCGATCGCCACGGAGTGCGCGACCGAGCCGTCCGTGCGCACGAAGTGCAGCAACGGCTCGGGGCCCGGCTCCGGGGGACTGATCCGGAGGCGGACGGACATGCCGTCGGTGGCGACATCGAGCAGCCGGGCGACGCGAGCGGCGCGGGTCCGGCGTACCCGGAGGAGGCCGTGGTCGTCGGTGACGACCAGGAACCGCCAGCGACCGTCCGGCGTCGGCGGGATGCGCAGGCTGCTGTCCGGGGGAGGTGGCCCCGCTCGCAGCGGCGCGGGCTTGCCTCCGGACTCGCGGACGACCACGAGCCGTGCCTCGGCGGCGTCGGTCTCGGGCAGGACGTCGCCGAGCCGCCAGCGCGCGGAGGAGTACGCCGGGTCCTCACCGTGCAGCGGCTCGGCCGTCGTCAGGTCGCCGGTGTCGGGGTCCTGGAGCGCGGGCCGGCCGTCGCCGGCGCGGACCGCCACCCAGAGGTGCTCGCCGTCCAGGACACGGGCGTAGGCGACCTCGGGTCCGTCCGCGGCGAGGTCGCGGCCGATGGCCTGCTTCGCCCGGGCGATCGCGCGCGCGCCGTCCTCGAGTCGTTGGGTGAACTTCACCGATCCTCCGTCCGCGGGCAACTCCGCGATCGTAACGGCGGGGTTGAACCCCTCAGAGCCCGGTGACGCCCTCGTCGCCGTACCCCTCGGCCTGCTCGTCGAAGGTCTCGTGCTCCAGGAGGTGGAGGATCGGGACGCCGAGCCGACGCCGGGCCTTGGAGGTCCAGTCGAGGTGGAAGAACTCGGAGACGACGTGCGGCCGGGTCAGGATGATCGCCTCCCGGCCGTCGACCTCGGCGACCTTCGCCGCCAGCGCGTCGATCGGCGGGTCGCCGACGACCTGGCCGCGCGCGACGGCGCCGCTGGCGCGGAGCGCCTCGAGGCTCTGGGCGAGCTCGGTGTGCGAGCGGTCCTCGCAGTCCTTGCGGACCGCCTCGAGGTCCACCTCGCTCATCGGCATCGTCGGGGAGGCGAGCATGTCCCCGGCGGTCAGGGAGCCCATCGCGGACTCGATCCGGGCCGCGGCGTCCTCGAGGGGGAGCAGCACGTGGTAGGTCACGGGCTGGTCCAGCCCCTCGTGGAGCGAGTGCACCTGCGCCGCGTCCTGCGCGGACAGCGCCTGCTCGATCAGGAGGACGACGTCGTAGCGCTCGGTGTTGCTGTTCTCGGACATCACAGACCTCCCTGGTCGACGCCGAGGATCCTAGCCAGATCGTAGGAGACCGGCTCCTCGAGCTGGTCGTAGCCGCACGACTCCGGGTCGCGGTCGGTCCGCCAGCGGCGGAACTGGGCGGTGTGCCGGAAGCGCCGGCCCTCCATGTGGTCGTACGCCACCTCGAGCACCCGCTCGGGCCGCAACGGCGTGAACGACAGGTCCTTGCCCTGGCTCCAGCGGCTCTGGGTGCCCGGCACCCGGTCCGGGTTCGCGGTCAGGAACTCCTGCCAGCGCCCCCAGGGGTGCTCCTCGATCGGGACCACGAGCGGCTGGAGCTCCTCGATCAGCTCCGCCCGCCGCTTCTCGGTGAAGCTGGCGCTGACGCCGACGTGCTGGAGCTCGCCGTCGCTGTAGAGCCCGAGCAGCAGGCTCCCGAGCAGCGGCCGCTCCGGGGTGCTGGTCTTGTGCTCGCGGTAGCCGGCGACCACCACGTCGGCCGTGCGCTCGTGCTTGATCTTGAGCATGCTCCGGGCGTTGGGCTGGTATGCCGTCCCCAGCGGCTTGGCCACCACGCCGTCCAGGCCCGCCCCCTCGAACTGGTGGAACCACTTCTCGGCCCGCGCCGGGTCGGTGGTGGTGCGAGTCAGGTAGCACGGGCCGGGCAGCGCCCCGAGCGCATCCTCGAGCGCCGCGCGGCGCTCGGCGAACGGCCGGTCGGTGTAGGACTCGTCGCCCAGCGCGAGCAGGTCGAACGCGACGTACGACGCCGGCGTCTTCTCGGCGAGCATGTCGATGCGGGACTTCGCGGGGTGGATGCGCTCCTGGAGCACCTCGAACTCGAGCTTCTCGCCGATCGCGACGAAGAGCTCGCCGTCCAGCACGCACCGCTCGGGCAGCTGCTCCTGCATCGCCGTCACGACCTCGGGGAAGTAGCGGGTCAGCGGCTTGGTGTTGCGGCTGGCCAGCTCGACCTCGTCGCCGTCCTTGAACACCAGGCAGCGGAAGCCGTCCCACTTCGGCTCGAAGCTCAGGCCGCCGAACTTCCCGGGGTCGGGGATGCCCTTGACCGACTTCGCGAGCATCGGCTGAACGGGTGGCATGACGGGGAGGTCCACGCTCCGAGGCTAGTCGCGTCGGGCCGGAGTGACCGGGCCGGCCGCGGGCTGGCGGTGGGCTGGCGGTGGCGGAGCCACCGAATCTGCGGGGGAAAAGGTGGCTGACGCACCGCTGGCCGTGCGCGGCCCGGGCCGGCGGTGGCTGAGCCACCGAATCTGCTGGCGAAGAGGTGGCTGGGGCACCGCTGGCCGTGCGCGGCCCGGGCCGGCGGTGGCTGGGCGACCGAATCACCGGCCAAGAAGGTGGCTGGGGCACCGCTGGCCTAGCCTGTTGCCAGCCGACCCCGGTTGGTCTGCCGGGCTCCGCCCGGCCGGGCCGTCTGGGGAAGCGATCCCCGGTTGGTCTGCCGGCAGGGCCCGCCTGACTTTGAATCAGGACTAGCGACGTAGGTTCGACTCCTACCCGGGGAGCAGAGCGGTCGCGGCGCGCACGGCGCTGCCGGCCCGTCGCGGCCACGGCGTCGGCGCCGCGCTCGTGGACCGGTGCGCCGCGCCCGCGACACCGGCTACCAGCCGACATGCGCCTTCCAGCCGGATCTCGCTGTGGACCAACAGCGTCCTGGTGACCGCGCGACGGATCTACGAGGCGGCCGGCTTCGAGTGGTCGCCGAGGAGCCCCACCACAGCTTCGGCCACGACCTGGTCGGCCAGACCTGGGCGCGTGACCTCCCCTAGAGTGGGTCGACCGGACTCTGAGGGGAAAGCTGCGTGGGTAACAACCTGACCGTCGTCGTCCTCGCCGCTGGCGGCGGCACCCGGATGAGGTCCAAGACCATGAAGGTCCTGCACCCGATCGCGGGCCGCACCATGATCGGCCACGTGCTCGTGGCCGCGCGGGAGATGCAGCCGGAGCGGATCGTCGCGGTGGTCGGGCACCAGCGCGAGCAGGTCGCTGGCCACATCCGCGAGCTCGAGCCCGACGCCGTCCTGGCCGTGCAGGACGAGCAGCTCGGGACCGGCCACGCCGTACGCATGGCCGTCGAGGCGGTGGGTGACGTGAGCGGCACCGTCCTGGTGGCGTACGGCGACACGCCGCTGCTCGAGGGTGCGTCGCTGCGCTGGTTCGCCGCCGAGCACGAGGCATCGCAGGGCGCGGTGAGCATCCTGAGCGGCATCGTCGACAACCCCTTCGGCTACGGGCGGGTGCTGCGCAACGCGGAGGGCGACGTCGAGGCGATCGTCGAGGAGAAGGACGCCACGCCCGCGCAGCGCGAGGTGCGCGAGATCAACTCCGGGATCCTCGCGTTCGACGCGGAGTTCCTGCTCGAGGCGCTGCCGCGGATCGGGAACGACAACGCCAAGGGCGAGTACTACCTGACCGACGCGATCGGGATCGCGCGGGAGGACGGGCTCACCGTCGGGGCCTACCCCATCGACGACGTCATGCAGACCGAGGGTGTCAACGACCGGGCCCAGCTGGCCCGGCTGGGCGCCGAGATGAACCGCCGGATCGTGGGCCGCTGGATGCGCGACGGCGTGACCGTGATGGACCCCGCCACCACCTGGATCGACGCGGACGTGACGCTCGAACGCGACGTCACGGTGCTGCCCGGCGTCCAGCTCCTGGGCGCGACGAGCGTCGCCGAGGACGCGGTCGTCGGCCCGGACTGCACGCTCAAGGACTGCGAGATCGGGCCGGGCGCCCGCGTCGTGCGCACGCACGGCGAGCTGGCCGTGATCGGCGCCGGGGCCGCCGTCGGCCCGTTCTCCTACCTGCGCCCCGGCACCACGTTGGGGGCCGGCGGCAAGATCGGCGGGTTCGTCGAGACCAAGAACGCCTCGATCGGCGACGGCGCCAAGGTCCCGCACCTCTCGTACGTCGGCGACGCCGAGATCGGCGAGGGCACGAACATCGGGGCCGGCACGATCTTCGCCAACTATGACGGGGTGCGGAAGCACCGCACCAGGGTCGGCCGGCAGGCCCGGACCGCCTCGAACAACACCTTCGTCGCCCCGGTGGAGATCGGGGACGGCGCCGCGACCGGCGCGGGCACCGTCGTCCGGCAGGACGTGCCGCCGGGCGCGCTCGCGGTGTCCAGCGGCCCGCAGCGCAACATCGAGGGCTGGGCGCTGGACAGGCGGGCCGGAACTCCCCAGGCCGAGGCGGCCGAGGCAGCACTGGCCGACCGTGGGGACGCTGAACAGGGCGTGGCAGAATCCTGAGTGGACTGCGCCGGCGATCGAGGGAGCCCCAACCGTGACCGGATACAAGAAGACCACCGAGAAGAACCTCATGGTCTTCAGCGGTCGGGCACATCCCGACCTCGCCGACGAGGTCGCGGACCTCCTGGGCACCGACCTGGTCCCGCAGTCGGCGTACGAGTTCGCGAACTCCGAGATCTACGTCCGGTACGAGGAGTCCGTCCGCGGCTGCGACGCCTTCGTGATCCAGAGCCACACGGCTCCGATCAACGAGTGGATCATGGAGCACCTGATCATGGTCGACGCCCTCAAGCGCGCGTCGGCCAAGCGGATCACCGTCGTGATGCCGTTCTACGGGTACGCGCGCCAGGACAAGAAGCACAAGGGCCGTGAGCCGATCTCGGCCCGGCTGATGGCCGACCTGTTCAAGACCGCGGGCGCCGACCGGCTGATCACCGTCGACCTGCACGCGGACCAGATCCAGGGCTTCTTCGACGGGCCGGTTGACCACCTGATGGCGCTGCCGATCCTCGCCGACTACGTCCGGGACAAGTACGGCGACCAGCCGCTCGCGGTGGTCTCGCCGGACGCCGGCCGGATCAAGGTCGCCGAGCGCTGGTCGTCCCGCCTCGGCGGGGCTCCGCTGGCCTTCATCCACAAGAGCCGCCGCATCGACCGCCCCAACGAGACCGTCGCGAACCGCGTGGTCGGTGACGTCAGCGGCCGGATGTGCGTGCTGGTCGACGACATGATCGACACCGGCGGCACCATCGTGAAGGCCGCGGACGCCCTGATGGCCGAGGGTGCGGCCGGGGTGATCATCGCCGCGACCCACGCGATCCTCTCCGACCCGGCGGTCGACCGGCTCAAGAACAGCCCGGCCGCCGAGGTCGTCGTCACCAACACGCTGCCGATCTCGCCGGACCGCATCTTCGACAAGCTCACCTGCCTGTCGATCGCTCCGCTGGTCTCCCGCGCGATCCGTGAGGTGTTCGAGGACGGCTCGGTCACCTCGATGTTCGACGGCAACACGTAGGGCCCGGTCGGGCGCTCAGCCCAGGTCGTCGGCCCAGTCCGACCAGGACCGACGTAGCACGGTCGGCACGTCGCCGGCCAGCTGCTCGTGCAGCAGCTCCCGCTGCGCCGCGGTGAGCGGCAGCGCCGGACGCGCCTGCCCGACCACCTGCGCGAAGCCTGCGCCGCGCTCGCTCCAGCCGGGCGCCTCCCGCAGGTAGCGGTCGACGTACGGTGCCACCAGGCCGGCCTGCTCGGGCGACCAGAGGCCGCCCAGCACCGCGGTGAGCACCCGGTTGCCGACGGCGGGGTCGGTGACGACCGCCCAGGCCTCGGCCTTCGCCTCCGCCGTCGGTCGCGCCGCCCGCGCGGCGGCGGCCCCGAGCTCGGCGTCGAGGCCCGGTGCGCGCCGTCGCTCGGCCTCGATGAGGGCCGCGTCGGCCGCGCCCAGCCCGGCCAGCCGCCGGACGACCCGCCAGCGGACCGCCGGCGTCAGCTGCAGCTCCCCGATCGCGCCGGCGTCGAGCCACCCGGCCAGCGTGGCCGCGTCGTGGGTGGTGGCGGCGAAGCCGTCGGCGAACGCCTCGGCCAGGTCCTGGCTCGTCGCGTGCATCAGCCCGGTCGCGCAGGCGCTCGCGAGCGACTCGAGCGTCCCGGCGGCCGACGCGGCCGGGACCCGCAGCGGCAGCACCCGGCCGAGCGTGCGCGCGAGCACGGCGGCGACCAGGGTGGCACTGCTCTCGCCGGGCAGCTGCCGCTCGACGACGTCCACGAAGGGGAGCGGCGCCAGATGGCGGGTGTGCACGCGGTCGAACAGCATGGTCCACAGGACGGCCCGCACCAGGTCGTCGTCGATGCGGCACAGGCCGGTCGTGACCGCGCGCCACGAGTGCTCGTCCAGGACGATCCTGGCGAACGTCTCGCCGTGGCTGTTGGGGACGACCACCCGGCCCGCCAGGTCCGGGAGCGGCACCGGCTCGTCGCCCAGGTCGACGTACCGGCTCGCGGTCTCGACCCCGGTGTCGTCGTACGCCGTGACCCGGACCCGGTGCGGCCGCACCCCGTCGCGGTGCACGACCGGGACGTCGCCGTCCCGTTCGACCCGGAGCGTGTCGAACCCGGTCCGCCGCAGCCAGACCTCGACCCAGGTGCGGACGTCGCGGTCGGACGCCTGGTCGAGGGCCGCGACGAAGTCGGCCAGCGTGGCGTTCGCGAAGCGGTGACGGGTCAGGTACGTGTTCACGCCGCGCAGGAACGTCTCGTCGCCGAGCCAGGTCACCAGCTGGCGCAGCACCGAGTTGCCCTTGGCGTAGGAGATCGCGTCGAAGATGGTGGCCGCAGCCGCGACGTCCGGCACGTCGTCGGGATCGGCCGCAACCGGGTGCGTCGACCGGCGCTCGTCGGCGTCGTACGCCGCGGGCTTGCGGCTCGCCTCGTGCCCGAGCAGTGCCCCGGCGTACCCCGCCGCCTCACCCGCGACCCGGTAGCCGAGGTAGTCGGCGAAGGACTCCTGCAGCCAGGAGTCCTCCCACCAGGTCATCGTGACGAGGTCGCCGAACCACATGTGGGCCATCTCGTGGGCGATCACCGAGGCGCGCAGCAGCCGGCTCTCCTCGGACAGCCGGCCGGCCGGCAGCAGCTCGTCGCGGTAGATCACGCAGCCCGGCTGCTCCTGGGCGCCCCAGTTCAGGCCGGGGACGAAGACCTGGTCGTAGGAGTCGAAGGGGTACGGCTCCTCGAAGATCCGGGCGTAGTGGTCGAAGCACGCCTCGGTCACCGAGCGCAGCTCGGCTACGTCGCGGTCGAGCTCGTCGGCCAGCGACGCGCGGGCGTGCCAGCCGAAGGGGAGCCCGGCGTGGCTCCACCGCACCGACTTCAACGGCCCGGCGACCACGCAGACCAGCGCGACCGGGATCGGGGGCGTGGCCGCGAACTCCCAGCGCCCGCCCGCCTCGCGCACCGATCGGCCGTTGGCGAGCACGGTCCACGCCGGGTCGGCGGAGACGCTGATGGCCACCGGCGCCTTGAGGTCGTTCTGGTCGAAGCAGCAGAAGAGCCGCTGGGCGACGTCCAGGCCCAGGTAGGCGCCCAGGTAGGTCTCGCCGTCGGCCGGGTCGACGGTGCGGTGCATCCCCTCGCCGTCGGTGACGAACGGCAGCCACGCCGCGACGGTCAGCTCGTGGCGGCCGTGGAGGCCGGTCAGGTGCAGCCGGCGACCGTCGTACGCCGGCTCGACGGCGCGGCCGTCGAGCAGCACCGCGAGGTCGGTGGCTGCGGTGAGCTCCAGGAAGGTGGTGGGCGCCGAGCAGGTGAAGCGGACCGTGGTGCGGCACCCGAAGCGGTCCGCCGCGGGATCGGTGAGATCGAGGTCGACGTCGTACGACACGGCGGAGACGACGGCGGCCCGCTCCCGGGCCTCGGCGAGGGTCAGGCTCACGGTCCGAACCCTACGGCGGATGCGGGCGTCGGGATTCGCGCGTCGCGCGCCGGGCCGTTAGTCTTGTGCGGTTGCCTCGGCGAGGGAGTGAGAGCTCCGTGATCGACAGGGCTGGCCGAATCTCCGGATGCGCCCCCACGATCGTGCCGAGGCCCCGAGACCGCCACCACTCAGTCCGCACGAAGACGCACGAGGAGCCGCACCCCATGTCCGAGAAGATCAAGGCCGAGTCCCGCACCGAGTTCGGCAAGGGCGCCGCCCGCCGGATCCGTCGCGAGGACAAGGTTCCCGCCGTCATCTACGGCCACGGGAACGACCCCATCCACGTGACCCTGCCCGGCCACGACACCATGATGGCGCTCAAGCACGGCGGCGCGAACGCGCTGCTCGAGCTCGACATTGACGGCAAGACCCAGCTGGCGCTGACCAAGCAGGTCCAGATCGACCCGATCAAGCGCCACCTCGAGCACATCGACTTCGTCGCCGTGGTCAAGGGCGAGAAGGTCACCGTCGACGTGCCGATCCACCTGGTGGGCGAGGCCGTCCGCGAGACGCTGGTCGTCACCGAGAACGCCACGATCCAGATCGAGGCCGAGGCGACCCACATCCCCGAGTTCATCGAGGTCGACATCGAGGGCGCCGCCGCAGGCACCCAGATCCACGCCTCCGACCTCAAGTTGCCGTCCGGCAGCACCCTGCTCCTGGACCCCGAGGCGCTGGTCGTGAACATCACCGAGCAGCAGTCGCAGGAGGCCCTGGAGGCCGAGCTCGAGGAGGCCGAGGCCGAGGCCGGCATCGAGCGCGACGAGTCCGACAACGACGTCGACGAGGTCGGCGCCGAGGGCGACGCTCCTGCCGAGGGCGAGGCCGCGTCGGAGGGGTGATCCTCCGCCTGTTCACGAGAAAGGGCCGGGACTCCGTGGCCGACTCCACGCCGGTGTGGCTGGTGGTCGGGCTGGGGAATCCCGGCCCTTCCTACGCCGGCCACCGCCACAACGTGGGCTACCTCGTCGTCGACGAGCTGGCCCAGCGGATGGGCGCGCCCTTCCGCTCGCACAAGTCCGGACGGGCCGAGGTCGTCGAGGGACGGCTCGGCGCCCCGGGTACGCCCGGCCCGCGCGTCGTCCTCATGAAGGCGCGGTCGTACATGAACGAGTCGGGCGGGCCGGTCAAGCAGCTCGCGACGTTCTACAAGGTGCCGCCGGAGCGGATCGTGGCCGTCCACGACGAGCTGGACATCCCCTTCGACACCATGCGCGTGAAGGTCGGCGGCGGCGACAACGGCCACAACGGGCTCCGCTCGATGCGCTCCTCGCTCGGCACCGGCGACTTCGCCCGGGTCCGGGTCGGCATCGGCCGGCCGCCGGGTCGCCAGGACGTCGCCGACTTCGTGCTGTCCAGCTACTCGTCGAGCGAGAAGAAGATCCTGCCGTTCCAGGTGGACAAGGCGGCGGACGCCGTCGAGTCGCTGGTGACCGATGGTCTCGAGCGCACCCAGCAGAGCTTCAACTCGTAAGGTGCCCGCATGACGTTCGAACCCGGAAACCCGCCCGCCGAAGCCGCTACCGACGACCACGTGCTCGCGACCTGGCTCGCGACCGTCGCGGGGGAGCGGCTGCTCGAGGTCCGCGGCGAGGGCCTCGAGGGACGCGAGCTGAAGGACGCCGGCGACCGCGCCGCGCACGAGCTGCTGATGGACCTGCTCGCCCGGCACCGCCCGGACGACGCCGTGCTCTCCGAGGAGGGCAAGGACGACAAGGTGCGGCTCACCAGCAGCCGGGTCTGGATCGTCGACCCGCTGGACGGCACCCGCGAGTTCTCCGAGGTGCCGCGCGACGACTGGGCCGTGCACGTCGCGCTCTGGCAGGACGGGGACCTGGTCGCCGGAGCCGTGGCGCAGCCCGTGCTCGGGGAGACGTTCAACACCGGTACGCCGCCCGTGGTGCCGCCCTCGACCTCGGACCGCCCGCGGATCGCGGTCTCGCGCAGCCGGCCGCCGGCGTTCGTGCACGCCCTGGCGGAGGATCTCGACGCGGAGCTGGTCCCGATGGGCTCGGCCGGCGTGAAGATGATCTCCGTGACCCGCGACGTCACCGACGCCTACGTGCACGCCGGCGGTCAGTACGAGTGGGACTCCGCCGCGCCGGTCGCGGTTGCCCGCGCGGCCGGCCTGTTCACCTCGCGCGTCGACGGCTCACCCCTGGCGTACAACCAGGAGGACGTCTACCTCCCCGACGTCGTCGTGTGCCGGCCCGAGCTGGCCGAGCGGATCCTCGCGTTCATCGCGGCGCACGGCGCCGAGTAGCACCGACCCGAGCACCGGCATGGCCCGGACGGACTACCTCGAGTAGACCGTCCGGGCCTTTCTCGTCCCCTCGCCCCGCCGGACGTGGACTTTTTCGACGAGTCGCTTGACCGTCGGGCCTGTTAACCACATTATTTCGACCAATCCAGTGTATTTACTGGGTTTCTCTCGGGTGTCCGGTCCCTCTGTCGAAGTGAGGTCTCCATGCGCACACCCCTGCGCATCCTCGGTGTCACCGCGGCGTTGTCCCTCGCCGTGGCCGCCGTCCCGCTGCTGTCGTCCACCCAGGCCCAGGCTGCGAAGTTCACCGGCGGCAACCTGGTCGTCTACCGCGTCGGCGACGGTGCCTCCGCGCTGAGCAACGCCGCGGCGCCGGTGTTCCTCGACGAGTTCACCCCCGACGGTGACGCGGTCTCGAGCGTGGCGCTCCCGACCGCCGCCGCCGGCGCGAACAAGCCGCTCACCGCGGCCGGCCAGTCCCGGTCCGAGGGCCTGATCACGAACTCCCCGGACGGCAGGCTCCTCGCGCTGACCGGGTACGCCGCGGCACCGGGCACGACCGGTCCCGGTGGGATGTCGCTGACGGCGTCGGACCCCGCCTCGGTCGCCCGCGTCGTCGGCGTGGTCGACGCCGACGGCGAGCTCGACACCAGCACCACCCTGGGTTCCGGCGGGCCGGCGATCATCCGCTCCGCCGTGACCAACGGCAAGCAGGTCTGGGCGGCCGGCGGCGACGGCGGCGTGCTGACCACCGCGATCGGCTCCGGGACGGTCACCTCCATCGCCGGTGGCGCGACCGCGAACCTCGGCGCGCTGACCGTCCAGGGCGGCCAGCTGTTCGCCAGCGGCATCCTGGCGAACCGGCTCGCCGCGGTCGGAACCGGCACACCGAAGGGCTCGGCGACGCTCACCGACCTCACCGGCCTGCCGGAGGATCTCCTGACCTACGGCTACGCGTTCCTCAACCTGACGTCGGCGGACTTCGCGGGGACCGAGCTGGACACGCTCTACCTCGCGAACTCCTCGGAGCGGGGCGGCACCGTCGACAAGTACCGGTACAACGGCTCGAGGTGGGCCAGCGCCGGCCACGTGGACGTCGAGGGCGCGACCGGCCTGGTGGCGGACGTCTCCGGCGGCCAGGTCAGCCTGGCCGTCACCACGCCGACCGAGCTGCTGGCGCTGACCGACCCGAACGGCGCCGGCAACGCCTTCGACCCGAGCAACCCCACGGTGCTGGCGACCGCCGACGCGAACACCGAGTTCCGCGGTGTGGCGCTCGCTCCGACAGGCCGCCTGGACGTGCCCGACGGTGCGCTCGAGGCCGGCAAGTACGGCTGGACCGACAAGCGGGTCACCAAGTCCGGCAGCTGGAAGACCTACGCGTTCGCCAAGGCGCCGGGCAAGAAGGGCATCGCGAGCACGAAGAAGGGCTCCTCCGCGACGGTGACCGTCGTCGGCGACCACGTCGTCATCACCTTCAGCACCGGACCGAAGGCCGGCAAGGCCCAGGTCGTGGTCGATGGCAAGAAGACCACCTTCAACACGAAGGCGGCGAAGACCGGGACGATCGTGAAGAAGCTCGCCCTCGGTGCCGCCGATTCGCACACGGTCTCGGTGAAGGTGCTGAGCGCGAGGCGCGTCTCGCTGGCCCTGCTGCAGGTGAAGTGATGAGCCGCCGTACCCGATCCTCCTCCAGAACAGGACTCCCGATGAACCGACGTCTCGTCTCCGTCCTCGCGGTGGCCGGCGCGGCCGCCTCGCTCGCGCTGGCCGGCACCGGCGCCGCGACCGCCGACCCGGTGCCCGGCCAGCCGGGAACGCCGCCGGCGGGCAAGACCGCAGCGCAGATCTACTCCGCCGTCGGCGCCGACGCGTTCGCCGAGCTGACGAACAACCTCGCCGACAAGTACAACGCGCAGTCTCCGGCTCCGACGCGGGTGATCGCGTCCTACGACGCGATCAACCCGGTGACGGGTGCTGCCGGCGAGAACATCACCACCAAGCCGGGCTGCACCGTGGCCCGTCCGAACGGCGCGAACGCCGGCGTCACGGCGATCACGCTCAACCAGAAGAGCACGGTCGACCCGAGCGAGTACTGCGTCGACTTCGTCCGCTCGAGCCGGGCAAAGGGCACGGCCGCCGCCGAGGCGAACCTGACGTTCTACGCCCAGAGCCGCGACGCGGTCAGCTACGGCGTGATCGGCAACGCGTACGCGCCGACCACCCCCCTGACCACGACGCAGCTCAAGGACATCTTCGAGTGCACGACCACCGACTGGAGCGAGGTGGGCGGCCAGGCCGGCGACATCCACGTCTACCTGCCGCCGGCGTCCGCGGCGACGCTGACCTTCTTCCTCCAGGCGATCGGCACCAACCTCAACAACGTGCAGGCCGGCTGCGCCGGGCTGCCCACGGTGTTCGACGGCCAGCAGAACGACGGTGAGAGCATGGCGGGCGACCCCCAGGGGATCCTGCCCTACGCGGTGACCAAGTGGGCCGCCCAGGTCAACGAGCCGCCGGGCATCCAGGACCTGCGGGGTGGCGCCCACATCGGGTTCGTCAACACCATGACCGCCCCGACCACGACATCGACGCTGAACGGTGTCACCTACCAGGTGCTGAACCCGGCGTTCACGACCGGCGGGAGCGCGTCCTTCGGCCGGATCTTCTTCAACGCCGTGCGCAACGACGCGCCGGACGGGCTGAAGTCGATCTTCAAGGCTGGTGGCTTCCTCTGCCAGCACGCGGACGAGCTGCTCATCCCGTTCGGCAACACGCCCCTCGGTGACGACACCTCGGCGTCGCGCTACTGCGGTCAGCCCAGCTGACCGACGGAGCTGACCCGGCATCGCGGGGTGGCGGTCCTCGCCGCCACCCCGCGATGCCCACCACGAGAAGGAAAAGCAGACGACCATGCGGATTGGGTGCATCCGAGCCATCCCTGCGGTGCTTGCCGTCGCGGCTCTCCTCCCGGTCGTCCCGGGATGGGCCGCGGCGCCGCCGGCGCCGACGCGGGAGGAGCCCGGGCCGGTGACCGTGCCGGCGCCGGGGGGAGGTGACGGCGCGACCGTCACCGTGACCAGGACCACCGACCTCGTGAACCAGACGGTGGTCGTGTCGTGGGCGGGCTTCCTCCCGAGCTCGTCGGACCGCTTGCAGAACTCCGGCGACTCCCTCGACGTGAACACCGAGAACCCGGTGCGGGTCTACGAGTGCCGCGGATCCGACCCCGCGAGCTCGAGCGACTGCTACGGATCGCCGGGCTTCCGTGGCGTCGACGCCACGGACTCCAACCCGGCAGTGCCGACGGTCCTGCCGTTCACCTACCCCGGGCAGACCGATCCCTACGACGCGACACCCGACGGCCCCGCCAACTGGCAGGACAACGTCACTGCGGCCGACGGGACCGGCCAGGTCTCCATCCAGCTGTTCACCAAGCGCGAGTCGGCGGGCCTCGGCTGCGACGTGACCGCGCCGTGCTCGATCGTCGTGGTCCCCAACTACGGCCGCCCGCAGGGTGCCACCGAGGACCTGATGG
This sequence comes from Nocardioides sp. URHA0032, assembly GCF_000620645.1. GTDB lineage: Bacteria > Actinomycetota > Actinomycetes > Propionibacteriales > Nocardioidaceae > Nocardioides. Next base: position 35,318 of record NZ_JIAV01000015.1, on the reverse strand, counting down.
ACGCGCCCTGGGCATGGGAGCGGCGCACCGTCGTACCGCTGACGTTCCTGCCGGTCGACGACGCGTGCCCGCTCACTGGCGCCTCCCTGCGGGTCGAGGGCAGCCCCGTCGCTGCGCGCGCGATGGCGAGCTGGCGGGCGAAGACCTGCACCCTCGCCAGCGACAAGGTGCTCGTGGACTACACCGCGATCGGTGAGCCGCAGACCCGCTCCGACGTCGCCTCCGGTACGACGGACGCGGGCCTCGTCATCGACCCCCTCGACGCTGATGCGGCCGACGGCCGCGGGGTGGTCTACGCGCCGCTCTCGGTCACCGGCATGGTGGTCGCGTTCCAGATCGACGACGCGAACGGCAAGCCGGTCACGGACATGAAGCTCAACCCGCGCCTGGTCGCCAAGCTGATCACCGGCTCCTACCGGTCCGGCGGCAACCCGGCCGTGATCGACAACCCGGTCAACCTCTTCCGTGACCCCGAGTTCAAGGAGCTCAATCCGGGCGTCGCCTGGCCGGGCGGTGCGCCCGGCAACCACCCGTTGATCCTGGGCGACCTGTCGGACACCACGCTCGCCCTGACCCGCTGGATCGAGGCGGACAAGGATGCCCGCGAGTTCATCGCCGGCAAGCCCGACCCGTGGGGCATGACGGTCAACGCCAACTACCGGAAGGTCGCGCTGCCGTTCGCGAGCTTCCCGCTGCTCGACCCGTTGATGTCGGAGACGTACGCGCCGATCCAGGAGCTCGACACGCTCTCGCGCCAGCTCTCGCTCGCGCAGTTCCCCGGCGCGATCGTGACCCAGGAGGGCGGCGTCAACGTCGTCACCAAGCCACCCCGGCAGAACCCGGGCCGACGCGAGGTGATCGGCATCATCGACGCTGCGTCGGCGGCGCGGTTCCAGCTCTCGACCGCGGCGCTCGAGAACGCGGACGGCCGGTACGTGAAGCCGACCGACGCCGCGATGCTGACCGCGATCAAGCACGGCACCGTCGGCGCGGACGGTGTGACCCGGGCCGTCGACCCGACGGACGACACTGCGGGCAGCTACCCGTTGTCCCTGCAGATCTCCGGCGCCTTCTCGACCAGGGCGCCGAAGGACGAGCGCCAGGAGATGGCCGACCTGCTGGCGTACGTCGCCCGGGCCGGCCAGCAGCCCGGTGAGCAGGTCGGCATGCTGCCGCCCGGCCACGCGCCCCTCTCCCAGGACCTGGTCGCCCAGGTCGCCGAGGCCCGCAAGGCCGTCCTCGCCGGATGGACAGACCTCGGCGACGACGGCGGCGGCGACGGGAGCGGCGACGGTGGTGACTCCACAGACCCGCCGGGTGCACCCCCCGGTGGAGGGGGCGGCGCCCCGCCGATCACGGCAGGGCCCGCCCCCAGGTCGGACGAGCCCACGGGCAGCACGACCGGTCCGAAGACCGCCGACGGCGACCTCGGCCCGACGATGCTGACGGTCGGTCCGCAGGCCGCCGGCGGCCGGATGCTCACGCTGCCGGTGCTCGGGCTGGTCGCGCTCGTCGCGCTGGCGACCGGACCGCTGGTGCTCTGGTTGAGCCGGACCGGCCGGGGGCCGCAGTGGCTGCGACGCTGAGCGAGGAGGTCCAGCAGGGTCGTGCCCCGAAGCCGCGCCGGGGGATGAGTGCTCCGCGCCGGCCCCGCAAGGCGCGTCCGCCGCGCAAGCCGTTCGAGGTGACGGGCGCGACGGTGGTGGCGTTCGGGCTGATCACGCTGACCCTGCTGCTCGCGGCGTTCGGCCTGTACCTGTTCGTCGGGTCGGGCCTCGCCGCCAACCGGAGCCAGGACGTCCTGTACCAGCAGCTCGACGAGACGCTGGCGCAGGCGACGGTCCCGGTCGCGGGCGTGATCCCCGACGGCACCCCGCTCGGCATCGTCGAGATCCCGCGGATCGGGGTCGAGCAGGTCTTCGTCGAGGGCAGCGCGTCCGAGCAGACCATCGGCGGTCCCGGCCTCGAGCCCGACTCGGTGCTGCCCGGCCAGACCGGTGTCTCGGTCCTGGTGGGGCGGCGGGCGACGTTCGGCGCGCCGTTCCGGAACCTCGACCAGCTCGAGCCGGGTGACCGGATCCTGGTCACCACCGGCCAGGGCCAGTTCACCTACGTCGTCGACCTGGTGCGCACCACCGACGCCCCGGCGACCGAGATCGAGCAGGTTCCCGCCCGACTGACGCTGATCACGTCCGACCCGGCGATCACCCCCAGCCGCAGCCTCACCGTCACAGCGCAGCTCGACGGCACGGCACAGCCGGCGTCGACGGGGACGGCCGCCACGGCGGACGACGCCCCGGGAGCCGGCAGCTCCGGCCGCGGTGTGGCGCTCCTGCTGTGGGCCCAGCTGCTGCTGCTCGTGACCGCGCTCGTGACCTGGGGGGCGTTGAGGTTCGACGTCCGCGCGGTCTGGATCGGCGCCGTCCCCGTGCTCCTGGCGATCCTCTGGAACGTCTTCGAGAACCTCGCCGTCCTGCTCCCCAACACCTTGTGACGAAAGGCGAATCCATGACCATGACGGACGACGCGACGCTGGTCCTTCCGGCAGCGCAGCCGCGCCTGCCCGCGGCCCTGGTCGCCGAGCGGGTGAGCGCCTGGTTCGGCGATCACCAGGTGCTCGAGGACGTCGACCTGGCGATGGCCGCCGGTGAGGTGACCGCGCTGATCGGCCCGTCCGGGTGCGGCAAGTCGACATTCCTGCGCATCCTCAACCGGATGCACGAGCTGGTCCCGGGGGCGAGCCTGGCGGGGCAGGTGCTCCTCGACGGCCACGACATCTACGACCCGGAGCTGCGGCCGATCGAGAGTCGGCGCCGGATCGGGATGGTGTTCCAGAAGGCCAACCCGTTCCCGACCATGTCTGTCCACGACAACGTGCTCGCCGGGCTCAGGCTCACCGGCCGCAGGACCCGGCGAAGCACCTCGGACGACCTGGTCGAGCGCAGCCTGCGCAGTGCCGGTCTCTGGGAGGAGGTCAAGAACCGCCTGGGTACGCCGGGCTCCTCGCTCTCCGGGGGACAGCAGCAGCGGCTGTGCATCGCGCGCGCCCTCGCCGTACGCCCCGACGTGCTGCTCATGGACGAGCCGTGCTCGGCGCTCGACCCCACCTCCACCCGTCGCGTCGAGGAGACGATCCGCTCGATCGCGGGCGAGGTGACGGTCGTGATCGTCACGCACAACATGCAGCAGGCGCACCGGGTCTCCGACCACTGCGCGTTCTTCCTGGCGGCCGAGGGCAAGCCCGGCTACATCGTCGAGCAGGGCCGGACCGAGGACATCTTCGAGCGGCCCCAGGACGAGCGGACCTCCGACTACGTGAACGGCCGTTTCGGATGACGATCTCAGTCGACCCGCCGGTCCGGACGGCAGCCACCCGCCGCGTCATCTCGGCGCGCCCGACGCCCCAGGACGTCACGTTCGTCGTGGCGGCGCGCTCGGCCGCGATCTCGACGCTCGTCGTCATGGGTCTGATCGGACTGTTCCTGCTGATCGGCGCCTGGCCGGCGTTGCACCAGCAGGGCCTCTCGTTCATCACCGAGTGGCAGTGGCTGCCGGAGGCCGGCACGTTCGGCATCGCGTCGTTGCTGTGGGGCACATTCCTGATCGGCCTGTTCGCCCTCGTGGTCGCCGTGCCGGTCGGCTTCGGCGCCGCGCTGTTCATCAGTGAGTACGCACCCCGCTCGATCAAGGGCTCGCTCATCACACTGGTCGACCTGATGGCCGCGGTGCCGTCGATCATCTACGCGATGTGGGCGCTGTTCTTCCTCCAGGCGCACCTGCTGACGGTGGCGCAGTGGATCTCGGTGCACTTCGGTCCCGTCCTGCCGTTCCTGCGCGTGAACACCCCGGACTCGCCGTCGTCGTACACGTCCTCGGCGTTCATCGCGGGCATCGCCGTCGGCGTGGTCGTGCTGCCCACGGTCACCTCGATCATGCGCGAGGTCTTCGCGCAGGCGCCGATCGGCGAGCGCGAGGGCGCCATCGCCCTGGGCGCCACCCGGTGGGGGATGATCCGGACCGTCGTGATCCCGTTCGGCCGCAGCGGCATCGTCGGCGGCATCATGCTCGGCCTGGGGCGGGCGCTCGGCGAGACGATCGTCGTGTACGCCGTGATCTCGCCGATGTTCGAGTTCACCACGCACCCGCTGCAGAGCGGCACCAACACGATCGCCTCGCACATCGCGTCGCGCTACTCCGAGTCCGGCGGCGTCGCGCTGTCCGGCCTGCTCGGCGCCGGCCTCGTGCTGTTCCTGTTCACCCTGGTGATCAACACGCTCGCCGGCATCGTGGTGAGCCGGTCCCGCTCCGGCTCGGCGACGGAGATCTGATGGCTGCCACGGCTCCCCGCAAGGTCAAGGTCGGCGGCGTCTCGACCGAGCTGGTGCTGCACGTCGGCTCGGCCGCGTTCGGCGCCCTCGCGCTGGTGTGGCTGATGTACCAGCAGCTGCTCCCGATCACGGGGACCATCGGCTTCTGGCTCAGCTGGTACGCCGTCTTCCTCGTCCTGCTCGCCGCCGCGAGCGCGACCACCTTGGACCGGATCGCGGTCGTCGACCGGATCGTCGGGGCGCTGGTCACGACGGCGGGCGCGATCCTGGTCGCCTGCCTGGCCGGCATCGTGGTGTTCACGGCGGTGCGGGGCTGGACGGCCCTGAAGCACGTGAACTTCTACCACGACACGACGGCGTACATCGGCCCGGACGCGTCGCTCGACCAGGGCGGCATCTGGGCCGCGATGGTCGGGACCCTCGAGCAGGTCGCGATCTCGATGATCGCCAGCGTGCCGCTCGGGATCGCGACCGCGGTCTACCTCAGCGAGGTGCGCGGCCGGCTCGCCCGGGTGGTCCGGACCGTGGTCGAGGCGATGAGTGCGGTGCCGACGATCGTCGCCGGCCTGTTCATCTACTCGATGCTGATCCTCAAGTTCGGCCAGGAGCGCAGCGGCTTCGCCGCCTCGCTCGCGCTATGCGTCAGCATGATCCCGGTCGTCGTCACGACCGCCGAGGTCGTGCTCCGGCTGGTGCCGGGAGGCCTGCGGGAAGCGTCGCTCGCCCTCGGCACCACCCAGTGGCAGACGGTGCGCCGCGTCGTCCTCCCCACCGCGCGGTCGGGACTCGTCACCGCGGTGCTGTTGGGCGTCGCGCGGGTGATCGGGGAGACGTCGCCGGTGCTGCTGGTGGCCGGGTCGACCTCCGAGCTCAACTACGACGCCTTCCACGGGCCGCAGGTCTCGCTGCCGCTGTTCGTGTTCAACGAGATGCGGCTGCCGCTGGACCAGGCCATCGCCCGGGCGTTCGGCGCCGCCGTCGTCCTGCTGGTGCTGGTCGTCGTGCTGTTCGGCCTCGCCCGCGTCATCGGCGGCAAGCCGCCGGGCCACCTGAGTCGGCGCCAGCAGCGCCGCCTGGCCGTCACCGCGGGGCTCGCACCCGCGCCGAACGCCGTGAACGTCGGTTCCCTCGAAGGAGACATGTCGTGAAGCGCATCATCGCCGTCGTGCTGTTCGTCGGCGCGCTCCTCGCCCCCGTGCCCGCCCAGGCGTCCGAGAGCTACGTGCCGATCTCCGGCGCCGGCTCGACCTGGAGCCAGGTCGCCGTCGACGCCTGGCGCGCCGACGTCCGCGCCTCCGGCGTCGTCGTGAACTTCGCCGGCACCGGGTCGACCGACGGCCGGTCGCAGTTCATCCAGGGCACCGTGGACTTCGCCAACACCGAGATCCCGTTCCAGAACCCGCCCGAGCCGGGGCAGCAGGCCGAGGTGCCCAGCCGCGACTTCGCCTACCTGCCGATCGTCGCCGGCGGCACCTCGTTCATGTACAACCTGACGGTCGGCGGCCAGCGGGTCCGCGACCTGCGGCTGTCGGGCACCACCCTCGCCAAGATCTTCACCGGAGCGATCACGCGGTGGAGCGACCCGGCCATCGAGAAGGACTACGGCAAGCCGCTGCCCGACATCCCGATCATTCCGGTCGTGCGGTCGGACGGCGCCGGCGCGTCCGCGCAGTTCTCGCTGTACATGCGCAGCCAGGCCAACAGCATCTACTGCCCGTTCATCCGGTCCGAGCTGCACCTGTCGGGCAGCGACTGCCCGAGCGTGTCGTTCTACCCGTCGTTCGGCAGCTCCAAGGCCCAGGTCGGCTCGAACGGCGTCGCGAACTACGTCTCCGCGTCGTACGGCGCCGGCTCGATCGGGTACGTCGAGTACGCCTACGCCAAGCGCATCGACTTCCCCGTCGTGTCGCTGCTGAACAAGGCGGGCTACTACTCGCAGCCCACGGCCGGCAACGTCGCGGTCGCGCTCACCGGCGCGAAGATCAACAGCGACCTGACCCAGAACCTCGAGTCGGTGTACACGAACCGGGACCCGCGCACGTACCCGATGTCGAGCTACAGCTACATGGTCGTGCCGACGTCGACGGACTCGCCGTTCAACGCCGACAAGGGCAAGACCCTCTCGACGTTCATCAACTACTTCCTGTGTGCGGGGCAGCAGAAGGCCGACATCCTGGGCTACTCGCCGCTTCCCAAGAACCTGGTGCTGGCCGGGTTCGACCAGGTGAAGCGGATCCCGGGAGCGGTGAGGTCGCCGTCGATCAGCGACTGCGACAACCCGGCGCTCGACATCCTCCAGTCGGCGCCCATGCCGAGCAAGTGCGACAGGATCGGGTCGGACTGCACCACCACCAACAGCGGGGGCGGCACCGGCGCGAGCGGGGGGACCGGCACCAGCGGCGGCACCGGAGGAGCAGGCGGACCCGGTGCGACCGGGGGGAGTGGCGGCACCGGGGCCGGTGGTGACGCGCCCGGCGCGATCGATCCACTGACCGGCGGTACGACGGGTGGTGCCGTCGATCCTGCGACGGGCACGGCAGCTGGCGCGACGGCGACACCGTTGCAGCTGACCGGTGGGCGTTCCGGCCAGGCGACCGCGGCGGCCTGGGTCGCCGCGATCGCGCTGGCGCTCACGGTGATGGTGCCGCCGTTCCTGCTGCGGCGGTCGAGGACGAGGCGGTAGGTCGCGCCCCAAACCGGTTGAGGCGAGCCGCGGTCACCGCGAGGCTGGCGGCATGACGACCTTCATCGCGCACACGACCATCGACTGTCGCAACGCCTACGAGCTCTCGGAGTGGTGGAAGCCGGTGCTCGGCTACGTCGACCTCGAGGGGGACCCGAACCTGCCCGGTCACGTGGAGTGCATGATCCGCGACCCCGAGACCGGTCACCGGCTGCTCTTCATCGAGGTGCCGGACCAGAAGTCGGTGAAGAACAGGCTGCACCTCGACCTCCGCCCGCGCGCCGCCACCCGGGACGAGGAGCTCGAGACCCTGGTCGGCCACGGCGCCTCGGTCGTGGAGGACCACCGCGGGATCCACGGGCCCGGGTCCGGCTGGGTCACGCTCGCAGACCCGGAGGGCAACGAGTTCTGCATCCTGAGGTCGGATGCGGAGGTCACGGCGTCGTGACGGTCCTGCCTGACGGGCGTGTCGGGCCCCGGTGAGCACGACGCCCGGGCCGCGAGACACCCGTCGGCGGGGTCGTCGTGGTCAGGAGGTGCCGCCCCGCAGCAACCTCAGGTGCAGGTCGCGGGTCTGGTACGACGGATCCGCGCCGAACTCGTCGGCCAGGTAGGCGCGGTAGGTCTCGAACACGCGTAGGGCGCTGCCGATGTCACCGAGCTCGGCGTACGCACGCATGAGGGTCCGGTGGGCGGACTCCGACACCCGGTCGATCCGCGCGGCCGTCCCGGCCAGCTCCAGCGCCTCGCGGAACGAGCCCAGCTCGATCGCGGCCGCCGCAGCGTCAGCGACGAGCTCCAGCCGGATCAGGACCAGGTGCTCCCGCTCGGCGCGCGCCCAGTCGCTGTCGTCGTCGTTGGCGTGGAAGTCCGCGCGGTAGAGGCGCTCAGCGACCCGCGCCTCCTCGAGGACCCGGGCGTGCTGACCGAGGTGGTCCGCGGCCTTGACGCGCTGGGCGGCCTCCTCGAACGCCCCGACGTCGACCCACGCGTCGCGCAGCACGAGGCCGTCCGGTGAGCGTTCGATGCACTGGTGCTGGATCGCGCGTCGGATCTGGCTGGATGCGGTGCGCAGGCTCGCGCCGGCCCGCTCGGGCGCGGCGTCGGGCCAGAGCTTGCCGATCAGGCTGTCGACGCGTACGGGCCGCGCATTGCTGAGAGCGAGCAGCCGGAGCAGGTCCATGGTCTTGCCGGTGCGCCACTCGTCAGCCGGGACGGTGGTGCCGTCGAGGCGGACCACCTCGAGCTCGCCCAGCAGGCTGATGGAGACCTCTCGATGCTGCGTCATGCGTTGGCCTGGGCCCCCTTGCTCGACAAAACCCGGGCGCAGCACCTCTCTGACCGCTCGTTCAGGATAACGCGCGGCAGCCCGGCCGGCCCGTCACCGCGGGCTCGACGGAGGAGTCAATTGCGCTCCTCGTCCAGGGCGAGGACCTCCACGAGCCCGGCCAGCACGTCGGTGGCGACGTCGCTCAACGGTCGTCCCTGCCGCCGCGCGAGCACTGCGAGGCGGTCGAAGCTGTCCTCGACGGAGAGGCCGGTGCGCTCGGCCACCACACCCTTGGCCTGCTCGACCACCACCCGCAGGGCCAGGGCCGTCTGGAGCTGCTCGGCGAGGATCTCCTTCTGCCGTGGCGTCCGCTCCTGGAGCAGGCCGATCGTGGCCACCCCTGCCAGCGCCTGCGCGACCGCCACGTCGTCGGGGCCCAACACGGTCGGCTCGTGGTACAGCAGGTTCAGGGCGCCCAGCACGTCTGACCGCATCCGCATCGGCACCACCTGGGCGGACGCGAACCCCAGGCTGCGAGCCTCCCGGGTGAAGCGGGGCCAGCGCAGCGCCGCCTCCTCGGAGCCCACGTTGACGACCGGAGCACCCGAGCGCCAGGCATCCAGGCACGGCCCCTCCGAGATCGCGATCGCGACCAGCTCCAGCACCTGGGAGGTGTGGGTGGTCGACGCGACCAACTGCAAGGTGCCGCGCTGGTCGGCCAGGATCACCCCGACAGCCGTGGCGCCCAGGATCTCGGTGCATCTGGTCGCCAGGTTCTGGAGGAAGTCCAGGACCTCGAAGTCGTCGCCGATCGTGTCCGCCAGCTCGACGAACGTCGCGGCCAACAGCTGTTCTCGGGACAACGCGTTCTCCTCTCCGTGTCGGTGGTGGCCGACGGTTTGCTCAGTAGAAGACAATCACTCTGTCGACGACACCGCGAGCGGTCTCGGCGACCGATCGGCCGTCGGCGAAGGCTCGCGCGCGGAGCAGCAGGAGCGCCTCGGTCAACCCGACGCCTGCCTGCACCGACACCATGCCGGTCGCCTGGTGGACCTCGGGATGTCCTTCGAACTCCACTTCCAGCCGGCCGATCGCCAGGGCGTCCGGCTCGCCGCCGGTGCCGTCGTGGTCCCCGGTCTGGAGGTAGAGCACGAGCATGACCGCGGCGTCTGCGTAGTGCAGCGCGAGGCTCAGGTCGGCATCGTCGAGCAGGCCGGGCTGGTCGCGGTACAGGTCGAGCACGCCGAGGCGGATGCCACCGATCCGCAGCGGGTACGAGAACAGCCCGCGGACCCCCTTCTGGAGGGCAGCGGGGGTGTAGGCCGGCCACCGGTCGGAACCCGGGGCCGACAGGTCTGCATGCAGCACGAGGCGTCCTGTCGCGAAGGAGTCGACGCACGGACCCTCACCCAGGGTGAGCTGGAGATCCTCGAGCTCGGTGGCCCGCTCGTCGGAACCCACGACGAGCTCGATGACGCCGTCGCGGTTCATCAGAGCGATACCCGCTGCCGAGATGGGGAGGCGCCGGCACGCATCCCGGCACAGCAGCTCCGGCAGGCTCAGCTCGGACCTGACCTCGTCCATGAGCGAGATCAGGATCTCGGCGGCGGGCGTCACGGCGACATCCGGAACGAGGTCGATCGCGGACCACGTGCCGACGGACCGACGTTCGCGCCGCACCGCTCCATGATGCTTCCTCAGCTCGGCCGGCGACCGTGCACTCCGGCGTTCCCTCCGCTGAGGTGGCTGCCATCCGCGACGCTCAGGGGTTCCCGCCACACCGTAGCGGATCCGTGGCCCCACCGGCAGGCCCGGCAGACGCGACCGACCCGTGCCGGGTCACGGATGTGCGGACGCGGGCCATGGGTGCGAGGGTCCTGGCGGTCGCCATCCGGCCCGGAACGCGAGACCGACGGCTCCGAGCTGGGAAGGCACGCCGAGCTTCACCCGGATCGCGCGGACCTGCGCCCGGACCGTGGCCTCGGCCACGAACGCAGCCCGGGCGATCTCCACGACACTGGTGCCTCGCATCAGTTCCCCGAGGACCTCGCTCTCGCGAGGGCTCAGCGTCTGGAGCAGCGCGGCTGACCTCGCGTCGCGAGCCTGCTCGTTCCGGTAGCAGGTGAGCAGGGTCGTGCGCTGCTCGTGCGACACTGCCGGCCGACCCGCCCCGACGTCGCGGATCCGGCTCAGGACCGTCTCCAGGTGCGCGGACTTGGTCACGACCGCCCGCGCGCCGAGGTGGAGGCACTCGCCGTGCCGCGCCGGGTCGGTGGTGGCGGTCACGACGATCACGGCGACACCGGCGAGCGCCAGGGGACAGACGAGGTGCGCGCCGTCCGTGGGCTCCAGGGGCAGGTCGAGCAGCGCGACGTGTGGCTTCTGGCGCAGCACCTCGGCGGCGACGCGGTCGACCGAGGACGACCTCGGCGACACCCGGCGCACGACATGGCCTGCGTGCGTCAGGACGATGTCGAAGGCCTCCGCGAACAGCGGCTGGTCCTCCACCAGCGCGATCCGGATCAGTCCGGCATCGCCAGGCACGGTCGTGCTCCCTCGTCGGCGGCGGACGGGGTGAGCGTGAAGGCGGCTCCACCGACGGTTCCGAGGGGCCACCCGGCCATGAGCCCGGCGACGGCTGGGGCTCCCCAGCGAGGGCGGAGAAGGGACCGCAGCGCGCGTCGCGCGGCGACCGCGGCGTGGAGCGTCGTCGGCATCGTGGCCTGAGCGTGCATCGAGTGCTCCCTTGGTCGGGTCCATGACGCCACCCCTGTGCAAAAAAATCGTGAAAGGCGCGTCAAATCAGGCGTTCCCCGCAACGGCGCTACCGGGATCGCTGGCTGACCCTTGATCTGCTGTGGAATCCGTCGTCAGCGTGGCGGTGCGGACGGGTCGTCGGCGCGCCCGGCGTGGAGCCGGCGACCGGCGACGACCAGCTCGGCCACGGTGTGCAGCTTCAGCTGCGTCTCCTGGGAGTGTCGGCGCAGCACGGCCATCGCCTGGTCGCCGTCCAGCTCGTACCTCTCCATCAGCATGCCCTGGGCCTGCCCGACCACGCCGCGCGAGTTCAGCGCGACCGTCAGGTTCGTGGCGCGATCGACGTGTCGGAGCAGGAGGCCGATCTGGTGGGCGAGGTGGCTCGCCGCCCTCGTGGCGGCGGGGGGAAACGCCCCGGGCCGGCGCCCGTACAGCTCCAGCACCGTCACGTCGGTCCTTGCTGGGGGCATGCCGACGAAGAGCGCCGAGTGCAGGCCGGCGGTGGCCGTTGCCGCCGCCCACTCCGGCCATCGCGCCTCCTCGCGGGTGGCCGGGAGGACGAGCACCTCGCCGTCGGCCAGGAGCACGTCCCGGGGAGTCATCAGGGACGCGGATGCGACACGGTCGAGGGCAGCGAGGCCGGCGTCGCTGGACCCGAGTCGGCGCGCCGGGCCGTGACGGGAGTGGACCGAGAGCCCGACGACGTCAGCGACGCCGCGGCGCGCGACGAGGTCCGCCGTGTGCTGCGCTGCCCGGTCCAGCCCGTCGATCCCGACCAGCTCCTCGGCGATGTCCGCAGTCAGCCGGAGCAGGGTCAGCTCGGTCCCTTCGCGGGCGGGCTCCGCCGGTCGCTGCTCGGTCATCGCCACCTCTCCGGCCCCGCTGTCCGTCAGCGAGCCTTCCACGCCCGGGACCACCGTGGAACCGGTCCTCCGATCCCCATGCCGCCTGCCCTCCGACCCTAGTGTGCACGCGAAGGTGTGCGGACGGAGTCGGGCTCGTGGCGTCCCGGCACCTCGATCGTCATCGTCATCTCGCATCGCAGGGCACCCCCGGCACCATCGTCGAGCACGGGGATACTGGTGCGATGCTCCAGAGCCCGCGGGACCCCCGGACGAGCGACTACGTGCACGGCCGCTTCGGATGAGTCCTGCCCGCACCATCGCGTCCCTGTCGACCGGTCTGGTGGTCGTCGCGGGACTCGGGTACCTCGCTTCGCAGACCGTGCTGTCCGCGCCGTCGTACGTGGTGTCCGACCGGCAGTACGTCCAAGCACCCGTTCCGGCGGCGCAGGCCCACGGTGAGGTGCAGCCGGGCAAGCCGGTCGGGCCGCAGCGGGTCGACCCGCAGTGGGTGGCCGACACCGCCGCCCGTGCGGGCATCCCGGCAACCGCCGTACGCTCCTATGCGAACGCACAGCTCGCCGAGCCGCGCGGCTGCGACGTCGGCTGGACGACGCTGGCCGGCATCGGCTGGGTGGAGTCGCAGCACGGCACCATCGGCGGCCGCACCCTGGGCGACGACGGGCACTCGTCCACGCCGATCCTCGGCCCCGCGCTCGACGGCCACCGGTACGCCGCGATCCCGGCCACGCCCGAGACGACCGCCTGGCACGGCGACCCGCACTGGGACCACGCGGTCGGACCGCTGCAGTTCATCCCCTCGACCTGGGAGACCTGGGGCGCCGACGGCGACGGGGACGGCGCCGCCGACCCGAACGACCTCGACGACGCGGCGTACGCCGCCGTCCTCTACCTCTGCGCCGACGGCCACGACCTGACCACCGGCTCGGGATGGGCCGACGCGGTGTTCTCCTACAACCACGCCCAGTCCTACGTGGACTCGGTCTACACCGCCGCGAAGGCCTACGCGGACCGCACGGCCGGGTAGTCCCTGACGTTTCTGCGCATCGCGGGGCGGAATCACGACATTTTCGCCAGGGACTACCAGCCCACACCCGACACCGCCCGGCTCCCCGAGGGTCCGCGGGCGACCATTTTCGCGCGATGAGCGTGTTCGCCTTCCCCGGCGAGGAGCCACCGCAGATCGAGTGCAACGAGGACGCCGGCGGCGTGGAGACCGACGAGTAGGACCGTGGACCCGACCCTGGGACCCCGGGGGAGTCAGGTCCGACGCCGTACCGCCCCGTTGCGGAGGCCCGCGGCCGCGATCTGCGAGGAGACCTCCAGCTTGCTGAGGATGGCGTTCAGCTGCGTCCGCACGCTCGCGGGCGACAGGTCCTGAGCCGCGGCGATCTCGCTGAAGGTCCGGCCGAGCGTGAGCTGGCGCAGCAGGTCGCGTTCGGCTGGCGAGAGCTTCTCGAGCCGCGGGCAGAGTTGCTCCTCGCGCAGCTTGCGTTCGTACCAGGCCCGCAGCAGCTGTTCGTGCTCGGACCGAGTCGCCAAGGGGGCGCCGTCGCGGACTCCACGCACGATGGCGTTGACCTCGTCGAGCGATGCGGACTTCGAGATCACCTTCGCTGCGCCGAGGTGAACGCTCTCACCCCAGCGGGCCCGGTCGGCGGATCCCGTCAGGACCACCACCACGGTGCCCGCCTCGGCCAGCGGTGCGATGAGCCTCGAGCCGTCCCCGAACCCGTCCAGGTCGACGTCGAGCAGGGCGAGGTCGTAGTCGCCGCCGGTCCGACGGACGTCGGCGGGAGCTGCCGCCATCATCTTCGCGATGTCGGTGGGCAGGAGCCGGTGCACCGTGGGGCTCTCGGACTCCAGCGCCTTGCGGAGGGCCTCGGCGAACAGCTCGTGGTCGTCGATCACGAGCACGCGGAGTGGTCGACCGCGGCTGGTCATGGTCGCGGCGCGACCGGGAGCCGTCTGTCGCACGCGTCGGTCATGGGGGCTCGCTCCTTCCGGGACTCGAGGCCTCCTGGGCAGAACGACCGGGTCAGGACGTCCGAGGCACGCGTCGCTCGCCGCCGAGCGACACCCTGTGCGTGCCCCGTCGAAACGTCAATCATTCCTGCACGCCGACGACGAGCGCCGAGGCTCACCAGCCGCAGCGGGCCACGAGGCCGGTCGTTGGACCGGCGTTCGAGCTCCGGGCGGTGTCCAGCCGGGACGGGGGACATTCCCAGGTGGAGGAACCGCCCGCTCCCTCCCAGGAGCGTGCAGCGGCTGGTGAGCGGTTCTCGGGGGGCGCAATCTGGATCTTCTTGAACTACGATGGTCGAGCGACGGGGACGCGGGCATCATCAAGATCGGGGTCATTCGCCCGGGTTGGTCGCGACCGCCCTCTTGCTTGAACAGGTGATCGCGTGGTGAACGAGCCGTCCGTGCCCCGGATCGTCGTCGCATCGGACCAGACCCTCGTCGCGGACGTCCTGTGCGCGTCGCTCGGCGACTTCGGCCTCGAGCTCGTGAGCTGGCATCAGGGCGCAGATCCCGTGGCCCCGGACGCCCACGCCGGCCTGTTGGTGACCGACCTGGCCAGTCCCGACTGCCGTGCGTACGCCGACGGCGTGCTGGCCGGTTCCGCCATGCCGTGGGTGGTCGTCACCGCGACGCCTCCGCCCGCGACGTGGCTCGAGGGGTTCGCCCCGGTCCACGTGCGGGTGCTGCCCGCCTCGGTCCGGCTCGCCGAGCTCGCGGATGCGCTGCACGACGCCGTGGAGCATGCCGCGGTCGCCGGTGACGTCAGCTGCCCGTGGCCGCGCCCGGAAGGCACCAGGCGCTAGTACGCGCCGTCGTGGGCCAAGACCGCGTGCAGCGTGCGGCGCAGGATCCGGAGATCGGTCCCGAGGGACCAGTTGTCCACGTAGTGGAGATCGAGCCGGACGGTGTCCTCCCAGGACAGGTCCGAGCGGCCGGAGACCTGCCAGAGACCGGTGAGCCCGGGGCGGACGGCGAGCCGCCGGCGTGGATCGATGTCGTAGCGCGCCACCTCCCCCGGAAGTGCCGGACGCGGCCCGACGAGCGCCATCTGGCCGCGCAGCACGTTGGCCAGCTGGGGCAGCTCGTCGATCGAGTAGCGGCGGAGGAGGCGGCCGGTGCGGGTGATCCGCGGGTCCTGGCGGATCTTGAACAGCACCGCGCCCTCGGACTCGTTGCGCTCGGCGAGCTCGTCGACGACGGCGTCGGCGCCGACGGTCATCGTGCGGAACTTGTACAACGTGAACTCGCGTCCGTCGCGGCCCACCCTGACCTGACGGAAGATGGCGGGCCCGGCACTGTCCAGGCGCACGGCCGCCGCGACACACAGCAGGAGCGGGCCGAGGAGGACGACCAGCAGCGCGGCACCCGCCCGGTCCATGGTGGCCTTCACCAGCCGCGCCAGTCGTCCGGACGGCGCCCGCAGCTGCAGGAGGCTGAGGTCGCCCGCCGAGACGAGCGCCGCGCGGGACGGAGCGACGTCGAGGAGTCCGGTGCCCACGTAGACGCGGGTGCCGGTGGCCTCGAGCTGCCACCCCAGCCGGCGCAGCCGAGCGGGGTCCAGCTCGCGGCACGGGAGGACGACGACGGCATCCGCGTCCGCGGCGACGATCGCCCGCACGATGTTGTCCGGGGCGGGCAGCCCCAGGCCGCCACCCCCATCATCGTCGCAAGGCGACGCGGACGGTCCGACGACGCAGGTGCCCACGACGTCCCAGCGCTCGCCCGGAACCCGGCGCAGCTCCGAGACGGCCCGGTCGACCTCGTCCGGCTCGCCGGCGACCACGACCCGGGCTCCGGCGGACGACAGGAGCGCGCGACTCCACGGCGCGTCGGCGACCGACCTGGTCACCAGGCCGAACAGCGTCAGGAGCGCCGTGAGCACGATCAGCTGCTCGGGGGTTGCCGTCACCGCGACCACCGTGGGAAGCGACCAGCACAGGAGGGCGAGGACGACGCCGGCGCGCACGACGGCCGGGCCGCGATGCCCCCGGGACTGCGCGTAGGCCGCGCAACACATCAGCAGGATGAGCCACAGCAGGCCGAGCGTCACCACGTTTCCGGCCTCCCGGCCGGTGGAAGGGAGAGGGCCGCTCGGGCCGACGATCAGGACCGCGATGGCGACCGAGACGCTGTCCAGGAGGGCGAGCGCGCACAACGGGACGACCTTGGACCTACTCGCTCGCCGCCGGATCTCCGTGGGCCGGAAGGCAGTGTCCGGCGCCGACTCGAGAAGCTCGAGAGGGGCAGCGAGGAGTGGATCTGCGAGAGGTGCGGTGGTCGTCACGATGCGGCGCTCCTTGGCTCCGGGATGAGCCCAAACTAGGAGGGACGCAGGGGGTTCTACATGCCTGAAATGAGGCACGTCCACGAGCAGTTCGCGATTCGGTGGCCGATCGCGGAGGCGGCGAGGAGCCGGCCGGGGCCGTCAGGCCGACAGTCGCGAGACGGCGTGCCATCCCACGCGGTTCGCCAGGCCCACCGCTGCCAGCTGCGAGGACACCTCCAGCTTGGCGAGGATCGACTTGACCTGGGTGCGCACGGTCGCCTCCGAGACGACGCTCAGCGCCGCGATCTCGCGCACCTGACGACCCTTCATCAGGTGCACGAGGACCTCCTGCTCGCGCTTGGTCAGCAACATCAGCCGGGCGACCATCGCCTCGCGCTCCTGCCGCTGATCGTGCCAGAGCCGGAGCAGCTCCTCGCGCTCGGTCCTGTCCATCACGGGAAGGCCCTGGTTGATGCGGCGGACGACCGACAGGACGTCGTTGAGCGCCATCGTCTTCGGCATCGCCTTGCGCGCTCCGTACCGCAGGCACTCGCCCCAGCGCGACCGGTCAGCGGACCCGGTGACGACCACCACCTGGGCGCCGGCGGTCGCCAGCGGCGCGATCAACCGGGTCCCGTCGTTGTGCTCGCCGAGGTCCAGGTCGAGCAGCACGATCCGCGGCCGGGTCCTGATCGCCGCTGCCAGCAGCCCGTTGAGCGATCCCGCTGTCTGCGGCTGGGGCAGGCGTCGCACGTCGTACCCCTCCAGGGAGAGGGCGAGCTCCATCGACTCCGCGAACAGGGCGTGGTCGTCGATGATCAGGACGCGGACCTCGCTGCGTGCCATCGTCTGCGTCACGACCGCTCCTCCGCGGGCAGGCCCAGCACGAACGTCGCGCCGGGGGCTTCGGAGTCGATCAGCCTGAGGTAGCCGCCCAGGTCCTGGATCAGCTGCTGGGCGACGTTCAGGCCGATCCCCTGGCCGTGCGATCCCTGACCACGCGCCCCCCACTCGAAGATCCGGGAGCGGACCGCGCTCGACACCCCCGGTCCGGTGTCGGAGACCACGACCTCGATGACGTGGTCGACACGACGCGTCTCGACGGACGCGCCCGCGCCGCCCGCGTGCTGGATGGCGTTCTCGAGAAGGACGTTGACCACCTCTGCGACCTGGTCGGAGCGGGCGATCGCCCGGTCGCCGCCCGGACTCCACCGGATCGGGTATCCGCGGGTCCGGTGGCGCAGCACGATGGGTTCGATCGTCGCATCGATGTCCACAGGCGCGACTGGGCCCGTGGCACCGTCGGTGAGGAGTCGTTGCAGGCGTCCCATCTCGGCGTCGACCATGCTCTCGAGCTTGCGCCGATGGGTCGGCGACACCGACGACTCGTGATGGAGGAGCCGGGAGGCGGCTCCCAGGCCGGAGATCGTGGCGCGCAGCTCGTGCAGCCGAGCCTGCTCGACGCGGGCGCCGGCCTCGGCCTCCTCGAGCTTGCTCCGGAGCGTCTCGAGCGCCGCGCGGTTGTCCGACCACGAGGACCGGAGCAGCGCGAGGGCCAGCGTCAGCAGGGTGGTCGCGCCGAGCAGGGTCGCGAAGATGGCGACGCTGCTCTCGACCACGCCGCGCGGGGCAGGGTAGGCGGCGACGTGACCCACGCCCAGGAGTGTCAGCGCGATGGTCAGCCGGACCCGCACCCACCGGGGCGCGACGGCCAGGGTGAAGACCGCCACCACGATCGCCACGTCCACGACCAGCACGACGGCGGTGAGGGCGTTGACCGCCGTGGGCGAGAGGTGCGCGGGCGCCGTGTAGTTGACCAGCACGTAGCGGGTCACGACGACCACGCCGCCCAGCACCGTCCCGGCGAGCAGGGGATCCACGCGGAGCCGGTGGTGGCGGGCGAGGAGCGCGACCGCGAGCAGGATCGCCGCGAGCAGGACCTGGCTGAGGAGGAGCCGGACCGGGTGGCTCTCGACCACCTTCGGGTGCGCCACGATCGAGCCTGCCAGAGCGAGGGACTGGACGGCGACGGCGACGAGCGCCAGGACCAGCCAGCTCGCTCGGCCGCCGGTCAGCCTCCAGTGCAGGTAGAGGAGGAGCGCGGCGAGCACCTCCACGGCCGCGGTGACGACCACCGCCGCCGCGGCGAAGTCGCTCGCGTCCTGGTAGCCCCCCACCACCAGGGGGAGGACCAGCAGTGGTGTCACCACCGTCGCAAGCGCGGGGGCGAACCACTCGCCCCCCCGGACGAACCGCAACCGCCAACCACGCTCCATACTTCCCCGCTCCCCCTTGTCCCGAGCCCCCCACGGGCGACGGCCCTGCATGCGTACGTCCTGCCGACGCGGCGCCTCGGCGCGACGACGCCCCGATCGCTCCCAGCCCTGCTCAGCGGCCGCCGAGGCCCCGAGCCTTACCCCCGGACCCTGGCCTTGCGCACTTGTCGAGATTCGTCCCATACCCACAGCCGGAGTATTTTGCGCCCACCGCGACCGTCTGGGCAGTTCGGGGTTCTTTACCCCAATTTGGTGAGGGAGAATCCGGACCGAATCGTCCGGAAGAGTTGAATTGTCGAGTTAATGACATGACTGTGATCCCGGCATTCGTGCGACGTCCATGTCCCCTTAGTCTCGCAGTTCCCCGAGGTCAGGGGCTCGAAACTCCAAAAGAACTGCATTCCCGGGATAGCGGGGGGATGGACTTCACCCGAAAGTATGAGGCGCCGCCGAAAGGGTGGAGGAGGCAATTAAAGACGAATGCAGTCCGCCCGTTTGCCGGGTCGGATCCCCAATTATGGGCGGATTAGCGCCCCGGAACGCATCGGATGTCGATTCACCGTCACGATCCACCTCGATGGTCCAGTCAGAAGGGCGCCCCGACGGGCGCCCCACGTCAGCCTCACCCGGAGCCGTGCGCACTCGCGACCACCGCTCGGGGCGGTCGGCCGCGCCCTCGGCCGCGCCGTCGGTCGTGGTCACCTGCGAGCTCACGCTCGTCGCGCAGACGGTCGCCGCCGCCCTGGGGCATCGCGGCGTCCCGACCACGTCGGTCCCGTGGTGGATGCTCGCGGCTTCGCTGCGCACCGGCAGGAACGACCTCGTGGACCCCGCGCTGCTCCGGCGTGCCGACGTCGTCCTGCTCATCGGCGACCTCGCCTCGGGGTCCGTGCTGCGCGACATGCGCGAGCTGGGGCCCGCCTGTCGGCGGCCGTGGGTGGTGATGTCCGACGCGGCCGAGGGGCCGGAGTGGGGCGGCGCCCTCGAAGCCGGTGCGCGCGCCGTGCTCCCGGGCTCGACCTCGTTGGCCGGCATGGTGGAGGCGCTCCAGGTCGTGGCCCGTGGAGGAACGCCGCTCACCGCCCGGAAGCGCGCCGACCTCGTCCACAGCTGGCGCAGGCTGGACGAGCGGCGCCACGATCTGCGTGATCGGCTGCAGAGTCTCAGTCCTCGCGAGGAACAGGTGCTGGGGATGCTCTACGAAGGCACGACCGTCAGTGAGATCGCCGGTCGCCTCGCCGTCTCCGAGACCACCGTGCGCAGCCAGGTGCGGGCCGTGCTCCGCAAGCTCGGCGTCGACTCCCAGCTGGCGGCCGTCGCGGCCCTCAGGGAGCTCCGGCAGGCCGGTGAGGGGCACTGAGCCTGGTCCTCAGCCTGCCGCCGGCGATCTCCGCCTGCTGCACACCACCACCCGGGAGCGCGGGTTGCGTTGCGGACGCTCCGCCGTGCAGCCGGGCCCACCGCGGGCGGGGCGGCGGCGCCGGGCAGACCGGCGGGGCGGACTCCCAGGGCCGCCGGGGCGTCCAGTCGAACCAGGTGCGCAGCTCGCGGTTCCAGCGGTTCGCCGGCAGTGCGGGATCCAGCACCGCCATGCCGACGCAGTACTTGCTGAGCCGTACCGGGCGGCGTCCTTCGGCGATGAGCAAGCGGTCGAGCCGGGACAGCGCGCCGCGGGTCTTCGACTCCACGACCACCAGCCGGTCCAGCGGACCGTAGGAACATCCGCGTCGATCCTCGAAGCGCAGGTCGAGGTCGCAGGTCATCCGCGCGTCGCCGTCGACCAGCGTCGTCCGGAGGTAGGTCGTCGTCAGCACCGGTTCCAGGAGTGCCGCGCTGACGGCCTCGCCGACCCAGTCGCCGGCCAGCAACCGGGCAGAGCGATCCAGACGGTGACGGTCGTCGAGGGGGTACGGGTAGCGCTCCTTCACGGTCTCGCCGCGCCTGCCGACGCGCTTGAACTCCAGCTGGCAGTCGCCGGTGTCCAGGTAGGCCCGGGTGCGCACCTTCACCCGTCCGGGCCGGTCGTGCGCGTGCTGGTGGTACGTCGCCCGGTCCGGCGTGTCGAAGTAGATCGACTCGTACCGGAACAGGCGACGCCCTCCGATCTCGAGCACCGAGAAGTGGCCGGCCACCTGCTCGAGCACCGCCGCGAACACGTCGAGCGGGACCAGGTACTTGCGGTCGACGCGTGTCTGCAGCGCCGCGCTGGCCAGCACCTCCTCGAGGGTGACGGGGGCCAGCCGCGCGAGGGTCTCCTCCACGCCGCCCCGCGTGGACATGCCCGTCACCGTCGCTCGCCGGAGAGCGTCGTCCCGACGTGGTCGGGGGTGATCAACGTGGCCACCCCGTTCCTGACCGCCGCGTGGTGGCCACCCGGCCGGTAGCGGACGTCGACGAGGGTGACGTCCCGCACGAGGTCGACCTCCTGCACGATGAGGTGGCGCACGTCGTACCCCAGCCGGGTCTCGATATGGGCCCGCAGGACGGCCTCGTCGGCGATGGCCGAGTCCAGCGTCAGCAGCTGGCGCCGACTGCGGGGGAGGAGCCGAGGGTGGTCCGCGACGTACATGACGAGGACGAGGAGCCCGATGAGGAGCGGTGCCACGTAGGACGGGCTCGTCGGGACGCCCGCGAGGAGGCCGAGCGCCAGTGCCACGAAGTAGTACGCGATCTCCTCCTGGGTGATGCTGTCCGAGCGCAGCCGGATGATGGAGAGGATGCCGAACAGCCCGAGGCCGAGACCTGCACCGACCGAGGCGGACGTCAAGGTCGTCGTCACGCTGAGGATCCCGACGTTCAGCGCGAGGTAGGCCAGCACGAGGTCCCGGCGTTGGTGTCGTCGGAAGTACATCGTCGTCACGAGGACGATGGCGACGACGTCGCAGGCGATGAGCACGATCTGTTGTGGCACGGGTGTCCGCCTCTCTCTGGTTCCCGGGTCGATGGATCAGGACGCCTGCCGCAGCACGATCGTCCACATGGTCGCGGCGCCCGACGCCGCGTCCGCGGTCGCGGTCACGCCGGCGTAGGTCCCGCCCGGCACCGGACCCGCGGAGTCGGCCAGCACGCTGCAGACGTGCCCGGCATTGGCTCCGCACGAGGTCTGGCGCGACGTGACCGTCGACGGCAGCGCGAAGGTCGTGGTCGCCGAGGACTTGTCCGCCCAGTACGACACCACCCAGTCGCCGGCGGCCGCATCGAGTTCGGGCGTGGTGTGAGCATTACGGACCGTCGTCTCGGCCGTCCGGGCGATCCTGGGCTCCAGGGTGTCGCCCGAGTAGGCAGCCACCGTCAGCGTGTACTTGGCCGCGGCGTCCATCGAGAACCGGACGGTCCGCCCCGCGTCGCCGGCCTGTGCGGTCCGGGAGTACATCAGCGTCCGCATCGTCCCCGAGGTCACGCCGTCGACCAGGGTCCAGCCGGTCACGCCGCTCGGATCCCCCACGACCCGCGTCGCGTCGTTCAGGCTCAGGACCATCAGGAGACGGTCGCCCGCCTGGGTCCCGGCAGGCACGACGGCGTTCGGCGTGGAGACGTTGCCCTGGTTGGCGGTCGACCCCACGGCAGCGATCGGTCTGGCCGCGACCGGCGCGACCGCCCGGGTCGCGGACCCCTGGCCTCCGTCGTTGTCGGTCACGGTGAGCGTCACGGTGACGCTTCCCCCCGCCGCGTAGGCGTGGTCGACCGAGGCACCGCTGACGTCGGTCGCACCATCACCGAAGTCCCAGGCGTAGGACGACAGGGTCCCGTCACTGTCGGACGACCCGCTCGCGTCGAAGTGGCACCGGACGAACGTGCAGTCCACGGTGAACGCCGCGGTGGGCGCGGCGTTGTTCCGCACCACCACCACCGTGCGGGTCGACGACCCGGTGACGCCCTCGTCGTCGGTGACGGTGAGGACGACGTCGCGCGACCCCGAGGTTCCGAAGTCGTGCGTGGCGGTCGACCCGTCCGCTGCCTGTCCATCGCCGAAGTCCCAGTGGTAGGAGACGATCGAGCCGTCCGGGTCCGCCGACGTCCGGCCGTCGAAGTCGCAGACGGTGCCGTCGCAGCTGGAGGTCCAGGCGGCGGTCGGTGCCTGGTCGGGGGCGACCGTCCGGAGCACGATCGACCAGGTCGTCGCGGTGGCGTTCGCGGTGTCCGCGGTCGCCGTGAGACCGCCGTACGACCCGGTGGGCACGGCGCCTCCGGAGTCGGCGAACGTGCTGCAGATGTGCCCGGAGGACGTTCCACAGCCGGCGTTGCGGGGGGTCACCCCGGCAGGCAGGATGAAGCCGGTGGTCGCCGCGGACTTGTCCGCCCAGTACGACAGCACCCACGAGCCCGCCGGTGCGTCGACCGTCGGGGTGGTGTGGGAGGCCCGGTTCACGGTCTCGGCGAGGTCGGCGTGGACCAGCGCACCGGGCCGGACGCCGGAGTAGTCGGCCACCGTCATCGTGTACTTGGCGGCGAGGTCGAGCCCGACGGTGACCTTCTTCGCGGCGTCGCCGGCCGTCGCGATCTTCGTGTAGACGCGCGTCTGCATGCTGCCCGACGTCGTGGTGCCGAGCACCGTCCAGTCCGTCACGCCGGTGGGCGCCGCCAGGACCCGGTTGCTCGCGTTGAGGGACAGCACCACCACGAGTCGGTCGCCGGCGGCGGTCGCCGCCGGGGTCGTGACGTTCGGGGTGGTGGTGTTGCCCTGGGTGACCGCTCCGCCGACGTACGAGACGGTGCTGGCTTCGGGGGCGGCGACGACGTCCTGGCGCGACGACGCGTCGTCCGTCGCGTGCTGGTCGTCGGTGACCACGAGCGTGATGGTGTACGTGCCGGGCACGGCGTAGCGGTGGTCCGCCGTGCTGCTGGTCCCGGTCGTCCCGTCGCCGAAGTCCCAGGCATAGTCGGTCACGGTGCCGTCGACGTCGCTCGATGAGGATGCGTCGACGTGGCAGTCGAGGTAGTCGCAGTGGGTCGTGAAGGCGGCCGTCGGCGGCTCGTTGGGCTTGACGACCGACACCTGGTGGGTGACCGAGGAGGTCAGGCCACCGTCGTCGGTGACGGTGAGCGTCACGTCGTACGAGCCGGTGGCCGGGAAGTCCTCCTGCGGGCTCGGCCCGCCGCCCTCCCCGCCGTCGCCGAACGTCCACTCGTACGACGTGATCGTGCCGTCGCCGTCGCGCGAGCCGCCGGCGTCGAACGTGCACGACAGCGCGGCGCAGCTCGAGGTGAAGGCGGCCGAGGGCGCCACGTTCGGGAGCACCGACGCGAGGAACGTCGCCCGGCCACGCCAGTCGGTCGTCGCGTTCGCGACCGAGGACGTCCCGCTCGGTGCGCCGGAGGTGAAGGGGATCCGGAGCAGCTGTCCGTTGGTGCCGTTGACCACGTACAGCGTGCTGCCGTCGAGGAACATCCCCTTCGCGCTGCTCCAGGTGATGTTGCCGCCGGAGACGGTGTTCTCGATGCCGCCGACGATGCCGCTGTCGGGCGAGAACCACCGCCAGAACAGCGAGTTCTGGCCGCTCCGGGTGTAGTACATCCGGCCGTTGGCGTAGAACATCCCGGTGACGCTGCTGAGCTGGGTGTACCAGGTGGGCAGCACGCCGGTGTAGGTCTGGCCGGCCGGCCCGCTGCCCGTCTCGACGGTGTTCCACAACGGGTCGATGTACGGGTTCACCGGTGTCGGGTCGCCGAAGCTGGTGCCGTTGAACGACCGCCGGTAGAGCATCCCGTCGGTCTGGCCGTAGTACAGCGTGCGGCCGATCATCGCGGCGTTGCGCACGTTGCTCCAGTCGAAGGTGCCGGTGCTGACGTCGCCGCGCGACCGCACCGTGGTCCCGTCGAAGTCGACCACGCTGGCCCGGGTCGCGTTGGACCCGGCCGTGGTGTTGACGATCTCGATCGCGTTGACCACGGGGTTGCCCGTGACGTGGGTGAAGTCGACGTTCACCGTGCCGTCGCTGGTGATGTCGAACGACTTCATGGTGCCCTTGTTGACGCCGGGGTCGGCGTTCGGGTCGTAGTTCGCGAGCTTGGTGACCCCGTCGATCAGGACGTTGAACCGGCGGGTGGCGCTCGACCGGCTGGCGAAGAACAGGTGCACCTGCGTGCTCGTCCCTGCGGCGACCGGGAAGCTCCACTGCATCTCGTTGCCGCCCGTTGGGTCGTTCCGCTCGGACGTCCAGATCCCCAGGGGCGTCGACGCCGGGACGTTGACCAGGCTCGCGGCGGTCAGCGCGGTCTGCGTCGCCGCCGTGCTGCCGGTGTTGTGGAGCGAGCTGGGGGCCGCGGTCGTGTCCGCGCTCCAGTCCGGCCCGTTGTCGGTCGAGGCGATCGCTGCGCCGCCGGCGTCGACCCGGTAGAGCACGTTGCTGGACGCCAGGGGGGCGCCGACGTACACGTTGCCGGGCAGCGTGCCCGTGCTCTTCGACGCGGTGTTGTACCCCTCGCTGTAGGGGAAGAAGGCCAAGCGCGGGCGCTGGTAGCGGCGGTTCCCGACCCAGTCGGTGTCGCTCACGATCCACACGCCGGCGTCGGTCTCGTAGATCTCGTACGCCGCCTCGCCGCGCGGGTTGCGGCCCGGGTTCCACCGCAGCGGGATCCCGGTCTGCGGGTCCAGCGCCACGAGGCCGGGCCGGGGAACGGCGCCCTGTGCGGCCCTGTCGGAGCCGTTGGGGTTGTTCATCCAGCGCTCGTGCCCACCGACGTACACCGCCGACTGGGTCACCTCGACGCCCCAGAGCGTGTCGCCGCCTGAGGTGTCGGTCCACGTCGGGGTGAGCGCGGTGCCGCTCGCGTAGGTCTCGAACCGCGCGGCGGTGTCGCACAGGGTGCCGCTGTGGGGCCCGCCGGTCGCTGCGATCACGAAGAAGGACCCGTCCGGTGACATCTCCACGTCGCGCACGTAGCTGTCGAAGGCCGACGGAGAGCAGATGGGGGTGTAGAGCGTCGTGTTCCAGGTCGCCGACACCGCGGCCGTGGCGCCGGTCAGGTCGATCATGACCACCTGGTCGCGGGCCAGCCCGCCGACCGTCCGGAAGTTTCCGACGACGATCAACCGGTCGCCCGCCGGGGTGACACCCGACTCGCGAGGACCGACCGGTGCCTGCGCGCCGGATCCGGAGTTGTTGTGGTGGCCGGCCACCGCGATGTCCAGGAACGGGTCGAAGGCGCCCGTGGTCGCGCTCAGGGTCGCCAGCTGTCCGTGGGCCACGCCGCCGATCCGGTTGAAGAACCCGCCGATGAACAGCCGGTTGCCGGGGAGCAGCTCCATCGTCTCGATGCCGCCGTTCGTGCTCGGCGGCTTGAAGGTCGACACGGCCTGGCCGGTGTTGATGTCGAGCAGCTGGAGGTGGCTGGGACCCTTGCCGTTGATCTTGTCGAAGTCGCCCGCGACGTACACGGTGGAGTCGGTGGGTCCGGGCAGCAGCTGCTGGACCTGGCCGTCCACGGTCGGGTTGAAGGTCTGGCTGACGAGTCCGGTGGTGGCATCGAACGCGAAGAGGTTCTGCCGCGTGTACGGCGTGCCGTTCATCGGGTCGGTCACCTGCGTGAACAGGCCGCCGGCGACCATCGTGGTCCCGACCTGGACGATCTTGGTGACCTCGCCGTCGAGCACCCAGGGCGTCTTCTTGGTGGGAACGTCGCCCGGCATCCGGTCGGCGGACGGTGCCGCCGTCGCCGCGGCGGCCGTCGCTGCAGGCGCCACCCGTGCCGTCGCCGCGTCGGCCGGGCGCACGCCGATCGAGCAGATCGACAGGGCGAGCGCGAAGGCAGCGACGAGGACGAGAACGGTGCGTGAACGCATGGTGACTCCCAGTTGACGCGGACGGCGACTTCCTGACATCTCAGACCGCTTCGCCCTCTGTCGGGGGCTCCACGAGCCGGACTGCCCCGACTTTGGGGATGTCCGGGGCCTCGGTGAGGGCGGCCAGCGGACCTCGGGGTGCCCGCCAGCCGCCCGGCCGGTACGCCGGGTCCGCCACCTGCTCGGCCGTCGGCGACCCGAACGCCGGCAGCCCGGTCGACCGCCGCAGGGCGCCCCAGACGACCGGGAGGGCGAGTGCGACCAGGGCGCCGACGACCACCACGGCGACCGGGTGGGTGTCGTCCTCGCCGGCGCCCAGCGGTGCCCAGCCCGCCTTGTCCAGCAGGGCGACGCCCGACATCGTCAGCACGACGACGATGCCGCGCCGGATCAGTGACTGCGGCACCCGTGGTGCGATGAGGCTGCCGAGCACGGTGCCGGGCACGGATCCCAGGACCAGCGGGATCGTGATGCTCCACGTGAGGCCGTGCAGCGCGATGTTCGAGATCGCGGCGGCCATGACCAGGGGCACCGCCTGGACGAGGTCGGTCCCGACCAGGCGGACCGCGGACAGTCCCGGGTACAGCATCAGGAGCGCGATCATGATGACGGAGCCGGAGCCGACGCTCGTGATGCCGACCAGCAGGCCGCCGGCGGCGCCGACCAGCACGGTGGGGAGCGGCCGGGGCCGCGGGGCCGCCGTGGCGACGCTTCGTCCGCTGCGGATCTGTCGCAGGTTGAGGTAGAGGCGCAGCGCGTAGGTCAGCGCCGCGAGGAGCAGCGCGAACCCGATGCAGAGCTTGAGCACCCGGTCCAGCTCGCCCGGCGGCGCCGCCCAATTGATGAGGAACGGCCCGGCGAGCGCCATCGGGACCGAGCCGAGCACGAGCCAGCCCGCCAGGGCCAGGTCGGGCGACCCCGTCCGGTGGTGGACGACGGCGCCGCCGGTCTTGTAGAGCGCGGCGGCCGTGAGGTCGGCCGTCACCACCGTCGGAGCGTTGCCGACGCCGAGGAAGATCAGCGCCGGCGTCATCAGGGCGCCGCCGCCCATGCCGGTGAGCCCGACGACGACGCCGACCAGGAAGCCGGCCGCGAGCACGGCGCCGGAGGTCGTGGCTACGTCTCCCATGGCTGCCTCCCGTCTCCCCGGCCGTCCGGCCGGATCGGACGCCATCAGACCCGTCGGGCGGGCGCTCACCGTGGGCCTCCGGGGCAATTCCCCGAATTCGGGGATAGCCCGCCGACAACCCCCGAACCCCTCCGCGAAGTTGCCTAGGTTCCATCGCAGGCCACAGGCGCCACCCCCCGGACGGGGAGCGCGCCACGAGCACGTCCCGAGGGAGCGCAGTGATGATGGGTTCAACAAGCAGCCGCCGGATCCGGAGCAGGATCGCGGCCCTGGTCGCGCTCGCCGTGACCGCCGCCCTCCTGGTGGTCGGCTTCGCAGCCGCCCCCGCGACGGCGGTGGACACCATCTCGTTCCGCGCGGGGACCCAGGCGACGTTCAACCAGCCCACGGCCCGGGTGACGATCCCGGCGACCGTGCGGGAGGGCGACGTCATGCTGCTCTTCGTCACCAGCAACAAGGCGCTGGCGTCGGTCACGACGGACCCCGCCGGCTGGACCCGGCTGGGGACCAGGCTCGCCAGCACGGACACCGAGACGATCCTCTACACCCGGGTCGCCGTGGCGAACGACGCCGGCAAGAACGCCGCCGTCGCCTTCTCGGCGACCACCAAGTCGGCGATCAGCCTGGTCGCGTACGACGGTGCCGCCCCCGAGTCACCGGCCTTCGCGTCCGCGGCGGAGACCGTCAGCCGGGCGACGCACACCACGCCCGGCGGGTCGGTCGCCTCGGCCGGCTCCTACGTCGTGTCGTACTGGGCGGACAAGTCGTCCTCGCTCACCACCGGCTGGACGACCCCCTCCGGCCAGACCCAGCGCAGCATCGCCCTCGGCACCGGCGCCGGCCGGATCACCTCGATGACGACCGACCCGGGCGCTCCCTCGGCTGTCGGGTCGAGCGCCGGGGTCACCGCGACCGCCGCCGTCGCCAGCGCCAAGGCGACCATGTGGACGGTCGTGCTGCGGCCGGACCCGAACGCCGACCCGAACGTGGCGCCGGTCGCCGCCTTCACCACCAGCTGCCCCCAGGCCACGTGCACGGTCGACGCGTCCACCTCCACGGACACCGCTCCCGGCACCATCGCCTCCTACGCGTGGGACTTCGGTGACGGCGCGACGGGCACCGGCCGGACGACGACGCACACCTACGCCACCTCGGGCACCCAGACGATCTCCCTCGTGGTCACCGACGACCAGGGCGCGCAGTCGACCACGGTGAGCCACACGGTCACGGTCACCGCGTCGACGAGCACGGGCGTCCCGGGACACACCCACCTGGTCCCGGACAAGCCCCGCACCAACACGCCGATCATCGGCAACGGCGAGATCTGGGACATCGAGGTCGTGCCGAGCCTGAACCGGGTCTTCATCGCCGGCAGCTTCACGTCCATCCAGAACAACTCGGGGACCAACACCCAGACGTACAACCAGGCGGGTCTGGCGAGCTACAACTACCAGACCGGCCTGGTCGACGCGTCGTTCCGCCCGACGTTCAACGGCGGCGTCGCCGCGGTCGAGGCGACGCCGGACGGCAGCAAGCTGTTCGTGGGCGGCGACTTCAACACCGTCGGTGGCGCGGCCGCGCAGAAGGTGGCCAGCCTCAACCTGACGACGGGTGCGCCCCTCGCGAGCTTCGACTTCACCAAGAACACGAACAACCAGGTCACCGCCCTGGCCGCCAGCAACTCGACGCTGTACGTCGGCGGCCGGTTCACCCGCATCAACGGCGCGGTCAAGAGCGCGCTCGCGGCGGTCAACACGGCCTCGGGCGCGGTCGACACCGTATTCACCAACGACATCACCGGGGGGATCGGCGTCAACGGGGCCCTCGGCGTGCCCCAGCTCAAGCTCACCCATGACGGCAGCAAGCTGCTCGTCGTGCACACCGGCCGACAGATCAACGGCCAGGACCGCTACGGCATGGGCATCATCGACACCGCGACCAAGCAGCTGCTGCCCTGGCGCAGCCGCCTGTGGGACGACAACCTGGCTCGAGTGGGTGGCGTCACGCGCATCTACAACGGCGACATCTCGCCGGACGACTCCTACTTCGTGGTGACCAGCGGGTCCGGAGGTGACGCGCCGCCGATCAGCGACACGGCGATCGCCTTCCCGCTCACGGGCAGCGCGCTGCAGAACTCCGACGTGCAACCGCTCTGGATCGCCCGGCACTTCGACAGCATCTACTCGGTGGCGATCACCGAGCAGGCCGTCTACCTCGGCGGGCACTTCCAGTTCATCGACTCCCCGTCGGCGGACCTGCCGTACCCGGGTCTGCAGAACGTCGGCTACGGCACCGGCCAGGGGCTGGCCGGCTACGGGCTCGGCGACCAGGTCGTACGGCGGGACCACATCGCCGCTGTCTCGCCCGCCACGGGTCGGGCGCTCGAGTGGAACCCCACCGGCGGGTCGAACTCGTTCGAGGGCAACAAGGCCATGGAGGCCACGCCGCGCGGCCTGTTCATCGGCGGTGACGGCATGTTCCAGGGCGGCGTCCGCACCGGCCGGGTGGGCTTCTACGACTTCAACAGCGTGACGTACCCGCCGGCACTGCCGGACACCACCATCACGGCGCCGATCGAGGGACGTGTCGTCGCCAACAACACGCCGTTCACCATCACCGGCACCGCCCGGGTGACCAGCGGCACGGTCGGTCGCGTCCAGGTCCAGATCCAGGACCGGGACAGCAGCCAGTACCTCGCGGCGGACAACACCTGGACCAGGACGGCGACCACGGTCAACGCCACGCTCGACCCGGGCACCGGCACGACCCGGAGCTGGCACCTCGACAACCGGCTCGTGACGACCAACCGCAACATGCTGGTCTCCGCGCAGGCGTTCACCGCGGCGACTGGCGGCACGGGCGACAGCACGAAGGCGACCAAGAAGTTCGAGTCGTTCGGTGTCGACGACCAGACCCCGACCACCAACATCACCGGACCGTCGGGTGTCCAGACGTCGACCACCTTCACCGTGACCGGCACCGCGGTCGACGACAAGGGCGTCAACTCGCTGACGTACTGGTTCCGCGACGACCAGGAGCGCTACCTCCAGGACGACGGGACCGTGAGCCCGATCTACAACACCTTCCGCGGCACGCCGGACGTGATCGGGGCGACCAACGCGACGTGGTCCTACGAGGTGACGCTGCCGCACGAGGGCGTCTGGCGTGGCAGCGCGACCGCGATCGACACGACGGGACAGTCCGACCTGCGCAGCGCGACCCGTGACTGGACCGTCGACTCCAACGCCGTCGCCCCGAGCGTGACGATCAACCAGCCGGCGGCGATGACCCCGCCGTTCACGGTCCCGCCCGTGACGGTCGAGCCCGGCGGCAAGCTCACCTTCGCCGGCACGGCCGCCGACGACGAGGGGCTGAAGAACGTCGAGATCACGCTGCGCAACAACAGCACCGGCGAGCGGCTGAGCAACGACGGGACGTGGGGCACGTCGGTCACGGCCGGCAGCTACCGCATCTCGCCGGTGGACATCAGTGGCTCGACGTACAACTGGAGCTACACGACGCCGTTCAACCTGTCGCCGGGCAGCTACTCGTTCACCGTGCGGGCGACCGACGACAGCGACCTCACGACGGCCTCGGCGAACCAGGGCAGGCTGACGGTCAACGCCCAGATCTCCGGTGACCTGCCCCCGGACACGACCATGGCGTTCACCGCGCCGACCGACGAGTCCCTGGGAATCAGCCTCTCGGGCACCGCCACCGACGACAGGGGCGTGGCCAGCGTCAAGGTGTCCCTGCAGGACCGCGACACCGGTCGCTACCTGCAGCCGGACGGATCCATGGCCGCAGCTGTGGCGTCGCTCAACGCGACCCTGGCGAACCCGGGTGCGACCAGCACCAGCTGGACGCTCGCCCGGACCCTGCCCACCCAGGGCAACTGGACGTTCACGGCCGTGGCCGTCGACTCGGCCGGCCAGCAGGACCCGTCGACCACCGGCGCCACCGCGACCTACGCGGCCTACCCGAACGACGGTGCTCCCGCGCTGAGCGACACGCTCGGGCAGCCGCAGAGCGGCGCGACCTTCAACAGCGGCACGATCGTGGTCACCGGCCGGGCGGAGGACGCGGCGGACGCCTACGCGAGCATCGCGTCGGTCCAGGTCGGCGTCGTGAACGCCGCCGGCCAGTGGATGAGCTCGACGGGCACGTTCACCAGCACGACCGCGAGCTACCGCACCGCGTTCCTCAACAGCCCGGGCAGCGCCGGGTCGAACTACTCGTACACGACGCCGGTCATCCCGGCCGGCACCTACACGGTGCGGGTCCGCCCGGTCGACGTCCACAACCAGATCGGCACGGAGCGGATCTCCACCGGGATCGTGGTCAGCCAGCCCTCGAACAACCCGCCGGTGGCCAGCTTCACCTACACCTGCAACAAGAACGTGTGCACGTTCGACGGCCGCGGGTCGACGGACGAGAACACCGCGTCACTGACGTACTCCTGGAACTTCGGCTCCCAGGGGACCGCCACCGGGCCGCTCCCGACCAAGACGTTCACCGCCCCGGGCACCTTCCCGGTCACCCTCACCGTGACCGACGAGTGGAAGGCGACCAACACCTCGGCGGCGCAGAACGTCACGATCACCGAGCCCTCGGGCAACAGCGCTCCGGTGCCGACGTTCGCCCAGAGCTGCCAGGGCCTCACCTGCGCGGTGAGCAGCCAGGGCACCACGGACCCGAACACCGGCGACGTCATCAACTACTCGTGGAACTGGGGTGACAACACGACGCCGAGCACCGGCGCCTCGCCGGCCGCGCACGTCTACGCCGGCGCCGGTACCTACACGATCACGCTGACGACGACGGACGGCTGGGGCAAGGCCGCGTCCACCTCGAAGACCTTCACCCTCTCCGAGCCGGCGGGCAACAGCGCGCCGCACGTGGAGTTCACGACGAGCTGCACGTCGTTCACCGTGTGCCAGATGAACAGCTCGGGGACCGCGGACGCCGAGGGCGATGCGATCACGTACTCCTGGAACTGGGGAGACGGCACGACGCCGACCACCACGGCGAGCCCGGCCCACACCTACGCGACGGCGGGGACCTACACGGTCGCCCTCACCGTCACCGACGTGTGGGGCAAGGCCACCACGGTGTCGCACGACGTGACCATCACCGAGCCGGCGAGCAACAACGCGCCGACCGCGGTCATCGCCTCGGGGACGTGCTCGACCCTCACCACCTGCGTGATGAGCGCCACCGGGAGCAGCGACCCCGACACGGGCGACGGCATCCGCAACTACGTGTGGAGCTGGAGCGACGGCACCGCCGACACGACGGGTACGTCGGCCAGCCAGTCGCACGTCTTCCCCGTCGCGGGCACCTACACGGTGACGCTGAAGGTGCTCGACAAGTGGGGCCGGAGCAGTGCGCCGGTCACGCAGAGCGTGACGACGCTGGCCGAGCCGGCCGGCAACAACCCGCCGACGGTGGTGTTCGCGACGCCGACCTGCACCGGGCGCACCTGCTCGGTGAGCGCCGCGGGCACGACCGACAGCGACGGCGGCATCCGCAGCTACACCTGGAAGTGGGGTGACGGGTCGGCCGACACGGTCGGCACCGGCACCACGTCGTCGCACAGCTACACCGCCGCCGGGACCTACACGATCACGCTCGTCGTGACCGACAACTGGGGCCGGACGAGCTCGGCCACCCGGCAGGTGACGGTGACCTGAGGGAACGCGCGCGCGAGGGGTCGCGGCCGACCGGCCGCGGCCCCTCGTCAGTGCCCGCACCGTGCGCCACGTCACACGCCGGGGCGACCCTCCGACGTCCGCGGAGCCGACTTCGCTACGGTGAGCGCCCGTGGAGACGATTTCTCGGAGCCCCCTCGACCGCCGCAACGCCCTTCGCCTCGGCGCCCTCCTGGGCGCCGCCGGCACGCTGACCGCCGCGACGACGTCCAGACCGCTGCCCCCGGCGGCGGCGGCGACCGCCACCCGGCAGCGGCAGGGCCGGCCGCGCCGACTCGGTCCCCGGCCTGTCATCCGGTCCGGGACGACCCTCATCGGGATGAGTGCACCGGCCGATGCCTGGCACCGGCGGGTCCGGGAGGTCGGCCACGGCCTCGGTGCCCGGCGGATCTACGCCGACCTCGCGGACGGTGCGGACAGCCAGCTCAAGCTCGTCGAGCAGGCCCACGACGCCGGCCTGCTCCCGGTCATCTCCTACAAGGTCGGCGGTGACGCCGCGGGGGCGGTGAGCGGCAGGTACAACGCCGTGGCCGAGCGCGCCGCGGCCCGACTGGCGTCGTACGACCTGGCGACGGCCGTGTCGTTCTGGCACGAGCCGTACGGCGACCTGACCGGCGCCGAGTACGCCGCCGCCAGCAAGCAGCTGCTGCCCGCCTTCCGGCGGGGCCGGCTCAAGGTCGGGCCGATCCTCAACGGCTGGTTGCTGGACAACCAGAAGGGCGTGTTCGCGTCGTACTGCCCCGACGACCTGTTCCACCTCTGGGACTGGTTCGGCATCGACACCTACGAGTCGGGTACCCGGACGAGTCCCGGCGACCGGAAGCCTGCCGAGCGCGTCGCCGCGCTATCGGACTACCTGGCTGCGCGCGGCCACCGGAGGATGCCCCTCGGTGTCGCCGAGTACAACGGCTACAGCGCCCGGTCGATCGCGGACATGGGCGAGGCGCTCCTGGCGACGCGGAACGTGTGGTTCGGCTGCGTGTGGAACTCGACCGGGGGCCGGGGCTGGACGCTCAGCGGCGACCGGCTCGCCGCGTTCCGCGACACGCTGGCCGACCCCCGCTGCGCCTGACCGCCGGGCCGGAGTCCCGGCCCGGTCGGCCTGGCGTCAGCGGGGGACGATGTTGGTGGAGCGGGCGGATCGTGGGCTGGTGCCGACGGCGTTGATGGCGACGACTTCGAAGCGGTAGTTGCCGGCGGTGAGGGTGAAGGAGCGTTGCCGGACGCTGGCGCCGAGGATGGGTGAGGTCGTGGTGGACACGACGGTGGCGTCGGCGGCGGAGGAGCTCATGCGCAGGGCGTAGACCTGGTAGCCGGTGATGGGTGAGCCGCCGGTGCTGGTCGGGGCGGACCATCGGGCGATGGCGGTCAGGGAGCCGCCGGCGGCGCCCTGGCTGGGGGTGCCGATGATCGGGGCGCTGGGGACGGTGGTGGCGGCCGGGGTGACGGTGTTGGAGGAGCTGGAGTAGGTGCCGGTGCCGGCGCTGTTGGTGGCGGCGACCTGGAAGTGGTAGGCGGTGCCGTTGGTGAGGCCGGTGACGGTCAGGCTGGTGGCGCTGCCGCCGGTGGGGCGCAGGACGCCGACCTGCTGCTCGGCGCTGTTGAGGACCTTGACCGAGTAGCCGGTGATGGCCGAGCCGCCGTCGTCGGTCGGGGCGGTCCAGCGGACGGTGGCCGAGGCGCTGCCGGCGGTGGCGGTGCCGATGGTGGGGGTGCCGGGGGCGGTGACCGTGGGGGCGCCGGTGGTGGAGCCGGGGGTGCCGGAGCCGGTGGAGAGCTGCCAGTTGGCGGGGTCGTTGTTGTCGGCGGTGAGGTTGGTCAGCTCCAGGGACTGGCCGGTGGTGGAGGTCGGCCAGCCGGTGCCGCCGTAGCTGACGGTGTCGGCGGTGGTGCCGTCGGGGCGGGTCAGGGTCAGGGTGCCGCTGGGGGCGAGGTTGTTGTCGTAGCGGTCGCCGACGAAGACGGTGGAGCCGTAGGTGCTGCGGAAGGTCGGGTCGTCGCTGATGAAGGTCATCGTGGCGTGCGGCAGGATCACGGTGCCGGGCTGGATGGTCAGGGCGATGCCGCCGGCCAGGTTCCAGCCGGACAGGTCGATGGCCTGGTTGCCGGGGTTGTAGAGCTCGACGAACTCGGCGTCGTCACCGGCGGTGGGGGAGTGCTGGATCTCGTCGATGACCATGTCCGGCGCGGCCGGCTGGTTCCCCGGCACCCGCGAGTCCGACGCGAA